>NZ_BMMX01000013.1:0-134403 GCF_014646155.1 Mangrovihabitans endophyticus
GGGGCGGCGAGGGGCGGCGAGGGGCGGCCCCGGGGCGGCGCGCGGGCGGCGAGGGTGGCGCAGGGGCGGCGCGGGGGCGGCGGGGTGACCCGTGTGGCCCTGGCGGCTGGGTTACGGCGGGTGGGTTGGGCTACAGCAGGGTGCCGCCGGACGCCTCGATGCGCTGGCCCGTGATCCAGCCCACCGGGTTCGTCAGCAGCGTCGCCACCACCGCGCCGATGTCCTCCGGTTCGCCGATGCGGCCCAGCGCCGCCCGGTTTCCCATCGCCTCGCGCACCGCCGCGTTGTCCCGCATCGCGCCGCCACCGAACTCGGTGCCGATCGGGCCCGGCGCCACCACGTTCGCCGTGATGCCGCGCGGTCCCACCTCCTGCGCCAGGTATCGGGTGAAGACCTCGATCGCGCCCTTCATCGAGGCGTACGCGGAATAAGTGTTGTTGCCGTCGGTGAACCGGGCCAGGCCGGTGGAGAAGTTGATGATGCGCCCGCCGTCAGCGATCACCGGCAGCAGCTTCTGGGTCAAGAAGTAGACCCCGCGAAAGTGCACGTTCATCATGGTGTCGAAGTCCTCGATGGTGGTCTGCGCGATCGAGCCGCCGAGGCCGACTCCGGCGTTGTTGACCAGGAAGTCGATGTCGTCGCGGTCCCAGTTCTCGCGCAGCGTCGTGCGGAGCGACGCGACGAACGCGTCGTAGTCCTCCAGCGCGCCGACCTGCAGCGGCAGGGTGGCCGCGGTGCGGCCGAGCTTGGCGATCTCGTCGGCGGTGGTGCCCGCGTCGGAGCGGTACGTGTAGACGATGTCGACACCGGCCTCGGCGAGGGCGAGGGCGCAGCTACGGCCCAGTCCACGGTTGCCGCCGGTGATCAAGGCGATGGGCATGGTGAAGCCTTTCCAGGGGAGAAACGGAGGGTTCAGATCCGCTGGTCGCCGAGGACGGAGAGCAACTGCAACTTCTCGTAACTCTCCGACCCGGGCGCCGCGGTGAAGACCAGCAACGTCTGTGACTGGTCCGGGTCCAGCAGCGTCTGGCAGTACAGCTCCAGGACGCCGACCTCGGGATGGCGGATGCGTTTGCGGTCCACGTGCGTCATGCCGACCTCGTGGTCCGCCCAGACGGTTGCGAACTCGGGGCTTGCCGCGAGCAGGGCGTCCACGATCTCCGCGGAGCGGCCCCGGCCGTTCTCTCGCGCGTACGTCTGACGCATCTGCGCGGTGAAGATCCGCCCGTGCATGGGGTGGTCCTCCTCGGGATAGATCTCGCGGGCGGTGGGTTCGGTGAACCAGCGATACAGCATGGAGCGGGCCAGGCCGGTCCATCGTGTCTCGTCGCCGAGCAGCGCGATGGCCGGCTGGGTCTGCCGCAGCGTCTCGCCGTGTGGGGACATCACCTGCGCCGGTGTGTCGGCGAGCCGGTCCAGCACGCGCATGATGCCGGGGCTGAGATGTTCGCTGCGCAGCAGGCGCTGTGGTGTGGCGTGCCCGGCCAGTTGGAACAGATGGTCCCGCTCGGACAGCGACAGGTGCAGGCCGCGGGCGATCGCGGCGAGCATCTGTTCGGAGGGGTGGGGTCCGCGTTGCTGTTCGATCCGGCTGTAGTAGTCGGCCGACATTCCGCAGAGCGCGGCTACCTCTTCGCGTCGCAGCCCCTCGGCGCGGCGGCGCGGGCCGCGTGGCAGGCCGACATCCTCCGGCTGCAGCGCCTGGCGGCGTGTCCGGAGGAAGTCGGCGAGCTGTGCCCGGTCCATGCGTCGAGTCTCCTTCAGGTCTCTGGGTCCGGCCGGGGTTTCGCCGTGATCCTGTCCCGGTCGGCGTGGAACCAGCGTGCCCCGGCGGCGCCCCGGTGATGAAGGTCGGGCTTGTCCGGGGACAAACAGTCCGTGGATGTGCTGCGTAACGCCGGTGTTACGCAGGAACTAAGCCTATAGAAATAGTAGGTTTAATTATGCCGGAGTGTTGACGGAAAAATTCGGCCCCGCCTACGGTGGCGACGTGGCTCACACTTCGGGTGTACATGCCCTGGTCAGGCGCGTTCACGAGGAACGCGTCCTGGCGATCCTGCGGGAGCGCGGTGGCCTCAGCCGAGCCCAGATCGCGGTCCGCGCGGGCCTGTCCCGCACCACGCTTTCGGAGATCACCGGAGGTCTTCTCGCGCGCGGGGCAATCGTGGTCGTCAATACCGATGCCCGCCGTCGGGTGGGCAGCGGACGCCCCGCCGAGTTGCTCGCCCTGGATCCGCACGCGGGGCAATACCTCGGGGTGGACCTGCAACACGCCCGCGTCCGCGTGGTGGTGGCCGACGCCACCCACGAGATCATCGCCGGCGGCCAGGCGGCGTACCCGGAGGGCACCGGCCGCACCGGCCGCCCGGCGGTGGCGTTCGACCTGATCGACCGGATCGCCGCGGAGTCCGGGATCAACTTCCAGGCGTTGCAAGGCGTCGGTGTGGGCGTGGTGGGACCGGACGCGGATGGCTCGCGCCGCCAGGTGACGGCCGCGTTCGCGCAACGCTTCGCGGTGCCGGTCGTGGTGGACAACAACACCCGGTTCGCGGCGTTGGCGGAGGCCGTGGCGGACGGCACCGATCCCCGTGACCTCGTCTACATCCGACTCTCCGACGGCATCGGCGGCGGGGTGGTGGTCGGCGGCCGTCTGGTGGCCGGTGGGCGGGGCATGGCGGGCGAGTTCGGGCACATCGCGGTCGACCCGTCCGGGGTGCCCTGCCGGTGCGGCAAACGTGGCTGTTTGGAGACCATCGCGTCGGTGCCCGCCGTGCTGCGCGCCTGCGGCCTGGCCACGCTGGGCGACCTGGCGCAGGCCGGACCGGCGGTGCACCCGGTGCTGGACGCGGTGGCCGACGCGGTGGGCCGGGTGCTCGCCGAGGCGGCGCTGATCCTCAACCCGGAACAGGTCGTGATCGCGGGCAACCTGGCCACGGCGGCGCCGCGCGTCGTGACCCGTGCCGCCTCGGTGGTGGCCGCCGAACTGACCCCGGTCGGCGGGGCCGGCCCGACCATCCGGTCCGCACGCCTCGGCGACGACGACGGCGCCCGCGGAGCGATCGCCGCGCTGTTCCGCCAGACCCCGCTGCTCACGGACTACCCCTCGACCATCCCCGCCCCGGGCGCGGGTAGGAGCGCCACATGACCATGGTCCGCCAACAGCCCGCCACCCAGGCCGGGACGCCGCAACCCGAGCCGCGTCGACGGCGAACCGTGCCGCGCGGCGTGCTGAACCTGGTGTCCGTGTTGCTCGGCATCGGCATCTGGTGGCTGCTGCCGACGGTCGGCTTCCACGACATCCCGGCGCCGCCCGAGGTGGCCGGCCGGGCCTGGGAGCTGACCGTGGACGGCACGCTCGGCGGCGACGTGCTGGCCAGCCTGCTGCGGGTGTTCATCGGGTTCGTGCTGGGTGTGGTGGCCGCGGTCCCGGTGGGATTCCTGATGGGCTGGTACGGGCCGATTCGCGGCCTGGTCGAGCCGTGGGTGCAGTTCTTCCGCACCATCCCGCCGCTCGCGATCATCCCGCTGGCCATCGTGCTGATGGGCATCGGCGAGACGCCGAAGATCTTCGTCATCTTCCTGGCGTCGTTCCTCGCCTGCGTCATCGCCACCTTCCAGGGCGTGGTCAACGTGGACAAGACGCTGATCAACGCGGCCCGGGTGCTCGGCGCCAAGGACCGGACCATCTTCGCCCGCGTGGTGGTGCCGGCGTCCACACCGTTCATCCTCGTCGGCATGCGCGTCGGCCTCGGGTCGTCGTGGGCGACGTTGGTGGCGGCCGAGCTGATCGCGGCGCAGCAGGGCCTGGGCTACCGCATGCAGAACGCGCAGCTCTACTACGACCTGCCGACGATCTTCGTGGGCCTGATCGCCATCGGCGTCTTGGGCCTGCTGATGGACCGGATCCTGCTGTTCGCCGAACGGCACCTCACCTCGTGGCAGGAGCGCCGATGATCGTCATCGACCGGGTTCGCAAGGTCTTCCCGTTGGCCGGTGCGGAGTTCGTCGCGCTCGGGGACGTCTCGCTGGAACTGGCGGACAACGAGTTCGTCACCATCGTCGGCCCGTCCGGGTGCGGCAAGACCACGTTGATGAACATCCTCGCCGGGCTGGAGACACCGAGCGGCGGGCGCGCGCTGGTGGACGGCACGCCGGTCGCCGGTCCCGGCCCGGAACGCGGCGTCATCTTCCAGCAGTACGCCCTCTTCCCCTGGCTGACGGTGCGCAAGAACGTCGAGTTCGGACTGCGCACGGCGGGTGTGCCGGCGGCCCGGCGGCGGGAGATCGCCGAACACTTCATCCACCTCGTCGGACTCGACCAGTTCGCCGACGCGCTGCCCAAGATGCTCTCCGGCGGCATGAAGCAACGCGTCGCCATCGCCCGCGCGTACGCGGTCAATCCCTCGATCCTGCTGATGGACGAGCCGTTCGGCGCGGTCGACGCGCTGACCCGGGTCCGCCTGCAGGAGCAACTGCTGGACACCTGGAGTCAGGAACGCCGCACCGTCGTCTTCGTCACGCACGACGTGGACGAGGCGGTCTTCCTGGCCAATCGGGTGGTCGTGATGGCCGCCCGGCCCGGTCGCATCGTCGAGGTCATCGACGTCGACCTGCCCTACCCCCGCACCGAGGACATCCGCCTCAGCCCGGCGTTCGCCACCCTGCGCAACCGGGTCTGGGGTGCCGTATACCACCAGGAGACCCCCGCATGAACCGACGTGCATTAGGCGCCCTGCTCGCGTCCATCGCCCTGGCCGCCACTGCGGCATGTGGCGACGACGGCGGGGACTCGGCCGGCTCCGGCGGCGACACCATCAAGGTCAACTTCGGGTACATCGCCGACTACAACGGCACCAGCCTGCTGGCCATCGCCGATGATCAGGGGATCTGGGACAAGCACGGCGTCGACGTGAGCACCGAGGTGTTCACCAACGGCCCCTTGCAGATCACCGCCCTGGGCGCCGGCGACCTGGACTTCGGCTACATCGGACCGGGCGCGGTCTGGCTGCCCGCGTCCGGCAAGGCGAAGATCGTGGCGCTGAACAGCCTGGGCAACTCCGACCGGGTGATCGCCCAGGCCGGCATCACCAGCCTGGCCCAGCTCAAGGGCAAGAAGGTCGGCGTTCCGGAGGGCACCTCCGGCGACATGATTCTCACCCTGGCCCTGAAGAAGGCGGGACTGTCCGCCTCGGACATCCAGCGGGTGCCGATGGAGCCGGCCACCATCGTCTCGGCGTTCTCCTCCGGACAGATCGATGCCGCCGGCATCTGGTACCCGCTGCTCGGCAACATCAAGAAGCGCAAACCGGACCTGGTGGAACTGGCCAAGAACGCGGACTTCGCCGACGAGGTCTCCTTCCCGACCGAGTTCGTGGCCGGCAACGACGTGGTGAGCGACCAGAAGGACAAGGTCGACCGGGTGGTGGCGGCGTTGCGCGAGGCCATGGACTGGCGTGCCGCGCACGGCGACGAGGCGATCAAGCTGACCGCCGACATGCTGCACCAGTCGCCCGACGCGGTCGCCGCCGACGCCGCCAACAACCAGATGCTCACCACGGCTGAGCTGGATGAGTACACCAAGAACGGAACCATCGACAAGTGGCTGACCGGCATGGGGGAGTACTTCGTCGGGGCGGGCAAGCTGCCGCAGCAGGTCGACCCGAAGACGTATTACCTCGGCGACGTCTTCACCGGAGCGGCGAACAAGTGAACCTTCTCTTCCTGATGACCGACCAGCACCGGGTGGACACGCTCGGGGCGTACGGCAACACCCAGGCGCGTACCCCCCACCTGGACCGGCTGGCCGGCTCCGGCACCCGCTTCGACCGGTGGTACACGCCGACCGCGATCTGCACCCCAGCGCGGGCCAGCCTGCTCACCGGGCAGGCCCCGTTCCGGCACAAGGTGCTGGCCAACCACGAGCGCAACGTCGGCTATCAGGAGGATCTGCCGCCGGACGTGTTCACGTTCCCGGCCGCGCTGCGGGAACGCGGCTACCACACCGGAATGGTGGGCAAGTGGCATGCCGGCACGCAGCGCACCCCCGCCGACTACGGGCTGGACGGTGTGCACCTGCCCGGCTGGCACAACCCGGTGGACCACGAGGACTATCTCGACTATCTGAAGGAGCGCGACCTCCCGCCGTACGGGATCACCGACCGCATCCGCGGCACGCTGCCCAACGGGGGGCCGGGCAACCTTCTGGCTGCCCGGCTGCGGCAGCCTGCCGAGGCCACCTTCGAGCACTATCTGGCCACCCGGGCGATCGAAATGATGCGCCGGTACGCGGCGGACTACTCCGCCCGGCGCCAGCCGTTCTACCTCGGCGTGCACTTCTTCGGCCCGCATCTGCCCTACATCGTGCCGGACGCATACTTCGACATGGTCGACCCGCAGACGGTGGTGCTGCCCCGGTCGGTTGCCGAGACGTTCGAGGGCAAGCCGCCGGTGCAGCGCAACTACAGCGCACACTGGACGTTCGACACGATGCCCATCGAGACCACCCGCAAGCTGATCGCGGTCTACTGGGGTTACGTGACGCTTATCGACGAGCAGATCGGCCGGATCCTGGCCGAGATGGACGCCCTCGGTCTGCACGACGACACCGCGGTCTTCTTCACCTGCGACCACGGCGAGTTCACCGGAGCACACCGGCTGCACGACAAGGGTCCGGCGATGTACGAGGACATCTACCGCACGCCGGGACTGGTCCGCATCCCCGGCGCGCCCGCCGGACAGGTCCGCGACGAGTTCGTGAGCCTGCTCGACTGCACCGCCACGATGCTGGACCTGGCCGACGCGCCGGCCGGGCAGGCGGTCGACTCGCGCAGCCTGGTGCCGCTGGTCCGCGGCGAGAACCCGCCGTGGCAACCGGACATCGTCGCCGAGTTCCACGGGCACCATTTCCCGTACCCGCAGCGCATGCTCCGCGACGAGCGCTACAAGCTGGTGGTCAACCCGGACTCCACCAACGAGCTGTACGACCTGCGCACCGACCCGGACGAACTGCTGAACGTCTACCACCATCCGGAGATGGGCGAGGTGCGCGGCCGGATGATGCGGCGGCTCTACACCCTGCTGGTCGAGCGCGGTGACCGGTTCTTCCACTGGATGACGTCCATGTACGACGTGGGGGAGGTGACCCACGACCCGACGATGAGCGGGCTCGACGAGTCGACGTACCAGTCGTGACCCACCCCCTCCCGTACGTCCGCAACTGCTGAATCCCCCGAGTCCGAGAAAGGACCGCAGCCGTGCGCCCGATCCCACGTACCGCCGTCGTGTTGGCATCGCTGCTCTCGCTGGCCGCACCGGCCGGTGTCCCCGCACCGGCGTCCGCGGCACCCGATGCCGCCACCTACACCAACCCGGTCAGCGCCGACACCGTCGACACGTTCCCCGATCCGACCATGATCCGCGGCAAGGACGGCCGGTGGTACGCCTACGGCACCACCAACCCGATCTTCAACAGCGACGGCGAGACCGGCGAGCACATCCTGCCCACGATGGTCTCCGACGACCTGGTCCACTGGACGTACGCCGGAGACGTCTTCGCGCTGCACGCGAAGCCGTCGTGGTGGCCCGCCGCGACCCGGCCGTGGGCGCCGGACATCCGGTACTACGACAACACCTACCACCTGACGTACGCCCTGTCGGTGGGCGGCATCGGGCTGGCGACCAGCCCGAACCCGGCGGGACCGTGGACCGATCGCGGGCAGATCGTGCCGGCGGCCAGCGGATGCCCCAGCGGCACCATCGACCAGGCCATGTTCACCGACACCGACGGGTCGTACTGGCTCTACTGGGGAAGCTACGACACCATCTGCGTGTCCCGGATGACGCACGACGGGACCGCGCTGACCGGCCCGGTCACCCAGATCGGCCGGGGACGCCGGATGGAAGGCGGGTACGTCGTGCACCGCGACGGCTGGTACTACCTGTTCTATTCCGACGGCGGATGCTGCGACGGCGCGTTCAGCGGCTACGTGACGAAGGTGGCCCGCGCGAGTTCGCCGACCGGTCCGTTCCGCACGCCCAGCGGCGTCGACCTGATGGATCTGACCAGCAAGGACGGCATCGTGGTGGCGGGCGACGGCAACCGCTGGGTGGGTCCGGGACACAATGCGCTGGTCACCGACCTGTCCGGACAGGACTGGCTGGTCTATCACGCCATTCCGTACGCGGACCCGGACTTCCCGCCGGTCACCGGCGCGAACGGCGCCACGCTGCGGCTCACCAAGCGCCCGCTGCTCATCGACCGGCTCGACTGGATCGACGGCTGGCCGGTGGTCCGCGCCGGCGCCGGGCCGTCCACCACGGCCCAGCCCGCTCCGGTCACCACCTGGGCGGTGGGCAGCCGATTCGACACCGCCGACGGGTTCGGCACGCAATGGGACCTGGTCGACGGGCATCTGCAGACGGACGCCGCCGGCACCGTGCTCAGCGACGACACGGTGGCCGGCAACGTCCGTGTGGAAGGCGACGTGCGGGGCGCTGCGGCCGGCATCGTCTTCGCCTACCGGAGCCCGGACAACAGGATCGAGGCCCGGCTGGACGGCGCGACGAAGCGGCTGATCGTGGACGTGACGGTGGCCGGTGCCACCACGACGGCCACCGCGGCGTTGCCGGACAACACCAACGTCGATTCGTGGCACACCATCGCCGCGGAACGCCGCGGCCGCAACCTCAGCGTCGAGGTGTCCGCCGACCGTCTGCGTGACGCCAGCGCGGCGGTCGCGATCACCCTGCCCGCGGGCATCGGCAACGGCCGGATCGGGGCGGTCTCCCGCTCCGGCGCGGCGCAGGTGGACAACCTGGGCGCGGCGCCGCTGTACGCTCCGGTGCGCCATCGGGTGGCCGACCCGTCCGTGGGGGCGAAGCTGGCCGCGTACTCGGACGAGTTCACCGGGTCGGCGCCGGGCGCGGGGTGGAGCTGGATCCGCGGCAACCCGGGCGTCACGGTGAGCGGCGGCGCGCTGTCCTGGCCGACGCAGAACGCCGAGCTGGCGCTGGGCGACAACTCGGCCTCGGTGCTGGTGCGTGACGCGCCGTCGGGTGACTACGTGGTGGAGACGAAGCTGGACTTCGACGGCACCCGAGGGAATCAGCAGGCGGGGATGATCCTCTACGGCACCGACGACCGGTTCATCAAGCTGGTGCATTCGGTGCTGCCGTTGAACAACGGCGGCGGCGCGGTGTTGCAGCAGACCGAGTTCACCAAGGAGGACACCCGGGCGTCCACGTCCCAGGTGACGTCGGGACCGATGTTCGGCGGCCCGGCGCCGCGCACGATGTGGCTGCGCATGCTGTACCAGCCGGAGACGCGTACGGCACGCATGGCGTCCAGCCGGGACGGCGTGACGTGGGAGTGGGGCGGTTCCTGGACGGCGGAGTTCGCCGCGCCGCCACGGATCGGGCTGATCTCGATGAACGCGTCGGGAGCAACCGGGAGATTCGACTACGTCCGCACCTACGCGGCGGGATGACGGGTGGACATGCGGTGCGGCGACGGGAGTCGCGGCGGGTACTAAAGTCGCGAATCTAACGTAAAGGACCGCGTACCATCGGTCTGGGTTCGTGCCGTGGAGGTCGCATGCTGCCTTTGTCGCGTCGACAACTCCTCGCGCTGAGTGGGTCACTCGCTGTGACGCCGACGGTCGGGAAGCGTCGCGACGTCGCATGGTGGTCGAAGCCGCACGACGATGCCGTCGCCGACACCTACCGGCACGTGCTGCATCTGCACACGCGATGGGTGCAGGCGCAGTGGGATTCCGCCCTCGGCGCGTACGCCGCGAACGACTTCCGCTTCGTGTCGGTGCTCGGCAACGCGGTGCTGCTGGTCATTGAGGATTACGACGAAGACCTGGCCGGCGTGTCCCGGCGTGAGTTGGAGGAGCGGACGCTCGCCACCGTCAAGCGGTTCGCCGCGACCAACCGGCTGGCCGGTGGTCGTGAGTGGGGCCGGCAGATGTTCTGGGACTCGACCTACGAGCTGTACTTCGTGCTCGCCGCCCGCCTGCTCTGGGACCGTCTGGACGCCGCGACGCGGACGAACGTGCAGCGCATCGCGACCGGCCAGGCGGCGTACGCGTACGGGCTGAATCACGGCGACGACCCGCTGAGCGAAAGCGCCGGCGCGAGCTGGACCACGAACGGCGTCGAGGGCGGCTGGCTCGATGACAGCAAGCTCGGCGAGATGGGTGTCTATGCCCAGGCCCTGGCGCCCGGCCTGGTCTGGGCGGACTCGCCCGGGTTCGGCTGGAGGGACCGGTTCCTGTTCTGGATGGCCAACCTGAGCGGGCTGCCCGCCGCGGACCGGGCGAACGCCGCCCGGCTGGACGGGCTTCCGGTGCGCGAGAGGGCCGAGGCGCACAACATCTACGACACGTTCATCGTCGCGGGCCAGGATGCGGCGGGCCGGGGCGCGGCGGATCCGTACCTCCAGGCGGAGGTGTGGCGGGTGGCGGCACGCACCGCGATTCACTTCCTGGTGGCCGGCAAGGCGCTGCCGCAGCTTCTCACCCACGCGCCCAACGGCGAGCAACTGTGGCGGACGTTGAAGCTGCTGGCCACCGACGCCGGCGAACCGGTGATGCCGATGGCCGGGGACCACTATCACCGGTACGGGTGCGACGTGCTGCCGCTCGCCTTCCTGGCCCAGGTGCGCGGCGACCGGTACGCCGCCCGTGCCGAGGCGGATCTGGCCGCGCGCCTCACGCCGTACCTGCGCTATGCGCCGCAATACCGGCTGACCAAGCTCGCCGGTGAGGAGAGCCGGGAACCACAGGCCCGCGCGGAACTGGCCATCGCCTATCTCCTGCACCGGCACCGCGGCTCCGCGGTGACGCCGGTGAGCCGCGACGCGTTCTTCGCCGACGCCGCCGGGACCCGTGACTTCGGCACCGACGTGGGCCTGACCGTGCAACAGACCTCGGCGGGGGTCGCCGCCGCCGTCTCCAAGGAAGGCTTCATCCGCTTCCTCTGGCAGCCCCGGCACGACAACTGGCTCATCGACACCCGGGCGGCGGGTTTCCTGCCGGCCGGCAGCCCGGTGCCCGTGCAACGGTGGACCAGGGCGCTGCGCCGGGTGCGCGAAGGGGTGGACGCGACCGCCACGGTGTTCTGCTACGGCGACCGGTACGCGGGTTTCGTCACCCTGCCGACCGGCACGGTGATCTACGCCAGTTCGGGGATCGGCCGGGACGAGGGCATGCTCACCCTGTTCAACCGCAACATGCCCGGCATCCCGGGGATGTCGGGCGAGAGGGCGTTCACCTGCGAGGGCGGCAAGCTCACCCTCAGCGGCAGCGGCGGTGGTGGCGGCGACGGCGGCACCGACGAACTGATCTTCAAGCCGCGGCCCGCCCGCTACGTGCGAATGCTCGGCCGGGAAGCCTCCGGCGAGTACGGGTATTCACTGTGGACGTTCAGCGTGCTGGACGAGGCCGGTGCGGACCTGGCGCAGGGCGCGATGCCGATCGCCTCCTCCTCCGACGTCACCTATCCCGCCCGCAACGCCACCGACGGCAACCCGCAGACCCGCTGGGCAGTGGACCGCGGCGAGCGGGGGCGCTCGAACAGTTGGCTCGCGGTCGACCTGGGATCCACGGTGACCGTCGCCGGCGTCCGTCTGGAATGGCAGGACGCCTACGGTGCCCGGTACCTGATACAGACCTCGACGGACGCGCTGACCTGGACCGATGCGGTGAGCGTGCCGCAGGCGCACACGTTGAGCGGGCGCTGGGTGGACATCGACGGGCGGGCCGGCCTGGTGACACACGGCGGTTCCCGGCCGATCACCGTCACCGCGACCGGCGTGATCGCGGCCACCGGTGACCTCGCCACCGACGAGGAGCCGGAGATGCTCGTGGTGGAGGGATACGCGCGGCGCGGCGTGGACCTGGCCGCGGCGGCCGCGCGGCGCATGCCGGAGGCGCCGCCGGGGATGCTGGCCAGCGACGCGGACGGCCACCTCGCGGTGTTCAACTTCCAAGCCGAGCGGTCCGCCGTCGAAGCGGTACGCCTGCCGTCGAAGACCCGCCTCTACCGAGGTACGCAGGAGGTGCGCCCGGACTGTCTGGAGTGGATGGTGACGGTGGCGGGCGGCGCCGCCCTGGTCGAGCCGCCGCGGTTCACGGTCGAGCCGGCCGCGCCGGTCGGCACCCGGTTCGTGGTCGCCGACTCGCACCACGTGCGCATCACCGCGCCGAGGGACCAGCCCGTCCGGGTGCGGCTGCACGCCGGGAACTGGTCGACGACGGTGCAGGTGGCCGCCGGGCGCACCACGAAGGTGGCGGTTGACCGGGAGGGCCCACGGACCCCGACGACCGACCTGGCCCGTGCCGCCGTCACCTTCCCCACGTCGCCGTTGCCCGAGGACATGACCGCGCCGGACAACGCGGTGGACGGCGACGCCCGCACCGCATGGCGGCCGGGTACCTCCGGCCGGATGGTGGTCGACACGGGGCACGTCTACGACGTCGCGGTGATCCGGCTGACCTGGACCGACGGACGGCGTCGCCCGGTGCGGGTGGAGCACTCCACCGACGGGCTCACGTACACCTTGGCGGACCGGATACCCGAGCCCGCGCGGGTGGCCGTGTCGCCGATGCGCACCTCGGCCCGGTACGTCGCGGTGGTGGTGGACGGGTGGCGGCCGGGCGACGCCGAGTTGGCGGAGTTCGCGGTCTTCCCGTCCGCGGCCGACTGAGTCGTACCGGCTGGCGCGGTCCGGGCCGCGCTGTCCGGACCGCGGTGTTTCAGTGCGTGTGCCGCGCGGCCTCCCGCAGGTCGATGTCCTCGATGAGCCGGCGGGCGGTGTCCTCGTCCAGTTGCCGCTGCATCACCGCCCTGCCCAGCGCCAGCCGCTGCTGCTCGAACGCCGTGTCCGGGTCATCGTCCGTCGCGGCCTCGGCGGCGATGCGGCGGCCCGTCTCGCGCATCTGCTCCGCTTCGGCGCGCTCGGCGCGCACATCGAACTTCAGCCACCGCGTCAGCCGGCCCAGGGTGGTGCCCTGGATCAGCAGGGTGCCCAGCGTGACCACCAACGCGATCGCCTGGATTGCATCCCGCCCGGGGAACGGCGCCCCACTCGACGTGGTCTGCGGCACCGCTGCCGCCGCCGCCAGCGTGATGATGCCGCGCATGCCGGTCCACCCCACCAGCAGCGTCTCGCGTCCGCTCGGCGGACCCAGGGGCTGTCCGCCGCCGCGCGCCGTCCGGCGTTCCTGACGCTGCTGCCGACGTCGCGCGAAGGCGGGGTCGCGGGCCACCTGTCGTTCGGTCATCCGGTTGCTCAGCGCCCAACGGCCGAACAGGGCGTACACGCCGCCGATGCGGACCACGATCGCCACCACCAGCAGCACCCCGGCGGCGATCAGCGTGCGGATCAGCCCCGGATCGTCGGACTCGGCCAGGTCAGCGAGCACGAATCGCAGTTGCAGGCCGATGTACGCGAAGACGAACGTCTCCAGCAGGAAGTCGATCACCGGCCAGACGGACTCCTCCTGCAGCCGGGTCCGGTAGGCGCCCGGATACTGGTGCTTCGGGTCCAGCGTGAGGTTGACGCTTACCGAGAAGGACGCGACCACCACCGCCAGAATCCCCGAGGCGTGCACCTCCTCGGCGGCCAGGAACGCGGTGAACGGCAGCAGCATCACCAGCGCGGTCTCCAGCGTGGGGTGGCCCAGCCGCTTGCGGATCCACAGCGTCAGCACGCCGAGCAGCAAGCCGATCCCGATGCCCAGGAAAGCGGTGCGGAAGAACTCCCCGACGCCACGGCCGACCGTGGTGTGCTGCCCGTCCACCGCGGCGAGCGCGATGCTGAACAGGGTCAGCGCGGTGGCGTCGTTGACCAGGCTCTCGCCGGTGAGGATCGAGGTGACCCGTTTCGGCAGGCCGGTCTCCTCGCCGTGGGACACCGTGGTGATGGTGTCCGGCGGTGCGAGGACCGAGCCGAGCGCGAACGCGGCCAGCCCCATCGAGGGCACCAGCCAGGAGGCCACCAGGCCCAGGGCGCCCGCGGTGACCAGCACCAGCAGGACGCCGAGGCTGATGATCGGGCGCAGGTTGGCGCCGAAGCCGGAGAACGACGCGCCGCGGGTCGCCGAGTAGAGCAACGGCGGGATCACGATCGCCATGATGAGTTCGCTGTCCAGTTCCAGCCGCGGGATGCCGGGCAGGAAGGACGCCGCCGCCGCGAGCACCACGATGATGACGCCGGGCTCGAAACCGCGGCGCTTGGCGATGGCCGACACCGCGATGCCGACGCCGATGATGAGCAAGATCTGCACGCCGTTCACGCGGGCAGCGTAGTTTCGGCGGTGGCGGGTATGCTGGCGGCGGGCCGTGACTGGCGTGTTCGGATGGGCCAACCATCGGGGAGCGGTCCCACGGCTGGGCGTTTCGTCCGGCCAGTGACCTGCCGTGCGCCTGGGCCTCTTCCGCTCTGTGATAGGGAGGTCCGCATGTCCGACCTGAACGCCGAATCCACCGCCTACCGCGCCGCGCTCGACGTGGTCCGCGGGGTCGAACCGCGCATCGCCGACGCCATCACCAAGGAGCTGGCTGACCAGCGGGAGTCGCTGAAGCTCATCGCCAGCGAGAACTACGCCTCTCCGGCGGTGCTGCTCGCCATGGGCAACTGGTTCTCCGACAAGTACGCCGAGGGCACCATCGGCCGCCGCTTCTACGCCGGCTGCCAGAACGTCGACACGGTCGAGGCCGTCGCCGTCGAGCACGCCACGGCGCTGTTCGGCGCGCCGTACGCGTACGTCCAGCCGCACTCGGGCATCGACGCGAACCTGGTGGCGTACTGGGCCGTGCTGGCCGACCGGGTGGAGGCACCGCGGCTGAAGAAGCTCGAAAAGCGCCAGGTCAACGACCTGACCGACGCCGAATGGGCGGAGCTGCGAGCGGCCTTCGGCAACCAGCGGATGCTGGGCATGAGCCTGGACGCCGGTGGCCACCTCACGCACGGATTCCGGCCCAACATCTCCGGCAAGATGTTCGACCAGCGCAGCTACGGCGTGGACCCGGCGACCGGACAGATCGACTATGCGGCGCTGCGGGAGACCGCCCGCGAATTCCGCCCGCTGCTCATCGTCGGTGGCTATTCGGCGTACCCCCGGAAGGTGAACTTCCGCATCATGCGCGAGATCGCCGACGAGGTGGGCGCCACCTTCATGGTGGACATGGCGCACTTCGCGGGCCTGGTCGCCGGAAAGGTGTTCACCGGCGACTTCGACCCGATCGCCAACGCGCACATCGTCACCACGACTACGCACAAGAGCCTGCGCGGTCCGCGCGGCGGCGCGGTGTTCTGCGGCCCGGAACTGTCCGACCAGGTGGATCGCGGCTGCCCGATGGTGCTCGGCGGCCCGCTCGGTCACGTCATGGCGGCCAAGGCGATCGCGTTCGCCGAGGCCCGCAGGCCGGAGTTCGCCCAGTACGCCCAGGCCATCGTGGCGAACAGCCGGGCGCTCGCCGAGGGCCTGAGCCGGCGCGGGGTGAAGCTGGTCAGCGGCGGCACCGACAACCACCTGGCACTGCTGGACGTGCACCCGTTCGGCCTGACCGGGCGGCAGGCCGAGCAGGCGCTGCTGAGTTCGGGCATCGTCACCAACCGCAACGCCGTACCGTCGGATCCGAACGGCGCCTGGTACACCTCCGGCATCCGGGTGGGGACTCCGGCGCTGACCACCCGCGGCCTGGGCGTCGCGGAGATGGACCAGATCGCGGAGCTCATCCACACCGTGCTGGGCGCGACTACCCCGGCGGCGGGCTCCAAGGCGAAATACCAGCTCGACCCGGCGCTGGCGGACCGGGTGAGCAAGCAGGCGAGCGAGTTGTTGGCACCGTACCCGCTCTACCCCGAGGTCGACCTGGGCTGACCCCGCCCGGGCCGTCGCCGCCTCCGTCCGCCGGACGGGTCCCCGCCGTCCCGGGCCTCCCCCGCGCCGTCCCGGGCCCGCGCCCCCGCCGTCCCGGGGCTCCCCCCGCGCCGATCTTGGACTTTACGTGCCCGATGTGTGGCGACTTATCCGACAAGCCCGACCGTAAACTCCATGATCGATCCGGCGGCCTCCGCTGCGCCGGCCGATCATGGAGTTTGCGGTCGGACATGTCGGTCCTGCCGGTACAAGCCTGGCACACAAAGCTCAAGATCGGCGCGGCGGGGCCACGGCGCGGGGGAGCCCCGGCGCGGCGGAGCCACGGCGCGGGGGGCCACGGCGCGGCGGGGCCACGGCGGGGCGGGGCGGGTTACCGTGTGGGCGGGTCATGGCGGCGGGGTAGCTTGTGCAGGGTTACGTCGCCCAGGGTGCCCGCGTCGATCGTCGCCGTCATGAACGTCGCGTACGGCTGGCGGCGCCGGTCGGTCGGGGAGCCTGGGTTGAGCAGGCGCAGCCCGGTGGCCGTGGTGGTGTCCCAGGGAATGTGTGAGTGGCCGAACACCAGCACGTCCAGGTCGGGAAACCGGGCTGCGCAGCGCTGCTCGCGTCCGGTGGCCGGTCCGGTCTCGTGCACGACGGCCATCCGTATGCCGTCGACCGTGGCGTGGGCGATCTCCGGGAGCCGGGCGCGCAGCCGCGGGCCGTCGTTGTTGCCATAGCAGGCGATCAAGGCTGCGGATCGCTCGGACAGCAGGTCGAGCGTCGCCTCATCCACCCAGTCTCCGGCGTGCACGACCATGTCAGCGGAATCTATCGCCGCCCAGAGTGCGGGCGGCAGATCACGGGCGCGTTTCGGCAGATGAGTGTCGGTCGTCAGGACCAGCCGCATGATGCCAGCGTAGGGCGAACCGGGGATCACGTGGGCGCCGCGGCGACGGTGCCGTTGAGGGCAGACCCGGGCGTCGATTGAGGCAGACTATGACCGTCCGCATGGGAGAGCGCTTCCCAGGGAATCGCCGGTTACGTCGTCTTCTGTCCACGATGTGAATCTTGACGGCAGGTGCCGTAACCGGTTCCGGGATCTCCGTTATCGGTAGATCCGCGGAACATCCGGAGTCGGCAAGGGTTGTCGTTCCGGTGCTTCTAGCTGCTGAAACTCATGTTTCGTGCCACCCTGACAGCCGCCGAACATGACATTCGCAAGCCCGTCGATGTTAGGGATCGGTTCCGGAACCGTCCCCAACCCTGGACATGGCCCGGGGCGCTACCTAGCGTCAACGGCGGGTGAGCGCTCTCCAGTACGCGGAACCCCCGTCCGCACACCCCAGCGCACGGGATGCGTACGCGTGGAGACCGTCTCACCCGAGTGCGAGAAGTCCCCCTCGCACCTCCCCGCACACAGGAGAAGCAATGACCATCCCCTCCCACTCCGCACCACCGCGGAGACGTTCGGCATGGCGGCTCGGTGCGATCGGCGGTCTTGTGGCCGCGGTCGTCGGCGGGTACGCCATCACCGTCGCCAATGGCGCGGAGGCCGCGGAGACCCTGCTCTCGCAGGGCAAGCCGGCTACCGCGTCCTCCACCGAGGCTCCGAACGCCTACCGGGCCGAGGAAGCCGTCGACGGCAACCCCGGCACCCGCTGGTCGTCGACCTTCTCCGACCCGCAGTGGCTGCAGGTCGACCTGGGTAGCTCGTCGAGCATCACCCGGGTGGAATTGAACTGGGAGACGGCGGCCGCCAAGGCGTTCCAGATCCAGGTGTCGGACAACGCCTCGAACTGGAACACCATCTATTCGACCACCACCTCCACCGGCGGCGACCAGTCGCTCAACGTCAACGGCACCGGCCGGTACGTGCGCATGTACGGCACCCAGCGCACCACCGGGTACGGCTACTCGCTCTGGGAGTTCAAGGTGTTCGGCGGTGGCGGGACCACGCCGACCACCCCGCCCACCACGCCGCCGACCAGCGGCCCGCCGGTCCCCGGCGGCGGCAGCCTGGGCGCCAACGTGGTGGTCTTCGACCCGGGCATGTCCACGTCGGCCATCCAGAGCCGGGCGGACGAGATCTTCCGCCAGCAGGAATCCAACCAGTTCGGCACGCAGCGTTACGTGCTGGCGTTCAAGCCGGGCACCTACAACGGCCTGAACATCCAGGTCGGCTTCTACACCTCGGTGGTCGGGCTGGGACAGAACCCGCAGGACGTACGGATCAACGGTGACATCACTGTGGACGCCGGCTGGTTCGACGGCAACGCCACGCAGAACTTCTGGCGCTCCACCGAGAACCTGTCGGTCTACCCGGTCAACGGCACCGACCGGTGGGCCGTCTCGCAGGCCGCCCCGTTCCGCCGGATGGACGTGCACGGCAACCTGAACCTGGCGCCGAACGGCTACGGCTGGGCGTCCGGCGGTTACATCGCCGACTCGCGGATCGCCGGCTCCGAGGGCCAGTACTCGCAGCAGCAGTGGTTCACCCGCAACAGCCAGATCCAGTCGAACACCAACGCGGTGTGGAACCAGATGTTCGTCGGTGTGCCGGGCGCGCCCGCGCAGAGCTTCCCCAACCCGCCGTACACCACGATCGGTTCCGCCCCGGTGATCCGGGAGAAGCCGTACCTGTATCAGAACGGCGGCAACTACGCGGTCTTCGTCCCGAACTTGCAGACGAATGCCTCGGGTGTCACCTGGGCGAACGGCAACACGCCGGGCAGCAGCATCCCGCTGAGCCAGTTCTATGTGGCCAAGCCGGGTGACAGCGCGGCGACCATCAACCAGGCGCTGGCGCAGGGCCTGAACCTGATCTTCCAGCCGGGCGTCTACCACGTGAACCAGACCATCAACGTGACCCGGGCCAACACCGTGGTCATGGGTCTGGGCTACGCGACGATCATCCCGGACAACGGGGTCACCCCGATGCAGGTGGCCGACGTGGACGGGGTGAAGGTGGCCGGCCTGCTGTTCGACGCGGGTACGACCAACTCGGCCAACCTCCTGGTGGTCGGGCCGAACGGGTCGTCGGCGAACCACGCGAGCAACCCGACCACGGTGCAGGACGTGTTCTTCCGCATCGGTGGTTCGATCGCCGGTAAGGCGACCAACAGCCTGCTGGTGAACAGCAACAACACCATCATCGACCACATCTGGGCGTGGCGCGCCGACCACGGCAACGGCGGCACGTACGGCTGGAACGTGAACACCGCGGCCACCGGCCTCACCGTCAACGGTCAGAACGTCACCGCGTACGGCCTGTTCGTCGAGCACTACCAGAAGTACGAAGTGGTCTGGAACGGCAACGGCGGCCGCACGTACTTCCTGCAGAACGAGCAGCCGTACGACCCGCCGTCGAACGCGGCCTGGCGGTCGGACGGCACCGGATACGCGGCCTACAAGGTGGCCGACTCGGTGACCAGCCACGAGGCGTGGGGGCTGGGTAGCTACTGCTACTTCAACGTCAACCCGTCGGTGCACTCCGCACGTGGCTTCGAGGTGCCGGTGAACTCCGGGGTCAAGATGCACAACCTGCTCACCGTTTCGCTGGGCGGCAACGGCGTCATCGACCACGTCATCAACAACACCGGTGGCCCGGCACAGGGCACCGACACCGTCCCGGTCTACGTGGTCAACTTCCCGTAGGTCACGGACAGCGGCTCGACACGGCCGCCGAGACGCGCGGAGCGTCTCGGCGGCCGTTCCCGTCTTCGGCCCCGCTTCCATGATCGCTGCAGGCAACAAAACCGAAACTCATTGTTGACAGTTGATGTCTCCGGTCGTCTAGTAGAGGCAGCGTTGTCTCACGATCGCATCGCACCTTGTCCCCTGTCCCCGACGGGTGCGCTGCTAAATCGATTTGGAGGAGGCATGCGTCGTCCCCTCATGGCCGCGTTCGCGGCCGGCTCGGCGGCTGTGCTGGCGTTCGGCGCGGCTGCGTGCGGCGGTAACGGTGGCGGATCCGGCGGCGACGTCGTCGGCCTGATCACCAAGACCGACACCAACCCGTTCTTCGTGAAGATGAAGGAGGGCGCGCAGGCGGCGGCCCAGAAACAGGGCGTCGACTTGCAGACCTTCGCCGGCAAACAGGACGGCGACAACGAGTCCCAGGTGCTGGCGATCGAGAACCTGATGTCGGCGGGAGCCAAGGGGTTCCTCATCACCCCCAACGACTCCAAGGCCATCGTCCCGTCCATCGACCGGGCACACCAGCAGGGCATGCTGGTGGTCGCGCTGGACACGCCGACGGATCCACCGGACGCGGTGGACGCCACGTTCGCCACCGACAACTTCGAGGCCGGCAAGCTGATTGGGCAGTGGGCCAAGGCGAAGTTCGACGCCGACGGCAAGCAAGCCAAGATCGCGATGCTGGACCTCAACCCCAACCAGGTATCCGTGGACGTGAAACGCGATCAGGGCTTCCTGCAGGGCTTCGGCATCGCCGTCGGCAACCCCGACCGGATCGGTGACGAGAACGATCCGCGGATCGCCGGGCACGACGTCACCGACGGCGCCGAGGAGGGCGGCCGTACGGCGATGGAGAACCTGCTGCAGAAGGACCCGTCGATCAACCTCGTGTACACCATCAACGAACCCGCTGCGGCGGGCGCTTACCAGGCCATCAAGGCGGCCGGCAAGCAGCAGGACGTCACCATCGTCTCGATCGACGGCGGCTGTCCCGGCGTCGACAACGTGAGCAAGGGCATCATCGGCGCGACGTCCATGCAGTTCCCGCTGAAGATGGCGCAGATGGGTGTGGAGGCGGTCGCCGAGTTCGCCAAGAACGGCACCAAGCCGCAGGCCACCGCCGGCAAAGACTTCGTGGACACCGGCACCACACTGATCACCGACGACCCGCAGCCCGGGGTGGACGCCAAGGACACCGCCTGGGGCAAGCAGAACTGCTGGGGCTGACCATGTCGACAACGACCAGAGAACCGGAGTCGGCACCCGACTTCGACGTACGCCGCCACGACTCGCTGGGCCTGCGCATCCAGCATGTGCTGCACGGCAATCCCGTCCTCGGCCCGCTGGCCGTGCTGATCGTGTCCATCATCGCCTTCTCGATCGTCAACACCCGGTTCTTCTCCGCGACCAACCTGTCGCTCGTGCTCGCCCAGGTGACCGTGATCGCGACGCTTGCGCTCGGGCAGACGCTCGTCATCCTGACCGCGGGCATCGACTTGGCGGCCGGCGCCATCGCGGTCTTCTCCTCGATCCTGATCGCCAACTTCTGCACCAAGGCCGGCATGCCCGGCGTACCGGCTCTGCTGCTCGGATTCGTCTGCGGCACCGCGATGGGCGCCTTCAACGGGTTCCTGGTGACCCGGATCAAGCTGCCGCCGTTCATCGTCACGCTCGGCACGCTGACCATCTTCTTCTCGCTCAATTCGGTGGTCAGCAACAGCGAGACGGTACGGGGATCGGACATGCCCGCGCTGATGACCTGGGCCGGAAACACCTTCCCGATCGGCGGATTCCGATTCACGTACGGGTCGATCATCATGCTGTTGCTCTTCGCGTTCTTCTTCTACGCGTTGGGGTCGACCGCTTGGGGCCGGCACGTCTATGCCACCGGCGACGACATCGAGGCCGCGCGTCTGGCCGGCATCCAGACCAACCGGGTGCTGTTCTCCGTCTACACCGTTGCCGGCCTGCTCTACGCCGCCGGCGGCTGGATCCTGATCGGGCGGCTCGCCTCGGCCAGCCCGAACGTCGGCATCGACTACAACCTCGACTCGATCACCGCGGTGGTGCTCGGCGGAACCAGCCTGTTCGGCGGTCGGGGCGGCGTGCTCGGCACGCTGATCGGAGCGCTGATCGTCGGCGTGTTCCGCAACGGGTTGCAGTTGGGCGGTGTGGAGGTCGTCTGGCAGGGCTTCGCGGTCGGCCTGCTGGTGCTGGTGGCCGTGTCGCTGGACCAGTGGATCAGAAAGGTGAAGGCATGACGCCGATCCTGCAGGCCAAGGGCATCACCAAGCGGTACGGGCGGGTCACCGCGATCGAGGACAGCGACCTGGAGTTGTACCCCGGCGAGATCCTGGCCGTCATCGGCGACAACGGCGCCGGCAAGTCCAGCCTGATCAAGGCGCTCTCCGGGGCGCTGATCCCGGACGCCGGAGAGATCTATCTGGACGGTCGGCGGGTGCATTTCCGCAACCCGATGGATGCGCGCGCGGCAGGCATCGAGACGGTGTATCAGACGCTGGCCGTCGCGCCCGGCCTGGACATCGCGGACAACCTGTTTCTCGGCCGGGAGGAGCGCAAGAAGGGCCCACTCGGGTCGGTGTTCCGGATGCTCGACCGGGGGCGGATGCGCTCCGAGGCGAAGCGTCACATGTCCGAGCTCGGCGTGGCCACCTTGCAGAACATCGGCCAGGCCGTCGAATCCCTGTCCGGCGGCCAGCGCCAGGCCGTGGCGGTGGCCCGATCGGCGGCCTTCGGCAGCAAGGTGGTCATCCTGGACGAGCCGACCGCGGCGCTGGGCGTCAAGGAGGGAAACCGCGTCCTGCAACTCGTCCGCGACGTCCGCGACCGTGGTCTGCCGGTCATCCTGATCAGCCACAACATGCCGCACGTCTTCGAGGTCGCGGATCGCATCCACATCCAGCGGCTGGGACGCCGGGCGACGGTGATCACCCCGAAGTCGCACAGCATGTCGGAAGCGGTGGCGATCATGACGGGCGCCGCGCCTCCGCCGCCGCACGCAGCGTGAGCCAGCCCGCGCCCCACCCGGAACCCTCCGAAGCCGCGTCTACGGAGGGGCCGGGCGGTAGCGTCCGGGTCGTCAGTAGCGGTAGTGCTCCGGCTTGAACGGGCCGTCCACGTCCACGCCGAGGTACTCCGCCTGCTTCTTGGTGAGCGTGGTGAGCCGCACGCCCAGGGCGTCCAGGTGCAGCCGCGCGACCTTCTCGTCCAGGTGCTTCGGCAGCACGTAGACCTGCTTGGCGTACTCGCCGGGCTTGGTCCACAGCTCGATCTGCGCGATCACCTGGTTGGTGAACGAGTTGGACATCACGAAGCTGGGGTGGCCGGTGGCGTTGCCCAGGTTCATCAGCCGGCCCTCGGAGAGCACGATGACCGCGTGGCCGTCCGGGAAGCGCCACTCGTCGACCTGCGGCTTGACGGTGACCCTCTCGACGCCGGGCACCTTGGCCAGCCCGGCCATGTCGATCTCGTCGTCGAAGTGGCCCACGTTGCCGACGATGGCGTTGTGCTTCATGGCAGCCAGGTGGCCGGCCGTGATGATGTCGGTGCCGCCGGTGGTGGTGATGAACAGGTCGGCCTGCTCGACCACGTCCTCCAGCCGCACGACCTGCATACCGTCCATCGCCGCCTGCAGGGCGCAGATCGGGTCGATCTCGGTCACCACGACGCGGGCGCCCTGGCCGCGCAGCGTCTCTGCGGCGCCCTTACCGACGTCGCCGTAGCCGCAGACCACGGCCAGCTTGCCGCCGAGCATCACGTCGGTGGCCCGGTTCAGGCCGTCCACGAGGGAGTGGCGGATGCCGTACTTGTTGTCGAACTTGCTCTTGGTGACCGAGTCGTTGACGTTGATCGCCGGGAAGAGCAGTTCGCCCTCCTTGGCCAGCTTGTAGAGCCGGGCGACGCCGGTGGTGGTCTCCTCGGTGACGCCCTTGGTCTCGGCGGCGACCTTGGTGAACCGCTGGGGGTCGGAGGCCAGGCTGCGCCGCAGGGTGTCCAGGATGATGCGGTATTCGAGGTGGTCCTCCTCGCCCGCCTGGGGCACGGCACCGGCCTTCTCGAACTCCGCGCCCTTGTGCACCAGCAGCGTGGCGTCGCCGCCGTCGTCCAGGATCATGTTGGGTCCGAGGCCGTCGCCGAAGTCGAACAGTTGCTCGGTGCACCACCAGTACTCCTCTAGCGTCTCGCCCTTCCAGGCGAAGACGGGCGTGCCGGTCGGCGTCTCGGCGGTGCCGTCGCCGACCACGATCGCGGCGGCGGCCTCGTCCTGGGTGGAGAAGATGTTGCAGGACACCCAGCGCACCTGCGCGCCGAGCGCGACAAGCGTCTCGATGAGGACGGCGGTCTGAATGGTCATGTGCAGCGATCCGGCGATGCGGGCGCCGCGCAGCGGCTGCTGCTCGGCGTACTCCGCGCGGATCGCCATCAGGCCCGGCATCTCGTGCTCGGCCAGGCGCATCTGGTGGCGGCCGAACCCGGCCAGCGACAGGTCGGCCACGGCGAACTGGACGCCATTGCGCTCTTGCAGGTCGTACGACATGACGGAGGGCACCCCCCTGAAATAGGAGGCGCCCTTGAAGTCGGAAACCACGGTCGAGCGTGGCGGACCCGAGCCGTCTCCGGCCGGTCCGTCGCAGCGCCTCTCGGCCGCAGCCGGATTCACCATAACCCCGGACCGTGGTGGCGTCGCAACCCGCCGCGGGTGATGTGGCTTTCCTCAAGTGGGCCGCGCGGACGCCGATGTGCAGGCCGTGAAGCCCATGGTGCCCTCCCTGCCCGGCACCCACCTCGTCCACGTCGGCCGTCAGCCGATCTTCGACCGTGACGGTGAGGTGGTCGCCTACGAGCTGCTGTTTCGTGGCAGCACCGAAGCCGTCGAGGCGGGCCGCCAGGACACTTACGCGACAAGCCAAGTGATCGTCAACACGTTCGCCGAATTCGGCATCGGTGAGGTGGCCGGCGGCCGGCACTGCTTCATCAACCTCACCCGGGAGTTCCTCACCGGCGAGTTGCGGCTGCCGTTCGGCCCCAAGCATGTGGTGCTCGAGGTGCTGGAGACGGTGACCGTGGACGATGAGGTGATCGATGGAATCACCAACCTGGTCGACGAGGGGTACCGGATCGCGCTGGACGACTTCGTGTGGGGTTCCGGGCACGAACGGCTGCTGCCGCTGACCTCGTACGTGAAATTGGATCTGCTGGACGGGGACCTGAGCCACCTCGACGACATCGTCGCGGACATCCGTCGCCATCCGGGCGTGCAGATCGTCGCGGAGCGGTTGGAGAACGCCACGCATCTGGAGCTGGCCGAACGGTACGGCTTCGAGCTGCGGCAGGGGTACGCGCTGAGCCGTCCCCAGGTGCTCAGCACCGCCAGCCTGTCACCCTCGCGGCTGCGCCGGCTGGAGCTACTCGGCGCGCTGAGCTCGTCGGACGCCAACCTGGAAGCCATCCTGTCGATCATCGCCAGCGATCCCGCACTGTCCATGCGGGTGTTGCGGGTGAGCAACTCAGCCGCGTCCGGTTCGCCGCTGCGGGTCTCCTCGGTGCGCCAGGCCGTGGTGCTCATCGGGCTGGCGCAGATCCGGCAATGGGCGATGCTGATGGTGGTGGACGACGTTGCCGAGGCCACCGAGGATCAGATGGCCAGCGCGCTGACCCGGGCACGGCTGAGCCAGAACCTTGCGGTGTCGATGGGCGCCCCCGCGGACGCGGCGTTCATGGCGGGCCTGATCACCGGCGTGGCCGACCTGCTGGGCATGCCGCATGCGGACCTGGCCCAGCAACTGCCGCTGTCGCCGGAGATCGCGGCGGCGTTGACCCGCGGCGCGGGGCCGGTGGGGCGGGTGTTGCGCGCGGTCGAGGCGTACGAGACGGGGGCGTTGTCGGAGTTGTCCGGCTCGTTGGATCTGGCCGGGCAGTTCATCGAGGCCGTGCGCTGGTCGGCACACCTGATCGGAGCCACGAAGGCCCCGGCTTCCTGACCCGTCCGGTCACCGGCCCCGGTGCCGTCGCGGCGTGCGGTGGTGCGTGCCGCGCTTCTTCGTGCGGCTGTCCTTGAGCGCCTTCTTGAGCGCCTTGCTCATCGCCTTGGCGGGCTTCTTCGGCTTACCGGGCTTCCGTGCGGTGCCGCCGACCGGCTTTCGTGCCGTGGCGTTTCGTGCCGTGCTGGCGTTTCGCGTGGTGGCGGGGGCGGCGCCGGTCCCCGCGGGGGTGGCCGCCCGGGTGACCGCCACCGCCCGCGCCGGCGTGGCCGGCGTGGTACTCGGCGGTGGCGACGTCGGACAGTTGTCGGTGTCCAGGGCGAGCTCGGCGGTCACGGTCGCCCCGCGCGTCGCGCACGGACGTGGGGTGGACGCTTCCGCCTCCGCGGGGGTCGCCGCCGGACGGGTGGTGAACCACGCGGCGGCACCGGCCAGCGGCAGCAGGGCGGCGGCCATCGCCGCCACCATGCGCCGCCGGCGCCGGGGGATGCCCGCCACGCCCCCGCTCCCGGACGTCCCCGTCCCGGCCGCGGCGTCCTGGTGCGGCGGCACGACGAGGGTGAGCTCTCCTCCTTCGGGAAGGGGCGTGGTGTCGGTGACCGCGGCGGCCGGCGCCGCGGAGGGAGCGCCGCGCGCGATCTCGCGCAGCACATGGGCCGCTTCGGCGGCGCCGGGGCGGTCTGCCGGATCCTTCGCCACGCACCGTCGGCACAGGTCGGCGACGCCGTCCGGCAGGCCGGGGATGTCCGGCAGCGCGGCCGGTTCGAGGTAGCGGTGCGCGGTGAGCATCTCCGTGGTCGACGACGCCTTCCAGGGCAGCCGCCCGACCAGGGTCAGGTACATCAGGAGGCCGAGCGCGTACACGTCGGTGGCCGGGCGGACGATGCCGGCTTCGAGGCGCTCCGGGGCGAGGTAGGCCGGTGTGCCGTAGACCTCGCCGTCGGTGCCCTCGGCGTCTCCCGGTGCGGCCGAGATGCCGAAGTCGACAAGCTTCACCCCGTCCGCAGCGACCATCACGTTGCCGGGCTTGACGTCACGGTGCACCACGCCGGCGGCGTGCGCCGCGGCCAGGGCGGACGCGACCTCACCGCAGAGGCGGGTGGCGGTCGGCCAGGGCAGCGGGCCGTCGGCCAGCACCTGCGCCAGCGGGCGGCCGTCCACCAGTTCCATCACCACGTACGGAAGGCCGGTGTCGGTGGTGCCGTAGTCGTGCACCGCGACCACGTTGGGGTGCCGCAACCGGGCCGCGGCTCGCGCCTCGGCGCCGATGCGGCGCACGAGTTCCGGGTCGGCGCGGGTTTCCGGGCGCAGCACCTTGATCGCCACGTCGCGGTCGAGTACTTCGTCGTGGGCACGCCACACCACCGACATGCCGCCGGATCCGAGCCGGTCGACTAGCCGGTACCGGCCCAGTTCGTTCATCGCCATCATCTGCCCCGGGTGACCGTACCCAAACCCGCGGCGCTTGCGATGTTTCCGGTTCGTCGCCCATCGGCGTGTTTCGTGCCGCCCGTACCGGCTCGTCCGGTGTCCGGGAACCTGAACGAGAGCTGAGCGACGTAGGTCATGTTGCATCGTTTTCTGCATCGCTTTAGATTGCTGTGGAGCAATCAACCGCGGGAGGTCCGCATGACGACCACGAAGGTGCCGGCCAGTGCCGACGAACTGATCCGGGAGATGGCGGCCGTCCCTGTCGGCGACCCTCGTCGGGCGGCGCTGCGCGACCGCGCCATCGAGGCGTGGCTCCCGCTCGCCCGCCACCTGGCCGCGCGTTACCAGGGGCGCGGCGAACCCGCCGACGATCTCATGCAGACCGCGACGGTCGGCCTGATCAAGGCGATCGACCGGTTCGACCCGAACCGCGGCGTGGAGTTCGCCGGATTCGCCATCCCGACCGTGCTCGGCGAGGTCAAGCGGCACTTCCGCGACCGCACCTGGTCGGTGCGGGTGCCCCGGCGCACGCAGGAACTGCGGATGGCGATCACCGATGCCAACAACACCCTCCTGCACACGCTGGGCCGATCGCCGACGGTCGCGGACATCGCGGCGCACCTGAAGCTCACCGAGGAAGAGGTTCTGGAGGGGCTGGAGGGTGCGCGAGCCTACGCCGCGGCGAGCCTGTCCACCCCGGTCGGCGCGGATCAGTCGCTGGAACTGGGCGACACGCTCGGCGGCGAGGATCACGAGTTCGAGCTCACCGAGCTGCGGATGACCCTCGGCTCGGCGCTGAGCAGCCTGGATGAGCGGGAGCAGCGGATTCTGTCGCTGCGCTTCTACGGCAACCTGACGCAGTCGGAGATCGCGGAACGGGTCGGCATCTCACAGATGCACGTGTCCCGCCTCATCGCGCGGTCGCTGAAGCGGTTGCGTACGCAACTCGACGCCGACTGATTGCAAAAACAGCTCCGGAACCGCGAAAATACTCGACATCCTCTTGTGGAGTGCGTCACATCGACCCTAGGGTCACCCTCACCTCCCGGGCGTTCGTCCCGCCCGGTGTGACGCTCGCAAGAGAATCGAGACCCCGATGTCCTTAGCTCCCCGATGGCCCGGCGTTCCCCCGCGCTGGGCCATCGCCGTCACCGCCTCCGCCGTCGGCCTGGGCGTGCTCACCGGCGTTCCCGCCGCGGCGGCGCCGACCGCTGCGGTGGTCACCCGCGCCGCCCTGGACCCCGCACTGGTCGCCGGCCGGGGCGCGGCGGTCGACTTCGCCGAGCAGGAAGCGGAGAACGCGCGTACCAACGGCACGGTCATCGGACCCGGCCGCGACGCCTACACCCTGCCGGCGGAGGCCAGCGGCCGGACCGCGGTCAAGCTCACCCCCGGACAGTTCGTCGAGTTCACGCTGCCGTCCGCCGCCAACGCGATCACCGTGCGGTACGCGTTGCCGGACGCCCCCGGTGGCGGCGGCATCACCGCGCCGCTGACCGTCACCGCGGGCGGCCACCGCTCCCGCACCATGACGCTGACCTCGCAATACGCGTACCTCTACAACCAGTACCCGTTCACCAACGACCCCGCAGCCGGGCTGCTGCACCCGGACTGGTGGATCACCGAGTGCTCGTGCGTGCCCGACGCCACCAATCCGGCGCCGGAGATCGACAAGCCGTTCCGGCCCATGCACTTCTACGACGAGCAGCGGCTTCTGCTCGGCCGCACCTACCGGGCGGGTGACACGATCCGGCTCACCGCCTCGGCCGGCGCCCCCTGGACGGTGATCGATCTGCTCGACTCGCAGCGCGTCGCACCGCCGAAGGTCGACGTCTGGGCGGCCAACGTGCTGCTGTTCGGCGCCGACCCGACGGGACGCCACGACTCCGCCGCGGCCTTCGACCGGGCGATCGCCTTCGCCCGCAAGGCCCGGCTGACGGTGTACGTGCCACCGGGCACCTACCAGGTCAACCGGCACATCATCGTGGACGACGTCACGATCGAGGGCGCCGGAAGCTGGTACACCATCGTCAAGGGACACGAGGTGGCCCTCGACGAGCCCGCCCCGGACGGCTCGGTGCACACCGGCGTCGGCTTCTACGGCAAGGAGGGCGGCAGCTCCGGCGTCCACCTGTCCGGCTTCGCCATCGAGGGTGATGTCCGCGAACGCATCGACACCGACCAGGTCAACGGCGTCGGCGGCGCGATGAGCAACTCCACCATCGACGGCCTCTACGTGCACCACACCAAGGCGGGCATGTGGTTCGACGGGCCGATGACCAACACCCGGATCGCCGGCAACGTGATCGTGGACCAGATCGCCGACGGGCTGAACTTCCACACCGGCGTGACCAAGTCGGTGGTGCGCGACAACGTCGTCCGCAACACCGGCGACGACGGACTGGCGATGTGGTCCGACGCGGTCACGGATGCGGGCAACACCTTCGACCACAACACGGTCCAGACGCCCACGCTGGCCAACGGCATCGCGATCTACGGCGGCACGGACAACACCGTGTCCGGCAACCTCGTGGCCGATCCGCTGCGTGAGGGCAGCGGCCTGCACGTCGGCGCCCGCTTCGGCGCCGAACCGTTCGCCGGCAAGCTCATCATCGCCGACAACACCACGGTGCGGGCCGGCACGTTCGAGCTGAACTGGAAGATCGGACTGGGCGCGATCTGGTTCTACGCGCTGGACCGCAGCATCGACGCGGACATCCGGGTCACCGGCGACCACTACCTGGACAGCACCTACAACGCGATCATGCTGGTCACCGAGTTCGGCGTGAAGGACCAGTACGCGATCGACGGCGTCGCGTTCCGGGACATCCACGTGGACGGCACCGGCACCAGCGTGGTGAGCGCCCGAAGCGCCGGTTCGGCATCCTTCCGGAACGTGGACGCCCGCAACGTCGGGGCGGTGGGTGTGAACAACTGCGGCTCGTTCAACTTCACCCCGGACGGATCCGAATTCACCCTGACCGACCTGGGCGGCAACGACGGCGGCTGGCTAGCCCCCTTCGTGCCGAACACCATCACCTGCGATGACCGGCCCCCGGTGGTCCCGCCACCGGCACCGGCACCGTGGTGACGGGCCGGCGCACGTTTCAGGCGTGCGCCGGCAGACGTCGGCGGCCCGACGCCGCGCGCTCCTGCTCCGGCAGCGCGGCGCGGGCTGCCTCCGCCAGCGTCTCGGCGGTGGTGGCTTCCTTGCGCAGGCTGCGCACCGCCGCGGTGGCGATGTCCGAGGCGCGCCACGACTCGTTCTCATCCTCCAGCGCCTCCTGATAGAGGCGGAACCGGTGGGCCGCCGCCGCCCGGGCCAGGACCAGTTCCTGCTCCACGGGGTGCAGCGCCGGGTCCCAGCCGGCCTGGTGGGTCAGCGCCTGCATCAGTTGCTCGTCGGACAGATCACCGCGACGGTGCGCCGCCTGCGCGGACCGGCGCAGCGACTCCGCCCGCTCCTGCTCGGTGGGGATGCTGACCGGAGCGGCATACGCCGCCGCCCGGCGCGCGCGATCCAGCTTGCCGTCCGCCGCCTGGTACGCAGTCCAGGCGGCGTCCACCCGTCCCTGCGCCTGCTGACAATCCTCGCGGCGGCGTTCCGCGGTTGCCGCGGCGCCCCGCACGGCGACCGCGATCTCCTCGGCGTACCGGGTAGCCTCCGCGGCCTCGGCGACGAGCCGGTCGGCGTCGTCCCGCTTGCGGCGCGCCGACTCGGCGAGCCACTCGGAGACCTGCTGCGGACGGCGTACGCCGCTGGGCAGGGCGAGGCCGCCGATGGCGAGCAGCGCCAGAATGATCAATACGAGCCAGATGCCGGCCACCTGGCCGCCATTGCCGTCGAGAAGTGCGAGCACAGAATTCATCGGGTCGGGCCTTTCCACCGCGGGTGACGTGAGACGGACGGGAGTCGGTCACACGGCGGGCGGTGCACGAGGCGCACGCGCGCCGCGCGCGGCGGACACCGGCAGCGGGAGGCGGCCGTTGTCGGTGACGCCGATGAGGGTCGCGGCCGGCGCGGCCGGCCCGGCCGAACCGGTGCCGGTGATCTCCACGGCGGACCGGGTGCCGACCGCGGACGAGCCGGTGATGGCGGCGGTGTCGGCGGCCCGCGCAGCGTCGGATGCGTCGTGGCGTTCGAGAAAAGCTCGGTCATGCCCGACGGCGACCGTGCTCGCGGCCGGTGCCTCACCTGCGGTGGACCGATCGAACGTGACCCCGGGGGTTGCCGCGCCGGGGGTGCCGAGCAGCGCGGCCATAACCAGGGATGCGGTCACCGGCAGCCGAAGGCGGCGCAGCAGAGACCGGACGTCCATGCCAGACAACATATCCGCAGCGCGGATGATCATGCATCCGCACACCTGGATTCGTGACGCAGTTCAAAGGTCGTCGTCGGCGCGGCGCATTTGGCGTGTCGCGCGACGATATGCAGGCGGTCTCCCGCTGCCGCGTCCCTTTTGCGTCCTGTCGCGTCCTGTCGGCATCGCCCAGCCGTAGCGTAATCGCCCAGCCGTAGCGTATGGCTGTCACCGGCGAATCAGCCGTCTTGCATGGCTCTCACCGTGCTGGTTTGACATCCGTGCGGTACGGCTCAGCGCCTCAAGAGGTGCGTGAAGTACGGCCGGGCACCCCGCTCCCGCCCGCGTCCCCTCAAGATCGCCGGGGTATGAGTGTCGCTGGGGTCTTCACCTGTCCGGTGTTCGGAGGAGAAGATGTGGGCGAGCCGTACCTCGATCGGCCGCCGGGATGGCCGGGCAGCCATCCCGCTACGGCAGCCGGTCCGTCGCCGCGCGTGTCAGCCGTCTCAAATGTTGAAGAGGTTGCACATGTCTGGAAGACGCTCTCTGTTCGCCGCCTGCGCCGCCGCCGTCCTGCTGCTCGTCGGCTTGATCTGGCCCGCCGGTATCGCCTCGGCCGCCGAACCGGTGCGGATCATGCCGCTCGGCGATTCGATCACCGGTTCTCCGGGGTGCTGGCGGGCGCTGCTCTGGAATCGGTTGCAGGACAGTGGCTACACGAATATCGACTTCGTCGGGACTCTCGGACCGCAGGGGTGCGGCGTGCCCTACGACGGGGACAACGAGGGTCACGGCGGTTATCTGGCGACCAACATCGCCGACCAGAATCTGCTGCCCGGATGGTTGTCGGCGACCAGCCCGGACGTGGTGATCATGCATCTGGGCACCAACGACGTCTGGAGCAACCGGCCGACGAGCACGATTCTGGCGGCGTTCTCCACGCTTGTCGACCAGATGCGTGCGAACAACCCGGCCATGCGCATTCTGGTGGCTCAGATCATTCCGATGAACCCGCCGAGTTGCCCGGAGTGCGCCGCGCGGGCGGTGGCGTTGAACAACGCCATCCCGGCGTGGGCAGCGAGCAAGTCGGTGACCGTGGTGGATCAGTGGACCGGCTTCAACACGGCCACCGATACGGGTGACGGCGTGCATCCCAACGACGCCGGCAACCAGAAGATCTCCGACCGGTGGTACCCGCCACTGGCCGCGGTGTTGGACGGCGGCACGCCCCCGACGACGCCCCCGACGACCCCGCCCACCACCACACCTCCGACGACCCCTCCGACGACGACCCCGCCGGGCTCGGCGGGCTGTACCGCGGCGTACCGGCAAGTCGGCGCATGGCCGGGCGGCTTCCAGGGTGAGGTGACGGTGACCGCGGGCACCGCGCCGATCAGCGAGTGGACGGTGCGGATGTCGTTCCCCGGCGGCCAGGCGGTCCAGCAGATCTGGGGCGCGAGGCTCACCTCGGCCGGTGCCGCGAACGAAACGTGGAACGGCAACCTGGCCGCAGGCGGGTCGACCACCTTCGGGTTCATCGGGTCGGGCGGCGCGGCGGTGCCGGGCCTGATCTGCACCGCGTAGCCGAGGACAGTACCGTGGCCGCCCATGAGGTCGTGGGCGGCGGCGGTGTCACGGCAGCGCCGATGGTGGGTGACGCTCGGGGTCGCGGTGTTGCTGGGACAGATGGCCGCCGTCATGATCACCACGGCGGTTCAGCAGACCCCGACCACCGACGAACCCGTGTACGTCGGGACGGCCGCGGTCTATCTGCAAAAGCACAGCCTCCAGTTCAACCCGGAGCATCCGCCGCTGGGCAAGCTGATCATCGGCGCCGGGGTCGCAGCCGTGCACCCGCGGCTGGATCCCGGTTTCGTCGGTGATCAGTGGGCGCTGGGCCACAGCGTGCTCTACGAGACGGGCAACGATCCGTGGCGGCTGATGCTCGCCGCCCGGTTGCCGGTGATCCTGTTGACGCTGCTGTTCGGGCTGGTGGTGTTCGCCTTCGCCGCGGAAGTCGCCGGGGCGCTCGGCGGGCTGCTCGCCCTGAGCATGTACGCCTTCTCGCCGGACGTCATCGCGCACGGTTCGCTGGCCACGCTGGACGTGCCGACCGCGGGTTTCCTGCTCACCGCCTGCTGGCTGGCGTGGCGTGCCCGACGCGGCGCGTACCCGGTCCGGGCGGCGGTCCTGGCCGGGCTGGCGTTGGGCGCGGCGCTGGCGACCAAGATGAGCGCGCTGCCCGCGGTGCCGGTGGTGCTGGCCCTGATCGGGTTCGCCGTCGTCCCGGCCCGGGAGACGTCGGCACAGGGGGAGACGCCGGTGCCGGGGGAGACGCCGCCCGTGGGACGGCTCGATCGGTGGCGACGACCGGCGTTGATCACCGCCGGTGCCGGGCTTGTCGCCGTCGCCGTGGTCTGGGTCAGCTACCTGCTCGTCAACCCGACGCTGCGCTGGACCCAGCCGATCGGCATGCCCGACCTGCACGGGGCGCAGGCGCTCGCCGCGAACCTGTTGCCGTTTCCCGAGCCGTACCGGGACGGGCTGCGGATCCAGTTCGGCTTCGCCGACGTGGACTTCGACGGCTTCCTGTTCGGCGACCTGTACCGCGGTTCCCGCTGGTACTACCTGCCCGCCGCGCTGCTGGTGAAGATGCCGCTGGGCATGATGGCGCTGTGGGTCGCCGGTGCGGTCACCATGCTGGCCGTACGCCGTCTGCGTCCGGCCGCGGCCTATCTGCTCGTGCCGGCCGGGGTGCTGCTGGCCGGCGCGATGACCGGCACGCGCGACTTCGGCGCCCGGTACGCCATCGCGGTGCCGATCTTCCTCGCGGTGGTCACCGGCGCCGTCGTCCAGGCCCGCCGCCCGTGGCGATGGCTGGCACTGCCGCTCGCGCTGTTCGTGGCGGTCAGTTCGGTGCGGACGTTCCCCTACTACCTGCCGTATGCGAACGAGGCCTTCGGCGGTCCCGCCCGGACCTACCGCTACCTGCATGACTCCAATGTGGATTGGGGGCAGGACCTGGGACGTCTCGCGGACCGGTTGCGGACCCGGTATGCGGGGGAACGCATCTGGCTGGTCTACAAGGGCAACGGCGACCCGGCGTACTACGGGATCGACGCCTCCGATCCGCTGGCCGTGCCGTCGGCTCGGGTGCACGGGATCGTGGCGATATCCGACTCCTGGATCGACAAGTCGCGGCCGGGCAGCAGGCTGCGGCAGTTGATCGACACGAGTCGTCCGATCGACTCGGTGGGCCACGCCATCACGATCTTCCGCCGCTGAGGCCGGGCGGGCGCCTCACCGGGACCAGAGGACCTGGCCCTGCGCGTCGCGCACGCTCGCCCGCGGCTGCTGCGTCACGTCCAGTTCCACGGTCAGCGACTCGCCGTCGGCCTTGCCCGTCGCGCGATACACGTAACGGGTGTTGGTCAGCTCCACCGTCTCGGTGCGGGCGGAGAACAACCACGGGTTGCGCCGCCGCAGACCGATCAGGAACTGGTGCGTGCGGTAGATCTCGGCACCCCACGATGCCAGCTCCTCCGGGCGTTGCGGGAACGCCGGCCGCACCGCGTCGTCGCCACCGAGCCGTTCCTCCTTGACGCCGCGGAAGCCCTGCTCGTCGCCGTAGTAGACGGACGGCACCCCGCCCACGGTCATCAGCACGGTGAGCGCCAGGATCGGGTCGGCCCGGCTGGCGATCCGGGTCACGTCGTGGTTGCCGACGAACGTGGCCGGCGGGAACCGGTCAAGAAACTCGTTGTGCCGGCGCAGCGCCCAGTCCAGCTCGAAGAAGTTGCGTTCGCGCAGGCTGCTCCAGATCGCCTTCCACAGCTCGTACTGGGTCACCGAGTCGACGCCGGAGCGGGACACGAACTCCGGGTAGTCGCCGTGGATCACCTCGCCCACGAACCAGGCGCCGGGATGCCGCTCGCGCACCTGCGGCAGCACGTCCTGCCAGAAGTCCGGGTCGACCGCGTACGCCGCGTCCAGCCGCCATCCGCGCACGCCGCGGTCCATCCAGTGGTTCATCACGTCGCGCACGTACGCGGAGACCTGCGGGCTGCGATGGTCGAGGGTGACAAGCGTGTCGTGGCCCTCGAAGGCGCGCCGGTCGGGCCGGGCGAATCCTTCGGTGCCGAGCATCGGATGCCCGGCGCCGACGTGGTTGAACACGCCGTCCAGCAGCACGCTGAGGCCGCGTTCCCGGCAGGCCCGCATGAGGTCGTCGAAGTCCTCGTCGGTGCCCAGCCGGGGATCGATGCGGAACTGGTCCAGGCTGTCGTAGCCGTGCGTCTGCGAGGCGAACACCGGCCCCAGGAGCAGACCGTTCACCCCTAACTGCACGGCGTAGTCGAGCCAGTTCAGCAGGCGTCGCAGCCGGTGACCGGGTGCGGGGTCCGGCACCCGGATCGGAGCGTCGCAGAAGCCGAGCGGATAGACGTGCCACCAGATGTCCACCCGCGCCAAGGTAGCGAACCTCGGCCGGAGTCGCCCGCCGCCCGGTTGACTCGCTGCCATGACCGACTGCACCGAGCGGCACCCGGCCGCGCCTGGCTGCGGCCTCGCTGGCGAGGGCCAGGAGGGCAGCGCTGCCGTCCGCCCGGCAGGAGTGAGCTTTCCGCAAGGCCGTGCGTTTCGCCGCGACGGGCGGCACCCTGGAAAGGCCCGTGTCCGCGCACGACAGGAGCACCGATGACCGCTGTCGAACCCACCCCGGCAGGCCCCGCCGCGAAGCCGGTGAAACGGGACCGGAACGAGATCTTCGTTGAGTACACCAAGTCCATCTGCCCGGTCTGCAAGGTCGTGGTCGACGGGCAGGTCAACATTCGAGACAACAAGGTCTACCTGCGGAAACGCTGTCGTGAGCACGGTGGGTTCGAAGCCTTGGTCTATGGCGACGCGCAGATGTATCTGGACTCGGCCAGGTTCAACAAGCCGGGCACCATCCCGCTGGCGTTTCAGACCGAGGTGAAGGACGGTTGCCCCAGCGACTGCGGCCTGTGCCCGGAGCACAAGCAGCACGCCTGCCTCGGCATCATCGAGGTGAACACCGGATGCAACCTGGACTGCCCGATCTGCTTCGCCGATTCCGGCCACCACGGCGACGGGTACGCGATCACCCTGGACCAGTGCGAGCGGATGCTGGACGTCTTCGTGGCCAGCGAGGGCGAGGCCGAGGTGGTCATGTTCTCCGGCGGGGAACCGACCATCCACAAGCAGATCCTCGACTTCGTGGACGCCGCGCAGGCCCGCCCGATCAAGGCCGTGAACGTCAACACCAACGGCATCCGGCTGGCCTCCGACCGGGCCTTCGTGACCGCGCTCGGCGAGCGCAACCGGCCCGGCCGGGCGGTCAACATCTATCTCCAGTTCGACGGCTTCGACGAGCGCACCCATCGCGAGATCCGGGGGCGGGACCTGCGGGACATCAAGCGCCGGGCGCTGGACAACTGCGCCGCCGCCGGGCTGACGGTGACGCTGGTCGCCGCCGTGGAGCGCGGCCTCAACGACCACGAACTCGGCGCAATCGTCGAGTACGGGCTGGCGCATCCGGCCGTCCGCAGCGTGTCCTTCCAGCCGGTCACCCACTCCGGGCGGCACGTGGAGTTCGACCCGCTGACCCGGCTGACCAACTCGGACATCATTCACGGCATCGCCGACCAGCGCCCGGACTGGTTCCGGGCCACCGACTTCTTCCCGGTGCCGTGCTGCTTCCCGAGCTGCCGCTCGATCACCTATCTGCTGTCCGAGGGCACCCCGGGCGAACCGGACTTCGGCGTGGTCCCGATTCCGCGGCTGCTCGACGTCTCGGAATACCTGGACTACGTGTCGAACCGGGTGGTGCCCGACTACGCGGTCCGCGAGGCGTTGGAGAAGCTCTGGTCGGCCAGCGCGTTCATGGGCACCGACACCACGCACGACCGGCTCAAGGCCGCGGCGGAGGCGCTGGACTGCGCCGACGCGTGCGGCGTCAACCTGCCCGAGGCCATCGCCGATCTCACCGATCGGGCCTTCATGATCGTGATCCAGGACTTCCAGGACCCGTACACGCTCAACGTCAAGCAACTGATGAAGTGCTGCGTCGAGGAGATCACGCCGGACGGCCGGATGATCCCGTTCTGCGCGTACAACTCGGTCGGCTACCGGGAACAGGTGCGGGAGCGGATGTCCGGGGTGCCGGTCGCCGACGTGGTGCCCAACGCCCTGACGTTGCGCGGCGTGCTGACCGACTCGCCGTACGGGTCGAAGGTCGCGGCCGACGGCGGCGCGGACGCAGGCGACGTGGCCGGGCAACGCATCGCTGCGGACACCACCAACGTCGGGCGGAGGCTGCGGTGAACCGGCCCGTCCCACCACTCCGGCCGGCCGCCGGTGACATGCCCGCTGCGCAGGCCAAGGCGTGCTGCGCTGCCGCGTACGGTTCGGATGTCGTCGCGCTGCTGCTCGGCGAGTCGTATCACCCCGGCGGCCTGGCGCTGACCCGCAAGCTGGCCGGACGGCTCGCGCCGCGCCGGGGCGACGCCGTGCTGGACGTGGCCGCCGGGCGGGGTGCCACCGCGATGCTGCTGGCCCGCGAGCACGGTGCCCGGGTGACCGGCGTCGACCTGTCCCCGGCCAACGTCGACGCCGCCACGGAGGCGGCGCGCGCGGCGGGCCTGACGGACGAGGTGCGGTTCCGCGCCGGCGACGCCGAGCGGTTGCCCGTCGAGGACGCGTCGGTGGACGCGGTGGTCTGCGAATGCGCCTTCTGCACGTTTCCCGACAAACCCACCGCAGCCGCCGAGCTGGCTCGCGTGCTGCGGCCCGGCGGCCGGCTCGGCGTCACCGACGTCACCGTCGTGCCGGATCGGCTGCCCGCCGAACTGACCGGTCTCGGCGCCTGGATCGCCTGCGTGGCGGACGCCCGGCCGCTGGACGAATACGCCGCCACGCTGGGCGCGGCGGGCCTGCGGGTCACCCACACCGAACCCCACGACGACGCGATCGCCACCATGATCGACCAGATCGAGGCACGCCTGGCGATGGTGCGGATGACCTCCCGCGCCCGAGCCGAAGCGCTCGGACTGGACTTCGCCCGCGCCCCGGCGGTGCTCGAAGCGGTACGGGCGGCGATCCGCGACGGCGTCCTCGGGTACGCCATGATCGTCGCGGAGAAGCCCCGGTGACCGGCCCCGACCTCATCGTGGTGGGCGGCGGCGCGGCCGGGCTGGGCGCGGCTCGGGCCGCCGTCGGCGCGGGCGCCCGCGTGCTGATGGTGACCGCGGGACCGCCCGGCGGGGACTGCACGTTCACCGGATGCGTACCGTCCAAGACACTGATCGAGGCGGCCGTCCGCGGCCTGCCGTTCGCCGCGGCCACCGCTCGCGTGCGCGACACCGTGGCGCGGATCGCGGCCACCGAGGACGAGGCGGTCCTGCGGGACGAGGGCATCGAGGTGATCCGCGGATCGGCCCGATTCACCGGTCCCGGCCGGATCAGCGTCGACGGGCATGCGCTGACCGCTCGGCGGTTCGTGCTGGCCACCGGCGCCGCCCCGCACCTGCCGAGCGTGCCGGGGCTGTCCGAGACGCCGTACCTGACCCATGAGACCGTGTTCGACCTGGCCGAACTGCCCACGTCGCTGGTGGTGCTCGGCGGCGGCCCGATCGGCTGCGAGCTGGCTCAAGCGTTCGCCCGGTTCGGCAGCCGGGTCACCGTGGTGGAAGCCGCCGACCGTCTGCTGCCGGGCGAGGAACCGGCGGCCTCACAGGTGCTGGCTGACGTGTTCGCGCGGGAAGGCATCCGCGTCGAGACGGGTGCGGGCGCCGCCAGCGCAGGCACGGACGGCGACGGCATCTGGCTGAAGCTGGCCGACGGCGCCCGGGTCACCGGCGATCGGCTGCTGGTGGCTACCGGGCGGCGCGCGATCACCGACGGCCTGGATCTGCCGGCGGCCGGCGTCGCGGTGCACGAGCACGGCACGGTGAAGACCGATGCGCACCTGGCGACCAGTGCGGACGGGGTGTTCGCGGCCGGCGACGTGACAGGTCTGCTGCCGTTCACCCACGCGGCGTTCGCGCAGGGACGGCTCGCCGCCGGCAACGCGCTCTCCCGCCGACGTTCCCGGTACGATCCGACGGCCACGCCGTGGGTCGTCTTCACGCAGCCCGAGGTGGCGCGGGTGGGCCGTACCGAGGCGCAGGCCGCCGCCCTGGGCGCCCGGGTCGCGTACCTGCCGATGGCCGAGATGGACCGGGCGATCACGGCCGGCGCCACGGACGGGTTCGTCAAGCTGATCGCCGGTCCGCGGCGCGGGTTGCGGCACCTCGGCGGCGGGCGGTTGCTGGGCGCCACCATCGTGGCGGAGCGGGCCGGGGAGATGATCCACGAGCCGGCGCTGGCGATGGCCACCGGCATGTTCACCGGCCGTCTCGCGCAGGCGACGCACGCCTACCCCACCTGGTCGTACGGCGTGCAAGTGGCGGCGGCCCAGTTCTTCGGCACGTACGGCGGACGCCGCGCCCGCCCCGCCGGCTCGTCGGGCGACGGCCGGTGACGTCGCCCGGAAACACTCGGGCCTGGACGGATTATCTCGGTGCGTTTCACGCCGAACGGCCCGGCATCACCGAACGGGTGCTGGTCCGTGCGGGCGGTCCGGACGGGGACGCGTACGACTGGCTTGCCGTGGCGGTGCCACCCGGCTGAGCCGGTGCCGGGCTGGTTGCGGGCCTCGGTCTGCCTGCCGGTGCCGGTGCGTCGCATCGTCGCCGAGAGGCTCTGACGACCCGCCGCGGGTTCAGACGCCTGCCTGGGCCATCCGGGAACCCCGCCGCATGTAGGCGATCCAGGTGACGACCAGCATCACCACGAACAGCCCGACGTAGAAGGCCAGCGCCGGCTTGATCGTGCCGCTGGCCGACTTCGCCCACGCGTAACAGATCGGCACCAGGAAGCCACCGAACGCGCCCATCGACGAGATGATGCCCAGTGCTCCGGCCGCCTGACGGCGCATGGCCAGCATGATCTCCGGCGTACCGCCCAAGTCCTCACCCTTGACCCGGAAGATCTTCGAGATCATCCGGTACGTGGATCCGTTGCCGACGCCGGTGGCGATGAACAGCAGCATGAAGCTGACGAAGAAGACGCTCAGGCTGGTGTGCTGCACCGACCACAGAGCCGCGTACGCGGTCGCGGCGAGCACCACGAAGCTGGCCGCGGTCACCCGTGCTCCGCCGACCCGGTCGGAGAGTCTGCCGCCCAACGGCCGGGCCAGCGAACCGATGCCGGCGCCGAGGAACGCCCAGTGCAGGGCGATGTCCGGCCGGTCGAAGACGCCGGTCAACAGCGTCGGGAACGCTGCCGAGTACCCGATGAACGAGCCGAAGGTGCCGATGTAGAGCAGCGACATGATCCACGTGTCCGGGTGGCGCAGCGACGACCAGACCGGCTTCACGTCCGCCTTGGCCTCGGACAGATTGTCCATGAACAGGAACGCGCACACCGCCGCGATCACCGCGAGCGGGATATACATCAAACCGGCTCGTGACAACGCCAGACCGCCGCCGAGAACGATGACCTTGGGTACCAGGAATTGCACCACGGCCACACCGATGTTGCCGCCCGCCGCGTTCAGGCCGAGTGCCCACCCCTTTTCCCGCTCGGGATAGAAGAAGGAGATGTTGGCCATGCTGGACGCGAAATTTCCGCCTCCGAAACCGGCGGTGGCCGCGATGGCGAGCAGTGCGCCGTACCCGATGTCCGGTCGTTCCACGGCCCAGGCGAGCCCGCCGCACGGCACGATCAACAGCAGTGCCGAGATCACCGTCCAGTTCCGGCCTCCGAAGACCGGAACGGCGAACGTGTAGGGCAGCCGCAGGAATGCGCCGACGCCGCTGGGCACGGCGGTGAGCCACAGGGCTTGACTGACGCTCAAGTCCCAGCCCACGGCCCCGAGCCGCACCACGACGATGCTCCACAGCAGCCAGACCGAGAAGCCGATGTGCTCGGCGAAAATGGAGAAAATCAGGTTGCGCCTGGCCACCCGGCGGCCGACAGCCGACCAGAAATGTGCATTCTCCGGATCCCAATGGGTGATCCAGCGTCCTTTTCGTTCGACGATTTCATTGACGGGATCGCGACGATTCGCCATCATGTCTTCGGCCATTTCCTCGCTCCTGGGAAAATGGTTTTCGGGGAGGGCTTTGTCGCCCGGCGTCGTTGCCCGGCCTTAGCGGATATGCGGTGATCAAACCGCGGTATGGTGATGCGAGTGAACCTTATGGACGGCTCGTTTCATGCGGGCACCGCATGTGGTTAAACGGCCGTCACCGAGTTCACACAACGATCGGCAGCCGATTGTGCGCCCGTGTCGTGGTGGTCGCGCCGCTGTGCCGTGGGTGCGCCACGCCCGGCATGCCTGCCATCCGCCGGGCTATGTCGGCCACGGCGGATGGCAGGCGAACAGGTGAGTCGATGGATTTTCTCAGTCGCTCGTGGCCGATCGAGATTCCGGCGTCCACCCCCGTCGCCGGATCTCATCGCCTGGGTTTCAGCGCCCTTGTCAACCTGGCATCGACCCTGTCGGCGGCATCCGCCGAACCCGCCAGGTCGACAAGGTTCAGTGCAGCCGCTGCTTCAGCAGGGGGCGGCCGCTGATCCACTCCTCTACCTCGTCGGTCAGCCAGACCTTGCCCTGCTTCAAGGCCGCGGCCGGAGTCGGGAAATCGGTGCGTTTCGTGAGTTGGTAGACACGCTGCCTGCTGATGTCTCCGAGGATCAAGCGGATTTCGTGGGCGCCAACGAGGCGAATCGATGTTTTTCGCATGTGGGCACTATAGGCACGAGACTAGTAGATAGGCAACTACTGGGCGCAAGTAAAGCGTCACGCGACAAGATGCTACTCCTCACCGCTATGACCGCACGGGCGGTGTGGCGGACGCATCGCCCCGGCGGCGCCGCCGCAGGAGTGCCAGTCCCAGACCCGCGGCGAGAAGCAGGGTCCCGCCGGCGACGGCCGCCACCAGCACCGTCACTCCACTCATCGACCGGCCGGCTTGAGCCGGGCCCGCTTGAGCCGGGCCCGCTTGAGCCGGGCCCGCTTGAGACGAGCCCGCCGGGGCGGGAGCCGGGCCCGGCGATGGCAGCACCGCCGCGGCACAAGGCTCGGGTACGTCCGGCGTGGTGCCCCCCGGCGTCACCTCGAAGAGGAACTTGCCGCTGACCGGATCGCCGTCGGCGGACGTGGCGCGGTAGGCGATCGCGTGCACCCCGGCCGTCAACGGTCGTACGGATGCGCACAGCGTCGCCGCGTTGACCAGGACTGTGTCACCGGCCGGCACGGCGCGTTCGTCCGGGCCGGTCACGGTGATCCGGGGCGGGGCGCCCGCGCCGGACAGCGGATGGAACGTCAACGCCACCACCGAGACGCCCGGTGCGACCTTGTCGCCCGGCCCCGGGGTCGCCGCCAGCAGGGAGGAGTGCGCCTGCGCGGGCGCCGGCATCGCCAGCGTGCCCGCGCAGACCACCGCCGCGGCCGCGGACGCGCTCAGAAGTCGGCGCATGCGAGCCGGTTGTCCAGTGCGTCGGCCGGGTGGATCACCACCGCCTTGGCGGCGTCGCCGACCTCACGGTCATTGGTCACCGTCGCCATGCCCATGCCGTCGGCGCCGGCCGTGAAGCCGATGTGCACCTCGTTGGGTGGCGTGTCCGGCCCGTTCGCGTCGAACTTGAAATGGGCGCCGCCGTTCTCCGCCGCGCACGGCTGGGCGTGCAGGTGCCCGACGTACTGCGCGGACGGCTTGAGGCCGGTCAGGTTGACCGTCAGGGTGGTCTTGCCGTCCTGCGCCAGCCAGGCGGTGCCCTTCACCCCGTCGGTGCCCGGCGGGCGGGTGTCCAGCAACTGGAAGCTCGCCTCGGCGGCACCGTCGATCTTGTTGGCCGGCGTCGCCGACGGGTCGTTCATCGCCATGCCCGGCATCCGCGACATCCCCGGCATGGCCGACGCCATCCCGCCGCCCGGCATCCCGGAGGCCTGCGTGGAGGTCACGGATGTGCCGGCGTCCTGGGCGTCGGTGCTCGCCTCGTCGCCGCAGCCCGCTGCCAGTGCGCCGAGGACGGCCAGCCCGGCGGCTGCCGCGGCGGTACGCGAACGGCGGATGTTTTCGGTGGCTCTCACGTGGTTCTCCCTGTTTCCGACGGACTTGTCTGCGAGCTCGCTGACTGTCAGTCGTGGAGCGTCCGGCGCGAGTTCCCGGCAACCGGCGATTGGCCGGGGAACCACGCCGCCCTGACGCGTCGTCCCATCACCATGACGGTTTCCGCGCGCGCCCTGCTCGGCCTCCCACTGTCGCTGCTCCTCGCCGCCGGACTCGCCGGCTGCGGCCGGGATGCCGGCCGGCGGCAATACCAGCAACCGGTGGCCTGTCCCGTCGACGGCGTGCGCTGGACCGGCCCGGCCACACCGCTGCCGGACGACTTCGTGCCGACCGTCGCGTGGCGGTGCACCTTCGTGCCGTACCCGATGGCGCATCGGCCGCCGGCGACCGCCCCACCCGGTCGTACCGGGGACCTGCCGTCGCCGTCGGTGTCCGCTTCCGTCTCCGCTCGGCCGGATCCGGGTTGGGAGTGGCGGACCGTGCAGCGCGCGGAGGGTTCGCTCGATGCTCTGGCCACCGCCCTGCGCACCCCGCCGCCGGCGCGCGGCGGCGACGCCATCTGTACGTTGATCATGATCCCGCCGGTCACCGTCGTGGTGGCCGACGCCGCCGGTCACGTCGTGGTGCCGGCCGTCCCGATCAATGCGTGCGGGCATCCGGTTGCCGAGGTGCGAGCCGCCATCGAGGCCCTGAATTGGGAAATCACCAAGACCAACGGGGTTGGCCCGGGTCCGTCTCCCTCCTGAGGGAGGGCCATGCCACAACGGGTTCCGTACAGCCTCCGGCTCTGTCATCATCGGGGCGGATCCGCTGTGATCCGAATCCTGGTGGTCGACGAGTCACGCCGGTTTCGACGAAGCCCTCAGTGTTGTCCGCGGCCAACCGAACTGCAGTGAAGACTCATGGGTGCGTGGCGCGTTCCGGCGTCCCGCCTCGTTCGTACGAGCAAGTCTTGACAACTCAATACACCATTCTGTCTGTTTTATTGTTACATGCACCTAGATGAATGGTGGCGGTCAGTCGCCAGCACGGCCTCCGGGTCGTGCCAGTCCGCCAGCCCACTCTGGGACAAGGAGCGAGAGCGTCATGTGGGTGGCTGCGGCCGCAAATTCCACCGTCCCGCAGGCGGTGGAGAAGCTTCCGGCGGCTTTGGTGTGGGTCGTCGTGATCGCCGGTGCCGCGTGGGCGGCGCACCGGCGGATATTCCCGCCCATCAGGTCCGTGAAGGCCAGCGTCGGCTGGCTGTCATGGGCGCAGAACGGCAGCCGGTTGCGACGGCTGCGCAACGCGATCCAGTCGGTGGTGACCGGCGCCCCGGCCGAAACGGCACGCACGGTCGTCGTCACCGGCGCGGCTGCCGCGATCGCCTGGTCCGTCGCCACCGGCGCCGGCTTGGCCGGACCGGTGATGGCCGCCATCTCGGCGACCTTCTCGGTCCAGCTCAGCGTGCACGCTTCCGTGAAAGAAGGCGTGCAACGGCTGGTGGCCACCCTGATCGGCGTCGTGGTCGCCCTCGTGATGTGGAAGACCGCCGGCGTACGTACGTGGAGCATCGCCGCGATCGTGGTCGCGTCACTGGTGCTGGGGCGGCTGCTCCGCCTCGGCGACGGCGTGATCATGATGCCCGCGACGTCGCTCGGCGTCCTCGTGATCGGCAGCACCATCACCGATGTCGTGGTGCTGGAACGCATGGCGGCCACCGCCGTCGGCGTGGTCGTGGGGGCATCGCTGTCGCCGTTCGCGGGCGGGCTGAGCCCGCTGGAACGGGCGCAACGCCGGCTGGTGGTGTTGTCCTCAGCCCTCGCGGACCTGCTGACCCAGCTCGGTGAGGGCACCCGTCGGCCGTACACCGCGGAGGAAGCCGGCCAGTGGCTGTCCACCGCGCGCAACCTCGACTACGGCGTCGAGGAAGCGGCGAAGGCGGTCAAGGACCTGTCCGGTCGGCCGCGCTGGCCGTCCCGCACCCCGGCGTCCGCGATCCGTCCGATGCGTTCGTCGCTGCGCGACCTGTGGCACAGCGTGGATCACGTCAACAGCATCGCCCGTTCGCTGTTCGACGCGGTGAACGACCCGAACAGTCACCAGGTGCCGGCGCAGATCGGCCCGGTGCTGACCGCCGCGGCGGACGCCTTCGCCGTGCACACCGCGGTGCTCGCCGACGGCGACCCGGCGCACCTCACCGACGCCCTGGAGGCGTTGCGCGAGGCGCGGGTGGAGACCGTCCGGGCGTTGCGTGCCCACGACGCCGGAACGTGGCTGGTGGCCGGTTCGATCCTGACCGACGTCCGGCGCATCACCGAGACGCTGAACCGGCAGGGTCCGGCGATGGCCATCGGGGCCTGGGACATCTCCCGCGTACCGGCGGTGTCCGAGATCGTGCCGGCGAAGAAGGCGCTGCCCGGATCGGGCCGGCGGCACAACGTACGACGGCTGAAGCTCTGAGGATCACCCCGCGGGCGTCCCCGCGGGGAAATCCTCGGTGCCCAGCACGCGCAGCAGGTCCAATCGGTCCCGGGTTTCGGCGTCCGCGGGCGTCAGCACGAGCAACTGCTGACCCAGATCGGGGGTGACAAGGGTTTCGCAGTTCATCCGGAGCCGGCCCACCCGCGGATGCAGCATGGTCTTGCGGTCGGCGCGGCGGACCGCCACCTCGTGCTCGGCCCAGCGCCGCCGGAACTCCGGGCTGGCCGCCTGCAGCCGCTCGACCAGCCCGGTCACCGTCGGATCGCCGGACCGTCGGCCGGCCACCGCGCGCAGGTCGGCCACCAACTGGCGGGACTGGTGGTCCTGCTCCTCGGGTGGGTGGAGGGCGCGTGCGGTCGGCTCGGTGAACCAGCGATAGGCGATGTAGCGCCGGTCCCCGGACAAGCCGGTCAGTTCGCCGGTCAACAGGGCCGACGTGCGGTTCTGAGCGAGGATCTCGCCCAGGTCGGAGAGCACCAGCGCGGGATTGTCGCCGAGCAGGTCGAGCATGCGCACCAGCCCGGCGCGGGCCAGGCGGGCCACCCCGTCGGCCGGCGGCGGGCGGTGGCCGGCCAGGTAGAACAGGTGATCACGCTCGTCGTCGGACAGGCGCAGCGCGCGCGACAACGCGCCCAGCAACTGAGTCGACGGTTGGCTGCTGCGGCCCTGCTCCAGGCGTACGACATAGTCCACCGACATGCCGGCGAGCAACGCCACCTCCTCGCGCCGCAGCCCGGCGGTGCGGCGGCGCGGGCCGTCGGCGAGCCCGACCTCGGACGGCCGGATCGTCTCCCGGCGTCGGCGCAGGAAGTCGGCGAGCTGGTCACGCTGCATGCCCCCATGGTGCTCCGGCGCCGCGACCCCGACCAGGGAGTCGCACTCCCACGATCAACTCTCCGCTCCCGTGCGGCCCGGAACCGGCGCACGGTGGGTGGCGACACCGACGACGAGGGAGAACCGCCATGCAGACACGAATCCTGGGACGCACCGGGCCGGACGTCTCCGCTCTTGAGGTCTCCACGCTTGAGGTCTCCGCTCTGGGGCTGGGCGGCATGAGCATGTCCGGCGCCTACGGGGCGGCCGATCGTGGGGAGAGCATCGCCACCGTGCACGCCGCGCTGGACGCCGGGGTCACGCTGATCGACACCGCCGACTTCTACGGCATGGGCCACAACGAGCTGCTGATCGCCGAGGCGCTGCGCGGCCGTGACCGGGACAGCTACCAGCTCAGCGTCAAGTTCGGCCAACTGCGCGGGCCGGGCCCGGTGTTCGGCCCGCAGGACGGCCGGCCCGCGGCGGTGCGGAACTTCCTGGCCTACTCGCTGACCCGGCTGGGCACCGATCATGTCGACGTCTACCGGCCCGCCCGGCTCGACCCGGCGGTGCCGATCGAGGAGACGGTCGGCGCGATCAAGGAGATGGTGGAGGCCGGATATGTCCGGCACATCGGCCTCTCCGAGGTCGACGCCGCGACCATCCGCCGGGCGCACGCCGTGCACCCGATCACCGACGTGCAGATCGAGTACTCGCTGCTGTCCCGCGCCGTGGAAGCCGAGGTCCTGCCGACGCTGCGCGAGCTCGGCATCGGCCTGACCGCGTACGGCGTACTCGGCCGGGGTTTGATCTCCGGGCACTGGTCCGCCGGAGGCACCGGCGAACCGGGCGACTTCCGCGGGATGAGCCCGCGGTTCTCCAGCGGGAACGTGGAACACAACCTGACCCTGGTGGAGGCGCTGCGGGCGGTGGCCGAGGCGAAGGGATGCACCGTCGCCCAGATGGCCATCGCCTGGGTGGTCGCGCAGGGCCCGGACATCGTGCCGCTGATCGGCGCGCGCACCCGGGAACGGCTGGCCGAGGCGCTGCCCGCCGCGGGTCTGGCCCTCACCGCGGACGACCTGGCCGAGATCGAGAAGGCGGTGCCCAGGGGCGCCGCCCGCGGCGACCGTTACCCGACCGCGCTGATGTCCGGCCTCGGCGTCGGCAACTGACACCCGCGGGCCACGGTGGTTTCCCCGTTGTCCGCGTTGGACATGCTGTACCAATGCATCCATTGGGGTGGCCGCTGTGGTGCCGGTGCCTGATCGCCGGTCTGGCGTACGGGGTCGCCCTGTACGCCGTCGGCGTCGGTGGCCGCGCCGCCGAACTGATCCTCGGCTACCCGGTCGTCGGAGTCGTGCTGGGCCTGATGCTGTGGCCGTACGCCCGCGCGCACGAACGCAAGCTCTACGGCGACCTCACCGGCGACGAACGAGTGGCGGTGATGCGCGCGGTGCGAGCCCACGATCCGCCCCGAGACGCCCGCCTGCGGGACGCCGGTGCCCGGCTGGCCCACCACTGGACCAGCCGACAGCGGCAACCGCGTAACCAACTGATCGTGTTCGCGCTTCTGGAGCTGCTGGCGGTCTTCGCGGCGCTGACCATGACGGCGTGGGGCTGGGCGGCTGTCGTGCTCCTGCCGCCGGTGGCGTGGTACTCGGTGCGCATCGAGCGGCGCCAGCGGCTGGCCGCGCTGCGGTTCCTGCACGCCATGCCGTGACCGGTCACCGGCCGCCGACCACCTCGTCCAGCCACCCGCGCACCACGGCCGCTGTCGCCTCGACATGCTCATCGAGCATGCTGAAGTGGTCGCCCGCGACCTCCACCCGCCGGTGCGGTACGGACCGTGTGGTGCGCCAGTCTCCGCGCATCGACGGCACCGGCCGACCCGCGGCGACCAGCAGGCTGGGGGTGTCGAGCGGGGCGATCCGCCGCCCGTCCATCAGCCGCAGATAAGCACCCACGGCGACCAGCGCGGTCTGCTCGGCCTCGGCGGTCAGCCGCCCGTGCAGCCGGCGCAGCCCCATGGCGACCAGCGCGGCCTGCCAGTCCTCGGCGTCCTGGCCCAACCCGTTCTCGTACGTGTCGAGCAGGACCAGCCCGGCCGGCGGCGACCCGTGGCGTTCCAGCCGATCGGTCACCGCATGTGCCAGCAGGCCCCCGCTGGATCGGCCGAGGAGCACCAACGGCCGCCCGGCCGCCGCCGTGCGGGTCGCCTCGGTCAGTCGGTCGATCAACTCGTCCAGCGATGCGGGCAGCTCGTGGCGGTCGGTGAAGCCGGGCAGCGGAACGGCCGCGACCGGCCCGCCCAGCACCCGGCCGAAGGTCCGGAACTCGGCCGCGCCGGCCGGCCCGAACGACGGCAGCCCGACCAGCACCGGCCCGTCCCCGTCGGTCAGCCGCACCGGCACCGGTGGTGCCGTGTCCGGTTCCTCGACCGGCACCGCGGACGCGCTGATCAGCAGGTTCAGGGCCATCCGATGGTCGCCGGCGGCGCACAGCTCGTGGAACACGTCGGCCAGGGTGTCGACGGCGTGCGTGATCGTCCGCGGTGTGCCGGACATCGGCGCGGCAACGGGCGCCGCCCCGGCCCCGTCAGGGGACTTTGCGGGCGTGTGCATCTCCGCGGCGATCCACCGGGCCAGCGCCGCCGGGCTTGGCTGGTCGAACACCACGGTCGCGGGCATCGCCACCCCGGTCGCGGCGACCAGACGGGTGCGCAACTGGATCGCGCTCACCGAGTCCAAACCCTGATCGGTGAACGCCGTACGGACGTCGACCAGAGCCGGATCAGGCTGCCCGAGTTCCCCGGCGAGTTCGTCCCGGATCAGCGTCTCCAACGCGCCGATCAGCTCCGGGCCGGCGAGCCCCCGCAGGTCGTCGGCGGGTGCGGGCGCCGGTCGGCTGCGCGGCGCCACGTCCCAGGCGGGCCGGTCCAGCACGAGCGGCGCGAGGACCGGCTCGTCGGTGCCCAGCGCGGCGTCGAACGCGGCGACCACCTCGGCGGGCGTCATCGATCGCAACCGTGACTCGCGGGCTTGCATGCCACCGGTCACGTCGAGCGGACCCCAGGCCAGCGACAACGCCGGCAGGCCGGCGGCACGGCGGCGGCGTGCCAGCTCGTCGAGGTAGGCGTTGCCGGCCGCGTACGGCCCTTGACCGGGGTTGCCGAAAAGACCCGCGGCCGAGGAGCACAAGACGAAGGCGGACAGGCCGGTGGTCAGCTCATGCAGGTGCCGGGCCGCGTCCACCTTGGGCCGCATGACCGCGTCGGCTCGTGCCCGGTCGAGCGTGGCGATCGGGCCGTCGTCGAGCACACCGGCGGTGTGCAGCACCGCCGTGACCGGCGGGTCCGCCGCGGCGACGACCTCGGCGAGTGCGGCCCGGTCACCGACGTCGGCGGCGCGTACGGTCACCCTCGCCCCGGCATCCACCAACTCGTCGCGGAGCCGGACGGCGGCCGCGGCCCGGTCGCCGCGACGGCTGACCAGCAGCAGATGGCGGACGCCGTGGGCGGAGACCAGGTGCAGGGCGAGCAACCCGGCCAGCGCACCGGAGCCGCCGGTGATCAGCACACTGCCCGTACCGAAGGCTGCCGCGGGCGCGGCTCCGACATCGGCACGGACCAGGCGGGGTGTTTCGATCCGTCCCTGCCGAACCCGGACTTCGGGTTCGGTGGCGGCGGCCCGCACCGCGGTCGGCAACGCCCGATCGTCTCCGGCCGCGGTACCCGGCAGCACCAGCGCGACCTGACCCGGATATTCGGCGGCGACCACCCGCACCAGCCCGGCCACCGCCGCGGCATCGGTGACCACCGCGACGCGACCCGGCGCGGCGAGCCGCTCCCGCAGCCGTTCCAGCACCGCCCATACCTGGTCGCGGACCGTTTCCGGGTCCTCCGCCCGGGGAAACCGGCCGTCCAGCACGGTCGGCGCCGGTCCCGCCCCGGAGGCCGGCAGTGGCACCCACGACCTGCGGTACAGGGACCGGGGCAGCGCGCGCAAGGTGAGGCCGTCGACCTCCAGCACCGGCCGCCCGTCGGTCGCGGCCAACTGAACCGCGATCCGGTCCGGGCCGAGCGCAGTGACACGGACCCGGGCGGCGCCGGTGCCCGCGCCGTGGCGGCGAACGCCGGTCCAGGCGAACGGCAGCCGGGTCGCCGACCGTTCCGTGTCCGAGTCGTCGAGCAGCCGAGCCGGGTGCAAGGCCGCATCGACCAGCGCCGGGTGCAGCTCCGTGCGTCCGGCGGCGGCCGGGAGCTTCACCTCGGCATAGACGGCTCCGTCGCCGCGCCAGGCCGCGGTCACCCCCTGGAATGCCGGACCATACCCGCTGTCCGTGTAAAAGCCGGCGAGGTTCACCGCAACCGCACCGGGCGGCGGCCACGCGGTGGCCCACGGCCAGGGCGCCGGTCCGATCTCGGTCGGTCCGATCTCGGCCGGTCCGGTGTCGGTCGGTCCGGTGTCGGTCGGCCCGCAGTGGCCGGTCGCGTGCAATGCCCACCGGCCGTCATGCCCGGCGTGGACGTCCAGCGTCCGGATGCCGTCCGCGTCCGGTTCGCCGAGAGTCAGATGCAGATCCACATGGTCGTCGGTGAGCGGCAGCGGGCGGGTCACGGTCAGCTCGCGCACCGTCGGCGTCCCGGCGTCCCGGCCGATGGTGACCGCCAGGTCCAGGAACACCGTCCCAGGAATGAGCACGTCGCCACCGATGGCATGATCCGCCAGCCACGGCTGCTCGGCACGGGAGAGCCGGCCGGTCGCCAGGAACCGTTCGGTGCCCGGCTCGGCCAGCGGCGTCACGAGGGGACCGAACGCCCGTCGCGCGGGTCGTGAGGCGGCGAGCCAGAAACGCTGCCGGGTGAACGGGTAGGTCGGCAGCGCGGCGGACGCTCGCGGACGGGCGTCGCCGAGCAGCGCGGCGCGGTCCACCGCGACCCCGTGCGCCCACAGCACGGCCGCCGTGTCCCGGGACACCGCGTGCGTTCCCGCCGGCACCAGCGTGGCCAGCGACGCATCCGGACCCATCTCCACCACGAGACCGGGTAGCGCGCGGACGGCGTCGCCGAACCGCACCGGCTCGCGGATCTGCCGGACCCAATAGGCGGCCGAACGCAGATCGTCGTCCGCGGCCGGCCGGCCGGTGACGGTGGAGACGACGGGAACGGTCGGCGGACGGTACGTCACCGTGGCAGCCACCGCGGCGAAGTCGGCGAGCATCGGTTCCATCCGGGCGGAATGAAACGCGTGACTCACCCGCAAGGTGGTCGTGTGGTGGCCGCGTGCGCGCAGCATCGCGGCCAGTTCCTCGACCGCGGGCGCATCCCCGGAGAGCACGAGCGAGCGCGGACCGTTGACGGCGGCGAGGTCCACGCCACGGCCCAGCAGGGACCGCACGTCGGCCTCGGCGGCGTCGACGCTGATCATCCGCCCACCCGGCGGCAACGCGCCCATCAGCCGGGCTCGGGCGGCGACCAGCTTCGCCGCGTCCGCCAGCGACAGGATGCCCGCCACGTGAGCGGCGGCCAGCTCGCCGACCGAATGCCCGGCGACCACGTCGGGTCGCACGCCCCAGGACTGCAGCAGCCGGTGCGCCGCTACACCGAACGCGAACAGTGCGGGCTGGGCGTACTCGGTGCGTTCCGGATCGCCGGCGCGCGGCGGCGGCTCGCCGACGGCGGCCAGCGCCTCGTCGTACGCCTCCCGGAACGCCGGGAACGGCAGCAGGTCCCGCATCCCGGGCCGGTGCGCGCCCTGGCCGGGGAAAAGGCAGGCGACCGGTGGTGTCGGTCCCGCACCGCCGAGGACCACCCCGGCGTGCGGGCGGCCCGACTCCAGCGCCGACAACGCGGCGGCGCGGTCGGCCCCGGACAGCACCACCGCGCGATGGCGCAGAGCCGCCCGGCCGGTGCCCAGGGCGACGGTGTCCACCGGGCGTTCGTGGTCCCGCAACCGGCCGGCCAGCCGGCGCAGGGCGGACTCGTCGGCGCCCGAGAACAGCAGCGGCAGCCCGTCTTCCCCGACCTCGTCCGGCCGTGCCGCGACGGGTGGCGGCGGTGCCTCCTCGACGATGACGTGGGCATTGGTGCCGGAGATGCCGAACGCGGAGACGCCGGCTCGGGCCGGGCGATCGAGATCCGGCCAGGGCCGTGCCTCGGCCAGCGGCGCGACATCCCCGGCGGTCCAGTCGACATGGGCGTTCGGGCGTGCCAGGTGCAACGTCCGGGGGAGCCGGCGGAGACGCATCGCCTGCACCATCTTGATCAAGCCGGCGACGCCCGCCGCCGCCTGCGTGTGACCGATGTTCGACTTGATCGAGCCCAGCCACAGCGGGCGCCCGGCCGGCCGATCCCGCCCGTACGTCGCCAGCAGGGCCTGCGCCTCGATCGGGTCGCCGAGAAGGGTTCCGGTGCCGTGCGCCTCGACCGCGTCGACGTCGGCCGGGCCCAGCCCGGCGTCGGTCAGCGCGGCACGGATCACGCGCTGTTGGGCCGGGCCGTGCGGGGCGGCGAGCCCGTTCGAAGCGCCGTCCGAGCCGATTGCCGAGCCGCGCAGCAGACCCAGCACCGGATGATCGTGCCGACGGGCGTCGGACAGGCGCTCCAGAAGCAGAAGCCCGGCGCCCTCGCCCCAACTGGTGCCGTCGGCATCGGCGGAGAACGCCTTGATCCGGCCGTCCGGGGCCAGCCCGCGCAGCCGGCTGAAGGCGACGAACGGGGTGGGGGTGGACATCACGGTCGCCCCGCCGGCGATCGCCAGCGAACACTCACCGGACCGCAGCGCCCGCACCGCCCAATGCGCCGCCACCAGCGAGGACGAGCAGGCGGTGTCGACCGTGACGGCCGGGCCGGTCAGGCCGAACACGTACGCGATCCGACCGGAGGCCACGCTGCCCGCCGAGCCGATGCCCAGGTGACCCTCCAATTCGGCCGGTGGTTCCGGGGCGTGGCTCGCGTAGTTCTGGTACATCAGCCCCACGTACGTCCCGGTGTCACTGCCGCGCACGGTCGCCGGATCGATGCCGGCGCGCTCCCACAGCTCCCACGCCGTCTCCAGAAGCACCCGCTGCTGCGGATCCATGGCCGCGGCCTCGGCCGGACCGATGCCGAACGGGGCCGGGTCGAAGTCGGTCGCGGTGTCCAGGAAGCCACCCTCCCGGACGTACGTGTGCCCGGCCCGGTCCGGGTCGGGGTCGAACAGGTCCGGGTCCCATCCGCGGTCGTCCGGGAACGGCCCGATCGCATCCGCCTCCCGATCGACAAACGACCACAGGTCCTCGGGCGAGCCGACACCGCCGGGATAGCGGCAGGACATGGCGACGATCGCGATCGGGTCGTCGTCGGTGTCGGGGCCGGCGGACCCGAGCAGATCACGGATCACCTTGCCGGACGCGGTGCGCGGCAGTCGGTCGACGAACCGGATCTCGTCCGGCGCGTGCGCGGCGGACATCCGACGTCGCACGGCGGTCAGCAGCGCCGCCGGATCGGTCCCGGCGACGGCGGGCACCACGTAGCCCACGGCGATCTGACCCAGACGGTGGTGCGGGCGTCCGGCGACCGCCACGTCGGCCACCTCGGGCAGGCGAAGCATCTCCGCCTCGATGTCGGCCGGATGCAGGTTGGCGCCGCCACGGATGATCAAGTCTCGGGCTCGTCCGGTGAGCGTCAACCCGCCGTCCTCGGCCAGCCGTCCCAGGTCGCCGGTGTGGTACCAGCCGTCGGCCAGCACCTCGGCCGTCGCCTCCGGATCGTCGAGGTAACCGCGCATCACGTGCGGGCCGCGGACCCAGACCTCGCCCTCGGCGCCGACCGCCACCGGCGCGCCCGACCGCGGATCGGCGATCCGTACCTCGCGGACCACATGGCCCACCGAGCCTGCCGTGGCCGGTGGCCCCGCCAGCGAGTCCATCGCGATCGTCCCGCACGTCTCCGTGCTGCCGTAGCTGTTCACCAGGGGTGCCCCGAGCTTCTCGCGGACCGCCGCCCGCAGCTCCGGCGAGCACGGCGCGCCTCCGGTCACGCAGACCCGCAGATCCGGCAGGTCCAGCCGGCCTTCGCCGATCAGGGTCAGCAGCCGGTGGTACGTGGTGGGCACGCCGGTCAGCAGGGTCGGCGAACCGGCACGCAGGGCGGCAAGGAGGTCGCCGTCCGACGGGTGGTCCAGGAGAATCGCCGTGGCGCCGAGCATCGGCACGGCGAGAGCGCAGCGGCTGTGCCCCAGCGCATGGAACAACGGGAGTGGCCAGAGCAGACGATCAGCCGGACCGACGCCCAGGTGTTCGATCAGCCCACGGCGCACCGTTTCCAGCCACGGGCGCTGGCAGGAGACCACGCCCTTGGGTCGGCCGGTGCTGCCCGACGTGAAATGAATCCACGCATCCTCGGTCGCACCCAAGTCGTCGCGGGGTGGCGCGCTCGCGGCGGCGAGGACCTCGGGCACGGTCATCGCCGGGACGTCGCCCCGCGCCGCGGCGCGGGCGGTCACCACCAGCCGTGGCCGGCACGCTTCGACAAGCCGGTTCAGCTCGGCGGTGGCCGATCGCGGATCGACCGGCACACCCACCCCCGCGGCGCGGACCGTGCCGAGCAGCGCCACCACCGCATCGATGCCGGTCGGCAGGCTGATCAGCACCCGTTCTCCCCGCCGGTGCCCGGCCCCGATGAGCCCTCCGGCGAACCGCGCGGTCCGCTCGGCCAGGCCGGCGAAGGTGAGCACCCGATCGCCCTGCACCAGGGCGGGCTGGTCGGGCCGTTCGGTGGCCTGATGGCGCAGAAAGTCCACAACGGATTCGGGCACGGCATCTCCCCATCGATGCGCGGTGTCGGTCAATCTCGCGGGGACGAGCCGGCCCGTGCCGCGCGCGGCACGGGCCGGGTGCCCACGAAGGAGAAGAGCCGACGAGTCCGGGCAGTGATACCGACGCTGCGGTCGGTGGCCGCCGGATACGACAACGTCGACGCCGCAGCGGCCGAACGCATGCGGAACACCCGATGACACTCGTCACCGTTCACCAGCCGCTGATCTCCTCCGTCACCTCGTCTGCTTCGTCCCGGGTGGCCCGGATACCGGGGTTCGCGGGAACACCGGGGTTCGCTGGCCGGTCCCAGAACGGGTCGTCGTCTCCGGCCATCCCCGCGCGGGCCGCGCGGGCCTGCCTCCTCGCCCGGCGATGGCTCACGAGCCGAGCCGCGGATTGGGTCACCGGTTGACGCAGGAAGACAACGAGCAGCAGCAGGACCATCGCCGCGGCTGCCCAGAGCAGCACCCGGCTCAGGGTTCCGAGCCCGTTCGACGGCGTGGCGGATGACGCATTGGCACCGACACCCGCCGGCAGCGGCGTGGTGACCGCGGCGACCGGGTTGACCACCTCCCGCGCGGTAGTGGCGAGGACCTGCCGGGCCGCCTCGGCGGCATGCAGTTCGGGGTGGGCGGCGCGGACCAGAGCGGCCGTGCCCGCCACGAACGCAGCGGCGTACTCGGCGCCGCTGCCGGTGCCTCCGACGGTGGCTATGCCGACGCCCGGCGCCAGCACATCCACCGCGTCGCTCGGATAATCGTCCGCGGCTCGGCCGTTCTCCGCGACCTCGCCCACACGGAGCAGGCCGTCCCCGGGCGCTGCTCCGGCCGATGCCGGCAGCACCACCACCACGTCGCGGGAAACCGCGTCGTTGACGGCGGCGCGCATCTCGGAGTCCGTGGGGTCGGCGCCGAGCAGGATGACGCTTGCGCCCGCCGCGACCGCGACGTCGACGCCGGTGGCCGCGAGGTTATCCGGAGACTCGTCGTCGGAACCCACCTTGACGGGCACGATCCGGGACCCCGGCGCCACGCCGAAAGTCTTTCCCCCGGCGCCGTCGTCGCCGGCGATGATGCCGGCCAGAGCGGTTCCGGGCCCGGCGCAACCGGTGTCGCCGCGGCCGGTGCCACTCGCGACGTCCACGCCGGCCATGACACGGCCCGCGAGGCCCGGCGCCGTACCGTCCACACCGGATCCGACGACCGCGACCTTGACCCCCGAGCCGTCGGTCACGGACCAGGCGCGGCTCGGCCCTAGCAGGTCCTGGCCCCAGGACGCCGCCGCCGGCACCTCCGCGTCCCGCGCGCAGTCCGACGACACCTCTCCGGCGGCCGGCAGCGGGCCGTCATGCAGGGCGTTGCCGACCGCGTCCCATGGCAGCACCAGATGCCATCCCTCGTGCAGACGGCCCGGATCGGCGAGACGACCGCCGTCCGGCTGTACCCGCCCGGAGTTGAGGTCGAGGATCTCGCCGGCCCGGTCCGCGTCGCCCAGGAACCGGGCGGCGACCTCCCAGAGGTTCTCCGGCGCGCCCTGATAGGCCGGGGCCACGGTGTAGTAAAGCTGCTCCGCGTTCGGCGCGGCCTGTGCCGCGGTTGCCGTGACTCCGGTCGCGGCGGTTGCCATCAGGACCGCGACCGCCATGTGCCGCTTCTTCATTCCGGCACCCCCATCACCACTCGGACTTCTCGACGAGAGCCCATTCGTGGTCGTCGTTGTCCAGGCACGGGACGAGAGCCAGCCGGATGTCGGCACCTCCGTTACCCGGGCCGGGCACGTCAAGGCACATGTCGGCGACCGTGTTCCGCAGCCAGTAATACGCGAATCCGTCCGAGGTCTGCTTCGGCTCCAAGCGGAAGTACTGGTTGTCCTGGTCGAAGCAGCCCGTCTCGTCGAGTTCGGTACCGGAGGCCACCGCCTCTCGCGTGGGCGGGTCGATGCAGAAGCCGTCGTCGGCGTTGCGGATCCAGTACAACTGGAACCCCTCGTCATCGGCGGCGCGCGGTTCGAACGACCACTCCTGGTTGTCCTCGTATGTCTTGGCGCAGTGGGACTGGTTCACCGGCCCGTCCCGGTCGCCGGCGCCGCGGCCCGGCACGTCCACGCACATCTTGGTGGCGAAGTTGAGCAGGAAGTAGGGGCCATAGCTGCTTCCCGACGCGTCGTCCGCCTTGACTGCCGGCTGGTTGTCCCGTTCCGGAGGGGCGGGTTCGGCATTCTCCGTCGTCGCTGCCGGTTCGGGCTCGGGTTCGGCCGGCGCGGCGGGGGAGGAGGTCGCGGACGCCTTCGGCGCCTGCAGCCGCTCGTCCTTCGCGTATTCGGCCTCCGCCTTGGTCACGGCGTCGGCCAGCGTGACGACCGACGCCGCCTCGTCGCCTTGGGCGAACGCGGCCAGGGCCGACGCGTATTGGCCGCCGGTGTGTTCGATGAGTTCGCACATCGCGCGACCCAACGCTCGGATCGCCACCGACGGATCCCACGGAGACTTGCCCTCGGCCGATTTCACGGTGGCCTTCCAAACCTTCGGTGTGAACTGCGCGATGCCCTGCTCACCGGCCGGACCGAGTCTGTCCGGGTCGAAGCCGCTGGTCACCATCAACTGCGCCGCGACCCGGGCCGGCGGCATGTCGGTGCAGACCTTTCCGGCCGCGGCGACATCCGTCACGTACGCGTCCGGCACGGGCCGCACGACGCCGGGTTCGCCTGCGGGGCGAGATGCGGGCGCGTCGCCGCTCAGCGTCGGCTGCAGGGCGTACCAGTTCGCGTATCGCGCGACGGTGTCCACGTATTCCTTGGCCTCATCGGGAATGCGGTTGGCCGCGACCACCTTGTCCATGCCGGTCCGGTACGCCGCGAGCGCGACACGCCACGGGCCTTCTTTGACACGTACGGCGCGGGCCTGTCCGATGAGCCCACACATCAGATGGGCCAGAGCGGTGACGGCGGCTTCGCGATCGGTCGGCTTGGCATCGGGCCATGGCGCGTTCTGCTGCCACTGCACCGGGGTCAGCGCCGCCACCCCCGAGGCGCCGGCGCCGCGCATCTCGGCCACCGGCTGATTGCCGAAGTGCGAGGCGACCATGACCTGCCCGGCGAGCCGCGCCGGGGTGAGTGCGGGGCAGGCCGCCGCCGCGCCGTCGAGAATCCGCACGTCCTCGCCGGAGAGCTGGCTCCCCTGCAACGGCTCGGCGGCCTGGGCTGCCTGCCGCGCCACGAAACCGCCGGCGCCGGTCAGGACGGCAAGGGCCAGGGCGGTGCCCAGCGCCACCGGACGACTCAATCTCGGCATCCGCACGGTCAGGCCCGCGTTTCCGTCGTCGGGGGCTCGGCGCCGACCGGGGACATGTGCGCGAGCACCTCGTCCTCGGTGGGAATGTCGTCGCGGTTGCCCCAGCGCAGTGTGCCGACGATCGCGTCGAAGACCAGGACGACCGCTTGCACGGCGTCCGCCTCGACGTCGCCGTCGCTGAGCACCGTGAAGGTCAGCAGCCCCCACACCCCGGAAACCTCGGGGTGGGCGACGTAGTAGCTGACCCGCAGCGAAGGGGACGTACGCCGGAGGGCGGCGCTGTCCACGACCGCCGCGACGCGGGCCGCCGGCGCGCCGGCGATCTCCAGAGACGTCCCGTTCTCTCCGGCGTCGGCGAGGATCGAGCCCAGAACGGTCTCCGTGGTGACGTTGTCGTCGCCGCCCTCCAGCACCGACATGACCATCGAGCCGGGTAGCCGGACACCGTTGAATTCCCGCAGCGGCAGCAGCACCGCCCGGGCGCCGTTGCGGGCGGCCTCGTCGGTCGCTTCGGTGAGTTCCTTGCGCAGAATGCGCCGCCACGGACCGGCCTTGTCGCGGGGCAGGGAATCGGGCAGGTGATGCCGGACGATGTCGTCGATGATCCGTTTCCGGACCCGCGCGAACTCCGGCGTCGTCGGAATGTTTGCCCATCCCTCAGGCACCACCACATTGAAATCGATCATGACGGGCTCCGCTCGGTGGCGAACTGCATCGGGGCCGGCCCGCCGTCCGGCTGGTCGGCGGCATCCGCGGCGATCATGTGCATCAGCGTTTCCACCCCGGAACCGATCACCGCCATCTGGTCCAGGCCGAAGACACGTGTCCGCAGCAGGACGTCCACATCGGGGACCGGTCCCGCGCCGGTCCCCGGCACTTCCAGGCGAAGGGCCGCATCCACCCGGCCGTACGTCCCCTCACGCGCGGATTGGGCCAGCGCGAAAACCCGCAGCCCGTCGCCGTGATCGGTGGTCACGTAGTCGACCGTCGGTTCCCGGACGTCCTCGGCGAGGCCGTCGACGCCGACCTCGGCCATCAGGTAGGCCGGGTCGTCGGCACGAGGTCGGCAGAACTCGGCCAGCACGAGCACGGGCATCCAGCGCAGGTCACCGCGGAGGAACCCGGCGCCCCAGAAGAGCCGGGCGTGGGCGGGCATGTGGTCGGCGCGTGCCAGCAGGCTGTCCGTCACGGTCGGTCCCAGCTCGTCGATCGCGAACGGGAATTCCTCGTCGGCGTCGGCGGGCCAGGCGGCCCGGGCGGCGGCCACTTTGTCCCCCACCCACTCGTCGAGCAGGGCGGACACCTGTGCCTTCCACGCCGCCACTTCCGCAATGTCGCGCCCGGCGGCCGGAACGGCGTTCCAGAACCAGGACACGTCAATGGACGCGGCGCTGTCGTGGTCCCCGGCGGTCGCTCTGTCGATTCGCGGTACCGCCATCATCCCCACCCCTCCTTCTGCTGGTGTCCCGCAAAGCCGAGACCCGCACCGAGGCTGAAGAGGATGTTGGGGATCATCCAGGCCAGCCAGACGCCGTCCGCGAGGCTGGCCGATCTGCCGAGGAGTTGAGCGGACTCGGCGAAGAAGTTCCTGCCGATCGTGCCCTCCCACCACAATCGGGCGAACTTTCCGAAATCACGAGTCTTAAAAAGGTCCTTCCACATGTCCCAGCCCGCCCAGAAGTTCTTCCCGTCCGAGGCGAAGAAGCCTGGCCTGGCGGCGGGAAATATCTTTCCGGTGCTGCCGAGTCCCTTGAAGAAACCGGGATTTTTGAGCACCTGAAAAACCCCCTTGACGGATTCGAAGATCTTGGAGCCGAACTTGGCGAACGCCAGCCCGGCTCCGCCGAGAGCGAGTCCGACAACGCCGAGGATGACGTCTTCTACTCCAGCCTCTCCGGCGGCGTAGAGGACGCTGTCCGCTATCAGCGCGATCCCGCCCGCGATTAACCCGCCGATCACCAGCACGTTGAGCCCCGGGATGAGCAGGGCGAGCCCGGTGATGACCATCGCGAGGGCTCCGAAGATCCCGCTGATCCACTCGAACGCCTCATGCATCCGGTCCTTCCAACCGTCGCTCAAGCCGTCCTTGTACTGCTTGCAGTTGACCGCGTCACCGAACCGCTTGCCGGCCACATCCAACGCGTCCAGCGCCGCGGTCAGGCGATTCTTCGCCTGGTTGACCTGCGATTGCGCTTCGTCCTGCGCGCGTTGCCTGTCGGCGGCCTTCTGCTGTTCCTCGGGCGTGATCGTGCCATCCGGGTCCGGGACCGGTCCCGGCATGCTGTTGGCGCGCGTGACGGCGTGCACCGCCTCCGTGCGATCGTCCAGCGCGGCGGCGACCTCGGTCTGGGCGTGTTCCAGGTCGGGCTCGTACTTGGCGATCTCGGTGGCGACATCCTCGTATCGCACGGCGGCCTTGGCCAGGTCGTCGCGGATCTCGCCGGCCTTCTCCTTGAGCGGGCCGACGTATTCGCCGCGTAGGCCCTCGCTGCCGCCGTCGACGATCATGGCGAGTTTGGTGAGCGCGTCGTCCAGGGTGGTGGCGATGCCCGCATATCGCCGTTGCGCCGCGCCGATATCCGCGAGGTCGGCCCGGTACAGCGTCGAAAGCCGGTTCTTCTCGGCGATGTCGGCGAAGTCGTAGTCATCGAAGCCGAAATAGCCGATCATTTTTTCTCCAAGCCCTTGACCATTTCGCTCTCCGCCTCGGACCAACTGTTCTCGGCAGAGCTGACTTGCCCCTGGAATTCCTTCATGGCTTCGATGATCTTTTTGCGGTGGAGTCGCCAGTTGAACGCGAAGTCACCCATCGAGAGGTTGGCGTTGAGCTGACCCCATCGACCCTTGTAGTCGTCCTGGAATTTGCTCGCATGATCGAATTCATCGATCAATATCGCCAGGTCATCGACCAGCGCGCCGAGGTCCTGCACCACGATGTCTGCCATCAACTCACCGTTCCTCTCGTCACCTGCGACGGCCCGGACCCGGTCTCGGGCAGGGGAATTTGGACGGTCTGCAATTCGCCGTCGCCGAGGTGCGCCCGGGCGATTCCGGGAACGACCCGGTCGCTCAGTGCGGCCCGGCTCAGGCGTACGCCGATCAAGTCGCCCGCGCTCAGCGCGGGCGGCGACAGCAGCGCGCCGCGGCGGTTCTTCTTCACGTCGACCTGCCAGCCGGAGAATCCCATCGCCACGGAGGCGACCTCCCCGGCGATGACGACCGCTCGCGCGTTCCCGGCCGCGCCGCGCACCAGTCGGCGCAGCCAGTCCTTGCACCGCACATCACGCCACGCCTCGGCGTCGTCCACCAGCAGAGCGACCGGACCGTCGCCCGGATCGATCAGGGCCGCGAACTCCTCCTCGGTGGGGTCGTCGCCGGTGACGACCCCGCGCACCCCGGCGCGGCCGGCGAGACCGAGCAGCGGCGTCCGGATCGGAGCCCCGATGACCAGCTCGGTGCCGGACCGCAGCAGCGACTCCGCCATCACCCACAGCGCGGTGCTGCGCCCGGACCGGGACGGCCCGGCGATCAGGAAGGTCGGCTGGTCGGCCAGCAGATCCGCGCCCATCGGCTCCAACTCGTCGCCCCCCACGCCGAGCAACGCCCACATCGGCCGCGGCTGCCCGACCTGCTCCCACGCCTGGTCGAAGGTCAACCGGCTGGGCAGGACCGCGATCCGGCCGGGCCGCTGGGCCTTCGGCACCGCAGCCTCGCGGTCGGTCAGGGTCGCGGCGAGTGCATGCATCGCGGCAACCTGCGCCGGCCCGGCCGGGTCGGCGGCCACCAGGTCGACCTGCACTTCCACCGCGGTGACGGCGCGATACCCGCGGCCCGGCGGCATGCTCTCCGGGATTTTCCGCGGATTGAGCCCGGCGAGCGTGGCATCGGTGCGGTCGGAGAGGCGCAGCACCAGCTTGTCTTCGCACAGGGAGCTCATCCGGCCGCTCAGCAGGCCGTGGTCGCCCGTCACGATGAGGTGAATCCCGGCGCTGGCACCCTCCCGCATCAGGACATGCACGAGGTCGGTCAACGCCCCGCCGTCGTGCTCGCTGAGGGTGCCCAGGAAGCCCTCCCAGCGGTCCAGAAGCAACAGGATGTGCGGCAGGCGAGCGTCCGCTGAGACGGCCGCGCGCTGTTCGGAGAGGTCGGCGAAACCGCCGTCGCCGAGGACTCTCTGACGCTGCTGCAATTCCTCGTGCAGACGGCGCAACAGACGGCTGGCACGCTCCACATCGGTGCGTTGTGCGACCGCGCCGCAGTGCGGGAAGCGGGTGATCGGCAGAAGAGCTCCGTTGCCGCAGTCCAGTCCGTAGAGGTGCAGGTCGGCCACGCTCGTGGCGGCAGCCGCTGCGGTGGCTATCGTGCGTAGGGCCTGCGAGCGGCCGGACCGGGGAGCGCCGACGATGTGCAGGTGGCCGAACGCGGACAGGTCGATCGTCATCGGCACCTGCTGCTGAGTCGTCGGCAAGTCCTGTACCGCCCACGCGAACGAGGGCTCGCCTCGTGCATCGCGCAGCGGTTCGTCGGGCAGGTTCACCACCGACACCGTCGGCAACGCCGGCAGCCAGGGGCGGCGCTGTGCGGGCAGACCCAGCATGTCGTTCGCCCGCCGGATGGCCGACACCAGCACCGACAGGTCGGTGGCCTCGTCGGTCTCGGCCGCGTTCCGGGGGCGTTGCGGCACCGGCCGGCCCAGGTCGGGCCACCGCACCGGGTGCAGGAACGGCGCTGCCACCGCCGTGGAGTCCCGCTGCGGCCGGCGACCGCCGACCCGGCCCGTTTGGAACGGGATGAGCGAACTGTGCCCGAGCCGGGCGTACGCGCGTCCGGGGTGGGACGACGAGATGCTCGCCGCCTCCCGGGCATCGATCACGTCGGCGCTCTCCCCGGCGTCGGTCACCCGCAACGCGACGCGCAAGTTCGTGTTGGCGCGGATCTCCGCGGACACCACGCCGCTCGGGCGTTGCGTGGCAAGCACCAGATGGATTCCCAGCGATCGACCCCGCTGCGCGATGTTGACCAGGCCGGTGACGAAGTCCGGCAGTTCCCTGGCCATCGAGGCGAACTCGTCGATGACGATCAGCAGCCGCGGGACCGGGGCCGGCACCGGCCGCCGGGTCGCATAGTCGACGTAGTCCTCAAGGTCCTTGGCGCCGACCGCGGCGAGCAGGTGCTCCCGGTGGGTCAACTCCGCGCCGAGCGAGGTGAGAGCCCGCTCGACCAGGTGCGTGTCCAGGTCGGTGACCATGCCGACGGTGTGCGGCAGGTCGACGCAGTCCTTGAACGCGGCGCCGCCCTTGTAGTCGACGAGCACGAAGTTCATCGCGTCGGGCCGGTTCGCCACGGCGAGCGACGCCACCACCGTCTGGAGGAACTCCGACTTCCCGGAGCCGGTGGTCCCCGCGACCAGTCCGTGCGGACCGTGTTGGACCAGGTCGAGTGCGAACGGGCCGTCCAGGCTGTACCCGACGATCGCCCGGGTGCTGCGCGGTGCGGCGTTCCACCGGGCGCTGATGTCGGACACCGACGGGTCCTCCATGCTCAGCACCTCAAGCAGACGAGCGGAGGCGGGGAGCGCGGCGTCGCCGTGCGAGTCACTGATGTCGCGTACCGGGGCGAGTCGGCGTCCGGTGATCGGGAACCAATCGTCGATCACCTCATCGACTCGGACGTCCTCGACCATTGCCGCCCGTTGTTGACGCAACGTCGTCGGCCGCCCGTCGCCGCCGACCACCACGGTCGTGCACTCCTCGGGAAGCGTGCGCTCATCCGCGTCGATGCAGAGGAAGTAGACGCCCACGGCCGGACCGCTCAGCAGCAGAGAGACCATGCCCGGCAGGGCACGCAGCCGGCGGGCCCCGTCCAGCACCACGACGACATCGGGGTCGGTGAGAGACGCGCCTGATCCGGCGTTCAGGCGGGCCTGACGCCGCACCTCGATCAGCTCGGTCAGCTCGGCGATCCGGCGCGCGATCGTCTCGGCATCGGTGCCCAGCAGCGTGAGGGTTTGCTGGCCCAACGCCGGTCGGGTGTGCGGCAGCCATGCCGCCCATTCCCACAACGCTTCGCCGTCCGGGTCGGTGAGCACATAGAGCTGCAGGTCGCGGGGGCTTTGCGCGACGGCCAACTGTCCGGTCATCCAGCGTGTCAGACGACGTGCCCACGCGCCGCGGCCGGCGACGCCGACCACGCCGGCGTGCTGGATGGAGAAGGCGACCGGCACATCGACCAACTGCCGCGGCTCGGCTCGCCGGTCCTGGCCCGCCGCCTCGACACTGATCATGCTGGGGAGGTCGGCGACGCCGATGCGCACCATGAGGTGGTCCGGATCGGTGCGGCGGCGTTCCCACAGCCGGGCATGCGGACCGGTGGCCACGATGAGCAACTCGGCCGGATCGGGCGCGGCGACCCGGCGGTCGTGGCGCTCCAGCACGATCGTCTCGGCGATGTCGGCTTCGATGGCGGCGACGCGCGCGGCGTGCTCGGCCACCTGTCTGCGGTGGCTGCGGCTGCCCTGGCGGCGGCCGGTCCACCAGTTGGCCATCACCATGAGCGGCGACATGCCCGCGAACATCAAATACATCGGGTTGCCCAGGACCAGCGCCATCGCACCGCCGAACGCCGCCGGAAGCGCGGCGGCCAGCCACGGCAAGGCGTTCGGCGTGGGAGCCTTCGGCTCGGACGGGATCTTGAACTTGTCGGGCCGGGTCGGTGGAAGCAGCCGCGGCGGGCGGTTGTAGTCGAGATACTCGCTTTCCGGGGACGGCCCGACCACCGCGTCGGGACAGCACACCGGGTGTGCCTCCAGCGCCGTTCCACCGGCGGTCAACTGGGCGGTCTCCCGCCAACGGACCTCGCCGGCCGTCAGCGCCTCCCGGTCCAGCAGCAGGCCACCACCGACCCCGCGCACGTGGACCTCGGCGTCGAAGGTGACCCGGACGACGCCGGCCACCGCCGGCACGTCATCGGTGAGCCGGACGGCGCAGCCCCGGGCCGAACCGATGCGGTGCTCGCCGGGGCCGAGCGACCAGATCCGCCCGGCCCCGGTTCCCGTCACCGCTCGGACCGTCACCAGGCCACCGATGGTGTAGGGCACCGGCCCCGGCCCGCCGATCCACAAGATCGAGCCGTCGCGCACCCCGCTGGACGACAGCGGCAGGTCGAGGTCGAGTGGCCGGTCCTCAAGATGGACCGGGCCGGGGGACGCTCCCGGTGTGGCATACGACGGGCCAAGGCCGTCCAGCAGGTTCTTGACGATGTCCCGCACCGGGGTGCCCGGGTCGGCGTCCACGACCACGTCGGCCGACCACGCTTGCGGGGACGCGAGGGTGATCAGCATGTGCACGGCGTATCCCTTGGCTACTTGTTCAGCGAGTTGGCGAGTTGGGAGTCCATGTCGCGCAGCGCGTCGACGGCCTTGTCGAGCCACTGGGAGAGCAGGTCGAGGCTCTCCATCACTTCGTTCGCCGAGTTGACGAACTCGGTGTGGACCTCGTCGAATTTTCCGGAAGCCTGGTCGGTGACGAAGCCGGATCCGGTCAAGCTGTCCACAATCGACTTACATTCGGTCAGCCGGGAGTCGATCTCGTCCTTGTTGTTGCGCATCCGAGTCGCGCTGTCCGACATCTCCGCGTAGGTGATGTTGAGGTTCGCCATCGGGCCGTCCCTTCGAATGGTGCGGGCCGCGCAGCACGCACGTCCCAGCGATAAGCGACGCGGACCAACGTAGGAAGGACGTCCACGCGCGGTCCAGATCGGAGGGTGCGGATGTGGGTCCCTGGGCCCACGGTTCGCGTTGACAGTCGTCTCCCCATCCGTCGACGATTTCGGCTGACCCGGGAGTGGCGTTGTCAGGGGGGTGCGATGAGCTACCAGCAGTCCGGGGCCTGGGCCGTCGACCAGGCCATGCGTGTGCTGGCCACCGGATGCGCCGCGGAATGCCGGCCGGCGCCCGCCGCCGGCGCGGTGGTCCTCGGCTCGGAGTCGATGCTCGTACGCATGACCACCCCCGACGAGGCGGCGCCGCCCGGCTGGACGGTGGCTGACCACGGCCGCACCTGGCGGACGGAGCTGCGCCGGCTACAAGACGCGGCCGTGGACGACCGGATTCCCGATCCCTACCCGCTGCTCGTGTCCCTCGGTCTGATAGACGACGGGCGGCTGCTGCTCAACCTGGCCGCGGCGGGCGGCCCGATCAGCGTGGAAGGCGAACCCGATCTGGCCCGGAGCCTGATCCGGGCATGGTCGCGGAGGCTCACCACCAGCCCGTGGGCGACCGGGAACCGGGTGATCCGGGTGGGCTTCCCCCACGATCCGGACTTCTGCGGATGGGACGTGTCCCGCCTGGTGGCGGCGGCGCCGGTGCTGGACGTCCCGGAAGGCGGCATCGTCCTGTTCGCCGCCCCGCCCGCGGGCCGCGATCTCTACCTGGTGGACCGGTTGCTCCGCGAACCGGTGCGCCGCTGGTCGGTGGTGGCCGTCGGCGCCGGCGACGCGACGTGGCGCTTCACCGTGCGAGCCGACGGCACCGCGGAGACCGGTCTGCTGGCCGAGCCGGTACGTCTTCGCCCGTGAGAGCCGTATGAAGCGTTCCTGAATCGGGGCCGAGCAGACTGGGCGCATGCTCACGGTTTCCGTTCCGCCGGGCCCGACAGGCGGCCGGCTGCGCATCGCGATCTCCAGCCCGGAGATCCTCGCCCACATCCGGCACAAGTTCGCCAGCAGGGGCCTGGACGTGCGGATCGACGGCCTGCCCTCGGTCGAGGTGATCGTCACTCCGGTGACCGGCGCCAGGCCCGCGGCGAGCGCCCTCGCCGACGCGCTCAACGTGCTGGCCGGGCCGCAGACCCGGCGGCGGGACCCAGCCACCGCGCGTTATCGCCTGGCGCTTGTCGCACACCACCGCCGGGTCGACGATCCGCCCCGCACGGCTCACCAGGTGGACCGGCACCGGCCGCTGTCGCCACGCGAGGTGGAGGTCATGGAATCGATCAGCCGGGGTATGGGCAACGCCGACATCGCCGCTCTGCTGTGCGTCCGACAGAAGACCGTGAAGAACCACGTGAACCGCATCTTCACCAAGCTCGGCGCCCGCAACCGGGTCGAGGCGGTGCTGACGTGGCAGCGCATCCAGGCCGCCACGCCCGGATGACCGCCGACACGATCACGACGGCAGGCCGGCCAGAAAGGCACGCACGTCGGCCGCGTCCTCGGCGTCCAACTCCTCGAACCGGGCGAGTGCGCGGCGGGCGAGACCGGCTGCGACCACCGCGTTGCCGGCGCCCATCCGCGCCAAGCCGAACAGGGCCAACCCCTCGTGATAGCGGTCGCCGGCCTCGGCGCTGATGCGTAGCGCTTCACCGAAGGTCATCTCGGCCTCCGCATGGCGCCCGAGGCCGAACCGGGCCAGTCCCACATTGATCAGCAGGTTGGTTTCGATGATCTGGCTCTGCGAACGGCGGGCGTGCATCAGCCCCGGCAGCCCCTGCCGCAGAGCCTCGTCCCACCGCCCGGTCTCGGCCTCCAGCTCGCAGAGGACGTCGTAGGTCGCCGCCAGGTAATAGTCGACCCCCTCCCGGCTTGCCAGCTCCAGCGCCTCGCGGGCCGGTGGACGCGCGGCGTCGTACCGTTTGGCCTCGCGCAGCGTCGATGCCAGGTTGCCGAGCAGACTGATCCGGTGCTGCCAGTCGCCCGGCTCGACGAGCAACTCCAGGCCGCGGCGCAGGTGGAACACCGCGGTGTCGTTGTTCCCCAGCCGGGAATGGGCGACGCTGGAATGGTTGAACAGGATGGCACGGCCCACGCGGTGGCCCGCGGCCTCGGCGGCGCGCATCGCCACCTGCAGCAGCTCCAGCCATTCCACCGGACGGCCGGTGGTGTAGAAGTAGTCGAACAGCACGAAGGTGAGATGCCACGCTGGCCCGTACTGTCCATTGCGGCTGGCCCGGCGGATCAATGCGGTGATGTTCTGCCATTCGATGCCGCACCAGCGCACGAAGTCGCTCTGGCTGTGGAACAGCACCGGCGGAACGTCGCTCTGCGGCGGTTCGATCCCCATGCTGCGGCCCACCGGCCGGTCGGCGATCGTGGAAAGGGAGACCCGGTACCACGACAGCACGCGTGCCAGGGCCTCTGCGCGCTCGCCGGGCGGGAGCTCACCGGACAATTCCGCGGCGTACGCGCGGACGAGATCGTGCAGGGTGAATCGGTCTCCGTCGCGTTCCATCAGACACAGCGCGCACAATGTGTCGAGTAGCGTCGCCGCCCGCTGCATGTCGACGCCGAAGAGCGCTGCCGCGGTGCGCCGGGTCAGGCTCGGCCCGGGAAAGATCCCGAGGCGCCGGAACGCCGCGGCGGCGTCATCGTCCAGAGCCGCGAACGACCAGGACAGGACGCCGCGTACGGAGAAGAGCGGATCGTCGGACATCTGCAGGGTGTCGAGTCGATGCTGGACATCCTCCAGCTCGGTGACGAGGTCGGCGATGCCCACACCCGTGGTCGACACGACCTGCTCGGCGGCGATCTGCAGCGCCAGCGGCGACCGGTCGCACAACGCCGTGAGGCGGCGGGCCGACGGTGACTCGATGCGCACCCGGTCCGCGCCGATCAAGCTGGTGAGCAGGGTCAGCGACTCCTCGTCGCTCAGCGCGCCGAGTGGAATCCGCCGGGCTGCGTGCCGAATGGCCAGTCCGGACAGCCGATTGCGGCTGGTCACGATGACGAAACAGGTGTCGCCCCCGGGCAGCAGATCCTCGACCTGGTCGGTCGAAGCGGCATTGTCGAAGATCAGGAGCATGCGTTTGTCGGCCAGCACGCTGCGCCACAACGCCGCCCGCTGCTCGCGCCCACTGGGCACATGCCGGACACCAGCCGAGGTCAGCAACTGGTGAAGCGCGGCCTCGGGAGTCAGTGCGGCGTACGACGGGTCGAACCCACGGAGGTTGATGTAGACCTGCCCGTCCGGATGGCTGTCTCGCAGCATGTGTCCACCGCGCACGGCGAGTGTCGTCTTCCCGATCCCGCCGACGCCCGAGATCATGACTATTCGTCGTCGCGGCGCCGTCTCCCTGGCCGCGCTCCGCAGCAGGATGAGCAACTCGGCGGCACGTCCGACGAAGGCGTCGTTGTCGTGCGGGAGCTGAGCCGGCCGCAGATCCCCGTGCGCTCGTGGACGGGCCGAGGGCCGATCGTCCGCCAGAATTGTGGCGTAGATCTCCTGGCTCGCCGGTGACGGGCTGATGCCGAGTTCGGAGGCGAGCGCGCGGCGCAGTTCCTCGAACTGAGCCACGGCCTCGGCCGTGCGGCCGGTGCGGTGCAGCGCCTTCATCAGCACGCCCCGCAGCCGCTCGTCGAACGGATGGGCCGGAACCTCGGCGAGCAGTCGTCCGATCACCTCCGGAAGCATGTCGGACCGCGCCCGTTCGGCGTGTCCGATCAGCATGTGCAGCCGCAGGCCGGTCAGCCGGTCGCGGGCCTGCGCTGCGAACGGCCCGGGAATCCCGGGCAGGATCGTCTCGGTCGTCCACGGTGTCAATGCATTCTCGTACGCCTCCAGCGTGCCGTTTTCCCGTGCCCGCGCCCCCAGGTCCTCGGCGTGTGTCACGTCGAACATCTGCGGCTGGAGCAGCAGCGAGTAGCCGCCACGAGTGCTGACCAGCCGGTCCTGCGCCGGTCCCAGGGCGCGGCGAAGCCCGGAAAGATATGTGTGCAGGCTCCCCGCCGCCGTGGAGGGAACCGACTCGCCCCAGACCCGGTCGACGAGTTGCTCGCGAGAGACGGTCTCGCCCGCGCACAGTGCCAGCACGGCGAAGACCGCGCGTTGTTTGGGCGGGCCGAGATCGATCTCGGCGCCGTCGACGAAGACCCGGAGCGGTCCGAGGGCGGACACCCGCAGCCGACTGTCGATCGAACAGGTAGCCATGAGGCCTCCTCTCGGTCGCCGTCCGGCACCGCGCCGGCTCTTCGGGTCCGCCGCGCCCAGCCGAGGGCACGGTGGAGAGACGCAAGAACGGCAGCCGCGAGCGTAAAGGAGCTATGTGGACTATGTACCCTTTCCGTCACTCTCCGGACACCGGTCGAGAGTGGACGAAACGGGGCTCAGATCCGGAACTCACGTGCCGCCGGTCAGGTGGAGGCCGATGCTAGTGGGGCGCTTCAACACGGTGCCCGCGCAGTTCGCGACAGGTGCCGGCGCCGGGCGACGGGTCCTTGCCCCGTGACCTCGCCCGGCACAGAATCGTCCGCATGGCGGCTACCGGATCCACCACCACGGCCGCGACGCGACAAGAGGGCGAGGCGAAGAGACTCATCGAGGGGGTTCGGGGCCTCGGCGAGCGGATTCGCGACAACGCCGAGCAGATCGAGGCGGTGCGCCGGGTACCTGCGGAGATCGTCGACGAACTCGCCGCCCTGGGAGTCTTCCGGATGGTCGCGCCCGGCCCCGGCCAGGCCGACCCGGTCACCTTCGTCGGGGTGTGCGAGGAATTGGCGTACGCGGACGGGTCGACCGGCTGGATCGCCGGGATCGCGGGTGCCACCAGCGTCGTAATGGGCTACCTGGGCCCGGACGTGGCCGACCGGATGCTGGCCGACCCGAAGTTCCTCATCGCGGGCGTCGCCGCACCGGTCGGCCTGGCCACGCCATGCGACGGGGGCTATCGGGTGCGCGGGCGGTGGTCGTTCGCGAGCGGATGCGAGCACGCCACCTGGCTGGTCGGCGGCTGCCGTGTGCCGGGAGACCGGCCCGTCCGCCGGATGATGATCATGCCCGCAGCGGCGATGAGCATCCACGACAACTGGGACGTGGCCGGCCTGCGCGGCACCGGCAGCCACGACATCGAGGCGGACGACGTGTTCGTACCGCAAGAGCACAGTTTCTCGCTCGCCGACCCGCACGAGGGTTTCCCGGTCATGTCTCAACTGGCCCTCGGCCTCGGTGCCGTGCCGCTGGGCATCGCGCGGGCCGCGATCGGCGAGTTCATCGCGCTCGCCCAGGTCAAGAACGATCCGATGACCGGCCAGTCCCTGGCCGGCAAGGGGTGGGCGCGGGCCGCGGTGGCCGAGGCCGAGTCCCTGCGCGCGTCGGCCCTGGCCTACCTGCTGTCCGAGGCGGCGAAGCCCGATCCGCGTGGTGTCGACGACGTGGCCCGGCTACGCCTCGCCATCGCGACCGCCGCCCGCAGCGCCGCCCGCGCGGTCGACCTGATGTACGACGCTGCCGGCGGCGCCTCCCTGTACACGTCCAGCCCGCTGCAACGCCATTTCCGCGACGTGCACGCCGCGACCCAGCACGCGATGGTCGGCCCCGACCTGCGCGAGACCGTCGGCGCGGTGCTGCTCGGCGAGGACGTCAACACGGCCCGGCTCTGAGACTTGCCGCCGGGATACACGCCGGACCCGAGGGGCTCCACGAGGAATAGGCTCACGTCGCCGCCGTGACCGGCACCTCCCAGAAGGCACCGACTGGCATGGCGCGGAGTTTGTCGCCGAACGGCAGCGTCGACGTTCCCGTGTAGAGGACGATGCCGGCGATGAAATCGTCGCCGAGACGGTCGGCGAGGCGTCGTAGTCCGCGGAAGTCATCGGGTCCGACCGTGGTGGCCGCCTTGACTTCGATGCCGACGACGTGACCGGATCTGTTTTCGAGCACGGCGTCGACCTCGTACCTGTCTCGGTCGCGAAAATGTGACAGGTCGACCAGTTCGCCGGACCAAGTGAGCTGGCGTGACAGCTCGGAAAGGACGAAGGATTCGAGCAGCGGACCGAACGGGGCGCCGGGCCTCAACAGCCCTTGAGCGTCGGTGGCGACTTCGTTGGACGCGATGCCAGAATCGACGAATATCAGTTTCGGTGCGGCGGTGGTTCGGGTGCCCGGATTGCGTGACCAGCCGGGGATTCGTTTGACGAGGAAGATCTCCTCCAAAGCTTGGAGGTAACGCGCGATCGTCGGTCGGCTCAGCCCGAGCGCGGACTCAAGAGAATTCGCCGCGATGATGGTTGCGGATCTGGCGGCGAGTAGGCGTACCAGCTTCCGTAGCTCCCCCTTGTGCTGAATATCGGAGAGCTGCCGGACGTCGCGGTCGATGAGCGCCTGGACGTACGCATCAAAGAATCTTCGGCGACGCCGAGTGTCGTCGCGGGCTGTGGCTTCGGGCAGGCCGCCTCGTACGACTCTGGCCGCGTAATCGGCGCGCGTCAGCCGCGACTCGTGCCGTAGGTCCGGCCCGGTGGCGAAGATGGCGTCGATGAACCCGTCCGGTTCGCCGCCGAGTTCCCCCTGGGACAACGGCCAAAGCTCGACCGTCTCCATCCAGGTCCTGCGCACGGTCCAGGTCGCGGCGCTCGGCGAGCCGATCTCCGGCGACGACGCGGACGAGGGTGCTCTTGCCAACTTGACGCACTCCGCTGACCAGCACGACTCGTGTGTCGCCCAGCGCGGCGTCCACCTGCGCTGCGGCGCGGCGAGGTATCAAGTGTGAGGTTGGCACACCTCATGGTAACCACGGGGTTTCGATTTGCGGGCCGGCCGGCTTTCGATTTGCGGGACCCTCCGTGTTCGATCCGCGGGGCTACGGACGTTCGATCTGCGCACCCTTGGCCGCGTCGTCGGCCGAGGTACGAGGCCCGTGCATGCGCCAATCTCCATCGACTGCCATGGCTAGGCTGACCCCGGCCGGACCGAAGAACTGAGGAGCACGGACTGCGGTGTGGCAATCGTCGCCGGGCCGGACAGGTGGAGGGTATGAGTCACCACCGAGGAGCACCTCAATGAGGGGGCCCGACGCCGACGAGCGGTTCCGGAAACTCCACCGGGACACGTACGCCGACCTGCTGCGGTTCGTCGAGCGGCGGATCCCGGCGGACGAGGCGGAGGACGTCGTGTCGATGGTCTTCCTGACCGCCTGGCGGCGCTTCGACGAGCTACCCGACGACACCCGGCCATGGCTGTTCGCCGTGGCCCGTAACACCATGGCCAACCGCACCCGCGGCTGGCTGCGGCGGCGGGCCCTGGACATACGGCTGACGGCCGCCGAGACGCCGCAAGTGCCGGACGACAGCGCCGGCGCGGCGGCCCGCATCGACCTGGAACGGGCGTGGCGTTCACTCAGCGCCGCCGACCGCGAGGTGCTGGCGCTCGTCGCCTTCGACGGCCTGACCTCCGAGCAGGCGGCCACCGTGCTGGGCTGCCGGAGATCGGCCTTCGCGATGCGGCTGGGCCGCGCCCGTCAGCGGCTGCAGGCAGCCCTCAACCCCGCCCTCCCGGACACCGTCAAGGAGCAGACATGGACGACGGCATGAACGACCTGAAGCGTCTCGCCCTGCTCGACCCCGCGCGGGGACGCGAGCCGAGCGCCACCGAACGGGCGCGATCGGAGGCGTTCATCGAACGTACGATCGTCGGCGGTGTGCAGGCCGCGCCGGCGCACCCGGCCCGGCGTCGCTGGTTGATCGCCGGGGCCGTGGCGGCGGTGGCGACCGGCGTGGTGGGCGCGATCGCCGTGCCCATCCTGATCCCCGGGGCGGCCGAACGCGCCGTGGCGTCCTGGACGGCGATGCCGACCGCGCGCACCGGCGACCAGGTGCTGCCCCAGGCAACGAGGTGCGGCGAGAGCGACGTCGGCGGTGCGACCAAGCCGACCGCGGCGGACGTCCTGCTGGCCGAGCAACGCGGCGAAGCCACCCTGCTCATCATGCGCAAGGGCGAGACCATCGTCGAATGCCTGAGCGCCGACGGCGACCAGTTCGCGTCGATGGGTCTGGCGGACGGCTCGGCCACCCCGGCGTTGCCCCCCGGCGTACCCGCAGACCTGCAGACCATGAGCTCCGTGGGCGACGGCGACGACACCTGGTCGAACATCGTCGGCCTGGCCGGTCCGCAGGTGACCGGCGTCGAGGTGCGCCTGAACAGTGGCGCGGTGCTGCAAGCAAGCGTGAAATCGGGCTGGTGGGCAGCATGGTGGCCGGGCCCGGAAGGCGGCGAGGTGGACGCGCTAACCGTCACGGTGCACACGGACGGCAAGGCGACAAGCTATCGCCCGTCCGACATGGCCTGACCCCCGAGTCCGGCCGGAGCGACAGGCCCGGCCGGACTCACCGGGTGGCGAAGAAGGCCGCGCATGAGCGCTCGTCGGCGTTCTCAACCATCGCTACTCTGCAGTCCATAGCCGTCCGACTTTGACGTAATCGGCATCGGCGCGATCCACCACAAGGATGGTTTCGCCGGTTCGCCGCGTGCGCGGTGTCGGGTGATCGACGCCCAGAACGTGGATGAGGTGTCCGCTGGCGCCATCACGCAGGCGAGGAATGCCAATGAAGTCGCCGTTGCTGGTCGACCCAACGGCGATGAGGCCGCCGCGTGTAGGAATATCAAAGATCTCGTTGACGTGAAACTGCACAGCGGTCATGGCGAGTCGTTCCTATACCGTTCCAAGGCGGGCATCTCGCTGTCGTAGGCCAGATCCTCAAGCTCCCTCAGCGGCCGGTGTAGATGCGCCCCGGCGCGCTGCTGCATGACATGAGTGTGTTCGTGGGCGATAGTAGCCGCCAACGTTTCGTCGTCGGCGAAGCTGGCTGGCCCGAATCGAATCTGCGCTCCGTTGAGCTCGGAGGGCGTGTACGCGCTTGCGTCCATGTGATCGAGGTAGCGGATCTCTTCTGGTTCGCTGATGATGACGACCTCCACGTCTCGCAGGTCGATGTCCATCCGACCTGCGACGACGTGGACGTTGTCAAGTGTCATCGGCGTGCCCGCGCCGCTGTCGAGGATATCTTGATTGCTGCGTACCGGGCTCTTGCTGAAGAATTCCGGCCTGGACGGCATACCACCGGCCGTGGGGTCCGTGCGGCTGAGCCGTCGTAGCGTCTGCCGGAGGCGTTCAAGCAAGTCGGTCAGTTCGGTGAGCTTGCCGCTCAGCCGCCGCAGGCTGTCGAGCAGGGCGCGGATGAAGCCCTGAATCCGGTCGACCCACTTGGCGACCAGCGCAGCCACCTGGCCGACGACGACCGGGGTAGCCAAGCCCAACGTCAGACCCTCCTCCGCCAGCCACTGAGGTAGGCGGGCCGCGAGCGTGCCCACGAACTGCGCGATCAGGTCACGGACGATGCCCCGGACGAGGCCAACGATCAAACCGGCGCCTTCGACCGCGTACGAGATCCCCTCGGACACCTTGGCGATGCCACCGAGGGCGTCGGCCTGCTGGGCCGCATGGCTGCGGTAGGCGTCGCCGGAAGCGCCGGACCACTCGCCGGTCTGAGCCCGGACCAGTTCGGTGTAGTGCTGTTGGCTGGCGGTCGTGGCCGCGGCGACGTTGCGCCAGGTCGCCGCGTGCGCGGCCACCTCATCCGGGTTGCCGGCCAGCCAGTCCAGCGCCTCCTGCAGGGGTCGGACGTGTTCCATCAACCACGAGACTCCCCAGGCCATCAGCGAGCCGAGCGGATCGATCGCCATGCCGAGGATGTCGAGACTTCCGCCGACGCCACCCAGCGTGCCGTCCACCCAACTGTTGTCTTGAATGCCGCTGCTGATCTGCTCGGCGTCCTCTATCAGGCCGAGCCCGGTGTACCAGGTGGTCGAGCTGTGCACGTCGGCGACCAGCGGGTTGTCGGTCACAGCGGTAGCTCGATGGTCGGGCTCGCGGCCGCGGTCAGCTTTTCGGCGCTACCCGTGTCCGTGGCCGTCATGGTCGACGCGGTGGCGCGCAACTTCAGCGCGGTCTCCCCGAGCGCATCCACTGCATCGTTCATGGCCTCGGTGGCGTCGCCGAACAGCGGGCTCAGCAGGGTCGGCAGGAACTGGCAGAGCTGCCCGTAGGCCTGGCTGTCCATGACAACCTGATCGACCGCCGCCCGGGCCTGCGCCATCTCCTCGGACACCCCGCTCACCGCGGTGGCGTGCCGCAACACCGCGTCAGCCGGAAACTGCACGCCCGAGCTCACCACTTCTCCTCAGCGGCATCGACGTCGTCCATGGCTCAACCCCCATCGACATCTTCCGATAGGTTATCGAGCTGGCGCCAACTACCCGGCGCGGCGAGATGGAGGAGCCGATGGCCGGCATCTTGTACTACCCCTTCGCCAACGCACCGTTGCCGATCCTGCACCAGGCTGTGCTCTATTGGGATGATCTTGCGACGGTGGTCGCGCCCGGTTGGGAACGCCGGCTGACGCCCCACATGCGGGAATTACGCGAGTCCGGCCTCTATCGTCCGGTCGGGCCGTTCTTGACGTACGAACCTGTCGATCTCATGTCCATGCGAGAGGAAATCGCGCAGGCGATTGACGGCGTTCCGCTGGAGGACCTGACCCCGCCGGATGATCGCGGCTATACACGCGGCCACTCCGACATCCTGCACGCCCAGAAACTCGACCCGGCGATCAGCAAGGATCTGATCCGCAGGGGTCTGGTGCGGGAAACCCCGGGAGCGCCGTGGCGGCTGGTCGTCTCACCTACCCTGCTGAACATCGTCGTCAGCATCATCGCGAATTCGATAGCCCGCTCCGCCAACGCCGAGTCGGGCTGTTCCGGGCGTACCGGCCTGAGGCCCCACACGGACGTGCTGCACGCTCACCGGATTGGCACATCCCCGATGTCCGGGATTGACGTTACCGGGTGCTGGCAGGTTGACCTCAGCCCTCTTCTGCCGGTCCCCGAGGGCGACGTGATGATCGCCGACGTCCTCGACTTTCGCCGCCGCTACGAGAGCGAGCGAGCTCGCATGATGGCGGCGATAGACGACCTCCTGCACGAGCTGTCGCAGACGCGACGCCACCCCCAGGATGCATTTGGACGCGTGAAGCGCGAGATGGAACAAGCCGTGGCCGACCTTCATGGTGCCGCCCGAGCATCGAAGATCACCTGGGTGGTTCGGCCCCTGTCCGTGACGGTCGCGCTCGTGGCGTCGGCGTCGGCGTCGATCCTTCCGGCCGAGGCGGCGATTCCGCTGAGCATGAGCAGCACCGTCGGCGCCATCATGGTCAACTTGGCCACCAGTCGAGTCCGCGAGAAAGCCACCGGACCGGCGAATCCCACGGACTATCGATACCTGCATCGCGTCCAAGGGGAACTGGGACTGACCTTCCCAGAGCCTCCGTGATCGCGAAGAATCGATGAAGACCATCCTGTCAGCGACGCCCCGGTAGTCCACAACGAGGCGCACCCGACAGTCTCGTTCGGTACGCGTCTGGTTCGCATGGTTGAGCGGTCCTACTCTCAAGGCTCATGGAGGAGGCGGGGCTCGCATGGACGGACCTGGATTCCACGTCGAGATCGGCACCCTGAAGTCGGCATCCGCCGGCATTGAGGAGAGCGTGGCCAACCAAAATGGATCAACGCTGTCGCATCTGGACCGCGCGGAGAGCGTCTACGGTCACGATCGCCTGCGCGAGTCGATGGAGAATTTCTGCGTCGCTGGAGCGATGGTATCGACATCCTGATCAAGGATGCCAAGACGATTGGGGACGTGCTCGACAAAGTCGCGCAGGCTTATCAGTCGGCTGACCATGCTGCAGCCGGCCGCCTGCGGGTCGACCCGGGCGAGGAAGCCGTCGATGGCTGAACTCGGCCAGACGCACGACCCGCGGGGACTGATCCAGGGCGACCCTGCCGCGATCCGGGCGAACGTCGAGGCGCTGCGGGCGAGGTCGGCACATGTCGAGAAGGCTGGCGACGGACTTGGCGACATCGATACCGGAGCATGGACCGGCCAGGCGGCCGAGGACTTCCGGGACAAATTCAGCTACGAACCGAACAAGTGGTACGTGGCGGCCGATTCGCTGGCGACCGCGGCGAGTGCCCTGAACACGTATGCGCATGTCTTGGAGTGGGCGCAGCAGCAAGCGGCCGAAGCAATACGGTTGTGGGACGAGGCCCAAGCGGAGACTCGGAAGGCTCAGCAGGGGTACCAGAAGGCGGCCGCGCAGGCGCCGCCCGAGCATCCGGTGGGCCCGTTCGTCGACGTCGGCGCAACCAGACGGCAGAGTGCCATCGATACTCTGGGTGCCGCCCGTCAACAGGTCGCAACGGCGGGTGATGTGGCCGCTGGCTTCCTTGACGAGGAGGCAGAATCGGCTCCGAAGAAGTCGAGCTGGCTGGGCAAACTCGGTGGTTTCCTTGAGACTGCAGGAGCGCATGTCGTCAACGGCCTGGCCTCCTTCGGCAACGCGATGGCGCACCACCCCGGCGAGACAGCTTCGCTCGTCGGTGGCCTACTGCTGACTGAGGTCAGCACCCTTGGTGAGGGTGCTGGCTTCGCTCTCGACGCGACCGGGGTTGGCGCGATCGGCGGTGTGCCGTTGAACGTGGTCTCGGCGGCGGGAATCGCTGCCGGGGCAGGCATGACGGCCACAGCGAGTGGACTGCTGATGCAGCACGCCGCCTCGGACGATGCGATGAGGCCCGTGCGTACCGGGAGGTCTGAGCCGGCCGGACCGACGAAGACCGACAACTGTAAGGAGCATCTCACCGAAAAGGACCTCGACGCAGCCCGCCGTGAGCTGGACGGCGAGGTGGTGGCGACCAAGTCGACCCGAAAGCCTTGGGATCATGTGGACGAAGTGCGAAATGCCCAGGATGGCTTGGTCAACCGCCTCGGTCAGCTCAAGCGCTTGCTCGGTGATTCGAGAGTGTCGGCCGCCGACCGCGCGCAGTATCAGTCCGAGCTCTCTGAGGCCAGTCGGCTGCTGGACTATTCCGAGCAATTTGTTCCACGGTCTTAAGATCGTTCTGCCGATGACGGGTGAAACGGGTAAAGGAGAGCAGGTGTACGAGCCTGACAAGAGCCGGACGCTCGAGGAGATCGAGGACGACTATTGGGGCGAACCGCCGACCGACGCAACCCGGTTGATCAGCACCGCGTACGCGCTACACAAGCAGCCGATCGGCGCGCTCGGCGTGGAAGGCCTGCGCCTGCTCATCTCGCAGCAGATCGGGCTGGAAGCGCTCGTCCCCGTGGCGCTTGACCAGATCGAGCGTGATCCGTTGGCCGAGGGCGACTTCTACCCGGGCGATCTCCTCGATGCCTTGATGCGACGTGTGCCCGAATCCCATTGGCAGGCCCACGAAGATCAGCGGGCTCGCGTGCGTACCGTGGCTGAGTCGCTCGATCCCGAAGAGACCTTCGATCTCTTGTACGCCCGCGCCACCGAATTCCTGAGCCGGTGAGAGGGTCATAAGTTCGGTTATGGCCGGTTGGGGTGAGTAAGGGTTTTCGCGGTCTATCGAGCGGTTCGTCGTCGCTCGATGTCGTGACGTTCTGGCCGCGGGTGATACCGGCGCGGTCGCGGCGCGTAGGGCCTGGTCATGGCACGTCGCGCGTATTCGACTGATCTCACCGACGCCCAGTGGGCGTTGATCGAGCCATTCCTGCGGGTCTGGAAGGCCAGACGGGTGTCCCCGTCGGGTTACGAAGGCGGCTACGACCTGCGGGAGATCGTCAACGCGTTGTTCTACCAGAACCGGACCGGTTGTCAGTGGGCGTTGCTGCCGCACGATCTGCCGCCGTGGTCGGCGGTGTACTACTACTTCGGGTTGTGGCGTGACGACGGGACTGACCAGGCCATTCATGATCTGCTGCGCTGCCAGGCGCGGGAGAAAGCCGGTCGGGCGGAGGACCCGAGCGCGGTCGTGCTGGACACCCAGTCCATCCGGATAATGACCTTGGCAGTCACCCGTTCCAGCGCGCGCTCAGAGCAACCCAAACGGCTCGACTCGCGACTTCGGACGCCAGTGCTGGGTCCGCGAAGGCGATGACGTCGTCAACGACTTGTTCGAAGGTCCCGGGGAGCTTGGCGGCGTCTGGTCCGAGGCGTCGTCGGTAGGCGGTATAGGCGCCGGCCCGGTCACGGCCGTAGTCGCCGATGACCTCGGCAAGCGGCCGAAGGGCGACACCACGATGCTCGGACGTCGCGGCCAGCGCGGTAAGCAGGTCTGCCGCGGTGATGTCGTGGCTACGGGTGAGCGTCCAGATGTCGGCGTAGTCGCGGACTCGGCTGTTGCCAGCACCGAGCTCAACGGCGGTGCAGAGCTTCTCGGCCAGGACGACCGGTAGCGGGTACCCCAGAATGCTCAGGCGCGGATGGCCGTCGAGCAGGGTTGGGTAGTCGACGAAGGTCGGTGGCGGGGCAACCGGGTCACCGGTGCTGATGTCCAGGCGCAGCTTCACCACCGCGCCGGCGACGGTCGCATCCATAGCGATCCGAAACCCGCCATAAAGGTCCCCGTCGCGGATGCTGCTCGCCGTAACGGTGTCGGGGTGAAACTCCACCCCGTCTTCGGCCGGCGCGGGCAACGCGGCGATCTCGACGACCCGCCGCAGGACCGATTCCACGTCAAGGTTCAGGTTGCGGACGAGAAAGTCAGCGTCGACGGTGGCACGGCGGGCGTCCCAGGCAGCCAGCAGCATTCCGCCCTTGAGGACGAACCGGTCCGCATACTCGCTGACCTCAAGGCGGGCGAAGAACCGCTCAAGAACGTAGATGACCATCAGCGTCTGGGTCTGACGGCCTTGCCTGCGGGCCAGGTTCTGCAGGTCCAGATAAGCGCGGCCACCCGCGTCGGCGCGGGTAGGTCGGGTCACGGCATCCCCTTCATGACGCGGCCAAGACGTCAACCGCGGCCCGGACCGGCCCGAGCACATCCAACGCCTTCGCGTACGCAAAGAGGTCAGCCACCCGAGCGTCACGCCGGGCCAGGTAACGGCGCAGGGCGATGTGCGCGACCGACTCTCCGAGCTTGTTCCGCATGCGCATCAGATCAACGGCGGTCCGGCCCGGCGAGTAAATCCTTACCCGCTCTCCCGGCGCAACCTCGACTGAGTCCAATCCCAGCTCGAAGGTCGCCGGGTCCCAGACGAACACCTCAACCGGCGGGTGGTCGAGCTTCGGCGGCCACGTTCCGCGCGGTACGGCGATCTGCACCGCCATCGGGATCTCGTCGGTCAAGTCGTGCACCGCCGCCGCTGACAGCAGACACACCACCGCCCGCGGGGCCCGCAGCGAGACTGCCAGCAGATCCGGGTACGCCGCCGCCGGTGCATCCGCGCGACGAAACACCCCCCTTGACAATTCGACGAGCCCGCCTCCGTCTCGAGCGGCGTACAGGTCGCGTGGGTGCACACCTGCGTCCCGCGCCTGCCCCGTCGTGAAGGTCGACGGAAGTCCTGACAGCTCCCCCATGGATAAAATCCTAGACATGTCACTGTTGAATGACAAGTAATCTATCCGAGAGCTGTTCCGCTCGACCACGGGCATCCTGCCCTGGGGGTGCAAAGCTGACCGTCTCGACGTTCGGATTTATGGCCACCTACGCTGCCGACGGGACGGCAGGTGAGCGTACGCCACCCGGGTCTAGCGAGTTGGCCTCACGCTCGTCCGCTGCGGCCAGCAACCCAGTGAACCTCGACATGGACCGTTCGTACCAATAGTGCGACGAACGCTCCAGTCGTCGCCGAGGTCGGCACGCCGGCGTGGCGGAAAGCCACGCGCCGGGCACCTCGTGCGCGAGGCGCCCGGCGACGCTGCCGCGGGAGGCGCACCCCCGCGGTACCGGTGGCACGAACCATCGTGCTACCCGCGAACATCAAGTCGACCGCGAACCCGCTTACACCTGTTCAGGAAACGTTGCGAAGGTGAGCGTCACTTCCGTGAGGATGTCGCGATTGAGGACGGCCAAGTACACCTCGTCGACGCTGCCATAGCTGGCATGGGCGAAGTCGAACCCGAGCGCCTCGGCGGTGACGCGTACGGCGTCCTCGCTCGGTCCCTCGATCTCGATGTAGGTGGAAAGGCCGGGCCAGGTGTCGATGTCGAGGGTCACCGCGCCGAGCTTCCACTCTTCCCGGTAATTCTCCTGGTCATCGTGATGCGGCGGCCCTCGTCGCGTAACCGGAGCCAGCCGCCGCGTTCGGCGATGTCCTTGTTCTTGAAGACGATCCGCCGCATCAGGGTGCGCGGCATGACACAGACGCCGCCCTGCGCGGCGAGATTGTCGCGGATGGAATGAGTGTCGATGTTGAGGAAGCGGGCCTCGAACTCGGTCTCCATGAAGTCTCTCCTACGGCCGGGTCGCGATGATCAGGCCCATCCGGTGGACGTGTTCGGTGAGTTGTTCGACGTGTGGTGCCTCGACAAAGGCGGGGGTGTAAGTCTCCCAATCGATCGACCAGCCGGGCAGGTGGCTGCGGAGGTTCCCCTCGCCGGGGTAGTGCTCGATCGTGAAGTGCCGCGGTTCGACGGGCATCATGTACTCCGCGCCCAAGATGCCGCCGCGCGGCCGGCAAAGCCGGATCATGCTGCCGATGAACTCGGACAGTCGCCGTAAGCCGGGCATGACGGTGTCGGTCGGGCCGGGAAGCGTGATCGGGCCGCCATCCACCGCAGTCTGATTGCGTTCGATCGCGAAGACGTGAATCCCACGCCGTGCGAGCGGAAGCACGAACTTGCCGTCGGAGGCGCCGACAACGCATGCCGACCGCGCCTGGCGCTTTTCGATTTGGCTCAGAAAGAGCGGGAAGAACGTCCGAGTCTCTTCCCATACGCTCGCGGTCGTCATCAGCCGACCGCAACGGTTCGGTAGTTCACGTCCGGAATACCAAGTGCGAGCTCGTCATTCTCGCGGGGCTCGTAGCGGATCGCCTGGTGCTCCTTGTCCCACCGGAACGCGTTGACGTCCTTGCCGACAGCCTTGCAGGAGACGGTGAGGCCGCCTCGAGGGTCGGCTTCGATGCGGTCGAGCCATCCACCGGCCACGAGGTTCGAGCAAACCTCTCCCCGCGGTTCCGGTGAGAGGTCGGAGTCGTAGATGACCTTGATTGACAGCTCTGCGGCCTTGATCTCCGCGTGGAGGGCGGCGTAGCGGCGGGGGTCGGCTACTTCCAGGTCGGGATGCAACTGCGCATTGCCGACCATTCGCAGGGCATGCAACTTCAGCTCGCCGACGCCTCGCTGTTGCAGATGTATGGCCAGGGGCACCACCTGGTCGAGGTTGTGCTGGGTGATCGTCATCGTCGCCCCCACGCGGACGCCGCGACTGCTCCGGACGTGCTCGGGGAGCGAATAGCACCCGCCGTCAGCGCTGGGCACCCGTGGTCACCGTCGGGCACGCCGGGCCGCGTGTGCCCGGGGTTTGCTCCGGACGCGCTCCGACCAGCGACGAAACCCCCACCGGGCGACCAGATGGCACCAGCGGGCATCCGATGGGACGCCCGGGCACTCCGGGGAACGCCCTGGTAGGTACGATATGGGCCGCAGGCCCTCGTAGCTCAGGGGATAGAGCATCGGTTTCCTAAACCGTGTGTCGTAGGTTCGATTCCTACCGGGGGCACTACCGGGGGCACCAAAAGAGATCTGCGCAGCAGGTGGTCAGGCGCTGACAGTCACGCGACCTACCGGTCGTAACCGGCCGGTACGCGGTCTTCCCAGTGTCGGGTTACTCGACCACCGGCTCGGACTCATCGCGGCGGCGCAGCTCGTCCCACGTGACCCGCTGGGCTGGGTCGGCGAGGTCGCTCTCGAACCGGATGCCCTGGTGCTCCAACAACTCGCGGCAGTATTCCGGCCCGCGATTCTTGCTGTCACGCCACTTCGGATTGATGCGCCCGCCGTCCATGAGCACCCGCTCCGGGTGGGGGAAGTTTGCAAGTGCCGCAGCGGCCTGTCCGACGCCTCGGGCTGCCTTAGTGTCGCCACGTACGGCGATGGAGATGTCGCCGTAGGTCGTCCACTCGCCGTCGCGAAGCCGAGACGCCATGCGCATGAAAACAACGCTGGTCGTGCGGTAGCGAGGCGCCAGGCGCCACCGTTGCGGGGTCACGCCGGGCACGAGTTCGACGAGGCCCGCTTTTTGCAGGGCTTGCAGGGAGGTATGGGTGTTCGGCCCGTCGTAGTCGATGGCTAGGGCAACGTCGGCGCTCTTCATGCCGTCTTCGGTGGCGAGGCCCGGCACCGCGAGGATCTGCTGTTGCCGCTGGCCACGGCCGGTAGGCACCTCGACGTCGCCATCAGCGGTCAAGTTGGGGACCTGCGCGGCAGCTTCCAGCTCCGCCGCCAGATCACCGAACAGTGCAGCTTGCGCACGAGCAAATTTCGCCAGCGCAAGCATCGATTCAGTCATGTGCACTCCTTTCAAAAACAAAGACAGTGCAACACTGTGACGCCTTTGGCTTCATGTCAAGTGCTTTGACAAGATCACAAACTCGATCAAGGGGCACTCACGCACGGTGACGAGATCCTGCGCCTACCCGCCACAGCGATGCCACCCTGACCGCATGCCCATGCCTATGAATATCTCCTACGACATCCAGATCATCGACCCCGGATTCGCCCTCTGGGGACGGTGGCGGTAGCCGGGTCACGGGGTGACGGCGCGTAGCACGCAGTCGCGCAGCAGGGCGCGGCGGCGGGCGTGGTCCGCCTCCGGCTCTTCGAACTGCTGCCCAGTGCCCGCGTGTCGGAGGCGCTCACCCGCCTGGACGCCGGCGACGTGCGGTACCGCTTCGTGCTGGACATGTCGGACCTCGACTGACGGCGAGGCTTGTCCGCGGGGCGGTTCGGGAAATACATCGACCCTTGACGATGCCCTGCGGCGCGGCGTTCACTGGCGGTCCGACAACGTTGTCATGCACGACGACGGACCGAGGAGGCGCACGTGTCGGTGGTGGACGGTGGAATCTCCCGGCGTACGTTCCTGAGCGCGAACGCCACCGTGCTGGCCAGCATCGGACTGGGCGCCTCGACGGCGGAGGCGGCGCGGGCGGCGCCGCGTGAGCCGGACGCCGCGGACCTGGCGCGGTTCCGGCCGGTGCGGGCGTCCTCCACGGCGTACGCGGCGACCCCGGCGTGGTTCGCGCTGGACGGCCTCTACGAGACGGGCGTGCGCGGCTCCGGATGGCGCGCGGAGGCCGGCAGCGATCCGCAGTGGATCGAGGTGGACCTACAGACGGAGTGTCGCGTCGAGGCGATCACCCTGACCTTCGAGGCGAAGCCGGGCGATCCGGCGTTCGACTCGGGCGGCGCGAGCGATGTCAATCCGCGCGCCGGCACGACCGGTTACGAGGTGCTGTCCAGCTACCCGGTGGCGTACCGGGTCGAGGTGTCCCGGGACGGCTCGACCTGGACCACCGCCTACCGCACCGAGCAGGGCACCGGCGCGGTCACCACGATCACCCTGGACGCCCCGGTGGCGGCGCGCTGGGTGCGGCTGACCGCGACCGCCCGCGCCACCACCAACCCGCTGGGCGTCAACGGCATCCAGATTTTCGGCACCTGCGCCCACCGGCGGCCGGACGCCACCGGATGGACGGACTGGGGCACGCACCACGAGGCGCCACCGCCGCTGCGGGTCGGCGCGGACCAGACCGTGGCGCTGGACTCGGGCTGGACACTCACGTACGACTCCCGGGTCGGCGAGGCGGACGGCGCGCGACTGGCCCGTCCCGGCGTGGACACCTCGGCGTGGCTGCCGGCCACCGTGCCGGGCACCGTGCTGGCCGCGCTGGTGGAGCGGGGCCACCTGCCGGATCCGGTACGCGGGTTCGGCAACCTGCGGGTGCCCGAGGCGCTGTCCCGGCATTCCTGGTGGTACCGCCGTCCGTTCCGGCTTCCGCCGGGCCTGCGCACCGGCGACGACCGGCGGGTGTGGCTGGAGTTCGACGGCATCAACCACCACGCCGAGATCTGGCTGGACGGCGACCGGGTGGGGGAGATGACCCACCCGTTCCAGCGGGCCCGGTTCGACGTGACGGCCCAACTGGGCGCCGGTGGAGGTGAGCATGCGCTGGCGGTGCGCATCGATCCGATGCCGTTCCCCGGCAATCCGGGGGACCGCGGGCCGGACGGCTCCTCGTACACGGACGCGGGCTCGGACATGATGAACCGCAACTCGCCCACCTACCTGGCGGTCTCCGGCTGGGACTGGATGCCGGCCGTGCGCGACCGGGTGAGCGGCATCTGGAACCACGTGCGTCTGCGCACCACCGGCCCGGTGCTGGTGGGTGATCCAGGGGTGCAGACCGTGCTGCCGGACCTGCCGGACACCTCGACCGCGCGGGTCACCGTCACCGTGCCGGTGCACAACCCGTCGCGGAACGACCGCCGGGTCACGGTCCGGGGCCGGCTCGGCGGCGTGCGGCTGGGCGACCGGACCGTGACGGTCCCGGCGGGCGGGCGGGCCGACGTCAGCTTCGCGGACGTGCCGGTGCACCGGCCCCGGCTGTGGTGGCCCAACGGCTACGGCGAACCGCACCTCTACGACCTGCGGCTGGATGCGCTGACCGGCGGGACCCTCAGCGATCGCCGCACGGTGCGGACCGGCCTGCGGCACATCGCGTACGAGACCATCCCCGGCCTGTCCGTGCCGCCCGGCGGATCCACCGCGAAGACCAGCACGTTCCCCCGGCAGACCGGGCGCTACCTGCGGGTGCAGTGCGACAAGCGGGCGACCGGCTGGGGCGCGTCGATGTTCACCCTGACCGTGGCGGACAGCGCGGACCCGGGCACCGACTTGGCTCTGCACCGGCCGGCCACCGCGTCCTCACAGGACAACGACGCGAACAGCCCGGACAAGGCGGTCGACGGTGATCCGGGTACCCGATGGTCGTCGGCCTACCGCGACGGCGAGTGGATCCAAGTGGATCTGGGCGCCGGCGCCACCTTCGACACGGTCACCATCGTGTGGGAGACCGCCTTCGCGTCCGAGCTGCGCATCCTGGTGTCCGACGACGGCGCCGACTTTCGCGAGGCGGCGGCGGTGAGCAACGGCGACACCCCGCTGCGGCTCGTGGTGAACGGCGTTCCGGTGTTCTGCCGCGGCGGCTCGTGGGGCTGGGACGAGTTGCTGCGCCGCGCCCTGCCCGATCGCCTGCCGGCGGCGGTGGCGCTGCATCGCGACCTCGGCTTCACCATGATCCGGGCCTGGCTCGGGTCGATCCTGCGCGACGAGCTGTTCGCCGAGTGCGACGAGGCCGGGATCCTGGTCTGGGGCGAGTTCCCGTCGGCCTGGTTCCTCGACCCGCCGGATCACGACGTCTACCTCGCGCAGGCGCACGACCTGGTGCTGCGGTACCGCCACCATCCGAGCGTCGCGCTGTGGTGCGCCAAGAACGAGGGCGATCCCTCGGCGGCGATCGATGCCGGGCTGCGCTCCTCGATCGCCGAGCTGACCGACGTGTACTACCTCCCCAACTCCATCGGCGGCCCGGTCCGGGGCAGCGGCATCTACGGCTGGGCCAGCCCGGAGAACTACTTCAACGGCAACGCGTCGTGGCACAACTTCGGCTTCCACACCGAGATCGGCATGCCGACCGTGCCGGTCGAGGAGAGCATGCGCAACCTCCTCGGCATCGACGCCGCATCCGATGCCGGCTGGCCGATCGGCGACGCGTGGTTCATGCACGACTGGTGCACCAAGGGCGCGCAGAATCCGAACGCCTACAAGGACGCCATCGACGCCCGCCTCGGGGAGTCGTCCAGCCTGGGCGAATTCTGCCGCAAGGCGCAACTGGTCAACTATGAGACGATGCGGGCGCTGTTCGAAGCCTGGAACGCCCGGCTCTGGCACGACGCCAACGGCGTCCTGCTCTGGATGTCCCATCCCGCGTGGCACAGCACGGTGTGGCAGGTCTACGACTACGACCTGGACGTCAACGGCACCTACCAGGGCGCGCGGGTGGCCAGCGAGATGGTGCACGTGCAGGCCAACCTGCCGGACTGGGACGTGATCGCGGTCAATCACACGGCGACGGCGATTCCCGGCGCGGTGGTCACCGCCGATCTGGTGGACCTGTCCGGCCGGCGCCTGTCCGAGCCCCGGCAGACGACGTTGACCGCGGCGGCCTCGGCCGTGACCGCGGCGTTCACGGTGGACTGGCCGGACGACGCGCCGGCCGTGCATCTGCTGCGGCTGACCCTGACCGACGGGTCCGCTCGGGTGCGGTCTCGCAACGTGTACTGGCGATACCGCCGACCCGCGGACCTGCGGGCGCTGAACGACCTGGCCGCGACCACCGTGCGGGTCACCGTGCGCCGACGGCCCGGCGGTCTGACCGCCCGCGTCACGAACACCGGCCGCACGGTCGCGGCGATGCTCCGGCTGGCGCTGCGCGACAAGCACACTGGCGAGCGGGTGCTGCCCGCCACGTACGACGACAACTATCTCTGGCTGCTGCCCGGCGAGACCCGCCAGGTGGCGGTCACCAGCCTGGCCGATCATCCAGCCGGGCGTCTGGCGGTCACCGCCGAGGGCTACAACGTGGCCCGTACCTGACTCCGGTGACCTCCCGGCATCGGGCCGTTCCCCCATCGGCGGCCCACCATCCCCATCGAAAGAGGTCCGATGTGAAGCACACACCCCGCCGCGCCGTCCTCGCCGCCGCGGCGGCCCTGTCCCTGGCCGTGGGCGCGTTCGTGGTCGAGTCCGGCGTGGCCGAAGCGGCAAGCGGCGTCACCATCGTCGGGATCGGCGGCAAGTGCGTCGACGTGGACGGTGACGACGTCGGCGGCAACGGCCGGGCGGTGCAGCTCTGGGACTGCCAGTCCTACGCCGCCGACCAGCACTGGACGCACAACGCGAACGGTTCGCTGAGCACCCTGGGGCGTTGCCTGGACATCGCGGGCGACACCACCGACATCGGCACGAAGGTCCAGCTATGGGACTGCATCGGCGTCGGCGAACAGGTGTGGCAGTCCCGGTCCGACGGCTCGCTGTTCAACCCGCTGTCCGGCCGCTGCCTGGACTCGCCGAGCAGTAGCACCGCGAACGGCACACAACTGCAGATCTGGGACTGCAACGGCACCGACGCGCAGCGGTTCACCTTCGGTGGCGACGCCTCCGCGGGCCCCTTCGTCTACCCGGCGCCCGACCAGAGCACCGGGTCCGGCGTGCTGCCGCCGTCCAACGAGAGCACCGAGTATCTCGGCCGCCAGGACTACGGCCGCGAGGTGGCCCGCGATCTCGGATTCTCCGGCGTGGTCAACGGCCAGTCGGTGTGGACGTACGGGGACACGCTGATCCCCACCGGCGGCGGCGACTACGCGTTCACCGCCTCGGACAGCGTCGGCCTCGGCGTGCGCGACAACCCGATCCGGGTGCGTGACACCAACGTGAACAGCAGCGGCTGGCCGCAGGAATGGATCCCGCTGAACGCGGCGGAGAACGCCAACGGCGGCCTCAGCCGGTACGGCATGGGCGGCACCAACGTGGTCGAGTACGCGCCGAACCGCGGACTGGTCTGGTATCTGAAGAACGACCGTGGCAGCGGCGGCCAGGGCATCGTCGGCGCGGGTGTGGCCACGGTGACCGCGGACGCGAACGGCGCCACGGCCACCCGTGCCGGTGACGTCATGTGGAGCGGCTCGGAGCCGCACTGGGGCGACGTCGGGGTCACCTACAACCCGCGCGACGGCAAGGTGTACGTCTACGGCTACGGCCCGGCCGGCGCGTACGACACGAACGTCTATCTGGCCCGGGTCGCCGCGACCCGCGCCACCGACGTGAACGCGTACGAATACTGGAACCAGTCCACCCGGACCTGGAGCACTCAGCGCATCACCCACCCGGACAACTCGCAGGCCCTGTTCACCAACCGTGAACTCGGCCAGTCGAACGCGTTCTGGAGCAACTACTACAACACGTGGATGTTCGTGGCCGGCGCCAACGTCGGTTACACCGACATCATGGTGATGACCGCGCCGAACCTGGAAGGGCCGTGGACCAAGTCGTTCACCGTCGCCTCCACCTGCCCGAACAACCAGTGCAGCGCGATCCGGTACGCGATCGCACCGCATCCGGAGTACGACCCGACCGGACGCACCCTGCTGGTCACCTGGACCGACTCCAACGTCATCTATTCGGCGCGCCTGCACTGGCGCTGACCGACGCCGGGCCCGCAGCGGCGAACCGCCGGCAGCTCGCCCCGTTCGAGGGCGGGCTGCCGGGGGCGTGCGCGAGTCGCACAGTCCGCTGACAACACCGCACGGCGGTCGATCTAGGGTCTTCGGGTGCGACGATTCCTGACCGCGTCCGTTCTGGTGCTCGGGCTCGCGGCGTGCACGCCCCACACCGGGGGTGCCGCGCCGAGTCCCAGCGCCTCGCCGTCCGACCGGACCAACATCGTGTTCGTGTTGACCGACGATCTCGCGATGAACCTGGTGCAGTACATGCCACATGTGCAGGCGTTGGCCAAGGCCGGCACCTCGTTCGCGAACTACACGGTCACCGATTCGCTGTGCTGCCCGTCCCGTTCCTCGCTGTTCACCGGCAAATATCCGCACAACACGGGCGTTTTCACCAACGGCGGTGTGGACGGCGGGATGGCGATGTTCAACCGCCGCGGCAATCAGAAGTCGACCTTCGCCGTGGACCTGCACCGGGCCGGCTACCGGACCGCGTTCATGGGCAAGTACCTCAACGGATATCAGCCCAAGGACCGCCAGATTCCGCCCGGCTGGGACGAATGGGACACCGGCGGCAACGCGTACGCCGAATTCAACTACAACATGAACGAGAACGGGCAGGTCAGGCATTACGGAGAGACGCCGGCCGACTACCTGACCGACGTGGTCAGCGGCAAGGCGTCGGCATTCATCACCTCCTCGGCCAGGTCCGGCAAGCCGTTCATGATCGAGGTGGCGACGTTCGCGCCGCACGCCCCGTACACCCCGGCGCCACGGGACGCGAACGCCTTCCCGGGGCTCACCGCGCCCCGCGGCAAGGCGTACGACCAGTTGCCGGAGAACCCGCCGAAGTGGCTTGCCGGGCGGACCCCGCTGACCGCGGAGGAGAAGGGTCAGATCGACGTGGCGTTCCGCAAGCGGGTGCAGGCCGTGCAGTCGGTGGACCGGATGCTCGCCTCGCTGCGGCAGACCCTCACCGACGAAGGCGTCGCGGACCGCACCGTGGTGATCTTCAACTCCGACAACGGCTACCACATGGGCGACTACCGCCTGATGCCCGGCAAACAGACCGCGTTCGACACGGACATCCACGTGCCGCTGATCGCCGCCGGACCGGGCATCCCCGCGGGCGCTACGGTCGCGCAGCCCGCCGAGAACATCGACCTGCGCCCGACGTTCGACGAGATCACCGGCGTCACGCCGCCGTCCGACGTCGACGGGCGCAGCCTGCTGCCGCTGCTGCGCGGCGAATCGCCGGACGACTGGCGGTCCACCGCGCTGATCGAACACCACGGCCCGGACTTCGACCCCACCGACCCGGACCGGCCGCGCAAGCACGCCGGCAACCCCACCACGTACGAGGCCCTGCGCACGCCGGACTTCACCTACGTGGAGTACGCGGATGGCGGGCGCGAGTACTACGACCGGCGCACCGACCCGAACGAGATGCACAACACCATCGCGGAGTTGCCGACCGACCAGGCGAGCCGGCTGCACGCCACGCTCGCTGCGGTGAAGGGCTGCCGGGGCGAGGCCGCATGCACCACGGCGGCGACGTTCTGACCGGCGCGGCGGCGCTCACCGACGGACCTCGATATGCCGTCTTTGATCGCCGCCGCTAGCCTGGTCCGAGTGAAACGTCGCGAACACTCCCTCTTCACCAACGCCGGTTCCCTGCTGATCTGCGGATTGCTGGCCGGCGTGGTGGTGGCCGCCGCTTCCTTCCCGGCGGTGGCCATGTCCGGACTGGCTGCCAAGGCCGGCTCGGAAACCTTCGCCGAGTTGCCCAGCCAGCTCAAGGAGCAGTCCGCACCGCAGGTGACGAAGGTGTTCGCCTCCGACGGCAAGACGCTGCTGTCGGTCTTCTACGACGAGTTCCGCAGCGACGTGCCGATGCGGGAGATCTCCGTCAACATGCAGAACGCCATCGTGGCGGCCGAGGACCACGAGTTCTACCACCACAACGGCGTCGACCTGAAGGGCGTCGCGCGCGCGTTCGTGAACAACAACAACGGCGGCGACAAGCAGGGCGCGTCGACCCTGACCATGCAGTACGTGCGGATGTCGCTGGCCTATTCGGCGACCACGCCGCAGCAGGCGGTCGATGCGACGAAGGACACACCCGAGCGCAAGATCTCCGAGATGAAGTACGCCATGCAGGTCGAGAAGCAGCTAACCAAGAAGCAGATTCTTGAGCGCTACCTGAACATGGCGCCGTTCGGCAACGGCGCGTACGGCATCTACGCCGGCAGCCAGGTCTATTTCAAGAAGAAGCCGAAGGATCTGACGGTCGCCGAGGCGGCGTTGCTGGCCGGCATGGTGAAGGCGCCGACCACGAACGACCCGACGACTGCGGACGGGCGCAAGCGCGCCACCGAGCGTCGCGACTACATCATCGACAGCATGCGCGGCCTCGGCTACATCACCGCGGACCAGGCGGCCGAGGCGAAGAAGGAAGACGCCCCCAGCAAGACCAACCGGCCGGGCAACGGCTGCGTGTCGGTGGCCAAGAACAACTGGGGCTTCTTCTGCGACTACTTCTACCGGTGGTGGCTCGGCCAGCCGACGTTCGGCGCCAACGCGTACGACCGGGAGCGGCAGCTCAAGAGCGGCGGCTACCACGTGGTGACGTCGCTGGACGTGGATGCCCAGGCGGACGCGCACAAGGAGATCAGCAAGCAGATCAAGAACACCGACAAGAACGCCCTGCTGCTGGCCGGGGTGGAGCCGGGCACCGGACGGGTGCGCTCGCTGGCGGCCAACCGCAACTTCAAGCTGGACGACCCGGCGCATCCGAAGAACAAGATCTCCTCGGATCCGAAGAAGGCGGCCAAGGACATCCGGGGCACCTATCCGAACACCACCAACCCGCTGATCACCGGCGGTGGCGGGATCAACGGCTACCAGGCCGGCTCGGTCTTCAAGATGTTCACCATGGTGGCGGCGCTGGAGAACGGTCTCGGGCTGGACCACACCATCGACGCCAAGGACCCGTACAAGTCCGGCTACATCATCGATCCGAGCTCGGACGCGGCATGTCAGGGTACGCACTTCTACTGCCCGACCAACGCCGCGAAGGGGGAGACCGGCCCGTTCAACATGTGGACCGGCTTCGGCAAGTCGGTGAACACCTACTTCGTGCCGCTCCAGGAGGAGGTCGGCGCCGAGAAGGTGGTGGACGTGGCGAAGCGCTTCGGCGTGCAGTTCCGGCAGCAGCGGGAAGCCAACATGGCGAACAACCAGCAGGCGGCGCACCAGTGGGGCGCGTTCACGCTGGGCGTCTCGGCGTCCACGCCGCTGGACATCGCTAACGCGTACGCCACGCTGGCGGCGGACGGGAAATACTGCAAGCCGACGCCGATCGAGTCGATCACCTCCAGCGACGGCAAGAAGCTGGACATCGGCCAGCCGCAGTGCACCCGGGCGACAAGCGTCGACGTGGCGCGCAAGGCGCTGGACGCGGCACGCTGCCCGGTCGGCGATCAGGCACAGCTCGGGCATTGCGGCGGCGCCACCGCGCCGGAGGCGCACTCGGTGGTCGGGCATCCGGTCTTCGGCAAGACCGGCACCACCGACGGTGACAAGACGGCCGCGCTCGTGGTGGGTACCCGGTCGCTGGTGGTCGCGGGATACCTGGTCAACCCGGACTGGGCGGATCACACCGACCACATGTCGCACGGCATCGTGAACCCGGCTGTCTATCGCACGGTCGCGGACTACATGAAGGGCAAGCCGAAACAGCAGTTCAAGACTCCATAGCGAGCCGGTTCACTCCGTCAGTCACTCATGTCCACGTCGCAGGGGTGACTGGCCGGAACCGGCGGATGACCGGCAGGATCGTTTCATGACCACCTCCGGGCGGCTGCCCTTCCCGATCTCGTTGGCCGGTGAGGGCATCATGCTGCGGGAGTGGCGCCCGGACGATCTGGACGACCTGGTCGCCCTGCTCGACGACCCGGACATCGCCCGGTGGACGCCGATGCCCTCGCCGTTCGATGTCGAGGAGGGCATCGCGTATCTCAAGCGCGCTCACCAGAGCCGGCTCACCGGGCGCCGGATCCAACTGGCGATCACCACCGATGGTCGCCAACCTCTGGGCGAGGTGCTGCTGTTCGGTGCGGACGCGGGCATGAAGGAGGCCGAGCTGGGCTACCTCGTCGGGGCGCGATACCGGCGGCGGGGTCTGGCCTGCGCCGCACTGTCCGTGCTCGGCGGGTACGCGCGGGAAACGCTCGGCTTCACCCGGCTGCTGTTGCGCATCGACGCGTGCAACACGTCGAGCACCTCGGTGGCCCGCCGGTGCGGGTACCGGCCGAGCGGTGAACCGCCCATCCTGCATGCCGGCCCGTACGGCTCCAGCAATCTGGAGACCTGGGAGCTGGTGGACGAACGCCGGGTGCACCGGGACCGGCAACGCAACGTGGCACGCGAGCGGTACGGGCGCAACCAGCGTTTCTGAGCCGGACCCGAGGGTCGCGGGGGACGCTCACCAGGCCGGCGGCAGCGGCTCCGGGCCGGCGGATCTGCGGTGGGCCCGGCAGCGCAGGGCGATGGCGGCCCCGGCCCCGGTGGCGGCCACGACGCCGGCGGCGGCGGCCACCCACCATCCGAGCGTGCCGAAGACCAGGGCCGCGGACCAGGCCAGCACGGCGGCGACGATCAGCGCCACCGGCGGCCGGCGGCGACGGTCGTCGCCGCCGGTCATGCGTCGGCAGAAGTCCGGGTCGTCGCGGCGCAACTGCCGTTCCATCTGCGCCAGTCGCCGGCCGTCCTGCTTGCTGAACATCCCACCGCCACCCTCGGGTCCGGCTCGCCCAGTGACGAGCAGGTAACCATCTGTACCCGAGGTGATTGTTACCCGACGGATGGATTCACGCATACCGATTTTCGGCGCTCGTCGTGGGACATTCCGCGCACGCCGTTCACGCGCGCGCCCGCGCCGCCCGGAACACCCACACGCGCATCAGCAGGAACCGCACTCCGGTCGCGACCAGGTTCGCCACCACCAGCACACACAGCTCCAGCCAGCGCGGATGCCCGTCGGCCAGCGCGTCCAGCAGCGCCAGCGAACCGCTGGTCAACCCCAGCCCGACCGCGAAGACCGCCAGGCCCTGTGCCTGATGGCGGAAGACGCGATCGGTTCCGCGTACGCCGAAGGTCAGCCGCCGGTTGGCCGCCGTGTTGCCGATGGCAGTGACCAGCAAGGCGATCAGGTTGGCGGCCTGCGCACCGGATCCGGTCCGCAGCAGGGCGTACAGGAGGAGGTAGGCGAGCGTGCTGGCCACGCCCACCACGGCGAAACGCATCAGTTGGCGGGCCAGCCCGGCGGGCACCCCGTCGACCGGCGGCCCGGGGAGCGGGTTGCGGCCGAGCTGCTCGCGCAAGGTGGCCAGCGGCAGCCGCCCGGTGCCGAGCGCACGGGCGAGCCGGACGATCCCCTTGAGGTCGGCGACCGCCGTGGCCACGATGTCCACCCGGCTGTCCGGGTCGTCGACCCAGTCCACCGGCACCTCGTGGATGCGCAGCCCGGCCCGCTCGGCCAGCACCAGCATCTCGGTGTCGAAGAACCAGCCGGTGTCCTCAACCATGGGCAGCAGGCGCGCGGCGACGTCGGCGCGGATCGCCTTGAACCCGCATTGGGCGTCGGAGAACCGCGCCGACAGCGTGCCGCGCAGCAGCAGGTTGTAGCTGCGTGAGATGAACTCGCGTTTGGCGCCCCGGACCACCCGGGAGCCGTGCGCCAGCCGGGACCCGATGGCCAGATCGGAATGCCCGGAGATGAGCGGCGCCACCAGCGGCAGGAGCGCGCCTAGGTCGGTGGAGAGGTCGACGTCCATATAGGCCAGCACGGCCGCGTCGGAGTGCGTCCAGACGTGCTTTAAGGCACGACCGCGGCCCTTCTCGCCGAGATGGGTGAAGGTCACCTCGCCGATCGAGGCGTCCAGGTCACGGCCCACCTCGGCGGTGGTGTCGGTGCTGGCGTTGTCCGCGATGGTGATCCGGAACGGGTAGGGGAACTCCTGCGTGAGGTACGCGTGCAGGCGGCGCACGCACGGTTCGAGATCGGTCTCCTCGTTGTAGACGGGGACCACCACGTCCAGCACCGGAGCGGAGGTCCGGGCCGGTGAGGCAGAGTGCGAGGGCAGTGTGGAGAGATTCATGACATCGGTCCTCACGAAGCCGCGGTCAGGTCGTAGACCGTGGTGCCGTCGACCGTCTGCGCGGTGAAGGTGTCGGCGACCCACTGTGCGATCTCGGAGCTGGCGTTGCTGCCGCCGGAGTTGCCGCCGCCGAAGCCACGACCGCCGCCGAAGCCCCCGTCGCCGATGAAGTAGTGGATCTTCCCATCGGCGACGTACTGCTGGAACTGTGCGAGTGTGGGCGAGGGGTCGCTGCCGTTGAAGCCGCCGATCGGCATCACCGGGTCACCGGTGGCGAGCTGATATCCGGAGGCGCTCTGCGAGCCGACCGCCGCGGCAACCCAGGTGTACTTGTCGGCGTCGGTCTCCAGCAGGGTCTTCATCTGGGCGCTGACCGTGGCGGCTTCGAGCAGGCCGCCGCCGGGACGCCCGCCGAAGTTCCCTCGCTGCCGTGTCCGCTGACCGGTCCCGTTCTGACCGGTCCCGTTCTGGCCGGTCCCGTTTTGGCCGGTCCCGTTTTGGCCGGTCCCGTTTTGGCCGGTCCCGTTCTGGCTGGTCCCGTTCGGGCCGGTCCCGTTCGGGCCGGTCCCGTTCTGCTGCGTGCCGCCCGGGAATCCGCCGCCGGGTCCGCCACCCGGGAATCCGCCGCCACCCGGGAAGCCGCCGCCGCCGGGGAATCCGCCGCCGTTCTGGCCGCCACCGCGGAACCCGCCGGGACCACCGCCGGGGAAACCGCGCCCGCCGCCGGGACCGCCGAAGCCGCCGGCCACCGCCGGACCGGCCGACGGAATGGAACCGGTGTGCGGTTCCGAGGCGGTCTGCACCGCGTACGCGGCCGGCCCGGCCAGGGAGACGCCGAGCGCGGCACCCGCGGCGACCACCGCGACGCGTGCCGACAGGCGCAGCGTGGCCAGCACGCCGAGCGCAGCGAGCAGGCCACCGATCAGCACCACCCAGCGCAGCCACGGCAGGAAGTCGGCGGAGCGGGCCAGCAGGCGGTACGACCACCAGGCGGTCACCGCGATCGCGGCGGCCAGGGTGACCGCAGCGAACACGTTGCGGCGTGCGCGCCACAGCAGCACCGCACCCATGCCGACCACCGCGCCCACCGCGGGGGCGAGAGCGACCGTGTAGTACGCGTGGAAGATGCCCTGCATGAAGCTGAACACCGCGGCGGTGCCGACCAGCCAGGTGCCCCACAGGACCAGCCCGGCGCGGAGCCGGTCGGTGCGCGCCGCACGCGCGGTCAGCACCAGCCCGGCGACGAGCAGGATCAACGCGGCGGGCAGCAGCCACGAGATCTGGCCGCCCTGCGCGCTGTCGAACATGCGCAGCAGCCCGGTCTCGCCCCAGCGACCGCCCTGCCCGCCGCCGGGACCGCCACCACCGCCGACGCTGCCGGTCTCATCGCCAGACAGCCGGCCCAGGCCGTTGTAGCCGAGGGTCAGTTCCAGCAGGCTGTTGTTCTGCGACCCACCGATGTAGGGGCGCATCGACGCCGGCACCATTTCCACGATCGCCACGTACCACCCGGCCGACACGACCACGGCGAGGCCGGCGAGCAGCAGTTGAACGATGCGCTTACCGAGCCGCGGCGGGCCGGCGATCAGGTAAGCCAGCGCGTAGGCCGGGATGACCAGCAACGCCTGCAGCATCTTGGTGAGGAAGCCGAACCCGACGAAGACGCCGGCCAGTACGAGCCACTTGGTGGAACCGTTCTCGATCGCGCGGACGGTCGCGTACGCGCCGGCGACCATGAGCAGCACGAGCAGCGCGTCCGGATTGTTGAACCGGAACATCAGCACCGCGATCGGGGTGAGCGCGGACACCGCACCGGCGAGCAGCCCGGCGGCCGGGCCGAACCAGCGCCGCACCGTGCCGAACAACAGACCCACCGTGGCCACACCCATCAGCGCCTGCGGCACCAGGATGCTCCACGAGCTGAGGCCGAAGATCCGCACCGACAGGGCCATCACCCACAGCGAAGCGGGCGTCTTGTCCACGGTGATCGAGTTGGCCGCGTCCGACGAGCCGTAAAAGAACGCCTTCCAGCTCTGCGACCCGGCCTGCACGGCGGCGGAGTAGAACGCGTTGGCCCATCCGGAGGCGCCCAGGCCCCACAGGTAGAGGACCGCGGTCACGAGCAGCAGCGCCAGCAGCGACGGCCGCACCCAGCCGGCGTCCTCGGGTCGGCCGCGCAGCAGCGTGGACCACCGGGACCGGGGTGGTGTGGCAGGCGTGGCCTCCGTCGGCGGCGCGGGTGTCGCCATCGGCGGAACGGGCAACGTCGATGTCATCGGACAGGTCCTCCGGGTAGGCGGAAGCGTTCTCCCCGACTGTCGGCGTTTCGGCTGTCCTACCCATATGCCCTACCTGTGCGCGGGCTGTGAACCCGCGAGGCGCCCGGCGACGAGCCGCCGGGCGCCTCGCGGAAACCGGCAGGTCAGGCGGTGCGGCGCTTCGCGGACGCGGCGGCAAGCCGCTCCAGCACGGTCACCGTCGGATCCCACCCCATGCAGGCGTCGGTCACCGACTGTCCGTACGTCAGGGTGCCGCCCAAGTCCTGGCGTCCGGGCACCAGGAAGCTCTCCAGCATCACGCCGGCGATGCCCCGCCCGCCCGCCTCCATCTGGGCCGCCACGTCCTCGGCCACCGCGGGCTGGCGCAGGTGGTCCTTGCCGCTGTTGCCGTGCGAACAATCCACCACCAGCCGCTCCGGCAACCCCGCCGCACGTAGCAGGCCGAGCGCCTCGCGCACGTCCTCGGCGCGGTAGTTCGGCCCGTCCGCGCCGCCCCGCAGCACCAGGTGACAGTCCGGGTTGCCGGAGGTGTGCAGGATCGCCGGGGTGCCGGAGAAGTCGATGCCGCCGAAGACGTGGGGGACGGCGGCGGCACGGATCGCGTCGATCGCGGTGGCGATGCTGCCGTCCGGCCGGTTCTTCATGCCGATCGGCATGGACAGGCCGGAGGAGAGCTGGCGATGCACCTGCGACTCCACCGTACGGGCGCCGATCGCGCCCCAGGCCACGGTGTCCGCGATGTATTGCGGGGTGATCGGGTCGAGGAACTCCACGCCGACCGGCAGACCGCGGCGCACCACCTCCAGCAGCAGCTTGCGCGCCACCCGCAGGCCGGTGCCGACGTCGCCGCTGCCGTCCAGGGCGGGATCGTTGATGAGGCCCTTCCAGCCGACCGTGGATCGCGGCTTCTCGAAGTACACCCGCATCACGATCAGCAGGTCGTCGGCCAGCCGGGCGGCCTGTTCCCGCAGCCGGTCGGCGTATTCGGCGGCGGCCTCCGGGTCATGCACCGAGCACGGCCCGACCACGACCAGCAGCCGTGGATCTCGGCCGGCGAGCACTTCCTCCACGTGGTGGCGGCTGTCCACCACGGCGTCGTGCAGGTCTGCGGTCAACGGCAGCTCGTGGTGCAGCAGCGCCGGGCTCATCAGCGGGACCACGGCAGTGATCCGCTGGTCGCGGACGCGTTGCACCTCGGGGATGGTCACGATCGATCGTCCTTCCGCCGGCCGCCCGTGGGGCCGGCGCCCCGAGTCGTGAACCGGCTGCTCACATGGGAAAAGGCAGCGACGGATGTCGCTGCCTTTGCGCCGGCTCTGCGGGGGTGCCTCAGGTCGTGGTCATGGCCGAGGCGCCGACCGGAGCCGGCGGACTAAATCCACCGGCGAGAGCCGGGCTGCAAAGCCAATACCAACGAAACACGCAGCACAGCCTAGCCGATGCGGCGCGTCACGATGTCCGCCGGGTGGGGTATGGGCGCATGCAAGTTGCGTGTGTTGCGATGGACCGATGAACGACCTGAACGCGCCGGATCTGCTGGACGGATTGATGGGGCTCGCGGTCGCGGACCGGCGGCAGGCCGTCAGCTCCGTCGTGCTCCGGGTGTGGGAATCGCCCACGGTGCTGCTCGGCGAGATCTCGCCGACCCAGGCGATCACCGCCGTCGCGGTGATCGCCGCGGGCCTGCCCGGCGCGGCCGGCCGGCCCTGGCTGGACGACCGGCTGGCCGCCGTGGCGCTGCCCGGGGTGACCAGCGAACTGGCCGGGCGGGCGCTGTGCGCGCTGGACGTGATCGTCGGCCGTGACCGGGAGTCGGTGCCGCTGGAATTGCACGTCAGCGACGGCGCGGCGGCTCAGGAGCTACTGGACGATCTGCGCGACGTGCTGATGGACGGCATCCGCCTCGGGCTGTGACGTCGGCGGCGCCTGCCCGTCGGCCGGCGCCAGCGGCAGCCGCACGGTGAACTCGGTGCGCCCCGGTCGGCTGTCCACCCACACGGTGCCGCCGTGCGCGGCCACCACCGCGGACACGATGGACAGTCCGAGCCCGGTGCTGCCGGCCACCCGGGACCGGGAGCTGTCACCGCGGGCGAAACGTTCGAAGATGTGCGGCTGCAACGCGGGCGGAATGCCGGGCCCGGTGTCGGTGACCCGCAACAGCGCGTCCCGGCCGCTCAAGGCCACTCCGACGGTCACCGTGGTGCCTTCCGGCGTGTGCGTGCGCGCGTTGGCCAGCAGATTGGCCAGCACCTGGTGGAGCCGCAACTGATCGCCCCGAACGAGCACCGGCTCCTCCGGCAGGTCCAGTTGCCAGTCGTGTCCCGGGCCGGCCGCGTGCGCGTCGCTGACCGTGTCCACCACCAGCATCGACAGGTCCACCGGATCGTGCGCCAGCGGACGCCCGGCGTCCAGCCGCGCGAGCAACAGCAGGTCCTCCACCAGGGTGGTCATCCGTTGCGCCTCGGATTCGACCCGGCGCAGCACGTGACTCACCTCGTCCGGCACCGGGCGACGGCTGCGTCGGCTCAGCTCGGCGTAGCCACGGATCGCGGCCAACGGCGTACGCAATTCGTGGCTGGCATCGGCGACGAACTGGCGCACCTGCATCTCGCTGTTGTGCCGCGCCTCCAGCGCGTTGCCGACGTGATCGAGCATCCGGTTGAGCGCCGCGCCGACCTGGCCGACCTCGGTGCGCGCATCGGTGTCCTCGGGCGGCACCCGCTGGGCGGCCAGATCCACCTCGCCACGGTCCAGGCGCAGCTCGGACACCCGGGTCGCGGTGCCGGCCACGCGCTCCAGCGGGCGCAGATTACGCCGGACGATCACCGCGCCGGCCCACCCGGCGACGACCAGCGCGAGCAGCACCGCCACGCCGGTGACGCTGGTGACCTTGAGCAGCGTCGCCTGCGTGTCGGCCAGCGAGAGCGCGGAGACCAGGACGACGCCGTCGCGGGCGACCGCGGTGACCCGGTAGTCGCCCAGGTCGTTGCCGAGATCGAGGTCCGTGTTGCCGGTGCCGGGTGTGACCGAACTCAGCGCCGCGGTCACGTCGGCGGGCAACTGCTGGAAGGTGTTGCGCGGCTTGAAACCGCCGCCATCGGCGTCCCGGCCGGCCCCGTCTTCGGCGTCCGGCTGGTATTGGACGATTCCGCCGCCGACCACCACCGGGTCACCCGTGGAGCTGCCGGTGAGCCAGAGATAGACCGAACCCGACTGCGCACCCGGCGGCGGTTCCTGCACGAAGATGAACGCACCGTTCGGGCCACCGTGCCCGAACGCCCGGTTGCTCGCCTCGTCGAGCCGGGTGTCCACCTGGCTGTACAACGTGTTGTGCAGGTAGATCTCCGAGGTCGCGCCCACGATCAAGCCGAGCACCGCCAGCAGGGCGATCATCAAGGCGACCAGCCGGGCGCGCAGGGACCAGCCGGCCGGCGAACGCCAGCGGGCGGCCCGCGCGAACGGGCGGTCAGTCGGCGGGCTTGAGAACATATCCCGCCCCGCGCATGGTGTGGATCATCGGGGCGCGACCCGCGTCGATCTTCTTTCGCAGGTACGAGATGTAGAGCTCCACCACGTTGGCCTGGCCGCCGAAGTCGTAGTTCCACACCCGGTCCAGGATCTGGCTCTTGCTCAGCACCCGGCGAGGGTTGCGCATGAGGTAGCGCAGCAGCTCGAACTCGGTCGCGGTCAGGGTGACCAGATCGCCGCCGCGGCGCACCTCGTGACTGTCCTCGTCCAGCGACAGGTCACCGACCATCAACTGGGACTCGGTGCGCATCGGGGCGCGGCCCATCCGGCGCATCAGCCCGCGCAGCCGGGCCACGACCTCCTCCAGGCTGAACGGCTTGGTGACGTAGTCGTCCCCGCCCGCGGTCAGCCCGGTGATCCGGTCCTCCACGGCGTCCTTCGCGGTGAGGAACAGCACCGGCACGTCCGGCGCCTCGCCCCGCAAACGGCGCAGCACTTCCAGCCCGTCGATGTCCGGCAGCATCATGTCCAGCACGACGGCGTCCGGCCGGAAGTCGCGTGCGGTGCGGATGGCGGTCATGCCGTCGCCGGCGCTGCGCACGTCCCAGCCCTCGTAACGCAGGGCCATGGACAGCAGCTCGGCCAGCGTCGCCTCGTCGTCCACCACGAGGACCCGGACCGGGCTGCCGTCCGGGCGCCGAAGCTCGTTGCTGGTGTCCGCGTTCGCCATCGTCATGCCCCTACTGTCGGCGCTTGTGCTTTGCGCCGGCTTTCCGATTCCTGTGTAGCACCTGTGAGCCTGCCATGCACCGCGGCCGGCGAGTCGCGTCACGGGCCGTCACGCTTTCGCGTCAAGTCGGTGGCCGTGAACACTCGCCGTCGGCCCGATGTTGTGCCAGCGTGGTTCATGAGCACGAGCCGAGCGTGGGGGAGCGTGTTGGTGGATCTGTTGGAGGAGTACCGCAAGGCGAACGTCATCTTCGAGTCCGGTGACCCGCGGCGCGCCGCCCAGGTGCTGGAACCGATCGTGGCGGCGGAGCCGCACAATTCCGCGGTGCGGCAACTGCTGGCTCGGGCGTACTTCAACTCTGCCCAGCTCGCCGGGGCGGAGGCACAGCTACGCGCGCTGATCGAGCATGATCCGTCGGATCATTACGCACACCATGTGCTGGGCCGCACTCTCGAACGGGGCGGCCGTTTTCGCGAGGCGTTGCCGCATCTGCGGCTGGCCGCCGCGATGAAGCACCATCAGGACTACCGCGAGGCGGTGCAGCGGGTCGAGACGTGGTTGGGCAAGTCGGACCCCGCTTAGGATCGCGGGCGTGAAGCTCAAGCTGGATCTGCACGACATCTTCAACAAGGGACATGAGATCGACCGCGCCCTGCGCGGCATCATCGACGAGGCGATCGAGAAGAAAGCCACGCTCGTCGAGATCATCCCGGGCAAGGGGAGCGGCCAGCTCAAGAAAAAGGTGCTGCGGTTCCTCGACCAGAAGGAGATCAAGCAGCTCTATCACCGGGTGGAGAAGGACGGCGACAACTGGGGACGGCTGTTCGTGCATTTCCGGCACGACGCGCCGACCGGCCGCCGCGGACGCAGACGCTGACACCCGAGCCCGCGTCCGACCGAGATCCGCCCGAGGGAAACCGCTTGACCTGGGAAAGCTCGTGGTGCCAGGGTGACCGCATGATCCGGTTCACGCGGCATCCACCCGATTGACGCTCGACCGCTCGGCGGTTCTACGCCGTGCGCGCCTGTCAGGGCGGCGTCCTGCTGTACCCGGTCTACGCCCTGCTGTTCGCCGACGCCGGCGTGTCGGCCGCCGGGATCTCGACCCTGTTCGTCGTCTGGTCGGTGGTCGCCTTCGTCGTCGAGGTGCCCTCCGGTGCCTGGGCCGACAGTTGGTCGCGTCGCCGGCTGTACGCGATCGGCGCCTTCCTCACCGCATCCGGTTATGCCTCGTGGCTCGTGTGGCCCGCCTACCCCGGATTCGCCCTGGGTTTCGTGCTGTGGGGGCTGGGCGGCGCGCTGGCCTCCGGGTCGATCGAGGCGCTGATCTATGACGAGCTGGCCGCCGACGGCGCCGCCGGACGGTACGCCGCCGTGGCCGGCCGGGGCGGCACCGTCGAGATCCTGGCCATGTTGTCCGCCACGGTGCTCGCCGCACCCGCGTACGCCTGGGGCGGATACCGCCTCGTCGGGGCGGCAAGTGTCGTCGTCACGGCGGCCGGTGGACTTGTCGCACTCGGGTTCGTCGAGGCCCCGCGCCGCCAGACGAGCGACGAATGGGGTGGTGCTGCCGGATATCTCCGTACGATCCGTGCCGGGCTCCGTGATGTCACCCGCAGCCGCCGCGTCGCCTGGGCCGTGGCGGTGGCCGCCCTGGTGCCGGGCTTCACCGCCCTGGACGAATATCTTCCCCTGGTCTCCCGTGCCGCCGGCGCGCCGACCGTGGCGGTGCCGCTGCTGTTCGCGCTGCCGTCGCTCGCCATGGCCGGCGGGAGTGCCCTGGCCGGACGGTTCGCCACCATCGGCCGCGGCCGGCTGGGCGGCGCCGTGGGCGTGGCCGCGGCGCTGCTGGCGGCGGGCGCGTTGAGCGGTCACCCGGCTGGCATGGTGCCGATCGCGGTGGCGTTCGGGGTGCTTCAGTTCGCCATCGTGATCACCGAGACGCGTTTGCAGGAGGCCATCTCCGGACGGGCACGCGCGACAGTGCTGTCGGTGGCCGGCTTCGTCTCCGAGGTCGTCGCGGTGCTGGTCTACACGCTGTTCGCGCTGGGCGCGCACGTCGCCGCGGTACCCCTGCTGTTCGCCGCCTGCGGCATCCCGCTGCTCGCCACCGCGGCAGCCATCGCGCGCCGCACGCCGGTCTGAGCCTCACACGGAGCGCGTCTGTGTCACGGCCACCAGCTCGGACGTGTGTGAGCCGACGATGCCGACGTTCGCCGGACGGGGCTGCCACCCGGGTAGCCCGCCCAGGCCGTCGCTGCCGTCCATCACGCGCAGGCGCACCGCTCCGGGCGCACGTACCGTCAATTGCACGGTGACCCCCTCGGGCGGCGGTGCGTGGAAGACGAAGCCGAAGCCCCACGCCCCGCCGGCGGACCGGTCGACGCCCACCCGCCGACCGGCGATGGTGGCCGCGGTGACCGGGGTGTCCGCGCCCACGTGCAGGGTGAGGAGCCGCACCGGGCGTCGCGGAGTGACCCGCAGGCGCATCGTGCGCAGCCCGCTCGACCGGTTGTCGCTCAGGACGGCGAGTTGCGGGGCGGGCAACGACGCCGCGGGCGCGGGACCGGTGTGCAGCGCCGTTTCGCCGAATGCGGGCAGTTCGTCGACGACCGGATGTGCCGCGCCGGAAACGTATCGGCCGGTCCAGCCGCCGGGCGCGGCCTCCGCGCTGAGCCACTGCGCCTTTCCGGTGCCGGCGTCCAGGGCGTACATCAGGTGGGTGGGCTCCGGGTGGGCGGAATCGAAACGGTCCACGGCAAGGCCGATCGACGCACAAACGATCACGGCGACCAGGGCGGTGACCGACGGTGCGGCGCCGAGCCGGCGGGCCCGCAACGCGGGCAGGCCCTGCCGGCGACCGGCGGACGGGTGGATCAGGTCGACGACGGGCAGCAGCGCCAACGCGAGCAGCGTGCTGAAGAAGGCGGCGGACGCGGCCAGGTTCAACCCCAGGGCGGGGAAGAAGAGCGCCACGGTGGGCGCCAGCACCATGGTGGCGATGACACCGCCGACGGCCACCGCGGCGGGCCCTGCCGAGCCGCCGGGCCGCGGCGGGACGCGGCGGGGTGCGAGGGCGGCCAGCCCGGCGAGCGCGCCGGCCAGCGCCGGTATCGCGGTGAGGTAGGAACCGCCGGGGGCCAGCGCCGCGAGCGCCACGCCGAGCAGGGCCAGCCAGCAGAGCCCACCGACGGCCAGGGCGGTCGGGCTCACCCGGCGACGCAGGAGGGCGTACCAGGCGAAGACCACCGCGGCGACCAACGCCACCACCGCGACGCGGTACCAGCCGGGCCGGTAGGGGTCGACGGGCAGATTCGCGTACCCGGGACGGATCAGCCGCAGCAGCGTCCAGAGTCCCTGAGCCAGTGCCGGCGCCAGGACGAGCGGGACAAGAGCGAGCAGAACCCCGGCGGTCAGGTGCCGGCCACCCACCCGTCCGCGGCGCCGTGCCAGCCAGCCCAGCGCGGCCACGGCGAGCAGGGCGGCCACCGCGAGCGGCCACACCAGGACACCCGGATAGGTGATTTGGCCCCAGGGGACCGGAAAATATGTGGCGTCCCAGGACGCGGACAACGTCGTGAGGTCCCGCGAACCCAGGGCGCGGGTCACCGAGAGTGCATTGGCGCCCAACTGTTGCAGGCTGCGCCGGTCCATCGCGGACGGCCGGTCGGTGGGCGCGTGATACACCGCCGCGCCGTCGATGTAGGCGCTGTTCAGCCCGGCGAATCCGGCCTCCCGGAACGGGGTGAAGTCGGTGTCGTTGGGCAGCAGCCGATAGACCTCAACGGCGAACGAGGTGCCGACCGGCCGCGGCGCGCCGCCGTAGAGCGAAACCAGCCGGGCGTTGTCCGCCGAGGTCTCGAACATGATCGCCGGGCCGGACGAGCCGCGGGCCTCCAGATTGATCACGATGCCGCCGTCGCGGGCCAGCGGGTGCTGGCCGACGAACGCCTGGGCGCCGCACAGGCACGCCTCCTCCCCGTCGGTGAGCACCAGCACGATGTCGTTGCGCGGCGTGGGACCCGCGGTCAGCGCCCGCGCGATCTCCAGGAGCGAGGAGACGCCCGCCGCGTCGTCGTTGCCGCCGGGGCCCGTCTGCACCGAGTCGTAGTGCGCCACCAGGAAGATCCGGCCAGTGGAGGCGGTCCCCGGGATCCGGGTGACCACGTTGCGCACGTGCGCCAGGCCGACGCCGCCGGCGCTGGACGACAGTTGACCGCCCTGCACCGAGACGGCGTCCTGCACCTGCGGATCGAGCCCCAGGCCGCGCAACTGCCCGATCAGGTGCTCGCGCACCCGTGTGTTCGCTGCGCTGCCGACCGGATGCGGCTTCGTGGCGATGGCCCGGACCTGCCCGAACGCGCGGTCGGCGTGAAATTCGGCATCCGGCGCCGATGCCGCGGGCACGTCCGGCGGGGTGACCGCGGCGAGCGACCACCAGCCGGCCGCGACCACAGCCAGGACGGCGGCGAGGGCGGCAAGCGCGCGGCGGCGGGGCCGGGCCAGGGCACGATCGGCAAGGTCACGCATGGATGTCATCCAACCCTGTACGGTCCGGGCCGGGTACCCCGGCGATCTTCATGGCCGGTGGCATAGCGTTGATGCGTGACCGAGCCGTTCGACCCCGCCGCGGTGCTGGCGGAGTTCATCGAGCGGGTCGCGGCGTACGACCCGGCGCCTTCCGCCGCCCCGGTCGGGGTGGTCGGGGTGCGTACGGCTCTGGGCGAGGCGACCTTCGCGATGACCGACCATGTGGCACGTGCGTTGTGTCGCGCGCTGGTTCAATATCACGATCCGCACGATCGGGGCAGGTGCGCCGGCTGCGGCGGCCGTCACCTGGATGAGAACCTGCATTGCCGGGATTGCGGCCGGCTTCATGGCATCCTCGGCGAGGTGATCGCTCAGCACGCCCGCCGGGTCGCCGCAGAGTCCACCGAGCAGACGTGACCATACCGATGTTGTGTCACGGACCGTGGTGGTACACGATCAGCCCAACACGCACCGCACTGGCAACCGTCGTCGACTGGGGTAACTGCACATGACTGAAGGGTCGGTCGCGCCCCGTAGCGTGACGGGCGCGAGCATGGGCACCGCTCCGGAGCGGCTGCGGGTCTTGCTGGTCGAGGATGACGAGGGTGACGCCTTCCTGGTCCGCGAGTTGCTCAGCGAGGCCGGCGCCCCCTTCGATCTGGTGGTGGCGACCAGCCTGAGCGGGGCACGACCGCTGATGCGGGGCGTGCACTGCGTGTTGCTGGATCTCGGTCTGCCGGATGCGGAGGGCATCGACGGCCTGCGCCGCTTCCTGTCCATCGCGGGCAGCGCGGCGGTGTGCGTGCTGACCGGCCGCTCCGACGAGCACCTGGGGGTGGCCGCGGTCGCCGAGGGCGCCCAGGACTACCTGGTCAAGGGCCAGGTGGACGGCGTGCTGCTGGTCCGTGCCCTGCGCTACGCGGTGGAGCGCAAACGTGCCGACGAGAACGCCCGTCGGCTGCGCGAGGTGGAGCTGCGCCAGGCCGAGTCCGCTCGCTTGGAGCGGGGCCTGTTGCCGCAGCCGCTCATGCAGACCACGCGCGTCGCGGTGCACACGTTCTATCGTTCCGGACGCGCCATGGGTCTGCTGGGTGGCGACTTCTTCGACGTGGTCCAGGTCGGCGACGACAAGCTGCATGTGATCGTCGGCGACGTCTGCGGGCACGGGGTCGAGGAGGCCGCGCTCGGGGTGGAGCTCCGGGTGGCCTGGCGCGCGCTGGTGCTGGCCGGCGTCTCGGACGACGAGATCTTGAGCGCCCTGGAACAGGTCCTGATGACCGAGCGCCGCGCCCGGGAGGTGTTCGCCACCGTGGCGTCCATCGCGGTCGATCTGGCCGGCAACCGCGCTACCGTACGGCTGGCCGGCCATCCGCCGCCGGTGCTGCTCGCCGACGGCAGCGCCCAGCCGGTGTCCGCCCGCACCGGCATCGTGCTGGGCGTGCGTCCGGCACCCACCCCTGCTACCGACGTGGAGTTCACCGGCCATGACTGGTCCTTGCTGATGTACACGGACGGGTTGATCGAGGGAAAGACCGGCGACGGCAACGAGCGCCTGGAGGTGGCCGGCTTGTGTGATCTGCTCGGCGAGACGTCCGCGGCCGACGTGCCGCTGTCCGCGTTGCCGGCCTGGCTGGTGGGCCGAGCCGAGCAGGTCAACGGCGGGCCGCTGGCGGACGACGTGGCGATGCTGCTGATCTCCCGCGGAAACGGGCGATGACGGTGTTCGCCTCGTGGACGCTGCGCCGCCGGGTGCTGGCCCTGTGCGTGACGGTGGGTCTGCTGCTCACCGCGCTGGGTGTGGTCGCCGTGCTGAGCGCGGCGGAGAACCGCCGGCAACTGGACAATCTGCTGAACCGGGCCGGGCCGATGCGGCTGGCCGGGGAGCAGCTCACCTCCGCGATGGTCGACCAGGAAACCGGCATCCGCGGGTACGCCATCAGCGGCAACGACGACAACCTGGAGCCGTACCGGTCCGGGCTGCAGCAGGAGCGGCAGTTGCTCGTCCGGCTGGAGAGCCTGACCCCGCCGGGGGACACCCGCGTCCGGGCCGCGCTGGAAGCGGTTCAGCAGCGCACCCGGGCCTGGCACGCGGAGGTGGCCGATCCGGTGCTCGCCGCCGTGCGCGCCGACGGGCCGGAGGCCGGCCGCGCACTGATCGAGGCGGCAAGCACCACCCAGTTCGACGACCTGCGCATCGCCATCGACGCTCTGCAGGCCGAGATCCAGGTGTTGCGCGACCGGGCCGCCACCACCGCGCGCGACACCAGCCGCACCCTGGTGGCCATCGAGATCGCCGCCGCGGCGATCATCGTGCTGGCCGGTGCGCTGTTGATGTTGCTGCTGGACCGGTTGGTGACGCGTCCGGTGCTCACCTTCGCCGAGCAGGTGCGCGAGGTGGCGGGCGGCAACTTCGAGCGGGAGATCTCCAGCGGCGGGTCGCCGGAGCTGGTCCGCCTGGCCGCCGACGTGGACGGCATGCGCCGGCAGATCGCCGCCGAGCTGACCGAGGTGCGTGACGCTCGCGGCCAGGTCGAGTGGGTGAACGATCAGCTCAAGCAGCAGGCCGACGAGCTCACCCGGTCAAACCGTGACTTGGAGCAGTTCGCCTACGTCGCCTCGCACGACCTGCAGGAACCCCTGCGCAAGGTGGCCAGCTTCTGCCAGTTGCTGCAACGGCGGTACGCCGGGCAGATGGATGAGCGGGCGGACCAGTACATCGCGTTTGCGGTGGACGGCGCGCAGCGCATGCAGCGGCTCATCAACGATCTGCTGGCGTTCTCCCGCATCGGACGGCTCACCAGCGGCTTCACCGAGGTCGACCTGAACGCGGTGCTCACCGAGGTGGCCTCGCAGATGGAGACCCGGCTGGCCGACGACGGCGAGATCACCTGGTCCGACCTGCCCACGGTGGAGGGCGAGGAACCGCTGCTCACCACGCTGTTCGTGAACCTGATCGGCAACTCACTGAAGTTCCGCCGCCCGGACGCGCCGCCGGTCATCCAGATCAGCGCGGAGCGCGACGAGGACGACGCGCACTGGCGGATCACGGTGCGCGACAACGGCATCGGCATCGAAGCCGAGTTCGCCGACAAGGTCTTCGTGATCTTCCAGCGGCTGCACGCCCGGGACGCATACGAGGGAACCGGCATCGGCCTGGCGATCGTGAAGAAGATCGTCGAATACCATGGCGGCCGGATCTGGCTCGACCTGGAGGTCGAGGAGGGCACCTCGATCAACTTCACGCTTCCGATGCCGGTGGTGCTCAGCCCGGCCGAGGAGAGCGGCCAGACAAGTCCGGAGAACCCGGCGCAGGATGACGAACTGAACGAGGTGACCACATGACCGGCCCGCTGCGGCACGATGGCACACCGATCGAGGTGCTACTGGTCGAGGACGACCCGGGCGACGTGCTGATGACCCAGGAGGCCTTCGAGGAGCACAAGGTCCGTAACCGGCTCACCGTGGTCTCCGACGGCGCCGAGGCGTTGTCCTACCTGCGCCGGGAGGGTCAGTACGCGGACGCCGTACGCCCGGACCTGATCCTGCTCGATCTCAACCTGCCCCGCCGCGACGGCCGCGAGGTGCTGGAGGAGATCAAGAGAGACGACGAACTGGGGCGCATCCCGGTGGTGGTGCTCACCACGTCGTCCGCCGACGAGGACATCCTGCGCAGCTATCAGTTGCACGCCAACGCGTACGTGACCAAGCCGGTCGACTTCGAGCGGTTCATCTCGGTGATCCGGCAGATCGACGAGTTCTTCGTCAGCGTCGTGAAGCTGCCGCCTCGTGGTTGATGGTGTCGACGAGCTGATCCGGGAGGTCGCGGCGACCGTCGTGCTGCCCCGGTTCCGCCGCCTCGGCGACGGGGACGTGCAGCAGAAGGCGCCCGGCGACCTGGTGACCGTGGCGGACCAGGAGTCCGAGCGTGCGCTGGCGCGCGGGCTGACCGCCCTGTTGCCCGGCTCCGAGGTGGTCGGCGAGGAGGCGGTCGCCGCCGACCCCGGCGTGCTGGGCCGGGTCGGCGACACCGGCGATGTGTGGGTGGTGGACCCGGTCGACGGGACCAACAACTTCGCCGCCGGAAAGACGCCGTTCGCGATCATGGTCGCCTTGCTGCGCGGTGGCGAGCCGGTGCAGGCGTGGATCCTCGACGTGGTGGGCGACCGGATGGTGACCGCGGAGGCGGGTGCCGGAGCTTATCGCGACGGGGTGCGGTTGAAGACGCGCAGCGACGACCCGGGACCGGCCGAGCTGCGGGGTGTGGTGGCGTCCAAATACCTTCCGCCGGACATGCGCGCGGTGGCCCGGACGAACGCCCGGCATCTGGGCGAGGTGACCGCGGGCCGGCACTGCGCCGGATACGAGTACCCCGCGGTCGCCACCGACGAGCAGCAGTTCTGCCTGTTCTGGCGGGTCCTGCCGTGGGATCACGTGCCGGGCGCGCTGATCGTGCGGGAGGCGGGCGGCACCGTGCTGCACCTGGACGGCAGCCCGTACCGCCCGGTGGATGACGACCGCGGCCTGCTGGTGGCGGCCAACCCGGAGATTTGGCGTACGGCCCGGGACACGCTCTTCCCCGACGGGGTGTGACGACCATGCACGACTATCTGGCCGAGCTGATCGGCCTGCACGGTCGGCTGGCGGTGGTGACCGGTGGCGGCACCGGCATCGGCCGGGCGATGGCCGTGGCACTGGGCCGGGCCGGGGCGCGGATCGTGGTGGTCGGCCGCCGGGCCGGGCCGCTGGACGAGACGGTGGCGGAACTGACCGGGCACGGCGCCGTCGCCGCCGCGGTCACCGCGGACCTGGCCGACCGGCCCGCGTTGCACGCCGCCGTCGCGGCGGTCGGTGAGCGGCACGGTTCGCCGGACATTCTGGTGAACGCGGCGGGCGTGAACCCGCGACCGCCGCTGGACGAGCTCGGCGCGGATGTCTGGGACGCCGTGCTGGCCGCCAACCTCACCGCGCCGTTCCTGCTCGGGCAGGCGTTCGGCCCGGCGATGGCGGCGCGCGGCTGGGGGCGGATCATCAACGTCGCGTCCCAGCAGGCGTTCCGCGCGTTCGGCAACAGCGGGGCGTACGGGGTCTCCAAGGCCGGCCTGGTGGCGCTGACCCGGTCGCAGGCCGAGGCATGGTCGCGGCACGGCGTGTGCTGCAACGCGGTGGCGCCCGGCCTGGTGCGCACGCCGATGACCGAGCAGGTGTTCGCCGAACCGGCGCGCGCCGCGACGCACGAGGCGCGCGCGCTGACCGGGCGCAACGGCGTCCCCGCCGACTTCGCCGGGTGCGCCGTCTATCTGGCCGGCAACGCGAGCAGCGCCGTGACCGGCCAGACACTCTTCGTCGATGGTGGATATTCCGCCACCTGAGCGCCTGCCGCTGCGACCGCGCGCGAGGTAGAGTCCGACGCCCGGAGACAGGGAGGAAGATCGTGGCGGCGGCACTCCTGCGGCGGACGGCGTGCGTGTGCGCGTCCATCGTCGCGTTCGCGATGCTCGCGGTGGCACCCGGTTCGCCCGCGTGGGCGGACCCCGAGGGCGGCTCGAAGACGCTGCGGGAGCAGCTCGAGTCGGCAGCCAAGGGACACGTCGAGGCGAAGCAGAAGCTGGACGCCTCCAAGAAGCGGCAGAAGCAATTGCAGACCGCGCTGATCGCCGCTCAGGTCGACGCCAAGTCGCTGGAGGATCAGGTCAAGGAGGTGGCCGACCGGTCGTACCGGCTGGGCCGCTTCAACACCATGTCGATGCTGCTCAGCAGCAGCTCGCCGAACACGTTTCTGCAGCGCGTGCAGGGCCTGGACATGATGGCGCAGATCAACGGGCAGGCGCTGGTGCGCTACCAGGCGGCGGTGACCACCGCGGAGCGCGCCAAGAAGGCGATCGACCTGGAGGTCAAGGAGCAGAGCAAGCAGGTCACCGTGATGGCCAAGAAGAAGGAACAGGCCGAGCAGGCGCTGGCCAGCGTGGGCGGCGGCGGCGCGGCGGGCGGCTTCGCGGGCGGCGGCTCCGCATCGGCCAAGGCGGCCCCGCGCAACTCCGACGGCTCCTTGCCCAGCGAGGGCTGCACGGTCAACGACCCGACCACGAGCGGGTGCATCACGCCGCGGCTGCTGAACGCGTACCAGCAGGCACGGGCGGCCAGCTTCAAGCGTTACACGTCCTGCTTCAGCCAGCGGTCCTCCGGGGAGCACCCGAAGGGCCGCGCCTGTGACTTCTCCGCGGCGGCGGGCGGGTTCGAGAACGTCGCGGCCACCGGCGACGACAAGTCGTACGGGGACAGCCTGGCGGCGTACCTGGTGAAGAACGCGTCCAGGCTCGGCGTGATGTATGTGATCTGGTACCGGCAGATCTGGATGCCGAGCACAGGGTGGCGCAAATACAGCGCGACCGGGGATCCGGCCGCCGTGCACACCAACCACGTGCACCTGTCCGTGCTGTGACCGCGCGGATGCCCGGGGACGGCCGGGCGTCCGGGTAGCATCCGCGCGATGGAGAATCCGCGTGCGCTGCCGTCCGCACTCGCCACCTCCCTGGTCTTCTTCGCCAGCGGCGCGGTGCTGGTCCTGGAGATCGTCGCGTTGCGACTGGTCGGCCCGTACGTCGGCGTCACCCTGCAGGTGAGTAGCTCGGTGATCGGCATTTCGCTGGCCGCCATCGCGTACGGCACCTGGCTGGGCGGCCGGCTGGCCGACCGGTTCGATCCGCGTCACCTGCTTGCCCCGGCGCTGATTCTGGCCGCCATCGGGACCGCGGTGACGTTGCCGCTGGTCCGGTGGGGCGGCGAGGTCCTGCGCGGCGGTGCGGCGCCCGCGGTGCTGCTGCTCGCCGCGATGGCCGTGTTCCTGCCCGCGTTCCTGCTCTCCGCGATCACGCCGCTGGTGGTGAAGCTGCAGCTCGGCGATCTGCGCCGGACCGGCCAGGTGGTGGGCCGCCTGTCCGCCGTCGGCACGCTCGGGGCGATCACCGCCACGCTGGCCACCGGGTTCATCTTCGTCGCCGCGATGCCCACCAGTTGGATCATCCTGACCCTGGCCGGTTTTCTGGCGGTGTCCGGTGCTGCGCTGGGCTGGTACCTGCGGGCGATGGTGCCTGCGGATCGCCGCACCCGTGCGGTGCTGGTGACCGTGGGCCTGGTCGGGGCGGGCCTGGGTGTGGCTTCGCCGACCCCGTGCGACGTGGAGACCGCCTATCACTGCGCGCGCGTGGACAAGGACGCGTCGGTGGCCGGTGGGCGGACGCTCATCCTGAATTCGGCCCGGCACTCGTACGTCGACCTCAACGATCCGCGGCACCTCGAATTCGCGTACGTGCAATGGATCGGCGCGGTGACGGACGCGTTCCGCCCGGCCGGTGCCCCGATCGCCGCGCTGCACCTGGGCGGCGGCGGGTTCACCGTGCCGGAGTATGTGCGCAGCACCCGCCCCGGCAGCGACCAGCTCGTTCTGGAGCTGGACGGCGGCCTGGTCGAGCTGGACCGCGCGGAGCTCGGCCTGCGCACCGGCCGGGATCTGCGGGTACGCGTCGGCGACGCCCGGGTGGGCCTGGCCGAGCGGCCGAGCGCCGCCTACGACCTGGTGGTCGGGGACGCCTTCGGTCATCTGGTGGTGCCGTGGCACCTGGCCACCCGGGAGATGGCCGCGGACATCGCGCGGGTGCTGGCCGAGGACGGTGTGTACGCGCAGAACGTGATCGACTACCCGCCGGACCGGTTCATCCGCGCCGAGCTGGCCACGGTGGCGGACGTGTTCCCGCACGTCGCGCTGATCGCGCCGGCCGATGCGATCGCGGGTACCACCGGCTCCAACTTCGTGATCGTGGCGTCCCGCCGCCCGCTCCCCGCGGCGGTCCAGACCCGGCTCGACCTGGTGGACGAACCGGTGACCATGCTGACCGGGGATCAACTGGAGACGTTCATGGATGACGCCCGGGTGCTCACCGACGACTACGCCCCGGTCGATCAGCTCCTCAACTCCTGACCCAGCCCGCCTCCCCGCGTCGCGGTCACCGGATATCGCACGATGCCGGACAAGCGGCGCGATACCTCCTGGGGTCAGCCGGCGGCTTTCCGCGTGCGGCTACGAGCGATCGGATTTGCGGCGACAATCGGCTTATGGGGCGGAAGGGGCACGTCGGTGGCCGGTACCGCCTGGTCGAGAGGCTCGGCACCGGCGGCATGTCCGTGGTGTGGCGCGGCCACGACGAGATCCTCGGCCGCGACGTCGCAATCAAGGTGCTGGCCTCGCGGCACGCCGGCGACGGCACCTTCCGTGACCGGCTGCGGCAGGAAGCCCGCGCGGCGGCCCGGCTGCGCCATCCGCACATCACCACCATCCTCGATTTCGGCGAGTGGTCGACGTCCGGCGCGCGCCCCGTGCCGTACGTGGTGATGGAGCTCAACGACGGACCGTCGGTGGCCGCCCGGCTGGCCCGCGACGGTGCCCTGGACTGGACCGCGGCAGTGACCATGGCGGCTCAGGTGGCGTCGGCCCTGGGCGCCGCGCACGCTCAGGGACTCGTGCACCGCGACGTGACTCCGGCCAACGTCATGCTCACGTCCGTCGGCGCCAAGGTGGTGGATTTCGGCATCGCCGCGGCGATCGGCCAGTGCGATACCGCGCCGGACGGCAGTCTCCTCGGCACGCCGGCATACTTGGCCCCGGAACGCCTCGGCGGCGGTCCGGTCTCACCCGCAGCCGACGTGTACGCGCTCGGCGTGCTGCTCTACCGGGCGCTCACCGCCCGGCTGCCCTGGCACGCCCGGGACACCGCGGCGGCGCTGCGGGCACACCTCTACACCGATCCGGAGCCGCTGCCGGTGCGCAACGGACTCCCCGATCCGGTGCGTGAGCTCTGCTTGCGTTGCCTGGCCAAGCGCCCGGAGGATCGGCCGACCGCCGCGACGCTGGCGCTCGAACTGGCGGCCCTGGCCGACGTGCCGGTCCCCCTCCCGGCGCAACCGGCCCAGTTCTCCGGAGCAGCCCAGTTCTCCGGGCCTGCCCAGTTCTCCGGGGCAGGCCAGTTCTCCGGGCCTGCCCAGTTCTCCGGATCGGCCCAGCCGCCCGCCACGGCCGCACCATCGTCTCCCGCCGAGCCGTCGCCGAGCATCGTCGCGGCCTTCCGCGCCGGTCTCGCGCGCCTTCCGGCACGGGTGTCGCATGCCGCGCTGGCCGGCCGGCGCCGCCTGCAGGCCGTGACGATGACCGTGGCGATGCTCGCCGTGGCCGGGCTGGTCTGGTCGTCCGGCCGGGAAGCCGACGAGGTCGGAACACCCCAGGCTGCCGCCGTCGGCACCGCGGTGCTCCCCTCCCTGCAACACCCGCACTGCAAGGTGCGCTACCAGGTGGAACGCGACTCTGGCCGGGACTTCTGGGCGCGCGTCACGGTGGGCAACATCGGCACCGACACGATGTCCGGGTGGACGATGCAGTTCCGGTATCCCGGCGCGCAACGCCTCATCGGCGGCACACGGCGGGCCAGCCAGCACGGCCACCTGGTTTCCCTGCGCGCCGGGCCGGACCTGGCCCCCGGCGAGTCGGCCGCGGTCGGAGTGCGAGGGTCTTACCGGGGGAGCAACCCCCTCCCGCTCGCCTTCACCGTCGACGGGCAGTCGTGCCGAGCCGAGGTGCTCGGCGCGGTGGCGATTGTCGAACCGGCGGACCCGGGCACCGGCGCACCGGCCGAGCACCGGGCCACCGACGACACCGCATGACCCGGAGGGTGGCCACCGCGTGGCCGATCACGTCGACGCGGCGAACTGCTCCACCTTCTTGGTGTTCCCGGCCACGATCAGCAGGGCGCCGTCGGGCACCATGGTCTCCGGCCGCGCGTACGTGAAGTCCGTGCCGGGCATCTTGGTGCCTACGACCGTTATGCCCCACTTTGTGCGCAGCCCCGCATCGGCGAGGGTGCGGCCCGTGGCTTCGGCCGGCGCTCGCACCTTGGCAATCGCGAAGCCGTCGTCGAACTCGATGTAGTCCAGCATCCGTCCGGTCATCATGTGCGCGACTCGTTCACCCATCTCGGCCTCGGGATAGATCACGTGGTGCGCGCCGATGCGGGACAGGATGTGGCCGTGCTTGGCGCTGGTCGCCTTCGCCCAGATCTCCGGTACGCCCACCTCACTCAGCGACAACACGGACAGCACGCTGGTCTCCAGGTTGGTGCCGATGCCGACGACGGCACGCGGAAAATCCTGCACGCCGAGCTGCCGCAGGGTGTCGGTGTCGGTGGCGTCCGCCTCCACCACGTGGGTGAGGCGGTCCGCCCAGTCCTGCACGATTCTCTCGTCGGAATCGATGCCGAGCACTTCATGGCCGAGCGCCAGCAGGGACGCGGCGATCGCGCCGCCGAACCGGCCCAGCCCGATCACCACGACGTTGTCGCTGTGCGGGGATGTCGAATCAGCCAACGAGGGGTCGCTCCTCCGGGTATCGGTATTGGCGCCGACGGGTGTTCAGCGCGATCGCGGTGCCTACCGCGATCGTGCCTACCCGCCCGATGTACATCAAGGCGACGAGCACGAGCTGCGCCGACGGCGGCAGATCCGACGTTATGCCGGTGCTCAGCCCGACGGTGGCGAACGCGGACGTGACCTCGAACAGCGCCCGGTCGAACGGCACCCGCTCGTCCAGCAGGATGAGCGCGAGCGTGCCGGCTGCGACCAGGGCCACCCCGAGCAGCGCGACCGTGACGGCCTGCCGCTGGGTCTCCTCGGCGATCCGGCGATGCCGCACCACCACGTCGGGCTCGCCCCGGATCTCCGCCCAGATGACGAAGGCGAGCAGCAGGAAGGTGGTCACCTTGATGCCGCCGGCGGTGCTCGCCGTGCCGCCGCCGATGAACATCATGATGTTCGCGACCGCGATCGTCTGGCTGTGCATCATGCCCAGGTCGATGGTGTTGAAGCCGCCGGAGCGGGTCATCACGTCCTGAAAGAACGCGGCCAGCACCTTGGTGTTCGCGCCGAGCGGACCGAGCGTGTCCGGGTTGCTCCACTCGAAGACCAGGAACAGCAGCGACCCGGCGCTGGTCAGCAGCACCGTGCCCCAGACCGTCAGCCGTGTGTGCGTGGACCATCCGGCCGGTCGCCGGGCCTCGCGGGCGAGCTCGAACAGCACCGGGAATCCGATCGACCCGCCGAGCACACCCAGGGCCACCGGCAGGCAGATCCACCAGTCGTCGACGAACCGGACGAAGCTGTCCGGATAAAGGGTGAATCCGGCGTTGTTGAACGACTGCACGGCGTGGAACACGGCCTGGTACGCCGCCCGTCCCGGGGAATAGTCGTAGTGCAGCCAGAAGCGCAGCATCAGGATGGTCCCGATGATCGCCTCGGAGACGAACATGACCAGGGCGATCCGGATCAGGATGCCCCCGATGTTGCCGCCCGCCAATCCGGCGCTCTCGGCCTGGGCGATCAGCCGGTTGCGCAGCCGCAGCCGGCGCGACACCAGAAGGCTGAGCAGCGTCGCCAGCGTCATGATGCCGAACCCGCCGACCTGAGAGAGCACGGTGATCAGCACCTCGCCGAAGGTGGACCAGTACGTCGGCGTGTCGACCACGGTCAGCCCGGTCACGCAGACCGTGGAGGTGGCGGTGAACACCGCGACGACGAACGGCGCGCCGTGTGGCCCGGCGGTCGCGGCCGGCAGCATCATCAGCCCGGTGCCGAGGGCGATGATGCCGAGGAACGCCGTGGGCACGATGCGCGCCGGGTATCGCCACGGAGCGCGGTCGCGCATGCCGTTCTCCCTTCGACCATTGCTGACGGTCATCTCACCACAGGGTGACGTTCACCCTTTTGTCAGATCTCGCCCGCCGCGTCGTTGCCCGCCGCCGGTTGACTCATAACGTGACATCTGTGTCGACAGCGCCGCTGGTCATCGGCCACCGCGGCGCCTGCGGATACCGCCCGGAACACACCCTCGAGTCCTACCAGCTAGCCATCCGGCTGGGGGCCGACTACATAGAACCCGACCTGGTGTCGACCGCCGACGGCGTGTTGGTGGCGCGGCACGAGAACGAGATCTCCGGCACCACCGACGTGACGGCCAGGCCCGAGTTCGCCGACCGGCGTACCACCAAGATCATTGGCGGCCGGACGGTCACCGGCTGGTTCACCGAGGACTTCACGCTGGCCGAGCTGCGTACGCTGCGTGCAGTGGAGCGGTTGCCGAGCGTACGGCCGCAGAACACGCTGTTCGACGGTGAGTTCTCGATCCCGACCCTGCAGGAGATCCTCGATCTGGCCCGCGCCGAGGAACGCCGGCTGGGCCGGGCGATCGGGGTGTACCCGGAGACCAAGTTGCCCAGTCACTTCCAGTCGATCGGGCTGGCGCTCGAAGAGCCTCTGGTGTCCGCGCTGCACGCCAACGGCCTGACCGGCCCGTCCGCGCCGGTGCTGATCCAGTCGTTCGAGGCGGCCAACCTCCGCAAGCTGCGGTCGATGACCGACCTGCGCCTGATCCAATTGCTGGACGAGCCGGGCGACCTGCGGACCATCGCCGAGTACGCGTACGGCGTGGGCCCGGACAAGGATCTGATCGTGCCCCGCGACGCGGCCGGCCGCCTCCGTGCGCCGACCACGCTGGTGTCCGACGCGCACGCGGCCGGGCTGGCGGTGCACGCGTGGACGTTCCGGGCCGAGAACCCGTTCCTGCCGCTGGACCACCGGATCGGTGACAACCCGGCCGGGCGCGGCGACGGCATCGCCGAGTACGAGCTGTTCCTGCGCCTGGGCGTGGACGGGGTGTTCACCGATCATCCGGACACCGCCGTCGCCGCGATCAGCGCGATGCAGGGCCGCCCTATGCCCGTTCCGGTGTAGCGCCCGGCCCGGATAGGGTCGGGCCATGGCGAGACTCGCAGTGATCAGTGGCGGCGGCACCGGCATCGGGCGGGCGACCGCCGGGATGTTGGCCGGCGAGGGTTACGACGTCATCATCGTCGGCCGGCGCCCGCAGGTGCTGGCCGACGCGGTCAAGTGGATCGGCCCGCAGGCGAGCGCGGTCACCGCCGATCTGACCGATCCGGAGCAACTCCCGGCGGTGGTCGACGCGGTCGCCGGCCGGGCGGTGGATGTGCTGGTCAACAACGCCGGTGCCTACCTGTCCGGGGACGATTCGATGCTGGCCGGGGTGGCCGCGTGGTGGCGGGCGAACCTGGACTCGAACGTGCTGACCGCCGTGCTGCTCACCGAGGCGCTGCGGCCGCTGCTGCGGCGCCCGGGCGGGCGGATCATCCTGACCAGCTCCATCGCGGCGCAGCGTGGCGGGGGCGGCCCGTACTCGGCGGCGAAGGCCGCCCTGCACGGGTTCGTCCTCGATCTGGCGACCGAGCTGGGCGCGGAGGGCGTGACCGCGAATGTGATCTCCCCCGGCTACGTGGTCGACAGCGAGTTCTTCGCCGGCCGGATGACGCCCGAGGGTCACCGGCGGCGGATCGACGCCACCCTGGTCAACCGGCCCGGTGAGCCGTCCGACATCGCCGAGACGGTTCGATGGCTGGCCGGCCCGGGCGGCGGCTACGTGACCGGCCAGATCATCAACGTGAACGGGGGATCGGTGCTGGGTCGGTGAGCCGGTGCGGGCCGATTGTCGGTGGCGGCTGGTAGACATGCTGCCGTGAGTGAGACCGAGGCGGGCGCCGCGGCGGCGCGTGCGACCGTGGCGGAGGCGGCCGTGACGGAGGCGGAGCGTGCCGCCGTGCGTGAGTGCGCCGAGGAGGTGCTGCGGCGGCTGGCCGGTGCGCACGCCGTCCTGCGGGAGGATCAGTGGCGGGCGATCGAGGCGTTGGTCGTCGACCGGCGCCGGGTGCTCTGTGTGCAGCGCACCGGGTGGGGCAAGTCCGCGGTCTACTTCGTGGCGACCGCGTTGCTGCGTGACGGTCTCGCAGCCGAGGCCGAGGAGCCGCCCGCCGGCCCGACCGTGATCGTGTCGCCGTTGCTGGCTCTGATGCGCAACCAGGTGGAGGCCGCGGCCCGGGCCGGCATCCGCGCGCGCACCATCAACTCGGCGAACCTCGACGAGTGGTCGGAGATCACCGCGGAGATCCGTGCCGGGGCCGTCGACGTGCTGCTGATCAGCCCGGAGCGGCTGAACAACCCGGACTTCCGCGACAACGTGCTGCCCGACCTGGCCGCCAGCACCGGGCTGCTGGTGGTCGACGAGGCGCACTGCGTCTCCGACTGGGGGCACGACTTCCGGCCGGACTACCGTCGGCTGCGCACGTTCCTGGCGGGGCTCGGGGCGCGCATCCCGGTGCTGGCCACCACCGCCACGGCCAACGCCCGGGTCACCGCCGACGTCGCCGAGCAGTTGGGCGACGCGTTGGTGCTGCGCGGCCCGCTGGACCGCGAGTCGCTGCGCCTGGCGGTGGTCCCGCTGGCCGACCCGGCGCACCGGTTGGCCTGGCTCGCCGACCACCTGGAGGGGCTGGCCGGGTCCGGCATCGTCTACACGTTGACGGTCGCGGCGGCGCTGGAGACCGCGGAGTTCCTGCGTGGCCGCGGGTTCGCCGTGGCCGCCTACACCGGCCAGGTGGAGGACGCCGACCGGCGCGCCGCCGAGCAGGACCTGCTGGACAACAAGATCAAGGCGTTGATCGCCACGTCCGCGCTCGGCATGGGCTTTGACAAGCCGGATCTCGGCTTCGTCGTGCACCTGGGCGCGCCGCCGTCCCCGATCGCCTATTACCAGCAGGTGGGCCGGGCCGGGCGGGCGGTGGCGCACGCGGAGGTGGTGCTGCTGCCCGGCCGTGAGGACGCGGCGATCTGGCGTTACTTCGCCTCGCTCGCCTTTCCGCCGGAGGAGCAGGTGCGTGCGGTGCTGGCTCAGCTCGACACCGACCGGCCGCTGTCCACGCCCGCCCTGGAGCCGATGGTCGACCTGCGGCGCACCCGGCTGGAGCTGATGCTCAAGGTGCTGGACGTGGACGGGGCGGTCCGCCGGGTGCGCGGCGGCTGGGTGGCCACCGGTCAGCCATGGACCTACGACACCGCGCGCCTGCGGCGGGTTGCCGAGGCGCGCACCGCCGAGCAGCGCAGCATGGTGGACTACGCGGAGACCACCGGGTGCCGGATGGAGTTCCTGCGCCGCTGCCTGGACGACCCGGAGGCGACACCGTGCGGTCGCTGCGACACCTGCGCGGGTCCACAGTTCGACGCGGAGGTGACCGCGGCGACGCTGGCCGCCGCGCAGACCTTCCTGGGCCGGCCGGGTGTGGAGATCGGCCCGAAAAAGCAGTGGCCCACCGGCCTCTCGGCGGTCGGTGTGCAGCTCAAGGGGCGCATCCCGGCCGAGGAACAGGTGCTGCCCGGCCGGGCGGTCGGCCGCCTGTCGGATCTCGGCTGGGGCGGGCGCCTGCGCGGCCTGGTCGCTCCGGAGTCGCCGGACGGGCCGCTGCCCGACGCGCTCGCCGATGCGGTGGTCGAGGTGCTCAAGGCATGGGCGCACGGCGACGATCGCTGGGCGCAACGGCCCGCCGGCGTGGTCGCGGTCGGCTCCCATCGGCGGCCGGAGTTGGTCGGCAGCACCGCGGCGCGGATCGCCGCGGTCGGGCGGCTGCCGTTGCTGGGCGCGCTGGATCGGCGCGCCGGTGACGGTGGTGCCCGTGGCAACAGCGCCCAGCGGGTGCGTGCCCTGCACGACGCGTTCTCCGTGCCGCCCGAGGTGGGCGCCGGGCTCGCCGAGCTGGATGGGCCGGTCCTGCTGGTCGATGACCTGGTGGACTCCGGCTGGACCATGGTGCTGGCCGGGCGGGCACTGCGCCGGGCCGGCGCGCCGGCGGTGCTGCCGCTCGCGCTCGCGGTCGCCGGCTGAAGCGTCGCCGACCGAAAGGTCGCCGGACCGGCGTTGCATACCGGTGGGGGGTATTGTCGATGGCATGTCCACCGACGCTCCGTCCCACCACGAGGCCCACCCCGGCCCGCACGGCTATGCGGGCAACAAGCAGGCTCTGCTCGGCCGACTGCGCCGGATCGAGGGGCAGATCCGAGGGCTGCAACGCATGGTCGATGAGGACACCTATTGCATCGACGTGCTGACGCAGATCTCCGCGGCCAAGAGCGCCTTGCAGGCGGTCGCCGTCGGGCTGCTGGAGGACCACCTGGCCCACTGCGTCGTCGACGCCGCCCGGGCAGGCGACCCCACCGAGAAGGTCAAGGAAGCCTCCGACGCGGTCGCCCGGCTGATCCGCTCCTGACACCTACCGACGTCACGAAACGAGGAACCATGGCGATGACCAGCACCTACCACGTCACCGGGATGACCTGCGAGCACTGCGTGCGGGCGGTGACAAGCGAGATCTCCGGCCTCGCCGGAGTGCGCGACGTGCAGGTCGACCTGGGCAGCGGCACGGTCACCGTGCAAAGCGACGCACCACTGTCCGACGACGAGATCCGCGCCGCGGTCGACGAGGCCGGCTACGAGGTCGCCGGCGTCTGATCCGCCCGGGGGTTTTCCGCCGTCGGGTCTCCCGCTGCGGGTGGGGCGGCGGTGGTGGCCGGTGCGATCATCAGAGCCAGCGCCGGCGTCACGCCCCACGCCGTGGTGAGGGCGTCGTAGTCGGCCGGGTCGCCGCGCTGACCGGTGTGCCGGGCCCGCAGCAACAGGTTGCGCGGCGTGTGCGCCGAGTCGGTGAACTCCACCACGTCCACCCGGTACCCGTGCTGTCGCAGCAGGCTGGCGCGCAGCGTGTCGGTCAGCACGTCCGCGAAGCGTTCCCGCAGGATCGCATGCCGGGTCATCTCGCCGTACGCCTCGGGTGCCGACCCCCGTTTGAGCTGCGCCGCGATGTCGTGGTGGCAGCACGGCGCGGCCAGCACCCAGCGTGCGCCCCACCGCACGGCACGGGCCAGCGCCTGGTCCGTAGCGGTGTCGCAGGCGTGCAGGGCGAGCACCAGTTCCGGCGTCGGGTCCACCACGGCGTCGTCGATGCTGCCGGCCACGAATGTCACCTCGTCGGCGCATCCGAGCCGCCGCGCGATGTCGGCGTTGCGGGCGCGCTGGTCCGCGCGCACGTCCACGCCGACGACCCGCGCCTTGATGCCACGATCGCGCAGATAGCGGTACGCGGCGAAGGTCAGGTACGCGTTCCCGCACCCGAGATCGACCACGTGCAGCGGCGACGGCAGGTGCTGCGGGTCCCCGGGCAGCGTGGCCGCCAGCGCGCGCAGGAAGGCGTCCACCTGCCGGCGTTTGGCGGCGGTGCCGCCGAGAACCGTGAACAACGGATCGCCCGGATCGAGCAGCCACTGCTTGACCCTGTCGTGGCCGGGCGCCGGGCCGTCCGCCACCAGGTGGCCGTCCGCCGCCGACCGGTGCACCTGCGCGTCCCCCTTCTTGGTGACCCGCACCTGCATGGTGAGCGCCGTGGTCTGCACGTGCCAGTTGCCGAACGGCTCGGTCAGCAGCGCGTCCACCGCCCGCGCGGCCTCGGCGCCGTACGCGACGTTGCGGGTGTACGGCCGGGACCCGTCATCGGTCACGATCTGCAGCCGGGTGCCGCCCTTCACCGCCACCGGCCGCACCTCGGCCCGTCCCATCGAGGGGGCGGCGCCGCGCTGCCGCCCGGCCGCGACGGCGCGCCGCAGGTCCGGGGCGAGCAGAAGGTCGCGCACCTGCGCGAGGGCGGTGTCGAGCGGTTCCGGCATGCCACCATTCTGCTCCGCGGGCCGATCGTCGGCGGATCATCCCCGTCCCGTTTCGCTGCGTTCGCCATCGGGTAGCTTCGCTGACTCGGCGGGAAGCCTGACTCGGCGGGGAAGGGGGTGCCGCGCGATGGCGCTGACGGCCGATTCGCCGCTGTCGGCACGGGTACGTGCGGACACCCGCACCGACCACGACGCCGCCCAGCGCAGCGGCTTCCTGGACGCCCTGGCGGCCGGCCGGTTACCCCGCGCGGCGTACACGGACCTGGCCGCCCAGCACTGGCACATCTACCGGGCGCTGGAACAGGCCGCGGCGAGGATGGCGGCGGATCCGGTCGCCGGCCGGTTCGTGGCCGCCGAACTCACCCGCGTGCCCGCGCTCACCGCCGACCTGCACTTCCTGGCCGGGAGGCGGTGGCATCGGCGGCTCGCCGCGTTGCCCGCCACCCTGGCCTACCGGCGACGCCTGCACGAGGTGGCGGCCGTGCACCCGCCGTCCTTCGTGGCGCACCACTACACCCGCTACATGGGTGATCTTTCCGGCGGGCAGTACCTCGGGCCGGTCATCGCCCGCGCGTACGGACTGGACGGCGACGGGCACCGGTTCTTCGTCTTCGACGGGGTCGACCCGGCGGCGTTCCGGGCCGGCTACCGCCGCCTGCTCGACGCGGCGCCGTGGGGCGGTGCCGAACAGGACACGTTTCTCGACGAGGTGGCCGTCGCCTACCGTCTCACCATCGATGTCTTGGACGAGTTGCGGGAGCGCTGGGAATGAGTGACGTGTTCGAGCCCGAGGTGGTGGCCCAGGTCGCCCGGCACATGAACGACGATCACGCGGGCGACAACGTCACCATCGTGCGCGGCCTCGGCGGCGTCCCGGAGGCCACCGCCGCCCGGATGTCGGGGATGGACGCCGACGGCATCGAGTTCGCCGCCGCGGTGGACGGCGTGGAGGTGCCGGTGCGCATCCCGTTCGCCGAGCGGCTGACCGACCGGGCCCAGATCCGCGTGGCGGTGGTCCGCATCTATCACGAGGCCTGCGCCGCGTTGGGCGTGCCGCCGCACGACTGAACCCTTTCCACGCGGCCAGGGCGGCTGCTCCCGGCGCAGGTCAACGGCCCGGCGCAGGTCGGGCCCGACGCCGGGTGGAAAAGGTTCACCGGACGGTTCAGGCGGTGGTGCCGACGCCCGCCTCGGAACCGCCGCTCATCTCACCGCCGGGCTGGTCCCCGCCGTCGGTGGGTCCGCTGCCGCCCGTGTCGCCGCCACGACCGCGCCCGCCGCGGCGGCGTCGCCGGGGTCGCCGCGGTTCCCCGCTGTCCGTTCCGTCGTCCGCCGCGCCGGTTGCCGGACGGGTCGCTGCGGGGCCGTCGCCGGGCTCGATGCTGCCGGTGCTCTCCTGGGTGCCGGTCCGGGTGGCCCGGTCGGTGCCGGCCGGGTCACCGGTGACGGTCTCGCCCGCGCGGCGCCGACGACGCCGGCGAGGGCTGCGCTCGGCGGGGGCGTCATCGGCGACGGCGGGCTCGTCGCGCCGCCCGCGGCCGGGCCGGCGCCCTCGGCGGCGTCCCCCGCCGAGATCCTCCTCGACCTCGGCGGACAGGCCGGCCCGGGTGCGGCCCGCGGTGGGCAGCGTGCCGGACACGTCGTGGGGGATCTCCAAGTCGGCGTAGAGCGCGTCGGAGGTGTGGTAGGTCTCCGGCGGTTGCGGCATGTTCAGGTTCATCGACTTGTCGATGAGCGCCCATCGGGGCATGTCTTCCCAGTCCACGAACGTGACGGCGACGCCGGTGGCGCCGGCCCGGCCGGTGCGTCCGATGCGGTGCGTGTAGGTGTCCGGATCCTCCGGACAGTCGTAGTTGATCACGTGGGTGACGCCGGAGACGTCCAGCCCGCGGGCCGCGACGTCGGTGGCGACCAGCACGTCGATCTTGCCGGTGCGGAAGGCGCGCAGAGCCCGCTCCCGAGCTCCCTGCCCCAGGTCGCCGTGCACGGCGGCGACGGCGAACCCCCGGAAGTCCAGGTCCTCCGCGACGCGGTCGGCGGCTCGCTTGGTGCGTACGAAGATCATCGTGAGACCGCGCTCGCGAGCCTGCAGGATGCGGGCCACCATCTCCAGCTTGTTCAGCGGGTGGGTGCGGTAGACCACCTGCTTGGTCAGCGGCGACGGGCCGGTGTCGGCGGTGTGGCCGGCGTGGATGGTGACCGGGTGGTGCAGGAACCGGCGGGACAGCGCGACGATCGGATCCGGCATGGTCGCCGAGAACAGCATGGTCTGACGCTGCTCGGGCAGCATCGCCAGGATCTTCTCCACGTCGTCCAGGAAGCCCAGGTCGAGCATGCGGTCGGCCTCGTCCAGCACGAGGGCCTTGATCCCGCCGAGCTTGAGCTGCTTCTGCTTCGCCAGGTCGAGGAGCCGCCCCGGCGTGCCGACGAGGATCTCCACGCCCTTTTTCAGGGCTTCCACCTGCGGCTCATAGGCGACGCCACCATAGATCGGCAGCACGCGCACGCCGCGGGTGATGCCGGCCGCGGCCAGGTCACGGGCGACCTGCAGGCCCAGCTCCCGGGTCGGCACCACGACCAGGGCCTGCGGCCTGCCGTCGGCGCCCTCGGCCGGGGAGGTCACGCTCTCCAGCAGGGGCAGCCCGAAGCCCAGCGTCTTGCCGGTGCCGGTGGGTGCCTGACCGATCAGGTCGGTGCCGCGCAACGCGATCGGGAGGGCGTACTCCTGGATCGCGAAAGCCCTGGTTATCCCGGCTGCGGCAAGGGCCTCCACGGTCTCCGCCCGGACGCCGAGCTCGGCGAAGGTCGGGCTGTCGGAGTGGACGGGGGCGCGGTGCAGGGCGGGTACCAGGGCGGTTTCGTGTTCTTCGGTGTTTTCTCTGTCGGTCATGAAGTTCTACGGGTGCCTCTCGTGGTGCGCCCGTCGAAGTCCTGGGCGCGGTATGGGTAGAGCGGGCCACACGCGAGAAACCACTCGCGGGCCGCACGCACATCGCCGCGGCGAGATGGTGATCATTGCGGGACGGGACATCCCACCGGGGTGCCCCGCCGTCGGGATCATCTCGACGTCGCCGGCGACGTTTCCTGGCCACTCTACCTGATGACGAGGTCGCCTACCCGGGTCGAAACGCAAGCCAGGGGCGCTCCCGTCGATCGACGGGAGCGCCCCTGGCGAATCCCTCGCTGCGGCCGCCGTTGTCAGCGGCTGGTGAAACCGAACGGCCGGTTGGAGCTCTCCGCGATCTCCACGTACGCCAATTTGGCGACCGGCACGATGACCTTGCGGCCCTTCTCGTCCGTGAGCGACAGAACGCTGTCCTTGGCCAGGGCCTCGGTCACGACCTGCTCGACCTCCGCCGGGGTCTGGGCGCTCTCGAGCGTCAGCTCACGCGGCGCGTACTGCACGCCGATCTTGACCTCCACGGGGTCCTCCCTCTCCAATGTCTTCCGCCTATGAAGGCTAGCCGATTTCGGGCGGCGTTCCGGCTGAAGACCCGCCCTGTAAGGGGAAGCTCGCGATGCCGCGCCAGATCAGGGCCGCGACCAGGCCCTCCGCCTCGTCCTTGGAGGTCTGTCGCCCGGCGGCCAGCCAGTACTGCGCGGACTGCCCGGCGGCGCCCACCAGGCCGGAGGCGAGCAGCTCGGCGCTGGCCTGGCTCAGCCCGGTGTCCGAGATGATGGTGTCGGTGACCGCCGCGATGCAGCCCTGCTCGACACGTTCCACCCGCTGCCGCACGGACGGGTCGTTGCGCAGGTCCGACTCGAAGACCAGCCGGAACGCCTCGCTCTCATGATCGACGAAGTCGAAGTACGCGCGGACCGCGCCGCGTACTCGCTCCCTGTTGTCCTGGGTGGCGAGCATGGCGCTGCGGACCTTGGCGATGATCGCATCGCAGTGCGTGTCCAGCAGCGCCAGATAGAGTTCCAGCTTGCCGGGGAAGTGCTGGTAGAGCACGGGCTTGGAGACGCCGGCCCGCTCGGCGATGTCGTCCATCGCGGCCGCGTGATACCCCTGTGCGACGAAAATCTGCTGAGCCGCGGCCAACAGTTGCTTACGGCGTGCGGAGCGCGGCAGACGTGTGGGGCGCGCGGTCTGTGCGTCGCTGGACGCAGCGGCCATGTCGATCCCTCCCAGACTTCGCTCTGCCCGGATTGCCCGGTCAGCCGTGGATCCCAAACGGGGTGGGCAATTGTCGTGACGCTGCAACTTATCGCTACCGGAACCACACGGTAGCCTCAGCGGTGGTGAGCGAGGAGCGCGCGGTGGATGAAACAGGGCATTCCGGTGAAACCGGGGCTGCGGATGGCGGTCCCGGAGCCGACGCGCGTGATCGCCCGCACGTGAACGGCTGGGCCATGTCAGACGGCCCGTGGTCGAACACGAGCACCGCGTTCGACATGCAGGGCGATGGTTCCCCGTGGCGATGGCAGGCATCGGAGCCCCGGCCGTACGGCACGCCCCAGGACCAGCGTTATGACGATCAACACCGCGACGATCAACACCGCGACGAGGAGCGGACCGGGGCGGGGGGTCGTCCACCGTACGGGGACGGCGGTCGTCCCTCCTTCGGGCAGAGTTCCCGGCCCCCGTTCGGCGACGACCGGCGGCCCGGTCGCGGGTTCGGCGACGGCGCGCAGCCGGACGCCGACGCCTCCGACGGCCAATCGCCGGCACCGGACCCGGCCCGCTCCGATCCGCCCCGATGGGAGCCGGGGCGCCCGTCCGGCGCGGTCTACGAGATGCGGGAGATGCGGCCGTTCGCCGGGCCGGGCCGGCCGTCCGGAGGCGAATCGTTCCCCTCGGCCGCTCGTTCTCCCCACACACCGCCTCCGTCCCCGGGGGCCGACGACGAAAGGCGGGGAATGCTCCGCGGAGTGGACGCCGTGCCGACGCCCGACAGCGCACCGCCGTACCCCTACGAGGGTGATCTCGACGAGGCGCCGCGCGGCGCCGCGCATCAGCGTGCGGCCGTGCCGCTGGAGCGTCCGTCGGCATCGTTCGGGCCCGGGTCGCCGTCGGTGATGCGCCCGGCGGCGAGCGAGCGCGGCGACTGGAACACCGCCGAGTCCGCTCGTCATGCGCTGGAGCCCGGCACCCCGCCGGAGGGTTTCCCGCACGTCGGCGGTGAGGCGGATCAGTCCGGTTCCGGGCTGGCCCCGCCGCGCGGTCCGGAGGGATATGACGCGCTGCGGTCGCTGCGCCGTGGCCGCTTCGAGGAGCCCGGCGCCACGTACGGCACACCGGCCCCGCAGGCCGGGCCGTCCGGAGGTGCCGGGGCGAGGGCGCTTCCCCAGCGCGTCCCCGCCCAGCCGGACGTGCCGGCCGTGCCGGAGCCGTCGGCCAGCGAGCCGCCCGCCGAGACGCCCGAGCTGGCGCGGATCGCCACGCACCTGCGCCGTGGGGACGTCTTTCCGGCGCAGGACCGCGAGGAAGGCTTTGACGTCAACGCCATCCTGGCCGCGGTGCGCGAGGTCGACGGCGTCCGGGATGCCTCCCTGCGGGCCACCCCGGCGGGTGCGCACAGCCTGCGCCTGGACCTGTCCGAGGGCGCCGACCCGGCCGAGGTGAGTCGGCAGGTCGCGCGGCTGCTGCAGGACCGGATGGGACTGGACGCCGCGATGAAGGGTGCCGAGGGCATGCCGTCGGCACCGTTGCCGCCGCCTGCCGCCGGCTTGCCGTCGCTGGCCGGCTCGTCGTCGGCGGCCAGTTCGCCACCGGCGCCCGGCCTGGTCCCGGCCCAGCCGGAACCGTCCCGCCCCGCCCCGTCGGGTTCCGCCCGGGTTCCCGCACGACCGCAGCCGCAGCCGCAACAGCCACCGTCGCCGCAGCCACCGGCGCGGGAACGGCCTCCGGAGCCGGCGTTGCGTCCGGAACCATCCGCACCGCCCGCGTCCGGGGCTTACGGCCGCCCCGGGACGCTGGAGGAGAGCCCGGCGCCGGAGCCTCGCTTTCCGATGTCACCCGCGGGGTCCACCGAGACCCGGCAGCGCACGGTGGGCGCCCCGCCGGTCGCCGAACCGCCGGCGCCCCAGGACATGGTGCACGGCACCGCTGAGACCGTCGGCGAGGAATCCGTCGCCCCCCGGCCGCTCGACGTTGGCGATCAGCCCGGTCCGCGAGTGGTGATCGAGAACGTGCAGATCACCACGTACGGTCCGGAGGCGAACGTAGAGGTGCGACTGGCCGCCGGGCGGCATGAGGCCGTCGGCGAGGCGACCGGTCCGGCGGTCGACGGCTACCTCCTGCGGCTGTGCGCCTTCGCCACCACCCGGGCACTGGACGAGTTGCTGGCCACCTCCGAGCACGAGGACGGCCCGGCGCGGTGCTTCGTCGAGCAGGCCACCGTGGTGCCCTTCGGCACCACGCGCGTGGCGGTCGTGGTGTTGCTGCTGTCCTGCGGCACCTGGGCCGAGCAGTTGTCGGGCTCCGCCGTGGTGGACGGCGACGACCGGCAGGCCGCGGTGCGTGCCACCCTCGCCGCGGTCAACCGGCGTCTTGAGGCTCTCCTGTCCTGATGAAGGGCGCGCGGCTCGCGGCCGACGAAGCGCTGCCCCACGCGGGTGCCCCCCAACCGTGGCCGGCCCGGCAGATCGTGGTGGGCGGTGCCATGCTGCAGGTCCGCGACACCCCGGCCACCTCGCCGAACGCCGAACCGGCCGTCTACGTGCACGGGCTGGGCGGCTCCTCGCAGAACTTCACCGATGTGGCCGGACTGCTCGCCGGCCATCTCGACGCCCTGGCGGTGGACCTGCCCGGCTTCGGCTACAGCGATCCCGCCCGCAGCTACTCGGTCCGGGCCTTCGCCGACACCCTCATCGCCTGCCTGGAGCATTCGGGACGGGGCGCGGTGCATCTGATCGGCAATTCGCTCGGCGGCGCCATCGCGGTGCGGGCGGCGGCCGTGCGCCCCGATCTGGTCCGCACTCTCACCCTGATTTCGCCGGCCATGCCGTTCCTCGACCTGCGGCGCACCGCCCAGGGCCCGGTGGTGCCGCTGCTCGCGCTGCCCCGCGCGGATCGGTTGCTGGCCTGGCAGATGGGTCGCCTGAGCGTCGAGGAGATGGCCGAGCAGGTGCTCGTCGCGTGCTTCGGTGACACGTCGCGAGTGAGCGCACAGCGCCGGGCGGAGGCAATTGAGGAGATCAAACTCCGGTACACCGTCGACCACTATCCGCAGGCGTACCTGAGCACCCTGCGTGGGCTGGTCTCCACGTTCATCCGCGCCTACCTGCCGGGCGCCAACTCGCAGTGGCGGATCGCCGGGCGGATCACCGCGCCGACGCTGGTCATCGGCGGGCTGAACGACCGGCTCATCGACACCCGTGTGCCACCGCAGGTCGCCGCGCGCATCCCGGACAGCCGGCTGCTGATCCTGCCGGGCGTCGGTCACGTGGCGCAGATGGAAGTGCCCCGGCTGGTGGCGCGGGCGATCGTCGGGATGCTCGACGACGTACGCGCGACGGTGGGCTGACCGCGCGCGGCATCGACATCCGCAGGTACGTGCCGACAGTGACCGCCGTGTATGGCATCGTTACCGTCGATGATCGACACCGGCGGCATGGCGGCTGTCACCTCCGCCGTGGTGCGTCACGGCCGGTGGCACCGATGGGCGCTGCCGCTGGCCGGTGCGGTGCTCGTGCTCGTCGCGGGCGCGGTCTTCGGCCAGCGCCCGTCTGCCACGTCGGCGTCCGCCGCGCCCTCGGCCGCCCCCGGTGCGTCGCCCTCCGCTGCCTCGTCGCCTGCCGCTCCTCCTTCTCCGGCAGCCCCGTCGTCCTCCTCATCCGAGCCCCCGTCACCGGAGCCGCTCCTGGCCGAGAGCCTGCCCGCGCTGGTCGGCCCGGTTCCCTCGCACGGCGCCGGAAATTTCCGGTACGCCGCCGCGGGCACCGGGATCCGCGGCACGGCGGGCAGGTTACGCCGATACCAAGTGGCCGTGGAGAACGGCAGCGGCGAGGACCTGGACGCCTTCGCCGGCGTGGTGGACGCCGTGCTCGGCGATCCGCGCAGTTGGGTCGGCGGCGGTGACCTGCGGCTGCAGCGTGTGGGTCGCGACGACGACCACGATTTCACCGTATTCCTGGCCACCCGGGACACCGCCGGCCGGATGTGCCGCAACGGCGGCGTCAACGTCACGGTCGGCGGTCGGCCCTACACCTCGTGCCGGGTCACCGGCAAGGCGATCATCAACCTCGACCGATGGCGGCTCTCCGCCAAGCCGTACGTGGCGGCCGGTACGCCGCTCGCGCGGTACCGGGAATACGTGATCAACCACGAGGTGGGGCACGAACTCGGCCATCACCACGAGGGGTGCCCGAAGCGGGGTGGCCCGGCCCCCGTGATGGTGCAGCAGACGCTGACGTTGCGCGGCTGCCGCCCGTATGCGTGGCCTCGTCTCAACGGCGGAGAGCTGACCGGACCGGCGCTGTGACCAGCGCACACTCTGCCCCGTAGGTCGCGAATCGCCTGTCCCGAGCGGCTCATCATGGCAGTCTGGCCTATGTTATGGCAAAGGCGACGAATCGTTCCGAGGGAACCCCGGCGCGTGGCGGTGGCTCGCCCGGGAAGACCCGTGACTCGGCCGCCCCCGCGAGCGGCGGAGGCCGGGCCGTGGCGCCCACGCGCCGGAATGCCTCGCCGACCGCGGCCGCGCCGGCCAAACGAGCCACCACCACCAAGCGAACCGGTCCGGCCAAGCGGACGGCTGCCAAGAGCGCCCCCGCGAAAAGCGCCCCCACCAAGAACGCGTCGGCGGCCCGGACTCCCGCTACGAGGGCACCGGCGAAGAAGACGACGGCCGCAGCCGGGCCGGCGAAGAAGGCGGCTCCGGCGAAGAAGGCGGCTCCGGCGAAGAAGGCGGCTCCGGCGAAGAAGGCGGCTCCGGCGAAGAAGGCGGCTCCGGCG
>NZ_BMMX01000013.1:134501-159496 GCF_014646155.1 Mangrovihabitans endophyticus
CGAAGAAGGCGGCTCCCGCGAAGAAGGTGGCACCCGCGAAGAAGGTGGCACCCGCCAAGAAGGTGGCACCCGCGAAACCGGCGGCAACCAAACCTGCGGCGGCCAAGACTGCGGCGGCTGCAGCGGCCCCGGGCCAGGCTACGGCAGCCCCGGCGAGGAAGGCCCCCGCGAGGAAGGCCCCCGCGAGGAAGACCCCGGCGACGACGGCCCCCGCGACGAAGGCCGCGGAGCCCGCCGGGCCGGTTCGTGCGGTGCAGGAACGCAAGGCCGAGTCGCCACAGAAGGCGCCGCCGACCGTACGCCCCAGCGCCGAGCGGCCACTGATCGCCGACCCTGACCGGGGCCGTGACTCCGCACGCCGGCCCGGGTCGTACGGCAGTTCGGGCGCCGCAGCCCTGCGTCGTCCTGCGCATGACAGCCATCCCTCGGTGTTCAAGCCGCCGCCCGGCGTGACCCGCCCGGGACCGCCGCCGGTCGATGCCCCACGGGTGTTCCCAGCGGCCGACGACCGGCCGATCATCGGTGTTCCGGCCGGCTTGGCGGCATCCGCGGCGGAGTCGGGAGGTCCCATGGGCAGCGGCCCCACGTCCGCCAGCGCGGCGGTGTTCCGGCGTCGTCGCGTCGCCGTCCTTCTCGCCTTCGTGCTGATGACCATCTCCGTGCTGGTGACCGGCCGGGTGGTGAACGGCTCGGACACTTCACGGGTGCGGACCGTGGCGCCGGTCGCCTCCGCGGCTCCGTCGACCGCCGCCTCCGCGGCGACTCCACCCACCTCCGCATCCGCTGCGGCGCAGCCCGGCGCCGCGCCGACACCCGGCAAGTTCACCTTCGCCGCGGGTCGTGGTCCGGTGCTCGGCTTCGCCGGGACGATTCGCCGTTTCCGGGTGGCCGTCGAGGAGACCGTCGCGGCCGGGCCGGCGGGGGAGGACGTGACGGAGTTCGCCGATGAGGTCGACGCCACGCTCGGTGACCGGCGTAGCTGGATCGCCTCGCGCGACTTCCGGCTGCAGCGGGTGTCCGAGTCCGCCGCCTCCGAGTTCACCGTCTACCTGGCCTCGGCCGTGACGTCGCAGCGCATGTGCGCCTCCGGCGGTCTGGACACCGAACGGTTCACCTCGTGCCGCCTGCCCGGCCGGGTGATCATCAACGCGGATCGTTGGCGGGACGCGGTGCCGAACTACGGCGCGCCGTTGTCCGTCTATCGTGCGTACGCGGTCAACCACGAAGTCGGCCACCAGTTGGGCCACGGTCATGAGGCATGCCCCGGCGGCGGACGCACCGCGCCGGTGATGATGCAGCAAACGTACGGCTTGCGCGGGTGCGTCGCCAATGCCTGGCCGTATCTGGACGGCAAGCGGTACGCGGGCAGGCGGGTGGCCTGATATTCCCCGTCCCGCATGTCGGACCTGGTGTTCCTTGTCATGCACGCGGCGGCGGCAGTCGCGTAACAATGGGCATCGCACATCACCGCCGAACTTCGGGGAGTAAACCGTGTCCTTGCCCCCGCTCGTCGAGCCGGCCGCCGAGCTGACCGTCGACGAGATCCGCCGCTACTCGCGTCACCTGATCATCCCCGACGTGGGGATGGACGGGCAGAAGCGCTTGAAGAACGCCAAGGTGCTGGTCGTCGGCGCGGGCGGGCTCGGCTCGCCGGCCCTGCTCTACCTGGCGGCGGCCGGCGTCGGAACCCTTGGCATCGTGGACTTCGACGAGGTCGACGAGTCGAACCTGCAGCGCCAGATCATCCACGGCGTCTCGGACGTGGGCCGGCCCAAGGCGGAGTCCGCCGCGGCCAGCATCGCGGAGGTCAACCCGCTGGTCAACGTCGTGGTGCACAACACCGCGCTGGACCGGGACAACGTCAAAGAGATCTTCAGCGAGTACGACCTGATCGTGGACGGCACCGACAACTTCGCCACCCGCTACATGGTGAACGACGCCGCGGTGCTGCTCGGCAAGCCGTACGTCTGGGGGTCGATCTACCGCTTCGACGGCCAGGCGTCGGTGTTCTGGTCCGAGCACGGTCCCTGCTATCGCTGCCTCTACCCGGAGCCGCCGCCGCCCGGCATGGTGCCCTCGTGCGCCGAGGGCGGCGTGCTCGGCGTGCTCTGCGCGTCCATCGGGTCGATCCAGGTCAACGAGGCGATCAAGCTGCTGACCGGCATCGGTGAGCCGCTGGTCGGCCGGTTGATGGTCTACGACGCACTGGAGATGGAATACCGCAAGATCAAGGTGCGCAAGGACCCGAACTGCGTCCTCTGCGGGGAGAACCCGACCGTGACCGACCTGCTGGAGGACTACGAGGACTTCTGCGGCGCGATCTCCGAGGAGGCGCAGGAGGCGACCCTCGACGCGACGATCACCGCGCGGGAGCTCAAGGAGTGGCAGGACTCGGGCAAGGACGTGTTCCTCGTCGACGTCCGGGAACCAGCCGAATACGAGATCGTCAGCATCCCGGGCGCCACCCTGATCCCGAAGGGCGACATCCTGTCCGGCCAGGCACTGTCCCGGTTCCCGCAGGACCGGCAGATCGTGCTGCACTGCAAGTCCGGTGTGCGGTCGGCCGAGGCGCTGGCCGCGCTGAAGAACGCCGGGTTCAAGGACGCGGTGCACGTCCAGGGCGGGATCGTGTCCTGGGTGAACACGGTGGATCCGTCCCTGCCGTCGTACTGATGCCGCGGCGGGACGCCGTCGGCCCGCGCGGTCGGCGGCGTCCCGTCCGCGCGCGGCGCATGCTACCCGCTGGTCGGCCCACAGAGTTACCGAAACGGCACATCGCGGCGTGGTACCGGACGGTAGCGTCACCGCCGTGGTCGACATGGATGCCGCGATCGGTTACGTGGTTGCGCACGGGGATCCGGTCGAGCGTGCCCGCCTCTCGTTTCTGCGCACCGGTGGCGCGCCGCCGCCGCACATCATCGACCGGATCGGTGACGGGCAGACGGCGAGCGGCGGCTGGCCGCCGTCCGGCAACGGCCGGGTGCCGTCGGTGGACGCCACCTGCTTCCGCCTTGCCGAGCTGGACGACCTCGGCGGGCTGCGCGGTCCCGCCGTGGACCGGGCGCTGACCTGGCTGGCCGCCGCCCAGCGGGACGACGGCACGTGGCAGGAGGACGGGTCTCTGGCCGACGAGGCTCCGCCGTGGGCGATGCCCGGTGATCCCGAGGCGACCCTCTATCTCACCGCGGTCGCGGGTTTCTGGCTCTGTGTCGCCGAGGCCGAGGCGCACCCGTACCGGGATGTGCCTCCCGTGCACGGCGCGGTGACCGAGGCCGCCGCCCGGCATGTGGTGAGCCGGCTGCACCCGGACGGCACCTGGCCGTCCTATCTCGCCGTCGGCTGGCACGCCGCCGGGCTGCTGCACGAGCAGCAGTTCTTCTATGAGTCCGCGCGGATCCAGTTGGTGCTCGGCGACCGCCTGACGGACATGTCCCCGGCCGACGTGGCGAGCATGGCCGCGGTGTTGCGCCGGATGAACCTGGGCGACGACTGGCTGCTGGAGGGCGCCCGCAAGCGGCTCACCGAGACGCAGCGCACGGACGGCGGCTGGGACAGCGACGAGGGCCCGGTGTTCGACGTGAACACCACGCTCGCCGCGATCCGGGCCTGCCGCTGATCTCGGTCGGGCTGATCTCGGTCGGGCTGAACCGGGTCGGGCTGAACCGGGTCGGGCTGAACCGGGTCGGGCTGAACCGGGTCGGGCTGATTCCGCTCAGCGAGTGTGCCCGTTGCCGGTCACGATGTATTTCGTCGAGGTCAGTTCGGGCAACCCCATCGGCCCGCGGGCGTGCAGCTTCTGCGTGCTGATGCCGATCTCGGCGCCGAAGCCGAACTCACCCCCGTCGGTGAACCGGGTGGAGGCGTTGATCATCACCGCCGCCGCATCCACGCGGGAGGCGAACCGCCGGGTCGCGGTGACCGACTCGCTGACGATGGCCTCGGTGTGCCCGGTCCCGTAGCGCCGGATGTGGTCGAGCGCGTCCTCCATCGAGTCCACCACCGCCACCGCGATGTCCGCCGACAGATATTCCGTGCCCCAGTCCTCCCGGGTGGCCGGCACCACGTCGTCGCTGACCGCCGCCACGCGGGCGTCGCCGTGCACGGTGACGCCCGCGGTGATCAGTTCCTCGATCGCGAGCGGCAGGAACGAGTCGGCCAGCGCGGAGTGCACCAGCAGCGATTCGGCGGTGTTGCAGGTGGACAGGCGCTGGGTCTTCGAGTTCAGCACCACGGCCAGGGCCTTTTCCAGGTCGGCCGCCTCGTCGACGTACACGTGGCAGTTGCCCACGCCGGTCTCGATCACCGGCACGGTGGACTCCTCGACCACGGTCTTGATCAGCGAGGCCCCGCCGCGCGGGATCAACACGTCCACCAGCCCGCGGGCACGCATCAGCTCCTTGACCGAGTCGCGGGAGGTGGCGTCCAGCAGTTGCACGGTGTTCGCCGGCAGGCCCGCGTCGTCCACCGCCGTGCGCAGCACCGACACGATGGCTGCGTTGGAGCTCATCGCCGAGCCGGAGCCGCGCAGCAGGGCCGCGTTGCCGGATTTCAGGCAGATCCCGGCGGCGTCCGCGGTCACGTTCGGGCGGCCCTCATAGACGATGCCGACCACCCCGAACGGCACCCGCACCTGGCGCAGCTCCAGGCCGTTCGCCAGGGTGGAGCCGCGGACCACGTCACCGACCGGGTCGGGCAGCGCGGCGAGCTGGCGCAGCCCGTCGGCCATCGCCTCGATGCGTTCCGGGTTCAGCGTGAGGCGGTCGATCACCGCGCCGGACAGGTTCGCCGCGTGCGCGTTCGCGATGTCCGTCTCGTTCGCCGTCACGATGTCCGCGGCGCGCTCGACCAGCCGGTCGGCCATCAGGAGTAGTGCGGCGTCCTTCTCGGCGCGGGTCGCCGCAGCCAGGTCCAGGGACGCGATGCGGGCGTCGGAGGCCTGCTGCTGGACAGTCATCTTCTCACTCCCCGTAGGAGGACCAAGTCGTCACGGTGGACGACTTCTCGTTCATAGCCCGGACCGAGCGTTGCCGCCAGCTCCGGTGTGGACCTGCCGAGCAGCGTCGGCAATTCGACGGCGTCGTAGTTCACCAGACCGCGCGCCACCGGCGTGCCCGACCCGGCGTCCACCAGGTCCACCGGGTCGCCGGCGGCGAACGAGCCGTCCACCGCGGTGATCCCGGCCGGCAGCAGCGACTTGCGCCGATCCACCACGGCGGACACCGCACCCGGGTCCAGATGCAGGCGACCGCGGGGCGAGGTGGCGTGTGCCAGCCAGAACAGCCGCGCTGCCGGCCGCCGGGCGGCCGGCGTGAACAGCGTACCCACCTCGTCCCCGTCCAGCGCGGACGCGGCGAGCGGGGCGGCGGTGAGCACCACCGGGATGCCGAAGCCGGTGGCGATGCGAGCGGCTTCCACCTTGGTGACCATTCCTCCGGTGCCGACGCCGGACTTTCCGGCCGACCCGACAGATATACCGGAAAGATCGGATCCGTTACGCACGGTGGCGACGCGACGCGCCGAGGGGGAGGCCGGATTGCCGGTGTACAGCGCGTCCACGTCGGACAGGAGCACCAGGAGATCGGCGTCGACCAGGGCGGCGACCAGCGAGGCCAACCGGTCGTTGTCGCCGAACCGGATCTCCTCGGTGGCCACCGTGTCGTTCTCGTTCACGATCGGGAGCGCGCCCAGGTCGAGCAGTTTGCGCAGGGTTCGGTACGCGTTGCGGTAGTGCGCCCGCCGGGTCACGTCGTCCACGGTCAGCAGCACCTGCCCGACGGTGATGCCGTGGCGGGCGAGGCCCGCGGCGTACCGGCCGATCAGCAGGCCCTGCCCGACGCTCGCGGCGGCCTGCTGGGTGGCCAGGTCGCGTGGCCGCCGGGGCAGGCGCAGCGGCGCCAGCCCGGCCGCGATCGCGCCGCTGGAGACCAGCACCACCTCCCGGCCTCCGGTGGCCAGCTTGCCGAGCACGTCGACGAGCGTGTCGACGCGTTGTTCGTCGATGCCGCCGCTCGTTGTGGTCAGCGAGGACGAACCCACCTTCACCACGATCCGGCGCGCTCCGGTCACCAGTTCGCGCACCCGCCCATTCTGCGGGTCGGCGGCCGTCCGCCCGGCCGGAGATCCCATATCGTGGCGCCGGTGACACCACAGGAGTACGTCGAAGAGGTGCTGGCGCTGGTGGAGCGCATCCCGCCGGGGCGGGTGATGTCCTACGGCGCGCTCGCCGACGCGCTGGCCGAGCGGTCCGGCCGGAACTCGGCGCGGCAGGTCGGGACGATCATGGCGCGGCACGGCGGCGGTGTGCCGTGGCACCGGGTGGTCACCAGTTCCGGGCGGATGCCGCCGGGGCATGAGCGGGAGGCCCGCCAGCGGTTGCTGAGTGAGGGGGTTCCGCTGCGCGGCGACCGGGTCGACATGGCCCGTGCGCAGTGGTTGCCGACCGCCGGCGAACCGGCCTGAGCGTCAGGACAGGCCGGCGAACGCCGCGGCGCCGCGCATCTGGAACTCGAAGAAGCCGCGCCGGTCCTCGTCCACCCCGTTGGTGAGCTGTCCGAACAGTTCCGCGCTCACCGCACCGCACATGTGGATGAAACCCGACATCGCGGCGCCGACCAGACGGGCCGGGGCCCGCCCGGCGAACTGCTCGGCCACCGCCGCGAGTTCCTCGGCGTACCGGCCGGTCAGCGGCGGCTGGTCCGGGATGCGCCCGGCCTCGTACGCCTCCCGGACGATCGCCGCGATCAGCAGGATCACCCGCGTGGCCGGCCCGATGGTGTCCGGTGGGGCCTGGTACCCGGGGACCGGGCTGCCATAGATCAGCGCCCACTGGTGCGGCTCGGCGAGCGCCCAGTCCCGCACCGCCAGCGCGACCGCCAGCCACCGGTCCAGGTCGCCCCGCACGCCCTCGGCGGCGTGTTCGGCGGCGGCGCCCAGCGCGTCGTAGGCGTCGATGATCAGCGCGGTGAGCAGCTCGTCCCGGCTGGCGAAGTAGCGGTACACCGCGGACGAGGCCATGCCCAGGTCGCGGGCGACGGCACGGAGTGAGAGATTCGCGCCGTCGGACGCCAGGTGTCGGCGAGCGACCGTCTTGATCTCCTCGGTCATCTCCGCTCGTACGCGGGCACGCACCCCGGAAGCACTCATGCGACCAGTGTGCCACAAAGAGAGCAGTGCTCTTGCTTTTCCCGGCCTTCCGTGTGACAGTCGTTCCTGTCAGAGAGCGGTGCTCACAAGGGAGAGCGACATGTCGAAGCATCTGGTCGTCGGGTCCGGTCCGGTCGGCTCCACCATCGCCCGGCTCCTCGCCGATCGGGGCGAGAGCGTCCGTGTGGTCACCCGCAGCGGCGGCGGGCCGGAGCACCCGTTGATCGAGCGCACCGCCGCGGACGCCGCCGACGCGCACCGCCTCACCGAGCTCGCCGAGGGGGCGGAGGTGCTCTACAACTGCGCCAACCCGCCCTATACCGACTGGGAGAAGCGCTGGCCGCCGATGAACGCGGCGATGATCGCGGCGGCCAAGTCCGCCGGGGCGGTTTATGCGATCACCGGCAACCTCTACGGCTATGGGCCGCAGCCGGACGGGCACATGGCCGAGGACACGCCCCTGGCCGCGGTCGGGCGCAAGGGCAAGGTGCGCATCCGGATGTGGGAGGACGCGCTGCGCAGCGGGGTGCGCACCGTCGAGGCCCGCGGCTCGGACTATGTCGGCGCGGGTGCGGCGAGCGTCTTCTCGGTGGCGTTGCTGCCCGCGGTGGCCAAGGGACGGCGGTCGGCGTGGGTGCCCGGCCGGGCCGACCTGCCGCACAGCTTCACCTACACCGGGGACATGGCCCGCACCCTGGTGCACCTGGCCGGCGACGACCGCGCGTTCGGCAAGGCATGGCACGTGCCCACCGTCGCCCCGCTCACCATCCAGGAACTCGCCGACCGCTACTGCGCGGTGGCCGGCGCTCCGCGGATCACCCTGCGCGCGATTCCCCGGTTCGTGATGCGGACCGCCGGGCTGGCCGTGCCGATGGCGCGCGAACTGGCCGAGATGGACTACCAGTTCTATGCGCCGTTCCGGATGGACAGTTCACTCACCGAGCGCACCTTCGGCCTGGCGCCGACCGACCTGGAAGTGGGCTTGCGCGAGGTCGCCGCGGCGGCCGGGGCGACCGCGGCGCGCCGGATGTGAGGGCGGTGCCGGAGGCGACGGCGGTGCGCCGGTCAGCCGCCGGGCAGCAGCAGACCCGTGCCGCCGCGGCGCGGGTCGCCCGCAGCGCCGCCCGGTCCCACCCCGCTCACCCCGCCGAAGTAGTGGTCCAGCTCGGGCCAGCGATTGATCCGCCAGCCCGCGTCGGCCAGCGCCGCCATCTGGTCGCCGGGCACGCCCGGCTCGGCGTGCACGGTGTCGTCCACCACGTGGAAGCGCGGCCGGGCGATCGCGGTCGGCATGTCCAGGCCGTCCACCAGCAGCCCGAGCAGCGTGTCCACCAGCGCAGTGCGGATTCGCGAGGCGCCCGCCGAACCGGCCGCCGCGACCAGCCGCCCATGCTCGTCGGTCACCACCAGTGGGCACATGTTGGACGACATCCGCTCGCCGGGCGTCAGCTCGCCGACGGCCAGTTCCCCCTCGCCGAGCATGGAGTTCATGTTCACCCCGAGCCCGGGTAGCCACACCGCGGCGCCCAGACCCAGCGTCGTGGTGATCACGCACGCGTTGCCGTCGGCGTCCACCACCGAGACGTTGGTGGTGTCCCCGATCCGTTGGCGACCCGCGTCCCGCAGCGCCGCGGCCACCGACACCACACGCGCGTTCGGCGGCCGGTCCGCGATGTCGCCCGGCAGCGCGGCAAGCGTTCGCACGGTGCGGCTCAGATCGCGCCGGGCGTGCACCCGGCGCCCGGCCAGCGCCGCGTGTTCCACGCGGGTCTCCCGGACCCGGTACGCCGCCAGGTCCCGCGGGCCGAGGCAGCCGTCCGCCGCGCGCACCGCGTCGACCATCACCTTGGCGAAGGCGCCGGTGTAGAACGCCGCCGGGCCGTCCGCCGCCAGCCCCTCCATCGCGGTCGCCAACCCCGGATGGAAGAGCAGCTCGCCGCCGCCGATCAGGCGTCCGCCCGGTGCGTAGACCGGTCCGCCTTCCCCGTACGCGAGGCCGGGCGCGCAGGAGATCAGCGTCCGCGCCTGGGCTGCGGGCAGGACCACCCCGGTGCGGGCCAACGCCAGGGCCGGGGCGACCACGGCGTGCCACGGCAACCGTCCCCACCGGCCGTGCACCGCGCCCACCCCGGCCGGCACTCCGGGCACCGCCACGCTCGCCCCGCCTATCGAGTAGGGCTGCGGCATCCCGCCGAAGAGCACCTCGATCGAGATCATCGGTCCGCTGCGCCGGTCACCGTCCGTGCCCGGCACCGTGCAGAAGAAGTCCAGGCAGGTCACCTCGCCGGTGGCCGCGTCGAAGTAGGTCGCGAACCCGCCCCCGCCCAGCCCGGTGTAGATGGTCTCGGCGACGCAGCAGGTGAGCACCGCGGCGACCGCCGCATCGGCGGCCGACCCGCCGTCGCGCAACACCTGCAGTCCCACCTCGGCGGTCGTCGGGTGAGCCGCGGCCACCCCAGCGCGAACGCTGTCCATGTGGCGAAGCGTAGGCGCATCGGCGTCCGTCTGGTTACCATCCGCGTCCATGGCGACCACCGACTCCTCCGCCGACGAGGCCCCGACGCACCCGGCGCGCGACGCGCTGGGCCGCCCTGGACTGGGCCGCCCTGGACTGGGCCGCCCTGGGCTGGGCCGCCCGGTGCTGGGCCGCCGGGTGCTGGCCGGGTACGCGGTGGGGTCGCTGGTCACCGGCGCATTCGGCACCGTGCCCGGCCTGCTGCTGTTGCCCTATCTCACCGACACGCTCGGCGTGGCCGCGGGCGTCGCCGGCCTGCTCGTGCTGCTGCCCAAGGCGTGGGACGTGCTGATCAACCCGGTGGCCGGGCGGATCTCCGACCGCCGCCCGGACCGCCGCCCGTTCCTGCTGATCGCCGGCCTGGCGCTGGCCGTGCTGTTCGCCGCGATGTTCGCGGGCCCGTTCGCCGCGGGCGGGCCAGCCGCGGCATACGTCGCTCTGGCCTTCCTCGCCACCGCCACCGCCTTTGCGTTCTTCCAGGTGCCGTACGTGGCCATGCCCGCCGAACTGACCGACGGGTATGCCGAGCGGACTCGCCTGATGACCTGGCGCGTGGCCGTGCTCGCCCTGGCCATCCTGGTGTCCGGCGCGCTCGCCCCACTGATCGTGGTGCGGACCGGGGACGGGCTGGCGGGGCACCGCTGGGCCGGGCTGTTCGTCGCGACGCTGATTGCGGCCGGGACGCTCGGCGTCTTCGGCGGCACTCGCGGTGCGGCCATGCGCACCCCCGGACAGTCCGAGCCCAGTTGGCGGGCGCAGCTCGCGGTGGTCGCCGCCAACCGCTCGTTCCGGGCCCTGCTGCTCTGCTTCGTGATCCAGTCCGCCGGCATCGCCACCATGCTGGCCGGCGTGCAGTACTTCGCCGACCACGTGATCGGCCGGCCGGCCGGGGCGACCGTCCTGTTCGCCGCGTTTGTCGGCCCGGCGCTGCTGGTCATGCCGCTCTGGTCGCGGATCGGCCGGTCGATCGGCAAGCTGCGGTCCATGGTGGTCGCCTCGCTGCTGTTCGCGGCCGGCGCGCTCGCCCTGCTGGGCGCCGGGGCGGTGCCGCCGGTCGCGGTCTACCTGATCGTCGCGGTGATCGGCGTCGGGTACGCCGGGCAGCAGGTCTTCGCGCTGGCCATGCTGCCGGACCGGATCGCCCACGACACCGCGCGCACCGGCCGCCGCCAGGCGGGCGTGTTCACCGGCCTGTGGACCGCGGGGGAGACGTTCGGGCTCGCGCTCGGTCCGGGCATCTTCGCGTTGGTGCTGCAACTGTCCGGGTACGAGTCGGCGTCCGGCGGCGTGGCGGCGGTGCAGGACGACGCCGCCCGGCTCGGCATCCTGCTCGGCTTCAGCGTGATCCCGGCCGCGCTCGTCGGGATGGCGGTGTTCCTGCTGCGGAGGTACGACGACTCGCCTGCGGCGGTCGGCTCGCCTAGCGTCGAGGCATGATCGACGCCTTGCCGGACGCCGGGGTGCCGGCCGACCAGATCCTCGCCGAACTGCGCGCCCTGCGCGCCGCCGACCTGCCCACCCACGGCGGCAAGCTGTTCGCGTACGTCTACGATCCCGGCCGCGACGGCCTGGACGAGCTGGCGCACGCGGCGTACGCGATCTCGGCGCACGTGAACGGCCTCGACCCGACCGCCTTCCCGTCCCTGCTCGCCATGGAGAACGCCCTGGTCGGCGCCGCGGCCCGGCTGCTGGGCGGGGATGCCGCCACGGTCGGCACCGTGACCAGCGGAGGCACCGAGTCACTGCTGCTGGCGGTGAAGGCTGCCCGCGACGCGCACCCGGAGATCGCCCGGCCGCGGCTGGTGATCCCGTCCACCGCCCACGCCGCCTTCGCCAAGGCCGCCCACTATCTGCGGGTCGAGCTGGACGTCGTACCGGTCCGTGAGTTGCGTGCCGACCCGGTGGCCATGGCCGCCGCGATCGGGCCGGACACGGTGCTGGTGGCGGCGTCCGCGCCGTCGTACGCGCACGGCGTGCTGGATCCGGTGGCCGACGTGGCCGCGGTGGCCGCGGAACGCGGCGTCCGGTGCCACGTGGACGCGTGCTTCGGCGGCTGGGTGCTGCCCTACCTGCGGCGGCTCGGCGCCGACCTGCCCGCCTTCGACCTCTCCGTGCCCGGGGTCACCAGCATCTCGGTCGACCTGCACAAATACGCGTACGCGCCGAAGGGCGTCTCGGTGCTCCTGCACGCCAGCCCGGAGCTGCGCATGCCGCAGTACTTCGCGCACGCGGACTGGCCCGGCTACACGATGATCAACCCGGGTGTCTCCTCCACCCGCTCCGGAGGACCCATCGCCGCCGCCCTAGCCACCCTGCGCCACCTCGGCGAGCACGGATATCTCGCGCTGGCGCAGACCACGCGGGACGCCGTCGGCACGCTGGCCGCCGCGGTCCGCGACACCGACGGCGTACGTCTGTACGCGCCCCCGGAGACCACGGTGATCTGCCTGGCCACGGACGGCGTGGACCTGTTCGTGCTCGCCGACGAGTTGGCCGCGCGCGGCTGGCACACGCAGCCGCAGATGGCGTACCGGGACATGCCGGAAACCCTCCATCTGACGGTGACCGCCGCGGTCGGCGCGACCGCCGGCGAGTTCGCGCCCGCGCTTGCCGAGGCGGTGCACGCGGCCCGGCGTCGCGGCCCGGTCGAGTTGCCCGACGACCTGCGTGGCGCCGCCGCATCGCTCACTCCGACGGCGGTGACGCCCGAGCTGATCGCCACGCTGGCCGGCCAATTGGGGCTGGCCGAGGGGGCTACCGGGCCGATGGCCGCGGTCAACTCGTTGCTGAACATCGCCCCGCCGCCCCTGCGGGAAGCGCTGCTCGCGGGGTTCCTCAGCCTGCTGCAACGGCCCGCAGAGCCGGCCGGGCAGCCGGTGTAGGTTGACCGGGTGGCCGGTTTGCCAGGAGTTCTCGGGGAGCCGATCCGGTTCGTGCTGAACTGGGGTCGGCGCTACTCGCTGTGGGTGTTCAACTTCGGGCTGGCCTGCTGCGCCATCGAGTTCATCGCCTCCAGCATGGGCCGGCACGACTTCATCCGGCTGGGTGTGATCCCGTTCGCGCACGGCCCGCGCCAGGCCGACCTGATGGTCGTGTCCGGCACGGTCACCGACAAGATGGCCCCGGCCATCAAACGGCTGTACGACCAGATGCCGGAACCCAAATACGTGATCTCCTTCGGTGCCTGCTCCAACTGTGGCGGGCCCTATTGGGACTCCTACTCGGTCACCAAGGGCGTCGACCAGATCATCCCGGTCGACGTCTATGTGCCCGGCTGCCCGCCCCGGCCGGAGGCGCTGCTGCACGGCATCCTGCGCCTGCAGGAGAAGATCGCCGGGGAGGGCGCGGGGCCTGGTGGGGTGTCCCGTCCCGATCCGCTGGTCCGCGACGCCGCGTCGCTGACCGCGCCGATGGTCACGCCCCCGCAAGCATCCGGAGGCTAGCCTGGCGACGGTCCGGGACATCGTGACCACGGCGAGGAGCTTATGACTCAGCAAGACCGTCCGGAATTCATCATCGAGGTGCTGACCAGGGAGTTCGGTGACCTCATGGAGCAGGATCCGGCGGCCTTCCGTCGCAAGTTCCGCAAGATGGCGGCGTCGCCGTTCGCCTTCTACCGCGGCAGCGCGGCGCTGTTCTATGCCGACGTGACCGGGGACTACGCCGACGACCGCTACCTCGACGAGCGGACCAGTCGGGTGTGGATGCACGGCGACCTGCACGCGGAGAACTTCGGCACGTACATGAACGCCTCCGGCGAGCTGGTGTTCAACGTCAACGACTTCGACGAGGCGTACGTCGGCCCGTTCACCTGGGACCTGAAGCGGTTCGCCGCCAGCCTCGCGCTGATCGCGTACGGCAAGGCGCTCTCCGACGACGTGATCACCGAGCTGGTGACGAAGTTCGGTCGCGCGTACCTGACCGAGCTGCGCGCGATCGCGGTCGGCGGCGACGACGCGATCGGGTCCATCACCCTGCGCAACGCCACGGGTGTGCTGCGCCGGGTGCTTCAGCAGGCCCGTCTCAACACCCGCGTGGAGCTTCTCGCCGCGCAGACCACCGTCGACGACTTCGAGCGGCGGTTCTCGCTGGGTGACGGCGTGCACGAGATCGAGGACGACACCGCGGCCAAGGTGCGGGACGCGTTCGAGCATTACCTGACCACCCTGCCGGAGAAGACGCGCCCGGTGTCCACCAGCATCAAGGACATCAAGCTGCGCAAGGGCGTGGGCATCGGCTCGGCCGGCCTCCCGTCGTACAACCTGTTGCTGGAGGGCCACACCGAGGCCCTGGAAAACGACGTGATCATCTATATGAAGCAGGCGCAGGTGCCCGCGGTCGCCCGCTGGGTCGAGGACGATCGGGTGCGCGGCTACTTCCGCCACCAGGGTCACCGCACCGCGGAGTCGCAGCTCGCCCTGCAGGCGCACGCCGACCCCTGGGTGGGCTACACCGAGTTGGACGGCATCGGGCAGATGGTCGCCGAGGTCTCGCCGTACGCGGCCGACCTGGACTGGGCCGACGTCAACGAGCCGGACGAACTGGGCGGGGTGGTGGCCGACCTGGGCCGCGCGGTGGCGCGCATGCACTCGGTCGCCGACGACGAATCCAGCCACGACCTGGTCAACTACTCGACCGAGGAGTCGATCGCCGCGGCCATCGACTCCGACGAGGCGGGCTTCGTGCCGCACCTGGTGGAGTTCGCGCACCGTTACGGCGCGCAGGCGCGCTCCGACCACCAGGACTTCGTCGACCTGTTCCGCAACGGCCGGATGCCCAACCTGTAGCCCACGCCTGTCGTCCGCGTCGAGCGTTCGGCGGGTCGCCGGGCGGGTCGCGGCCCTTCCGGCCGACGATCACGCAGACCCTAGGATGGCGGGCATGACGCCCGAAGAGGTCGGCGAGCGCATGGTCGCTCTGCTCACGGACGGCAAGACCGGCGGCACCGGCGGTGTCGTCGCCGCAGGCGTCTCCGGAGGCGGTCCGGGCCACGAGCGGGCGGTGGTCGACGTCCCGGCCGGGCGGTGGTGGGCCGCCGCCGGAGTCGCGCGTGACCCGGGCGCGCTCGGTTGCGACTTCTTCGACTGGCTGACCGCGGTCGACGAGGCCGAGGACGGCTTCGCCGTGGTCGCGCACCTGTGGTCCACGCGCCGACGGCACGGGCTGCTGTTGCGCACTCGGGTGCCGCGGGCGGATCCGCACGTGGAGTCGCTTGTCGATCTCTATCCGGGTGCCGCCTGGCACGAGCGTGAGACGTACGAGATGTTCGGCATCGACTTCGCCCGGCACCCGGATCTGCGTCCGTTGCTGCTGCCGCCGGAGTTCGAGGGGCACCCGTTACGCAAGGAGTTCGTGCTCGCCGCGCGGGTGGCCAAGGCGTGGCCGGGCGCGAAGGAACCCGGCGAGTCGGAGGCCGGGCGCGGCAAACGCGCGCCGATGCGCCCGCCGGGCGTGCCGGACCCGAACGAGTGGGGTCCGCTGGCGGGGACGCTGCCGCCGCCGGAACGTCCGGCTCGTCCGGCGCGCGCCCCGCGCCGCCCGGCATCCGACGGTCCGTCGCCCGGTCCGTCGCCGTCGTCGCAAGGTTCCGATTCCGGGGAGCGTGACTGATGCCGCTCTGGCTCGACCTGGCCGTGCGGATCGTCGCCGTGGTTGCCGCGTTCCTGGTGCTGCCCCTGGTGGTGGGGCAGATGGAACACAAGGCCATGGCGCACATGCAGGCCCGTCTCGGCCCGATGTACGCGGGCGGCTTCCACGGCTGGGCGCAACTGATCGCCGACGGCGTGAAATTCGTGCAGAAGGAGGACGTCACCCCGCGCGCCGCCGACCGCAGGGTGTTCCAACTCGCGCCGATCGTGGCGCTCTTCCCCTACCTGGTCGTGTTGCTCGCCGTACCGCTCGGCCCCGGCGCTCTGGTCGCTCAGAAGCTGGACATCGGGCTGTTCTTCGTGCTCGCCGTGCTCGGCGTCGGCGTGGTCGCGGTGCTCATGTCCGCGTGGGCCTCGGCGAACAAGTACAGCCTTCTCGGCGGCCTGCGCGGGGCCGCGCAACTCCTCGGGTACGAGCTGCCGCTGGTGCTCGCCGCGGCCAGTGTCGCCATGGCCGCGGGAACGCTGAGCCTGCCCGGCATCGTCGCGGCGTGGTCGCCCTGGTGGCTGCTGTGGCAGTTGCCGGCCATGGTGGTCTTCTTCGTCTCCGGCGTGGCCGAGATCCGGCGCCCGCCGTTCGACATGCCGATCGCCGATTCCGAGCTGGTGGTCGGTTACATGACCGAGTACACCGGCCTGCGCTTCGCGTTCTTCCTGCTCACCGAGTACGTCGGCATCGTGGTGATCGCCGCGCTGACCACCGTGCTGTTCCTGGGCGGCTGGCACGGCCCGTTCGCCGAGCAGCTCGGCTGGCTGTGGACCCTGATCAAGGTCTTCGCCGTGGCATTCGTGATCATCTGGATGCGGGTGACCTTCCCGCGGCTGCGCGAGGACCAGCTACAGAGGATCTGCTGGCTGGTCCTCGTGCCGGTCGCACTAGCTCAGCTAGTGCTGACCGCCGCGGTCAAAGTGCTCACGTGAGCAGGGTGACCTGGTAATCCAGGGTGGTGCCGCTGGCGGTGTAGGTCGCGGTCTGCCCGTTGGTGCAGTACGACACGAACACGTTGCCCTGCACGTCGGTGCCCGCGGTGGCGTGCACCAGCGGGCGCACGTCGGCACCCTCGGCGATCGTCGTCGAGGTCAGGTCAATGACTCGCCACTGGTTGATCGGGTAGGTGTCGGTCTCTGCGGTGAGCTGACCCTCGCGCGTGGTGAGCTGGAAGTCCATCGTGAAGCCGCCGTTGTTGACCACGGCGACCTTCTCCACGCAGGGCGCGGCCTGCGCGTACGCGGGAACGGCGGCAAGGGCCACGGTCGCTGCGGCGCCGGTGGTGGCGGCGAGGGTGCGGGCGAGGTGCCGGTTCATACGTCATCCTCCAATGTGGTTGATCGTTGCTGACGCGCCCTTACTTAACCGGACATCAACTGACTAAAACCGACCTTCGCCTATATAAAGCCTTGAAATAAGCAACAGCCCCTCTAAGGTGCAATTGGTACGCCACGTATACGAGTCCACACTCTCGGTGGTCGAACGCGCGCCGCGCCCCGCCCCGCCCCGGACCCGCCCCGCTCCGCCGCTGACCCGCTCCGCCCCGCCCTGCCCCGCCCTGCCCCGCCCTGCCCCGCCCCGCGCCGCCCCGCGCCGCCCCGCGCCGCGCCGCCCGTCGATCTTGAACTTATGGCCGCCGTTTTGACCTGGTATTCCCTACTTGTCCAGCCAGAAAATCCAAGATCGATCGTGTGGGGCGCCGACGGCGTGCTGATCTTGGACTTTGTGGTCGGATGGATGCTGCTATATCGGTGCATATCTAGCGCGGAAAGCTCTAGATCGGCGGGAACGGACGCCGGGCGGGGGCGGATGCCTGGGCGGGACGGATGCCCTGGGCGGGAACGGACGCCGGGCGGGGGCGGATGCCTGGGCGGGGCGGATGCCCTGGGCGGGGCGGATGCCCTGGGCGGGGGCGGATGCCTGGGCGGGGGCGGATGCCCTGGGCGGGGGCGGATGCCCTGGGCGGGGGCGGATGCCTGGGCGGGGCGGGTGGTCGGCGGGGCGAGTGTATGAAGTGTGGCCGTGGGCGGACGGGCGTGGCTGAAGGTGGACGGGTACGGCGGACGACGGGGCGGGTAGGCCGGTCGTGTCGGAAGTTCTCGTGGGGGTGTGCTCGCGTCCCGATCGTGGAGCGTGCAGGATATGTGGTCATGAGTGAGGAAGCGGGCCGTCCGATCCCGGGCAAGGGGCTCGTCGACGGGCTCGCCGTCACCTTCAAGACGATGACCCGGCGCTCCACCACCCGGCAATACCCGGACGTCGAGCCTGATCTCCCGCCGCGATCACGGGGTGTCATCGCGCTGCTGGAGGAGAATTGCACGGTCTGCATGCTGTGCGCCCGCGAGTGTCCGGACTGGTGCATCTACATCGACTCGCACAAGGAAGAAGTGGTCGTACCCGGTGCCGCGCGCGCTCGGCAGCGCAACGTGCTCGACCGGTTCGACATCGACTTTTCGCTGTGCATGTACTGCGGCATCTGCATCGAGGTCTGCCCGTTCGACGCGCTGCACTGGAGCCCGGAGTTCGAATACTCCGAGTACGACGTGCTCGATCTGCTGCACGACAAGGAGCGGCTCGGCGCGTGGATGCCCACGGTGCCGCCGCCACCCGCGCACGACGTGCTCGGCGAGCCGTCGAAGGAGGAGTCCACCGCGGCCCGGAAGGCGGCCGGACCGGGTGCGCCCACCGCCGCCCGGACCGCGACCCGGGCTCGCCCGGAATCCCCGCCCGCCACGGGGGACGCCGCGCCTCCGGAGCCGACCTCGTGACCGTCGCCGACGTCCTGCTTCTCGCCCTCGGCGCGGTTGCGGTCGGGTCCGGCGCGCTCGTGGTGACCAGCGCCCATCTCGTACGATCCGGCCTCTACCTGGTGATCAGCCTGGGTGCGGTCGCCGGCCTTTACCTGGTGCTCGGCGCCGAACTGGTCGCCTGGGTGCAGGTGCTGGTCTATGTCGGTGCCGTGGTCGTCCTGTTGCTGTTCGCGGTGATGCTCACCCGCGCCCCGATCGGCGCGTCCCGCGATCTCGATCGTCCCGTGTGGGCCGCCGCGCTGGTCGGCGGCGGCACCGGGCTCGGCTTGGCGGCGCTGCTCGCCGACGCGTTCCGCTGGACCCGGTACGAGCTGCCCGAGCCGGGCACCGCCGAACGCCTCGGCGAGCAGATCTTCGGCGGCTGGGTGCTGCCGTTCGAGGTGCTCTCGATTCTGCTGCTGGCCGCCTTGGTCGGCGCGATCGTGCTGTCCCGGCCGGACCTACGCGGCCCCGGCCCCGCAGTCGGCCCTGGCCCCGCAGTCGGCCCCGGCCCCGGCCCCGGCTCCGGCGCCTCCGGCCCCGGCCCCGGCCCCGGCTCCGGCGCCTCCGGCCCCGGCGCGGACGATGCCGGCTTCCGCGCCCGGGAGGACGCCTCCTGATGCACGCCGTCATCCCGTACGTCACCGCCGCGCTGCTGTTCGGCCTCGGTGTCTTCGGCGTGCTGCGCCGGCGCAACGCGGTCCTGGTGTTGATGGCCGTGGAGCTGATGCTCAACGCGGTCAACCTGATCTTCGTGACCGCGGACGCCACGCTGCGGTCGTACGCCGGGTCGGTGTTCACCCTCTTCGTGATCGTGCTCGCCGCCGCCGAGGTCGGCGTCGGGCTGGCCATTGTCCTGCAGTACTACCGCACCCGGAAGGCTGTCGTGGTCGACGACGTGCGGTTGGACGAGCCCGAGGGCGGCGGAGCGGACAGCGGTGGGGCAGACAGCGACGTACGGGAGCAGGTCGCCCGGTGACCATCACAGCGATCTTCGGGACCATGCTGCCCGCGGCGCCGCTCCTGCTCGGCCTGGTTGGGCTGCTGCTGCGCCCGGGTGACGGCGGACGGCGGCGCCGCCGCGCCGCTGCCACCCTGGGCGTCGCCGGGGCCGCCGTCTCGCTCGCGGTCACCGTGTTCTGGCTGGCGATCATCGACTATCCGGGCGATCCGGCGGAGGGCAGCCTGCGTTGGGTCCGCCTCGGCGACCTGGACATCACGCTGACGTTCTCGGCCGGGGCCGCCGCGCTGTACGTCGCGTTCGCCGTGTCCGCGGTCGCGCTGGCCGTGCAGGTGTACTCGATCGCGTACCTGCACGACGATCCCCGCTACGCGCCGTACGCCGCCCAGGTCAGCCTGTTCACCGGGGCGATGCTGCTGGTGGTTACCTCGGGTGACCTGATCATGCTGCTGGTCGGCTGGGAGGTGATGGGAGCCTGCTCGTACCTGCTCATCGGGCATGACCGGCGGCTGCCCGACGCGCCGGCCGCCGCGGTCAAGGCGTTCGTGGTCACCCGCGTCGGCGACGTCGGCTTCCTGCTGGGCATCGCCTTGCTCGGGGTGCACGCCGGCACCTTCCGGATCGCCGAGGTGCTCACCCACGACTACGGCACCGGCACGCTGACCGCCGCCTTGCTGCTGATCCTTGCCGGGGTGGCGGGCAAGAGCGCGCAGTTCCCGCTGCACACCTGGCTGCCCGACGCGATGGCCGGCCCGACTCCGATCTCCGCGCTGATCCATGCGGCCACCATGGTCGCGGCCGGGGTCTACGTCGTGTTCCCGCTGTTCCCGCTGTTCGCCGCGGCTCCGGCAGCGCTGGCCGTGCTCGGCGTGATGGCCGCGGTGACGCTGCTGCTCGGCGCGCTGGCCGCGACCGCGCAGGACGACCTGAAGCGGGTGCTCGCCTGGTCCACCGTCTCCCAGATCGGATACATGACCGGTGCGCTGGCCGTGGGCTCACCCGCCGCGGCCCTGTTCCACCTGCTCACCCACGCGGCCTTCAAGGCGTTGCTGTTCCTGGCCGCGGGTGCGGTGATCCACGCCGTGGGCAACAACTACCTGTCCCGGATGGGCGGGCTGCGCACGCACATGCCGGTCACGTTCTGGAGCTTCGTGATCGGGCTCGCCGCCCTGGCCGGCCTGCCGCCGCTGGCCGGCTTCTGGTCCAAGGAGAACGTGCTGGTCGCCGCCGCGCACGCGACCGAGGGCGGCGGTCCCGCTCCGGCGTGGGTCGGATGGGTGGTGTGGATGGCCGCGCTGGCCGGGGTGGCGATCACCGCCTGGTACGCCACCCGGCTGCTGCTGCGCGCCTTCTTCGGGGCCGAACGCCCGTACGGGCCGGAGGGGCCGGACTGGGAGGTCGGCTTCGACGACGCCCGCTACCAGCGTCCCGTCACGCTGCACGACCCGCCCGGGGCGATGCGCTGGCCGATTCTCGCGCTCGCGGTGCCCACTGCGGTGCTCGGCCTGGCGGCGTACCTGCCCGGCTTCCGCAGCGCGCTGGAGTTGGAGTCGCCGCACCTCGACGTGGCGATCGTGCTGCCGCTGGTGCTGCTCGCGCTGGGTGCCTGGGCGGCGTGGTGGCTGTGGCACACCGCGCCCGGCGCCGACCCGGTGACGGCCCTCGGCCGGGTGCGCCCCGTGCTGGCGCACGCGTTCTATCTGGATGCGGCCCAGGACCGTCTGGTGGTACGCCCGCTGCGTGCGCTGGCCGCCGCGGTGCGCCTGGTCGACGAGCGGGTGGTGGACGGCACGGTGGAGGGCGCCGGCGCGACCACCTCCCGGCTCGGTGCGGTCACCGCTGCCGCGCACCGCGCGGCGCTGCCGCGTGCCGCGGTCGCCGTGTTCGCCGGCGCGCTCGTGCTGAGCGTGCTCGCCGTCGCTTACGGAGTCGCGTCGTGACCTGGTCTCAGTTGCTGCTCGTCGGGGTGCTCGCGGTGCCCGCCATCGGAGCGCTCGTCACCGCGGTGCTGCCCGAGCTCCCCGGCCGCCGGGCCGCGGCCGGATTCGCCCTGGCCACGTTGATGCTGGTGGGTCTGCTCGGGCTGACCCGCGGCACCGGTTGGTCCGGGTACGGCCTGCCCGCCGTGGTGCCGTGGGCGGAATACCGAGTCTCCTGGGTGCCCGCCCTGAACCTGGACTTCCACCTGGGCGTGGACGGCCTGTCCTACCCGCTTGTCGCGCTCACCGCGCTGCTCACGTTGCTGTGCTGCGGCTACACCGTGCGCCATGTGCCCGGCGGGGGCGGCTCCGGGCGTACCCTCGCCGCCCTGCTGCTCACCCTCGAAGTCGGCATCCTCGGCACCTTCCTCGCGTTCGATCTGGTGCTGTTCTTCCTCTTCTTCGAGGTCGTGCTGTTGCCCATGTACGCGGTGATCGCCGGCTGGGGCGGCGCGCAGCGGCAAGCCGCGGCCCGCAAGTTTGTGCTCTACACGCTGCTCGGCTCGGTGCTCCTGCTGCTGGGCGTGTTCACCGTGGTGGCCGCCGCGGGCACCGCCGACCTGATGGCGCTGGCCGGCGGCCTGGGCCTGTCACGCACCACGCAGTACGCCGCGTTCGCGCTGTTCGCCGCCGCGTTCGCGGTGAAGGCGCCGCTCTGGCCGCTGCACACCTGGCTGCCCGACGCGCACACCGAGGCACCCACCGTGGGCAGCGTCATCCTCGCCGGGGTGCTGCTGAAGATGGGCACGTACGGCCTGATCCGGATCGGTGTCGGCGTCGCTCCGGCGGGCGCCGCGTGGGCCGCACCGACGCTCGGCGTGCTGGCCGCCGCGGCGATCGTCGTCGGCGCCCTGCTGTGCCTGCGGCAGACCGAAGTGAAACGGCTCATCGCCTACTCAAGCGTCGGGCACATGGGGTTCGTCCTGCTCGGCATCGCCACGCTGACGGTGACCGGCCTGCAGGCCGCGCTGATCGGCAACATCGCGCACGGGGTGATCACCGGGTTGCTGTTCTTCCTGGCCGGTGCGATCAAGGACCGTACCGGCACCGGCGACCTGGACGCCCTCGGCGGCCTGCGGGAAACCGCGCCGCGGTTGGCCGGCCTGTTCGGCTTCGCCGCGCTCGCCTCGCTCGGCCTTCCCGGGCTTGCCGGGTTCTGGGGCGAGGCGTTCGCGGTGGTCGCCGCCGTCGAGCACGGCGGCGCGCTCTGGACGACGCTCGCGGTGGTCGCGGCGATCGGCGGGGCGCTCACCGCGGCGTACTTCCTGCGACTGCTGCGCCGGCTCACGCACGGCCCGGCTCGCGCCGAGCTTTCGCAGCCCTGGGTGGGCGGAGTCGAATGGGTCGCCTGGTCGCCGCTGCTGGCGTTGGCGCTCGCCGTCGGCCTGATGCCCGCGTTGGTGCTCGCCGCGACCGGCGACCCGCTCGCCGCGCTGACCGGAGCCGCGCGATGACCCAGGCCGTGAACCATGTCGCCCTGCTTCCGCTGTACGCCGCGGCCGGCACCGCCATCCTGGTGCTGCTCGCCGACCTGACCCTCGGCCGGTTCCGCACCGCCGCCGGGGTGCTGGGCGGGCTGGCCACCGCCGTCTGCGCGGCCGTCACGTCATCTGCCGGCGCCACGTTCTGCACCGGCGCCGCATGTTCCTGGGTGCCGTCCCGGCCCGCCGCCACCGTCGCCGTGCTGTTCGCCGCGCTGACCGTGGGGGTGCTGGCGTTGTCCGTGCCCGCGTTGTCCGCGCGGGCCCTGCCGCCCGGCGAGTACGCCTTCCTGCTTGCCTGCGCCATGACCGGCGGCGTCACGGTCGGATATGCCGGTGACCTGATCACCCTGATCGTGGGCCTGGAGACGCTGACGCTCCCGCTGTACGTGCTGGTCGGCCTGCGCCGCCCGGCCGCCGCGTTGACGTTCTTCGTGATCAGCGTGGTCGCCACCGCGGTCGCGCTGATGGGTGCCGCCCTGGTCTATGCCGCCTCCGGCGCGCTGCACCTGGCCGGCCTGCGCGCGGCGGTGCTGGCCGCGGACGGCGGCCCGATGCATCCGGTGGCCACGGTCGGCACGTGGCTTCTCGTGATCGGCTTCGCCTTCAAGGTCGCCGGCGTTCCGCTGCACGCGTGGGCCGCGCCCACCTATGATGGCGCTCCGATGCCCGTGGCGGCGTACCTGTCAACCGCCTCCAAGCTGGGCGGCGTCATCGGCCTGACGGTCATCGTGGCCCGGCTGGACACCGGCCCGTTGCTCGCCGTGCTCGCGGTCGCCACGATGACCGTCGGCAACCTCGTGGCGCTGCGTCAGACGCGGATGGTCCGGTTGCTGGCCTGGTCGTCCGTGGCCCAGGCGGGATACGTTCTGGCCCCGCTGGCGGCCGGTGCCGACGGCGTACGCGCCGCCCTGGCCTACGCCGTTCTCTTCGTCACCCTGGAATTCGTCGCGTTCGGCGCGATCATCGCGCTGCGCCCGCCGGACGCCGACGGTGGCACGCTGAACGACTACCGCGGCGCCGCTCGCCGTTCGCCGTGGCGGGGTGCCGCGTTCGTGCTCGCGGTGGCCGGCCTGGCCGGTCTGCCGCCGGGGCTGGCCGGCCTGTTCGCCAAGGTGACCATCGTGGGCTCGCTGATCGGCGACGGGTGGGGTTGGCTGGCGGCGGTGGTGGCGCTGAACGCGGTGGTGGCCCTGGCGTACTACGTCCGGGCGGCGGCGGTCCTGTACGCCGGGCCGACCGGCATCGCCGTGGCTGATCTCCGTCCGCCGGTGTTCGCCGTCCGGTGGCCGGTGGCGACCGCGGTGATCGTGGCGGCGGCGGTGGCGGTGGCGCTGGGGTTCGCCCCGCAGTTGCTCTTCGACGCGCTGACGGCGTGACCCCGGCGGCCGGGCTACGTTCAGCCACTTCACAGTCACCTCAGGATGAATTCTCGGCTCGCTGATGTTCTCTAGAGGCACGGGCACACCCCGCCCGTACGTCGAAGGAGACAAACGTGCACAGCCACCACAACGGCCTCAAAACGGCCGCGTTGCTGGGCCTCCTCACTGCGATGATCTTGGCGGTGGGCTACTGGCTCGGCGGTAGCGGCGGACTGGTCTTCGCCGTGTTCCTGTCGCTGGCGGTCAACGCCGGCAGCTACTTCTTCTCCGACAAGATCGCGCTGCGGGCGATGCGTGCGCAACCGGTCAGCGAGGCCGAGTTCCCCGCGCTGTACGCCATCGTCCGTGAACTGGCGGCCGAGGCCGGGCAGCCGATGCCGCGCCTGTACGTGTCGCCGTCCATGCAGCCCAACGCCTTCGCCACCGGCCGGAACCCGCGCAATGCCGCGGTCGCCGTGACGGTCGGCATCACGCGCATCCTGGACCGCCGCGAGCTGCGCGGCGTCATCGGCCACGAGCTGTCCCACGTCTACAACCGGGACATCCTGATCTCCAGTGTGGCGGCTGCGCTGGGCGGCATCATCACCATGGTCGCGCACTTGGCGATCTTCCTGCCGCTCGGCGGCGAGGACGACGACGGCCCCAACCCGGCCGCGCTGTTGATGATGCTGATCCTCGGCCCGCTGGCGGCGTCGATCATCCAGCTCGCCATCAGCCGCAACCGCGAATACCAGGCGGACGCCTCCGGCGCCACGCTGACGCGCGATCCGTTGGCCCTCGCCAGCGCGCTGCAGAAGATCCACTACGGCGCGCAGCAACTCCCGTTGCCGGCCGAGGGACAGTTGGCGACCTCCGCCCACCTGATGATCGCGAACCCGTTGCGCCGGGGCGGCATGGCGGGCCTCTTCTCCACACACCCTCCGATGGAGGAGCGGATTCGTCGCCTGCACCAGTTGGCGGCGGTGACCGGAACCGGCCCGGTGCAGCACCTCCGCTGACCCGCCCCCGTCAACCCTGCCCCGCCGCCCCGCCCTGCCCCGCGCCCCGCCCTGCCCCGCGCCCCGCCCTGCCCCGCGCCCCGCCCTGCCCCGCGCCCCGCCCTGCCCCG
>NZ_BMMX01000014.1 GCF_014646155.1 Mangrovihabitans endophyticus
CACGGCAACGACCCCACCCGCGACGACTTCGGCGCCCACGTCTTCACCAGCGCCCCCGGCGACCCCGACAACGAAGCCGCCACCCACTCCGCATACTGGGATCCCAACAACATCGCCCGCAAGAACATGGCCTACATCGTCACTGGCCAGACGGAGAAGCTGCGATGAGAACGCCCTGCCGCACCACGAGACCGATTCTGGCCGCGACCACTGCCGCCATGCTGGCGCTGGCGGGCTGCACCACGGAGGACGCCTTGCAACCCACCCCGACCCAGGCCCAGGCCAAAGCCCGGGTGGAACAGTTGGCCCGGCAGGCAGGCTCGGCCCTGCCCGGCGGCGCATCGCTCGAATACCACGACGGCAGCAACGAGTCGGCCTGCGACGACCCCACCGACGACGGGCCCGCCGGTCGCATCTTCATCGACCACCGCTACACGGTCGTCCCACCCGCCGACGACGGCTGGCGCCCCGACCAGGTGATTCCCACTCTCGTGCGGTTCTGGCAGGAGCAGAAATACCAGCTCCACGACGACCGCCGCACCGATCCGGACCCCAACTACGTCGTGGAGACCCCCGACGGCTACTACGTCGGCATCTGGGGTTACGACCGCGGCGACCACCTCGACTTCACCGTCAACCTCAGCTCACCCTGCATCTGGCAGAACGGCACACCAGATCCGCAGTAGGAGGCAACGGGAAGAGCCCGGGCCGGCCGCTGCGGTGGTCGACCTCGCCAATCGGCGAAGCCCAGGCCGATGACCTGGGCTTCTGTTCCGAGCCGCCTGTCGACGAACAGCGCTTCGAAACCGGCGTCCTCACCACCGACGCTGACCCGCACGGACAGGTCGAACCAGTCCTGTGCGCCGACGTCACCCTCGGCCGTACTCGTAAACGAGACGACCGGGGACTCTGGCGCTTCGACGTACTCCGGCACGTCGGCATCCGGTTTGAGCCGTACGACACCGCCGACCGCGACGTCACCCGACCAAGAACACGCCGCAACTTCCCGCGCCCTTGTCGCCCCCGATCCTCGCCAATCAAGGCATGCGTCGGTCAACCGCGATGAACACAGACGGTAGGTGAGGGAGGGCTGGCCGCCGCGGGCGGCCAGCACGCCAAGCCCTGGTAGCCCGGGACACACTCAGTAATGACCCCGGTCGGTCAGCATCGCCTGTAGATTCTGGGCCAGTACCGGCACGCCAGCCTTAGCGAGTGAGCTGGTCAGGTCGATCGCGGTCATCGGCGGTCGGCGTTTCTCGCCGGCCAACCGGACAACGGAGTTGAGGACCTCATTCGGCCAGGCGTCGAGCAGCTCGCACAGATAGTCGTCCGGCGTACACACCCGCACCCCGTGGGATGCCAGTTCGCCCGCCGGGAAGTCAGCGAGATTCCAGGTCACGATCGCAACGGCACGACCGGCGACGGCGGCGGCCATGTGCACCCGGTCGTCGGGGTCCTTCCCCGGCATCCGGTCGATCAGATGGACGTACGCATGCTCGAGCACCTCGCTGTCGCCGAAAAACTCACGGATCGCGGCCGTGATCGCAGCGGCCGAGGCAGCCGATCGGCGTTCGGCGCGCACGATGACCCGTTCCCACTCGGCCAGCAGTGCCTGTGTCCAGAGCACCTCGTGCACGCCGTCCTCGGTTAACGCCAGCATCAGGTCCATGACTGAGAACGGAAACAGCACATTGGTGTCGACGAAGACCCTGCTGGTCATTGAGAGCGCCGCGGGATCAGTAGGGGAGGTCGGCGGCTTGAACCGCGTCCGCGATACGTCTGCGACCCGCCCGGCGGCGTTCGCGCCGTGCCTGGAACTCCAGCACGTCCGCGAGACTCACCACTCGGTGCTTGCTGTCAGGCAGATGTTCTGACGGGATGTCGCCGGCGTCCAGCAATCGGGCCACGAACGGCCGGGACAACCCGAGCAGTTCCCCCACTTCGGCGGGGGTAAGGCGGACCTCGGTGGCAAGCACCGTGACGCCGTGGCCTTGCGACAACTGGCCCGCGGAGGCAACCAGCACCGCTACCAGGGACTCGGGCAACGGGATTTCCTCCCCGTCTGGCATCCGGAGTATGGCCTGGGAGGCCCCGGCTACTGCTCGACCGACCGCCTCCACGCGCTCACGATCATCCGAGGTCGGCTCGACACGAGTCGCCTCACCCAGAACGCTCGAACGCGCCATTTCAGCCTCCTCGAACCAGCCATATCCGAAACAACTGTAACCCATGACGACTCTGCTCCCCATACCCAGTCGCCGTCCGAACACGGTTCGGTGGCCGTCGACGACGACACTCGGACACGGATGCCATTAGGCGAGACCCGGCGGCAAATCGCTGGCAAGCCGTGCCGAGAGGTGCCGACCAAGACTGCTCGGTCAGCGGCGATCTTGCCCCAAGCTCGTGGGGATTTGATTCGCTGAAGGCAGTATCGAGGTGGTTTCGGGGGGGGGTGTGACTCAAATCTTCATCGATAAAAATCATGCCCTGACCTGCGTCTCCGCTGGTCAGGGCATCCTCTGAGCCGCCTGTCGGAATCGAACCGACGACCTACGCATTACGAGTGCGTCGCTCTGGCCGACTGAGCTAAGGCGGCAACGGTTGACCAGTGTACGGCATCGGTTGACCGTCCCGGGAGCCGAGGCGAACCTCGCCCCCGCCGCCCGGTCCGGCTGTCGTACCCCACCACTACTGTCGATGTGTGATCGAGGATCGAGACCAGCCGGCACATCCCGAGCCAGGCGAGGCCCAGTCGGCACCTGCCGAGTCAGGCGAGGCCCGGTCGGCACCTGCCGAGTCAGGCGAGGCCGATCATCCGCGCCACCGCCGACCTGCCAGCCTCGACCCGCGTGAGCTGGGGTTCACCCCACAGCGCCCGGTGGGGTGGCTTGCCCCGCTGGTGCTTCTCAACACGGGTTTGCGCGCGTTGCTCGCCATCCTGTTCGGCGCCTACCTGGACAAGCGCGAGCTGCAGAACGCTCTGGACGACGACGTGTTCGACGAGCGGGGCACCGATGGCGAGCTCTGGCTGGACTACGTGGCCGACCTCGGCGACGGCTTCCACGCGACCTATTCGGTGGCGTGGCTGCTGGCGCAGCACGAGCTGGAGGTGGAGGGTCGGCGACTCCCCCGCGGCCGGGTGCTGCTGATGGGCGGCGATCAGGTCTACCCGGTGGCGAGCGGCGACGCGTACGAGAATCGGACGAAGGGTCCCTACCGCGCGGCCCTGCCGGAGACCTCGCGGGCGCCGCACCCGACGTTGTTCGTGCTGCCCGGCAACCACGACTGGTACGACGGCCTCACCGCCTTCCTGCGCCTCTTCGCCCGGCGCAAGGACGGCCACATCGGCGGATGGCGCACGCCCCAGCGCCGGTCCTACTTCGCGGTCCGGCTGCCCTCGAACTGGTGGCTGTTCGCCATCGACGAGCAGTTCGACGCCTACATCGACGACCCGCAGTTGCGCTATTTCGAGAAGGCGGCGCACGATGTCGGGCCGGACGACCGCATCATCGTCATGACACCCTCGCCGACGTGGGTGAAGGCGGAGGCAGACCACCGTCCGGAGGCGTACGACGCGGTCGACTACTTCATTCGGACCATCCTCGCACCGACCGGGGCCCAGGTGCGGCTGTTGGTGTCCGGCGATCTGCACCACTACGCGCGGTTCTCCGGGGCGGATCGTGACCTGGTGACCTGCGGCGGCGGCGGGGCCTACCTTCTGGGCACGCACACCCTGCCGGACCGGCTCACCGTGCCACCGGAGGACACGCTGACCCGCCACGCGAGCCGGAGCCGACCGTACGATCTGGTGTCGCGCTTTCCGGATGCGGCGACCTCGCGACGGTTCGGGCGGGGCGTGTTTCTCAGGGTGCCGATGCGCAATCCCGGCTTCGCCGTCATGCTGGGCATCATCCACACCCTGACCATGCTGGCGTTGGCGGGCGCGATCAGCCAGGGCGGCAGCATTCAACGCCTGTTCAGCATCCCGCTGGTCCTCATGGTTACGTTGATCATGGCTGGCACGGTGCTGTTCGCCCAGCCTCCGGGGGCCAGCCGGGATGGGCATTCCCGGCATTGGATTCTCGGGTTGCTGCACGGCATCGCGCAGGTCGCGCTGGCGGCCGGCGGTGCCTGGGTCTGGCAGCAGCTACCGTTCCGCGATTGGTCGTGGCCCGCGCCCCTGGTCGTGTCGGCGGTGCTTTACCTGCCGGTCGTCGGCCTGCTCGCGGTGGAGTTGTGCGCGCTCTACCTTCTGGCGGCGAGCCACTTCAAGGTCAACGTCAACGAGTTGTACGCGGGTCAGAGCATCGAGGACGCGAAGAGCTTCCTGCGCATGCACATCGGCGCGGACGGCGTGCTGACGATCTACCCGCTCGGCATCGACACCATCTGCCGCCGATGGGCGGCCGACCCGGAGGGCGCCGAGGGGACGCCGTGGCTGAAGCCGGAGGAGCCGCTGCGGGTACGCCTCATCGAACCGCCGATCGCGAAGAAGTGAGCCGGCCCGGCCGCGGACGACATCGTTCAGCCGTAGCGTTCGTCGTGCGACTGCCGGGGGCCGCAGACCGAGGCACGGCTGCACGAGCAACGCGAGCCGTCGGCATCCATCCGAACGGTGACCGAATCCTTAGGGACGCTGTGTGCCACCACCCGACCGTCGCCGTCCGGGGTGCTGACCCGTGAGCCCACCGCGGGTGCCGAGGCCTGGAATTTCTGGTACAGCGGGTGTTCGTATTTCAGGCAACACATCAGGCGTCCGCACGCTCCGGAAATGCGCAAGGGGTTGAGCGGCAGATCCTGGTCCTTGGCCATGCGGATGGTGACCGGCTCGAAATCGGTCAGGAAGGTGGCGCAGCAGAGGTCCCGGCCGCAGGAGCCGATGCCGCCCTGCACCCGGGCGGAGTCGCGCGCCGACAGTTGCCGCAGCTCCACCCGGCACCGCAGGGTGGCGCCGAGGTCACGCACCAGGGAGCGGAAGTCGACGCGATGCGGCGCGGTGAAATAGATCGTGGTCCGGGCGGTGCCTGCCTCACCCCGTTCGAGGACGTGGTCGACGGCCACGATCTTCATGGGCAGCTCATGCGCCTTGATCAGCTTCTTGGCGGCGACCTTCGCCTCGGCCTTGCGTTTGCGCAGTTGGTCGTCGCGCTGCAGGTCGCGCTCTTCGGCAACGCCGGCCATGGCCGGGAAGCCGCTGGTGTCCTCGTCGACCCATTGCGCCGCCCAGACGCACTCCGCCACCTCGGGGCCGTCATCGGTCGGCACCAGCACGCGGTCGCCCACACCGGGACGGAACTCGCCGGGATCGAGGTAGTAGAGACGGCCGTACCGGTTGAAGCTGACCGCGCACAGCATGCCCATGCGGACACCCTACGACGGTGACGGCCGAGTGTGAAATATTGCCATTTGCCGACCTCGCCCGCTCGCCGACGCGGCGCGGACCCGCCGACGGCGGTCGCGCGGCCCGGGAAGGATCGCCGATCTTCCTCGTCCGCGCCGCAGGGATTGCGACGTTTCTCGCACCTAACGAAACGTTGTTCGTCGATTTGCCGGAATGTATCGGCCATCCGTCGGCCCGGAACGATTATCAGGCTGATCAATGTCTCCACCCGTGCGGTAACCACCGGCCATGCGGATTGATCCATTCGGTCACCCGCGACAAATCGCCGCCGGTAGCGTTGAGTATGTACAGACCTGCGGGGGGTGCAGGAGGTCACGGCGTCGCGTCCGGGCAACCGGTTGCCGGGATGCGGCGCCGTCACCATGCGACCCCGTCACCGCGTCATCGTGCGACCCCGTCACCGCGACCCCGTCACCCCGTCACCGCGTCAGGCGGTCGGCGCGGGCACCGCCGCGGCCAGGTCGGCCGACTCCCGGATCAGGCGTTCCGCGTCATCACACGCCATCGCGATGGCGTCGAGCACCCGCGCCGCCACCTCGGCAGCCGCCAGCGTCTCGGGCCGTGACGGCGGCTCGGCCGGTGCCGGCTCGGACAACGTGACCGCCTCGGCGGAACCGAGCACCCCGGCGAGCACGCCGGCCAGGACGGCCCGTGCATCGGTCATCCATCCGGCGATCGACTCGGCCAGGTCCGTGGTGGCCCGGAAGCGCCGATCCAGGCTGTCCGCACTCCCGCTGAGGTGCCGAACCATCCGGCGGCGCGCCTGCTCGTAGGAGGACGCCGCCGCACCCGCCCAGCCCTGGGGTGGGGGCACCGCGACGGCCGCCGCCGCGCAGGAGTGACCACCACTGCGGACCGCCGGCACGACCGCGGCGGCCTCGGCCGGGCGAAGCGCACCGATCGCATAAGCCGCGTCGCCGGGCAGCAGCCGCACCTGGCGCAGACGGGCCCACACGCGGTGGTCGGGCGGCGCGCCACCGGCGGCGAGCACTTCGTCGACGCGTCTCAGCAACGGCCCGGCGGTGGCCAGCACGGCGTCGAGGCGGTCCATCGTCATCCCTCGCGCTCGATGCGCCGGCCGACGGCTTCGTCGGTGGCCTCATAGTCCCGCTGCGTCTCACGCACCGCGGTGGCGAGGTCGGTCATCCGCTCCGCGACGTCCGTGGCCTCCCCGGCCCGCGCGGCGAGCACCGCACCATAGTGATCGTGCAGACGACGGCCGACCCGGCCGGGCAGGCCGCTCGAGTCCGCGCCGAACGCCGCTGCGGGCGGGATCAGCCCCGGAAGCGTGCGGCCGACGGCGGCGAGCTGGTCGGCCGTCGCATCGAGCTGCCCGGCGAGCATCTCCATCTCAGCCCTCCTCGATCGCCCGGAACGAGCCGAACACCTCGTCGTGCAGTTTCTCGCGGGCCCATCGCGCCGCCTCGGTCGCACTCACCACCACCGCCTGCACCTCCCGGGCGAGCTCCGCCGCCGTCCGATGGTGCAGCGTGCCGCGGATGCGCACGTCGGTGATCTCACCGGCCGCGGTGACCAGCACCTCGATCGAATCGTCCGGCGAGTGCACCGAGACGACGTGCTCGGCGACCGCCGAGTCGAACTGGGCACGCATCTGGTCGAGGCGCCGATATCGATCGATCGCCTCGTCGATCCACGCCTCGTCGATCTCGCGAGCCATCCGCAGGCCGCTCCTCACCGAAAGCACTGCCGTGGTTGCGTTACGGCACCGTACCGGCTGGGCGGGAGCGGCGCACCCCCGACCTTGTCGACTGTGGATAACGGCGTCGACTGTGGATGGTTCTCAGCCGCGCCAGAGGGCGAGCATCATCGCCTCCACCGCGATCCGCGGCTTGACGTTCTGATCGATCTCGTCCCGGCACCGCAACACCGCTTCCAACCGGCGCAGTGTGCTTTCCGGCGCCCAGCGGCCCGCCGCCGCACCGGACGTCTCGGCACTGTCCGCGTGCACCACCCGCACGGGCGCCCGAAGGGTGGTGACCAGCACGTCTCGATAGAAGGCGGCCAGGTCGACAAGGGCCCGGTCGAGGGCGTCCCGCTGCGCCCGGGTGGCCCGTGAACGCTGACGGCGTTCCAGCTCCTTGATCTGCCCGGCGGCGCCGCGCATGGCGCTCGCCGCGCCGCGTCCGGTGCCGCCGGCGCCGAGGGCCTGCTCCAGCGCGGCCCGCTCGGCGGCGTCGCTGTCCGCCACCGAGGCCACCGCCTCGGCCTCGGCGGCCTCGATGAGCGCCGACGCGGCGTCGTAGCAGGCGCCGACGCCGGTGAGCCGACGAGGCACCGCCAGCACGGCGTCGCGCCGCCCGCGGGCCTGCGGATCGCCGGCGAGCCGCTTCGCACGGCCCACATGACCCTGCGCGGCGGAAGCGGCCCAGGCGGCCATGTCGGGGGCGACACCGTCGCGCGTCATCAGCACCTGGGCGACAGCGTCGGCCGAAGGCTGCACGAGCGGCACCACGCGGCAGCGGGAACGGATCGTGACGCTGATGTCGTCCGGGTGCGTCGACGGCGCGCAGAGCAGGAAGACCGTGCGTGGCGGGGGCTCCTCGATGGCCTTGAGCAAGGCGTTACCCGCCGCCTCGGTGAGCCGGTCGGCGTCCGAGATCACCACGACCTGCCAGCGGCCGTTGGACGGCGCGGTGCCGGCCCGCAGCACCAGCGCGCGCATCTCACCGACGCTGATGGACAGCCCTTCCGGCACCACGAACCGGACGTCGGCGTGCGTGCCGCCGAGCACCGTGTGGCAGCCGTGGCAGACCCCGCAGCCGATGCCGTCCCGGTCGCATTGCAGTGCGGCGGCGAACGCGCGGGCGGCCACCGATCGCCCCGACCCGGGCGGACCGGTGAAGATCCACGAGTGTGTCATCGCTCCGGCGCTCTCCGCGGTGCCGGCCACCACCCGAGCGGCGGAGGCGGCGGCAGCCCGCAGCACGCGCACGGCCTCGCGCTGGCCGATCAGGTCGGCGAAGACGCCGTCCGCGGGGAGGGTTTCCGGATCGGTGGCGACGGACGGTTTCACGGCCGCCATTGTCGCTCGCTCACGGGCGGCGGCCAAACTCCCGATCGGTCGGATTCGACGCGGACCCGTCGGCCCGGTTCCCGGTCATCTCCTCCAGCACCTCGATCGGTTCGTCCGGAGTGGTGGCACCGTCCGGCGCCTTGGCCAGGTCGGGTGCGGCCAGGTCGGGTGCGGCCAGGTCGGGTGCCGCCAGGTCGGGTGCCGCCAGGTCCGGGCCGGGCGGCACCCCCGTGGCAGCGTCGGCCGGGTGCCCACGGTCGCGCTGCGAGAGCAGGCCGTCGACCCGCCGGGTCACCTCGGCGCCGATCTCCTCGGCGGTACGGGCGGCGTCCAGCACCAGATAGCGCTTGGGGTCGGCGGCGGCCAGGTCCAGGAAGGCGTAGCGCACCCGCTCGTGGAAGGAGCGGTGCTCGCCTTCCAGCCGGTCGACGCCCTCCCCCCGCGCGTCGACCCGGTCCATCCCGACGGCGGGATCGACGTCCAGGAGCACCACCAGGTCCGGCTTGAGTCCGCCGGTCGCCCACGATGACAGCCACGACACTTCCGGTACGGGCAAGGTGCGCCCGGCCCCCTGATAGGCCAGCGAGGAGTCGACATAGCGGTCGCTGATCACCACCGCACCGCGCGCCAGCGCCGGACGCACCACGGTGGCGACGTGGTGTGCGCGGTCCGCGGCGTACAGCAGCGCCTCGGCGCGCGGCGAGGGCACCCCGCCGTCCTCCGCCGGGGACAGCACCAGGCTGCGGATCCGCGCGCCGACGTCGGTGGCACCCGGTTCGCGGGTGACCACGACGTCGTGACCACCGCCGCGCAGCGCCTCGGCGAGCCGGGTGACCTGGGTGGATTTGCCCGCCCCCTCGCCGCCCTCGAAGACCACGAAGACCCCGTGCCGGGCGAACGGCTCGGCCGGTGACAACGGCCGCCCGCGGACCGACCCCCACAGGTCGGCCAGCACCGGCACACCGCGCTTGTCGTCCATCTGCCGGAACGCGCTGATGCCGCTCCACACCCCGAGGACGCCCGCCACCAGCAGCAGCACGCGGGTGGACGACACGTCCACCGAGAGACTTCCCAGGCCGACCGTGCGGGAACTGCCCAGACCGACCAGCACGCCGGCGATCGAGATGGCCAGCAGCAGGACCAGCCGGGCGCCGATCTGCACCACGGCGAAGACCCGGCCGCGTACCTCGTCGCCGACCTGGCCACCGAGGAGCGTGACGCCGGCCAGGAAGGCCATGCCGGCGCCCGCGCCCACGAACACCGCACCGAACAGCGCCATGGACAGGTGGAAGGCCACCGAGAGGAAACCGACGGCGCCGCTGGCGAGCACGATGCTCATGCCGAACCAGCGCCGCCGGGAGAGTTCCTTGACGATCATCGGGCCGAGGCCGATGCCCACCGCCAGGCCGATGAACAGGGTCGCGAAGAGCAGGTAGAACGCGGCGTCGCCGGCGCCGAGCGAGGCGGTGAAGAAGCGCGCCGTGCCGATCACGATGCCGGCGCCGGCGAAGGCGCCGAAGATGCCGAGCACCAGGCCGCGCACGAACGGCGTACGTCCGATGTACTGCCAGCCCTCGACGAACTGCCGGAACATGCTCTGCTCGGCGTTCTTCTGCCGGCGCTCGGTGCTCGTCGAGCTGATCTCCTTGATGCCGAAGAACACCACCGCTGCGGTCGCCGCGCGGGACAGGGCGTTGACGTAGAGCGCGATCTGCACCGGCTGCGCCCAGTAGGGCAGCCCGCCGATCGGCCCGCGCACCACCCCGTCCAGCGCGGCAAGCGCCAGCGCGGCCAGGATCGGCGTGATCCCGTACGTGGTGATCAGGGTGAGCTGGTTGGAGACCTCCAGCCGGGCCGGCGGGATGAGGTTGGGTACCGCGGCCTCCTTGGCGGGGATCCACATCAGGGTGATCGTCTCGCCCAGGAAGGTGGCCGCGACCGCCCAGGTGACGGTCAGCACACCGGAGTCGCTGACCAGCGCGACGGCCGGGATGGATCCATAGACGATGAAGCGGAGGATGTCGCAGACGACCATGGTGTAGCGACGGTCGAAGCGGTCCGCCATGACGCCGGCGATCGGCCCGAGCAGCAGCGCCGGGAGCAGGCGGATGGCGATCGTGCTGCTGAAGGCGCTGCCCTGCGCCACGCTCCCCTGCACCTGCTGGGAGGCGAACAACGCGGTGGCCAGGGTGCCGATCCAGTCGCCGAACGAGGCGACGCTGAGCACCAGCCAGAGCCGCCGGAACGGCCGGATGCGCAGCACCGACCGTAGGGCGGCCCCACCGGAGAGGTCGACCGGCCCGGAATCGGTACGCGGTGCGCTGGCTTCGCTGTCGATGGCGGATACCTCCCCGTGTGCACTACCGGGAGCACTGTAACCGTAGGCCGCTGCTCAACGGGTGTACGCACCATCGAGTGGCGAATAAGTGAAGGCATTTCGCATTGCTCGTCAAGGCGCTACGGTGCCGCTGTGATCGCCGAACGTATTGCGCTCCGTGAGCGGCTGGATCGCGCCACCGGGCATCTTGAGACGCCGGTGGCGGCGGTGGACCTGGCCGCCTTCGACGCGAACGCCACCGCCCTGGCCGCACGCTCGGCCGGAAAGCCGATCCGAGTGGCGAGCAAGTCGGTGCGCGTACGGGCATTGGTGGAACGCGTGCTGCGCCGGCCCGGATGGTCCGGGGTGATGGCGTACACCCTGCCGGAAGCGATCTGGCTCGTCCGGCGTGGCGTCAGCGACGACGTGCTGGTGGGATATCCGTCGGTGCATCGCGCCGCGTTCGCCGAGCTTGTCGCGGACCCGGACCTGGCCGCCACGATCACCGTCATGGTCGACCACCCGGCACATCTGGACCTGATCGACCAGGTCGCCGCCCCGGGCGGGCGTCCGGAGATCCGCGTCTGCCTGGAGTTGGACGCGTCTTGGCGTCCCGGCGGCCCGGTGCATGTCGGCGTGCGGCGTTCTCCGGTGCACTCCCCGGAACAGGCCGGCGCGCTGGCCCGCGGCATCGCCGCCCGGCCGGGGTTCCGCCTCGTCGCGGTGATGAGCTACGAGGCGCACATCGCGGGCGTCGGCGACATGCCGTCGGGCCAGGCCGTGCGCGGGCGGGCGATCCGCGCCATGCAGCGCCGTTCGAACGCCGAGCTGCTGGAGCGCAGGGCCGCCGCGGTGGCCGCCGTACGCGAACACGCCGATCTGGAATTCGTCAATGGCGGAGGCACGGGCAGCCTGGCACAGACCGCCGCCGACCCCGCGGTGACCGAGGTCGCGGCCGGATCCGGGCTCTTCGGGCCGACCCTGTTCGACCAGTACAGCGCCTGGCAGCCGACCCCGTCGGCGTTCTTCGCGTTGTCCGTGGTCCGGCGGCCCGCGCCGCGGATCGCCACCGTGCTCGGCGGCGGTTGGATCGCCTCCGGGCCGACCGGACCCTCCCGGCAGCCGACGCCGTGGCTGCCGTCCGGGCTGCGCTACCGGCGCGACGAGGGCGCCGGGGAGGTGCAGACGCCCCTGGTCGGCGCGGCGGCCGAGCAACTGCGCCCGGGCGACCGGGTGTGGTTCCGCCATGCCAAGGCGGGCGAGCTGTCTGAGCACGTCAACGAGGTACACCTGGTGGACGGTGCCAGCACCACACCCGTACCGACCTATCGCGGGGAAGGCCATGCCTTCCTCGGGTGAGCCGCTCCGCCGGCCCGTCACCCGACGCCGGCCGGGGTGGCCCGGCCGGGAGTCCCGGCCGGGCCCGGCATCAGGCGGACACGTGCCGGTGCAGGTACTCGCGGATCAGCGCCTTCGCTTCGACGATCACCGCTTCGTCGCCTGCCACGTCCCGGCGGAACGCCATCTTGATCAACGCGTCCGCGGCCTCCACCGAGATCAGCAACGCGAACCGCAGCCGGTCCCGGTCCAGCAGCCGGAACTGCTCGACCAAAAGCTCGGCGAGGCGTTCGGCGATGACCGCGTTGTTGTCCCGTTCGGCATCCAGCAGGTGCATGTCGACCACGTCGCCGAAGTGCAGCGTCCGGAATCCCGCCACGCTGCGATGCATGTGGATGTACACGTCGATCGCCGCGTCGACGCCGTCCCACCAGTGGGCGAACGTCTCGTTGGCGAACCGCGCGGACAGGCCCTGCAGATAGGCGTCCATGTTGCGCATGGCGAGCGCCTGCACGATGGCCCGCTTGTCCGGGAAGAACTGGTAGACCGAGCCGATGGCGACCTCGGCCCGCTCGGCCAGCAGCGTCGTGGTCAGTCCCTCGTACCCGACCTCATCAACCAGTTCCGCGCAGGCGTCGAGCATGCGCTGGACCCGGGCAACGCTTCTTCCCTGCACCGGAACGCGGCGCAGCGGCCCGGTGGTGACGGTTGGTGTCGACACGCGTCGCCACTCCCTCTCAGCAGTGATAATCGGAACGTTACTCGGATCAACGAGCGAGGAGCATCGACGGGACGCCGTGGTCACGCGGCATTCTCGACGTGCCATGACTGGCCGCTCGGCGGAAGGGTGAGCCCGGAATGACCAGTGACCGTCGCACTCCGGTCGGATCGCGCCGCTGGCGCAACTGGGGCGGCAATCAGGAAGCGATGTCCGCCGATGTCTTCGCTCCCGGCAGCGTCGACGACGTGGCGGCTCTCGTCAAACAGGCCGCCGGCTCCGGGCGGCGGATCAAGGCGGTAGGCAGCGGACATTCATTCACGGCGATCGCCGCGGCCGAAGATCAAAGACTGCAATTGCACCGCTTAGCGAGTCCTGTGGCTATTTCGCAGAAGGACCACCTTGTCACGGTTCAAGCGGGAATGCCGTTGTACGCGCTGAACACCCTGCTGGCCGCGCAAGGCATGGCCCTGCCGAACCTCGGAGACATCGACGCGCAGACCGTCGCCGGCGCCGTGTCGACCGGCACGCACGGCACCGGTGTCGGGTATTCGACTCTGGCCTCATGCGTGGAAGCGGTCACTCTTGTCACCGGATCGGGTGCCGTCGAGCGCATCACCGCCGACTCACCGCTGTTCCCGGCGGCTCGCCTCGGGCTCGGCGCGCTCGGCATCATGACCGAGGTGACCTTGCGCTGCGTGGACGCCTTCACGCTGCTCGCCGACGAACGCCCGATGGTCCTCGCCGACGTGCTGGCCGGGCTGGACGAGTTCCTCGCCGCCAACCGGCACGTCGAGTTCTACTGGTACCCGTACACGAACCGTGCCCAGCTCAAGCGCAACAACGTCGCACCGGATGACGACCGGCCGTTGTCCGCGTTCCGCGGCTGGCTCGACGACGAACTGCTGGCCAACACCGCTCTCCACGGCGCCTGCCTGGTCGGCCGGGCGGTCCCCGCTGCGGTGCCGGCCATCAACGCGGTGGCCGCGCGGGCGCTTACCGCACGGACCTACACGGCCCGGTCCGATCGGGTCTTCTGCACGCCTCGCCGGGTGCGCTTCACCGAGATGGAGTACGAAATCCCGCGGGAAGCCATGCCCGAGGTGCTCGCGGCGCTGCCGCGGATCATCGACGACCTGCCGTTCCAGGTGCAGTTCCCGGTCGAGGTGCGCTTCACCGGCCCAGACGACGTCTGGATGTCGCACGGGTACGGACGGGAGTCCGCCTACATCGCCGTGCACCAGTTCCGCGGCCGCCCGTACGAGCCGTACTTCCGCGCGGTCGAGCAGGTCTGCGCGCCGCTCGGCGGACGGCCGCACTGGGGCAAGATGCACTACCGCGACGCGGCGTCGCTGCGCGCGGCGTACCCGAAGTTCGACGACTTCCTCGCCGCCCGCGACCGGCTGGACCCGGAACGGACGTTCACCAACCCCTACCTGGACCGGGTCCTCGGCGCCTGAGCACCGCGGGCTCGTTCACTCCGCGGCGGAGGCCGACGTCCGCGCCGAGGCTTTCTTCGCCGGAGCGGCCTTCTTCGCCGACGCCGCCTTCTTGGCCGGGGCCGCCTTCTTGGCCGGCGTGGCCGTCTTGGCAGCCGCCGTCTTCTTCGCCGCCTTCTTGGCCGGTTCCGCGGACGTCGTCTTCTTGGCCGCCTTCTTCGCGGACCTCTTGCGTGGCGCCGGCCCCTTGGCACGCTTCTCGGCCAGCATCTCCGAGGCCTGCTCCAGGGTGAGTTCCTCCGGCGTCTGCCCGCGCCGCAGCGACGCGTTGTATTCCCCGTCGGTCACGTACGGCCCGAAGCGCCCGTCCTTGATGACCAGCGGCTTCTCCGTGGCCGGGTCGTTGCCCATCTCCCGCAGCGGCGGGGCCGCCGCCCGGCGCTGACGGGCCTTCGGGGCGGCGAGCAGTGCCAGCGCCTCGTCCAGGGTGACCGTGAACAGCTTGTCCTCGCTGTCCAACGAGCGGAAGTCGTCGCCCCGCTTGACGTACGGCCCATAGCGGCCGTTTGCCGCCAGGATCTCCGCACCCTCCGGGTCCTTGCCGACCATGCGGGGCAGAGTGAGCAGCTTCAGGGCGTCCGCGAGGGTCACCGAATCCGGCGACTGCGACCGGAACAGCGACGACCGGCGCTCGCCCGCCTGCACGTACGGCCCGAAGCGCCCGGACTTGAGCTGCACCGCCTCGCCGGTGTCCGGGTCGTCGCCGAGAACCCGCTCGCCGCCGCCGCCCAGGAACAGCTCATCGACCTTCTCCGGGGTGAGCTCGTCGGGCGCCACCCCCTCCGGGATGGACACCCGGTCGTCCGGCGACTCGTCGGTGACGCCGGGCGTCTGGCGTTGCAGGTACGGCCCGTAACGGCCGACCCGGACCACCACGGTGCGCCCGGTCTCGTCGGTGAAGAGCGGGATCGAGTTGATCGAGCGCGCGTCGATCGCGCTCAAGTTCTCGGTCACCATCTTCTTGAGGCCGCCCGCCTTGGCGATGGCATCGTCACCGCCGGCCTTCTGGCTGCCGAAGTAGAAGGACGTGAGGAAGTCCAGGGCCGCGTGGTCGCCGCCGGCGATGTCGTCGAGCTGGGTCTCCATGGCCGCGGTGAAGTTGTAGTCCACCAGCCGTGGGTAGTGGCCCTCCAACAGGCCGATCACCGCGAACGCCAGGAAGGACGGGATCAGCGCCTGACCGCGCTTCTCCACGTAGCCGCGATCCTGAATCGTCCGCATGATCGACTCGTAGGTCGAGGGGCGGCCGATGCCCAGCTCCTCCAGCGCCTTGACCAGCGACGCCTCGGTGTAGCGGGCGGGCGGCGTGGTGTGGTGCCCGACCGCGGCCAGTTCCTCCGCGGTCAGCGGCTGGTCCTTGGTCAGGTTCGGCAGCCGGCGCTCCGCGTCCTCGGCCTCGGCGCTCTCGTCGTCCGACGACTCCACGTACGCCCGCAGGAAGCCCGGGTCGGTGATCGTCTTTCCGGTCGCGCCGAAGTCGGCCTCCTCGCCCGCCGTGGAGACGGCCCGGATCCGGACGCTTATCGAGTTCCCGACCGCGTCGGTCATCTGCGACGCGATGGTCCGGCGCCAGATCAGCTCGTAGACGCGGAAGTCGTCGGCGGACAGCTCGTTGGCCACCTCGCCCGGGGTGCGGAAGTTGTCCCCGGCGGGCCGGATCGCCTCGTGCGCCTCCTGAGCGTTCTTCACCTTGCCGGTGTAGCGGCGCGGCTGCGTCGGCACGTTGCGCTCGCCGTACAGCTCGGCGATCTGCCGACGCGCGGCGCTCAGCGCGGTCTCGGAGAGGTTCACCGAGTCCGTACGCATATAGGTGATGTACCCGTTTTCGTACAGGCGCTGCGCGGCACGCATCGTCTGCGACGCGGAGAACCGCAGCTTGCGGGACGCCTCCTGCTGGAGGGTCGAGGTGATGAACGGCGCGTACGGCCGGCGGCGGTACGGCTTCTCCTCGACGCGCGTGACGGTGAACGGCCGGTCCTCCAGCCGGGCGGCCAGCCCCCGGGCACCGTCCCCGTCCAGGTGCACCACCCCGGAACCGGCCTTGACCTGCCCGGTAGTGGGCTCGAAGTCCTTGCCCGTGGCGATCCGGTCGCCGTCCAGCGCGATCAACGTGGCGTGGAAGCTGCCCGGACCGTCGGTCTTGCCCTGCACGGCAAGCTGCGCGTTGATGTCCCAGTACTCCGCCGACCGGAACGCCATGCGCTGACGCTCCCGCTCGACCACGATGCGGGTGGCCACCGACTGCACCCGCCCGGCGGACAGGCGGGGCATCACCTTCTTCCACAGCACCGGGCTGACCTCGTAGCCGTACAGCCGGTCCAGGATGCGCCGCGCCTCCTGAGCGTCCACCAGGTCGCGGTCGATCTCCCGCGGGTTCGCCACCGCCGCCTGAATGGCCGGCCGGGTGATCTCGTGGAAGACCATCCGGCGGACCGGCACCTTCGGCTTGATCGTCTCGACCAGGTGCCACGCGATGGCCTCGCCCTCGCGGTCCTCATCGGTGGCGAGGAAGATCTCGTCGACCTCCTTCGCCAGCTTGGTCAGCTTGGCGATCTGCGCCTTGCGATCCGGCGACACCACATAGAGCGCGTGGAAGCCGTTGTCCACGTCCACGCCCAACCGCGCCCACGGCTCGCCCTTGTATTTGGCGGGCACATCGGCGGCGCTGCGGGGCAGATCCCGGACATGGCCGAAGGAGGCCTCGACGTAATAGTCGGGGCCCAGGTAACCGGCGATCGTCTTGGCCTTCGACGGGGACTCGACGATGACCAGACGGGTCGTCCTGGTGTTACTCGGCACGGCACTCCCATACTTCACGCTGGCACACTTCGCACTCGCTCGGCGCTCCGCCTGTTACGCGACGGCGCACAGACGTTCAAGGTAACGCGCCGAGCGAGAACGCACTCCCCGGGCAGCTCGGGAGCCGGATGGTAACGGTCCGGCCACCGCACGCGTCCAACGGCGACACGGTACACCGGGAACAGGTTGTCGTGTCGCACACAATCCAGGAAGATCACGCTGCTGCGGCACCCGGCCACATCGCGGCGGGCGCGGTTTCCGGCCGCTCACCTACCATCTCCGCGAGCAACGCGAGACGTTTTCGCCCGCTGATCAGGTATGCCGGTCCTGTATCCGACACCGTGCCGCCCAGCCCGACCTCGACAAGCGCCGCGTGCGCGATCTCCGCGCCGCCGTCCGGGTCCAGTCGCAGCGCGTACCCGTCCGGGACCGGTTCACCCGCCGCAGCGACCCAGAGGCGCAACCGCGGGCCGCTGAGGAACAGCCGGCCGCCACCGCCCGGCGGCCAGCCGTGCGCGAGGCCGCTCAGCCGGCTGGAGTAGGCCGTACGCACCCGGAACCCGGCAGGACCGGGGGTTTCCGCACCCTCGCCCGGAACCGGCGCCCAGTTCACCACCAGGCCGCGCCCGACCAGCTCGGACACCAGCACATGCACCCGCCAGGCCGCGTCGACCATCACCGAGACCCGGGCCGTCCCGCCCATCCGCTCCAGCCGCCCCGGCCCGGCGAGCAGGCCGACCAGGTCGGCGGGTGCGGGCTCGGTGGTCTCCGCCCCGAAGAAAGGCAACTGACGACCGCCGTCGACGACCGGGTCCGGACGACGACGCGCGGGGCGCACAGCCTCCACCGGCGCGGGCAGCACCTCCCGCGGTATCAGCGGCCACCCGGCGTCGGTCATGGTCAGCGGCACTCCGGCACTTCATCGAACGCCCGTTTCAACTCCGCCGAGTCCAGCCTGCTCGTGTCCGGGGCGCTCTGCTCATACTCCGTCTGCAGCCGCTGCACCACGACCGCGACCCGCGCGTAGAAGGTCTCCGACTTGGTGGTCGGCAGCGCCTCGATGCCGCTCTTGGCACGCCCGTACGCGTCACGCATGGCGCCGAGTGCGGCTTCGAAACTCTCCGCGACCTGCTCGCCGCCGTCCACATCGGGCACGCCCGCATCGTGCACGCCGACCCGAGCCTTCTCGCTGGCCTGCTCGGCCCCGCCGAACAGGCGCATCAGGTTCTCCTTGGCCTGGGCCGGGGTGGTCTTGGCGGTCATCTGCTGCTGCGTTTTGTCCGTGAGGGAGCCGATCTCGGTGCGCCACGGCGCCAGCGCGGTGCACACGGAGGTCGCCCAGGCGCGCGCCCCCGGACCGGTCGCACAGCCCGCCAAGGTGACGACGGCCAGGCTGACGGCAGCCACGGGGACGGCGACCGCGCGGAGCAGAACGAGGAGGGGTGTCGTTCGACCCGATCGCATGTCATGCAGCGTACGGGCAAGGTCCGACACGCCGGGAAGGCGGACGCGGGCACCCGGCCGCGAAGCCGGGTGCCCGCGTTGAGGCATCCGCCCTCTCAGGCGCCGACCGGCTCGGACTCGGCGGCGTCGACCGCCGCCTGCTCGCCCATGGAGACCGGCTTGCGCTTGCTCCAGACCACCGCGGCAACGATGATCAGCGCGGCCACCACCGCAATGATCACACGCACCGGGGTGTTCGCGTCGGTGCCGATGCCGAGCGTCACCACGGCCGGCGCGATCAGCAGCGAGACCAGGTTCATCACCTTGAGCAGCGGGTTGATCGCCGGACCGGCGGTGTCCTTGAACGGGTCGCCGACGGTGTCGCCGATGACCGTCGCCGAGTGCGCCTCGGAACCCTTGCCGCCGAAGTTGCCGTCCTCGACCAGCTTCTTCGCGTTGTCCCACGCACCGCCCGAGTTGGCCAGGAAGACCGCCATCAGGGTGCCGGCGCCGATCGCACCGGCCAGGTACGAGGCCAGCGCGCCCGCACCCAATCCGAAGCCCACCGCGATCGGCGCCATGATCGCCAGCAGGCCGGGGGTGAGCAGCTCACGCTGGGCGTCCCGGGTGCAGATGTCGACCACCCGGCCGTACTCCGGGCGCTGGGTGCGATCCATGATGCCGGGGAAGTCCCGGAACTGCCGGCGCACCTCCATCACCACCGCTCCCGCCGACCGGGACACGGCGTTGATCGCCAGACCGGAGAACAGGAAGACCACGGCCGCGCCCACCAGCAGGCCCACCAGGTTGCGCGGGTTGGCGATGTTGAGCAGGTCCAGGACCTGTGCGCCGATCTGGTCGGCCGCGATGCCCGCATCGGAGAGCGACGTGCGCAGGGTGTTCACGTACGACCCGAACAGCGCGGTCGCCGCGAGCACGGCGGTCGCGATCGCGATGCCCTTGGTGATCGCCTTCGTGGTGTTGCCGACCGCGTCGAGCTCGGTCAGGATCTTTGCCCCGTTGTCGTCGATGTCGCCGGACATCTCAGCGATGCCCTGCGCGTTGTCCGAGATCGGGCCGAACGTATCCATCGCGACGATGACCCCGACCGTGGTGAGCAGGCCGGTGCCCGCCAGCGCGACGGCGAACAGCGACAAGATCAGCGACGAACCGCCGAGCAGGAAGGCGCCGTACACCCCCGCGCCGACCAGCAGCGCCGAGTAGACCGCCGACTCCAGGCCGACGCTGATGCCGGCCAGCACCACGGTGGCCGGCCCGGTCTGGGACGACTTGCCGATGTCCTGCACCGGACGGCGCTCGGTCTCGGTGAAGTACCCGGTCAACGCCTGAATGGCGGCGGCCAGCACGATGCCGATGACGACCGCGCCGATGGCCACCCAGCGCGGGTTGGCACCGCTGTCCGCCACGTCGGCGGCGATCCCGGCGTCCGCGCCGAACCCGTCGAATGAGGAGGGCAGGTAGGCGAAGCTGACGATCGCGACGATGATCGCCGAGAGCACGGCGGAGATGTAGAACGCCCGGTTGATGGCCGCCAGGCCGCTGCGGTCGGACGGGCGCAGGCGGGTGATGAAGACGCCCACGATCGCGATGACCACACCCACGGTGGAGACGATCAGCGGGAAGACCAGGCCGTCCTGGCCGAACGCCGCCGAGCCCAGGATCAGTGCGGCGACCAGCGTCACCGCGTACGACTCGAAGAGGTCTGCGGCCATGCCGGCGCAGTCACCGACGTTGTCGCCGACGTTGTCCGCAATGGTCGCGGCGTTGCGCGGGTCGTCCTCCGGGATGCCCTGCTCGACCTTGCCGACCAGGTCGGCGCCGACGTCCGCGGCCTTGGTGAAGATGCCGCCGCCGACCCGCATGAACATGGCCAGCAGGGCGGCGCCGAAGCCGAAGCCCTCCAGCACGGTCGGCGCGTCACCACCGTAGATCCAGACCACCAGCGCGCCGCCGAACAGTCCCAGCCCGACGGTGAGGAAACCGACCACGCCGCCGGTGCGGAAGGCGATGCCCATGGCCTTCTCCCGGCCGCCGGCCTCCCCGGCGGCGGCGGCCACGCGCAGGTTGGCGCGGGTTGCCAGAGCCATCCCCCAGCCGCCGATGAGCGAGCTGAAGACGGCGCCGACCACGAAGAACAGCGAACGGCCGATCTTGACCGCGATCTCGTTGTCGGTGTTGTGCACCGGCAGCAGGAAGAGCAGCACGACCGCGATGACGACGAAGATCGCCAACGTCTTGAACTGGCGGAACAGATATGCCGACGCGCCCTCCTGCACCGCGCCGGCGATCTCTTGCATATTCGTGGTGCCCCGGCCGGCGGCGAGCACCGACTTGACGAACGCTGCGGCGAAGCCCAACGCCACCAGCGCGAAGACCACCGCGACGATGACGAATGTGACGTTCGATCCGCTCAGGGACACCCCACCGCTTTCCGCGGCGAGGACTGTGGAGGTCCCGGACATCAATGTCCTCCTGTACACCGACCGCACCCGGCGGCGGACGAGTCCGTCGGGCGCATCCCCCGGTCGGGGGGAAACGACAACTGGGTCCCACGGACGCGGGACCAGGAGCAGTAGCTGATAACTCGCGTACTGTATCGGCCCAGGTGGCGCCGGTCACACCCGGGCGCGGCCGTGTCGTGGTGATGTTCGCCGCTATGTTAAGTGCCTGATGTCGGGGTATTTACCGATTTCTCTGGCTTAGCTGGCACCTTTGCGCTCTTCTCGGTGCCGCTTCTGGTCACCGGTCCGGGCCGCGCTCCGGCGCTGGGCGCAGACGTCCACTCGCCCGCGCCTGTCCCCGTGCCTGTCTCAGCGCCGGGCGACCGGCCACACCATCCGGACCTCGGTGCCGGTGCCCTCCTCGACGGGACGCACCTGCAGATCGTCGACGAACCCGGCGAGCAACGCGAAACCCACACCCGTGGTGAGCGCCTCATCGGTCAGCGACTCGTCCGCCAACTCGTCCGGCGGCAGCTTGGTCAGGCCGACGCTCGCCTCGATCGGGGCATGATCGATCACACGTACGGTGTACGACTCGGTGTCGGACATCTCCACCGTGACCAGATCTGCCAGGCCGTACTGACGGTGCAGCGCGACCGCGCGCGTGCATGCCTCGCCGATCGCCAGCCGCACCTCGTCCAGCAGTTCCTCGGCCACCCCGGCCCGCCGGGCTACCGCCACCCCGACCAGCCGCGCGGTGCGCACGTGCACCGGCGCCGGTGAGAAAGACAATCGGACCGTCGCCATCACGCTGCCGGACCGCGGCCGTCACGCTCATCGGACGCGGTGGCGGTGGTGGCCGCCTCTACCGAGGCGTAGATCGGGAACACCTGGTCCAGGGCGGTGATCCGGAAAATCTTGAGAAGTGGCTCCTTGGCGCACACCAGCCCGAAGGTGCCGCTCGCGGCGCGCAGCCGCTTGAGCGCGCCGACAAGCACGCCGAGACCGGTGGAGTCGAGGAACTCGACCCGGCCCAGATCCACCACGACGTTGCGGGCGCCGGCGTCCACCAGCTCCACCAGGCGCTCACGAAGCTTCGGAGCGGTGTACACGTCGACCTCGCCGCCGACCTCAAGCACGGTGTGCCCATCGACGGTGCGGGTCGCCAGCGACAGCTCCATCGTTCCTCCTTGCCTGTGGGGGCGGGTGATGCCGATCTCCCCAGCGAATCTAACCACCGTCCGGCAATCGGCAATGCGGTGGCACCCACCGTCCTACCCGTTTGAGGTTCGCCGCATACCGATGCCAGAGTGCAGAACGTGACCTCAACGGTGCCGCCCTCCGTCGCCGCTCCCGCCGAGCTGCTGCATCGCCTGCGCCAGCGGGCACCGGCGTCCGCGGTGACGCACGTCGAGCGGATGCCACCGCGCGCCGGCGCGACCGCGCCGTGGCCGTCGTGGACACCCGACGCCCTGGTGGACGCCTATGCACGGCAAGGCATCGCGGCGCCCTGGGCACACCAGGCGAGCGCCGCCGACCTGGCCCACGACGGGGGACACGTGGTGCTCGCCACCGGAACCGCCTCCGGCAAGTCGCTGGCATACCAGCTTCCCGCCCTGGCCCGGCTGCTGTCCGATCCGCGCGCCACCGCGCTCTACGTCTCGCCGACCAAGGCGCTGGCCGCCGATCAGTTGCACGCCGTCACGAGCCTCGGCCTCGACGGCGTCCGCCCGGCCACCTTTGACGGCGACACCGCGACGACGGAACGCGACTGGATCCGCGAACACGCCCGCTTCGTGCTGACCAACCCGGACATGCTGCACCACGCCCTGCTGCCCGCGCACGGCCGGTGGGCGACCTTCCTGCGCCGCCTGACGTACGTGGTGATCGACGAATGCCACGCCTACCGCGGCGTCTTCGGGTCGCATGTCGCCCACGTGCTGCGCCGGCTGAGACGTGTCGCGGCGCGCTACGGGTCCACCCCCACGTTCGTCCTGGCCTCCGCCACCTCGGGGGACCCCGCCGACGCCGCGTCCCGACTGACCGGCCTCCCGGTGGCGGCGGTGACCGAGGACGCCGCGCCGCGCGGGGGCGTGACATTCGCGCTGTGGGAACCGCCGCTGCTGCCGCTCGATCCGGACAGCGCCGCGGCCGGCGAGGCGGACCTCGCCCCGGTGCGCCGCTCGGCCCTGCGGGAAACCGCTGACTTGCTCGCCGACGCCGTCGCGGCGGGCACACGCACGCTGGCCTTCGTCCGGTCCCGCCGGGGCGCCGAGGTGGTGGCCGCGATGGCACGACGCTCGCTCGACGAAGCGGTACCCGGACTCGGCGGCCGGGTCGCCGCCTACCGGGGCGGATATCTCACCGAGGAACGCCGGGCCATCGAGCGGGCCCTGCTTTCCGGCGAGCTCAGCGCGCTCGCCTCCACCAACGCGCTGGAGCTCGGCGTCGACCTGACCGGGCTGGACGCGGTGGTGATCTGCGGTTACCCGGGTACCCGGGCGTCGCTGTGGCAGCAGGCGGGCCGCGCCGGGCGGGCCGGGCGGGACGCCCTGGCCGTCCTGGTCGCTCGCGACGACCCGCTGGACACCTACCTGGTGCATCACCCGGAGGCGGTGTTCGGCCGGCCGGTGGAGGCCACCGTCCTGGACCCGGCCAACCCGTACGTGCTCGGGCCGCAACTGTGCTGCGCGGCGTCCGAGGCGCCGCTGACCGCGGCGGACATCCGGCTCTTCGGCGGTCCGGTGGCCGAGACGGCCGTCGCCGCCCTGACCGACGCGGGCGCGCTGCGGCGCAGGCCGTCGGGGTGGTACTGGACCCATCGGGGCCGCCCGGAAGTGGATCTGCGCGGCACCGGAGGCGACCCCGTCTCGGTGGTGGAAGGCGCCACCGGCCGGCTGCTCGGCACGGTGGATCCCGCTTCGTCCCACGTCATGGTGCATGCCGGGGCGGTCTATCTGCACCAGGGTGTCAGTTACGTGGTGGACCGCTTGGATCTGGACGACGCGGTGGCGCTGGTGCACGCGGAGGATCCGGACTGGTCGACCCACGCGCGCGAGGTGACCGACCTGTCGGTGGCCGGCATCCGGTCGTACGTCGACGCCGGCGGCGTCGGCCTGTTCCTCGGCGACGTGGAGGTGACCAGTCAGGTCGTCTCCTACCAGCGACGCCGCACCGGCTCGGGTGAGGTGATCGACACCCGGCCGCTCGACCTGCCGCCGCGCGAACTGCGCACGGTGGCCGTCTGGTTCACCGTCTCGCCGCGGGCGCTGAGCGCGGCAGGAGTGCTGCCGCCGGATATTCCGGGCGCGTTGCACGCCGCCGAACATGCGGCCATCGGCCTGCTGCCGCTGATGGCGACCTGCGACCGATGGGACATCGGCGGCCTGTCCACCGCGAACCATCCGGACACCGAGGCACCGACGATCTTCGTCTATGACGGTCACCCCGGCGGCGCGGGCTTCGCCGAGCGGGCGTACCGGACCGCAAGCGCCTGGCTGCGGGCCACACGCGAAGCCATTGCCGCCTGCGTCTGTGACGAGGGGTGCCCCGGCTGCGTCCAGTCACCCAAGTGCGGCAACGGCAACAACCCGTTGGACAAGGCCGCAGCGGTCGCGGTCCTCGACGCGGTCCTGGCCCGGCTCGACGGGGACACCGCCGGTTCGACGGCATAGACCGGCCCGGCGCGCGCGACCGCCCGGGCGACCACCGCACCCTGCAGCGGCGTGCTCCCAGCCGAACCGCCGAGCCGCACCACGACCTCTACCCGCACGGTCACGTCCAGCCCGTCAAGCGTGCAACCGGTCAGCCGTCCACCGTTGGCAGCGGCGAAGCGGGACGCCTGCGCACACGTCGCGGCCGACCCGTCGAACGCCCGCGCCGCGCCCGCCAGCGCACCCAGATCGGCGGCCACCTGGGCGCGATGACGGCCGGTGCGGACGGCACCGACGAGACCGGCGGCCAGACCGGCCAGCACGAGCACCAAGCCGAGCGCGGCCAGCAGAATCGACGCGGCCCCACGGTCGCGCTCCGCAACCCCGCGCCCCTTCACACCACGATCTCCGGCTCGCGAGCCGCGGTGGCGGCCGAGGTGACGGTCACCATCGGCAGCCGCGCCCCGAGTACGCGTATCCGCGCGCGGACTTCGACCGTCACGCTGTCCGGACCGGTGGACACGGTGATGTCGGCTCCGGCCGGGGCGACCCGGGCGGCGGCCGGCGCGGCGGCCTCGCCACGCGCACCGGCCATGGCGCCGTCGCGGGCCGCGTCCAGGCATTGCATCCGCGTGGCGACCGCCAGCACGGCGGTGAGCCCCACGAGCAGCAACAGCATGAGCGCCGGCAGCCCGGCCGCCAACTCGGCGGTGAACGAACCCTGATCCCGGCCACGGCCGTGGCGGCCGGACCGCCGGCGCCCGATCACTTCAGCGCTCGGTCGATCACGGCGGTCAGTGCCGCTTGCACGTGGCCGCTGGTCAGCACCTTCAACAGGATGCCCGCGAAGGCGACCGCCGCGAGTGTGCCCACGGCGTACTCGGCCGTGTTCATCCCGGCGTCGGACGCCTCGGACCGCAGGCGCGCAAGCCGGGCGGTCAGTCGATGCATGGACTTCTCCGATCTGTGAGGGAATTCAGAGCACGTCGCCGAGAACGGCGACCACCACCGGCACCAGGCCGGCGAGCAGGAAGGCCGGAAGGAAACACAGCCCGAGCGGAAGGACGATGAGAACGCCCGCACGGCGTGCCGCGGCCTCCGCCGCCACGGCACGGTCGCTGCGCAGGTCGTCGGCCAGCCGGAGAAGCGCGGTGGCCAGCGCGCCGCCGCTTCCGCTGGACCGGACCGCCGCCGCGATGAGCCGGCTCGCGCCGGGCACGTCGGCCAGGTGTGACCAGGCCTCCGCCGGGTCACCGCCGAGGCGCAGGGAACGCGCGACGCGGGCCAGACGGTCGCCGAGAGGCCCGCCCAGGGCGTCGGCCACCGCCTCGGCAGCGCTATCCACGGGAGCGCCCGCACGCAGCGCGGACGCGGCCAGATCGGCACACAGCGGCAGATCGGCGACGGCCCGCAGGCGTGCGGCCCGCACGGGTGCCGGCGTACGCCGCCGGAGGTGCCGGTCAACCCCGTACCCGGCGGCCACGGCGAGCGGCAGCCCCCACCACCGTCCGATCAGGACCACCACGGCGAGACCGGTCAGGGCGGTGAGCGGCACCCGAAGGTCACGTCGACTCGCCGGTCGGGCGGTCCGGCCGATCCGCCGCAGTGACTTTCCCAGCACCGGCAACCGCAGCAGCGCCACGGCAAGGGCGCCCGCGCAGCAGAGCCACACCACCGCCGTCATGCCCCGGACCTGCAATTCTGCGTGGGTACGGCCGAGACCGGCACCGTCTCGGCGGACGCCTGGTGGGCGCGACCCGGCGGGGCGGGTGCCCCCGGCGCCGGACCGGGGCAGTCGACCGCATCCGCCTCGTGGGCCCACAACATGGCCCGCACGCAACAGGTGCGCAACGCCGCGCGCACCGGCCCCCCGGCCGTCGCCATCGCCGCCGCCCCGCAACGCACGGCGGTCATGGACTCGCCAGCCGACCGGCCCAGAGAAGGCCGGCGCTCTGCAGCAGCACCGCGGTCGCGGCGCATCCGGCACCCAACGGCGTGTGCAGCAGAACGGCCAGCGGGTCGACGCCGATGCCGTATCCCAAGGCGATGCCACCCAGGGGCAGGGCCGCGAGCAGCATCGCGGTCGCCTGCGCACCCGCGGCCTGCGCCGCCGCCGCGGCGGACGCCCGGCCGGCCGCCCGCGCATCGGCCTCGATCCGGTCGAGGAGATCGGCCGCTGGTGCTCCCGTGCGTTCGGCCAGGCGCCACACCGATGCAGCGAGATCCACCAAGCGGCGATCACCGGTCATCGCTGTCACGTCGGTCGGCGGCAGACCGGCACGCAGGTCGGCGGTCAGCGCGCTGAGTTCGTCAAGCGTGCGGGTCCGGAGCGCGCCCGCTTCGCGGCTGGCACGGCGGCGCCGCAGGTGAGCGGCTGCCAGCGTCGCGTAGACGCCCGCCACCAGGGCCGTCACCGGGCCGGCGGCGGTGTAGCCGAGGAGGGCCCCGGCCACCGCAACGAGAGGCAGGAGCCGTCGGCCGGGCAGCGTCGCGACGCGCTCCGCCGCGGTGCGGGTGGCCGGCACCAGACGGGAAACCCAGCGCCGGACGCTGTCCGGACCGAGTCGCACCGACCGTCGCGGCCACGCCACCACGGCCATGCACCCGACCAGGCTGGCGTAGAGCCAGATCATGCCCGCCTCGCATCCGAACGCGCAGCCAACCATCCGGGAATCGCGACCCCGCGATCGGCCAGCAGCCGGGCGAGTACGCCCGCGGCCGGGCCGGGGCCACGGCCCCGCTGCCAGGCCGGAACGACGGTGACCTGCCGTTCGGGCCCGGACGGCAGGAACACCCCGATCGACGACAGCACACGGCCGGACGCCGTCCGCCGGAGGTGCAGGATCACCTGCAGAGCGGCCAGGGCCTGGGCATGCAACGCCGCCCGGGGCATGCCGCCCAGCATGCCCAGCGCCTCCAGACGCGCCGGCACATCGCCCGGGGCGTTGGCGTGCAACGTCCCGGCACCACCCTCGTGACCCGTGTTCAGTGCGTTCAACATGTCGGCGATTTCCGCGCCGCGACACTCGCCGACCACCAACCGGTCCGGCCGCATGCGCAACGCTTGACGTACCAGCTCGGTCAGTCCGACCGCTCCGCGGCCTTCGATGTTGGCGGTGCGAGCCTGCAGCGCGACCACATGCGGGTGCGCCGGCTGCAGTTCCGCGGCGTCCTCGACCAGGACGATCCGCTCCGTCGGCGGCACCCGGCCCAGCAACGTACCGAGCATCGTCGTCTTGCCGCTCCCCGTGCCGCCCGTGACGAGGAAGGCGAGCCGCGCCGCGATGATCGCCTGGAGCACCGCCGCCACCGGTGCCGGCACCAGGTCGACGAGCTCGAACGGACGATGCCGGAACGTGCGCAGCGACAGGAAGGGACCGCCCACGGCGACCGGTGGTAGCACGGCATGCAGGCGGGTGCCGTCGGGAAGGCGCGCGTCGGCGTAGGGCTGGCCGTCGTCCAGGCGGCGCCCGCACGCCGACGCCATTCGCTGCGCGAGACGGCGCACGTCCGATTCCTCGCCGAGGGACACCGTCGCCCGTTGCAGGCCGGCGCCCCGATCCACCCAGACCTGGCGCCCGTTGACGAGCACATCGGTCACCTCGGGATCGGCCAGCAGAGGGGCGAGCGGACCCGCACCGACGAGTTGGTCGTGCACCTGTCCGGCGAGGCGCAGCACGGTGGTGTCGCCGAGCATCGCGCTCTCCGCCCGGACGGCGGTCACCACCGCAGCCGGCGTGACCTCCGTCGCCTGCGCGGCGAACTGCCGCCGCACCCGCTCGGTCATCGCGGGGGACGAGCCGCCGTCGCGGACCGCGCTCATGCCGGGTCCCCTTGTCGCATGCCCTCCCGGCCCTCGCTGCGCTCGGTGCGGGTCATGCGGCCACCTCGCCGCGGGGCGGCGCCATCAGCTCGCCGATGAGGCGCTTGCAGAGCTCCGCCAGCGGGCCTCGACCGCTGGCGGCCGGCGCTTCACCGCGCTCCAGCGACTCCGGGAGCGAAATCTCCGGCCGCAGGGACCCGGCCAGAGGAAGCCCGAGGGCGCAGGAGATCTCACGGGCCTTGATCCGGCCCGGCGCCGGGCCCCGCACCACCACCGACAGGTCGGTGCAGTGCACCGCGACGGTCGCCGCGATCCGAGACGCCGCGGCGACCGCCCGTAACTCGGCGGGCACCACGAGCAGTGCTCGGTCCGCCGCGCCGAGCGCGATCACCGCGGCGTCGTCCAACTGTCGAGGCAGATCCGCGATCACCACCTCACGGCCCCGGCGGCCGGCGTCCACGGTCGCCGCCATGGCTTCCGCGGGGATCCGAAGCTCGTCGTCCCGGTCGAAGGACAACAGCACGAGATCGCCACGATGCGGAAGCGCGGCCAGCAACGCGGGCGCGTCGACCCGGCCGCCGGCCTCGGTCAGCGCCGCCCACCGCAATCCCTCGATGTCTTCCCAACCGAGCACCAGGTCGAGACCGCCACCGAGCGGATCCGCGTCGACGAGAAGGGTGCGCCGCCCGGTGGCGACGGCGGTCACCGCCAGCCCGGTGGCCAGCACGCTGGCACCCGCGCCACCGCGCCCACCGATCACCGCGAGCACCCGCCCCGGGTCGGACTGGACCGGATCCTCGGCGAAGCGCTCGACGATCCATGCCTCCGCGGTGGGTAGGACCGCCACGTGCTCGGCGCCGAGCGGCTCGGCGAGCGACCAGACCGCGTCGACGGCACGCTCACCGCCCACGATCACCACCCGGGAACGGCGCGGCAGTCGAGCACGCAGGCAGGCCTGCGCCTGATCGGCGCCGATCAGGACGGTCGGCGCACCGATGAACCGCGGCCGTGCCGCGGCCGGATCCGGTGCCACGTCGACCTCGGCGCCGGCCGCGGCGGCCAGCCGCAGGAGCTCGTCGAGCAGGCCCGGATCCGCGGTGACCACGAGCGGTGGCCGCGACGGAGGACGGGCGGGGGCTTGTGCGGGCATCTTGTCTCCAGCTCAGGCGAAGGGGAACGGCCCGAGCACCGTCGCGGAGCCGAAGACATCGCGACAAGGCGTACCCACGCGCCTGTGGACGGCGGATCGGCCCTGTGGAAGGGCCTCCGTCCGGGCGGTGGATCTGCTACGCCGCGGTTCGTTGGCCCGCGCTGTCTGCCTCCCCTGCCATCGGGCTCACGCGATGCGCAAGGGCGGGAAACCGACTGCGGAAGGGCGGGATGGCGCGGCGTTGGGTATCTTGTTGCCAGCGCGACGTGATGGAGTTGGCATGGAGAACCCGATCGAGAGCATGTTTGCCGCCGACGGCACGGCGACGGTCGCCGTGGCTGGCGAGATCGACTTTTCCAATGCCGACGAGCTGTCCCGCGAGATCTGCGGCGCCGTTGCCGAGTGGTCGCCGTTGGCACTCGTCGTCGATCTGGGTCGCGCCACGTTCATGGACTCCACCGGTCTCGGCGCGCTGATCGAGGGCTACCGGTGCGCCGACGAGGCGGGCGCTCGATTCTCCGTGGTCAACATGAGTGACAGTTTCCGGCGCGTCCTGGCCGTGACCGGATTGTCGGACTTCTTCTGCCCGGTCGACGCGGAGCCGGGGCCCCGGCCCTCACTGTCCGAGGCCACCGGCGCCTGAGCCATCCCGCATCGAGCGTCCCCACACCGGAACGGGTCACGTCAGTCCACACACGCCGCCTCGTGTCCGGTTGTCGGCGCCGCGACCGCCGCCACGGTCACGCGTACCAGGGCGATGACGAACTCGACATGGCGTGGAAAGCCGACATCGACTCGGTCTGCGGGGCGGCGGACGAGGGTCTGTGGGGCGGCGGACGAGGATCGTCGAGCGGGCCGGCCCGCGGACGCGGCGGACATGGGTGGGAGTTTCGTATAAGAGACGGCCCCCGTCGGGGGGCGACGAGGGCCGTCCAGGATTCGGCTCCGGGGGGGTCGAGCCGAATCGGCTCGGTGATCGCGGGGGGCGCAACCACCGAGAATCTGGCAACGCAAACAAGCTGGCGGAGCTCTGTCGAAGCCGGAGATCAGTCACGCGGGATTCCGACTGCAACCTGCCTGACCGCGGCTGGCCCGACAACAACATGCCCGCTAACAACATGAATACCTGTCGTAACAACAGCATGCCCTACACATGGCCCGCCGTCGAGTACCCATTGTGACTCGATGCGACGTTCTCGGCACGTGGGGATCACCGGCGGGAACGCACGCCGACGGGCGGCTACACTTTCGCCCCGTGGGCGTCAGCGCCGCGTTCTTCGACCTCGACAAGACCGTCATCGCCAAGTCCAGCGCCTTGGCGTTCGGACGGCCTTTCTATCGTGATGGGCTGATCAGTCGCCGTGACGTGGTGAAATCCGCGTACGCGCAGTTGATGTTCCGGCTCGGTGGCACCGACGAGCAGACCATGGCGCGCACCCGCGACTATCTCGCCGAGCTGTGCAAGGGCTGGCGCGTGGAGCAGGTTCGCCAGATCGTCGTCGAGGCCCTGGACGAATTGATCAACCCGTACGTGTACGCGGAGGCCGCGACCCTGATCGGCGAGCACCGCGCGGCCGGACGGGACGTCGTGCTGGTCTCCGCGTCCGGCGACGAGATGGTGCGGCCGATCGGTGCGCTGCTCGGCGTCACCGATGTGATCGCCACCCGGATGCGCATCGTGGACGGCCGGTACAGCGGGGAGGTCGAGTTCTACGCGGCCGGACCGAGCAAGGCGCAGGGGGTCCGGGACCTTGCCGCGGCGCACGGTTACGACCTGGCGGACTGCTACGCCTACTCCGACTCCAGCAGCGATCTGCCGTTGCTGGAATCGGTGGGTCATCCGAACGCGGTCAATCCGTCCCGCACGCTGCGCCGGGTCGCCACCGAGAGATCCTGGCCGATCCTCGAGTTCCGGCACCCGGTACCGCTGGGCCAGCGGCTGCGGGACCGCCCGGCGGTTCCGGTCGCCGCGGCGGCGCTCGGCGTCGGGGTCGGCGTGGCCATCGGCATCGCCATCTACGGCCGGCACCGCAAGACGCGCGCCGCCGCCTGAGCCGCGAGCCGTACGCGACCGGTATCCCCAGCCACACAGGGGCAACGACCTGCACCGATGTGGGACGTCTGAGTTTTCCGCCGCACCCCAACGGCGTCCCGTCGGCGTCTGGCGATCAAGCCAACGGCGGCGTAGAAAGGAGGTGCGGACCTGGTTATGCCGGGCTCCGTGCACGGCCACCGGGAACCCACGCGCGATCAGCCACGGCAGGCACGTTGCGGCGGCACCCGCACAGGGACCGCCGACAACGACCCAGGTGCACGCTTGATAACCCGGTTCGGACGCGCGAGGCCGGCGCCCCGCAACGGGACGCCGGCTTTATGTGTGTCCGGCCCTACGCCTGTCCGTCGCGCGGCGAAAATGTGTCGCGATAGGAGGTGTCGCGATAGGAGGTGTCGCGGCAGGGAGGTGTCGCGGCAGGGAGGGTCACGCCACCGCGTTCGCCGCGCGCAGGTGGTGGTCGCGCAGTTCGTGATAGACCGCGCGGAAGACCGCGGGCCGCGAGTGGAAGTCGACCCCCTGCGCCCAGAGTTCGGTGTTGACCGTGGTGCCGTCGCGCCGTTCGATAAGCACCGTCATGCCGCTCTCGATCTCCCACGGGCCGACCCGATGGGTGGCGCGGTGCAGGCGGACGTGGGCGACGTCCTGCCAGTGCAGCACCCGTGAGCGCAGCAGGCCGCGGATGCGCAGCCCGTCCGGCCCGAGGTAGGCGCCCATCTGCAGGATCCGCCAGGCGCCCAGTGTCCAGGTGCCGGCGAGCACGCCGGCGAGCAGGTGAACGGCGTACCCGTCCAGGTCGAACTGCCGCACGGTCGCCCAGCCAAGCAGCGCCAGCGCGACCGCCTCCCAGGCGATCACCAGCCATCGACCGGCGCCGGGCGTGTAGGGCCGGATCCAGGTGTCGGTCACGCGACCGAGTATGCCAACGCAACCGAGGACGAAGGGCACATATCCGACAGCGATGCAGATCCCGCCCGAGCGGGTGATTCCCCGCAGACTGATCGGCGGGTTGCCGCATCCCGGCGTCTCCGGAACCGGCGGACCGGGCCAGAGATCAACGACGCGTCAGCACCTCGTCACCGACGGACACCAGCTCGTCGGCCGCCTCCTGCACCGCATGGGCATGATGCCGCAGCCACGCGCGGATGCCGTCCGGCGTGCCCGTCGCGTACGCGCCGGCCGCCCCGACGTACTCCGGCTCGCGCCGCAGGTGTCCCACCTCGACCGCGAGCAACCCGCGAGGGTCCAGCCCGCGGCCGATCAGGGTGAGCCGGGACGCGGCGCGGGCGATCACACCGGAGGGGCCGGCGAACGGCCGCAGCGTCAGCAGTTCCGCGTGCACGACGGCGGCCAGCACCAGCGGCGGACTGGTGTCGTTGCCGGCGACCAGCCGGGCGAGGGCATCCACGCGCTCCGAGCCGGACCGCAGGCGCCCGAGGTCGGCATCGGCGACCACACCACGGGCGGCGAGCATGTGCAGCCGGGCGAGAACCTGCCGGGGTGCGCGCATCCACAGGTCGGTGAGGCCCCCGAGGGCCTGGGACACCCGCAGCGCGCCCTGTAGAACCGGGGCGGTGACCGTGCCGGCGCGCACATCGTCCACCTCGTGGCGGCTGCCCTCCAGCGCCGCGCTGGCCACCGCGGCACGCAGACCGGATTCGGCGGCCACCGGGCCGCCCTGCCGCCGCAACGCGCGGTGCCGCAACGCGTCATCGACGCGCTCACGGGCCGCGGCGAGGGCGGCCGGCACGTCGGCGAGGTCGAGCAGCGGTGCGAGGGGATCGGGCGGCATCCGGCCAAGGTAGCCGGTCAGTCGGCGCGCGTCGGCGACCACATGGCGCGACGCCCCGCCCGAGCCTCGCCGGTCACGCCGAGCGGAACTAGGGTGCAGAAAAGAGACCGGTCACGGCAGAGGAGCCGCCCCCATGAGCGAAACGCTGGAGAACCTCAGTTCCGAATCCCGGGTTTTTCCGCCACCCGCCGACCTCGCCGAGCGGGCCAATGTGACGGCGTCCGACTATGACGCGGCCACGGCGGACCGGCTCGGCTACTGGGCACAGCAGGCGCACCGGCTCACCTGGACCAAAGAATGGGACCAGGTGCTCGACTGGTCGAACCCGCCGTTTGCCAAGTGGTTCGTCGGCGGCGCCCTGAACATCGCGTACAACTGCGTCGACCGGCACGTGGAGGCGGGGCTGGGCGACAAGGTGGCGATCCACTGGGAGGGCGAGCCCGGCGACACCCGCACCATCACGTACGCGGATCTGCTCACGAGCGTCAGCCAGGCCGCGAACGCGCTTACCGAACTCGGCATCGGCGCCGGGGACCGGGTGGCGATCTACCTCCCGATGATCCCCGAGGCGGCGGTCGCGATGCTCGCCTGCGCCCGGATCGGCGCCCTGCACAGCGTGGTCTTCGGCGGGTTCTCGGTGGACGCGTTGGCCACCCGGATCCAGGACGCCGACGCCAAGCTCGTGATCACCGCCGACGGCGGCTATCGCCGTGGCAAGCCGTCCGCGCTCAAGCCGATGGTGGACGACGCGGTCGCCCAGTGCCCGAGCATCGAGAACGTGCTGGTGGTGCGTCGCACCGGCCAGGACGTGGCATGGGGCGAGAAGGACAAGTGGTGGCACGAGACCGTCGAGCAGGCGAGCGAGCAGCATAAGCCGGAGTCGTTCGACGCCGAGCACCCGCTGTTCATCCTCTACACCTCGGGCACCACCGGAAAGCCGAAGGGCATCCTGCACACCACCGGCGGATACCTGACCCAGGCGTCGTACACCTTCGACGCGGTCTTCGACCACAAACCGGACACCGACGTCTTCTGGTGCACCGCCGACATCGGGTGGGTCACCGGGCACTCGTACATCGTCTATGGCCCGCTCTCCAACGGCGCGACCCAGGTGATGTACGAGGGCACGCCGGACACCCCGCACAAGGGGCGTTTCTGGGAGATCGTCGACAAATACCACGTATCCCTGCTGTACACCGCACCGACGCTGATCCGCACCATGATGAAGTGGGGTGAGGACATCCCGGCGAAGTACGACCTGTCGTCGCTGCGGGTGCTGGGCAGTGTCGGCGAGCCGATCAACCCGGAAGCCTGGATGTGGTACCGCAAGAACGTGGGTCGTGACCGCGCCCCCATCGTGGACACCTGGTGGCAGACCGAGACCGGCGGGATGATGATCTCGCCGTTGCCGGGTGTCACCGCGACGAAGCCGGGTTCGGCGATGACCCCGCTGCCCGGGATCTCCGCCGACGTGGTGGACGACCAGGCGCAGTCGGTGCCCGACGGCGGCGGCGGTTTCCTGGTGCTGCGGGAGCCGTGGCCGTCGATGCTGCGCACCATCTGGGGTGACGACCAGCGCTTCATCGACACGTACTGGTCGCGGTTCGGTGCCGGCGCGGGCAGCGGCGACGAATGGATCTATTTTGCCGGGGACGGGGCCAAGAAGGACGACGACGGCGCGCTCTGGCTTCTCGGCCGGGTCGACGACGTCATGCTGATCTCCGGCCACAACATCTCCACCACGGAGGTCGAGTCGGCGCTGGTGTCGCATCCGTCGGTCGCCGAGGCCGCGGTGGTCGGCGCCAGCGACCCGACCACCGGTCAGGCGATCGTCGCGTTCACCATTCCCCGCGGCACCGCGGACATCGAGGGTGCGGCCGGCGAGGCCCTGATCCAGGAACTGCGCAATCACGTGGCCAAGACGCTCGGCCCGATCGCCAAGCCCCGGCAGATCATGCTGGTACCGGAACTACCGAAGACCCGTTCCGGAAAGATCATGCGACGGTTGCTGCGCGACGTCGCGGAGAACCGGTCGCTGGGCGACGTCACGACCCTGCAGGACTCCGCGGTGATGGACCTGATCTCGTCGGGGATGCAGTCGGGCAAGTCCGAGGACTGAGAACCTCTCGGCGAGCAGCGGCAGGCCTGGCATCGTGGGGTCTGCCGCTGTTTCGGCCAACAGTCCGCTTCGCCGGTAATGCCGCTGTTGGCGTTATGGCAAAACCATATCGGGTCACCATCGCCCATCAATCGACGCGAACCCTTTCACGTATCTCTCTGTTTGCATACGTTCACGTGAGCCCCGAACCCCCGGGGCCGTTTACCGCCGACCCGCTGCACCCGAGCGGTCCGGTCACGTCAACGGAGGTACGTAGTGCGCAAGGTGGTCATGGGACTGCTGGGCGCATCGCTGGTCACGAGCGTCGGGATCTCGGTTCCGGCCGCCGCCAGCGCAGCGCCGCCAGTGGATCCCGCACCGGCAGCAAGGCCCGGTTCAGCACCCGTAGACGATCTTCCCAACCCGCTCGAAGACAAGCGCCGCGCGCTGCGCGCGCAAGCCGTGGCCGACGTGGCCAGCGGCACGGCGAAGCCGATCCAGCGCAACGGCAGCACCGTGGTCAAGGTCGGCCGCACCAACGGCTCCGGCGCCACCAACCGCGCCATGCCCAAGGCCGGCAAGGACCAATACGTCGAACTCGGCCGCGAACGGACCGACCGAATCTTCGTGATTCTGGCCGAGTTCGGTAACGAGCGGCACCCGAACTACCCGGACGTGGACAGCGACCCGTCGACCCCGGGACCGACCACCTTCGACGGCCCGCTGCACAACTCGATCCCCGAGCCGGACCGTAGCGTGGACAACACCACGATCTGGCAGTCGGACTATTCGGCCGACCACTACCGGCAGATGTACTTCGGCAAGGGCAACGGCGTCGAGTCGCTCAAGACGTACTACGAGAAGCAGTCCTCCGGCCGCTACTCGGTCGACGGCGAGGTCACCGACTGGGTCAAGGTCCGCTACAACGAGGCCCGCTACGGCCGTGACCTGTGCGGCGGACACGTCTGCAACAACACATGGGCGCTCATCCGGGACGCGGCCAACCAATGGGTCGCCGACCAGCAGGCCGCCGGCCGCAGCGACGCCGCCATCTCCGCGGACATGAAGTCGTTCGACCAGTACGACCGCTACGACTACGACAACGACGGCAACTTCAACGAGCCGGACGGCTACATCGACCACTTCCAGATCGTGCACGCCGGCGGCGATCAGGCCGACGGTGATCCGCAGCAGGGCGAGGACGCCATCTGGAGCCACCGGTGGTACGCGTACGGCACGGACGTCGGCCGCACCGGACCGGGCGACAACCTGCTCGGTGGCACCCAGATCGGCGACACCGGCATCTGGATCGGCGACTACACGATCCAGCCGGAGAACGGCGGCCTGAGCGTCTTCTGCCACGAGTACGGCCACGATCTGGGCCTACCGGACGACTACGACACCTCGGCCGGTGGCGACAACGCCAACGAGTACTGGACGCTGATGGCGCAGAGCCGCCTGAACGCGGCCGGTGAACCGATCGGCACCCGTCCCGGCGACATCGGCGCCTGGAACAAGATGCAGCTCGGCTGGCTGGACTACGAGACCGTGGTGGCGGGCCAGAAGAAGACCCTCAACCTGGGCCCGGAGGAATACAACACGGCCAAGGCACAGGGCGTCGTGGTGGTGTTGCCGGACAAGGAGGTCACCACCGAGCTCGGCGAGCCGTACGCGGGAGACGGCCAGTTCTTCTCCGGCAACGCGGACGACCTGAACACCGCGATGTCGCACGACATCGACCTCACCGGCAACTCGACCGCCGCGGTCAGCCTCAAGGGCCGGTACGACATCGAGGTGGACTACGACTACCTCTACTTCGAGGCGTCCACCGACGGCGGCTCCACCTGGACCCGGCTGGACGGCACCATCGACGGGGCGCCGCTGCCCCGCGACGCCAGCGACACGCCGGCGGTGACCGGCAGCAGCGACGGCGCGTGGACCGACATCCAGATCCCGCTGGACGCGTACGCGGGACAGGACATCACCTTCCGCCTGCACTATGTGACCGACGGTGGCGTCTCCGAGGGCGGATTCTTCGGCGACGACGTCACCATCACCGCGGACGGCGCGACGGTGCTGACCGACGGTGCCGAGGGCGACACCACGTGGGACCTGGACGGCTTCTCGATCGTGGGCGCCAGCACCACCGAGGACTACGACAACTTCTACATCGCGGGGCACCGCAGTTACGTGACCTACGACCGGTACCTGAAGACGGGCCCGTACTACTTCGGTTACCCGGACCGGCCGGACTATGTGGACCACTACTCCTACCAGGAGGGTCTGCTCATCTCGTACTGGGACACCTCGCAGGTCGACAACAACGTCAACGTCCACCCGGGCACCGGGCGCAACCTGTACATCGACGCGCACCCGGAGACGCTGTACAACCTCGAAGGAAAGCCCTGGCGGACGCGCGTCCAGATCTATGACGCGCCGTTCGGCCTGCAGAAGGCTGACTCGTTCACGCTGCACATCAACGGCAAGCCCAGCTACATCCGTGGCCAGGCCGCGCAGCCGTTGTTCAACGACACCAAGCAGTACTTCGACCCGGATCTGCCGAACCACGGCGTCAAGCTTCCGGCCGTGGGTGTCAAGATGCGGGTGGTGGCGGTCGACGGCACCTCCATGAAGGTCCGCATCAGCTAATTCACCGCATGGCGGCGGGCGTCCGGCAATTCCGGGCGCCCGCCCTCCTTTTGCCCGTACGCGCCATCCCGGCTTCCCCGACGCGCCGTTTCTCATACGCTTGGCGACCGCCGACACGATGACGCTCCGCGACCACGTTTGCCGAGGTGGAGCGCTCACACAGTCACGCTGAGCAGACTTAGATAAAGATCGTTTATCGTTTTGCAGCATGTTCTTCCGGAACTTGCCAGCCCATTCATAGTTTCTCTTCAGCCCCGAACCCCCGGGGCTCTCGCGCCGACCGCTGCACACAGCGATTCGGTCATGTCAACGGAGGTACGAAGTGCGCAAGGTGGTCGCTGGACTGCTTGGCGCCGCGATGGTCACCAGTGTCGGAGCACTCCTGCCGACCGTGGCCTCCGCGGCGCCGCCTGTCGATACGATTCCGGCCAAGGCCAGCAAGAAGGCGCCGGTCGACGACATGCCCAACCCCCTGGAGGAGAAGCGGCGCGAGCTGCGCCAGGAAGCCGTCAACGGCGTCCTCAAGGGCACGGTCAAGGCCCAGAAGCGCGGCGCCAGCACCGTCGCCAAGGTCGGCAAGACCCAGGGCGCGGGCCTGACCGACCGCAAGGTGGCCAAGGCCGGCAAGGACCAATACGTCGAACTGAGCCGGGAGAAGACCGACCGGATCTTCGTGATCCTGGCCGAGTTCGGTAACGAGCGGCACCCCGACTACCCGGACGTGGACAGTGACCCGTCGACCCCGGGACCGACCACCTTCGACGGCCCGCTGCACAACTCGATCCCCGAGCCGGACCGCAGCGAGGACAACACCACGGTGTGGCAGGCCGACTACAACCAGGCCCACTACCAGGACCTGTACTTCGGCAAGGGCAAGGGCGTCCAGTCGCTGAAGAAGTACTACGACAAGCAGTCCTCCGGCCGCTACTCGGTCGACGGCGAGGTCACCGACTGGGTCAAGGTGCCCTACAACGAGGCCCGCTACGGCCGCGACTGCAACGTCCACGGCCAGTGCACCGACACCAACGTCTGGGCCCTGGTCAAGGACGCGGCCAACCAGTGGGTCGCGGACCAGAAGGCCGCCGGTCGCACCAACAAACAGATCAAGGCCGACCTCAAGAGCTTCGACCAGTGGGACCGGTACGACTACGACGGCGACGGCAACTTCAACGAGCCGGACGGCTACATCGACCACTTCCAGATCGTGCACGCCGGCGGCGACCAGTCCGACGGTGACCCGCAGCAGGGCGAGGACGCCATCTGGGCGCACCGCTGGTACGCGTACAGCACGTCGTTCGGCATCAGCGGCCCGGCCGACAACCTGGCGGGTGGCACCGAGATCGGCAACAGCGGCATCTGGATCGGCGACTACACCGTCCAGCCGGAGAACGGCGGCCTGAGCGTCTTCGCCCACGAGTACGGCCACGACCTCGGCCTGCCCGACGACTACGACACCAGTGGCGGGCTGAACAACAACAGCGAGTACTGGACGCTGATGGCGCAGAGTCGGCTCGGCGGCAAGGGCGAAGCCCTCGGCGAGAAGCCCGGCGACATCGGCGCGTGGAACAAGATGCAGCTCGGCTGGCTGGACTACGAGACCGTGGTCGCGGGCCAGAAGAAGACCGTCAACCTCGGGCCGCAGGAGTACAACTCGGCCAAGGCGCAGGCGGTCGTCATGGTGCTCCCGGACAAGGAGGTCACCACCGACCTGGGTGCGCCGTACGCCGGTGACAAGCAGTGGTTCTCCGGCAACGACGACGGCTTGAACACCGCGCTCACCAAGAGCGTCGACCTGACCGGGGCCACCTCGGCCGCGCTCGACCTGAAGGGTCGCTACAGCATCGAAGAGGGGTACGACTACCTCTACTTCGAGGCGTCCACCGACGGCGGCTCCACGTGGACCGCCCTGGACGGCACCGTCGACGGTCAGCCGCTCGGCACCGACGGCGGCGACCCGGCCCGTCCGGCCCTGGACGGCTCCAGTGACGGGCAGTGGCGCAGCATCGACGTGCCGCTGACCGCGTACGCCGGCCAGACCATCCAGGTGCGGCTGCACTACCTCACCGACGGCGGCGTGTCCGAGGGTGGCTTCTTCGGCGACGACCTGACCATCACCGTGGACGGCACCGCGACCGATGTGGACGGCGCCGAGGGCGACAGCACCTGGAGCCCGAACGGCTTCAGCATCGTCGGTTCCACCTCGACGGCGGACTACGACAACTTCTACATCGCCGGTCACCGCAGCTACGTCTCGTACGACCGGTTCCTGCGGACCGGCCCGTACAACTTCGGCTGGCCGTCCACCAAGCCGGACTGGGTGGAGCACTTCCCGTACCAGGAGGGCCTGCTCATCTCCTACAACGACCAGTACTACTCGGACAACAACGTGAACCAGCACCCCGGTCACGGGCGCAACCTCATCATCGACTCGCACCCGCAGGCCATGTACAACCTGGACGGACAGCCCTGGCGGTCGCGCATCCAGCTATACGACGCGCCGTTCGGCCTGCAGAAGGCCGACTCGTTCACGCTGCACATCGACGGCAAGCCGTCATACGTCCGCGGTCAGGCCGGTCAGCCGCTGTTCGACGACACCAAGTCGTACTTCGACGCGAACATCCCGTGGGCCGGCGTGAAGCTGCCCGCGATCGGCGTGAAGATCCGCGTGGTGGCCGAGAGCGGTACGTCCATGAAGATCCGCATCAGCTGATCCACACCGCACCACGAACGCCCGGGACCGCCTGGTCCCGGGCGTTCGCCGTTTCCTCCCGCGCCTCCGCCGCGACCGTCCGGCCCGCAGGCAACCTCGGGGTGCGGGCAGAATCCGGGCGGTACGCCCGGAGCGGGATGCGCCCGGCGCGTAGCCTTTCCGGCATGAGTGGCCAGGTGGACGAGTCGTGCGTCCTGACCAAGGGTCCCTGGACCCATCGCTTCGTCGGCGCCAACGGCAGCCGATTCCACGTCGTCGAGGCGGGCACCGGCCCGCTGGTGCTGTTCCTGCACGGATTCCCGGAGTTCTGGTGGGCGTGGCACGACATCATCCCGCGCGTCGCCGATGCCGGGTTCCGGGCCGTCGCGATCGACCTGCGCGGTTACGGCGCCAGCGACAAGCCGCCGCGTGGCTACGACGGATACACCATGGCCGCGGACGTGACCGGGCTGATCCGGGCGCTCGGCGAGCGGTCCGCGATGATCGTCGGCGCCGGCGCGGGCGGCATGATCGGCTGGGCTGCGGCGGCCTTCCACCCGAAGATGGTCAGCCGCCTCGTGGTGCTCGGCGCCGCGCATCCGCTGCGCCTGCGGGCCGCGTTGTTCGCCGATCCGCGCGGGCAGGTGGCCGCGTCCGCGCCGCTGCTGCGCTTTCAGGTTCCCCGGTACGAGCATGTGCTGACCCGCCGGGACGCCGAGGCCGTCGGGGAGTTGCTGGAGCGGTGGGGCGGCCATCCGTGGGTCGAGTCGCCGGACTTCGCCGACTACGCGCGCCGGTGCCGCGACGCGATGCAGATCCCGCAGGCGGCGTTCTGCGCGCTGGAAGCGTATCGCTGGGTTTTCCGCAGCGCGCTGCGTTTGCAGGGTTACCGGTTCGTCAAGCTGATGCAGCGCCCGCTGATCACCCCGACGCTGCAACTGCACGGCGCGCAGGACACGGCGACCCTCCCGCGCACCGCACAGGGCTCGGGCCGTTACGTCGTCGCGCCGTACGAGTGGCGACTGATCCCGGACGCGGGACACTTCCTGCCGCAGGAGGCGACGGAGCTCGTGACCGGCGAAATCCTGCGCTGGATAAAGACCTGATCAGACACCATGCTGGTAAAGGTCGGCCACCTCGTGCGCCGGCGCCCATCCCTGGTAGACGCCGAAGTCGAACTCCTCCAGGCCGAGTTGGCGCGCGATCGGTGCCCGGCCTCCGGTGTATTCGACGCGTAGCCAGGAATCGGCCTCGGCCAGCACGATGAACGGCTGCCCGCGCCAGGTGCAGGTGGTACGCACGTACGCCATGTTGTCGTACTCGCCGAACGGCACCACCCGGACGTACCGTCCCGGGCGCACCTCGGTGAACCCGTCGCCGGGCTCCGTCGCATAGATGCGCACGCCGTCGCCGTCCGGGGTTGCTTCGTATTCGTGACCACGCCAGGTGACCACATAGCCGTCACGCATTGCTACTCACCGACCCTGCGCCACAGCGGCATGTCACCGTCGAACACGGCGATCATCGTTTCGTTTCCGTCCGCGTCCATCCGCCACAGTTGGGCTCCGTGCGGCAGCCGCACACTGTCCACTTTGAACTCGGCGATCACGTCACGACCTTCACCGGGGGCGAACCCGTTGCCACGGAAGGGCGGGCGCTCGATGACCCATCCGTCCATCGCCCGCAGCGCCTCCTCGCTCTGGCCGCCGTAGGGGATGCGGTAGAGGCTGGGTCGGTACGCCGGCCAGCGCAGCACGAACGCCTCCTTGGCATCCGGCGGGAAGGACGTCCCCTCCTGCGCCAGCCCGAGCGCGGCGTACAGTTCCGCCGGCGTTCTCAGGTGTTCGACCTCGCTGGCCCGGTGCACGAAGCCGGCCACCCGGTCATATGCTCGCTCCAGGTAATAGTCCACCTGGTGCGGCGGCACCGCCTTCTGCATCACCGTGGCGTGCTGCGCGGCATCGGTGGCCCGCTGCGGTGGCGCCGCCGGGCTCTCCGTCGGCCGCTCCTCACCATCGACGCCCAGGCCGGCTTCCGCCGCCCAGTTCGCCAGCGCGATGACTTGCGCCCCCGGGTATTTGGCGCCGATCGGCGTGCTCGGGTTGACCGCGAACGACCACGCCTCGTCCGGCCAGTTGCGGATCAGTTCGAGGAAGCGCACGGCTGCGGTGCGCGTCGGCTCGGCGAAGTGCTCGGACACCCGGTCGCGGCTGGTGAACACGACCAGGAAACGCTCGCCGTCGATCGGCTCGGTGCGGAACGCGAAACCGGGCTCACCGGGTGTGCTGCCCGGCCGGGACTCGTCCGCCACCGGCACCAGCACGGTCGCCAGCAGCAGCGTGGACAGGAACGCGTCGGTGTCGCCGACCCCGGCGGCGTGCAACAGGTCCCGCTCGCAGGTGTTGGCCGGAGCGAAGTCGTCCGTTTCCGGCGGAAGCTGCCCGGGTCCACCCGGCTGGGCGGAGGTCGGAACCTCGGGCCGCACCGTGGAGGACGGCGCGAACGAGGCCGTTGCGTGCTGTTCTCCCCCGGCGCCGGGCACCACGGGCGGGCGCGCCCCTGGGGGTCCGGACGGTGCGTACGCCTCGGGCGACGCGTACGGCTCGGGCCGGCCGACCGACGGTGCGGTGGAACGTGCCGCCATCTCCTCCGCGGCGGCGCCGCGGCCGGCTGCGATCGCTTGCGCGGCGGCGGCCATCGAGGCCGGACGCTCGGTCATCGGGGTCACCTGACGGCGTGGCAGCGCGCCGCCCGGCCCGGTGGGCTCCGACGCGTCGCGAGTCGGTGTGCCGGCGGCCACCGCGGGGGCCGCGTCGCCGTTGTCCCCGGCAGTCGCGAAGGCGGGCTCGGCGCGCCCCGCACCCGCTTCGTCGCCGGACCGCTCGCCCGGCGGGGTCAGATGGTCCGGAAGCGGCGGCGTCTGCGCCATCGGCTGGCGGGTCGGGAGACCCGTCCCGCGGCCCTGTGCTTGCCCCTCGCGGCCGTGTGGTTGCCCGGACGGCGGACCGCTTTGCGGGGTCGCGGCGGCCGGACTGGACGGGCCGGAGCCGAACTGGGCCGCCGGACTCGACTGGGCCACCGGACTGGACGCCGGACTCGCGGAGACTGGACGGTCCTGCTCCAGGCCCGTGTCCCCGGGCACCGGCGTCCCAGAAGCGGGAACCCCCGAACTCGGCATCCCCGAAGTCGGCATCCCGGAACTCGGCATCCCAGAAGTCGGCATCCCGGAGGTCGGTGCACCGGAGGTCGGACTGCCGAATCCGGACGTGCCCGGCGGAGCCGACTGCGGCGAGGGGAAGGCCGGCGGGTTCGACTGCGGCGCTGTCGTCTGCGGCCCCGCGCTCGACTGCGGCGCCGGGAAGGCGGGCGGAGCCGACCTCGGTGCCGCCGGATCCTCCGGGGCGCGCGGCACGCGGGACGGCAGCCCACTCGGCAGAATCTCCCCCGGCGAGCGAACCGGAAGGCCACCCGGCCCGATCCGGCCGGGCTGGGCCGAGACCGGAGACACCGGCCCCGAGGCAGCGGGGGACGCCGACGTCGGGAACGGCGGTGCCGTGGTGGCCGGAGACGCACCCGAGCCGGCATCCGTCACCTGCGGAAAGACGGCCGTGGCCGCCTCCGGCACGGGACGGGCGGTGCCCGGCCAACCACCCGCAGTATCCGGCTGGTCGGGAAGATCGGTCGCGGGCGCGGATTCCGACGATTCCTGCGGCGGCACCGGGCCTCCGGGACGGGATGATCCGTACCCTTGCGCCGCCGCGTTGGCGGCCATTGCCGCGGCCTGCAGATCCTGTGGCCGCTGTGCGTTGGCCGCGCTGTCACGCCCCGGCCCCCGGGTGGGCAGGCGCAGGTCCCCGCGGGCGAGTTGAGCCACGAACCAGGCCGGCAGATAGCCCTCGATCGGCAGGCCGGGATTGACGGCGAGCCACCATTCGAGGTTCGGCCAGGTGTCAGCGAGCTCGGCATAGGCCACCCGGCGGGCCGAACCGGTGTAGTCGGCGAGGCATGCTTGCAGTGCGGCCGGCGACGTGAAGGCGAGCACGTGGGTGCGCCCGCCGGTACTCCAGGTCCCCCATCCCAACGGCGCCAGCCCGGCCAGCGCGTCGGGTGAGACGGGTAAGAGGAGATCGATGCCGGACAGGATGCGGAAGTAGGACTCCTGGTCGTCTGTGCGCAGCGCATCGCGCATCGCGACCTCGGCGTCCGTAGCCGGCTCCCACTCGGTCACGTCCACCTCTCCCAACCGTGCGAACGAGCCTTCAACGCGTACAACCTACAAGGTCAGGCCGCGATCACAATGGGCGGCGGCAGACGAACAATCATCTCGTGCGCCTTACCCGGTCCCAGAGGCCCCGGGGAGCGACTCCAGACCCGCCATGACGCCTCTCCGAAGTCACCCAGTCACCGTGAGTGCCGACAAAAGAGGGGGTTACCCAGGCCGCCCGGCCGCGCACCAAACAGCCGGAGCCGCCTGGCGGGACGCCTCCGGCCGTCTCATGTCGCTCACCGAACCCCGGACAGGGGGTTCACTGGAAGCGACTCGTCGCCTTGCGCTCGGTGTCCAGGTAGTCAGCCGCGGACTCATCGACCGCAATCTTGATGTTGCGCAGGATTTCGGACAGGTCGTTGGAGGCTGCCCGCCACCTGGCCTGACGCTGCTGATACGCCGACATCGCCTCGCCCTCCCACGTGGCGACCAGCGGCCCAGCGTCCTGCTCTAGCTGGGTGAGCTGTGACTGCAGCTCGTTCAGCGCCTTCTGGATGTCGGCGCCCGCTTGCTGAAGCGCGCCGAAGTTGACGAGCAGAAGCCCGTTGTCCATCAGATCCCCTTCCGTGCCGCCATCAGAGGGGCAGGCTGTAGCTGCCGCCGGACTTGGTGACCCGCGAGGCCGACGCGCTGTCGGAAGCGTCGTAGCCGACGCCCGAAGCCCGAATCGACTCGGCGGTCTCGGCCAGCGCGCGGTTGAGATCGCTCAGATCCTTCGCGTACTGGGTCTTCACACGCTCGAACTCGGTCGCGCCGAGTCCCTTCCATGCGCCCTGGAGGGTCGATAGCTGCGCCATGAGATTGTTCAACATGGTCGTCAGGGAGCTGTTGACGTTCTCGAACTTCGCGGCGGTACTCGCCATCACCGCGGATTCGGCCTGAGTCTGGGCCATCCCGGTCGTCACCCCGCTTTCCTATGGGATTTGGTCGATCTCGCCGCCGCGCAGGCAGATGACCGCGCGATGACGACTACGCATCGACGTTGAGCACTTAGGCTAGCGCCTCGGGCAACCCCGCGGGTGCGTCCAAAACAGACGCAATCCGACGGATGTCGCGAAGCGTCCACTCCGATTCACCCGACGCACACCCACGGACCGACCCGAACGCGCTCACCGGTGGCCCGATGACAGCGAGAGCAGCCGCACACCGCCATCAGGAGCAGCACCGTCGTCGATTCGCAGCCGACCGTAGCGGTGGTGACACGGCGGCGGTAGTCCCGCTTTTGCAAACTGTGGACAACCGTCCGCCCCGGGGCCGGTGGCGCGTCCTTAGCGCGTCCTTAGGCCGTGTCTCGCAGCCTCTGGCCGGCCTACGAAACATGGCCTGGCCGTCCTACGATGAGGCGCCGCAACGAAGGGGGCCCGATGACGACCGAGGTGACACCCGGGTCGCACACTGCGGTGCCCCTCTCTCCCATCCCCTCGTCCGAGGAAACGCCCGCACGGCAGCGCAGGCCAGGCGGGGACGGCGCGTCACGTCGGCTCGCCGCGCAACTGATCGCCACACAGCTTGCCGTTGCCGGCACGGTCGCCAGCGCGCTCCGCGGTCCGCTTGCGCTGGCTGCGGCGTCCCTTGTGGCGCTGGCCGTGATGGTCGTGACCTGGCTGCGGTTCCGCGGCAGATGGGCGTTTCAGTGGCTCGCCATCGCACTCTCCTTCGCCCGGCGCCGCACCTCACCGGGCGAGGTGACGAGTGCCGTCGGCATGCTCGGCTTCGTGCTCCCGCGGGCCCGCATCGAGCCCGTCGAGCTGGCCGGTGACCAGGCCGCGATCCTGGTGGACGACGCGGGCCTGATCGCGGTGCTGGAGGTCGGCGATCCGTCCGGCCTGCTGGCCGAGGGCCGTCCCGTGCTGCCCGCTCTGCGCACGCTGCTGCCCGGCACCGGCACCGGCACCGGCACCGGCACCGGCACCGGCACCGGCACCGGCACCGGCACCGGCGACCATCCGCCGTGCCGGATCCAATTGGTGCTCACCGGCGCCCCCGGTCCGGCGGTCCACGGCGGCAACAGCACACCCGCGAATTCGTACCGGCAACTGACCGATGGGCGGCTGCTCGCGCACGGTCGGGCATGGATCGCGGTGCAGGTGCTCAGCGCCGAGGGGTGGTCGGCGGACGAGCTCCGGCACGGTCTCGCCGGAGCGGTCCGGCGGATCCGCCGGAGACTCGGTGACCTGCCCGTTCGCCCGCTGGGCGAGGCCGCGATCCTGCGGGCCGTCACCGAACTGACCCACCACGATGGCGTGAGCGCGGTCGAGGAGCACTGGCACGGGCTGCGCATCGGGGGCCTGACGCAGACGACGTTCCGCCTGCATCGCTGGCCCGATCCGGCGGTCGAGACATCGCACCGCCTGATCGGCCGGATGCTCGGCCTGCCCGCATCCGCGACGACCATCTCGGTCACGGTGGGGCCGCACCCGGCCGACGGCCGGACCGCCCGCGCGGACATGACCATTCGGCTCGCCACATCCGCCGCGCCCGGCCCGGCAACGGCTGAGGACGGCCTGCGTCAGCTCCTGGCACAGGAGGACGCGGGTGCGCACCGGCTGGACGGCGAGCACCTCGACGGGCTGGTGGCGACGTTGCCACTCGGCGGCGGCGCCTTCGTCGACGTCCCCGGCCGCCCGTCCGCATCCGGCCCGTCGCACGCCGTGGTGGACGGCGTGGAACTGCCCGTCGAGCCGGCCGGGCTGATGATCGGCCGCAACCGGCACGGTGAGCCCGTGGTCACCCGCCTGTTCCGGCCGGGACCCACCGCCGCGCTGTTGGTCGGCGGCGTCCGGGCCGCGCAGTTGATCGCCCTGCGTGCCATGGCGGTCGGCGCGCGCGTGGTCGTGCAGACGGCGCGTCCGCAGGCGTGGGAATCCTTCGTGCGCGGCTCGTCGACGCCCGGCCAGTCGATCGCCGTGGTGCCACCGGGCCGCTTCCCCAGGATCGCGCCGGGCACCGCCCTGGCACCCTTGCTGACGCTGGTGGACGTGGGACCGGTCGGAGCGGACCATCGCCCCGGGGCTGGCTGGCAGGCCACCGTGGTCGTGCGAGACGAATTCGCCGCCGCGGACGTGGATGTGGCGTCCCGTGCGGATCTGTTGATCCTGCAGCCGCTACTGGCGGAGGAGGCCCACCTGGTCGGCGTCGCGGTGGGGCTCGGCGAGGCCGCACAGTGGCTCACCCGCATCCGGCCGGACATGGTCGGCCTGGTCAACCGGCGGGCCGTGCGCTGGGCTGTGCTGGCGCACACTCCCATCGAGAGCCAACTGGTGGGCCCACCCGGCCGCGGCTGACGCCACCGGCCTACGCATAGTGCTCGCGCATGAGTCACGGAGTGTTGCGCGCCACACTGGCGTGACCATGACACCATGCGGTCCCATGGGAATCATCATCCGCCTGGTGATCACCGCGGTGGCGCTCTGGATCTCGACCATGCTGCTCGACGGCATCAAGTTGACCACCGATTCGGTGCCCCAGCAGATCGGCACGCTGCTGGCGGTCGCGGTGATCTTCGGCGTCATCAACGCGGTCCTGCGACCCCTCATCAAGACCATCGGCTGCGGGCTGTACGTGTTGACGCTGGGCCTCGTCGCCCTGGTCGTCAACGGGCTGCTGTTCCTGCTGACCAGTTGGATCGCCGGGCAGTTCAGCCTGCCATTCCACGTGGACGGGTTCTGGCCCGCGGCGGTGCTGGGCGCGCTCATCGTGGGCGTTGTCAGTTGGGTGCTCAACATGCTCGTCCCGGACGGTGACGACTGAGCACGCGATGCGCGTTCGCCCCGACGGTGCCGGCCGACCGCGCGACCCGGCGGGCGAAGGCGACGTGACCTAGCACATATGCAAGGAACGTAAGCGCTTACAGACCTTACCGTGGCGGGATGAGCGAGGAACGCCGTGGCTTCTTCTTCGGACTGGCCGCGTACGCGATGTGGGGCTTCTTCCCGATCTACTTCAAGCTGCTGCAGCCGGCCACGCCGCTGGAGATCCTCGCCCACCGCGTGCTGTGGTCCGCGGTATTCGTCAGCCTGTTGCTCTCCGCGCTGCGCAACTGGCGTTTCCTCGCCCGCCTGGCGCGCTCACCGCGACTGCTCGGCGGCAGCCTGCTCGCCGCGCTGCTGATCGGGGTCAACTGGTTCACCTACATCACCGGGGTGAACTCCTCCCGGGTGGTGGAGACGGCGCTCGGCTACTTCATCACCCCGCTGGTCGTGGTGGTCTTCGGGGTCACCGTGCAAGGTGAGCGGCTACGCCGGTGGCAGTGGGTGGCCGTGGGGCTCGGCGCGACCGCCGTCGCCGTCCTGACCCTCGACTACGGACACCTGCCGTACATCGCACTGACGCTGGCCGCGAGCTTCGGCTCGTACAGCTTGGTCAAGAAGCGACTGGGGCTACCGCCCGCGGAGAGCCTCTTCGTGGAGTCGACCGCACTGACCGTGCCCGCCCTGCTCTATCTCGGCTGGCTGACCACGGGCGACCGGGCGACATTCGGTCATGTCTCGGCCGGCCACACGGTGCTCATGATCTTGTCCGGCGTGGCCACCGCGGTGCCGCTGATGCTGTTCGCGGCCAGCGCCAACCGCGTGCCCCTGGTCGCCCTCGGCATGTTGCAGTACATCGCGCCGATTCTCCAACTGGCGCTCGGCGTGCTGCTCTTCCATGAGCCCATGCCGGCCGCCCGGCTGGCCGGATTCGGGCTGGTGTGGGCAGCCCTGGTGATGTTCACCGTCGACGGCATCCGCGCGGCCCGACGCGCGAAACGGGCCGGCGCCGTCACGGCCGCCGCGCTGACCAGCACCGGTCAGGGCACGTCGTAGCCGAGCAGTGCCTGGCCGTCGGTGCGGACCAACTCCAGCCGGGCGAGGCTGCCGAAGGTGAAGTGGGTCACCCCCGACATCCGGAATTGCTTACCGGGCGCGGCCACCCAAGAGCCGAGCTGCTCCTCCTCGTCGTCCGCCCCATAGGCGATCAGCTTGACCGTGTAGGGCTTCAGACCGGGGCCGCTGCGGCGGTAATAGCAGGTCAGGTCGACTCGTGTTCCGCCGTTGGCCCCGTCGAGATTGATCTGCGCGGACACCGGCACGGCGTTGTCCACCGGCACCATCGCCACGGTCTGCCCACCCGGCGGAGCCGTCGGCGGGTCACCGCCCAACAGGAAGGCCACCCCGACACCGACGATGAGCGCCACGACCGCTGCCGCGACGGCGGTGGTCAGGACACGTACGCGCGTCGCATGGCGATTCCGGCGGCGGTCCGGTGTCGCCGCGGACCGCACGTCCGGTACTCGGACCGGCGGCGGGGGCGAAGGCGGCGGAGACATCATCGGGTCCATCAGCATGGCGAAGTCGGCCGTGTCCAGCCGACCCAGCAGGCCGGGCAGGACCGCGATGTCAGCCACCGCCTCGCGGCAGAACGAGCAGGTGGCGAGGTGGCGCTCGTACGCGGCACGCTCGGCCGGCGCGAGGGCGCCCAGGACGTACGCGCCGTCGTCGTGCTCATGCTCGCACCTCATCCCGTCATCCCCATCTCGTCCAGAACCATGCGCAGCGAGCGCAGGGCGTAATGGGCGCGGGAGGTGACGGTCCCGGCCGGCACGCCCAGCACGGCGGCCGCCTCCGCCACCGAGCGCCCCCGATAGAAGCACTCCACGAGGACTTCGCGGTGCGTCGGCGACAGCCGCCGCAGCGCCTCCGCCACGGTCCACGCCTCCATCGCCCGGTCTGCCTCGTCCGCACTCGGAGACGGTTCGGGAATCACGTTGGTCACCTCACCCAGACGCACCGAGCGGCGGCGCCATGCGTCGATCGCCAGATTGCGCGCGGCTTGCGCGAGCAGAGCTTCCCCATGCTCCTCCTGCAACGCGCGGAGCAGCTCCACGTCCTGTTCCAACCCGGCTGACCTCCCTCGCGCGTCCCCGCAGTTGTTGTTACGTGCGGCGACGGCGCCGGGTTCAACGCGTCATGCGGTTGCCGCGTCTCCACCAGCGGAGAGCGCTTCGGCGACGGTGCGGGCGGCTGCGGTCAGCTTGGCTCGCACCACCCGGGCCGAGGTGAGCATCTCGGCAGCGGGCAGCGCGCACGAGAGCACGAGCCGGCGCTCCATGTCGCGGTCGGCCACCACGGTCACGGCGGCAGCCGCCAGACCTTGGCGGAACTGCCCCATCTCGATCTGCATGCCGCGCCGCTCGCCGGCCGCCAGATCGGCCTCCAGCGCCTCCGGGCTGGTCAGCGTCGCGGGCGTGAAGGGCCGCATCCCGTAGTCGCGCAGGTATCGGGCGCGTTGGTCGGGCGTGAGCGTGGCAAGCAGCGCCTTACCCAGGGCGGTGGCGTGCCCGGCCTCGTCGTAGCCGGGCGCGAGGTCGTCCGCGAAGGGCGATCGCGAGCCCTCGGCCGACGCGGTGACCGCGATCCGGCCGCCGACGAATCGACCCAGGTAGTGGCTGTAGCCGGTGTCGATCGCGGCACGACGTAACGCCTCACCCACGGCCGGCGGCCCACGGAAGGCGGAGACCAGCTCGCGGTACCGGTCGGCGATCTCCAGCCCCACGATGTAGGTGCCATCCTCGCGACGGATCACATAGCCTTCGTACGCCAAGGTCCGAACAAGGTGATAAGTCGTCGCGACGGTCAGCTCGCATCGTCGCGCGATCTGCTTCACGGTCAGTCCGCGCGGGGCCCGCCCGACCGATTCGAGCACGCGCAGGGCGCGTGACACGCTCCGGATCAGGTCTGACGGCTCCGCCAGGGGGTCGCGCACAGCCACCTCCGACGCCGGGGACTTACACCATATGAAGAATCTTCCCCTGACGGAATGCCAAATACACTTCGATCATGGTCAATATTACGGCTCGTGTGGTCAATGCCACTGAGCGTCCAGATCGTTCCCGGGTCGGCATAGTCTCCGACAGGTGAACCCGATCATGGACGGCACCCCGCCGACCAGCGCCGACGAACATCGCCCGCTGCGCGCGGCCGGGGCCGCACTGACCACCACGATCGCCGCTTCGCTGCCGGTGTTCCTCGTCGGCGGGCTGGCCGTGCAGATCGCCGACGAACTCGGGTTCTCGCCCGCCGGGCTCGGCCTGGCGGTGTCGGCCTACTTCGGCGTCAGTGCCATCGCCTCGATACCCGCCGGTGCGCTGGTGGAACGCTTCAGCGCGAGCACCATCGCTCGCCTCGGCATCGTGCTCTCCACGCTGACCCTGCTCGGCATCGCTGTCGCCGCGCGTTCACTGTGGAGCCTGATCGCCCTGCTCGCCTGCGGCGCGATGGCCAACGCCGCCGGGCAACTGGCCAGCAACAGCAGCCTGTCCCGGCACGTCCCGCCACGTCGCCAGGGTCTGTCATTCGGGGTCAAGCAGGCGGCGATCCCGGTCTGCACGCTTCTCGCCGGTGCCGCCGTGCCGATGATCGCCCTGACCGCGGGCTGGCGGTGGGCGTTCGCGGTCGGCGCGATCCTGGCGCTCTCGGCGGTCGCCGCGGTGCCGCCGGAACCCCGGCGGTCCGGGCGTGCGGCCGGAACGGCGCAAGGACAGGCGACCCGCGCGCTCATCGTGGTCGGCGTCGGCGCCGCCCTCGCCGCCGCGGCGGCCAATGCCCTCGGCACGTTCCTCGTGGACTCCGCCGTCGCACGCGGCATCGCGCCCGGCCCCGCCGGACTCGCCCTCACCCTCGGCGGCGGCGTGTGCGTGGCGGCGCGCGTGGTCGGCGGGTGGCAGGCCGACCTGCGACCCGGCAAACAGGTCGGCGTCATCGCGGTGCTGCTCGCCTGCGGGTCGGCTGGCCTGGCGCTGCTCGCGCTGCCCGGTGCGCTCCCGCTGATCGGGGGCGTGGTGCTCGGGTTCGGCCTGGGATGGAGTTGGCCCGGCCTGATGAACTTCGCGGTGGTCCGGCTGCATCCCCAAGCGCCGGCCGCGGCCACATCGATCACCCAGACCGGCGTGTACGCGGGAGGGTGCATCGGGCCGCTCGGGCTCGGCACGGTCGCCTCGCTCGTCGGCTATCCGACGATGTGGTGGACGGCGGCGGGCGCCATGCTGCTGGCAGCGGGCTGCATGCTGGCGGGCAGCGCGGCGCTGCGCCGGCACGCGGCGGCAGACTTGACCGCCTAGCCTGTGCGATCCGCGATGACGTCGCAGAGGCTCTCCAAGGCGCGACGCGGCTCCGAGTCCGGCAGCGACCCCAACTGGGCGCGCGCCTCCTCCGCATAGGAGCGCACGGTTTCCCGGGCCCGTTTCATCGCGGCGGACTCCCGCAGCAGACCCAGCGCCTCCGCGTGCAACGCGTCCTCGGTGATCGCCCCGCCGCGCAGGATCTCGCGCAACCGTCCCGCCGACGCGTCCGCGTCGTCGGCATCCGCCAGCGCATAGAGCACCGGCAGGGTCGGCACGCCCTCGCGCAGGTCGGTGCCCGGTGTCTTGCCCGACTGCATCGAGTCCGACGTGATGTCCAGCAGGTCGTCGGAGAGCTGAAAGGCGATGCCGATCGTCTCCCCGTAGCCGGCCAACGCCGCCACATGGTCGGCATCCGCTCCGGAGAACAAGCCCCCGAACCGGGCCGAGGTGGAGATCAGTGATGCCGTCTTCTCCGTGATCACGTGCAGGTGATGCGCGATCGGGTCGCGGTTGCGAGGGCCGACCGTCTCGGCGATCTGCCCGTGCACCAGCCGAGAGAATGTGCGGGCCTGCAGCGCCACCGCCTCCGGGCCGAGCGAGGCGGCGATGTCCGCGGCCCGCGCGAACAGGTAGTCGCCGACCAGGATCGCCACCGAGTTGCCCCAGCGGGCGTTCGCGCTGGGCGCACCCCGACGCACCATTGCCTCGTCCATCACGTCGTCGTGGTAGAGCGTCGCCAGGTGGGTCAGCTCGACCACGTTCGCGGCCGGAACGATGTGCGGCGACTGTGGATCACCGAACTGGGCGCCCAAGGCCACGAGCAGCGGCCGAAACCTCTTGCCACCGGCCGTGACCAGATGCACGGCAGCCTCGGCCACCAGCGGGTCCGCGCTGGCGACGTTGTCGCGCAGCGCCTCCTCCACGGCGGCCAGCGTCGCCGACACGGACGCGTCGACAGCGGGGTCGACGTCCACGCCGAGCGACGTCAGCGGCAGGTCACTGGTGCTCACCACATTCACGATGCCATACCCGGGTGACACTTCCGGCCCAGGGGGTTGAAAGATCAAGATCTTTACCCAGCACGAACGGCTTCCCCACGCAGCCCGCGACACCACACCGGTAACACACCGTCACCACCCCCCGCCCCCCGCTACGCAGCGGCACACCCCCTCCCCCTCCCCCGCGTCCCCGCCCCCGTGCCCCCGCCCCGGGCCCTCCCCCGTGCCCCCCGCCGCCGCGCCCCGCCGCCGCGTCGATCTTGTAGTTGCTGGTCGGACAAGTCGGTTCTGTCGGTACGAACCGGCCCCGCGATCTTCAAGATCGCGGGGCCGGGACGGGACGGGACGGCGGGCGGGTGGGACGGGACGGGACGGGACGGCGGGGGTGGGACGGGGCCGGGACGGCGGGCGGGCGTGGGGGGCTACCGCACGAACTGGGCCGCGTCTGTGGTCAAGGTCAGCAGCGGACCCGGGACGACACCCAGCGCCAGCGTCGCCAGCACGCCGATCGCCAACGCCGCCGACGTCATGACGCCGGGCACCGACACGGTCGGGGTGGTCTCGCCCGGCTCGGACAGCCACATCATCACGACCACCCGCAGGTACGGGAAGGCGATCAGCATGCTCGTGATCACGCCGAAGATGACCAGCCACGTCTGGCTACCCTCCACCGCCGCGCCGAAGACCGCGAACTTGCTCGTGAAGCCGCTGGTCAACGGGATGCCCGCGAACGCCAGCAGGATGAACGTGAAGACACCGGCGAACAGCGGGCTCCGCCGCCCCAGGCCCGCCCACCGGGACAGGTGCGTGGCCTCGCCGTCCGCGTCGCGCACCAGGGTCACGATGCCGAACGCGGCAAGCACCGAGAAGCCGTACGCGACCAGGTAGAACATCGTGCTGGACAGGCCCGACTTGTTCAGCGCGAGCACGCCGACCAGCAGATATCCCGCGTTGGCGATGGAGGAGTAGGCCAGCAGCCGCTTCATGTCCGTCTGGGTCACCGCCAGCACCGCGCCGACGAGCATGGTGAGCACCGCGATCGTGCCCAACACCGGCTGGAAGTCCCAGCGCACGCCGTCGAAGGCGACGTAGAGCACGCGCAGCAGGGCACCGAATGCGGCCACCTTGGTGCACGCCGCCATCAGCGCCGTGACCGGGGTGGGCGCGCCCTGGTAGACGTCCGGCGTCCACACGTGGAACGGCGCCAGCGCGGCCTTGAACAGCAGTCCCATGGCGACCAGTGCGAGGCCGCCGAACAGCAACACCTGGCTGCGCTGCGGCGAGGTGACCGCGTCGTGCACCTGTCCGAGCTGCACACCGCCGGCATAGCCGTAGATGAGCGCGATGCCGAACAGGAAGAAGGCGGACGCGTACGACCCGAGCAGGAAGTATTTCACCGCGGCCTCCTGACTGAGCAGCCGCCGGCGACGGGCCAGCGCGCACAGCAGGTAGAGCGGCAGCGAGAAGACTTCCAGCGCCACGAACATCGTCAGCAAGTCGTTCGCGGCGACGAAGACCAGCATGCCGCCCAGGGCGAACACGGTCAGCGGGTAGACCTCGGTGCTGCCGGGCTGTCCTTCGGCCTGCCGCAGGTCCTTCTGGGATCCCACGGTGAGCGCGGCCTGGGAGACGAACGCGCCGCCCCGCTCCACCGAACGCTCGCCGATCAGCAGCAGCGACACCAGGCCGAGCACCAGGATTGCGCCCTGCAGGAACAGGGTCGGACCGTCGACCGCGATCGCACCGCCGATGGTCACGATGCGCTTGTCGTGGCCGACGATGACCGCGATCAGCGCGCCGACCGTGGCGAGCAACGCCAAGGTGAGCTGCACCGGGTGCCGCAACCGGCGCGGCATCACGGCCTCCAGCAGCACGCCGACGCAGGCAACCCCGAAGAGGATCAGCATCGGCGACAGCGCCGCGTAGTCGATCCCGGGAAGTTTCAGGTTCTCCATGGCTACGGCGCCACCTTTCCGTTCACGACCGCCGTCGGCCCCGGATCGGTCGTGCCGACGTCCTGCATGGTCGCCTGCACCGCCGGGTTGATCACATCGGTGACCGGCTTCGGATAGAAGCCGAGCAGGAGCAGCAGCAGGATCAGCGGCGCCACCACCACCTTCTCGCGCAGGCTGATGTCCTTACGCATGCTCGGCATCTCGGCGAGCACCGGGTTCAGCGTGCCCTGCGTGGTCCGCTGCACCATCCACAGCACGTATCCGGCGGCCAGGATGATGCCGGCCGTAGCGATCACCGCGTACGCCTTGTGCACGGTGAACGTGCCGATCAGGACGAGGAACTCGCTGACGAACGGCGCCGTTCCGGGCAGCGCCAGCGACGCCAGACCGGCGAAGAACATCACCCCGGCCAGCAGCGGCAGCAGCTTGCCCGCGCCGCCGAAGTCGCTGACCAGTGCGGATCCGCGCCGAGCCACGAACATGCCGACGACCAGGAACAGCAGGCCGGTGGCCAGTCCATGGTTGACCATGTAGAGCACCGATCCGGTGCCGGCCTGCGTGGTGAACGCGAAGATGCCGATGCCGATGAAGCCGAAGTGGGCGATCGACGTGTACGACACCAGGCGCTTGAGGTCGTTCTGACCGACCGCGAGCAGTGCCGCGTAGATGATCCCGATCACCGAGAGGATCAGCGCGGTGGGCGCGAACCAGCGCGACGCCTCCGGGAACAGCGGCAGGCAGTACCGCAGGATGCCGAAGGTGCCGACCTTGTCCAGCACGCCGACGAGCAGCGCCGCGGCTCCCGCCGGGGCGGCGCCACCGGCGTCCGGCAGCCAGGTGTGGAACGGGAAGAACGGTGCCTTGACCGCGAACGCGATGAAGAAGCCGAGGAACAGCCAGCGCGCAGTGGTGGTGTCGATGTCCGCCTGAATCAGGGTCTGCCAGTCGAACGTGTGCCCGCCCACCACCCAGAGGCCGATCACCGCGGCCAGCATGAACAGACCGCCGACCAGCGAGTAGAGGAAGAACTTCACCGCCGCGTACTGCCGGCGCGGTCCGCCGTAGGAACCGATGATGAAGTACATCGGCACCAGCATGACCTCGAAGAACACGTAGAACAGGAAGACGTCGGCGGCGGCGAACACGCCGATCATCGTGCATTCGAGGGCGAGCAGCAGCGCGAAGTAGATCGGCACCGACCGGTTGCTCTCCTCGGCGTCGTGCCAGGAGGCCAGGATGACCACCGGCACGAGCACCGCGATGAGCATGAGCATCACCAGCGCGATGCCGTCGGCGGCGAAGGTGAAGCGCGCGTCCCAGGTGGGGATCCACGCGTACGACTCGCGGAACTGCAGGCGGTCACCGCCGACCTGGTAGGCGATCCACATGACGATGCTGAGCACCAGGACCGCCAGCGACCAGCCCAAGGCGACGGTCTTGGCCAGGGCGCCCCGGCTGCGCGGAATACACGCCACCGCCACCGCGCCCACCAGGGGGGCGAGCGTGAGGATCGAAAGGAACGGAAAGTCAGCGAGCATTATTCGGCCTCCCGCCCCGCTGTAAGTCTCCGGTGGTCGACGCCACCGGACCGAATGACGCTCGTCACGCCAACCATCCCAACTGGATCGCGAGGAAGGCACCGACGACGACCACCGCGCCGGTGAGCATGGAGAGGGCGTACGAGCGGACGAACCCGGTCTGCAGCCTGCGCAGCCGACCGGAGCTCCCGCCGACGCTTGCCGCGATGCCGTTGACCGCGCCGTCGATGCCCTTGCTGTCCAGATAGACCAGGGCCCGGGTGAGGTAGATGCCGGGCTTCTCGAACACCGCCTCGTTGAAGGCGTCGGTGTAAAGGTTCCGGCGCGCCGCCGTGACAAGCACGCCGGCCGGCTGCTCCTGGTGGGCGGTGCCACGGCGGAAGAGCATGAAGGCCACGCCCGCGCCGATCACCGTGAACACCAGCCCGAGCACCGAGATCAGCCAGTGTGCGATCACCGGCTCGTGCTCGGTCGCCTCACCGACGATCACCGGCTCCAGCCAGTCCGGCACCGACGTCGACAGCAGCCATCCGGCACCGATCGACCCCAGGGCCAGCAGCATCAGCGGCACGGTCATGATGAACGGCGACTCGTGCGGCTCGTGGATGTCCTCGGTCCAGCGCTTCGGGCCGTGGAACGTGAGCACGAACAGCCGCGTCATGTAGAACGCGGTCAGCCCGGCGCCGACCAGGGCGGCCCCGCCGTACAGCCAGGAGGTCCAGTCGCCGCGCTCGAAGGCCGCCGCGATGATCGGCTCCTTGGAGAAGTAGCCGGACAGCGGCGGAATGCCGATGATGGCGAGCCAGCCCATCATGAAGGTGATCCACGTGTACGGCATGAACTTCCGCAGCGCACCGAACCGCCGGATGTCCACCTGGTCGTGCATCCCGTGCATCACCGAGCCGGCACCGAGGAACATGTTGGCCTTGAAGAAGCCGTGCGCCAGCAGGTGGATGATCGCCAGCGCGTACGCGCCGCCGCCGAGCCCGACGCCGAGGAACATGTAGCCGATCTGGCTGACCGTGGACCAGGCCAGCACCCGCTTGATGTCGTCCTTGGCGGCCCCGATGACGCAGCCGATGAGCAGCGTGATGGCGCCGACGCTGACCACGATGGTCTGCAGCGTGGCGTTCGCCGAGAAGATCGGGTTGGAGCGAGCGATCAGGTAGACGCCCGCGGTGACCATGGTCGCCGCGTGGATGAGGGCGGACACCGGGGTCGGGCCCTCCATCGCGTCCGGAAGCCAAGCCTGCAACGGGAACTGACCGGACTTGCCGGCCGCGCCGAGCAGCAGCAGGATGCCCATGATCAGCACGGTGCCGGCGGACAGCGTGCCGACGCCGTTGAAGACCTCGTCGTAGTTGGTGCTGCCCAGCGTGGCGAACATCAGGAAGATGCCGATGGCCAGGCCGGCGTCGCCGACCCGGTTCATCAGGAACGCCTTCTTGCCGGCGGTGGCCGCGGACGGCCGGGTGTACCAGAACGAGATCAGCAGGTACGACGCGAGACCCACGCCCTCCCAGCCGAAGTACAGCATCACGTAGTTGTTGCCGAGCACGAGCAACAACATCGCCGCGACGAAGAGGTTGAAGTAGCCGAAGAACTTCCGCCGCCCCTCGTCGTGCTCCATGTATCCCACCGCGTACAGGTGGATGAGCGAACCGACTCCGGTGATGAGCAGCACGAAGACGCCGGACAGCGGATCGAACAGCAGGCCGAAGTCGACGTGCAGGCCCCCGACGGCGATGAAGTCGAACAGGCTCTGCTGCGCGGACCGGGCGCCGTCCTCCAGGCCACGCAGGCTGAAGAAGAACACCAGGCCGAGGACGAACGAGGCGGCCACCGCGAGCACGCCGAGCCAGTGCCCCCATTTGTCCGCACGCTTGCCGAGCAGCAACAGGATCGCGGCGCTGGCCAGCGGAATGGCCACCAGCAGCCAGATCCCGCTCAGCGCCCCGCTCGCGTGGGCATACTCCACTGTCTGTTCCACGTGAAGGCCCCTCAGTACTTGAGAAGGTTGGCGTCGTCGACGCTCGCCGAGCGTCGCGTCCGGAAGATCGACATGATGATCGCGAGGCCCACCACCACTTCAGCAGCGGCGACGACCATCACGAAGAACGAGATGATCTGGCCGTCCAGGCCGCCGTTGATCCGGCTGAAGGTGACCAGCGCGAGGTTCGCCGCGTTCAGCATCAGCTCGATGCACATGAACAGCACGATGGCGTTGCGGCGGACCAGCACTCCGGCGGCACCGATGGTGAACAGGATCCCCGCGAGGACGAGGTAATAGTCAGGAGTCACTTCTCCGTGCCCTTCGGTGCGGCTTCGCGGCCGGTGAGCTCACGCACCGGCAGGATGGCCGACAGACTGCGCTCGGCGTCCGCGCCGTCCGGCAGCCTGGCCGGCGCGGCGACCGACATGGTGTTGGCGTAGACGCCGGGGCCCGCCTTCGGCGCCGGGTAGCTGCCCGGCCGGAAGCGCATCCGCATCCGGGTCACCTGATCGAAGATCTCGCCCTTGGCCCGCTCGACGTGCGCCAGCACCATTGCGCCCACCGCCGCGGTGATCAGCAGTGCGGACGTGACCTCGAACGCGAACACATACCGGGTGAACAGCAAGCTGGCCAGCCCCTGCACGTTGCCGTTCGCGTTGGCCGCGGCCAGGCCCACGGTGGGCGTGTCCACCAGGGCGCGGGCCAGGCCGGTGCCGATCAGCGCGGCGAAGCCCACGCCGAGCAGGATCGCGGCGATCCGTTGGCCCCGCAACGTCTCGATCAGCGAGTCCGAAGCATCCCGTCCGACCAGCATCAGCACGAACAGGAACAGCATCATGATCGCGCCGGTGTAGACGATGATCTGCACCAGGCCGAGGAACGGCGCCGCGTTGACCACGTAGAGGAAGCCCAGGCTGAGCATGGTGGTGACCAGCCACAGGGCGGAGTGCACGGCGTTGCGTGCCAGCACGGTGCCGAGGGCGCCGATGACCGCGAGGCTGCCCAGGATCCAGAAGGCCCACGCTTCGCCGGTGCTGACGTTGCTCATCGCGCGCCCTCCTTCGCGGCCTCTCCGGTGCCGTCGACGGCCGTGTTGTCGGCCCAGGGGGCCCGCTCCGCGCCGGCCGAGGTGCCCGGGTTGGTCAGCGCGCCGACGTAGTAGTCCGTGTCGGTCTCGCCGAGGCGCATCGGGTGCGGCGGCTGCTCCATGCCGGGCAGCAGCGGCGCCAGCAGTTCCTTCTTGGTGAAGATCAGGTCCTGCCGGTTGTCCCGGGCCAGCTCGTACTCGTTGCTCATGGTGAGCGAGCGGGTCGGGCAGGCCTCGATGCAGAGACCGCAGAAGATGCACCGCGCATAGTTGATCTGGTAGATGCTCGCGTACCGCTCACCCGGCGAGAACCTCATCTCGTCGGTGTTGTCGCCGCCCTCGACATAGATGGCGTCCGCCGGGCAGGCCCAGGCGCACAGCTCGCAGCCGATGCACTTCTCCAGGCCGTCCGGGTGCCGGTTGAGGATGTGCCGACCGTGGTATCGCGGCGCCGGCGTCGGCGGGGTGAACGGATAGTCGGTCGTGATGACCTTGCGGAACATGTGCGCGAAGGTCACTCCGAAGCCCTTGAAGGAGCCGGTGAAAGTACCCACGTCACACCTCCTTCTCTGCGGACTCGCCGCCGACCGCAGCGGGCGCCCGTTCGGCGACCGCACGCCGCGCCCGGGGGCTCGGCGGCACCTGCAGGTCCATCGGTGGGACCGGGAAACTGCCCGGCGGGCGGGCGGCCAACTGTTCCTCGATGGAGAGCTGGCGTGGCTTGCGGCTGGCCGGCCAGAGCATGGCGGCAAGCAGCACGACCACCACGACGCCGCCGATGACCAGCCACTTCTGTCCCTGGGACAGCTCGTTGTTGGCAACCCGGACACCGGCAAGGAAGAGGATCCACACCAGGTTGACCGGGATCAGCACCTTCCAGCCGAAGCGCATGAACTGGTCGTAGCGCATGCGCGGCAGCGTGGCACGCAGCCAGATGAAGCCGAACAGCAGGATCAGCACCTTGAGCAGCCACCAGAGCAGCGGCCACCAGCCGGAGTTGGCGCCGGCCCACCAGGTGGTGATCGGTGCCGGAGCTCGCCAGCCACCCAGGAACAGCGTGGTGGCGAACGCCGAGACGGTGATCATGTTGATGTACTCGGCGAGGAAGAACAGCGCGAACTTGAACGACGAGTATTCGGTGTGGAAGCCACCGACCAGCTCCGACTCCGCCTCCGGCAGGTCGAACGGCGCCCGGTTGGTCTCACCCACCGCCGCGATGCAGTAGATGATGAAGCTGGGCAGCAGCAGCAGCGCGTACCAGCTCGGCGCGGTCGGGTTCCAGCCGAAGAGGTCGAAGCTGGCCTCGCCGTTGCCCGCCTGAGCCTTGACGATCTGCGAGGTGGACATGCTGCCCGCGGTCATGAAGACCGCCACGATGGACAGGCCCATCGCAACCTCGTACGAAATCATCTGTGCACTGGAACGCAGACCGCCGAGCAGCGGGTAGGTGGAACCGGACGCCCAGCCCGCCAGCACCACGCCGTACACCGCCATGGACGAACACGCGAGGAGCACCAGCACGGAGACCGGCACGTCGGTGAGCTGCAGCGCGGTCTTGTGTCCGAAGATCGACACGACCGGCCCGAACGGGATCACCGAGAACGCGGTGAACGCCGTGGTGGCCGAGATGACCGGGGCGATGAAATAGACCACCTTGTCCGCGGTCTTCGGGATGATCTCCTCCTTGAACGGCAGCTTGACGCCGTCCGTGAGGCTCTGCAACCAGCCCTTGGGCCCGACCTGGTTGGGTCCGGGCCGGACCGCCATCCGGGCCACGGCCTTGCGCTCGTAGTTGATCGTGAACAGCGTCAGCAGCAGGAGGATGACGAAGACGCCGAACAGCTTGATCAGGACGATCCACCAGACGTCGTTCTCGAACGTCTCCAGCGTCGGATCCTGCGCCGCGGCGAGAATCGTTGGTGTCATGAGTTCTTCCCCTCGGCGAGGATCGGACCCGGCTTGCCCGCGGTGAGGCGGACCACCACGCCCGAGGCGGCGCCCAGGCTGCGACGCACCGTCGAGCCCGGCGAGTTGGTGGGGAGCCAGACCACTCGCGGCGGCAGATCGGTGATCGCCACCGGCAGCGTGATGCTGCCCCGGTCGGACCCGACGGTCACCTCGTCGGCGTCGGCCACGCCGAGTTCCTCGGCGAGATCCTTGCCGATCCGGGCCACCACCGGCCGCGCCGTGCCGGCCAACACCTCGTCGCCGTCGAGCATCGAACCGAGGTCGATCAGCTCGTGCCAGGTCGCGAGCACGGCCTCTCCGACGCCGGCCACCGGGCGGGCGGCCGGGGATGTCGACGGCATGCCCGGCCGGCCCACCGTGCTGGCCGGCATCGCGCCCAGTTCGCGGCGGATGGCGTCGACGTCGCCGGTGCCGAGCGCGAAGCCCATCTGCGCGGCGATCGCCTCCAACACCCGGCCGTCGGTCATCGCGGTGCTGGTCAGGACGGTGCCGAAGGTACGCAACCGGCCTTCCCAGTCCATGTAGGTGCCGGACTTCTCGGCGGCCGGGGCGACCGGCAGCACCACGTCGGCGCGCCGGGTCACCGCGCTCTGCCGCAACTCCAGGCTGACCAGGAACGGCACCGCGTCCAGCGCTCGCTCGGCCAGCGCGGGATCGGCCAGGTCGGCCGGGTCGACGCCGGCCACGACCAAGGCGCCCAGGGTGCCGTCGGCGGCGGCGGCGATGATCTCGTCCGTGCCGCGGCCGGCCGTACTGGAGAGGCGGCCGGACTCCAGGTCCCAGGCGTTGGCGATCTCGGCGCGGGCGCCGGGGTCGGCCACCGGACGACCGCCGGGCAGCAGGTTCGGCAGGCAGCCGGCGTCCACCGCGCCGCGGTCACCGGCACGTCGCGGCACCCACGCGAGGCGGGCGCCCGTCCGCTCGGCCAGCGCCGCCGCGGCGGACAGGCCGCCCGGCACGGTGGCCAGCCGCTCGCCGACGATCAGCAGCGCCCCCGGCTCGGCCAGCGCCCCGGCCAGCGCCGGGTCGTCGGCCAGCACCTGGGCCTCCGCACCGGGCACCGCCGTGACCAAGGCGGCGCCGAGCTTCTCGAAGCCGCGACTCAGGTACGGCGCCACGGCCGTGACCTTGAGCTTCTTCTTCCCGTGTCCCTTACGCAGCCGCAGGAAGAGGATCGGGCACTCCTCCTCCGGCTCCAGCCCGACGATCACCGCCGAGGGCGCGTTCTCCACGTCGGTGTACGTGACATCGCTGACTCCGGCGACGGAAGCGGCCAGGAAGTCGGCCTCCTCGCCGGACATCGGACGGGCCCGGAAGTCGACGTCGTTGGTGCCGAGCGCGACCCGCGCGAACTTCGCGTACGCGTACGCGTCCTCCACCGTGAGCCGCCCGCCGGTGAGCACGCCGACACCCGTCGCGGCCTGCAAGCCCTCGGCCGCCGCGCGCAGCGCCTCACTCCACGACGCCTCCCGCAGTTCGCCGGTGTCCGCGTCGCGGATCAACGGCGTGGTGATCCGGTTGGTGGCGGTGGTGTAGCGGAATCCCCAGCGGCCCTTGTCGCAGTTCCACTCCTCGTTCACCGCCGGGTCGTCGCCGGCCAGGCGGCGCAGCACCTTGCCGCGCCGGTGGTCGGCCCGCATCGCACAACCCGCCGCGCAGTGCTCGCAGGCGGTCGGGGTGGAGACCAGGTCGAACGGGCGGGCACGGAACCGGTACTGCTCACCGGTGAGTGCGCCGACCGGGCAGATCTGGATGGTGTTGCCGGAGAAGTACGAGTTGAACGGCACGTCCCCGTCGCCCTCGCCGACCTGGCCGTCACCGGTGAGGTCACCGCCGAAGAAGTCGTCGCGGTAGACGTTGATCTGCTCTCCGGAGGACCGGTCCATCAGGTCGATGAACTTGTCCCCGGCGATCTCCTCGGAGAACCGGGTGCAGCGCTGGCAGAGGATGCACCGCTCGCGGTCCAGCAGCACCTGGCTGGAGATGTGGATCGGCTTCTCGTACTCGCGCTTCTTCTCGTGGAACCGCGAGTCCGGCCGCCCGTTGGTCATCGCCTGGTTCTGCAGCGGGCATTCGCCGCCCTTGTCGCAGGTCGGGCAGTCCAGCGGGTGGTTGACCAGCAGGAGCTCCATGATGCCGCCCTGGGCCTTCGCGGCGACCTCGGACGTGCGCTGGGTCTTCACCACCATGCCGTCGGCGACGGCCTGGGTGCAGGAGGCGACCGGCTTGCGTTGCCCCTCCACCTCGACCAGGCACTGCCGACAGGCGCCGGCCGGAGCCAGCAGCGGGTGGTCGCAGAACCGCGGGATGGCGATGCCCATCCGTTCGGCGACCCGGATGACCAGCTCACCCTTGGCCGCGGTCACCTCGACACCGTCGATGGTCAGGGTGACCACATCGGTCTTCTTCGCGACGTCAGTCATAGTTAGTGAGCTCCTACCAGGGCCTTCGCGGACAGCCGCGGAGCGGTCCGGCCCTCGATGTAGTCCAGGTAGTCCTGCCGGAACCACTTCAGCGTGGACACCACCGGAGTGGCGGCGCCGTCGCCGAGGCCGCAGAAGGAGCGGCCGAAGATGTTGTCCGCGGTGTCCTGCAGGGTGTCCAAGTCGGCGGGGGTGCCCTCGCCGGAGAGGATCCGGCGGTACGTGCGCACCATCCAGTAGTTGCCCTCGCGGCACGGCGTGCACTTGCCGCACGACTCATGGTGGTAGAACTCCAGCCACCGCCACGTCGCGTAGACCGGACAGTCCTGGTCGGAGAAGATCTGCATCGCGGTGGTGCCCAGGATGGACCCGGCCGCGGCGACGCCCTCGAAGTCCATCGGGGTGTCGATGTGCTCGGCGGTGAGCAGCGGCGTCGACGATCCACCGGGCGTCCAGAACTTCAGACTGTGGCCCGGCTTCATGCCGCCGGCCAGCTCGATCAGTTCACGCAGCGTGATGCCCAGCCCGCACTCGTACTGGCCGGGGTTGGCGATCCGCCCGGACAGCGAGTAGATCATCGGGCCGGACGACTTCTCCGTGCCCATGCTCTTCCACCAGTCCGCGCCGCCCAGCACGATGTACGGCACGCTGGCGATGGTGCCGACGTTGTTGACCACGGTCGGGCTCGCGTACAGGCCGGCCACCGCGGGGAACGGCGGACGCAGCCGCGGCTGACCACGGAACCCCTCCAGCGAGTCGAGCAGCGCGGTCTCCTCGCCGCAGATGTACGCGCCCGCGCCGCTGTGCACCACCAGGTCCAGGTCGAAGCCCGAGCCGAGGATGTTCTCACCCAGGTACCCCTTGGCGTACGCCTCACGCACCGCGTAGCGCAGCCGGCGCGCGGCGTGCACCGCCTCGCCGCGAATGTAGATGAACGCACGGCTGGCCCGGATCGCGTACGACGCGATGATCGCGCCTTCCACGAGCGAGTGCGGGTCGTACGTCATCAACGGCAGGTCCTTGCAGGTGCCCGGCTCGCCCTCATCGGCGTTGATCACCAGGTAGTGCGGCTTGCCGTCGCCCTGCGGGATGAAGTTCCACTTGAGCCCGGTGGGGAAGCCTGCGCCCCCGCGCCCGCGCAGGCCGGAGTCCTTGACCAGTTGGATCAGGTCGTCCGGGTGCACGTCGAGGGCCTTGCGGAGCGCGCTGTAGCCGTCCAGACGCTCGTACGTGTCGATCTTCCAGGCGTCCGGCGAAAGCCAGCGCTTGGTGAGGACGGGGGTGAGCTTCTGCAGCACCTCGCGTCGTGGCTGCGTCATTTCTTCTCCTCCGGTCCGCCCCGCTCCTGGGCGGCGCTGGCCTCGCTCACGATGCTCTCGCCGCGTTCGGTGTCGCCCGCGGGCTTGGCATCGCCGGCCGGCGCGTTCCCGGCCATGCCCTCGGCCTCGGCCGGATTGGTCGGCGCGGGTCGGCCGGAGGACGTGACCGGGTTGCCGCGGGCCGGGGTGGCGGCGTTCGGATGGCGTTCCTCGGCGGTGCGGACCTGCGGGTCCTTGCCCCCGGTGGCCGGCGCGCCGCGTCCGGGCTCGGCGCGCTTGCGCCGGGCCGGGCTGGCGTCCTTGACCGGCTTCGCGGATTCGTCCCGGGCCGGCTTGGTGGTGGCGATCGGCGTGTCCGGGTTGAAGTCCGCCACCGCGACCCCGTGCTCCTGCGCCAGCGTCACGCCGCGCAGCGTCGGCGCACCGGCCACCCCGTCGGCGACCGCGCCGTCCCGGTCGTCGGCGTACCCGGCGAGCTGCCACTGCGTCTCCCGCAGCGTGCACAGCCGGGCACCGCGGCTGGGCGTCGGGCGTTCACCGGCGCGCAGCTTCTCCACCATGCCCACCGCGGCCTCCGGCGTCGCCTCGTCCACGGTGAAGTCGTAGTTGACGGTGACGACCGGCGCGTAGTCACACGCCGCGAGGCACTCCGCATGCTCCAGCGTGATCTTGCCGTCCGCGGTGGTCTCGTCGTGTCCGACGCCCAGGTGCTCGACGAGTTGGTCGTAGACCTCCTGGCCGCCCATCACGTTGCACAATGTGTTGGTGCAGACGCTGACCAGGTATTCCCCGGCCGGTCGCCGCTTGTACATCGTGTAGAACGTGGCGACCGCGCCGACCTGGGCCTTGTTGATGCCCAGCACCTCCGCGCAGAACGCCACCCCGGCCGGGCTGACCTGGCCCTCCGCGGTCTGCACCAGGTGCAGCAGCGGCAGCAGCGCGGACCGCTGCCGGCCCAGGGGGTAGCGCGCGAGGATTTCGAGCGCGGGATCCAGGAGCTTCTCGGCCAGTGGCGCAGCGGCCGGGGAGAACTCCATGTCATCCACGGTTTTCACGGCATCGGACATCTATCGGTCACACCCACCCATCACGGGGTCCAGCGAGGCGCCGCCGGCGATGACGTCGGCGAGCAGAGCACCCTCGGCCATCGCCGGGATGGCCTGGAGGTTCACGAAGCTGGGGTCGCGCATGTGCACCCGGTACGGGTGGGTGCTGCCGTCCGAAACGGCGTGCACGCCCAGTTCGCCCCGTGGGTGCTCGACGGCGACGTAGACCTGGCCCGGCGGAACCCGGAAACCCTCGGTCACCAGCTTGAAGTGGTGGATCAGCGATTCCATCGACTGACCCATGATCTTGGCGACGTGTTCGAGCGAGTTGCCCATGCCGTCCACGCCCACGGCGAGCTGCGCCGGCCAGGCGATCTTCTTGTCCGCGATCATGATCGGACCGGGGCGGAGCCGGTCCAGCGCCTGCTCGACGATCTTGAGCGACTCGCGGATCTCGGCGATCCGCACCTGGTAGCGGCCCCAGACGTCGGCGGTGTCCGCGGTCGGCACGTCGAACTCGTAGTTCTCGTACCCCGAGTACGGCATGGTCTTACGCAGATCCCAGGGCAGGCCGGCGGCGCGCAGCACCGGTCCGGTGATGCCCAGCGACAGGCAGCCGGTCACGTCCAGCACCGCCACGCCCTGCGTACGCTCCTGCCAGATGACCTGGCCGCTGAGCATGTTCTCGTATTCCTTGAGCTTCTTCGGCAGGTAGACGAGGAAGTCGCGGATCTTCTTGATGGCCGATTCCGGGATGTCCTGCGCGACCCCGCCGGGACGGAAATACGCGTGGTTCATCCGCAGACCGGACGTCTCCTCGAAGATGTCCAGGACGTACTCGCGCTCCCGGAAGCCGTACAGCATCATCGAGATCGCGCCGAGCTCCATGCCCGTGGTGGCCAGCCACACCAGGTGCGAGGAGATCCGGTTGAGCTCCATGAAGAGCACCCGGATGGTCTGCGCACGCTCGGTGATGTCATCGGTGATGCCGAGCAGCTTCTCCACCGCGAGGCAGTACCCCGCCTCGTTGAACAGCGGCGCCAGGTAGTCCGCCCGGGTGACGAACGTGGTGCCCTGCGTCCAGTTGCGATACTCGAGGTTCTTCTCGATGCCGGTGTGCAGGTAACCGATGACCGGACGGGCGTCGGTGACGGTCTCGCCCTCCAGTTCCAGCACCAGCCGCAACACGCCGTGCGTGGACGGGTGCTGCGGACCCATGTTCACCACGATCTTCTCGTTGGACAGCGGGTCGACGCTGTCCGTGACCGTGTTCCAGTCGCCGCCGGTGACCGTGAAGACCCGGCCCTCGGTGGTTTCGCGCTCCGGTGCGTACGCCCGGCCCTCGGTCGATTGGCTCATTGGTAAACCCTCCGCTGGTCAGGAGGCGGAATCTCGGCACCCTTGTACTCGACCGGCACGCCGCCGAGCGGGTAGTCCTTGCGCTGCGGGAAGCCTTCCCAGTCGTCCGGCATCAGCACGCGGGTCAGGTTCGGGTGACCGGTGAAGACCACGCCGAACATGTCGTACGTCTCCCGCTCCTGCCAGTCGGCGGTCGGGTAGACGCTGGTCACCGTCGGCACGCTGCCGTCCGCTGCGACCGCGACCTCCAGGCGAACCCGGCGCCGGTACGTCATCGACGCCAAGTGGTAGGTGACGTGCAGCCGCCGCGAGTCGGTGTGCAGGTAGTCCACGCCGGAGACCGAGGAGCACAGCTCGAACCGCAGCGCCTCGTCGTCGCGCATGATCTGGGCGACCTCGGCGATCTTCTCCGGCACGATGTGCAGGGTCAGCTCGCCGCGGTCCACCACGACCTTCTCGATCGCGTCCGCGAACCCCGGGTACGCCTCCTCCAGCGCGTCGGTCACCTCGTCGAAGTAACCGCCGTACGGCTTGGGGCTGCCCTCGATGTCCGGACGGCGCCGGACCAGGCCGCCGAAGCCGGAGACGTCGCCGGTGCCCTTGACCCCGAACATCCCCCGGTCGGGATTCGGCGGCAGCTCGGCGGGCGATCCCAGGTTGGCGCCGGTGGGACTGGCATCGACCGGTACGGGGTTGGTCTCGTCGCTCACTTGCCACCCTCCCGCAGATGCGGCTGCAACTTCATCCAGTTCTCAATGCGCAGCTGCTCTTCGCGGCCTTCCTTCACGGCCTGTGTCCATTCCGCCCGGCGCGCCTTGTCCACCCGGTACGACGACGGCATGGCACCCGGCGCGACCAGCGGCATCTTGCCCTCGGCCTTGCGCGCCTCCAGCATCTTGCGGCCGTTCGGGCCCAGCGGGGCGGCCATGACCTTCTCGCGCATCTTGAGGATGGCGTCGATCAGCATCTCCGGGCGCGGCGGACAGCCGGGCAGGTAGATGTCCACCGGCACGATGTGATCCACACCCTGCACGATGGCGTAGTTGTTGAACATTCCACCGGACGACGCGCAGACACCCATGGAGATCACCGAGCGGGGCTCGGGCATCTGGTCGTAGATCTGCCGGACCACCGGCGCCATCTTCTGGCTCACCCGGCCGGCCACGATCATCAGGTCCGCCTGCCGGGGCGAAGCCCGGAACACCTCCATGCCCCAGCGCCCGAGGTCGTAGTGCGGGCCGCCGGCGGCCATCATCTCGATGGCGCAGCAGGCCAGGCCGAAGGTGGCGCCCCAGAACGACGACTTGCGGGCCCAGTTGGACAGCTTCTCGACCGAGGTGAGGAGGATGCCGGCGGGCAGCTTCTCTTCAAGTCCCATGGTTATCAGTCCCAGTTGAGGCCGCCGCGTCGCCACACATAGGTGTAGGCGATGAAGACGGTGACGATGAACAGCACCATCTCCACGAACCCGAACAGGCCCAGTGACTCAAAGGACACCGCCCACGGGTACAGGAAGATGGTCTCGATGTCGAAGATGATGAAGAGCATCGCGGTCAGATAGAACTTGACCGGGAAGCGGCCGCCGCCGATCGGCTGCGGCGCCGGCTCGATGCCGCACTCGTACGCGTCGAGCTTCGCGCGGTTGTAGCGGTTCGGGCCGACGATCGGCGCGATGGACACCGAGAAGAGCGCGAAGAGCGCGCCGAGGATCAGCAACCCGACGATCGGGGCGTACGGATTGATCGTCATGTTCTCTCCTGCTCGACTGTTAGCGGCTTCACACTATTAATCCGCCTCGGTGGCACCTCGACCGGGGTCATGCCGACGGTGCTGCCTTTGTCAGGCCGTTGATGATCCGGTCCATCGCGTCTCCGTCGCGCGGATCGGTGAGGTTGGCCAGCAGCTTCAGGACGAAGCGCATCAGCATCGGATGCGGCATGCCGTGCTTGGTGGCGATCCGCATGATCTGCGGATTGCCGATCATCTTCACGAACACCCCGCCGATCCGGTAGTAGCCGCCGAAACGCAGTTTGAGCTGGGCAGGGTAGGCGTGGAGGGCACGCTCCCGGTCCGCACCGGCGGGCCGCGCCAGCGCCTGCACCGCAACCTCGGCGGCCAGCTCGCCCGACTCCATCGCGTACGCGATGCCCTCGCCGTTCATCGGGTTGACCATGCCGCCGGAGTCGCCGACGAGCATGAGCCCGCGAGTGTAGTGCGGCACCCGGTTGAACCCCATCGGCAGCGCCGCACCCAGGGTCGGGCCATCCGCATTGGCCTCGTCGTTCATCCCCCAGTCCGGCGGGGTGGTGGCCAGCCAGTCGGTGAGCATGGCGCGATAGTTGGTGCGGCCGAACGCGCTGGACGAGTTCAGGATGCCGAGGCCGACGTTGACGCGGCCGTCGCCCAACCCGAAGATCCAGCCGTACCCCGGCAGCAGACGATTCCGGTCCTGCGCGCTGCGCAACTCCAGCCAGGACTCCAGGTAGTCGTCGTCGGCGCGGACCGGGGACCGGAAGTAGCGACGCACCGCCACGCCGATCGGGCGGTCGTCGCGTTTGGCCAGCCCCATGGCGAGCGGCAGCTTGCCGGACACGCCGTCCGCCGCGACGACCAGCGGCGCGCGATACTCGACGGGTTCCTTCTCCAGTCCGACCTTTGCCCGTACGCCGATCGCCCGGCCGTCGTCGTCGAGAACCGGCCCGGAGACGTTGACCCCGGTGCGCAGCAACGCCCCCGCCTCGGCGGCCTTCGCGGCCAGCATGTCGTCGAAGTCGAGACGGGTGCGCACCAACCCGTAGTTGGGGAAGGAGGCCAGGTCGGGCCAGTCCAGTTCGAGCCGCACGCCGCCGCCGATCACCCGCAGTCCGCGGTTCTGCAGCCAACCGGCCTTGACCGACGTGTCCACGCCCATGCGGATCAGTTGCCGCGTCGCTCGCGGGGTGAGCCCGTCGCCGCAGACCTTTTCGCGCGGGAAGGTGGTCTTCTCCAAGAGCAGCACGCGTAGACCGTGTTTGGCCATGTGATAGGCCGCCGCGGAGCCACCGGGACCCGCGCCGACGACGATCACGTCGGCCTCGTCGGCGACGGGTGCCGATGCTGCTGCGTGCTCGTTCACGGCTTCACCTCCGTCTCGCGCAGGCTCGTGAAACACTTCACAAGCCAGCCCAGTCCGGAGTCTAAGACGACCATCGAAGCGCCGCCGGATTAGGGAACCCTAACCCCGGCTGCTCACGGCCAGCGCCCGATCCGCGAGCCCCCGGGCTGCTCCGTCCAGGTGTTCTCGAAAGGTACCGTCCGTCGCCCGGTCCAGACCGACGAACAACTGATCCACCAAGCGCTGCGCCAACTCGGAGTCCTCGACGGCCACCATGTGGATGCGGTCGGCAAGCGCGTGGGCGAGCCGCTCACCCTCATCGCGGTCATCGATGGGGATATCGATGTCGCTGTCGTCAGGAAAGCCAGTGGTTCCCATGACACCAGCTAAGCAGCTCACCAGGCGTTTTTCCGGCGAATCGACCACCTAGTCTTGATTTTCAGTCGTGATGGGCATCGGACGCGCCGACGTCGGCACGCTTGGTGGCCCGGTGCAACGCCACGATACCGCCGCTCATGTTGCGCCATCCCACCCGCATCCACGGTCCCGACGCGGCGATACGAGCCGCCAGGCCACGCTGGTCCGGCCAGGCCCGGATGCTCTCCGCCAGATAGACGTACGCGTCCGGATTGCTGGACACCTGGCGGGCCACCGCCGGCAGGGCACGCATGAGGTAGGACAGATACGCCGTACGGAAAGCCTCGTTGGTCGGGTGGCTGAACTCGCACACCACCAGACGCCCGCCGACCCGCGTGACGCGGCCCAGTTCGCGCAGCGCCGCGCCGGTGTCCACCACGTTGCGCAGCGCGAACGAGATGGTCACGGCGTCGAAGGTGCCGTCCGGGAACGGCAGTCGCAAGGCATCGCCCGCGACCAACGGCACCGCTCGTCCGGTCTGCCGACCCGCACGCAGCATGCCGGTCGAGAGGTCGGCGCCCACCGCGAACGCGCCGGCCCGCTCGAACTCCACCGTGGAGACGCCGGTGCCCGCACCCACGTCCAGCACCCGCTCCCCTGGCCGCAGACCCAGCGCCGCCCGGGTGGCGCGGCGCCAGCCGCGATCCTGACCGAACGACAACACGGTGTTGGTGAGGTCGTAGCGCCGGGCCACGCCGTCGAACATCTCGGCGACCTCGTGTGGCTTCTTGTCCAGGTCTGCGCGCGTCACCCCACTACTCTGCCATCGCCCGGCCCGGCGCGGTCGTGAGCCGGGTGCGCCCGCACCGACCGGAGTCGTCCCCCGCCGGAATCCCGGCACGATGCGCATTTGCGGCCGTTTCACATTGAACCTTTTTCACCGTGGCGAGGCCGACAGGTGCCGCCGCTGGTCGACGGCACTCAACCGACGGGCTCGATGCCAGGTGGAAAAGGTTCATTGCGCCGTGTCGCGCGGCACACCGATGCGGGAGAAAGGCATACAGCAAAACGGGCGAGATGGTATGCCATCTCGCCCGTCGGTACCGCTCTATATATACGACCGCGATCGGTCGGGTCCGAGGCGTCGCCACCGTGCAGCCGGTCGGCCGCCGGTCGACGACGTTGATCCTTACACCGGCACGGTAACCAGCGCAGAAACCCCGGTACAGCCAGACGCGAGGCTCGTTACCGAGGAGCAATACGCACCTCACCGCACCACCGATAGCGACTCATCCGTTCGGCCGACGGGGACAAACCAAGGGCCCATCGTCACCCCTCAATGCGCCGGTCCGGCAACTCGCAACGAGTTGCCGGACCGACAATCTGATGTGTTTCTCAGCGACCGTCGCGCGGGGTCTGCAGAACGATCCGACGACGACGGGTGAGCACGAAAAGCATCACGCCCGCGAGCACCACCGCCGCGCCCACACCACCGACCGTCGCCGCGACCGGGCCGGTGACCGGCAGGCCGCCCCCGTCGCCGCCGCCTTGGCCACCGCCGTTGCCGTTGCCTCCATTGCCGCCGTGACCGCCCGCGCCGCCTTGGCCGCCGGCCGGGCCGGCCACGAGCACCGCGAAGTCGTCACTGTTGTCGGTGGCGTCCACCTCGACCCGGGCGATCTGGGCCGACGTGAGCGCGCTGAAGCCGTCCGGCATCTCCGGGGCGGCGGGCTTGACCAGCGACTTCCGCGCGGTGTCGGCGACGACGCCGACGGCCGCCACCGTGGCATTGCCGCCCTTGAGCGACACCGGACCCGTCACGTCCTTGCCGACCACCACCGGGAACGCGAAGCCGAAGGCCGAGTAGAACTCGTCCGGCTCGGCGTCGCGATCGACGGGCACCATCTGGAAGTCGGACAGCGTGCACTGCATTTCGGACTTGGCGCCGTTGAGTTTGCAACCCTCCACCGTTTCGCTGAAGGTCGCGCCCTTCGGCAATGAAACGGTGAGGCGAACGCCGTCGGCGGTGCGGTCGCCGCGGTTCTCGACAAAGCCCTCCACCAGGCTGGAACCACCGGGCGGAATGGCCTTACCAGTCGGTGTCCCGTTGTCCTGCACCCCGGTCACGTCCGGGACCTCGATCACCATGTCGACGCCACTGTCACCGACCTTGACGTCGACCGTGCGGCTGTCGTTCGACTTGTTGGTGTCGCCCTTGACCTTGACCGTCACCGTCAGCTTGCCCGCCGAGCCGGACGCGCCCTTCTGGCGGATCAGCGGAAGGTCGAGATCCGAGGTCTCGCCCGGACCGGGGATCCGGGAGCCGTCCAGGACACAGTCGGCGATGCCGTTCTGAAACGTGCATGCGCCCAGGTCGACCTTCACCTTCGTGGTGTCCAGCTTGGTCGCGTCGAACATGACCTCGACCTCGTCGGGCGTGGTGGTGCCGTTGTTCGCGATGTCGACCGCGCCGAACTTGCCGGACGAGTTGGCCGCGATGGTGGTGCCTTTCAGCGAGACGCCGAAGTCGACGTCCGCAGCGGCGAGCGCCGGACCGGCCGTCACCGCGAGCGAGCCGGCCGCGAACAGGCCGGCGGCACCCATGCGCGCAACAGTGCGCAGCATCATGGAGATCTCCCCGTGGGATTGATCGAGAAAAGGAGCCGAAGGCTATCGATCACCGCAACTTCCTCGCGACCCCGACAACACAGACTTGGCCGTTTTGCCCCTTACATCGACCATTAATGAAACCTTAAGTCGGCCGCGACCGGCCGAACGGCGGAGCCCGCCGTCACATATTGTGACCGATCAATCCGCACTCCGTCGGGCCGCGCCGCACACCCGGCACCATTGGGCAAGGAATTCGCGTCGCTCGAAATGGGCGAATCCGGGATTTCGTCGGCGGTTTGTTCGGCGCGAATTCACGAACAAGCCGGTTCCCCGCAACACCGCCAGCAGCAGTGCCGGACACCCGCCAACCGCGTCGCCCCCGCGCTGAAACCTTTCACCCTGGCATCGAGCCCGTCGGTTGCGCACCGTCGACCAGCGGCGGCATCTGCCGGCCTCGCCACGTTGCAAAAGGTTCACTGGGCCAGCTCAACGCGACGGCCGGGGCGTGAGGGGCCGGGAGTGCCGGGCCGCGCGCCCAGCACCCGTCGGGGCCTAGCGTGTCTCGACCAGTGGCAGCGTGCGCGCGCCGCCGTTCGGCATGGCAATCGACGAGAAGTGCGAGACTACCCGCTCGTCCGTCGGGTCGTCCGCCTCGGTGCGATGCACCGCCAGATGCCGGTACAGGGTGTCCCGCTGCGCCGGGATCCGCCCCGCCGTCCGGATCATCCAGATCAACTCGTGCAGGTTGGATCGGTGCCGGGCGCCCGCCGAGGAGATGACGTTCTCCTCCAACATGATCGAGCCCAGATCGTCCACACCCAGGTGCAGCGCCAGTTGGCCGACGTCCTTGCCGGTGGTCAGCCAGGATGCCTGCAGGTGGGCGACATTGTCGAAGAACAGCCGGGAGACCGCGATGAACCGGAGGTACTCCATCGTCGTGGCCTGCGTGCGGCCCTTGAGATGGTTGTTCTCCGGCTGGTACGTCCACGGGATGAAGGCGCGGAAGCCGCCGGTGCCGTCCGCCTCGACCGGGGTGTCCCGATAGCCTCCCGCCACCGCCTGGTCCTGCACCTCGCGGATCATCCGGATGTGCTCGATGCGCTCGGCATTGGTCTCGCCGGTGCCCATCATCATGGTGGCCGTGCTGCTCAGGCCGTGCCGATGGGCGACAGCCATGACCTCCAGCCACCGCGCGCCGCTCTCCTTCAGCGGTGCGATGGCCTTGCGCGGCCGGTCCGGCAGCATCTCGGCGCCCGCGCCGGCGATGGAGTCGAGCCCGGCGACCTTGATCCGGACCACCGCTTCCTCGATCGAGACGCCGGACACCTTTGCCATGTGCAAGATCTCACTCGGCCCGATCGAGTGGATGGCGAGCTGTGGATAGGCCTCTTTGACCGAGGAGAACAGGTCCTCGTAGTACGCGACGCCGTAGTCCGGGTGGTGGCCACCCTGGAGCATGACCTGGGTGGCACCGAGGTCGATCGCCTCGCCGCAGCGACGCAGTATCTCCTCGGTCGGGTGCGACCAGCCCTCGGCGTGTTTCGGCGCCCGGTAGAAGGCGCAGAACTTGCAGGCCGTGACGCAGACATTGGTGTAGTTGATGTTGCGGTCGATCAGGTAGGTGACGATGCCGTCCGGGTAGCGCCGGCGGCGCACGGCGTCCGCGGCCTCGCCGAGCGCGTGGAAGGACGCGTCCGTGTAGAGCAGCAGCGCCTCCTCGGGCGTGATCCGCCCGCCGTCCGCGCCGCGCTGCAGAATGCTGTCGATCTCCGCGTTCGCCGTCACGCCAGAAGCGTACGTCCCTCCGGCGGCTCCCGTGCAGTCTGCGGCCGTGGTCGCGGCGCGGATCACGGCGCCCGCCGCGATCCCGGCCCGGTTCCTGCGGGCAGTCCGGCATGCGACGCCCGGCCGCGCCGTGCGTCTTCTGTCGGGGGTTCTCGCTAGCCTCGACGGCAGTCTCGTGGATCGGAGTGGCTGGTGCTGGTCGTACACGGCGGCTGGGTGGCCGAGGCGGACTCGCCGGGCTGGCTGGTGCTCTGGGCGGAGGACCCGGCGCGCCCGTTGACCACGTCGTCGCGGGCGCGTCGGCGGGCGCACCCGTTCGCGGTGCCGGCATCCGAGCTAGCCACCGCACTGTCCGCGGTCGCCACGGGAAGCGCCGCCGCACCCGAGAGCGCCGCCGCACCCGAGGTCGCGATCGCCATCGAGACCGCCGCCGCGGCGACGGTCGAGCTGCAACTGCCGAGCATCGCCGCCGGGCCGCTCCCGTCGCCCGAGGCGGGCGGCGACGCCCGCGAGGCGCGAGTCGCCCGCCACCTGCGCTTGTCCACCTGGCGGACGCCGGTGTTGCAACTTCCGGGGGACGCCGCGCTGGCCGCGCTCGGCATGCTCGCCGAGCCTGCGCCGGACGACGTGTGGACGCCGGGCGCCTCGCTGCGCTATCTCAGCGTGCTCGCCGGCTGGGCCTGTGATCTGGCGCGGCGTGGCCGGATGTTGCCGCAGTTGGTCGCCGAGGGCGGTGTGCCGACCGCGCGCTGGCACCCGGTGGTCACCGGCGCGGACGCCGCTACCGGGCGGGAGTTCGCCGAGGCGATCCCGCCGGTGTGCCGGGCGGCGTCCTCCGCCGGGGCCGCAGCCACCGTGCGCGGCGCGCTCGACGCCTTGGTCGACTCCGCCGCGCGGGCTCTCGTGTCCGAGCGCCTGCTGGGCGGGCATCGCCCCGGTCCGAGGGCGCCGCTGCCGGACCGTTGGGCGGTCGCGCTCACCGATGAGGATCCGACGCTGCCCGGGGCGGCGCCGGCCGAGGTGGCCCGGCTGGCCGGGGCCCTCGACGGCTGGCTGCGGGCGGCGGCCGAGGCGAACGGGCCGATCCGGCTGGTCTTCCGTCTGGTCGAGCCGCCGCCCGGCGCGGACGACTGGTGGCTCGACTTCGCGTTGCAGTCCACCGACGACCCCAGCCTCTACCTGCCCGCGGCGGACCTGTGGGAGGGCATCCGGATGCCGGGCCTGCCGCCGCAGCCGGACGAGATGTTGCTCGCCGGCCTCGGCCGGGCGGTGCGGCTGTTCCCCGCGCTGCACGTGGCGCTGCGGGCGGCGGAGCCGGAGGGCATGACGCTGCACACCGCGGAGGCGCACGAGTTCCTACGGCAGGCCGCGCCGCTGTTGCAGGCCGCCGGGTTCGGCGTGCAACTTCCGTCCTGGGCCGGGCGCAAGTCGGTGGGGATGAAGCTGACCACCCGATCCCGTTCCCAGTCGCCCGCGTCTCGCGCCGTGGCGGACTCCGGCTTCGGGCTGGATCAGCTCGTCGGTTTCCGCATCGATCTGGTGATCGGCGACGGGGCGGTGAGCGCCGAGGAGCTCGCCGAGCTGGCTCGCCTGAAGGTTCCCCTGGTGCGCGTGCGGGGTCAGTGGGTGGAACTGGACGACCGTCAGTTGTCGGCGGCGCTCAAGGCGGTCGGCGAGCGGCGCGAGGGCGAGCTCACCGCGGGTGAGGCACTGCAGATGGTGGTGGACGGCGGCGCCGAGGACCTGCCGCTGCTGGAGGTGGACGCCGACGGCATGCTCGGCGATCTGCTGTCCGGCGAGGCCGCCGAGCGACTGACGCCGGTGGCGACACCGGCGGGCTTCCAGGGCAGCCTCCGCCCGTACCAGGAACGCGGGCTGTCCTGGCTGCACTTCCTGTCCCAGCTTGGGCTGGGCGGGATTCTGGCGGACGACATGGGGCTGGGCAAGACCGCGCAGACGCTGTCGTTGCTGCTCGCCGAGCGCGTGGGCGGCGAGCCGGTCGCGCCGACCCTGCTGGTCTGTCCGATGTCGCTGGTCAGCAACTGGCGCAAGGAGGCCGAGCGGTTCGCGCCGGAACTGCGGGTCCATGTGCATCACGGCAGCACTCGCAAGCGGCAGGAGGAGTTCCGCGCCGCGGTGGCCGAGGCCGACCTGGTGGTCACCACCTATGGCACGGCGCTGCGCGATGTGGACATTCTGCGCGAGATCGCGTGGGGGCGGGTGGCCTGCGACGAGGCGCAGGCGCTCAAGAACAGCGGCACCCGGCAGGCGCAGGCGGTGCGAACGATCCGGGCGCGCAGTCGTCTGGCACTGACCGGTACGCCGGTGGAGAACCACCTCGCCGAACTGTGGTCGATCATGGAGTTCTGCAACCCCGGGCTGCTCGGCCCGGCGAAACGCTTCCGCCGCCGCTTCCAGGAGCCGATCGAGGTGCGCCAGGACGCCAACGCGACGGCCGCGTTGAAGCGGGCGACCGGCCCGTTCGTGCTGCGTCGTCTCAAGACGGATAAGTCGATCATCTCCGACCTGCCGGAGAAGAACGAGATGAAGACGTGGTGTTCGCTCACCGCCGAGCAGGCCACGCTCTATCAGGCCGTGGTCGAGGACATGATGGCGGTCATCGAGAGCACCGAGGGCATCGAACGTCGGGGCAACGTGCTGTCCGCGATGACCAAGCTCAAGCAGGTCTGCAATCACCCGGCGCACCTGCTCAAGGACGGCTCACGGCTGCCCGGACGCTCGGGCAAACTGGCCCGGCTCGAAGAGCTCGCGGAAGAGATCATCACCGACGGGGACAAGGCGCTGATCTTCACCCAGTACGCGGAATTCGGCGCCATGCTGCAGCCTTACCTGGCGGCGCATCTGGACCGGCCGGTCCTGTGGTTGCACGGCGGGCTGGCCAAGGCCCGGCGCGACGACCTGGTGGACCGCTTTCAGCACGACGAGGAGCCGATGCTGTTCCTGCTGTCGCTGAAGGCGGCCGGCACCGGCCTGAACCTCACCGCGGCCAACCATGTGGTGCACGTGGACCGCTGGTGGAACCCGGCGGTCGAGGATCAGGCGACCGACCGCGCGTTCCGCATCGGGCAGTCGCGGGATGTCCAGGTCCGCAAATTCATCTGCACCGGCACGCTCGAGGAGAAGATCGACGCGATGATCGAGCGGAAGAAGGCGCTGGCGGCCTCGGTGGTCGGCACCGGTGAGGACTGGGTGACCGACCTCAGCACCGACCAGCTCCGCGAGCTGTTCGAGCTCGACCCGAAGGCGGTGGGCTGAAATGCCGGTTGACCCCGACGGCCGGTTCTTCGAGGGCGCCAAGCCGATCCAGGTGGACGGCGGTATCGCCGTGCGCAGCCGCCGCGGCAAGATCGGCGAGCAGTGGTGGTCCCGCCGGTTCGTCGACATCCTGGAGGGGGTCTGCGACGGCGGGCGTCTCGCCCGCGGGCGGGCGTATGCGCGCAAGGGCCAGGTCATCGACTTCGAGCTCACCCCGGGCCAGGTGCGCGGCCGGGTGCAGGGTTCCCGCCCCCAGCCGTACCTGGTGACGCTGACCATCGACGCGTACGGCGACCGCGACTGGGCGGAGATCGTCGACGCGCTTGCCGCGCAGGCGATCTACCGCGCCTCGCTGCTGGCCGGCAGCATGCCGCACGAGGCGGTGGACCTGTTCGACCACCTCGACCGGCCGCTGTTCCCGGAGCGCCTGGACATGGAGTGCACCTGCCCGGACTGGAGTGTGCCGTGCAAGCACGCGTCCGCCGTGCTCTATGTGCTGGCCGAAGCATTCGACGACGATCCGTTCCTGGTCCTGGCGTGGCGCGGGCGTGACCGGGAGACGCTGCTGGCGGCGCTGCGCGCGACGCCGGACCCGGACCAGACGCCGGATCCGCTGGCCGTGGACGAGACTCCGCTGGCCGACTCGCTGACCGAGTTCTACACGCCGGGGATCTCGCTCAGCCGTCTGCGGGAACGCCCGCCGCGCATGATCACCCCGCCGGAGTTGCTGCTGCGCGCCCTCGACCCGCCGCCGGTGCGGGTGCGCGGCATCCCGGTGGTCGACCTGCTGCGCCCGGCCTACCGCCGTCTGGCCGACCCACCCGACTGACCGGCACGGCAACGGCGGGCCCGCGCGCGTCCGCGGGCCCGCCGTTGCGGAAGCCGGCTACCGGGTCAGCCCCGGTGCCACTTCTGGTTCGCGGAGCCCGCGCAGTCCCAGAGCTGCGCCTTGGCGCCGTCGTTGCCGTTCCAGTCCTTGATGTCCAGGCACTTGTTGGCCTGCGGGTTCACCAGGTCGCCCGCACCGCTGAGCACCCACTGCTGCGCCGGGTTGCCGCTGCACGTGGCGATCTGAATGATCGCGCCGTTGGCGGTCGAGCCCCACGGCACGTCCAGGCACATGTTGTTGCTGGTCTGCAGCGCGCCGCCGACCGCGTTCCACTTCTGCGCGCCGGTGCCGTTGCAGCCCCACATCTGGACCTGGACGCCGTCGGAGAAGTTGGAGCTGGGCACGTCCAGGCACTTGCCGTTCCAGTCGCTGATGATCGCGTTGCCGGTGCCACCACCGCCGCCGCCGCCACCGCCGCCACCGCCGGAGAACGGGCTGAGCGTGATGCCGGCCGACCGCGGGTCGCCGTCGTGCACCAACGATTCGAAGTTGCCGACGTCGTCGAAGGCGAACGCGTACGCCTTACCGTCCGCCATGTTGGCGTGGATCAGACGCGCATACTGGTTGGTCGGGTTGCTCTGGTAGAACTCCGCCGCGTTGGTGCTCGGCTGGGTGTCGATCGAGCCGAGCGTGCCGCGGTTGAGCGCGGCGCACAGCGTACGTGAAATGGGGCCGACCACCTGGTCGTTGGGGGCCGGAAGGTCGCCGTCGCAGCCCCAGACGCTCGCCGACGACGGCTTGTTGAACGATGCCACCTGCTGTCCGGCGGAGTTGGTGAAGTTCATGACGTTGCCCGAGGTGCGGCCGTAGTACTTGGTGTTCGGCTGGTCGCCGAAGGGCACCACGGTGAGCGTCTTGCCGGTGTACTGGTTCCACGCCCAACTGATGTACGGGTCGAGGTAGCCGGAAGCCAGTTTGCCCGCCCCCGCGGCCTTGCCCGGCGAAAGCACCCGCAGCACCGTCCCGTCCGATCGGGTATAGACGGTGTTCGCCCACCCGGACTGGGCCTTGATGCCGTTGATCACGTTGTTGCGGCCGTCGGCCACCACCGCGCCGGTGCGCGAGGTGGCGCCGTTCGCCCCGGTCACGCTCACCGCGTGCGGGACGGCGAACATGTCCACTTGGGAACTGTTCAGCCACAGGCCGGCGTCGTTGTAGGTGAACTCGCTCCAGTCGAACAGGATGTTCTGGTTGGCGTCGCCGTCCGCCCACGGCGCCGGCTGCACGAGTCCGTCCGGCGTGAGGAAGAACTTGAGTTTCTCGCCGAACGAGAAGTAGACCCGGCCGGAGAACCCGCGCGGGAAGTTGATCGTGGTGTTGCCCCCGTTGCCGGGTCCGCCGATCGCGACGTCCGGGGCGGGCGAGGGCGGGATCGAGCCGGCCGGCCAGGGCGTGAACGTGCCGCCCTGGTTCACATAGCCGAGGCGACCGGTGTTGGTGTTGACGCCGATGACGTACAGGTAGGTCGCGTCACCGCGGCCGGTGCTGTTGGTGACCGTGACGGGGAGTACGGAAGGGCCGATGGCCAAGGCGGGCGCGGGGATCGCGAGCGGAACGATCAGCGCCGCGAGGACCGCCAGGAGTTTTTTCGCGCGCAAGGGGACCTCCTCGGGGGATGACGGGAGAGCGCTCTCACAGCCTCAAACCGTTAACAAGGTGTGTCAATAGAGAAGGACTGATGTATTACCGGATGATGTCCGAATGCCTCCGCGCACCCGCCCGCCCTGCCCTTTCGTACCGACCGAGCCCTCGGCATAGGCTCGGATCATGAGTGAGATGAGCTACCGCCGCCTCGGCAACTCCGGTCTCGTGGTCTCCGTCGTCGGCCTCGGCTGCAACAATTTCGGCCGCAAACTGGACGCCGAGCAGACCGCATCGGTGGTGGACGCCGCGTTCGACGCGGGCATCACCCTGTTCGACACCGCCGACATCTACGGCTCGCCGCATGGAGCGTCGGAGAAGACGCTGGGCGCCGCGCTCAAGGGACGGCGAGACGACATCGTGCTCGCCACCAAGTTCGGCATGAACATGGAAGGCGTCAACGGCAATGACTTCGGCGCACGCGGCTCCCGCCGCTACATCGTGCGTGCGGTGGAGGCGTCGCTGCGACGGCTGGACACCGACTACATCGACCTCTATCAGATGCACCAGCCCGACCCGGCGACCCCGATCGACGAGACGCTCGCCGCATTGGACGACCTGGTCCGCTCCGGCAAGGTGCGGTACCTCGGCAACTCCAACTTCGCCGGCTGGCAGATCGCGGACGCCGACTGGACCGCGCGAGCCGCCGGACAGACGCCGTTCATCAGCGCGCAAAACCAGTACAGCCTGCTGCAACGTGACGTCGAGTCGGAGGTGCTGCCCGCGTGCGAGCACTTCGGCCTGGGCTTCCTGCCGTTCTTCCCGCTCGACAGCGGCCTGCTGAGCGGAAAGTACCGGCGCGGCGAGAAGCCTGCCGAGGGCACTCGGCTGTCCCTGGAGCGTTACCAGCGCTGGCTGGACAACGCCGACTGGGACACCATCGAGGCCCTCACCGCCTTCGGCGCCGAGCGTGGCCACAGCCTGTTGGACGTGGCGATCGCCGGCCTGGCGAGCCGCCCCGCGGTGACAAGCGTGATCGCCGGCGCAACGACGCCCGAGCAGGTGCGACAGAACGCGGCAGCCGGCGCCTGGCAGCTCAGCGCGGCGGATGCCGCCGCCCTGGACGACATCCTGGGCTGACACCGGCCCGGGAGGCGGGCCGGCATGGCGTCGGTCAGACGTCGGCGAACACCGGTCCGCCCGCGGGCAACGGCGGCACCTCGCCGCGGACCGCCGCCCGGCGGGCGAATTCCCGCACTCCGGCGACCTGTCGCGCGCCCAGGGAGAAGTCCAGCGCCCGGAAGTACGTCGCCAGCGTCGCGGCGTCGAACGGCTCCCAGCGCGCCGCCGCGCGGGCGACCTCGTCCAGCTCGGTCAGGCACAGATCGCGGGAACGCTGGAACGCCTCGTGCACGTCCTTGACCGCACCCGGGTTGTCCCGCGCGAAGTCACGCCGCGCCGCCCAGACGGCGAACACCATCGGCAGCCCGGTCCAGTCCTTCCACGCCTGCGCCAGGTCGATCACCTGAAGGCCGTGCTGCGGAGCCTCGTACATCGCCCGCAAGGCCGGGTCGCCGATCAGCACGCCCGCGTCCGCCTCCAGCAGCATCTGCGACAGATCGGGCGGGCAGCGGAAGTAGTCGGGGGCCGCGCCGTAGCGCTCGGCCAGCAGCATCTCGGCGAGCAGCACACCCGTACGCGACGTGGAGCCCAGCGCGACCGGCCGCCGGTCCAGCTCGGCGAGCGGGCGGGTGGAGATCAGATTGACCGACAGCACCGGGCCGTCGCTGCCCACCGCGAGATCCGGCAGGAGCAGCAGTTCGTCGGCGTGGCGCAGGTATTCGACAAGCGAGATGGGCCCGATGTCCAGGTCGCCGGCGACGAGGGCGGCATTGAGCCGGTCCGGTGTGTCCTTGTGCAGGTCGACGTCGAGCAGTGCACCCGAACGCATCAGGCCCCAGTAGATCGGCAGGCAGTTCAAGAACTGGATGTGGCCGACCCGCGGGCGGCATCGTGCGCTGTCGGTCATGTCTCCGACGCTATCTCCACACCGGCACCGTTCCGGGCCGGACGTGCTGCACGTCGCACCGCGGGCAGGCATCCGAGCACCGCGACCAGACCGGCCACGCCGCACGCGACCATCAGGATGCGCGGCGCGACCGGCCCGACCAGCACGCCGCCGAGCAGGAACCCGCCGAGGTTCGCACCCTGCACAGCAGCGCCCAGAACGGCGAAGGCGCGCCCCCGAGCCGCGGCGGGCACCCGGTGGGCGAATACCACGGCGATCAGGACGTTGATACCGCCGTTGCAGAACCCGCCCGCCACCCAGAGCGGCAGGAGCAATGCCGCGTCGCTCACCCCGGCGCCGGCCAGCACCGGCAGGCAGGTCCCCGCGAGCAGCGCCAGCACACCACGCACCAGGGCGGCCGGGTCGGACCATCTGCCGCCAAGCTGACCGAACGCCAGCGCGCCGACCAGCATCCCGGCACTCCACGCCATGGCGATCAGGCCGAACATCGTGGTGGAGGCGGCGAGCGTCTCCCGGATGAAGAACAGCTCGACGACGTTTATCGCGCTCACCCCGGCGACCGCCGTCGCCACCGCGACCACCATCACGAACACCAGCGGGTCGGCACGCAGGCGCCAGGCACCGACACGGGGAGCATCCCCAGCGGACGCACCACGACGCCGGGTCCGCAGGAGCATGCCGGCGGCCACCAGCGCCAGATAGGAGAACGCGTCCAACAGCAACGGCACCCGCAGCCCGAAACGTCCCACCAGGATCCCGGCGAGGGCCGGCGCGGCCAGCAACCCGATCATGTTCGCGCTCTGCTGCAGACCTCCGGCACGGGCGAGATCGTTTTTGCCGACCATGTCCGGCAACAGCGCGGCAAGCGTCGGGCCGGTGACCGCGAGCCCGCAGGCCAGCAACGCCACCAACCCGATGATCAGGATCGGATCACCGACGTACGCGAGGACGACGCACACCGTGGCCTGCGCCAGGCCGGTGACCACGAGGATGCGCCGGCTGTCCAGCCGGTCGGCGATCCGGCCCGCGACCGACCCGAGCATCGTCACCGGGAGGCTGGCGGCGATCAACAACCCCGACACCGCCAGGCCGCCACGGCCCGCCTGCTGCAACGCGAGCGCCAGAGCCGTGGCCGCGAGGAAGTCGCCGCAGCTCGACACCGCGCGTGCCACGGCGGCGAGCCAGACATCACCCCAGCGACTTGTGAAGGACATACTTCGAAGATAATTCTTCACATCTACCCTGGCAACTCCGGTGCCGCCCCCGATCCGTGCCGTGCTGCCAGGCCGGTGCCGGCCGGTGCGTGGGTGCCGTGGGTGCCGGTCGGGAACGGGGAAGATGGCGGCATGACTGCCCCGCGCAACCAGATGACGATCCGCGACCCGCAGGTGATGCGAGCCCTCGCCCACCCCGCCCGGATCGAGATCATGGAACGCTTGAACGGCACCGACGCGTCGGTCACCGCCACCGAGTGCGCGGACCTGGTCGGCCTGTCACCCAGCGCCGCCAGCTATCACCTTCGCGAACTGGCAAAGTTCGGACTGATCGAGCAGGCGCCAAGCCGCGGCGACGGCCGGGAGAGGGTATGGCGCAGCGCCGCCGAGGGCCTGCGCATCGAGGGCGCCATGGAGAATGAGGAAGATCGCCGGGCGGAGCAGACGCTGATCGAGGGTTTTCTGGCCCGCGACTTCGCCCGGATCAAAGACTGGTACACGCGACGGCACGAGGCGCCGCAAGAGTGGCGCGAGGCAGCCACCGTGATGACCCAGAAACTGCAGGTGACACCGGGCGAACTGGCGGAGATCAGCGCGCAGGTCCAGGCGATCCTGGAGCCGTACCGAGAGCGGGAACGAACCGCCGACACACCGCCGGACGCGGCCACAGTGGCGGTGCTGTTCACCGCCCACCCAGCCTGAGCCCCCGCCCCCGCCCCCGCCCCCGCCCCGTCCCCCTGACCCCGGTCCACAGGCCGCGCGATCTTGGACTTTGCGGGTGGGATTCGGGGTGCTTTAGCACGACATGCCGTACCCGAAACTCCAAGATCGACGCACGCCTACCGCCGGGCATCGTCGATCTTGGAGTTCGTGGTCCGATATGTCGGTCATAGGGGGGCCGAACGGGCACGCTAAGTCCAAGATCGGCGGGAGACGGGGACGGGAGACGGGACGGGAGACGGGGGACGGGACGGGGACGGGGGACGGGAGACGGGGGACGGGGGACGGGGGACGGGACGGGGGACGGGACGGGGGGCGGGGGCGGGTGTGCGGGTAAATCGGTGGGGTGGGGGTGTTGGGCGGCGTATTGTCATATGCCGCCCGACGGCCGTGGTGAGCATGCACCGGACCGGACGTCCCGCGCCGCAAGCGGCCGGACGCCGCTAGCGGACACGCGAGCAACCCGACCGAGCCGCATGAGGACCAGACGTGCCCCCATCCGACCTGGACACCGAACTCACCGCCGAACGAAACCATCTTGCCGCGTCCCGGGCCGCCCTGCGCCGCATGCGCGACCGCGCCCAAGCGCTCTTCAGCACCGGCTCCGAGGTGGCCGGCGACCCGTACAGCGCGGAGAGCCTGGGCCGCACCCTGTCGCGCCGCGTCGCCGAACTCGCCGACGATCCGACCACGCCGCTGTTCTTCGGCCGCCTCGACATCACCGACACCAACTATTACGTCGGGCGGCGGCACGTCACCGACGACGTCGGGGAACCGATGGTGCTGGACTGGCGCGCCCCGCTGTCCCGCTCGTTCTACCGGGCCAGCGCCCGCGACCCGCAGGGCGTGTCGACCCGGCGCCGGTTCGGTTTCGTGCACGGCGAGCTGACCAGCTTCGAGGACGAGCACCTGGATCGCGGTGAGGAACTGGGCACCGGCAGCCGCATTCTGACCGCCGAGATCGAGCGTCCGCGCGTCGGGCCGATGCGCGACATCGTGGCCACCATCCAGCCGGAACAGGACGAACTGGTGCGAGCCGAACTGTCCGACTCGATCTGTGTGCAGGGCGCGCCGGGCACCGGGAAGACGGCTGTCGGGCTGCATCGCGCGGCCTATCTCCTCTACCTGCACCGCGAGCGCCTGCGCCGTTCCGGCGTGCTGGTCGTGGGACCCAACTCGGCTTTCCTGTCGTACATCTCGGCGGTGCTGCCGGCGCTGGGCGAGGTGGAGGTGCAGCAGGCGACGGTGGACGACCTGGTCGCGCATGCTCCGGTACGCGCCACCGACAGTCCCGTCGCAGCCCTGGTCAAGCACGATCCGCGGATGGCCGAGGTGCTGCGCGCGGCGTTGTGGGGGCGGCTCGCCAAGCCCACCGAACCGATCATGGTGTCGGACGGCTCGTACCGGTGGCGGATCGATCCGGAGCCGCTGCGCCGCATCGTCGACGAGGCGGGGCGCGAAGGTTTGCCGTACGCGCTGGGCCGGGAGCGGGTCCGCGCGCGCGTGGTCGGCCTGTTGCAGCGCCAGTCGGAGTACCGCACCGGCAACTCCCCCGGCGAAGCCTGGCTGCGCAAGATGTCCAAGGTGGCGCCGGTTCGCGAGTTCCTGGACGCGACATGGCCCGCGATGACGCCGGAAGCGCTGGTCGTCGGCGTGCTGAGCGATCCGTCCGTGGCCGGCGATCTGCTCACCGAGCCGGAACGGGAGGCGCTGCGCTGGACCAAGCCGCCGAAGACCCCGAAGTCAGCCAAGTTCAGCGCCGCCGACCTGGTGCTCCTCGACGAGGCGTCGGGTCTGTTGGAACGTCGGCAGAGCTTCGGCCACGTGGTGGTGGACGAGGCCCAGGATCTGTCGCCGATGCAGGCTCGGGCGATCGCCCGGCGCAGCGAGCACGGCTCGGTCACGCTGCTCGGCGACCTGGCCCAGGGCACCGCGCCGTGGGCCGCCTCCCGATGGCAGGACACGTTGGCGCACCTGGGCAAGCCGGACGCCGCCGTGGTGCCGCTGACCGTGGGATTCCGCGTACCGGCCGCGGTGGTCGCCCTGGCGAACCGCCTGTTGCCGGCGCTCGGGGTGAACGTGCCGGAGGCGGTCTCGCTGCGCCGCGACGGCGACCTCTCGATGGTGCCGGTCGCCGAGCCTGCGGGCCTTTCCGCGGCAACCCTGGTCGAGGTGACCGCCGCGCTGGAGCATGAGGGTTCGGTCGCGGTGATCGCCGCGGACGCCGCGGTGGACGATCTGCACCGGCACCTGGCGGCGGCGGGGGTGCAGACGGCGACACCGGCGGACGTGGATTCGCCGGCGCGGGTCACCGTGGTGCCCGCCACCATCGTGAAGGGACTCGAATACGACCACGTGATCGTGGCCGAGCCGGCGGATATCGTGGCCGCCGAGCCGCGCGGCCTGCACCGCCTGTACGTGGTGCTCACCCGTGCCGTCTCGCGGCTCTCGGTGGTGCATGCGAAGCCCCTGCCGGATGCGCTCGAAGGTCGGAGTTTCAGCTAGAACCCGGACACTTAACCCCGACTAAAGGATCTCGATGCGACCATGCGGTCATGACAGTTCCGACTCCGGGGGTGCCCAACTGGGTGGATCTCGGGACCGCCAACCTGGACGACGCGGAGCGCTTCTACACCGGCCTGTTCGGCTGGACGGCGCACGTTTCCGGTGACGACTACGGCGGCTACCTGGTGTTCAGCCTCGACGGCCGTCCGGCGGCGGGCGCCGGACCACTGTTCGGCACCGGCCAGCCCACCGCGTGGAGCACCTATATCGCCACCGACGACGCGGATGCCGTGGCCGGCCGGGTCGAGGCGGCGGGCGGCCGGGTGCTGGTGGCACCGTTCGACGTGATGGCCCAGGGCCGCATGGCCGCCTTCCTGGACCCGGCGGGCGCGCCGTTCAGCGTGTGGCAACCGGGCACCATGCCCGGCGCCGAGGTCTTCGACGTGCCGGGCGCGCTCACCTGGAACGAGCTCACCACCCGCGACGTGGAGGGGTCGAAGACCTTCTACGGCCAGGTGTTCGGCTGGACGTGCCGGGACAGTTCCATGGGCGGCGTGCCGTACGTCGTGTGGGAGCATCGTGGCGAGCCGATCGCCGGCATGCAGCCGATGATCGGCGAGCAGTGGCCGGACGACCTGTCGCCGCACTGGATGATCTACTTCGCGGTGCGGGACTGTGACCGGTCCGCCGCCCTGGCCCACGAGCTCGGCGGGCGGGTCGTGCACCCGCCGACCACCCTGCCGATGGGCCGGTACGCGGTGTTGGAGGATCCGCAGGGCGGCACGTTCTCCATCCTGGCCAGCGACCGGTAACGGCCGACGGGCCGTCATCCGGCCGGGCGGATCGGCACCACCAGCGGTCCGTGCTCGCCCTCGATCACCCGTACCCGCACCCGGTAGTGCTCGGCCAGCAGGTCCGCGGTGAGCACCTGCCGTGGCGTGCCGGCCGCCGCGACACGGCCCCCGGCCAGCAGCACCATCCGGTCGGCGTACTCCCCCGCCACCGACAGGTCGTGCATGGTGGCCAGCACGGTCAGGCCGCGGGCCACCCGCAGCCGGTCGACCAGTTCCAGCACCTCCTGCTGATGGCCGATGTCCAGGGCCGTCGTCGGCTCGTCGAGCAGCAGCACACGCGCGCCCTGCGCGAGCGCACGCGCGAGGAAGACCCGCTGGCGCTCGCCGCCGCTCAACGTGTCCAGTTGCCGGCCGGACAACCCCGTCAGGTCCAGGGACTCCAGCACCTCGTGCGCCGCGGCCAGGTCGGCCGCGGACTCGCGGCCCAGCACCGGGATGTACGGGGTACGCCCGAGCAGCACGTAGTCGAGCACCCGCATGCCCGGCGGCACCACCGGGCTCTGCGCGACGGTGGCCACCGTGCGGGCACGTTCCCGCCGGGACAGCGTTTCCACGGCCCGGCCGTCGAGCGTCACCGAGCCCCGGAACGGTAGGACGCCCCCGATCGCGCGCAGCGCCGTGGACTTGCCGGCCCCGTTGGGCCCGATGACGGTCACCCACTCCCCCGCGCCGACGTCCAGATCCACGCCGTCGACGATGCGGCTGCCGCCCAGCGAGATGCCCAGCCCCCGCACCACGATCATGAGCTGACCGACCTCGCGCCGGTGCGCAGCACCACCACGAAGAACGGCGCGCCGAAGAACGCCGTCACCACGCCGATCGGGATCTCCGCCTGCCCGCCCGCGGTACGCGCCACCAGGTCGGTGAGGGCCAGGAAGGCACCGCCGTAGAGCACCGACAGCGGCAGGATGATCCGGTAACTGGCACCGGCCAGCAGGCGCAGGGTGTGCGGCACGATGATGCCCACGAATCCGATCAGTCCGGAGACCGAGACCGCCGCCGCCGTACCCAGGGCGGCGGCCAGCACCAGCACGTACCGGCTGCGCTGCGGGTGCAGCCCCAGGCCGGCCGCCTCGTCGTCGCCGACGGTCAGCACGTCGAGTTCCCGGCGCTGGGCGAGAACCACGGCGGAGGTGATCACCGCGTGCGGGAGGATCAGCAGCACGTCGTGCCAGCCGGCGGTGGCGAGCCGGCCGAGCAGCCAGGCGTAGACCTCCCGCAGCGCGTCCAAATGCCGTTGCAGCAGGAAGGTCTGCACCGCGCTGAGGAACGCGGACACCGCCACCCCGGCCAGGATGAGCGTGGCCGGGGTTCGTTCCCGGCCCCCGGCGGTGCCCAGCAGCCAGGTCAACGCCACCGCGCCGACCGCGCCGAGGAACGCGGCCGGCGGAACCCCGAGGGGCAGGTTCGAGGTCGCGTCGCCGACGGCCGCCCGGCTGACGATCACCGCGGTGACGCCGAGGCCCGCGCCCGACGCGACGCCGAGCAGATGCGGGTCGGCCAGCGGATTGCGGAAGACGCCCTGATAGGCGGCGCCGGCCAGGGCGAGCATCGCGCCGACCAGCAAGCCCAGCACCACACGTGGCAGGCGGAGCTGCGTGACGATGGCGATCTCCCGCTCGGACAGGCCGCTGTGCAGGTGCACGCCGGGAAGGAGGTTGAGCAGTTCCAGCGCCACGCTGCCCGGGGGCAATCCGACCGGTCCTAGCGAGACACCCAGGACCAGCGCGAGCAGCACCGAGGCCACCCCACCGAGCAGCCAGCCCGGACGGACGCCCGGGGGCCGCGTCGGCGCGTCGGTCACGCGCACGGTCCCCGGCGGTCCCGGCCCCCCATGGTCACGCCGGGACCGAAGCCAGGGCGTCGGCGATCGAGCGGGCCAGATCGACCACCCGAGGCCCCCAGCGCGAGGCGATGTCGTCGTCGAGCGCGACGATCTGCCCCGTGCGCACGGCACTGATGCCCGACCATCCGGCGCGGGCCTGCACCGTCTCCGGCGACTGGTCGCAGCATTTGGCGTCGGCCAGGAAGATCATGTCGGGGTTCGCCTTCAGCAGGGTCTCCTGCGACATTTGCGGGTAGCCGCCTTTGGCACCGTCCGAGTCCGCCGGGTCCGCGACGTTCGTCAGCCCGAACAGCGAGAAGATCGAGCCGATGAAGGTCGTGGACGTCACCGAGTAGAGCGTCGGATCCAGCTCGTAGTAATACGACAGCGGCGTGCTCCGCTGAGGCGCTCCGGCCACGATCTTGTCCAGGTCCGACTTCATCCGGGTGGTGAGTGCCTGCGCCTGGTCCGGGTGGCCGGTCAGCGCGCCCAACTGCCCGATCTGCGCGTACGTGTCGTCCAGGGTCGCCGCCGCCGGAGCGAGGAAGGTGGGCACCTTCAACGTGGTGAGGCGGTCGACAATCTTGTCGATATCGTTCGATATCACGACCAAATCCGGGTTCTTCGCCGCGATCGCCTCGGCGTTCGGCTTGTACCCCGACAGATCGGTCCGCGGCGCGTTCGCCGGATGGTTGGACTGTTGGTCCACCGCGGTGACCTGGTCACCCGCCCCGACCGCATAGAGGATCTCGGTCGCGGTGGCCGACAACGACACGATCCGGTCCGGGCGCCGGTCCAGGGTCACCGATCCCACCGTGACGGGGAACGAGGCGGCCGAGTTCGCCGACGGCTCCACGCCCGGGGCAGCATCGTCACCGCCCGCGCATCCGGAGATCAGCAGGGCCGCCATCGCGGTCGCGGCGGTGAGCAGGCGTCGTCGGAACATCGGATCCTCCTGTCGGTCGGGCCGTGGTGCTTCGCCGACAGGGCCCGACATTCAGGCGTCCGTCCGCGAGGCGCCCCTCCCCGAGAGCGCTGGTTCGCGACCGGCATTCAGGCGACCTGGCTGAGCCTCGATGGGCATCACAGTTGCGGGACAGCGCCGGATTCGCACCGGCTTCGCTGAGATGCGGTCACCGAAGACGCTATCCCACGGGCGCGCTATCCGCGGTCGCCCGGCTCCGCCGCCCGGTCACCGGCCGCCGCCGCTTCCTCGTCGCCGGCCAGAGCGGCGCGGAGACGTTCCTTCTCCGCGCGTCGGCGGGACGAGGCCGACTCCAGTTGCTCGGCCATCTCGTTGCGCCACTTGGCCAGCAGGAAGTAGCCGAAGCCACCCGACGCCACCAGCGCGATCATTGCCTTGACCAGCAGGTTGAGTGGCACCGGAAGCAACAGCACGAAGATCACCACGAACAACCCGAAACGGCCGAGCGTGTATTTGACGGCGGCGCTCATGAGACGACTCCTCGTCAGCCGGCGCGGTGGCTGAGCCACCGCAGGCCGTAGAACCAGACCAGGCTATAGACCACCACCGACGCGGCGGCCCCGACCGTGCCACTGACCAGCGGCGGGAAAGTCTGCGCGGCCAGCCCGGCCAGCGTCATCCCGGCCGCCAGCCCGAAGCCGACGCCCAGAATGGCCACCACCACCCGATAGGCGCCGTACGTGGCCGCGCGGAACTCCTCGACGAACAGCCAAAGCGGCAGGATCAGGCTGAGCCAGCCGCTCGCGTGGCCGAACTCGGACAGCCGCAGCAGCGACATGATTCCCTCGTACGCGAGCAGCACGACGAAGCCGATCGTCTGCCCACCCAGGGCCACCCCGATGAGATCGGGCGCGGCGGCGACGCGGCCGTCCGCGTCTCGGCGGGGTCGGCGAGCGCTGCGTGTGTCGGTCATGGCCCTTCGAGGGTACGCCCGCGTCCCGGCCGCCCTATGCCCAGACCTGCTGTGGTTCGCTGCGCCGCTCGGCGAGACCGGTGGGCTTGTCGTACTCCCGGACCACCTCGTAGCGCGTGTTGCGTTCGACCGGCTGGAAACCCGCGTCCCAGATGAGGTGGAGCAGGTCCTCCCGATGCATGGTGGTGGGCGTGCCGTACGAGTCGGCGTCATGCGTGATCTTGTATTCGACGACCGAACCGTCCAGATCGTCCGCCCCGAAGTTGAGCGACAACTGCGCGACGGACAGCCCGTGCATCACCCAGAAGCACTTCACATGCGGCACGTTGTCGAGCATCAACCGGGAGACCGCGAAGGTCTTCAGCGACTCGGCCGGGGCGGCCATGGTCGTCCGCGCCTGGATGCGGTTGCGGATCTTGCCGTCCGCGGAGTCCACGAAGTCGTGCTGATAGCGCAGCGGAATGAAGACCGCGAACCCGCCCGTTTCGTCCTGCAGTTCGCGCAGCCGGAGCACGTGGTCCACCCGATGCCGCGGCTCCTCGATGTGGCCATACAGCATGGTGGCGGGAGTGCGCATGCCTTTGGTGTGCGCCAACCGGTGAATGCGTGACCAGTCTTCCCAGTGGCAGTTGTGGTCGACGATGTGCTGGCGGATCTCCCAGTCGAAGATCTCCGCCCCGCCGCCGGTGAGTGACTCCAGGCCGGCATCCATCAACTCGTCCAGAATCTGATCGGCGGACAGCCCGCTGATCTTCTCGAACCACTGCACCTCGGTGGCGGTGAAGCACTTGAGCTTGACGTTGGGCAGCGCGGCCTTCAGCTCGCGCAACACCTTCGGGTAGTAGCGCCACGGCAGGGTGGGGTGCAGGCCGTTGACGATGTGCAGCTCGGTGAGCTGCTCGTCCTCCATCTCCTTGGCCTTGCGGACGGCCTCGTCGATGCGCATCGTATAAGCGGCCTTTTCGCCCGGCTTGCGCTGGAACGAGCAGTAAGCACAGCTAGCCGAGCAGACGTTGGTCAGGTTGAGATGCCGGTTGACGTTGAACATCACCCGGTCGCCGTTCATCTCGGTGCGCTTGTGGTGCGCCAGCCGGCCGAGCCAGGCCAAATCGTCGCACGCGTAGAGGTCCTCGCCGTCCGCGCGCGTCAGCCGCTCGCCCGCGTAGACCTTGGCCTCCAACTCACGCCGACGGCCGGCGTCGAGCGTGCGCCCCGGCAGATTCTCTCCCGACCCCATGTGCGGCCCCTCTCCGTTCGCTCGTCGTCGAGCCTACGTCCGATCTCCGACAAGATCCCTCCGGGAGCGCGCCGAGGCGGCGTAGCTCACCAGAGATTCAACGATTCACAGCGGGCTCTCACCTTCGATCAATCGACAGCGATGTGTCGCGTGGGGTATGACCTTTATGGGGCACGGACAACTCGGGACGCACGATCCGGGAGACGGACGGGGAGCGCATGGTCGACGACAGCCGGCGGCAAGGCGGACATCACGGACCTCCGTGGTGGCGCCCGATGGCCTATTCCGCGGCCACCGCCGCAGCCATCGCCGCGCTGTTCACACCGTTGCCGGCGGTGGCCGCACCGGCCGCACCGCCAGCCGCTCCGGGCGTGCCCGCGGTGCCGGACGCCGGGCTGCCGCCGACGCCGATCGGCACCCTCTTGATGCCCGGCCAGACCGCACCCTCCTCGACGTCGACCTCGGTGTCCACACCGTTGCCGTCCGGCGTCGCCACCAGCCCACTGCTCACCAAGATCGAAAAGCTTCGTGACGAGATCGCCGCGAAGGGCGACGACCTGATTCGTCTCGGCGACGAGCGGGACATCGCGAAGGCCCAGGCCAGCACCGCGGACCAGAAGGTCGCCACCACCGACGGGGCGTTCGCGCAGGCCCGCCGGGAGGCGGCTCGGGCCGCCGTGGAAGCGATGCACGACGAGGCGGCGCTGCCGCCCGGCGCCACCGGGTCCGGCCTGGCCGACCTGGACGCCCTGGCCCGCATCCAGCGCGGCGAGTCGGCCAGCGAGCAGTCCGCGTCCCGCCAGCTCGCCATCGCGCAGGCGGCGCAGGCCGCAGCGCACGTCGAGCAGCAGACCACCACCGCCAAGGCCGCCGAACTGTCTCGTCAGTACGACAAGCTCAACGCGGAGATCACCGAGCTGCAGCAGGAGCTGCAGGACCTGGAGAGCCAAAACCAGGACGAGATCTCCGCGGCGGAGGCCGCGGAGAACGCCGCGGACCTGCAGCTAGGCGCGGAATACACCGCCGGTTCCCGACCCGGCCAGGGTGCGGACCCACGGGCGTTGGGCGCCTTGCAGTACGCGCTGGCCCAGCGCGGCGACCCGTACGAGTGGTCCGAGGAGGGGCCGGACAGCTTCGACTGTTCCGGGCTGATGTTCGCGGCGTACCGCAGCAAGGCAGGCGGCAGTTTCCCTCTGATGCGGGTTTCCCGCGACCAGTACTACCAAACGCGCAAGAAGGTCGTGGACCGCTACTCCCTGCTGCCGGGCGACCTGCTGTTCTTCAGCTCGACGAACAGTTGGACGGGCATCCATCACGTGGCGATGTACGCCGGCAGCGGCATGATGGTCGAGGCGCCACGGACCGGCCTGAACGTCCGGTTGACCCCCGTCCGCTGGACGAGGTTGTTCCAGGCCACGCGGGTGTACGGCTCGGTCAACGGCGGCGCCAGCGCGCCGGACCTGTCGCAGTCGGGCGGCAACTCCGGTGGCGGCAGCTCCAGCGGCGGCAGCTCCAGCGGGGGCCACTCCAGCGGCGGCAGCTCCAGCGGCGGCAGCTCCAGCGGCGGCAGCTCGGGCGGCGGCCACACCGGTGGCACCAAGCCGCCGACTTCCGGGCATCCGTCCGGCTCAGCGACACCGTCCGGCTCAGCATCCCCATCCGGCTCAGCATCCCCATCCGGCTCAGCATCTCCATCCGGCTCAGCATCTCCATCCGGCTCAGCATCTCCATCCGGCTCAGCGACACCGTCCGGCTCAGCGACACCTTCCGGCTCAGCATCCCCGTCCGGCTCGGTCTCCCCGTCGAAATCCGCGCAGCCGTCGGAATCCGCGCAGCCGTCGGAATCGGTATCGCCGTCGGCCTCGGTGTCGGCCACGCCGTCCACGTCCTCTTCCCCGTCCAAGACGGGGACGCCGTCCAAGACGGGCACGCCGTCCAAGTCCGCCACCGCGAGCGCCTCCCCGGCCGGTGAGACATCGGAGCCGACGACCGAGGCCAAGCCGTCGTCGGCCAAGGCCAAGCCGTCCGAGACGGAAAAGACCCCCTCGTCGGAAAAGGCCGATTCTTCGCCGTCTTCCTCCGGTACGACCGAGGTCTCCCCCACCGGGTCGGCATCCGCCTCGTCGGGCACCAAGTAACCTTCAGCGACCGGTTCGCGAAAACTTTTCGCGAGACCATGTCGCGGCCGAGGCCAGGCCGCCGTTCGGACTGCGCCGGAGCGCTTCGCGGTACAAACCTCGACGGCTCGGCGTCGGATGCGCACCCTCGCCACCATGTGGCACGGTTAGAACCAGCGCCCGGCGTCGCCACCGGCGTCGGCACGCGGTGATCAGGAGGATCCATGGAGGAGCAGCAGGCGAGATCGGACAGTGAGCGTGGTCAGCCGCCCGCTGCTCGGACGCCCGCGCCGGAGGCGGAGGGTTCCGGTTACCGGTTGCCGCCGCCGCCCGCCCCCGGGACTCTGTGGCCGCGGCCGACCGCCACTACCGCCGCCGCCCCGGTGACGCCCCCATCCGGCGAGGCGAAGGACCTGGCCGGCCCGGCTCGTCCGGTCTCCGCCGCCCCGGGCGCCGGGGCCGCACGGGTGCGGGTGCCCGGCGCTCTGCAAGCCGACCCGGGCGACCTGGATCATTCCGCATGGCCGAGCGGCCAGGCGAAGGTCTATGGCAGCCGGACGCCCGGCCCCCGGGCGACGACGCTGGCGGACCAGCCGGAACCGGCGGGGCCATCACGCCTTGAGCTGGGCGACCCCGAGCCGGAGCGCCCCGAGCCGGAGCCCGACCATCCCGAGCCCGGCAAGCCCGAGCCTGACGAGCCCGAGCCGGAACGCCCAGACCCCGACCACCCAGAGCCGGAACGCCCCGAACCGGAACGCCCCGAACCGTCGCGGCCCGCCCCTCGGCCGGGCGAACCACCGCTGCCGCCGAGGCCTGGCGAGCCCTCTCCGATCCGGCCGGCGCCGGGGCCGTTCCCCGGCCCCGAGCCGGGCCCGTTCCCCACTCCGTCGCCAGAGCCACGGCCCGCACCGACGCCACCGGGGCCGAACCCCGTGCCGCCCGGCCCCGGGCCCCATCCCGTCCCGCCGGGCCCAGGGCCGAACCCGGTGCCGCCCGGCCCCGGGCCGAACCCGGTGCCGCCGGGACCCGGGCCGAACCCGGTGCCCGGTCCGCCGATGCCCGGCCCGATGTTCCCCCCGCCGCAAGCCGGTGGTGGAAACGGGTTGCCGTCGTACACGATGCCGCCGACCAGTGGCGCAGCCCTCGGCCCGGCACCCCTCGGCAGGCCGTCGAGCTCCCCGCCGTTCGAGCCTCCGTCCAGCACGCCGTCGTTCGGTGGGTCCGGCGGTCAGGGCGGCCCATTGCGTCCCAACAGCGGACCCGAACAGCCGTTCGGGGTCGGCGGTCCGGACGATTTCCCTCGGCCGTACGGCGGATCCGCGGCGTCCGCGAGCGCGCCGCCGTCCGCGTCCGGCCAGAGTGGACCGGCGTGGGCGGATCAGGAGTCTCAGAACCGCCCGCACGGCACCGTCTACGGTGGCGCGGACGAATACTCGCCGATCGACATGACCATGCCCGTGTCGACCAATCCGGTGGAAAACTCCGGTTCCCTGACCGGGCACATCCTGGCCCAGGGCTGGGACCGGGGGGTGGACAACAACCGCCGCAGCAACGTCAAGGTGGCCGTCGCGATGGCCATCGTCCTGTTCGTTCTGGTGGGCGTGAGCCTGCTGTTCCTGTTGACCGCCGGGGACGCCTTCACGGACATGCTCCACGGAGTGTTCCAGGGCTGAGTCTGGACAGCAGTGCCTCGCTGCGCCTAGAGTGTCTCGGTTGAGCCGGGGTGAGCCAGCACACTACCGGCTAGGAATGCGGGCGGCGGCAAGAACGTTAACCCGTACACTGATGACAGTAACTGACGCGGCGTGCCCACACAGTGCACGCCACGGGCGTTCTTGCGGGTTCTTCGGCAGTCGGCTGCACAGGCGCAGCGGGCCATTCGCGAGCGTGCGCCCCCGTAGAGAGGTTCTCTTGACCACTTTCGCTGACCCCAGCACGTTCCCGTCCGTCTTCGAATCCCCCACCGATGCCGCGTCCCCCGAGGCCCCGGCCACCCCGGCCGACGAGGCCGGCGGCACCCCGGAGACCGCTGCCACACCCGCTCCGATGACCTTCGCCGATTTGGGCCTGCCGTCCGAGATCGTGCGCGTGCTCAACCGTGACGGCATCACCACCCCCTTCGAGATCCAGGCCGCCACCATGCCCGACGCGCTCGCCGGACGGGACGTCCTGGGCCGCGGGCAGACCGGTTCCGGCAAGACCTTGGCGTTCGGCCTGCCGGTGATGACCAAGATGGCGGCCGGCCGCCGCGCCGCACCGCACCGCCCGCGCGCCCTGATCATGGTGCCGACGCGGGAGCTCGCCATGCAGGTGGTCGATGCGCTGATGCCGATCGGCCGTGCCGTCGGCGTCTTCCTGAAGACCGCGGTCGGCGGCGTGCCGTACGACCGTCAGATGGATGCGCTGCGCCGCGGCGTTGAGGTCATGGTCGCCACGCCCGGCCGGCTGGCCGACCTGATCGAGCGGGGTGCCTGCAGCCTCGACGAGGTCGAGATCACCGTCCTGGACGAGGCCGACCAGATGGCTGACATGGGCTTCCTGCCGGAGGTCACCGAGTTGCTCGCGAAGACGCCGGGGAACGCCCAGCGTCTGCTGTTCTCGGCGACCCTCGACGGCGACGTCGACGCTCTGGTCAAGCGGTTCATGACGGATCCGGTCACGCACTCCACGGCCCCGGCCGAGGCGAGCGTCTCGACCATGGATCACCACATGCTGCTGATCCCGCCGCACGACAAGTTCCCGATCACCGCGTCGATCGCCAACCGTCCCGGTAAGACCATCGTTTTCGCGCGTACGCAAATGGGTGTCGACCGGCTGGTGGAGCAGTTGTCCGCGGTGGGTGTGCGGGCCGGCGCCCTGCACGGCGGCAAGACCCAGCGGGTGCGCACGCGCACGCTTGCCGAGTTCCGCGAGGGCCGGACCAACGTGCTGGTGGCGACGGATGTGGCCGCCCGGGGCATCCATGTCGACGGCATTTCGCTGGTCATGCACGTGGATCCGCCCAAGGACCCGAAGGACTACCTGCACCGGGCCGGTCGCACCGCGCGCGCCGGCGAGTCCGGTGCGGTGGTGACGCTCGTGCTGCCGAAGCAGCGCCGCACCACGCAGGCCATGTTGACCAAGGCCGGTGTGGCACCGGACGAGGTACGGGTGCGCCTCGGCGATTCGAAGCTGTCGGATATCACCGGGGCGCGCGAGCCCAGCGGTGTTCCGGTCATCGACGAACCGGAGCCGCGCCGCGAGCGGCCGAAGCGCTTCGGCGACCGTCCCCGCGGCGGCCAGGGATGGCGTCGCGACGGCGAGTCGCGTGGTTACGACCGCGGCGGGCGCGGCCAGGGCCGCCCCGGCGACCGGCCGTACCGGGACCGCGACTTCCGCGACCGGGACAACCGCGACCGGGACTTCCGCCCGCGGGACGGCCGCGACCGCGACTTCCGGGACCGGGACAACCGCGACCGGGACTTCCGCCCGCGGGAGGGCCGGGACCGCGACTTCCGGGGCACTGACCGCGGTTACGGCGATCGGCGCGACCGCAAGTTCGCCGACCGGCCGTCGGGGGAGCGCAGCTCCGGGTCGTTCGGCGATCGGTCGCGCGGCGATCGCGGCTTCGGCGACCGGCCGGCGCGCAATGGCGACCGGCCCGGAAACTTCCGCCGGGACACGCAGCGCAACGACCGGCACGACGGCGACCGCCGGTACGGCTCGCCGCGACCGGCTCGCACCCACTGAACCTGCCACGTGGCGAGGCCCGCAGGCGCCGCCGCTGGTCGGCGGCGCGCAACCGACGGGCTCGATGCCAGGTTGAAAAGGTTCACTGAGGTGGCCTGATACACGCCTGAGACTGGCGCGTCGATCATGAGATCGGCGCGCCAGTCTCTTGGCTTTGTGGGCGCACTGTCCGGCCACAGATTTCAAGGTCGGCGCGGACATGCGTCGACCTGCCGGCAAAGCCCGGCCCGCCGCGAGCAGGTGGCCGGGCGGTAGCGTCGGCGTCATGTCCACCGCTCCCGCGGCTCGATTCTGGCGCCGCCTCGACACCGCCGGCACCGAGCACGCCCTGCTGGACCACCGCGACGGCCTGTACGCCCGGGGCGCCGCGCTCGCCGTCGACCCGGTTCCGTACACGTGCCGGTACGAGTTGCAGACCGATCCGTCCTGGGCGACGACGCGGCTGGACGTCAGCACCGAGGGCGCCGGGTGGGCTCGTACGGTCCGGCTGGAGCTTGCCGCCGGTCGCTGGCGTGTCACCACCGCCGAACGGGGCGACCTGGACGCGGTGCTGTCCGCCGCCGGGCATGCCGGCAGCGGGCTGCCCGGGACCGAGGATCCCGACCTGCTGTACGGCGCGTTCGACGTCGACCTGTCCGGGTCTCCGCTCACCAACACACTGCCGATCCGGCGGCTCGGCCTGTTGGACGCCGAGCCGGGCGTGGCGCATCGCCTCAGCGTCGCCTGGGTGCTGGTACCGAGCCTGGAGGTGCTGCAAGCGGACCAGATCTATACGCCCGGCGGCACGGGCGTCGTCCGGTTCGCGTCCGAGACGTTCAGCGCCGACATCGCGGTGGACGAGGCCGGCTTCGTAACCGCGTACCCGGGGCTGGCCGAGCTGGTCAGCTAGGTCCGGCCTGCGGGCGGTTCTCCCACTTGGTGGACAGCGCGATCGCGGTGCGGGTGGAGGCGACCCCACGCGTGCGGTTGATCCGCACGATCAGTTGTTCCAGTTCGGCGATGGTGCCGACCCGCACGATCAGTTGGTACGACTCGACGCCCGCCATGAAATAGCAGGACTCGATCTCCGGCATGGTCCGGACCGCCGCCAGGACGTCGTCGGTGTCCGCCCCGGAGTCCTCCACGATGCCGATGAGGGCGGTCACGGCCAGCCCGATGGCTTCGTGCTCGACCTCCGCGTGGTATCCGCGGATGGTCCCGGCCGCTTCCAGCTTGCCCACCCGCTCGTGCACGGCCGGCGCGGACAGTCCGACCTTGCGGGCGAGTTCGGCGTATGAGAGGCGGCCGTTCTCCCGGAGCAGGTCGATGAGCCGACGGTCGATGGAGTCCATGGATCAAACCCTAATCGGCGTGGCACCGTCGACTCACGCCCGGTAGCGGAGATGCTGAGCCAGGATAATGATCACTGTCGCAATCGGTGCTTTTTCCGCATTTCACGGACTTGGTTCTGGGGCGGTGCTCTAATGGCTTTACGTCCCGATCGAGCAAGCCGACACGCACCGTGACCACGGCCGCTCCAAGAACCGACGCGAGGAGGGGGTTGTGGACACTGGAGATCGTCTGCTGACGCCAGGCGAGGTGGCCGCGTTGTTCCGCGTCGACCCCAAGACGGTGACCCGCTGGGCCGCCGCAGGGCGCATCGGCAGCATCCGCACTCCGGGTGGACACCGCCGATTCCGTGAATCCGAGGTACGCGCCCTGCTGGAAGGCGAGGGCGTAGTCGAGGAGATGCGCGAGGACGACGCGGCGAGCCGACCCCGCAACAGCGGACCGACCAACCCGGGTTCGAGCTATGGACCACCCAACGGGCTGCGCTGAGCGTTCAACTCGCCCGCCCACCGGGTGAACAGCGTGTGCGGTACGCCCATGGCGTCCAGCACCTTGCCGGCGACGAAGTCGATCAACTGGCCGGCGCTCGCTTGCGCACCGACGGAGTAGAAGCCGGGGCTGGCCGGCAACACCACAGCCCCGGCATCGTGCAGGGCCAGCAGGTGCTCCAGGTGGCTGCGAGTCACCGGAGTCTCCCGCGGCACCACGACGGTCCGCCGCCGTTCCTTGAGCGACACCTCGGCGGCGCGTTGCAGCAGGTCCTTGGACAGCCCGATGGCGATGCCCGCGCACGCCGCCGTGCTGGCCGGAACCACGACCATGCCCCGGGCCGGATACGAACCGCTACTCGGTCCCGCCGCCAGGTCTCCGGCCGGCCAGTACGCGAGGTCGCCCAGGTCCCGGCCGAGCCAGGCGGACACGTCGTCCTTCCAGTGGCCGTCCCGGACGCTTGCGCCGGTCTCGTCCAGCAACGTGAGCCGGGCCGCCCGGGACACCACGAGGTCGACCGCCTCCCCGGCGTCCAGCAGGGCACCGATGACCGAGCGCGCGTACGGCGTACCGGAGGCACCGGAGACGCCGACGATCCATGGTGTTCGCATGGTCCCAGCATGCCCGCTCGGAGGTGATGCCCGCCGGTGACCGGCGCGGCTCACCCCAGGCGGGCTTGGACCGCGAGGTCGAGCACGGCGAACAGGAACAGCGCGATGCCGACGAATCCGTTCGCGGTGAAGAACGCCCGGTTCACCTTCGAGAGGTCCGCGGGCGTGACGACGATGTGCTGGTAGCCGAACGCGGCGGCGGTGAGCAGCAGGCCGATCCACCACAGCCAGCCAAGACCGGCCAGCACGCCAAACCAGACGAACAGCGCGAAGGTCACCACGTGCGTCGCGGTCGAGACGTGCAGGGCGACACGAACCCCGAAGCGCGCGGGCGTGGAGTGCACCCCGATCCGCCGGTCCACCTCGACGTCCTGGCAGGCGTAGATGATGTCGAAACCGCCGATCCACAGCCCCACCGCGGCGCCCAGCACCCACGCCGGGCCGGAGCCCGCGAACGTCCCGGTGATCGCCAGCCAGGCACCGACCGGGGCCACCGACTGCGCCAGGGCGAGCACGTAGTGCGGGAAGCTGGTGAACCGTTTCGCGTACGGGTAGATCACCAGCGGCACCACCGCCAACGGTGACAGCAGCAGGCAGAGCGGGTTGAGCAGGCCGGCGGCGAGGAACAGCAGGGCCAGCGAGACCAGGGCGCCGGTCCAGGCGGTACGCACGCTGACCGCGCCGGTGACCAGTTCGCGGTTGCGGGTGCGCGGGTTCAGCGCGTCGATGCGGCGGTCCAGGATCCGGTTGGCGGCCATCGCGAAGGTGCGCCCGGCCACCATGGCGACGGTGACCAGCAGCAGGTCGACCCAGTGCACTCCGGAGCCGTCCACGGCCATCGCGACCAGGGCGGACAGATAGGCGAACGGCAGCGCGAAGACGGAGTGCTCGATGGCGACCAGCCGCAGGAACGCCTTGACCCGGCCCGGACTCTCGGCGACGTCGGTCACGAGATCCCGTACTCCTTCCAGCGTTTGTCCACCAGGCTGGTGATCTCCGGCGACATGGTCATCTCCTCCGGCCACCCCCTGGTGTATCCCTCGGACGGCAGCTTACGGGTTGCGTCGATGCCCGCCTTGCCGCCCCAGAACTGCTGGTAGGAAGCATGATCGAGATGGTCCACCGGACCTTGGGTGAGCAGCAGGTCGCGGTCGTAGTCGACGTTGCCGAACGCCCGGAACGCCACCTCGCGGTAGTCGTGCACGTCGCAGTCCTCGTCCACCACCACGATCAGCTTGGACAGCGACATCAGATGCGCACCCCACACCGCGTTCATGATCTTCTGGGCGTGTTTGGGGTAGCGCTTGCGGATGGACACGATCACGCAGTTGTGGAAGACCCCGGCGGCGGGCATGTCGTAGTCGACGATGTCCGGGATGAGCATCCGCAGCAGCGGTAGAAAGATGCGCTCGGTGGCCTTGCCCAGCCCGTGATCCTCCTGCGGCGGCTTGGACGTGATGATCGAGTGGTAGACGGGCCGGCGGCGCATGGTCATGCACTCGATGTGCAGCACGGGGAAGGGCTCGACCGGCGTGTAGAAGCCGGTGTGGTCGCCGAACGGGCCCTCCGGCATCCGCTCGCCCGGTTCGAGATGGCCCTCCAGCACGATCTGTGCCTGCGCCGGCACCTGCAGCGGCACGGTCAGGCAGTCCACCATCTCGACCCGCTCCCCGCGCAGGAAGCCGGCGAACAGGTACTCGTCGATGTCGCCGGGAAGCGGCGCGCTGGCGGCGTAGCTGACCACCGGGTCGCAGCCGATCGCGACGGCCACCGGCAGCCGCTCGCCGCGGCGTTCCGCGACCGCATGGTGCGCCGTGGAGTCCTTGTGGATCTGCCAGTGCATGCCCAGCGTGTTCCGCGAGTGCTGCTGCAACCGGTAGAGGCCGAGGTTGCGCTTGCCGGTCTCCGGGTGCTTGGTGTGCGTCAGCCCGTAGTTGTGGAAGACACCGCCGTCACCCGGCCACACCTGCAGGCCGGGCAGCCGGTTCAGGTCCACCTCGTCGCCGCGCAGCACGACCTCCTGGCAGGGCGCGGACTTTACCTTCTTCGGCGGTACGGACTTGAGCTGCAACACCTTGCCCAGCCCCTCGCGCACCCCGGACCAGCCGACCGGCAGCTCGGGCTTGATCAGCGCGCCGATCCGGTCGCCGACCTCGTCCAGCGTGTCCACGCCGAGCGCCATGGCCATGCGCCGCTCGGTGCCGAACAGGTTGACCGCCACCGGCATCTCGCCGCGGGTGGGCCGCTCGAACACCAGCGCCGGACCGCCGGCGCGCACGGTACGGGTGACGATCTCGCTGATCTCCAGGGTGGGGTCCACCGGCACGCTCACCCGCCGCAGCTCACCGGCTCGCTCCAGGGCGGCCAGGAAGCCTTGCAGGTCGGGGTACGGGAAACGGGCAGCCATGGTCACCAGTCTGGCACTGCCGTCCGGGGCGACCGGTTCGGTACGCGAACACGGCCTCATTTCTACGCTCCGTGTTCGTCACAGTTCGTAGTGTTGGACCTTGCGGGCGTCGCGCCGCGTGCAAACGCTCTCTCGGGCCGCGCGTCGCGGGCGTCGCGAAGAATCGAGATGCCGAGAGCTTTCCGTGCCCGTGGCCACGGGCGTCATCCGCTTTCCCGGCACGGCCCGGAGGTGTCGAAATCGCGGTGCGAAAAAATCACCGAAAGTCCTGGCGGCATCCTGGAGAGCAGCGCCGAACGTCCCCACTGAACGCCTAATAAGCTGGTGAAACGGCGGCCGAGCAGGGCCGCGGCAAGAGTTGCCACGACCCGTGCCGCCCCCGTCACGGATCGACGTCGATCATGTCGCCGCGACGACGCTCGTCGACCGGAGCACCCCAGACGAGCGCGGCGACCCACGCTTGAGTCGCCGATCCGACGGAGCGCATCGTCGATCTCTTGAAGCCCCAGCCCGGACAAGATCGCGGATTGTGCCAATCGATTCGCTGCGTAACTAGACAGTGGATAATGCCGAAGGATTGATGCACACTACGTCACACGGCGTTGCGATCGTCCGCCAACGATCCCCGCCCTTTTTCTTGTGCGAGGGGCACGAGATCCTTTATTGGCGAACGAGCGGGAGTCCTTTCCGTGATCCATTTACTTCCCTCGGCCGGTGCGGCATGAGGCCGGGCGTCCCCGCGCCCCGCGCGGGCAGGGACGAGCAGCAGTCGGGGTCCCCGGCGACGGATCCGGTCGCCCAGCGTGATCAGGACCGGGCCATGCGGGCGGCCCTGGAGTTGGACGGGCCGGCCGCCGGGACCCGGCTCGCGGACCAGCTCCGTCTGGCATGGGTGGCCGCCGGCCGACCTTCCATGTCGACCCTCGGCGACCACGTCGGATACAGCAAGGCCACCATTTCCAAGGTGCTCTCCGGCAAGATGGCCCCGGCCTGGCGCCTGGTCGTCAAGCTCGGCCGAGAGCTCGGCGTCTCCACCGCCACCGTGCAGCAGGAGTGGCACCCACTGTGGATCGCCGCGGACAGCCACCGCTGGCGGGTGCCGTCGTCGTCGCGTCCGGCCTACGGGGCCGGCGAATCCTGTCAGACCTGCGGTTGCTGGGTGACCGACATCGACCGGCACCGCGCCTGGCACGAGGATCTGAACGAGCGGACCGCGCGGGCTGCCGAATCACTGCGATGGGCCACCCTGCGGGACGCCTTACCCCGCCGAGACCGCCCGTGACACCGCCCCGCGCCTAGGGACGGCGCGGGAGCGTGCCCGTCACATCCCGCCCGCGTTGGCGTAGGAGTGCAGCCCGGTGAAGAACAGGTTCACGCCGAACAGGTTCATCAGCATGGTGGCGAAGCCGAGCAGCGCGATCCAGGTGGCGGTGGTGCGCTTGACGCTGGGGGTGGCACGCGCGTGCAGGTAGCAGGCGTAGACGACCCAGGAGATGAACGCCCAGACCTCCTTGGGGTCCCAGCCCCAGTAACGGCCCCAGGACGCCTCCGCCCACAACGGCCCGGCGATCAGCGCGCCGAAGGTGAACAGCGGGAAGGCGAACGCGTGCAGGCGGAAGGTCAGCCGCTCCAACGTCTCGGCCGCCGAGACGCGCTTGCCGAGCGTGTACGGGAAACGGCGCTTGCCCTGGTCGTACCCGCTGCGGATGAGGAACATCGTGGCGGGAACCGCGCCGAGCAGCAGGATGCCGGACGCGATGATGATGGTCGACACGTGGATGAGGAACCAGTAGGAGTGCAGCGCCGGGACCAGCGGACCGACCGGCGTGTACGCGACGAGGGCGGCTGCCCCGTTCAACACGACCAGACAGAGGGCGACGAACAGGCCGAGATGGCGGACGCCGGGTCGGCGGGTCAGCACGACCATCCAGGCCACCGACCCGACAAAGGTGACCGACAGGATGAACTCGTACATGTTGCCCCACGGCATCCGCCCCGCGGCGAGGCCGCGCGTGACGAGGGTGCCGAGGTGCAGCAGCACGCCGAGCGCGTTGACGCCGACCGCGACCTTGCCGAAGAGCGCACCCCGGTCGAGCGGCGTGCGAGGCGGTGCGGACGACGCGGGATCGGAGGGCGGAAGGTCACCGGGGACCTCCACGGCATCGGTAGGCGCGCCGGCACCGACCAGTTGCCGCGCCGGGCGTACCGCGGCGCGGCCGACGCGGCTGCGGTTGCCGAACGCGTACTCCGCGGCGTAGCTGACCATCGCGGCCAGATAGGCCAGCACGGTCAGTGCCATCAGTTGATTCGACAGCTCCGCCATCAGGGCGCCCTCCCGTCGTCGGCGGCGGCCTCCGCTGCGACGGCCGCGTGCACCAGCTCGGCGAACTCCTCGCCGAAGCCGGGATAGTCGGTGCGCGGCAGGCCACCGGCCTCCACCAAGCTACCGCCGCGCTCGTCGGCGTCCGGTGCCGGGGGAGAAATCCGGAACCACACGCGGCGCCGATGACCGGCCAGCGACAGCATCAGCCCGATCAGGCCGGCCACCGCACCACCGAGCACCAGGGCCTGCGTCGGGTCGTAGCGGACGGCGAGCGTGACGAACGGCCGGGTGCCGAGGAACTGCAGCGTCGAGCCGTCGTCGAGCGTCCAGGTGTCACCGGGCGTGAGCTTGCGCGGTCGCGCACCGCTGACATTCGTCAGTTGACCGCTGGCGATCTGGGCACGGTTGAGCGCGTACACGGATTCGGGATTGCCCAGGTCGACGCCGAGGTCGCCGCGGTACGCGGTGAGGAAGAGCGCGGGTGAGCGTTCCTGCGGGTAGGCCGAGCGGGGTGAACCGTCCGCGCTGACCGTGGGCAGGTATACGCCCTCGAACCCGACTTGCAGGTCGGGGTTGCGCTTGTTGGTGGCCGGGTCGATGTTGACATCCGGGAACTTGGCCGCGCCCTCGCTGGTCAGCATGCCGTCGGTGGGCAGGAAAGGTACGACCTTCGTCTGGCTCACGCCGTACCGGTCGGTGAACCGCAGGATCGGCGCGTATCCCTGGCCGAGCAGGTGCACGTTGGCGTGGTGCAGACGCAGCGGATCGTTGACGGTGAACCGGCGACGGTGCACCGGGCCGCCGTCCTCGGTCACGTCGACCGTGGCCATGAAGCTCTTCGGCTGGCCGGTGGGCTGGAACGTGGCCTGGAACCGGGTCAGGTTGAGGCAGAACCGGGGCAGGTCGGCGGGTTGCACCCGGGGACCGAGGGACGACTCGTCGTACTGCGTGACCGCGTTGCAGAAGCCGGTGTCGGCGCCCTGGACGAGCAGACGGTTACCGTGCCACCCGTACCAGGAACCGAAGCCCACCCCGACGAGCACCGCCAGCAGCGCCACGTGGAACAGCAGGTTGCCGGTCTCCTTGAGGTAGCCCTTCTCGGCGGAGACGATCCACGTCCCGGCGTCGTCCACCGCCGCGCGGGTGCGGAAGCGACGGCGCCGCAGCACCGCCGCCACGTCGGCGGCCACCTCGGCGGGCGCGCCCGGTCGTGGCGTCCCGGGCATGTGCTGCGGCAGCCGCCCGAGTCGACGGGGTGCCGACGGCGGCGGTGTCCACAGCGAACGCACCTGGTCCACCAGCCGGGGCAGCACACAGCCGATCAGGGAGGTGAACAGCAACAGGTAGACCGCGGCGAACCAGGCCGACGCGTACACGTCGAACCCGCCCAGCCGATCCACCACCGGCGCCAGGTCCGGGTGCTGCCGGAAGTACGTCGCGACCCGCTCCGGGCTGACCTTGCGCTGCGGCAGCACCGAGCCGGGAATCGCCGCGACCGCGAGCAGGAAGAGCAACACCAGGGCGGTACGCATGCTGGTGAGCTGGCGCCACGAGTTGCGCAGCAGCGCCAAGACCGGGTTGCTGCGGCGCGGCGGCGGCGCGGCAGGCGGGGCGGGGCGGTCTTCGACGACTGTCACAGCCATGTCCCCGCGTTGAAGTCGAGGGTGGTGCGCAACCAGATCAGGAACTCGTTCCAGCCCCCGGTGACCAGCGCCAGCCCGATCAGGATGAGCAGCGCCCCACCGACACGGGTCACCCAGCGGCTGTTGCGGCGGACCGCCCGGAACACCCCGAGCAGCTTGCGGAAGAACAGGCCGAACAGCACGAACGGCACCCCGAGCCCGAGGCTGTACGCCATCGCCAGCACCACCGACCGGTCGGTCTGGCCGCTGGTGGTGGCCAGCGCGAGCACCGCGCCCAGGGTCGGGCCGACGCACGGCAGCCAGGAGAGCGCGAACAGCGCGCCGAAGATCGGCGCGCCGATCAGGCCGGCCGCCGGGAGCCGGCGGATGCGGACCTCCCGTTGCATCCCGGGGATCAGCCCGAGATAGCCCACGCCGAGCACGATGACCAGGACGCCGAGCACCACGTTGAGCGCGTCGGCGTGGGTCAGCATGGTGCGGCCGATGTTCGCGACGAGCGTGGCGAGCAGCGTGAACACGACCGCGAAGCCGAGGACGAACAGCGAGGTGCCGGCCAGAATGCGCCCGTACCGGCCGGGCTCACGCGGCGCGGGCCGGGACGCGTCCAGGTCGGAACCGGCCAGGCCGGTCACGTACGACAGGTAGCCGGGTAGCAACGGCAGGACGCACGGGGACAGGATGCTGACCAGCCCGGCGAGCGCCGCCACGCCGATCGCCAGCAGCAGCGGGCCGGTGCTGGCGATGTCCGCGAATCCGGCGCCCATCAGCCGGTCCCCTCCGCGGCGATGCTCTCCACCAGGGGCTGCAACTCGCTGCGGGCCACCTCCCGGCGCACCGCGGCGGCGATCCGGCCCTGCCGGTCGAGGACCAGCGTCGACGGGGTGCTGGCCTGCGTCACGTCGAACTGCAACGCGACCTTCGAGTCCGGGTCGTAGATGCTCGGATAGGTGATCTGACCGCGTTCGAACGCTCTCGCCGCGTCACGGTCGTCGCGGATGTTGACGCCGATGAAGGCCACGCCCTTGGCCTTGGTCGCCTGGTAGGTCTCCTCCAGGTCGTCCGCTTCGGCCCGGCACGGGTTGCACCATGAGCCCCAGAAGTTGACCACCACGACCTTGCCACGGTCCGCCGCTACGTCGTACGTGCCACCGTCCAGCCGTTCGCCGGTCACCTCCCGGGCCGCGGGACGGTCCTGCGGATCGCACCGGATGACACCGTCGGCGCCGGTCGCGCACTGCTTGGCCCAGCCGTCGTCGCCGCAGCCGGTCGTCGCCGCCACGCTCAGCGCGACGACGGACAGCAGCATGGCCCGCAGCGCGGACCTGGACGGGTGCCGGCGCACCTGGTCACGCCCCCTTCGCGGTGCGTGCGCTCGGCGAGGTGGCCACCAGGTGCGCGGCGGGTTCGGAATAGTCGATCCCGACGATCCGGGCGTCTTCGAAACGGAACGAGGTCAGGCTGGCCAGGCCGCACTGACGTCGACGCGGGTCGTGCCAGAGCCGCTTGTGTTCCGCGTACCGGCGCAGCGTCCAGATCGGGAGCTGGTGTGACACGCAGACCGCCTCGTGGCCCTCGGCGACCACCCGGGCGGCCTGCAACGCTGCGAACATCCGCTGCGCGATGACCAGGTATGCCTCGCCCCAGGACGGCGTGATCGGGTCGCGCAGCACCCACCAGTGCCGGGGGTTGCCGAACGCCCCGTCGCCCGCCGAGACCCGCTTGCCCTCGAAGTAGTTGGCGCTCTCGATCAGCCGCACGTCGCTGTCGGTCTCGATGCCGAACTGGGCCGAGATCGGCTCGGCGGTCTCCTGCGCGCGCTCCAGCGGGCTCGCCACCACGTGCGTGACGTCCCGGTCGGCCAGGGCCTGCGCGGCCGCCTTGGCCATCTGCCGACCCAGTTCGGAGAGGTGGAAACCGGGCAGCCGGCCGTACAGGATCTTGGTGGGGTTGTGCACCTCGCCGTGCCGCAGCACATGCACCGTGGTCGTGGTGGTCACTGTGCTCCCCCCGCCCCCGCCGCTGCCGCAGCAGCGGCGTGCGGCAGCGCGGCGTCGATCTGTTCCAGCGCGGCGTCGTCCAGCGCGGTGCTGACGAACCAGGATTCGAAGGCACTCGGCGGGAGGTACACCCCGCGGGCCAGCATCTCGTGGAAGAACGCCCGGAACGCGGCCGCGTCCTGCGTCTTCGCGCTGGCGTAGTCGGTCACCTCGGCGTCGGTGAAGAAGATCGAGAACATGTTGCCCGCGTACGACAGGAGGTGCGGCACGCCCGCGCCGGTGAGCGCCGCGGAGGCACGCGCGCCCACCGTGGTCGCCAGCTCGTCCAGCCGCTTGTAGGCCCCCGCATCGGCCAGCCGCAGACTCGCCAGTCCGGCGGCGCAGGCCAGCGGGTTCCCGGAGAGGGTGCCGGCCTGATAGACCGGGCCGGCCGGAGCCAGGCGGGACATGATCTCCGCGCGCCCGCCGAAGGCCGCGGCCGGCAGGCCACCGCCCATCACCTTCCCGTACGTGTAGAGGTCGGCGTCCGCCGGATCCAGCTCCGACCAGCCGCCCGCGGCGACCCGGAAGCCGGTCATCACCTCGTCGACGATGAGCAGCGCGCCGTGGGCGTGGGCGATGTCGGCCAGCCGCCGGTTGAACCCGTCGTGGGGCGCGATCACGCCCATGTTGCCGGCCGCGGCCTCGGTGATGATCGCGGCGATGTCGTCCTGTTCGGCGAACACCGCCTGCACCGCGGCCACGTCGTTGTACGGCAGCACGATCGTCTCGCTCGCCGCCGCCCCGGTCACGCCGGGCGAGTCGGGCAGGCCCAGGGTGGCCACCCCGGAGCCGGCCGCGGCCAGCAGCGCGTCCACATGTCCGTGGTAGCAGCCGGCGAACTTCACGATGCGGGATCGGCCGGTCCAGCCGCGGGCCAGGCGGATCGCGGTCATGGTCGCCTCGGTGCCGGAGTTGACCAGGCGCACCTGCTCGGCCGGGACGCGCCGGACGATCTCCTCGGCCAGGTCCACCTCACCCGCGGTGGGGGTGCCGAAGCTGGTGCCCTGCGACGCGGCGGCCTGCACCGCGGCCACCACGTCGGGCTGGGCGTGGCCGTGGATCAGCGGGCCCCACGAGCACACCAGGTCGACGTAACGCCGGCCGTCGGCGTCGAACAGCCACGGCCCGGAGCCACGCGTCATGAAGCGCGGCGTGCCGCCCACGGCGCGGAATGCACGTACGGGTGAGTTGACCCCGCCCGGCACGACGGCTCGGGCGCGGTCGAACAGGGCCTGGGAGGCCGGGGCAGCTTCCGGGTAGGGCAGCCCGGCGCGGTCGGTGGTGATCACGGCGAATCCCATTCTGTCAGCGGTCTCGCACATACAGCCTGACAGCCGCGCCTTCCGTCGCGCCCGGCAGGCCGGACCCGGCGGGTCGCGATAGGCTCAAGTGCGTGGAGCGAGCCGAGCTGTCCATCAAGGTTCAGCGCGCCCCGGATGAGGTCGTCTTCCACCTCGCCGGGGAGATCGACGTGCTCACCGTCACCGAGCTGTCCACGCTGGTGAACAACGTGCTCACCGAGCCGCCCGCCCGCATCGTGCTGGACATGGACGGCGTCACGTTCTGCGACTCGCAGGGTCTGGGCACCCTGGTGGTGCTCAGCCGCAAGGCGCAACACGCCCGCACCGTGCTGGCGCTGGCCAACGTGGGCGACTTCCTGCTTCGTGTGCTGGACATCACGGGCCTCCGTTCCGCCCTGATGATTTCCACCACCACCTGAGCGTTCTCTGGCAGTCGCGGCCCCGGCTTCGGTGGTCGTCGCCGTCACGCCCCCCAGCGTGCCTTCTCCAGCAGGTCGAGCGCCTGCGCCGCGGCGTTGTCGCCGCCCGAGCGCAGCACCCGGGTGGCCTCGTCCACGGTGTCGGTGAGCTTCTGCCATTGCAGGTCCCGCTCGCGCGTCGCCTCCGCGTGCATCTTGAGCTGCTGGGTCTTGGTCCACAACTCGACGAAGACGGACACCTTGGCACGCAACACCCACGGATCGAACGGTTTGGTGAGGTAATCCACCGCGCCGACCGCGTAGCCGCGCAGGGCGAGCTGCGCGTCGCGGTCGGCGGCGGTGAGGAACAGGATCGGGACGTGCCGGGTGCGCTCGCGGCGCTTGATGTGTCCCGCCGTCTCGAAGCCGTCCATGCCGGGCATCTGTGCGTCCAGCAGGATCACCGCGAAGTCGTCGGTGAGGAGCTGCTTCAGCGCTTCCTCGCCGCTGCCGACGGCAACCGGATGGACAGGCAGGCCCTGCAAGATGGCCTCCAGCGCGACGAGGTTGTCACGCCGGTCGTCCACCAGCAGCGCCTTGGCCCGGTCAACCACGCTCTGCCTCCTCCGCGGGCGTGACCCAGCGAGCCATCAGTTCGATCAGCTCGTCCAGGTCCACCGGCTTGGTGATGTAGTCGCTCGCACCGGCGGCGATGGCCGACTCCCGGTCGCCGGGCATCGCCTTGGCCGTGAGGAAGACTACCGGCAGGTCCTGGAAGCGCTGATTGCGCCGGATGCCCCGGGTCGTCTCATAACCGTCCTGATCCGGCATCATCGCGTCCATCAGCACAATGTCCACTTCCGGATGTTCCGCCAGGAGACGTACGCCGTCCACGCCGTTGTCGCTGTAGAGCACCGTCAGCCCGTGCATCTCCAGGGCGCTGGTCAGGGCGAACACGTTCCGCACGTCGTCGTCGATGATCAGCACCGTGATGCCGTCCAGGTGCCGGCCGCCGGCCGCGGTGGCCTCGTCCTCGGCGCCGGCCACCACCGGCGGCGACGGCTGGGACACCGGCGGGCTCCACGTCTGCGGCGGCGCGACCGGGGCGGGCGACACCGCTGCGGCGGCACCCGGCGCCACCAGCGAGAGCGGCGCGGTCATTGCCATCGGCGCCGCCGAGGGCCCCATGACCGTGGCCGTCGCGCTGATCGTGTCCGGGATCTGGACGTCCGGCATGTAGAGCGTGAAGGTCGACCCCTCCCCCGGCTCGGACGACACCGTGATGGTGCCGCCCAGCAGCGCGGCGAACTCCCGGCTGATCGACAGCCCCAGGCCGGTGCCGCCGAACTTGCGGGTGGTGGTGCCGTCCGCCTGCTGGAACGGCTCGAAGATGATCGCCAGCTTCTCGTCCGAGATGCCGATGCCGGTGTCGCCCACCGCGAACGCCACCACGTGCTGCGCGGTGGACAGGGACGCCACATCGAACTCGGTCCCCGGCGGCGCCGGGTAGATGCTCAACGTGACCGCGCCGTGGTCGGTGAACTTGACCGCGTTGGAGAGCAGGTTGCGCAGGATCTGCTGGAGACGCTGCCCGTCGGTGACGATCGCCTCGGGCAGATCCGGCGAGATGTCCACCCGGAACTCCAGGCCCTTCTGCTCGGCCTGTGGCGCGAACGCCTGTTCCACGTAGCTGCTCACGCCCTCGAAGTCGATCCGGTCCGGATCCACGTCCATCCGGCCCGCCTCGATCTTGGAAAGGTCGAGGATGTCGTCGATCAGCGACAGCAGGTCGGAGCCGGCGCTGTAGATGGTCCGGGCGAACTCGATCTGCTTGTCGGTCAGGTTCTGGTCCGAGTTGTCCGCCAGCAGGCGGGCCAACAGGAGCAGCGAGTTGAGCGGCGTACGCAGCTCGTGGCTCATGTTGGCGAGGAACTCCGACTTGTAGGCGCTGGCCCGGGAAAGCTGCTGCGCCTTCTCCTCCAAGCCGATCCGGGCCAGTTCGATCTCCCGGTTCTTGGTCTCGATGTTGCCCTTCTGCGCGCTCAGCAGTTGCGCCTTGTCTTCCAGCTCGGCGTTGGTGCGCTGCAGCTCGGCCGACTGGTCCTGCATCTCGCGCGCCAGCCGTTGCGACTGGGAGAGCAGTTCCTCGGTGCGGCGATTGGCCTGGATCGTGTTGAGCGCCACCCCGATGGTGGCGACCAGCCGTTCCAGGAACGTGAGGTGCAGCCCGGAGAAGTCGGCCACCGAGGCGAACTCGATCACCCCGAGCATCTCGCCCTCGAACAGCACCGGAAGCACGACCAGATCGTTCGGCGGCATCGACATGAGCCCGGAACGCATGGTGAGCACTCCGTCCATGGTCGCCCGCACCCGGATCGTGCGGCGGGAGACCGCGGCCTGCCCGACCAGGCCCTCGCCCGGCCCGAACGTGACGTCGTGATGGCGCGCCACGTATCCGTACGAGGCGCACAACCTCAGCCGCATCACGGCTTCCTCATGGTCCACCATGAAGAAGGCGCCGAGCTGGGCGTCCACCAGCGGTGTCACCTCAGTCATGATCATCCGGCAGACCTCGCCAAGGTCCCGCTGGCCCTGCAACAGGCCGCCGATGCGGGCGAGGTTGGAGTCCAGCCAGCCCTGCTCCGCGTTCGCCTTGGTGGTGTCGCGCAGCGTGACGATCATCTGGTTGATGTTGTCCTTCAGCTCCGCGACCTCGCCCTGCGCCTCGACGGCGACGCTCTGCGTCAGGTCGCCACGGGTCACCGAGGTGGACACCCCGGCGATCGCCCGCAACTGGATGGTCAGCGTGGCGGCGAGCTGGTTCACGTTGTCGGTGAGGTCCTGCCACGTACCGGAAACGCCCTTGACCTGGGCCTGACCACCGAGCTTGCCCTCGATGCCCACCTCGCGCGCCACCCGCGTGACCTCGGTGGCGAAGCTCTGTAGCTGATCCACCATGGTGTTGACGGTGTCCTTCAGCTTGAGGATCTCGCCCTGCGCGTCCACGGTGATCTTCTGCGACAGGTCACCCTGCGCCACCGCCGTGGTGACCGAGGCGATGTTGCGCACCTGAGCGGTCAGGTTCGACGCCATGCCGTTCACGTTGTCGGTCAGGTCCCGCCACGTGCCCGCCACACCCCGCACCTGCGCCTGACCACCGAGCTTGCCCTCGGTGCCCACCTCACGCGCGACACGGGTGACCTCGTCGGCGAACGACGAGAGCTGATCCACCATCGTGTTGACGGTGTCCTTCAGCTCCAGAATCTCGCCCTGCGCCGCCACGGTGATCTTCTGCGACAGATCACCCTTGGCCACCGCCGTGGAGACCTGAGCGATGTTGCGCACCTGAGCGGTCAGGTTCGACGCCATGCCGTTCACGTTGTCGGTCAGGTCCCGCCACGTGCCCGCCACACCCCGCACCTGCGCCTGACCACCGAGCTTGCCCTCGGTGCCCACCTCACGCGCCACCCGCGCCACCTCGTCGGCGAACGACGAGAGCTGATCCACCATCGTGTTGACGGTGTTCTTCAGCTCCAGAATCTCGCCGCGCGCATCGACCGTGATCTTCTGCGACAGATCGCCCTTGGCCGTCGCGGTGGTCACCAGGGCGATGTTGCGCACCTGGCTGGTCAGGTTCGAGGCCATGTAGTTGACGTTGTCGGTGAGGTCTCGCCACGTACCGGAAACGCCCTTGACCTGGGCCTGACCACCGAGCTTGCCCTCGATTCCGACCTCGCGCGCCACCCGGGTCACCTCGTCGGCGAACGACGAGAGCTGATCCACCATCGTGTTCATGGTGTTCTTCAGCTCCAGAATCTCGCCGCGGGCGTCCACGGTGATCTTCTGCGACAGGTCGCCCTTGGCCACCGCCGTGGAGACCTGTGAGATGTTGCGCACCTGGTCGGTCAGGTTGGCGGCCAACTGGTTGACGTTCTCGGTGAGGTCCCGCCACGTACCGGAAACGCCGCGCACTTGCGCCTGACCGCCGAGCCGGCCCAGCGTGCCCACCTCACGCGCGACGCGGGTGACCTCGTCGGCGAACGACGAGAGCTGATCCACCATCGTGTTGACGGTGTCCTTCAGCTCCAGAATCTCGCCCTGCGCCGCCACGGTGATCTTCTGCGACAGATCACCCTTGGCCACCGCCGTGGAGACCTGAGCGATGTTGCGCACCTGAGCGGTCAGGTTCGACGCCATCGAGTTCACCGAGTCGGTGAGGTCCTTCCAGGTGCCGGCCACGTTCGGCACGTCGGCCTGGCCGCCCAGCTTGCCTTCGGTGCCGACCTCACGGGCCACCCGGGTGACCTGCTCGGCGAACAATCGCAGGGTGTCGGTGAGGGCGTTCATCGTGTCAGCCAGCTCCGCGACCTCGCCGCTAGCCGATACGGTGATCTTCTGCGACAGATCACCGCGGGCCATGGCGGTCGCCACCTGCGAGATCGACCGCACCTGGTGGGTCAGGTTGGAGGCCATCGTGTTCACCGAGTCGGTGAGGTCCTTCCAGGTGCCGGCCACTCCCCGGACGTCCGCCTGGCCGCCCAGCTCACCCTTGGTGCCCACGTCGCGGGCCATCCGGGTGACCTCGTCGGCGAACGACGACAGTTGGTCGACCATGGTGTTGACGGTGCGACCGATGCGCAGGAACTCGCCGCGTAGCGGTCGGCCGTCCATCTCCAGCGCCATGTGCTGCGACAGGTCGCCCTGGGCTACCGCGACGATGACGCGGGAGATCTCGCTGGTCGGCCGGCCCAGATCGTCGATCAGGGAGTTGACCGAGCGGACACTCTCCGCCCAGGAACCGTCCAGGCCCTCCTCATCCAGGCGTTCCGTCAGCCGGCCGTCCCGACCGACGATGCGACTGATCCGCCTGAGGTCCAGATTCTGCCGCTCCTGCAGCGAGACGACCTCGTTGAACGCGTCGGCGACCTCGGCGGCCACGCCGGACCGCCGGGGCAGCCGAACCTTGAGGTCGCCGCGCCGGACCCGTCGCAGCGCGTCGGCGAGTTCGCCGAGCAGGGCGGTCTCGTCGGTAGAGCCGACACTGACCTTCTCCGCTGCCGTCATGCTTTCCTCACTCGCTGTCGTTTGCTAGGGACTCGGTGTGATTTTTTCTCGGGGCGTTTCATCATCTCTCGATTGCGCTAGTCAATGCGAGGCACGGCTTTGTGGATCCACCCGAAAACACGAGAGGATGCATGCGTGTCCGTGGAGACGGGAGAGGCTGTGACGGGCGGTCTGGTCCGTCGGGTGCGCCTGCCCAACGACCGCCGCACCCCGGCGGCGGCGCGGGCCCTGGTGCGCTCGATGATCGAGGAAGCCGGCCTGGACGCCCTTCTCAATGAGGCGCTGCTGCTGACCACCGAGCTGTCCACCAACGCCGTGGTGCACGCCGGCACCGAGCTCGACATGGAGGTCGCCGCCGATCCCGACGGGCTCACCGTCACGGTCACCGACTTCGCCCCCGGGCCGGTGGAACAGCTCGCGGTGGGACCGCGCAACGACTCCTTCGACATCGGCGAAGTCGCCGAGCGCGGTCGCGGCCTGCTGCTCGTCGACCACTTCGCCAGCCGGTGGGGCACCGTGCACGAGGGTGCCGGCAAGGGCGTGTGGTTCCGGCTGGAGCACGGCGCGGACGCGTCAGCGCTGACCGTGCCCGCCATCGGCGCCACCCCGGACGCGGCCGCGCCGAGCGTCGGCTCGCTCACCGCGCTGCTGCAGATCGCCCCGGACGAGGGACTGGCCGAGTTCGCCACCGACCTGCTGGCCCGCCTCACCCACCTGACCGGTGCGGCCGGCGGCGTGGTCCGCCTGGACCGCGGCGACGGCATGGGCATCCAGCAACTGGCCCGGCACGGCCGCTCCCCCCGCGACGACGCGCCGGTGGTCCGCCTGCCGCTGAGCGTGCAACGTCCGTACGCCGGAGAGCTGGAACTGGACGCCTCGCCGGACGGCTACGCCCTGCCGCTGGCCGCCCTGGTCACCGAGCGGCTCTCGCTGCACGTGGAGAACGACCGGTTGCGCCTGGCCGACCGGCGCCGACAGACGTGGCTGACGTTTCTCGCCGAGGCGAGCGAACTGCTCGCGCAGTCCCTCGACGTCAACCTCACCATGGCGCTGATCCCGCAGCTCGTGGTGCCGCGGCTGGGCCAGTGGTGCGCGGTGCACACCACCGACGCGTGGGGACGGCTCCAGCTCGCCGCCGCGACGCACGCCGACGAGGCCCTGCTGGCCCAGCTCTACGACCAGCTCGCCGAGACCGGGCCGGAGTCGGTGCTGGGCCGGCTGGAAGAGGCGTCCCGGCTCGGCACACAGGTCGTCTTCGGCACCCCGTCGGAGGGCTTCGCCGTCCCGCTTGTCGCCCGCGGGCAGCGCCTGGGCACGCTCGCCGTCGGGCGGCATGCCACCCATCGGCACGAGGCCGACGAGGTGGCCGTGCTGGAGGACGTGGCCCGGCGCGCCGCACTGGCCATCGACAACGCCCGGATCCACGACGAACGGCACAAGGTCGCCCGCACCCTGCAGGCGTCGCTGCTGCCGCCCGCCCTGCCGCACGTCGCGGGTGTGGGTTTCGCAGCGGAATACGTGCCCACCGGCTCCGAGGTCGGCGGCGACTTCTACGACGTGGTCCCGTCCGGCGACGGCTGGACCGTGGTGGTCGGCGACGTCTCCGGCAAGGGCGTGCAGGCGGCCACGGTCACCGGCCTGGTCCGTGACGTCATCCGGATCCTTGTCGACGACGGCAAGCCGATGGCCGAGATCCTGGAGCGGGTCAACCGCACCCTCGTGCAGCGCGGCGGCGGGCGATACTGCACGCTCGCCCTGGCCTCGGTGGAACGCTCCGACGCCGACCTCGCCGTCTGCCTGCACCTGGCCGGGCACGACCGGGCCGTGATGGTCCGCGCCGACGGCAAGGCGGCCTTCGTCGGCGAGGGCGGTACGGCGCTCGGCCTGCTCGACACCATCGTCTCGCCGGACACCAAGATCGTGCTGCAACCCGGCGACTCGCTCATCTTCTACACCGACGGAGTCACCGAACGTCGCCGCGGCCGGGAACTCTTCGGCACCGCACGGCTCCGTGAGGCCGCCGCGCCGCTGGCCGGCTACCCGGCCGACGTGATGGCCGCCCGGCTGCGCACCACCACGATCAACTTCTCGGTCGAAGAGCCCCGCGATGACATAGCGATACTCGTTTTGCGTAACGATCTGTAACATTGGCGCTCGTGCGTATGACAAAACACGGGCACGCCTGCGTCCGGCTCTCCGCCGAGGGCCGGGTCCTCGTCGTCGACCCGGGCGCCTGGAGCCCCGACGTGCCCCTCGACGACGCCGACGCGGTGCTCGTCACCCACGAACACGCCGACCACGTCGACGCGGCACGCGTGGCCCGCCTCGGCATCCCGGTGTTCGCCCCCGCGGACGCGCGGATCCCCGGGTTGGAGACCATCGGCGTGCGAGCCGGCGAGGAGTTCACCGCAGCGGGTTTCCGAGTACGCGCGGTAGGCGGGCGCCACGCCGAGATCACCGATGGTGAGCCGGACTGCGCCAACCTCGGGTACGTGGTGGACGGCGACTTCTACCACCCGGGCGACTCCCTGCACGTACCCGAGGTCGCGGTGCGCACGCTGGCGATCCCGGCGCAGGCATCGTGGTTCAAAATGGGCGAGGCGATCAGTTTCGCGCGGGCGGTGGCGCCGGAGCGCAGCTTCGCGATCCACGACGGACAGGTGAACGAGCGTGGCCTGGCGAGCGTGAACGGATGGCTGGGCGAGAACGCGCGTGGTTACCGATACTTGGCCCCAGGCGAGACCCTCTGACCCAGGTTCGCCGGGCCCACCCCCGTCCCCCGTCGCCCGTCCCCCGTCCCGCCGCCCCGCCGCCCGTCCCGTCGCCCGTCGCCCGTCGCCCGTCGCCCGTCGCCCGTCGCCCGTCGATCTTGAACTTTCCGGTCCGACAAGTCGGACTTGCCACCCCGAACCGGGCCCGCAAAGTCCAAGATCGCCGGGGTCGGCGCGTACGCCCCGGTCGATCTTGGACTTTGCGGTCGGACAGGTTGGGTTATGTCAGGGCGAAACGGGCACGCTTTCTTCAAGATCGCGCGGGGGCAGCACCGCGGGGCGGCGCGCCGCGGGACGGGCGGGACGGGCGGCGGGACGGCGGGACGGCGGGACGGGCGGCGGGACGGGCGGGACGGGCGGGACGGGCGGGACGGGCGGGACGGGCGGCGGGACGGGCGGGACGGGCGGCGGGAGGGCGGGGTGGGGCTACGAAGCTGGCGACTGATCCGCGCGACCCAGCACGTCCAGCGTCCACGCCATCACGAACGCCTCCTCGCGCCACGCGTCATAACGCCCGCTCGGTCCGCTGTGCCCCGCACCCATCTCGGTCTTCAGCAGGTATTCGCCCTCCGGCGCCACCGCGCGCAGGCGCGCGATCCACTTCGCCGGCTCGTGGTAGAGCACGCGAGTGTCGTTGAAGCTCGTCACGGCCAGGATTGCCGGATAGTCCAGCTTCCCGACGTTCTCGTACGGACTGTACGACTTCATGTACGCATACACGTCCGCCGACTCGATCGGGTTGCCCCACTCCTCCCACTCGGTGACGGTCAGCGGGAGCGACGGGTCCAGGATGGTGTTCAGCGGATCCACGAAGGGCACCTGCGCGACGATGCCGGCGAACGCGTCCGGGGCGATGTTGGCCACCGCGCCCATGAGTAGCCCGCCCGCCGAGCCACCACGGGCGACGATCCGATCGGGCGACGTCCAGGAGCCGGCGGTCAACGACCGCGCGCACGCCACGAAGTCGGTGAAGGTGTTCTTCTTCGCCAGCATCTTGCCCTTCTCGTACCACTGCCGGCCCATCTCGCCGCCCCCGCGGACGTGCGCGATCGCGTAGACAACACCGCGGTCGAGCAACGACAGCCGGGGGATCGAGAAGTACGGGTCGATGCTGTATTCGTACGAGCCGTAGCCGTACAGGACCAGCGGCGCGGTCCCGTCCCGGACGGTGCCCTTGCGCGCGACCACCGAGATGGGTACCCGCGTGCCGTCGTCGGCGACCGCCCACTCGCGGAACTGTTCGTAGTCCTCCGGCCGGTAGCCGCCGAGCACCGGCTTCCGCTTGCGCAGCGTCATGGAACGGGTGACCAGGTCCACGTCGTACACGGAATCCGGAGTGATCATCGAGGTGTAGCCGATGCGCACGGTGCCGGTGTCGTATTCCGGGTTGGCGGCGAGGCCGACGCTGAACAGCGGCTCGGGGAACTCCATGTCGTAGGTGTCGGTGGTGCCGGAGCCGAGCACGCGCAACCCGGTGAGCCCGTCGGCGCGCAGCGAGATGACCACGTGATGCTGGAACGCGTCGACCGCCTCCAGCCGCGTTCCGGGCCGGTGCGGCACCAGTTCGATCCACTCGCCGGGCGCGTCCGCGGACGTATAGGCCAGCGCGAAGTCTTCGGCGTCGTCGTTGTGCAGGATCAGGAAGCGATGACCGTGGTGCTCGACGTCGTACTCGACGCCCTGGCGGCGCGGGGCGATCACGGCCGGCTCGGCGGTCGGGTTGTCCGCGGCGATCGCCCACACCTCGGCGGTGACCTTGCTGCGGGTGTCGATGAGGATGAACTTCTCGCTGCGGGTGAGCTCGACGCCCACCCAGAAGCGTTCGTCGGCCTCCTCGAAGACGGTGACGTCGGCGGCGGCCGGGCTGCCCACGGCGTGCCGCCACACCCGGTGTGGCCGCCAGGCGTCGTCCACGGTGATGTAGAAGAGTGTCGAGCCGTCCGCCGACCACGCACTGCCGTAGAACACACCGGGCACTTCGTCGGCCAGCGTCTCACCGGTGCGCAGATCCTTGATGCGCAATGTGAACCGCTCGTCGCCGGCGAAGTCGACGGAGTAGGCCAGCCGGTTGCCGTCCGGGCTGATGTCGAACGTGCCCAGGGCGAAGAAGTCCGCGCCCTCGGCCAGCGCGTTGCCGTCCAGCAGCACCTGCTCGCCGGGCAGCGCGGCGCCGTCCTCCGGGATCGGCGGGTCGGTCACGCCGGGATCGGCCGGCACCCGGCACTGGATCCCATATTGCTTGCCCTCGACGGTCCGGGTGTAGTACCAATAGCCGCCCTTGCGACTGGGCACGGTCAGATCGCTCTGCTGAGTCCGGCTCTTGATCTCACCGAAGACCGCGTCGCGCACCTGGCCGAGGTGCGCGGTGGCGCGTTCCGTCCAGGCGTTCTCCGACTTGAGGTAGGCGACCGTGTCCGGATTCTCCTTGTCGGTCAGCCAGGCGTACTCGTCGATGACGGTGTCGCCGTGAAAGGTGCGCTCGGTGGCCACGGCACGGACGGTGGGTGGGCTGTCAGGCTGATCGGTCGTCACGCGGCCCAGATTACGCGCCGCTCGGCGCAGCGATTTGCGCTCGTTCCTACCCGTACGCGGTCGGGCACGAAAAAATGAGTACGCTCGACCACCCGCAACGATTAGAACATGTGTACGATGTGCCAGAGTGGACGATCTTCGGGGTTTCGATGTCATGCGTTCGATCCGGGCTCGTTCGATCCGGGCTATCGATTCAGGGGAGGGCCGATGCCCATCAGACCGGGGCTGATGCCCGTCAAGGAAGTGCCGATGCCCGCGACCCGGCTGCTTGAGGCACCCCCACCGGTCTTCCGGACGGCGGTTGCGTGATGGGTGAGAAGCTGCCCTCGCGCGAGCCCTTGCTCCACACTCTCCGGGACATCTGCGGCCCCGACTTCGCCCGCACCGCGCGCGCGGTGGACCGCGTCGCCGGCGGCCGGGTCAGTTTCGTGGCCACGCCGGCCACCGCCGATGCGGTCTCCGCGGTGATGCGCCTGGCCGACGAGCGCGGCCTGGCGGTGAAGGCCCGCGGTTCGGGCAGCAAGATCGACTGGGGCCGACCGCCCCGCGGGGTCGACCTGATCGTCGACACCGCCCGCCTCAACGGGCTGTGGGACCACCGGGCGGAGGACCGGACCGTCGAGGTCGCCACCGGCACGCCGGTCCACGCCCTGCAGGCCGCGCTCGCGCTGCGCGGTCAGCGTCTGGCCGTGGATCCGCCGTCGCGCACCGCGACGGTGGGCGGCATGCTCGCGGTCAACGAGTCGGGTCCGCTGCGGCACCGTTTCGGCAGCCCCGCGGAGTTCGTCGACCGGGTGAGCTATGTGGACATGCATGGCCTCGCGGCCGATTCGGACGGCGAGGACGGCCGTCCCGGCATCGCCGAGATCGACGGCGTGCTGCTGTCGGCGCGGTTGCGGCTGCAGGCGGCGCCGGCGGCCAGCCGGTGGGTGACGGTTCCCGCGGCCACCCCGCTCCAGGTGCACCATGTGACCGAGCAGGTTCTGGCGCTGAGCCTGGGCGAGAGCGCAATCGAGATGGACCTCCCGGCGCCCGCCGCCGCACGGGACTCCACGCCGCCGCGGGGCACCGTCGCGGTCCTGGTGGAGGGCGACGCCACGGATGTCACCGACCGTGCCGCGCGACTCGTGCGGGAGCTGGGCGACGAGTCCGCCGCCGCGGATGCCGCTCCATCGTGGTGGGGCCGCTATCCGTTCGAGGCCGCGGACGTGGCGCTGCGCATCTCGGCCGCGACGGCCGACCTGCATGCAGCGGTGTATGCGCTCAGCGATGCCCTGCGGGCGCCGGTGGCGGTCCGCGGTTCGGTCGGCTACGGCCGGGTGCACGCCGTCCTCCCGGGCGGGATGACCGCGGAGGAGGTCACCGCGGCCCTGGAGTCGGTTCGGCAGGTGTTGCTGGCCCGTGGCGGCCGGGTGGTCGCGATCGTCGCGCCGCCCGCGTTGGCCCGCCAGATCGACATCGCCGGCCGGGAAGACCTGTTCTGACGGCCGGCCGCGTCCCGGTCAGGCGCGGCGCAGCGCGACGATCGCCACGTCGTCGGCCTGCTGTTCGGTGCCGGCCAGCCGCACGAGTAGCCGCTGGCAGAAATCGTCCAGATCGCCGTCCACCCGCTCGGCGTTCTTGGCCAGTGCGTCGAGACCCACATCGATGTCGGCGTCTCGCCGCTCGACCAGGCCATCGGTGTAGAGCACCAGTGTCCCGCCGCGAGGAAGCACGAACTCCAGATCGTCGGGCCGCTCCGCGTTGATGCCCAGCAGCGGTCCCCGGGCCTGCAGGAAACGGACCGGCCCGGCGCCGCTGAGCAGCGGCGGCAGATGTCCGGCGCTGGCCATGCGCACCGAGCCCGACCCCGGGTCGATCGCGAGCAGGCACAGGGTCGCCGACTCCTCCGGCAGCACCGTGCGCATGAACCGGTTGACCAGGCGGATCACCGCCCCCGGCGGGTGCCCCTCGACCGCGTACGCGCGCACCGCGTGCCGCAGTTCGGCCATCACCGTGGCGGCGTGCAACGAGTGCCCCGCGACGTCGCCGATCGCCACCAGCAACCGACCGTCCAGCATGGTCAGCTCGTAGAAGTCGCCACCCACCTCGGTCTGCGCCCCGGCCGGCTCGTAACGCATCGCCAGATGCATGCCCGGCACGTCGGGCAGGCGAGACTGCAGGAGGCTGCGCTGCAAGGTGACCGCGATGCGGTGCTCCTCGTCGTAGGAACGCTGCGCTTCCACCGCCGCAGCCACCGCCTGGGCGAGCTGACGCAGCACCGGGAATCCGGGCGTCTGTGAACTGCCGGGCACCCCGACGAAGACCGCGGGCCGGTCCGGGCGCAGACGCGCGGCGGCCACCGCCACCGTCTCGCCGTCCGGCCAGTCGACCACGTCCCAGGCCGCCGGGTCGTCCGTCCGCACCAGCGAACCGACCGCCACGTCGCGCTCGTGAAACGACCACGCCCGCATGGTGGGTGGATCGCCCGCGGCGGCGAGGCATTCCCCCTCGGACGTCTCGGCGAGCACCACCACGGGACCGCCGAAGATCCGGTGCGCCCCGTCCGCCGCCGCGGACAGCAGAGCACTCAGCGTCGACGCGGAGTTGATCGCCAGCGTCGTCTCCGCCAGCCGGACCATGCGTTCCGCCAGGGACTCGGCGCGTTGCCGGGCCCGGTAGTACCGCAGCACCGCCTGGGCGGTGGCGATCAGCTCATCCGGTTCGATCGGCTCGACGAGGTAGGCGTCGGCCCCGCGGTTCAGGCCCTGGGTGCGGTCCACCACGTCGACCGCGTGGGCGGACACGTGGACGACCGGAAGGGCGCCGATCACCGGGTCGGTCTTGATCCGTTCGCAGACCTCGAACCCGCTCATGTCCGGCAGCTTGACGTCCAGCACGACCAGGTCCACCTCACCGGCGTGCGCCGCGAGGTATTCCAGGGCGGCGCCGCCGCTCTCCGCCTCGCGCACCTCGAATCCGGCCCGGCTCAGCCAGCTCACCAGCAGGTACCGCTTGGTGGCGCTGTCATCGACGACCAGGATGGCGGCGGAGTTCACGGCTGTCGTAGCGGCAGGCACACGGTGAACGTACTGCCGATTCCCGGCTCGGAGGAGACGCGCATGGCGCCGCCCAGGATTCCCACCAGACGCCGGGCGTACGGCAGGCCCAGGCCGGTCCCGGTGCCGTTCAGCGGCTTTGCGCCGGGCACCTGGTAAAACTCCTCGAAGATGCGTTCGTGCAGTTCGGCCGGGATGCCCGCACCGGTGTCCGCCACGGTGAACTCGACGTCGTCGTCGACCCGCTGGGCGGTCAGGCGCACCGAGCCGGTCGCGGTGAACTTCAGCGCGTTCGTCAGCAGGTTGCGCAGCACCTGAGCGAGCATCACCTCGTCGGAAAGCAGGTGCGGCACGGCCGGTTCCTCGACCAGGAAGTCGACCTCGGGCCGGGTGGCCAGCGGCCGCAGGGTGCCGCGTAGCTGGCCGAACATCGCCCGGAGGTCGACGTCGCTCCAGTTCGGCTCCATCCGGCCGGCCTCCGCCTTCGCCAGATCCAGGAGATCGTTGACCAGGGCCAGCAGGTCGGTCGCCGAGGACCGGATCAGTTCCACCTGGCGGCTCTGCTCGGGATCCAGCGCACTGGACGACGTGTCGACGAGCAGCCTGCCCAGACCGATGATGGCGGTGACCGGGGCCCGCAACTCGTGACTGACATTGGCCAGGAATCGGGTCTTCGCCTCGCTGGCCGTGCGCAGTTGCACCGACTTCTCGTCAAGCTCGGCATACAGGGCGACGACGCCGCGGTTGGTCTCCTCCAGTTCCTCGGAGAGCTGGTGGTACAGCGCCATCACGCCGCGGTTGGTCTCTTCCAGTTCGGCGTTCAACCGAGCCAGGTCATCACGTTGGGCGCGCACCTCGTCCAGCGCCGAGATCAGTTGCTGGTTCTGCACTGCCAGTTCGTCCAGGGGCGTGCCCGGCACGTGTGCGGCGAGCCCCTCGCGGATCTCCGTCATCCGGTCGCGCGTCAACGGCGGCGCTCCCGGTGGCAGACGTCGTGACATCCGTACGGTGGTACCGGTGTCGCCATCGTCGACCTCCATCGTGTCCACCAGCCGCCCGACCTGCGCCAGGTGCGGAACCAGGTGTTCCTGGCCGTCGGTGATCGGACTCACCATCTCTACCCGCACCGCCGGATGCTGCACCGCGGATGCGAAAAATGCCACTTCAACGTCTCGCCCCAGGGCTACCATGCGCCGGGCCACTTCACTGATCGCGGTGGCCAGCCGGGTCTGGTCCTGGGATTCCATCCCGGCCGCGCGGGCCACCTCGCGACCGAACTGACGGACCACGAAGATGTCCTGCTCGATGCGCAGCCGCATGCGGGACAGCAGATGATCCCGCTGCGCGTCGGCGGAGTTCATAGCCGGGCCACGAGAACGCCCGCGTCGTCGCGGCGGGTGCCTCCGTCCCGCAGCACGGTCGCGGCGATCACCTGCGGGGAGCGGGTCAGCAAGCCCGGATAGTCGGACGGGTCCCAGCGGTCGACCACACCGTCGGTGTGCATGACCACCACGTCCGCCGGCCCCAGCGCGTACTCGTACTCCCGGATCTGCCTGCGCTGGTGACCGGCGATCCCGGGCAGTGAGACCATGCCCCGCCGCGCCCCCCCACCGGCCAGCACGGCGCCCACGACGTTGCCCAGGCCCGCGTAGCGAACCACGCCGGCGGCCGGATCGAGTTCGGCGACGGCGACGGCAGCGCCCCGGGTGTGCCCGAGCGCGCGATGCAGTGCCTCCACGACCACCGACGGCGGTGCGGCGGGCGCCGCCGCAAAGCCGCGGGCCGCTTCCTGCGCCGCGCGGGCGGCCAGCGGGCCGTGTCCGAGGCCGTCACAGACCATGACCTGTCGGCGCCCGGCCGCCTCGCGTACCGCACATCCGTCCCCGCTGACCGGCTCCCCGGTCAGCGGGCGCACCAGCCCCGCCGCCCACGCCGGCGTGGGCGGCGGGCCCGGCCACACCTGTACCGCCAGCACGGTCCCCCGGTCCGGCACCGAATGCAGGTCGGACCAGCTCGCCTGGCGCATGATCGCGCCCAAGCCGATGCCCAGCGTCCCCACCGTGGAATGCCCGTCGCCCAGCGCCTGCGCCACATCGCGCATGCCCGGCCCGGTGTCCACCGCCACCAGTTCGACTCCGGCCTGATCATCGGTTCGCACGGCGCGCATGAAGAGCCGGCCGTGCTCGGCGTGTTTGACCAGGTTGCCCGCCAGCTCGGCGACCACGATCGAGAGGTCCGCGATGCGGCGTTCCGGCACCGCGAGCTCGGCCGCGAGCCGTTCCGCGGCGCGGCGCGCTCCGGAGGCGGAACCCGGCTCCTCCATCCGGAACCAGACTCCGCCGTCGAGAAGCCCTTCCGGTAGCGACGCCACCGCGCCTCCGCTCATCGGCACCACTTCGTCACGGTGATACTCGTACCCTGCCCCACGCCGGTGTCGATGGCGAACTCGTCCACCAGGCGGCGGGCGCCGCTGAGTCCCAGGCCGAGGCCGTTGCCGGTGGTGTAGCCGTCGGTGAGGGCCAGATCCACGTCGGCGATGCCGGGGCCCTGGTCGGCGAAGACGATCCGGATGCCGGCCCGGCGGCCGTTCTCCACCCGGCTCACCTCCACCGTGCCGCCCCCGCCGTAGACGAGCGTGTTGCGCGCCAGTTCGCTGGCCGCGGTGACCAGTTTCGTCTGATCGACCAGGGACAGCCGGACGGACACCGCCACGGTACGCACGAGTTGGCGTACCCGGACCACGTCCTGGTCGGAGGAGACCGCGATCCGGTCCGTCGTTGGTGAGGTCATGGGGCGGATACCGCGGCGTCGTCCCCGTCCTGCATCGCCGTGTCGTCCGGCTCGGAGTCGCCGTGGTCGCGGGCGAGCATCTCCATGCCGAGTTCCACGTTCAGTGCGGTGCGGATGCCGGGCAGCGACAGCCCGAGCTCGACGAGCGTGATCGCGACCGCCGGGCGCATCCCGACGACGAGGGTCTCCGCATCCAGCACCCGGGAGACCGAGGCGATGGTCGCCAGGGTCCGGCCGACGAACGAGTCGACGATGTCCAGCGCGCTGATGTCGATGATCACACCACCGCAACCGGTCGCCACGATGCGTTCCGCGAGATCCTCCTGGAGCTGGAGGGCCACCTGGTCCTCCATGTCGATCTGGATGGACACCAGCAGGGTGTCCCCGATCTTGAGAATGGGCACCCGCTCCACGTCAGCGCTCCTGCCGCTTCATCCCGGTCAGCTTGAGCACGTGCCGTAGCGCGTCGGCAAGCGAGGCTTTGGTGGCGATGTCGCCGAACTCGATGCCCAGCGCCACGATGGTCTGCGCGATCTGCGGGCGGATGCCGGAGATGATGCAGTCGGCGCCCATCAGCCGGGCGGCCACCACGGTCTTCAGGATGTGCTGCGCGACCTGGGTGTCCACCGCTGGGACGCCGGTGATGTCGATGATCGCGTACGGCGAGCCGGTGTCCACCAGGGTCTGCAGCAGGCGCTCCATGACCACCTGGGCGCGCGCCGAGTCGAGCGTCCCCACCAGGGGAAGCGCTACCACGCCCTCCCACAGGCGGACCACCGGCGTGGACAGCTCCAGCAACTGCTCGGCCTGGTCCGCGATCAGCTCTTCGCGCGTACGCACGAAGGAGTCGAAGGTGTGCAACGCGGCCTGATCGACGAACGACGAGAAGGCGACATAGTCACGAAGGGTCTCCGGACGCTCGTCGCCGGCGTGGTCCAGCGCGGCGAGCACCGCGTCCTTGAGCGCGAAGACGCTCACCGCGGTTTCCGTGGCGGTGAAGCCTTGGCGGGCACGGCTGCCGGACAGCTCGGCGAGCAAGGCACGCAGCTCACCGCCCGCACCGTCGGACAGCTCCGACAACCCGTCGGACAGTGCACCCTGCACGGCATGGTGCAGATCAACGGTCTGGCGGTGCAGCTCCGCGGTGCTCAGCCGACCGCGCAGCGTGCTGCCCACCCGTTCCGCCCAGGTCGAGACGATCTCGTCTTCGCGCTCTTTGAGCAGCTCAGCGAAGCGCCCAGCCTCGTCCGAACTCAGCGCCACCGCTGCCTCCCCGAGGTCATGGGTCCCGTGACGCGCCGGACTCTACCATCGGGAAGAGCCCTTACTTGCCGTTGGCCAACTAAGCCCCGAATCTGCACTCCACCCGGCAGTTGGAGTACGGTTCTGCTCATAACTGGAGGTCCTGCATGTCACTGACGGTACAAACGGAACAGCGCGCCGACGTGGTCGTGGTGTCGGTGTCCGGTGAGCTCGACATGGCCACCGCGCCGCAGCTCCAGGACCAGATCAGCGACCTGCTGGAGAAGGGCCGCACGCGGCTGGTCTTCGACCTGTCCGAGGTGTCGTTCTGCGACTCCACTGGTCTGTCGGTCTTCGTCCGGGCCAAGAACAGCACCGACGATGTCGGCGGCGTGGTGCGCCTGGCTGCTCCGCAGCGCGGCGTGCTGCGGATCCTGGAAGTCAGCGGACTGGTCGAGGTGCTGCGCACCTATCCCACCGTCGACGAGGCGGTCACCGCCCAGGAGCCGGCGCTCGACTGAGCGACGCACATCGATGATTCCTGGCACCTTCGGGTGCCGGGCCACTCTCCCCTGACTTGTTCCGGTCGGCGTAGTTTGTCGCAGACCGGCAGTGGGAATCTGCTGCCGACATCCCTTCGGTCTGGTGCAGGAGAGTGGTCGTGAATTCCATGTTCAAGGGCTTCAAGGACTTCATCATGCGGGGCAACGTTGTCGACCTCGCCGTCGGCATCGTGATCGGTGCCGCGTTCACCGCAGTCGTCACGGCCTTCACCGACGCCTTCCTCAAGCCTCTGATCCAGTTGATGGGCGGGGGCAGTGGGCAGCAGAAAGGCGTATGGACGGTGAACGGCGTGGAGTTCGACTACGCCACCTTCATCAACGCGGTCATCACCTTCCTGCTGACCGCTGCGGTGCTCTACTTCCTGGTCGTCTACCCGCTGAACAAGCTGGCCGAGCGGCGCAAGCGGGGCGAAGAGCCGCCGCCCGCCGCACCCAGCGAGGACATCAAGCTGCTCACCGAGATCCGCGACGCGCTGATCCGCCAGCAGGTGCCGCCGGGCGCCGCGAACGACCTGCTCGGCCGCGGCCAGCAGCCGCCGCGCTCCTGACCGATTTTTCAGCTAGAGAAAGATCAACCCCACCCGGCACTGTTCGAACACACGTTCGATACAGTGCCGGGATGGAACAGCGTAAGCACTGGTGGAACGGCAGATGGGGACGCGCCGCGCGAAAGGATGTCTATCTCCGCGCGAGCGGCGATCAGTGGTATGTCGAACAGCGCGCCGGCGGCTCCGACGGGGTCTCGCACTTCTTCGAGTACGACTCCGAGGAGGCCGCACTGGACACCGTGCGCGCGCTGCTGGCCGGGCCGGACGAGTGGCGCGAGCTCTCGGTCCGCCCTCGCCCCCGATGAGGCCCCCGCCCCCGATGAGACCCACGTCCCGATGACCCACGTCCCGATGACCACGCCCCGATGAGTGGGCGCTACGCGGCGCGCCGACCGTCCCGGCGTGCGCTGAGCGGACCCCGCCGCCGCGACACCAGCCGCAACTTCGGCACCGCGGATGTGTCGTCGTCGGCGACCGGTTCCGGGAAGCTCGCCCGCCAGGGTGCGGCGATCCGCCTCCCGGGTGGACGCGCCGAGTCCGGCGCCACCCGCGCCAGCGCCACCACGAGCAGATATCCCATCACCAGGAATCCGTGACTGATCAGCCGTGTGCCGTTCACCCGGTGCGCGGTGAGGTCGTTGAGCGACAGCAGCACCAGCGTCCCGACGAAGACGGTGAGCGTCGGCACCAGCGCCGACGGCCGACCGCGGCGCAACGCGAGGAAGAGATAACCGGCGCCGACGGCGACATTCCACGCCGCGGACTCATGCCACAGGTGGCCACGGGCGGCGTCCATGCCGTCGTGTATCTGCCCGCCACCCCCACCGGTGCCGATCTGCGTCAGGCCGAGCACCAGTTGCGCCGTACCCACGACGGCGAGAGCGACGTAAAGCGCCGCGGCGAGTTGCGCACGACTCGGCCTCCGGAGCGCGTACCGCCACCGCGTCACCGCGCCGAGCGGTATCCGCGCGACCATCGCGCCGAGCGGTATCCGCGCGACCATCGCGCCGAAGCGCCGGAGGCGGCCGTCGGCTCCGCCGGACGAGGGCCGTGTGCCGCGTCCGGTGTCCGCGGGCAACGCGGCGAGCACCGCGGCACTCAGGTCCGGCATGTCCGCGACGGCCCCGGTGCGCGTCAGCCGATTGACCATGGCCGCGCGATCCAGCCACGTCCGGCAGGCGGCGCAGCCGGCCAAATGCTCATCGACCAGCGGCCGGTCGGCCGGGTCGTCCTCGGAGTCCAACTGCGCGGACAGCATCTCGCGCCACCGATCACACGCCATAACCCGGTAGTCGCGCCGGAGCGGCGTTTGGTTCCCGCCTCCGCCGGATCGCGCCGGACGGCCGTCGCCCCGGTCAGCCGGGGGGCCGCTGATGGTCGCCGGTGTTGCCCATGAGGCGTTTGCGTTCCCGGTACGCCCGCAGGTTGGCCGTGTTACCGCAGGTGCTCACGTCGTGCCAGACCCCGCTGTTGTTCCGGGACGTGTCGAAGAAGGCTGCCCGGCAATCGACGTTGTGACAGAGCTTGAGGCGCGACCACAGGCCGGCCTGCTGGGCGAGCAGCGCTTCGGCCCACAGCGCCGACGCCAGCCACCGGGTACCGCGTCCCGCGGGCACCATCCGCACCCAGCCGTCCGCACCGGGCACCAGGCTGACCGGCACATCGGCCGGCGGCAGCGCACCCCCGCCGATCGCCTGCCGGCCACCCGCCGCGATCACCGTTTCGAAGGTGGTCCGCAGCCGACGCAACGATCGCATGTCGGTGGAGGACAGCAGCAGCGTCGGCGCGGGCAGGCCGGTGAACCGCGACCAGACGGCCAGCGCGTCGGTCAGCCAGTGCTGCGCATCGTCCGGCGTGGCGAGCAGGTCCGAGCCGTACGTGACGGTGGCGCGCGTGTTCAGCAACTCCTGAACCAGCCCGAGGCCAGCCGGCGCCTCGCGGACACCATGCCGTGCGCTGGCCTTCCATGACATAGCCGAAGGGTACTTGACTCTTTTACAGGCCAGCATCCGCCTACCGTTTGACCTGTGCATATGCGGAAAGCAATCGATCAAACACTAACCGCCGCGGTGGCGCGGGCGCGGAGCAGCAGGCCGAGCGCGAGCGCGGTGCGCTTCTGCGCATCGGTGGCATCGTCGAGAATCCGCAGTGCCCGGGACGTCTCCTCGGCCACCTCCGAGTCCACCGGCGCCCGCTCGACCATGGCCAGGAACAGCAGGCCAAGCCCGTGTCCGTCGGCGAGCACCCGCTCGACCGCATCCGGCGGCGCGCCCCGGGAGGTGACCTCGGCCAGCGCGGCGACGTCCTGGTCGATGTGCCGGCGCAGGGCAGCTAGGTAGAGCCCGCGCTTGTTGCCGAAGGTCTTATACATGCTTCCGCGATGCACGCCGAGGTGGGTCACCATGTCATCCACGGACGTCCCGTCGTAGCTGCGCCGCGAGAACAACTCAACGGCCGACCGGACGACCTGATCCTCATCAAACCCCCGTGGTCTACCCATATCGGCCACGGTAGAACGACCGTTCCGCGAAAGCGATCATCGCCGCGCCGAGGCCACCGCTGAGGTGGACGCGCCCAGGTAGCGTATTCGGGATGATGCGGAGGATCTTCATGTGCGCGACGGCGGCAGCGACCCTGGCGCTGGCCACCGCCTGCAACCCCGGCGACGACGGGACCGACGCGGCCGCGCCGGCACCCACCGTCACCACTGCGGCCCCGCCGTCCGCCGCACCCGCATCCACCGCGCCCCCGACGACGCCGCCGTCGTCGTCCGCCGCGACATCGGCCACCGCGCCCCCGACGACACCGTCGGCGGCGGCAAGCGAGCCGAGCAGCAGCCCGGCCAAGCCCGAGCCGCTCAAGGTCGGCGCGAAGGGCACCGAGGTCCGCGCGCTGCAACAACGCCTCACCGAACTGGGCTACTGGAACGGCAAGGCCGACGGGGTCTTCGGATCGGTCACCCAGCAGGCCGTGTACGCGCTGCAGAAGGCGGCCGGCCTGAGCCGCGACGGCGTGGTGGGCCCGAAGACCAGCAAGGCGCTCGACAAGGGCGTACGACCGAGCGCGAAGAGCGACGACGGCTACGTGATCGAGATCAGCAAGAAGCGGCAACTGCTCATGCTCGTCAAGGACGGCACGGTGCAGCAGGTGTTCAACACCTCCACCGGATCCTACGAGCACTACGAATCGGAGGGCGCGACGCACATCGCGGCCACCCCGAGCGGGAAGTTCAGCGTGTCCCGGCAGATCGACGGGTGGCGGAACGCCCCGCTCGGCATGCTGTGGCGCCCGAAATACTTCAACGGGGGCATCGCGGTGCACGGCGCGAACAGCGTCCCGCCCTACCCGGCCTCGCACGGCTGCGCTCGCCTGTCGATCGCGGCGACCAACTACCTCTGGACCCACGACAAGATCCCGCTGAAGACAAAGGTCTGGGTCTACTAGGGTCAGCCGTCGATGCGGACGATGTTGCGGATCTTGTTCGAGGCGTCCAGGGCCGCCACCTTGTACGCCTCCGCCAGCGTCGGATAGTTGAAGACCGCGTCCACCAGGTATTCCACCGTGCCGCCGCACCCCATGACTGCTTGCCCGATGTGCACGATCTCGGTGGCGCCCGTGCCGAAGACGTGCACCCCGAGGAGCCGGCCGTCGCCCGGTGAGACCAACAGCTTCAGCATGCCGTACGAATCGCCGACGATCTGACCACGCGCCAGCTCGCGATAGCGGGCGATGCCCACCTCGAACGGCGTCGACGCCTCGGTCAGCTCGTCCTCGGTCTTCCCGACGAAACTGATCTCCGGAATGGTGTAGATGCCGATCGGCTGCAACGAGTGCATCTCGCGCTGGGGTTCGCCGCAGGCGTGGTGCGCGGCGAGCCGGCCCTGCTCCATCGACGTCGAGGCGAGCGCCGGGAAACCGATCACGTCGCCGACCGCGTAGATGTTCTCCACCGCGGTCCGGTAGTTCGCGTCGACCGTGATCCGGCCTCGACGGTCCGCCTCCAGGCCGGCCGCTTCCAGAGCCAGATCGTCGGTCTGCCCCTGCCGCCCGGCCGAATACATCACGGTGTCCGCGACGATCTTCTTGCCGCTCTTCAGAATGCACAGCGCGGCGGTCTGGTGCCGCTCGACCGCCGCGACCTCCTCGCCGAAGCGGAAGGTGACGCTGAGATCGCGCAGGTGATATTTCAACGACTCGACGATCTCCTCGTCGCAGAAGTCGAGCATCTTCTCCCGGCGCTCGACCACTGTCACCTTGGTGCCGAGCGCGGCGAACATCGACGCGTACTCCATGCCGATCACCCCGGCGCCGACCACCACCATGCTGCGCGGCACGGCGTTCAGGTTGATCACGCCGTCGGAGTCGACGATGGTCCGGTCGTCGAAGTCCACGCTGTCCGGGCGGGCCGGCCGGGTGCCGGCGGCGATGATGATCCGGTCCGCAGTGATCTTGCTTTCCCGGCCGGAGCCGCCGTCCACCCAGATCGCATGGGCATCCGCGAACCGTCCGGTCCCGGTGATCATCGAGATCCGGTTGCGCGCGAGCTGATTGCGGATGACGTCGGTCTGCCGGCTGATCACGTGCTGGGTGCGGGCCGCCAGGTCGCTGACGGTGATCTCCTCCTTGACCCGGTAGCTGCTGCCGTACAGGTCACGCTGATTCAGGCCGGTGAGGTACAGCACCGCCTCGCGGAGGGTCTTCGACGGCACGGTGCCGGTGTTGATGCAGACGCCACCGATCATGTCCCGGCGATCGACGATGCCGACCCGGCGGCCGAGCTTGGACGCGGCAATGGCAGCTCTCTGGCCGCTGGGCCCGGAGCCCAGGACCAACAGGTCGTAGTCATACACGCGCTCAGCCTCGCAAGACTCGGCCGTACGCGCCACGGCCACATTTCGCGCAAACCCGGATCTGTGCCCCAGGCCGCGCCGATTCGTCTCCGCGTACGGGTCAGCCCGCGACCGCCGCGTCGTCCAACACCACCGGCACCGGGCGCAACTCGACGCGCACCGCCGTGCCGGGCGTCAGCGCCGCCAGCCGTTCCCCGGGGACCTGGGCGACCACCACCGTGTCGCCCAGCCGAACGCTCACCCGGCTTGTCGCACCCAGGAAGCTCGCCGACTGCACGCGCCCCGGCCCGGCCGGGTCCGGCACCACGTCAATCGACTCGGGCCGCACCAGTGCGGTGCCCGCGGTCGCCGTCGACGAGCCGACCAGGGGCAGCGTCGCGCCGAGCACGGTGACCGAGTCGCCCGCCACGGTGCCGGGGAGCCGGTTGGACAAGCCCACAAAGTCGGCCACGAAGCTGGTTGCCGGGCGGCGATAGACCTCCGACGGCGCGTCCAACTGCTCCAGTCGGCCCTCCCGCATCACGCCGACCCGGTCGGCCACCGCCAGCGCCTCCTCCTGGTCGTGGGTGACCAGGAGGGTGGTGGTGCCGACCTCGGACTGGATGCGCTTGATCTCGTCGCGCAGTTGCACCCGAACCTTGGCGTCCAGCGCCGACAGCGGCTCGTCCAGCAGCAACACCTGCGGCTGGATGGCCAGCGCACGGGCCAGCGCCACTCGCTGCTGCTGCCCGCCGGAGAGCTGATGCGGATAGCGACCGGAGTGCGCCGAGATGCCCACCAGGTCGAGCATGTCGGCGGCCCGGGAGCGCTCCGCCGCACGCTTGCGCAGCCGCAACCCGAACTGCACGTTCTCCAGGGCGGTCAGGTGCGGGAAGAGGCTGTACGCCTGGAACACCATGCCCATGTCACGCCGGTTGGCCGGCATGCCGGTGATGTCCCGGCCGCCCACCAGCACCCGGCCGCTGTCCGCGTCCTCCAGCCCGGCCAGAACCCGCAGCGCGGTGGTCTTGCCGCACCCGGACGGTCCCAGCAATGCGACCATCTCACCGGGCGCGAGCGACAGATCCAAACCGTCCAACGCGTGCACCGCGCCGAACGTGCGGCGCAGATCCTCCAGTTGGACGGCGACGCCCGATTCGGTCACGAGTTCTCCTTGTCGATGGGCGCCGGGGAAGCGGCGCGACGCCGGTCGCCGAGCAGCGACAGTCCCAGCAGCAGTACGAAGGCGAGCAGCAGCGCCGCCAGCGAGACGGCGACCGACATGGTCGCGCTGCTCTTGCCCAGCAGGTTGATGGCCACCTGCAGGTTGTTGCGGTTGAGCAGGGACGCGATGGTGAACTCGCCGAGCACCAGCGCGACGCTGAGAAAGGCCGCGGACAGCACCGCCGAGCGGATGTTCGGCAGCACCACCCGCCAGATCACGGTGCCCCAGCTCGCGCCGAGACTGCGCGCCGCCTCGGCCAGCGTGCGCACGTCGATCGCGGACAGCCCGGCGTCGATCGACCGGTACGCGTACGGCAACACCAGGATCGTGTAGGCGAAGGTGAGCAACTGAGCGGATCCGCCGAAGAAGTACGTGACCCACGCGTACACCGGAGCCAGCCCGACCACCAGCACGATGGCCGGGATGGTCAGCGGGAGCAGGCACAGGAACTCCACCAGCCGCCGCAGGCCGGGCAGGCGGAGCCGGACCCAGATCGCCGTGGGGACGAGCAGCGCCAGCATCAGCAGCACCGTCCACAGTGCCTGGCCGAGGGACTGCACGATGCCGTCGGCGAGCGCCGGGTAGGTCTCGCGCAGTTTCGGCCAGTTCACCAGCAGCCGCCATGCCTGCCCGGAGTCGCGGGTGGTGAACTCCACCATGGCCACCAACGGCAGGAGGAAGAACACGCACGCCACGACGACCACGATCCAGCGCAGCACCGCCTGTTTGCGAGCCCGGCGTGCGATCAGCCCAGCCATCGTGCGGTCCTCCGTTGCAACAGCGCGTAGAGCCACATCACCAGGCCGACCACGACCACCATGCCCAGCGCCATGGCCTTGCCCAGGTTCTGCTGGCCGAGGATCACCTCGCTGGTCAGGGCGCCGCGGATCTGCAACGGGATGATCGGGCTGCCCTGACTGACCAGTGCCGCCGCGGTCGCGTACGCGGAGAAGGCGTTGGCGAACAGCAACAACGCGCTGCCCAGGAAGGCCGGCGCGAGCAGCGGCCCGGCGACCCGGGTCCAGTAGTGCCAGGTGGCACCGCCGAGGCTTTCGGTGGCTTCGCGCCACTGCGGCCGGATGCCGTCCAGCGCGGGCAGGAAGACGATCACCATCAGCGGAATCTGGAAGTACGTGTAGACCAGCACCAGGCCGGGCAGCTCGAACAACCAGACGCCGTTCGCGTACAGATCGATGCCCAGGTGTTCGCCGAGGAACACGGTGACGAAGCCGGACAGCCCGATGGTGGCGATGAACGCGAACGCCAGTGTGACGCCGCCGAACTGGGCGAGCACCCCGCACGCCGCGGTGACCGCGCGCCGCAGCAGCCCGCCGGGCTTGGCGGTGACAAGCGCGTACGCCAGCAGCGCCCCGAAGACCGCGCCGATGACCGCGGTCACCGCGGAGAGCAGGATGCTGCGGCCGAAGGCGCGCAGCACGTAACCGTCGGTGAGCCCGGAGACGTTCGACCAGGTGAAGCCGTGGTCACCGGTGAAGGCACCGATCACCACGACAAGCGTCGGAATGATCAGGAAGATCACCACGTACGCGAAGAACGGTACGGTGCCGAGCAGGCTGCGCAGGTGCGCGTAGCCTGCTCGGCGACCGGTCGATGAGCCGACCATGTTCAGCCGACGGCCTTGGCCCAGTTCTGCGCCAGGTAGTCCTTGGCCTTGGTGGTCTGATCCTCGGTCAGGAACACCGGGGTGCCCTCGGCCTTGGGCAGCGCGCCGTACGCCTGCGCGTCGATGGTGCCGGCCTTGTCCATCGCGTCGGCCCGGACCGGGCGGGCGCCACCGGAAAGCCACAGGTTCTGGCCCTGGTCGGAGTAGAGGAACTCCTGCCACAGCCGGGCGGCGGCGGGGTGCGGCGCGTCCTTGTTGATGGCCTGCGTGTAATACGAGCCGACCACCGCGCCGGACGGCACGACGGTCTTCCACTGCAGCTTGCCGCTCAGCTTCGCGCCCTGACCGACGTTGAGGTAGTCCCAGTCGATGACGACCGGCGTCTGACCGGACTCGATGGTGGTCGGGGTCGGGTCCACCGGCAGGAAGTTGCCGGCCTTCTTGAGCTGGGCGAAGAAGTCCACGCCGGGCTTGATGTCGTCGGCCGATCCGCCGTTGCCCAGCGCCGCCATGACCACGCCGGAGAACGCGGCGCCGGCCTGCGTCGGGTCACCGTTCAGCGCCACCTTGCCCTTGTAGTCGGGCTTGAGCAGGTCGGTGACGCCGGCCGGCGCCGGCACCTTGGAGGCGTCGTACCCGATCGACATGTAGCCGCCGTAGTCGCTGGTCCAGGTGCCGTTCGGCTCCTTGAGGTCGGCCGGGATCTCGTCCCAGGTGGCCGGCTTGTAGGCGGCGAACTTCGCCGTGTTGGCCAGCGCCACCGCGCTGCCCAGGTCGAACACGTCGGGCGCCTTGTCCTGCCCGTGCAACTGGTCCGCCGCGTTGATCTCGTCCTGACTGGACGCGTCCGGCTGGGCCGAATTGACCTTGATGCCGTACTTGTCGCTGAAGGTGCTGATGATCTCGCCGTAGTTCGCCCAATCCGGCGGCAGCGCGATGACGTTGAGCTGTCCCTCCTTCTTCGCGGCGTCGACCAGAGCATCCATGCCGCCCAGGTCTGCGGCGCTCGTCGCGGCGGCGGCGCCGGTGGCATCTCCGCCATCGTCCGACTCGGGCGGCGCGCAGGCCCCGACCGCGGTCATCGCTACCGCCGCGAGCAGCGCGGCGGCGGTCTTACGGGAAACGGTGTGCACGTGCTTCCTCCTCATCACGGCGCCGGGCCCGAGCCGGGCTCGATCCCTCGCGGTGGATCCTGGGAGCGGCCGGTGGACCGAAGACGACGACCAGGCTGCCAGCAGACTACGACGAGAAGGACTCCCTTTGATCAAGCCGTGATCGTTCCGCTATCAGACGCGGCCTCTCGGGCCAGCAGGCTCCGGCCGGCCGCGACAATCGCGTCCTCGGCGCTGCGCGGGCGCCAGCCCAGAATCCGCCACGCCGCATCGCCCACCGGCCGCCGCACCCGGCCCAGATCGGGAACGATCTGGGCCACCGACCGATCGAACCGGGCGAACAGCCACACCACCCAGTCCGGCGCCACCTTGACCGGGACGCGGGCCGCCGCCGCACCCAGCCGATCGCGCAGCACGAGCGCCAGCTCGCGCATGGTCACCACGTCACCGGCCACCGCGAGGAACCGCTCACCGGCCGCCTTCGGCTCGGTCATCGCGCGGACGTGCAGGTCCGCGACGTCCCGCACGTCAACCACCCCGAACGACAGCCGCAGCAGACGCGGCAGCCCGCCCAGCAGCAACTGCTGGACCAGCATCAACGAACTCGGGCAGCCGGGACCGAGCGCCGGGCCGAGCACCACCGCCGGGTTGATCACCGCCAGTTCCATGCCGCCGCCCTCGGCCGCCACGAAATCCCATGCGGCCCGCTCCGCCAGCGTCTTCGACCGCACGTACGGCCCGACGTCGGCCGTGGCATCCGTCCAGTCCCGCTCGTCGAATGTTTCCCGGCCGCGCTCGTGCCCATAGCCGATCGCGGCGAACGACGACGTCATCACCACTCGCCGTACGTTCGCGTCCCGAGCGGCACGCAGCACACGCATCGTGCCGTCCCGCGCGGGCACGATCAGGTCGTTCTCGTCGCGGGGCACCGTCGGCGGCATCGGCGAGGCCACGTGCAGCACGAAGTCGCTTCCGGCGACCGCCTCGGGCCAGCCGGCGTCGCCGGTGAGGTCGGCGACCGCGAACGACAACCGGTCGAGATCCGCGCCCGCCGCCCGCACCGCGGCGCGCACCTCTTCCTCGCGCTGCGGGGAGCGCACGGTCGCCCGGACATGATGCCCGTCGTGCAGCAACCGGACGATGCAATGCCCGCCGACGAATCCGGATCCGCCCGTAACCAAGACCTGCGCGCCCATCCCCCGATGATCACGGCACGAATCTGGTGCTCTCCCTAGCTTTCCGCGGGCTCAGGCCAGGAAACGCCGGGCCGGCAGCGCCCGGTCGGTGATGCGCACGTCGCCGAGCCAACCATAGAAACCCTGGCCGTATTGCAGGTCGAACGATGTCGCACCGAGCACGAACGGGCGGCCCAGAGTGGCGATGCCGTGCGAGCGCTGCGACGGGTTGCGCACAATCGGCGACTTGTCCACCCACACCACGGTGTGCCGCCCGTCGTTCACCACGGCCACGTGCATCCATCGACCGACCGGCAGCGCGTGACTCCATGATGTCGGGTCGGCGTCCCGGTCGGCCGGATAGACGACGTACTGCAGGAAGCGCTCCGGCGACAGGTTGAGGCTGCACGTGCACTCCAGCGGTGACCACCCACTGGACTTGCCCGCATCGCCGCTGCGGCCCTCCCAACTGAAGATGCCCATCCAGGCGTGATCGCCGACGAACGGGTCGGGAAGCTTGAGGAACACCTCGAAGGTGTAGCCGTCCTCGAACGTCATGCCGTTCAGTGCGGCGTGCGGTGCGGTCGCCAGAAGGGCGCCCCGGTCGGGCGATTTGCCACCGTCGAAGCGGACACTGGCGTGCGCCGGCTGGGCCGGGTGATGGTCGGCGGACAGGGTGAGCATGTCCGGACCGCTGGTCGCCAGGCGCCGTACGGTCAGATGGTTGCCCTTGCCGCTGAGGTCACGCACGACGGCGCCGTCGGCGACCGACTGCCCGTCCCCGTCGAACCGCCAATATCCCACCGTGTGCCGGTCCACCAGCCGAGCCGCCGGTATCGGCGCGGGCAGAGCCGGCGGATCGAAGGCCGCGAACCGCGCGTCGAAGTCGACGGCCAAGCTGAACCGGTCAGCCGGGCCGGTCAGCTCGACGGTCTCTGCCTCCAGCGGGGTCCGCGCGGCAGGGGCGTGCGACAGGAACCACGGCGAGAAGGTCTCCACGTCGATCACGTTGCGCGCCAGGTCGAAGGTGTACAGCCGGATCATGGCCGCACCACCGTAGTAACGGTCCTGGTAGTTGGTGATGTGCACATGCACGTCGTGGCCCGCCGCGTTGGTCAGCACGGTGCGTCCGGGCGGCCAGAAGTGTCCGTTCAGGGTCAGGAAGATCTGGTCGTTGTCGTTGATCAACCGGTCCCAGAGCCGTCGGCCGTTGTCGGACAGCGACGCGCGGCCGGCGTCGTCGGCGAAGGCGAGGTCGTGCGTGGTCAGCACGGCCGGTACGCGCGGATGCTCATCGAGGATCCGCTGCGCCCACGCCAGACCGCCGTCCGAGATGCGCCAGTCCAGGGCCAGCACCAGCCACTGCCGACCAGCCGCGGACAGCAAGTGGGCGCTGTTGTAGCCGTCCGGGGAGGCGCCCAGGAAGGTCGGCATCCCGGCGTACCGGGCCGGGCCGAAGGCGTCCAGGTACGCCGAGTCGCCGCGCTGGTCGTCGGTGGACGAGTTCACGTCGTGATTGCCGGCCAGCACGCTGTAAGGCATGCGGCCGTCCAGACTCCGGAACGTCCGCGCGGCCAGCCCGATCTCCTCGGCGGTGCCGTGCTCGGTGACGTCGCCGAGGTGCGTCATGAAGGCGATGTTCGCGTCGGCACGGTGCTCCAGCAGGTAGCGAAACGTCTCCCGCAGCGGCGCCGGGTCGGCGCTGTCCGCGTCGAACAGATACTGCGTGTCCGGCAGCACCGCGATCGCGAAACGATCGCCACGGCTCGCAGGCGATAGAACACCGGTCGGGGACGGTTGGACACCGGCGGGGACGGCCATCGCCAGAGGTGTGGCCGCGGCCGCTCGGAGAAGATCGCGCCTTTCCATGGAGGTCAATATCGCCCGGTCAGCGCGACATTCAGGAGGCGGTCAGGCAAAAATCGGGCAAACAGCAATCTTGTCGCCCGACGTTCCTCTTCCGGTCACGGCGAGGTGGCCCTGCGGGCGAGCCGTGCCGATCATCGTGAGGCCATGCGCATCGCGTTGGTCACGGAGTCCTTCCTGCCGGACGTCAACGGCGTCGCGAACTCGGTCGTACGCGCGGCCGAACATCTACAGCGGCGCGGGCACGAACCCATGGTGATCGCACCTCAACCACCCAACCGGGGCGAGGTGGACGTCCCGTACCCGGTCGTCCGGATCCCCTCCCTGCCCATGCCCGGCTACCCGCAGATCCGGCTCGGCCTGCCCACCCTCACGCTGGCCGCCGTGCTGCGCGGGCACCGCACCGATGTGGTGCATCTGGCCAGCCCGTTCGTGCTCGGCGCTTGGGGTGCGGCGGCGGCCCGGACGCTGCACCTGCCCACCGTTGCGGTCTATCAGACCGACGTCGCCGCGTACGCCCGCGCCTATCGGGTCGGCATGACCGAACGTGCCGCGTGGCGGTGGATCCGCACCGTCCACAATGCCTCGACGCGCACGCTGGCGCCGTCCCGAGAATCGGCGGCGGCTCTTGCCGCACACGGCGTTCAGCGCGTGCACATGTGGCGCCGGGGCGTGGACGACTTGCGGTTCCATCCCCGACACCGCAGCGCCGGGATACGCCGGGCGTTGGCACCCGACGGGCAGACGCTTGTCGGATTCGTCGGGCGGCTGGCCGTGGAGAAGCAGGTCGAGTTGCTGGCCGAGGCGAGCCGGTTGCCCGGCGTACGTCTGATCATCGTGGGTGGTGGACCGGCCGAGGCGGCGCTTCGCCGGGCCCTGCCGGATGCCGTCTTCCTCGGCGTTCGACACGGGGCCCAGCTCGCCCGGCTCTACGCCAGCCTGGACGTGTTCGCGCACACCGGCCCGTACGAGACGTTCGGCCAGGCGGTGCAGGAGGCGATGGCCAGCGGCGTACCGGTCGTGGCCCCGGCCAGCGGTGGCCCGCTGGATCTGGTGGATCACGAACGGACCGGCCTGCTGGTGCCGCCGTTCGCAGCGGACGGGTTCACCGCGGCGATCGCCCGCCTGGCCACCGATCCGCAGGCGCGAGCCGCGTTCGGGGCGGCCGGACGGGCTGCGGTCCGGGGGCGTAGCTGGGCGGCGGTGAGCGATGAGCTGATCGGGCACTACCACGCGGCGCTGGCGCCCACGCCGGCCACGCGGATGGCGGCGGCCGCATGAGGCTGGTGCGCATCGCGAACTTCGTGACCGAACGTTCCGGCGGTCTGCGCACCGCACTGCACCGGCTCGGTATCGGCTATCGCGCCGCCGGACACGACACCGTCCTGATCGTGCCCGGCGAACGCTCGCTCGACGAGCAGACCGACCAGGGCCGGGTGATCACGTTGCCCGGACCGCGGGTGCCCGGCATGGGCGGGTATCGGGCGCTCGTCGACCGCCGCCGGGTGACGGCCGTGCTGCGCGACCTCGCTCCGGATCGCGTCGAGGTCTCCGACCGTTCGACGTTGCGCTGGGTCGGGAGTTGGGCGCGCACGGCGGGCGTACCGTCCATGATGGTCTCGCACGAAAGCCTGAGCGGACTGTTCCGCCTGTTCGGCCCGGCCGCGGCGGGACGCTGGGCGGACCGGCTGAACGAGCGCACCGCCTCCGCGCACGACGTCGTCGTGTGCACCACCGTCTGGGCCGAAGAGGAGTTCACGCGCATCGGCGCCACGAACGTGGTGCGGGTGCCGCTCGGCGTAGACCTGGACCTTTTCACGCCCGAGCGGTACGACGTGCGTCTGCGCCGGCGCTGGGCCGCCGACGACGATGTGTTGCTGTTGCACTGCGGGCGGCTATCGGCGGAGAAACGGCCGCGCCGGTCCCTCGACGCGCTCGCCGCGCTGCGCGACGCCGGTGTGCCCGCGGTGCTGGTGGTGGCCGGCGCCGGACCGCTACGGTCCGCCTTGCAGGAGGAGGCCGCCGACCGCTGCCTGCCGGTGCGTTTCCTCGGGCACCTCCGCGACCGCACCGAGCTGGCCGCATTGCTCGCCACCGCGGACGTGGCCCTGGCACCCGGACCGGTGGAGACATTCGGGCTCGCCGCGCTGGAGGCGCTGGCCAGCGGCACACCCGTGGTGGTCAGCGCGGAAAGCGCGCTGCCCGAGGTGATCGGCACCGCCGGCATCGCGGTGCCGGGCGGCGGCCGTGGCTATGCGGCGGCCGCAGCATCGCTGCTGGCCCGCCCGAACCGCCGGACGGCGGCACGACGACAGGCCGACCGCTACCCCTGGTCGGCATCGGTCGCGGGCTTCCTGGCAGCACACCAGGCCACGCCCTCGCTCGCCACCTCGCCCGGCCTTGACGAACCCGCCTGAACGTGTGCGAGGACGAGCCAGGGGCGCGCGTGTTCGCGCCAGGCGTACCCGCGACCCGGCGGAGGCGGCCTACGGTCGGGACATGCGAGTTGCCGTGCTGTCCGACATCCATGGTGTGTTGCCCGCGCTGCGCGCGGTGCTGCATGAACCCGACGTGGCCGGTGCCGACCGGATCGTGCTCACCGGGGACATCGCGGCCGGACCGTTGCCCGTGGAGACCCTGGACGCCCTCGTCGAGCTCGGCGAGCGCGCCCTCTGGGTGCGCGGCAACGCCGAACGGGAACTCGTGCAGCTCGCGCACGGCGGCGACACCGCCATTCCGGATCCGATTGCGCCCTGGGCCGCCGCGGCGTTACGGGCGGATCAGGTGACGTTGCTCGACGGCTTGCCCAGCGTCCAGCGGCTCGATCTGGGCGCGCTCGGGGCGACCGTGTTCTGCCATGCCACGCCGCGCGACGACGAGGAGGTGGCGCTGGTGGACAGCCGCATGGAGCGGTGGATCGAGGTGTTGTCCACGCTGGACGACCAGGTGGCGACGGTGGTGTGCGGGCACACCCATATGCCCTTCGCGCGATTGGTCGACCGGCGCCTCGTCGTGAACCCGGGCAGCGTCGGCATGCCGTATGGCACGTCCGGCGCGCACTGGGCGCTGCTGGACGGCGACACCGGCGGCGTGACGCTGCGCCGCACCCGTTTCGACGCCGAGGCCGCGTTCGCCGAGCTGCGGGCATGCTCCGGGTACCCGGAGGTGGGACGATGGGCCGACGAATACCTCCGGTCCACCCATTCCGACGTGGAGGCCGTCCGCGTTTTCGGACCGCGGGACGGCCGGGCCGCGTAACCGCGGATCAGCCGCGGCCGGAAGACACCATGCTGCTGAGGATCCAGCCGGCGATATTGTCCGTGCGGGCGCTGCTCTCCACCTGCGTGTGCGGGCAGCTCGGGCCGTTGCTGACCACCGACACCAGCGACGGCACACGCTTGTGGCGCTCCAGGAAGAACGGCGCCCCCGAGTCGTACGGGCAGGGCGTGGTGTCCGGCGCCGGGGCATACCCGGTCAGGCCGGTGACCGAGTCGCTCAGCGACACCACCGTCATCTGGCCGGTGCGCAGATGGGTCACCGGCTGCGGGTTGGTGCTGGTCACCGAGCCGTAGCCGGTCACCCGCACGATCGCGCCGATCTCCGGCGCCCGGCGGCTGACGCGCAGCGGCCGGATGTCGTAGACGGGCTCGTCGAGCTCGGCCAGGGAGACGTCGGCCGTCGGCGACTGCCGGACCGCGACCACCGTCCGGTCGTGCCCGGCGGTCCCGTTCAGGTCGGTACGTCCCACAGTCGCCGTGGTGAGGTCGGCCACCGGCCGCTCCACCCGTACGTTGTTCTCGTCGCGGAAGCAGTGCCCGGCGGTGATCACCCAGCGGGGCGCGATGAGCGCCCCCGAGCAGGCGCTGTCGCGCTTGCCGCCGTCCGCGGTCGGAATCCCGGTCATGGTCAGCTTGACCGCGAAGCGGTATTGCCCGTCGGGCACCTCCTCGCCGTTGGCGATGGCGTTGGCGGTGCCGACACCCACCGCCGCGAGGGCGAGCGCTATCGGCGGTATGAGCAGGGCGAGAAGCTTGCGGCGCACCATTGGGGACCTCCCTGTCGGCAATGGACCCCTGCGACGATAGAAGACGATGGGTAGTCCGTGGGGGCGACCCTCAGCGTCGCGCACCCACATGCAGGTCGGCGTTGATGCGCGCGGTCGCCGCCAGCAGGGGCGGCAGCAGGTCGCGCCGCATCGTCTCCACCGACGTGCGGCTCGCGTGCACCGAGACGTTCACCGCCGCCACCACCGCACTCGCCCGATCACGCACCGGCGCCGCGATCGCCCGCAGGCCCTCCTCCAGTTCCTGATCCACGATCGCGTAGCCCTGACGGCTCACCCGCTCCAGTTCGGTGCGCAGCGCCGAGACCGACGCGAGGGTGCGGGAGGTCAACCGCACCGGCTCGATGCCTTCCAGATAAGCCTCCCGCGCCTCGTCCGGCAACCCCGCCAGCAGCACTCGGCCCATCGATGTCGCGTACGCCGGGAAGCGCGTGCCCACGTTGATGGCGACCGTCATGATGCGTGTCGTCGGCACCCGTGCCACATAGACGATGTCGCCGCCGTCGAGCACGCTCAACGATGACGACTCGTGCACCTCGGACACCAGCCGCTCCAGGTGCGGCTCGGCGATCTGCGGCAGGCTCAGCGCGGACAGGTAGGCGTACCCCAGCTCCAGCACCCGTGGCGTCAGCGAGAAGAGCCGTCCGTCCGTACGGACATATCCGAGATCGCCGAGGGTGAGCAGGAAACGGCGAGCCGCCGCACGGGTGAGGCCGCACTGGCGGGCCACCTCGCTCAGCGTCAGCTCCGGATGACCGGCGTCGAAGGCGCGGATGACCGCGAGTCCTCGCTCCAGCGACTGCACATAGTACGGCTCGCGGACCGAATCGGTTGGTTCGTCGGTCACTGAAGCCCCCGGTTGGTTCCTGCGCCGCACCCTACTCCACGGCTCGGTCACTGCTCGGTCATTACACGCGCAGCGATGGCGAACGCCGCATTCGCCGCCGGGACGCCCGCGTAGACCGCCGTGTGCAACAGCACCTCCTGGATCTCCTCGGCGCTGACCCCGTTGCGCAGCGCCGCGCGCACGTGCATGGCCAGTTCGTCGTGGCAGCGCAGGGCGGTGAGCAGGGCGAGCGTGATGCAACTGCGGGTGCGCCGGTCGAGCCCGTCCCGGCCCCACACGTCGCCCCACGCGTACCGGGTGATGAAGTCCTGGAACGGCGCGGTGAAGCCGGTGGTGGCCGCGACGGCGCGGTCCACGTGATCGTCCCCCAGCACTTCGCGGCGCGTCGTCATCCCGCGGTCGAAGGTGGTGTCGTCAGCCATCGAGCGCCTCCAGGATGAGCGGGTTCACGATGCGTGGTTGCTGCCAGGTCGCCAGGTGCGCGGCGTCGCGCACCACGACGAGCCGGGCATCCGGGATGGCACCGGCGATCTGCGCCCCGTGCATCGGCGGGATCGCCTCGTCGTCGTTGCCCGACAGCACCAGGGTGCGCGCGGTGATCCGGTCCAGGTCGGACCGCAGGTCCATGTTCTCGATGGCGGCGCAGGCTCCCGCGTACCCCGCCGGCGGCGTCGCGGTCAGCATCGCCCGCAGGCGGCGTACGTCGTCCGGGTGCGTCGAGGCGTACGGCGGGGTGAGCCAGCGCCCGATCACCGCCGTCGCGATCGCGCCGAGGCCCTGCCGCCGGACGGTCTCCGCGCGGTCCGCCCACTGTTGCGCCGGCCCGAGTTGCGCCGAGGTGCAGCACAACACCAGCCGACCCACACGGTGCGGCGCGTGGGCGGCCAGCCACATCGCGGTCATGCCACCCAGGGACAGTCCGACCACGTGCGCGCGGGGCACGCCGAGCGCGTCGAGCAGCCCGAGCGCGTCCTGCCCGAGATCGGCCAGCGAGTACGGTCCGGCCGGCACGGACGAGCATCCGTGCCCCCGTACGTCGTACCGGATCACCCGGTGTTGCGCGGCCAGGACCGCCATCTGGGGTTCCCACATGGTGTGGTCGGTGCCGAGCGAGTTGATCAGCAGCACCGGGGGCGCGTCCGGCGGACCGTCCAGGCGCCGATGCAGGCGGACCGTCACGACGCCGCCTTGAGCGCCCGGTCGATCAGCACGTCGGCGCTGCCCAGGTAGTCCTCCGGGGCGAGCAGGCCGGCCGCGTCGGGCACCCGCGCGTCGGCCGCCAGGGCTGCCGCGAAATCCGGCGCCGCCGCGGCTTCCCGCACCACCGCGTGCGCCTGGTCGGCACCGAGGCGATCGGCCAGCACGGCGGTGACCCGTTCGGCCAGCAGGGCGCCTCCGGTGCGGTCCACGTTCGCCCGCATCCGATCCGCGTCGACCTGCAGGCCGTCCAGCGACGCGCCCACCTGGTGCACCGCCGAGCCGGCCGCCTCGAACAGGGCACGCAGCGGACGCCACTCGGCATGCCACGCCCCCGCGGCTCGCTGGTGTTCCTGCGCCATCGCGGACAGCAGGGTGGCCACCAGGCCGGGGGCCGCTTCCGCCGCCGCCACCGCCAGCACCGCCCGGATCGGGTTGTGTTTCTGCGGCAGCGTCGAGGAGCCCCCCGCGTCGCCGCCCTCGCGCAGCTCGCCGACCTCGGTCTGGGCATGCCGCACGATGTCGCCCGCCACCTTTCCCGCGGCGCCCGCCGCGATGCCCAGGGCAGCGGCCAGCTCGGCGATGCGAGCCCGGTCGGTGTGCCAGGGCAGCACCGGTTCGGCCAGGCCGAGACCCTCCGCGTACGCGGAGACCATGGCCGGCCCGCAGTCCCGGTACGCCGCGAGGGTGCCCGCGGCACCGCCCAGTTGCACGGCGGGACGCAGCCGGGCGAGCCGCCGCCGGGCGTCCGCCAGCGCCGTCAGCCATCCGGCGGCGACCAGCCCGAACGTGGTCGGCAGCGCCTGTTGCAGCAGGGTGCGCGCGGGAAGCAGGGTGCGCCGGTGGCCGTCGGCCAGGGCGGCGCAGCGCCCGACCGCGTCCGCCAGTTCACGGTCCAGCACCGCCAGCGCGTCCCGGGCGATCAGCATGGTCGCGGTGTCCATGATGTCCTGGCTGGTGGCGCCGCGGTGCACGTGCCGGGCGGCGTCGGCGGGCAACGCGGCCCGCAGCAACCGCACCAGCGGCACCACCGGGTTGCCCGCACCCAGGGCACTCGCGCCCAGTTCCGCCGGGTCGACGGTGGTCTCCGCGCATACCGATGCGATGGCCTCCGCCGCCGTCTCCGGCACCACCCCCGCGGTCGCCCCGGCACGGGCCAGGCCGGCCTCCGCGTCCAGCAGGGCACGGATCCATGCCTGGTCGTCCACCGCGGCACGGACCGGCCCGGCGGCGAGCAGGTCGCCGAACAGGTCAGAGTGCGAAGAAGACGGTTTCATGCTCCCCCCGGAGCCGGATGTCGAACTGGTAACCGCCGCCGGTCGGTTCGGCGAGCAGCGTGCGGCGCCGGTGCTCGGGCACCGTGGCCAGCAGCGGATCCGCATCGTTGGCCTCCGCCTCGTCCGCGAAGTAGATCCGCGTGACCACCCGGTTGAGCAGGCCCCGGGCGAACACCGACACGTCGATGTGCGGCGCCTGGAGCACGCCCTCGCGGTCCGGCACTCGGCCCGGCTTGCGGGTGCGGATCGCCCAGTCACCCGCGTCTGCGGTGGGGCACCGGCCGAAGCCGCGGAACGACGTGTGCCGGCCGCGCGGGTCGTCCGGGTGAGCGAAGCAACCGTCCGGGTCCGCCTGCCAGGTTTCGATCAGGCCGTCCGGCACCGGCTCGCCCGCACCGTCCCGCAGGACGCCTCGCACCCAGAAGGCGTCCGGGTCGGTCTCCGGCACCACCAGCGGCCCGTCCGACCAGGGCAGGCCGATGGACAGGTACGGACCGACGGTCTGTGCGGGGGTGAGCCCGAGCATCACGGCTGCTCCATCGGTGTCGCGTCGCGGCCACGCAGCACGATGTCGAATCGGAAGGCGAGTGCCCACGAGTCGACGGTGGCATCCATGTCGAAGTGGGACACCATGCGCCGCCGGGCCCGTTCGTCGCGGACCGAGTTGAAGATCGGGTCGTACGCGAAGAGCGGGTCGTCGGGGAAGTACATCTGGGTGACCAGGCGCTGGGTGAAGGCCCGGCCGAACAGCGAGAAGTGGATGTGCGCCGGGCGCCAGGCGTTGGGGTGGTTGCCCCACGGATAGGCGCCCGGCTTGATCGTCACCAGCCGGTAGTTGCCCTGGTCGTCGGTGAGCACACGTCCCACGCCGGTGAAGTTCGGGTCGATCGGCGCGTCGTGCCGGTCCACCCGGTGCAGATACCGTCCCGCCGCGTTGGCCTGCCACACCTCGATCAGCGTGTGTGGCACCGGCCGGGCGTTCTCGTCCAGCACCCGGCCGTGCACGATGATGCGCTGACCCAGCGCCTCCCCGCCGGGTTGCACGGACAGGTCGGCCGAGGAGGACGAGACCCGCCCCTCGCCGAGCAGCGGGCCGGTCAGTTCGGTGAGGTTGTGCGGCAGCAGGATCAGCGGCTCGCTGGGCGCGCGCAGCGCCGTGGAGCGATATCCGGCGTAGTCCAGCGGCGGATGCACGGTGCCGTCGTCGCGGCGGTACCCGGACGGCACGACGAGGGGTTCGGCCATGGGTCACTCCTTCAGCGAACGCAGCGCGGACAGCTCCGTGCCGCTGGGCGGGTCGGTCACCACCGGCGGGTCGGCGACCCGCAGATTCCAGCCGGTCGCGTCGACGGCCTGGTCGAGCGAGACACCGGGATGCAGGTGGGTCTGGGTGAGCTCGCGAGTCTCCGGATCCGGGGTGAGGATGCCCAGGTCGGTGATCACCATGACCGGACCGGCGCCGCGCAGGTTGTGCCGGGCCCGGTCGCTCGCGCCGTGGCCGTGGCCCAGGGACGTCACGAAGTCCACGCCGTCCACGAACGTACGGGAATTCTGCCGGACGATCACGATGACCTCGCTGCAGGACGCGGCGATCTCGGGGGCGCCGCCGGCACCGGGCAGGCGAACCTTGGGTTCACGGTAGTCGTCGCCGATCACCGTGGTGTTGATGTTGCCGAACCGGTCGATCTGGGCGGCGCCCAGGAAGCCGATGTCGATGCGGCCCGGTTGCAACCAGTAGTTGAACATCTCCGGCACGCCGACCACCGCGTCGGCTGTCTCGGCGAGCACCCCGTCGCCGATGGACAGCGGTAGCCGGTCCGGTTTCGCCCCGATGGTGCCGGACTCGTAGACCAGCACCAGGTCCGGGGCGTGAGTGCGGCGCGCCAGGTTGGCGGCGGTGCTGGGCAGGCCGATGCCGACGAAGCACCGGGTGCCCGGGTGCAGCGCGCGGGCGGCCGCGACGGTCATCATCTCGTCGGCGGTCCAGTTCATCGCACGCCCGCCAACCACTCGCCGAAGGAGGCCCGGTCCCGGCTGATGCCGTCCCACGCCCGGTAGTACGCGTTGTCCCGGTCGCTGTAACCCATCGCGTACGACGGATGTGCCCCGCCGGGCACTTCGGCCACGTGGTCGATGGTCCATCCGGGCAGCACCGTGGCACCCGGCCGCACGCTCAGCGTGTCGACCACCTCCTCCACCGTGACCAGGGATCGGCGACTGGCGAGCACGACTTCCTTGTGCACCCCGGTGATGCCCCAGAACTGCACGTTGCCGTTCCGGTCCGCCTGTTGCGCGTGCACGATGCCGACGTCCGGGTTGAGGGCCGGCACGGCGGTCAGCACCTCGCCGGTGAACGGGCAGGTGATCGGCTTGACGGTGTCGGTGTGCTCGGGCAGGTCGGTGCCGGCGTAGCCGCGCAGCACCGCGAAGGGCAGCCCGGACGCGCCCGCCACGTATCGGTTCGCCATGCCGGCGTGGCTGTGCTCCTCGATCTCCAGGGGCACCGGCCAGCCGTGCTGCACCGCGTCGCGGAAACGGTGCAGGGATCCGACACCGGGGTTGCCCGCCCAGGAGAAGATCAGCTTGCGCGCGCAGCCGGCACCGATCATCTGGTCGTAGACGATGTCCGGGGTCATCCGCACCAATGTCAGGTCACGCCGGCGCTGCCGGATGATCTCCTGCCCGGCGGCCACCGGGATCAGGTGGGTGAAGCCCTCCAGCGCCACGGTGTCGCCGTCGCGCACCACAGCGGCGACCGCCTCGGACAACGTGGTGATCGTCGCCATGTCCACCTCCGTGCGATATACGAACAACAGTGCGCGTGTCGTACATCGCTGTCAAGCCGGGCAGCCACCATGCCTGCTCCAGAGATTGACGTGAGCCACGCCACGTTCTACGTTCGTATCGAGAACTCAAGTTCGTATAGCGCACACCTCTTGCCCCTTGCCGGAGCGCCCCCGGGCGTCTCCACCGGGCACCGAAGAACGGGAGATCCCATGCGCCGGACCCTCCTCGCAGGCGCCACTGCGGCCGTGCTCGCGGTGGCCGGATGCGGCAGCGATTCCTCCAGCGGCTCCAGCGGCGACAGCTCGGGCGGCGTCGACCAGGTCACGGTCGGCGTCATTCCGATCGTCGACGTGGCACCCATCTATCTGGGACAGAAACAGGACTTCTTCACTAAACGCAATATAAAGCTCACGCTGGAGAGTGGCCAGGGTGGCGCCGCCATCGTCCCGGGCGTCGTCAGCGGTCAGTTCCAGTTCGGCTTCAGCAACATGACTTCCCTGCTGCTCGCGCAGACGAAGAACGTGCCGATCTCGGTGGTGGCCAACGGCGTCGCGTCCACCGGCAAGTCCGGCGCCGACTTCTCCGGCGTCGCGGTCAAGGGCGACAGCCCGATCAAGAGCGCCGCCGATCTCGCCGGCAAGAAGGTCGCGGTGAACACCCTGAAGAACATCGGCGACACCACCGTCCGGGAGTCCGTGCGCAAGGCGGGCGGCGATCCCAGCAACATCCAGTTCGTCGAGATGCCGTTCCCCAACATGCCCGCCGCGGTGGAGCAGGGACAGGTCGACGCCGCCTGGATGGTCGAGCCGTCGCTGACCGAGGTCACCAGCGCCGGCGGACGGGTCGTCTCGTGGAACTATGTGGACACCGCACCGGACCTCACCGTGGCGGCCTACTTCGCCTCGACCAAGTTGCAGGCGGACGACCCCGACCTGGTCAAGCGCTTCACCGAGGCGATCAACGAGTCACTGGAGTACGCGGATGCCAATCCGGACGCGGTGCGGGAGATCCTCGGGTCGTACACGAAGATCTCACCCGAGGTCCGCGAGAAGCTGACCCTGCCGAAGTGGCCCACCGAGATCAACAAGGCATCGGTGCAGACGCTGGCCCAGCTCGGCCAGCAGGACGGCGTCTTCTCCACCGCGCCCGACCTTGGGAAACTGCTTCCGTGACCGGCACCGCCACGTCCACACCGCGAGCCGTCCCGCTCGCGGTGTACGGCGTCGCGGGCCTCGCCGGGCTGCTCGTGCTCGCCGAGGCGCTGCCCCGGCTCGGCGTGGTGCCCGCGCGCTACCTGCCGCCCGCCACCGAGATCCTCAGCGCACTCGGCCGCGAAGTGAGCACCGGGGCGTTCTGGACCGCGCTCGGCCACACCCTGGTCGCCTGGGCCGCCGGGCTGGCGATCGCGGCCGGCGCCGGGATCGTTCTCGGCATCGTCATCGGCGCCGTGCCCGGCCTGCGGGCCGCCACCGCGTCCACGATCGAGTTCCTGCGTCCGATCCCGTCCGTCGCGCTGATCCCGCTGGCCGTCCTGCTCTACGGCACCGACCTGAAGTCCAGTCTGCTGCTGGTGGTGTACGCATCGTTCTGGCAGGTGCTCATCCAGGTCCTGGCCGGGGTGCAGGACGTCGACCCGATCGCCGAGGAGACCGCCCGCAGCTATGGGCTCGGATGGTGGTACCGCATCCGCTACGTGCTCTGGCCGACCGCCCTGCCCTACCTGCTCACCGGCGTGCGGCTGGCCGCCGCCGTCGCACTCATCCTGGCCATCACCGCCGAGCTGGTCATCGGCTCGCCGGGCCTGGGTGCGGAGATCGCGGTGGCGCAGACGTCCAACGCGCTCCCCGCGATGTACGCGCTCATCGTGGTCACCGGCCTGCTCGGCGTCCTCATCAACCTGGGCGCCCGCGCCCTGGAGCGGCACCTGTTGTCCTGGCACCAGTCGATCCGGGGGGCGGCGTGAAAAAGATCCTGCTGGCCGTCGGCCTGCCCGTGGTGCTGGTGGCGGCGTGGTACCTGCTGTCGTACGGCAGTGAGAGCTTCTATGTGCCGCCGCTGCGCACGATCCTCGCCGCGCTCGTCGACACCTGGACTCCCGACCGGTTGCGCGCCGATGTGCTGCCCAGCGTGCTGCGGCTGCTCGGCGGCTTCGTGCTGGCCACCGCGCTGGGCGTGGCGGTGGGCGTGGTGATCGGCACGCACCGCCGGGTGCGCGCCGCGGCGGAACCGGTCCTGGAGTTCTTCCGGGCGATCCCGCCGCCGGTGCTGATCCCGGTCGTGATGATCTTCGCCGGCATCGGTGACACGATGAAGATCCTGGTCATCGTGTTCGGCTGCATCTGGCCGATTCTGCTGAACACGGTCGAGGGAGTCCGCGCCGTGGACAGCGTGCTCAGCGACACGGCCCGGTCCTACGGCATCGGCGGACCGGCCCGGCTGTGGCACCTGGTGCTGCGCGGCGCGAGTCCGCAGATCGTCACCGGGATGCGGCAGGCGCTGTCCATCGCCATCATCCTCATGGTGATCAGCGAGATGTTCGCCGCCAGCAACGGTCTCGGCTTCACCATTGTGCAATTCCAGCGCAGCTTCGCGATTCCCGAGATGTGGAGCGGCACCATTGTGCTGGGCCTGCTCGGTGTCGTGCTGTCGGTGCTGTTCCGGCTCGCCGAGAGCCGCGTCCTGTCCTGGTACCACGGCCTGCGCGGCACACAGCGGCAGTCCTGAGAGGAGCCTCCGGCATGCTCGAAGTGAGCCATCTGAAGAAGGTGTACGACGGCGGTGTCGAAGCCGTCGGCGACCTGACCTTCACCGTCGATCCGGGGGACCTGGTCTGCTTGGTCGGCCCGTCCGGGTGCGGCAAGACCACGTTGCTGCGGTGCATCGCGGGCCTGCTGCAGCCCACCGCGGGCGAGGTCCGGTTGGACGGCAGCCCGGTCACCGGGCCGCCGCCCGGCATGGCGGTCGTCTTTCAGGAGTACGGCCGCAGCCTCTTCCCGTGGATGAACGTACGGGACAACGTCGAGCTGCCGCTGAAGCAGAAGAAGCTGCCCAAGGCGCGGCGGCGCGAGCTGGTCGACTCCTCCCTGGAGGCGGTGGGGCTCGCCGACCGCGGCGCGGCGTTCCCGTGGCAGCTCTCCGGCGGCATGCAGCAACGCGTCGCCCTGGCCCGTGCTGTCGCGTACGAGCCGGAGGTGCTGCTGATGGACGAGCCGTTCGCCGCGGTGGACGCGCAGACCCGGGCCGACTTGGAGGATCTGGTCCGGTCGCTGTGGAAGCGGCTCGGCGTCACCATCCTCTTCGTCACGCACGACATCGACGAGGCGGTGTACCTCGGGCAGCACGTCATCATGCTGTCCGCGTCACCGACCGTGGTGCAGGAACGGCTGACGGTGGATCTGCCGGCCGAACGAGATCAGCTCCACACCCGAGCCGACGACCGGTTCACCAAGCTGCGCACCCGGGTCTACGAGCAGATCCAGGCGGCCAAGCGGGGCACCGCCCCCACCCCCACCATCTGACAACAACCCCCACCCCACCCCGTCGCGCCCCGTCGCGCCCCGTGCGGCCCCGTCGCGCCCCGTGCGGCCCCGTCGCGCCCCGTGCGGCCCCGTCGCGCCCC
>NZ_BMMX01000015.1 GCF_014646155.1 Mangrovihabitans endophyticus
CGAGCAGGTGGGGATTTCGCAGATGCATGTGTCGCGGTTGCTGACCAAGGCGCTGGGCAAGCTGCGGAGCCAGTTGAACACCGACGCCCTGTGATCACCGGCGTTCGGTGATCACCGCCGCCCGGTGATCGGGGTGCGGTAATAGGGCAGCTCGCCAGGGGTGCCGGCTCTCGTTGCGGGAGCCGGCACCCCTGGCGTGCGTCGGTCGGCACCCGCATGCGCCCAATACCTGGCCAGACCACCCGTCGATCTTGCCGCGCCACCGATCCCCCGACTGATCTTGGACTTTCATGGTCCGACAAGTCGGGCATGGGATGTCGAGTCGGGCACCGAATCTCCAAGATCGACGGCCGTGAGGGGTCGCGACGGGCATCGACGAATGCGAACGGCCGAGCGGAGAGTCTCCGCTCGGCCGTTCGTGCGTCGTACGTGGGCGTCAGTACCAATACTTTCGACCACCGATGGGACGGCCGACCGCACCGAGGATCCAGAACACGGCGCCGACGATCAGCAAGATGATGCCGATGGTGTAGAGGATCGACACGTGCAGGAAGATGCCCAACAGCAACAGAATCAGGCCGACGACAAGCATGAGGGGCTCCATTCAGCGTCGGAGTCTCCGATCGCGATTCGGGTTCTACCCGATCCCTGAGCTCGCCAATCCTTGCCAACCGACGCCCGTGGGAGCGCGACCATCGCCGACGGCCGACCCGGCACGGGAGGTGCCACCGGTCCGGTACGGGAGACGCCGTCGGCCCCGCGCGGGGAGGAGTCGTCGGCCCCGCGCCGGGACGCTCATGATCACGAATGCCCCGGTGGCGCTGCGAGGTGTCCCACCCTTTTGGCAGGCTAGTGCTTGATGTCTGGCCTGGATGACCGGACACAAGGGACCGACCTGGGGATACTACGGAAGGATAGCGAACCGTGACGGCGCGTCAGCCAGCCTTCGTGCTGCACGATCACCAGAAGCCGCGGCCGCATTACGATCTGCGGCTGGAGGAGGACGGCGTGTTGAAGAGCTGGGCCGTGCCTCGCGGGTTACCCACCGAGCCGGACGCCAACCGGCTCGCGGTGGCGGTGACGGATCACGCGATGGAGCATTTGAGCTACCACGATGACGAGAAGTCGATCGCGGACACCGGGTGGTGGGAGCAGAACGACCGCAATGATCACCGGCTCGTGTTCACGCTGCACGGTGCGGGGCCGGCGCGACGGTACGCACTGATCCACACGGGCGGGCCGAACTGGCTGCTCCATCTCACCAAGGACCAGCCAACCGCTTGACACATTTAACTGAGTAAATAGATGCTGATCTCCTGATGCCGGTCTGACATCGATGTCATGAGGGGGACGCATGCTCGGGTTCCGGACCCTGTCCGTGGTGGCGGTGACGGCGACGGCGGCAGCGGTGACCGCGGCCGCACCGGCTGCCCACGCCGCTCCGCTGCCGCCACTGGTCGCCGACCCGGCGTCATACGTGAATCCGTTCATCGGCACCACGAACTTGGGCAACACCTACCCGGGTGCGGTGACGCCGTTCGGCATGCTGGCGTGGAGCCCGCAAACCACCCGCGGCAGTCAGGTGTCCACCCCTGCGCCCGGCGGCTATCAGTACACCGCGACCCGGACTCGCGGCTTCAGCCTGACCCACCTCAGCGGCGTGGGTTGCTCGGGTGCTAACGGCGACATCCCGATCATGCCGTACGCGGGTGAGGTGACCTCCTCCCCGACCGCGGACACCACGGACGCGACGTTCGCGGCGGACTTCTCGCACGACGACGAGGAGGCCCGCCCCGGCTACTACCGGGTGGGCATGGCGGGCGGCACCGGCGCCGAATTGACCGCGACCCCGCGCACCGGTTTCGGGCGGTTCACCTTCCCTGCCGACAAGCCGGCCAGCCTGCTCTTCCGCACCTCGATGTCGGAGACCGGCAGCACCGACGCGACGGTGCACCTCGACCCGGACACGCAGACGATCACCGGTTCGGTCACCGCGGGCAATTTCTGCGGCCCGCAGTCGTCGAACAACCGCAAGGCGCTCTACACGCTGCACTTCACGGCCCGCCTGGACCAGCCGTTCACGACCACCGGAACGTGGCAGGACGGCACGCTGCGCCCGGACACCCGGGACGCCACCGGCGGCAGCGGCTACAGCTCCAGCGGGCGGCCGAACGCGGGCCGCGGATCGGGCGGCTACGTCACCTTCCCCGCCGGCACCACCAGCGTCGGCGTGCGTGTCGCCGTCTCGTACGTGGATCTGGCCGGTGCCGAGCGCAACCTGACGCAGGAGAACCTGCCCTACGGCTTCGCCTCGATCGCGGCGAACGCCCGCGCCGCATGGTCCGGCCGGTTGAAGCGGATCGGCGTCGGCGGCGGCACCGAGGAGCAGAAGACGGTCTTCTACACCGCGCTCTACCACGCCCAGCTAGAACCCACCCTGACCAGCGACGTCGACGGACGCTACACGGGCGCGGACGGCGCCGCGCATGCGCTGGAGAGTGGACAGGACGCGCAGTACGGCACCTTCTCCGGATGGGACGTCTACCGCGCGCAGGTGCAGTTGCTCGCACTGTTGGACCCGTCGATGGCATCCGACTTCGCGCAGTCGCTGTTCAACTACGCGGGTCAGCGCGGCGGCGAGTGGGACCGGTGGCTGCTGCAGCACGGAAAGACCAGCGTGATGTCCGGCGACCCGTCGGCCGCAGCCGTCGCCGGCATGTACGCGTTCGGCGCGCGCGACTTCGACGTACGGGGCGCCTTCGACTCGCTGGTGCACGCGGCCACCGTGCCCACGGCCAACGACTCCAGCGACGCGGGATGCAACGTCGAGTGCGTGGGGCAGCGCCCGGCCCTGGACAAGTACATGGAGCTGGGCTGGGTACCGGCGGACGACTGCCACTGCTGGGGCGGCGCGGCGGAGACGCTGGAGGACGCCGCGGCCGACTACGGCCTGGCCGAACTGGCGAAGGCGCTCGGCGACGACGCGCGGTATGCGCAGTTCCTGGACCGCTCGCACCATTGGCGCAACGTCTACGACCCGGACGCCCAGGCCGATGCCGGGCTGGCGCACAACATCCGGGAGCACATCACCGAGATCACCGCCAGCGGCGAGAACGCATCGAGCGGCGAGGGTAAGGCCCAGGCGTTCGACGGTGACAAGGGCACCAAGTGGCTCACCTTCGACACGACCGGTTGGGTCCAGGCCGAGCTGGACGCGCCGCGTACGGTCAACCGCTATGCCCTGACCTCGGCCAACGACGTGCCGGAACGGGACCCGGTGGACTGGACGCTGGAGGGCTCCGACGACGGCTCCACCTGGTCGACCGTCGACGCGCAGACCGGGCAGAGCTTCGCCACCCGTGGTGAGACCCACGAGTACGCGGTCGCCGACCCGCAGGCGTACCGCTACTACCGGCTGACCGTGAGCCGCAACGGCGGCGCGGACATCGTGCAGCTCGCCGAGCTCGAACTGGCGGACCCGGCGGTGACCACCCCGGTGCCCGCGGACGGCGAGTTCCGCGGCTGGATGCGCGACCGCTACTCCGACGGGCACTGGGCGGAGGGCTTCAGCCCGTCCACCGGCGCGGGCTTCGTCGAGGGCAGCAGCGCCCGATACACGTGGATGGTCTACTCCGACGTGGTCGGGCTGGCCGACGCGATGGGCGGCAAGGACATAGCGGTGGAGCGGCTGGACGCGTTCTTCCGGAACCCGGACGGGACGTTCGACCTCAGCGCGGACAAGAGCACCCGGTACGACGCCACCAACGAGCCGGACATCCAGACGCCGTATCTGTACAACTACTTCGGCGCGGCGTACAAGACCCAGGAGACGGTACGCGCGGTGCTGGACGGGCTGTGGCACAACGAGACCGGCGGCATCCCGGGCAACGACGACGCCGGCACGATGAGCGCGTGGTATGTGTTCTCCGCGCTCGGCCTCTACCCGACCGTGCCGACGCGCGCCGAACTGGTGCTGACCAGCCCGTTGTTCCCCCGGTCGGTGGTCCACCTGGCGGGTGGAAAGGATCTGACGATTGACGCCCCCGCGGCCGGCGCCGACGGCACCTACGTCCGCAAGCTCACGGTCGATGGGACGGCCACCTCCCGTGCCTGGTTGCCGGCCACGGCGGTGCGCGACGGCGCGCACCTGGCGTACACCCTGGGACCGGTCCCGAACACCAAGTGGGGCAGCCGCCCGGCCGATGTTCCGCCACAGAACTGACCGCTCCGGGGGTTTGGATCACCCCCGGGCGGCTAACGTGTAGGCGATGCCACCGCCCGCCGACCTCCCCGGATTCCTGCACGGAGTCGCCCCGATCCTGGACCGCTGGGGTTACTTCGCCGTCGCGGGCGTCATCGGCGTCGAAAGCTTCGGGGTGCCCGCGCCGGGTCAGACGATCATGGTCGCCGCGGCGATCTATGCCGGCGCGGGCCGCCTGAACGTGGTGGCGGTCGGTGTGATCGCGTTCGTGGCGGCCGTGCTGGGCGACAACGTCGGTTACTGGATCGGGGTGCGCGGCGGCCGCAAGCTCGTGCATCGCTGGGGCCGGTACGTCCTGATCACTCCCGCACGACTGGACCGGGCGGAGAAGTTCTTCGCCCGGCGCGGCAGCCGCATCGTCGTCGTCGCCCGTTTCATCGACGGACTGCGGCAGCTCAACGGCGTCATCGCCGGCATCACGGCGATGCCCTGGCGCACATTCCTGCTCTACAACGCCATCGGCGCGGCGCTGTGGGTGGGTTGGTGGACCACCGTGTCATACCTGTTGGGCACCCATCTGGTCGACATCATCGAGCACGCGCACAAATACACGTGGTGGGCGCTGACGCTGGGCGTGCTGGCTGTGGGCACGTACGCGGTGCTGCATGTGCGGCATCTGCGCCGCCGGCGCGCCCGCGCCGACAGCGACCGCGACGGCGCGGAGCCGGCGATGCCGGTCGAAGAGTCGGCGCCCTGACGATTGCCGATCCGCCGTTCGGGTAGGAAATGTCGGGGAGAAAGCATCGCCGGGCACGGCTACTGAGGAAGGAGTGATGATCCGTGACCGCACCCGCCAAGGACCCGATGACCAACCGACGCGAGAAGGCCGCCTCCACCGGCCAGGCCGCCGAGAAGGCCCGCGAGAGCGTCGCCGATCTGGATTCTCGGCTGCGGATGAACGCGTCGCAGACCAAGGAGCAGAAGCAGGCGCTGCGCAACGCCCTCGCCGAGGCCGACCGCCTCAAGGCGGCGTTGAAGGCAGGCGAACGGGAACGCGAAAACCTCTCCAAGCGGCGCAAGAAGGCCGCCAGCAAGGCGGAGAAGGCGCGGGCCAAGGCCAAGAGCGCCGAGCAGCGGTACGACAAGATGGTGCTGGCCGAGATGGTCCGCCGGGAGAAGGAGCGCGAGTCCGGCTCGGCCGCCGATCCGGAACCCGAGCGGCCGAACCAGGCCACCTCCACCGCCACCAGCACCGCCGCACGCAAGACCGCGGCGGACGCCGGCAACAGTGAGCCGCAGAATCGCCCCACCCCGGCGGGCTGAGGCCGACCGACGGCGGCGCGCTCCGGCGAGTGCGCCGCCGTCGTCGCCCGGCCGGATGAGCGAAGCGACCGGATAATCGATCCATGAGCGAACATGTGGACGTCCTCGTGATCGGGGCTGGCCTGTCCGGGATCGGCGCGGCCTACCGGCTGCAGACCACATGTCCGCGGCTCAGCTACGCGATCCTGGAGGCGCGGAACGCCATCGGCGGAACCTGGGACCTGTTCCGCTATCCGGGCGTACGTTCCGATTCCGACATGTTCACGCTCAGTTACCCGTTCCGGCCGTGGCGCCGGCCGTACGCGATCGGCGCGGGCGACACGATCCGCGCGTACATCCGGGCCACCGCCGCCGCGTACGGCATCGATCGGCGGATCCGTTTCGGCCGGCGAGCCGAATCCGCGAGCTGGTCCTCCGCCACCGGCCGGTGGACCGTGCGCACCGCCACGGGTGACGAGTACCGCTGCACATTCCTCTACCTCTGCACCGGCTACTACCGGTACTCCGCCGGGTACGAGGCCGATTTCGTGGACCGGGCCCGGTTCGCCGGCACCGTGGTGCACCCGCAGCAGTGGCCGGACGACCTGGACCACACCGGAGCCCGGGTGGCGGTGATCGGCAGCGGCACCACCGCCGTCACGCTGGTCCCGGCGCTGGCGGGCGACGCCGCGCACGTGACGATGGTGCAGCGTTCCCCGTCGTACCTGATCAGCCTGCCGAACCATGCGCATGAGCGGGAGCAGCTCGGCCCGGTCCGGTCGCGTTTCGTGCGCGCCCGCAACGTGCTGCTGAGCACCGCCATGTATCAGGCGTCCCGGCGCTGGCCGGAACGCGTCGCGACGCGGCTGCGCGAGGGCGTGGCCCGGCAACTTCCGCCGGACGTGCCGGTGGAGCCCCACTTCCTGCCCCGCTATCGCCCGTGGGACCAGCGCCTGTGCGTGGTGCCGAACGGCGACCTCTTCCAGGCCATGCGCGCCGGTGACGTCTCCGTGGTCACCGGCACGATCGACCGGTTCACCGAGAAGGGCCTGCGGATGCACGACGGCACGGAGGTCGAGGCGGACATCGTGGTGACCGCAACCGGCCTGACCATGGTGGCGTTCGGCGAGATGACGCTGACCGTGGACGGCCGCGTGGTCCGTCCGGAGTCGCTGCAGGTCTACAAGGGCATGATGTTCGACGGCCTGCCGAACCTCGCCTGGTGCCTGGGCTACACCAACTCCTCCTGGACGCTGCGCGCCGACCTCGCCTCGCGGTACGTCTGCCGGCTGCTGAACTACATGACGCGCCACCACATCGACATGGTGACCCCGCGCCGGGACCCGGCCGACTCCGGCTCGGACGTCCCGCTCCTCGACCTGACCTCCGGGTACGTGCGACGGGCCGCCGCGCAGATGCCCCGGCAAGGTGCCCGGTGGCCGTGGCGGCACCGGAACAACTACCTCACCGACCTGCCCCGGATGCGGGTGGGCCGGATCGACGACGGCGCGATGACCTTCGCCCGCACGGGCGGAGACGCCTGATGCGCCGCTTCGCCTTCGCCGGCCGCACCTGCGTGGTGACCGGCGCGGCCAGTGGCATCGGCGCCGCGCTGGCCCTCGACTTGGCCCGGCGCAAGGCGGTGCTGGCACTGGTGGACAAGGACGCCGAGGGACTCGCCAGGGTGGCCTCCTCGGCGGCCGAGCTCGGCGCGACCGCCGTCCACACGTACCCGGTGGACCTGGCCGACGGCGGTGACCGGCTCGACCTCGCGGCCGACGTCGCGTCCCGCCACGGCGGCGCCGACCTGCTGGTGAACAACGCGGGCGTGGCGCTGTCCGGCTCCTTCGAGCAGGTGAGCATGGACGACTTCGACTGGCTGATGGAGATCAACCTGCGGGCCGTGGTGCGCATGACGAAGGCGTTCCTGCCGCAACTGCTGGACCGTCCCGGCGCGCACGTGGTGAACGTGTCAAGCGTGTTCGGGCTGATCGCGCCGGCCGCTCAGGTGGCGTACGCGACAAGCAAGTTCGGCGTCCGGGGCTTCACCGAGGCGTTGCGCCACGAACTGGCCGCCCGTGGCGTCGGGGTGACCGTCGTGCACCCGGGCGGGATCGCCACCAACATCGCCGCCAACGCCCGGATCAGTGGCCCGGACCCGGACGGCACGCAGGCGCGGCAGGCTCGCGAGTTCGCCGCGGCCTCGCTGACCATGCCGCCCGCCGAGGCGGCCCGGCAGATCGTCGCCGCGATCCAGACGCGCAAACCGCGCCTGGTCATCACGCGGCCGGCGAAGGCGGCGGACATGCTCGCCCGGCTCACCCCGAGCCGCTACTGGGATGTCACCCGGTGGCTGGAGCGCCGCCGCAGCCGGTGACCGTCCGGTGTCACGCGCCCGGCGTGTGGCTCCATTGCAGGGACACGCCGGTCGCGGCGCGCTCCGCCCGGATCTCCATCACGCTGCCCGGGATGGTGGCCCGGTCGACCAGCACCGGGCGGCCGTCCAGGCCGTACGTGATCCGGTCGGACACGAACACCGGCGTGCCGACCGGCTGGCCCAGCATCGCGGCGATGTCCTCGTCGAGCAGCCCCGGCCGCACGGACTCGGACGCGCGGTGCACCACCACCCCCCGCTCGGCGAGGATCGCGTACAGCGAAGGGCCGCCGAGGTCCACGTCCGCCAACTCGCTCGCGAACGGGTCCGGCACCCAGGACACCTGGTGCACGGCGGGCCGCCCGGAGAGCAGACGCAGCCGACACAGCCGGAGCACCGGGTGGGTCTGCGCCGTCCCGAGCACCGCGGCGACCCAGGCCGGCGGACGACTTCGCCGCCGGTCGAGGACGCGGGTGGTCACCGTACGGCCCTGCGCCCGCAGGTCCTCGGCCAGCCCGCGCAGCGTGTCCAGGCGGTAGGCCAGCCGTGGCCCGGTGACGAAGGTGCCGCGGCCCGGCTCCTGCGAGATCAGGCCGTCGTCCTCCAGTTGCTGGAGCGCTTGGCGCAGGGTGGCGAGGGTGACGCCGTACGCCGAGCTCAACTGCTTCTGCGGCGGCAGGGTCGAGCCCGGCGCCAGCTCCCCGGAACCGATCCGCCGGGTCAGGTCCTCGGCGATCGTTCGATACTTCGGCGTACGGCCCGTCATGGCGCCCGCCGCCGCGTCGCCAGGTCGAGGACCGACGGACCGTCACCGGCCGGGACGTCGCCGGTGGGCACAGCCTCGTCCACGGCGGCCGGTTCGATCTCCGGGGGGTCCGGCGGCTGTGGTTCCGCACCGGCGGCCTCCGCCGCGTCGTCTCGCAGTCCCAGCATCGCCAGCCACTCCACCAACTGCCGGTGCACGGCATCCGGGCCGTTCAGCTCGTCGGTCAGCAACGGCCAGTCCGTCGGGTGCACCAGCACCGCGTCGGTCTGCCAGCCGCCGAGGCCGCCGTGCGAGCCGACCAGTTCCTCGAACGCCGACACCTCCTGGGTCACCGGGTCGATCGCGCTGATCACCACCAGATCACCGACGTGCGCGGTCTCCTGGTGGCGGAGCAGGTCGGCGCGGGCGTTCGGCCCGTACGGCAGGAGCGGGTCGATGCCCTCCACATGCCCGTCACGCAGCCGGTGCGTACCGGCCGTGCCGAAGGCGACCGGGCCGTCGGCGCTGTCCACGACCACCAGGCCGATGCCCGGGTGGGCGGCCAGCCCGGGGATCAGCGCCGGGTATTCGCGCTCGATCGCGTCCCGGGCCTGACGCGTCCGGCTGCGCGTCAGATAGAGCAACGCCAGGTTGCCCGACGACACCACCAGCAGCGGTGCCACCGGCGACGTCGGGAACTCGTGCTCCGTCGCGGCCTCGTCCTCGGCGGCGATGCGCGGCGCATCGGCGCCGTCCGGAGCGGTCAGCCGACGGACCACATCGTCCAGGGTTTCCCCGTGCCGCTGGCGGAAGGTGGCACCCTGACTCTGCCCGTGGTCGGAGAGGATCACCAGGTGGTAGCGGCGGGCCGCCTCCGGCGCCAGCCGGCCGAGCACGCCGAGCATCCGGTCCAGGCTCTCCAACTGCCGCATCGACTCCGGTCGTGCCGGGCCCGCGTGGTGCGCCACCTCGTCGTAGTCCACCAGGTCGCAGTAGATCGCCGGCGCTCCCCGCGCCATCTGCTCGGCGATCAGCGAGACGTTCACGTCCCGCAGCAGCATCGAGGCCGGGCGCAGCGCCAGGAAGGCACCCGACCGGCTGACCCGCGGCACCAGGTTGCGCCGGCGCTGCAGCCGGGCCTGGTGCAACTCGGTGAAGACCTCCCCGACGCCGAGGACCAGGGCGCGGGTGAAGCCGTACGGCGAAGCCATGAACGTGGCCCACCCGCGTGCCGAGCGGCCGGGCAGCGCGGCGTGGCTCACCGTGAGCAGATTGATCTCGGCGTCGCCGGAGAACGCGTTGCCGATGCTCACCCCGCCCCGGCACAGCAGACCCCGTCTGTCGGTCAGGCGCTGCTGAATCACCGCCGCGTCCCGCGGGCGGTTGGAGACCATGAGCTTGCCGGTGTCCTTCTCAAACCAGCGGAAACCGGGTATCTGCTGGGACGCGGCATGCAGGATGCCCGCCTGTGCCGCGGGCGTGGTGGACGGCAGTCCGGTGTGCCAGCCTCGCATCGTGTGACTGCCGGAGCGCAGCCACTGGCCGAGCGTGGGCAGGTTGCCCGCCCGCACCGCCCAGCGCAGCACCGGCTCGGCGACCCCATCCAACTGCACCATCAGCATGCCGGGCTCCATGCCCGGCCGCGGACGACGCAGCGTGAGCCAGCGCCCGCCGGCGCGCCGAGCCTGTCGGCGCCGCACGCCGCGCATGAGTCGCCGCGCCTCCCGGACGAACGTGTCGTCCCGGCCGCTGTCCGCCATCCAGTCGAGGATCGCCGCGAAGACCACGGCCAGAATCGCCGCGGCCACGGTCATCGGAAGATTGCTGATCCGGTTGGCCGGGTCCAGTTCCAGCGCCACCGCGATGACCGCGACCTGGGCGATGACGCCGAGCAGCATCGCGCCCCAGCCGCCCAGCGCGGTGATGCCGACGAGCAGCAGCGGGCGAAGCACGGCACCCACGAGCGCCACCAGGCCGACCAGGCCGAGCGTGTCCACCACGTCGGCGCTGGCCACGCCGGGCATCAGCCACAGCGTCAGGGTGAGCACCACGAAGGTGACGGTGGCGCTCCGCAGCACGGCGCGGAGACGATTGACGATCCGTTGCCAGCTCAGCAGCGCACGCAACTCGCCGCGCCAGCTCCGGGCGAGTTCGGGCGGAGTGCGTACGGCCACGGGCAAACAATCGCACAGCCGAGCGCAACGAGTGTGCCCGCGTCGCCAAGGACACGCCCGTGTCACCTCGCGGGCGTGCACCAGGGATCAACGCCGGAGCGGCACGGAACCGGCGCGGGGGGTTCTTCGTCGGAGTGGACAGGACGCGACGGTGGAGGTGCGTGGTGCGACGGTGGCAGGGGCGAACGGTGAGCAGACTTTCCCGAGCAGAGGGTGCCGGTCCGCCGCCCGCGGCCATTCCCGCACACGCGCTGCGAGCTTGGTCGGGCACCCTGGCATGCGCCGCAGCCTTCGCGGCCGGCTGCGCCGGGCCCGGCACCGGCGGAGCTGCCGAGCCCGCCGCTTCACCACCCGATGCTGCCGCTTCGATGCCCGGTCCCGCGGCCTCGCTGCCCGGCGGCACCCCGCACACCGCCGCCGCACCGGGATCGTGGCAGGAACCGACGGTCTACTCGTTCACCCTGGAGTCGTCCTGCGGCGAGCGGGCCCTGATCGGCACCTACCGCGTCGGTGTCAAGGACGGGCTGGTGGTGCGCACCATCGGGCTGGACGATGCGGCCCGCCGGGCGCTCATGCTGCGACTGGCGCAACTGGTGCCGACGCTGGCGCAGATGCGTACCGAGGCTCAGGCGGCCATGCGCGAGGGCGCGGACGAGGTGATCGTCCGGCGGGACCCGGCGGACGGCCACCCGACCTCGGTCCGCATCGATCCGGATTCGGCCGCCGTGGACGACGAGACCTGCTATGAGATCACCGACTATGCGGTGGGGAAGCTGCCGGCACCCAGCGCGACCTGACCCGCCAGAACAGGCCCAGCGCGCCCCGACCGCGAGACCGCGAGCGGTCAGCCGATCATCAGCCACACGTCGTCGATCGCGCCCTGAAACTGGTCGTTGTCGTAATAGCCGCCCTTGCCGCCGATGCTCAGCGGATGGCTGTTGGCCACCGACAGCGTCGTGGGTACCCAGGCGCGTCCGCGAACCATGCCGTCCACGATGATGGTGAAGACCGATCGGGACCGGCGGCAGGAGACGTCGTGCCAGGCGCCGTCGGCGACCGGTACGGCGCTGCGGACGATCCTGATCTGCGTGTCGTGCCGACCCACCAGGACGCAACTGGGCTTGCCGGCGTATCCGTCGATCTGCAGTTTGTACTGGCTGCTGGTGGCCGAGTACCCCTTCTGCAGGATGTTCTGCCCCTTGCTGGTCTGGTCGCCGGGCAGCCGCACGGTGGCGCCGTACGCCAAGGACCGTCGCCAGGGGTTGAGGTCGCCCGCCGTACCACTCTGCAGCACCATCCTCGGGCATGACCGGCGCGCCGCGCAGGCGGTCGGGAGCTGGGCGGCCCGTCCGCCCGCACGCGGGACGGCGAGCCACTCGCCCCCGTTGCTGGCCGCCACCCGCATGGCGTGGCCGCGGCCGGAGTCGTCGGCCACCGTGCCGCCGACGCGTCCGCTGTCGAACCGGTACAGGGCGACCAACTCCCGACTGTCCCCGGACCGCCGCGCGACCGCCGCGCCGGGCATGGCGAGCGGCGCGACGAGGAGCGGTACGGAGAGGGCCGCGACGGCGGCCAGGCGTCGAGAAAGCATGACCGAATTATGCATTAAGTCCGTATTACCACCGGGCAAACCGCTTGTCGGTGCACCCGGCTCCCGCCGATCACTGCCGCTTCTGGGCGATCGGAGTGTTCGGGGCGGCCTGCGGATTCGCGCTGTCCAGCGGAACCGCCGCCGCGGACACCAAGCCGAGCTGCACACCCTGCCGCGGCAGCACCGTGCTCAGCAACCAGTCCGCCGCGACCCGTACGCGGTTGCCGGGCATCGACCACAGGTGGTATCCACGCGTCGCAACCTTCGCCGGGAAACCGGACATCTGCACACCCAGCGGATTCGCCGCCGAGTCATATCCGCCGAGGTCCACCACGAAGCCGAGGTCGCTGTGCTTGTACGGACGGCGACGGCCGTGTCCGTACGAGGCCGCGATGTTGCGCGCAACGGTCTGCCCCTGCCGCGTGGCGTGCTGCGCGGTCATGCCGGTGATCTCCCCGGGCCGGGTCAGGTCGGGCACCGCCGCCGCGTCACCGCAGGCGTACACGTCCGGGTATCCGGGGACGGTGAGGAACTCGTCCACCACCAGCCGCCCCTTCTCGGTCTTCAGCCCGAGGCTCTCCACCAGCGGGTCCGGCCGCACGCCGACACACCAGATCAGCGACTTGGTGGGCACGAACTCACCGTCGCTCAGATGCACGCCGTCCGGCGTGGCCTCCTGCACGCTGGTTCCGGTACGGATCTCCACGCCCCGTTCGCGCAGCACCTCGTCCGCGGCGCTGCCGAGGCGCTCGTCGAGCTGGGGCAGCACCCGATCCGCGATGTCGATCAGCAACCAGCGGGGGCGTCCGCGCAGACGGTCACGGTGCCGCGTGAGCGCGTCGGTGTAGAGCACGCCCTGGGCGGCCACCTCGGTGCCGGTGTATCCCGCGCCGACCACCACGAAGGTGCACCGCGCGTCACGCTCCCCGTCGGTCGCGGCGGTGTCCGCCATCTCGATCTGGCGTGTCATGTGGTCACGCAGATACAACGCCTCGGAGATGCCGCGGAAGCCGTGGGCGTACTCCGTCACGCCGGGCACCGGCAGCAACTGGTTCACGCTGCCCGCGGCGATGACCAGCCGGTGGTAGCCGATGGTGCCGGTCCCGCCCTCCGGGTCCTCGTAGCTGACCGTGCGCGCGTCCAGGTCGAAATGGTTGACCTCACCCAGGATCACCCGCACGTTCGGCAGCGTGCCGGCCAGCGACACGGACACCCGGCGCGGCTCCAGGATGCCCGCCGCCACCTCGGGCAGCAGCGGGAGGTAGAGGAAATAGTCGGTGGGGTTGATGATCACGATGTCGGCGCTGCCCCCGGAGAGCTGAGAGAGCTTGCGCGCGGCCTGGTAACCGGCGAAGCCGGCGCCGACGACCACGATCTTCGGGCGTGCCATGGGATGTCCTTCCGCGTCGGCCGTTGCCACAGCGATTGCCCGGATCGCCGCCGGGAAAACGCGTCGCGCCGGCCGGTGACCGCACGGCCGGTCGGCTCAACCCACCGCGGCGCGGGCGGCGGCCGGGTCACCCGCGGCGAGCGCCGCCTGTGCCGCCCGGCGACATTCGTCCATGGACCGCTCGGCCAGTGCGGCGCGGATGTCGGCGATCGCCCGCGGCGCCATGGACAGGCTGGTGACCCCGAGCCCGGCCAGCACCACCGCAAACGCCGGGTCGGCCGCCGCCTCGCCGCACACGCCGACCGGGCGGCCCACCGCCGCACCGGCCGCCGCGCAAAGCGCCACCAGGGACAACAGCGCGGGCTGCCACGGATCCAGCAGATCCGCCAGCTCGCCGCTGCGCCGGTCGGCGGCGAACGCGTACTGGCTCAGATCGTTCGTGCCGACGCTGAGGAAGTCGACCACCTGCAACAACTCGGCGGCCCGGACCGCCGCGGCGGGCACCTCGACCATGGCGCCGACCGTGGCCAGCCCCGCATCGCGGCACAGCGCCGCGAACGACGCCGCCTCGGCAACCGTGGTCACCATCGGCGCCATCACCGACACCTTGGCTTCCGACTCGCGCGCGGCGACCGCGATCGCGGCGAGCTGCGTGGACAGGATGTCGGACCGGCGCCGGGCCACCCGCAGACCCCGGATGCCCAGGGCCGGGTTCGGCTCCTGGTTGTCGCGCAGGAACGGCAGGGGCTTGTCCGATCCGGCGTCGAACGTACGCACGATCACCGGCCGTCCGGACATCTCGCGGAAGACCGCCGAGTACGCGGCGATCTGTTCCTCCGGCGAGGGTGCCACGGTGTGGTGCTGGAACAGCATCTCGGTGCGGAACAGCCCCACCCCTTCGGCGGCGACACCCGTCAGTTCGTCGGCCGAGCCGATGTTCGCCAACAGCGCGATCGGCTGCCCGTCGCGGGTGCGTCCGGGGTCGCAACCCGGGGCGCCCTTCGCCGCGACCACCGGGGGGACGGCCGAGGGCGGCTCGGCTGCAGCTTCACCGACCGTGACCCTGCCGGTGGTGCCGTCCACCGTGACCGTGGTGCCGTCCGCCACCTCCAGCACCGCACCGCCGCAGGCCACCACGGTCGGCAAGCCGCGGGCGCGGGCGAGGATCGCGGTGTGGCTGACGAAACTGCCCGCGGAGGTGACCACGGCGAGCACCCGTGTGGGATCGAGCAGCGCCGCGTCGGCGGGTGACACGTCCACCGCCACCAGCACGAACGGGTGACCGGGCTGAGGCAGTGTGGGCATCGGCACGCCGAGGCAGTGGGCGATCAGCCGATCGCGCACGTCGTCCAGGTCCGCCGCGCGCGCCGCGAGCAGCCCGCCGGCGTCGATGAGAGCGGATCGGTGCGACGCCAGCACCGCGGAGATCGCGTGCGGAGCCTGGTGGCCCTCGCCGATCGCCACGGCGATCTCGTCCAGCAGCGTACGGTCGGCGACCAGCGCCGCCTGGACGCGCAGGATCTCCGCCGTGGTGGGATCACCCGCTCGAACGGCGCGTGACTCGATGTCCGCGCGCACCGCGGCGACCGCGTCCGCGACGCGCGCACGCTCGGCGGCGGCGTCGGTGACCGGCCCGGGCGGCGGGAGCCGAGGCGGGTCGGCGAGACGGTACGCCGGACCCGTGACCGAACCCCCGCTGGCCCCGATGCCACGCAACTGCTCACCCATGGGCGCCCTCCGCGTCCAGGTCACGCTCCAGCAGGTCGGCGAGGCGGTCCAGGGCGGACGGAGCGCCCTCACCGAAGGCTTCCAGCACCAGCTCAGTGCCCCGCCCCGCGCCCAGCGTCAGCAGCGCGAGCAGACTGTCGGCGGGCACCGGCGGACGGCCCGGCACACGCACGGTGACCGGCACACCGAGCACGGCCGCCGCCCGCGCAATGGTGGCGGCGGCGCGCATATGCAGTCCGGTGCTGGTGCCGAGGGCGACGGTACGCATCATGGCCGGGCCCGCTCTCGGCAACGGCGGCCGTCGCGGGTCACGTCGTCTCCCCGAGCATGCGGATCACGTCTTCCGGCGCAGCCGCCGAACGCAGTGCCGCCGCCCGCGGCGGATCGAGCAGGATCGCGGCCAGGTTGGCCAGCATCTCGATGTGCCCGTCGCCACGCGCGGCGATCGCCACGCACATGGTCACCCGGGATCCGGCCCAGTCCACCCCGTCGGGCAGCCGCAGCACGGCGAGAGCGTCGCGCTGCACCAGCCGGCTGTCCATGCCGTGCGGGATGGCCACGCATTCACCGAGGTAGGTGGACATCAGCCGTTCCCGGTCCAGCATCGACGTTCGGTACGCCGGGGCCACCGCGCCGATGTCCTCCAGCACGTCGGCGCAGCGATGAATGGCCGCGGCCCGGTCCGGGGCGAATTCGGCCAGGCGGACCGCGTACGGGGAAAGCAGTGGACGAACGAGCATCAGCCGGCCAACCTCACGAGAGCGCGAGCGAGTACCCCGTCAGTGTCGTCCGGCGCCCAGGTGAGCACATGGGTGGGTGGCGGATCGAGCGGGGGAAATGGTGCGGCCACCGCATTGGTGACCGCGAGCACGCCGTCCACCCGGTGCTTGGCGAACAGCTGATGTGCCATGATCACGGCCGCCGCGGGAAGCGGCGGGGTGTCCACATGGCACAGCGAGATGCCGAAGACCCGTTGGAAGACCACGGCGAACAGGTTGCTGCCGGTGTCCTGCGGCACCCACGACAGCTCGGCAGAAGTGCGGCGCAGCGACTCGATCACCGCCTTCTCGTACCGGATGCGCCGCAGGTCGGTCAACCGTTCCGGGTCCAGCACACGCACCAGATGTTCGCGCTGCGGCGAGTCCACCGCCTCCAGCAGGGTGGTCAGATGTTCGGACGGCACCCGCCGCAACTGCGCGGCGGTGCGGTCCGCGGGCATCGCGGCCAGCACGGCGGCGGCGTCAGCCGGCGGCAGCGAGGCCAGTTCGGCGGCGAGCCGGTCGTCGTCGAGGAGGGTGAGCAACGCGGCACGGCGATCGGCGTCGGCGGCGAGCAGCAGGCGGGCGAGCAGCGGGCCGTTCATCGCGGCGAGCAGTTTTCCGCGCCGAGCGACCGGCATGGACATCAGCACCTGCACCGCACGCTGCGGAGGCGAGGCGGCGAGCATGGTCACCAGGTGCTCGGTGGGCATCGAGTTCAGCACCTCAGCCGCCGACCGTGCCGGTGACCGGGCCGCCCTGTTTCAGGGCGGCGACCACGGCGGACACCGCCGGATCGCCGAGGAACAGCCGGAAGCCCACCACCACGGCTCCGGGCGCGGCCCGGCTCGCGCGGTCGGCGAGACCCTGCTGGCAGAGCACCACGTCGGCGTCGGCCGGGATGGCGTTCAGCGGGTGATGCTCCACGGTCACCGGGGTCGTGCGCAGTTCCCGCCGTAGCTGGCCGGCCAGCATCACGCTGCTGCCCATCCCGGCGTCGCAGGCCACCACGAGCTTGCGCACGTCGGCGCCGGAGATGCCGGTCACAGCCCCTCCTCGTCGCGGGCCAGCCGGCCGAAGCCGAGCAGCAGCGACCCGACGACGAACGAGACACCGGCCGCCACCACCACGCCCGCCAGCACGCCGAAGTATCCGCCCCGCGGCGTTTCGGCGAGATAGGCGAAGATGCTGCCCGGCGACGGCGTCGCCACCAGCCCGGCACCGGTGATCATGAAGGTCACGATGCCGGCCGCGCCGCCGGAGATGGCGGCGAGCACCATGGACGGCTTCATCAGGACGTACGGGAAGTAGATCTCGTGGATGCCGCCGAGGAACTGGATGGCCATGGCCGCGGGCACGCTGGGCCGCAGCGCCCGGGGCCCGAACAGCAGATAGGCCAGCAGGATGCCGAAGCCGGGACCGGGGTTCGACTCCAGCATGTACAGGATGGATTTGCCGGTCTCCGCGGACTCCGCGACTCCCAGCGGCCCGAGGACGCCGTGGTTGATCGCGTTGTTCAGGAACAGCACCTTCGCCGGCTCGATGACCAGCGACGCGGCCGGGAGCAGGTGGTGCGTGACGAGGAAGCTGACGCCATGGCCGGCCGCGGCGGTGAACGTCCGCATCACCGGGCCGATGGCGAGCACGCCGAGCACCGCGGTGACCGCGCCGACGACGCCGGCGGTGAAGTTGTCGATCAGCATTTCGAAGCCCGGCCGGATCCGGTCCACCGTCACACGGTCGACCAGCTTCAACAGGTACGCGGCCAGCGGACCGGCGATCATCGCGCCGAAGAACATGGGCGCTTCCGAGCCGATCACGATCCCGATGGTGGCGACCGCGCCGACCACCGCGCCGCGCTGTTCGTGCACCATCCGGCCGCCGGTGTATCCGATGAGGATCGGCAGCAGAATGTGGACGGTCGGGTCCACCAGCACCGCCAGCCGCTCGTTCGGCAGCCAGCCGTGGGGGATGAACAGAGCGGTGATGAGTCCCCAGGCGATGAATGCCGCGATGTTGGGCATCACCATGCCGGCGAGGTAGCCGCCGAAGCGCTGCACGCGGGCCTTGAAACCGGAATCTCCCGCGGGAGGCGCGTACAGCTCGACCACGGCCATCACTCTCCTCACGTTCAGTGCAAAGAGATCTTGTTGTACTTATCACACCAGGCGTACGTCAACGAATTCCCTAAGTTCGGGCCTATCGGGCCGTTGACGTGCGCGAATGTGCGCCCTACTCACGAGTCAGCGACGTCATTGCGCATTCGACCAGATCGGCGAGTTCCTGCCTGCCATCGACGCGCACCCATTCCTCGATGGCCATGGTGAGGGCTGCCAGCGCGGCGCCGGCCACCACCTGACGCTCGAAATCCGACAGCGCACCCCGCCCGGCGAGGGACTCGGCGAACATCTGCCGGGTGGCCCGTTGCGCCTCGGACTGCCGGGCGCGCAGCGTCGGCTCCCGCACGATGAGCCGGGATCGGGCGAGCACCGTGGACAGTTCGCCGGCCGGCATCGCGCGCAGCGCGGCCACCAGGGCATGGCGGATCGCGGTGAGCGGCGCCTCGTCCGGTGGCCGCGACCGGATCGCCGCAGCCAGCATGGGATCGTAGTCGTCGTTCTCCACCACCGCGGGCTTGCTCGGGAAATAGCGGAAGAACGTCATGTGCGAGACGCCCGCGGCGGCGGCGATCTCCTCCACCGTGGTGGCGTCGTAGCCCTTCTCCGCGAACAGCCGCAGCGCGTGCTCCTGAAGGGAGCGTCGGGTCTCCGCCTTCTTCCGTTCTCGCAGCCCGCTCACGAGGAAACCGGCACCTCCGCTCGCGCCCGCAGCACACCGGACAGCCAAGCATCCATCCGCCGGGCGTCCCCGCGGCAGGCCAGATGCCCGTCCGGCCGGACCAGCAGGGTCTCGACGCCGGCATCCGGGCGCAGCACGGTCACCGCGTCCGCGCCCAAATAGGTGCACGCGACACGCGCCGCATGGTCATCGGCGGTCACGATCACCCACCGGCCGCCCCATTCGGCGTGCAGCCGGGTGGGCGAGCCGTCGGCACGACGGCAGGAGAGGTCCGGAACCCGGTCGCCGGGGCGCGGCGCGCGGGCGACCGCCCGCCCGTCGGCGAGCGGACCCCGGCGATAGGAGACGCGGAGCTGAGACGAGGTCTCGGTGATCAGGCGCTGGGTGAGCGGCCGGTCCATCAGGGGCACCACCACATGATCCCGCAGCAGGCGCGCGACCGCACCGCGCCCCAGCATCAGGTGCGTCAGCGAACTGGTGTTGTCCAGCACCTGCGCCGCGATCGGGCGCCGCTCCGCCTGGTACGTGTCCAGCAGTTCCGTGCCGCACCGGTGCCGCACGACAAGCGCCAGCTTCCAGGCCAGGTTCTCCGCGTCGCCCAGTCCGGTGTTCATCCCCTGCCCGCCGAACGGGCTGTGGATGTGCGCGGCGTCGCCGGCCAGCAGAACACGTCCCGAGCGGTAGGTGTCGGCCAGGCGCCGGTGAATGCGGAAGGTGGAGGTCCACATCTGCTCGGTGATCGCCGACGCCGGAAGGCCGGTGCACTCGGCGAACAGGTCGGACACCTCCCCCGGCGCCCGGTCGCCCTGCGGCATGAGAATCCGCCACATGTCCGTACCCGGCAGCGGGAACAGTCCGAACATCTCGTCACCGCGCAGCCAGGTGTGCACCACGTCGCGCGGTAAGGCCAGCGCGGCCCGCACGTCGGCGATCAGGAAGCGCTCGACCAGCGGCACGCCCGGGAAGCCGATGCCGGCGGACTTGCGCACGCCGCTGTGCGCGCCGTCGCAGCCGACGATCCACTCGGCGTCCTCCGCCGTCACGTCGGTGACCGGGCGATTCCAGGTCACCTCGGTGCCGAGCGCGGCCAGGCGTCGCCGCAGCGCACTCTCCACGGATGCCTGGGACATGGTGACGCCCGGCCGGGTTACCAGTCTCGTCGGGCGCAGCCGCAGCCGGGCCACCTCACGATCGCCCACGTAGATGGCCACCGCACGCACCGGCATCCCCCGGGCGGGCAGATCGCCCAGGGCGCCGAGCCGGTCCAGCACCTCCATCCCCCGCGGATGCAGGCCGAGCGCCCGGGAGGTGACGGCGGGCCCGTCGGCCGCGTCCACGATCCGGATGGGTACGCCCGCGGCGCGCAGGCCGCAGGCAAGGGCAAGACCGGTCGGCCCGGCGCCGACGACGAGCACGGACATGACGACTCCAGTGTTAGCCAATAATAATAGTTATCAGCTAACATTTACACTCGACGGCCGCCGCCGGCAAGGGACCGGCCTACGGCAGAAACTCCTCCGGTCGCGCCGAGCGCTCCTTCGGCCGCCGCCGCCCGAGCAACCGCCAGCCGCGCTTCTTCTCCGGCGCCCGCTCGATGTCGCCGTTCAACACCGCCAGGCGATGCTGCGCCACCGGGTTCTCCGGTTCCAGCCGCAACGATGTGAGCAGCGCCCGGCGCGCCTGATCGATGTGGCCCAGGGCGTCAAGCGCCACGCCGTGCGTGAAGTGGTAATGCGCCTCGTCGGGTGCCAGCCCGATCGCCGTACGGGCCGCCTGTTCGGCATCCGCCAGGTGGCGGTCCGAGGCCAGCAGAGCCCACGCGACCCGGTCATGCCACAGCGGGTTCTTCGGCTCGGCGACGACCGCGCGGTACGCCATGGTCACCGCCTCCTCGTGCCGCCCGAGCAGGGTCAGGGCCCGGCTCGCCGTGGCAAGCGGGCGCGCGTCCTCGGGAGTCAGCTCGATGGCACGGTTGGCCGCGTCCAGCGCACGGTCGTTCTCGTCCAGGGTGAGCCGGACGCGGGCCATCAGGACCCATCCGGCCGCCGATTCAGGTTCGGCGTCCAGCACCGTCTCCAGCAGCGCAGCCGCCTTACCCGGGTCGACCCGCTCGAAGAGCGCGGCGGCACGCGCCACGCCGAGCTCGGTCTCGGACATGCCCACGCGGGGATCGGCCACGGGCGGGGCGAGGTCGGTCATCGGGACACTCCGGTACAGACGGCATCGGGGGGCCGGGCTTGGAGGAGGGTCAGAGATTCCGGCTCACACGCCACATCTTCGGCACATCGCGGCCGGTGTTTAGCCGGATCCGGCAAACTGCACCCGAAGGCGGCGCGCGGCGACCGCAGGGAACAGGGGCCGGTCAGCGCAGTTCGAGGATCGCCTCCACCAGCAGCCACACGCCGAACACCACGAACAGCGCGGCGGCACCCCACTTGATCACGCGCTCCGGAAGGCGGCGGCCCAGGTAGCGGCCGACCAGGATGGCCAGCGCGTCCGCCGCCACCATGCCGAGAGTGGACCCCACCCACGTGCCGAACCATCCGTACCGGGTTGCCAGGGTGATCGTGGCCAGCATGGTCTTGTCACCGAGCTCGGCCAGGAAGAACGCGACGCCGACGGCGATCATCGCCGAGCCGGTGGACCGTTCCGCCTTCTCCCGCTCCTCCGCGGTGAGGCTGTCGCCGCGCAACGTCCAGGCGCCGAAGGCGAGAAACGCGAGACCGGCGGCCAGCGCCAGCCAGCCGGTGGGCAGCGTGGTGCCGAGGCCGTACCCGATGCCGACCGAGACCAGGTGCACCACCGCGGTGGCCACGGAGATGCCGACCAGCACCGGCCACGGGCGGAAGCGCGTGGCGAAGGTGAGCGCCATCAACTGCGACTTGTCGCCCAGCTCCGCCACGAAGACGACGGCGAAACTGACCACGGTCGCGGCGATGACGCCGTGCACGCTGCCTCCCGGGAACTCTGCGAACTGGGAGACGGAACGCACCCCCTGACGATGATCAGCGTATCCGCTGCGTGGTCAGGCGCCACGCCCCTCGGCGGGCACCGCGCCGGCCGGGGCTCCCTGCGCGGACGGCCCGTCCAGCGGCTCCGGTTCCGGCGCCGACGGCGCGAACGGCTGCGACTCCACCAGTTCGGCCCGCAGCTCCGCATCCTCGGTGACCGGGTCGGCGGGCTGCGCCGCGGTCCGCGACCCACCACGCAGCAGCGACGCCGCGGCACCCACCAACGCCATCGCGATGGCCAGCCAGAAGACGATGATCAGACCGTCGTGGAACGGCTCGGAGATGAGCCGCGGGAAGAACTCCAAGCCGGTCAGCCGCGCCGCGTTCGCCGGCGGCAGCGCACCCAGCACCTGCGGACCGAGCAGCTCGGCGATCGGGTTGTAGCCGAGGAACGCGGCGAACAGGGTGCCCACCGGCGGCAGCGCGGCGATGCCGGCCGCGGTCGCGGCGGGTACGCCCTGGGCGGTCAGCCCCGAGGTGAGCGTGTCCGGAAGCGAGGACGCCAAACCGGCCACCATCAGCGAGAAGAAGACCCCGATGGACAGCACCTGACCGGCGTTCATGAAGGTGGCACGCATGCCCGAGGCGGCACCCCGCATGTTCGCCGGGACGCTGGACATGACCAGGGAGGTGTTCGGGGCCGAGAACAAGCCGCCGCCCACCCCGTTGATGAAGATCAGCGTGGCGAATGCCGGATAGGCGAAGTCGCCCGGCAGCACCAGCAGCCCGGCGAACGAGATCGCCATCAGCACCAGCCCGCCGGAGGCGAACAGGCGCGGACCGAACCGGTCCGACAACGCCCCGGACAGCGGCCCGGCGGCCAGGAACCCGACCGTCATCGGGACGAGATAGATGCCCGCCCACAGCGGCGTGGACTCGTAGCTGTACCCGTGCAGCGGCAGCCAGATGCCCTGCAACCAGATGATCAGCATGAACTGCAGCCCGCCACGAGCCACCGAAGCCAGCAGGTTCGCCGCGTTACCGCTGGTGAAGGCAATGTTCCGGAACAGCGCGAGCGGAAACATCGGCTCGGTCACCCGGGCCTCGATCAGGCCGAAGGCCACCAGCACGGCGCCCCCGCCGATCAACCCGGCCAGCACCCACGGGTTGGTCCAGCCCATGGTGTGCCCGCCGTACGGCTGAATGCCGTACGTGATGGCGGCCAGTACCGCGGTGAGCCCCACCGCGAAGGTCGCGTTGCCCCACCAGTCGATCTTCGCGGTGCGGCGGACACCGGTGTCGTGCAGCGACCGGTACGCCCACACGGTGCCGAGGACGCCAAGGGGGATGTTGACCCAGAAGATCGACCGCCAGTCCCACTCCGCCAGCACGCCGCCGGCGACCAGGCCGATGAACGAGCCGGCCAGAGCCGAGACGATGTTGACGCCCAGCGCCATGCCGCGCTGGCGGGCGCTGAACGCGTCGGTGATGATCGCCGCCGAGTTGGCCATCAGCATCGCGCCGCCGATGGCTTGCAGGACTCGCCAGCCGATCAACCAGAGCGCTCCGGAACCGCCGGTGAACGGGTCCAGCGAGAGGATGATCGAGGTGAGGGTGAAGATGGCGAAGCCGGCGTTATAGATCTTGACGCGGCCGTACATGTCCCCGAGCCGGCCGAGCGTGACCACCAGCACCGCGGTGACCAGCATGTAGCCCATCAGCATCCAGAGCAGGTAACTCACGTTCCCCGGCTCCAGTGGATTGAGCTCGATGCCCTTGAAGATGGCCGGCAGGGAGATCAGCACGATGGACGCGTTGACGGTCGCCAGCAGAGTGCCGAGCGTGGTGTTCGACAGCGCGATCCACTTGTATCGCGGATGATCCACGGAAAGCACGCGATGCTCCCTTCGAAGGGCACAGCGAGCACGCGCGGGGGGATCCCGGCGCACGGGACGAATCAGGTGTTCGGCGGTTGCTCCGCGACGAGGCTGCTGAGATGGTCGAGCGCCGGCAGCACGGCGCACACGGCCGCCCTCTCCGCCTCCGGCAACTGGGACAACAGCCGGGACAACGCCTGCGCCCGGCCGGTCCGGCGGCGGGCCACGGCGGCCCGGCCGGCGTCGGTGATGGTGACCACCACCGCGCGCCCGTCATGCGGATCGGCGCCGCGCGTGGCCAGACCCTCCTTCTCCAGCCGCGTCACGAGCTGCGTCATGGCCGGCTGCGTGACGCCCTCGGCCGCGTGCAGCTCGCTGAGCCGGTGCGGCCCGGAACGCTCCAGGCGGCGCAGGGTGGAGACGGCGGTCAAGCTCAGCTCGCCGCGCGGCGTCATCCGGCGGAGCGCCTCGAAGAGTCGCTCCAAGGTCGCCGCGACCGCGGCGTCCTCAGCGGAGATCATGAGCCCTGGCTGCACAGACGCTTTTATATCACCCACTTATAGAAGCGCGTTATGCAACGTGATACAGAACTCACGCGCACTTCGATCGGTAACCACCCGGACGCGCGCATGAAAGAATCCATGCGGAGAGCGACGACTCTGTCACGATTTAGCAATGAGCTCCGACGCCTGGCTGCGCCCCCTGATGGGCACGACCACTCGCGGAGAGCCGGCAGCGCGCGCCTTCATGATCGCCCTATGGCACGTCGCCCGAGTGCTGGACGCCGACCCGGGGTGGCACGCGTGGTGGCAACATAGCGGAGTGCCGACGTGTGAGCTGGGCATCGTCGCCGAGGGAAGCCTCGACCACCTGCGCCCCACCGCGGACATCCGCCAGGTCGACGGCAAGGTGCGAGCGAACTTTACCTGCGCGCTGCCCGAGCTCGACACCGATCTCCCGGCCGAGCTGGTCGAGCTGGCGACGGCCGAACTGACCGCGATGTTCGGGGTCATCCGGGTGGCGATGCGAATGCCGGAACTGCCCCCGACCCCGCCACTGCCGGAGATCCCGGCAAACGCACGCGACCTCGAAGTGACCACCAAGTCGCTGCCGTCGCTGCCACGGGAGCTGGAACAACAGGGCTATCTGACGCTGTCCGAGATCCAGGAATTCTTCGGCTGAGTCAGGCCGTGGACGGAGGCGCCGGATCAGGGTCGAACAACTCGAGATCCGGCGGCACAACGGACGCCTGTTCGGCGGCGGAAGCCTCGAAACCCGCCATTGGAGCCCCCTCAGGTACTGAAACACGAGAGATATAGATCCCTCGCCGACACTTGTCGCACCACGCCATGGCCGTGCCCAGCCGAGTGTCCGGATCCGCAAGGTAGCCGACCCGCATCCGGCCGCCATCGCCGTCTGGACAAGCCACCTCGACGGCATCGGGCCAGGCTTGGTGAATCGTCAGGAAGGCGCGGAACCACGACTCCCAGACCGCCTGCGCGGAGGTCACCTCGGCTCCCGTCATCCGTCCATCAGGTGCTGATGCTCCTGCCACCATTTCCGCTCGTACGCATGAGCGCGCTGCTCCCACTGCGCAAGCTTCACCGGATTGCGTGGCACCACCATTCCACTACGGATCTCCTCCACATGGAATCGCTCATGAGCCAGCGTACGTGCAAGCTGCTCTTCATTCACGAACGCGTCTCTGGTCAGTGTCACCCGCCCGTCAGGTGTCGTGATCCCATACAATTCGCGCCCCGGGCCGCCCCCGCTGCGAGCCTTGTCGATCACGATGGTGACGTCCGCGAGATCAATGCCGTACTTGTGCGCCACCGCGGTCACGTTGGCCTCGCTCATGAGGATCTTGTTGCCGTTGCGGGCAATGCCGTCACCCTCGCGCATGAGCATGGGATCCTTGCCGCCGCGGGAGAGCGATTCGCGAAGACGCTGGACCAATGCGGCGAGCTTGTCTCCCTCGCCCATCAAGCGACGGAGGCTTCCGATCAGACCCCGCAGCCATCGGGCGATCTTCGCCGCCCATGACGCGCACAGCGTCGCCACCTGTTCCGCCACCAGCGGCGCCGCCAGGCCCACCGTCGCCAGTAATTCCCCCGCGTACACGATGAGGCGAGATACCGCGGTGGCCACGGCGTCACGAACCATCATCCGGACCGTGCCGATCAGCGCGCCCGCACCCTCCGTGATCAACGCCATGGTCTCGGATGCCTGCGCGAGGGCCGCCAACGACTGCTCTCGCTCGGACGCCCAGTGCCGGTACGCCGTAGCCGCGGCGCCGGACCACTCCGTCAGGTCCAGCCGGATCGCCTTGACGAGTTCGTCCGACTCCAGCCGCAACGCCTCGGCCGCGTTGCGCCAGGTTTGGGCGTGGGCGGCGATCTGTCCCGGGTCACCGGCCAACCGGTCCAACGTTTCGGATAGGGGCTTGACGTGTTCGATCAGCCAGGCGATGCCGTACTGCAGCAGCACCCCGACCGGGTCGGACACCAAGGCCAGCCCGTCGAGCCCGGCACCAACGACGCCCAGCGAGCCGTCCACCCAGCTGTGCGTCCGCACCCCTTGCGTGATGAGCTCGATGTCTTCGGCGATCCACACTCCCGCCCACGGGCCGTCCGAATCCTCGACGCGCCCGGCGATCAGCGGGTTGACCGTCATTGCTCGCCCGATCGCCGCGCCATGCCGGAAGCTTCGACAACCGGGATACCTGAGTCAACGCTTGCTCGCCAACCTGGCACGTCGATCCACATCGGCTCAGCCGCGGTCCACCCTCTCCGGCCGGTGCGCGCCGGGTGCTCGCTGCTCCGGCGCCGTGGTCCGCGTCACCACCGCCGCGCCGCCGACACCGATGCCCGCGTACGTGATGCGGCGTACCAGACGCAGCAGCAATCCCTGCACCACGCCCAGCGTCAATGTCGCTCCCATCGCCGCCGGCAAGGTCCATCGGGGGAGGTCGGTGCCGAGCAGGATGGGCAGATTGCGGTATGCCAGCCAGCCGAACACTCCCAGGGAGATGGTGGCCAGCGCCGGCGCCACGAATCGCCGCCAGATTGTCTCGTCGTCCGGCGAACGGTTGAGGAACAACAGCGTGGCCAGGGCGGCGAGGCACAACAGCACCAGGATGCCCAGGCCGCCGACCACCGCGAGACGCGCGTCCGGCATGGCCCCGACGGACACGTACGCGCCGAGCACGGCCGCCGCGAACAGGCTCTGGGTGATCGAGGCGACGCGGGGTGCGCCGGTACGGCGCGCGGTGCGCGCCATCACGACCGGCAACAGGCGTTCGCGGCCCGCCGCGTACAGGTAACGCGCAATGGTCTGGTGCAGCGCGATCAACGCGGCGACCAGGCCGGTGAGCAGCAGCACCCGGCCGAGCGTCACCGCCCAGGGGGCGAGACGCGCGCCCGCGAGCTGGAAGAGCAGGTCCGATCGGTACGCCGCGGCGAGGTCGCCGACCTGGCCGGCCCCGGCCGCCACCGCCGTGGTCCACGAGCCGACCACGAAGATCAACATGAGCAGCAGCACGGTCACCGGGGCGGCGCGGCCGATCGAGCGCCGCGGCCGCATCGCCTCTTCGCTGTACGCGGCGGTGGTCTCGAAGCCGGTGAAGCTCAGGATCGCGATCACCAGGAGCAGGCCGAGCCCGGCCCGGTCCAGACTCGTCGCGGTGGGCCAGGCGGCGCCGACGGCGATCCGCCCGTCGGCCGGTTCCAGCACATCGGCCAGCGCGAACCCGGTGATCACCGCCATCTCGGCGATGGCGATCAGGGCCACGACGGCGGCCACGGCGGCGACACGCAGTGGTCCGCAGATCGCCACGACGAGCCAGCACACCGCAGCCACCTGCCACCACGGCACGGTGAGGTGCAGCCATGCGGAGAGCAGGGGCGCGGCGGCGGCGCCGGTCACCGCGTACAGCCCGAGCTGGACACACTGATAGGAGAGCAACGCCAGCCAGGCCGCGCCGGCGCCGAGGGGTCGCCCCAGGCCGCGGGCGACCACCGCGTACAGCGCTCCGGCGTTCGGCGCACGCCGCATCATCGCGCCATATCCGAGGCTGAAGAGCAGCAGGGGTGCGGCCACCGCGACGAAGGCGAGCGCCGGCGGCGGGAGATCGTCGCGGGCGTACAGGGCCGGGACGATCGTGCAGACGACGGTCATCGGGGCCGCGGCGGTGATCGCGAAGAAGACGACGGCCGCGACGGCAAGCCGGCCTCCGGCGAGGGAGCGTGTCGCATGGTCGGTCGGGGCCACCCCTCCATTGAGCGGCATCGACCCACCAATAGACAACCGAAAGTGATATTGATCTGACTGATAGTGATAAGACTGTTCGCCGAAAACGGCCGGCACCCCCGCGAGGGCACCGGCCGATTCGGATCGCTACGGCTACGGCTCGACCAGCGTCTTGCGTCCCACGCCGGCCCGGAATTGGCCCAGCGCCTCGGCATACGCGTCCAGCGGGAACCGGTGACTGATGAACACCCCGGGATCCAGCACACCGCCGGCCAACAGTTCACCGGCACGGTCGAAACTGTGCAGCACCGCCATCGAGCCGGTGATGGTGATCTCGCGCCGGTAGATCTCGTACGGCTCGATCTCCACCCGGGCGTCGTACGCCGCCACGCCGAACTGGAGGAACGTGCCGCCCCGCCCGACGCGGCCCAGGCCGTCCTTGATCGCGGCGGCCACGCCGGTGCAGTCCACCACCACGTCCCAGCCGCGCGGAGCGTCCAACTCGTCGGCGTTGGTGACCGCCGCCGTGCAACCGAGCAGCTTGGCGGTCTCCAGGCGTTCCGGGTTGAGGTCCACCATGGACACCGTGGCGGCGCCGGCCCGCTTGGCCAGCTCCAACATCATCAGCCCCATGGTGCCCGAGCCGTAGATGAGGAAGTTGTCGGCCATCCGGCGCGGCAACACGTCGAACCCGCGTACCGCACAGGACAACGGTTCGATGAGTGCCGCGTCGCGGGCCGGCAGATGCGCCGGGAGCGTGAACAGGTTGGCCATCGGCGCGGCGACGTACTCGGCTGCCCCACCGGCGACCGAGACACCGATCGCGTTCCAGTTCTCGCACTGGTTGCCACGGGCGCGCTTGCAGTAATAGCAATGCCCGCAGTACAGCGACGGGTCCACGGCCACCTGGTCACCGACCGCATAGCCGGTGACCTCGGCGCCGACCGCGACGATCTCTCCGGCGAACTCGTGACCGGGCACGATCGGGAAGGCGGGCGCGAACTCGCCGTCCATGATGTGCAGGTCGGTGCCGCAGATTCCGACGGCGGCCGGCTTGACCACCACGTCGGTGGGACCGGGTGTGGGGTCCGGCACGGTCTGGATCTCCAGCGTGCCGGGGGTGACGACGACCGCAGCCCTCATTTGACCGCACCCATCGACAGACCGCGGACCAGCTTGTTCTGCGCCACCCACCCGGCGACCAGCACCGGCAACGACAGCAGGACGGCCGCCGCGGACAGGTCGGCGAGGAACGGCCCGCGTCCGGAGATGAAGCCGAGCAGGAAGATCGGCGCGGTGCTCGCGTTCGTGTCGGTCAGGTTGACCGCCAGGAAGAACTCGTTCCAGGAGAAGATGAAGCAGATCAGCGCGGTGGCGGCCAGGCCGGGCGCGACCATCGGCAGGATGATCCGCCGGATCGAGGTGACCAGGCCGGCCCCGTCGACCTCGCCCGCCTCCAGCACCTCACGCGGCACCTCCAGCAGGAAGGATCGCATCATCCAGACCGCGAGCGGCAGGTTCATCGCCGTGTAGAGGATGACCATGGTCCAGATGTTGTCCTTCATGCCGATCTGCACCGCGAGCAGGTAGATCGGCAGCACCGCGGCGACCACCGGCAGCATCTTGGTGGAGATGAAGAAGAACAGCACGTCGGTCCACTTCTTCACCGGCCGCAACGACAGCGCGAACGCCGCCGGCGTGGCCAGCACCACCACGAGAAGCGTGGAGAACACGCTGGCCATCAGCGAATTGAGCAGGAACGGCGTGATGTTGGTGTCGAACACCTTCTGGTAGTGATCCCACGTCGGCGTGAAGAACCACACCGGCGGGTTGGTGGTCACATCCCGGGCCTGCTTGAGGCTGGTCAGGATCATCCAGATGACCGGGAAGACGAAGATGATCCCGGCCACCCACGCGACGACACCCCAGAACCCGTTCGTGATCCGGCGTTTGGTCGTGGTGCTGGCCTTGCCGGTCACCGGCGGCGCGATCGTGGTCATCGGCCCTCCTCCACCTTGAACAGGCCCGAGATGACCCGCAACGCGAACGTCGCCACGATGATCGTCAGGATCACCACGACGACACCGGCCGCGGACGCCTCGCCGTACTCGTACTTGCTGAAGATGGTCTGAGAGATCTCGTACGGCAGGTTGGTGGTCGCCGTTCCGGGACCGCCCTGGGTGATCGTGTAGATCGAGTCGAAGGTGTTCACCAGGTAGATCGAGCCGAGCAGCGCGCCCAGCTCCAGGTACTGGCGCAGATGCGGCAGCGTCATCTGAGTGAAGATGCGCCAGGCGCCGGCCCCGTCCACGCGGGCCGCCTCCAGCACCTCATTGCTCTGCGACTGCAGGCCGGCCAGCAGGATCAGCATCATGAACGGGGTCCACTGCCACACCAGGGTGGCGATGATCGCGGTCTTCGGATACGTGGTCGCCCACGCCGTGTTGCCGCCGAAGATGCCGTTGATCAGACCGTAGTCGGGGTTGTAGAGGCCGTGCTTCCAGAGCAGGGCAGCCGCCACCGGCATGATCAGGAACGGGGTGATCAGCATGGTCCGGACGATGGAGCGGCCGAGGAACTTGCGGTCCAGCAGGACCGCCAGGGCCAGTCCGAGGATCATCGAGAAGATGACCGCACCGGCGGTGAGGACCACCGTGTTGAACAGGGCGCTGCGCAGCCGGTTGTCGGTGAGCACGGTGACGTAGTTGTCGAACCCGACGAACTTCTTCGACCCCGGGCGCAGCGCGTTCCAGCTCAGCGTGGAGAAATAGAGCGTGATCAGGAACGGCACCTGAGTCACGATGATGGCGAAGATCAGCGCGGGCAGCAGCGGGGCGCGTCGCACCCACCGCTCTTTGGCGCCGCCCTTGGCGGGTGCGGGGGTTTTGGGGGGCGGGGTGTCCGTCTTCTCGTCCGCCCGGGGAATGACATCAGTCATCGGATCGAGCCTTCCTTATGCGGGTGCGCCGCCGCCGAGCTGATCTCTGACGACGGCGCACCCGAGCTCCCTTACTGGTAGTTCTTCGCCACGTCCTCGGCGAGCTTCTGTCCGTCGTTGAGTGCGGCGTCGACCGTCTTGCTGCCGGCGATCGCTGCGCTCAGTTCCTGCGAGACCTTGGTGCCGAGGTCGGCGAACTCCGGGATGCCGACGAACTGCACACCCAGCGCGGGCCGCGGCTGCACACCCGGGTTGGTCGGGTCCGCGTGCTCGATGGAGCCGAGGGTGATGTCGGCGAAGGCCTTCGCCGAGTCCTTGTACTCCGGGATCGAGTAGGTCGAGGTGCGCTTGCCGGACGGCACACGCGACCAGCCGAGCTTCTCGCCGACCAGCTTCTCGTAGTCCTTACCGGTGGCCCAGGAGATGAACTTCCACGCCGCGTCCTCCTTCTTCGTGGTCTTGGGCATGGCCCACGCCCAGGTCCACAGCCAGCCGGAGTACTCGGTCTTGTTCACCGGGGCGTACGCGTAACCGACCTTGCCCGCCACCTTGCTGGCGTTCGGGTCTTCCAGCGTGCCGGCCGCCGAGGTGGCGTCGTACCACATGGCCGCCTTGCCCTGGCTGAAGGTGTTCAGGCACTCGGTGAAGCCGGCCTGCGGCGCGCCCGACTCGCCGTGCTCCTTGATCAGGTTGACGTAGAAGTTCGCCGCTTCCTTGAACTCCGGCGCATTCACCTTCGGCGTCCAGTCCTTCTCGAACCAGGTGCCGCCGTAGGTGTTCACCACGGTGGTCAGCGGCGCGAACATCTCGCCCCAGCCGGGCAGACCACGCAGGCAGATGCCCGCCACGCCGCTGGACTTGTCGTCCAGCTTGGCCGCGAAGTCGGCCACCTGCGCCCAGGTCGGGTGCTCCGGCATGGTGAGGCCCTTGGCCTCGAACATCTCCTTGTTGTACATCAGGAACGACGACTCGCCGTAGAACGGCGCGGCGTACATCTTGCCGTCCTCGCCGGTCAGCGACTGCACCATCGGCTTGATCAGGTCGGCCTTGTCGTACCCGGAGTCCGCGTCAGCCTGGGTGGACAGCTCGTGCAGCCAGCCGTTCTTCGCCCAGATCGGCACCTCGTACGCGCCGACCGTGGCGACGTCGTACTGTCCGCCCTGGTTGGCCACGTCCTGCGTCACCTTGTCCCGCAGCTCGTTCTCCGGCAGGACGGTGAACCGGACCTTGATGCCGGTCTCCTTGGTGAAGTTGTCGGCGGTGAGCTTCTGGATGTCCTCCATCTGCGGGTTGCCGACCATCAGCGCGGTGATGGTGTCGTCACCGGAGTCACCGCTGCCGCCGGTGGACCCGGCTCCGGAACACCCGGACAGCACGAGGGCACCGGCGGCCGCCCCGGCAATCAGGAACGAAACTTTCTTACCTGGTTTCTGCACAGCAGATCCTCCGTTTTACAGACGCACATTGGCCGGACCGGCCAATGATCGCCGGCCACAGGGAACGGTATTTGTTTTTTCTCCTAGACTCGGATGACTTGCGGCCCGAGTCGTGAATAGCGGTGCGCCTCGGACGCCGGCAATGCGGTGTCCGTGACCAGTGATTCAAAATCCGATATCTCGGCGAACCGGCAGAACGTCCGCACGCCGAATTTGGTGTGTATGCCGGCGAAGATGCGCCGTCGAGCGGCCCGCACGGCCTGTGCCTTCACGTCGGCCACCGCGGGATCGGGGGTGGTGAGGCCGACCTCGCGGGAGATGCCGTTGGCACCCACGAAGGCGAGGTCGATGACGAAGCCGCCGAGCATGCCACTGGCCCAGTGGTCGACCGTGGCCAGCGTCCGCCCCCGGACCCGGCCACCGAGCAGCAGCACGGTGATCGGGGTGTTGGTGGACAGCCAGGCCGCCGTGTTCAGCGACGCGGTGACCACGGTGAGCGGACGGTCGGTGGGCAACGCCTCGGCGATCAACTGGGGGGTGAATCCCTCGTCGATGAAGATCGTCTCGGCGTCGCCGATCAGACCTACCGCGGCCGCCGCGATACGCCTCTTCTCCGGGACCCCGCGCGTGGTGCGCATGGCCAGGTCGGTCTCGAACTTGGCGGTCTCCACCGGATAGGCACCACCGTGCGTACGCCGGAGCAGACCGTGCTTTTCGAGCAGGCGCAGATCTCGCCGAATTGTCTCCGCGGAAACGGTCAGCTCAGCGGCGAGTTTGGCAACGTCGACCTCGCCCTGACGCCGAGCCAGAGCGACGATCTGGTGTTGCCGCTCGTCAGCATTCAATCCCGCACCTCCGCCCCTCACTGCAGGCGATTTCGCTGCCCCGCCTGCCGTGGTCCCTTTGTAACACCGGCGAAACGTGTGGCCCCCATCACAGGCTAGACAAAGTGTGTGGTCTCCATGCCCGGTTTTCCTGAACGCTCCCCCAAGGAATATCGTGCCACTCCGGGACGAAGAAGGATCAAGGTGATGCCCGAATCTCCGCAAACGATGCCCGACTCGTGCCTGCAGGTGTTCGCTCGGGAAGACGTCCACATGTTCGTTCGGGCGCTCGGCGTCTCGGATGCCCGTTTCACGGCTACCTGCTGGTTGTGATCAAACCGAGATCCAGCGACGTTGCGCCGAGACGGTCAGAACGGGCGTGGAAAACGGTCAGGCGGTCATCGACCGACCCCCGGGCCGGCTTCCCGCCAGCCGTTTTGCTCAGTTCGCCGCCGAACCGGCCGACTCGAACAGACGTGAACGCCACCCCACCGTGCACGCAGAACTGAGGGCCGCCATGGGCGCCGTGGCCACCCAGCAACTCGCCGATTTCCTCACCGTCGTCGCCGAGCGTCCGGACCGCCCGGGCGCGCACCGCGCCGCGCTGGAATGCGCCGCGCGGGCGCTCGAAGCGGACGTCGCCGTCCTGCTCATCGACCATGCGATCGTCGCCACCGTGGGTACCGCCGCGGAGGAACTTCCGGTGTTCGCCCTGTCCGAGGTGGCCGCCGGACGACGGACGACGGTGGACCTGGACGGCTATCCGCACGGACTCACCTTCGCCACCATCGACGGCGACGCCCCGGGTGCCCTGCTGCTCGGGCGACGCGGCGAATCGTTCACTGCCGAGGAAGTCTGCGTGCTGCGCGGCATGGCACGGGTGCTCGAACTCAGCCTTCGCACCCTGCATGCCCTCGAATCGGAACGTCGCCGAGCCCAGGAGGACGACCACCGTACGGACGCCGCCAACGATCATGAACGGTTGTTCCGTCACCTCTCCGGCATCCAGCGGGCCATCGCGAATCGCGTACCGCTGACCGAGGTGCTGGACTCCGTCACCGCGGCCGCCGCCGAACTGCTCGGCACCGACCTGGCCGCGCTGAGCCTGGTCGACGAGAACGATCCGAGCCTCAGCAACCTGGTGTCGGCGCACAACTTCACGCCCGAGATGCAGGAACGCATGAAACAGGCGCCGATCGCCGCGCGCGGCGTGGCGGGACTCGCCGTCATGGGCAACGAACTGGTCGCGGTGGACGACTACAGCCTCTCCCCGATCGCCATCCCGGAGGTCGCCCGCCTGGACATCCGCGCGGTGATGGCCGCGCCGGTGCACGAGCAGGGCGAGCCGGTCGGCGCGCTCTCCGTCGCCACCCTCGGCGTGCCACGGGAATGGGACAAGACCGCGCGGGACATTCTGCAGACGTTCGCCGAACACATCAGCCTCGCCATCACGGACGCCAAGACCATGGAGGCGATGAACGGCGCCTTCCACGACACGCTGACCGGGCTGGCCAGCCGCACCCTGTTCATGACCCGGATGGAAGGCGCGTTCAGCGGCACACACGACCGTGTCGGCGCGCTGGTCATCGACCTCGACCGGTTCAAGGTCGTCAACGACGCGCTGGGCCACGCGGCCGGCGACGAACTGCTGAAAGAGGTGGCCCGGCGGATCGACAACTGCCTGCGCGCCACGGACACCGCCGCCCGGCTCGGCGGGGACGAATTCGCCGTCCTGCTTCCCGGCATCCGCGGCGCGGACGACCTGCTGCCGCTGGCCGAGCGCATCATGGCGGCCCTGCACGAGCCGTTCATCCTGGCCGACCGCGAGACGTACGTGGGCGTGAGCATCGGCATGGCGAGCGCGGAAACCGCCACGGACAGCGCACAGGACCTCATGGTGCGCACCGACCTGGCCGTCTACCAGGCGAAGAAGAGCGGCAAGGACCGCTACACCGTTTTCGAACCGGCCATGCAGGCGGACTTCCAGGCGGGCTTGCAGATGGAGGCCGACCTGCGCCGGGCCGTCGTGCGGCACGAGTTCGAGCTGCGGTACCAGCCGATCGTGCACCTGCGCACCAACGACATCACCGGGCTGGAAGCGCTGGTCCGATGGCAGCACCCGGAACGCGGCATCGTGCCGCCGATGGACTTCGTCCCCCTCGCCGAAGAAACCGGACTGATCGTTCCGATCGGCGAATGGGTGTTACGCGAAGCCTGCCACCAGGCCGCGGCGTGGAACCTGCGCCGCGGTGGACGGCCGCTGTCGGTGAGCGTGAACGTGTCCGCGGTTCAGTTGGAGCAGGGTGGCGTGCCGGCGGCGGTACGCGAATCCCTGGCGTCCAGCGGTCTGCCGGCCGCCTGTCTGGTGCTGGAGATGACCGAGTCGCTGCTTGTCGACCATCGCATCGGTACCCTGCGGCAACTGGAAGAACTCAAGGCGATCGGCGTACGGCTGGCGATCGACGACTTCGGCACCGGCTATTCGTCGCTCGCGTATCTGCGCCAGTTCCCCTTCGACATCATCAAAATCGACAAGTCATTCGTCGACGACATCGGCGACGGCCCGACCGCGGCGGCGCTGACGCACGGCATCATCCAACTGGGCCAGGCGCTGCACCTGTCCACGATCGCCGAAGGCATCGAACACGCGGGGCAACTGAACGAGCTGACGAATGACTGCGACCTGGGGCAGGGTTACTACTTCGCGGAGCCGCTGACCGAGCAGGCGATGGGCGACCTGCTGTTCCCGCCAGCGGACGAATCCTGAACACGCCCAGCACACCCGCCCCGCGCTCGGCGCGGCAGGCTCGATCTCAATAGCCGTCGATCTTGGACTCTGTGGTCGGACAAGTCGGTTTCGCCGCCGCGAACTGGGCACACGATGTCCAAGATCGCGGCCAGCCCGGCCCCGGTCACCCGGCCCAGCCCCGGCGCGTCGGCCGGGGCTGGGGCTGGGGCCTGGGATCGGGGCGGGCCTGCGCGCGACGATCAGTTCAGTGCGCGACGATCAGTTCAGTGCTTGAAGGCGTCCTTGATCTTCTCGCCCGCCTGCTTGAGCTTCGAGCTGGTCTGATCCGCCCGGCCTTCCGCCTCCAACTGCTCGTCGTCGGTAGCCTTGCCGACCTGCTCCTTCGCCTTGCCGCCGTATTCCTCGGCCTTGTTGTCAACCTTGTCGTCGAAAGCCATCGGAACCTCCGTGGGGATGATGCGAACACCCCCTGAATACCCCGCCACCGGCGACGCAACCCCCGCGAACCGTCAGGCCGCCAACTCGCGGTCGCGCGGGCGCAACGACTCCGCGAAGCGCTCCGGCGGCAGCGGCCGGGCGAAGTGGTATCCCTGCGCCGCGATGTACCCCAGGGCCAGCAACTGCTCGGCCTGTTCCGCCGTCTCCACCCCTTCGGCCACCGCGTACAGACCGAGCGCCTGCGCCAGGTGGATGACCGCGGCGCTGACCGGTACGCGGCCGTCGATCGCCGACTGGGTGAACGACCGGTCCAGCTTGATCCCGTCGACCGGGCAGTCGTGCAGCAGGCTGAGCGTGGAGTGCCCGGTGCCGAAGTCGTCCAGGGCGATCCGGATCCCCGACTCGCGCAATTGATGCAGGTGGGCGACCGAGTCGCCGAGTTCCAGCGCCACCGTCTCGGTGATTTCCAGGGTCACCTTCTCCGGGGCGATGCGGTGCTGCGCCAGCAGGTCGGTGACCATCGTGGCGAACCCCGGCTCGCGCAGGTCACGGGCGGAGATGTTGACGTTGAGCACCTCCGGGGCATCGTCGCCGTACCGCTCGATCCATTCGGCGAGCTGCCGGAACGCGCTGGCCAGCACCCACCGGCTCAACGGCACGATCAGGCCGGTCCGCTCGGCGGCCGGGATGAACGAGTCCGGCGCCAGCGTGCCGCGCACCGGGTGCGCCCAGCGGACCAGCGCCTCGGCGCCGATCACCCGGCCGTCGTCCAGCGACACGATCGGCTGGTAGAGCAGGAAGAGCTGGTCGTCGTGGATGGCCTCGCGCAGCTCGGCGCCCAGTTGCGCATAGTCCGCGCCGGAGGCGGCCATGCTTTCGTCGAAGTGCAGGTGGGCGGTGCCCGGGATCTTCTTGGCGGCGTACATGGCGATGTCCGCATGCCGCAACAGCTTGCTCGCCTCGTCGCCACCGCGCCCGTCGGCGATGCCGATGCTGGCCCGGATGGGCAACTCGTGCCCCTCGGCGAGCACCGGCCGGCGCAGCGCCTCGATCATCCGTTCCGCGGCCAGGTCGGCGGCGGCCGGATCGGCGTCCTCAAGCACCACCACGAATTCGTCGCCGCCCAGCCGGGCGACGGTGTCCCCGCTGCGCAGGCACGTCTGCAGGCGGCGCGCGACGGAGATCAGCAAGACGTCGCCGACCTCGTGGCCGAGGGTGTCGTTGACTTCCTTGAAGTCGTCCAGGTCGATCAGCGCCACGGCGACCGCACGGTCGACCGGGGCGGCCAGAGCCTTCTGCAGCCGGTCGTGGAAGAGGGCACGGTTGGGCAGTTGGGTCAACGCGTCGTGAGTGGCGCCGTGGTCCAGGCGGGCGAGCAGCCGGCCGTTGTCTCGCAGGGCGGTGATCTGCCGGGCCACCACCAGCGCGGTGAGCAGCACGGCCGAGGCGACCACCAAGGGCTCGTCGGCGCGGTCGAACCAGGAGACGTAGATCAGCAGTCCGTCGACGGCCGCCACCGCGGCGTACGGCAGGAAGCTGAACGACCGGCGCGCGCCACCGCGCGCGTTTCGGCGCGGCGCGACGACGACGTGGCGCTGATGTTCGGCCGCCCACGCCGCGAAGAAGTAAACGCCGGGAATGCCGATTTGCATCGGATAGAAGCCCGGGTCCATGGCCTTCAGGACCGGCTCCAGCAATTGCGTGAACGCGCCGATCGCCATCGCGATGGCGAGCAGCCGCAGTCCCTTGCCCTGAATGAAGGTGTATCCGCTGAGCATCACCTTGGCCACGGCGAACACCGCGAACAGTGCCAGGACCGTCAGCACCAGTGACGCGACGAGCTCGCTGCGATCCGCCGAGTCGAGCAGCGGCCGAGTCTGAAAATGCCACATGAACGCGGCGGCGGCCAGCATCACCGTGCCCGCGTCCAGCACCATGCGGGTCAGTTCACCCAGCGTTTGGCGGCCGAAAGGTAGGCGGTACAGGGCCCAGATGACGACCGTCAAGGCGATGGTGTCGAACGTGAGCAGCACCGGGCCGTTGTGCGGACCCGGCACATCAGGATGCAGGGTCACGTCGACCGCCTGCGACGTGCTGGCAATCCCGACCATGACCACCGCGAGGGTCAACCGGCGCCAGAACCGGCGGGTCGGCAACGGAAGGCCGGGGCTGCGCGACGTACGCCAGAAGATGGCCGTGGCGACCAGGGCGCTGGCCGGGGTGGCGATCCAGAGCAGCGTGGGCGGGCCGATCGGGTGCACGGCGGTCACCGCGGTCCAGAGCACCACCGCCCCCAGGACCGAACCGGACAGCAGCAACAGGCGGCTGGTGCCCCGGATATGGCCGACCAGCCTGGGCAGCAAACCCCACCCGCCCATGCCGTTGCCTCCTCACGCCGTTCCCGCTCACCGCACGATCGACCGGGCGAGGTGACAACTTGAGGTTTCCGGCGGCTACGGGTCGCGCCGGCTGCGACCGCCACTACCATCGATGCCGACTCGATACCTCGCATTCGCCGCGCGCTCATCTAAGCGCCATCACCGACACAGGCGACGTCCCTACGGTGGCGCGGCGATCCCAAAACTTGAAAGGTCCCTTCCTGCCGTGCTCCGTGCCGCCGCCGAGGCCGACCGCGATGTCGTGCTGGCCTGGCGCAACCATCCCGAGGTGCGCAGTGTCAGCTTCACCACGCATGTGATCACGCCGGACGAGCATGCGGGCTGGTGGCAGCGGGCGCTCGACGACCCGCAGCGCCACGTGCTGATCTTCGAGGACGGCGGGGTGCCGGCCGGCGTGGTCACGATCGATCTGCGCGATTCGGTGCCCACCTGGGGCTTCTATCTCGACGTGGCCGGCCTGTCCGAGCGGGGCGTGCTGCTGCCCGCCTGGATGCGGTTGGAGAAGGAGACGGTCGACTTCGCATTCGGGCAGCTCGGCCTGGACCGTCTGGGTGGCGAGACCCTGGCGTCCAACCGGCAGGTGATCGCCTTGCATCGCCGTTTCGGGTTCCGCGAGACACGCAGGTATGAACGAGAGGTCGACGGCGCGCTGCAGACCGTGGTGTGGACCGAGAGAGGTAGACCATGAACAGCACGTTCGACGTGAACGGCATGCGGCTCGGCGCGGGACAACGGCCGTACATCGTGGCGGAGATGTCCGGCAACCACAACGGTTCGCTGGACACCGCGCTGGCGCTGGTGGATGCGGCGGCACAGGCCGGAGCGCACGCCATCAAGCTGCAGACCTACACGGCCGACACCATGACGGTGGACGTCCGGCATCCGCGGTTCCAGATCTCCAAGGGTCACGAGCTGTGGGGCGACCGATACCTCTACCAGCTCTTCGAAGAGGCGCACACGCCGTGGGAATGGCACGAGGCGATCTTCGAGCGGGCGCGTCAGCACGGTCTCGCCCCGTTCTCCAGTCCGTTCGACCGCACGGCGGTGGAGCTGCTGCAGAAGCTCGACGCGCCGATGTACAAGATCGCCTCCTCGGAGATCACCGACCTGCCGCTGATCCGGCTGGCCGCCGGCACCGGGAAGCCGCTGATCATCTCGACCGGCATGGCCAGCGTCACGGAGATCGCCGCGGCAGTGGACGCGGCGCAGGGTGCGGGATGCACCGATCTGATCGTGCTGTCCTGCACCGCCTCCTACCCGGCACCGCCCGAGGAGACCAACCTGCGCCGCATCCCGGTGCTCGCCGAGATGCTCGGCGTGCCGATCGGGCTCAGCGATCACACGCTCGGCATCGGCGTTCCCCTCGCGGCGGTCGCCTTCGGCGCCTGCCTGATCGAGAAGCACATGACGCTGAGCCGCGGCGACAAGGGCGTCGACTCCGCCTTCTCGCTGGAACCGCAGGAGGTCGCCGCTCTGGTGACCGAGTCGGAACGAGCCTGGCAGGCGCTGGGCACCACGCACATCGGCCCGACCGAGGCGGAACGGGAGAGCCTGCGCTTCCGCCGCTCGCTCTATGTGGTGAGCGACGTGCGGGCAGGTGACACCGTGACGGAGGAAAACGTCCGCTCCATCCGTCCCACGGGTGGGCTTGAGCCGGACGCCATCGGTACGGTGCTCGGACGCACCTTCCGGCAGGACGCGACCAAGGGCACGCCGCTGACGTGGGACTTGATCTGATTTCACGCGGCGAGACGCGCTCTCGACGACAACGGAAAGGCACGGACCAAGACGGTGTGGCTCAAGGCGAGTAACAAGGAACTCCAGCTATTCCTGGAGGCCGCACATACGTACTGGGAGAAGAACCTCCCCCAGCCGTCGACCGATGCCGTCGTGCTGGTCGAGGCCTTCCACCAGGACATCCGCGTCAACCTCCGCAATCTGGCCATTGCCAACGCCATCCGCAAGCTGCAGCCGGCCCGGCTGGTGGTGTTCACCGGCGTCGAGGAACACTGGCATCAGACGCTGTGGACCGAGTTTGACGTCAGCAAGATGACGCGGCTGGCGCAGGCGTACGGGGCCAGCGAGGTGATCGACGTCTGGGACGCCGTGCGGCGCGGTGCGCACGGCATGCCGCAGATGGACGACAAGACCCTGCTGGCGTACACCGACGCCACGTACTGCCGGCTGGCCAAGGTGCCCAGCCTCCCCGCGGACCACCAGTCCCGGCCGGACTACCAGCGGCGTCGCCGGTACGCCGCCGGGCTGGCCGCGGTGTACGAGCAGATGTTCGCCGCGCAGCCAGTCGTCGCGCTGGTCACCAGCCACGTCGACTACGACCAGTGGGGACTGGCCACCGAGGTAGCGCGCAACTGCGGGGTGCCGGTGGTGCATTCCCAGCAGACCGGTTGCCTCAAGGCGTACGCGCTGTTCCCGGCCAAGGACACGCATACCGAGACCTTCCGCGGCGAGCTGACCAAGCAGATCGGCGAGGTCTTCGAGTCTCAGGTGTGGGCGCACCGGGAGGATCTCAAGGCGACGGCGGAGCTGGTCGCCTGGCGCGCCAAGGTCAACCTGGGTCGGCCGAGCTGGTGGCGGGGCGGGGTGACCGCATCGGTCGACCTGAGCAATCCGGCGGACCGCGCCCGGTTGCGCACCCACGCCGCGGCCCGCTTCGGTCTCGACCCCGGCAAGCCGATCATCGCGGTGTTCAACCACGCGGTGTCCGATGCGCTGGGCACCAACCGGGAGTTGTTCCCCGATCTGGCCGACTGGTTCGCCCAGACCGCGGACTTCGCGGCACGCCACCGGGAGGCGCAGTGGCTGTTCCTGGACCACCCGAGCCAGGTCCTCTATGACTCGACCGGGTTCTTCGATTCCGTCGCTCGCGCCCATCGCGACGACAAGCACCTGGTCTTCCGACCCAGCGCCACGCTGAGCAAGAACGCCCTGTGGAGCCTCACCGACCTGGGTGTCACGGTGCGCGGCAGCGTCAGCAACGAGCTTCCCGCGTACGGGATCCCGGTCGTCCAGGCGGGCTGGTCCGAGTGGAGCTCGTGCGGGCTGTCCACGGTCGCCGAAAGCGCCGACGAGTACTGGGCCATCCTGGAACGCCACATCGCCGCCATTGCGGAGGGCACCGATCTGGTCTCCGAGGAGCAGGTGCGCCGGGCGCGGTTGTGGCTGTGGCTGTACCGCAGCGGCACCGACGTGGTGACCCCGCAGGTGCCGCAGTGGGAGGTGTGGCCGGCCGGGATTCTGTTGAAGGCGATGCGGGCCACCTTCCGGCACATCGAGAGCGACGCCGACCCGTTGTTCGCCACGGTGGAACGCATGTGGCAACGGCAGGAGCCGATGCTGACCCGCACCGACATGCGCACCGACCACATCGGTCAGGGGCAGGGCTGATGGCCGTCGGCGCGTGGTTCCGCACCGAGCACGATCATCCGCAGCACGTGATCGACCTGCCGGCCACCGTCACCAGCGGCATCGACCCCGGTGTGGCCATCGTCGACCAGGTGGTCCGGGGCAAGGGCATCGTCGGCCGGGTGACCGGCGACTTCGGAGCCGTGGCGTTGCGCGTGCAGGGCACCGGTCGGCCGACCCGGGTCCGGGTCACGGTGCAGTTGGACGAGCTGGCCACCCGCTGGTGGGCCGACCGGGTCAAGCCGCGGCAGTCCGCCGCGGAGCTGCCCCGGCTGGCGATCCTGCGGGTCCAGGGCGAAAACCGCGGCGCCGCGCTCCTGGCCCGCCGGCAGGGCTGGCGTGGCGCCGGGAACGTCAAGCGTGCATTCGACGTCGACCTGCGCGCGGACGAGGTGGACGAGGACGGCCTGCTCGTGGTTGAGCTGGCCGAAGCACCGCATCCGTCCTGGCTGGCCGACCGCGTGTCGCCGCGGTCGGCGATCGGGTTGCGCTTCGACAGCATCGTGGTGGGCGAGCCGGACGGGTCCGGGTCGGCCGCCGCGCCGCCGGCCGCGGTCGGTGGCAGCGGATGCGACTTCGTGGTGGTCCCCGCTGGTGCCGAACGTGACGTGCGGCTCGACATGGTCACGGCGGCGCCCGCGCCACCGCTGCCGCGCAGCCCGTCCAATCGCTGGACCCGCCGCAAGGAGGCGCGGGCCGGCTTCAAGGCGCTGCGGATCGCGCGCCGGGCCGCGGTGCGCGGCCTGGCCGAGGTGCGGCCCGGGCGCCCGGAGGGCGACCTCGGCGTGCTGGCGGCGGACGCGTACACCGCGGAGCCGGTCGCGGTCGAGGTGCTGCGGCGTCGGGAAGGCGGGTTCGACCTGCGCCTGCCGGAGACGCCCACGGCACCCGTGCTCCTCGGCCTGGATTCGCCCCGCCGTGGCCTGTCCCTGCGCGTCCGCACCATGGGAGAGCACCGATGATCCATCGTCCGGCCCTGTCCGCCGATCCGGAGGACAACCGGCGCACGCTCCAGGAGATCCTGGACGGCGCCGCCGAGGGTGGGGAACTCGTGGTGCCCGCGGGCACCCATCGGGTCGCCGACGGGTTGCGCGTACCCGCCGGGTGGACGGTGTCCGGCCGGTCCGCCGCCGGGGACGGCACGGTCCCGCAGACCTGGATCGAGTCGACCGGCACCGCCGGGCATCCGATCCTGCACGTGACCGGCTCCGACGTGGCGATCCGCGACCTGGGGTTGCGTCCGCCTGCGGCCGACCCGGGTGAGCACGGCGGGGATCGCGGCACCGCGATCACCATCGGCGATTACCTGTACGAAGCGGCACCGGCCTGGATCGAGCGGGTGGACGTGCGCCGGGTGCACGTGGAGCGTCCGGACGAGCGGCACGCGAACTGCGTCGCCGTGATGGGCGCGGTGCGCGACATCGTGCTGCACGACATCACCATCCGGGGCGGGTACACCGGGGTGGCGGTGCATTGGGGCGCGGTCGGCGGGGACGTGTCCACGATCGTCGGACCGACCTTCCACCCGCATGGCCTGACCATCACCGACCTGCGGGTCCGGGACGCGATCGAGGGCTTTTACCTGTCCTCGGTGCACGATGCGACGGTGCGCGGCGGGTGCATGCGCAACGTGGACTTCGGCTTCCGCCTGCTGCCCGGCGACAACACCGACCGGTGGGCGCCCTCCTCGTACGACGGCACGGCGCCACGCATCGGCTCGAACATCGAGATCGCCGACCAGTGCGTCTCGTGGAACGGTCCACGGTACGGCGTACGGGTCGCGGGTTGGGGTCGCAGCGAGGTGGACGGCTTGGTGAGCGAGCTCGCGTACGAGAACGCGGTGATCCGCGACTGCCGGCTGTTCGGGGCGGGCAGTGGTGAGCAGTGGGCGCCGGTGATGGTGGAGCGGGCCGCCGGTGTGGAGCTGACCGGCATTCTGTCCAGCACCATCGGTGAATGTTCTTGCACACTGAGCGAAAGAAACTGATTCTCGATCTCTCGGGGTTAGGATTCGCGGAAACGCATCGCCAAGGTCCACCGTGGTGTCACAAGGTCGCCTACAGTGGATCCGCGTAACGTGAGATTTCTTCGAGGGGCGTCATGGGGATCACCCGCAAGGAAGTCCTGAGGATCTTCGGCGCCGGTGCCGGCGCAGCGGCGGCCGGCCGCTGGGGGCTGACCGCCGGTGCGACTCCCGTCACGGCGGCCGAGGCGGCCGGAGCCACCGTGGTCACCCGGGACATCGCCGTGATCGGCGGCGGCGCGACCGGCACCTATGCCGCCATCCGCCTGCGCGACGAGGGCCGCAGCGTGGCGGTGATCGAGCAGCAGGACCGGCTCGGCGGTCACACGCACACCTACACCGATCCGGCCACCGGCGCACACGTGGACATCGGCGTGGTCGTGTGGCACGACCTGCCCCTGGTGCGTGACTGGTTCGCGCGTTTCGACGTGCCCCTGGAGAAGGCGAACTTCGACATCCCGGGCCAGGAGTCGCTCGCCGTCGACTACCGCACCGGCAAGCCGGTGACCGGGTGGACACCGCCGGATCCGTCGGCCGGCCTGGCGGCGTATGCCGAGCAGCTCGCCCGCTACCCCTATCTGGAGGCCGGGTTCGACCTGCCGGATCCGGTGCCCGCCGATCTGCTGCTGCCGTTCGGCGAGTTCGTGCGCAAGTACAACGTCGATTCCGCAGTCAACATGATCTTCAACTTCGGTCAGGGGCTGGGCGACCTGCTCCGCCAGCCGACGCTGTACGTGTTCAAGAACTTCGGCCTGGACATCCTGCGCAACTTGCAGGTCGGCTTCCTGACCACGTCCCGGCACGACAACAGCGAGCTCTACCGAAAGGCCCGTGCCGAGCTGGGCGAGGACGCCCTGCTGTGCAGCACCGTGGTCGCCGCCGACCGGGACGCCGCCGGCCACGCCAACCTCCTGGTGCGCGGACCGTCCGGGATCCGGCTGATCCGTGCCCGCAAGCTGCTGATGACGATTCCCCCGAAGCTGGACAACCTGCGCGGGTTCGATGTGGACCGCACCGAGCGCCGGCTGTTCGGGCAGTTCCGCAACAGCGGCTACTACACCGGCGTGCTGCGCGGCACCGGCATCCCGGACAACCTCTCGATCGACAACATCGCTCAGCACACCCCCTATCACCTGCCGCCCCTGCCGGGGGTCTACTCGATCTCCCCCACCGGCGTCCCCGGATTGCACAACGTGAAATACGGCAGTCCCGGCTCGCTGCCCGCGCACCACGTCAAGGCGGACATCCTCGCGTCGATCCGTCGGATGCGCGCGGCCGGCACGATCGACGGCTCCGGCCGTCCGGAGTTCGCGGTGTTCGCCAGCCACACCCCGTTCGAGCTCACCGTGCCCACCTCGGCCATCGCGGCCGGTTTCTACCGCGAGCTCTCTGCGCTTCAGGGCCACAACAGCACCTTCTGGACAGGCGCGGCGTTCCATACCCACGACTCGTCGCTGCTGTGGCAATTCACCGAGTCGCTGCTACCGCGTCTGACCGCCTGACGCGTCCGTCACCCGGAACAGGCCGGGGTGGGCGCCGCCACGCCCGCCCCGGCCGCAGGCGGCCCGGCATCCGCCGGGGGCAGGCCGTCCCCGGCAGCGGGCGCCAGCGACCGTCCCCGCGGCACCTCGTAGACCACCGCCGTGCCGGAGACGAAGCGCGGCACCGCAATCCGGGCCAGCCGCGGTGACACCTCGTCCGCCCGGCTGTCGGCGAACAACCAACGCACGCCGAATCGCTGTCGCAGTTCGGCCAGCACGGCCCGGTCCCCGGTGGTGAACAGGCAGTCGTTGAGCAGAGCCACCGACGGGTACGGCGCGGGCTGCTGCGGGTAGCTCCGGTCGTTCGCTCCGTGCGCCGCGACGGTGGCATCCGCATAGCCCCAGCTCTCCACGAGGGTGCGCCGCCCGCCCAGCCCGGCGACCCAGAAGGCGCGGGCGTCGCACAACGGACTCTGCCGCATTCCCGAGCAGTGCACGTTTGTCGCCACCACGTCGTCCGGCCCGGCGGTGTCGTCAAGCCACTGCGCCGCGACCATCTCCTCCCGTGTGATCATCTGCCGGCTGTCCGGGACGTCCCGCGGGGCGCCGGCCGCCGTGTCCCAGGTATCGCGCACCGTGGTCACGCCCGCGGCGCCCAGGCTCACGCCCACCGTCGCCGCCAGCACGGCCGGCGCGATCGCCCGCCACGGCCGCCGTCGGATCATCAGGTGGCACACCACCATTGCCGCGACCAGCACGACGGCGCCCGCCGCCGCGGCGCCGAGCAACGGCGCGGCCAGCGCCCCGAACCAGTCGACGACCGTGTTGTGCCGCGGATACCGCGTCGGGGGCACCACCACCGCCCAGACCGCGCCGGCCGCCAGCCCGCCGGGCACCGCCCATCGCGACCGGTGCACGGCGGCCAGGAGCCGCACGGTGAGCAGCGCGCCGATCGGGATCACGCCGACGTAAAAGTAGACCTGGCTGGCGGACGGGTGCCAGAAGAGCCACAGTCCGCCCGCGCCCGCCGCGGTGGTCCCGGCCAGCAGCCACGTCACCGGGTCCGAGCGGGTGCCCGGCACGCCCAGCGCGGCCAGTCCGGCCAGCCGCGGCGCCTGCAACAGCACCCACCACAGCACCAGCCAGGCCACGAACCACGCGCCCCGAGTGGTCGCCACCTCCACGCCCAACGGCACCAGGCCACCCTTGTCCCGACCCTGCCCCACCCCGAGGGTGTCCACATAGGGCGTCATCCAGCGCAACACGGACAGCGCCTGCACCCCCAGCACGCCGGCGCCGCCGCCGGCGAACAACCGCAAGCCGATCAGGATCGCGACGACGGTGTGCACCAGGACACCGAGCGCCGCCCAGGGCACCCGACGGTGCACCACCGCGGCCACCACCACGCCGGCGACCAGCCCGGCCACCACCGGCGGCAACGCGCTCGACTTGGCTCCCGCGCAGGCCACCGCGAGCAGCGGCAGCATCACCCACACGCCGGCCCGGAGACCGCCGCGGAAGGCGTCCACGGCGATCGCGATCAGCAGGCACAGCAGGGGCAGCGCATACGTCTGTGATGGGCTGACATAGGAGACCGCCAGGCCGCCCGGGACCTCGGCGACTCCCCCGAGCACGGCCGGAAGACCGGCGAACCCGAGCCCGGCGGCCAGCGGACCGGCCCACCAGCGCCCGGTGAGGTCCCGCGCGAGCGCCGCCAGCACCAGGGCGGCGATCGCGATGATCGGCACCGCCCACAACCGCAGCAGCACCACCGCCGGCGCCACGCCGGAGACCATGCTGCCCATCGCCATGTCGGCATCGGAGAGGAAGTGGTAGTGCAAGGTGTCGCCGGCGAGCTGCGGCACCTGGAACGGCATCGACCGCGTCATCTCGTGCACCAGCGCCAGGTGGTACATCAGATCCTGGTAGTACGCGGTGTCGGCGGGCGGCAACGGGGTGAACCGCCACTCGTGATATCCCCACCCCACGGCGGACAACAGCACCGCCGACATCAGCCACGTCCACCGCACGGGCAGCGGTCGTGGTGACCGGATCCGCCAGTGCCGGCGCAGTCCCGGCACGGCGACGAACACCGCGATCACCACCAGCGGCCACCAGCGGACCAGCGCCGCGGCACCGACCGCGGCGGCGAGCGCCCACACGAGCAGTTGCAGCACCAGACCGGTGGCGGCGCCGCAGCCCACGTCCTCGGGCAGGTTCCGGCGGCTGCCACGCACCGCACGGTGCACCAGGGTGCCGGGCACCACCACGGCGAGGATGAGGTAGGCGGCGTACCGGACGATGTCGGCGACCGAAGTCCCGCTCAGCACCAGCACGGCGACCAGCGCGGCGGCCGGCAGGGACCAGGCAACGAGGTGCTGGACGAAGTGTGACCACCGACGCGACGCGACGGGCGGCGTCGGTGACCCGGGCGACGCCACATTCGCAGTGGGCAGGACCGTGGTGCCCAACGTTCAGCCGTCGTCTGCGGCGGAGCGCGGCACGGGAACCACCGGCGTGCCGTCCGGCGCCGCCGAGTCGTAGGCGATGTGGAAGCTCGGCCGGTTCTGCACCACGGCGTAGATCCGGCTCACGTATTCACCCAGCAGGCCCAGGCAGATGAGCTGCACCGCCGCGAGCATGAGCATCGCCAGGAACAGCGAAGTCCAGCCGGGGATGACCGTCCCGGCGGCCCAGGCTGCCAGCCCGAAGACGATCAGGATCAGGCAGAACACGAACGCCACCGACCCGAGCCAGGTGGCCACGCGCAGCGGTGCGGCGGAGAAGTCGGCCAGGCTCTGCCAGGCCAGGCTCGCCATCTTGTGCACCGGATATTTCGTGTCACCGGCCGCGCGGCGCTCCCGGGTGTAGGTGACCGATCCGGAGGCGAAACCCAGCGACGGCACCAGCATGCGGTAGACCGGCGACCGTTCCGGCAGTTGTCGCAGCACCTCCACCGCGGCGCGGCTGAGCAGCCGGAAGTCACCCGCCTGAGCGGGCATCCGAGTGCCGATGACGCGGCGCATCAGGCGGTAGTAGGCACCCGCCGTCACCCGCTTGAACAGGGAGTCGGCGCTGCGGTCGACGCGGACCGCGTATACCACCTCCAGGTCGCGCTCCCGGGCCTCGGCCACCATCTCGGTGATCATCTCCGGCGGGTCCTGCAGGTCGGCGTCCATGCTCACCACCCAGTCGCCGTACGCGCGGCGCAGCCCGGCGGTCAGCGCGGCCTGATGCCCGCTGTTGGACCGCAGCCGGATGGTGCGTAGCTGCGGCCAGTCGCGGCGCTGCTCGACGAGCATCCGCGCGGTCGCGTCGCGGCTGCCGTCGTCGACCGCGACCACTTCGTACGACATGCCGATGCCGTCCAGGATCGGCCGGAGGCGGGCGACCAGAGCCGGGATCACGGTCTCCTCGTTGAACATCGGCACCACGACGGACAACGACGGAGGTGGCGGTGCTTCCATTGCCGTACAGCTCCTAGACCTGCAGCGTGGTGAGCCGGGTGAACTCCCGAGGCAGGTCGTACCCGTCCCAGACGGCGCTGAACGTCAAGGCGGACCCGAACGGCACGATCCGGTCGACGCCGCGCCCGCCCAGCGCGGTCGCGAAGTCACGTAGCTGCGTCGCGGTGAATCCGAAGTGGCTGAAGGTCTGGTCCTGGCGGTTCATCACCGGCACCAGGTCGGCCAGGTCCCGAACGGCCACGAAGGGAAACGCGCCGGCACCCAGCCAGCGTCGGGGCAACGCTTCGATGTCCGCCAGCGCGATGCCGGTGACCGCGTTGCCGGCGAACGTCAAGCCGGTGGCCGCTCCGACGGCGGCCAGCCCATAGGCGTTCACCCGTTTCTCCACCGCCATCGCCGGGTCCACGGTCCAGCCGCGCTCGGCCACCACCGCGCCCAGCAGTGTGAGGAACTCGTCCTGCACTCGGTCGGCGTCCGCGGGGTCGCCCACCAGGAACACCGTCCGCGGTGACGAGCAGGCCGCCTGGTCGAACCAGTACGCGTCGTTGGTGAAGCCGAGCACGGCGGCCCGGCGCGTCGCGTCGTCCGCCGCCGCCCACCCGGCCGTGCACAGCGCGGCCCATGACGTGCGGTCCGGGAACGTCAGGTCGCGCGCCGACGGCCGCAGCGGATGCCGGCGGATGGTGTCCACCGCGGCGTCGCCACCCCAGATCACCCGCAGGTCGGCCCAGGAGCTGAGCGCGCCGGTGATGGCATCCTCGCGGCCGTAGGTGACCATCCGTTGGGTACGGCCGATGATCGGATCGGCGTCGGCCAGGGTGGCGTTGAGCGCCTCCAGCACGGTGTCCGCGGCGTTCGCCGACCGCTCCGAGATCCGCACCACGTTGTGGTTGCCGGCCAGCGCCGACAGCGCCCACGAATACACGAAGATGGTGTCCACGTTGGCCGGCGGCACGTGGAAGACGTTGCCGCGGGGAAAGGTCAGCGCGTCCGGGCGCTGCATCGCCGCGACCGCCCGGCGCAGTTCGGCAGGGCGCAGGAAGAAACCGAGCGAACCGAGCTCGGGATGCCGCCGGGCGACCGCCGGGGCGAGCAGCTTGCGGGCGAACCGGGACAGGAAGTCGATGATCCGGGCGTCGCCGACGGCCAAGCGGTCCGCCGACGGCGCGGTCAGGTCGCCCTCGGCGCCGAACCGGAATCTCATGCGATCGCTCCTGCCCGCGGCGCGGCACCGCCCTGGTAAGTGTCCGAGCATCCACGCGCCTCCGCACGGGGCAGACGTCCCCGCACGGAGAACCGTTTGCCGGGCCAGTCGCCGTCGTCGACGCCGTGCACCACCCCGAGGTCCTCGGTGAGCAGCACGTGTCCGGGATACGACGTGGGCAGCGTGCTGACCACCTCCAACAGGCCGGGCTTGCCGGGCGGCAACTCCGCCCAGGTGTCCGGGTCGCGCACCACGACGTCGGCGAAGTCGGGGCAGTACAGCGATCCGCCCGACGGGCCTTCCAGGAAGATCGTGCCGATCTGCTCGACCATGCCGTAGAAGTTGTGCACCCTGGTCAGTCCGGCGTCCACGCGCAGCCGCCGCCGGAACTCGTCCGGATCGACCGCCTGATCGACGAGCTTCTTCCACCCTCCGGAGTGGATCAGGGTGCCGTTGCTCAGATCCAGTCCATGCTCGCGGGCCACCTCGTAGAGGTGCAGCCAGACGAGATAGGTGAACCCGAAGATCAGGAACGGCTGGTCGCCGTGCGCGGCGAGGAACCCGCGGATCGCGTCGACGTCGGGCTTGCCGTCGGAGTCCAGCGCCCACACGTGGTCGCGGCCGAAGGTGGCCATGCCGAGCACGCCCGCACCCCGAGCGCTGAACGACCGGCGGTCCTTGAGCAGCGACTTGGTGTCGACCAGCAGCATCGGTAGCCGCTTGGGTCCGAGCACCGACTGCACGGTGGCACCCAGCATCCGCGTCTGCGTGGCAGCGGCGGCCTTGTCCAGATAGATGCGGCTCACCTCGCCGGTGGTGCCGCTGGAGGTGAGCACCTTGAACACCTCGTCGTCACCGATGCTCTTCAGTTCGAGGTTCTTGAACAGGCGTACCGGGAGCCAGGGCAGATCGGCCACCGTGTCGAACCGGTCGCCCGCACCGGACGCGTCAAGGATTCGCGCGTACGGCGGACAGGCGGCGCGATGGTGGGCGACCAGCTCGGAGAGCTCCTTGACCAGGGCGGTCTCCTTGGCAGCCTGCGGCAACGTGAAAACGCTCACGACGACGCCTCCAGGGTGCGATAGTCGATCTTTCCGTTGGGCAGCAGCGGCAACGCCTCGATCCCCCGCACGTCCAGTCCGGAGAAGTGCGTGTGCAGCCAGGACGCCAGTTCCTTGCGAACCACCTGGGCCTGCGCGGCGTCGGCACCCTCCACGAACACCCGGATCCGGTCCCCGTCGGCCACCGCCGCGACCGCCCCGTGCCCGGTCAGGTGCCGCTCGACGTCATCGAGGTTGACGCGCTCACCGAACACCTTGCCCATGCGCTTGCGGCGCCCGGTGATGAACAGAAAGCCCTCGTCGTCCAGCCGGCCGAGGTCCTCGGTGTGTAGCACGCCGCCGAGTTCGTCGCCTTTCGCCAGATCGTCCGCCGACTCCGCGTACCCCATCATGACGTTCGGGCCACGGTAGACGACCTCGTCGTCCTCGATGGTGAACGAGCCGCCCGGGATGGCCCGGCCCGCCGAGCCCAGCTTGTCCGCCAGCCGGTCGGCGGGCAGCGCGGCCATCCGCGGCCCGGCCTCGGTCTGGCCGTACATGACGATCATCCGGCCGCCGACCGCGGCCATCTTGGCCGCGAACTCGCTGACCAGTTCGGCCCGCAACCGGCCGCCGGCCTGGGTGAGGGTGCGCAGCGACGGGTACTTCGCCGGGTCGAAGCGCAGCCGCCGGAGCATTTCGTACTGGTACGGCACGGCCGCCAGCGAGGTGCACCGATGTTCGCGCACCGCGGTCCAGAAGTCGCGTTGCAGGATGCCGGTGCGCTCCAGCACCAGCGTCGCGCCGCGCAACAGGTGTGTGTTCAGCACGGACATGCCGTACGAGTAGAACAGCGGCAGCGTGGTCGGTGCGACCTCGTCGGCATCCAGGGACAGGCTCTGCGCGATGGATTCGGCGTTGGCCAGCACCGCCGACCGAGACAGCCGGACCAGCTTCGGGTTTCCGGTGGATCCGCTGGTGGTGAGCAGCAGCGCCAGGTCGGGGTGCACCGGCGCGGCGGGGGCCTCTCGAATCCACACGTCGCGCTCGGCGCGGTAACCCGCCGGAGGAGCGTCCGCGACGCCAGTGACCAGGGCCGGGGCGAACCTGTCCAGCAGGGCGCCCAGCGCCGCCCGGTCCATGTCGGGGTCGAGCAGTGCCACCGGCCGGCCGGTCTCGACGGCGGCCACGTAGCGCGCGATGGCCGGAAGCTCGGTGGCGGTCAGCGCGAACACCGCCCCGGGCGGTTGCGCGGCGAAGAACTCGGCGGCCGCGTCCACTTCGGCGCGGCACAGCGTCGCGCCGGTCGCCGCATCGATGACGCGGGCATCGGGGTGGAGCAGAGTCACAGCGTCATTCCCCCGTCGACGCCGAGCACCTGACCGGTGACGAAGCGTGCCTGGCCGGAGAGCAGGAAGGCGACCACGTCGGCGACCTCGGCGGGCTCGCCCAGCCGGCCCAGCGCGGTGTCCGCGATGCGCTCGGCGCGACCCTTGTCGTCCAACGTGTCGAGCATGTCGGTGGCGATGAAGCCGGGTGCCACCGCGTTGACCCGGATGCCCCGCGGGCCGAGTTCCTTGGCCGCGGACCGGGCCAGCCCGGCCACTGCGGCCTTGCTGGCGGCATAGACCGCCTGCCCGGATGCCCCGACGGTGCCGGTGATGGAGGAGACCAGCACGACGGCGGGCGCCTTCCCGCGCGCCAGCAACCGGACCGCGCCCTGCAGCGTGTAGGCCGCGCCGACCGCGTTCACGTCGAACAACCGCTGGATCGTGCCGTCGTCGGTCATGCCGAGCATGCCGGCCGCGTGCGTGCCCGCGTTCACCACGAGGGCGTCCAGCCGCCGGAACGCCTCGAACGCGGTGCGCATCATGGCGCGGCTGGTCCCCGGATCGGCGATGTCGCCGAACGCGGTCACCACGCGGACCCCGTGTTTGCCGGAGATCTCGGCGGCGGCGTCCGCCACGCCTTGTTCCCCGCCCGCATGCAGGACGAGGTCGTATCCCTGCTCGGCCAGGCGATGCGCGGTCGCCCGGCCGATGCCTCGCGAGGCGCCGGTGATTAGGGCGACATGATCATTCATTGAAAGCTACTCCGTATTTACCCAGAATTCGCACAGCCTCCTGGAAGCTGCTCATATTGATCACGTCATCAGTGTCAATCATGATCGAGAACTCGTCCTCGATCGCCGCGATCAAGGACATGTGGGCCAGCGAATCCCACTGAGCGTTATCTTGATATTGCAGTTCGTCAACGGGAGTATCCGCCGGAAGATCGAGCGATGTGCGGAAGGCATCGCGGAGTCTTTGCAGGTCAGCCACGGTTTCTCCAAGATCTAGCGGACGGGCAGTCTTCATTGTGGCAGCAACTTCGACGGGTTACGAAATCGAAGTTTAACGGTGGGTGAATTGAGGTTGGCATTCGCTTCAGTCTCTTCCACGATCACGAAACAGGGTTATGCTCCGCTCTCGTCCCCTCACCGCTCGACCCCTCGCGGGAGTTCACTGTGTCTGTACTGGCCGGATCCTCCATTCTCGTCACCGGCGCCACCGGTTCCTTCGGTAAGGCGTTTCTCAGGTACGCCCTGGAGCATCTCGACCCGCAGCGGATCGTGGTGTTCTCCCGGGACGAGTTGAAGCAGTACGAGGTCCGGCAGATGTTCGGCGACGACCCCCGGCTGCGGTTCTTCATCGGCGACGTGCGCGACAAGGACCGGCTGGCGCGGGCCATGCACGGCATCGAGTACGTCATCCACGCCGCCGCCCTGAAGCAGGTCGACACCGCGGAGTACAACCCCTCCGAGTACGTCGCGACCAACATCAACGGCTCGCAGAACGTGATCGACACCGCCATCGACGCCGGCGTGCAGAAGGTCGTGGCGCTGTCCACCGACAAGGCGTCCAGCCCGATCAACCTGTACGGCGCCACCAAGCTGGTCGCCGACAAGCTGTTCATCTCCGGCAACCACTACGCGGCACACCACCCCACCCGGTTCGCCGTGGTGCGCTACGGCAACGTGATGGGCAGCCGCGGTTCGGTGGTGCCGCTGTTCCGGGCGTTGAACGCCGAGGGCAAGAGCCTGCCGGTGACCGACAAGCGGATGACCCGCTTCTGGATCACGCTGCCCCAGGCGGTGCGATTCGTGGTCGACTCCTTCGACCGGATGCAGGGTGGCGAGCTGTTCGTGCCGCGCATCCCGAGCATGCGCATCCTCGACCTGATCGACGCGGTGGCCCCGGACGCACCCACCCACGAGACCGGCATCCGCCCCGGCGAGAAGCTGCACGAGGAGATGATCTCCGCCGACGACAGCCGCCGCACGCTGCGGTTCCCGGACCGATACGTGGTCCAGCCGGTGGTGGCCAGTTGGGGCTACGAACCACCGGCCGGCGGTGAGCGGGTGGAGGACGGCTTCAACTACCGCTCCGACAACAACGACCTCTGGCTGGACGTCGAGGCGATGCACGCCCTGCTCGAGGACAAGTGATGCTGCCGTACGGACGGCAGCACGTCGATGCCACCGACGTCGAGGCGGTGGTCGCCGCGCTGGGCAGCGACTGGCTGACCACCGGGCCCCGGGTCGCCCGGTTCGAGGCGGAGCTGGAAGCGGTGGCCGGCGCGCCGTGCGTCACCGTCACCAACGGCACGGTCGCGCTGCATGCGGCGTACGCGGCCGCCCGGATCGGGACCGACGACGAAGTGATCACCACGCCGATGACCTTCGTGGCGACCGCCTCGGCCGCCGCCATGCTCGGCGCCACGGTGGTCTTCGCCGACGTCGAGGAGGACACCGGCAACATCGACCCGGTAGCGGTGGAGGCCGCGGTCACGTCCCGCACGCGAGCCGTCACCGCGGTCGATTACGCGGGACACCCCGCCGAGTACGACGCGCTGCGCAAGGTCGCCGACCGTGCGGAGGCCACGCTGCTCGCCGACGCCGCGCACGCCATCGGCTCGACCTATCGCGGCCGTCCGGTGGGTTCGTTGGCGGACCTCACCACGTTCTCGTTCTTCCCGACCAAGAACATGACCACCGCGGAGGGCGGCGCGGTCGCCGCGACCGACCCGGCGCTTGTCGAACGGCTGCGCACCTTCCGCACCGTGGGTCTAGTGCGGGACCGGGCCAAGATGCGGTACCCGGAGGAGGGCGGCTGGCACCAGGAGGTGCACGAGTTCGGGCTGAACTACCGGCTGCCCGACGTGCTGTGCGCACTGGGCAGCACGCAGCTCGCACGGCTGGACATGTTCAAGCAGCGCCGGGCGCACCTCACCGCGCGCTACGACGAGCTGCTGGCCGACGTGCCGGGCCTGCGCCTGCCTCCACGGCGGGCCTGGGTGGACCCGTTGCGTCACCTCTACCCGGTGCGCATCCGCGACGGCCGCCGCCGGGAGGTCTACGACCGGATGCGCGCGGCCGGCATCGGCGTACAGGTCAATTACATGCCGGTCTATTGGCACCCGGCGTTTGAAGACCTGGGTTACCGTCGCGGCATGTGTCCCGTCGCCGAGGACTTCTACGCCGAGCAGTTGTCGCTGCCTCTCTTCGTGGATCTCAGCGAAGCCGACCAGGACCGTGTGATCGAGACCCTGCGCACGGTGCTCGGGGGCTGACCAGGTGCACCACGCCAATCACTTCTACGGCCACGCACACGTGTTGGCGGCATACTGCGGTCTCGACCCGGCAGACCCACCGCGCATCCATGGCTTCCTGCAGCACGGTTGGAATGTGCTGGACGGGCTCGGCCCGGAGACGCCCTACCTGCCCGGCCTGCCGATCTTCGTGTGGTCGCAGCGGACGCGGCGTCGCGCCTGGTCGATGGGACGCCGGCAGGCGACGGTGGTCGGCGCGCCGTATCTCTACCTGCTGTCCCTGCGGCCCGCCGCCGGCCCGCCGGAGCGTTCCGGCACCATCTGGTACCCGTTTCACGGCTGGGAGCGGCAGTCCGTCGCGGGCGATCACCAGCGCCTGATCGACGAGGCGGTGGCCACCGAACCGGGCCCGATCACCTTCTGCCTGTACTGGCAGGAATACCACAACCCGCGGATCCGGGCCGCGTACGAACGAGCCGGCCGCGTCATCTGCCACGGCTACCGCGGCAAGCGCTGGCAGGACACCGACCGGCAGTTTCTGCATCAACAGCTCACCGAGTTGCGTCGGCACCGTCGGGTGGCCTCCAACCGGCTGAGCAGCGCGGTGCTGTACGGCGCGGTCACCGGATGCGAACCGGCCGTCTATGGCGACCCGATGCAGCTCAACGGCGAGGACCGGCGTCTCGCCGCGTGGATCCGCCGCCAGTGGCCGGAACTGCACGGCACGGACCCGGACCCGGTCGACGCGTCCGCATCCGCCGCCGCCGAGCTCGGCGCGGACGGCATGGTCGGCCCGGACGAGCTGCGCGCCCTGCTGGGCTGGCGGCGGCCCGCCCCGACACCGGCGATCGCGAGCCGGGCATGACCACCGAAGTCGCCCTCATCGGCGGCGAAATGCCGGCCTGGTCCGACCGGCAGCATCCGCAGCGCCCGCCGGCCGGCAGCGCCGCCCTGGTCCCCCTGGTCGACGCGGTCGCCCGGCAGCTCCCGGACGGCGGCGAGGCGCTGGTCGCCGGGCCGCACGCGGACGTCCTGCTGGACGTGCTCGCCGCACACGCGCCGACCACGTGCCTGGTGCGCGCCGAGGCCGACGCCGCGACGGTCGCCGCCCGCGGGGTCCGCGTGCTCTGCGGCACGCTGCCCAAACTCCAAGAGACCGGGCGGTACGACCTGGTGGTCGCGCTGGACGGGATGGGCCGGCTCTGCTCGGTCGAGGGGCCGCAGTACGACTGGTCCGAGTCGTTGCGAGCGCTGCATCGCACGTTGCGCCCCGGCGGACGTCTGCTGATCGCGGTGGAGAACGACCTCGGCGTGCATCGCCTGGTCGACCTCGGCACGCCCACCTCGCCGCAGGGTGACGAGCAATGGCTCCCGATCGGCGAGTACGACGAGACGAAACCGGGCAGCCCGGACAGGCTCGGCGCGCATCTGTCCGCGGAGGGGTGGAGTCTGGCATGGCTCGGCGCCGCCTGGGCCCGGCCGGGGCAGCCGGCCCTGATCGCCGAGCCGGAGGCGCTGCGCGCCGGACCCGCCGCGGCGCTCGCCGCCACTGCCGCACGGGCCGCCGGCACGGCGTACGCCGGCCACCCGGTGCTCAGCGATCCGCGCCGGCTCGCCGCGGCTGCGGTGCGTGCCGGGCTGGGCGTCGAGTTCGCCGCCGCCTGGCTGGTCGTCGCGCACCGCGGCGACCCGTCCGCGCACCCGCCGTCGGCTACCCGCCCGCCGGTGCCGCCGGTGCTGCTCGCCGACGGTCCCGTGCTGGCCCTGACCCGCGACGAGCGCGGCACGTGGCACCGCAGCGTGCTCGACCGCGGGACGCCGACCGCGGGACGGGACCCGGCCCGGCTCGACGGCCCGCTACCCAACGGTCGGCTGCTGGAGGAGTTGCTGATCGCCGCCGCCGTCCGCTACGACGCGCGTGCCGTGCGCGCGCTGCTCAGCCGGTGGGCGGCCTGGGTCGGCACGCTGCCCGACGCGGCCCGCGCCTACGCCACGGTGGACAACGTGCTGCTGGACGGCGACACGCCCGCCCTTCTCGATCCGAGCTGGCGCAGCCCCGAGCCGGTCGCCACGTCGTCCGCGGTCGCCGCGGCCATGCGGCGCTTCGCGGACACCCTGATGGCCGGCGGCTACGCGCATCCGTGGCCGGCCGTCACCGACGTGGAGACGCTGACCGCGGTGCTCACCGGCGCGGCGGGGATGCGCTGCGACCGGCCGGTGCCGGAACCGCAGGGACCGCTGAAGCCGGTGTCGCAGCGCGAGACCGAGGAGCAGATCCGTTCCCTGCGGCAGCAGTTGGCGGACACCCGGGACCAGTTGCTCTGGCACGAGCGGCAACTGACCAAACGGGAACAGGAACTCGCCCGCGCCCGGCGGACGATCGCGATGTTCGACGGCAGCCTCGGCTATCGGGCCGCCAAGCTCGGCGCGGCGGCCCTCCGCACCACCCGCAAGGCATGGCGCCGGTCACGGCGCTGACCCCTCCACAGAAGGTTCCTTCCATGCATACCCTCGGCATCATCCAGGCCCGGATGGGCTCCACCCGGCTGCCCGGCAAGGTTCTGCGGCGGCTCAGCGGCCGCACCGTGCTCGACCGCGTGGTGCGGGCCGCACAGGCCAGCGAAGTGCTGGACGAACTGGTCGTGGCCACCACGGACGAGAGCACCGACGACGCCGTGGTGGCCGAGTGCGAGCGGATCGGCGTCCCGGTCTCCCGCGGGCCGGTGGACGACGTGCTGAGCCGGTTCCTCAAGGTGCTCGACGACCACCCGGCGGACACCGTGTTGCGGTTCACCGCCGACTGCCCGCTGCTGGACCCGGAACTGGTCGCGCTCGCTGCCAAGGTGTTCGCCGCCGCGCCGTACGTGGACTACCTGAGCACCTCGATCGCCCGCACGCTGCCCCGCGGCCTGGACGTCGAGGTCACCCGCGGTGAGGTGCTGCGCACCATCGACAAGCTCGCCACCGGACATCACCGGACGCACGTCACCTCGTACATCTACACCCATCCGGAGGACTTCACCGTCCTCGGCCTTACCATGCAGCCGGACCTGTCGCACCTGCGGCTGACCCTGGACACCCCGGAGGACTGGGCGTTGATCGAGCGCATCATCGACCACTTCGGGGACCGTGCGATCCCGGTGCGCACCCTCACCGATTGGCTGGGCCACCGTCCCGAGCTCGCCGCGCTCAACGCGCACGTGGAACAGAAGTCGCTCGTCCAAGCGTGAGAGTCGGGATTCGCTGCGATGCCGGCGGCCGCACCGGGGTCGGGCATCTGATCCGCTGCGTGGCGCTGGCCGAGGAGCTCGTCGGCCGCGGCGTGCCGGTCCATTTCCTCAGCGACCTCGGCGGTTTCGCCTGGGCCGAGCAGCAGCTCGCGGGCCGCGGCCTGCCCCGGCACCCGGCGCCGGACGGGCCGGACGCGCTGGTCGCCGCCGCCGATCGGCTGGGCCTGGACGCGCTGGTGCTGGACTCCTACGAACTGTCCGGTGCACACGGTGCGGCGCTGCGCGCGTCGGGCCGTACGGTGCTCGCCGTGGTGGACGCCGATCTGCGCGGTCAGCAGGCCGACGTCTACGTGGACCAGAACCTGGACGCCGAGTTGGCCGCCCCGGATCTGCCGCCCGGCGCGGTGCGGCTGGCCGGCCTGCGGTACGCGCTGCTGCGCACCGCGGTCCGCGAACTGCGCCCGCCGGCCGCGCCGGGCGCCGATCCGGGCCGGGTGCCTCGGGTGGTGTGCTTCTTCGGCGGCACCGACGCGTACCGGGCCGCGCCCGTGCTCGCCGGCCTGCTGATCCGCACCGGAGCACCGTTCGACGCCACGGTGATCGGCGCCGACGAGGGACTGCGTGCCGAGGTGCGGGCGCTCGCCACCGGGCCGGGGCAGCTCGTGGAGGTGCTGGCCCCCACGGACGACTTGCCCAAGCTGCTCGCCGGGGCCGACGTGGCGGTCAGCGCGAGCGGGACGTCGACGTGGGAGCTGCTGTGTCTGGGGCTTCCGGCCGCCCTGGTCTGGGTGGTGGACAACCAGATCGTCGGGTACGGCCGGGCGGTGGAGCGGGGACTCGCCGCGGGTGTCGGCCACCTGCCGTCGTTGCGGGAGCCGGGTTCGGCCGAGGCGCTTGCCGCCGTCGCGGTGCTGCGTGACCTGCTGACCGACGCTGCGGCACGCGCCGCGCTGGCGGCACGCGCCTGGGCCGCGGTGGACGGGCGGGGCGTCGCCCGGGTGGCCGACGAGCTGATCGGGCGGGCCGCGGACGCCGTCCCGTAGCCGGAGGACCGCTGCGGACTTCTTCGTCCCGCACCGGCACGACGCACGACGAGGCGGGCGTAGGGTCACGTCATGGGTCAACCGCCGGGCATCCGGTACCGCACCGCGACCGGCCGGTGGGTGCTGCTCGCCACCGTCCTAGGCTCCAGCCTCGCGTTCATCGACGCCACGGTGGTGAACATCGCCCTGCCGGCCATCGGGGAAAACCTCGGCGCGGACGCCGCCGGCCTGCAGTGGACGATCAACGGGTACGCGCTCAGCCTGGCCTCCCTGATTCTGCTCGGCGGCTCGCTCGGCGACCGGTTCGGGCGCAAGCGGCTGTTCCAGTTCGGCGTGGGCTGGTTCGCCACCGCGTCGCTGCTGTGTGGCCTGGCGCCGAACATCGAGTTCCTGATCGCGGCCCGGGTGTTGCAGGGCATCGGTGGCGCGCTGCTCACCCCGGGCGCGCTGGCCATCCTGGAGGCGTCGTTCGTGCCGGCCGATCGGGCGCGGGCCATCGGCGCGTGGTCCGGGCTGGGCGGCATCGGCGGCGCCCTCGGCCCGTTCCTCGGTGGCTGGCTGGTCGACGTGGCGAACTGGCGGCTCATCTTCCTGATCAACGCGCCGGTCGCGGCGGTGGTCATCCTGGTCGCCGCCCGGCACGTGCCGGAGACCCGCAACGCCGCCGCCGCGCGGGGCCTGGATGTGCCGGGCGTGCTCGCCGGCGCCATCGGGCTGGCGGGCCTCACGTACGGTTTCACCGCTTGGCCGGTGCACGGGCCGGCCAGCACGCGGGTGCTCGGCCCGCTGGCGGTCGGTGTGCTGGGGATGATCGCCTTCGTGCTGGTCGAGCGCCGTTCCACGCATCCCATGCTGCCGCTGCGGGTGTTCGGCTCGCGGGCGTTCACCGCCGCGAACGTGGTGACCTTCCTGGTCTACGCCGCCAACGGCGGGGTGTTCTTCCTGGTGGTGGTAAACCTGCAGGTGGTCGCCGGTTTCAGCCCGCTGACCGGTGGCATCTCGATGCTCCCGATCACCGCCCTCATGCTGGTGCTCTCCGCGCGGGCCGGGGCGCTGTCGCAACGGATCGGGCCGCGGATCCCGATGTCCGTGGGCCCGCTGGTGTGCGCCGTCGCCTTGGTGCTGTTGTCCCGCATCGGGCCCGGCGCCGCGTACCTGACCGACGTGCTACCCGCCGTGGTGATCTTCGGCTTGGGCCTGTCGCTGCTGGTGGCACCGCTCACCGCGACGGCGTTGGGTTCGCTTTCCGACGCGTACGCGGGCATCGCCAGCGGGGTGAACAACGCGGTCGCCCGCGCGGCCGGGCTGCTGGCGGTGGCGGCGCTTCCGCTGGCCGCGGGCATCGGCGGTGGCAACCTCACCGACCCGGGCGACCTCGCACCCACATACCGTCACGCGATGCTGATCTGCGCCGGGCTGATGGTGACCGGCGGTGCGCTTGCCGCGCTGTTCGTGCCGAGCCGGCTGACCAAGCAGGACGGGACGCCGGAGGACGGCGCTCCGGCCACGCTCAAGCCGGCCCGTCGGCACTGCGATCCCGGTGGGCCGCCGGTCCACGAAGATCCCGGTGGGCCGCCGGTCCAGGAAGCCGATCACGCCGGCCACTGACCGACGGCGCTCAGATCATGCCGGCGCGCAGGGCGTACGCGACCGCGTGCGAGCGGTTGCGCAACTTGAGTCGATGCGTGACGCCGTAGATGACGTTCTTGACGGTGCGCTCGGAATAACAGAGCTTGCTCGCGATCTCGTTGGTGTCCAGCCCGTCCGCCATCAGGCGCAGCACGTCCACCTCGCGCGGGGTGAGACCGGCGCCGTTCAGGCCGTTCGGTGCGAGCACGTCGCGCTGCAGGCGCTCGATGTGCTTGAGCAGCTCACCGACCAGGTTCGGCGGCATCACGCCGCCGCCCACGGCGGCCGCGGTCACGCTGTGCACCAGCCGCTCGGCGGTGACTGCGGGGCGGGGCAGGATCGCCACCACCCGGCACTCGACCGCGGTCAGCAGCTCCGCCTCGGAGATCTCGCCGACGACAAGCACCACCGGCGCGGCGACCTCGGTGGCCGATCGGCGCAGCCCCGCCACCACGTCGGCGCTGAGTCTGTCCGCGGCCACCACCAGCACATCCGCCTCGGCCCGCCGAGTGCCACGCAGCACGGTGATCTCGGAACGGCTCTGCAGGAAACCCACGAGTCCGGCATGGCTCAGCGGATCCGATGCCTGCACCGCTACCCGCACCTGATCCACAGCCCACCTCCGTGTCGGTTTCCTCTGCCGGACCAGTGTCGGGACCGGGTCTTCAGAAAACCTTCACGATGTGGGACGGCGGGCCAGATGCAGAGCCTGAATGTATTTGGGGAGCTCCAGGACGGCGCGTTCGAGCTGCCCGGGGGCGAGCTGTTCGGCGAAGACCGCGTCGACGACGTCGAGCACGATGTCGTCCGGGAGGCCGTCCACCGTCGGTTCCGGCGTGCGCTCCCACATCCGCAAGAGCTGCAGCCGAGAGGTGAGCTCGTTCAACGTACGTTCCAGGCCGGCGATCGCGTCGTCGGCACGGGCCGCGTCGATGACCAGGCGTCCCTCGCTCGCCAGGGCGAGGAAGAGCTCTCCCGCGAACGGCTGCGACTGCTCGCCCATCGCCCCTCCTCCCCCGGATCGAGCCGTGTCCTGCGCATCCCGGTCCGGCGCATGCGCGGTCCGGCCAGGGTTTTCGAGACAAGGCTCAGTGCACCAGCCGGGGAAACGGACTTGAAGGGGCGGGCACGGAATGTGCCCGGCCGCCCCGATCGTTTGCCCGCTTTACTAACTCGAACGGATTCTCGAAGCCCGCGAACACTCTCCGCTACCGTCCACTTGCGACATGAATCGCCGCGATTTCGGCTATATTCTGCGGTCATGCGCGTTCGCCTGCTCGGTCCGGTGAGTGTGCAGCGCGACGACGGCTCCGAGGTCGTGCTCGGCTCGGCACACCGCGTAGCGGTGCTGAGCCTTCTGGCCTTAAACGCCGGTCGTCCCGTCACCCCACCGGAGATGATCGCCGCGGTGTGGGGCGAGGACCCGCCGGCCAGCGCGTTGGGCAGCCTCTACACGTACGTGTCCGGGCTGCGCCGGATCCTGCGCCCGGCGCGCGGCACCCTGGCGTCCGCGGGCGGGGGCTACAGCCTGCGCGCCGAGCGCGCCGACATCGACGTGTTCGCCTTCGAGGCGCTGCGGGACGCGGCCCGGGAGAAGCGCGTGGCCGGCGACCTGGTCGGCGCGCTGCACGACCTCGAATCGGCGTTGGCGCTGTGGCGCGCGGAGGCGCTGGCCGGCGTGCCCGGACCGTTCGCCGCGGCGCAGCGGGTGCGCCTGACCGAACTGCTGCTGGCCACCCGGGAATTGCACGCCGAACTGCTGGTCGAGGCCGGCCGGGCGGGCGAGGCGATCGCCGGGCTGCGCGAGATCGTCGGCACACACCGGCTGCGGGAGAACTCGTACGGCCTGCTGATGACCGCCTTGGACCGCGACGGCCGGCGCGACGAAGCCCTCGACCTCTACGCGCGGTTGTGCCGGTTGCTCGTGGAGGAGGCCGGGACGGAACCGGGCGCGGCGCTGCGCTCGCTGCACCGGCACATGCTCGGCGAACCGGGCGACGAGCCGACGCCGGAGACCGAACCACCGGGCGGTCTGATCGGCCGGCACGACCTGCTGGAGCGCCTGCGGGCGGCGGTCGGCGCGCTGGCGGACGGCACCGGCGGCGCGATCTGGATCGAGGGCGAGCCCGGCGCGGGCAAATCCGCGCTGCTGGCCGCGGCCCTCGTCGGCGTGGCCCGGCTGGGCTGGGCGACCGCGGACGAACTGGGCGACCGCGCCCCGATGGGTGTGCTGCGCGATGGCCTGCGGCGGGCAGGCGTGGACGACCTCTCCGCGGTGCACGCGGCCTGCGAACGCACGCCGACCGTGCTGGTGATCGACGACCTGCAGTGGGCCGACGACGCGAGTCGCACCGCGTGGCGCGAGCTGCACCGCCTCGCAGGCCAGGTGCCGTTGCTGCTGATCAGCGCCGTCCGGCCGACAGGTGACCGCGCGGCGCTGGACCGGCTGCGGCGCTCGCTCACCACCCGGGGCGCGGCGGTGTTGACGCTTCCGCCGCTGGCCGCGGCCGACGCGGCCGAGCTGGCTCGTCGGCTTTGTCCGGAGCTGGCCGCCGACGCGGTCACCACGGTGGTCGCCGAGGCCGGCGGCAACCCGCAGTACCTGCAATGTCTGGTCGCCGAACGGCGCGACGGCAGTGCCTCCCCCGGTCCGGCGTTGAGCGCCGCGGTCGGTGCGCACCTGAGTCCGCTGCCCGAGGAGACCCGCAACCTGCTGCGCGCGATCGCGTTCCTCGGTTCCGGCTGCACTCTCGACGAGCTGGCCGCGGTGACCGAACGACCGGGCGCCCGGCTCCGGCATGCCCTCGACGACGCGCGCGACGCCGGCTTGCTGGCGGACCGGGCGGCGGAGCGGCCGGTGTTCCGGCACCCGGTCGTCGGACGTGTGCTGCACGACGGGACGCCGACGGCGCTGCGGGTGATGTTGCACCGGGCGTTCGCCGAACAGCTCGCCCGCCGCGGCGCCGCACCGCAGCGCGTGGCCGGTCAATTGCTGGCCGGTCCGGTTCCGATCGATGCCTGGGCCACGGGCTGGCTTGCCGGGCACGCCGAGGAACTGGTCACGCGGGCGCCCGCGGTGGGCGCGGCGGTGTTGCGGGCGGCGACGGCACACCCGTCCGCCGACCCGACGGTGCATCTGGATCTGACCGCGTGGCTCGCGCGTGCGCTGTCCCGCGCCGGTGATCCGCGCAGCGAAGGAGCGGGCGTCCCGGCAGACTGGGTGGCGTCACACACCTCTGACCCCGATCTGGCGGCCGAGATGCGCCGCATTGTCGCCGCGAGCCGGCCCGACCCGGAAATTTCTGTTATCCCGGCCCGCTGACATCGGTCTCCTCTCGGTGGACCATGCGTGGACGGGAGGTTTCGTGCCGGCACAGAGCCATCTTCGCGTCGCCGTCCTCGGCCGGGTGCGCTGCTCGGTGGCGGGCCGGGAGATCGATCTCGGTCCCGGGCGGCAGCGCACGGTCTTCGCGGTGCTGGCCGCCAACGCCGGGCGGCTGGTCGGCCGGGACGACCTGATCGCCGCGGTGTGGGGGCCGGCCGCACCGCCGACCGCGGCGGGCAGCATCTACACCTACATCTCCGGGCTGCGCCGCCGGCTGCCCGGGACCGACACGCTGGTCTCCGGCCCGTCCGGGTACGGGCTGCGCGTGCGGGCTGAGGACGTGGACGCGGAACGGTTCCGGCGGCTGCGCGACGCGGCGGCCGAGCTCATCGCCGCGGGCGACCGCCGCGCCGCGGTGGCCCGGCTGGACGAGGCGCTACACCTGTGGCACGGAGACGCGTACGCCGGACTGGCCGGACCGTTCATCGAGCTGGACCGGCAGCGGCTGGCCGACCTGCGGCTGGCTGCGATGGAGTTGCGCGCCCGGACGCTGCTGGAGCTGGACGGGGACCCGGACCTGGTCGCCGAGCTGACCAGCCTGGTCCGCGCCCACCCGCTGCACGAGCCCCTGCACGACCTGCTGATGCGCGCGCTGGACCGGTCCGGGCGCTCCGCCGAGGCGCTGGAGGCGTTCCGCACCGCACGCCGTGTCCTGGTCGCCGAGCTCGGGGTGGAACCCGGCCCGGCGCTGCGCGAGACACAGCGGCGCATTCTGGCCGGCGAGGACACCCGGCCCGGTGCGCCGGCCGCGGGCCGGCCTCGGGCGGCGACCGCGGTGCTGCCCACGCCGGTGGCGCGGGCGGTGCGTGACGGGCTCGCCAGTCGTGCCTGCTTCGGACGCGGCGAAGAGCTGGCACACCTGCGGGAGCAGATGGCTGCCGTCGCCTCGGGCACCGGCGGCGTCGTCTGGTTGGAGGGCGAGGCCGGCATCGGCAAGACGGAGCTGCTGATCCAGGCGTTCGCCGACGCGGCGGGCGCCGGCTGCCGGGTGGCCTGGGGTGCCGCCGACGAGCTCGGTCAACGGGTACCGCTGCAGGTGATCGCGCGGGCGATGGGTTCCGGCCCGATCGACGACGCCGACCGCATGCTCGCCCAGGTGCGTTCCGCCTGCGCCACCGGACCGATGGTGCTGGTCATCGACGACGCGCAGTGGGCCGACGCGGCCACCGTGCAGGTGCTGGAACGGCTACTCGGTGCCGTCGATCGGTTGCCGCTGCTGCTGGTGGTGGCGGTCCGCATGGGCCCGCACCCGGCCGGGCTGGACCGGCTCCGCCAGGGCGTCCGGGCTCGGCCGGGCAGGTTCGTCGGGCTGCGTCCCCTCGGCCCGGCGGACATCGAGCTGATCATCGCGGGCGTGGTCGGCGGGCCGCTGGGCGTCAACCTGCGCGCACTCGCCGCCCGCGCGGCCGGCAACCCGCTCTACGCCCGCGAGATGGTCGACGCGCTGGTGCGCCGTGACGCCGTGCGAGCCGTGCGGGGGATGTCGGACGTGGACGCCGCCGTCGAGGCCGACCCGCCGGAGTCGGTGTTCGCCGCCGTCCGCGCCTCCATCGACGCCTTGTCGACACGCGCCCGGGCGGTGTTGCGGCAGGCCGCGCTGCTGGGCATGGAGTTCGCGGTGGCCGACGTGGTGGCGCTGACCGGCCGGTCGCCGCTGGAGCTGATGGCCGATCTGGAGGAGGCGCTGGCCGCGAACGTGCTTGTGGACTCGGGGGCGGACCTCGCCTTCCGGCATCCGTTCCTGCGTCAGGCGCTGCACGACGACACGCCCGCGGCGCGGCGAGCCGAGGCGCACCGCCGGGCCGCCCAGATCCTGGCCGCCGCCGGCGGGCCGGTGGTCGCGGTCGCCGGTCAGCTCGCCGCCGCCCCGCCCGAGGTGGACGGGTGGCTGGTGGCGTGGCTGGTCGACCATCATGCCGAGGTCGCCCGCCGGATGCCGCAGGCGGCCGGCGACCTGATCCGCCGGGTGCTGGACAGCGCGCTGCCGGACGCGTGTCAACGCGCCGTCCTGCTGCCCGCCCTGGTCCGGTTGGAGGTGCGCCACGATCGCTACCCGGTCGAGCTGGGCGAGCGGGCGATCGAGGTGGCCGCCGATCCGGGGGAACGGGCCGAGATGCGTCAGCTCGTGGCCACCATGCGATTCCGCCTGGGCGACCTGGACGGGGCGATCCGGCTGCTGCGTACCGCGCTGCAAGTGCCGGACGAACCGCAGATGTGGCGCACCCGGCATCGGGTGCTGCTCGCCAACTTCCGCCGGGGCGACCTCACCGACCTGGCCCGCACCGAGCGGGATGCGGACGCCATGCTCGCCGAGGCGACCACCGCCGGGGAACGGTACGAGGCGGCCTTCGCTCTGCAGACCGTCTGGCTGACCAGCTCCATCCGGCGCGACCATGAGCGCGCGCTGCACCACGTGGATCGCGCGCTGGACCTCATGCGCGAGGACACCCACACCGCCGGGATGTACGCGGATCTGCTCGACAACCGGGTCTTCTCGCTGCAGAACCTGGACCGTTTGGCGGAGGCGCAGCAGACCCTGCGCGAGGCGCGGATGCCGGTGGCCACCGCGGTGCAGTGCTACTGGCTCGGCCGGTGGGACGAGGCGATGTCCGAGGCGGCGGCCGGGGTCACCGTCGAGGGCCTGCGCGAACCGGAGGCGATGAGCATGCTGTTGCACGGCGTGGCCGCGCTGATCGCCCTGCGGCGCCGCGCCCCCGACCTGGTGTCCGCACATCTGAACGCGGCGGACGCCCTCCCGGCCAGCGAATCGGAACGTGAAAGCTGCGACTTTCTGCTGGTGGCACGGGCGCTGGCGGTGGCCGAGCGGGACCGTCCACATGAGGCACTGCGGCTGATGGATCCGCTGCTGCGACCGGACTACGCCCCGATGATGCTGCGTCACCAGTGGTTACCTGCAGTAGTGCGGCTGGCGCTGGAGGCGGGCCGGCCGGATGTCGCCGAGGAGGCCGATGCGATCTGCGCGGCGGAGGCGGCCAGGGAGAAGGTCGCGGCCCGCGCGCATGCGTCCGCGCTGCGCTGCCGGGCCTTGCTGACCGCCGATCCCGGCCCGGCCATGGCCGCTGCCGCGCACTACCGGGCCGTGGGGCGCCCGGTCGAGCTGGCCGAGGCGCTGGAGGACGCGGCCTTGCTGGCCGTGTCCCGAAACCCCGGCGACGCCGCCGACCCGGGGCGCGAAGCGGTCGACATCTTCGAACGAATCGGCGCCGCGCGGGACGCCGCACGGGTCCGTTGGCGGCTTTCGGAGGCCGGTGTCCACTTCGCTGGGATACGCCCGCGACCTGCGGATTCGACCCCGGCATCCCCTCGCAACGTTCGTTTCTGATTGGTTATGACGGCGACCTTGACAAGAAAAGTTTGATAGTGGGTGAATGTGTTTCCGGGTGGTTACCCGATGATGTCGCATCCACCGCTAAGGAGCCCATGTCATGAGCGCTACGTCCGGTCGTTGGCGGCCGGCGGCCGCCACTCTCGGTGCGGCCCTTCTTCTCGTCAGTGCCTGTGCGAAGTCGGAGGACAGCGACACCGCCGCCGACTCGGCGGGCACCTCATCCGCCGGCGCCCAGGTGGTTCAGTCCGCCGCTCCGGGCGCCGAGACGTGCACCTTGGACCAGTTCGGCGGCAGCAAGATCGATCTGAAGACGGCAAAGGTCGGCTTCTCCCAGTCGGAGAAGGAGGCCAACCCGTTCCGCATCGCCGAGACCCAGTCCATCAAGGACGAGGCGGCCAAGCTCGGCATCACCAACCTCACCACGACCAACGCGAACTCCGAGTTCAACAAGCAGATCAGCGATGTGGAGCAGATGATCGACGCGGGCGTGCAGTTGCTCGTCATCGCGCCGTTGAACTCCGACGGCTGGGACTCGGTCTTCGCCAAGGCGTCGGCCAAGAAGATCCCGATCATCACCATCGACCGCCAGATCAACGCGACGCCCTGCAAGGACTATCTGACCTTCATCGGCTCGGACTTCGAGAAGCAGGGCCAGCGGGCGGCCGACGAGATGGCCAAGGCGCTGGACAACAAGGGCGAGGTCGCCATCCTGCTCGGCGCACCCGGCAACAACGTGACCACGCTGCGGACCAAGGGCTTCAAGGAAGAGATCGCCAAGGTCGCCCCGGACATCAAGATCACCTTTGAGCAGACGGGCAACTTCGCGCGTAAGGACGGGCAGAACGTCACCGAACAACTGCTCCAGTCCAACCCGAACATCAACGGCATCTACGGCGAGAACGACGAGATGGCCCTGGGGGCGGAGGTGGCCCTCAAGGGCGCCGGCAAGCAGCCCGGCGACGTGAAGATCGTGTCGGTGGACGGCACCAAGGGCGCCGTGCAGGGCATCGTGGACGGCTGGTTCTCCGCGGTGATCGAGTCCAACCCGCGCTTCGGACCACTGGCCTTCGACACCGCGACGAAGTTCTTCAACGGCGAGCCGATCCCCTCGAACATCATCATCCAGGACCGGCAGTACGACGAGAGCAACGCCAAGAGCGACCTGAACAGCGCCTACTGAGTCCCCACCCACACCCCCACCCGCCCTGCCCCCGCCCCGCCGCCCGACGCCCCGCCCCCGCCGCCGAGCCGCCCCGCCACCCCCGTCGCGCCCGACGCCACGCCCCGCCACCCCCGTCGATCTTGAGCTTTCGGTGCCAGTTTCACCCCGCTATATGCGATATGCCGGACCGCAAAGTTCAAGATCGGCGGGGTGATGGGGGCGGGGCGGGCGGGGTGCGGGGGCGGGGGCGGGGTGCGGGGCGGGCAGGGTGCGGGGCGGGCAGGGTGCGGGGCGGGCGGAGGGCGAGGGCGGGGCGAGGGCGGGCGGAGGGCGCGGGCGGGGCGGGGGTTGTGCCATTGACGGGTCTCTATTGCGGGCGTGTGTGCGTTCCCGTCAATATGTGTTTCAAGCTGTGAAACCGTCCCCACAGGCTCGCCCGTAAGGAGAGCGATCCCGTGCACACACGTCCCCGATTCCCCCGCCTCCGCCGCGCACTCGCGGTGCTCGCCGCGACCACGGTGGCCTCCCTCGGCACGCTGATGGCCACCGCCTCCCCCGCGGCCGCCTTCGCCCCCAAGACCCCACCGCTGAGCACGCCGTGGACCAGCCAGGTCTCCACCAGCAACCCGCTGCCGGAATATCCGCGACCGCAGATGGTCCGCCCGGACTGGCAGAGCCTCAACGGCATCTGGCAGTTCGCCGGCTCCGGCAACATCGACAACCCGCCGCTGAACCAGAACCTCGGCGAGGAGGTGCTGGTCCCGTACCCGATCGAGAGTGCCCTCTCCGGGATCATGCGGCACGAGAACTTCATGTACTACCGGCGCACGTTCACGGTGCCCGCCGGCTGGGCCGGCCGGCACGTCCAACTGAACTTCGGCGCCGTCGACTGGCAGTCCAAGGTGTGGGTCAACGGCAGCCTGATGGGCACCCACGAGGGCGGGTACGACAAGTTCTCGTACGACGTGACGTCCGCCCTGCGTACCGGTTCCAACGAGGTCGTGGTGGGGGTCTGGGATCCCACCGACGGGCAGGACATCCCGGTCGGCAAGCAACGCACCGCCCGGGGCGGCATCTGGTACACGCCGTCGTCGGGCATCTGGCAGACGGTCTGGCTGGAGCCGGTGAACGCCGCCCGGATCACCCGGCTGGACACCACCCCGAACGTCGGCGCCGGCGCGCTCGACCTGGTGGTGCAGGGCGCCGGCATCGGCGGCCAGGGCGTCACCGCCCAGGTGCTGACCGGCGGAATCGTGGTCGGCACGGCGAACGGCAGCGTCGGCGCGGCGCTGCGGATCCCGGTGCCGAACGCCCATCTCTGGACCCCCGACGACCCGTTCCTGTACGACCTGCGCGTCACGTTGACCGGCACCGGCGGCGGCGATGCCGTGGCCGGATACTTCGGCATGCGCTCGCTGGGCAAGGCCATGCTCGGCGGCGTGCTGCGGCCCACGCTGAACGGCAAGTTCGTCTATCAGCTCGGCACCTTGGACCAGGGCTTCTGGCCGGATGGCATCTACACCGCGCCCACCGACGCGGCGCTGCGCTTCGACCTGGAGCAGCAGAAGGCGATGGGCTTCAACATGGTCCGCAAACACATCAAGGTGGAGAGCGACCGCTGGTTCTACTGGGCGGACCGGCTCGGCCTGATGGTCTGGCAGGACATGCCCGCGCTGGCCAGCGGCCGCGAGCCGTCGCAGGCCGGACGCACCCGGTACGAACGGGAACTGCGCGAGATGATCGACGAGCACAAGGGCATCACCTCGATCGTGCAGTGGGTGCCGTTCAACGAGGGCTGGGGCGAGTACGACGCCGGCCGCATCGCGGAGGAGGTCAAGAGCTGGGACCCGACCCGGCTGGTCAACCACAACTCCGGCTCCAACTGCTGCGACTCCGACCCGGATCCGGGCAACGGCGACGTGATCGACGACCACCAGTATGTGGGGCCGGGCATCTCACGGACGCCCAGCGCCACCCGGATCGCGGTGAACGGCGAGTACGGCGGCCTCGGCCTGCGCGTGTCCGGTCACGAATGGCCGACCAGCGGCAAGTTCGCGTACGAATGGCTCGCCGACTCCAACGCCCTGACCAGCCGATATGTGCAGATCACGAGCAACCTGGTGTCCCTGATCAACAGTCGCGGGCTGTCCGGCTCGGTCTACACCGAACCGACCGACGTCGAGGAGGAGCTGAACGGCTTCTATACCTACGACCGGCAGGTGCAGAAGATGGACTTCGCCCGGGTTCGCGAGGTCAACCTGCGGGTGCTCGGCGCGGCCTCCGGCACCACGCTGCCGGTGAACAAGCTCGCCTCGCTGCGCGTCACCACCCCCGGGTACACCGATCGCTACCTGCGGCACCGGGACGGCGCCGCGCGGACCGACGTGATCGGCACGGCCAGCGCCACGGTGGACCGTCAGGACGCGACCTTCTGGGTCCGGCCCGGCCTGTCCGACGCCGCCTGCTACTCGTTCGAGTCGCGCAACTATCCGGGACGTTACCTGCGGCACCGCAACTATCGGGTGTACAGCGAGACGGACACCGGGGGAAGCTTCGCCGCGGACGCCACGTTCTGCACTCGCACAGGCCTGTCCGGCGGCGGCACCTCGCTGGAGGCGTCCAACATGCCGGGCTACTTCCTGCGGCATCGCAGCGAAGAGGTCTGGATGGACCAGGACACCGGCGGCTCGTTCACCGACGACGCCACCTGGGCGGTCAGCACGCCGCTGTGGCGCAGCGGCGCGGATCTGCCGGTGGGTCAGCGGCGGTCGTTCCGGGTCACCACGCCCGGATACGACAACCGCTACCTGCGGCACTACGACGGGCTGGCGCGTACCGACGTCATCTCCGCGTCGAGCTCGGCCACCGACCGTGCGGACGCCACCTTTACCGTACGTGCCGGGCTCGCGGACGGTAGCTGCTACACGTTCGAATCCGTCAACTACCCGGGCCAGTACCTGCGTCACTCCGGATACCGCCTGCAGAAGGCGTCCAACGACGGGAGCGCGGTCTTCCAGCAGGACGCCACGTTCTGCGCCCAGCCGGGCCTGAACGGTGGCGCCGGCAACGTGTCGATGGAGTCGTTCAACTACCCCGGTTACCACTGGCGGCACTACGCCGAGGCGGTCTACATCGCCAGCAACGGCGGCGGTAACACCTGGGACAACCCGGGTAGCTACGCGGCGGACACGACCTGGAACAACGCCGCTCCGCTCGGCTGACACCCGAGGGCCGTACGGGCCGGGCAACGCGGGTGCCCGGCCCGTTACATGTTCGAAGTCTTGACGGAATATGTTGAGTAGTGAGTGAATGCGTTCATGGCGCTGCTAGAAGTCGTCAATGTTTCCAAGGTGTTCCCGGGCGTGCGCGCCCTGGACGACGTCTCATTCACCCTCCAGCCAGGCGAGGTGCACGCCCTGGTGGGCGAGAACGGCGCCGGCAAATCAACCCTGATCAAGGTGCTCACCGGCGTCTACCAACCGGACGGCGGAGAGTTGCGATACTGCGACGAGCCGGTCTCGTTCGCCACCCCGATGGACGCCCAGCGGTCCGGGATCTCCACGATCTATCAGGAGGTCAACCTGGTTCCGCTGATGAGTGTGGCGCACAACCTCTTCCTCGGCCGGGAACCACGCAACCGGTTCGGTCTGCTGGACGAGAACCGGATGAACCGGGAAGCGGCCGAGATCCTCGGCCCGTACGGCGTCACCACCGACGTGCGTCGCCAACTGGGCACGCTGGCCCTCGGCGCGCAACAGATGGTCGCGCTGGCCCGGGCGGTCATGATCGACGCACGCGTGGTCATCATGGACGAACCGACCTCGTCGCTGGAGCCGCGCGAGGTGGAGACGCTCTTCGGCGTCATCCGCGACCTGCACGCCCGCGGCATCGGCATCATCTACGTCAGCCACCGGTTGGACGAGCTCTACCAGATCTGCGACGCGGTCACGATCCTGCGCGACGGCCGCCTGGTGCACACCGGGCAGTTGGCCGAACTGGAACGGCTGCGCCTGGTCTCGCTGATGCTCGGCCGGGACGCCTCCCAGGTGCGCAAGGAGGGCGCCACCGCCTTCGAGGCCGACCAGCACGAGGGCACCGGCGGGGCGCCCGTGCTGCGGGCGACCAACCTGCGCAGCCGGCACAAGCTGCACGACATCAGCTTCGACGTGAAGCCGGGCGAGGTGGTCGGCCTGGGCGGCCTGCTGGGCGCCGGGCGCAGCGAGACGATCAAGGCGGTGGGCGGGGCCTACCCGCTGGACGGCGGCGAGATCGAGGTCGACGGCCGGCATCTGAAACGACACAGCACCGTGCAGGCGGTCAAGGCGGGCATCGCGATCCAGCCCGAGGACCGCAAGGCCGAAGGCATCGTGGCCGGATTGTCGGTACGGGAGAACATCGCCCTGGCCGTGCTTCCGCGCATGGCGCGGATGGGATTGGTCAGCGACGCCAAGATCGACGAGATCGTCGACGTCTACATGAAGCGGCTGCGTATCAAGGCGTCCAGCCCGCACCAGGCCGTCGGTGACCTCTCCGGCGGCAACCAGCAGAAGGTGCTGTTGGCCCGGCTGCTGGCCACCCAGCCCAAGGTGCTGCTGCTGGACGAACCCACCCGCGGCATCGACGTCGGCGCCAAGGTCGAGGTGCAGACGCTGATCGACGAGTTGGCCGCCGAAGGGCTCGGCGTGGTGCTGGTCTCCTCGGACGCCGAGGAACTGATCGAGGGCGCCCACCGCGTGGTCGTGCTGCGCGACGGTGTCGTGGTCGGCATGCTCACCGGCGCCGAGGTGACCACCGAGGATCTGCTCGCCACCATCGCGGCGGCTGCACCGGAGGACAAAGATGAGCAGTGAGGCCCTGACCGCCCGCGCCGGCATCGACATGGCCCGCGTCCGGGCCTGGCTTCCGGCGTACGGCGTCTACGTGGCAATCGTGCTGCTGGTGCTGTACAACATCTTCTTCACGCCGTACTTCCTGACCTGGAGCAACCTGCGCATCCAGCTCATCCAGGTGGCACCGATCGTGATCGTGGCACTGGGCATGGCACTGGTGATCGGCACCGAGGGCATCGACCTGTCGGTGGGTTCGGTGATGGCGCTGGCCGCCTCGCTGATTCCGCTCTACCTCGGGTACGGGGTCGTCGGCGCGATCCTGGTCTCCCTGCTCGCCGGGCTCGGCGTCGGGCTGGTCAACGGCACGCTTGTCGCCCGCGTCGGCTTGCAACCCATCGTGGCGACACTGGCGCTGTTCGTCGGCGGACGGGGGCTGGCGCTGGTGATCTCCGGCGGACAGCTCAAGGACGTCCGCAACGACAACCTGATCTTCCTCGGCTCCGGTGACCTGTTCGGGCTTCCGGTGCTGGTGTGGATCGCCGCCGTCCTGGTGCTGATCGTGGCCTTCGTGGTGCGCCGCACCGTCTTCGGGCGCCGCCTGCTGGCGATCGGCGGGAACCGTGCCTCCGCGGAACTGGCCGGCCTGCCCGTGCAGCGGGTCCTGATCGCCGTCTACGTGACCTGCTCGGTGCTCGCCTCGATCGCCGGCCTCCTCGCGGTGGCGCGCATCCAGTCCAGCGACGCCTCGGCGGTCGGCCTGCTCATCGAGCTGTCCGCGATCACCGCGGTGGTGGTCGGCGGCACGCCGCTCACCGGCGGCAGGGTGCGGGTGCTCGGCACGGTGGCGGGCGCGCTGTTGATGCAGTTGGTCGTCGCCACCATGATCAAACACAACCTGCAACCGTCCACGACCGAGATGGTGCAGGCAGTCATCATCCTCATCGCCGTGTACGTGGCCCGAGAGAGGAAGACCCGATGACCCAGGGTGTCGTCGCGGAACCGGAGGTCCCCGGCAAGATCGTCGCGGATGAGACGCGCCGGGCGGAACGCACCGACCGCATCGTCGGCCACGTCCAGCGGCAGGGCGCGCTGGCCGTGCTGCTCGCCGTGGTGATCATCGCCGCCGCCGTGTTCCCGAACTTCCGCAGCTATGCCAACACCGCCACCATCCTGGTCGCGGCCGCCCCGCCGATGCTCATCGCGTTGGGCATGACCTTCGTGATCATCACGGGCGGAATCGACCTGTCGGTGGGTTCGCAGTTCGTGCTCGGCGGCGTGGTGGCGGCGTACGCCTCCCGCTGGGGCCTGATCGCCGCCCTGCTGGCGCCGCTGCTGATCTGCGGTGCGATCGGACTACTCAACGGGGTGCTGATCGCTCACACCCGGATGGCACCGTTCATCGTCACCCTCGCTGCTCTCCTCGGTGCCCGTGGCCTGATGCGGGCGCTCAGCAGCGAGGGTTCCACCACCTACCTGGTCCGCAGCGACGCCTTCCACCGGTTGGGCAGCGGTTCGTTCCTGCGCATCGGCTACCCGGTCTGGCTCGTCGCCGTCCTGGTGCTGATCGGCATCGTGGTGCTGTCCCGCACCCGGTTCGGGCACGCGGTGTACGCGATCGGCGGCAGCGAGGACGCGGCAAGCCTGATGGGCGTGGCGGTACGCCGCACCAAGGTCTGGGTCTACGTGATGAGCGGGGTGCTGGCCGGGCTGGCCGGGGCGATCAACGCGGCAAAGCTCGGATCCGGCGTCACGGTCCTCGGCACAGGCATGGAGCTGGACGCCATCGCCGCCGTGGTCATCGGTGGGACGCTGCTCACCGGCGGGGCCGGAACCATCGCCGGAACCATCGCCGGCGTGCTGCTCCTGGGCGTCATCCAAAACATGATCAATCAGGTGGGGAACCTGAACTCCAGCTATCAGCAGGTGATCAGCGGGGCCTTTCTCGCCGTGGTGGTGGTCGCACAGACCTACCTGGGCAAGTTGCGCCGGGTGACCTGAGATGATGTGCGGGTGAGACAACCGGTTTTCGTCTACGACGGCGACTGCGCGTTCTGCAGCTCGTGCGCCCGCTTCATCGAGCGGCGCATCCCGTCACCGGCCACGGTCGTGCCGTGGCAGTTCGCCGACCTGGACGACCTCGGCTTGAGCATGGCTCAGGTCGAGGAGGCGGTGCAGTGGGTCGGCCCGGACGGCACGGTGGCCTCCGGGCCGGACGCCATCGCGCTGCTGCTGCAAGACGCCGGACGGCTCTGGACGGTGCCCGGACGGGCGCTGCGATTCGGCCCGGTCCGGCTGGCGGCGTGGCCGGCATACCGCTGGATCGCGGATCATCGCCACCTGCTGCCGGGCGGCACGGCGGCATGCTCGCTGCCGGTGGCCCAGCGACCGGCGGCGCACTGATCCACGGCTCATCGGCGTGCCGGCGACGCCGCCTAGCTGACGTGTGCCTCGCCCAGCACCCGGCCGTTGCGATCCGACACGGTGATCGAGCTGACCGAGGCGAGCTGCATCGAACTCGCGCCGATCACCTTCACGTCGCCGTCCGGGGTGGTTCCCCAGACCGCCGCCTGCTCGACCTGGCCCCCGCCACCGTGCACCTGGCAGACGAACGGCCCGGCGCCTTCCAGCCGGGAGACGTCCAGCGCAATCGACACGCCCCAGGTTTTGGGAGTGAGTACGGCCTCGCCGGTGAGACCGCTGCCCTCCTCCGACTCGAACTGGGCGGTGACGAGCTGTGGGCTCGGCAACACCTGCGGCGGCCGACCGCCACGATCGCTGGTGATCACGCTGAAGCCGATCAGCGCCGCGATCAACACCACCGCGGCGGCGGCGAGCCAGCGCACACCCGCCAGGCGACGTTCCCGCGTACGCTGCGCCCGCATCTTGCCGAGCATCTCCTCGATGCGCTGCGGGGACGGCCGGGCGGCCAGATTCACCGAGGCCGGCGCGTCCGGCGCATCGGCGCGCTGCGCCTCCGGAAGCTGCCGCAACATCTCCGGCACCGGCGCCAGTCGGTCCAGCTCCAACCGGCAGCTATCGCACGTTCCCAGGTGCGCGTCCAGACGATCGGTGTCCGCCTCGTCCAGGCCACCCAGGAGGTAGCCGCCGAAGAGACGACGCAGCTCATCGTGTTCGTCGCTCACCGCAGCACCCCCATTTCCTCGAACGCGGTGCGCAACGCGCGCACCGCGTAATAGGCGCGCGACTTCACCGTTCCCTCCGGCACGGACAGCTTCCGGGCGGCGTCGGCGACGCTGCGCCCTTCGAAGTACATCGCGCGGACCACCGCCTGATGATCGGCGGACAGCCGTTGCAGGGCCTCGGCCACCAGCCAGCCCTCGACCATCCGGTCGACGTTGTCCGTCGCGGGCACTGCGTTCACCGCCGCCTCATCAGCCACCAGGTGCGGCCGGCGCTGCTCGGCCCGCCACGCGTTGGTGACCACGTTACGGGCGATGGTCAGCAGGTAGGACCGGGTTCGCCCGGGTTCGGTGTCCAGATGATCGATGTGCTTCCACGCACGCAGCAACGTCTCCTGGACGAGATCCTCGGCCTTGTGCCGATCCCGCACATATCGGGAGATGAAGCTGAGCAGAACCGCATAGTGCTCCGTGTAGAGCGCGGTCATTAGCTGCTCGTCCGAGCTCACCCGTTTTTTCATCGGCGCCCGGTCCCCTCCTCGACGGCCACGTCTGGTTGTACACCGCGCGTCTGAAAGAGGTTCGACAGGGTGCCGGACCGAATCCGGCGAATACGGCGATACCCCGATCCCCCCTCGCCGGGGACCGGGGTATCGGACTACCGCGGGCGTCTCAGCAGGCGCCCGCACCGCCGTACCGCATGGTGCGGTCACTGAGCGGGTTCACGCCGTAGTACTCGCTGGCGGTCGCCTTGACGTTCATCTTGGCGTCCGGACCGTTGATCAGCGAGACACTGCCGACGCGGGCGGCGTCCTCGCTGCCCGCCGGCGCGCCGGTACCCATGTCCGTGCACGGCTTCGTGGAGGAAGCGGCGACCTCACCGAACCACTGGATGAGGCCGGACTTGTCGTACTTGCCGCCCCACAGACCGCCGGGGAAGTATCCGATCCATTCCGAGTCGTACGCGATCCACCAGGCGCCGTTGAAGTACTGAACCCCGAAACGCTTCGAGACACCGGTGGGCAACGTGTCGCCCGGCTTGAAGGTGGTGCTGTACTGGACGAAACCGCAGCCGTTGTAGCAGGTCTCCTGACGATCCACCCAGTGGTAGACGAACAGGTGCGGGTCCTCGTCGCCGTTCACCGAACGGTCGACGTTCCAGCCCACCTCGACGATCTGCTTGCCGTCGGCCGACTGCACCGCGATCTCGGCGAGCGTGTGGTAGTCCTCCCGCGCCAGGAACGGCCTGCCGATCACCAGGTTCGCGTACGTCCCGTCGGACGGCGCGTATTGCGAACCCGAGGAGTAGAAGAAGTTGACCGAGGTGGCAGCGTTGGTGGTCGGCTCGTTGAGCAAACCGGACACCGGCGGGGCGGGCGGCTGGACCGTCGTCTTGGTCCGGCCCAGGGTGCCGAAGCGGGAGGTGTAGCCCTTCGGCGAGTACTCCGGCGCCGCGACGCGCGATCCGCTGGTGTCCGCGCGGGCCCCGTCGGCGCCGGCGGCGGCAACCGCCGCACTGCTGGCACCGGCGCGGGCGATCTTCATACGCCGCGGTCGGGCGCCCCACGGAAGCTTCGCCGGCGGCGTGGACTCCGCGGCGGCCGTCCCGTCCGCAGGCCCGTCGTCCACAGCCGACTCGTCCGCATCCGTCTCGTCGCGGGCCCTGTCCGCGGCCTTGTCGTCCACCGTCTTGTCGTCCACCGTCTTGTCGTCCACAGTGGCGGTGGTTCCGTCCGCAGTGGTGGCCGTCCTGGCCGACGCGGGAATCTCTTCCGCTCCGGCGTTGAAGGTCCAGGCGACACCCATGGAGCCGACTACGGCTACGGCAAGGCCGGCGGCGGTCAAGCCGCGGCGTGAGATCGACACGTGTCCGTCCTCGTTTTTTGGCTGGGGGGCGGAGGCGGTGGCGAGGGAACCTCCGGCACCGGTTCTCGGCGGCGCCGCTCACCATATAGCCATCTCATTGATGTGTGAGCCTGCTGAGCTGGTTTTCCGCCTTAACGGCTGAGCCGGTCGTACGAACTGGGGATACCGAGTCGAAATTGTTCGACAGAGCGTGCTAGATCGGTCGCTCTACGGCGAGGATGATCGCCGGGTCGAAAGAGGCTAAACGGTCTGAGCTTCTTTCAGATAAGCGGAGCAGAGCCTCCCCGGATCCGCGGTACTCATGCCTGCATTGCACGTTTATGCGCGACATCTCCGGGCAATCGACGGCGATTTTGCGCCCACGGAGTTCCCCCGGCGCATCAATGGTCCACAGTGGATGCGACAAAGCACCTGAAACACACTTATGGCACTCCCAGCGGGCCGAGGTACGGCCGGGTCCCACCGTCGGCGCCGGTGCGGGCGGCGCGTGGGCGGTACGCGACGTTCCGACCTGTCTCAACCCATCCGTCCCATGCCTTTGACCTGCGGAAACATCGGTTTGACCGGGGGAGACACCGGCAAATAATGAGGCGGAGCGGCCCGTCCACGGGCGATGGCGCGCCGAATTTCGCACGCAGGCGTCGCCGGGGGTCGACACCTATCGAGAAGGAAGGTACGGCCCGAGATGCCAGACACGCCCGTCACGCGCGCCGCAACCGGTGACGTGATCAGTGGCCGCTACCGACTCGTGGAGCCGGTTCCCGGCGGGTGGCTGGCGCACGACGAACTGCTCGACAAGCCGGTGACCGCGACGCCGACCGGCAACGGCGCCGGCGTTGCCGAGCCGCTCGACGACCAGTTGCGCACGATGGGTGCCGCGCGCCAGGCCGCCGCCGTCCACCACCCGGGGGTGCTCGGCGTTCTGGACGTGGTCTGGCAGCCCGGCCGATCCTGGATCATCACCGAACACGTGCCCGCCCGGACGCTGCGTCAGGAGGTCGACGCCGCGGGTCGGCTGTCGTCCCGCCGGACGGCCGAGATCGGGCTGGCCGCGCTGCAAGCCCTGCGCGCGGCGCATGCCGCGGGCGTCCGGCACGGCCGGGTCTCCGCCGACGCCCTCATGCTCACCACGGACGGCCGGACGATGCTCACCGGGCTGGGCGTGACCGCCGACCAGGGCGCGACCGGCTCGGACGACCTGCGGTCGCTGGGCAGCACGCTGCGCGACGCCGCCGCGAGCGTGCCGGCGACCGAGGCGGCCGGTGCACCACTCGGGCAGGCGATCGAGGTTCTCCGGGGGGCCGGCACGGCGACACCCACCGCCGAGACCGGCCCGGCCGGGCACGGCAACCCGACCGCTGAGGCCGACCCGGCCGAGGCAGCCGCGGAACGAGCCGCGGCGCTGTTGCGTATGGCCGTCGAGCAGCCGGAACCGAGAGCATCACCGGACACCGAGACGACCCCGCAGACCTCCGTCGTCGCGCGTGTCCCGGTGCCGTCGCCGCCGCCTCCTCCCGTGCCGCCGACAGCCCCCGAGGCGGGGCCGGCAGACGATCCGGGGACCAAGTCCGGCGTACGGGTGGCGGCCGGTCTCACGCTCGCGGCGCTTGCCGCCGTCGCCGCCGTGGCGGTGGCCACCCGGTCCGGCCGGGACGACGCGGACGCGCCGACACCGGTCGCCGCGGCCACCACCGCAGGGTCCGGCGCAGGATCCGGCACGAGCGCGCCGGCGCCCGACACCACGGTGGTGGATCCGTCATGCCGTGCCGACCTGGCCGCGTCGGTGCGTCCCGCTTCGCAGCCTCAGCCGTACGCCCTTCCGGACGGCTGGTTGTGGCACACCGGAACGGACGGCTTGACCGTGGCCGTACCGCGCGGCTGGACCGAGGCCGTGTCGGGCACCCGCACCTGCTTCCGCGACCCGGACAGCAGCCGCACGCTCGTCGTGGACACCAGTGCCCGCCTGGTCGAGTCCCCGGTCGAGCACTGGCGGCAAGCCGAGGCCGCCGCGCTCGGCGACCAGACGTTGCCCGGCTATCGACGGCTCGACCTCGGACCGGTCGACGCCAAGGAGGGTGGCGCCGCGTGGGAGTACACATGGCGGCCGGACGGCGGCGCGGTGCGGCACGAGCGGCGATTGCTGCTGTCCCTCGGGTCCGGGCGGGCCTACCTGGTCGAGTGGTCCACCGCCGAGCCGGACTGGGCCGACTCGGAGCCGTTTCTGCGCCTCGTCATGGCGAGCCTGTCGTAACTCGCGGGCGCTGCGATCAGTTCGGGCGGACGACGCCGGACTTCCCGCTGTACGGGTGACGGGAGCCGTCCCACTGGTGACCCGCGTTCGGAGCGTCCAGCCACACCACGTACGGCGCTCCGGACTGCAGGCCGGCGATCGTGGCAGTCACCGTGCACCCGGTGCCGGGGGTGACATCCTGCCAGGTGTAGTCGGGCTGGGCGCCGGAGATCAACCGTTGCGGGATGGCGGCGACGCGGTACGACGTGGCGGTGGCCTGCCGCGGCCAGCTTATCGTCAGCGACCCGGTGCCGGTCGTCACGGTCAGCGGGATCTCCACCGGGTCGACCGTCCACTGTGTTGCCGGGCACGGATCGCCGCTGGGTGTGGCGAGGAACGAGACCGACGGAAGCACCGGCGGCCGGGTGCCGGTATAGGTCACCACCGGGCTGGGCGTCGCGGACCCGGAGGCGAGCACCATCCATCCGGATCCGCCCGGACCGGGCGCCGCGGACGGGGTCGCGGTGGGTGTGGCGCTCGCGCCGAGCCCGCCGCAGCCGCCGAGAGCCGCCGCAGCCGCGACAAGCAGCGCGCCACTCACCGTCCGGAACCGCATGCGCCTCCCGTCGTCGTGCCGTCGGTAGGCCGATCGGCCACCGCGCCCGGAATCTGAGCCACCCGCAATCCGAGCCACCCGCAATCCGAGCCACCCGGAATCCGAGCCGCCCAGGATCTGAGCCGCCGCTTGTTACGGGCCGCTGCTTGTTCCGGGCGGTGTCGCTGGTCAGCGGTACAGCCGGTGACCGGCCATGTCGAGGGCCCCGTCGTCGACCCGGGTGGCCGGGGTGGTCAGGCCGGAGTCGTCGCGCAGCACGATGCGGTTGCTGTCCACGCGATAGGTGCCCCGCGCGATCTGGTCGCGGCCGGCCACCCGGCATTCGTACGTCTCGTCGGCTCGCAGATGCAGCCGCACCGCGTGGTCGGCGCTCTCCCATCGGCCGACCAGGGAGTGCTGAACACTCACGGCGGACGCGTAGGTGAACCGTTCCGGGGCGGTTCCGCGCGCGTCGCCGGCCGCCAACGCGAGCAGCGATGCGGTGCCGAGGATGGTGGCGTCGATACGCGGACCGAGGTACGTCGGCAATGGGGGCTCCCGGGGACGCTCTGGCGTAGGCCCTGGGTATCGGCGGGTGCGGCGTGCGGCGAAGTGATTTCCGGGGAGCAGACGAGTTGCGGAACCGACCAAATTCATTGACGAACTGCGATGAGTTTGATCTGTTAACAGGGTGTTCATTTCCGCCGCACGCCCCTCCGGTCTCCGCCGCACCGCCGGTCGGGTTCTGCTCGTGAGCGCCCTGGCGCTCGGCACGCCGGCATTTGCCGGCCCGGCCGCAGCGGCCACCACCATCTGCAACCGCTACTGCGACGGGCGTGACCCGGCGCTCGCCGGAGGCGACCGGCAACCGGTCGCGACCACGCTGTACGGGCGCCGCTTCGCGATGCATGTCGACGACACCTCGGCGATGGCCTGGGCGACGGTCGACGACGGCCAACCCGGCGACGAGGTGTGGCTGGACCGTTCCTTCGACGGCGGCCGGACCTGGGCGGACGGCAGCCGGCTCGGCGACACCGCGATTCCGTCCGGCGCGGGCGGCTGGCGCACCTCGATGTTCAACGTCGACGACTGGAACGCCCGCGGCGTCGGCGCGCTCCGTGCCTGCGGCAAGGCCGGGGATCGCCCGGAGATCGTCTGCACGGCCTGGGCACGCAGCACGTGGAACGCCTGGGACCTGCGCACCGCCGCGGCGACCGCGCTGATGATGCGCTACGACCGCGGCACCGGGCTGTTCGGCGGCACCGGCTGGTGGACCAGCGCCAACGCCCTCACCAGCATCATCGACAACATTCGGCGCAGCGGCATGCACAGTTACGAGTACGCCGTCGCGCAGACCTACGACCGCAACGTGGGCGCCCGCCTCGGGCAGTTCCGCAACGAGTTCCTGGACGACACCGGCTGGTGGGGCCTGGCGTGGATCGCGGCCTATGACCTGACCGGTGACAGCCGCTATCTGGACACCGCCCGCGCGGACGCCGACCACATGTACGCGTACTGGGACACCCGGTGCGGTGGTGGCGTCTATTGGAAGACCGATCGGGCGGGCAAGAACGCCATCGAAAACAGCCTGTACATCCAGCTCAACGCGGAGCTTTCGGTACGCCTGGGCGGCAACGCCACCTACCGGCAACGCGCCCAGGCGGGCTGGGACTGGTTCCGTGGCACCGGCATGCTCAATTCCGGTGACCTGGTGAACGACGGCATCGACATGAACAGTTGCCGCAACAACGGCGACGTGACGTGGACGTACAACCAGGGTGTGCTGATCAACGCGCTGGTCCAGCTCAACCGGCTCACCGGCGACGCGAGCACGCTCGCCACCGCGCGGCGGATCGCCGACGCCATGGTGCACAGCTCCTACCTCTCCCCCGGCGGGATTCTGCGCGAGCCGAACGAGAGCGACAGTTGCACCGGCGACGGCGCGTCGTTCAAGGGCGCGGCGATCCGCGGGCTGGGCGTGCTCAACACCGCGGTCGGCGGTGCCTACGACGACTACCTGCGGCGGCAGGCCGACAGCAACGTCGCGCACAACCGGGATGCGCTGGACGCGTACGGCAGCCATTGGGCCGGCCCGATGGTGCCGACCGCGCACGGGTGCCAGCACAGCGTCCTGGATCTGCTCAACGCGGTACCCTGACGCAGCTCACGTCGGTGCGCGCACGACCGATAGTCCAAGCGTGCACCGGGAGTTCTGGAATAGCTGGCCACTGCGCCTGACCGCCGCGCTGGCCGCGGTCAGCGTGGCGGTGTTCGGCGTCAACCTCGCCGGTGGCCCGGTCGTGCCCGGCCCGCTGGTCTGGCTTCCGGTCCCACTGGGTGCCGCGTTGGGCGCGATGCTCGCGATGCGCGCCTCCGCGGCCCCGGCCGCGCGGTCCTTCTGGCGCTTCACCGCGGCCGGCATGACCGGCGTGACGGTCTCGCTGACGCTGCGGCTGATCGACACGCTCATCCCCGGTACCACCCTCGATCCCGTGGCGGACGCCCTGCACGGGGCGTCCGCGCTGCTGCTGAGCTGGCCGCTGCTGCGGTTGCCGCTGGGCCTGCGCAACCGCTCGGAGCGGATCGCGCTGTGGCTGGACGTCGCCGTGCTGACCATCGCCGCAGCCGTCTTCCTGTGGCACTTCGCCGGGCACCGGGCGGTGCATCCGAGCACCGGCGGCGTCGCCTCCGCCGCCGCCATCATGGCCGCCGGCCTGGCGGGCGTCTTTCTCGCCGCCAAGGCCGCCCTCTCCGGCCGTCAGGCGGTCCCTCCGCGCGCGCTGTACATGAACTGCGTCGCGGCCACCGTCGGCGGCCTCGGGTCGGGCATCGGCATCCTGCTGTCCACCCGCTCCGGCGCGGACTCCCTGGAGATCGTCAACCCGATCGCCTCTCTCGCCATCGCGCTGTCCGCACGTTTCCAGTCCGTGGACCGCACCCGCAGCGCCGACGCCGCGCCGCGCCGCCGGTACAGCATCGTGCCGTACGCCGCCGCCGGCGCCGTGGCCGTGCTGCTGGTCTGGACCAGCGTCCGCGATTCGCCCGACCACACTCTGGTGACGGCGGCGGCCGTCGTGCTCATCGGCCTGGTGGTGGTCCGGCAGCTCGTCGCGTTCCGGGAGAACGCCGTGCTGCTGGACCGGATCGCCGCCCAAGAGCAGCGGTTTCGCCTGCTGGTGCAGAACGCGGCCGAGATCGTGAGCATCACCGAGCCGGACGGCACCATGCGGTACTGCAGTCCGGCCGTCGCGACGGTGCTGGGCCGGCAGCCGGAGGAGGTGGTCGGCACGGACGTCAGCCGGCTCGTGCACGTCGAGGACCTGCCGGCCTTCCGCGCCGCCGTCGAACTGGTGATGCAGACGCCGGGGGCGTCGACGACATTCCAGGTGCGCTTCGCACACGCCGACACGTCGTGGCGCTGGCTGGAGCTGACCACGTCGAACCTGCTGCACGAGCCGAGCATCGGCGGGCGGGTGACCAACGCCCGCGATGTCACCGAGACCCGCCGCATTCAGGCGAGACTCAGCCACGAAGCGACCCACGACGCGCTGACCGGGCTGGCCAACCGAGCACTGTTCGCGCGATGCGTGGAGCGCAGCATCGGTGACCCCCGGCCCGGCCACCACCTCAGCGTCGCCCTGGTGGACCTGGACGACTTCAAGGTGGTCAACGACACTCGCGGCCATGCCGCCGGGGACGCACTGCTGGTCGCGGTGGCCGAGCGGATGCGCCGGTCGGTGCGCTCCGGGGACACGGTCGCGCGGCTCGGCGGGGACGAGTTCGCCATTCTGTTCGACGGGCTGGCCCCGGAGGGCGTGGACCGGGTGTTGCACCGCATCGTGGAATCCCTGCTCGTGCCGGTCGAGGTGGAGGACGAGCTGCTCAGCGTGCGAGCCAGCTTCGGCGTCGCGGACGGGCAGCCCGGCGAGGACGCCGCCGGGCTGATGCACCGGGCGGACATGGCCATGTACGCGGCGAAGCGACGCGACGGCGGCGGATTCCTGCGGTACGCGCCGGACATGGCGGAACTCGGATCACCGCTCCGCCCGGCCGTTGACCGCGGTGTGCCGCCGTCGTTCACCGAAGGGGACTCACTGTGACCGACCCACTGCTGCGCGGTGACAGACTGCTGCGCATCGCCGGCTGGCTCGCCGTGGCCTGCGTCGCCTGGTTCCTCGCCGCGATGCTGTCCGGGGTGGACGGACCGATCGTCATCCTCTGGGCCGTGACTCCGGTGTGCGCCGCGATCACGGCGGCGCTGTGCATGCGTACCGGCCGCGATCCGGCGGTTCAACCGGCCGCGCGCCGCTTCTGGCGCCGGGCCGGTGTCGTGCACGTGGTGTTCGCGTTGGCCCTCGCCACACACGTCGCCGAGTCGTTGAACGCCGATCTCAGCATGACGTCCCGGCTGACCGTGTACAGCGGCCTCCCGCAGGCCGTCGGGCTGCTGCTCCTGGTGTGGTCACTGCTGGCGCTGCCGATCGAACGCGCCACCCGCTCCCGGCAGATCGCGCTGGCCTTGGACTGCGCCATCCTGGTGGCGGGCACCGCGACGTTCTTCCTGTACTTCGCCGGCGTTGAGGTGTTCACCCAGGCACGAACCGGCAACGTGGGAGACATCGCCTGGGTCGCCTTCATGGTCGTCGGCTTGGTCGGCGTGCTGGCGGTCGCAAAGGTCGCGGTCACCGGGTCGTCCGTGCTGTCCCCGGACGCGTTGCGGGTTCTCGGCGCCGCGCTCGCGGTGGGCGGCTTCAGTTCCGCCATGGCCGAACCGCTGCTGGTCCGGCCGGAGCTGGACGTGGCGTTGTTCGCCGTGCCGGTGGGCGGCTTCGCGATCGGCCTGGCGGCCCGGCTCCAGGCGGTTGCCGCCGCGCACGGGCGGGTCGGCTCCGGAAAGCGGTACAGCGTGCTGCCGTACCTGGTGGCCGCGGCGGTGGGCGCGCTGCTGGTGCACGCGATCAGGTGGGGAAGCGACGACCTGTTTCCCGTCGCCGTCGCCGCGGTGACGGTGACCGGCCTGGTGGTGCTGCGGCAGGTCATCGCCTTCTGGGAGAACGACCGGCTGTTCGCCCAGGTGGCACGGGAGGAGGAGCGGTTCCGCTCGCTGGTGCAGAACGCCACCGACGTGGTGACCATCACCGACCCGGGCGGCCGGATCCGTTACGTCAGCCCGGCGGTGCACCGCGTGCTGGGCATCGAGCCGGAACTCATGCGCGACACGACCATCGCGCACCGCCTGCACCCGGACGACCGGGCGATGGTCGCCGAGCGGGTGGCGGCGGTCTGCGCCGCGCCAGGCACGACCGAGACCTACCGCGCCCGCCTGATGCACGCCGACGGCAGCTACCGGTGGCTGGAGATCATCAGCGCGAACATGCTGGAGGTGCCGAGCATCGCCGGTGTGGTGAGCAACTCGCGGGACATCACCGAGACCGTGCAGGTGCAGGAACGGCTCAGTTATGAGGCCACCCACGACGCGCTGACCGGCCTGGCCAACCGGACGTTGTTCGCCGACCGGGTGAATGCGGCCATCGGCGATGCCGCGGCGGACCCGCGCGGCAGCACCGCGGCGGACCCGCGCGTCAGCGTCGTGCTCGTCGACTTGGACGACTTCAAGCACGTGAACGACAACCTCGGCCACAGGGCCGGTGACGCGCTGCTGACCACGGTGGCCGAGCGGATGCGCAACAGCCTGCGGCTCGCGGACACCGTCGCCCGGCTCGGCGGTGACGAGTTCGCGATCCTGCTGGCCGAGGTGGAGCCCTCGGAGATCGACCGGGTGCTGGACCGGCTCGCCGGACGGCTGGCCGAACCGGTGGTGATCGAGGGCCATCTGCTCAGCGTCCGGGCCAGCTTCGGGGTGGCGGACGGCTGCCGCGACGCGGGCGATCTGCTGCGCCGCGCGGACATCGCGATGTATGAGGCCAAGCAGGCCGGCGGCGGAACCTTCCGCCGTTACCACGCCGGCATGACGGCACGCGGCGCCGAACGCAACGAGCTCGCAGCGGCCCTGCGCACCGCCATCGTCGAGGAGCAGTTGGTGCTGCACTACCAGCCCGTGGTCACCCTCCCGGAGGGACGGATCACCGGCGTCGAGGCGCTGGTTCGCTGGCAGCATCCCGAGCGGGGCCTGCTGGGACCGGGCGCATTCGTCGCCGCCGCCGAGCAGACCGGGGTGATCGTCGGGATGGGCCGTTGGGTGCTGCGCACCGCGGTGCGTCAGATGGCGGCCTGGATCGCCGAGTACGGCGTCGCGGCACCGGCCACGGTCTCGGTGAACGCGTCACCCCGGCAACTGCAGGAGTCCTCGTTCGCCGACGACGTCGCCGCCGCGCTGCGCGATCACGACGTCCCGGCGCAGCGGCTGACCGTCGAGGTGACCGAGTCCACGGCCGTCGGCGGCGGTGCCACCCAGGACAACCTGCGTGCCCTGCGGGCCATGGGAGTGCGTCTGTCGCTGGACGACTTCGGCACCGGCGCCTCTACCCTCAGCCTGCTGGCCGATCTCCAGGTCGACCAGATCAAGCTGGACCGCTCCTTCGTGCCGGTACCCGGACCGGACGCGATCGCCGCCGCGGTGGTGCAGTTGGCCGCCGCGTTCGGCATCGAAGCGGTCGCCGAGGGTGTGGAGGAAGCCCGCCAGGCCGCCCGGCTCACCGAGATGGGATACCGCCGGGCGCAGGGCTATCACTTCGCCCGGCCGATGCCGGCCACCGAGGTGTCGGCCCGGCTGAGCGCACCGCCGGTGACCGCCGCGGTGAGTTGACCGGCGGCTCAGTGGCCCGCGTGCAGGGCGGCGGTCAGCGCCTCGGTCAGCCGTTCCAGGTATTCGTCGTCGATGGGGCGCCGGGCCACCGCGAGACGCCAGTAGAGCGGGCCCAGGATCAGGTCGACGGCGACGTCCGGATCGGTGCCGGCGGGCAGTTCACCCCGGGCCACCGCCTGGCCGACCAGTTGATCGCCGACCGCCTGCTGGTGCGTGTGCAACGCGGCCTGAAGCGTTTCGGCGATCTTCGGGGTGCGGGCCGCCTCGGCCATCAGGTCCGGGATGATCTGCGAAGCGATGCGATGCTGCAACGCCTTGCTCACGATCATCGTGAGAAGCTGGAGGTCACCGGCGAAGCTGCCGGTGTCCGGCATCGGGACGGAGCGCCCGGCCACGTCCGAAACGATCTCGAGGACCATTTCGAGCTTGTTGCTCCAGCGACGGTAGACCGCCGTCTTCCCGACGCCCGCGCGGCGGGCCACCGCCTCGATGGACAACCGGCCATATCCCACCTCGGCCAGCTCGTTCATCACCGCGTTGCGGATCGCGCGGGTGATGTCGCCGCGCAGCACGGCCGCGCCGGCCGGGGCGCGCTTGGGTGCCGGTGTCCGTTCGGGCGTCGCCAGGCTCGGTAACGGGAGCTGGTTCGAGGCCGGTTTCGGTGTGCCCACCGGGGCACTATACCGCTACGACGTAACGGTTGCGTTCCGCCGTGCCGCCGGATACTCTCATTCTCACGTCGATACGATGCCGTTTCATCGGCAACGACTGATTACTGTGTTGACGCGCAAGTTGAGGGTCCCGCGGGGCCTACCAGATCGGAGCGCCACTTCATGGCCCAGACGGCGGTAGCCGATACCGGCACGAAGAAGTCACTTCGGGAGCTGGCACGGCGGCACGGCTTGAGCTCGGCCGGGGCGCTGCCCAGCCTGCCCAATTACACCCGGCAGCTATGGTCCTACCGGCACTTCATCGCGGCGTATGCGAACGCCCGGGTGACCTCCGCACTGGGCAAGACCCGGCTCGGCATGGTCTGGCAAGTGCTCACCCCGCTGATCAACGCCGCCGTCTACTACGTCATCTTCGGGGTGATTCTGGGCACCCGGGGCGGCATCGACAACTTCATCGCCTACCTGTGCACCGGCGTCTTCATCTACGGGTTCACCCAGAACACCGTGCAGGCCGGCATCCAGGCGATCACCGGAAACATGGGACTGATCCGGGCGCTGCATTTCCCGCGCGCCAGCCTGCCCATCTCGGTCACCCTCGTCGAGGTGCGCAACGTGCTGGCCTCGATGGTCGTGCTGATCGCCATCGTGCTGTTCGACGGCGAGCCGATCACCGTGGAGTGGCTGCTGATCATTCCGATCCTGCTGCTCCAGGCGATGTTCAACGCGGGGCTGGCACTCGGCGCCGCCCGCCTGGGTGCCAAGATCACCGACCTGAAACAACTGGTGCCGTTCGTCATGCGGTTCTGGATGTACGGCTCGGCGGTGCTCTACCCGGTGACCCGCTTCACCGATGCGCTGCACGGCTGGAAGCTCACCCTCGTGGAGGCGAACCCGCTGCTTGTCTTCATCGAGCTGATGCGCCATGCGCTGATGGAGGACGTGCCGTTGGCCGGCACCCCGACGCGGCTCTGGATCGAGGCAGTGGTCTGGGCGATCGTCGTCGGGGTCAGCGGTTACGTCTACTTCTGGCGCGGAGAGAAGGGGTACGGCCGTGGCTGACAGCGAAGTGCCGACGGTGATCGCGGACGACGCGCACGTGGTCTACCGGGTCTACGGCTCGAACACGTCGGCGTCGAACACCCCGCTGGCCAGCTTCAAGCGGATCATCACCGGCAAGCGCCCGTCCGCCGTCCGCGAGGTGCACGCCGTCAAGGGCGTCAGCTTCGCGGCGTACCGGGGTGAGGCGATCGGGCTGATCGGCAGCAACGGTTCCGGCAAGTCGACGCTGCTGCGTGCCATCGCCGGCCTGCTCCCGGTGGAACGGGGCGCGATCTACGCCGCCGGGCAACCGTCCCTGCTGGGCGTCAACGCGGCGCTGATGAATGACCTGTCCGGCGAGCGCAACGTGGTGCTCGGCTGCCTGGCCATGGGCATGTCCCCGGCCGAGGTGCGGGCGCAGACCGACGACATCATCAAGTTCTCCGGCATCAACGACCGCGGCGATTTCAGCTCGCTGCCGATGCGGACCTACTCCTCCGGCATGTCGGCCCGGCTGCGCTTCTCCATCGCGGCGGCCAAGAAGCACGATGTGCTGCTCATCGACGAGGCGCTGGCCACCGGCGACGCCAAGTTCCGGCGGCGCAGCGAGCAGCGGGTCCGCGACCTGCGCGCGGAAGCCGGCACGGTGTTCCTGGTCAGCCACAGCGAGCAGTCCATCCGGGACACCTGCGAGCGGTGCATCTGGCTGGAGTCCGGAACGATCCGCGGCGACGGACCGACCGAGGAGGTGCTCAAGGAGTACGAGGCCTTCATGCGTAAGTAGCAGGCCCCGCACTCCTGCGGGCGACCTCAGCGCACCGACAGATGCACATGGTTCTCGTGGTTGCTGGACGGGTCGCCGTGCGCCCCCGAGTAGGACTTCCAGCCACTGCTGGGCAGCCAGATGCGCCGGAACCAGATCACGTAGAGCACACCCAGGCGGCCGGAGTTGCTGATGAAGAAGTTCGCCAGCCGGTTCCCGTACGTCTTGCTGCTGCCGGTGGCGACGCCGCCGAACCCGTTCTTGTCCGCCGCGAAGTCGCACGCCCTGCCCTTGGGGTGTTCCCCGCTGTTCTGGTGCCGGAAGCAGGCCACATAGTGATTGAACCCGGCCTTCTTGGCTTCCTGCAGGGCATGAAGCATGCGCGGGGTGATGCACCCGCTGGTGGTGGGGTCGTTCACGGTGCACCCCTCGGCGGGTAGCGACCCGTCGGAGTTGCGCGGCGCCGCGGCCGCCTTGGCGCTGCCGCTGCTGCTGCCACCGCCGGACGAACTGCCACCACCGGAAGAACTGCTACTGGAGGAGTTGCTCCGACGACGGGCCGCCGCCTCCGCTGCCGCCGCGCGCGCGTTGGCCGCCTTGATCGCGTCCTCCGCCTGATTCTTGCGCTTAGCCATGACGGTGACCTGCTTCTGCTGGTCCTTGATCTCGCCGTCGATGGCCGTCTTGGCGCGGGCCTGCTCCTCCCGTGTGCCGATCAGCTCCTTGACCGCGGTGTCCTGCTTGACCGCGACCTTCTCCAGCGTCTCCGCCCGGTCCAGCAGACCGCCGGAGCCGGTGCCGGTGATCAGTGCGCTGACCGCCCCGAGCCGACCGGTCTGGTATGTCCGCCGGACGATCTCGTCGAGCGCCGCCTGGCGCGGCCCGATCTCGCCGTCCAACTCCTTGAGCTTGGCGGCCAGTTCCGACTGGCGCTTCTTCGACCGTTCGAGCGCCTCCTTGGCCTCGACATATCCCTTCGAGGCGGCGGCGAGCTGCTGAATCAGCGTCTTGGAGCCGCCTTCTCCATCGTCTCCGGTGTCGCCCGGCGCGGCGGATGCCGGTGCGGCCGCGGCGACGGCGAGGCCGCTCACCATCACCATGAAAGCGAGTGCCGCCGCCCAGCGACGGCGGACAGGATGGTCGTGCACGTGCCTTCCTTCCGTCGGCCGCCGACCGGGTTAGCTGACGGGTTCGGGACGGAAGCGATCCCTACCGCCGGGAAGGCGGATTCACCCCTGAGGAACCTGGGTCCCCGGCTCGCTGTGGGCGATTAGGCGGCGGTCTCGTGATGAGACCGTGACAGAGACTACCGAGGAATTCGGGAATCGACAGGTGTCGCACTCAATGCAACTTCGAGAACACCATCCGTAATGTGGCCGAGGGGCAAGGAGAAGGAAACGACTCACATTGATGTGGGTTACGGGGGATATCACGGAGAGTCGCTATCCGATAACGCCATTGCCACGCGTTCGCCGTCCTGGATGTACGCCGTTTCTCAGGTAAGCTGGCCGCCGGTCAGGCCAAGGAAGGCACGCCCCCGATGTGCCGGCTGACCACCGCCCAATCGCCGCGAGGCGAGCCGGGGAACCAGGTTTGTGGGGTGAATCCGCACTACGCGGTAGGGATCGCTTCCGTCCCGAACCCGTCAGCTAACCCGGTCGGCGGACAACCGGAAGGACTATGCATGACGGCACGCCCCCGCGGGTGGCTCATCTGGGCCCTGACCCCGCTGGTCGCTGCGACGATGACGATCGCGCCGGCATCCTCGGCGAGTGCCGAGCCGGGCAGCTCGTCCAGCAGCTCGGACGACAAGTCGAAAAAGTCCGACGAGGACAAGACCGCGGACGAGGGCGACGAAGACACCCTGCTCAACGACGTACTCGAAGCGACCGGCCGGCGTTACCAAACGGCCAAGGACGCGGTCGCCAAGTCGACCAAGGCGCAGCTCGCCCTGTCGGTGCAGGTGAAAAACGCGGAAGCCCGCCGCGACGCGCTGATCCCCCAGGTCAGCGCCGTGGCCAACCAGCAATACCGCACCGGCGGCGTGTCCACCATGAGCTTCCTGCTGGACAGCGGCAGCACCACCGCATTCCTGCACCGCGCCATCTCGCTGGAGGAGATCAACTCCCTCAACGACGGGAAGCTGCGGCAGCTCAACGCGGCGATCGACGAGGTGCAGGCCAGCAAGGCCCGCTTGGACGCCGAGGTCAAGGCGCAGAAGCAGAACTACTCGGCGATGGCCAAGCAGAAGGAAGAGGCCGACAAGGCCTTCGCGTTGGTCGGCGGCAAGACGGTCACCAAGGGATTCGTGTTGGCCAAGTCACCGGTGGCCGACCCCGCCCCACGCAATTCCAGCGGCGGTTTCTCCCCGGAAGCGTGCACCCAGGACGATCCCACCACCAGCGGCTGCGTCACTAAGCGCACACTGCACATGTACAAAGAGGTACGCAAGGCGGGTTTCAATCGCTTCGCCGGCTGCCACCGCAACGGCGGTCCGTTCGAGCATCCGAAGGGCCGCGCCTGCGACTGGTCGCTGCAGAAGAGCGGTTTCGCGCCGTTCCACAACGACGACACCTTCCAGTACGGCAACAACCTGATGGCGTTCGCGGTGCGCAATGCGGACCGGCTCGGCATCCTTTACGTCATCTGGAACCGGATGATCTGGTTCCCGGCCAGCGGCTGGAAGACTTACCACGGCGTCAGCGCGCACATCGACCACGTGCACATCTCGATGCTCTGATCACTCGCTCGACGTGACGAGGCCCCGCCCGGGTCGACCCGGGCGGGGCCTCGTCACGTCACACGGTCCTAGACATTTGTAGCGCGGCGCACCGGAGCCCGCCCCGCGGGCTGCGTCGGCGCCGGACCGGTCGGCACGGGCGGCGGAATCGCCACGGTCACCGGCTTCACCTGCGACACCTCGACCTCCTTGCCGTGGTGCCGCAACTGCAGGCGGGCCGACCCGCCGCCGTTACGGAGCGAGTAGGTGACCTCGCCGGCGTTCACCTCGACCCGCAACCGCAGACCCCGCCACAGCAGGGAGAACTCCAGCCGGTTGATCCGGCTGGGCAGGCGCGGCGCGAAGGACAACTCGCCGTTGTAGTCCCGCATCCCGCCGAGACCGGCGACAAGCGCGATCCAGGAACCCGCCAGCGACGCCACATGCACCCCGTCCCGGGCGTTGCGGTGCAGGTCGTGCAGATCCATCAGCGCGGCCTCGCCGAGATAGTCGTGGGCCAGCTCCACAAAGCCCACCTCGGCGGCGATCACCGCCTGGATGCATGCGGACAGCGACGAGTCCCGCACGGTCCGGGCGTCGTAGTAGGCGAAGTTGCGCGCCTTCTCCTCCGGTGTGAACGCGTCACCCCGGACATACATCGCCATGACCAGGTCGGCCTGCTTCACCACCTGCTTGCGGTACAGGTCGAAGTACGGGTAGTTGAGCAGCAGCGGGTACGCCTCCGGCGGCGTGTTGTCGAAGTCCCACTCCTGCAGCCGGGTGAAGCCCTGAGACTGCTGGTGCACGCCCAGTTCTCGGTCGTACGGGATGTGCACCGCCGCGGCCGCGTCCCGCCACGACGCCATCTCCTCGTCGTCGACGCCCAGCCGGCGGGCCATCTCCGGGTGACGCTTCGCCGACTCCACCGCGGCGTACATGTTCTGCTGCGCCATCAGGTTGGTGTAGATGTTGTCGTCCACCACCGCGGTGTACTCGTCCGGGCCGGTCACCCCGTCGATGTGGAAACGGCCGTGCCGGTCGTGGTGGCCCAGCGACCGCCACAGGCGGGCGGTCTCGACCAGCAACTCCAGCCCGAAGTCCCGCTCGAAGTCGTCGTCGCCGGTGGCCGACACGTACCGGCGTACCGCGTCCGCGATGTCCGCGCCGATGTGGAATCCCGCGGTGCCGGCCGGCCAGTACGCCGAACATTCCTGACCCCGGATGGTGCGCCACGGGAACGCGGCGCCCTGCAGGCCCAGCGTCTGCGCCCGCTCCCGGGCCAAGTCCAATGTCGAATGCCGCCACCGCAGCACATCCGCCGCCGCGGCCGGCTGGGTGTAGGTCAGCGCGGGCAGCACGAACGTCTCCGCGTCCCAGAAGGTGTGGCCGTCATATCCCGGCCCGCTCAGGCCCTTCGACCCGATCGGCCGCTGCTCGGCGCGCGCACCCGCCTGCAACGTGTGGAACAGCCCGAACCGGACCGCCTGCTGCACCTCCGGGTCACCCTCGACCTGGACGTCGGAGTGATCCCAGAAGGTGTCCAGGTACTCCCGCTGCGCCTCCACGAGCCCGTCCCAGCCGTCCAGCCGGGCACTCGCCAGGGCGCCGCCGACCTGGTCACGCACCGCCGGCAGGGACCGGTGACTGGACCAGCCGTACGCGGCGAGCTTGACCACCCGCAGCTTCTGCCCCGGCTCCAACTTGCAGGCCACGGTCGTCCGCAACCAGTCGGGGTGCCCCTCGGTGGTGATGGCGTGCTTGCCCGGCGCGTCCACCAGGTGCTCCATGGCCGCGGCCATCCGCAGGTCGCTGGCCTTCGTGCGGTGCACCAGCAGACCGCCGGTGCGCTGCTCCAGCATCTCTTCGGCCTGCAACGGGCTGTCCAGCACCGCCGCCACTCGCGGATCCTTGCTGGTCGGCGGCAGTTGCTCGTTGGCCACCAGTTCGGACTGCAGGATCAGCCGGGCGCTCTGCTCCAGCGGCTCGACCTCGTACATGATCGCGATCACCGCCCGCTGGGTGAACGAGACCAGCCGGACGGTGCGGATGCGGATGGCCTGGCCGGACGGCGACACCCATTCGGCGGTACGTTCCAGCAGACCCGCCCGCAGATCCAGCACCCGCTCGTGGGAGCGGAGTTCGCCGTACCGGACGTCGAAGGGTTCGTCGTCCACCAGCAGGCGCATGAGCTTGGCGTTTGTCACATTGACCATGGTCTGGCCGGACTCGGGGAAGCCATAGCCGGCCTCGGCGTAGGGCAGCGGACGCAACTCGTAGAACGAGTTCAGGTAAGTGCCGGGGAGGCCGTGCGGCTCGCCCTCGTCCAAGTTGCCGCGTACCCCGATGTGCCCGTTCGCCAGCGCGAAGACCGACTCGGACTGGGCCAGCAGATTCAGGTCCAGGCGGGTCTCGCGGATGTGCCACGGGTCGACGGGGTAAGCCCGTTCACGGATCACGGTGGTGCCTCTCGAAACAAGTAGAAAGAAGTGAAGTCTGAGACGGATTACGACGTCATCGCGTCAGGAGTTCGGACAGATCCTGGACGACGATGTTCGCGCCGTGCTCCAGGAGCGCATCTGCTTGACCCACGCGGTCCACGCCGACCACGATGCCGAACTCCCCCGCCCGTCCGGCCGCGACGCCGGCCTGGGCATCTTCAAAGACTGCGCAGTTCTCGGGTGGGGTGTCCAGAAGCTGCGCGCCGTACAGGAAGGTGTCGGGTTGCGGCTTCCCCGGCAAGTTTCGCTCACGGGCGGTGACTCCGTCTACGCGTGCCTCTATCAGATCCGCGATTCCGGCGGCCTCCAGAACGTCCTTGCAGTTGGCGCTCGCCGACACCACGGCACGCCGCAGCCCGGCCGAGGCAGCCGCACGCAGGTAGTCCACGGAGCCCGGATAGACCTGGACGGCGCCCTCCTTGATCTTCTGAAGGACGAGCGCGTTCTTGCGGTTGCCGACGCCGTTCACCGTTTCCGCGTCCGGGCCGTCGTCGGGCGACCCGTCGGGCAGCGTGATGTCCCGGGATGCGAGAAAGGTCCGCACGCCGTCGGCGCGGGGCCGTCCATCAACGTACCGGTGGTAGTCACTCCCGGAATCGAACGGCACGAATGGCTGCTCGTGTCGCGCGGACCAGTCGCGCAGAAATTCGTCGAACGTCTGTTTCCACGCGGCGTTATGCACCAACGCTGTCTGCGTGAGCACGCCGTCGAGATCGAAGAGGAGGGCCGTCACATGAGGAGGTAGACCGAACACTGGCATAGGGTAGACGCCTCGGGCCTGTCACATGCCCTAACCGGCACACTCCGTTTCACCAGCGATTCCCCGAGGTTTCATTCGCCCTTCGCGGGGCCGCTGACCTGGTCAGACGCGCCGTGAGCGGCGGGCAGGGCGATGCGCAGCCCCACCGTCGTGCCGATCGGACCGGTCGCCACCGTGACGTCGTCGCACAATTGGTACGCCAGCCAGATGCCTCGGCCGCCGACCTCGAATGCCTCCGGCACCTCCGGCTGCTGGAGGAAATGCCGCGGAATGCCCGGCCCGGAGTCGGTGACCGCGCACCACACCGAGTCCGGCGTGCGCCACAGCCGAAGGCGGCCGGTGCCACCCGCGTGCAGCACCACGTTGGTGATGACCTCATTCACCGCCAGCACCAGACCATGCAGTTGATCGGCGGTGAGACCGGACGGGCCCAGGCGCGCCTGCACCTCGTGCCGGACCACCGTGATCTCCTCACGCCCGAAGACGCGATCGAACAGGACCGCATCATCGTCGCCGGGGAGGGCGGTCACCGCTGGCTCCCCGGCCGCAGCCGTACGCAGCGATTCAAGGCCCCGCTGCGGACCGTATGTCTCGTCCACCGCCCAGCAGCCTACGCGTAACCGCCCGGAAGCGGCAGTCGCCGGTATGTTGCGACTTTCGATACAAACCCCTCGCGCACCGTCGATCTTGGACAGCAGTTGCCGATCCGGCGGCCATCTCCGGGCGTCTCAAAAGAGGTGTGCGATCGTCCGGAGGATCTCCGCGTAGAAGTTGCCACCGATGTCCCGGTACAGGCCGAACGGCTTGTCCGGACTGCCGAAGAAGGGCCGCAGGGTCCACGCCAACTGTGTGCCCACGAACCCGAAGAGCAGGATCCAGACGTGCAGCAGGGTCATGCTCGGCGGGGTCGCCGGCGAGTGGGGGCGCGGTGCGCCGATCGGGGACATCGGCCGCGCCTGCGGAGCCGAGCCGTCCGCCGAGGTCGCGGCGACGGGCTGCGCCGCCGCCGGCCCGTGTGCGTCGGTCGCGCCCACCGCCGCGGGCACCCGCGCCGGGACTGCGGGCGACACCGGCGCGACGTGTCCGGCTCGGCCCGGTGCCAGCAGGCCGTGCTGGTTGAGCACGCGCATGCCGTCGGTCAGGAACCGCAGGCCGACCAGTGCGGACAACGCCAGGATGGCCACGTTGAGCAGCTTGAAGAACCCGTAATCCGGCGCCGTGATCAGAAAGAACAGGCTGATCGGGGCGAACGCCAGGGCGAGCATCGCGGTCACCGTCAGCGCGACCATGACCAGCGCGAGGGACTGGCGCACCGAGAGCCGTGCCCCGAACACCAGGTTGAAGAGGTAGAGCGTGGGCAGGCAGATGGCGAGGGTGACCAGGAACAGCAGGGGCAGCTTGACCGCTGAGGTGAGGGCCATCAGTACGCTGTGGAACGAACCGAGCACCGCTCCGTAGCAGGCGAGGGCGACCACGGAGCTCATCAGCATGTGGCCGGTCAGTCGGCCCAGCGCTCGGTCTTCGACGACTTGTTGCCACACGCCCTGACGGTCACGCAGGATCCGCTCGATCACCAGAAGCCCGGATGCGTTGGCCATGCCATATCACCCTTTCGCGTCGAGACGTCGCCGACGTGACAAGCGCCGAGACGCAGCACCCGCTCGTCACGCCGGAACGTCACCGTCGATACGCCATCGCACCGACGTCCACGCACGATAAGCCACCGTGTCAACGGTGGTCTATGCGAAAGGGCTTACCGCCAGCCGACGTCGATCCGGTCGCCGCGCTCGTCGAAGAAGTGCAAGGCGTCCATCCGCACCGAGATCGCCAGCGGATGACCGGGCGAGACGGCCGGGTACGGCGCGAGGCGCACCGCGAGTTCGGCCGGTCGACGGTGGTGTCGGCCCGGGTCGCTCAGCACGCTGGTCCGCTCCGGATCACGCCCGTGGCGCACCTTCGTGCCGGTGCCGCCACGCTCCGCTCGCCCGGTCAGGCGTTGCAGCGCACCACCGAAGCGGCGTAGCGCGCCACCCTCAGCGGCGTCATGCACCGCTCCGCCCATCTCGTCGACCACGATGGCGGTCGCCCCGATGTCCAGGAAGGCCAACGACTCGTGGCCGTGATGTTCCAAGTAGCGGATGCGCCCGTGCAGCACGTCGCCCGGGGCGTCCGGCGCGACCGGGGTGAGCGCCTCGGCACGCATGCCGACGACGATGCGCTCGCCGTGATAGTGCGCGACCGCCCGGGCACGGATGTCGTCCCACGGCAGATAGAGCGCCTGCTCACCGAGATTGAGCGCGATGTACCGATCGAGGTGGACGTAGACGCTGGCCTCCAGCAGGTTCATCCGGGGCGCGCCGAGGAAGGCGGCCACATAGAGCGTGGCCGGCCGCCCGTACACCTCGGTCGGCGTGCCCACGTCCTGCAACACCCCCTTGCGGAGGATCGCGACCCGGTCCGCCATGGTCAGCGCCTCGGCCTGATCGTGCGTGACGTACATGGTGGTGACGCCCAGCTCGCGGGTCAGGCCGGTGATCTCCGCGCGCAACTCCGCGCGCAGCCCGCTGTCCAGGTTGGACAGCGGCTCGTCCATCAGGAAGAGGCCCGGCCGGCGGACGATGGCCCGGCCCATGGCCACCCGCTGGCGCTGGCCACCGGAGAGCTGGGCGGGCTTGCGCGCCAGCACGTCCCCGATGCCGAGGGCGCTGGCCACGTCGCCGACCCGCTCCCCGCGCGGCGAGGAGTCGACGCCGGAGAGTTTGAGCGGGAAGCCGATGTTCTCGCCGACCGTCATGTGCGGGTAGAGCGCGAAGTCCTGGAACACCATGGCGATGCTGCGATCCCGCGGCGCCAGATTGAGCACCGGTTCGCCATTGAGTAGAATGTCCCCACTCGTCGGGTCCTCCAAGCCGGCGATCATGCGCAGGATCGTCGACTTGCCGCAGCCGGAAGGCCCGAGCAGCACCATGAACTCGCCGTCGTTGACGTCGACGCTCACCCGGTCGACCGCAGTCGTCCCGTCCGGCCAGATCTTGGTGACGTCCTTGATAGCGACGGTGGACACCGTCCGACCTCCTGCCCGGCGAGCTGCGGCGATCCGGGCCCCACGACGGTCCGCGATCGTCGCTTACTGTCGTCGTACCCATCGACGCTTAGCCATCGGGTAAACGTTCCATTTGCCGACAGTGACGTCGCGGTTACTTGCCGCTGCGATCGCTTGCCGTTTCGTTCAGGAACACCCGACGGACCACACGCTCGGCGGCCCCGCCGTCGTCGAGATAGCAGAAGCGCGCGCGGAACGCCGTACGCGCGGAGGTGGCCGCGTCCGAGGCGTACGCACCGCTGGACAGAATGTCGATCAGCTCGCCTTCCGTGGTGGCCACCGCCCCCGGCGGGGTCTCCATCAGGTCGAAGTAGACGCCGCGCAGCTCCCGGTAGACCGGCCAGTCCGGGGCATAGATGACCACCGGCCGGTCGAGGACCGCATAGTCGAACATCGCCGACGAGTAGTCGGTGATCAGCAGGTCCGCGGCGAGGTAGAGATCCTCCACCGCCGGATGCGCCGAGACGTCGACGATCCGCCCGTGCCCCGGCGGCGACGAGAGCCCACCCGCGGGCACGTGGAAGTAGTGCGCCCGGACCAGCAACACGGTGTCCGGACCGAGCCGCTCGGCCAGGTGATCGACGTCGAGCAGCGGGTCGTCGACGGCGCGCCAGTCCCGGTGCGTCGGCGCGTAGAGCACCACCCGCATCCGCTGGTCCAGACCCAGCTCGTCGCGGATCCGCACGGATTCGTCCGGGGCGGCGGTCGCCAGGCGGTCGTTGCGTGGATAACCGACTTCGAGCGTCCGGTAGCCGCACGGGTAGGCCCGCTCCCAGGCGACGGTGGTATGCGCGTTCGCGGTGACGCTGAAGTCCCACCGATCGGCCCGCTGCATCTGCGCGACCAGATCGGCGCTCCGCCGGCCGGCCGAGTGGTCGAGCTGATCCAAGCCCATCTTCTTCAGCGGCGTGCCGTGATGCGTCATCACGTGCATGGTCCCCGGCCGCTTGCGCAGCCACTGCGGCCAGTTGACGTTGTTCACCATCCACCGGGCGCGGGCGACGGCGCGGTAGTACTGGCGCGTACCGGCCACCACGTAGTCGGTGCCCGGCGGCAGAGCGCGGACACGCGACCGGGAGACCACCCAGACGCGACGCATCCCGGGCACCAGTTCCTCGGCCTTGGCCGCGACCGCAGCCGGATTGCACGCCACGCCGCGATACCAGTACGCGGCGAAGAGCGCGAGATCCGGATCCACCGGACGCCGCAACTGCGCGAGGTAGTAAAGGCGGAGCAGCCCGTGCTCGACGCGCCGGAGGGTACGGCGCCCGTATCGCACCGCCCGCTTCGCCGTGCGCCGGGCATCGGTGCGCAGTTTGGTGCTCAGATCGAAGGCGCGGTATCGGCGGTACGACCCGCGGCCCACCAGCCGGTGTCGGACGCCCTGCCCGCCGTCCGGCTCGTCATACCCGCCGGGCGGCGCGAACTGTCGGTATGCGTCGTGCATGCGCGCGAAGAACCGGCGCCGGGACCGGTACGGCACCCGGTTGGCGTTGCGCAGCACCATCAGGTAATGCCAGATCATCCGGCGGAACAGCGGAGGCCGCAGCGCTTCGGCGCGGTCCGGCGAGTACTCGTCGATCAGTGCGAACGCGTGCGCCCAATGGTCGAAGATCTCGAAGTGCCGATCGTCGATGGTGCGCGTGATCGCGCCTGAGCGTCGCTGCCGATAGTGCACGCACGTGCGCGGCAGGCCACTGATCCGGCTCGCCGCGACGAGCACCGGGTAGGTGAACGAGACGTCCTCGTACCAGCCCTGCTCGAACCGGAACCCCAGCTTGGTCAGCAGATCCCGGCGCACGATCTTGTTCCAGGCGACATGCAGCACGTTGACGATCCGCGGCCATTCCTGCGCGGTGAACGTCTCCGGCGCGCCGGGCAGCACCGTGGCGGCCGACCCGGCCACCACGCGACCGTCCCAGTGCACCCGGTCAAAGCCCACCACCAGCACGTCGGCCTCGGTGGCGCGCAACCGGTTCGCCACGGCGGCGAGGGCGCCGTGCGCCATCCAGTCGTCGCTGTCCAGGAACCAGACGTACTCCCCGACCGCCTCGTCGAGCCCGGCGTTGCGGGCGCGGCCGAGGCCGACGTTCTCCGGCATGGTGACGACCCGCACGCGCGAGTCCCGTTGCGCGTACTCGGCGAGAATCGCGCCGCTGTAATCCGGTGAGCAGTCGTCGACCGCCACCACTTCGAAATCGGTGAACGACTGTCCGAGCAGCGAATCCAGGCACTGACGCAGGTATGCCTGGACCTTGTAGACCGGCAACACGATGCTGATCGCGGTCATCGGCCACCGGCCCCGCTCAGCGCCGCCGTCGCACCGGCCGGGCGGACCGGACCGGCACGGTGTGCGGCGACGGCGGCGTGCAGGAAGGCACCGCCGACGAGGACCGCCATGAGCAGCTCACCCGGCGTGGCCAGGCCCAGCATGGCAAAGATCAGGAGCACGACGACACGGCCCTCCCAGCCGAAAACCGAGCCGCGACCATCGGCCGCGGGCGCGCTCTTCTCCATCCGCGCCGTCACATCGTAGTGGCGCAGGGCCAACGTGAAGAGGAGGAGGAACGTCACCGGCGGCGGCACCGCGGCGACCAGCGCAACGGCCACCACGAGCAGGTACTCCGCCGCGCGCAGGGCGGCCGGTACCAGCCAGTCCAGCGGACCGTCGTGCCGAACGCCTGCCGACAGGCCCGCGGCCAGCGTGAGCAGCCCGACGACGAGCAACGGCCAGCCCGCGACGCCCGGCAGCACCAGCGGCACGGTGACGTCTCCGGAGATCCAGATACCCCATGCTTCGCCGTGCTCCAGCGCGCCGGCGAGCAGGGCGACCACCAGCGCGAGGGCGGCCACGGCGGCGAACGCGGACAGCAGCAGCGGTCGTGGCAGCCGAGCGCGGCTCGTCAGGCGTCGCGTCGCAAGCCCGTCGTCCCGGTGCCGCGCCGTGTCGACCGTGTGCAGCACACCGACGCGCATCGACATCGACCGCAGCGAGCGCAGGGCCAGCGTGTATGCCGCCGCGAGCAGCCCGCAGACCACCACCGCGGCCAGCGCCACCCGCCCGTCGAACAACGCGGCCAGCACGGCCAGCAGCGCCCAGCGTTCCCCGATGGGGAACACCACGATCCGCTTCAGCCAGTACGCCGCCGAGCCGCTGTCCGACTGCACGCGGTTGGACGCGGCGGTGAGCCGGGCGCCGACGCCGCCCGCCGCGGCGGTCGCGGGCTTCGCCCGGGTGGCCGCCTCGTCGTGCAGGGCGCCGTACCACGCGTCGGTCATGTGGCGCACGGTCTGCAGCAGCATCGCGGTGATGGCCAGCGGCCACGCGTACGGCAGCCCGATCCGTTCCGCGCCCGCCGCCAAGCCGGCGTAGACCGCGTACTCCTTGGCCCGGTCGGCCATGGTGTCCAGCCATCCGCCGAAGGCGTCGAAGCGGCGGCTGTACCGGGCCAGTTGCCCGTCCACGCAGTCCAGCACGAAACCGAGGTAGAGCAGGATCGCGCCGAGGATCATCGCCGGCCGGGACGCCTGCCAGAACGCCGCCGCCGCGGCCACGGCGAACCCGATGGAGACCACGGTGACCTGGCTCGGGGACAGACCCCACCGGGCACACCATTTGGTCACGTGTGGCGACCAGCTACTCACCGCGTACGTGGTGAAGAAGTCGTCCTTCTCCTTGACCGCCAGGCGCAGCCGCGCGGCGTCCTCGTCCACCGTCGCCACCACCGCCCGCGCCGCCGCCAACTCGCCGGGCGCATGCACCCGCTCGGCATGCAGCAGGCGCACGCGGCTGGCGACCGGGCTCACGCCGGCGTCGAGCAGCGCCGCCAGCACCGCATCCGGGGTGTCCGGAGGGCCGGGGGCGGCGGCCGGCATCCGCTCCAACACCGCGAGGTCACCGGGGGCCACGCACAACGCACCGGCGAACCGGGCGCCGGCACCGGCCGACCCGGACACCAGCAGACCACGGTCCTCCCGCAGCCCACCATCCGGATCGGCGACCACCAGGGCGGCCGTGCGACCGGACGGCTCGGTGGCCAGCGTCCGCACCAGGCTGGGATGGGCCACCAGGTTGTCGGCGCAGATCAACAGGGACTCGCCCGTCTCGCGGGCCCGCCGGGCGACGTCGCTCATGAGGGCTGCCGTGTCGCCGTCGCCGCGATCCCGTTCGACCGTGGTGGCGCCTGCGGCGCGCAACGCGGCGGTGAGATCGTCGGCAAGCCCGGCGGCGTCGGTCCGATCGAGGGCGTTCCCGGTGCTGGCGCAGAGGACGGCCAGACTCACCGGAGCATCACCGCTTGCCTCCTCGTCACCGCCGGCATGGTGATCCGGCGGAAGCTAGGGCACCAAGTCGGGCACAGGTTAACAGCGCGCCGTGTGCGGGTATCGGTCCCCCTCACAGGCCCCGAACAAGGAGTTGACCGACGTGAATCACCTGTCCCGCCCGCGCAACGACCGCTGGATCGCCGGAGTCTGCTCCGGCCTGGGCCGGCGGTTCGGCCTGGCGCCCAACATCGTGCGCCTGCTCTTCGTGTTGTCGTGCCTGCTCCCCGGCCCCCAGGTGGTGATCTACCTGGTGCTGTGGCTGATCATGCCCAACGAGTGAACTTTCCACGTGGCGAAGCCGGTTCGGTGATCATGGATTGCCGAAGGTGACGGTGACCGAGGTGTAGCCGAGGCGGGCCAGGAGACTCTCCAGCATCTTCTGGGTGTTCTCCCTGGCCCGGGCGTCCAGCCCGCTGCTCCGCGCCGCCTCGGTGATCCGCTTCTGTGCCTCCTGATAGACCCGCTGCTGCTGGTTCGGATCGTCGCGGAACGCGTCACCGATGCGGTTGAGCAGGCCCCGCTCCTCTGCCACCACATAGCTCTTGCTCATGTCCAGCGACGCCTGGCTCAGCTCGGGTGCGGGCAGCTCGATCCGCACGGTCTTCTTCTCCTCGTCCACCACGAGCGCGCCGTCGGTCAGCGACCCGAAGTCGACGTAGGCCTCGACGGTGCCCGAGCCGACGAACAGGGTCCGCTGGTTCAGCAGGAAGTCCGGCACGTTCTCCTTGTTCTGCTGGAGATCGACGATGACCTGGAAGGTGCCGTCGGCCGCGACGTAGCGACTCAGGTCGCGCATCGACTGCAGCAGCACCGGCTGGCTGCGGTCGGTCTCCTTGTCGGCGAACGGGTTGTCGAAGGACGGCAGCACGTTCGTCGCGCGCAGACCCAGACAGACGGCCACCATCAGGGCGAACACCACGCCGAAGAAGATCAGCACCCGCGCCAGCACGCTGGTGCGACGCGGCGCCTCGGCGGCCGGTGTGTCGTCGGTCGCCTCGGGCACGGCAGGGTATTGCCTGGTCGGCTCGTCGGCGGCGTCCGTGTCCAGGGCGTCCCGGTCCGTTGATTCCGTGTCCGGTGAGTGGGCCATGGTTCCACGGTACGGAAGGGGTGCGACACTCGCGACCGCTCAGCCTCCGAACGCGTCGATGCCGGTCAGTTTCTGACCCAGCACGAGCTGGTGGATCTCCGACGTTCCCTCGTACGTGAGCACGCTCTCCAGGTTGTTGGCGTGCCGCATCACCGGGTATTCGCCGCTGATGCCGTTCGCGCCGAGAATCGTCCGGCACTGCCGGGCGATCGCCAGTGCCTCCCGCACGTTGTTCAGCTTGCCGGCGCTGACCTGCTCGGGGCGCAGCCCCACGGCGTCGTGCCGACGACCCAGGTGCATCGCCAACAGATAGCCTTTCTGCAGCTCAAGAGCCATGTCGGCGAGCTTCGCCTGGGTGAGCTGGAACCCGGCCAGCGGCCGCCCGAACTGCTCCCGGCTGGTGGCGTAGTCGATCGCGGTGTGCAGGCACTCCCGGGCCGCGCCCAGCGCGCCCCAGACGATGCCGAATCGCGCCTCGGTCAGGCATGACAACGGCGCCTTCAGCCCGCGCGCCTCGGTCAGCCGGGCGTCATCACCCAGCCGCACGCCGTCCAGCACGATCTCGCCGGTGGACGACGCGCGCAAGGACATCTTCTGCTTGATCTCGCGGGCGCTGAAGCCCGGCGTGGACGTGGGCACCGCGAACCCGGTGACGCCCTCGTCGGTGCGCGCCCAGATCACCGCGACGTCCGCCGCCGGCGCGTTGGTGATCCACAGCTTGCCACCGTCGAGCACCCAGTCATCGCCGTCGCGACGGGCACGGGTGGCCATGTGCGCCGGGTCCGAACCATGGTCCGGCTCGGTCAGGCCGAAGCAGCCGATCAGTTCACCGGTGGCCATGCCGGGCAGCCAGCGCTGTTTCTGCTCCTCGGTGCCGAATCGCCAGATCGCGTACATGGCCAGCGAGCCCTGCACGCTGACCAGCGATCGCACACCCGAGTCGGCCGCTTCCAACTCCATGCAGGCCAGGCCGTACGAGACCGCCGAGGCACCCGCGCAGCCGTAGCCGGTGAGGTGCATGCCGAGCAGGCCGAGCTTGCCGAACTCGACGGCGAGATCGCGCACCGGCACCTCGCCGCGCTCGTACCACCCGGCGACGTGCGGCCGCACCCGGTCGTCGGCCACCCGCCGGACCACCTCGCGGATGTCCCGTTCCTCGTCGGAGAGCAGCTCGTCCAGGTCGAGCAGGTCAAGGGGAGCGGTCATCCGGTCACCACCAGGACTCGGGCGTGGATCTGGTTGCGCTGTTGCAGGGCGGCGCGCAGCGCGCGGTGCAGGCCGTCCTCCAGATAGAGCGCGCCCTGATATTCCACGACGTGCGGGAACAGGTCTCCGTAGAAGGTGGAGTCCTCGGCCAGAAGCTTGTCGAGCGCGAGCTCCCGCTTGGTGGTGATCAGATCGGCCAAGCGGATCGGGCGCGGTGGGATCTCCGCCCACATCTTCAGGGTGGTGTGGTGCTCGGGGTATGGCGCTCCGTCCCGGACCGCTTTGAAGATCACGCCGATGCGCCCCTTTCCATCCCGCTCCCGTTACCCGCTCCACCGGCCATGATGCACCACTTCGTCTATCGGGCGGCGGCCACGGCTCAGTGACGGTGACCTCTTGTCTGGTGCACGGTAGCCGACCGTGAGCGCACCGATCGGGGAGAACTCCTCCGGAACCCCGAACGCGGCCTTGAACGCGCCGATCGCGGTCGCCGGCAGGCCGAAGAAGCACGAGCCGAGGCCACGGTCGACGGCGGTCAGGTGCATCAGCAACGCGGCGAAGCCGGTGTCGATGTCCCAGTACGGCACCGGCCACCGCGCCTCGTCCCGATCCGTCCAGCCCTTGTCCGGTTCCGCGTACCGGCCCAGATAGGCCGACTTGTTGGACAACGCGACGATGATCAGCGGAGCGGTCCGCATCCGCTGCAACCAGCCGCCTCGCCACTCCCGATCGGCCGCGGCATCGCCGCGATCGGCCTCGGTCGTCACCGACCAGTAACGCTCCCGGTCCGCCCGGTCCGTCAGCACCAGGAAGGCCCATCCCTGGGCGAATCCGGCGGACGGGGCGCGCTGGGCGTGCGCCAGGATCGTCCGTACGATCTCCGTCGGCACCGGCCGGTCCGGATCGTAGCTACGCACCATCCGACGGCGGCGCACCACCTCGTCGAACTCCATCAGCGCCGGTCTTTCACGGCCGCACGCCCCAGGAGGCGCTCCACGTCTGCCCGGGTACCAGAACGATCAGGTCGCGACCGGAGCGAAACGCGTCCGGCGGGCAGGTCATCGGCTCGATGGCCACCGACCGCCGGTGTCGCTCACCGCGCAGCGTGTCCCCGGTGAAGACCTGCCACCACTTGAAGTTCTGGTCGCCCCAGACGGTGACGCCGGTCTGGCCGGCCGGGTCCGTGATGGTGACCGTGGTGATGCCGTCGGCGTCGTGCTCCACATCGCCGAACGTGGTGTCCAGGACCGCCTCGCCGATGCGGCGCGGCTCGGTGAAGTCGTACTCCGTGCCGGTCACCTTGACCGCGCCGATCGGCAGCAGGCGGGCGTCCGCCAGGATCCTGCTGCGGCCGGGCACCCGCAGCAGGATGTCGTCCACCGCCACGCCGGGGAGCTGGAGGTAGGGGTGGACCGAATAACCCCAGGGCGCGTTCGCGTCCCCGGTGTTGGTGACCTCCTGGTCGCAGCGCAGCCCGCCGGGGCCGACGCTCCACCGCGTGCGCAGCGTCAGCGGCCACGGGTAGCCCACCTGCGCGGGCAGGTCGAACTCCAGCGTGACGGCGTCGTCCGCGCGCTCCGCCAGCCGCCAGCGCGACCAGTTCGTCAGGCCGTGCAGCGCGTTGTGCCGCTCGGGCTCGGTCAGCGCGAGCTGGTAGGGATGCCCCTCAAACGTGTATTGCCCGTCCCGGATCCGGTTGGGCCACGGAGCCAGGATCTGCCCGGCCGAGGCGGGCGACAGCTCGTCGGCCGCGAACCCGTCCAGGATCTCCCGGTCACCGGCGGCGTAGCTGCGCAGCACGCCGCCGACCTCCACCACCACGGCCCGATGCCCGTCGGCTTCGATGGCCCATTGCATCCCGGACTTCGCGGGAACCACGCTCGTCATGGCCCCCGACCTTAGCCGGTGGCCGGCGGGTCGCCGGGCGGACGGTAGCGCAGCAGCGCGGGAAAGAGCAGTGCCAGGCCCACGGCCAGGCCGGCCGCGGCGAATCCACCGCCGACCCAGGACGCGGTCGGTCCGGTCAGGTCCGCGGTAGCGCCGGCTCGCAGGTCGCCCAGCCGGGGACCGCCGGCCACCACCACGGTGAACACGCCCTGCAGCCGGCCGCGCAACCGGTCCGGCGCGTACGTCTGCAGGATCGACTGCCGGTAGACCGCGCTGACCAGGTCCGCCGCGCCCCCGACGGCGAGCAGCAGCACCATCAGCCAGAGCTGCCGCGCGAAACCGGCGAAGCCGACCGCCACCCCCCAACCGATCACCGCGACCACCAGGGCGACGCCCTGCCGCCGGATGCGCCCGATCCATCCCGAGGTGAGACCGCCGATCATGGAGCCGATGGCGATCGCGCTGAACAGCCAGCCGACCGCGGAGCCACCGCCGAACCGTTCCGCCGCCACTTCCGGGAACAACGCCCGCGGCATCGCCAGCACCATGGCGATGATGTCCACCGCGAAGGACAGCAGCAGCACCGGCTGGGTGGACAGGAAGCGCAGGCCGTCCGCGATCCCCCGGAGACCCGCGGTGGGGCGGGGTGCGGCGGTGTCGTGGTGCAGCGGCGGAATGGCCGGCAGTCGATATGTCGCCCAGAACGAGATGGTGAACAGGGCGGCGTCCACCGCGTACGCGACGGTGACGCCGGAGCCCTGGCCCCAGACGGAGAAGACCAGGCCGGCGGCGAGCGGGCCGAGCACCCCGCCGGCCGTGGTGGTCGTGTAGGCAAGCGTGTTGGCGGCGGGCACCAACCGCGTGGGCACGATCCGCGGGATGATCGCCTGGCGTGCCGGGGAGCTCACCGCGAAGCCCGCGGACTGCACCGCGGTCAGCGCCAGCAGCAGCGCCGGACTGCGCACCCCGGCCACCGCCTGCACCAGCAGGCCGACGGTGGACAGCCAGGCCAGCGTCGAGCTGGCGAGCAGCAGACGACGCCGGTCCACGACGTCCGCGGCGGCGCCGCCCCACAGGCCGAAGATGAGCAGCGGCACCAGGCCGGCCACGCCGAGCAGGCCCACCCAGCCGGACGAGCGGGTGATGGCGAACATCTCCACCGGCACCGCGACCGAGGTGAATTGGAAGCCGAAGAACGAGACGCCGTTGCCGATCCACATCCGCCGGTACGCGACCCCGCGCAACGGGCGGATGTCGATCATCCAGCCGCGCCGCGTAGTCGACTCGACCACGCGCTCGGTGGCCTCCACGGGCTCCTGACTCACGGAGCGAGCCGCTCGACGACCCACTCCCCGTCGCCGCGCCGGTAGCGCAGCCGGTCGTGCAGGCGGCTCGCGCGTCCCTGCCAGAACTCCACCGCCTCGGGCACTACCCGCAACCCGCCCCAGTGCGGTGGAACCGGGACGTCGGCGTCGGCGAAGCGTTGCTCGGCCGCCGCGAGGCCGTCCTCGACGGCGGCCCGGTCCGGCACCACCTGGGACTGCGGGCTGGCCCAGGCGCCGAGCTGCGACCCGCGCGGACGAGACGCGAAATAGACCTCGGTCTGCGCGCGCGACACCCTCTCCACGGTCCCCGTCACGATCACCTGACGCTGCATGGCGAACCAGGGGAACAGCAGGCTGGCAGACGGATTGGCGAGCGCCTCCCGGCCCTTGCGCGACTCGTAGTTGGTGAAGAACACGAACCCGTCGGCGTCGTACGCCTTGAGCAGCACGGTCCGCGTGGAGGGCCGCCCCGCCACGGTGGCCGTCGCCACCACCATCGCGTTCGGCTCCGGCAGCCCCGCCTGCCGCGCCTGCGCGAACCAGGCGTCGAACTGGGTGATCGGATCGGCGGCGAGGTCGATCTCGCGCAGGCCCGCCCGCTCGGAGTACTCGCGCCGCATACCGGCCAGATCGGGACTCACGCGCTCTCCTGTCTCACACATCGAACGCAACGACCCTAAGTCGCCCCCGGCGAAGCGTCCGGTCGGTAAGGATGAGGTGTCGCGGAGAGCACATCCGAGGCGGCTCGCCGCGATATCGGCCGGCGGGCAAGATGAGACCCTTACGGCTTTCCATGTGCAAGGCCTTTTACCGCATAAAGGGGCGACCATGTCCGACTTCAAGCCCGGGCTTGAAGGCGTCATCGCCTTCGAGACCGAGATCGCCGAACCCGACAAGGCCGGTGGTGCGCTGCGCTACCGAGGCGTGGACATCGAGGATTTGATCGGCCAGGTTTCCTTCGGGAACGTCTGGGCGCTGCTGGTGGACGGGCGCTTCGGCCCCGGTCTGCCACCGGCCGAGCCGTTCCCGGTCCCGGTGCACTCCGGCGACATCCGCGTCGACGTGCAGTCGGCGGTCGCCATGCTGGCGCCCTACTGGGGCCTGTCCCAGCTTCTCGACATCTCCGACGAGCAGGTGCGCAGCGACTTGGCGCGGGTGTCGGTGACCGCGCTGTCCTTCGTCGCCCAGGCGGCCCGTGGCCTCGGCCTGCCGGCCGTGCCGCAGAAGGATATCGACAGGGCGCAGACCGTGGTCGAGCGTTTCATGAAGCGATGGCGCGGCGAACCCGATCCGCGGCACATCAAGGCGGTGGACGCCTACTTCATCTCCGCTGCCGAGCACGGGATGAACGCGTCCACGTTCACCAGCCGGATCGTGGCGTCCACCGGCGCCGACGCGGCGGCCTGCATCTCGTCCGGCATCGGCGCGCTGTCCGGGCCGCTGCACGGTGGCGCACCGTCGCGCGTGCTGCACATGATCGAAGGAGTCGAGCGCAGCGGCGACGCCGAGGCGTACGTGAAGGGGGTGCTGGACCGCGGCGAACGGCTGATGGGCTTCGGGCATCGGGTCTACCGTGCCGAGGATCCGCGCGCCCGGGTGCTCCGGCGCACCGCGAAGGAACTGGGCGCGCCGCGCTTCGAGGTGGCCGAGGCGCTGGAACGCGCCGCGCTGGCCGAGTTGCACGCCCGTAAGCCGGACCGGGTGCTGGCCACCAACGTGGAGTTCTGGTCCGCGGTGGTGCTCGACTTCGCCGAGGTGCCGGCGCACATGTTCACCTCCATGTTCACCTGCGCGCGGGTGGCCGGCTGGAGTGCGCACATCCTGGAGCAGAAGAAATTGGGTCGCATCGTGCGGCCGTCGGCGCGTTATGTGGGACCTGCCCCACGCAAACCGCACGAGGTCGAGGGCTGGGAGCGGCTCGGCGCATAATGCCTCTCAGGCCCTGGCACCGATGGAAGGACACGCATGGCTGACGGCATCCGCATCCCCGACGAGATCCGGCCCGTGGACGGACGATTCGGTTCCGGTCCGAGCAAGGTCCGCCCCGAGGGTGTCGATGCGTTGTCCGCCGTCTCCCGGACGTACATGGGCACCTCGCATCGGCAGCGCACGGTGAAGGACCAGGTCGCCCGGCTGCGCCGGAGCCTGGCCGAGTTCTTCGCCGTGCCCGACGGCTACGAGGTGGTGCTGTCCAACGGCGGCACCAGCGCCTTCTGGGACGCTGCCGCCTTCGGCCTGATCCGCGACAAGGCCCAGTTCGCCGAGTTCGGCGAGTTCGGCGCCAAATTCGCCAAGGCGGCAACCGACGCGCCGTTCCTGGCCGACCCGACGGTGCATCGCGCGCCCGGCGGTCAGGCCGCCCACCTGCGCGCGGAGCCGGGCGTCGACGTCTACGCGAGCGTGCAGAACGAGACGTCCACCGGTGTTTCGGTGCCGGTCCGCCGGGTGGCCGGGGCGGACGAGGGCGCCCTGCTGCTCACCGACGCCACCTCCGGCGGCGGCAGCCTGGACGTCGACCTGCGCGAGACCGACGTCTACTACCTCGCCCCGCAGAAGGCTCTCGGCTCGGACGGCGGCATCTGGCTGGCGCTCATGTCACCGGCCGCGATCGAGCGAGCCTTCGAGATCAAGGGCGGCGGGCGTTACATTCCGCAGTTCCTGGACCTGGTCACCGCCATCGAGCAGTCGCGGCTGGATCAGACGTACAACACGCCCGCGCTGGCCACGGTGTTCTTGGCGGCCGAGCAGTTGGAGTGGATGAACGCGCAGGGCGGCCTCGGGTGGGCCACCAAGCGATGCGCGGAGAGCGCGGCGGCGATCTACGGCTGGGCGGACCGCAGCGCGTACGCGACCCCGTTCGTGGTGGATCCGGGCCTGCGTTCGAACGCGGTGGCCACCATCGACTTCGCGGCCGGGGTGGACGCGGCGGCGGTCGCCAAGGTGCTGCGCGCCAACGGCATCGTGGACACCGAGCCGTACCGCAAGCTGGGCCGCAACCAGTTGCGGGTGGCGCTGTACCCCACGGTCGACCCCTCGGACGTGGAGGCGCTGACCGCCTGCATCGACTACGTGGTGCCACGCCTGTAAGGCCGGCACGCCCGGCGGGCCCGCGCCCCCCGGTGAACCGATGCGCCCGTGCGCCCGTACTGACGGTCGGCGATGACACGAACCGGAAGGGACGCGCATGGCGGACATCCTGCACCGGGGGGCGCACAGCGCTTCCTATTTCGACCTGACCCGATCCATGGGCCCGGACGCGGACATCGTCGACTTCTGCATCCCGTGCAACCCCTACTTCCCCACCCCGGCGATGTTCGAGGAGCTGTCCCGCAACCTGAAGGACATCCTGAAGTACTACCCGAGCGACGCCGCCACCATCACCGCGAAGCTGGCCAGCGTCCTCGGACTGCACCCGCAGACCGTGGCCATGGCCAACGGCTCCACCGAGCTCATCACGTGGATCGATCACCTGCTCATCACCAGCAGCGTGGCGATCCCGATCCCGACCTTCGGGCGGTGGACCGACCAGCCGTTGGAGACCGGCAAGCGGGTGGACATGTTCCCCCTGCAGGAACGCGACGGCTTCCGACTGGACCTGGACGAATACGTGCGGTTCATCCGGGACCGCGGATCGCGGGTGGCGGTGGTGTGCAACGTCAACAACCCGGACGGCGGCTACCTGGCCCGCCGGGACGTGATCCGGTTCATGGACGACCTGAGCGACCTGGATCTCGTGGTGATCGACGAGTCTTTCATCGACTTCTCGGACGCCGAGCCGTACCCCTCGGTCGGCCCGGACGCGGTGATCCGGCCGAACGCGGTGGTGCTCAAGAGCCTGGGCAAGAACTTCGGGCTGCACGGCATCCGGTTCGGTTATCTGCTGGCCAATCCGGCCATCGCCGGCCGCATCGCCAAGGCGCTGCCGAAGTGGAACCTGAACTCGCTGGCCGAGAAGGTCGTCTACATGATCTCCGAGCACGCCGGCGAGTACGCGGAGAGTCTGCGCCTGCTCAGCCGGGACCGCCGGGACATGGCCGACGAGTTGTCCCGTGTGCCGGGCCTGACGGTGTTCCCGTCGCAGGGCAACTTTCTGCTGGTCAAGCTCCCGCCAGGCTGGTCCGGCGTGGCGTTGCGCGACTTCCTGGTCGCCACGCACGGCGTCTATACCCGCGAATGCGGCAACAAGCTGGGCATGACCAGCCAGTTCATGCGCATGGTGGTGCGCCCGGCGGCGGACGTGGACCGGCTGATCGACGGCATGCGCGACTATGCGGCGCGGCTGCGCGGACCGGGCGTCTATGAGCAGCAGGCCTACGAACCGGCCGAGCTGACCGCGGACGCCGGATACGACCGTCGATGGACCATCGACGATAATCCGGACAATCTGGTGCGTTATTCGTCGCAGCGCACCACCGAGTACACCGGCCGCCGGGCCCTGGTGCGCTGACCCTCACGGAGACCAGAAGATCATCACCGCAGCTCAATGGAGTTCGACGGCGTGGCATACCCCCATCGAGTGACCGGGGCGCGTACCGTGTTCCGAAACGCGCCCGGGTAGCGAACTCTCGGGAGCACAGGCCAGATAGACACCTACGGAGGCAACGCATGCGGCCGGTACGCTTCGTCGCCCTCTCCGAGGACGGTCAGGCCATGGTGCTCGCCGATGAGGTCGGACGGCTTCTGGCCCTCCCGATCGACGATCGCGTCAACGGGGCGTTGCACCACGACGGCCACGCGCCGTCCGGCTCGGCCACGAGCGTCGCGGTCGCCGCGCCCGGCGACACCATGGCGTCGCTGTCCCCACGCGACATCCAAGCCCGGATCCGGTCCGGGGAGACCGCCGAGGACGTGGCCCGAGTGGCCGGCGTCCCGGTCGACCGGGTGCTGCGCTATGCGGGACCGGTGCTCCAGGAGCGGGCCATGCTCGCGCAGCACGCCCGGCGCACCAGACTGAAGACCTCCGACTCCGGCGCGCCGCTGGCCGAGGTGGTGGACAGCCGCCTCGCCCAGCACGGCATCGACGCCGAGAAGATCTCCTGGGACGCCTATCGCCGCGACGACGGGACCTGGCGCATCGTCGCCACCTGGCCCTCCGGCAAGGCCACCGCCCAGGCGATGTGGGACCTGGACAAGGGACGCCAGGTCGTGTCGCCGCATGACGACATGGCGCAATACCTGTGCGCCGAGCGTCCCACGCAGATTCTCGGCCAGGAGCCCGCGCCGGATCGCAGCGGCCACGGCCTGCCCGGCCCGGTGCGCGGCAACGAGCCGACGCGCGGAGGGCATGGCCTGCCCGCCGCCGCGAAGCAGGAGGGGCCGCGCCCGTCCCGCGAGCGGGACCCGATCCGCGCCGGCCGGGATGCCCTCCTCGCCGGCCTGGACCGCCCGCTGGGTGGCCAGGGTGGCCGCGGCCTGGAACCGGCAGCGTCGGACCGTCGGCCGGTGGCCGGAGGTGCTGCCGGCATGCTCGGCGGCGCCGGATCCGCCTTCGACGACGACGCCGACCAGCCCAAGGAGGTCCCGGCGGTGCCGTCGCTCGCGGTGCTGCGGCCACGCCGCGCCGCGGGGCAGACCCCGCAGGGCGAGCAGCAGGACAGTGCCGCCTCCGAGGCCAAGCCGCGCAAGCGCCTTCCGAGCTGGGATGACGTCCTGTTCGGCGGCGGTCCGGCGGCACGCGAGTCGTCCTGACGGAACCCGCCCTGGTCAGCCCGCGAACGGAAACGTCCGCAGCGGGCGGTAACCGCTGCGGCTCAGCACCAGGGTGAACCCGTCGGCTCGCCACCGCGGCCCCGCATAGTCACGCAGCGCTTCGGCGGCCACCGCACCCCGCGCGTACGAGATCGTGACGTGCGGGGTGAATGGACGCTTGTCACCCGCAAGGCCCAACGCCGCCCGGACATCGCCGTGCAGGGCACGCAGGCCGTCCAGATCGCCGTGCAGACCGGCCCACTGCACCGTGCGCCGAAAGTCCCCACCGCCGGCGACGCGCAGGCCGATCGGGTCCCGCGACGGCACGGTGTCGAGCGCCGACTCGACACCCGCGAGCCGATCGTCCGGAACCTCACCGAGGAAGGTCATGGTGACGTGCCACCGGTCGGCCGGCACCAGGGCGGCGGGCACGTGCGCGAGCCGTCGGCCCAGGTCGTCCCGGACGTCGGAGGGGAGGAACAGAGCCACGAACAGGCGCACGCCGACAAAGGCTACGGCCAGGGTGTCTCCCGGCGCACGTCCAGGCCCGCGGACTCCAGCTTCCCTTCGATTCGGATCCGCTCGATGGCACGGTCCATGCCGACGAGGTCGTCCAGATGCTCGGCGATGCCCAGGCAGTGGCACGCCAACTGGAGGCGATGGTCGTACGCCCGAAGAACGGCGGCGAGCCACCGCTCGGAGCCGCAGGCCGTGCCGGAACAGCGCTGCCGATCCAGGCGGCGCAGGCCGACTGAGAGCCGACCTAAGTCCGGCACCGTCTCACCGCTCCCGGCGGCGACCGGCACGGCCGGCGCACGGGCGGGATCCCACATCAACTCGAGGTCACGCAGAGCAGCGGCGTGCGGATGCAGTTGGTGGCGCAGGGCAAGCGTGGTGGCACGGGCATGCTTGCGCCGGTCGTGGGCCGATTTCGCGGCGACCACCGCGCACGGCGCGCCCGCCAGCGCCGCCGCGAGCACAGCGATGTGCAAGATGGCCATTCGCTGACGCTAAGCCCTCGTTCAAACGAAGACCATGCCTTTCGGCCTATCCGACAGTGCCATCTCACGCCCCGCATCGGTGGGTACAGGGACGGTTACGCCGCGCGACCGACGCGACCGGATGCGTCCGGATTCGCCCCCCGTTCCGGCTCTTCCAGGTGCACCTCCCGCGCCGCCAGCCCGGCCAGACCGAAGCGCGGACGCGGCCGCAGCGTCACCGTCAGTCGGTCGCCGGCGCTACGCAACTGCCAGACCAAGGCCGCCACACCGCCGACCAGACAGACCGCGCCGGCAGCCCAGAGGCTGGACGGCACCCCGAACCGCTCACCCCACCAGCCGGCCAGCGACGCGCCCAGCGGCGTGGTGCCCAGGAAGACGAGCACATAGAGGGCCATCACCCGTCCGCGGTACGCGGTCTCCACGCCCATCTGCACCCGCTGGTTCGCCGCCTGCGCCAGGTAGATGGAGAAGAACCCGGTGGGCACCAGCAGCGCCATGGCCACCACGAAGGTGGGCGCGAACCCCACTGCCACCTCCAGGACGCCGAACGCGATGGCCGAGACGACCACCACGTACGGGGAAGGCCGATCCCGCCGTCCGCTGCCCGCCAGCGCGCCGGCCAGCGCACCGACCGCGAGGGAGGTGGTCAGCAGTCCGAACGTGGAGGGACCGGCCCCAAAGTTGATCTTCGCGAGGGCGGCGAGGGTGACCGGGAAGTTGAACCCGATCATGCCGACCACCGCCATCAGCAGGATCGGCAGCAACAGGTCGGTCCGCTTGCCGACATATCGCAGGCCGTCGGCGATGCGGGTGTCCGCAGCACCCGGCCGGGCAGCGGACCGGCGCAGCTCGTCCGTGCGCATCGCCAGATAGGTCACGACCGGCGCGACGGACAGGGCGGTGGCGATCAGGAAGACCGGCCCGGTGTCGAACAGCGCCAGCGCCACCCCGGCCGCCGCCGGGCCGCCGATCCGGGCGGTGTTGAACGTCGCCGCGGACAGCGCCAGCGCGTTGGGCAGCAGCGACATCTCGACCAGCTCGGACACGAACGCCTGGCGCACCGGAGTCTCGATGGCGTTCGCGATGCCCAGCAGCCCGGCGAACAGGAAGACGTGCCACAACTGCGCCACGCCGGCGGCCACCAGCAGCGCGAAGAGGATCGACGTGGCGGCGAACGCAGCATTGGCAACCATCAGCAGCTTGCGCTTGTCATACCGATCGGCCAGCTTGCCACCGAGAAGCGTGAGCAGCAGCATCGGCAGGAACTGCAGCGAGGTCACGATGCCGAGCGCACCGGGCGAGTTGCCGGACAGGTCGAGCACCAGCCAGTCCTGCGCGGTGAACATCATCCAGACGCCGAGCAGCTTCACCAGTTGGCCGACCGCGAACAGCCGGTAGTTGCGGATCCGAAAGGATCGGAAGGTCGTGCTCAGCACTGCCCGCACTCGGGTTGGCCCCCTTGAGTCGTACGCGTCATCGTCGCGTGACGGAACGACTCCCGCCGAGCGGCGGCCCCCGCTCTAGGCTCGCGCGACCTGCTGCAGGATCTCCGCCGCCCGCGCCAACGTGCTGCGTTCGTCCGGGCTGAGGTTCGCCAACTGCTGCGCCAACCACTCGTTGCGCGCCCGCTCGAACTGGGCGTACACCGTCCGCCCCTGCTCGGTCGGCGCCAGGATGACCTGACGCCGATCGGTGGGATGCGGAGTGCGGGCGACGAGGCCACGGTCCTCCAGCTTGCCGACGATCTTGGTCATCGTCGGCGGTTGCACCCGTTCCACATCGGCCAGCTCACGCGGAGTCAGCGCCCCTGCCAACTGCAGGCTGGTCAGGGCGGACAACTGACTGAAGGTGAGATCGCCGACCGGGCGGGCCTGGCGGACGCGCCGGTTGAGCCGGGTGATGGCATCACGCAACGTCCGGGCCAGCACCTCGGCCGTCTCGCGCTCCGCCGTCACCGACTGCTCCATCACAGTAGTTAGCTTAGCTAATGATCCGCCGTCGCGGCACATGACAGCCGTATGACAGCCATCACCACACCCGGCGCGCCGGGGCTCACAGCAGCACGCTCTCCAGCGGGCCACGCAGGAAGTACAGCACGAACAGCACGGCCACGCCGTACATCAGCGGATGCACCTGCTTCGGCTTGCCAACCGCGAGCTTGATCAATACGTACGCGATGACGCCCGCACCGATCCCGTTGGAGATCGAGTAGGTGAACGGCATCAGCGTGATGGTGAGGAAGGCCGGTACGGCGATCTCAAGGTCGGTCCAGTCGATCTGCCGGACGGCCGTCATCATCAGGAACCCGACCACCACCAGGGCCGTCGACGCCGCCTCGAACGGCACCACGGTGACCAGCGGCGCGAGGAACATGGCCAGCAGGAAGAGCACGCCGGTGACCAGGTTGGCCACACCCGTACGAGCGCCCTCGGCGACACCGGAGGCACTTTCGATGTAGGACGTGTTGCTGGAGACGCTGGCGGCGCCGCCAGCCGCCGCGGCCACCGAGTCGACCAGCAGGATCTCGCGGGTACGCGGCGGCATCCCCTCGGCGTCCAGCAGGCCGCCCTCCTGCCCGACCGCGACCATGGTGCCCATGGTGTCGAAGAAGTCCGTGATCAGCAGCGTGAAGACGAACATCAGCACCACCAGCCAGCCGGCCCGGCTCCACGAATCGAGGATGTTGAACTTGCCGAGCAGCGAGAGGTCCGGCGTGCCGACGATCTGGTCCGGCAGCGCGGGCACGTTCAGCGACCAGCCCTGCGGGTTCGGCTTGCCGTCGACCACCGACGGACCGATGTGACCGATCGCCTCGACGATGATCGCGAACACCGTGGTGGCCAGGATGCCGATCAGGATCGCGCCGCGGACGCGCCGCACGAACAGCACGATGGTCAGCAGCAGACCGAGCACGAACACCAGTGCGGGCCAACTGTTCAGCGCACCGCCGATGCCGAGCTCGACGGGCACCGTGGTGCCCGAGGCATCCGGGATCCGGCGCACGAATCCGGCATCGACCAGCCCGATGATCATGAGGAACAGACCGATGCCAACGCCGATCGCCGTCTTCAACTGCGTCGGCACGGCATGGAACACCGCCGACCGCAGCCCGGTGAGCACCAGAACCGCGATCACCACACCCTCGATCACCACCAGGCCCATCGCGTCCGCCCAGGTCATCTCCGGCGCGATCTCGTACGCGACCAGGGCGTTCACCCCCAGACCAGCGGCCAGCGCGAGCGGGAAGCGGGCGACCACGCCCATCAGCAGGGTCATCAGCCCGGCGATGAACGCGGTCCCCGCAGCGAGCGCAGCGATCGGCAACGTGCCACCCACCGCGTCCACGCCCGCGGCGAGGATCAGCGGGTTGAGCACCACGATGTAGGCCATCGTGAAGAATGTGGCGAAACCACCGCGAATCTCCCGGCTCATCGTTGATCCGCGAGCGGAGATTTCGAAATATCGGTCGAAACCGTTCCTGGGCGCGCCGGGCGAGGAGGCGACGGACGCGTCGGCAGGGGCTGTGGACATGCGCGGCCTTCCGTTCACTGCAAAGTCGGTCCGGAGATCGTCGCAGACGGCTGAGCTGCACAAAAGATCGATTCTGTTACATCCGTCGCGGGCGCGCGGCGTGCACCGCGGCAGACGTAGGCTGATCACCGTGGCAGAACTGTCCCCCGCCCAGCGCGCCGCCGATCCGTCGAGCGAGACCGCGGGTGTGCCCCCCGCGGCACGACCGCGCGTGGAACCGCTCGACCCGCCGATGGTGCCCTTCGCCGTGGCCGGCATGGCCGGGTTCGCCGTGGCCGGCGTGGTGATGCTGCTCGCCGGCGCGCGCGACAGCTATCTGTGGACGTGCCTGGCCGGGTTCCTCTGGGGCATCCCCGGGCTGCTCACCATGCTCCGGCACGACGCCAACCGGCGACGTCGCAGGGCGCTGACACACCCGTCGTTCACCGTCGACCCGGACTGACCGCGCCAGCCCCTGGCCGGCCGCGGTCAGGAGTGGCCGTAGCCCTCCTCGGGCTCGCCGGCCTCCACCGACCCGTGCGCGCGGCTCACCGCGACCGACTCGACCTCGCTGTCGTCGTAGACCGTCGGCAACTCCTCCACCGGCGTCTCCGGGCTGCTCAGCAACACCTCGGAGTGAGCGCCGCAACCATGGTCGGCGCTCACCGCGCGGGCGTCGTCCGGGGCGTACAGGTTGCCGCAGACCCCGAACATCCCGCGCATCGAACCCGCCAGCGGCAGGTAGAAACCGCAGGTGCCGCACCGGGCCTTACGCGGAGCCCCGGCGGAGATGGCGGCCTGCGGGCCGGAATCTCCGTCGTACCACCGCTGGGCGGTCTCCATCCGCCCTTCCTGGCTCATCACCCGGGCCCGCCCGAGGCCCAGTTCCCACGAGACCTCCTCGACCGCGGCGTCGTCGCTCAGCACGTAGCCGGGCGCCAGCCGGTCGTCGTCCGGGTCGGTCGGCATCAGATCGCCCACGCCGAGATCGCCCGGCTGCAGCCGCTCGTTCCACGGCAGCCACCCCGGCGCCATCAGGGCGTCCGGGCCGGGCAACAGCACCGTCTCGCAGACGGTCACCCGCCGGGCACGCGGCGCCCGGGTGACCGTCACCGCCCACCGCCATCCGAGGTAACCCGCCAGGTGGCTGGCGAAGAAATGGGTGACCAGGCGGTCGCCCTCGGCGATGGCTTCGAGGTGCTCCCCGATGTCCGCCGGATCCACTTCGGTGATGCCTTCCCTGGCCACATCGACGGCATCGGCGCATGCCTGATCGAGGCGGGGGGCACGGGCGGTCCTCGTCGTCACGAAGACCATTGTTGCTCACCGGCCTCCAGAAGGGGACGCGGGTCGTGTTCATCAGTCAGGATGGTGCAATGCCGCTGCTTCCCTCCATCGGACGCACCGTCGGCACCGGCGCGAAGGCCGTCCGGCTACTGGTGCGCGGTTCCGTGCGCGGCGGGGCGTGGGCAACCCGCCGGGTGGGTGACGCGCGGGCCAAGGGCGCCGCCAACGAGATCGGCATGGTCCGCCTCTTCGACCTGCACGCGGTGTCCTGCGCCGGCGACACCCTGATCGCCATCGGCCTGGCCGGGACGATCTTCTTCAACGTGCCGCTCGGCGAAGCGCGCAGCAAGGTCGCGCTGTACCTGCTGGTCACGATGGTGCCGTTTGCGCTGCTCGCCCCCGTCGTCGGGCCGGTGCTGGATCATTTCCGGCACGGCCGCCGGTACGCCCTCGCGGTCACCATGCTGGGCCGCGCGTTCCTCGCGTATGTGATCTCCGACAACCTGCTCGGCTGGGGTCTGTACCCGGCCGCGTTCGGCGTGCTCGCGCTGTCTCGCGCGTACGGGGTGGCGCGGTCCGCCGCGGTGCCCCGGCTGCTGCCCGCGGGCGTCGGACTGTCCCAGGTCGGAGCCCGCGCCAGCGTGTACGGGACGTTCGCCGGCGCCGTCGTCGCGCCGATCGGTCTCGCCGCCTTCTGGTTCGGGCCGCAATGGTCGCTGCGCGTCGCGACGCTCATCTTCCTGGTCGGCATGGTGATCTCGCTGCGACTGCCACCGCGCGCCGACTCGGACCCGGCCGAGACCGTTCCCCGGCCGCTGCGCACCGTGCTGCGACTACGCCGCGGACCGGATCGCCCGCTGTCCGGCGCACTGGTGATCAACGCCTTGATCGGCAGTGCCGGCTTCCGCCTGTTGTACGGTTTCCTGCTGCTCTACTTCGCCTTCGCGGTGAAGGCGGGTGACCTGGCCACCACCGTCTTCGGGCGTGATATCGGCAGTCAGGGCGCGGTGGCCCTGGTCGGCGGCGCGCTCACCGCCGGCACGTTCTTGGCCACTGCGGTCGGCACCCGGCTACGCATCCGGCGACCCACCGCGCTGCAATCCAGCGGGCTCACCCTGACCGCCGGTGTGGCCGTCCTCGCGGTGATCTTCTATCGCCTTCCGATGGTGGCGCTGCTGTGCCTGGTTGCCTCCATCTTCAGCGGCATCTCCAAGCTCGCGGTGGACGCCAGCATCCAGGAGCGGGTGCCGGAACGGTTGCGCGGCAGCGCATTCGCCCACTCCGAGACGGTCCTCATGCTCGCGTGGGTGCTCGGCGGCGCGATCGGCATCATCCCGCTCACCGGCCGCTGGGGCGTTGCCGTCGCGGCCTTCGTCGCCGTCGCGGCGGCGATACGCGCGGCGATCGTCGCCGGACGCCTGCACCGGGAACGGCTGCATGGCCGTCCGGTGAGCGCCACCGAGGAGACCGAAGCCGTCCCGGACCCGGACCCGGACTCGGACTCGGACTCGGAGCCGGAGCCGGAGCCGGAGCCGGAGCCCACGCTCGTCCAGCCCCCGCGGCAGCGCTGGGGTGAGATCCTGAGCTTCGGCCGCAAGACGACCACCACCGCGCCCGAATCCGGCGCGGCCCGCCCGGCACCGGATCCCGCTCCGTCGAAGGGCCCGCCGCCGCCCGCCGGACCGGCCGCGCCCTCCCGCGCTGCCCCGCCCGGCTACCACATCTATCGGCCGTCCTCGGTCGACCAGCAGCCGGGCGACGACGGATGACCGGCGCGGTGCTGGTCGTCACCGCGGTCGGCGCCGAGGCCGACGCGGTGCGCGGGGGCGCCCGCGACGCCGTGCACGTGTCGGCGGCCGGTGTCGGCCCGGCCGCGGCGGCCGGCGGCACCGCCCGGCTGCTGGCGCTGGCCGAGGCGGCCGGCACGCCGTACCGGGCGGTGATCAGTGCGGGCATCGCGGGCGGGTTCGACGGCCGGGCCGCGGTCGGCGCCACCGTCCTGGGCGTCCGCAGCATCGCCGCCGACCTGGGCGCGGAATCACCGGCCGGATTCTTGCCGGTGGAGACGCTGGGCTTCGGCACCAGCGTGATCGAGGCGGACGGCGAGCTGCTGGCGTCCCTGACGGCGGCGCTGCCCGAGGCGGTCCGCGGCGACATCCTGACGCTGTGCACGGTGACCGGAAGCGGTGCCACCGCGGCCCGCTTGGCGCGGGCGCATCCGGCCGCGGTGGCCGAGGCGATGGAGGGGTACGGGGTGGCGAGCGCCGCCACCGCGGCGGCGGTGCCGTTCGCCGAACTGCGCACCGTGTCCAACCCGGTCGGACCCCGGGACCGGGCGTCCTGGCGGATCGCGACGGCGCTGGCGGCCCTGACGAAGGCCGCAGCCGCCCTCTGATCGAGCCGGGGCCGCGCATTGTGGTAAGAGGAACAGGCTGCCTGCCGGGCCAGATCAGGCTTGCGTGGTTACGGTGAGGTCGTGGCGTTCACTCTCGCGGCTTCCCCGTGCCCCAACGACACCTTCGTGTTCCACGCCCTGGTGCACGGCATGATCCCGGGTGCGCCCCCGGTCGACTTGACCTTCGCCGATGTCGACGTGACAAACACCGCCGCCGAGCGCGGCGAGTTCGACCTGGTCAAGGTGAGCTACGCGGCCCTGCCCTGGCTGCTCGACGACTACCATCTGCTGCCCTGCGGCGGCGCGCTGGGACGAGGATGCGGGCCGCTGGTCCTGGTGCGGGACGACGGGGACGGGAGCGCCCCCGACCTCGGTGGCGCCACCGTGGCGGTGCCCGGCGACCGGACCACCGCGTACCTGCTGTTCCGGCTCTGGTCCGCCGACCGGCCGCCGGCGCACATCGAGGTAGTGCCGTTCCACGAGATCATGCCGGCGGTCGCCGCCGGGAAGTACGACGCCGGCCTGGTCATCCACGAGGCTCGCTTCACCTACCCGCGGCACGGGCTCACCGCGCTCGTCGATCTGGGCGAATGGTGGGAGACGGGCACCGGACTGCCGATCCCGCTCGGCGCGATTCTGGCGAAAAAGGGCGTCGTCGACCCCACGCAGGCCACCGAGTGGATCCGCACCAGCGTGAGCATGGCCTGGGCGAACCCGGACGCGAGTCGGGAGTTCGTGCTGGCCAACGCGCAGGAGATGGAGCCCGAGGTAGTCGACCAGCACATCGCGCTCTACGTCAACGAGTTCACCCTGGACCTGGGCAAGGAGGGCTTCGCCGCCGCCGACGCCCTGCTCGGGCGGTCGGCGGCGGCGGGCATCACTCCGCAGATCGGCTCACTGGCCGACGGCCACCAGCCGAACGACGCGAGCGGCTAGACCTCCAGCTCACTCGCCACCGCGTGCACCAACTGGGCGATCTTCTGCGCCGTACGCTTATCCGGGTACCGGCCGCGGCGCAGATCGGGCTGCACCTTGGCCTCCAGCACCTTGATCATGTCCTCGACCATGCCGTGTAGCTGGTCGGCCGGACGGCGGCGCAGCTCGGCGACCGACGGCGGGGCGTCGAGCACCTTGACGCCCAGCGCTTGGGCGCCCTTACGACCGTCCACCACGCCGAACTCGACACGCTGACCGGTCCGCAACTCGCCGACACCGGCCGGCAGCGCGCCCTTGGGCAGGAACACATCCCCGCCTTCGTCGCTGGTGACGAAGCCGAATCCCTTCGCCGCGTCGTACCACTTCACTCGACCCGTGGGCACCGCTGACCTCAACTTCAGTTGTTTGGACTACCACTCAACGTTATCGAGCCGCGCGCCCGGACCCAACCACAATCCCGCTCAGGAGATCAGGCAGGGACCGAAGGTCCGGCAGGACGTGCGCGGCACCCGCGGCGCGCAGCTCCGCCGGGCTGCACGGCCCGGTCGCCACCGCGATGCCGGGCACCTCCGCGGCTCGCGCCGCGGCCATGTCAGCGACATGGTCACCGACGTACCAGCGCACCCCGTGCTCGGTCACCGCGGCAGCCTTGCCCTCGGCGAACAGGTCACCGGCCAGCTCGTCGGCCGCGATGCCCAGGTGGTCCAGGTGCATCCGTGCCAGGTGCGCAATCTTCGACGTGACGACCACCACCCGCAGGCCCCGATTGCGTACGGCGTCCAGCGCCGCCTCCGCGCCCGGCATGGCCACGGTCGGCGCGATGGCGTGCTGCGCGTACAACTCGCGGTAAACCGTCACCGCCCGCTCGATGTCGGCGGGTGGAAACCAGTGCGCCAGCTCGGTGCGCAACGGCGGACCGAGCCGCGAGGCGGCGAGGTCGGCGTCGACATGCACGCCGGTACGGGCGGTGAGTGCCCGATATGTCGCTCTAATGCCCGGCCGGGAATCGATCAGGGTCATGTCCAGGTCGAATCCGACCGCGGGGGTCATGGCGCGGTGGCCGGCTTGTAAGTGAGGTGTTCCGCGGGCAGCGGGAAGGTCTGGTCGTCGCCGAACGGCGACGGCGCGGCAGGCCGATCGGCGATCAGCTCGGAGACGGCGAGATGCCCTTCCCCATCGGTGCCCGCACGGTGCGCCCGATCGACGCTCCCCTGGGAAACCCCGGTGCCCGGCATGTTGGCGTCAGCCGCCACTGTCGTCCCCTTCCTCGCTCACCTCGCCCGGTCGCGGCCCGGGCCCGCCACCATGGTCGCACGACGGCTAGCGTGGAGTCCGATGGCCACCACATTCGCCGACCGCCTCCGGTCGCTCACCGACGAGGCTCTGGGCGCGCTGATCCAGCTCCGACCCGACCTCGTCGTGCCCGTGCCGTCGGATCTGTCCGCGTTGGCGGCGCGCGCCCAGTCACGCAGCTCGGTCGCCCGCTGCCTGGACACCCTCGACGAGTTCACCCTGGCCATCCTGGACGCCGCCCGGCTCAGCCGCGACGCACACGGCGGCGTGATCACCGTCGACGCGATCGTGGCGCAGGCGGCGGGCGCGGACGACGCGGACGTGCGCGTAGCCGTCGACCGGCTGCGCGCGCGTTTCCTGCTACACGGGCCGACCGACGCCCTGCATCTGGTCGGCGCGGTCGAGGAGGTCACCTCCCCCTACCCCGCCGGTCTCGGCCGGCCCGCCGAGATGCTGGAGCCGCAGACGGCGGCGTTGGCGGCGGACCGGGCGAAGCTGCGCCGCACGGTGCTGGCCGCACCCGCCGGAGCGCGGGCGGTGCTGGACCGGCTCACCGCGGGCCCACCGATCGGGTCGCTGAACTCTGCGGCAATGGCCGAGCCGGTGCGCTGGTTGGTGGACAACCACGTGCTGGTGCGGGTGTCCGACGTGGGACGGATGCCGCATCCGGCCGGGGAACTGGTCGAGCTGCCACGCGAGGTCGGTCTGCTGCTGCGCCGAGAGACCGGGCCGCTGGGCCGGTTACGTGCGCGCCCGCCCACCCCGACCGAGCCGGTGCGGAACCCGGCGGCGGTGGACTCGGCCGGGGCCGGCCAGGTGATGGAGGCGGTCCGCAACGCCGAGGCGTTGCTGGAGGCGCTGGCCGCCGAACCGGCCCCGGTGCTGCGCACCGGCGGTATGGGCGTGCGTGACCTGCGACGCCTGGCACGCTCGTTGAGCCTGGACGAGCGTTCGGTGGCGCTGCTGGTGGAGGTGACGTACGCCGCCGGGCTGCTCGGTGAGGGCGGTGCCGCGAGCGGATCCCGGGCCGTCCACAACGGCCGTGCCACCGGCACGGTGGATGAGACGTTCCTGCCCACCACCTCGTACGACCTGTGGCGTGCGCTCCCCCCGGCGCAGCGCTGGGAGTCGCTGGCCCGGTCCTGGCTCGCCATGCCGCGGCAGCCCGGTCTGGTGGGGCAACGCGACGACCGGGACCGGCCGATCAACGCACTGTCCCCGGACGCGGAACGTCCCGGCGCGCCGACCGCCCGCCGGGAGGCGCTGACCACCCTGGCCGAGCTGCCGGAGGGCACCGCGCCCGGCGACGCCGCAGTGCTGGAGTTGCTCGCATGGCAGGCGCCGCGCCGGGCCAAGGGGCGGGAAGGCACGCATCGCGACGCGCTGTCCGGCGCCGCGGCGCTGGGCGTCACGGCGCTGGGGGCGCTCACCACGTACGCGCGGGTCTTCCTGACCGATCCGGTCGATGAGGGTGACCCGCTCGGCGTCCGCGGGCACCCGGATGCGCCCGGTGACACCGCACGGGCGCTGGACCACCTGCTGCCCTCGCCGGTCGACCATGTGCTGGTGCAAGCCGACCTGTCCGTGGTGGTGCCCGGCCCGCCGGAGCCGGAACTGGCCGCCGAGCTGGACGTCGTCGCGGAGCTGGAATCGGCCGGTGGGGCGAGCGTGCATCGCATCACCCCGGCGAGTGTGCGGCGGGCGCTGGACAGCGGGTACGGCGCGGGCGACCTGCACGCGTTGTTCGCGCGACGATCACGCACCCCGATCCCGCAGGCCATGACCTACCTGATCGACGACACCGCGCGGCGGCACGGCGGCCTGCGGGCCGGCCCCGCCCGCGCCTATCTGCGCAGCGACGACGAGGCGCTGCTCACCGAGGTGCTGGCGGACAAGCGCCTGTCCGCGCTCGGCCAGCGGCGGCTGGCGCCCACGGTGCTGATCTGCGGGTACGACCAGGCGCGGCTGCTCGCCGCGCTGCGGGACGCGGGCTACGCGCCGGTCGCTGAGGACGCCGACGGCGGCATGGTGCTGTCCCGGCCGCGGGCCCGCCGGGCGCCCGGCCGGGCACCGGCGGCAACCCGGCCGACCGACCACCCGCCGGTCGTGCTGTCCGGTCCTCGGCTGGCCGGGGTGGTGGAGCAGATCCGGCGCGGCGACGCCGCCGCCCGCGCCACGCGCCGCGCACCGGTGACCCTGCGCGGGGCGACCAGCACCCGGACGACCGGCCTCACCTCGGTGCAGGCGCACGGTCAGGCGATGGCCGTGCTGCAGCAGGCGGTGCGGGACAAGGCCCGGGTGTGGGTCGGATATGTGGATTCGCACGGCGCCACGTTGTCCCGCCTGGTCCGCCCGGTCTCACTGAGCGCCGGTTATCTGCGCGCGGAGGACGACCGCACCGAAACGCTGCACACCTTCGCGTTGCACCGCATCACGGCGGCGGTCGCCGAGGAGGGCTGACCGCCCGCGCCGACGCGTGGCAGACTGGAGGGTCGGATTTTCCGCGTCGGAGAGGCTTCCCTGTGAGCGGCGGACCGTTGATCGTGCAGTCGGACAAGACCCTCCTGCTGGAGGTGGACCATGCTGATGCTCAGGCCTGCCGGATGGCCATCGCGCCGTTCGCCGAGCTGGAACGCTCACCGGAGCACGTGCACACCTACCGTCTGACCCCGCTGGGACTGTGGAACGCCCGCGCCGCCGGTCACGACGCGGAGGGCGTGGTCGACGCGCTGATCAAATTCTCCCGTTACCCGGTGCCGCACGCGCTGCTGGTGGACGTCGCGGAGACGATGGACCGCTACGGACGCCTGCAACTGGTCAACGATCCGAACCACGGGCTGGTGCTCCGCGGGCTCGACAAGATCGTGCTGATCGAAGTGGCCAAGAGCAAGAAGCTGGCCGGCATGCTCGGCTCCCGCATCGACGACGAGACCATCGCGGTGCACGCCTCCGAGCGCGGCCGGCTCAAGCAGGCGCTGCTCAAGCTCGGCTGGCCCGCGGAGGACCTGGCCGGTTACGTGGACGGCGAGGCGCACCCGATCGAGCTGGCCGAGGACGGCTGGCACCTGCGCTCCTATCAGCAGGAGGCGGTCGAGGGCTTCTGGTCGGGCGGCTCCGGGGTGGTGGTGCTGCCGTGCGGCGCCGGCAAGACCCTGGTGGGCGCCGCCGCAATGGCGTGTGCGAAGGCGACCACGCTGATCCTGGTGACCAACACGGTCGCCGGCCGGCAGTGGAAGCGGGAGCTGGTCGCCCGTACGTCCCTGACGCCGGACGAGATCGGTGAGTATTCCGGTGAGCGCAAGGAGATCCGGCCGGTCACCATCGCCACCTACCAGGTGCTCACGTCGCGGCGCGGCGGCACGTTCACCCATCTGGACCTGTTCGGCGCGCGCGACTGGGGCCTGGTGATCTACGACGAGGTGCACCTGCTGCCCGCACCGATCTTCCGGTTCACCGCCGACCTCCAGGCCCGGCGGCGGCTGGGGCTGACCGCCACGCTGGTCCGCGAGGACGGCCGGGAGGGCGACGTCTTCTCGCTGATCGGCCCGAAGCGCTACGACGCGCCGTGGAAGGACATCGAGGCGCAGGGGTGGATCGCGCCCGCCGAGTGCACCGAGGTCAGGGTCACCCTGACCGACGCGGAGCGGATGGCGTACGCGGTGACGGAGGCGGACGAGCGGTACCGAGTGGCGGCGACCGCCCGCACCAAGCTGCCGGTGGTCCGCGCGCTCGTCGACCGGCATGCCGGCGACCAGACGCTGGTCATCGGGGGCTACATCGACCAGTTGCACGAGCTCGGCGACTATCTGGACGCCCCGATCGTGCAGGGCTCCACCACCAACAAGGAGCGGGAGCGGCTGTTCGACGAGTTCCGTTCCGGCGCGTTGCGCACCCTGGTGGTGTCGAAGGTCGGCAACTTCTCCATCGATCTGCCGGAGGCGGCGGTGGCGATTCAGGTGTCCGGCACGTTCGGCTCCCGCCAGGAGGAGGCCCAGCGGCTCGGCCGGGTGCTGCGGCCGAAGGCGGACCGCCGGCAGGCGCACTTCTACACGGTGGTGTCGCGGGACACGATCGACACCGAGTACGCCGCGCACCGGCAGCGTTTCCTGGCCGAGCAGGGGTACGCCTACACCATCGTGGACGCCGACGACGTCCTCGGCCCGCCCCTGCCCACCACGGAGTAGCCCACCGCGCCGACGTGCGGCGTCCGGCGATCAGCCGCCGGATTCCGCGGCGGTCAGGTCCGGGGCGCGATACCGCAGGATCACCCCGCCCTCGCGCGGGACCTTCACCCGCCGTTTCGCGTACGTACGAGCCGGGGGCACCGGACCCACGACGATGACCTCGACCCGGTGCCGCCCCGGACCGGCGTCCAGCTCATACACGCCCCAGCCGGGCACCGACCGCACCCGGCCGTCCACGCGCAGGCGCGGCGTGGCGGCACCATAGAGCGCCGCGGACGGCGGATACGATAGGTCGACGGCCAGTCCGGGCCGGTCCACCGGCTCGACCGACACCTCCGGTCGCGGCGCTTCGACCGGTTCCGTGCGGCGTGCGGCTTCGTCCTTCGCCCGCCATCGGGCGCGAATCCGCTCTGCCCGCGGCCGTCCGATCAGGGCGGCCACCAGGTAGCCGACCGCGACGATGGCCATGATCACGTCCGCGGTGACGGCGGTCCGGTCGAACAGCGCCACCACCAACCGCCACAGCCAGAGCGTGGGACGCCCGTAGGAGCAGCCGGAATCGTCGCAGTATTCGCGGAAGCGCACCTGCCGGCCGGCATCGTTCGGGGTCACCTTCGAGCCGTCCACGACGGCGTGCACGGTTCCGTCGGCGGTACGCACGGTCACCTCGCAGGCCCAGAACCAGCCGAAGCCGTCCAGGCTCACCGGCCCGTACCGGTGACACCGCCCGACCTCGGCGACCGCGGGGTAGTCGGCGAACGGCGAGTCCACCCCGTGGTCCAGGCTCAGCAGCGTCGACGCGCTCAGGAACAGCAGGACCGTCGCGCACGCCCAGCCGACGGCGAGCACCAGGTCGCGCAGCCGCGGGAGCAGACCGTCGACCACCGCCGGTTCGCCGACCTCCGAGTCGATCATGGCGTTCAGTTATATCAACGCTTGTCGAGAAGGGACTCGTCAAACCGGTAGTCGGGGTCCCGGGCTGAGCAGATCGGCGAGCAGGTCGCCGTGGTCGTCGACCCGGTCCAGCACGTCGGTCGCGGTGTACTGCCGCGCGGCCGCGTCCCCGGTGCCGATCGCCTCCACCTCGTCCCAGGTGAGCGGCGTCGACACGGTCGGGTTCGGTTGGGCACGCAACGAATAGGGCGCCACCGTGGTCTTCGCCGCGTTGTTCTGACTCCAGTCGATGAAGACCTTGCCCGGCCGGATCGCCTTGGCCATCCGCGCCGTGACCGACCTCGGCATCTGGGCGGCAAGCTCGTCGGCAACCCTCTTCGCGTACGCGGAGACCACCTCGGCCGATTGGGCGCCGGCGATGGGGCAGCACAGTTGCATGCCCTTCTTGCCGGAAGTCTTGGGATAGGCCGCGATCCCGTCGTCGGCCAGCCGGTCCCGCATCAGCACCGCAACCGCGCAGCATTCTCGCAGCCCGGCCGGCGCTCCCGGGTCCAGGTCGACCACCATGAGATCGGGATCGGCGCCGACGCGCCACTGCGGGGTGTGCAGCTCCAGCGCGGCCAGGTTCGCGATCCACACCAGCGCGGCCAGCTCGTCGACCACCACGAAGTCGATGGTCTCCCGGGACATGGTGGAGCCGGGCACCGGCAATGTCTCCCGACGCACCCAGGAGGGCGTGCCGCCGGGGGCGTTCTTCTCGAAGAAGAACGCCCCGTCCACGCCGTTCGGGTAACGGATCCGGGTCAGCGCCCGGCCGCGCAGGTGCGGCAGCAGCACCGGCGCGAGCCGCGTGTAGTAGTCGATCACCTCGCCCTTGGTGAAGCCCGCCGCCGGATACATCACCTTGTCCAGGTTCGACAGCTCCACGTCGCGCCCGTCGATGGTGACGGTGAACCGCGCCGGTTCAGGCACCGTCGTCCTCCTCCGCGCACTCCGCCGGGGTCTTGTCGCGCCGCAGCCGCAGGAACCGCGGGAACCTCAGGCGGCCGTCCGGGGTCCGGTTGCCGTAGCGGACCTCGACCACCACCTCCGGACGCACCCACGTGGCGCCCCGGGCATCATCGCGCGGAACCGCGTCCCCGCGGAACGGCGATTCCCGGATCACCAGCGGCGTCAACACGGACAGCAGCGCGCGCTCGGACGCCGCGCCGATGCCACCGCCGACCCGGCCGCGGAACTCCAGGCCGTCCGGACCGGGCACGCCGACCAGCAGGCCACCGATCCGGCGCACGCCGGCCCGCCAGCCGCCGACCACGTAGTCACCGGTCCGGTCGAATTTCACCTTGACCCAGTCCGGTGAGCGCGCACCCGGAAGGTACGGCGCGTCCAGCCGCTTGGCGACGACGCCTTCCAGGTGGTTCTCCCGGGCCGCGGCAGCCGTGGCCGGACCGTCGGCGAACACCGGCGGCACCATCCAGTGCGGCCCGGCCAGGTCGAGACTCTCCAGGTGTTCGCGCCGCGACGCGTACGGCAGGTCGAGCAGGGACATGCCCGCATACCTGAGCACGTCGAAGATCATGTAGGTCACCGGCAGGGTGGCGGCCAGACGCGCGGCGCGGGCCGGTTCGCGTACGTGCATGCGCTCGGCGAGCGCGGTGAACGACGGACGCCCGGCGGCGTCCAGCACCACCATTTCGCCGTCCAGCACCGTGTCCGGCGGCGCAGAAAGAGGGGATATTTCGGGATAAGCTGGCGTTACATTCGCCCCCGATCGGGCGAAAAGCCGCGGCGCGTCGCCGTCCCAGGAGGACAGGACGCGGACGCCGTCCCACTTAAACTCGTAATTCCAGCCCGCGCCGGTCGGCAGCACGCCAGCGGTGGCGAGCATGGGCGACAGCGGGGATCCGGGCACCAGATCACCATAGGCAGTGACCTGGGCCTTACGCAGTGGTCTCACGTGATGCGATCCTGGGAATCGAGCAGCTCAAGCCGGGTAGGAGTGAGAACATGCGAGCCATCTGGAAGGGCGCGGTCTCGTTCGGCCTGGTGTCGATCGCCGTGAAGCTCTACTCCGCCACGGAGGAGAAAGACATCCGCTTCCATCAGGTGCACCGCACCGACGGAGGGCGCATCCGCTACAAGCGCACCTGTTCGCTGGACGGCGAGGAGGTGACCTACGACGACATCGCCAAGGGATACGACGTCGGCGGCGGCGAGATGGTGGTGCTCACCGACGCCGACTTCTCCGACCTGCCGCTGACCAGCTCACGCGCCATCGACGTGTTGCAGTTCGTGCCAGCCGACGAGATCGACCCGATCATGTTCGCCAAGGCCTATTACCTGGAGCCCGAGGGGCAGGCCGCCAAGCCGTACGTGCTGCTGCGCGACGCGCTGGCGGACGCCGATCGGGTGGCCATCGTCAAGATCGCAATCCGGCAGCGCGAGCAGCTCGCCACCCTGCGCGTCCGCGACGACGTGCTGGTGCTGAACACGATGTTGTGGCCGGACGAGGTCCGCGCCGTCGACTTCGGCTTCCTGGACGAGGAGATCGAGACCCGGCCGGCCGAACTCGCCATGGCCAGCTCGTTGATCGACTCGATGGCCGGCAGCTTCAAGCCGGAGGAGTTCACCGACAACTATCGCGAGGCCCTGCAGGAGGTCATCGACGCCAAGGTGGAGGGCCGCGAGGTGGTCGCCCCGGAGGAGCCCGACGAGGAACCGGCCGCTGCGGTCGACCTGATGGCCGCGCTGCGGGCGTCCGTGGAGCGCGCCAAGAAGGCCCGCGGTGAGGGGGCGCAGCAGCGCGCCGAGGAGGTCGACGCCGAGCCGGAGCGCAGCAAGCAGGCACCCAAGAAGGCCACCAAGAAGGCCGCCCCCGCCAAGAAGAGCTCGCCGGCCAAGAAGTCGACCGGATCGACGCGCAAGTCGGTGCCCGCCAAGAAGAAGTCGGCCTGAGAGAACACCTAGGCTAGCGGCGTGGGATTGACGTGGGCCGAGTCCTATCTCGGCAGGGTTCGCGAGCGGGTCGGCGACACGGACACCCTGCTCTTCGTGGGAGCGCGGGGCGTGATCATCGACGACGACCAGCGTCTGCTGCTGATCCAGCGATCGGACAACCACCGGTGGGCCATCCCCGCCGGCGCGATGGAGCTCGGCGAGAGCATGGAGGAGTGCGCGATCCGGGAGACCTGGGAGGAGACCGGCCTGCGCGCCACGTCACTGACCCCGTTCGCGTTCTACACGTCGTACACCTACACGAACGACTGGGGTCACACGTACCAACAGATCCTGATGTCCTTCCGGATCCACACCTGGGAGGGCGAGTTGCAGCGGGTCACCGACGAGTCGGTGGACGCGGGCTTCTTCCCGCTGGACGCGTTGCCCGGACCGAAGTCGTTCATCATCGCGGAGACGCTCGCCGACCTGGAGTCCTTCGAATCCACCGGACGCATGATCGTGAAGTGACGCCCGCGCGGAGGCGTCGCGCCGCGAGCGCCAGACATCGACGCTCGACAATCGGTAATGCGACGGCCACGCATCGGAAAACCGTTCGTCACAACGGGAGGCGATCGTCGGATCACCGTTAGCGACGACCCGGGAGGATCCCCGTGCCGTACCGCCGATCCGCCGCCATCACCGCCCTGATTCTGCCCGCCGTGGCTCTGCTGGGGGTCGCCGTGACCGGCGTGCCCGCCGCGGCGACCCCGCCCAACATCCCGTCCGCTTCCACCGCCGCGTCGGAGCTGAACACGCTCACCGTCGCCTCCCAAGGCTCGATGAGCGGCTACTCCCGGGACAAGTTCACCCACTGGATCACCATCAGCGGCTCCTGCAACACCCGGGAGACGGTGCTCAAGCGGGACGGGACGTCGGTGCAGACCGACAGTTCCTGCGCCGCGGTGTCCGGCTCGTGGTACAGCCCGTACGACGGCGCCACCTGGTACGCCGCCTCGGACGTCGACATCGACCACGTGGTGCCGTTGGCCGAGGCGTGGCGGTCGGGTGCGAGCGGGTGGACCGCCAGCCGCCGGCAGAGCTTCGCCAACGACCTCACCCGCCCCCAGCTCATCGCGGTGACCGACAACGTCAACCAGTCCAAGGGCGACCAGGATCCGTCCACCTGGCAACCGTCGCGTACGGCGTACCGCTGCACCTATGCACGCATGTGGATCCGAGTGAAGTACTACTACGGCCTCACCCTGCAGTCCACCGAGAAGTCCGCGTTGCAGACCATGCTCAACGGCTGCTGACCGGGTCAGCGGGCGCCGCCGGCCGGCAACGGACGAACGGCGCCCGCCACCGCCACCGCGGTGCCGATCAGCACCGCCACCGCGATCAGCCCCCGTTGCACGGTGAGGTGATCTCCCAGGTATCCGATCAGCGGCGGGCCGCCGAGGAACGCGCAGTATCCGACCGAGGCGACCACGCTCACCCGGGCCGCGGCCCGGGACGGATCGTCCGCCGCCGCGCTCATCCCGACCGGGAATCCGAGAGACGTGCCCACGCCCCACAGCAACGCCCCCGCGAACGCCATCGGGACGCTCGCCCCGAACACGAACAGCAGCAGGCCGGTGAGGCTGAACACGGCCATCACGCGCACCACCGCCACTCGCCCGTACCGGTCCAGCAGGCCCGGACCGAACCATCGGCCGATGGTCATCGCGGCCAGGAACAGGGCCAGCACGAGGGTGCCGACCGCTGCCGGAGCGGCGAAGTCGTCGATCACCGCGACCCCGATCCAGTCGATGCCGGTGCCCTCCGCGAACGCGAAGGCCAGCACGAAGACGCCGACGAGCAGGGTGCGCGGTTCCCGCCAGGTCGCCAGCACGCGGCGCAGACCCGAGGTGGGTCCGGTCGGATCCGGCTCCGCACCGGGGAGGAAGGCACGGGCCGCGCGGACCACCAGGACTCCGACGATCACCGCGACCACCAGCAGGTGGATGGTCACCGACAGGTGCATCGCCACGGCGGCGGTCCCCGCGAGCGCGCCACCGACCGTGCCGATGCTGTACCCCGCGTGAAAGCGCGGCATGATCGCCCGGCCCAGCATCTGTTCGGCCACCGCGCCCTGCACGTTCATCGCCACGTCCCAGGTGCCGTTGGCGAAGCCGAAGCAGAACAGCCCGGCCACCACCGGCGCCACGCCAAAGCGGTAACCCACCGCCACCGCGCTCAGGGCCACCGCGAACAGCACCGCCATCGCCGCGAGGGTCCGCCGCGACCCGAACCGGCCGACGATCTGCCCGGCCGCGGGCAACGCCACGATGGAACCCCCGGCGATGGTCAGCAGCACCAGGCCCAGTTGCGACGGGGTGATGTCGAGCGCGTCGCGAACCTGCGGGATGCGCGACGCCCAACTGGCGAATCCGGCGCCCAGGGCGATGAAGGCGACGTACACCGCCCGCACCGCGGAGCGGACCTCCGGGCTGACCGCGGTCGTGGTCATCACGGCACCGTCCGGCGGACCAGGTCGCGGATTTCGGCCTCGGACAGCGCGGTCGTGGTGGACAGGGTCTTGTGCATGACGAGCCCTTCGATCAGCGCGTCCAGGCCGCGCGCGGTGAGCGGGTCGACAAAACGTTCCAGTACGCCGCGGCTGCTGCGCATCCACGACTCGGTGACCGTCCGCAAGGCTGGGTCGCGCAGCGCGGCCAGATATAGCTCGTACGCGACCGCCCAGTCCTGCTGATCCGCCTCCGCGTCCGCGTGGATCAGGCTGGTCACCGCGTCGATCAACTGCGCGCGGTCCCGCACGCCGGCGAAACACGACTCATAGATGGCGGACATCCGCTCGGCATGCCGGCCGAACGCGTGCGCCAGCAGGTCGCCCAGCCCGTCGAAGTGGTAGGTCAGCGAACCCAGCGGCACGTCGGCGACCGCGGCGATGCGGCGATGCGTGGTGCCCGCGACGCCATGCTCGGCGACCACCGTCACGGCGGCGTCGATGATGCGCGACTTGCGATCCGGGTCGAAACGCCGGGCCGGACGTGTCGCGGCCGGCTTCACGGCTCCACCGCCCGCACCACCCGCGCCGGATTGCCCACCGCGACGACGTCGGCGGGCAGGTCACGCACGACGACCGCGCCCGCGCCGACCACCGTGTTCGCACCGATCGTCACACCGGGGCAGACGATCACCCCACCACCCAGCCAGACGTTGTCGCCGACGGTGATCGGCCGGGCCGCTTCCCACTTATCCCGGCGCGGTCCCGCGGCCACCGGGTGCGTGGCGGTGAGCAGTTGCACATAAGGCCCCATCTGCACGTCGTCGCCGATGGTCACGGCGGCGACGTCGAGGCTGACGAGCCCGAAATTGGCGAAAACCCGCGCGCCGATCACGGTCTGGTAGCCGTAGTCGCACCGAAACGGCGGCCGGAGGTCGCTGCCCTCACCGAAGCCGCCGAGCAGTTCCGTCAGCAACGCGCGACGGCCTTCCCCGTCCGTGGGATCCATCTGGTTGAGCCGGTGCGTCAGGGCCTGCGCACGTGCGCTGTCATGGGCGAGTTCCGGGTCGTCCGCGATGTACGGCTCGCCGGCCAGCATCCGGTCGCGCATGGTCAACTGGGTCATGTGTACAAGCGTACAGATCATGTGTACGTTCGTACATATGATGCCGGGCACCCGGCTCCGGCCCCCGCTTCCCACCGATCCGCGAACCCGGAACGCACTGGTTAGGCTCGTTGCCATGGTCGGTGACCCGGTGTGGGATGTGGCGGTGGTCGGCGGCGGCCCGGCCGGACTGGCGGCGGCACACGCGGCAGCGTCGGGCGGTGCGCGCACCGTCGTGCTGGAACGGGCCGCACACCCCCGATACAAGACCTGCGGCGGCGGCCTGATCGGCACTTCCATGTCGATGGCCGACGCCCGGATCATGGTGCCCGCGCGAGACACCGTGTCGGCCGTGACGTTCACCGACATCGGGCGTCGCGCGTTCACCCGGCATGCCAGCGATCGCCCCTTGCTGACCATGGTGCGGCGCGACGACTTCGACTTCGCCTGGTACCGGGCGGCACAATCGGCCGGCGCCCAGATCCGGCAGAACGCCCAGGTCCGGGCGGTCCGGCAGGACTCCGATCACGGCACCGTCGTGCTGGCCGACCGGAGCGAGATCACCGCCCGCACCGTGATCGGCGCCGACGGCTCCGCCGGAGTCACGGCACGCCATGCCGGCGTCACCTTCGACCAGCAGGACCTCGGCCTGGAGGTGGAATTGGCCGCCACTGCGGCGGACCGGCGCGCCTGGAAGGGCCGGGTGTTGCTGGACTGGGGGCCGGTACCGGGTTCGTACGGATGGGTCTTTCCGAAGGATGACCAGCTCACCGTCGGCGTGATCATGTCCAAGGGCCGCGGCGCGGACAGCAAGGCGTACCTGTCCCGATTCCTCGGCCAACTGGGACTGAGCGGCCGGACGGTGCTGCGCGACTCGGGCCACCTCACTCGATGCCGCAGCCTGGACGCGCCGCTGCGCCGCGGCCGGTTGCTCGTCGTCGGCGACGCAGCCGGGCTGCTGGAGCCGTGGACGAGAGAGGGCATCAGCTACGCCCTGCGCTCCGGCTCCTGGGCCGGCCGCGCCGCGGCGGCGGACGCCCTGGACCGCTACCCCGCCGCGGTCCAGCGAGACCTGCTGCCGGAGATGACGGCCGGCCGTCGGCTGCTCCGCCTCTTCACACGGCACCGCCGAGCCGTGCACGCGGCGATGGCCACGCCGCTCGGCTGGCGGGCGTTCGAAGCGTTCTGCCGCGGCGAGCTGTCGATGGCCAACGTCCTGCACCGGCCACCGATCCGGGCAGCGATCTCCCTGCTGGGCTGAACCGCCACCCGGTCAGGGACGCCGCACCCAGGGCGCCCACTGCACCGCGGCGGCAAAGCCCTCGCGCCGGGCCGCCCGGGACTCGGCCAGGCTGAGCACGATCTCCTGGCTCGCCTCGAACTCCTCACCGATGAGCCGGGCCTGCGCCACGGAACCGCCGACCGATCGGTGCACGCGTTCCCAGAGTCCGCCTTCTGCCAGCGCCTCGATCTGGGTGCGCATCTCGCCGATCAGCTCGACGGGATCCTCGTCGCACGCGTCACACCCGCACTGCGGCAGCGACAGGTCGTACCACCGACCGAACCGCATCATCAGGCTGGGAAACTCGGTGAACGCGATGGACAGCGGCGCCGCGGCCGGCGACCGGGGAATCAGCCGCACCGTTCGCACCAACGGCCCCTCGGCGAGGGGCTTCTTGGCCTCCCGCCGTTCGACCATGAATCGATCGGTGAGCTCATCGAGTAACTGGTCGGCGGCGTCGTGCAGGACGGCATAGCGGCTCGGGTCAGTAGCGTGCGAATACTGCTCGCAACCCTCCATGGGGCCATTGTCGCGCACTGCGGTGGCCTTGAGGCGAAACGGCATCACAAATCCAGCTCCCCCGCCCTCACCGCGGCCACGAACGAGAACCACTCCTGCTCCGAGAAACACAGCACCGCGTCCGGGTCCTTGGAGTCGCGGAGGAGGTACTCGTCGCCACGCCGCGCCACCTCGATGCAGGCGCCGGACGCGCAGGCACGTCGCCAGTGCAGGTCTCGGGCCTCCATCACAGACTCCGAGGCGCGGTGCGCTTTCGGCCCCGTCCCGGGATCCACGCCCGAGGCTCCGAGGCGGAGCCTGATTTGCCAACAAGCATCCGTAACCTCCTAGTGACGCTACGGAGTAAACGTTAGGTGAAGCCCAAGCCGAGCAGATCGTGAGTCCGACATGAATCAAACCCCGTCACTAGCAGTGACGGGGTTTGATCCTTGAATGTCGTATTTGCCCGCCCGCTTTGGGGATGAAGGGCTGTTTTTTAGCTATCCGTTCCCCGTTGCCGAACGTGCGGCGTACGGGAACGGCGGCTCGCCCGCGCGGCATCCGGCACCCAGACACAGCGAAGCGCACGACGCCTGACGTTCGCGTCGCGCTCCGAGCACGTGCCCGGCAGTCCGTGTCGGCGCGGGCAAGGACGGATCACTGGAAAGTGAAGTCGCCGGCGCCGACACCCTCCACGAAAGCTGTCCACTCGTCGGCCGTGAAGGCCAGAGGGGTGATGTCCGGGTTCTTGGAGTCCCGGATCAAGTACTGGTCAGCGACCTTGGCCACCTCGATGCAGTTGCCTCCGCTGCAACGAGAGCTCTTGGTCCACTTCGGCGATTCGGCCACGTTCACTATGGTGTTCTCCGTCGGATTTGTTGTAGGTGCTGTTAACTGACTGACGCCTGGCCGGTGGCGCGCTCCAAGATTTCGATGCGCTTTCCGATGTAGCTGATTGTGTCAGCCTCATCAGTGGCCAGGTGCCAGAACTGATGGAACCGGTCAAGGTGGCGCGAGGTGGACTGCTTGTCCTCCAGCAACTCGTCGGCCAACCCGTTCTCCCGGTAGAGGACCTCGCCCTCCTTGCCGTCACCGAGCGACAACAAGTCGAAGGTGGCGTTGTTGGCGATCGGGGTCTCCAAATCCAGCGGCAGCATACGGACCTTCAGCAGCCCTTCGCACGCCAGACGGTAAAGTTCACGCAATTGTGTTAAAAACACGCCGGCGCCGCCGATGTTGCGCAAGAAGACCGGCTCCTCGAAGATCGCGAAGTATTCGAGCCCCTTACCCAAACGTGAAAGCATCGCCTCGCGACGCAGCCGCCGAGCCTCAATGAGCGTCTTCGCCCGCTCGTCCGAGATCTCCTCCTCGAACGATCCGGTCAGCGCGTCGGCGTACTCCGGCAACTGCAACGGCCCAGGAACGTAGCGGATGCAGAACGAGCGGATCGTGACGGCGGCGGCCTCATATTCGAAGAGGCGCCGCAGCGTCTCCGACAGCTCGCGAAAATCCGAGCCTTGCCACCACGCCGCCCGCCCCCGTGTCCGTGCCATCTTGGCATCCGCGATCAGCGCATTTATCCGAGCACGATCCTTGAATCCGAGATAACTCAGCAACGGCCGCAAGTCGTTCGGCGAAATACTCACGTCACCATTCTCAATGCGAATGACTTTGCTGAGCGACCATTCCATCTCGTCGGCGACCTGCAGCTGGGTAAGGTCTGCCGCCTCACGCGCTTCTCGCAGCGCGAGACGCACTCGTCGTCGCGCAACGGTTGGAGAGACCTCGGTCATCGTCCTTCATCCTCGAAGGTTCGAACCGCCCGGTGGTCACGCCACCCGCCGCACGGTGTCTCCTTGCCACCTCGCTGACTGCTTGCTGGCAGCCAGCGAGGTCGCGGGCCATGTTACTCAGTGTCCCTCGACAAGACGAGGGAACTCGCCAACATTCATCTAAACGAAACAAGTCATCACAGGGGAGCACAACGTGAGCTATGCGGCCGCCAGACCGTACCCCCGAACTGACGGGCGCGCCTCGATGGCGCGGCACAACGCCCGACTGACCTGATTGAACACCCGTTCGTTCGACGATGCATAGAGGACGACTTCGGAGCCGTGATAGGAAGCGCGCAGTTCCCAGTGCGGCGGGCTGGATCGGCGGGTGGCCACCACCGCGATCAGCGGCGCCGCCATCGCCGCGGCACCCAGAATATAGGCCGCAGATGCGCCGAAGACGGTCCAGGCCCCAACGACCAGCACGGCCGCTCCGGCGGCGACGAATGCCCAGTAGGGACTGACGCGATCCTGCCGACTGCGACCGACGAAACGCAGGTCACCGACGAAAAAGCTGGTCATCGGCCGGTTGAGCCAGACGAACAACTCGTCGGTCACCACGGCGTCGGGCCCACGGTAGTAGGTGCGTGCGCTCATGGTGAAACCCCTCTCCATTGGCACTTGCGAGGAGAGAGTCAGAAGGGCCACCATGGGCGGCAGAGAAAGCCCTCGCCTCGCTCGCTAACAGGTGATCGTCCGAGCGGCCGTCCGCGACGACGGCGCAGAGACGACGACATCAATGGCGGCGGCCTCTTGAGGCGACAAAGGCACCCGGTTGCCGCCGGGTGCCTTTGCTGTTCTCCCTCCGTGTCTCCGCCCTTGCTGCCTGACCTCAGTAGAGCACGGCCATGCACCTGAACGCCACCTCTCAATCTGCCACGTTGCAGATTGAGAGGAAGCCGGTTGCCACACGGTCGACTCCGACCCCCGTCCGGCGCATACGGGGGAAGATGAGGCCGTGGTGAGGCGCATCGCGGAGAATGAGTGTGTTCCGCCCCACCTCCGTTTGGTCCGCCCACCGCGCGGGCAAGGCGAACCGGGACCGCGAACACCGCAGCTAGGGGAGGCTGATCAAGCCGTGGAAAGTCGACTCCGCGTCGCCGGGCAGGCTGTGCAGCCCGTGCTGGTCATGTTCCCCCTGGGACTGTTCACCCTGGCCGTCCTCTTCGACCTCGGAAACCTCCTCGGCGGCCCGGCGCTGCTCGGTGCGCTCGGATACTGGAACATCGTCGCCGGCCTGGTGGGCGGCTTGCTGGCGGCCATCGCCGTCGCGATCGACGTCATGTTCGTCGCCGGCAACACCCGAGCCAAGCGCATCGGCGTCATCCAAGGTCTGGTCAATATGGGCGTGCTGACCCTCTTCGCGGTCATCCTCATCCTGCGCATGCAACATCAGGACCGCAGTGCTGGCGGCGGCATCCTCGCCATCGAGCTGCTGTCGCTGTCCGTCGCCGTGTTCAGCTCCTGGTATGGCGGCGAGTTGGTCCGTCGGCCGGGCGCCGTGTTTGCCCGCGCACAAGCCGGGAACCGCAGTTACTGAACCTTTGTCAACGTGGCGAGGCCGGCAGAAGCCGCCGCTGGTCGATGGCGCGCAACCGACAGGCCCGACGCCAGGTCGACAAAGTTCACTGAGGACGTGGCGCCCAGCCAGGGCGCCGCACCCGGGCAACGAAAGGAGCGAAACCATGGCTGCCACCATCAAGGGCAAGCGCGTCGCGTTCCTGGCGACTGACGGCGTGGAAGAGGTCGAGTACACCGAACCCCGCAAGGCCGTGGAAGCGGCCGGCGGCACGGCCGAGCTCGTCTCGATCAAGACCGGCGAGATCCAGGCCGTGAATCACATGGACAAGTCCCGGACCTACCCGGTGGACAAGCAGGTGAAGGACGCGAACGCGGACCAGTACGACGCGCTCGTGCTGCCCGGCGGTGTGGCCAATCCGGACTTCCTCCGCACCGACCCGGACGCGGTCCGGTTCGTCCGCGATTTCGTCAACGCCGGAAAGCCGGTCGCCGCGATCTGCCACGGCCCGTGGACGCTGGTCGAGGCCGGCGTGGTCGACGGACGCACCCTGACGAGCTGGCCGAGCCTGCGCACCGACCTGGCAAACGCCGGCGCCACCTGGGTGGACGAGCGGGTGCACGTCGATCGAGGCTTGGTCACGAGCCGCAAGCCGGACGACCTTCCGGCGTTCTGCGCCGCGATGCTCGACGAGATCGCGGCGGGCGTTCGTCAGGCGCAGCCGGCCTGACCCGCCACGCCGTCATATCGCCGTGGCGCACGGGTTCATGCCCGTGCGCCACGGCGCTTTTCGGGACTCCGCCGGGCTTTCGGGGCTCCGGCAAGTGTCGCTGATCCGGCCGGAAAGCGCCGGTTTTCCGTCCGACCCTGATGACACCGGTCGATACCGTGAGCGTCGGCATGTAACCGAAGCGGTGGGAGTCCAAGATGCCGCGTGCACGGACGGTGAACCTCCTCGGGCGCCGGACCGAGCTGACCGTGATGGCGGAAGGCATCGCGGCGCTGCAGGCTGGAACGGGCGGCGTGTTCGCGGTGGAGGGTGAGCCCGGCATCGGCAAGTCCACCCTGATCGATGCGGTCGCGACGACGGGTGAGCAATCCGGCTGCACGGTGCTGCGCGGCGCGGCGGACCAGTTGGCCTATCCGGTGCCGTTGCGACTGCTGCTGGATTGCCTGGACGTCACGCAGCACGAGTCCGGCCCTCGCCCGGTACGTCCTGCGGAACTGCCGCAGGCAAGATGGCCGGACCCCGCCCGCAGCAGCGAAACGCCCGCCGCCGCGGCCGAGATGATTCTGCGGCTGGTGGACGAGGCGTGCGCCGCCGCGCCCACGATGATCGTGCTCGACGACATCCAATGGGCCGACGATGCGTCGCTCGACGTCTGCCGCCGGCTCATCACCAACGCGACGCACCAACCGTTGCTGCTGGTGCTGGCATTCCGGCCGGTGCCTCGCGGGCCCGGCATGCAGCGACTGCGCACCATCATCCACAGCCGGGACGTCGTGCCTCTGACCCTGGGACCGCTGGCCGCCGAAGCGGTCCGGGATCTGATCGCCGACGCGACCGGGGCGCCACCCGGTCCCGTCCTGTCCGAGCTGGCCACGCAGGCGGCCGGCAATCCGCTCTATGTTCTGGAACTGGTCGAAGCCCTCGTTCGGGAGGGTCAGATCCGCGTCGGCCAGCAGGCCGAGGTGCGTACGCCGAACGGCGCCGTGCCGAAGTCACTGAGCGCGGCCCTGGCCAGCCGGTTGAGCTTCGTGCCGGCGAGTGCCACCGACATGCTGCGGGTGGCCGCGCTGCTCGGCGAGCACTTCGCCGTCACCGAAGTGTCGGCCGTGCTGGCAAGGTCCGCGATCGACATCGCCTGCGACGTCGAAGACGCCTTGGCCGCCGGCGTCCTCGTGGACGCGGGCAGCCGCATGCGGTTCCGGCACCCGTTGATCCGCCGGGCGCTCTACGACGACATGCCGACCGCCTTGCGCAGCGCGCTGCACCGGGAGGTGGCCCAGACGCTCGTCCGCACGGGCGCCGGACCGCAGCGGGTCGCGCAGCAGTTGCACGCTGCGGATCTGGCCGGTGACCACTGGACCCGGCACTGGCTGGTGGAAACCGTCCCGGTGCTGGCGGTTCGAGCGCCGCACGTCGCCGCCGATCTGCTGCGCCGCGAGCTGGGGCACCGGGAGGCGGATACCCGCGACCAGGCACAACTCAGCGGAGCGCTCGCGCACATCCTGGTGGGTACGGGCGAGCACGAGGAGGCTGTCACGCGGGCCCGGCAGGCGCTGGCGTCCTCGACCGAGCCGGCCGATCGGGCGGGACTGTCCTGGCTGTTGGCTCGTGCGCTGTTCAGTGGGGGGCGCAACGACGAGGCAGTCGCCGCCCTCGAACAGGCACTCTCCCGGCCCGACCAGCCAGACATCTGGCGTGCCCGGATGCTGGCCTCGTTGGCGATGTTCGAACGGGCCGGCCGGGGAGCACTGGACGCCGCCGACCGCACGGCGCGACAGGCACTGACCATCGGGGAAGCCAGCGGGGACACCTTCGCCATCGCCTACGCCCTCACCGATCTCTGGCTCAGCCATTCCGTACGACGACAGCACCTGTCCGCCCTCGCCTGCCTCGACCGGGCGCTCGACACGGTCGGCACCGCGAGCGAGCACACCGATCTGCGGGCGTACGCGCTCAACGCCCGGATCTTCACCCTGCAGAATCTGGCCCGGTGGGCGGATGCCGAGGAGACCCTCCGCCAGGCGCGGCACGTCCACCTCGGGCCGGACCGCCCGGACGACGTCACCTCAAGCATCACCGCGGCGGTGCTCATGTTCTGGCGGGGACACTGGGACGACGCGCTCGCCGAACTCAACTCGATGGATCAGAGCATCTCCGCGGCCACCTACCGGGGGTTGCGCGAGCGTGGCCCGGTGTGGTTATGGCACGGTGTCTCCGCGCTCATCGCCGCACGGCGTGGTCGGCGCGCCATGGCCGCTGAACATCTGCGGGAGGGCTGGCTCCGACCGCCCACCGAGTCTGCCGCCGACCGGGAGAACACCGACTTCCTTCTGGTCGCACAGGCGATGGTGGACGAGCAGAACGGTGACCACCGTCGGGCGCTCAGCCACCTGGCCGGCCTTCTGGATCGGCGGCCCGGCGAGATGACCCTGGTGCATCAGTGGCTGCCCGCGCTCGTCCGGGTGGCGCACACCGTCGGCGACGGTTCCACCGCCCAGGCCGCGGTGGACGCGTGCCGCGCCGAGGCGGACGCGGAGCAAGTGCCGGCCCGAGCCACGGCGGCCGCCGACTGGTCCGCGGGGCTCCACGAGAACGACCCCGTGCGTCTGCGAGCGGCGGCGGACCATTACCGCACGGTCGGCGTGCCGGTGGAACTGGGCGGAGCGTTGGAGGATCTGGCGGTTGTCCTCGCCGAGCGAGGCGACACGTCCGCGGCACGAGCTGCGGTGAACGAGGCCGTCGAGGTCTACGGCGAGATGGAAGCCGCGTGGGACATCCGGCGGGCCGAAGCTCGCCTGCGGCGGTACGGAGTCCGGCGTGGCGTGCGCGGCCGGCGGGCCAAGCGGGCCACGCACGGCTGGGAGGCCCTGACGCCCACCGAACACAAGGTCGCGCTCCTGGTCGCGTCCGGGCGTTCCACCTCCGACATCGCCCTGCAACTGTTCCTCACCCGCCGCACCACGCAGACCCACATCTCGCGCATCCTCGCGAAGCTGGGCATGAGCAGCCGCGTGGAGATCGCCCGGGCGGCGTTTCAGCGCGATCCCGGGGCCATCCCCGCCGATCTCTGAGGCGGATTTCCGCCGGTCTCCGCGGTCGAACCGTCGTCACATGACAGATGTCTCGCGGCTCACGGCCTCGGAAACTGGGCAGCCAGTCCGATTCATCGGGCTGCCCCGTGCAGAAGGAGATCACGTGAATCGACAGCGGCGACACATGCGCCGGATCACCGCGGCACTAGGTGCGCTGGGAATGGCGCTCGGCCTCGTGGTCGGGCAGGCCACGCTTGCCCCGAGTCCGGCGCTGGCCGAAGACATCAGTGACACCCCGCTGGTGACGTGGAACATGGAAGGGGAAGACACAGACCAAGGAAACTCCGGGAAATGGGTGAATGCGAGCAACTGGATGAGGGGTAACCCGCGTCCGGTGCTGGCCTTACAGGAGGTCGGTTCGGGACCACCCGAGGTTTGGGGGAGCCTTGAGGAAGTACAGGTGGACGCGGTCAACACAGCTCGCACCTTCACCGTTCGGCATTACTTGTGGAACATTGAAGGAACCGATCGCCAAAATTGCACAGGGTTTGCGAACGTCTATTTCCTGCGCACCGCAGCCGCCGGCAGGCCCGGCACGGGAGGGCGAACGAATGTTGCCATTATCACGGACAGGCCCGCGGACGAACTGCGAATAATTGACAACAGGGATGTCGAAGGGCGTCATTTGCTGGGTGTCCGACTGGGGAACACCTGGTATTACACGTTCCACGGCGTTGCGGGGCTAGGGCAGGGTGGACGCGACGCTCAAGGAATGTTGCAAACGGTCCAGAACGTCACCGAAGAAAACCGGCATTGGGTGGTTGCCGGGGATTTCAACAGAAGTCCCGAAAGTCTCACCCGTCCCGAAGGTTCAACCATCTACCGGACGGATCTGCCGACCCACATAAACGGCAACGAGTTGGACTATGTGGTCGCTTCACAAGACGTGCCCACCGCGAGCACGACGAGGGGGGAGCACTTCGTCAGCGACCATTGGCCGGTCGCGGTCAACACGTTGCGGGCGCCGAGCCAGCCCACGGTGGCCTGCGAACCGATGGCCCTTGAAAGCATGCAGGCCGGCGGTTTGATCGACGTCAACGGCGCCCGCACCGGAAACAACAGCACGGTAGGCACCTACCACCGAAACGGCCAGGACAACCAGCGCTGGCGTCTGGGTGTGTACGACGACGGCACGGTGGACATCCGTGGCGAGGACAGCGGCCGGTGTCTGGATATTTACCGGAGCAATCGGCCCGCTGCCGGACGCAGGGTAGTCATCTTCCGTTGCAAGGGATCCGCAGTGAGCCGCAACAGGGCTGACACCAGCCGGAGCCAGCGCTGGCGGCTCGAAGGGCTCGGTAACAACCAGTTCCGGGTGCGCAGCGTGCTGCGCAGCGACCTGTGCCTCAACGTCGCCGGTGCGCGCGACACCCCCGACAATTCGCGGCTGATCGTCTGGCCGTGCGATCGCGACGCGAACGAGCGGTTCATGTTCGCCCCGGCCGTGGCCGGAGGACTTCCGAGGTCGCGCGATCGCTACGGGGCGGCCGACTCCGCGGTCGGCTACCACTCGGTGGAGAGCATGCGGCACGGTGGCGTGTTCGATGTGCGAGGCGGGCGCACCGGCAACAACAGCGCGGTCGAAATGCACCACCGCAACCGCCAGGACAACCAGGGCTGGTACGTGCGGGAACGCGGGGACCATGCCATCCAGTTCCACGGCGTGGACAGTTACCGATGCCTGGACATCTATCGGAGCAACGCCCCCGCCCCCGGCCGGCATGTGGTCGTGTTCGACTGCAAGGCCGGCGACAGCCAGTGGTGGAGCGTGGAGGACGTGGGCAACAACCAGGTCCGCCTGCGAAGCGAGCTACGCCCCGACCTCTGCCTCACGGTCGGCTCTGGAGCAGTCGCCGATCCTCCCGACAACGAGAAGATCATCGTCTCGCGGTGCAGTGGAAGCATTTTTGCGCCCACCAACCAGCGCTTCGTCTTGACGCCTTACGACCCGACCGGCAGCCCCGTGTACGACCCCGTGACCTGACCGGATGAACTGACGTCACACCGCGAAGCCCAGGTCGTCGACCTGGGCTTCGCTGCCGAGCCCGGTCGGTTCCGCGTGGATGAGACGGCGATGGTGGCGAACGTTGCGGATCCGCCACCATCACCTTCCATCACTCGCCTTTACAAGCAGCGCATCCACGAGAAGTGGTAGACGGTCTCGATGCTGCCGTCGGTGGAGTCCATGGTCAGATAGCTGACATCGGTCGAGGTGCCCTTGCTGACCCGCAACTCGGTGTTGATGTTGAGGTTGCGCTGTTCACCACACGGGCGGAAGATCTGGGACGCGATCGGGACCTCGTCCGTGGCGATCCAGTTGTCGTCCAGCGGCGCGCCGATCGCGTGGGTCGCGTAACTGCCGACCGACATGCCCTGGAAGTAGTAGTTGGCCCGCTGCTGGGCGACCGCACCGTTCTGCAGGTACCCATAACCGCGATAGTCGACCTTGGCGATCGCAAACGTGAAGCCTGCCGGCGCGTTGACCAAAACGTTGAGCTGGCAGTTCTTACGGTTCTCGGTGACCGCAACGCCCGGCCCCGCCTGCGCCAGGTAGGCACTGTAGATCGCGGTGAACGCGGACTTGTCCGGCGATATCGCCACGTCGGCGGTGCCCGGCGCGCAGCCCGAGCCGGCCATTGCCACCAGTTCGATGGTGATCTCGTCGGAGGGCGGCGGGTCGACGATGACGACCAGCGCGTTGGCCGGGGTTGCGATGAGCAGCGACGACGCCAACAGCGCCAGAGCCACGCATCCGCGGGTTAAAAGTCTTCTCATTTTCATCCCCTTCGGGATCGGGAACGGACAAGGCAAAGCTATTGATGCACTTCAATAGAAGTCAACAGCCTCCGCCAGCATCCGAGGAGTTCTTGATGCCAATCGAAAAAGGGGAAAGCCAGGAATAAAGCTGGCAAAAGCCGCCTATGCGCATCATTCTTGAACCTTTCATTCCTATTTGTCCAATCCCTGACCAGGCATTCGCGAGAATTGATCAATTGGATGAAGATCAGAGGACAATTGACCCTTGTGAATGTCCGATGGTCGCCACTACGGTTGTCGCTGATGCGATGACCGCCGTTCTTGAATGACCCCAGAGTCCAATACTGCGGCACGCGATAAGGCGTGCCCGGTGCATACCCGTTCCCCCGGAAGGAAGTCCATGAAGAACAGCAATCGCGTGATGGCGGCCGTGCTGACCACGGCCTTGGCTCTGCCCCTTGGCACACCCGCCCACGCCGCGACCGACGCGACCGACGCCGCAACCGCGGCGATCACCGTCGAGGTGATCGCGAGCAACGGCTCGGGATGCGCACCGGGTACCGCGACGGTCGCGAGCAACGGTGACAACACCGGATTCCGGGTCAGGTACCGGGATTTCGCCGCCAAGGCCGGCAGTGATGCGGCCGCCGTCGACCGCCGCAAGAACTGCCAGCTCGGTGTTCTGGTGACCATCCCCAGCGGCTGGACCATCGCGATCGCCTCGGCCAACTACCGCGGCAAGGCGAGCCTGTTGTCCGGCGCGACCGCCCTGCAGCGCACCAGCTACTACTGGCAGGGTTCGTCGTCAACCGACCGCAAGGATGCGACGTTCACCGGCCCCTTGAACGGTCTCTGGACTACGTGGGACGTGGCACCCGTGCTCACGTATGCGGCGTGCGGCTCGGCGAGTGTTCTCAACATCAACACCGAACTGCGGGTCGACGCCGGCACATCGAGCGGCACCAGCAGGATGTCGATGAACACCACCGAGGGCGACGTCGACACCCTCTTCAACTACAGCCTGGCCTCCTGCTGACACCCGGTGCCGATCGCCCGGCTGGCCGTCACACCGCCGCACCGACCGTCATGGCGGCGGCGGAAGCCAGCCGGGGTCGGCCGGCACGCGACAAGCCGAGAGGGGCCTGCAACACGCCGCGAGGAAACATTGGCACGCAATCTATTGACTCATGACCATCCCTGGCGCTACTAACGTCCGCTGAGGACGTACTTGTCGGGGAGGTACGTGTGGACGGGTTCGAGGTCGACGTCTCGGCGCTGCGGCACGTCGGGGGTGAGGCCGGTGACGCAGGCGCGGCCCTGCGGCAGGCGATGGCCGCCGCCCGCGGCGCGCTCGCGGTGACAGGCACACCCGGCTGGTCGGCGTCTACCGCCTCGCACCAAGCCGACGAGGCATGGGCGGCGGACCTGGACCGGCTCTCCGCCGCAGTGACCACCCTGGGCGCTGACCTGACGTCGGCCGCCGACGGGTA
>NZ_BMMX01000016.1:0-57061 GCF_014646155.1 Mangrovihabitans endophyticus
GGGCACGGGCGGGCACGGACGGGGCGGGGCGCCCGGCCGGCGCGGGGGCGGCGCGGGCGGGAGTCGGGGCGGGGCGGGCGGGAGTCGGGGCGGGGCGGGCGAGGACGCGAGTGGGGAAGGGCTGGTGCGGGCGGAACATCTGCGGTGCGCGTGGCAAAATGATGGGATGCCTGAACTGCGCTCCCGGACCTCGACCCATGGCAGGACGATGGCCGGCGCGCGTGCCCTGTGGCGCGCCACCGGCATGACCGATGACGACTTCGGCAAGCCCATCGTGGCCATCGCCAACAGCTACACCCAGTTCGTGCCGGGACATGTGCACCTGAAGGATCTCGGTGGTCTGGTTGCCGGCGCGGTCGCCGAGGCCGGCGGGGTGGGGCGCGAGTTCAACACGATCGCGGTGGACGACGGCATCGCCATGGGACACGGCGGGATGCTCTACTCGCTGCCGAGCCGGGAGCTGATCGCCGACGCGGTGGAATACATGGTGAACGCGCACTGCGCGGACGCCCTGGTGTGCATCTCCAACTGCGACAAGATTACCCCCGGCATGCTGCTCGCCGCGTTGCGGCTGAACATCCCGACGGTGTTCGTCAGCGGCGGACCGATGGAGGCCGGCAAGACGGTCGCCATCGAGGGCGTGGTGCACGAGAAGCTCGACCTTATCGACGCCATGTCGGCCAGTGCCAACGAGAACGTGACCGAGGAACAGCTCGGCACCATCGAGCGGTCCGCCTGCCCGACCTGCGGTTCGTGCTCGGGCATGTTCACGGCCAACTCGATGAACTGTCTCACCGAGGCGATCGGCTTGGCGCTGCCCGGCAACGGGTCGACGCTGGCCACGCACGCGGCCCGCAAGGCACTGTTCGAGCGGGCCGGCGCGTTGATCGTGGATCTGGCCCGGCAGTACTACGAGGGCGATGACGCCTCGGTGCTGCCCCGCGCCATCGCCTCGCGCGACGCGTTCGAGAACGCGGTTGCCCTGGACGTGGCGATGGGCGGCTCGACCAACACGGTGCTGCACCTGCTGGCCGCGGCCCGGGAGGCGGAGCTGGACTTCCACGTGGCCGACATCGACGCGGTCTCGCGCCGGGTGCCGTGCCTGTCGAAGGTGGCGCCGAACAGCACCAAGTACCACATGGAGGACGTGCATCGGGCCGGCGGCATCCCGGCGCTGCTGGGCGAGCTGAACCGCGGCGGCGCGCTGCGGACCGGCGTGCGCGCGGTGCACTCGCCGGACCTGGCCACGTGGCTGGACGCCTGGGACATCCGTGGCGGCAAGGCCACGCCGGAGGCGCTGGAGTTGTTCCACGCGGCGCCCGGCGGCGTGCGCACCACCGAGCCGTTCTCCACCACCAACCGGTGGTCCACGCTGGACACCGACGCGGTGGAGGGCTGCATCCGGTCGGTCGAGCACGCCTACACCACGGACGGCGGGCTGGCGATCCTGTTCGGCAACCTCGCCCCGGACGGCTGCGTGGTGAAGACCGCCGGTGTCTCGGAAGATCTGTGGAAGTTCACCGGTCCGGCGCGCGTCTTCGAATCCCAGGATCAGGCCGTCGACGGCATCCTCGGCAAGCAGGTGGTCGAGGGCGACGTGGTGGTGATCCGCTACGAGGGCCCGCGCGGCGGGCCGGGCATGCAGGAGATGCTGTACCCCACCTCGTTCCTCAAGGGACGCGGGCTGGGCAAGGCGTGCGCCCTGATCACCGACGGCCGCTTCTCCGGCGGCACCAGCGGGCTGTCCATCGGCCACGTCTCTCCGGAGGCCGCCGCCGGCGGGCTGATCGCGCTGGTCCGTACCGGTGACGAGATCGTGATCGACATCCCCGGCCGCAGCATCACGCTGAACCTGAGCGACGAGGAACTCGCCCGTCGGCGCGCCGAGCAGGACGAGCGGGCCAAGCCGTACTCCCCGGCGGAGCGGGAGCGACCGGTGTCGGCGGCGCTGCGCGCGTACGCGTCGATGGCGACAAGCGCGAGCGACGGCGCCTACCGCCGCGTGCCGGAGGCGTGAAGCGCCTGCCGGCCCACGTCGCCGCCGGCCCACGTCGCTGCCGGCCCACGTCGCGCTGCTAGCCCACGTCGTTCACGCATCGCAGCACCGGCCGGGCCGTCAACGCCACGGGGTCCAGGCCCGTCGCGCCGGTGACGTCGAAGGTGAACGACTCCCCCGGCAACAGGGTCACCGACACCTCCGACGCGGTCGCGTCCGGGTGCACGCGGTCCGGATACAGCGTCAGGTCGCGCAGGATGCTGTGTGCGGTCACCGTCACCCGCGTGACGTCTCCGCGTTCCGCGGCCGACGCGTCGAACTTCGCCGACGGCCACGACACGTCCTTGTCCGCGGCGAAGAACCACCAGGAACGCGTGTCGCCGGCCTCCGCCAGGACCAGTTCCGCCGCCGGGTCGCCGGGCTGCGTCACGTCGGTCGGCAAGGCCAGAGTCACGGCGTCGCCGGGCGGCACGGTGGCGCCCACGGTCACCGCGGCCAGGATGTTGCCGAGCAGCGTCCGGCGGGTCACCGTCACCGTCGCGGACCACGGCGTGCCGGAGTCGTTCACCAGCACCGCCGCCGGGACGCCGTCCCGCGGTTGCAGGGTGAGCAGGCGGTCCGCGTACGCGCGGCGCAGGGCGTACCACAACGGCTTGCGCCGCCCGTCGCCGTCCACGGCCGCCCACGAGGTGACCGGCCAGCAGTCGTTGAGCTGCCACATGATGGTGCCCATGCACAGCGGGCGCAGCGACCGGAAATGCTCGATCCCGTACGCCACCGCCCGCGCCTGATTGAGCTGCGTGAGGTAGTGCCAGTCGTCGAAGTCGCGCGGCGCGGGAAGGTGGTTGTCCAGTCCGCGGGTCAGTTTGGCGTCGCCGCCGATGGCCTTCTGGTGGTGCGCCATGCCGGGCGAGTCGGGGGCGAGCGGATCGTCGGACAGCGCCCGGCGCAGCGTCGCGTACGCCGGTGGCGCCTGGAACCCGAACTCGGCGACGAAACGCGGCCGGTAGCTCCGGTATTTCGTGTAGTCGTCGGTGTTCCACACGTCCCAGATGTGCATGGTGCCGTGCGCCGGGTCGTTGGGGTGCCGCCCGGCGTCGCCGCTCCACGGACTTCCCGGCCAGTACGGACGGGTCGGATCCAGCGACGCGACGATCGCCGGCAGCATGTCGAAGTAGTAGCCCGCGCCCCAGGTGCGGTCACCCAACGCGGGCTTCCAGTCCCAGTCCTCGTGACCCCAGATGTTCTCGTTGTTCCCGGTCCACATCACCAGGCTGGGATGTGAGCTGAGCCGCACCACGTTCTCGTGCGCCTCGGCCGCCACCTCGCTCGCGAACGGCTCCTCCTCCGGGTACGCCGCGCAGGCGAACAGGAAGTCCTGACCGACCAGGAAACCAAGTTCGTCGGCCAGGTCGTAGAAGTCCTCCGACTCGTACCGGCCGCCGCCCCACACCCGCAGATAGTTGACGTTGGCGTCGGCGGCCTGCTGGAACCGTTCCGCCAGCCGGTCGCGGGTGACCCGGTCGGCGAACACATCGTCGGGGATCCAGTTGACGCCCCGGACGAAGATCGGCGTCTCGTTGACGATCACCGTGAACGGCGTGCCGTCCGCGTCCGGGGTGGTGTCCAACCGCACCGAGCGGAACCCGATCCGCCGGGACCATTCGTCCAGCAGGGTGCCGTCCGCGGCGTGCAACCGCACGTCCAGGTCGTGCAGATGCTGCTCGCCGTATCCGCGGGGCCACCACAGTTGCGGCTCGTCGACGGTGAGGATGAGCAGCGCCTCACCGTCGGCCAGGGTCGCCCGGCTGCGCCGGCCGCCGACCGACGCGGACACGGTGAGCGGCTCGGCGGTCTCCCGTTCCAGCCGCACACGCACCTCCACCCGGCCCGTCCCGTCGTGCACGGTGACCTGCGGGCGCACCTCGGCGAGCCGGCCGCCGGTCCAGCCGTGCAGCCCGATCGGCTGCCAGATGCCGGCGGTGACAAGCGTCGGACCCCAGTCCCAGCCGAAGTTGCAGGCGGTCTTGCGGATGAAGTTGAACGGTTCCGGGTACGCGTTCGGCCGGTCACCGAGCCGGTCACGCCACCCTTGCGCGTACCCGTACGCGGAGTCGAAGGTGACCTGCAGGGTGTTGCGGCCGTCGACCAGGGCGTCCCGGGCGTCGAACCGGTAACCGCGGTGCATGTTCGCGGTGCGGCCCAGCTCGACGCCGTTCAGCGTCACGGTGGCCACGGTGTCCAGGCCGGCGCAGACCAGGTCCGTCCGGGACGTCTCGGCGGCGAAGTCGAACGAGGTGGTGTAGACCCACGTCGTACGTCCGATCCAGGCCGTTTCGAGCTCGTTCTCGTCGAGGTACGGATCGGCGATCGCGCCGGCCGCGAGCAGGTCGGTGTGCACGCAACCGGGCACCGTCGCCGGGATGTCGGACAGGTCCGCTCCGGCGAGCGTCCAGCCTTCGTGCAGGGGTCGGTACGCGGTCACGGAACTCCTCATCAGGATTTGACGGCGCCTTCCATGATTCCCCGAACGATCTGGCGTCCGCCGATGAGCAGGAGCACGATCAGCGGCACGGTCGCCGCCAGCGCGCCCGCGAGCACCCGCCGGTAGATGACGTAGTTGCCGCTCGCCAGGTCGGACAGGGCGACCATGGAGGTCGGGTATTCGGTGCCGTTCAGCGTGATCAGCGGCCACTGGAACTCGTTCCAGGTGGCCACGAACGTGAGCAGTCCGAGGACCGCCAGGGCCGGACGGATGGCCGGCACCACCACGCTCCAATAGACCCGCAGGGTCAGCGCGCCGTCCAGCCGGGCCGACTCGATGAGCTCGTCGGGCACCGCGTGCGCGACGAACTGCCGCATGTAGAAGACGCCGAAGGCGCTCACCATGAACGGCGCGATCACCGCCAGCAGGGTGCCGTTCCAGCCGAGCTTGCCCATCAGGATGTACAGCGCGACGACGCCGAGCTGGGTGGGCACGGTCAGGGTCAGGATCACCACGAACATCAGCGCGTTGCGGGCCGGGAACCGCAGCTTGGCGAAGGCGAATCCGGCCAGCGAGCAGAAGAACAGCGTGGTGGCGGTGACCACGCCGGCCACGATGACGCTGTTGATCAGCGAAGCGGTGAAATAGACGTTCTGCATGGAGAAGACTTCATGCAGGTTGACGAAGAGCTGGTCGCCGGGCGTGACGGTGGGCGGGATCGAGTTGACCGCCGCGTCCGTGCTGGTGGCCACCACGAACATCCAGTAGAGCGGGAACGCCGACACGGCCAGCACGGCGACCAGGGCGAGGTAGGTCTTCCAGGTGCCGCGGGTGTCCTGGGGCGCCCGCGCGATCGGGGTCCTCATTTGCGGCCTCCTCCGCTGAGCCGGTTCGTGGCCAGCGCGTTCAGACCGGCGACGACGAGGATGATCAGGAACAGCGCCCAGGACATCGCCGCCGCGTACCCGAGGTTGAGGTCCTTCCAGCCGACCTTGTAGATCAACTGCGCGATGGTTTGGTATTGATGCGCGGATCCGCCGCTGGCCGCCGCCGGGTTCTCGTCGAACAGCATCGGCTCGTTGAACAGTTGCAGGCCGCCGATGGTGGACAGCACCACGGTGAACACCACGACGGGCTGGATCATCGGCACGGTGATCCGCCACAGTTGCCGCCACGGTCCGGCGCCGTCCACGGCCGCGGCCTCATAGACGTCCTTGGGAATGGATTGCATCGCGGACAGGTAGAGCAGGGCGTTGTAACCGATCCACTTCCAGTTGACCATCATCGCGATGGCGATCCACGAGCTCCACTTGTCGGCACGCCAGTTGATCGGGTTGTCGGTGCCGATCCCGAACAGCGACAGCACCCAGTTGGCCATGCCGCCGTCGCGGGTGAAGAACACCGCGAAGACCAGCGTGGAGGCGGCCACCGGCGTGACGTACGGCAGCAGCACGCCGACCCGCCACCAGGTGGTCGCGCGCAGTCTGCGGTTGAGCAGATTGGCGATCATCAGTGCCAGCAGCAACTGCGGCACGGTGGAGAGCAGGAAGATGCCGAACGTGTTGAACAGCGCGTTCCAGAAGTCCTCGTCGGTGAACAGCCGGGAGAAGTTGTCGAACCCGGACCAGCCGTTCGCATCCGGGTCGTCCAGCCGCCAGTTGCGCAGCGCCACGATCGCGTTGAAGACCAGCGGAAAAACCCCGAACACCGCGAACAGCAGAAAGAACGGGGCGATCAGAAGGTACGGCGTGCCCTTGACGTCGAAGCGGTAGAGCCAGTGCCGTTGCGGTTTGTCCGGCGGGCGCCGGCGGACCGCCGGCGGGCGCGGCGGCGCGGTGAGGGACAAGGCCACTCCTTTGCTCGTGCGGCTCGCCCCACGCGGCGGGGCAGCCCCGTGGCCACCCCGCCGTGTGGGATGCGGTGGGTCAGGAGTTGGCGGCCTTCTCGGCTGCCTTCACCGCTGCGGGCCAGGCCGTTTCGGGCTTGAGCTTGCCCTCCTGCACCTGGGTGATGACGTTCTCCACCTCGACCCGGGTGGGGCCGTTCTTCTTGCCCAGATATTGCGGCTTCAGGTTCTCCGCGGTGGCCGCGAAGATCTGGCCGGTGGGCGCGTTGTTCATGAATTCCTTCTTGTAGTTCAGCACCGCAGGGTCCTTGTACAGCGCGGGCTGCGAAGGCAGGTTGCCGACGGTCTTGAAGACCTCGATCTGCTGTTCCGGCTGGATCATCCACTCGACGAACTTGTACGCCTCATCGGTGTTCTTGCCCTGCTTGGGGATGGTCCACCAGGAGCCGCCCCAGTTGCCGCCGCCACCGGGGATGGCGGCGATGTCCCACTTGCCCTTCTGGTCGGGCGCGGTGTCCTGGATGTGCCCGAGCATCCACGCCGGGCAGGCCAGCACGGCGAACTGGTCCTTCTTGAAGCCCTGGTCCCAGTTGGGCTGGAAGCTCGCCAGGTCGGCGGAGAGCCCGGCCTCGATCGCCTTCATGCTGACGTCGAAGGCCACCTTGGGGCCGCCGTCCATCTGCAGTTGCTCCTGCTCGTTGTAGAAGCCGACGGGCTGCTGGGCGAGCACCGGGTTGAACATGTTGGTGCCGGAGTCGACGAACTTCTTGCCGGTCTTGGAGACGTACTGCTTGCCGACGTTGATGAAGTCGTCCCAGGTGGGCCAGAGCTTGGACACCGCGTCCCGGTCGGTGGGCAGGCCGGCCTTTTCGAACAGGTCGGTGCGGTAGCACATGGCCAGGCCGCCGACGTCGGTGCCGAGGCCGATCTGCTGGCCGTCGGTCGACATGGACTGCTGCCACTTCCACGGCAGATACTTCGACTCGTAGCTGCCGGCGCCCTTGTCCAGCAGGTTCACGAACTTGTCCGCCTGGCTGCGGAACTGAACGATGAAGCCCTCGTCGATGGCCGAGATGTCCGGCGCGCCGTTGCCGGCCACCAGCTTCTTCTGCAGATCCTCGTGCTGGGCGTTGTATTCACCCGAGTTGAGGATGATCTTGACGTTGGGGTGGGCCGCCTCGTAGTCGGCCTTGAGCTTGTCGAGCCCCATGTCGCCCCAGAAGTTCACCTTGAGCGTGACCTGGTCACCCGACGCGTCGTTGTTGCCGCCCTGGAGACTTTCGCCGCTGCATCCGGCGGCGACCATGGTCGCCGCGACGCCGACGGCCACGACCGCCATGCCCCGCCTGCCGAACCGTTCCATGTGTTCCTCCACCCGAGGGGTAGTGAATTTACTGAACCGGATAAGTGCCGTGACCGTATGACGCCCTCTCATCGGTGTCAATACCATGTTTCGATTTTGTGTCTGTCCGCTGGCAATACGGAAATTTGCGACATCGTGCGGAGAGATAGTGACTAATAGCCCTGTGTGCTGTAACACTTAACCGATCAAGTCATGGCGCTCGTACGGCCTTACCAGGCGCGCGGTAGCGTGAGAGCGCTCTACGGGCGCACTTACCGGGTTCACCATGTCGCCGAACCGGTCATGTGCGCGGGGGCACGCCGGTATCGTTCGGCAGTAAAGAGGGAGTCCGAGTGAAGCGGCCCACGATCGCCGACATCGCGCAGCGGGCAGGAGTGTCCAAGGGCGCGGTGTCCTATGCGCTGAACGGTCAGCCCGGCGTCTCCGAGGCGACGCGCAAGCGCATCGTCGCCATCGCCCAGGAGATCGGGTTCAACCCCAACAGCGCCGCCCGTGCGCTCTCCGGCGCCACCGCCAAGGCCGTCGGGCTCACCCTGTGCCGACCCGCCCGGATCCTGTCCATCGAACCGTTCTTCATGGGACTCATCAGCGGCTTCGAGGCCGAACTCGCGGCCCGGTCGTACGCCCTCACGCTGCAGGTGGTGGCCACCCCGGAGAACGAGGTCGAGGTCTACCGGCGGTGGTGGGGCGAGCGCCGGGTGGACGGTGTCTTCGTGTCCGACCTGCGCGACGACGACGTACGCATCCCGGTGCTGCAGACGCTGCGACTGCCGGCGGTGGTGATCGGCGGTCCCGGCGACACCGGATCGATCACCCAGGTCTGGTCCGACGACGCCGGCGCCGTCGCGGAGGCCGTGCGCTATCTGGTGGCGCTGGGCCACCGGCGCATCGCCCGCGTCGGCGGGCTGCCCGACCTGTTGCACACGCAGAGCCGCACCCGCGCCTTCACCGACGTGTGCATGGCGCTGGGCCTGGAGACCGCGGTCACGGTGCCGTCCGACTACACCGGCGAGGAAGGCGGACGGGCGACCCGGCGGCTGCTCATCGGCGCGGAGCGGCCCACCGCGATCATCTACGACAACGACGTGATGGCAGTCGCCGGGCTGGCCGTGGCCCAGGAGATGGGCATCCGGGTGCCGGCCGATCTGTCCATCGTGGCCTGGGACGACTCCCCGCTCTGCTCCCTGGTGCACCCGTCGCTGACGGCGCTCAGCCGGGACATCTCCGAGTACGGCGCGCAAGCCGCCCGGCAACTCCTGGCGGCCGTGGACGGCGAACAGGTGACAAGCGTCGAAGCGGGCACCGCCCATCTGACACCACGCGGCAGCACCGCACCGCCGCGTACCCGGTGAGCCGGCACCGCCGCTCCGCCGCGCCCTGGCGTCAGTGCGAGCGCTCGGACCGGTGCGTGTCCAGATAGGCCTCGATGCGCTCGGCCGGGGCGGGACGGGCCAGCGCGAAGCCCTGCCCGTACAGGCAACCGGCCGCGCGGGCCCGATCGATCTCCTCCTCGGTCTCCAGACCCTTGGCGACGATCTCCAGGCCCAGCCGGCGGCCGAGGCTGACCACCACCTCGACCACCGCCGGGCCGACGATGGGCTCGGTCGGGGCGTTCATCAGTGTCCGGTCCAGCTTCAACATGTCGACCGGCAGCCGGCGCAGATGGGACAGCGATGCCTGCCCGGCGCCGAAGTCGTCGAGCGCGGCGCGGATGCCCAGCTTGCGCAGCGCGGCGAGGGCGGCGACCACGGCCGGCACGTCCTCGGCCACCCACGGCTCGGCCACCTCGACGACCAGCCGCTCCGGGGCGAGGCCGTGCCGCGCCAGGACGGCGGCGACCCGGTCCGGGAAGCCCGTGGCGAGCAGCTCGCGCGGCGCCACGTTGACCGACAACCAGAAACCGTCGTCCCCGGTGGACCAGTCGGCTAGGCGCCGGCAGGCCGCGTCCAGAACCCACTCGTCCAGCTCGCCGGCGATCCCGACGGCGCGGGCGATGGGCAGCATCTCGCCGGGCAGGATGGTGCCGAGCGTCGGATGCCGCCAGCGCACCAGCGCCTCGATGCCCACCGGCGTCTTGTCGCGCAGGTTGACCACCGGCTGGAACACCAGATCCAGCTCACGGTTGTCGGCGGCGTTCAGCAACTGGTGTTCCAGATCCATGCGGCGATGCAGCTTGATCTCGACGTCCGTGTCGTACCACTCGACCCGGTCCCGGCCCAACTGGCGCGCACGGCTGCGCGCCAGGTCGGCATGCCGCATCACCTCGTCCGAGTCGGAGCCCCCGCTGAGCTCCGCGAGCCCGACGCTGGTGTGCAGCTCGACGATCACGCCGGGCAGGTGGTACGGCTCCATCAGCAGCGTCACCAGCCGGGTGGCCAGCGCGTACGCCAGCACCGCGCCGTCGGCGGTGAGCACCGCGAACTCGTCACCGCCCAGCCGCGCCGGGACGTCCTCGGCGCCCAGCAGGCTGCGGATCCGGCTGCCCACCTCGATCAGCACCGTGTCGCCGACGTCCCGGCCGTGCGCCTTGTTGATGTCCGCGAGGCCGTGCAGCCCGATCACCAGCAGCGAGCCCTGCTGACCGGCGCGCCGCCGGTACGCGAGCAGGTCACGCATCAGCGCGCGGTGGTTCGCCAAGCCGGTCAGCTGATCGGTGCAGTGGAGCATGTGCAGCGCACGTTCAAGCTGGCGGCGTTCCCCCACATCCCGGACGTGCACCACCAGGGCGGCGACTTCGGGCACGCCGCGCTGATCGGAAACCGTGGACTCGGTGTCCCGCCACACCCCGTTACCGTCCCGGATGCGGGCGTTGATCAGCGCGGGCGGGCCGTCGGCGTGGTCGCCGGAGAGCACCGCCTCGATCACCGCCTGCGCGTTGGCCGCGTCGTCGGGGTGCAGCAGGTCCCGAAAGTTGCGGCCCAGCACCTGCGCGTCGGCGAGCCCGAACAGCCGCGCCGACGCGGGCGACTGCCAGTCGATGGTGAGACGCTCGTCGAGCACCAGCGTGAGATCGGTGGCGCCGGCCACCAGCGACCGGAAATGCGCCTCGTTGGTGCGCAGCCGACCGGCGTACCGGCGGATGTCGCTGACCGCGAGCAGCTCCCGCATCACCAGCGTGCCGACCATGGCGAAGCCCAGGGCGACGGCGGTGGTGTCGAAACTGCCGACCACGATCCAGTGGTAGACCGCGGCCAGCAATCCGAGCCCGGCCGGAATGGTGAGCAGCGGATAGCCGGCCGGATTCGGCTCGGTCGCGCGCACGTCGCGCCACGGCGCCGACGGGATCGCGCCCGGCGTCTCCCCCGGCGGCTCGGCACTCGGCCGGGCCTGGCCGACGGTGCGATGCGCGCCCCCGGCCGCCGTCACCGCCAACCCGACGACCGCCGGCACCCCCAGCGTCACCAGCGCCGCGCCCGCATGCCCCAGGACGACCAGGTTGGTCGCGACGGTGAGCGCGGCAAGCGTCACCACGACACCCCACCCGCATCGCGCTGCCGGGCCGTCGTGCGGCCGCACGCCGAGCAGCACGACGATCATGATCGACACGGCCGTGGCGCCGACGAGCGTCGGCGGCAGCGCGACCATCTCGGCGGCGCTCACCGGCCGGACCAGCCACGCCGCGAACCCCAGGCTGATGCCGAGGCCGACCCCGTCGAACACGCGGCGAAACCGGACCGGCCAGGTGGCGGCCCCGCCGGGCAGCACCATCGCCCCGGCGACGCCGAGCACTCCCGCGAGGGCCAGGACGGCCGTGACGGGCAGCGATGTCGACGGTGCGACCAGGGGCAGCACGGCCCACACCCCGGCGGACAAGGCGGCTGCCGTCAGCAGTCCGACGGCGCGGCGATCATGCACGCCGGCAGGGACAGGACCACGTCCGTCGTGGTGCGTCACGGCGGGCAGCCCCAGCATCGCGGCCGCCCACAGAGCAGACATTCCGACGCCCACGGCAACCGCGACCCGCGGCGCGATCAGGCCGCCCAGGCCGGCCAGCAGGACCAGAACGGCGGCGGCGGGCACGACGAAATGCGCCGCCCGGACGGCGGTCCGGGTGCGGATGTGCTCGTGAAACGGCGGTGCCACGTCAGCGAGATCTCCTGCACGTGCGAGGGGAAGGGAGTGAGACCCACACCGGGCAACGAACTTCCCTCGATCAGGTTACGTGTGGTCGCAAATCCTCCGCATACTCGGATCGTCGGGTATGGACCGTCGACACGCAAACACGAAAACGGGCATTACCCCGTCCGGGGTGCTCCCCGCCGAATGCGAGGATGGGCGGGTGAGCAACAAGCCCGTGCTGCGCCTGCGGAAGACCGGGGCGTTACTGGTCGTCGCGCTGATCGCCGTCGTCGGGACGGTGCCCCTTGCCGGAGCGCGCTGGCAACTGACCCCGCTGTTGCTGATTCCGCTGCTCTTCGGCTTCTGGGTGCTGCGCTCGGGCACCGACGTGGACGCGACGTCGCTGCGAGTGCGGGCGTTGTTCGGCACCACCGAGGTGCCCTGGTCCCGGGTGCGCGCCTTGGCGCCGGACGAACGCGGCCGGGTCTCGGCACTACTCGACAACGGTCATATGATCCACCTCACGGGTGTCACTCGACAGAACCTGCCGGCGGTCCTGGCGGCCGGCGGTCAACAGGTGTCGCAGGACGACGAGACGACCAGCCCCAGCCCCTAGGCACGTCCACAACCCCGGTTCACAAGTTCGGCGACGGCCCTCCCCGGCCGGTCGCCCACCTGACAACGCCCACCCAGGTGACCCTGCCATCGCCCGGCGACCCCGCCGCCCCGACCGACCCCCGCAGCCGCCCCAGCGGACCCCGCAGCCGCCACGGCCGACCCCCGCAACCGCTCGACGATCCCGCAGCCGCCACGGCCGACCCCGCAGCCGCTCGACGATCTTGGATATTGTGGCCCGAAAAGTGGTGATAACCGCCGCTTATTCCCCCCACCAACTTCAAGATCGCCGGGGAGCGGCGCCGGCCGGTTGCCGATCTTGAGGATTGTGTGCCCGCTTCGGGTTGATAAGAGGCGATAAGCCCGACCGTAAAGTTCAAGATCGACGCGGTCGCAGGGGGCGACGCGAGCGGGCGACGCGGGCGACGCGGGCGACGCGGGCGACGCGGGCGACGCGGGCGACGCGGGCGACGCGGGCGACGCGGGCGACGAGTCAGTATCCGTTCGCGACTTTGTTGATCAAGGGGTCGCCCGCCGTGAAGCGGCGTAGCTGGTCACCCACCAACGCGTACCCGCGCCGCAGCAGGCCCTGCACGTTGCCGCCGACGTGCGGAGTGATCAGCACATTCGGCAGGTGCCACAACGGGTGACCGGGCGGCAACGGCTCCGGGTCGGTGACGTCCAGGGCCGCCGAGATCCGGCCCGACGCCAGCTCGGTCAGCAGCGCCGCGGTGTCCACCACCGGTCCGCGCGAGGCGTTCACCAGCAGCGCGCCGTCCGGGAGCGCCGCCAGGAACCCGCCGTCCACCATGCCCCGCGTCTGCTCGGTCAGCGGCACCACCAGAACTACCACGTCGGCGTCCGGCAGCAGCGACGGCAGATCGTCGACGCCGTGCACGCCCTCGTCCGGGCGCGCCGTGCGAGCTACCCGGGTCATGGTGACCTCGAACGGCGCCATCCGGTCCTCGATGGCTCGCCCGATCGATCCGGCGCCGATCAGCAGCACGCGCCCGCCGGTCAGTTCCGGTGTCGGCGTGACCGCTCTCGGCGACCATTGTTCCCGGTCCTGGGCGCGCACGAAGAAGGCGAAGCGACGCAGCGCGGCCAGCACGGCCGTCATCACCCACTCGGAGGTGGAGGCGTCGTGGACGCCGCGGGCGTCGCAGAGCGTCACGTCCGCCGGGACGTGCCCGGTCCACGCGTCCGCCCCCGCGGTCAGCAACTGAATCGCTCGCAGAGCCGTCATCTTGGGCAGCAGATCCGTCCCGCTGACCCGGGAGACGAAGGGTGGCACCCAGAAACCGACGTCCGCGGGGTCGGACGGCAACGAGATCGCGTCGGTGCAGACCTCGAGCTGAACATCGTCCGGCAGCCCGCCGAGCAGGTTCCGGCCTTCCTCATGAGCGATCCAAACCTTCACCCACCCAACCTATGCCGATCCTTGCGGATCCCACCTGTGCCGATCCTTGCGGATCCCACCTTTGCCGATCCTTGCGGATCCCACCTGTGCCGATCTTTGTGCACCCGGGCCGTCACCGGAGCGCCGGGAACCTCAGCCGACACGGCTACGCTGGGCCCAGGACAGCAGGACCACCGAACAGCGCGGGCCCGAGGAGGTCGTGTGATCGAGCGCAGCCGGCGGACCGGGGCGGCAGCGGTGGTGCTGAGCGCCGTACTGGCTGCCGGGTCGGCCTGCACCTTCGGCCCGCCGGATCCGGACGTGGCCGGCAAACCACCGAACCTGCCTACGCCGTCGGCGGCTGAGGAGGGCGGCGCGGCGCCCGGTGGCCAGGACCAGAGCGGCCAGGAGGTCGTGGTGACGGTGCTGGCCAAGGGTCTGGACGTGCCGTGGGGCATGGCCTTCCTGCCGGACGGCTCAGCCCTGGTCACCGAGCGCGACACCGGGCGGATACTGCGGGTCGGTCCGGAGATAGAGAACGACAGCCTGAAGGTGACGCAGGAGCGACGGCTCAGCGAGCCGGAGCCGGGCGGCGACGGCGGACTGCTCGGCATCGCGGTCTCCCCCGACTACGAGACCGATCAGACGGTATTCGTGTTTTACACGACGGCCGAGGACAATCGCGTGGCCAAGCTCACCCTCGACGGCGGCGATCCGGAGCCGATCCTGACCGGCATTCCGAAGTCGCGCGACGCCGACGGCGGACAGTTGGCCTTCGGCCCCGACCATTACCTGTACGTGACCACGGGCGACGGCACCGAGAAGGGCACTCAGGCGCAGGACCCGAAGAGCCTCGGCGGCAAGATCCTACGCATCACCACGGACGGCAAGCCGGCACCCGGCAACCCCGTCAAGGACTCGCCGGTCTGGTCGTCCGGGCACCGCAACGTGCAGGGCATCGCCTGGAACGACGACGACACGATGTACGCCACCGAGTCCGGGCAGAAGCGGCTCGGCGAGCTCAACGTGATCGCCAAGGGCAAGAACTACGGCTGGCCCTCGGTCGAGGGCGACAGCGCCGACGGCGATTTCACCAATCCACTGGTCACCTGGCCGATCGCGGACTCGTCCTGTTCCGGCGTGGCGGTGCTGGAACGGCTCGTCGCCACGGCGTGCCTTCTCGGGCAACGCGTCTGGCTGGTGTCAACTACCCGTAACGGCACGGTGCTGGGTAGCCCTCAGGCGGTGCTCATCGGCGAGTACGGACGTCTGCGCGCGTTGGCACAGGCGCCGGACGGCTCCCTGTGGGTGACCACCTCGAACCAGGAGGACGGCGGCGAGCCCGGCCCGGACGACGACCGCATTCTGCGCCTGGTCTTCGCCGGCGGCGGCGCGGGCCGAAGTTGACCATGCGGGTTTCGACACGATCACCCGGGGGGAGGTGAGCCGACGATGAGGCGACAGTGGAAGCGAGCGGTCGCGGTGACCCGGCGCGGGCTGCGCAACCGGTGGTTTCGGCGGGTGCGGATCGTGGCGGCGGTGCTGGCCGTCAGCCTGACCGGCGTCGTGGTGGGCACCCTGCTCTTCGCCCACACGGAGATCAACGTCGGCCCGTTCCGGGCCGAGATGTCGGTCACCCCGTCGTGGAGCGGCAGCACCGAGATCGACATCCCGCCGCTCGGATCGTTGCACCTCAACAGCCATGACGGCCCCACGCATCTCAGCGTGGACCTCGGATCGCTGGACCAGAAGCGGACCGAGGCGCTGATCGGCGACCCGAGGTCGCTCACCTCGGCCGGCCAGACCGCGCTGGAGGAGGTCCGCAGCGGCGTGCTCCGCCTGGGCATCCGCGCGCTGGGCGCTTCGGTGGCGTGTGCGCTGGTGCTGGCCGGCCTGGTCTTCCGCAGCGTGCGACGGATGGCATGGGCCGGGGGCGTCGCCCTGACGGTGACCGCGGGCAGTCTGGGTCTGGCCGCCGCGACCATCCGGCCGGACTCGATCAGCGAGCCGCGGTACGAGGGTCTGTTGGTGAACGCGCCCGCGGTGGTGGGTGACGCGCAGCGGATCGCGGACAACTACGGCAAGTACGCCGCGCAGTTGCAACAGATCCTCACCAACGTGAGCCGGGTGTACTCCGCCGTGTCCACGCTCCCGGTCTACGAACCGGCCGGCGACACCACTCGCATCCTGCACGTCTCCGACCTGCACCTGAACCCGTCGTCCTGGGGTCTGATCCGGACCGTGGTGCAGCAGTTCGACGTCGACGCGGTCATCGACACCGGCGACATCGTGGACTGGGGCAGCGGCCCGGAGAAGTCGTACGTGTCGGAGATCAGCAGCGTCGGGGTGCCGTACATCTATGTGCGCGGCAACCACGACTCGGTGGCGACCGAGGCCGCGGTGGCCCAGCAGAGCAACGCCCGGGTGCTGAACGACACGATCACTCAGATCAACGGCCTGACCATCGCCGGCATCGCCGATCCGCAGTTCACGCCGGACAAAAGCTCGCTACCCGATGCCGACCCGGCCGATCCCAGCTCGTCGCCGTTGCTGCGCAGCGGCATGGAGCTGGCGAACACCATCCGCAACTCGTCCAAGCCGGTGGATGTGGCCCTGGTGCACGACCCGGCGATGGCGCCGCCGCTGGCTGGGGTGGTGCCGCTGGTGCTCGCCGGGCACCTGCACCACCGTGTGGTGAGCGTGCTGAGCCCGCAACCGGCCGAGCCCGTACCGTCCGCCGACGCCTCGCCGGAGCCGGCCGGGGTGCCGAACCCGGAACCGGCGCCCTCGGCGCAGACGCCGAATCCGCCGGTGCAGACCCGGCTCATGGTGGAGGGCTCCACCGGCGGCGCGGGCCTGCGCGGGCTGGAACACGAGGAGCCGACCCCGCTGGCGCTGTCCGTGCTCTACTTCGACGAACAGCACGTGCTGAAGGCGTACGACGACATCCACCTCGGCGGCACCGGCCAGTCGCAGGTGACGCTGGAACGCAAGGTCGTCGGACACGACGAGGACGACGAGCCGGACACCACGGTTTCCGTGCCGGCCAGCGGGACGCCGAGCGGTAGCTGACCGGCCCGGCGCCCGGCTGACCGGCCCGGCGCGGAGCTGATCAGCCGCTGAGGCGCTCCAGGATCAGTTCCCGGACGGCCTTGGCGTCCGCCTGTCCGCGGGTCGCCTTCATCACCGAGCCCACCAGTGCCCCGGCCGCGGCCACCTTGCCGTCCCGGATCTTGGCCGCGATGTCCGGGTTCGCCGCGATGGCCTCGTCCACCGCGGCGGTGAGCGCGCCGGAGTCCGAGACCACGCCCAGCCCGCGGGCGTCCATCACGGCCGTCGGGTCGCCCTCGCCGGCCACCACGCCCTCCAGGACGGCGCGCGCCAGCTTGTCGTTCAGCTTGCCGGTGTCCACCAGGTGCTGCAGCTCCGCCACCTGTGCCGGGGTCGCGCCCACGTCGGCGAGGTCGGTGCCGGTCTCGTTGGCCCGGCGGGCCAGTTCACCCATCCACCACTTGCGCGCGCCGGCCGGTGACGCACCCGCCGCGATGGTTCGCTCGATCAGCTCCACCGCGCCGGCGTTCACCACCGACTGCATGTCCAGTTCACCGATCCCCCATGCCTCGCGCAGACGCGCGTACCGGACGCTGGGCTTTTCCGGGAGCTCCGCGCGCAGCCGCGCGACCCATTCCGGGTCCGGCGCGATCGGCACCAGGTCGGGCTCGGGGAAGTAGCGGTAGTCGGTCGCGGTCTCCTTCGACCGGCCGGACCGGGTGTCGCCGGTGTCCTCCTGGAAGTGCCGCGTCTCCTGAAGGATCGAGCCGCCACCGTCGAGCAGCGCGGCCTGGCGGATGATCTCCGACCGTACGGCCCGCTCGACCGACCGCAGCGAGTTGACGTTCTTGGTCTCGGTGCGCGTGCCCCATTCGGCGCCCGGCAGGTTGAGGGAGGTGTTCACGTCGCAGCGCAGCGAACCCTGTTCCATGCGCACGTCGGAGACGCCCAGCGAGCGGATGATGTCCCGCAGCTCGGTGACGTACGCGCGGGCCACCTCGGGTGCCCGCGCGCCGGTGCCGGTGACCGGCTTGGTGACGATCTCCACCAGCGGGATGCCGGCCCGGTTGTAGTCCACCAGCGACTCGGTCGCCCCGTGGATGCGCCCGGTGGCGCCGCCCACGTGCAGCGTCTTGCCGGTGTCCTCCTCCAGGTGCACCCGTTCGATGCCGACCCGTACCGTCTCGCCGTCCACGTCGACGTCGACATAGCCGTCGGTGCACAGCGGTTCGTCGTACTGCGAGGTCTGGAAGTTCTTCGGCATGTCCGGATAGAAGTAGTTCTTCCGGGCCATCCGGCACCAGGAGGCGATGTCGCAGTTCAGCGCCAGTCCGATGCGGATGGTCGCTTCGATGCCGGCCCGGTTGGCCACCGGCAGCGAGCCGGGCAGGCCGAGGCAGACCGGGCACACCTGGGTGTTGGGCTCGGCCCCGAAACCGGTCGGGCAGCCGCAGAACATCTTGGTGTTCGTGCCCAGCTCGACATGCGTCTCAAGCCCGATCACCGGCTCGTAGCGGCCGATGGCGTCGTCGTAGGACGGCAGCGCGATGGTGGTCATTGGCGTGCGGCTCCTCTTACAGTTCCGGCGGCGTCAGCGTGCCGACGGCGGACTCCAGCGCGGCGGCCACGCGGTACATCCGGTCGTCGCCCATGGTCGGGGCCATCACCTGGAAGCCCACCGGCAGACCCTCGCTGGTGCCGCAGGGCACCGAGATGGCCGGCCCGCCGTACAGGTTGGTCGGGATGGTGAACAGGTCCGCGAGATACATCTGGTACGGGTCGGCGGTGCGCGACCCGAACGGGAACGCCACGAACGGCGTGGTCGGCGAGATCAGCGCGTCGACCCGCTCGAAGGCCGCCTGGAAGTCGCGGGTGATCAGGGTGCGGACCTTCTGCGCCTGTCCGTAGTAGGCGTCGTAGTAGCCGCTGGACAACGCGTACGCCCCGATGATGATGCGCCGCTTGACCTCCGGGCCGAAGCCGGCCTCGCGGGTCAGCGACATGACCTCTTCCAGCGAACGCGCGCCGTCGTCGCCGGCACGCAGGCCGTATCGCACGCCGTCGAACCGGGCCAGGTTGGACGAGCACTCGCTGGGCGCGATCAGGTAGTACGCCGGCAGCGCGTAGGTGAAGTGGGGGCACGACACCTCGACCACCTCGGCACCGAGCTTGACCAGGGCCTCCACGGACTCCTGGAACGCGGCGCGCACACCCGGCTCGGTCCCGTCCCCGGCGAACTCCTTGACCAGGCCGAGCTTGACGCCGCTCAGGTCGCCGTCCGCGCCGAGCCGGGCGGCGGCCACCACATCCGGGACCGGCTGCGGGATGGAGGTGGAGTCACGCACGTCGTGACCGCCGATCGCGGCGTGCAGCAGCGCGGCGTCGGCCACCGTACGGGCGCACGGTCCGGGCGTGTCCAGGGAGGACGAGAAGGCGATCAGCCCGTACCGGGACGTGCCGCCGTAGGTGGGCTTGGCGCCCACGGTGCCGGTGACCGCGCCCGGCTGCCGGATCGAGCCGCCGGTGTCCGTGCCGATGGCCAGCGGCGCTTCGTACGCGGCAAGCGCCGCGGCGCTGCCCCCGCCGGATCCGCCCGGGATGCGGCCCAGGTCCCACGGGTTGCTTGTCGGACCGTACGCGGAGTATTCGGTGGACGAGCCCATCGCGAACTCGTCCATGTTGGTCTTGCCGAGCATGACCGTGCCGGCGTCGCGCAGCCGCTCGACGATGGTGGCGTCGTAGGGCGGGCGCCAGCCCTCCAGGATCTTGGAGGCTGCGGTGGTGGGCACGCCCTTGGTGGCCATCACGTCCTTGACGGCGATCGGCACACCGGCCAGCGGACCCGACTTCTCGCCCCGGTCGACGGCCTCCGCGGCGCGCAACGCGCCCTCGCGGTCCACGTGCAGGAAGGCGTGCACCCGCTCGTCGACCGTCGCGATGCGGTCCAGGTGCGCGGTGGTGACCTCCACCGCCGAGACTTCGCCGTTCTTGATCAGGCCCGCGATCTCGGATGCGGTCATCCTGGTGACGTCGCTCACGACCTCACTCCTCCTCGTCCAGGATGCGGGGCACGCGGAACCGGCCCTCGGCTTGGTCGGGCGCGCCGGCGAGCACCTCGTCGGGGGTCAGACAGGGCTGCACGACGTCGTCGCGGTAGACGTTCGTCAACGGCACCGAATGTGAGGTGGGCGGGATGTCCTCGGCCGTCACCTCACCGACCCGGGCGACCGACTGCAGGATGACGTCGAGCTGGCCCGCGAACCGGTCGAGCTCCTCCTCGGTCACGGCGAGCCGCGACAGGCGCGCCAGATGCGCGACCTCCTCGCGGGAGATGGCGGACATGCTGCCCCCTGTGTCTCGATGGATTGTCTGTTCGTGCGACGCCGACGAGTCTATTCGCGCGGCTGGCGGGCCGTCCGCCGGGTTTCGCGCCGACCTGCGGGCCGGGCCCATCTGCCGGCCAGACCTGTCTGCCGGCCGGACCTGTCTGCCGGCCGGGCCCATCTGCCGGCCGGGCCGGAGGCGCTAGCGGGTCGAGGCGGGCAGGGCGCCGGGGCTCACCGGGCGGTAGCGCGACAGCCAGGTCGCCAGGTCGGCGGCGGGCATCGGCCGGCCGTGGAACCAGCCCTGCGCCGCGTGGCAACCCACCGCCGCCAGCGCACGCCACGTCCGCTCGTCCTCCACCCCCTCGGCGACCACCCGCAGGTGCAACGCCTCCGCCAGTTCGATCACCGACCGTACGATCGCCGCGTCGCCGGAGTCGGCGGTCATGCCGAGCACGAACGACCGGTCGATCTTCACTTCGGACAGCGGCAGGCGACGCAGATGTTGCAGGGACGAGTACCCGGTGCCGAAGTCGTCGAGCGAGATCGCGACGCCCATCCGGTCCAGCCGGTTGATGGTGGTGACCACCCGGTGCGGATCCACCATGAGCGCGCTCTCGGTGATCTCCAGTTGCAGCAGGTCGCTCGGCACGGCGTACCGGGACAGCAGACCCCCGATCCGCTCCGCGATGTCGTCGTCGTGCAGGTCGCGGACGCTGACGTTGACCGCGGCGCGCATCGGCAGCCCGGCCTCCCGCCAGGCCGCCACCTGCGCGACCACCTTGTGCAGCACCCGGTCGGTCAGCATGTGCATCGCCGGGGTGGCCTCGGCCGCCTTGATCAGCTCCTCCGGGCGGATCATGCCCCGGGACGGGTGATGCCAGCGCAACAACGCCTCCACCCCGACCACATCGCCGGTCGCCACCTCCACCTGCGGCTGGTAGAAGAGCACGATGCCGTCGTCCGGGCCGGCGTCGCGCAGCGCGGTGAGCAGGTCCGCGAGCAGCGTCAGCCGTGCCGGAGGGTGATGCGCGGCCTCCGGCCGGTAGACCGCGATCTGGTCGCCGCGCTGTTTGGCGTCGTACATCGCCGCCTCGGCCTGGCGCAGCAGGGCGGCCCCGTCAACGCCGCGGGCGGACCGCAGCGCGATGCCGACCGAGGCGCTCAGCCCCACCGGCACGCCGTCCAGCGCGAACGGCCGGCTCAGCGTCTCGACCAGGTGCGCGGCGATGCGCCGGGCCGCCGCCGGGCCGTCCACCCGGGTGGCCAGCACGGCGAACTCGTCACCGCCGAGACGGACCACGAGGTCGTGCGGCGGGACCACCGCGGTCAGCCGGCGCGCCACCGCAGTCAGCAGGCGGTCGCCGACACCGTGCCCGAGCGCGTCGTTGACATTGCGGAAGCGGTCGAGGTCGAGCACCAGCAGCGCCACCTGCCGGGGAGCGGACCGCGCGCCGGAGCGGGAGGCGCAGTCGGCGACCGTGGCGTGCAGCGCCCGCCGGTTCGGCAGCCCGGTCAGCGCGTCGACCCGCACCGCCCGTTCCTGCTCACCGGCGGTGCGCACCATCCGGTGCACGGCGTGCAGGGCGAGCAGCACCAGCGGCACCAACGTGAGGTCGGCCGACGCCGCGGCGAGCACCACCGGGCCGAGCAACAACAGCGCCGCGGTGGCCAGCAGTTCCGCACCGCGCGGCGCGGGCCGGTGCCCGAGGGAGGGTGCCGCATGCCACCGGCCGGTGGCCGCCGCGACGGCGTGCCGGGCTGCCGTCCACGCGGCCGCCGCGACAACGGTGACGGCCGCGTCGCCCCAGCCGAGCGCGGATCCGGCGTGCATGCCGGCGAGGGCGGTGACCGTGGCGGCCGCGGCCAGCCCGGCGACCAGTTGCACGCCCAGGTGCACCACGGTGCGGGCCGGCCGGCGCATCCGCAGACCGGCCACCGCGACCGACAGCACCTGCACGGCGATGGCCGGCAACAGACCCCAGGCCAGCACGATGGCGAAGGTGAAGCAGAGCGACGGAAGGATGACCGAGCTGGCACGACGGTTGGGCACGACGTAGGGCCGGGCGTCCACCGCGACGGCCAGCAGCGCCATCACCCAGAACGAGGCGGGCAGGCCGGTGAAGGAGCCCGGCGCACTCAGCCAGAGCAGAAGGTCCAGCGCGATCGCGCCGGCGGCGGGGATGACGGCCGGAGCGACGGCGGGCACGGAGGGCCGTGACTGTACGCCGTCCATGCGACCTCCAAGCTGCCGTCGACCGACCGAACATCGCGGAACGCCATGGACCGTCATGCGATGACCTTGTTCCGCGGCACCCATCACGATAAATCTGCATCGGGCAAAAGGTTCTAAACGAACTGGCCGTTATCAAATCGGCATAAGCCCGCGAACTGACAAGCAGCCCGGATTCACTCCTTCGTGACTTTCTTCGTTGGCGCCTTCTTCGGCGTTTCCTTTTCCGGTGCCACCTCCGCGACCGCGCGCGCGGCCTCCGGACCGTCGGACAGCAACGTCGCGAATCCGTTCTCGTCCAGCACCGGCACCCGCAGCGAGAGCGCCTTGTCGTATTTGCTGCCCGGGTTGTCGCCGACCACGACAAACGCGGTCTTCTTGGACACCGAACCGCTGACCTTGCCGCCCCGCGAGGTGATCTCCTCGGTCGCCCGGTCGCGAGAATGCGTGGCAAGGGTCCCGGTGACCACCACGGTCAGTCCCTCCAGGGGGCGGGGGCCGGTGTCCGTCCGTTCGTCGGCCATCCGCACCCCCGCCGCGCGCCACTTGCGGACGATCTCCCGGTGCCAGTCCACCGTGAACCACTCCCGCAGGCTGACCGCGATCGTCGGGCCGACGCCGTCGACGGCGGACAACACCTCCACGTCGTCCGACCCGGCCGCGGCCTCGATCGCCTCCATCGAGCCGAACTGCCGCGCCAATGCCTGCGCGGCGGTCGGGCCGACGTGCCGGATGGACAACGCCACCAGGACACGCCACAACGGGCGCGACTTGACCTCGTCGAGGTTCTCCACCAGCTTGACCGCGTTGCTGCCCAGGCTGCCGTCCTTGTTGACGAAGAACGGCGACTGTCGCAACTGGTCGTCGGTGAGCGTGAAGAGGTCACCCTCGTCGGCGATGATCCCCGAGTCGAGCAGTGCCTCGGCCGCCTTGTAGCCGAGCACCTCGATGTCCAGCGCGCCCCGGCCGGCCAGATGGAACACCCGCTCGCGCAACTGAGCCGGGCAGGACCGCGTGTTCGGGCACCGGATGTCCACGTCGCTCTCCTTGGCGGGAGCGAGCGCGGTGCCACAGGCCGGACAGTGGGTCGGCATCACGAACGGGCGGGCGTCCTCCGGCCGAAGGTCCATCACCGGGCCGAGCACTTCGGGAATGACGTCGCCGGCCTTGCGCAGCACCACGGTGTCGCCGATCCACACGCCCTTACGCTCCACCTCGCGGGCGTTGTGCAGGGTCGCCAGAGCCACCGTGGAGCCCGCCACCTTCACCGGCTGCAGCACCGCGAACGGCGTGACCCGGCCGGTCCGCCCCACGTTGACGTCGACGTCCAGGAGCGTGGTGGTGACCTCCTCGGGCGGGTATTTGAAGGCGATGGCCCAGCGGGGCGCCCGGCTGGTGGAGCCGAGCCGGCCTTGGATCGCCACCGCGTCAACCTTGATCACCACACCGTCGATCTCGTGCTCGACGTCGTGCCGATGCTCGGCGTAGTAGTCCAGGTAGTCCCGCACGCCGGCCATGCCGTCCACCACCCGCCACCGCTCACTGGTCGGCAGCCCCCACGATTTCAGTGCCGCGTAGGCGTGTGACTGCGAGTCGGGAGTGAAGCCGACGCGCGCCCCGAAACCGTGCACCACCATGCGCAGTTTGCGGGACGCGGTGATCCGCGGATCCTTCTGCCGCAGGCTGCCCGCGGCGGCGTTGCGCGGATTGGCGAACGGCGCCTTGCCCTGCTCGACGAGCGTCGCGTTGAGGTCGGCGAAGGCTTCCTCGGGAAAGTAGATCTCGCCGCGCACCTCCAGCAGATCCGGCACATCGCCACCGGTCAGGCGCTCCGGAATCTCGCGAATGGTGCGCACGTTCGCGGTGACGTCCTCGCCGGTGCGGCCGTCGCCGCGTGTCGCGCCGCGGACCAGCCGGCCCTTGTCGTAAGTCAGGTTGATGGCCAGGCCGTCCACCTTGAGCTCACAGAGGAAACGCACCGGCCCCCCGGCATCCCGCACGGTGCGCTCCGACCACGCCTGCAACTCGTCGACGTCGAACACGTTGTCCAGCGACATCATCCGCTCGGCGTGCTCCACCGGCGTGAACTGCGTGGAGAAGGTGCCGCCGACATTCTGCGTCGGGGACTGCGGCGTGCGCAGCGCGGGGAACTGCTCCTCGATCGACTGCAGCTCGCGGAAAAGCTCGTCGAACTCGGCGTCCGGCACGGTCGGCGCGTCAAGCACGTAATAGCGGTATTGGTGGCCGCTGATCTCCTCGCTGAGCTCGGCGTGCCGGGTGCGCGCCTGCGGCGTCGGCTCGGCGCCGGCCGCTGCCTCCTGCGCCGCGGTCGGCGCGGTGGCGGGGATCTCCGCATCCTCATGATCGGGCACTGCTGAACCTCCGTGTCCGGCTGAGCCTCGGCGGCCGGCCCGGGGCGGTGCAGCGGCCGGACCAGCCTCGGCACCCAGCCGCGCCTGTCGTTTCTCACCAGCACGTTAGTCGCCGCCCCCGACAGTTTCCGGCGACGCCGCGGGTGACGTTGGCGCGCATGTGGCTGCGGCTGGTCTCGGCGTGGCGGCGCGGGCCACGACCGGGTGACTCTGGTGGCGGGCATGCCGGACGAGGCGATCCGGGCGCGTAGCGCACCGCCCGGCGGGCGGTCAGTGCTCGGACAGCCGCCGACCCGCGTCGCGGCACGCGCCGAGCGCGGACCGGACGTGCGGCATCGTCGCGCCCGCCATGCCACACGCCGGGGTGACCACGACCTGCGCGGCGAGCCGGGCATCCGAGAAACCCAGTCGTCGCCACAACGTACGGACCGTGGTCGCGACCTCCGCCGACGACGCCGTCGTGCCGGTCGCCGGTGCGGCGCCCGCGAACAGGCCGAGCCCCGCGTCGATCGCCTCGCCCAGCGGGTCCAGCTCGGTCAGCAGCGCCAGGTCCAGAGCCACCGCGGTGGCCGTCGCGTCCCGGACCACGCTCAGCGGGACGCGCGGCGCACAACTGTGCAGCACCACCGGGACGCCCACGGCCTGCACCACGGTCCGCAGCGCGGCAGCGGCGTCGGCGGCGACCACCGGACGGTAGGTGCCGAGGCCGCTCTCGGTCGGCACCCGCCCCTCCACCACCGAGGGCAGCATGGGCTCGTCCATTTGCAGCAGCACCGTCGCGCGGGGCAGCCGCTTGCGCACCTCGGCCACGTGCCGGCGCAGCCCCTCGGCCAGCGAGTCGGTCACGTCACGCACCGCGCCCGGGTCGCGCAGCAGGCGGCCACCGATCGGCAGGTCCAGCGAGGCGGCGAGGGTCCATGGCCCGGCCGCTTGGATCTTGAAGGTGCCGGCGAACCCGTCGCCCCGCTCGGTCGCCTGATCCAGGTCACGCTCCAGCAGGTCGGCCGTGCGGCGCAGGTCGCGGCCCGGCCGGGGCGCCACCTGCCAGCGTCCGGCGTAGAGCTGGACCGGCATGTCGACCAGGAACCCGGCACCGCGCCCGATGAGGTCGGCGCCCGGACCGCGGTCGGGCAGCTCGGCCAGGTGCGGCAGGTCGGGCAGTTCACCGAAGATCAACCGTTGCGCCTCGGCGACGTCCGTGCCGGGCAGCGACCCGACTCCGGTGGCCGAGCCGGCCGGCCAGGGGAACTCAGTCATCCGCCCGGTCCGTGGTGATGGTGGCCGACCCGAGCACCACATCGCCGGCGGCATCGCTGCGGTACGCCACCACGGCCTGCCCGGCAGCCACCCCGCGAGCCGGCACGCGCAACTCCGCGGTCAGCCCGGCACCGTCCACAGTGACCACCGCGGGCACCACCTCGCCGTGCGCCCGCAACTGCACCTCGCACTCGACCGGGGTGCGCTCGCCGTGCCACACGGCCCGTTCCCCGGTGACCCGGTGCACGGCCAGGTCCTCGCGTGACCCGACCGTCACGGTGTTGGTCTTGGGGGTGATGGAGAGCACGTAGCGGGGCCGGCCGTCCTCTGCGGGCGTGCGCAGGTCGAGACCCTTGCGCTGCCCCACCGTGTACGCGTACGCGCCGCGATGCGTGCCGAGGGTGTCGCCGGTGTGCGCGTCCACGATGTCGCCCGGCGCCTCCCCCAGCCGCGCCGCCAGGAATCCCCGGGTGTCGCCGTCGGCGATGAAGCAGATGTCGTGCGAGTCCGGCTTCTCGGCCACCGCCAGTCCCCGGGCCGCCGCCTCCGCGCGCACCTGCGCCTTGGTCGAGTCGCCGAGCGGGAACATCGAGCGGTCCAACTGCTCGCGGGTGAGCACGGCCAGCACGTACGACTGATCCTTCGCCGCATCGACGCTGCGCCGCAGCAGGCCGTCCGCGCCGAGCCGGGCGTGATGTCCGGTGACCACCGCGTCGAAGCCCAGCGCCACCGCCCGGTCCAGGACCGCGGCGAACTTGATCTTCTCGTTGCAGCGCAGGCAGGGATTCGGGGTGCGGCCCGCGGCGTACTCGGCGACGAAGTCGTCCACCACGCTGGCGTGGAACTCCTCGGCCATGTCCCACACGTAGAACGGGATGCCGATCACGTCGGCGGCACGGCGGGCGTCCCGCGCGTCCTCCAGCGTGCAACAACCACGCGCCCCCGAACGGTAGGTCTGCGGGTTGCGCGCCAGCGCCAGGTGCACTCCGGTGACGTCATGTCCGTCCTGCGCCGCCCGCGCAGCCGCCACCGCGGAGTCGACTCCGCCCGACATCGCCGCCAGTATCCGCATGCCGTTCAGCCTATCCGCTCACCGGCCCGGCTCAGCCGCATCGGTAGGGCCCGGCCGGTGCTCTCAGCGCGGGGTCTTCCACGCCGCCGCCCGGCGTGCCCGTTCCACCGCGCCGGGCAGCGCCGCCAGCAGCGCTTCCACGTCGGTGTCGGTGGAGTCGTGCCCGAGCGTGAACCGCAGCGAGGAACGCGCGTTGTCGTCGTCCGCGCCCATCGCCAGCAACACGTGCGACGGCTCGGCCACCCCCGCCGAGCACGCCGAACCGGTCGAGCAGGCGACATCCTGCGCGTCCAGCAGCATCAGCAGCGCGTCGCCCTCGCATCCGGGAAAGGAGAAGTGCGCGTTGCCGGGCAGCCGGTCGGCCGGATCGCCGTTGAGGACCGCGCCGGGCACCGCGTCGAGCACCCGCGCGATCAGGTCGTCGCGGAGTACGGCGAGGCGGGTCGCGCTCTCCTGCTGGTTCTTCACCGCGACCTCCACCGCCACCGCGAAGGCGACCATCCCGGGAGCGTCAAGCGTGCCGGACCGTACGTCGCGCTCCTGCCCGCCGCCGTGCAGCACCGGCGTGCACGGCACGTCCCGGCCGAGTAGCAACGCGCCGACGCCCACCGGACCGCCGAGCTTGTGCCCGCTGATGGTCAGCGCGGCCGCGCCGCTGGCGGCGAAGTCGACCGGCACCGCCCCGGCGGCCTGCACCGCGTCGGTGTGCAGCGGAATGCCGGCGCGGGCCGCGAGGGCGGACAACTCGGGCACCGGCTGGAGCGTGCCGACCTCGTTGTTCGCCCACTGCACGCTGATCATCGCGATCTCGTCGCCGTGCTCGTCGACGATCTCCGCCAGCGCGTCCGGGTCGACCCGGCCGCGATGATCGACGCCGAGCCAGTGCACCGTTGCGCGCTGGTGAGCCGCCAGCCAGGCGACCGAATCCATCACCGCGTGGTGCTCGACGGCCGAGGCGATCAGCCGGGGACGCTCGCGCGCCCAGAAGATGCCCTTGACGGCGAGGTTGTCACTCTCCGTCCCGCCACTGGTGAAGATCACCTCGGAGGGGCGCGCGCCGAGCACCGCGGCGATGCGTTCCCGGGACTCCTCGACCAGCCGGCGGGCGTCGCGTCCGGCCGCGTGCAACGAGGAGGGGTTGCCCACCTTGCGCGCGGTATCGACGTATGCGTCGAGCGCCTCGGCGAGCATGGGCGTAGTCGCCGCGTGATCCAGGTATGCCATCAACTCCAAAGCTTAAGCTCTGCGAACCGAAGTCCCACCGCTGGCATTGACGCATCGCAACGCTCGCGGGGCGGCCCGGCCGCCCCGCGAGGCGTCACTTGCGCTTGCGAATCTCCTCGTCGGCCTGCGGCACCACCTTGAAGAGGTCGCCCACCACGCCGAAGTCCGCCAGTTCGAAGATCGGCGCCTCGGCGTCCTTGTTCACCGCCACGATCGTCTTACTGGTCTGCATGCCCGCGCGGTGCTGGATGGCGCCCGAAATGCCCAGGGCGACGTAGAGCTGCGGGGAAACCGTCTTGCCCGTCTGGCCCACCTGGAACTGGTGCGGGTAGTAACCCGAGTCCACCGCGGCGCGCGAAGCGCCCACCGCGGCGCCCAGCAGGTCCGCCATCTCCTCGACCAGCTTGAAGTTGTCCGCGTTGCCGACGCCACGGCCACCGGACACGACGATCGACGCCTCGGACAGTTCCGGCCGCGACCCCTTCTGCTCGGCGACCCGGTCGACCACCTTGGTCAGCTTGTCGGCGTCGCCCACCGTGACGTCGAGCTGCTCGACCGCCGGGGACGACGCGGAGGGTTCCGGGGTCACCGAGTTCGGCCGGATGGTGACGATCGGCAGGCCCTTGGTCACCTTCGATTTCACGATCGTCGAACCGGCGAACACCACCTGCGTGGCGGTGCCGTCGCCGGCCAGTTCGACCGCGTCGATGAGCAGACCGTTGTCCAGCTTGACGGCGAGCCGCCCGGCGATCTCCTTGCCTTCCTGACTGGAAGGCAGCAGGACGGCCGCGGGCTGCACCCGGCGGACCAGTTCGGCCACCACGGTGGCCTTGGGCGCCACCAGATAGCCGTCGATGTCGTCGCTCTCCGCCGCGTAGACCTTCTCCGCGCCGTACTCGCCGAGTTTGTCCGTCAGTTCCGCCGCGGCGCCCGGACCGCCCAGCACGACGGCGCTCACCGAGCCGAGCCCGCGTGCCAGGGTCAGCATCTCCAGCGTGACCTTCTTGACGCCGGCGGCCTTCGAAGCCTCGACGACGACCAATACCTCAGCCATGCGTGTCTCCCTCCGACGGCTCAGACGAATTTCTCGGTGGCCAGGAACGCGACCAGTTGCGTGCCGCCCTCGCCCTCGTCGACGACCTTGGTGCCGGCCGACCGCGGCGGCCGCTTGGCGAACTCCACCACGGCGCTTGTCGCGCCCGCGGACCCCACCTCATCGGCGGCTACGCCCAGGTCGGCCAGGGCGAGGCCCTGCACCGGCTTCTTCTTGGCCGCCATGATGCCCTTGAACGAGGGGTACCGCGGCTCGTTGATGGTGTCCCAGACACTGACGATGGCCGGGGTAGCCGCGGTGACCACCTCGTACCCCTCGTCGGTCTGCCGTTCGGCGGTGAGCGTGTCGCCGTCCACGGTGAGCTTGCGGGCGCCGGTGAGCGCCGCCACACCGAGCCGCTCGGCGAGCATGTGCGGCATGACCTGCACCCGCCCGTCGGTGGACTCCGCGCCGCAGATGATCAGGTCGGCGTTCAGGGTGCCGAGTGCGGCGGCGAGCACCTTGGAGGTGGCCACCGCGCAGGAGCCGTGCAGCGCCTCATCCTGCACGTGCACGGCCTTGTCCGGACCCATCGACAGGGCCTTGCGAATGGACTCGGAGGCACGCTCGGGGCCCATCGTCAGGATGGTCACCTCGCCACCGTGCGCTTCCTTGATCTTCAGCGCTTCCTCGATGGCGTACTCGTCCATCTCGTTGATGACGTTGTTCGCCGAGCCGCGCTCGACGGTGTTGTCACTCGAATTCAGGGCGCGCTCGGCCCCGGAGTCGGGCACTTGCTTCACCAGTACGACGATGTTCATCGCGCTTCGACGACCCTCCTGTAGTGAACCCACCGTTGCGGCCGGACTGCATCGCTCCGATGTTACCCGCCAGTAGTTTTCCCGGCTTCGCCACTGTGAGTGACACACCTCACCGACGCCGCCTCCGCTCATCTTCCCTGACCCGGCGGGCACTGTCGCCCGCAGTTCCGGGGTCCGTGATCTCCATACCCGTCACAGGACCGATAATCGTGGCGTGCTCGGCTGGTTCCAACCGCACAAGACCTCGCGGGTCGGCGAAACCCCGGACTACCGGTTCTCGCTGGCCAACGAGCGCACCTTCCTGGCCTGGATACGCACCGGGCTGGCGCTGATCGCGGGCGGCCTGGCCTGCGCCCAGTTCCTCCCGCCGCTGCCGATCGTGTACCTACGGGAGATCATCGCGATCGCGCTGCTGGTGCTCGGGGCGGTGGTGGCGCTGCGGGCCGTGGACCACTGGGCACGTACCGAACGGGCCATGCGCCTCGGACGCGACCTGCCGGCCTCCCACTTTCCCGCAATGCTGGCGATCGTGGTGGCGCTGGGCGCGCTGCTGCTGACCGCGGCGGTGCTGATCCGCGCCTTCCATGACTGAGCCCGGCGGGGATCCGCCGCGTGACCCGGGCGCGGCCGCCGAACGGACGCGCCTGTCGTGGCGGCGCACCAGCCTGAGCGCCGCCGCGGTGGGACTGCTCCTGGCCCGCCCGGCGTTCACCCCGCACGCCCGTACCAGCGCGGTGCTGGCCGCCGCGGCCGCGATGATCATCTGGGTGACGCTGGTGGCACTCACGTACCGGCGCCACCGCGGTCTGACCACCCGGCCGCCGCTCGCCGACCAACGGACGATCATCGCGTACGCGGTGGTCACCGTCCTCCTCGCGATCGTCGGCGGCTTCGTCGTCATTGACGGTCTGGTTGTCACCCACTGACCCATGCCGTTGCTCGCGTGGCGCGGCATCATTACTGCATGGTCCGGATGTTCGTCTTTCTCGCTGCGGCGCAGCTAGTGCTTCTGGTGCTCGCCCTGATCAGCAGCCTGTCGGCTGATCGGGTGCGGGCGATGCCGCGGGCACTCTGGGTGCTGGTCATCCTGGTCGTCCCGCTGATCGGTCCGATCTGCTACTTCCTTTTCGGCCGCCCGCTGCCGGCCCCGCGGGAGGGTCCGGTGCGCCGCGCGCAGCCGCGCCCCAGCAGCCCCGACGACGATCCGGACTTCCTGCGAGGCATGAACACCGATCAGATCCGCCGCGAGCGCGAGCAGCTCGCGCAGTGGGAACGCGAGCTGAACGAGGACCAGTGAGGGGCGTGCGCGGTCGCTCAGGCCAGGTTGGACGACCTCGGGTACGCGTCGGTCGGGTCGGTCAGCACGTTGACCAGGTACGGCGCGCCGGCGTCGAAGCCCCGCGCCAGCGCGGGGCCGAGATCCGCGGCCTTCTCGACGGTCTCCCCGGCCCCGCCCAGGGCGCGGACCACGTCGTCGTAACGCAACCCCGGCTGCAGATCGGCCGCCACGTCATAGCCGTACATGGCACGCATCGGGTGCTTCTCCAAGCCCCAGATGCCGTTGTTGCCGACCACGATCACCACCGGCAGCTTCTGCCGGACCAGCGATTCCACATCCATCAGCGAGAACCCGGCGGCTCCGTCGCCCATCAGCACACAGATCTGCCGGTCCGGGTAGGTGACCCGGGCGCCCATCGCGTAACCCATGCCGGTGCCGAGGCAGCCGTACGGGCCGGGGTCCAGCCACGTGCCCGGTTGCGCCGGTTCCAGATAGCGCCCCGCGTACGACACGAAGTCGCCGCCGTCGCCGATGGTGACCGCGTCCGGGGCGAGGATCCGGCGCAGCTCGCCGTACACCCGTGCGGGCTTGATGGGGTCGGTGTCGGCCGCCATCGCCTCCCGGTCACGGGCCTTGGCGGCGTCCTCGGCCGACCGCAGGCCGGCGATCCAGTCACCGTGGTCCGCGGCCGGTCCGGTGTGGCCGGCCAGCGCGGTGAGGATCGCGCGCGGATCACCGGCCGGCGACACGGCCGCCGCCACGTGCGTGGCCCGCTGACCCGGTGCATCCACGATGTGCACCACCTGCGCCGCACCGAACTCGCCGAACCCCAGGCGGAAGTCCAGTGGCGTACCCACCACGACCACCACGTCGGCCTCGTCGAACGCGGCCCGGCGCGCCCGGGCGAAGGCGAGCGGATGCCCGGGCGGCAGCGCGCCGCGGCCCATGCCGTTGGTGAAGACCGGAACCTGCAACGCCTCCGCGGCGGCCCGCAACGCCTCCACGGCGTCGCCCGCCCACACGTCCGACCCGGCGATCATCACCGGTCGTTGCGCCTGCGCGATCAGGGCGGCGGCCCGGGACACCTCGTCCGGATCCGCCTCGATGCGCGGCACCGGTGCGGCGTCCGGCACGCTCGCGTCAACGCTGGAGAACAGCACCTCCAGCGGCAGATCGAGGAACGCGGGCCCCCGATGCGGCGTCAGGGCGGCGGTCAGCGCGGCGGCCACCTCGGCGGGCACGGCGGCGGTGTCCGCCACCGTTGCCGCATGCTTGGTCACCGGCGCGACGAGCGGAACATGGTCGATCTCCTGCAGGCTGCCCGCCCCCCAGCGGAAGGCCGGCGCCCGGCCACCGAGGACCAGCATCGGCGAACCGTTGAAATGGGCACTGGTCAGGGCCGAGACTCCGTTGGTGACGCCGGGACCGGCGGTGAGCACGGCGAGGCCGGGGCGACGCTGCAACTTGGCGACCGCCTCGGCGGCGAACACGGCCGACTGCTCGTGCCGCACGTCGAAAATGCCGAAGCCGGCGCGATGCGCGGCATCGTAGAGCGGAAACACATGCCCGCCGGACAGCGTGAACATCTCGGTCACCCCGTACGCCCGCAACGCGGCAAGCGCCAGGTCGCCGCCGTGCCCTTCGATGGTCTCCGCCATTCCCGCTCCCGCCGCTCGACTTCTCGTTCGCACGCTACCGGGTCCCCAGAAAAAGATGAATATCATTCACCGGCCGGACGGCTGCCGGCCGCACGGGACCGCGACGGGTACCGGGGCGCACGTTTCAGAGCCACCGTCCCAGCAAGCGGCCGATCTCCTCGAACACCTGGTAGGCGTCTTCCTCCATCGGCCGGCCGTTGCCGTACCCGAAGGTGATGATCATGGCACCGAGCGGCACCAGGACCAGCACCGCGGCGCTGAGTAGAACCTGGAGCAAGCGGACAAAGCCCCCCACGCGCCGCCTTCGCTGCCGTTGCGACGCCGGGCGCGGGGCCGACGGCCCCGAGGGCCGGGCCGCGGGCTGGCGCGGCGCCGGTCGCGGAGGCCCGGGTTGCGCGGGCGCGGACCGCCGGGATGCCGTGGCCGGTTGTCGCCGAGGTGGCTTCGACGCCGGCGGACCGGAGGCCGACGGACCCGCAGCCGGCGACGGCGTTCCCCACGAGGGCGAGACCGGCGACGGCGAGACCGACAACGGCGGGGGCGAGACCGGCGCGCGTCCCTGAGGCGCGGGTTCACGGGGTGAGTGCCGGTGCGCGGCCGATCCCTGACCGGTTTCCGGGGAGACGCCCTGCCGGGGCAACGGCGGGTCGGACAGGATGGTGGCGTCCGGATCGGGGTGCCATTCCGGCGGCGGCGCGTCCGGCCACGGGTCGACAGCCGGCGGCATCGAGCCGAGCGATGCCGAGTTACGCACCGTCGCCTCGTCGCGGCCGACCCACGAATCGCCGCCGCCCGCCGAGTCCCCCACAGCCCCCGCCGCGCCACCGGCACCCGACTCGCCACCGGCACCCGACTCGCCACCGGCACCCGACTCGCCACCGGCCGCAGCGTCGCCGCCGGACGACGACCCGGCGGCCGGGGACTGCCCGCCCCCGCGCCGACGCGTCGAGACCAACCGCAGCTCCGCCGTCGGGCCCGGCGCCGCCGGTTCGGAGGCCAGCAGCGCGGCGTCGGCCAGGATGCTGCCCTCGGCCACCACCAGTTCGGGCTGCTCGATCACCACCGGTGCCTCGCCCAGCGCCCGGTGCAGCAAGGTGGCCATCAACGGGATCCGGCTCGCCCCGCCGACCAGGAACACACCGGCCAGCCGGCCAGCCGGGAGGTTCGCCCAGCGCAGCAAGTCTTGCGTCACCTGCACGGTCTGATCCAGCACCGGCCTGGCCAACTCTTCCAGCTCGTCCCGGGTCACGTGCGCCGGCTCTCCCACCAGCGGCACGACCAGGTCCGTGGACTGGGCCCGGGACAGCCGTTCCTTGGCGATCCGCGCCTCGTCCCACAGTTGCCGCTGGGCCCGGCGTTCCTCCAGGGTGGCCGGTTCGATCAGCCGCTGCCAGGCCGGATCTCCCGAGGTCTCGGACAGATGCGCGACGATCGCCGCATCGATGTCCAAGCCGCCGAGGTCGTCCCGGCCGTCCACGGCCAGCACTTCGAAACCTTCCGCGGTCCGCGCCACCACGCTCGTGTCGAAGGTGCCGGCGCCGAAGTCGTGCACCATCACCACCGACCCGATCGGCACGTCCCGCCCGAGCACCTCGGCGAAGTAGGTGGCCGCGGCGACCGGTTCGGCGACCAGCCGGGCGCCGTCCAGGCCGGCCCGCGCCGCCGCCTCGGCGAGCAGCCCGCGCCGGGCCGCACCCCAGGTGGCCGGGCATGTCAGGGTCACATCGGTGGGCACCGGGCCGGCCGCACGCCGCCATTCCTCGACGATCCGGGCCAGCACCGCGGCGATCAGCTCCGCCACCGGCAGCTCGTCGTCGCCGAGCAGCACCAGGCCGTCGTCGATGCGCCGTTTCGGGTTCGGCTCGAAACGGCCCGGGTCGATGCGCGCGCTGTGCACTGCGTCACGTCCGACGGCCAGTGAGCCGTCCGGCTCGGCGTAGACCGCGGACGGCAGCAACGGCGACCCGTCGATGAGGATCGGCCGCGCGCGACCGTTCGGCCAGCGAGCCACCGCGACCGTGTTCGACGTGCCGAAGTCCACACCCAGCGCATGGCGGTTCGGCGGGCCTCCGGAAGACATGCCGTGGAGTGTAGGCGGTGCCTCTCGTCGCATGATCCGACCAGCGCGCCGCGCCGTCCTCGGCGGCAGGCGTCAGACGATCCGCCAGCGCAGTGTGCCGTCCCCGGCGGGCAGGCAGCGGACGGCCACGCCGTCGTCGGTCTCGGCATCCGCGCCCTCGACGCCGCAGCGCCCACCGGGACGCACCGGGCCGTCGGTGACCGGCGCGGACGGACCGGCGCTCGGCGACGCGGGGACGGGGACCGATGCGGGCGGCGGAGCGGCGATTCCGGACCGGGCCGTCGGGTCCAGCGTCGACGGCCCGGCGTCCGGCGCCGGCGGGGCCGGGGACCGGGGTGCCACCGAGTCGACCGGCGGTTCGCCGGCCAGCAGCGGCGTGGCCGAGGCCGGTGGTCGACGACCGGCATCGGATGCTGCGGCCGGCGCCTGCCGTGCCTCGCGGGAGGGCCCGCTCGCGGGCGCGGTGCGAGACGTCGTCGCGGGGCTCGTCGTCGACGACGGCGCCGGGGCGTGCCCGGCACCCGTGGACGGCGCCGCGACCGGGGGACCGGCCAGCGCATCCGTGCCGGGCGGCCGACCGCCGGGTCCGGAGCGCGCGGCGCCGAGGGTGAGCCAGCCGATGACGACGCACAGCACGAACTGGCCGATCAGCAGGGCCGCGGCCACACGTACCGTTCGGCGCGCGGCGATGACGCGCGCAACCGGTTCCGCCACGTCCGGAACCCTAGGGCACCCGCATCGACCTGCGCGAGTCCCTCAATGCGGTAGCGGTCGCTCAGTGACCGGTGAACGACGGCTTGCGCTTGGCCACGAAGGCGTCGGTCCCCTCCACCCGGTCGTCGGTGGCGAACAGCCCGGCGAACAACTGGCTCTCCCATGCCAGCGCGCCCTGCATGTCGCGGTCCAGGCCGTCGTCGATGGCGAGCTTCGCGGCGCGCAAAGCCATCGCCGGTCCGTCCAGGTACGGCCGGAGCATCTCCTGCGCGGTCGCGTACACCTCGTCCGGGGCGGCAACCCGGTCGGCGAGCCCGATCCGCAGCGCCTCCTCGGCTTCCACCATCCGCCCGGAGAAGATCAGGTCCTTGGCGCGGGCCGGCCCGATCAGCCGGGGCAACCGCTGGGTGCCGCCGGCGCCCGGGATGAGCCCCAGCCTGATCTCCGGCTGGCCGAGCTTCGCGTCGGTGGCGACCACGCGCCAGTCACAGGCCAGCGCCAGTTCGCATCCGCCGCCCAGGGCATAGCCGGTCACCGCCGCCACGGTCGGCTTGGGAATCCGCGCGACCGCGTCGAACGCGCCGGACAGCGCCGTCGCCCGGAGGCTCATGTCCTGGTACGTCGCGGTGGTGAACTCCTTGATGTCGGCGCCCGCGGCGAACACCTTCGCCCCGCCGTACACGATCACCCCGCGGATGGCCGGATCCTGCGCGGCGGCCGCCGCCGCGGCCCGCAGTTCCTCCTGCACCTGGCGGTTCAGGGCGTTCATCGGAGGCCGTTCGAGCCGGATGGTGCCGATGCCGCTGTCGGTCTCCAGATTGACGAATTCGCCCACTGTCCGCACCCTTCTCCTGACCCGACGCAATTCTGAAATTCGATTCGGTTCAGCCTACGACGGGTATCGGTAGGGTCCGGACGGGAGGCGAGATGACCACGTACTACCGGGACGGCGATGTGCTCGTCACGTCGGAGCGGATCCGCACCGACGGCGGTGACTACCGGCTGAGCGAGCTGGACCAGGTCTGGCACGCCCGTGGCCGGCGCTCCTGGCGGCGGGTCGCCGGGCGGGGTGCGCTCGGCATGATCATCCTCGTCCCGGTGCTGGTCGGTGGGGTCGGCATCGCGATCGCGCTCAGCTTGCACGCCTCGGCCGCGGTCACCGTCGCGTTGATCGTGGGCGGAGTGCTGGCCGGGCTCGCCGCGATGCCTCTGGCGGACGTGATCCTGGAACTCGTCGACCGGTCGTACGACCGGGGCAGCCGCACCCTGGAGATCTGGGGCCGGCGGCGCGGCCGGGACGTGTTGCTGGTGCGCACGCGCGACCGGCGGCGGTTCGGTCAGATCTACCGCGCGGTGCAACGCGCCACCGAGCGCGAGGCGCACCGCGATGCCCGGGCACGCCGGTGAGCGCGCGCGCCCTGGCCGGCTTGCTGACCACGACCGGCATCCTGCATTTCGTCACGCCCGGCCCGTTCGACGGCATCGTGCCCCGGGCGCTGCCCGGGTCGCCGCGGGCGTGGACGCTGGTCAGCGGGGCCGCCGAGCTGGTGGTGGCGGCCGCGGTGGCACATCCGCGCAGCCGCCGGGCCGGTGCCCTGGCCGCGGCCGGCCTGTTCGCCGCGGTCTTCCCGGCGAACGTGCAGATGGCCGTGGACTGGCGCGATGCGTCTCCCGGCCGGCGGGCGATCGCCTATGGCCGGTTGCCACTGCAGGTGCCGTTGGTGATCTGGGCGCTGCGGGTTTCTCGAAACGCCCGCTGAACGAGGCCCGGAACGACCAGAATCAAAGCACTATGAAGGCCACTCAGGTCCGCCCGACCGGCATCGACCGGACATTCGGCGAGAACGAGATCATCGTCACCAAGACGGACACCCGCGGCATCATCACGTACGCCAACGACGTCTTCCTGCGCATCTCGGCCCTGGCCGAGGAGGAGGCCGTCGGCAAGCCGCACAGCCTGATCCGGCACCCGGACATGCCGCGCGCCATCTTCAAGCTGCTCTGGGAGACCATCAAGCAGCGCCAGGAGATCTTCGCGTACGTGGTGAATCTGGCCGCCGACGGGGCGCACTACTGGGTGCTGGCCCATGTCACGCCGTCGCTGGATCCCGGCGGGCAGGTCGTGGGGTACCACTCCAACCGGCGCAAGCCGGATGCGCAGGCGGTGTCCGCGGCCAGCGAGCTGTACGGCAAGCTGCGCGCCGAGGAGCGCCGGCATTCGCGCGCCCCGGAAGCGCTGGACGCCTCGTGGCGGATGCTGCAGGACGTGCTCGCCGAGCGGGGACAGACCTATGACCAGTTCGTGTGGGAGCTGACGAACGGGAGCCGGCGATGAGTCGAACCACCACCACGCCGCCGCCGGGTGCGCAGGTCGACGCCCTGCGTCTGATCGCCGAGACGTGCCGCCGGGCCGCCGCCGGGGACATGGAGACACGGGTGCCGCCGCTGGGCGGCTCGGAGCAGGCGGTGGCCGCGCGTACCGCGATCAACAGCCTGCTGGACAGCGCCGACGGCTTCGTCCGGGAGGCCGGCGCCGCGTCCGCCGCTGCCGCCGAGGGCCGCTTCCACCGGCAGTTCCTGACCCGCGGGATGAACGGCGCCTTCCGCACCGCGGCGCTGCAGATCTCGCAGTCCAGCGAGGCCATGCACCATTCCGCGGACCAGGTCGAGGCGGCCGCGCGCGGCCGGCTGGCGCTCGCCGACGAACTCGAATCGGCCGTGCTCACGGTGTCCGAGCAGGTGGCCACGGCGGCCACCGAGATGGGCGCCTCGGCCAACGGGCTGGCCGACTTCGCCCGCAACGCGGTCGGCGACGCGGAGCGCGGCCTGGAGACGGTGACCTCGCTGCGCACCGCATCCGATCAGATCCGGCATGCGGTGGACCTGATCAACCAGGTGGCCTCGCAGACCCGGCTGCTCGCCCTGAACGCCACCATCGAGGCGGCTCGGGCCGGTGACGCCGGGCGCGGGTTCAGCGTGGTGGCCAACGAGGTGAAGACGCTGGCCAACGAGACAAGCAGTTCCAGCGACGAGATCCTCGGACAGGTCAACACGGTGCAGCAGGCGGCCGGCGACGCGGTCGGCGTGTTGGAGGCGGTGACCGCGAGCATCCGGGAGATGAGCGGCCTGGTCAACGGGATCGCCAGCGCGGTCGACGGCGGCCACGAGTCGGGTACGACCGGGCTGTCCCAGCTCGCCGAGGTGTTGCGCAACGAGGTGAACCGCTTCGTGGAGTCGGCACGCCAGGCCTGAGCGCGCCGGTCAGCCGCCGTGGTGGACGGCGTCGATCTCGGCACGCGTGGGCAGGGCGCTGGACGCGCCGACCTTGCGCACGCAGGCGGCGCCGGCCGCGTTGGCCCAGCGGACCGCCTCGACCAGGTCGCGTCCCTCACCCCAGGCGACGGCCAACGCCCCGGTGAAGGCGTCGCCGGCTGCGGTGGTGTCGGCCACCTCCACCCGGTAGGCCGGGACCCGCTCGTCCCGGCCGTCCCGGTCGGCGTACCAGGAACCCTCGCCACTCAGCGTCAGCACCACGCGCGGGACCAGGGCGAGCAGCCGTGCCATGTCGGCGTCGGTGCCGGCGATCGCCTCGGCCTCGCTCTGGTTGACCACCAGCAGGTCCACGTGGTCCAGCAGGTCGGACGGCATCTCGCGGGCGGGTGCCGCGTTCAGCACCACCCGCGCCCCGCCGCGTTTCGCCGCGATCGCCGCCGCGGTCACCGTCTCGGACGGGATCTCCTGCTGGCAGAGCAGCACGTCACCGCCGCCGATCACGGCTTCCTCCGCGTCGGTGAGCGCCACGAACGTCCGGTTGGCGCCGGGGCTGACCAGGATCGAGTTCTCCCCGGTCCGGTCCACCATGATCACCGCCACGCCGGACGTGCCGTAACTGGTCCGCAGGTGGCCGGTGTCCACCCCGGAGGCGGCGAGCCGGGCGCTGATGGTCACTCCGAAGGAGTCGGAGCCGATGGCGCCGAGCATCACGCAGTCGCCACCCGCACGCGCCGCGGCGATGGCCTGATTGGCACCCTTGCCGCCGGGCATCATCACGAAGTCCTCGCCGAGCACCGTCTCCCCCGGTCGGGGCAGACGGTCGGCCAGGCCGACCAGGTCCATGTTGGCGCTGCCCGCGACGACGATCCTGGGCGCCACGACGGATCAGGCCGCCCGTGCCGTGTACCGGTCGCCGAAACGCTGCACGGTCAGCGGCAGCCCGAAGGTCTTGGACAGATTCTCCCCGGTCAGGGTCTCGCCGAGCAGCCCGGCGGCGACCACCGTGCCCTCGCGCAGCAGCATGGCGTGGGTGAAGCCGGGCGGGATCTCCTCCACGTGGTGGGTGACCAGCACCATGGCGGGCGCTTCCGGGTCCTCGGCCAGCGCGGTGAGACGGACCAGCAGATCCTCCCGGCCGCCCAGGTCCAGCCCGGCGGTCGGCTCGTCGAGCAGCATCAGTTCCGGATCGGTCATCAACGCGCGCGCGATCTGGGTGCGCTTGCGCTCCCCCTCGGACAGGGTGCCGAACTCGCGGTCGATCAGCGCGCCCATGCCGAGCTGGCCCAGCAGGGCACGGGCACGGGCCTCGTCCTGCGGGTCGTAGCTCTCCCGCCAGCGGCCGACCACCGACCACGCGGCGGTCACCACCACGTCCAGCACACGCTCGTTCGGCGGCACGCGCTCGGCGAGCTGACCGGTGGTGAGCCCGATCCGGGTGCGCAGCTCGGTGACGTCGGTGCGGCCCAACTGCTCGCCGAGCACCCAGGCGACACCGCGGGACGGGTGCATCCGCGCCGCCGCGAGGTTGAGCACGGTGGTCTTGCCGGCGCCGTTCGGCCCGAGCACCACCCAGCGCTCGTCCAGCTCGACCTGCCAGCTCAGACCGCGGAGCAGATGATTTCCGCCGCGGATCACGCTGAGACGGTCGAACGAGATGACGGTGTCCTCGTCGGGCGGCATGGGCGACTCGAGCACGCCCTTATCCAATCACGCAGCGACCGCTCCACCACGCACCGGGGACCCGATCACGCAGCCGTGGCCGCGCCACGCACCGGGGACCGTCGTCACGCGACGGTGGACCCGAACACCTCGTCGCGGGCCGCGTCCAGCGCCATCCGCAGCGCGCCGTGCAGCACCGGCTCCACCGCCACCTCGCTGACCACCACCTTCGGGGCGACCAGGGTGATCGCGGCCACCTCCCGTTGCACCTTGTCGGCCAGGATCGGACCGCCGGCCTGTCCCACCTCCCCGGCCAACACCACCAGCGGCGGGTCGAGCACCACGCAGGTGGCCGCCACGCCCAGCGCCAGCCGGCCGGCCAGCTCGTCCAGCACCGGTTCGCCGGCCGCGCCGGCGGCCACCGCGGCGCGCACCACGTCGGCCGCCTCGGCGCCGTGGAATCCGTGCTCCTTGCCGATGGCCTTGGCCGCGTCACCACCGGCCAGGCTCTGAAAGGCGCCCTTGACGCCACGGCGGGCCACGTTGCGCGGGATGTCGGCGCCGGGCACCGGAAGCCAGCCGATCTCGCCGGCCGCGCCGGAGTGGCCCTGGTGCAGGCGACCGTCGATGACGGTGGCCAAGCCGACACCACGGCCGATCCAGATCAGCACGTAGTCGTCCACGCCCGCGGCGGCGCCGCCGTGCGCCTCGGCCACCGCTGCCAGGTTCACGTCGTTACCGAACATCACCGGGGTGCTCAGGTCGCGCCGCAGATCGTCGAGCAGCCCGCGGTGCCAGCGCGGCAGGTCGTACGCGAACTGGATCTCGCCGCTCGCGGGGTCCACCAGACCGGGGGTGCCCAGCACGACCCGGCGTACCGACGTCATCTCGGTGCCCGCCCGGCTCGCGGCCTGGACCACCGCGTTGTGCACCACGCCGACCGGGTCGTCGGTGTCCTTCGTGGACTGCTCGACCCGCCCGATCACCGCGCCGGTGATGTCCGCACAGGCCGCCACGACCAGGTCGGGGCCCACGTCAACGCCGATGACGTGGGCGCTGCCGGGCGTGACGGCGTAAAGCTGAGCGTTCGGTCCCCGGCCGCCGGCCTGCTCCCCGACCCGCCGCACCAGGCCGCGTTCCTCCAGCCGCTCCACGAGCTGGGACGCGGTGACCTTGCTGAGGCCGGTCAGCTCGCCGAGCTGCGCCCGGGTGAGCGGGCCACGGTTGAGCAGGAGTTCCAGCGCGGCGCGGTCGTTCAGCGCACGCAACAGCCGGGGCGTTCCCGGGAGGCGGGCAGCGGCCATGACGACGTCCCCTAGTACTTAAGTTAGTTTCCTATTATTGTCTGCGATGCAGGTTGGGTAGCCGCAGCGTAACGGTCAGCCTCCGGTGCGACTGCAGCGTGTGGCCAATCGACGTCGGACGATCATGGCAGTACGCGGACGCCATTTCCAGCGTCGCCACGAAAGGGACAGCATGCCGATCGATACCGGGCTGCGCCGCCTGGCGCTGCGCACCCTGCTGGCGGCCTTCGACGGCCCGGCCGCCCCGCCGTGGGCGCTGCGCCTGCTCGACGACGGGCTGGCCGGGCACACCCTGTTCGGGTCGAACGTCGCCGAGCCCGCCCAAGTGGCCCGGCTCACCGCCGAGTTGCGCGCGGCGCGCGCGGACACGCTGATCGCCATCGACGAGGAGGGCGGGGACGTCACCCGGCTGGCCCATCGCACCGGCAGCCCCTATCCGGGCAACGCCGCGCTGGGCGCGGTGGACGACGTCGACCTCACCCGTACGGTGCACGCCGCGATCGGCGCCGACCTGGTCGAGGCGGGCGTCAACCTGAACCTGGCGCCGACCGTGGACGTGAACACCGCGGACGACAATCCGATCATCGGCACCCGCTCGTTCGGCGCCGATCCGGCCCTGGTCGCCCGGCACGTGGCCGCCGCGGTCGACGGGCTGCAGTCCACCGGCGTGGCCGCCTGCGCGAAACACTTCCCCGGGCACGGGGCGACGGTCGCCGACTCGCACGTCGGCCTGCCGACCGTGCACGCTCCGCTCGCCACCCTGCGCGTACGCGACCTGCCGCCGTTCGCCGCCGCGGTGACGGCCGGGACCAAGGCGATCATGACCGCGCACATCCGGGTTCCGGCGCTGACCGGCGCGGACCCCGCCACGTTCAGCCGGGCGACGCTGACCGGCCTGCTGCGTCGCGAATGCGGCTTCGGCGGCGCGATCGTCACCGACGCACTGGAGATGCGGGGCGCCGCGGACACCGCCGGCGGCATCGGGCCGGCCGCCGTCCACGCGCTGGCCGCCGGCGCGGACCTGCTCTGCCTCGGCGCCCGCGTGGACCGGACGCTGGTGGAGAGCGTCGCGGCGGAGATCGCCGCGGCCACCCGCGACGGCCGTTTGCCGCTCGCGCGGGTGGAGGACGCCGCCGAGCGCACCGCTGCCCTGGCGGCGAGCGCGCCACCCGCCGCCGGACCGGTCGGCTCCGGCACGCGGGACCCCGCACGGCTCGGCTATCCGGCCGCCCGGCGCGCGGTACGGGTGGAAGGCTCGCTGCACGACATCACCGACCCCCTGGTGGTACGCCTGACGTCTGACCCGTCGATCGCCGAGGGCCGCGTCCCGTGGGGGTTGCGGCCACACCTCAACGGCACCGAACAGCTCGACGTGGGAGGGGCGGCGGACCCGACGCCCGACAGCATCCTCGTCCGCGCCGGGACGCGGCCGATCGTGGTGGTGGGCCGGCACCTGCACCGGTCGCCACGGGCTCGCGCACTGGTCGGCGCCCTGGCCGCGACACACCCGGTCGTCGTGGTCGAGATGGGCTGGCCGTCGGCATGGCGTCCGGCCGGGGTGCGGGCGTTTCTCACCACGCACGGGGCGAGCCGGGCCAACGGCTACGCCGCCGCGGAGGCGCTCGGCCTGGCGGTCTGAATCCACCCTCGCGTCGCGGCTCGCCCGTACGTCTCGCGGCGGCGGCCGACGGCTACGGTGGCGGATGTGACGAGCGCCGCCGAGACACCCGCCGGGGCCGGACGGCCGCGCAGCGGGCGGGGCGAGCAGACGCGGCAGCTCATCCTGGACACCGCGCTGCGGCTGTTCCGCGAGCGGGGATACGCCGAGACGACCATGCGCGCGATCGCCAAGGAGGCCGGGGTCGCGGTCGGCAACGCGTACTACTACTTCGACTCCAAGGAACACCTGATCCAGGGGTTCTACGACCGCAATCAGGCGGCACACCGGGCCGCCGCCGAGGCGACCCTGAGCGCCGAACGGGACCTGGCGGCACGCCTGCGCGGGGTGCTGCATGCCGGCATCGACGTGAACGAGCCGTACCACTCGTTCGCGGCCACCTTCTTCAAGACCGCGGCCGAGCCGTCGTCGCCGCTGAGCCCGTTCTCCGCGGAATCCTCGCCGGCGCGCCAGGCCGCGATCGGCATCTTCCGCGAGGTGGTCGAGGGCTCCGCCGCCAAGCTCGACCCGGAGCTGCGCCGCGAGCTGCCGGAGCTGCTCTGGCTCGGCTGGATGGGCGTGGTGCTGTTCTGGGTGCACGACTCCTCGCCCGGCCAGCGGCGCACCCGTCGGCTCATCGACGGCGCGGTTCCGCTCGTGGACCGGCTGGTCGGATTGTCCCGTCTCCGGGTGCTCCGTCCCGCCCTGCGCCAGGTCCTCGCCCTCCTGGACACCATTCGGCGGGACGACTGATCACTTGCAGTGACGAAGTGGTCGGCCCGCGCGTGGCCGTCATGCCGGGCGGAGCTGCCCGAACGGCCCCTTCCCGACAAAGTGGGGTAACACGTACGGTAATCACCGCCGGGTAAATCCGGGGCGTGAGTTCGGCCTTCGTTCGGGACCAGTTCGAACTCGCGCCGACGGAGGGTGGGTCGGGCGCCGGCGGTTTCGGGAGCAGCCGCCATCGCGCCCGGCTCACGCGGCCCACCCCGTCGGCCGCCGCCCCTTAGCGATCGTTCAGCCAACCATCTAGGATCTGAGCATGGACGCCGCCGAGATCGCCGCCGGCCGGGAACGCTGGCAGAAGCGTTACGACGCCGCACGCAAACGAGACGCCGACTTCACCACCCTGTCCGGGTCCGAGGTCGAGCCCGTCTACGGGCCACCGGCCGGCGACTACCCCGGGTTCGACCGCATCGGCTGGCCGGGCGAATACCCGTACACGCGTGGCCTGTACCCCACCGGATACCGCGGACGGGCCTGGACCATCCGGCAGTTCGCCGGCTTCGGCAACGCCCGGCAGACCAACGAGCGCTACAAGATGATCCTCGCGGCCGGCGGCGGCGGGCTCTCCGTCGCGTTCGACATGCCGACCCTGATGGGCCGCGACTCGGACGAGCCGCTGGCCGTCGGCGAGGTCGGCCACTGCGGGGTGGCCATCGACTCCGCGGCCGACATGGACGTGCTGTTCGACGGGATCGACCTGCAACAGGTCACCACCAGCATGACCATCTCCGGCCCGGCGGTGCCGATCTTCACCATGTACCTGGTCGCCGCCGAGCGCCAGGGCGCCGATCTCGGCAAGCTCGACGGCACCCTGCAGACCGACATCTTCAAGGAGTACATCGCCCAGAAGGAGTGGCTGTTCGCTCCGGAACCGCACCTGCGGTTGATCGGCGACCTGATGGCGTACTGCGACAGGCACATCCCCCGCTACAAGCCGCTGTCCGTCTCCGGCTATCACATCCGCGAGGCCGGCTCGACCGCCGCGCAGGAACTCGCCTACACCCTCGCGGACGGTTTCGGGTATGTGGAACTCGGGCTGTCCCGCGGACTCGACGTGAACCGGTTCGCGCCCGGACTGAGCTTCTTCTTCGACGCGCATGTGGACTTCTTCGAGGAGATCGCCAAGTTCCGCGCCGCTCGCCGGATCTGGGCCCGGCACCTGCGCGACGACTACGGGGCGACCAGCGAAAAGGCGCTCTGGCTGCGGTTCCACACGCAGACCGCGGGGGTCAGCCTGACCGCGCAGCAACCGGTCAACAACGTGGTGCGCACGGCGGTGGAAGCCCTCGCCGCGGTGCTCGGCGGCACCAACTCCCTGCACACCAACGCCCTGGACGAGACGCTGGCGCTGCCCACCGACGAATCAGCCGAGATCGCCCTGCGCACCCAGCAGGTGCTGATGGAGGAGACCGGCGTGGTCAACGTGGCCGACCCGCTGGGCGGTTCGTGGTACGTGGAAGCGCTGACCGACCGCATCGAAGCGGAAGCCGAGGAGATCTTCGCCCGCATCCGCGATCTGGGACACGACGCAAGCATGACCGCGGGCATCCTGCGGGGCATCGAGGACGGCTGGTTCACCGCCAACATCGCGGAGGCGGCCTTCGTCTATCAGCAGGCCGTGGAGAAGGGCGACAAGACCATCGTCGGGGTGAACGCGCACACCGGCACGGTGGCACGCGAGCTGGAGATCCTCCGCGTCTCGCATGAGGTGGAACGCACGCAGCGTGCCGAGCTGGGCGCGCGCAAGCAGCAACGAAACGCCGAGGACGTACGGGCGGCGCTGGGCCGGCTGACCGAGACGGCCCGCACGGAGCAGAACATGATTCCGGCGATGCTGGACGCGGCACGCGCGGAGGCGACGCTGGGCGAGATCTGCGGTGCGCTCAAGGAGGAATGGGGCACCTATCGCGAACCCGCGCGCTTCTGACGCCCGCGCTGTGACTTCCGATATCCCCCGCCCGGCGACCCCACGTACGGACGATCGAGCGTGCGAGACTAGGTAACCATGAGCGACCCACGGAGCACTCCGTCGATCTTCACCCGCGGCGCGGTCGACCTCAGCTCGCTGAAGGCACCGACGCCCAGCCGCCCGGCCCCGGACGCGGCGCCGGCCGCCGCCGGTGGCGCCCCGTCGCCGACTCCGGGTGCCGCGCCGGAAACGATTCTGGACGTCACCGAGGCCAACTTCCAGTCGGTGCTGGAACGGTCCATGTCCACCCCGGTGATCCTGGATTTCTGGGCGGACTGGTGTGAGCCGTGCAAGCAGCTCTCCCCCGTGCTGGAGAAGCTGGCCGCCGAGGGCGGCGGCAGTTGGCTGCTCGGCAAGGTCGATGTGGACGCCAACCCACGACTCGCCCAGGCACTGCGGGTGCAGGGCATCCCGATGGTGGTCGCGGTGGTCGGCGGGCAGCTCGTCGAGGGGTTCACCGGCGTGCTCCCGGAGAACCAGATCCGGCAGTACGTGGATGCGGTGCTCAAGGCCGGCGGGGTTTCCGTGGCGCCGACCGAGGATCCGCGGCTCGGTGCCGCCGACGACGCCCTGATGAGTGGCGACCTGGACACCGCCGAGGAGGCGTACCGCAAGATCCTGGCCGAGTCACCCGCCGAGCGTGCCGCCGAGGCCGGGCTCGCCCAGGTGGAGCTCTTCCGCCGGATTGCCGGCGCGGACCCGCAGGCCGCGGTGGCGAAGGCCGAAGCGGACCCGGACGATCTGGCCGCGCAGCGTCTCGCCGCCGACATCGAGGTGGTCAGCGGGCAGGCGGAGCAGGCGTACGCCCGCCTGGTCGCCGCCGTGCGCCGCTCCTCCGGCGAGGACCGGGACGAGGCCCGCAAGCACCTGCTGTCGTTGTTCACGGTGGCCGGGCCGGACGACCCCGCGGTCGCCGATGCCCGCCGCGCACTTGCCCGAGCGCTCTTCTAGGCAGGGGTAACCGACCGCATGCGCCGCATCGCCATCCTGGACGCACCGACCAACCTCGGCCTGCGACCGCCGACCGCGACGTCGGTGCCGGGGTGTGCCAAGGCGCCCGGAGCGTTGCGCGATCACGGGCTGCTGCAACGGCTTCAGGCCCGGGACGCGGGATGCCTGACGCCGCCGCGGTACGACCCCGGCGACTGGCGTCCCGGCGACGGCGTGTGCCATGCGGCGGAGATCGCGGCGTATTCGCGCGCGCTGGCCGGCCGGATCGCGGCGATCATCGACGCCGGCGAGTTCCCGGTGGTGCTCGGCGGCGACTGTTCCGTCCTTCTGGGCTCCGGCCTGGCGATGAACCGCCTGGGTGATGAGATCGGCGGCCGGATCGGGCTGGTCTTCGTGGACGGTCACTCCGATTTCCGGCATCCGGGCAACGCGTCGTACGTGGGCGCCGCGGCCGGCGAGGATCTTGCCCTGGCCACCGGGCGTGGCCAGTCGGACCTGGCCGCGATCGAGGGCCGCCGCCCGTATTTCCGCGACATCGACGTGGTGGTGCTGGGCATCCGTGCACAGGACGAGTACCGCCTCGACCTGCAGGCGGCCGGCATCGTCACCCGTCCGGTGCCGACGCTGCGCGTGGAGGGCGCCGCGCGTAGCGCCCAATGGGCACGCGACCAGCTCGCGGACTGCGCCGGCTATTGGGTGCATGTCGACGTCGACGTGCTGGATCCCGCGGTGATGCCGGCGGTGGACGCCCCGGATCCGGGCGGGATCGCCTTCCCCGAGCTGGAGCTTCTGCTCGCCGGGCTGGTCGACACGCCGCATTGCCTGGGCGTGGAGGTCACCGTGTTCGATCCGGACTACGACCCGGACGGCGGGTACGCGGAGGAGATCGCCTCGACGGTGGTGGCCGGCCTGGCACCGGTACGCACCGTCGACGCCCGCCCCGACCTGGTGGCCGCCCGCCGGGAGCTGGCGGAGCCCGACCCGCAACCCGCGGTGGCGGAGACGCCGGAGGCCACCGACCCGGACGCGGATGCGGATGCGATGCTCGCCGACGCGATGCCCGCGGACGGCAGCGAGTCTCCCGGCACGCCGGACGAGACCACCGCGCCCGCGGCGCCCGCCCTCGGAGTCGTCGCGCACGACGACGACATCACCGCGGACAATGACGACATCACCGCGGACAATGAGGCAGCCGCGGACGACGGCGCCGCGGACGACGGCGCCGCGGACGACGGCGCCGCGGACGACGGCGCCGCGGACGACGGCGCCGCGGCAGCCAACGAGCCAGCCGCGGGCCTTGAGGAAGCGCCGGACCACGGTGACGCGGCGGACGAGATCTCCGCGCGCGAGCCGATGGCCGCAGACGACGAGATCGCCGCGCACGAGCCGATCACCACCGACGACAGCACGGTCACCGACGACAGCGCGGCCGAGGGGCCTGGGGCGACCGACGACGTGGCAGCCGACATCGACGTCACGACCGACGATGTCCCGGCCGACGATGTCCCGGCCGACGATGTCGCCGCAGACCTCGTCGTGGCCGAGGTTGGCGCGACGAGCGACGGCTCCGGGGACGACCCGGCCGTCGCGGCGGAAACGGGCCGCACCGAGACGCACCGTCACGCACGGCCGCTCGGCCTGGCTCCGACGCTCGACTCCGAGCCGCTTCCCGCGACCCGGCCCGGCATGCTGCGGCCGCGCAGCACCGACAGCTTCTCGCTGCCCGCTCAGCGGCCCGCGTTCGACATCGGCCCGGACGAAGAACCGGCCGACCTCGCGTGACCGGGTGCGGCGTCCATCGCGGGGCTTGCCGAAGCGTGCTGGTCGGCCGATCGGCGAAGCCGCCACCCCGATACACCCGCCGGACTCGCAGACCTGGGAATGTTGCTCGCACCGAGGGCCCGGGGCGAGTGCCAGCCGTCGCTGGTGGCTGTCACCGCACGATCGGCCGTCCGTCATGTACGTCATGCGCCCGCCGTGACAGCCGTCTGTCACGGCTGAACAGGCGGTGACAGCCATCCGCTACGGCTAAACCGGCCGGCGGTGACATCCATCCGCTACGGCTGAACCAGTCGGCGGTGACATTCGCGTCGGCCCACCCGACCCCGGTCGGCCCTACCCCCGACCGACCCCGACCTCCGGCCAACCCCGACCTCGAGCCGACCCCGACCCGCCAGCCGACCCCGACTCGCCGGCTGGTCGGGCCGCCGAAAGCCCCTGTCTACCGTCGCGGATGGGCGAAATCCGGCCCGGTGCGGACCGGACGGGCGCCGCGCGGATCAGTTGAGCGCGGTGAGGAACCTCGCCACGATCGGGATCGCGCTCTCCGCTCCCGCGCCGCCCTGCTGCACCATCACCGCGAACGCCACATCGCCCTGCCAGCCGATGAACCACGCGTGGGTGTCCGTCGAGCCGGTCTGGAACTCGGCGGTGCCGGTCTTGCCGAACACCGGCTTTCCCGGTACGCGCTTGAGCGCGGTGCCGGTGCCGTCGGTGACCACCTCACGCATCATGTCGCGCAACGGCTTCACCGCCGCGTCGTTCAGGGGCGCGCCGGGGCCGGCCGGGTTCGCCGGGGCGGGCGCGGTCACCAGCTTCGGCTGTTCGAACCGGCCGCGGGCGACCGCCGCGGTGGCGCCCGCCATGGCCAGCGGGCTGACCACCGTGGTGCCCTGCCCGAAGCTCGCCGCGGCCAGCTCGACCGGGGTGTTGCCGGTCGACACGGTGCCGCTGAACGCCTCGATGCCCAGGTCCCATTTTCCGCCCAGGCCGACGGCGGTGGACGCGGCCGCCATGCCGTCGGCGCCCAGCTTGGGCGCGAGAGAGACGAAGGCGGTGTTGCACGACTCGGCGAAGTCGGTGTGGAAGGGCACCTTGCCGAGTTCCATGTCGTGCGCGTTGGTGAACGTCCGGCCGGAGACGGTGGCCTCCTTCGGACAGTTCACCGCGGTGTCCGCGGTGACCGCCTTCTTCTGCAGCAGTCCCAGCGCGGACACCATCTTGAAGGTGGAGCCGGGCGGCACCTTGGCGGTCAGCGCGTTGTTCACGGTGCCGCCGTCCGGGCCGTTGGCCACCGCGAGCACCGACGAGTCGCTGATCCGGATCGCCACCATCGAGCTGGGCCGCTTCTCCGAGCCGAGCGCCGCGTCGGCCGCCTGCTGCACCTTTTGATCCAGGGTGGTCCGCACACCGGTGCCGGCCACCGGATCCACGCTGAACAGTTGGGCGTCCTCCACCTGGTCGTCGGGGGTGCGGCGGGCGATCACCACGGACTGGCCGGGTGTGCCGCGCAGCGTCGTGTCGTACCGGCCCTGCAGTCCGCCGTGCCCGACGATGTCGCCCTGCACGAACCGGTCCGGGTTGGCGTCCATGTCCTCGGCGGTGGCCGGGTCGGCGGTGCCGAGCAGAGCACGGGCGAACTCGCGGGTGGGCGCGAGGTCGCGGTTCTCCTCGCGGAAGACGGTGCCGGCCAACGGCCGCACGTCGTCCCGGATCTTGTCGTAGTCCGGCCGCCGCAGGGTGATCAGGTCGATGAACGCGCCCGGGTCCGCCTGGTCGACGCGCTTGCGCAGGTCGGAAAGGTCCAGCGTGACGCCGACCTTCTGGAACGCCGCGGTGAGATCGGCGGCGAGCTTCGGCAGGTCGGTGACCTTCTGCGGCGTGACGCCGATGGTGACCACCGGACGCGGCGTCACGATCGGCTTGCCGTCCCGGTCCAGGATGCCGGCCCGCTCGGCGGCGACCCGGCGCAGTTGCAGCTTGTCACCGCCGGTCAGCTCACTGTGCACGATGACCGGTTCCCAGATCACCCGCCAGCCGTCGCTGTCCCGGTCGGTCAGCCGCACGGTGCTCTGATAGGACCACGGCTCGCCGCCCGGCAACGTCCAGTCCAGCTTCACCCGGCTGGTGGCCACGTCCCCGGTGATCTTCGGCTCGGTCTGCCGAGTGAGCACCAGCGGCGCCGAGGCGAGGTCGCCCGAGAGACCGCGGATCTCCGTGACGACCTGGTCTGCGGAGATGCCCGACCCGGCCGCGGTGACGAAGCCGACCTTCTGCAAGTTGCCGCTGCGCCACCCGGTGAGGAAGTCGGCCAGCACGTCGGCGGGCCCGTCCTTGCCGCACCCGGTCATCGCGCCGAGCAACACCACGACCGAAGACAGCAATGCGGCCGTACGGCGCATGTCGTCCTCCTCGCTGGGAAATGATCCGCTACGAAACCACGCGGGCTGACAGGAACGGTAAGCGAAGCGCGCACGGACCGGGGTCCCGGGCGGCGTGAGATGTAGCGAAGTCGTTGCCGAACGACGGCCGGATCGGACGTGGCTGCCGGTGACCGGCCGCGCTCGTTCTAGGCTGGTCCGGACACGTCGAACCCACAGAGTGGTGGGCGAGAGGAGCGCCAGGTATGGCAGGCACCGACCAGGGTGTGACCGAATCTGATCCGGAGATCGACTTCGTTCCCGGGCCCGGGCTGGCGCTGACCGGCCGTCTGGGATCGTCCGGTGACGACGCCGAGCTGGACGAGCCGCTGCCGAACGCGGAGCGCCTGGTGGCCGACGCGGTCGCGCTGGCCGGACCGGACCACATCACCGCGACGCTGGTGGACCGTTTCTGGCGTTTCGCCCCGGACGAGGAACTGGTCGGATACACCCCGGAGGAGATGTACGCCGCGGCGCTCGCGCACCGCGAGCTGGCCCAGCAGCGGCTGCCCGGCCAGCTCCAACTGTCGATCAGCGCGCCGGACCGCGACGAGCCGCACTCGGTGGTGTCGATCATCACCGACGACATGCCGTTCCTGGTGGACTCGGTCACCGCGCTGTTCGCCGCGCACCAACTGGAGGTGCACCTGCTGGTGCACCCGCTGATCGTGGTGCGGCGCGAACCGCTGGGCGCGCTGCAGCAGGTCGAAGCGGACGTGGAGCCGGACGACGCGATCGACGGCGACGTGGTGGAGAGCTGGATCCGGATCGAGATCGACCCGGTGCGCGACGCGGAGGCCCGCGAACAACTGCACAACGAGATCCGGCGGGTGCTCACCGACGTACGGGACGCGGTGGAGGACTGGCCGCGGATGCGACAGCGGGCCCTGGTGATCGCCGACGAGCTCGCCGCGGCGCGGGGTTCCGAGCATCGCCTGCCGGTGCCGGACAAGGACGTCACCGACTCGATCGAGCTGCTCCAGTGGCTCGCGCACGACCACTTCACGTTCCTCGGCTACCGCGAATACGTGCTCACCGACGGCGTGCTGACCGCCGTCGACGGCAGCGGGCTAGGCATCCTGCGCGGCGCCAGCACGCCCCGCACGCTGTCCTCGCTGCCCCCCGAGGCGTACGACCGGGCGATGCAGAAGCGGCTACTGGTGATCACCAAGGCCAATTCCCGCGCCACGGTGCACCGCTCGGCGTACCTGGACTACATCGGCGTCAAGATGTTCGACGCCGACGGCGAGGTGGTCGGCGAGCGCCGTTTCCTCGGCCTGTTCAGCTCCTCGGCGTACCGCACGAGCGTGCGTGAGCTGCCGGTGGTGCGGCGCAAGGTGATGGAGGTGCTGGACCGCTCCGGGCTGTCGCCGCGCGGCCACTCCGGCAAGGACCTCCTGCAGGTCCTGGAGACCTATCCGCGCGACGAGCTCTTCCAGATCAAGACCGACGACCTGTACGAAGCCGTGATCGGCGTGCTGCGCATGGCCGGGCGCCGACAGTTGCGGCTGTTCCTGCGGCGTGACGGGTACGGGCGGTTCATCTCCTGCCTGATCTATCTGCCCCGGGACCGGTTCACCACCGCGAACCGGCTGTGCATGCAGCAGATCCTGCTGCGCGAGCTGAACGGCATCGGGGTGGACCACACCACCCGCGTCACCGAGCGGATGCTCGCCCGGGTCCACTTCGTGGTGCGCACCGACCCGGCCGACCCGCCCGGCACGGTGGATCCGAACGCGCTGGCCGAGATGCTCGCCGACGCCACCCGCATGTGGGACGACGACTTCTCCGTGGTGCTGGAACGCAAGCTCGGCGAGGAGCAGGCCAAGACCCTCTTCCAGCGGTACGCCTCCGCGTTCCCGGACAGCTACAAGGACGGGCACACGCCGTACGAGGCGGTGCAGGATCTGGCCAAGCTGGAGCTGCTGGAGGAACCGGGCCAGTTGGAGATGCACCTGTATCGCAAGCGTCGCCTCACCGCGGCGGGCGTCGCCGAACCGGACGACGCGGATGTGCGTTTCAAGGTGTTCCGGCTGGGTGAGCCGATGATGCTGTCGGCCGTGCTGCCGGTGCTGCATTCGCTCGGCGTGCGCGTGGTGGACGAGCGCCCGCACGAGGTGCACCGCGACGACGACACCGCGTTCCTGTACGACTTCGGCCTGCAGCCACCCGAGGTGCACCGGGAACTGGCCGAGGTGCGACCGCAGGTGGAGAACGCCTTCGCCGCCGCGTGGCGGGGCGAGGCCGAGGTGGACAACTTCAACGAGCTGGTGCTGCGGGCCGGGCTGACGTGGCGTCAGGTGGTGGTGCTCCGGGCGTACGCGAAATACCTGCGGCAAGCCGGAAACGTGTTCTCCCAGCGGTACGTGCAGTCCACCTTCATCGCCTATCCGGACATCGCCCGGCTGATGGTGACGTTGTTCGAGACTCGCTTCTCGCCGCGCCTGCGACTGCGCGCGCAGGAACGCGAGCAGCGCTCCGGCGCGCTGGTGGAGCGGATCACCGCACTGCTCGACGGGGTGGACAGCCTCGACCAGGACCGCATTCTGCGTTCCTACCTGACGCTGATCCAGGCCACCCTGCGAACCAGCTTCTTCCAGCGCGGTCCGGACCAGCGGCCCAAGTCGTACGTGGCGTTCAAGCTGGATCCGCAGGCGATCCCGGACCTGCCGCAACCGCGGCCCAAATACGAGATCTTCGTCTACTCGCCCCGGTTCGAGGGCGTACACCTGCGGTTCGGCGCCGTCGCCCGCGGCGGCCTGCGCTGGTCGGACCGTCGGGAAGACTTCCGCACCGAGGTCCTCGGCCTGGTCAAGGCGCAGATGGTGAAGAACGCGGTGATCGTCCCGGTGGGCGCGAAGGGCGGCTTCGTGCTCAAGCGCAAGCCCGGCGACCGGGACGAGGCGGTGGCCTGCTACCGCCGGTTCATCACCGCGATGCTGGACGTCACCGACAACATCGTCGGCGGCGACATCGTGCCGCCCGCCGACGTGGTCCGGCACGACGGCGACGACCCCTACCTGGTGGTGGCGGCGGACAAGGGCACCGCCACGTTCTCCGACATCGCCAACGAGATCTCGGTGAGCAAGGGCTTCTGGATGGCCGACGCGTTCGCCTCCGGCGGCTCCGCGGGCTACGACCACAAGCGGATGGGCATCACCGCACGGGGCGCGTGGGAGAGCGTCAAGAAGCACTTCCGGGACATCGGCGTGGACACCCAGTCCGCGAACTTCACCGTGGTCGGCGTGGGTGACATGTCCGGTGACGTGTTCGGCAACGGCATGCTGCTGTCCGAGCACATCAGGCTGATCGCGGCCTTCGACCACCGGCACATCTTCATCGACCCGGACCCCGACCCCGCCGTTTCGTACGCCGAACGGCGGCGCCTGTTCGACCTGCCGCGCTCCTCCTGGGCGGACTACGACACGTCGCTGGTCAGCGAGGGCGGCGGCGTCTATCCGCGTACCGCGAAGTCCATCCCGGTCTCCCCGCAGGCGCGCGCCGCGCTGCACCTGGGCGACGCGTCCGCGGTGAGCCCCGCGGAGATCATGCGGGCCATCCTGACCGCGCCGGTCGACCTGCTGTTCAACGGCGGCATCGGCACCTATGTGAAGGCGGCCGGCGAGACCCACGCCGACGTCGGCGACAAGTCCAACGACGCGATCCGGGTGAACGGTCGCGACGTGCGGGCCCGAGTCGTCGGCGAAGGCGGCAACCTGGGCCTGACCCAGCGCGGCCGGATCGAGTACGCCCGAGGCGGCGGACGCCCCGGCCCGGACGGCACCGCGACGGGCGGCCGGATCTTCACCGACTTCATCGACAACGCGGCCGGCGTGGACTGCTCCGACCACGAGGTCAACATCAAGATCCTGCTGGGCGGCGCGGTCGCCGACGGCGAGATGACCACGCCCGAGCGCGACGAGTTGCTTGCCGCCATGACCGCCGAAGTGGCCGACCTGGTGTTGCGGGACAACTACGAGCAGGCGATGGCCCTGGGCAACGCGGTGACGCAGGCGCGCTCCCTGCTGCCCGTGCACCGCCGCCTGCTCGCCCATCTGGAGACGGCCGGCCACCTCAACCGGGAACTGGAGGCGCTGCCCACCGACAAGGAACTGTCCGTGCGGGGCGAACAGGGCGGCGGGCTGTCCGCGCCGGAGTTCAGCGTGCTCCTCGCGTACGTGAAGATCTGGCTGGAGGGCGAGGTCCTGCGCGACCAACTGGTCGACGAACCATGGACCACGCAGGTGCTGGAGAACTACTTCCCGACGCCGCTGCGCACCCGCTTCGCCGACCGGATGGCCGGGCACCGGCTGCGGCGCGAGATCATCACCACGTCGCTGGTCAACGAGGTGGTCAACCGGGGCGGCACCACGTTCGTCTTCCGCGCCATGGAGGAGAGCGGCGCGTCGCCGGCGGACGTGATCCGGGCGTACGTCGTGGTGCGTGAGGTCTACGGCCTGCGCGAGCTGTGGGAGGCCACCGAGCGCCTGGACAATGAGGTGCCGACGACCGCGCAGACGGCCGTCTACCTGGAGATCCGGCGGTTGCTCGACCGCGCGGTCCGGTGGCTGGTGAGCAATCGGCGTTCCCCGATCGACGTGGCGGCCGAGATCGACCGCCTGGGTCCGGGCGTGCGAGAGTTGCTGCCGCAGTTGTCGTCCGTGCTGGTGGGCGCGGAACGCGACTCCATGGAAGCCAACATGGCATCGCTGATGGACGAGTCGGTACCCAAGGAACTGGCGTCGACCGTGGGCCGCCTGGTGTACGGCTTCGGGCTGCTGGACATCCTGGAGAACCGGGACTTCCCGCCGCTGGAGGTGGCCCGGATCTACTTCGAGATCTCCGAGCGTTTCCAGATCGACGTGCTGCTGTCGCACATCTCCCGGCTGCCGCGCAACGACAGGTGGCAGACACTGGCGCGGATGGCGTTGCGGTACGACTTGTACTCGGCCCTGTCCGGTCTGACCACGCAGGTCCTGCACTCGACACCGTCCACGGCGGAGCCGGCGGACCGGGTGGCAGAGTGGGAGCAGGTGAACGCGGCGTCGATCGCTCGGGCGGGCAACGCGATGGGCAACGTGGAAGAGTCACCGGTGGACTTGGCAGCATTGTCGGTGCTGCTGCGCCAGATCCGCACCCTGGTGAAGACGTCCGGAGCCGACTGACAGCCACCCCACCCGGCCCCGCCCCGTCGCGTCCCGCCCCGTCGCGTCCCGCCCCCTCGCGTCGCCGCGTCCCGTCCCGCCCGGTCGCCCGGTCCCGTCCGCCCCGTCGCCCCGTCCCGTCCCGCCCGGTCGCCCGGTCGCGGCGGCGTCCCGTCGCGTCGCGTGGCGCCCCGTCGCCCCGTCCCGTCCCGCCGTCGCGGCGTCCCGCCGTCGCGGCG
>NZ_BMMX01000016.1:57158-148628 GCF_014646155.1 Mangrovihabitans endophyticus
GCGTCCCGGCGTCCCGGCGTCCCGGCGTCCCGGCGTCCCGGCGTCCCGGCGTCCCGGCGTCCCGGCGTCCCGGCGTCCCGGCGTCGATCTTGGACTTTGTGTGCCCAGTTAAGGCCGGTATGGCGCGTTATGCCGGAACGTAAACCTCAAGATCGGCGGGCTGGGTTGCCATGGCATCCGATCCGTGATGGGCGGGACACCGGCTGTGTCCCTCGGCTGCCTCGGCCGTGGGGCACGGCTGTCATCCGACGGTCATGGCGTCCGCCGACTACGGCTGAGCAGTGGATGAGGTGCGCGAGCTACGGCCGGCCAGCCGGGTGACACCGCAAGACGGATGCACTCACGGCGATCTTGAACATTGTGTGCCCGGAAACGCCATCCATGGGTGCTATGTCAGCCCATCAACCTCAAGATCGGCGCGGCCCGGCGCGGCCCGGCGCGGCCCGGCACGACCCGGCACGACCCGGCGCGGCGCGGCCCGGCACGACCCGGGACGGCACGGGACTCTGGGGCCGGCGGGCGTGGGCTGTGTGGCTGGCGCGCGGATCACATGGCCAGTTACCCCCTGGGGGTATAAGTTGGGTGCATGGAACGGCAGATCGAACTCGACGTCGGCGGGATGACCTGCGCCGCTTGCGCTAACCGGATCGAGAAGAAGCTGAACCGGATGGACGGGGTGTCCGCGACTGTCAACTTCGCCACCGAGAAGGCGCGCGCGTCGGTGGCCGGCTCGGTCAGCGCCGGCGATCTCATTGCCGTCGTGGAGAAGACCGGGTACACCGCGTCCGAGCGGACCGCCTCCGACGTCGGCGGGCCCGCGACCGGTGCGGCGGATTCGCTGCGCAACCGGCTCGTGGTGTCCGCCGTCCTCAGCGTCCCGGTGATTCTGTTTGCCATGGTTCCGGCGTTCCAGTTTGACTACTGGCAGTGGGTGTCGCTCGCGCTCGCCACCCCGGTGGTGGTCTACGGCGGTTGGCCGTTCCACCGGTCCGCGCTGGTGAATCTGCGCCACGGCGCCAGCACAACGATGGACACCCTGGTGTCTCTCGGCACGCTGGCCGCGTTCGGCTGGTCGCTGTGGGCGTTGTTCCTCGGCGACGCCGGCATGCCCGGCATGCGGCACCCGTTCTCGTTCACCGCCGCCGGGGGCGATGCTATCTATCTTGAGGCCGCCGCGGGCGTCACCACGTTTCTGCTGGCCGGCCGCCTGCTGGAGGCCCGCGCCAAGCACCGGGCCGGCAACGCCCTGCGAGCCCTGCTGGAACTCGGCGTCAAGGACGTGACGGTGCTGCGGGACGGCCACGAGGTGGTGCTGCCCGCCGACCAACTCGCGGTCGGTGACCAGTTCGTCGTACGTCCCGGCGAGAAGGTGGCCACCGACGGTGAGGTGGTCGACGGCACGTCCGCGCTCGATCTGAGCCTGCTGACCGGGGAGTCGGTGCCGGTCGAGGTGGGTCCCGGCGATCCGGTCACCGGCGCCACGGTGAACGCCGGCGGGCGCCTGGTCGTGCGCGCCTCGCGGGTCGGCGCCGACACCCAACTGGCGCAGATGGCGAAGCTGGTGGAGCAGGCGCAGAGCGGCAAGGCCGCGGTGCAGCGCCTGGCCGACCGCATCGCCGGCGTGTTCGTACCGGTGGTGATCGGCCTGGCGCTCGCGACGCTCGCGGTCTGGCTGGTGACCGGCACGGCGACCGAGGCGTTCACCGCCGCGGTGGCGGTGCTGATCATCGCCTGCCCGTGCGCGCTGGGCCTGGCTACGCCCACCGCCCTGCTGGTGGGCACCGGACGCGGCGCGCAACTCGGCGTTCTGATCCGCGGCGTGGAGGCGCTGGAGTCGGCCCGGCGCGTGGACACCGTCGTGCTGGACAAGACCGGCACGGTGACCACCGGCCGGATGTCGGTCGTGGACGTGGTGCCCGCTCCCGGCCGCCCCGCGTCCGAGGTGCTCCGGATGGCCGGCGCGGTGGAGGCCGCGTCGGAGCATCCGCTGGGCCGGGCGATCGCGCGGGCCGCCGCCGACGACGGGCCGCTGCCCGGGGTGCGCGACTTCCGGGCGACGGCCGGCGTCGGCGTCCGCGGCCGGGTGGACGGCGTGCTGGTCGAGGTGGGACGCGCCGCAGCGCCAGAGGCCGGCGAAGCGCGTGCCGGGACCGGGTCGGCGACCTGGGTGGAGGTGCGAGCCGACGGGGACCCGCTGGGCCGGATCGCGCTGGCCGACCGGGTCCGCCCGGACAGCGCCGCGGCGATCGCCGCCCTACGCCGGCTCGGCCTGACGCCCGTACTGGTCACCGGGGACGCGCCCGCGGTGGCCGCAGCGGTCGCGGCGCAGGTCGGCGTCGACGATGTGGTAGCCGGCGTGTTGCCGGCCGGCAAGCTGGACGCGATCAAGCGCCTGCAGGGCCAGGGCCGCGTGGTGGCCATGGTCGGCGACGGCGTCAACGACGCCGCGGCTCTCGCGCAGGCGGATCTGGGTCTGGCCATGGGTGCCGGTACGGATGTGGCCATCGAGGCGTCGGATCTGACCCTGGTCCGCGGGGACCTGACCGGTGCGGTGGACGCGGTCCGCCTGTCCCGGCGCACGCTGGGCATCATCCACGGCAACCTGTTCTGGGCGTTCGCCTACAACGTGGCGGCGCTGCCGCTGGCCGCGGCGGGCCTGCTGAACCCGATGATCGCCGGTGCCGCGATGGCGTTCAGCTCGGTCTTCGTGGTGCTGAACAGCCTGCGGCTGCGGGGGTTCCGCCCGGCGCCGGTCGGGGTCCCGGCCGGATCGGCGGAGGACGCCACGGTCAGAGACCTTTGAGGAGTTCGTCGGCCGCCGCGTACGGGTCGAGTGTGCCGTCGGCCACCCGGGCGGCCAGCGCGTCCAGCGCGGTGCCGTCGCGCAGGTCGCCGATGCGGGCGCGCAACGCGCCCACCGCGATGGCCTCCACTTCCACCGCGGCGCGGTGCTCCTGCCGGCGCCGCAGCGCGCCGGACGACTCCAGCCATCCGCGGTGCTTGGTGATCGCGCCGGCCACGTCGTCGATGCCTTCCCCGCGCACCGCCACCGCCCGCACCACCTGGGGGCGCCAGTCGCCCGGCGCGCGGTCGCCGAGCGCGAGCATGCCCTGGATGTCGCGATAGGTGGCGTCGGCGCCGGGACGGTCGGCCTTGTTCACCACGAAGATGTCGGCGATCTCCAGGATGCCCGCCTTGACCGCCTGGATGGCGTCGCCCATGCCCGGGGCCAGCAGCACCAGGGTGGTGTCCGCGATCGAGGCGATCTCCACCTCGGCCTGACCCACGCCGACCGTCTCGACCAGGACCACGTCGCAGCCGGCGCCCTCCAGCACGCGCACCGCCTGCGGGGTCGCCGCGGCCAGGCCGCCGAGCTGACCGCGGCTGGACATGGACCGGATGAACACGCCGGGGTCGGTCGCGTGGTCCTGCATGCGCACCCGGTCTCCGAGGATGGCACCGCCGGTGAACGGGCTGGACGGGTCCACGGCGAGCACGCCGACCCGGTGGTCCTGGGCGCGCAGGGCGCGCACCAGGGCGCTGGTGGTGGTCGACTTGCCCACCCCCGGGGAACCGGTCAACCCGACGACTTGCGCCCGTCCGGCGTACGGCGCCAACGCCGCCGCCACCTGCGGCAGTTCCGGTGCGCCGTCCTCGACCAGGCTGATCAGCCGCGCCACCGATCGCGGGTCACCGGCCCGGGCGCCGGTGACCAGCGCCGGGACGTCACGGCCGCGAGTCACCTGGACGGCACCTCGATGATCAGCGCGTCGCCCTGCCCGCCGCCGCCGCACAGCCCGGCCGCGCCCACGCCGCCGCCACGGCGTCGCAGTTCCAGCGCCAGGGTGAGCACCAGACGCGCACCCGACATGCCGATCGGATGCCCGAGCGCGATCGCGCCGCCGTTCACGTTGACGATGTCCTCGCTCACCTTGAGCTCGCGCATGGAGTGGATCACCACTTGGGCGAACGCCTCGTTGATCTCGATCAGGTCCAGGTCGGCAACGCTGCGGCGGGCCTTGTCGAGGGCATGCGCGATGGCGTTCGCGGGCTGCGCCTGCAACGAGTTGTCCGGACCCGCGACGTTGCCGTGCGCGACGATCTCGGCCAGCCAGGTGAGCCCGAGTTCGCGCGCCTTGTCCTTGCTCATCACGACGACCGCGGCGGCTCCGTCGGAGATCGGCGACGCGCTGCCGGCCGTGATGGTGCCGTCGCCGGTGAACGCCGGACGCAGCCGGCTCAACGATTCCGGGGTGGCGTCCGGCCGTACGCCCTCGTCGGCGTCCACCACGTCGTCGGCGCCGCGCGTCCCGGCGGGGATCGGGGTGATCTCCTCCGCGAAGTGACCGTTGCGCTGGGCGGCGGCCGCGCGCTGATGGCTGAGCGCCGCGAAGGCGTCCTGCTCGGCGCGGCTGATGCCGAGGTCCCGGCCGTGCTTCTCGGTCGACTCCCCCATCGACACGCCGTCCCACGGGTCGGTGAGCCCGTCGTACGCGGCGTGGTCGCGTGCCACGACGTCGCCGAACTTCGTCCCCTGCCGCTGGCCCGTCAGCAGGTGCGGGGCGTTCGTCATGGACTCCATGCCGCCGGCCACCACGACGTCGAACTCGCCGGCCCGGATGAGCTGGTCCGCCAGCGCGATCGCGTCCAGGCCGGAGAGGCACACCTTGTTGACCGTGACGGCGGGCGTGGTCATCGGAATGCCCGCGGCGACCGCCGCCTGGCGGGCGGTGATCTGCCCGGCGCCGGCCTGCAGCACGTGCCCCATGATCACGTAGTCCACCTGGTCGGGCCGCACCCCGCCACGCTCCAGCGCGGCGCCGATGGCGTGGCCGCCGAGCGCCGTGGCCGGCAGGTGCTGGAGGTTTCCGAGCAGCCGTCCCATCGGGGTGCGGGCGCCGCTGACGATCACCGAGGTGGTCACGATCTCATCTCCCAACGCACCGGGGGTCTCCCGGGTGCACGAAGAAGCAGCGTTCTTGGAACACTGAAGGCATGGACCTTCCAGTGGAATTCTTGCGCATCGACCACGTCGGTGTCGCGGTGGGCGACATGGACGACGCCCTGGCGTTCTACACCCGCACCCTCGGCATGCGGTGCGTGCATGAGGAGCGCAACGAGGAGCAGGGGGTGCGGGAGGCGATGCTGGCCGTCGGCACCGGCGACGGCGCCCAGCTTCAGCTAATCGCCCCGCTCGACGACAGTTCGCCGGTCGCCAAGTTTCTCCAGCGGCGCGGCCCGGGGCTGCAACAGTTGGCGTACACGGTGGCCGACGTGGAGGCGGCCTCGGCCGCGTTGCGCGCCCGAGGGCTGCGCCTGCTGTACGAATCGGCGCGCCGGGGCACCGCCGGCTCACTGATCAACTTCGTGCACCCCAAGGACGCCGGCGGCGTCCTGGTGGAATTGGTGCAACCTGCCTAATTAGTACGCCTTACGGGTGAAAGATCCTGACTGTACCCGTCGCGCCTGGCAGGATGGGGCATAGAGCAGCGCCGACAGGCGGCCGGTGACGCGTCCCCCGTGGCCCGGCCCGGTGCCCCAGGTGGGCCCGCTTCACCGTGCTCGCAAACCCGACCGTCAGTGACCCGGCCGAACGGCGGACGTCACCCTCCCCGGCCAGCTCAAAGCTGATCTACGTGGCTGTTCTGGCCCGCATCCGCTCTTGCGTGCGCACCCGAGGTTCGCCAGGATGGCCCAATGCCCCAGCAGCAGGATCAGAACCTTGCGTTCTTCGAGACCGCGAACTCTCAGCACGATTTCACCGTTGTCCTGCGTGGATACGACCGCGGACAGGTGGACGCGCACCTCGGTCGGCTCGTCGCCGCGCTGAACCAGTCGGAGCAGGCACGCGGCGAGGCCGAGCAGCGGATGAACGACGCGCAGCGCCGGCTGCGCCAGGCCGAGCAGCGGCTGAACGCGCTTGAGCAGAAGCTGGCCGACTCCAACAAGCTGCTGGAGGAGAACAACAGACCGACGCTCTCCGGGCTGGGCACCCGGGTCGAGCAGATCCTGCGGCTGGCTGAAGAACAGGCCAACGATCATCGCAGCGAGGCGAAGCGGGAGTCCGAGGGCATTCTCTCCGCGGCTCGCCTTGAGGCTCGGGAGATCACCGACAAGGCCCGCGCCGAGGCCGCCGCGATGAAGGCCTCCGCGGAGCGCGAGTCCGGCCAGTTGCGCACGCATGCCGAGCGCGAGGCCGCGGAGACCCGGGTCCAGGCCCGCCGCGAGGCGGATACCCTGCGCTCGGATGCCGACCGCGAGACCAAGCAGTTGCGCACCGTTACCGCGCATGAGGTCGCCGAGCTCAAGTCCACCGTTGAGCGCGAGGTCTCGTCGCTGCGCGCCACCGCCGAGCGCGAGATCACCCAGTTGCGGGCGAAGTCCGGGCGTGAGGCCGAGGAGAAGCGCGCCGAGGCGACCAAGCTGCTCAGCGACGCCCGCGACAAGCGGGACAAGGACTTGCAGGCGCTGGCACTGGAGGTCGCCGAGCGCCGGGAGAAGGCCGAGCGTGAGGAGGCCGAGCGGCACACCGCGCAGCTCAGCGCCACGCAGAAGATGGTGTCCGAGGCGGAGGAACGCGCTCGCGCCGCGGAGGACCGCGCCAAGGAGATCGAGCAGCGCGCCGACAGCCGGCGGGTGGAGTCCGAGCGCACCGCCAACGAAACGGTGGAGCGGGCCCGCGCGGCGGCGGACAAGGCCGTCGGCGACGCACGCACCGAGGCCACCCGGCTGCTCAACGAGGCGCGCACCGAGGCCGAGCTCACCACGGCGGCGGCCAAGCGCGAGGTCGAGGACCTGACGCGGCAGAAGGACGCGGTCACCAACCAGCTCGGCCAGATGCTGTCCGGCCTCTCCGGCCTGGTGCCGTCGGTCGGCGCCGCCGCCAAGGCCGCCGTGGACAACGCCAAGGCCGCAGCGGCCCAGGGTTCTGGCGGCCAGGGCTCCGGCGGCCAGGGGCCGGGCGCCTCCGGTGGCCAGGGTTCCGCGGCCCAGCAGGGCGCGGAGGGCGAAGAGTCTTCCGCGCAGTCCGCCGCCGAGCCGACCTCCTCTGCTTCAGCGGCCCAGTCCGCGGCACCGGCTCAGTCCGCGACACCGGCCCAGCAGAAGGCTCCGACGGCCGAGACGGCGGACGGTGCGGACAAGCCGGTCGCCGCGAAGACCAACTCCTGAGTCCTTCGCCACCCGGCCCAGCGGTTGCGCGCCTCTCCGCAGTGCGCAACGGTAAGAAGGGGCATCTCGCACCGATGCCCGACGGTGGACCGTCCGGTGGCCGGATGCATAACAGTGGGCCGCACCGGAGGATCCTCCGGTGCGGCCCACTCGTTTGCGAGACGTAACCTAGGGATCGGCATCAGCCGGGCTCGGGACAAATCACTACCAGACGCGCATCCCTGCCAGACCGGTGTGTATCGACATGTCGCGGGACGATGCGTATGTGAGGATGGAGAACATGTCGCACGGCGGTGAAATCTTCGGTCTCGGCGGAGATGCGTCCTCCGAGCCCAGCTTCGAGACCGCCTTGCGGGGGTACGACAAGAAGCAGGTCGAGCGATACGTCGCCCGCGCCGAGAACGAGATCGCCACGCTGGCCACCGAGCGCGAGCAGGCATACACGCAGATTCAGACGATGGCGGGTCAGATCGACCGGCTCCAGCAGGAGGCCGTCCAGGCCCGTCGGCAGAACGGCATCAGCGGCGAGGTCTCGTTCCGCCACCTCGGACCCCGCGTGGAGCAGATCCTCGCTCTCGCCGAGGAACAGGCCGAGGCGATCAAGACGTCCGCCACCGACGACATCGCGGCCCGCTTGGCCGAGGCCGAACGCATCCGGGCCGAAGCCGAGGCGCACGCCCACGACGCCTTCCGCGACTTCGAGATCGCGCTGGCGGCCCGCCGGGCCGAGGAGGAGAAGGCCGACAAGCAGCGCCGCGCCGCCGCCGAGAAAGCGGTGCAGGCCAGCCGCCAGTCGGCCGAGCAGATGCGCACCGAGGCGGAGAACGCACTCTCCGGTGCCCGCGCGGAGGCGCAGCAACTGACCGAGAAGTCCGCCGAGGAGGCCGCGAAGGTGCGCGCCGAGGCGGACGACTACGCGAAGGCCGCCCGGTCACGCGCCGACCAGGAGATCACGACGCTGCGCACCACCGCCCAGCAGGAGGTCGAGCAGCAGCGCACGGCGGCCAAGCGCGAGCGTGACGAGCAGTCCGCGACGATCGAGCACGAGTTGGCCCAGCGCCGGCAGGCCGTGGTCGCCGAGCTCGGCCAGTTGCGCACCGACGTCGAGAAGCAGTGCGCCGACCTGCGCAGCGAGGCGGACAAGTACGCCGAGGATGTGCTTCGCCGCTCCGACGAGCAGGCCGGGTCGGTCCGCAAGGAGATCGCCGCGCAGCAGGAGAAGATCGCCGAGGCGGACCGCCGGTTCGCCACGGCCGAGGCCAAGGTGACCGAGGCCGAGCGGAAGCTGGCGGAGGCCACCGAGCGCGCCCAGGCCGCCGAGCGTGAGAGCGAGCGGGTGCAGCAGCGCCTGACCGAGACGCAGAAGGCGCTGGAGGCCGAACTCAAGCGGGTTGCCGAGGCGAAGCGGGCCGGTGAGGCCGCCGAGCGGCATGCCGCGGACGTGCGCCGCCAGGTGCAGAAGGAAGCCAAGCGGGTGGCCGAGCTGGCCGCCGCCGCGGTGCTGGCCGCAGCCGCCGCGCCAGACGATGACACCAACGTGTCGGGCGGCGAGGAGAAGGCGGCGGCCAAGCAGCCGGCCACACCGGCAGCCCAGTCCACACCGGCAGCCCAGAGCACACCGGCAGCCGGCGACGGGCAGGCCGGCCCCGGCGGACAGGCGACCCCCGCCGCCCCGCCGGCCAAGGTGACCGCGTCCGCCAAGGTCACCGTGCCGTCGGCGGGCAACCGCGTCGGCGCGGACGCCGAGTAACACCGGCGCTTCGTCCGCGGGCGGCGCTGCCGCGTGCCGGGTGGCGTGGCCCGCGACCGTACCGATAGGTTTCCGGCCGGGAAGTTCGGGTGGTCGCAGCGGCCGTGATGACCGCTGCCCCGGCTCCTCAGGTGAGGTGACCCTTGGCGGCCCAGGAACACGACCCGGCCACCCGACCCGTCGACACCCGCGAACCCGCCGAGATCGAACAAACCCGCCCGGGGACCACGCAAACGCCCGACGCCGAGGACGACCGGCCGGAGCGCACCACCCGGGAGACGTCCCGCCCGGGTGGTGCCGACCCGCACGATGCCGACCCGGACGGTGCCGACCCGGGTGATGCCGAACCGGACGATGCCGACCCGGACGACCAGCACCGGGGCCGCTTCGGGGTGCCCGGCGCGCCACTCAACCGCCGCAACCCGTTCTTCATCGGCTTCGTCGGCGGGCTGGGCCTGCTCCTCGCGTACGGCACATTCCTCGGCCTGCGCAACGCCGCATCCATCCTGGTGCTCATCTTCGTGGCGTTGTTCCTGGCCATCGGGCTCAACCCGGCGGTGAACCGGCTGCGCCGCGCACACCTGCCGCGCGGGCTCGCGGTCGCGGTGGTCGCCCTGGTCATGGTCGGCCTGGTCGCCGGTGCGGTGATCGCGCTGATTCCGCCGCTTGTCACGCAGACCACCGAGCTGATCAACAATGTGCCGGGCTTCATCCGGAGCCTGCAGCGCAACGAGACGGTCAACGAGCTGGTGGAGCGCTACGACATCCTGAACAAGGTGCAGAGCGCGCTGGACGCCGGCACCGTCGGCAACGCCCTCGGCGGGGTGGTGGGCGGCGCCCGGCTGATCTTCGGGACCATCTTCAACGTCCTGACCGTGCTGGTGCTGACCATCTACTTCATGGCCGCGTTCGAGCGGCTCAAGGAGAGCGCCTACGCGTTGGTGCCCGCCTCACGGCGTACCCGGGTGCGGCTGCTCACCGACGAGATCCTCAGCAAGGTCGGCGGTTACATGGTCGGCGCGCTGGCCATCGCCGTGCTCGCCGGGCTGAGCACGTGGGTGTTCGCGATGATCGTCGGACTGGCCTATCCGTTCGCGCTGGCCGTGGTGGTCGCGGTCTGCGATCTGATCCCGCAGATCGGCGCGACCCTCGGCGCGGTCATCGTCAGCCTGGTCGGCGTCGCGTCGTCGCTCTACACCGGCATCGCCTGCGCGGTGTTCTTCATCGTCTACCAGCAGGTGGAGAACTACCTCATCTATCCCCGCGTGATGCGCCGCTCGGTGCAGGTCAGCGACGTCGCGGCGGTGGTGGCCGCACTGCTGGGCGTGGCGCTGTTCGGCGTGGTGGGCGCGCTGGTGGCGATCCCCATGGTGGCCGGCGTGCAGTTGCTGATCCGTGAGGTCGTCCGACCCAGCATGCAGCGCCGCTGACCCCGGCGCACCGGGCGTCGCCGGTGCTATCCGCGCCGCTGCTCCGGGCCGGCCACCGGCACGTCCTGGAAGGCGGCCACCGTGCGGTCCGCGTACGCGCCGGCGTCCCCGGCTTCCATCGGCCCGTCCCAGGTGCGCGGCAGCGGCACCGGAACCGCCGGAGCGACCCGCCGTACCACCTCGTCCAGCACGGTCTCCGCGTCACCCACCCACAGGTGCTTGGCACCCGGTACACCGACCACCTCCGCCTGCGGCACCACGGCGAACCGTTCGGTCGCCTCGGCCGGCCGCAGATAGTCGTCGAACTCCGGGACCAATGCGGTAAGCGGCTTACCCGACCCGGCCCACGCCTGCAGATGTTCGGGACCGGAGAAGCGCAGCGGCGGCGAGAGCAGAATGGCGCCGCGCACCTCCGGGTCCAGCCCATGCATCAACGCCAGGTCGGTGCCGAAGGACCAGCCGAGAAGCCACCGGTTCGGCAGGTCGGCGAACTCGGCGTACTCGATCGCCGCAGCCACGTCGTACCGCTCGTCCACCGCCGCGGAGAACGCGCCCTCGCTGGTGCCGCGGACGCTGGAAGTGCCGCGGGTGTTGAAGCGCAGCACCGCCACCCCGGCCAGCGCGGGCAGCCGCCACGCGGCCTTGCGGAAGAGGTGGCTGTCCATCATGCCGCCGTGCGTGGGCAGCGGGTGCAGGCAGATCAGGGTCGCGACCGGTTCGCCGCCCTCCGGCACCGCGAGCTCGCCGACGAGCCGCATCCCATCGGCGGTGTGCAGCTCGATATCCGTACGGCGGGCGGGCAGCACCGAGTTGGCGCGGATCTGCTGGCTCATGTCGACCATCCTTACCCGTATCGCGGGGCGTTGCGCGACCGTTCCACGGCTGGCCCGCGCCGGTCCCGGGCACGCCAGCATCCGGCGTGCCAATGCCGGCGGTCGGACTCGTCGCCGCGGCCGTCCGCCGGCCAGGCGACCACGTGTGGCACGCCGGGGCGGATCTCCTGAACACAGCCCGGGCACCGGTATGTCTTCGACGCCGCGCCGCCGGAGATCGACCGCACCTGCCACTCGCCGTCCTGCCACTGCTGGACGCCGCCGACGCCCCGGCGCACCCGCTCCTCAAGCAGCTCGGGCGGCGCCGCGTCGGGGCGCGGCGCCGCACCGCGACGTGTCCGATTTCGGCGAGGGCTCATAGGTTCCCAGAATACTTCTGAGAACTAAACTCACGTTATGGCGGTGACCCATCCTCCCGGTGTCCCGGTCGTCGACGACGGCGTCCTGATCTCCACCCATCCCGCGTCCGGCGCGGAGGTGGGCCGCGTGCCGGTGGCCGACGAGGCCGCCGTCGCCGCGACGCTCGCCCGTGCCCGCGCCGCGACGGCCTGGTGGGTGAGCCTCGGCTTCGACGGCCGCAAGGAGCGCCTGCTGCGCTGGCGCTCGATCGTGGCCAACCGGCTGGCCGAGCTCGCCGACCTGACCGGCCGCGAGACGGGCAAGCCGGAGGCGGACGCGATCGTCGAGACGAGCGCGGCTCTGGAGCACCTCGACTGGGCCGCGGGCAACGCCCGGCGGGTGCTCGGACCGCACCGCACCCGGACCCGGCTGCTGTTGGCCGAGCACTCCGGCCACGTGGAATACCAGCCGCTCGGCGTCGTCGGCGTGATCGGCCCGTGGAACTACCCGATCCTCACCCCGAGCGGACCGATCTCCGGCGCGCTGGCCGCCGGAAACGCGGTGATCCTGAAACCCAGCGAATACACCCCGATGGTGGGTCAATGGCTCGCCGACACGTTCGCCGAGGCGGTGCCCGAGCATCCGGTGCTGCAGACGGTGCACGGGCTCGGTGACGTCGGCGCGGCGCTGTGCCGCAGCGGCGTCGACAAGATCTCGTTCACCGGGTCCACCGCGACCGCCAAGAAGGTGATGGCCGCGTGCGCCGAGGGCCTGGTGCCGGTGGTCATCGAGGCGGGCGGCAAGGACGCGCTGATCGTGGACGCGGACGCCGACGTGCCGGCGGCGGCGGAGGCGGCCGTCTGGGGCGCGATGACCAACGCCGGGCAGACCTGCATCGGCATCGAGCGGGCGTACGCGGTGGCGCCCGTCTATGACGCCTTCGTGGACGCCGTGGTGGCCCGCGCGGGCCGGTTGCGGGTCGGCGAGGAGATCGGCCCGATCACCATGCCGGGCCAAATCGACGTGATCCGCCGGCACATCGAGGACGCGCTGCAACGCGGCGGCCGGGCCGTGCTGGGCGGGGCGGATGCGGTGCGCCCACCGTACGTGTCGCCGACGGTCCTGGTCGACGTGCCGGAGGACAGCGCGGCCATCCGCGAGGAGACCTTCGGGCCGACGCTGACCATCACCCGGGTGGCCGACGCCGAGGAGGCCCTCGCCAAGGTCAACGCCCTGCCGTACGGGCTGGGCGGCGCCGTCTTCGGCCGGGCCAACGCGGTGCGGATCGCGCGCCGGATGACATGCGGCATGGTGGCGGTGAACTCCACGCTCACCTTCGTCGGGATGAGCACCCTGCCGTTCGGCGGCGTGGCCGACTCCGGATTCGGGCGCATCCACGGCGACGACGGGCTGCGGGAGTTCTCCCGGGCGAAGGCGATCACCGTCCGCCGGGCCCGCAGCCTGCTGCCCGCGATGACCTTCGAACGCACGCCCGCGCAGGTGGCCCGGATCGCCCGGGTGCTGCGGATGCTCTTCGGTCGCGCCCCGCGCTGAGCAGGCCCCGGGCCGCGGGGCGCGGGCCCGGCGGCCCGGGCTGCTAGCGTCGTCAGCCGTGGCTGATCATCCGGCGGTGGAGGTCGACGACCTGACGGTCGGTTACGGATCCACGCCCGTCCTGACCGGTGTGTCGCTGCGCGTGGCGCGCGGCTCGGTCGTCTGCCTGACCGGCGAGAACGGCATCGGCAAGTCGACCCTGCTGCGGTGCGTCAGCGGTCTGCAGCGCGCCGATGCCGGGACGGTACGCGTGTTCGGCCGCTCCCCCGGTGGCACGCCGCAGTTCTGGCGTGCCGTGGTGAGCACAGTGGAACCGCCCTCGTGGTATCCGGGGCTGACCACCCGCGAGCACGGCGAGCTGGTGTGCCGAGCGCACGGCCTGGATCCGGACGACGCGGGCATCGACGAGGCGCTGGACCGGTTCGGCCTGGCCGGGCACGCCGACGCCATCCCGGCCTCGCTGTCGTCCGGGCAGAAGCAACGCCTCGTGTTGGCGCTGGCCCTGTTGCGTCCCAGCTCGCTGCTGGTGCTGGACGAGCCGGAGCAACGCCTCGACCCGGACGCGCGGGCCGCCGTCGCGGCGATGCTGCGTGACTATCGGGAGACCGGCGGCACGGTGCTGATGGCGGGCCACGACGACGGCTTCGCCCGCGCCGCAGGCGCCGAAATCGTCACCGTGGCCGCGCTGATCGGCACGCCGTGACCGCCGCGGCACCGACCACCACCGTCACGGCGGCCACGGTGCCGGTGGGCCCGGTCCGGCGCTGGATCCGCCGCCGCCGTTTCGCCTACATGGAGCGCGGCGAAATGCTCGGCTCGCTCTACTTCGCGGTGTTCTTCGTGGCGGTCGCCGCCGCGCTGCTGCACCGGCAATGGGCCGCGGTGTTCTGGCCCGCACGGCCGGACGCCTCGATGCTGTTCGACGCCGGGCTGGCCGCGGCGCTGCTCGGCGCCCTCTTTCTGGCGATGCGCCGCCTGGGGCCCCTGGCGCTGAGCCGCCCGGCCGTTTCGTGGCTGCTCACCGCCCCGGTGAGCCGGCGTCGCCTGCTGCTGCCGTCGCTGCTGGTGGCGGTGGTCGGCGGCATGCTCGCCGGGGCCGCGGCGGGTGTCGCGCTGGTCGGTCGGGCCGGTCCGCGCACCGCCGGGGTGGTGGCCGCGGCGGCGGGGGCGGGGGCTCTGTCGGGCGCGGCGGTGCTGCTGACCGCGCTGGCCGCGCAGGCGCGCAGCGGCGCGGCGACCGGCGACGACGTGGCCTACCTGATCCTCACCGCGGGCCTGGCGGCGCTGGTCGCCGACGCGGTGACCGACGCGGCCCCGCCGGTGCTCTGGCCGGCCGGGCGGGCCTTCCTGGTGGCGGGGGGCGCGCTTGCGGTGATCGTTGTCGCCGGGTTCACCGTGGCCGTCCGGCGGCTCGGCACGGTGTCCGACGAACGCATCGTGGAGTCCTCGCGCACCGCCGGCACGCTGGCCGACGCGGTGTTCGGTGTGGAGCCGTCGTTCGTCACCGAGATGCTCGCGAAGCGGTACTGGGCCGGTCGCCGGTTACGGTCGCGGCCGTTGCGCGGCCCGGGACGCCGCGGCTTGCCGGTGCTGGTCGTGCAGGACGTGCTGCTCGCCGCCCGGCGACCCCGGCGGCTGCTGGCGCTGGCCGGTTCGTCCGCCGCGCCGCTGCTGCTCACGCACGCGCCCGGGTGGTTGCTCGGCGTCGCGGTGCTGCTCGGCGCCATGGCGGCGGGCGGGGTCACCACCGGCACGGTGCGCACCGACACCGGCAATCCCTGGATGCTGCGGCTGCTCGGGCTCGACTCCCGGCAGGCGGTCACCCAGCGCCTGTACGTGCCCGGCGCGCTGGCCGCGCTGTGGAGCGCCGCCGCGCTGACCCTGCTCGACCTGACGCACGTGGTGCCCGGCGGTCCCTGGTGGGCGCTGGGCCTGACGCTCGGCCCGGTCGGCGCGGTGGCCGCGGTGCGCCGTGCCCGCGCCGGTTTCGTGGACAGCGGCCTGCTGCCGCTGGACACTCCGATGGGGTCGGTGTCCACCGGGCCGGTGCTCGCCGCGGTGATCGGCGTCGAGGTGCTGCTACTCGGCCTGCCGACGCTGGTGCACCTGGCCGGTGGCGACCCGCTGGATTGGACGACAGTCCTGGTGCAGGCGGTGGCCGGGGCGGGCGGCGCGTCCGCGTACCTGTCCCTCACCACCGCCGTCGACCGGGTGGAGCTGTCCGCGCGGCGCTGACCGCCGACGGCGTCGCAGGCCCCGGGTGGGCACGGCCTCAGAACAGGGTCAGCTCGTCGCGCTTCATGCCGCGCAGCAGGTCGTAGTCGACCACCACACACCGGATGCCACGGTCGGTGGCCAGCACTCGGGCCTGCGGTTTGATCTCCTGTGCGGCGAAGATGCCCCGCACCGGCGCCAGCAGCGGGTCCCGGTTCATCAGCTCCAGATATCGGGTGAGCTGTTCCACGCCGTCGATCTCGCCGCGCCTCTTGATCTCCACCGCCACCGCGGCGCCCGATGCGTCCCGGCACAGCAGGTCCACCGGCCCGATCGCGGTCATGAACTCGCGGCGCACCAGCGTCCAGTCCTCGCCGAAGGTCTCCGGATGCGCCGCCAGCAACTCCTGCAGGTGCGCCTCCACGCCGTCCTTCACCAGTCCCGGGTCCACCCCCAGGTCGTACGACGTGTCCTGGAAGATCTCCTCCAGGGTGATGCGCAGTTCCTCGCCCGCCTTGTTGACCACCTTCCAGACGCCCGGCGCCTCCTGCAGCTTGCAGGGCGGGCTCATCCAGTTCAGCGGCTTGTAGGCACGGTCGTCGGCGTGGATCGAGACCGATCCGTCCGCCTTGACCATCAGCAACCGCACCGCCGGAGGCAGATGGGCGGAGAGCCGGCCGACATAGTCCACGGAGCACTTCGCGATGACCAGACGCACCGCACGACAGTAGCGGAACGGGCGAGACGTGCGCGCCGGTGCCATGCTGAGAACGTGCTCGAAGCGTTGACCGGAACCGGCCTGGCGGCATCCGCCGGGCTGAATGCCTACATTCCGTTGCTGACCATGGGCCTGCTGGCGCGTTACTCCGATCTCATCGATCTGCCCAGCGGGTGGGCCTGGCTGTCCAACGGATGGGTGCTCGTCATCCTCGCGTTGCTGCTGGCCGTGGAGATGGTGGCGGACAAAGTCCCGGTGGTGGACCACGTCAACGACGTGGTGCAGACCGTGGTCCGGCCCACCGCCGGCGGACTGGCGTTCGGGGCCGGTTCCGCGTCGCAGACGGTGACGGTCTCCGACCCCGGATCGTTCTTCGGCTCGCATCAATGGGTGCCGGTCGCCGCCGGTGTGCTCATCGCGCTGTGCGTGCACGGGGTCAAGGCGGTGTCCCGACCGGTGGTGAACACCGCTACCGCGGGCCTCGGCGCGCCGGTGGCCAGCACCGCGGAGGACTTCTCCAGTGTGGTCCTGTCGATCCTGGCGATCCTGCTTCCCGCATTGGTGCTGATCGCGCTGGCCGGCCTGGTCCTGGCCGCGATGTGGGCGGTGCGCCGGCGACGCCGCAGGCGTGCCGCCCGCCCGATGGAGGATGTCCGGACCGCCGCCCCGTTTGGTTGACTTCTCCCGTGCCCGTCGTCGCCGTTCTCACGTTCGCGCTGGCCTGGTGGATGGCCGGCTACCTGCTCGGGCGCGACACCGGGCGTCCGGTGTCGGCGCGCGCGGCGGCGGCCCTCATCGCCTACGCGCTGGGCGTCGCGGCCTGGACCGTCGCGCCCGGTGGCACGTCCGCACAGATCCTGCTCTGCCTGCCCGCCCTGGGGTGGGCCGCCGCTGCCGTCGCGCTGGTCTCCGACGACGTGCCGGAGCGCCGCCAGATCGAGCGCGGCACGCTGGTGCTCAGCGCGATCTTCCTGGTCATGATCGTGGCGTTGCCGGGTGCCGGGCGGCTGGTGGCGCTGGCCCCGCTGATCGGCGGCGTGGTGGTGATGTGGCGGTTCCGGGACGCGGTGGCGCCCCACCGGCTCCCGGCGGCGGTGGCCACCGCCGCGGCGCTCTACGGGGTCGCCCTGGTGGTCGTGCTGGGCCCGGCCGACCTCGGGCATCCGGTCCTGGCCCTCGCTGCGATGGGCCTCGACCTGCTGGTCCTGGGATACCTCGCGGCCGTGGCGGATGCCGTGGACGCGGGCGAACGCCTCGGGCCCGACCTGCGCCGGTCCGCCGTGGGGGCGGTGGTGGCGATCCTCGCGTGCGGCGGCCCGGCCACCCTGACCATGCTTGCCGCACCGGACCGGGGCACCGTCGTGATCCTCCAGTTCGTGCTGGTCGCGGTGGTGCTGACGGCGATCGGGCCGGCCGCGCACCTGCGCCGCGGGCTGGACCGGATCGCCTTCCTGCACGACGATCATCTGCGCCGGGACCGGGCCGCGCTGATGCTTCTCGCCGAGGCGCTGCCCCGCCGGGCGTCGCGGCACCGGCTGGCCACGCTGACCGAGTCCGAGTTCCACCGGCACACCCGGCGCGCCTTGGAGAACTTCGGCAATCCGGGCCGTCTGCTGCGCAGCCCGCTGATCGATCTGCCCGCGGTGGACCGGCGGCTGGCCGGGCAGGCCGCGAAACCGCTGGCCCGCGCGATGGAGTTGAGCGCGGTGCTGCGCGACGGCGTGACCCGGCTCAAGCCGGATGGCGTGTTCGGCACCACCGACCTGTGGCGGCACTACAACGCCTTGCACTACTGCTGCGTGCGGGGCCTGCGGCCGTACGACCGGTGGCCGTCGACCGAGGGACTGGACCGGGATGCGCTGCGGGCGCTGGAGTGGTTCCGGGGTGAGGTCCCGCGCCGTACGATGCAGCGCTGGCAGCGCGAGGGCGCGCGGCAGGTGGCCGACCGGCTGTGGGCGGACCTGACACGCGCCGATCCCCGATGGCGTGGCCGCGCGTCGGTGAGTGCGCCTCCGACACGCGCCGAATAACCGGCCTCTCGGTCACAAAACGGTACATTATTCCCAACGCCGTCCCGGGGAGGGTCGTTGGGTCGCCATCGCCATGCGCTGGTCGCCGCCGTCCGGCAGGACCTTGCCGAGGCACGCGGCAGCGCCCGGGCGATGCTGGCTGCCGCCGAAGCTGCCCGAGCGCACGCGCAGCAACGCCGCCGGGTGGTCCGCGACGCGTACGCGCTCTGCCTGAACCGGCTCGCCGACGCCCGCCACGCGGCACGCACCGACATCCGCCGCCGCTTCGGCGCCGAAACGGCGGCGCTGGTCCGCGATCTCACCTCGCTGGCCGCGCACAGCGCCGCCGGGGCGGCCGGGACACCGTGGCGCGTCTGGTCGCCCACCGAACCTCGTCCGCACACCCCGCCCAGCCTGTTGCGGATCGGCACCATCACGATCGAGTCGGCCACCGTCCCGGCGTTGGTGCCGCTGCTGAACGCGGCCCATGTCCAGGTCAGCGGCGATCCGCACACCGCGGACGGGGTGATCGCCGGGCTGCTGCTGCGCGCCGTCGGCACCACCCGGCCCGGTGATCTGCGCCTCACCCTCCACGACCACCGGCCAACCGGTGACGGTGGCGGCGGCGCGCTGGCCGCCTTCGCACCGCTGGGCGTGCGGTCGGCCGGGCCCGAACGGCTCACCGGCGCACTGGACGCCCTGGTGGAGCAGATCCGCCGGCATCACGAGTCGCCGGACCCGGACGACGCCGCGCCGCCCTGGCATGTGGTCGTCCTGCTCGCCGACCCGGCCGGCGACGCCGAGCTGACCGGGCACCAGCAGACCCAGCTCGCGCGGATCGTCCGCGACGGCACGGCCTGCGGCATCCATCTCCTGGTGCGCGGCCTCGACCTGCCCGCAGACCCGGCCGTGCACCGCATCGCCCTCCGCGCCGGGACCGCGCGCACCGAGGCCACCGGCGATTTCCCGGTACGCCTGGACCCGCCCCCGCCGAGCGACCGGGTCAGCGACCTGTGCCGGTCGGTGGCCGACCGGTTGCGCGCCGCACCGCCGCCGGTGCGCCTCGCCAACCTGCTCCCCGACCGGCTGTGGACCGAGTCCGCCGCGCACGGTCTGCACGCCGTGCTGGGCCCCGGCACCGACGGAAACCCGGTCGAGGTGCCGCTGGACGACCGTACGCCGCATGCGCTCGTCGGCGGCCCGTCCGGCTCCGGCCGCACCACCCTGCTGCACGCGTGGATCGCCTCGCTGATCGCCCGGTACGGCCCCGCCGAGCTGGCGCTCTATCTGCTCGACTTCTCCGGCGGCACGTCGTTCGCCCGGTTCGCCCCGGGGGCGCGCGACCCGAGCTGGCTGCCGCACGCGCGCCTGGCGGGCGTCAACATCGCCGAGGACCGCGAGTTCGGGCTGGCCGTGCTGCGCCGGCTCGGTGCGGAGCTGCGCGTACGCTGCCAGGCCGCCAAACGCCTGGGCGCCGCCGACCTGGCGCAACTGCGCGCCGGCGAGCGCACCGTGCCGTGGCCGCGCATCCTCCTGGTGGTCGACGACTTCACGAACATGCTCGCCGGACGCGACGCCCTGGCCGATGAGACGCTCACCCTGCTCGGCGACCTGGCCCACCGTGGCGGCGCGTACGGCGTCCATCTCGTGCTGTCCGGCGCGGACGTGCGCAGCGCCACCGCCGTACGCGGCCGGTCCGACCTGCTCGACCGCTGCGCGCTGCGGCTGGCCCTGCCCGGCGCGCGGCGCCTGCTCGCCGACGGCAACCTGGCCGCGGCGCTCATCCCCCGCTTCCACGCGGTGGTCAACACCGACGGCGGAGCGGCCGGCGCCAACCGGGTCGTCCGTCTGCCGGACGCCGCCGACCGCGGCTCCTGGACCCTGCTGCAGCGCACGGTGTGGCGGCAGCGTCCGGCCTCCGGCACGCCACCGCGCCTGTTCGACGGCAACGCCGTGCCCCGGCTGCCCGCGCGGCATCGGCCGTCCGGCCGGGTCCCCGGTCCGTCCGCACCGGTCGGGCCCTCCCCGGGCGCGGTGCTGGGCGAGCGCGTGGACGTCACCGCCGGCCCGGCCGAGATGCCGCTGGGCCGGATGCCCGGCCGCAACCTCGCCGTCCTGGGCGGTCGGGCCGACGAGGCGTGCGACATCCTGGCCTCCGCCTCGCTCTCGCTCGCCGCTCAGGGAGCCGCCCGCTTCAGCATCGCCTGCCTGCATCCCGGCGCCGAGCCGGCCGCCGCGCGCCTGGCCGTCGAGCTGCCGGAGGCGGCCTGGTACGACGCGGACGGCCTGCCCGAACTGCTCGCCGCGACGCGGTTCGACGGGGACGGACTGCCGCACTACGTCATCGGGTACGGCCTGGACGCCGCCGGCACCGACCATCGCGACGTGCTGCGGTCCCTGCTCACCGACGGCCCCGAGCGGTGCGTCCACCTGCTCGGATGGTGGCGGTCGGTGTCCCGGCTGTGCAGCACGCTGTCCGGGACGGATGCCCGCTTCGAGTCGATCGGCGCCTGGGTCGCGCTCGACGTGCGGGCGGCGGAACTGGGCCCGCTCGGCCCGCAGCCGGACGCGTCCGGCTGGCGTCCCCGCCGCCGCCGCGCCCTGTACTTCGACCGCACCGTGCACCGCATGCCGGAAGTGCTCATCCCCTACGAGGTGAACAATGACCACACGTGACCACGATTACCGGCTGATGGTGAACGCGCTCGCCCGCGTCACCCGGCAACGCGAGGAGGCGCTGTCCGCCGCCGAACGGGCCTATCAGGACAACGCGGCGCGCGCGGCGGGCGAACTGGCTCGCGCCGAGGGCGAGGCGGTGGACGCGGACCGATGGGCGGGCGCCGCGGCGGCCCAGGTCCTCGACGTCGACCGGGAGGCCGCCCGCCTGTGGGACCACCTGCGCCGCGCGCGTGGCGTACGGATGCGCTCGCTGGGCGATCTGCCGGAGCCGGCCACGGTGGAGGCGGCACCACGGATCGCCTTGCAGCGCGACGGTCGCGCTGCGGAGCCCGCCGACGGCTCTCCTTGCGGGACCGGCCCGGGGGACCCGCCGCGGGCCGTACCGCCGCGGGTGTTGCTGGCGCGCGCCGCCGACCGCATCGACGACACCGTCCGGCCGGGCGACCGGCGCCCGTTGCCCGGCTGGGCCCTGGCGGCGCTGCCGCTGTTCGGCGCGTTGCTGTCCGCGGTGACCGGGCTCGTCGCGGCCGGACTCGTCACGCTCGGCGAATCGCCGGCCGGCACCGGGACCACGATCGCCGGCGCCACCATGCTGCGCGGGCTGGGCTGGCTGGCGTTCCTGGTGGCGCCGTCCGCCGGGGTCCCGGTCGCTGCGGCGGTGGCCCACCGCGCCCTGCAGGCCCGGCTGGACATCGCGGGCATCGGGCTCACACTGCTCGGCGGCATGGTCACGGCCACCATGCTGTCGCTGGCCTTCGCCGCCACGCGCTGACGCGGCGCGGTCGTCGGCCTAGCCGTCGCGCTTCGTGGTCCATTTGAAGGTGGTCAGGCACAGCAGCAGCGCCGCCACGCACCAGACGCCCAGAACGATCGCCACCTTGGCCAACTCGTACGAGCCACCCGGCTCGCGAGCACCGAACACCGCCGGCAGGAACACCGAACGCAGGCCCTGGCACATCCACTTCAGCGGAAAGATCGCGGCCACATTCTGCATCCACGTGGGCAGGCTCGTGAAGACGAAGAAGACCCCGGAGGTGAACTGCAGGACGAGCGCCACCGGCGTGACCACCGCGGGCGCGCTGCGGCCGGTGCGCGCCAGCGACGAGAACGCCACCCCGCACAGCGTGCACGCGGTGATGCCGAGCACCGACACCCAGCAGAAGGTGAGCCACTGGGTGCCGGTGTCCGGCAGGGTCAGCCCGAAGAACGCCGTGGAGACGGCGATCAGCACGATGGTCTCCAGCACCGCGATGAACGCCACCATGAGCACCTTGCCGGCGAAGTACACCCATTTGGGCATGGGCGTGCCGAGCAGCCGCTTGAGCACACCACGGTCACGTTCCATCGGAATCTGGATGGCCAGCGCCTGGAAGCCCGCGGTCATCAGCCCGGTCGCGATCATGCCGGTGACGAAGTACTGCGTGAACTGCACGCCGTCCCCGATGGTCCCGTCGAAGATGGACCCGAAGACGACGATCATCACCGCCGGGAACAGGAGCGTGAAGACCACTTGCTCGCGGCTGCGCAGGAACTGCCGGATCTCCAGCTCGCCCTGGCGCAGGCCGAGCGTCGGCGCGTTCATGATGCTCCGATCATGTCGAGGTAGATGTCCTCCAGCGTGGGCCGGCTGACGGTCAGGCCGGGGACCTCTCCGCCGTACCGCTCGGCCAGCTCGGACACGACGGCCGTCGGGGTGGCGCTGCGCCGACGTTCCCAGCCGCCGCCGTCGGCGCGCCAGGACACCGTGGCGAGGGCTTCGTCGCGGCGTCCGAGCCGCCCAGGCGTGTCGAGCGCGATCAGTCGTCCGGCCGCGATCACCCCCACCCGGTCGGCAAGCGCCTCGGCCTCCTCCAGGTAGTGCGTGGTCAGCAGGATCGTCGTGCCGCCGTCTCGCAGATCGCGGATCAGCCCCCAGAACTCGCGGCGGGCCTCCGGGTCGAACCCGGTGGTCGGCTCGTCCAGGAACAGCAGAGCGGGCCGTCCGACGATGCCCAGCGCCACGTCCAGGCGCCGTTTCTGACCGCCGGAGAGCGTGTGCGTACGGGCCTTGACCTTGTCCGCAAGACCGACGCGCTCGATCACCGATGCGGGGTCGTCGGGTTTCGGGTAGAACCGCGCGAAGTGCCGGACCACCTCGCCGACGGTCAACTCGTCGAACTCGCCGGTCCCCTGCAACACGATGCCGATCTGCTGACGCCAGCGCCGCGCGTGTTCGGAGCCGGTGGTGCCGGGGCCGCCCGCCGCGACGGCCGGGTCGGTGCCGAGCACCTGGACGGTTCCGGCGTCACGCTTGCGGTAGCCCTCCAGGATTTCCACAGTGGTGGTCTTTCCCGCGCCGTTCGGCCCGAGCAGCGCGAAGATCTCACCACGGGCGACCTCGAGGTCGACCGCGTCGACGGCGACATTGTCCCCGTACGTCTTGCGCAGGCCCTGGACGACGATCGCCGAACCCTGATCCTCCATGGCGGAAACCATACGCACACGTCAGGCGGCGGACGGGGTTGCCCTGGGCGGGGCCGGATACGTCCGATAGCGGCTGACCGGACCGGACGCCGTGGGCCGCCCGGGCCGTACGCTTCGGCCCCGCCCAGGTCGTGTGCCGCAGCCCGTTCGTGTGCCACAGCCCGTTCGTGTGCCACAGCCCGTTCGCGTGCCACAGCCGCGCCGGATGCTGCATGCCCGGCCGGGCATGCAGCAGCCGACCTGCGCCTGCTCAGCGGGTCGCGACGACCGCACGTTCCAACAGGCTCCGGTGCCGGATCATCCAGCCGGCGGCGCGAGAGCGCCATGCCAGCGCCCACAACGGCGTCGGATCATCCGACTCCGGCGTGATGCGGGCCCGTGCCGCCTCGGCCGCGCAGTCCCGGATGACCACCTCGATCATCCGGCCGACGAGATCAGCCCGGTCGGGCGTCGCCAGTTCGTACCCGTCCAGGAACAGCCGCAACTGCCGGGCGCGGGCTGCGGCGTCGGGCAGTCCGTTGCGCTGCGCGACGTCGTCGTCGTGCAGTTGGGCGTTCCACCACGCGGTGGCGACGACCTCGTCGATCCGGTCCACCGGGCCCGCCAGCGTCCAGTCGATGAACGCCACCGGCGTACCGTCGCGGGCGACGATGTTCCAGGGACCGGCGTCGCAGTGCCCGATCACCGTGCCCGGACCGGAGTGATGCATCCACCACGGATGCCATCGCGCTTCCGGCGGCGGCCGGAAGCCGGCCGTGGCCGCGTGCAGGTCGCGCAACAGCCTTCCGACGTGCGCCACCCCGTCGTCCGACCAGGCGTAGGGATGCACGGTTTCTCCCTCGATCCAGGTCAGCACTTCGTTGCCGTCACCGTCGATGCCCTCACCCACCACGCGCGGCGCGCCGACGAACCCGGCCTCCGCAAGATGACGCAGCAGGGCATGCACGGTTTGGGTACCCGGTCCGACCCGACGCCGGACGGTGTTGCCGGAACGCATGACGTGACTCGGTCCGCCGTCGACCGCGGGAAGCGGCTCGAACAATGATGCGGAATCCACGATTTCTCCTCGTGTCAGCACAAAGAATCAGCAGTACGAACAGCGCGGCACCCACACGGCCGGGCCACCGCCAGACAGGTGGGCGCTAGCGGCCGGGCATACTGCCGCGCACGGGATCAGCGGATGTCATCCACAGCAGCGCCGACGACAACCGCTCAGCCGGGCCGGCTGCTTCTGCCAGGCCGGCGACATCTGCCAGGCCGGCTGCTTCTGCCAGGCCGGTGCTCTTGCTCAGATGCGAGGGGCGTACACGCCGCCGTGCGAGAAGTCGGCTGCGTATCCGGTGGGCGATTCAGCTCGCGCCACGACCCAGCGTCGAAGCCTCGGCGTGCTTCACGCTGCTGACCAAGCAAGCCATGATGACCTCCTCGAACCGCGTCATACGCTCGTGCGGGGGAATGCGGCGCACTGGCCTACTCAGCCGCAGCCTTTCCAACAGCCGTAGCCACAGCATCTCCGGCAGCCGCGGCTCCTGTGCGGACGGGACCCAGCACCCCACTCACACCGCCGCGACATGACAGTCGCGGCTGACGAGCACCATCAATCTATCGCGCGGCCGCAGCGGCGCAAGGGCATTGCGGGCGCGCACCGGTTCGCACCGCGCCACCCCACGCCACCCCCGCCCGGCTCGGCTCGGCCCGCCCGGCTCGGCCCGCCCGGTCCGACCCACCCGGCTCGGCCCGCCCGGCTCGGCCCACCCGGCTCGGCCCACCCGGTCCGACCCCGCCCGCTCGACAGGGCAAGGACTCGACCCACTCGAACTCCGGCTCGGCTCGAACTCGGGCTAGGCTCGGCTCAGGCTCGGGCACTTTGTCGTACGGGTGTACTAATTTGCTCTCATGGATGAGCGATGGGATGTGGTCCAGGCAGCGGTCGCCGATTGTGCGACCGCGTCGACGTGGGCGATGACCGACGCCGAGGTCGTGGCGGCCCTGCTCGCGGCGCATCGCGCCCAGCAGGCGCTGCACGCCGCCGTGCTGCACCTGGTCCGGCAGGTCGACATCCGCGACATGCCCTCCACGGCGCACGCCACGTCGTTGGCGAGCTGGCTGCGTTGGCGGCTGCGGGTGAGCCCCACCCAGGCGCGCACCATGGTGATGCAAGCGCGCGCTCTCGACCACAGGCCCGGCCTCGACCACGCGCTGTGCACCGCCGAGGTCAACGCCGAGCAGCTCAGCGTCATCGCGCGATGCCTCGACGGGCTCGGCAAGGACGCCGACGTGCCGGCCGCGCTGGCCGACGAGGCCGAGTCCACCCTGGTCGACTGGGCACCGGATCTCGATCCGGTTCAGTTACGCCACGCCGGTGACCGCATCCTGGCACATCTCGCTCCGGAGATCGCCGAGCGGGCGGAGGAGGCCGCACTCGCACGGGCCGACAAACGCGCCGAGCGCGACCGCTACTTCACGTTGTCCCCGCTGGGAGACGGGCGCGTCCGCGTGCACGGCATCCTGGACGCCGAGGGCGCCGCCGTGGTCACCGCCGCGCTCGATCCGCTGTGCTCACCACAACAACGGCGCTCACCGCAACAACGGCGCTCACCACAACAACGGCGCTCGCCGAAGCGCTCTTCAAGCCTCGACGCTTCGATTGCCGACGCGCGCACTCCGGGACAGTGTCGCGCCGACGCGCTCGCCGAAATCTGCCGCCTCGCCCTGCGGACCACCGAGTTGCCCACCCACGGCGGCGACCGCCCCCAACTGGCCGTCACGGTGCCCTACGACCTGCTGCACCAGAAACTCGGCATCGGCACCCTGGACACCGGCGAGCGGATCGGCGCGGACCACGTACGCCGCCTCGCCTGCGACGCCCGCATCCTGCCCACCGTGCTCGGCGGCCGTGGAGAGGTCCTCGACGTCGGCCGGGCGCGTCGGCTGGCCACCGGACCGATCCGCCGTGCGCTGGTGGCCCGCGACCACGGCTGCGCCTTCCCGGACTGCGACCGGCCGGCGCGCTGGTGCGACGCACATCACCGGGTGTCCTGGTTGGACGGTGGACCTACGGCACTCGACAACCTGGTGCTGCTCTGTGGCTACCACCATCGGCTCGTGCACCGTGAACCTTGGCACGTCGGACTCGGCCCCGACCGACATCCCGAGTTCACCCCGCCACCGCATCAGGGTCTCGGAGACCAACCCCTGCGCAACCGATACCACCCGCGCACATGAGCCGCGGGACTCACACACTCGGGCGCTCACACTGAGCTTCCCGCTTCGATGGAGCGGATTGGCCAGGCGCAAACACGGGCACGCGCTATACAGACACGCACACAACACGGCCCGCGCGCATCAGTAGCTGTAGAAGCCCTTGCCCGTCTTGCGACCCAGTTCGCCTGCCGTCACCATGCGCTGCAACAGTTCCGGGGGGAAGAACTTGCGGTCACCCGTGTCCCGGTAGATGTTGCTCGCCGCGTGCAGCATGACGTCCAGACCGGTCAGGTCCACCGTCGCGAGTGGACCCATGACGTGCCCGAAGCCGAGCTTCATCACGGTGTCCAGGTCCGCCGCCGAGACCACGCCCGACTCCACCAAGGCGATCGCTTCGACCAGGATCGCCGAGAAGAGCCGATTGGAGACGAACCCGGCCACGTCCCGTTTGACTTCGACGCAGGTCTTGCCAACCTCCTCGGCGTACCGGCGTGCAGCGGCCAGCGTGTCGTCCGACGTCTGGTGGCCGCGCACCAGCTCGACCAGCTTCATCATCGGCACGGGCGAGAAGAAGTGAATGCCAACCACGGATTCTGGCCGGTTGGTGACCGCGGCGATCTGGGTGATCGGAATGGCCGACGTGTTGGTGCCGAGCACCGCGCCGGCCTTGCAGATCTTGTCCAGCGTGCGGAAGACCTCGTGCTTGGCCTCGACGCGCTCGTAGATTGCCTCGACCACGACGTCCGCCTCGGCGGCGGCTTCCATGTCCGTGGTCGGCGTGATGCGGGCCACCGTTGCCTCGGCGTCCGATTCGGTGATCTTGCCCTTGGCGGCGAAGCGCCCCAGGGACTCCCGGATGGCAGCCATCCCTCGGTACAGCGAGGCATCGTCCACGTCCCGCATGGTGACCTGCCAGCCGGCCTGCGCCGACACCTGAGCGATGCCCGACCCCATGAGTCCGGAGCCGATGACCGCGAGCCGACCCGCCATGTGTGCCTCTCCTCCGATGTCCGGGGGCCATCGATGTCCGATGCCACCGACACGTACGCGTGACGGGCACAGCCTATCGACCGTACTGAACGGTAAGTCAGGCATCCGGCCGAAGTGTGCACCGACAGCGCTCACGCGATCGGGGCAATTCTCGGAAAACGGCTGATCTTCGGTGTCAAACTGTGCCCATGGCCACGATCGACGGGTGGTACCTGCTCGGACCGCTCATTGCCGTGGCGGTCGTGAGCCTGCTGGGCATGGTGTTCTGGCGGCTGGGTCTACGCTGGCACGGCCCGCGCGCAGGCATTGGCCGCCTGCCGCACGGAGACCCGCGGGCGGGCACGGGCCGGTCACCGGGCACTGGCCCGTGGGCGGGCGAGAGCACCACGGCGGCCGCATGGTCGCGATCGGGCAGACGGTGGTGGGAGCAGGATCCGTACGACGATCAGCAGTATCTCGACGGCCTGACCATTTTCTCCGAGCCGGAGGACTACGGCCTGCTCTGCCCGGCCGCGCTCGTCGACGAGTTCGCCACGGCCGGAACCATCATCGAGTTGCTGGCCGATGCGGGGATCCGGGCGACGCATGCGGTCCGCCACGACGGGCAGGTGGTGGTCCTGGTGTTCGGCGAGCAGGTCGCGGAGGCGCGCCGCCTGGTCGGCGACTCACCGGCCCTCTGAGAACCCGCACCCGCACCCGCAGAGCGCCACCCGCACCCCGCACCCCGCACCCGACAAGCACACCAGCACCCGCCGACCCGTCAGAAGTCGAACGTCGGCTCCGGCACGTCCGCGCGTTCCACCTCGACGCCCAGCTTCGCCAGGTCCGCCACGAAGTCCGGGTAGCCGCGGTCGATGTGGTGCACCTCGCCCACCTCCGTGACGCCATCCGCGCAGAGACCCGCGATGACCAGGCCCGCGCCCGCACGGATGTCGGTGGCGCGGACCGGCGCGCCGGACAGGCGTTCGCGGCCGCGAACCACCGCGTGGTGGCCGTCGGTGCGGATGTCCGCGCCGAGGCGGGCCATCTCGTTCACGAACATGAATCGCCCGTCGAAGATGTTCTCGGTGATCAGGGAAGATCCGTTCGCCACGGCGCCCAGACCGATGGCCATCGGGAGCAGGTCGGTGGCGAAGCCCGGATACGGCAGCGTCACGATGTCGACGGCCCGCGGGCGGTTCTCCATGCGTACGCGGAAAAGGTCGTCGCCGGGCTCGACCACCGCGCCCGCCGCGACGAGCTTGTCCAGCGCGATGTCGAGGTATTGCGGACGCACGCCGTGCACGGTGACGTCACCGCGGGTCATGGCCGCCCCGAAGGCCCACGTGCCGCCCACGATGCGATCGCCGACCGTGTCGTGCCGCACCGGGTTCAGGGTGTCGACGCCCTCGATCTCCAGGGTCGAGGTGCCGGCCCCGTCGATGCGGGCGCCCATCGCGGTGAGCATCTCGCAGATGTCCACGATCTCCGGCTCGCGCGCGGCGTTGTCGATCTCGGTGGTGCCCTTGGCGAGCACCGCGGCCATGAGCAGGTTCTCGGTCGCCCCGACGCTGGGGAAGTCCAGCCAGATCTTGGAGCCGCGCAGGCCGGCGGGCGCGGAGGCGATGACGAAACCGTGCTCTCCGGAGATGTCCGCGCCCATCCGCGCCAGGCCGGAGACGTGCATGTCGAGACCCCGCGAGCCGATCATGTCCCCGCCGGGCAGCGCGACACGCACGTACCCGCGGCGGGCGAGCAGCGGCCCGAGCACGCAGATCGAGGCACGCAACCGGCGCACCAGGTCGTAGTCGGCCTCGCTGCCGGGCTCGGCGGGCACCTCGATGGCGGCCTCGGTGCCGTCCAGCGTCACGTCGCAGCCGAGGCGGCGCAGCACCTCCGCCATGATCGCGATGTCGGTGATCCGCGGAACGTTCCGCACCACGCTGCGCCCCTCGGCGAGCAGCGCCACCGCCATCAGTTTGAGCGCCGAGTTCTTGGCGCCGCCGACGTGCACATCACCGGCGAGCCGAGCGCCGCCTTTGACTCGGATTACATCCACGCGGGCCATGGTAGGAGGACGAACCGAGCACCCTTTCGTAGGGTGGGTCCCATGGCCGTGCATCTCACCCGCATCTACACCCGCGCCGGCGACGGCGGGCAGACCCGACTCGGCAACAACGAGGCGGTCCGGAAGACCGATCCGCGCATCTCCGCGTACGCGGACGTGGACGAATGCAACGCGCATCTGGGTGTCGCGCTCGCGCTCGGCGAGTTGTCCCCGGACGTCGCGGCGATCGTGCGGACCGTGCAGAACGACCTGTTCGACGTGGGCGCGGACCTGTGCAATCCGGTGGGCGACGATCCGCCGTACCCGCCGCTGCGGATCACCCCGGAGTACGTGACCCGGCTGGAGGGCTGGTGCGACGAGTACAACGAGCGGCTGGCGGCGCTGAACTCGTTCGTGCTGCCGGGCGGCACGCCGGGCGCGGCCCTGCTGCATGTGGCGCGCACCGTGGCCCGGCGCGCGGAACGTGCGGCGTGGGCGTTGCAGGAGACCGAGCCGGGCCGCACGGGCGAACTGCCGGCTAAATATCTGAACCGGCTCTCCGACCTGCTGTTCATTCTGGCTCGTACGGCGAACCCGCAGGGCGACGTGACATGGGTACCCGGCGGCGCGCGCTGAGCCTCGACTCCGCTGAGCCTCGACTCCGCTGAGCCTCAACTCCCGAGTGCGCGGCAAGCTCCCGAGCCGCGGCTAGGGGGTGGAACTGCTGGCGGCCGGTCCGCCGGGTGAGCGGCGGCGTGCGGTGCGCCCCGGCTCGGCCGGCGGGCCCGCCTCCAGCCAGGAGCTGAAGCCGGTCACGGTCGACTCGGCCATGGCGATCTCGACCTGGCCGGCGCCGCCCCGGCAGGAGAGCACCACCCAGTGGCCGGGCATGGTCAGGCGCTCCGGCCCCCCGGGCAGGCGACGTCCCGCCACGAACAGGTCGCGGCGGTCGAGCACCCGTTTCGGGCGGAAGGCGAAGCTGAACATGCGGTGGAACCGCAACTCGTCGCCCACGAACTGACCGATGCCGGTGGACCATCCCCGGCCCGGGATCACCGAGGTGACCCGGACCTGGAGGCGGATGGTGCCGCCACCGAGCATCAGCAGGCGGCGCCGGATGAAGACGGCGAGTAGGACGACGAACAGCGCGAGGACGCAGATTCCGAAGATCTCCAGAATCCGCATCGCGGTGTCAGCGTGATTCGGGGGTGCCGGGTGTCGCGCTCTCCGCGAGGACCGTCACGCCGTCGGCGTCGATGGAGAGGAAGCCGCCGCTCACGTCGTACGTCAACTGCTCACCACCGGTGAGCTTGACCCGCACCTGGGAGGGCTCCTTCAGAAGGCCGAGGAGTGGGGCATGGCCGGGCAGCACGCCGATCTCGCCCTCGGTGGTGCGGGCGACAACCATTTCCGCGTCGCCTGACCAAATCTTCTCCTCGACGGCGACGACTCGGACCTGCAACTGGTTGGCCACGCTGTCTCCTCTATGCAGGGGTCTGTTTGCTCCGGAGTCTAGACGCAGGACAGATCCCCGGTGGTGCCGGGTGGTGTTCGCCACCAGAAGTGGCACGCGGTCACGTGCCAAACCGGACGCCCCGACACGACGCGTCCGGCGGCGAGACCTCGCCGCGGCACCGCCGGCGTTCCGGCCCGCCCTATGCCGAGGTATTGATGTAATTCGGGTTCCGCAACACGAAGTCGGCCACCTGGTCGTTCACCACCGAGGCGAAGAAGTCCTCGGCGCCCGGCTCCAACCGCTCGCCGCGGTAGTCGTTGCCCACGAACACGCTGTCGCCCGGCAGCTTGATCAGCGTCATGTTCTGGGACCGGATGTTCTTCAGGGCCAGCCCCCAGTCCACCACCGAATGCCCGCCGCCGTCGAAGATCAGCGACTCGCCCGCCGCCTTGAGCACCTTGTCCAGCTTGATCGGGTTGGTCACCACGTCCTTGCTCAGCGCCTGCGCCGCCATCGCCTTGATGAACTGCTGCTGGTGACGTTGCCGGTCGTAGTCGCTCTTCGGCAGGCCGTACCGCTGACGCACGTAGTCCAGCGCCTCCCAGCCCTCCAGATGGTAGGTGCCCTTGTGGTATTCCTTCTGCGGCCCGTAATAGGGGTGCGCGCACTGGTTGTTGGCGCACCGGGCGAGCCGCGGCCGGGGCTTGCCGTTGGGCTGCAGATGCTCGGACTTGACCTCCTGGTCGACGGTCATGGTGACCCCGCCCATGGCGTCCACGATCTTCTTGAACCCGCCGAAGTTGATGATCGCGCCGGCGTCGAACTCCTTGATGCCGGTCAGCTTCGACACCGTCTTGGCCAGCAGTGCGAAGCCCTGCGCCACGTCGTGCTTGCCGTCACCGACCGAGCTGCCGTACGACATGGCGGCGTTGATCTTCGCCGAGCCGCCGAGGAAACCGGTCTTCTCGAACGGTGGAATCTCCACGATGAGGTCGCGCGGGATGGAGAAGACGTACGCCTCGTCCCCGTTCTCCGGCACGTGCACCACGATGATGGAGTCGGACAGTGGCGCCTGCTGATCCGTGCGCGGGTCGATGCCGACCAGCAGGATGTTCAGCGGACCCTTGATGTCGCTCGTGGGCTGCTTGGTGGCACCCTCCGCGGCATCGCCGAACAGGTCTTTGGTCTGCACCGAACCGGCGTACCGAGCGACGAGCACCTGACTGCTGATCAGCACACCACCGCTGACCACCATGAGGACGCAGCCGAGGATGGCGCACAACCGCGCCCACAGCGGTGCCCGGCGCCGGGCCCGTGTCTTATCGCTTTTCGCCACTCGATCCCCAAACGATGCAGGCCCGTACCCGCGCGGGCTCGGACAGCGTAACCGACCGACGGAAATGGCCTTCACGTACGACTTCCCGGCACGCCGCATGGCCAAACAGCTCGTGACCTGCGGAGGAAACGCGTGAGCCGCGCCGACATACGGTCGACGCGGCTCACGGGATGCTGAGGATTCTCAGCCCTTCATCAGCTCGTGCGCGTTCTTCTCCAGGTCCTCAAGACCGCCGCACATGAAGAAGGCCTGCTCGGGGTAGTTGTCGTACTCGCCCTCGCTGATCTTCTTGAACGCCTCGATGGTCTCCTTCAGCGGGACCGTCGAGCCGGGCACGCCGGTGAACTGCTCCGCCGCGTAGGTGTTCTGCGAGAGGAACCGCTCGATGCGGCGCGCCCGCTGCACCGTGACCTTGTCTTCCTCGCTCAGCTCGTCCATGCCGAGGATGGCGATGATGTCCTGCAGGTCCTTGTACTTCTGCAGGATCCGCTGCACCTCACGGGCGACCGCGTAGTGCTCGGCGCCGACGTACTCCGGCGCCAGGATCCGCGAGCTGGAGGCCAGCGGGTCCACGGCCGGGTAGATGCCCTTGTCGGAGATGGACCGCTCCAGGTTGGTGGTCGCGTCCAGGTGGGCGAACGTGGTGGCCGGCGCCGGGTCGGTGTAGTCGTCGGCGGGCACGTAGATCGCCTGCAGCGAGGTGATCGCCTTGCCCCGCACCGAGGTGATGCGCTCCTGCAGCTCGCCCATCTCGTCGGCCAGCGTGGGCTGGTAGCCCACCGCCGACGGCATGCGGCCCAGCAGCGTGGACACCTCGGAGCCGGCCTGGGTGAACCGGAAGATGTTGTCGATGAAGAGCAGCACCTCCTGGTTCTGCACGTCCCGGAAGTACTCCGCCATGGTGAGCGCGGTCAGCGCCACCCGCAGGCGGGTGCCCGGAGGCTCGTCCATCTGGCCGAAGACGAGGGCGGTCTTGTCCAGCACGCCACCCTCGTCCATTTCCAGGATGAGGTCGTTGCCCTCGCGGGTACGCTCGCCGACGCCCGCGAACACCGACGTACCGCCGAAGTTCCGGGCCACCCGGATGATCATCTCCTGGATGAGCACCGTCTTGCCCACGCCCGCGCCGCCGAACAGGCCGATCTTCCCACCGCGCACGTACGGCGCGAGCAGGTCGAGCACCTTGATGCCGGTCTCCAGCATCTCGGTCTTCGGCTCCAGGTCGGCGAACGCCGGCGGCTTACGGTGGATCGGCCAGCGCTCCTGCACGTCCAACGACGACGGGTCGGCGTTGAGCACCTCGCCGAGGGCGTTGAACACGTGGCCCTTGGTGACGTCGCCGACCGGCACCGAGATCGGTGCGCCGGTGTCGGTCACCTCGGTGCCGCGGATCAGGCCGTCCGTGGGCTGCATGGAGATCGCCCGGACCAGGTTGTCACCCAGGTGCTGGGCGACCTCCAGGGTCAGCGTGCGGGTGCCCTCAGAGAGGGTCACGTCCACGTGCAGCGCGTTGAAGATGTCCGGCATCGCGTCGCGCGGGAACTCGGCGTCGACGACCGGACCGATGACCCGGACGACGCGGCCGACGTTGGTCTCCGTCTTTGTGGGCTCAGCTACAGCAGTCATCACACATCACTTCCCGACGCGGCCAGCGCGTTGGCGCCGCCGACGATTTCACTGATTTCCTGAGTGATCGCGGCCTGCCGCGCGGAGTTCATCTCGCGCGTGTACCGCTTGAGCAGATCGTCCGCGTTGTCCGAGGCGCTCTTCATCGCCCGCCGCCGGGACGCCGACTCGCTGGCCGCCGAGTCCAGCAACGCCGCGTAGATGCGCGTGTTGAGGTACTTCGGCAGCAGCGCGTCGAGCAACTCGTCGGCCTCCGGCTCGAACTCGTACGCCGGGCGCAGACCCGGCTCCCGCTCCTGCTCCTCGACCTGCATCGGGGCCAGGAAGTGCGCCTCCGCCGTCTGCGTCATGAGCGACTTGAACCGGGTGTTGACGATGTGCAGTTCGTCCACGCCCTGGATGCCGTCCGGACCGTGCGACTCCTCGGTGTCGTCCGCCCCGGCGACGAACGCCTCCAGCAGCGACTCGCCGATGCGGCGCGCGTCGGCGAACGTCGGACGCTCGGAGAACCCGGTCCAGCTCGCCGCCACCGCACGGTTGCGGAACCGGTAGTACCCCAGCCCCTTGCGCCCGACGACGTACAGCGCCACGTCCTTGCCGTCCGCGCGGAGCCGGGCGATCAACTGCTCGCACGCCCGGATCGCGTTGGCGTTGTAGGCACCGGCCAGGCCGCGGTCGCTGGTGATGAGCAGCACGCCGGCCCGCTGGACCCGGTCACGCGGGGTCAGCAGCGGGTTGTCGATCGTCGCGTTCGACGCCAGCGCGGTGAGCACGTGGGTGATCGCCTCCGCGTACGGCTGCGAGGCGGCCACCCGCTCCTGCGCCTTGGCGATGCGACTGGTGGCAACCAGCTCCTGTGCCTTGGCGATCTTCTTGGTCGACTTGACGGTGCGGATGCGCCGCCGCAGAGCCTGTACCTGACCAGCCATGACTAGCCCTGGTCCTCGGAGGAACGAACCTCGCGGGTCACCGTCTCGCGCGACTCGCTGCCCTCGGCCATCGGCTCCGCCGGGTTCTCGTTCAGCCGGACCCCGGTGTCGCCCTGCTTGAAGAGCTCCTTGAACTCGTTCACGCCGGACTGCAGGCTCTCGATCTGCTCGTCGGTCAGGTTGTTCGACGACTCGATCGCGGTGTAGGTGTCGCTGCGGTGCCGCTTGATCCAGGGCAGCAGCTCCTGCTCGAAGCGGCGCACGTCGCCGACCGCGATGTCGTCGAACTGGCCGGTGGTGCCGGCCCAGATGACGATGGTCTCCTCGGTCACCGAGTACGGCGAGTACTGCGGCTGCTTGAGCAGCTCGACCAGGCGAACGCCCTTCTCTAGCTGCGCCCGCGACGCCTTGTCCAGGTCGGACGCGAACGCGGAGAACGCCTCCAGCTCGCGGTACTGCGCGAGGTCGAGCCGCAGCCGTCCGGAGACCCGCTTCATGCCCTTGACCTGGGCCGAACCGCCGACCCGCGACACCGAGGTGCCGACGTTGATGGCCGGGCGCACACCGGAGGCGAACAGGTCGCCCTCCAGGAAGATCTGGCCGTCGGTGATCGAGATGACGTTGGTCGGGATGTAGGCCGAGATGTCGCCGGCCTTGGTCTCGATGATCGGCAGGCCGGTCATCGAGCCGCCGCCCATCTCGTCGGAGAGCTTGGCGCAGCGCTCCAGCAGGCGGGAGTGCAGGTAGAAGACGTCACCCGGGTACGCCTCACGGCCCGGCGGGCGGCGCAGCAGCAGCGACACCGCGCGGTACGCCTCGGCCTGCTTGGTCAGGTCGTCGAAGACGATCAGCACGTGCTTGCCGTTGTACATCCAGTGCTGCCCGATGGAGGAGCCGGTGTACGGGGCGATGTACTTGAAGCCGGCCGGCTCGGACGCCGGGGCGGCCACGATCGTCGTGTACTCCAGCGCGCCCTGCTCTTCCAGGGTGCCCCGGATGCTGGCGATGGTGGACGCCTTCTGACCGATGGCGACGTAGATGCAGCGAACCTGCTTCTCCGGGTCGCCGGACTCCCAGTTGGCGCGCTGGTTGAGGATCGTGTCGATGGCGACGGTGGTCTTGCCGGTCTTGCGGTCACCGATGATTAGCTGGCGCTGGCCGCGGCCGATCGGCGTCATGGCGTCGATCGCCTTGATGCCGGTCTGCAGCGGCTGCTTCACCGGCTGCCGCGCCATCACGTTCGGCGCCTGCAGCTCAAGCTCGCGGAAGCCCTCGCTCTCGATCTCGCCGCGGTCGTCGATGGGCTGTCCCAGCGCGTTCACGACACGTCCCAGGAACGCGTCGCCGACCGGCACCGAGAGCACGCGGCCGGTCCGCTTGACCGGCTGCCCCTCCTCGATGCCGCCGAACTCACCCAGGACCACCGTGCCGATCTCGCGGACGTCGAGGTTCAGGGCGACGCCCAGCGTGCCGTCCTCGAACTCCAGCAGCTCGTTGGTCATGGCCGAGGGCAGGCCCTCGACGTGTGCGATGCCGTCGCCCGCATCGGCCACGACGCCGACCTCTTCACGGGAGACCTCGGGCGAATAGGACGAGACGTAGCGCTCTAGCGCCCCCCGGATCTCGTCCGAGGAGATGGTCAGCTCGGCCATCCTCTGCCTTCTCTACTCTGCTCGGGGACGTCTGGCGCCGCCGAGGGGCTTATGCGGGAAAGATTATTTGGCGAACGCCTGCTTGGCCTGGTTCAGCCGGTGCAGGATCGTGCCGTCGTACAGGTCGGAGCCGACACGGACGCTGACGCCGCCGATCACTGCGGGGTCGACATCGATCTTCAGCGACACCTGCCGGCCGTACATCTGCGCGAGCTTGTCGGCCAGGCGTTGCTCCGCGGCCTCACCGAGCGGCTTCGCCACCGTCACGTACGCGACCTCCCGATCGCGCTTCGCGGCGGTCAACTCCACCAGCCGGCTCAGCGAGAACTCGAAGCTGCGACCGCCGAAGCCCTCGAGTGCCACCTCGACCAGCCGCAACGTCGCCGCACGGACCTTGCCCTTGAGCAAGTCCTCGACCAGCTTAACCCGGCGGCTGGCGGGCGCACCGGGGTCACTGAGCGTGACGGCGAGCTGAGAGCTGCCGGAGACGATCTGGCCGAACCGGAACAGTTCGTCCTCCACGTCTGCCAGCACACCCTCGGCGTCCGCGGCGCGCAGCGCCGCGTCCACCCCCAGACGCTCGGTGGCGTCCAACAGCTCGGACGGCGTGCCGAAGCGACCCGCGACGAGCGTGGCCACCGTGTCCACGGTGATCTCCGCGAGCTTGCCGGAGACCAGCGACCGAAACAGCCCGGCCCGATCGTCGGCCGGACGAGACGGGTCGGTCAGCGCCCGGCGCAGCCGCGGCTCGGCGCGCAGCAGACCGGCCACCGACAGAATCTCGTCGGCGACGGTGGCCCGCTGCGCGGCGGATACCGCGGTGGTGGCCGCGGCGAGCTTGTCCGACGCGTCCGCGTACGCCTCGCGGCTGACGCTCGACGCCATCAGCGCCGCCCACCGGCGGTGTCGAGCTCACTGATGAACCGGTCCACCGTGCCGCGGCTGCGTGCCTCGTCGGCGAGCGACTCACCGACGATGCGCCCGGCCAGATCGACGGCGAGCGTGCCCACCTCGGAACGCAGATCACGCACGATGGCTTCGCGCTGCGCGGCGAGCTGGTCGCGACCGGCCGCGATGATCCGGTCGGATTCTTCGCGCGCCTTGCTGAGGAGGTCCTGCCGAATGCCCTCGGCGTCGGCGCGCGCCTCGTCACGGATGCGGGCGGCCTCGGTGCGTGCCTCGGACAACTGCGCGCGGTAGCGCTCCAGCAGTTCGTTGGCCTCGGCCTGCGCCTGCTCGGCGCGCTTGATGCCGCCCTCGATCGCGTCGACCCGGGCCCGGAACGTCTCCTCCATGCGGGGGAAGACGAACTTCATCAGCACGAAGCAGATGATCCCGAACGCGATCGTCCCGAGAACCAGCTCCTGCCAGAGCGGGACGATCGGGTTGTGAGTGCTCTCCTCAGCGGCCAGATAGGTGATGGATGTCAACGGACACCTCCTGATTAGCCGGAACGCTGATTAGCCGGCCCAGATGAAGCCGAACGCGATGCCCAGCAGGGCGAGAACCTCAACCACGGCGAAGCCGATCCACATGAACGGCTGGGTGATGCGGGCCGCCTCCGGCTGGCGGGCGGTCGATTGGATGTACGCGGCGAAGACCAGGCCCACGCCGATGCCGGGGCCGATGGCGGCAAGGCCGTAACCGATGGCGGCGGTGCTACCAACTACTTCGGCGATGTTCATTGGGTGCATTCCTCCTGAGATCTCGCGTGACGCTCACGCGGGACGACAAACGGGTCGTGCAAAAGGAAACTCAGTGGGCCTCTTCGGAGACCGAGCCCTGGATGTAGCTGGCGGTCAGGACGGTGAAGACGTAGGCCTGCAGGGCGATGACCGCGAAGTCGAGGAACGTCAGCGCGATCGTCATCACCCAGGACAGGATCGAGACCGGGGTGAGCAGGGCGTTGGCGTTGATCATCGCAAAGCCGCCGAGGGTGAACACCAGCAGCAGCATGTGGCCCGCGAACATGTTCGCGAAGAGCCGTACCGCTAGCGAGAAGGGCCGCACGATGAAGTTGGAGAAGAACTCGATCGGCACCAGGATCGGCAGGATGAACCACGGCGCCGGCGGAACCAGCGCGTGCTTGATGTAGCCGGCCCCGTGCTTGCGGAAGCCCAAGTAGATGAACATCACCCAGCTGATCACCGCAAGGATGATCGGGAAGGCGATGTGCGCGTTCGGCGAGATCTGCGCGAAGGGGATGATCCCCCACAGGTTCATCATGAAGATGAAGCAGAAGAGGGTGGTCAGGTACGGCGCGAACCGCACGCCCTCCCGGCCGATCATCTCGACCGCGATGTTGTTCCGCACGAACCCGTAGATCGACTCGGCGAGCCACTGCTTCTTGGTCGGAACCAACTGGGGCTTCCGGTAGGACAGCAGGAAGTAAAGAATCAGAATCGCGACGCTGAGCCAGAGCAGCAGCGTGACCTTGGTGAACCAGACGTCGTGGCCACCCCACGGGGCGATACTGGGCAGGTAGAAGTCCTCGACGGTAGGCGGGAACGGAACATCCGCCGCGAGAACGATCGTCTGACCGGTCACCGTAGCCCTTCCAGATCAGGCGCCGAGGCGGCGCACAACGAGGTAGACACCAGCGGCACCCCCGATCACCGCACCGATCCCCATCCCGATGCCCTCGGTGCCGAGCCACTGGTCCACCAGCCAGCCGATCCCGCCCCACACGACCATTCCCCCGATGAGGTAACTGATCGCGACCATGCCAGCCCCGGAACCGGGGGGCGGTGGAGCGTCGTCCTTACGGGGTTCTGAAGGAGGCTGCTGACCGGCCATGACGCCGCGAAGACTATCAGCCGCACAATCGAGGCTGTGCCTCGCCCCCCGGACAACAGACGGTTGTCCCGGCGACGGCTCGACTCTCAGTAGTGCAACACCGTACTCCTGTCGCGCCAGGGACCTCCACGACCGTCCCGGCGGATCACCGATTCGGGCGCGGCTGCGCCCCGTCTCCGGCCGGATCCTCCTCCGGAGCGGGTCGCGGGCCCGGCAGGCGGCGACTGGCCACCCGGCTCAGCCACCAGATCTGGACTCCGGTCATGGCCACCGCACCCCCGGCGATGCCCCAGGCCATCGGCCGCGCCCCGGACCACCCGGCGGCGCCCGCGCTGACCAGCACCAGGGCGATCAGCGCGTACTTGACCACGTAGACGGCCAGCCCGACGGGCATCACCAGGGCCGGACGGATCACGTCGGCCCAGGCGATGGTGAGCGTGGACAAGGTGAACCCGGCCGCCACCAGGAGCACGCCCGCACCGGCACCCAACCCGGCCGACGGCCCGCCGGTCAGGAACCCAGCCGAGGCGACACACAGCGACAACGCCACCCCGACCGCGCTGATCATGCCGAGATGCTCGATCCGCCACTTCGGGTCGTCCGGCAGCGGCGGCAACTCAGGCAGCGGACGGTCGTCGTCCTCGTCGCGCCCGAGGATCTGCCGGACCACCCCGGGCGGCCGGGACGCGGGCGGCGGGGACGCGGGCGGCCGGGACGCGGGCGGCCGGGACGCGGTCACGACACCACCGCCGGCACCATGCCAGGCTGGTCCGGCGCGCCGGAATAAGCCGGGAAGCTGCGGGCCAGCGCCGCCGCTTCCCGCCGCACCTCGTGCAGCCGCGCCGCGCCCTCGGACGTGCCCGGGTCGGCGCGCACCGCCGTGGCGATCAGGTCGGCGATGCCGGTCATCTGCTCCTCGGCCATGCCCTGGGCGGTCACACAGGGCGTACCCACCCGGATCCCGGAGGCCGCCGCCGGCGGACGCGGGTCGAACGGGATCGCGGTCCGGTTCAGCGTGATGCCGGCCGCCTCGCACCGCTGCTCGGCCTGGTGCCCGGTCACCCCGGTGTCCCGCAGGTCCAGCAGCGCCATGTGCGTGTCGGTGCCTCCGGAGACCGGCCGCATGCCCCGATCGGCAAGCGCGCCGGCCAGCGCCCGGCCGTTGCGCACCAGCCGATGGGCGTACCGGCCGAAGTCCGGCTGCGCGGCCTCGCGCAGCGCGACCGCCTTCGCGGCGACCACGTGCATCATCGGGCCGCCCTGCGCGAACGGGAAGACGGCCTTGTCGATGCGGGCGGCGAGCTCATCACGACAGAGAATCATGCCGCCCCGCGGTCCGGGAAGCACCTTGTGGGTGGCGCACGTGACGACGTCGGCGTGCGGTACGGGCGACGGCGCCGCACCGCCCGCGACGAGGCCGATCAGGTGCGCCGCGTCGACCATCAGGTAGGCGTCCACCTCATCGGCCACCGCCCGGAAGGCGGCGAAGTCGATCAGCCGGGAGTACCCGGTCGCGCCGCAGATGATCAACGCGGGGCGGTGTTCCAGGGCCAGGTCACGCACCTCGTCGTAGTCGATGAGCTCGGTGTCCTCGCGCACGTGGTATCCGACCGTACGGAACCATTTGCCGGAGAAGTTGACCTTGCTGCCGTGGGTCAGGTGCCCGCCGTGCGGCAGATCCATGGCCAGCACCGTGTCGCCGGGGCGCACCAGCGCCGCATACGCCGCCAGGTTCGCCGACGAGCCGGAATGCGGCTGCAGATTGGCATGCTCGGCGCCGAACAGCTCACACGCACGGGCGACACCCAATTCCTCCGCGCGGTCCACCGGGCCGCATCCGCGATAGAACCGGTGCCCGGGGTATCCCTCGGCGTACTTGTTCGTCAGGGTCGAGCCGAGGGCCGCCAGCACCGCCGGTGAGGCGAAGGTCTCGCTGGCGATCAGTTGCAGGCCGCCACGCTGGCGGTCCAGCTCTTCCAGGACCACCGCGGCGATGTCCGGATCCGCCGACGCGAGCGCGCCGAAGTCCGGTCCCCAGAACGTGTCCATGGCGCGCTCCCCTGCCTCGGCGACGCTGCCTGCACGTCGAGCATATGGCTTCTCCTTCCCGGTATGGCTTACACCTGCCGATCCGCGGGCAGAGACTCAGTCATGCTTTGTCTGGTCAGCGGCGCCACCGGATACATCGGCGGTCGCCTCGCCCCCCGCCTGCTGGACGCCGGTCACGCCGTCCGATGCCTGTCGCGCAGCGCCCGCCGGCTGCGTGACGTCCCGTGGCAGGACCGGGTCGAGGTGGCCGAGGGCGATCTGAGCGACGCCGGCTCGCTGACCGAGGCGTTCCGGGGCGTCGACGTGGCCTACTACCTGGTCCACTCGCTCGGCCAGCACGGGTTCGAGGCCAAGGACCGGGCCGCGGCGCACAACTTCGCCGCCGCCGCCCGTGCCGCCGGGGTGCGCCGCATCGTCTACCTGGGCGGTCCGGAGATCCCCGCGGACGAGCATCCGTCGGCGCACCTGCGCTCCCGGTCCGAGGTGGCTCGGATCCTGCTGGACAGCGGGGTGCCCACGGTGGTGCTGCGCGCCGCGATCATCATCGGCTCCGGTTCGGCGTCCTTCGAGATGCTGCGCCACCTCACCGAACGGCTGCCGGTCATGGTCACGCCACGCTGGGTGCGCAACCGCATCCAGCCCATCGCGGTCCGTGATGTGTTGCGCTACCTGGTCGCCGCCGCCGAGCTGCCGCCCGGGGTCAACCGGGGCTTCGACATCGGCGGGGCGGACGTGTTGACGTACCGGGAAATGATGCAGCGCTACGCCCGGGTGGCCGGCCTGCGACGTCGCGTGATCATGCCGCTGCGCCCGCTCAGCCCCTGGCTGTCGGCGCACTGGGTGGGCCTGGTCACGCCGGTGCCGAACAGCATCGCCCGCCCGCTGGTGGGCAGCCTGATCCACGAGGCGGTGGCGCACGAGCACGACATCGCCGAATACGTGCCGGACGAACCGGCCGACGCGGCGTCACCCGATGCGGCGTCGACCGGCGCGGCGTCGACCGGCGCGGCGTCGACCGGCGCGGCGTCGACCGGCGCGGCGTCGACCGGCGCGCCGATCGGCTTCGACCAGGCCGTCCGGCTGGCGTTGGGCAAGATCAGGGACGCCAACGTGGAGACCCGCTGGTCGACCGCCTCCGGCCGGGACGCGGACGCCGAGCCGTTGCCCAGCGACCCGGACTGGACCGGCGGCAGCATCTATGTCGACGAGCGCCGCCAGGAGGTGAACGCGCCGGTCGAGGCCCTGTGGCGGGTGATCGAGGGAGTCGGCGGGGAGAACGGGTGGTATTCGTTCCCGCTCGCCTGGTCGATCCGCGGCTGGCTGGACCGGCTCGTCGGCGGCGTGGGCCTGCGCCGCGGCCGACGGGACCGCCAGCGACTTCAGGTCGGCGAGGCGCTGGACTGGTGGCGGGTGGAGGAGATCCGCCCCGGCGAGTTGCTGCGGCTGCGGGCGGAGATGCGGGTGCCCGGCCGGGCCTGGCTGGAGATGCGTGCCGAGCCCGCCGATGACGGGCCCGCCGGTGCGGGGCGCAGCGTCTACACCCAGAAGGCCATCTTCCTGCCCCGCGGCTTGGCCGGACACGCGTACTGGGCGTCGGTGCTGCCGTTCCACGGCGTGGTGTTCCGCGGCATGGCGCGCAACATCGCCCGGGGCGCCGAGCCGCACCCCGGGCACCGACGGGTGCCGGTGGGGCACGGCTGAGGGCCCTCAGGCGGCGGCCCGGCCCAGCCGGTCGCGGATCGCCAGCCAGTCCTCGCCGTCCGGCGGCCGGCGCACCAGAATGCGGTCCACCCCGGCGTCGTCCAGCCGGTGCAGCGCCGCGTACAGGTCGGCGGCGTACTCACGCGGGTCGGCGGACAGCACTTCCGCCACCTGCGGGCCACCGCCCCGCGGGCTCTGCGCGTCCGCCTCGTGGCCCTCGTAGGTGAGCACACCGCCGGCCGCCGCCGCGGGGAACTCGTCCACCAGCTCGACCTTCGCCCGCGGCGCGTAGTGCCGTCGGCTCATGCCCGGCGACGGCCGCTGTGAGCCGTCCGCCACAGTGGTGTCCGGCACCGTGATCGGTCCGGCCACGGCGCGCAGCGCCCGCAGGCTCAGCGCGCCGGGGCGCAACAGCCGGGGCGCCGCTTCGGTCAGGTCCAGCACGGTGGACTCGATGCCGTACGCACACGGGCCGCCGTCCAGCACCAACGGCACCTCCGGCAGGCTCTGCACGACATGCCGGGCGGTGGTCGGCGAGATGCCCTCGGAGCGGTTCGCGCTCGGCGCGGCCAGGGGCAGGCCGCAGGCGTCCAGCAACTGCAACGCCACCTCGTGCGCCGGCACCCGGATCGCGATGGTGTCCGCCGGCGTGCGGCCCACGTCGTTGAGCCCCGGCGACCGGCGCACCACGAGGGTCAGCGGGCCGGGCCAGAACCGCTCGGCCAACTCGTCGGCCGCCGCGGGCCAGATGGCCGCCAGGTCCCGCGCGGCGGCCACGCTCGGCACGTGCACGATCAGCGGGTTCCAGGTGGGCCGGTTCTTCAGCCGGTACACCTGCTCGACCGCCGACCGCGAGAAGGCGTGCGCGCCCAGCCCGTACACCGTCTCGGTGGGAAACGCGCACACCGACCCGGCGCGGAGCGTGTCCGCCGCCCGCCGCAGGCCCGGCCGGTCCGGGCGGACCACCTCCGCGGTCACCGCTTCGCAACCGGCAGCAGCACGTCCACCAGCGCGTACATCGACTCCTCGATGTCGTCGGCGATGCGCGCGAACGTCTGGTCGCCGCGCCCCCACGGATCGTCCAGGTCGTCGTCGCGGGTCGCCGGGATCTTGGCACGGCACCGGTCCGCGGCCTCGATCACCGCGGTGGCCCGCGCGGCGAACACCTCCGGCCCGACGCCGGCCGGCGGCAACGCGCCGGTGTCCATCCGGCCCAGCAGCCGACTGAGATGCCCGGTCACGAACGTATGCCCGAGCGCCTCGGGCAGCAGCGCGGCGACGTAGTCCAGTTGATCCGCGGTGGCGGTGAGGATGAGATCGGCGTCCGCCAGGTGCGCGCCGGTCAGCTTGCGAGCGGTGAATCCGGCGACGCTGCCGCCGCGCAACTGGATCTGGCGGGCGGCCGGCGGGTTCATCTCCTCACCCTGGTGCCAGCCGCCGGTGCCCGCGCTGGAACTGCGCAGCAATGTCTCTGGCGACGCGGCGACGTCCAGCTTGCCCAGCCGCTGGCGGGCGACGAGCATGAGCAGCCGCTCGGCCATCGGCGACCGGCAGATGTTGCCCATGCAGACATGCAGCACGCGGATCGGGGGCATGCTCATGCCTCGGCGGCCAGGATGTCCGGCACCACATCGCGCAGTTTCGCGAACGGTATCGCGCCCTCGCGCAGCACCCGCGGCACGTCGCCGGTCATGTCGACCACCGTCGACGGGGCGGGATCCACCGCGGCGCCCGCTTCGAGATAGATGCGCACCGCGTACTCCAACTGGTCGCGCGCCTGCTCGGCGGTGACCGGCGCCGGCTGCCCGAGCTTGTTGGCGGTGGTGACCGCCATCGGCCCCACCTCGCGCAGCACCTCCAGGGCCACCGGGTGCATCGGCATGCGGATGCCCACCCGGCCGCCGGTGTCCCCCAGGTCCCATTGCAGGCTGGGCGAATGCTCCACCATCAGGGTCAGCGCACCCGGCCAGAACGCGTCGGCCAGTTCCCGTGCCGCCTTGGGCAGCGAATAGACCAGGCCGTCCAGGGTGTGCCGGGAGCCGATCAGCACCGGCGGCGGCACCCGGCGGTCCACCGAACGGGCGCTGTGCAGCGCGCTGACCGCATGCGGGGTGAAGGCGTCCGCCCCCACGCCGTAAACCGTGTCGGTGGGCATCACCACGAGCTCGCCGCTCTTGGCCGCGTCCACGGCAGCGGCGATGCCGCGGTCACGGTCGGCCACGGTCCGGCAGTCGTAGAGCATCACGCGGATCAGTCTGCCATGGCGTGCGTCACGGATCGTCAGGTGCGGCGGGCCGTCGTGAACCGCGGCCGCCCGGCCAGGTCGTCGTGCGCGGTCACCGCGGTGAACCGGCCGTCGGCGCGGATCAGGTCCGGGACTTGCGTGCCGTGCCGGTCGTCGTGCTCGATGCCGACCACCCCGCCGGGCCGCAGCAGGACCGCGGCCAGCGCCACCACCGGGCGGATCACCACCAGCCCGTCGGCGCCGCCGAACACCGCGGCGTGCGGGTCGTGGTCAGCGACCTCGACCGGCACCGCGGTCCCCTCCGGCACGTACGGCGGGTTGCACAACAGCACGTCCACGGCGCCGCGCAGCCCGGCGAGCAGATCCGGATCGGTGACGTCACCGGCCACCACCTCCACCGCCGAACCGGCCGCGTTGCGCCGCAGGTACGCCAGCGCGGCCGGGTCCCGTTCCACCGCGAGCACCCGGCCCGGCGCGGCCTCGTCGGCCACCGCCAGCGCGATCGCCCCGGAACCGCTGCACAGGTCCACCACCGTGGCACCCGGCCGGATCCGCTCGATGCCCCAGCCGGCCAGCAACTCGGTCTCCGGCCGCGGCACGAACACCCCGCGGCCGACCGCCAGATCCCGATGCCGGAACGCGGCCGAGCCCAGCAGGTGTTGCAACGGCACCCGCCGGGCGCGACGGGCCACCAGCTCGCGGAACCGGCGCAGCTCGTCGCCGCGCATCGTGTCGATCAGCGGCAGCCTGCCCCGGTTCACCCCCAGGACGTACGCGGCCAGCAGTTCCGCGTCCACTCGTGGCGACGCCACCCCCACCGTGGCCAGGTCCGTTGTGGCCCGTGCCAGAGTTTCCGCCAATCTGGCTCGTTCCGGCCCGGCCGAGGGTTCTTCGTCGACGCAGTCCACGGCATAATCATGAAACGTCGTGTTCGATGGTGGCCGGCCGGGTCGCCGAGCGACATTGCACTGCCGTGGGAGGCGCCTGTTGAGTTGGCTGGACCAGCTCGCGGATCACGTCCAAGAGCTGCGGCAGGCGGGCGACCTGCAGCAGAACGGCCGGTCCGCGGAGGCACTGCCGATGCTGGATCGTGTGCTGGCCGATACGGCCGACCCGCTCACCCGGGCTTACGCACTCATCCAGCGTTTCGGCGCGCTGATCAATCTTGGCCGTGCCGCCGAGTTCGCCTCCGCCATGACCGTGGCGGCGAATGCCGTCCGTGAGGTGCCGGATCCCTATCTGCGCGGGCAGATGCACGCCTTCGCCGCCCTCGGCGCGCACCTGCAGGGTCAACTCGACCGCGGCGTGACGCATCTGGTGCAGGCGTCGCGGGCGCTGGCCGCGGTGCCGCAGGGCGATTCGGAGACCGCGTGGGGCTGGCACGACCTCGCCATGGCGTACTCGTACCTGGGCTTTCACGGCCATGCCCTGACCGCCATCGAGCAGGCTCGCCAGGTGGGCGCCGCATCGGCCCTGGCGCCGGAGGTGTTCGCGGCGCCGGGCATCCGGCTGCGCAACGCCGTGTCGCTGGATCATCAGGGTGACACCGACGGGTGCCTGCGCGTGCTCCGGGACATCGACGCGGAGCTGTCGCGCTACGTCGCCACCGGCTCGGACACCCGGTTGCGGCCGCACAGCCGGGCGGTGTACGGATACGCGTTGGCGCGGCGGGCGGCGCTCGGCGAGCGGACCGAGTCGAACGCCTCCGACTGGCTCTCCGACGGCGGCGACAGCGTGCGCACCCGGGATCTGCGGCACCTCGGCGGGGTGTGCCTGGCCATCGCCGCCAAGCGCCCGGCCGACGCGCTCGCCCGGCTGGATGCGGTGCCGGTCTCCCCGGATGTGCTGGGCGCGGCCGAACCGGCCCGGTTGCGCAGCATCTGCCACTCCTCGGCCGGCGACCACGAGTCCGCGCACACCGCCGACCGGTACGCGTTCCGGCTGGCCGCGCAGCGCATCGACCGCCTGCGCGACGGCTATCTGGACGGGGTGGCCGCCCGCTTGGACGCACACGAGTCGCACCAGCGGGACGCGAGCCGCTACGGCGATGAGACGCTCAGCGATCCGCTCACCGGCCTGCCCAACCGACGGCAACTGGAGCGGTACGTGACGGCCATGCTGGCCCGCGGGGAACGTGCCGCGGTCGGCGTCTGCGACCTGGTCGGGTTCACCGCGGTGAACGCCCGCCACGGCCGGCACTGCGGCGACCTGGTGTTGCAGCGCATCGCCGGGGTGCTGAGCCGGGTGATGCGGCGCGGCGACTTCGTCGCCCGGTTCGCCGGCGACGAGTTCGTGGTGGTGCTGCCCGGCGCCGGCCCGACCCAGGCGGCCGAGGTGTCCCGGCGCATCTGCGCCGCCGCGGCGGCGGAGAACTGGCAGTCGCTGGTGCCCGGCACTCCCATCGGGGTGGCCGCGGGCTGGTCCGAGGTCGGCGTGAACGGGCGCACCCTGAGCGCTGCCCTGGCCGCCGCGGCGGCCAGCCGCACCCCCGCCTGACCGGGCCGGCACGCACCTGCCGGGGAACCGGCTGGGCACGCAGCGGCCGGGGAACCGGCTGGGCACGCAGCGGCCGGGGCGCGCGGGACCGCGTCAGGCGCGCCGCAGCTCCGCGTCGCCGGCCAGCCGGGCTTCCCGGTCCGCCTGAGCCAGCGCGTCCAGCACCGCGTTCATGTCCCCGCCGAGCACCAGGTCCAGGTTGTAGGCGGTGTAGCCGATGCGGTGGTCGGTGATCCGGTTCTGCGGGAAGTTGTACGTGCGGATCCGCTCCGAGCGGTCCACCGTACGCACCTGGGCCTTGCGCGCGTCCGCCGCTGCGGCGTCTGCCTGCTCCTGCGCCGCCGCCAGCAGCCGGGCGCGCAGGATGCGCATCGCCTGCTCCCGGTTCTGTAGCTGGCTCTTCTCGTTCTGGCAGCTCACCACGATGCCGGTGGGCAGGTGGGTGATGCGCACGGCGGAGTCGGTGGTGTTGACCGACTGGCCGCCCGGCCCGGACGAGCGGAACACGTCGACCCGGATGTCGCCCGGGTCGACCTCCACATCGATGTCCTCGGCCTCGGGCAGCACCAGCACGCCCGCCGCCGAGGTGTGGATGCGGCCCTGCGACTCGGTGACCGGCACCCGCTGAACGCGGTGCACGCCGCCTTCCCACTTGAGCCGGGACCAGACGCCGTGCCCGCCCTCCGGGATGCCCTTGGTCTTCACCGCGAACGAGATGTCCTTGACGCCTCCCAGGTCGGAGTCCTGTGCGTCGATCACTTCGACGATCCAGCCGCGGCTCTCCGCGTACCGGCTGTACATCCGCAGCAGATCCCCGGCGAACAGGGCGGACTCCTGGCCGCCCTCCCCCGCCTTGATCTCCATGATCACGTCCTTGGCGTCGTGCGGATCCTGCGGGATCAGCATCTCGCCGAGTCGCTCTTCCAACGGACGCACGGACGCGGCCACCGATTCCACCTCGGCGGCGAACGACGGATCCTCCGCGGCCAGTTCCTTCGCCGCGGCCAAGTCCGCGCGGGCCGCCTCCAGTTCGCTGTGCGCGGCGTGCAGCGGCGCCAGCTCGGCGAAGCGGCGCCCGACGCGCCGCGCGAGCGCCTGGTCGGCGTGCAGGGACGGGTCCTCCATGCGCTTCTCCAGCGCGGCGTACTCGTCCAGCAGGGCAGCCAGCCGGTCATTGCTCACAGTTCGTCTCCCGACTCTTGGTCCCGGCGTACGAAGGTGGTCCCGGCGTACGAAGGTTCGCGGCATAGGAGCTTCCCGGCACGGCAACGGCGCCCGATCCGTATCCGGATCGGGCGCCGTCGGGGTAGCTACTTCTTCTTGCCGGCGTTGACCTTCGCGTACTTCGCCTGGAACTTGGCGACCCGACCGGCGGTGTCCAGCACGCGCTGCTTGCCGGTGTAGAACGGGTGGCAGGCGCTGCAGGTCTCGACGCGGATCTCGCCGTTCTTGGCGGTGCTGCGCGTGGTGAACGTGGCACCGCAGGAGCAGACGACCTCGGTGGTCTTGTACTCCGGGTGGATGTCGGGCTTCATGAGTCGCTCGGTCCTCTCGATGATCTGGTCGCCGGGTCGCCGTCGGCGCCGCGCCGCGTCCGCCGGGCAGGGCGGGTGACGGGGCTCGGGCGTGAACCGGAACCTTGCTGGCCGATGGACCAGTCTGCCATGTCAGGACTCCCGAACCGAAATCAGGAGGGCAGGTGCCGGTCCGGGGTAGGTAACGTGAACGACCCGCCCGGCATTCCCGGTCCGTTCGCGGTGTCCGGCGACGTCGGCGGGGACGGTTGCCGACCATGCCGGAATCCGGGGGCGCGATGACCAGGCTGCTGATCACGCGGGGTCTGCCCGCAGCGGGCAAGACCACGTTTGCGCGGACGCTGCAGCCCACCGTGACCCGGGTCAACCGGGACGACCTGCGCCGCATGCTGCACGGCGCCCGGCTCTACACCCCGGATGCCGAGGCCCAGGTCACGCGGGCACAGCGGGCCTGCGTCGAGACGCTGCTGCGGTCACACACCGACGTGATCGTGGACGACACGAATCTGCCGGACGCCGCGGTGCGGGCCTGGGCCCGGCTGGCCGGCCGGCTGCGCGCCGGATTCGAGGTGCGCGACTTCACCGGCGTCGGGGTCGAGGAGTGCCTGCGCCGCGACGCGCACCGGCCGGAGGCGGACCGGGTCGGCGAGCGCGGAATCCGCCGCATGCACGATCTGTACCTCGCGGGGCGTAGCCTCCCGCTGCCGGTGCCGCCGATCGGGCCGGCGGAGGGAGGACTCGCGTGAGGCACCCGCGGGCACCGCACCTGCCCGATTCGCCGGGTGCCGGGCCGGACGCCGCGGTGCAACGGGACCTGTCCTGGCTTGACGGCGAACTGGTGGTCACCGAGAAGCTGGACGGCCATGCCCTCATCTTCACCAGGGACGCCTTGGTGGTTCCCGACGAGGGCGGCGACCTGCGCCCATGGGATCTGCCGGCGAAGGCGTTGTGGGCGATGACCGCGCATCGGGTCCCGGACGACTGGCGGGTGTGCGGCGCGTCGATGTGGGCGCGGCACGGCATCGCCTACACCGACCTGCCCGGGGCGTTCATCGTGTTCGACATCTGGGACGAGACCGACACCCTGCTGGGCTGGGACGACACCGTCGACTGGGCGCGGCGGCTGGAACTCCCGGTGGTCCCGGTGCTCTATCGCGGCGGCAGCATCTCCGAGGCGCGTAGGGCCTGGGCTCGCACGCGGGACGGGCGGTGTTCCGAGGGCTTCATCCTGCGGTCCGCGGGCCGGGTGAGCGCCGCCGACTTCGAGCATCGCGTGGTGCAGTGGGTGCGCGCCGGTCACGTACCCGCCGGTGACCGGCGGATGCCCGACGACTTCGCGGTCAACGGCTTCGCGTGACCGGGCACCCGCTTGCCGCCCGGCTGCCCTCGCGGGCCAGCGCCGTCGCCTCGTCGTCGAGGTAGAACGCCGGACGCAGGTCCTGCTCGGCGTAGTAACGGTGAAACACCGGCGTGAGCCCGCCCGAGATCGGCGGCACGATCCAGGTCCAGTCCGCCGGGACCGTACGTCCGGCGCGTTCCTCACTCCGCAGATGACGCAGGAAGCGGTGGGATTCGGTGTGATGGTCGGTCATCTTCACGCCGGCCTGTTCGAAGGACCACAGCACCGCACGGTTCAGCTCGACCGCCGCACGGTCGCGCCACAGCGTCGACTCCCGGCTGGTGTCCAGGCCCATCCGCTCGGCGACCACCGGCAGCATGTCGTACCGGTCGACGTCGGCGAAGTTGCGGGCGCCCAGCTCGGTGCCCATGTACCAGCCGTTGAACGGCGCCAGCGGATAGTGCACGCCGCCGATGGTCAGCCGCATGTTGGAGATCGCCGGTACGGCGTGCCAGCGCAGCCCCAGCTCGGCGAACCACCGGTACTCCGGATGACCCAGCGGCACCTCCAGCACGGCGTGCTCGGGCAGTTCGTAGAGCCGCAGGCCGTCGGACGGGGTCTCCACCGCCACCGGCAGCACATCGAACGCGTCGCCCTTGCCCCGCCAGCCGTACCCCTGCATCGCCGCGGTGAACGTCTCCTGCCGCGGGTCGCCGATGACCCGGCCCGCCGCGTCGCGATACCCGGCGTACCGGATCAGTTGCTCGTTCCACACCCGCGCGAACGGCTGGCCCGGGCGCGCCGCCGGGAACACGCTGACCACCGGCCGGATCGCCGCGCCCCGCGCACCGGCGGTTTCCAGATGGCGCACCAGCAGGGCGAAGATCTCATCGGCGGTACGCGCCCGGCGGCGGTCCAGCACGACGAGGCTGCGCCAGTACAGGCGGCCGATGCATCGGCTGGCGTTACGCCACGCCATCTTCGCCCCGTACGCCAATTCGTCGGTGCTGTGCGTGTAGGTGCCGGTGGCCGCGATCTGCGCACGGACCACCGCCAAGCGCGGCTCGACCGGCCCCAGACGGGGATTCTCCGCATAACACCGGCGCAGGAAGTCCTCCGCCTCTGCCGGATCCGCCGGTGCGCTCGGATCCCATGACGGTGTCGGGCAGTCCCGGTATCCGGGCACGGTCATCTGGCGCCTCCCCAAGTCAAGCCGAGTTGACTACGGAGGTTGGCACGTCCGGTGACGGCCGCAGCCGCACAACCGGTGCGATGGAAAGGGGCACGGCCCCCCATTCGGGATGACCGCGCCCCTCTCGGTGCTTGCTCGAATACTGCGGGCGATTATTCGCCGGGCGTCGACTTCGTGATCTGCATCAGGAACTCGATGTTGGTGCGGCTCTGCTTGAGCCGGTCCAGCAGCAGATCCAGCGCCGCGTGGGACTCCAGCGAGGCGAGAACCTTGCGGAGTTTGTGGACGACCGCGAGCTCCTCCTTGCCGAGCAGGATCTCCTCCTTGCGGGTGCCGGAGGCGGACACGTCGACCGCCGGGAACATCCGCTTGTCCGCGATCTTGCGGTCCAGCTTGAGCTCGGCGTTGCCGGTCCCCTTGAACTCCTCGAAGATCACCGTGTCCATCACCGAGCCGGTCTCCACCAGCGCGGTGGCCAGGATGGTCAGCGAGCCGCCGTTCTCGATGTTGCGCGCCGCGCCCAGGAACCGCTTGGGCGGGTACAGCGCGGTCGAGTCGATACCGCCGGACATGATGCGGCCGGAGGCCGGCGCGGCCAGGTTGTACGACCGGCCCAGGCGGGTCACCGAGTCGAGCAGCACGACGACGTCGTGGCCCAGCTCGACCAGCCGCTTGGCCCGCTCGATGGCCAGCTCGGCGACGGTGGTGTGATCCTGCGGCGGCCGGTCGAACGTCGCCGCGATCACCTCACCCTTCACCGTGCGCTGCATGTCGGTGACCTCCTCGGGGCGCTCGTCCACGAGCACCACCATGAGGTGGCATTCCGGGTTGTTGCGGGTGATGGCGTTGGCCAGCGCCTGCAGCACCATCGTCTTACCGGCCTTGGGCGGAGACTGGATCAACGCCCGCTGCCCCTTGCCGATCGGCATGACCAGGTCGATCACCCGGGTCGTCAGGATGTGCGGCTCGGTCTCCAGGCGCAGCCGCTCCTGCGGGTACAGCGGCGTGAGCTTGTAGAACTCCGGACGGCGGCGGGCCTCCTCGGGCTCCATGCCGTTGATGGTGTCCAGGCGGACCAGCGGGTTGTACTTGTCGCGGCGCGACTCCCCGTCCCGGGGGGTGGCCCGCACGGCGCCGGTCACCGCGTCGCCGCGGCGCAGGCCGTGCTTCTTCACCTGGGACATCGACACGTACACGTCGTTGGGCCCGGACAGATATCCGGTGGTCCGCACGAACGCGTAGTTGTCCAGCACATCGACGATGCCGGCCACCGGGACCAGCACATCGTCGTCGTTCACGTGCGGGTCGCGGTTGTCACGCTGGCTGTCCGAGTCACGGTCGCCGCGGCCCCGCCGCCGGTCACGGAAACGGCTGCGGCGACTGCGGCGACCGCCGTCACCGCCGTCGTTGTCGTCGTCCCGGTCACCGCGCTGGTTGCGGTCGCCCCGGTCCCCCCGGTCGTCCCGCTGGCCACGCTGGTCCCGGTCGTCCCGGTCACCGCGCTGGTTGCGCTGATCCCGGTCGCCGCGGTCGTCCCGCTGGCCGCGGTCGCCCTGCTGGCCCCGGTCGTCGCGCTGGCCCCGCTCGCCCTGGCCACGGTCGTTCTGGCCCCGCTCGCCCTGGCCCCGATCGTTCTGGCCACGGTCGTCCCGCTGGCCGCGGTTGTTCTGCTCGCCGCCGCCGGACTGCTGCTCGCCGCCGGACTGCTGATGGCGCTGCCGGTCCCGGCCACCGCGGTCGGCACGCTCGCCAGCCTCGCTCGGCGCCGAAGTGGCGGACTGCTCGTTCGACGCGGTGTCGGTCGCCTTCGTCGCGGCGCCGCCGGACGATGCCTCCGCCGCCGGAGCCGAGGTGGCTGGAGCCGGTTGCGCCGACGCGCCCTGATCCGCTCCGGACGGGGCGCCGTCCGCTGCCGCGGACTCCGTCGCTCCGGTCCGGGCCGACGCACGCGACCGCGAGGACCGTGCCGGCGCCTCGGTGGTGGCTGCGCCCCCGCCGTTCTGCCGCTCGCTGATCGCCGTGATCAGTTCGCCCTTGCGCATGCGCGCGGTGCCCGAGATGCCAAGAGAGGCGGCCAGGCTCTGCAGCTCCGGCAGCAGCATGGCAGACAGCCCCGTGCCGCCCCGTCGACGCTTCGTGGCGGTCGCGGTTCCGGCGTCGTCAGCGACGTCAGAAACACCCGACGTCATGTCGGTGGTGTCGCTCAATGGATTCCTTCCGTCGAAAAAAACCAAGTTCACCCGGGTCTGCAATCTGGTGGCCGGGTGCCCTCGGAGCCCGCTCCGCAGAGCGTCACGGGACTTGCGGCACGGCAGCTCGACGGTTTCCCGCCCGTCTGGCGTTGACGGAAAGGTTCGGCGAGTGCAGCGATGCTTGTCTGCTGCTCGGCTCGTGCCTGGTGAGAATGAGACCGGCGGACAGGCTCAAGGCCTCAGGGGTGCGCGCCGAACCGCAGAGATCGCTTGCTTCGCGGCTGTGCCAGGGCCCGAGCGTAATCAACTCTGGCGACCTGCGGCAACAGTACCCCGCTCGGCGTGTTCCACCATACTCCCTTGGACAAGGGCTCCGGTGCTATCCACGCCCAACATTTCGGCGCGCCACTCTGTTCCCGGGTGAAAATCGCCGGGCACCTCGGTGAATGCCAGCACACTAGGCCCCGCGCCGCTGACCACGGCCGGGACACCGATCGAACGCAACGCCGAGACCAGCGAGGCGGTGCCGGGCATCGCCTCGGCCCGATATCCCTGGTGCAGCCGGTCCGCGGTGGCCGGCATCAGCAGATCTGGATCCCGGGTGAGCGCGTGCACCAGCAGGGCCGCGCGACCGGCGTTGAACGCAGCGTCACCGTGCGGCACGTCGGACGGCAACGCCGCGCGGGCGGTCGCCGTGTAGCCACGCTCCGCGGGCACGAAGACCGTCGGTCGTACGCGCTCGTGGGTGCTCATCCGCACCGCACGCGCGCCGGAGCCCTCCACCCAGGCGATGGTGAACCCGCCGAGCAGGCACGGCGCGACGTTGTCCGGGTGTCCCTCCAGGCGTGCCGCGACCCGCAGTGCGCCCGCGTCGTCCAGTCGCTGGAAGCCGTCGACGACCAGGGCCCGCGCCAACTGCACGCCGCCCACGATGGCCGCCGAGCTGGACCCCAGTCCGCGGGCCTGCGCAATGGTGTTGGCGCACTCCACCGCCAGCCCCGGCGGCCGCGCACCGAGCTCGTCGAAGGTCGCCAGCATGGCCTGGACGACCAGATGCTCGGCGTCCGCCGGCAACTCTCCGGCGCCCTCGCCGGTGACCGCAACGCGGTGCCCGCCCGCGGTGATCCGCGCGGTCAGCTCGTCGTACCGGGCCAGTGCCAGGCCCAGCGCGTCGAAACCGGGACCGAGGTTGGCGCTGGTCGCCGGGGTGCGCACGTGCACCGGCTCGGAGACGAAGGTCAGGCCCATCCGGTCATGCTAGGACGTGATCGCCGACCGGTCGCCGGCCGACCCGGAGGACGCGAGCCCGCGGGTCGCGATGCGCCACACGACCGCATAGGTGAGGGTGACGAGACCGCAGCCGGCCAGCACCAGCCGCTCGTCGACGCGATCCACGACCAACGCGACCGCGAGCTGGCTCACCGAGATCGCCATGGTGGCCAGCATCATGTCGGTGGCGAACACCCGGCCGCGGAGCTGGTCGGGCACCGCCTGTTGCAGGGCGAAGTTCGACATCACCCAGTTGGTGCCGCCGGCGAAGTGGGCCACGAACACCAGCGCCAGCAGCAGCGGGAACCACGGTGCGACAGCCGCGCCGAGATAGCCCAACCCGTACAGACCCATCGAGACCGCCAGCCCCGGCAGCAGCCATGCGGCGCGGCTGACCAGGGGTCGCAGCACCAGCGGGCCGGTCAGCGCCCCCGCGCCACGCACGGCGAACAGCAGCCCGGCACCCAGGGCACCGACGCCGTACCGGCCAGCGAGGAGCGGGAACACGGTGAGGACGCCGTTGCCCAGTCCCGCCGCCGACTTCACCGTGACCAGCGCCCGCACCCGAGGCCGGGCGACGACGTAGCGCAGCCCCTCGACAAGCGCGTGCCAGGCCCGCGGTGGTCCGGCCGAGGCGGACTCGCGCGGCGCCTGCATCGGGCGGCGGATCGAGGCGGTGAGGACCGCCGCCAGCGCGAGGCAGGCCACGGTCACCCCGAAGCTCGCGTACGGGCCGAGCACGCTGCTGACCACGCCGCCGAGCGAGGCGCCGACCACGGTCATGGTGCCCCACGCCGAGCCGGCGACCGCGTTGGCCGCGGCGAGGTCTGCGGGGTCCACCACGTTGGGCAGGGCGGCCGAGGCGGCGGGCGAGTAGAACGCCTTCGCCAGCGCCATGACGCCGACGGCGACCAAGGCGAGCGGAACGGTGGCGGCGGACCGGACCACGAACAGCAGCAGGGCCGCGGCCAAGGCCAGGAGGTTCGCCGAGATGAGGATCTTCCGCCGGTCGAGCCGGTCGGCGAGGATGCCGCTGTAGGGCAGCATCAGCGCGTTGAGACCGGTGTCGACGGCCAGGACCAGCGCGCCCCACACGCCACTGCCGGTCAGCTCGGGCAACAGCACCAGCAGCGGCACCATCACGAACCAGTCGGAGCCGAAGACGACCAGTTCCGCGGCGAACAGTCGGCGGAAGTCCCGGTTGTGCAGGAGCACCCGACCCGACCACGCCACGAGAAGAGACTATGTGCCGCGCCGGTGGTCGCCCACCGACGCGGCACGGTGTTCTATGGCACAGGATTCGCGGCCCCGGTCAGGCGGGCGTGCCCCCCGGCGGCGGCGACGGACGGCGCGGCATCCGCAGCACCTCGAACTGGTCGGTGTATCCGCGCAGCGCCCCCGACGACGGGTACGCCTCGGACCGCAGGGAGTCGGCCGGAGCCTCGTGCGCGCCGCCGCTGGAGTCCGGCACGGTCACCGGCTCGGCCGGGGTGCCGTCCTCGTGGGCCGCGTGCCGCGGCGAGTCACCCTGGGCGCGGGCCGCCTTGCGCAGCCGGCGACGCTCCCGCTTGGCCCGCGACTTCTCCTTGCGGTTCTCCACCATGGTGTACAGCGTCGGCACCAGCACCAGGGTGAGCAGCGTCGAACTGACCAGGCCGCCGATCACCACGATGGCCAGCGGCTGCGAGATGAACCCGCCCTCGCCGGTGAGGCCGAACGCCATCGGGAGCAACGCGAAGATGGTCGCGATCGCGGTCATCAGGATCGGCCGCAGGCGGTGCCGGCCGCCCTCGATCACCGCTTCCTGCACACCCATGCCGCCCTGGCGATAGTGGTTGATCAGGTCCATCAGCACGATGGCGTTGGTGACCACGATGCCCACCAGCATCAGCACGCCGATCAACGCCGGAACGCCCAGCGGGGTGCCGGTGGCCAGCAACAGCCCGATCGCGCCGGTGGCGGCGAACGGGATGGAGATCAGCAGGATGATCGGCTGCAGCAGGCTGCGGAACGTGGCGACCATGATGACGAACACGATGGCGATCGCCGCGAGGACGGCCAGGCCGAGGTCGGCGAATGCGTCCGCCTGGTCCTGGCTGACGCCGCCGATCTCGTACGTGGCGCCGGCCGGCAGGTTGAGGTCGTCCAGCCGGGCGGTCAGGTCGGCGGTGGTGGCGCTGAGGTTGGAGCCGGTGGACGTCCCGGTCACCGTGGCGCTGCGGTTGCCGTCGATCCGGGTGACCTCTTCCGGACCATCAACTTCGGAGACGTCGGCCACCGAGTCGAGGGTGACGGCCTTGCCCGCCGGGGTGCTCAGCGGCAGGGCGCGCAGGGCCGCGGCGTCGGCCGGCGGGGCGCCCGAGGCGATCACCACGTCCTTGCTGACACCGTCGTCCACGATCTGCCCGGCGGGCGCGGGCCGGAAGGCACCGGCCACGGCTTGGCCGATCGCCGCCTCGGACAATCCGGCACGGGCCGCGGCGGCGCGGTCCACCCGTACGTCCAGGCGCGGTACGGACGCTGCGAGGGTGGTGCTCACGTCGGTGACGTCGGCGGTGGCCGCCATCGCCTTGCGCACCTGCTCGGTGGCATCGCTCAGCACGTCCTGGTCGGCCGCCTGCACGGTGACCGACAGTTGGTCGCCGCTGACGCCGGTGCTGCTGTCGCCGCCCACGGTGACCTCGCCGATGTCGTTCATGTCGGTGAACAGTTCACGCAACTGGTCGGTGAGCCGCACCGCGTCGGCGTCCTCGGTCAGCGCGACGTTGAAGCTGGCGGTGCTCGCGCCGCTCGCGCCGGCGAACGGGTTGAAGTCCCCGTTGCCCACGGTGACCTGGTAGTTCTTCACCTCGTCGCGGTCCGCGAGCACGGCCTCGATCCGCTTCGCGGCGTCGTCGGTGGCCTGCAGGCTGGTGCCCACCGGCATCTGCTGGGTAATGCTCAGCGAGTCCTGGCCGGACTGGTCGATGAAGTTGGTGTCCAGCCGGGTGGACAGCCCGAAGGTGCCGATCAGGATGATGATGCCGATCAGCACCGTGGTCCACCGGCGCCGGGTGGCGAACCGGATGATCGGCAGGTAGCCGCGCTGCAGCGGGCTGCGCCGCTCCTTCTCCTCGGCCGCGGCCCGGATCTGCTCGGCCTGCGCGCCACCGGCGGCGGGGCGCAGGAACCAGTACGCGAGCACCGGCACCACGGTCAGCGAGACGAACAGGGACGCCACCAAGGCCACCGTGACGGTGATGGCGAACGGCGCGAACAACTGCCCGACGAACCCGCCGACCAGGGCGATCGGCGCGAAGACGGCGACTGTGGTGAGGGTGGAGGCGGTGACCGCACCGGCCACCTCGCGCACCGCACCCAGGATCGCGTGCACCTTCTGCTCGCCGTACCCGAGATGTCGTTTGATGTTCTCCAGGACGACGATCGAGTCGTCCACCACCCGGCCGACCGCGATGGTGAGGGCGCCCAGGGTGAGCAGGTTGAGCGAGTAGTCACCGATCCACAGGCCGATCAGGGCGATCAGCACGGACAGCGGGATGGAGACCGCGGTGACCAGGGTGGAGCGGACCGAGAGCAGGAAGACCAGGATGACGATGACCGCCATGAGCAGGCCGAGCAGGCCCTCGGTGGTCAGGCTCTCGATGGAGCGCTCGACGAACGGCGCCTGGTCCACGATCACCGTGAGCTTGGCACTGCTCGCCGATGCCAGGTCGGCGAGCTTGTCGTTGACCTCGTGCGAGATCGCCACCGGGTTGCCGTCCGGCGAGGCGGTCACCGCGATGCCCAGGCTCTCCACCCCGTCGGTGCGGGTGTACGACGTGGCCTGCACGGCACGGCTCTGCACGTCGGCGACGGTGCCCAGGGTGACCGGGCCGGACTTGCCGTTGAGGTAGATGCCCTGCAACTGCTGCACGCCGGTGATCGGGGTGCCGACCTGCACGCTGAGGGAGCGCGAGCCGTCGGAGACCGCGCCGGCCGGGATGGAGACGCCGTTGGCCTTCAGGGCGTCGGCGATGGACCGCGGGTCGACGCCGCGCTTGGCGATCTCCGCCAGCTTGGGCGTGATGACGACCTGTTCGGCGCGGTTGCCCGTCACCGAGACGTTGCTGACGCCGTCGATCGCGTTCAGCTCCGGCACCACCGTGTCGTTCAGCCGGGTCGCCAGCGCGCTCTGGTCCTCGTCGCTGGTGCTGCTGGCGGCCAGCACGATCGCCGGGATGTCATCGGTGCCACCGGCGAAAATGGTCGGCTCGACGTCGTTCGGCAGCGTCGGCTGGATCCGGTTGACCGCGGTCTGCAGTTGGTTGACCGCCTGGTCCAGATCGGTGCCGAAGGCGAACTGCACGGTGACCGTGGCGGAGCCCTCGCGGGTGGTGGACTGGATGGTCTCCAGGTTGTCGGTGCCCTTGACGGCGTCCTCGATCGGCTTGGTGATCTGCTGCTCGATGATCTCCGGACTGGCGCCCGGCAACGAGGCGCCGATGAACGCGCCGGGAAAGTCCAGTGACGGCAGGAGTTGCTGCTTGAGTGACGGTATCGCGTACACCCCGAACCCGGTGATGACCACCGCGATCAGTGCGACAAGACCTCTGTTGGCGAGACTGAGCCGGGTCAGGAATGACATCTGCGCTCCCCCGAGGATAGTTCGTCCAGCATTGATATTTTGCCCGACCCGAACAAATGGTTTCCCCCGGGGCCGCGCTGGTAGCGTCCGTTACGCGATAGACCCCAGGCGGCCATCGGCGCGTCACATGGGAAGGAACGGCGATGAGCATCAACGAGCAGCTCATCGCTGACATCATGGGCGTTCAGCATGAGCTACAGCACCTGTTCGCATATGACCGCTCCGACCCAATTTCCACCTCGCACCTTACGGTCGCATAGCTGAGGATCCTGCTAGTGCTGGCTCGCGAAAAAGGCATCGCCGACGGCGAGCTGGCGCCGGCTGGACGTCCGGCTCGCGGCCATGAGCGGCATGATCGACCGTCTGATGTCCCAGGGACTGGTGGGACGCACCGGAGATCCGCACGACCGGCGGGTGCGCCGGGTCGCGCTGACGGAATCGGGCAGTCGGCTCATCCGGTCCATCATCACCGCCGGGGCCGACAAACAGCGCCGCCTCCTCAGCCGCCTCTCAGACGAGGAGCTCGCGGTGGTGGTACGGGCATCCGACGTGATGCTGCGCGCCGCCCGTGCGGACGCCGGCGCGGACCCGGTTACGCCAGATCCAGCGCCCGGGCGGCGACCAGCACGTCGTTCGTGACGACCGTGGGACTCGGCGCGGTGGTGATCGCCCACTCCGGGTCCTTGAGCCCGTGGCCGGTCACCGTGCACACCACCCGGGCGCCGGCCGGGACCATCCCGGCTTCCGCCTGCTGGAGCAACCCGGCCACGCTCGCCGCGCTGGCCAGCTCCACGAAGACGCCGACCTCGCGAGCGAGCAGACGGTACGCGGTGAGGATCTCGCGGTCGGTGACCGACGCGATCAGACCGCCCGAGGTATCCCGCGCGTCCAGCGCCTTGGTCCAGCTCGCCGGGTTGCCGATGCGGATGGCGGTGGCGATGGTCGACGGCTCCGGCACCACCTGGCCGTGGACGATCGGCGCCGCGCCGGAGGCCTGAAAGCCGAACATCCTCGGCAGCTTCGCGACGGTGGCCGCCTCGTGCTCCTCCTGATAGCCCATCCAGTACGCGGAGATGTTGCCCGCGTTGCCCACCGGAAGGCAGTGGATGTCCGGGGCGTCGCCGAGCGCCTCGACGATCTCGAAGGCGGCGGTCTTCTGCCCGTGCAGCCGGTAGATGTTCACCGAGTTGACCAGCGACACCGGGAAGTCCACGGACAGCTTCGAGGCCAGCGCCAGGCAGTCGTCGAAGTTGCCGGACACCTGCAACAGCTTGGCCCCGTGGACCAGGGCCTGCGCCAGCTTGCCCAGCGCGATCTTGCCCTGCGGCACCAGCACCGCACAGGTCAGGCCGGCCCGAGCCGCGTACGCCGCGGCCGACGCGCTGGTGTTGCCGGTGGAGGCGCAGATGATGGCCTTCGAGCCCTCCTCGACCGCTTTGGACACCGCCATGGTCATGCCGCGATCCTTGAAGGAACCGGTCGGGTTGGCGCCCTCCACCTTGAGGTAGACCTCGGCGCCGACGCGCCGCGACAGCACCTCGGACGGGACCAGCGGCGTGTTCCCCTCGTGCAGGGTGACCACCGGCGTGGTAGTCGAGACGGGAAGCCGGTCGCGGTATCGGTCGATCAACCCGCGGTACATCATCGCCCCTCGCTTCGGTGGCAGACGGCCTCGACGTTGTTGCCGTCGGGGTCACGGACGAACGCGCCGTAGTAGTGCTCGTGGTATTCCGGATGCACCGCGGGCGCGTGCAGCACCTCGGCGCCGCGGGCCACCGCCGCGGTGTAGAACGCGTCCACCGCCGTCCGGTCGTCGGCGGAGAACGCGATGTGCGACTCGCGGAAGCCGTCGCCCGAGCTCAGCGCGCTGATCCAGAACTGCGGATGGTCCTTGCCGTAGCCCAGCGCGACCTGGAAGTCGCGGATCTTCCGGATGCCCAGCGGGGCGAGCACCGCGTCGTAGAACGCGGCCGCCGACGCCAGATCCGCACACTGAAAACCGACGTGGTCCAGCATCCTCAGGCCCCTCCCTCGACACGCAGCACGCTGACGATGGACCGCACAATATCGAGTTGGTCCAGCTCCGCAACGGTGGCAGCGAGATTCGCGTCCGGCGCACCGTGCGTCACGATGATCAACTGCGCGTCCTGCGCACGGCCGGACTGGCGCACCGTCGCGATGGACACCTCGTGACGGGCGAACACCCCGGCCACGGCGGCCAGCACACCGGGACGCTCGGCCACGTCCAGGCTGATGTGATAGCGCGTGACCACCTCGCCGATGGACCGGATCGGCAGATGCGCGTACGCGTTCTCGCCCGGCGCCCGGGTGCCGGTCAGCTTGTTGCGGGCCGCCGCCACGATGTCGCCGAGGACCGCACTCGCCGTCGGCGTGCCACCCGCGCCCTGGCCGTAGAACATCAGTTGGCCAGCCGCCTCCGCCTCGACGAACACGGCGTTGAACGCGTCCTGCACCGCGGCCAGCGGATGGGTCCGGGGGATCATCGCCGGATGCACCCGGACGCCGACCGACTCCCGGCCACGCGCGTCCGGGCCCCGCTCGGCGATGCACAGCAGCTTGATCGTGCAGCCCATCCGCCGGGCGCTGGCCATGTCCCCGGCGGTCACCGCGGTCATGCCCTCGCGGAACACGTCGGCCGCGGTGACCCGGGTGTGGAACGCGAGCGAGGCCAGGATGGCCGCCTTCGCGGCGGCGTCGAAACCCTCCACGTCGGCGGTCGGGTCGGCCTCCGCATAGCCCAGCTCCCCGGCCTTTTCCAACGCCTCGTCGAAACCCGCGCCGCTGGCGTCCATCGACGACAGGATGTAGTTGGTGGTGCCGTTGACGATGCCGGTCACCCGGGTGACCCGGTCCCCGTGCAGCGACTCCCGCAGCGGGCGCAGCAACGGGATCGCGCCGGCCACCGACGCTTCGTAATAGAGGTCCGCGGCGCCCTCGGCAGCCGCCTCGTGCAGCGTCGCGCCGTCCTCGGCGAGCAGCGCCTTGTTCGCCGTCACCACGCTCTTGCCCGCCCGCAACGCCTCGACCAGCCAGGATCGGGCCGGCTCGACGCCGCCCACCACCTCCACCACGACGTCCACATCGTCCCGCTTGATCAGGCCCAGCGCGTCCGTGGTGAACAGCGACTCGTCCACTGGCAGGCTGCCACGCTTGCGGCCCGGCCGGCGCACCGCGATGCCGGCCAGTTCCAGCTCCGCGCCGATCCGCGCGGTCAGGTCCGGGGCTTGCTCGTGCAGGAGCCGGACCACCTCGGAGCCGACGGTTCCGCAGCCCAGCAGGGCGAGTTTCACAGGCCTCATCCAACATCCAATGCGAGCAGGTCGTCCTCGGTCTCCCGCCGAACGATCACGCGGGCTGCCCCGTCGCGCACCGCGACCACGGGTGGCCGGGGCACATGGTTGTAGTTGCTGGCCATGCTCCGGCAGTACGCCCCCGTGCCGGGCACGGCGAGAAGATCTCCCGGCTGCACGTCCGCCGGCAGGAATTCATCCTTCACGACGATGTCCCCGGATTCACAATGCTTTCCCACCACGCGGGCGAGCAGTGCCTCGGCCGACGATGCGCGCCCGGCCACCGTCGCGCTGTAGGAGGCGTCGTACAGCGCGGTCCGGATGTTGTCGCTCATCCCGCCGTCCACACTCACGTACGTGCGGATGCCGTCCACGTCCTTGACCGTGCCGACCTCGTACAGGGTGAACACCGCCGGACCCACGACGGCGCGGCCCGGCTCGACCGACAGTCGGGGGCGCCGCAACGACGCCAGCTCGCACTCCGCATCGACGATCTTGTTGATGCGCTTGGCCAGATCGCCGGGCGACGACGGGTCGTCCTGGGTGGTGTAGGCGATGCCGAAGCCGCCGCCCAGATCCAGCTCCGGCAGCTCGACGCCGCGCGCGTCGCGGATCTGCGCCTGCAGCTCCAGCACCCGGCGGGCGGCCACCTCGAAGCCGCTGGTGTCGAAGATCTGCGAGCCGATGTGCGAGTGCAGCCCGCGCAGGTCGAGCGCGCCGCCGTCGAGGATGCGCGTCGCGGCCTCGAACGCCGCCCCACCGGCCAGCGAGAACCCGAACTTCTGATCCTCGTGCGCGGTCGCGATGAACTCATGGGTGTGCGCCTCGACGCCCACCGTCACCCGCAGCAGCACCGCCGGCCGGGTACCCGTGGCGGCGGCGATCTCGGTCAGCCGCTCGATCTCCGCGAAGCTGTCAACAATGATCCGGCCGACCCCGGCGCGCACCGCCCGCCCCAGCTCGGCGTGGGACTTGTTGTTGCCGTGGAAGCCGATGCGCGCGGCGGGAAAGCCGGCCGCCAGGGCCACCGCCAGCTCGCCGCCGGAGCAGACGTCGAGGAACAGCCCCTCCTCGTCGATCACCCGCACGACCGCCTTGCACAGGAACGACTTGCCCGCGTAGTAAACGTCCGCGCCGGCGAAGGCAGCGGCGAAATCCCGGCATCGGGCCCGCAGGTCATCCTCGTCCAACAGGTACGCCGGAGTGCCGTACTCGGCCGCCAGGTCGCGCACGCTCAGCCCACCGACCTGGAGATCACCGTCCGCACCGCGGCGCACGGTGCGCGGCCACAACTGCGGCACCAGCTCGTTCACATCGTCCGGCGTACGCAACCATGCCGGTCCGCGGGTGCCCAGGTCACCATGCAGGGCACCGGCCTCATGAGCTCGCACGGGTCACATCCTCTCCGGCGCGGAGACGCCGAGCAGGCCCAACCCGTTGGCAATCACCGTTCGGGTGGCGTCGTTCAGCCATAGCCGGGCGCGGTTGCCGTCGCCCACCGGCTCGTCGCCACGCGGCAGGATCCGGCAGGCCGGCTCGTCGTAGAAGCGGTGGTACGCCCCGGCGATCTTCTCCAGCAGGCGGGCGACGTGGTGCGGCTCGCGCAACTCGGCCGACCGCGCCACCGTGTCCGGATATTCGCCGAGCGCCTTGAGCAGGTCGTTCTCCTTCTCCTGCACGAGCAGGTCGGCCCGCATCGCGTCCGGCTCGCCACGGGTCAGCCCCACCGCCGCCGCCTGCCGCGCCACGCTCGCGGTCCGCGCCGCGACGTACTGCACGTAGTAGACCGGGTTCTCCCGGCTGGCCCGGGTCCACAGGTCGACGTCGATGTCGATCGGCGAGTCGGACGAGTAACGGGCCAGCGCGTACCGGGTCGCGTCCACGCCCAGCGCATCCACGAAGTCCTCCAGCGTCACCACGGTGCCGGCCCGCTTGCTCATCCGCACCGGCTCGCCGTCGCGCACCAGGCTGACCAACTGCCCGATGAGGATCTCCAGGTTGCGCTCCGGGTCGTCGCCGAAGCAGGCCGCCATCGCCTTCATCCGGCCGATGTACCCGTGGTGGTCGGCGCCCAGCATGATCACCACGCGGTCGAAGCCGCGCTGGCGCTTGTCCAGGTAGTAGGCGCAGTCCGCGGCGAAGTAGGTCCAGTCGCCGTCCGACTTGCGCAACACCCGGTCCTTGTCGTCGCCGAAGTCCGACGTCCGCAGCCAGGTCGCGCCGTCCGCGGTGAAGACACTCCCCTGCTCGGTCAGCCGGTCCAGCGCCTCCTGCAGCTCACCGCGGTCGTGCAGGTCCTTCTCGTTGAAGTACGTGTCGAAGCGCACCCCGAAGTCGGCAAGCGACTGCTTGATCTCGGCGAACATGCGCTGCACACCCTCGACCCGGAACACCTCCAGCGCCGGCTCCGCGTCGAGCGTCAGCACGTCCGGCGCGGCCTCGGTCACCGCCGTGGCGATCTCCGCGATGTACGCGCCGCCGTACCCGCCCTCGGGCACCGGTTCACCCTTCGCGCTCGCATACAGCGACCGGGCGAACCGGGAGATCTGGGAGCCGGCGTCGTTGAAGTAGTACTCCGTGCCCACCTCCGCGCCGGCGGCCCGCAGCAGCCGGGCCAGCGCGTCACCCACCGCCGCCCAGCGCACGCCGCCGACGTGCACCGGGCCGGTCGGGTTGGCCGAGACGAACTCCAGGTTGATGCGCTGGCCGGTGAGCCGGTCGGTGTGCCCGTACGCGTCGCCGGCCAGCACCACGTCACGGGCCAGCACCCCTGCCGCGGCGGCGTCCAGCCGGATGTTCAGGAAGCCCGGCCCGGCGATCTCCACCGACTTGACGCCCGGACGGCTGTTCAGCTCCTCGGCCAGGGCTAAGGCCAGCTCACGCGGCGCCACGCCGGCCTTCTTGCCCAGTTGCAGGGCCAGCGTGGAGGCGTAATCGCCGTGCTCGGGATTGCGCGGTCGCTCCACCGCCGTCGTCTCCGGAAGCAGCGAGACGTCGAGGCCGCGGGTGACGAAGACGGCACGGGCGGCTGTGAGAACGGTGGAAGCCAGGTCAGCGGGAGTCACCGAGCCATGTTATCGGGGTAGACTTTTGCGCTCGGCGGGCACCTTTTTCCCGCGTACGCATTGACGATCTTCATCCACGTACGCAACCTGACGAGGAACAATGAGCATGAGCACGCCGGGGCCGCAGCGGACCCCGTCCACTGTCAAGGTCGACTCGACCAGCGGCCAGGGCAAGCCCCCCGCGTCCAAAGGCGGCCCGAAGGCGGGCGCGAAGGCCGGGAGCAAGCCGGCCGGCAAACGCCCGGCGGGCAAGGGCGGCGGCGGCAAGGGCCGCAAGCCGGTCACCCCGGTCAAGGTGAACGGCGGGCGCAACTGGGGCCCGATCGCCATGGTCGTCGCGGTCGTGCTGATCGCCGCGGGCATCATCGGATACGGCGTGTACGCGTCGATGCAGGGCACCAAGACGTGGGAGGAGCGGGCCGCCGACATCAAGGGCATCGTCAACTACCGCGACCAGCACAACCCCAAGATCGACGCGCGGAACCACAAGGACGGCGTCCTCACCTATGTGACAAACCCGCCGGTCGGCGGCGACCACAACCCGACCTGGCAGAACTGCATGGGTGACATCTACACCGAGCCGATCGCCAACGAGCACGCCGTGCACAGCCTCGAACACGGCGCCGTCTGGGTCACCTACAAGGAGGGCCTGCCCGCCGCCCAGGTCGACAAGCTCGCCGCCCGGGTACAGGGCAAGGACTACATGTTCATGAGCCCGGTGGCCAACCTCGACAAGAACGTGTCCCTGCAGGCGTGGGGCTACCAGCTCAAGGTCGACAACGCCGACGACGAGCGGATCGACGAGTTCATCAAGGACCTGCGGCAGAACGCCTCGGTCGAGACCGGCGCCGTCTGCTCCGGCGGCAACACCAACACCGGGCCGGTGACCAACGCCTCCAACGGCACCACGATGGGCGGGGGAAACTGATGGCCGTCAGCACCGAGCACGACACCGCCGCACCCGGCACCGAGACGACCGACGAGACCGCGACCACCGGCACCGGCCGGCGTTTCGGTCTCGGCTGGCTGCTCGGCACGCTGGCCTTCGGACTGGTCGTGGGACTCGCCGCCGGCCTGCTGGTGCCGCGCCTCCAGACGCCCGGCGACGACTCCCCCGAGGCCGGCTTCCTGCGCGACATGAGCACCCACCACTCCCAGGCCGTGGCGATGTCCATGATCGCCCATGCGAACTCGCAGGACCCGGCGATCGTCACCCTGGCCGGTGACATCGGCCTGACCCAGCAGGCCCAGATCGCGTACATGCAGTCCTGGCTGCGCGATTGGAACCTCAGCCCGACCGGTTCGCAGGAGCCGATGGCCTGGATGCCGGGCTCGGCGGGTTCCGTGGTGAACGGCCTGATGCCGGGCATGGCGACCCCCGACCAGATGGCAAAGCTGCGCGAGGCGACCGGACGGGACCTGGACATCCAGTTCCTCACCCTGATGCGCGCTCATCACCTGGGCGGCATCCACATGGACGAGGGCGTGCTCGACCTGTCAACGGAAGACGACGTCACCTGGCTGGCCAAGGGTCAGATCGCCGCACAGCAGAGCGAGATCAGCCGGATCGACGACCTGCTGAAGCAGCTACAGACAACCTGACGCGGCGCGCCGCCGGATCCCGTTGGTAGGGGTCCGGCGGCGCCTGCTAGGCTCCTTGGCACTGAGCCCCCGTAGCTCAGGGGATAGAGCGTCGCCCTCCGGAGGCGAAAGCGCAGGTTCGAATCCTGCCGGGGGCACTCACTAAACCTGCTCCCTGTGATCATTTGAGGCTCACCAGGTACGGCGGGTTTCTTTCCGGCTGACGAATCGTCGTCACTCATGGTCACGTCCGGCCGCCAGTGAGCGGTTTCCGCCAGCCGGGCCTGCTGCGCTAGCTCCTCGATGGTTCTGGCGCTTATCTCAGCCCGGAAGCTTGCCCGGCCGGTATGCACGTCGTAGTGGATCTCAACACGGAACGCTTCCAGGAACCGGCGCAGTCGCTCCGCTGGAAGGGAGTTGAGATCAACTTTGAGCTGCGGAAGATGTTCGAGCAGGTCGGGATTCTGTTCGGGCTCCGGCGGGGTGGAGGCAGCAAGCCTTTTGAGTTGCGCCTCGACTCCGGCGAATTCCCGGCCCAGCTCTTCTATCTGCTTCTCGATGCGCTGGACAAGGTGTCCGTTGGGGTCACTCGCGCGCCCCAACGCGACTGTGAGGTTTGTCATATTGCGGTCGATTTCGGCCAGCTTCTTCCGGAGGGCCGCCGCCGCTTTGAGATGTTCATCACGGACGAAGCCGCTTGCGGCGGGCAGGCTGGCCTGGGCGAGCGCGAGCCGTTCCGGTCCGAGGACGTGGCGGTTGAAGAACAGCGTGACGCCCTCGATAAGTTGGTCTTCGCGGACCCGGATCGCCGCTGGGTGGTTTTCGGGCAAGGTCCGGTTCCGGGGTTGACAGTAGGCGTAGGCCGTGCCGTGTCGAGTCGCGTGACCATGCATTCGGCGCTGACAGGGCGCGCACCAGACGTAGGAACGTAGTTTGTAAACGTTCTTGGTTTTCGGAGCCGGATTGGCCGCCATACCGTCGAGGTCGGTCCTGTGCGGCGCACGCCCGGACCGAGCAGCACGCTGTGTCATGAGTTGTTGAGCCGCGAGGAAGGTCGGCACGTCCACGAGGGCTTCGTGTGTGGGGATGCCGGAGATGACCCACTGGTCTTTGGGCACGTTCTTTCCGGGATGGAGCTTGTCCTTTGTCGATCGCCGGTTCCACACCATGAAGCCGGTGTATTTGGGATTGGCCAAGATTTCCCGAACTGCGCTCGGCGTCCAGCGCCCGACCGCGCGTTCAGGATTGACTGGCTGTGGCGGTGGCCATGCTTGCAGGTCCTGATTCAGCACGCCGGCGATGGCACGGTAGGACAGCAGGTCCGTTACCCTCAGTTCGAAGATCTTAGGCACTGTCGAATGGCGCGTCGGGTCCGGCGCAAGCTTGGTCTTGTGTTTGCCTTGTGCCCGCTTGGCAGGGACAGGATGCCTGATCCTTTCCGCAATGTAGCCGTAGCAAGGCTTGCCTACGTTGAAGCCTTGGTCGGTGTGCTCCTCGATTCCCTTGCGGGACTTCTCAAGCATTTCCAGCACATACCATTCTGCGACACCCTGCTTGGTGCGTCGCAGTAGGGTCAGGGCGGCATTCCGTTCAACCTTCCCCGTTTTACCGGAGACAACAAGAGGCTCGTCGGCGGCGATGAGCGGAATGCCGTAGCGCTCCAGGTCGTACTCTATTTTGGTGCTCTGGTAGGAGAAGCGTCCAATCCGGTCGATAGACTCACAGATCACGCCATCGAAGCGACGGTCCGGCCTACGGGCCTCTTCGAGGAGGTCCGCGATGCCGCCATCACGGGGGATGTCGATGGAGAACTTCTTCCATGCCTCGCTGGAGCCGCGCTGGTCCAGCTCGAGGCGGGACGTCTCAACGTCCCAGAAGAAGTACTTTATCTCCATTCCCGAGTCCAAGGCCGATTTGGACGATCTCAGCTGTCGTGGTAGCGAGATCGTCGGGTCTTGAACCTCGTCGTCGGAGGTGCGGCCCATGAACGCGAGCCGCAGAGGGGGGACGTCGTTGACTTCCAGGATGCTGGCCTGAAGCCAGTTTGCGAGCTGGTGGACACCATTGGAATTGTCCCTCCAGTTCATCGAGTCGGAGGAGGCGGCTGCCGGCCGATCCATTCCAACACCTCCAATATTGCGTGCGCTTGTTCTACGGCGAGCCTGCGACCGCGCCCACCGTCCACAATCGCGATCTCGATATCGAATGGAATAGACGTTTCACCATCATTATACGGGTCATTCACCCGTTCACGGGGGTCGTCTATTTCGCCCAAAAAGTCCCCTAACATACGTATGCGGCAATCGGCTAAGACCCACGGACACCACCCTTTCTTCACGGGTTCGATTGACTTCGGAAAAGAAATGGCCTGCCAGCTTCTTGGCAGGCCATTTGAGAATCAGCGACTCTATTTAAATGCAGAAGGCCCGGCCGGCGGGGCCGCCGCCTTCGCAGGTGCGCTGATCGCTGTGTGGCCGGGCGAGTCTGCGCTCGTCGGGGCCGAGCCGGCCGGCAGGGGCCTCGGCAGCTGGCACGGCTGGCCTGACAGCCCTCGGCTTCGGTGGCCGACGCCCGCCGTGGCGGGGACCTCGACCTCGCCGAGCACACCGCCCGACTACCCTTCCTTGGTCGGCGCGGCCGTTGCCGCCGCCGGACGGCCGTAGTCCGGCTCGTCCGACCGTTCTCGACCTTGGCTACCTGGTACCAGGTCCTCTGGCGCTGCCGTCGCTGGAGCGGGCGGACGTGGTACTCGTGGTGGCCGACAGCGACGTCCTGCCGCTGCTGCGCTTGTTGATTGCTGAGATCCCAGTGACGACTGGTCACCGCCGGCCCTGGCGCCTACTCCACGGACGACACGGTGCGCTTGGTCAGCGGCGGGCTCAGACTCGGGTGAGCCAGCGCGTGACCGGATTGTTCGGGGCTGCCTCGCGGACGGTGTGGGTCGCTGCCGCGAGGTGCCACCAGGCGAGCGCCGCCGCATAGGTCGCGGTGAGGTAGCCGATGGTGTTGACCGTGACGACCAGGGCGTAGCCCGGGACGAGGATGAGCATGACAGCGATGCGGATGCCGAGGTGGCGGGTGACCGTGGCGGCGGTGGCGGCGCCGAGCAGAGCGGCGCCGAGCGCGGCGGTGAGACCGGGCATGCCGGTGAGGTCGTTGGGGAAGGTCAGCGTGTAGGCGGCCCGGACGAGGTAGACGCCCGCGGCTGCTACGGCGATGGGCCAGACGGGTGGGCGCATGCGGGGCAGCCAGTCGACGAGCCGGGCGGCGGGGAGACGCGGCGAGGCGACGGCGATGATGATTCCGCTGGCGGCGACGGGTGCGGCTGCGGTCAGGGCCCAGCGCAGGTATTGCGGGTCGGTCCAGCCGACGCCGACGCCGGTGCCGAGACCCCAGAGTCCGGAGAGTGCGAGGCCGGCGGCTGCCGCGGCGAGGTAGGAGCGGCGAAGCAGGTATCTGGTGGAGGCGGGGTCGTTCAGGCCTTGCGGCGACAGCCAGGTCGTCGGCGCGAGCTGCGCCGCCGCGGTCGCGGCGGTGGCAGCGATGGCAGCCGCGAGAGCGAGGTTGCCTATCGGCAGGCGTACGCCGACGACGCGGGCGGCGATGGTGGAGACGTCGGCGGTGGTGACTGTCTGCAAGAGCAGGCCGACTGAGGCGGCAGCGAGCACGGCGACCGCGGTCAGACTGCCGATAGTGAGCCGGGTACGAGGTAGCCGCGTCGTAGCGGCCGTCGGGCCTTCGGCGGCATGCGTGGCTCCAGCGAGGCGTGCGGCACCCCCAGCGACCTGCTCGGGTTGAGTGAGCAGGGTGGGCTGCGGCAGGCCGGCGTCAGCGAGCGCGGCTTGCGCCGCCGTGGCGGTGGCGTCGTAGGCCACCAGGACCGGTCGTGGTGATGTCGCCCTGATCGATGTCGGCGTCGGCGAGCGCCTGGGTCAGCGCCGAGACGAGTTGATCAAGGTGCGGGCGGGCAGCCTTGTCCAGGTCGGCTCCGTCGGCAACGACCGGCTCCGCGTGGCCCGGCAACAGCACCGGCATACGGGAAGCGCCGGTCAACTCGGTACGAACTCGATCTACCTCGAGACCTGTCCGCCAGTCCAGGTCAGTCGGACGGTCGACGCCGGGTCCTGAACGCATCCGGATCAAATCGGCTACGGCTCGGTCGATCGCGGGCGCTTCGGGATCGCGGACGGTCACGGCGGCGAGTTGGGTGTACCGGTCCTGGGCGTCCAGCACGGCGAGGTGCGGATAGTCCTCGCCGATGATGCAGACGAGTACAAACCTGCCCCGCGCTTGATCGGTTGGTGGCGAGGCTGCCGCGGCGGCGGCCATCGCGGTGACGACGGCCGGTTCGGGCAGTCCGGCGGCAGTCGCGGCCTGGGCAAGCCGTTTCCTGGACTTCGGCCCCCACGGCTGCGGTGTGGTGACGGTCAGCGAGGCCACAGCGGTACCCGCCTGGACGGAGGCGGTGTTGGCCACGTGCGCGAGCAGGGCCGACACCGCCGCACTCACCCCTGCTTCGGACTCGGCCGGTGCTGTGCGCAGGGCAGCCATCGGGTCCGGAAGGTAGCTGTCGGGAGCCGCGATCCCGGCGCTGAGCCCGGCCGTGGCGACCACGATGCTGCCGGACTGCGGGTCGGTCTAGGCGCCGCTCGGCAGGCGCGTCTGACCGTCGAACGCCACCGGCCACGTGCGTGTACCGTGCCAGAACCCCGCTTGTAGCTGTGAGCTGGCACTTTGAAGATCTGGTCAGGCTGCCCGGTGGTACTCGTTGATCACGCCGCCGAGGCGTTGTCGGCGTCGTACCGGGGCATTCATCGCGACGACGACGGCCGGGTCGTGGTTCGGTGGTAGCTGCTGCCGGCCTTGATGCGGGCGGTGATCGTTGAAGTGGTTCACGTACTCGCCGACGACCGCGAGGGCGTGTCGTTCGTGGTAGATCAGCAGCCGGTCGGTGCATTCCTGACGCAGGCTGCGACCCCACCGTTCGATGTAGCAGTTCGCCCGTGGTGCCCGTGGCGGGATCTTGACCACCTCGATGCTCTCTGCGGCGAAGACCTCGTCGAATGCGATGCTGTATTTGCCGTCCCGGTCGCGGATCAGGAACCGGAACCGGCTGGCCCGGTCGTCGAGGTCTATGACGATGTTGCGGGCCTGCTGCACGACCCAGGCGTGATCCGGGTTCGCGGTGGCACCGAGCAGGTGAACCCGGCGGGTGGCCACCTCCATCACGACCAGCACGTAGATCCGTCGGAGCAGGATCGTGTCGACGTGGAAGAAGTCGATCGCCATAAGGCCGTGGGCCTGGGCACGCAGAAACATCCGCCAGATGGTGTCCACATCACGGGGTGCCGGTCGGGGGCGCCGGGTGGTCAGGATGCGCCGGATCGTGCCCGCCCCTACCCGATGGCCCAGCCGTAGCAACTCGCCCTGAACCCGTCGATGTCCCCATCGCGGGTTCTCCCTGGCGAGACGTCGGACCAGGTCGCGGACCTCGTCGCTGACCAGCGGCCGCCCTGTCTTACCTGGGTAGGTCCAGCGGCGGCGCAGCAGCCGCCGGTGCCAGCTGAGCAGCGTGGCCGGGGTGACCAGCCGATGGGCCCGGACCGCGGTCGGTAGCAGCCGGGCCAGGCCGGACAGCAACGCCCGGTCCGGCCACGACAACCGAGGCCGCCCGTTCACCTGCCGGCGCAGCACCGCCACCTCGTGACGCAGGACGAGGACCTCCGCCAGCAGCGCGCTGTCGCTACGAACCAGCAACCCGAGAGCGCCGACCAGCCGGATCATCATCAGGTACACCAGCCGAATCAACATACCGATGATCCTCGACACGAACCCGGAAATCCCAGATCACCAGGTATGCGACGAGTTTTGGCACGGTACAAGGCTTAGCGGTACTGGCGTGTCTTCGTGTCGAAGGTGCACCGGGCGGCCGGGCGCGACGGCAGGGCCGCTACCGCCGCTCGGCAGTAGGCCTGCTGGCCCGACAGGTTGGGGTGCATGCTCGTCTGCAACTGCTTCATGGCACGCGGGTCGCCGGGGAACTGGACGCCGTTGAACCACTTGGAGCCGCTGCACAGGCGGTGGTTGGTGAACTGCCCGCTGCTCGGCGCGAAGACCACCCTGACGGCCAGGCCCCGCCCGCGCAGGTACGCGTTGGCCGCGTCGACGTGGCTGCCGATGGCGCGGTTGATGTCGTCGGCCAGGCCGTTCAGCCATTGGGCGTCCTCGTACTTCACCCGGTAGTGGAGCCCACCCGTGTTAGTGCCGACCTTGCACGAGAACGTCGGGCCGCTGCGGTCGTAGCCCCACCGGGACTCGGCGAAAATCCGTGGATAGCCGGTGACCACCAGGGTGCCGCCCGGCGCCATGGCCAGCGCGACGTTGGCGTACACCTGGCTCAGCAGCATCCTGTTGCCGTTGCCGATGTAGGTGGGCGGCCGTGGCACGTCCAAGCCCTCAGAACGGAGTCGTTTCAGGCCCGCCTCGGCGAGGGTCGCCGCCTTGCGGTTCTTCTTGCGGCAGTCGTATGCGCCAGCTTTGATGCCGGAAGTGCAGTCTTTCAGGATGTCCGAGAAACTGGCGTCGTTGCCGCCGATCGACAGGCTGACCAGCGTCGTCTGCGGCGTGACGGCCTGAATCTGTGGCACCTCAGGCGAAGCACCCGATCCTACGTAGGTGGTGTTTGCGTTGAACAGATCGATGGCCTTGGCACCGGAGCACGCGATCAGATCCATGCGGTCGACCAGGCCGGCCGTCTTCGCCGTGGCGAGCACCCCCTGATTCCAGGAGCTCACCGACCGGTGACAACCCGTCGTGGTGCGCCCACCCGTCGACGGGTCGGGCAGCGAGGTGCCCACGGTGAAGTACTGTTCGGCCGCACCCTCCCCCGAGGCGAACGAGTCCCCGAGCGCGACATACCGTCCCGGCCCCACAGAACTGGGCGAGTAGGTCACCTGCAGGTCCACGAAGGTCTCGGTGCCCGTGTCGGCCGCCCGGACGGCCAGCAGGTTGTCGCTGACCACCGGTGCGTCGACCGCGATCCCGTCGGCCACACAGTTGCCGTTCTCGACGTGCTGCACGAGCGCGCCGTTCACGTACACGTCGGCGTTGTTGTCGACCGTCCCGGTGATCCGTACGGTGCGGACGCCGGCCGGCACCCGGAACGACCGGCGCAGCAACATGTCGGAGTCGGCGCCCCACCCGGTGTGCACCCGGTCGGCGTTGTTCCACGAGCAGGCGCCGCCGGTCGTGCCGAAGGCGGCCCGCCCGGTGGCCCAGAAAGCAGCCGGCGCGTACCCGGACTGCTCGAACCCGGCCTCCCCGCCGCGCGTCACCTGCTGGTAGGACCACCCGTCGCTGCCGTAGCCGACCGCGGTCACGATTTCAGCGGCGTCGGCGTTGCCGACCGCCGCGATGGCTCCGGCGGCGACCACCACGGCCCCCGCACTGAGGGAGAGAAAGACTTTTCGCACCAGTCGACGGTCCCAGCCACCGTGCGTCCGGACCATCGCCGACCACGGTCGAAGGACTAGCCAATGGGCTTCCCACAACAGAGTGACGCCTGCAGCATCGTGCGCGCATGTCGGTCATGAGGTGAGCCCGGTGCATCCGGTCTAGCGCCAGCCCAGGAACGGGGCTGCGCGGAGCCGGACGGTGACCATAGATGAGTCGGACCGGACCGACAAGACTCGGCGCCGGTGTGTGCAGCTGGTGGACGTCCCTGGGGTGAGTGCGGCTCGGTCGATAGCTCGTAATTTGCTGACGGTCGAGGCGGTCCTCGGACGGCTTCGTCGGTCTTGTCGTACCCCGGTGCAAGGATAGCGGCCTGTCGTACCTGACGACCTGGAGGAGCCGTCATCGCCATCGAATGGGACCAGCTCACGCAGGCGAAGTTCGACGAGATCGTCGAGGCTTTGCTGAACCGGCTCTTCGACGACCCTGACACGGAAGTCCGGGCCTACGACGGCCGTGGCGGCGACGGGGGCATTGACGTCTCGGTGCGCCAGGGCGGGCGACTGCGGATCTTCCAGCTCAAGTACTTCCGAGAGGGCTTTAGCAGTTCGTGGGGCAAGCGGCGGGCGCAGATCGCCCGGTCCTTCCGCGAGGCGATGAGCCACAACCCGCACATCTGGGTCCTGGTCATCCCGACCAACCCGACACCGGGCGAGGAGAAGTTCATCCAAGGTCTCGTCACCGACCATCCCGACGTGACGGTGACGATCATGGGCCGTGCCGAGTTGGACAGCCGCCTTGGGGCGAATCCAGACCTGGTCGACTATTTCACCCGGGACCAGCTACTGGAGGCCGCCCGAATCTACGGCCAGGAGAGGGCGATTCTCGTCGGCGGTCTAACCGATCTGAGCCAACGCCACCGTGACTTGGCGCGGGTAGCAGACGGTCTCGACCGGGACTGGGCGATCGTTACCACGGTCGAGCGAGGCGTGGTCCACCACAGGCTGGCGGCGAAGCACGCGCGGGCAGCTGAGGTCTCGCCGATCACGCTGAGAGTCAAGACGGAGTTCGGCCCGCAGCACCGGGAGTTGGCTTCCGCTTTCCGACGCGTGCTCGGGTTCGGCACCGAGGAACCGCTGACTTTGCCTCCAGAAACAGTCCGCGAATTCATGATCGATGGGCCGAGCTGGCTTGCTGCGCCGGACGGCCCGGTCGAGGTCAGCTTTGTGCCGGCACGACCTCTACCGGAAACCTGCGTCGCTGCAGGGCTGCGGCTTATAGGCCCCGCCGGCAAGCACCTATCCGCCCATCAGGGTGATGTGCGACGGGCCGGGTCCGGGTCACTCGGCCACTCGATCGAGATCGACTTCTACGGGACCGCAGCCTTTAGCATGCTGATCGGCCAAGATGGCTCCTCGCAACTACAAGGCAAGTTCGCGTTCGGTAACGGCCTACCGGTGGTAGTGCTTAATACGGCCGCGCTGTTCCGGGACCTTCAGAATTGTCACCACGTCGACCTGGACCTCGACTGCCAGTACGCCGGCCGGTTCACCCGGTCGGATCCCTCCGGGTTGGACGCCGACACCGCGGACAAACTCGCCACTACCGAGCTACTCGCCAGCGACCTGGACGTCCTGCAGCGGCACTGCCGGAGCTACTTCCCGGTCCCGACCGAGCTAAGTGTCGACGACCGGATCTGGATCCGGGTTGCCCGGCTGCTGATCGAGGGGCATTGTGTCGCTTATCCCTCGGCTCGAAGCTTCGCCGCGACTTTGAACGGGCAGGACTCCCCTGTGCTGCGCCAGGTCCTGACCAGGCGTGATCCTTCGACGATCCGTGTGACTACCGAGCTGGCCATCGAGATCGACGGCCGAGAGCTGCTGCTCGGCGAGGTGATCCTATTTCACTCTCAAGTGGTAGTCCCCGATGGGGATGATCTGCTGGCCGCCCTCGACGAGGGTAAGGCCGATGGGCGGGTCATGCGTCTTCTTCCTGTGAACGGCGAATCGTTTCGTGCGGTTCTGCCCTCGGCCAGGCCCGGCCGCGACAACGAGCCGCTACAGACGACAGTTTGGGGTCTACCCGGCCTCGACCGGCAACCGGGCGGCTGACTGGCCGGCCCACGGGCCCAAGCAGTGACGTATCCGCTGAAGGAAGCCTGCCGGATCCGCGCCGGGCACCTGTGGATCACGAAAGGTACAACTCGCCGGTCAACGCGGCGCACGCTTCCGCGATCGCGTAGAGGTTGGCGCTGTGGGCGCCGAAGACTCATCCGAGCTCGATCTGTCACAACCGGGCCTGCAGGCAACGTGTTCGATCCGGATGACCTGCTTGCAAATCTCCGCGTCCTGCAGCTCGTCACCGCCATGTTCGGGGCGCCGCGCATTACCTGCGGCATGAGAGCACAAACGTCTGTACAACCTCGATCACCGAACAATCGGAGTCCCGGAGTCCTTCGGTCTGCGACACTCGGTGATCGAACGCCCCCTCAACGGAACTCGCTGTAAATTATACTTAGCTTGCTGTGAATGAGGGAAAAAGATTCTACTAACCGGGCGTGTAGCGCCCACTAGGAGTAACGCAATATGCGTCCCGACCGCCGGGTGGAAACACAGCAGACGCGCACGCTGCGGGCAGCGACCCGATCACTGCGGCTCCATCTGGACACGCTGCCGATAGATGTCTCGGTTGACGTGTCTGGCGATCGCTTTCTAGCCGGGCTGGCATTCATGTTCGCCCGTCAGCGCTATGATTGCGCGGAATCGATGATCGGGGCTGGGTTCGGCGGAACAGTGCTGGGATCTATGGCCCGTAGTCTGCTCGTTGACGGCCTCCGGTGGCTATGGATAGGGGAACAGCCGCATCGACGCCGAGCACTGCTTGGTGATCTACTCGAAGAACGTAACCGAATCTGCATAGCTTTGGAAAAGGCCGATGCGAGTTGCCCCATCCTGACCCGCTGGCTCATGCCGTTGCCTGCCGTTGCAGATCTGACTGGGCAGTCCATGTCATGGGTTGACGCTCCGCCAATGCCCAGCGAGGAGCAGCTACTCGACGACCTATTCGCTCCGACCACCCCCGGCCAGCCGGCGGCGCCGACCGCCACAGATCTGCCAGCGCAGTTGCGGATAGCACGCCAGCTTCTAGACATGATCGGAGTTCGCGGTGCTGCGATGATCTTGGCCCATGCCGGCCACGGTAATCACCTGGGCATGCTGAGCAGCTTGACCGATGATGGTGTGGCGGGCCACGACCTGCGAGCCGACCACGAGGCTCTGTTCATGCAGGTGGCCGCAGCCGGGGTCGTTACAACTCTCCTCGGCGCCGTCGCGGCAACGCCCGAGTCCTGGCCACCGGACGTGGAGCAGGAGCCGTACTTGCAGCGTGCCGTCGAACTGGCCGCCGAGGTCGCGGCAGCCGCGGTCCTCATTCACGGATTGACCACGACACGCGCCGTCCGCGCGCAGTCCTCCAGGAGCCAGAGCCGCGCCCGCCCGCGCCAACCGGTTCTGCTCCGTCCACAAGCATTGCTCGCCGCTGACGATTTGCTTCCAGATGTGAACTCGGCTGCAGAGGTGGCCTCTGCAGCCGAGGCGTACTACCGGGTGGCTCGCACCATGGCGATCAGCCCGTGGGAGCACGGCCCACCGATTCTCCATAGCCTCCTCACTTACGGTGGGGGCCACTCAGGCCTTCAGACCGTGATCTCCACCTACGACCAACCGGGCTCGGTCGTGATCTCTGTCTTCGCGGCACGCATGTTGCTCGAGGAGGCGGCCCGGCTAATCTGGCGATATTCCGACCCGACCATTGTCGAGGACCGGGCAAAGCAGTATTTCGACGAGTATCGCGCCCGACAGCGTAAGACAATCAACACCTTGGTCAGTGCCGGCGTGCCCAAAGCCGCAGCCGAAAGCATCTTTTCTCGTCCTAGCAACGTGATTTTGACGCCTGAGGGAATTGCCAGTGGGCGTACGCCGTTGCCCCCAATCTCCCTTATGCTGCGACAAATGGGAGCGCCCTTTCCGGAGCCCGGGTGGCTTGAGGTGGCCTACTCAATGCTTAGCCAGGTCACTCACAGCACAGCGCTGGGGCATCTGCACACCGTTCGATTTAACAACGGCATCTGGCAGGGCAACGCGCTTAGCGCGGAGATGCAGGCCCTCGCACTTGACGTGGCATGCCTCGGTAGCGCCCACCTGATCAGCCTGTCAGCGGCCGTTCTGGCGGACCTTAGCGAGGAGTCGCAATCGTACCGGCAGGCCCTGCTCCAGTCCTCCGCGCGGGTGCACAACGCGGCTCGCCTGGTCCATGGCCTCGACTAGAAGTCATGACTTAATCGGCGGCATGGGAGGAATTACTCCCATTTGGTTGCCGATTGGTCCGGACAGGTATCATCTCAAGTAGCGGTCAGCTTAGCGCCTCTGACGAAGTTTCCTTGAATGCACTATTCTCGGCAAATCCGTGCGTGCAATCAGGACCGTAGCTGTTGTATGAGCCGGGGTGTCGGCTTGCTCCGGGCGTGGCCGGTGTCAGGTTTTGGTGAGCCAGCGTGTGAGTGGGTTGTCGGGTAGGGCTTCGCGCAGGGTGTGCATTGTTGTGGCGAGGTGCCATCCGGTGAGTGTGGCTGTGTAGGTGGCGGTGAGGTAGCCGATGGTGTTCACGGTGACGACTAGGGCGTAGCCGGGGACGAGGATGAGGCTGATGGCGGCCCGGATGGCTAGGTGGCGGCTGGCCGTGGCGGCGGTGCCGGCGGCGAGTAGGGCGGCGCCGATGGTGGCGGTCAGGGTGGGGAAGCCGGTGAGGTTGACGGGGAAGGTGAGGGTGTAGGCGGCGCGGACGAGGTAGACGCCGGTGGCAGCTGCGGCGATGGCCCACAGGGGTGGGCGCATGCGGGTGATCCAGTCGCCGAGGCGGGTGGCGGGGATGCGCGGGGAGACGGCGGCGGTGATGACCGCTCCGGCGGTGATCGGGGCGGCGGCGGTGAGGGCCCAGCGCAGGTATTGGGGGTCGGTGTATTCGACGCCGACTCCCGCGGCGAGGCCCCAGAGTCCGGCCAGGGCGAGGCTGGTTGCTGCGGCGGCGAGGTAGGCGCGGCGCAGCAACCAGCCGGTGGAGGCGGGGTCGTTCGAGCCGCGCAGGGACAGCCAGGTGGTGGGGGCGAGCTGGGCCACGGCGGTCGCGGAGGTGGCGGCGATGGCGGCGGCGAGGGCGAGGGTGGCGACCGGGAGGCGTACGCCGGTGACGTTGCCGGCGAAGGTGGAGACGTCGGCGGTGCTGATGGTCTGGAACAGCAGGGCGATCGAGGCGGCGGTGAGCACGGCGACGGTGGTGAGGTTGCCGATGGTGAGCCGGGTGCGGGGCAGCCGGGTCGTGGCCGCGGTGGGAGTCGCGCTAGTGCGGAGGTTTCCGGTGAGGTGCGCGGCGCCCGTGGCGATCTGGTCGGGCTGGGTCAAGGTCGTTGGGGGTGGCATTTTGGCCTCGGCGAGGGCGATCTGGGCTGTGGGGGCGGTGGCGTCGGCGGCGACCAGGACGGTGGCGGTGATGTCGGTGTGGTCGATGTCGGCGTCGGTGAGCGCCTCGGCGAGCGCGGGTCCGAGCTGATCGAGGTGCGGGCGTACGGCGTGGTACAGGTCGCCCGGCTCGACGACGACCGCGTCGGCGTGCCCGGGTAGCAGCACGGGCGTGCGCAGGGTGGTGAGCAGGGCCGTGCGGGCGCGGTCGATCTCGGTCGCCGCCTGCCAGCCCATCTCCTGCGACTCCGTCTCCTGCGGCGGGTTCGTGTCGGCGCTGCTGCGGTGCCGGATCGCGGCGGCGAGGGCGTGGTGGATGCCGGGCTGGGCGGGGTCGCGCACGGTGGTCGCGGCGAGCTGCGTGTACCGGTCGGCGGCGTCCAGCACGGCCAGGTGCGGGTGGTCGTCGCCGATGGTGCAGACGAGCACGAACCTGCCGCGCTGTCCGTCCGCGCTCGACGACGCAGCGGCGGCTGCCGCGGCGGCTGCGGTGGTGACGATGGCCGGTTCGGGCAGCCCGGCCGTGGTGGCGGCTTGGGTGAGGCGTTGCCTGGACTTCGGGCCCCACGGCTGCGGTGTCGTCACCGTCAGCGCGGCCACCGCCGCGCCCGTTTGGGCGCAGGCGGTGTTGGCCACGTGGGCGAGCACGGCCGAGACCGCTGCGGCCGGGCGTGGGTCGGTGTCGGTCGCGGTCCGCAGCGCGGACATCGGGTCCGCCAGGTACGCGTCGGGGCTTTCGGCGGCGGCGAGCCCGGCTGCGGCGACGGTGGCGGTGCCGGATTCGGGATCGATCCAGGCTCCGCTGGGCATGCGGGTCTGACCGTCGAAGGTGACCGGCCAGGTACGCCCGGCGGTCGTGGCGACGGCCGCGGTCCAGCGTGGTCCGAGGTGGACACTCAGGAGAAGATCCCCCGTTGGCATGCCGGGCAGTGTCTCGCCTGCATGCCGGTGGACGGCAAGCGTTGTGTCGGGTGACGGTCAGATCTTCGCATTGTGAAATGTCAATGTTATTGAGGTGGCGCACGCCGGGCGCCGACCGGTAATCAGGATGATTCTGCCGAGTCTGCGGGATGGTTCACGCCGATGGATGACGAGCAACTACCGGAACCGGTACGCCGCCGGGCGGCGCAGTACGCCCGGCAACCGTCACTGTGGACCCCACCGGGCACGAAACCGGCCACCCGCTCGCGGTGGGGTGTGCTCGGAAGCGTCCGGATGGTGGTCGCCTCGCTGGTGTTGGTGGGCGGCCCGCCGTGGCTGCTGTGGGCGGTGTTCGGCAGTCCCGTCACCGTGTGGTCCTCCTGGTGGAACACCGCCCCGTTCACCACCACACCCGAAGCGTCCTCGCCTGCCGCGGGTTTGAAGGTGCTGCTGATCTGGGCGGGCTGGCTGGCCTGGGCGGCCTTGGTCACGCTGCTGGCCGGCAGCATCGCCGGAGTGCTCCGCGGGCGGCGGCTTCCGCCGTGGCGCCTGCCGATGCCGTTGCACCGCCTCGTCGTCGGGCTCACCGGCACCGCCACCGTCGCACTGGTCACCACCCCGGCGGCCACGGCCGCCGCAGCCAGCCCGGCGGCCCATGTCGCCCCCTCCCCCGACCTCGCGCCCAACACCGCCACGCCATCAGCTCGGCCGGCCGCTCCGGCAGAAGCGGTGGACGAGACGAACATCGGCGACCCTGGGACCACGGCATCCCACCATGAGCTGATCACGGTCAGCGTGGGCGAGCAACGCTACGAGCATCGCGTGCGCCGCGGCGACACCCTGTCCAAGATCGCCAAGACGTGGCTGGGCGACCCGGACCGGTGGCCCGAGGTCTGCCGTCTCAACAAGCACCGCCACTTCACCGACGGGCGTGCTCTGACCGACTGCGACCTGATATACCCCGGCTGGCAGATACGGCTACCCGCCGACGCCGTCGCACCACCGGACGCCCGGCCGGCCCACCCGCCTCGCGCACCGGCGCGACCGGCTCCCCCGGCTGGCCAGGCCGAGCCCAGCGAGCCACCCGCCGCAACCTCGGCACCGACAACGACGAGTCCCGACGCCGGACCCGGTGCCTCGGCCAGGCCGGCGCCCCCCGCCTCTACCAGCCCGGCAGCGCCAGACGCCGGAAGCCAGGCGGACGACAGCGGGCACGGCGCCGGAGACGATCTCGTCCTGCCGGGCGGCAGCCTCATCCCGTGGACACTGGCCCTCGCGATCACCGCCACCGCCGCCCTGGTCTGGATGCAACGCCGCCGCCGCTACCAGCCCGGCACCCACGACGACCTGCACGACCTGCCCGCCCCGGTCCTGGCCGCTCAACACCACACCCGCCACACCCCGACACCGCAGGCCGCCGAACCACCACACCTGCTGCCACGCCTGCCGTCGGGCGGGGCCGGACTCGTCGGCCCCGGCGCGGACGCCGCCGCCCGCGGCCTGCTCATCACCGCCCTCACCACCGGCACACCCTCAACCCCCGGCCAGCGCGCCGAAGTCATCACCGACCGGCACACCCTCGCCACGCTTCTCGGCGACACCCCACTCACCGGCTGGAACCGGCTGCACCTCACCGACACCCTCGACCAGGCCCTCACCCTGCTCGACACCCACCTGCTACGACGCGCCCGCATCCTCGACGAGCACAACCTCGCCGACCTCGGCACCCTGCGCGACACCGCGCCCAGTGAAGAAGCCCTGCCGCCGCTGCTCCTGATCACCCACACCGACCAGGCCACCGGCAGCAACCGCGCCCGCGTCACCTTCGGCCTCACCCAAGGCCTCGACATCACCACCGTCATCCTCGGACACTGGCCCCACGGCCCCACCCTGTCGATCTCCGACAACGGCCACGCCCGCCCCGAACCCGGCAGCCCCCACCCGGACATACGCCTGGCCGTCCTCGACATCGACACGACCCGTGACCTGCTCGCCGCCACCCGCGAAGCCCACACCGGACAACCCCCACCCGCCGACACGACGACTCCCCCGCCCCCGGCCCCTGCCGACGGCGAAACCAGCGCGCGAGTCTCCACGATGCCGCTGCAGGCCAGCCGCGCCAGCGTCACAACCACCACCACGGCACCCGCACCGCCCGTCCAGAAACGGGCGCGGCTACGCGTGCTCGGCACCCCACGCATCGAGAACATCACCGCCGAAGGCCGGCCACTGCGCGCCAAAGCCCTCGAACTCGCGGTGTTCCTCGCCGTGCACCCCGACGGCGCCAGCACCCGCGACATCGGCGAATACCTCGAACCCGACGCCCGCCTCAGCCAAGCCGACCAACGCGTCCACACCAACGCCTCAAACCTGCGCCACGTCCTTGGCCGCGCCGGCACCACCGACACCAAAAACGCCTACGTCATCAAAACCGCCGGACGCTACCGGCTCGACCCGGCGACCGTGGACGTCGACGTGTGGAACCTGCGCGACCTGCTCCGCACCGCCACCATCGCCACCGAGCCACGCCGCCGCGAACTACTCACCACCGCCTGCAACCTGTGCACCGCCCCGCTGGCCGACGGCCGCGACTACGAATGGATCCAGCCACACCGCGAAACCGTCCGCCGCTGGAGCACCGACGCCCATCTGATGCTCGCCGAGGACCTACTCGACAGCGACCCGCAGGACGCATCCGACCTCCTCGACAAAGCCATCGGCCTGGACCGCTACAACGAGGCCCTCTACACCCATGCGATGCACGCCCGCCACCGGCTCGCCGACGCTGACGGCATCCGGATCCTCCTACGCGCTCTCAGCAAGGCCCTCGCCGACCTGGACGCAGAGCCCCGCGAAGACACCATCGAACTGGCCGACAATCTGCGCACCAGTCTGACCAGCACATGATGATCACCGCCAACGCTTCGCGGGCGAGGCCCCTGTTACGCGCTCGTGGTCACGCCGCTGCTGCGCTCGGGCCGTCGCCGCGCACAGACAGCGGCTCCGCGGCCAGCCCCGGCGCACCCGCTCACGTCCGCGGTCAACCGCTGTGGGCAGGACCGCAGTCCCACCATCCTCGCCGCCGTGCTCACCCAGACCAGAGCCTGGGCAGGAATGCTCGGCCCAACGCCCGCTCATGCCGATGACAATATATCTGACGTGGCCGACGCCTTTGTGATAAACCTCAGCCGGCGGATTGGACCAGTTTGGAAACTACTGCGAAGACTAACGACGTTTCCGATGACCTTCAAGAGGGTTTCGTTAGGACAATTTGCGGTGCTCAGGACGGCATTCAAGACAATTCTAGGCCGAACCAATATCATCATTTACGCGTAGACGAGGACGCGCTCGGGGCAACGCACCTTCCGGGCGCAGTCTCCTCTGCGTAGCTGTTGCCGTAGCACATCACAGGCGTCGCCGAGTCCTTTGCGGGCGATCGACCGGCAGCGAACATGGTACGCAGTTCCGGTACGTGGTACAGCCAAACACCACGATCCGAAACCCTGTCGGCGAAGTGGATCGGACTGACCGTGCCGCGCTCGACGCCGTTTGTTTCTTCCAACTTCACGGAAAGTTGGGACCGCATCTTGTCGGGGTCTTCAACTTGAGCGTAGGTGAATGGGTCATGGAGCAGTTCTACCGCATCGTATGCGTTAGGAGTCCACCCGCCGGCCAACGCGTCATCGCGGGACTGGGGGTCGGAGCACCGGCCGGTGGCGTCCCTCAGAGCGTCGGCGAAATCGCGCCGCCAGGACGGGTCCTTCCCGGTCAGAGTGTTAAGCTGTGCACAGGTTAGCAGTGGCCCTCGCGAGACGATGGTGGCCTCAATGCCGTAACGCATGCCTCGGGTCAGCTTTGCGTCCATGAGAAAGCGTGAAGTCGAGTCATCCGCGATCAGTTTCGGCATCTTGCGCCCACAAGCATCACGCAGATCCTCGGCAAACTCACCGAATTGAATGTACCTGCCGCCGAAAAATACAGCTTCGTACTCGCCTCTCTTGGCGCAAGCAATGGACAGGTCGCCATTGCCGCCCTGGCTCCAGGCAAGACGTTGGAAATCTATCCTGGCGCTTTTAAGCTCCTCCAAATGCCCTTGGACGGCGTCGAACAGACTAGTGACGTAAAGATCATCCGGACCGCCAGGGCTAACCTGCAAGAGATGTCCGACCTTGCCATTGGCACTGGTGACGACGTAATGGATGACCGCGTCAGACTGGAGCTTGTTCGGCGAGACAAGTTGAAAGAAGTGGTGCATCTTCGAACCAAATCCGTCGGCCGTCATCGTGGGCGAAACCTGCACAATTCCGACGTCGTCAAGGCGTTGCAGTTCCTTCTTGGCGAGTACGGTGCTGTTGATCGAAGTGACGGCGCCGATGACCCTATTCTTGTCTGCGTCATTTTTGTCTGCGTCGATCAAGTCTTGGACCTCATCTAGAGCCTCCTTGACCTTGGCGCCACCGCGGCCGGTGTTGACCACAGCAAGACGAACCTTCGGACCGCTTCCTCTCTCGTTGATCTCGCGCTGGGCCGCGTAGACGCCGGACAGACCCTGTGTCTCCGGCACCACCGATTCCGGTCCGTCGGGTGACGCCAAGGATGTGACGACCAGGATGGTAACGAAGCCCCGCTTGTCTTCTTTGCGGACGGTCCGGTTTGCTTCGTAGATCTTATTCTCCCAGATCCCCTTCTCGTCGTCACCGGCCCAGAACGGCATACCGCAGAGTCGGTAACCCACCTTCTCGCCGTCAGCTTCGGTAACGCCGTCGGGTAGGCCATCACATACATCCTCCTGCAGGAGAGGCCGGATTGAATACCCTAAGACGACTATGGCGGTAACGAACAGTGCGATACCGGCGATCCCGCTGACGATGCGGCTGGATTGCTTTTGCCAAAAGGGCTCAACCTTTATGGGTCGACGGGGGAAATGCTTTTGAACCATCAACGAGGGTATTGTTGCGGTAGTAGGTGGCAGTACTAGTACGGCAGGCCCCTCAGGTGCCCGCCCAAAAGCCTGCAGCAATGGTTGCGCATTCGAATGGTTCAGCACGATTACTGGATAGTCGCGCGGCCATTGTCGCCACCAGTTGACTAGGCGTTTCCGGCGGTGATCCCAAGCGTCCGTGAGATCGGCGACGTACGCAGCTGCGAGTACTCTGCCGAAATTGCCCTCATCGTCGGCCACATTGTCATGCCACGATCGCGAGACGACCGCGAGACTCACTTGCGATATCTTCCTCCACACCGAGCTGATCAGCCACCAGCGATACCAAGCAGCTATCGCAGGCTGGCCGACAAACGAAACGACCGTGGCCCCCATCAGTACAGCGCCAGCCCACCATACTGACTGAATGCCGTTGCTGCCCTGCATGAGGCACGCCGCTACCGCCACGAGGAGACCGGCGGCCGACACCCGAGCCGTGATATCTTCACGTCCGCCGAAGCGGGCAAGGCGAAAGAAGAGACTCCTGGATGGCCCCGAGTGGAGTCTGAGCAGGCAATCGACCCTAGGTAAATGAAATCCGGGACGGAAGTCGCTTGCCTGCTTGATGCTTTCGACAACCGAGCTGCCATCTGACTTCACCACTGCGAGCGGTGCGCTTCTTCCGACCTCTCTCCTAATCGCTTCTCTGTCCAGCGACCCAGGTTTCAAAACAATCAAAGTCACGGTCTGGTCCGCCTATCATGCTTGCCGCCTTAATTGCCGCATCGAGATAAACGCTTCGCAGGCGAGCCGAGGCACTCGGAAGTCGGATAGGCGACATTCCATGACGGCAATATTGTCGCATTTGCCAAATAGCGGACATCTTGGAAATTCGGTGAGAGTATGGGCTGAATCCATGCAACCCGGCAACCTGCCTTAATTGGGTCTAGTGTGCGATTTCAAGGAACGAGTAATCCTCGAACGGGATACGATCGGGCTTACTGTCATGCCGCAGACAAAGCGCGCTACCGCTGGAGAATTTCCGCTACTGCCCGAACGTGTACCGCAGGTTCGCGTTGATCAGCTCGTTGAGCCGCTTACGCAGGTGACCGAGCAGCGACGGGTCGGGTATCGGCTCCTCCACGAACAGGGTCCACCGCAGACGAGTTCCCGCTGTGCCGTCGGATGCGAGGTCGAATCGGACCTGGGCGTCCGGCCGCTTCTCCCACAGCGAGGACCAGACGACGAAATGCGGCTCTTCCGCGGCAACGAGGTGCGGTGATTGCTCGTCGTCCAATAGCAACAGCCATGGCCGAGCTGGATCCCGGCCGGAGTTGGTCAGAACCTCGAAGACGACATGTGGTGGTGCCGGCTGAGTTCGCTGGCGGCTGCCCGCTTCATGCACACCTCAGTCTATGCGGGTAATCGATGCCGAGGCTCTGCAATTTCCGCTGCCGACTGTGGGCGGACGTCCTGTCACGCCGCTGATGTCACTCGGGCGGTTCTGGCAGAAGGTAAATGATCTGCCGGGGACGTGTGGATATTCCAACGGTGTGAATGAGTCGGGCCGGGTGGTCGATCCCTCGCAGTCCACGTCTGTCCCGTAGGGTGGCGGCGATGGCAGGCCCAACGGCACTCGCTTGCGAAGAGGGTCGGTCGTGAAGGCCGGAGGCCAGCGGACATCGGTCGACCAGCAACCTATGCTCGGTACCGCTGGCACCGTCGATGCTCGAACTTGTGACCAGCGGAATAGTGATCGAGCTCGTGGCGGTGTGGAGTGCCTCCGAACAAGATCCGAACAAGAACAGCCTGGGCGTCACGCCCTCTGACCCGCTGTTCATCGTCGTCGCCGGCCCGGGAGAACTGACCCCGTCGCCGGCGCTCGGTTCAACTCGGCGGGCCCCTTACCTGTCTGCTGGTGGCGGCGCGTTGCGCGGCGTCATGCCGGGCTCCGTCGTGACCGGAGGGACGCGGCGGAGGACGCCTTCGAGCCACCACAGCATCGACCCTGCCGGTAGAAACCCACGTCGGCGTAGCCGTCCGCAGCTGTCACCTCGGCCCGACAGTTGGCGGCGCTACCAGGTTCGATTGCCCTGCTCGGCGGAGGTGGCGGTCAGCGGGACCGTCTTCTTGGACCTTTGGCCAGGCCCTCGCAGGACCGCTCTCGAATCGTCTTCGCGCCGTCGTCAGATGATCGGTGCTGCTGGAGATCCATGTGGGTGATTACCGGTGGTCGGCCGCGATGGTTCGATCGGACGCACCCATCGGCTGACACATTGGATTCCCGCGACATGTCGAACAACAAGAGAAGGCGCGCCGTCGTCGCCGGTGGCGGGGTGGCTTTGTCGGCCTTGACTGGCTTGTTCACCAACATCGTGACCAGCCGTGCCTCCTGGACGGTCGGGGCCGTAGTAGTCGTCCTGGTAATCGCTGGTATCGCAGTCGCGATCATCGGGACAACGCTGGAGAGCAGTGCGCCCGAGGCGTCCCTCGCTTCCCTCGATCGTGGTAGCGAGGCGGCTTCTGGTCGCCGCCCACCGTCGCGCCCTCGGCCCAGTGCAGTGTCACAGCACGGCACCGGCAATAAATCGACGCAAATCGGTGGGGATGCCACCATCAGCACCGGGATGCCGGGCGGCTACGTGGTCTTGAGTCTCGCGGTCGTCGCAGCGTCCGCCGTCGGCGTGCTGCTGGTTGCCCTGCGATTCGCACCGTCAGCCTCCCCGGTGCCGACACTGACGAACACCACAACCGCCACCACGGTGATGTCGTCCGGACCCGCACTGGTCACGGAGGATCTGCGCTACGAGATCACTGCGGCGCACCTCCGCGACCGCGAAGTCAGGATCAGCGCGACCCCCCACGGGCAGCCGGAACCGGGTTTGACGTATTGGTTCTTCGTCGAGGTCGACTACGGCACCGCCTACATCGAGTACTACCCTCACCTAGTGCTGTCGGGTCACTCGACCCCGTTCGACGTCCAAGTGCCGGCGAAGGCGGACCTGAAGTTTCCGCGCACTGGACGGATCTACGGACTTACTGATGACCAGAGCAAAGAAGCCGATATCTTGCGGCATCGGTCAAACTCGAATAAGAACGACTTCTTCGTAAAGCCACCTGGCCAACCGGTATCAGACCCCGTCAAACTTCCGTTTTGACCTTGCAACCGATCTGAACATAGTGAGATCGGTTGGGGGTCTCGCGGCGCTGATATCTCACCTTGCTGCCAGGAATCTTCATCCGGACAGCAGCAAAGTTCCGTGAGTAGCGACGTCGGCTTAAACCACAGAAACATCATCCTCATCTGCAAATCAGTGCATGCGATTTGTTGCTGTTTTCAGTAGACGCTGATGTGGACGTGGTTGGTGTGCCATCCGGAGGGGTCGTTGCCGCCCCAGGGGTTGGTGTAGGGGTGCCAGCCTTGGGCCGGGGTCCAGATTCGGCGGTACCAGATGATGTACATGATGGCGAGGCGGTCGGCGTTGGCGATCGCCCACGCGGCCATTGTGTCGCCCTGGGCCTTCTGGGTTCTGGTGGCTGCGCCTCCGGGGGTCATCATCCAGTCGCAGGCGCGGCCCCGAGGGTGTTCGCCGTGGTCGTCGACGCGGTAGCAGGCGGGCTTGGGGAAGCCGGCGGTGGTGGCTTGCTGGACGAGGTGGAGCAGGCGTGGGGTCACGCAGCCGGTGCCGGTCGTGGGGTCGGGGTGGATGGTGCAGTCCTCGTGGGGCCAGGACCCGTCGGGGTTGCGCGGGGCTGGCACCGCGTCGCCGAACGCTAGGGGTGAGCAACCGAGCGGGACGTTGTCTCCGGCTGAGTGTTGTGCGATGAGGTGGACGGCGTCGTCGGTCCATTTCGCGTACGCGTTGGGGTGGGCCGAGGCTTGGACGGCTTGGGCTGCCTGGGTGAGGGGCATGGTCTGCCAGCCGGGGATGGTCTGCAGCTTGTCGTAGAACTTGTCGGCTTGGTAGGTGGGGTCGGCCAGTTGTGTGGGGGTTCCCCAGTCTTGGCTGGGGCGTTGCTGGAAGACGCCGATGGAGTCGTGGTCGTTGTGGTCGCCGAGGTCGGGCAGGTTGCGTAGGTGTGATTCCTGCATGGCGACGGCGAGGGCGATGGTCTGGCCCCATCTGGTGACGCCTTTGGCGGTGCCGCGGTCGATGATGGTCGCGGCGATGGCGAGTTGTCCGGTGTCCCACCGCCTGGTCTCGGACGGTTGCCCGGAAGATCCGGTGGATGGTCCGGCAGTGGTGCCGCATCCGCCGATGGTGCCGCCCATGATCGTGGACAGCAGCAGGGGAAGGCCGAGGCAGGCGACGATGACGATGGTGACGGTCCCGGTGACGGCTTTGACCACAGGTTCGCCTTCCGACAAAGCAAGAAAGGGCCGGTCTGCGCGCAGATGCGCGCCCGGCCAGACGGCGTGTTGAGGTGATGCGCAGACGTTGGGGCGCGGCTGCGCGGTGGGAGGGAGCAGCCGGCCGGGTGGCGCCGGGAGGCTGGTCTCGGGGACCAGCCTTCCGGCGTGGCGTACGGGCAGGTGTGGTCAGGCTTTGAGCAGGTCGAAGGCGGCTAGTTTGAGGTCGCCGGTGGTGCCGGTGACGACCCGGTTGGCGCGGGTGAGGTCGTTCTTGGCGGGCTGGTAGTGGTCGAGGTATTCGGTGATGGCCTGGTATCCGGCCCACCGGCTGCCCTGGATGGTCTTTTGGGTGTCGGCTTCGCGGATGAGGTATTTGAGGGTGCCGAGGCGTTGTTTGGCGTTGCGGCGGGTGGTGTCGGAGGCGTTGTCCTTGACCGGCCACACCTGCGCGACGATGTTTGTCAATCCCCCAAGATCGTGGAGGGTTCCGTTATGCGGCTTCAGCCCTCCTGGCCTCGGCCATGAAGCGTTCGTAG
>NZ_BMMX01000017.1:0-103249 GCF_014646155.1 Mangrovihabitans endophyticus
CCGCCGGGGCGGGTCCCGGCCAGCCCGGCCGCCCCGCGGGTTATCCCGGCCAGCCCGGCCGCCCCGCGGCTTACCCGGGCCAGCCCGGCCGCCCCGCGGCCACGCCCGCCCGGCGCACCTCTGCGCCGGCCTCTACTGCGCCGGCCCGCACTGCGCCGGCTTCTACCGGGCCGGCGTCCACGGCGGTGGCCCCGGTGCCGCCACCGTCCGCACCACGCCGTGTCACGGTCGTGGCCGGTGGACGGCGGGCCGACATCGCCCTGCCCGCGCCGTGCACCATCGCCGAACTGACCCCGGTGCTGCTGCACGCGGTGGCGCCGCATCTGGCCGATGAGGAAGCCGGCACCCGGGGCTGGGTGCTGCGGCGGGTGGCTGGGCCGCCACTGGCCGGCGCGCAGACGGTCGCCGCGTCGGACCTGCGTGACGGCGAGATCCTGCATCTCGTGCCGGCCGGGCTGGACGCCCCGGTAGCGGTCTTCGACGACACCGTCGACGCGGTTGCCGACAACGTGCGTACCGGGCCGGGCCGGTGGGGACCGCGGCTGTCCGGCCGGGTGGGCCTCGCCGTGGCGGTCCTGTCCTTCGTGCTGGCCGCCGTCACCATGGCCGCCGCGGTCGCCGGCCCGGCCGGTCCGGCCGCCGCGGCGACGATGGCGGTCGCCCTGCTCAGCGCGGGCGTCGTCGTCGAGCGGCGGCGCGGTCTGCCGGATCTGGCGGTGGCGTTGACCGCCGCGGGCGTTCCGGCGGCCGCCGCAGCCGCAGCCGCAGCCGGTGCCGGCCGGCTGCCGACGGCGGCGGATCCCGCACTGTGCACCGCGGCCCTCGCGGTGACCGCCCTGTACGCCGCCGTTGCCGCCCTGCTGTTGCGCCTGCGCCGGGCCTGGTTCGTGGCCGGCACGGGCGTCTGCGCGTCCGGGGCGGTCGCCGCGGCGTGTGTCACCGTCGGCGTGGCCGGCCCGGCGTCGGCCGCGGCGGTGCTGGTCGTGCTGGCCGTCGTGCTCACGCCCGCCTTCCCCGGCCTCGCCCTGCGCATGGGCGGGCTGCCGGTGCCGGAAGTGCCCGCCGACATGGCGACCTTCCGGGACGCTGAGCAACCCACCCCGGCGACCGAGACGGCCGGGCGCACCCGGGCGGCGGAGACGGCGCTGACCGCCCTGCTGGCCGGCTCGGCGGCGACCGTGGTCGCGGGCGGTGCGGTGCTCCTGGACTCCGGTGTCACTGCCGGCTTGGCGCTGACCGCCGCGGCGGCTCTCGCGCTGCTGGTGCGCAGTCGCGCGTACGCGGCGGCGGCGCACCACGCCGTGCTGCTCGCCGCCGGGATGGGCATGCTGGTGGCCGTGTCGGCGAAGGTCGTGCTGGTGTACGGCGGCCCGGCGGCTGCGGCGATCGGCGCCGCCACCCTGGCCGCCGGGATCGGGTGCGCGGTGCACGCCGCCCGTGCCGGCCGCAGATCTCCCTCGCCGCGCTGGGCCCGGCTGGCCGACGTCGCCGACTTCGTCATGGTCACCTCCCTGGTGCCGCTGGGCGTATGGGTGCTGGGACTGTACGGCTCGGCGCAGGCGCTGGCCGGGTGATCCGCGCGGCGTGACGCGGTGGGCGAGACGACAAAGTTCCCGCCCACCGCGAACCGTTCTCGCCGGCCGCACGGAGTACCTCGTAGAACCGTCGGCGACGATGTGCGAGGACGACGATGTGGACTCAACGGGATCAGCTTCAGGCCTACCAGTTCCTGCGCCGCCGCATCGTGTCGGCGCTGCAGTTCGGTGACGCGAACCATCCGGTCGCGCCGGGACGGCGGCTGATCCGGGCCACCGCCGCCGGTCTGGGCGTGGCCTTGCTGGTCACCGGTGGTTTCCTGGTCGCCGCGGTGCTGCATCCGGGCAGCACGGCCGACTGGCGCAGCCCGGGGCAGATCCTTGTCGAAAAGGAGACCGGAGCGAGTTTCGTGCTGGGCGACGACGGCCTGGTGCATCCGGTGCTGAACCACGCCTCGGCCCGGCTGCTCATCGGCTCCGCGAAGATCACCTCGATGTCGTCCCGCGCCCTGGCCGATGCACCGCGCGGCCGGCCACTCGGCATCCCCGGCGCCCCCGCGTCGCTGGCCGCGCCGGACGCCCTGATCACCGGTCCGTGGGCGGTCTGCACCACGCCGGGCGACGCGGCGGCGCTCACCACGGCCGTGGTCGGCGCGTCGCTTCCGGCCGCGCGGCTGAACGCCGGCCAGGGTGTGGTGGTCAGGGACCCGGACGGCGCCCGCTACCTGGTGAGCGACGGGCGCCGTCTCCGGGCTCGCACCGGTGCCCTGGTGGCGCTCGGGTACGACGCGGTCCGTCCCCGCCCGGCCGGCTCGGCCTGGATCCGGGCGCTACCCGCCGGACCGGATCTGACGTTGCTCGACGTGGCCGGCGTGGGCCGTCGCGGCCCCCGGCTGGCCGGCGCTTCGACGCGGGTCGGGCAGATTCTGCTGGCCCGGGGCGTGGACGGCGCGGACCGTTACTACCTGGTCGGGGCGGACGGGCTGGTGCCGGTGGGGCAGACCGAGGCGGCGCTGATCCTCGGGAATCCGGACAACCGCGATGCCTATCGCGACGGTGTGCCGCGTCCGGTGGACGTGGCGGCGGCCGATGTCGCCGCCTCCGGACTCGTGGCCACGCGGGCGAAGGATCCGGGGTTCCCGCCCCGGCTGCCGAGGATCACGCCCGGCGAAGGCCCGGTGTGTGCCGGCGGAAGCGGCACCGGCCCGCTCGCTCTGTGGACCGGGCCGGCGCCGGTGCCGTCCGGCGCGCGGGCGTTGCCGGTGGAGGCACCGGCATCCGCCCGTACGGCCGATCGCGTCTACGTGGCGCCCGGAGCCGATCTGCTGGTGCGGGCGGGTGGCGGCGGCACCGCGCTGATCACCGACCAGGGCACCCGTTATCCGGTCGCCGGCCCCGACGATCTGAAGGCCCTCGGGTACGGCGATGCCACCGTCACGTCCGTCACCACCGGACTGCTGAGTCTCTTCCCGGCGGGGCCGGAACTGTCCCGCGCCGCCGCCCGCGGTCCCGCCTGACCACGGCCCATCAGAACCGGCCCACCGAGCAAGCCCACCCCACCAGTGCAGAAGGAGGCGGCATCATGCCGCAGACCGACGACGCCATCGTGGTGTCCATCGTGGAGGACCATCCGTTGTTCCGTGCGGCGCTGTCGCGCGTGGTCGAAGGGCTGCCGGGCTTCCGCCTCGGCCCGGTGGCCGGGTCGGTGGAGGAATTCCTCGCCCACCGCCTGCCGTCGGGCGCGGTGGTGCTGTTGGATCTGCACCTGCCCGGGCGGCAGGGTGCGGCGGCGGCGCTGGCGATCGCCGAGGCGGGTCATCGCCCGCTGGTGATTTCGGCCCAGGCGGCGCAGTCGGACGTGCTCGCCGTGCTGGCCGCGGGCGCCCGCGGATACCTGCCGAAGTCCGCGGATGCGGATGAGGTCGGGACGGCGCTGCGTCAGGTGGCTCACGGGGAGACGTACGTGTCCGCGTCGCTGGCGGCCGCGCTGCTGGACCGTTCCCGGCCGCGGCAAGCCGGCCCCCGCCTGGCGCTCACGCCCCGCGAGCACGAGGTGCTGGCGCTGCTGGCCGAGGGGGAACGCGACATCGACATCGCGGAATCACTCACCATCAGCGTCCGTACCGTGCGCTCGCACCTGGACCGCATCCGGGAGAAGACCGGCCGTCGCCGCCGTTCCGAACTGACTCGCCTGGCGATCGGTGAGGGCATCATCCGGCGGCCACTGCGGACCGCCTGACCCGCGCGGCCGGTGCCGGGGCGGCGCATGCCCCGGCACCCGGCATGCCCGGATCAGGCGCGTGTCGTCCGCAGTCGGCGGATCCAGCCCTGCGCGGTGTGCCGAGGCACGTCGTAGTGCGCCGCCACGGCCGACGTGCTGCCGGTGCGGTCGTACACCGCGGCCAAGTCGTCGGGGGTGCGCCGGTAGGCGCGACTGGCCGTCGCCTTCTGGGCTGTCGTCTTCTGGGCTGCTGCCTTCTTGGGCGCTGTCTTCTTGGCGGCGGTGGTGGCGGAGCCGCGGCCGGTGGCCTTGCGCGCGGTGGCCGTCGCCGCGCTGCGCCCGGCGGCCGTGGCTTTCCTGGTGGTCGTGGCTTTCTTGGCGGCGGTGGCCTTCCTGGTGGTCGTGGTCTTCTTGGCGGTCGCGGCCTTCTGCGCGGTGGTCTTCTGCGCGGTCGCCTTGCGCGCGGTGGTCTTCTGCGCGGTTGCCTTCCGCGCACCGCGAGGAGCGCTGCCGCGCGCGGTTGTCTGTGCGGCGGCGGCCCTCGAGGCGCCGCGGGTGGCCGCCTTGCGTGTCGTCGCCCGAGGGGTGCGCCGCCGCGGCGCCGCCCTCGGCTGCTCCTCCGGCTCCGGTGCGTCGGCGGTCCCCGCCGGCTCCATCACGGGCGCCGTCGTCGCCGATGCATCGTCGGTCATCCCGTCCACGGCGGCTTCGCCGGGGGACGGCTGTGGTGCGGCATGCGCCGCCGGGGATTCGCCGCCGTCCGGTGGTGCCGCGGCGAGGGCGGGCGTGCCCGCCCCGGGGATTTCGGTGGCGGTCGCCCGGACCCGCTCGGCGCCGGGCACCGCCGCCGAGACGGCCTGCAGCAGCAGAGGAAAGTCGATGGTCGGCACATGGCCGCTGGACAAGCCGCCCGCGGAGTGCAGATGCACATCGGTGATGCGGACCTCGTCGCCCGAGGTGTCCACCACGATTTTGGTCGTGGCTCCGCTGTCGTTGTCGGGTGCGATGGTGATGGTGTAAGAGTCCATGGGGGTGTGTCCTTCCGGGATCGGCGGCTCACCTGTGCACGCGATGCCTGCCCCCGACAGGCGATGACGGCCGCCGCGCCGACGTGTGTGTCAAGATCAGCAATCTACCTCACCCACGCCGTGCCGACGCCCACCGCGGTGCACCGTTTCTCCAGCATGCCTCGCCACCCACCTCCGACGCGACGGAACACCGCCGATCGGTGGTGCCGAAAATGCCCGGACCGCACGTCCGGCCGAGCGTCCACTGGGGAGTCATGCGGGGCGGGCACTCCTTCGTGGTCATCCGTTCGAACCGCGTCCGCGACCTGGACGGACCTCGCGCAGTTGATCAAGGCATGCGAAGATTTCCGGCCTTCATGGCAATGACCTGCGCGCTGGCCTCGGGGACCGTCGGCGCGATCGCCACCGCCACACCCGCTGCGGCCGCGGTGTCGGCCCGGTCCTCGACGACACCCGGCTTCAACTCCACGGTGTGGGCAGTCGCATTCCGCGGCAACGTGGTGTATGTGGGCGGTTCGTTCACCAAGGTTTCGTTCTACGGCAAGACGTATACCCGCAAGCGGCTCGCCGCGTTCGACGCCCGCACCGGGGCGGTCCTGTCCTGGAACCCGGTCGCCGACGGCACCGTGCGGTCGCTGGCCGTCGCCGGTCGCGCGGTGTACGCGGCGGGCGACTTCTCCACCGTCTCGGGAACCCGCCGCGATTCCGTCGCCCGCTTGGATGCCGTCACCGGACGGCTCACGTCCTTCCGGCACGAGTTCACCGGCAAGGCCACCACCCTCGCGATCGGCAACGGCCGAATCTACGTGGGCGGGAAGTTCTCCGCGGTGGACGGGAAGAAGCGCGGCAACCTCGCGGCCTTCCGGCACTCCTCCGGGGCGCTGGACGGCTCGTGGCGACCGCGCACCAACGACCGGGTCAAGGCGGTGGCCGTCACCCGTACCCGGGTGTATGTCGGTGGTGGATTCCGCACGGTGAACGGTTCCGGCAGGCAACCGCGCCTGGCCGCGGTGCATCCGGTCTCCGGCAGGCTGATCACCGCGTTCCGGCCGAAGGCGCCGGCCATCGTGCTCGATGTGGAGGCGGATGCCCGCACCGTCTACACCGGCACCGGCGGGCCCGGCGGGCGCGCGGTGGGATACACCAATTACGGGTACGTGCGCTGGACGCATCTGTTCGACGGAGACGTGCACAACATCGCGGTGCTGCGCGGCGTGACCTACGCCGGCGGCCACTTCGACCGCGCCTGCACGACCACCAGCACCATCAAGCAACTGGGCTGCCCGAAGGGTTACGCCAAACGGATCAAGCTGGCCGCGCTGGACACCCGGGGACGGCTGACGGGCTGGAATCCGCAGGCGAACGGCGTCCACGGCGTGCAGGTGCTGTCGTCGGACACGCGCACCCGCCGGGTCGCCGCCGGGGGCGCCTTCACCCGCATCGGCGGCGCCCGCCACGAGCGGTTCGCGCTGTTCGGCTGACGAGAGGGCGGGCGGCGGCTACCGCGGCTGCCGCCCGCCTCCCGGCGCGATAGGGTCCGGACGGCGCCGGGTGGAAGGGCCGCCGGGTGAAGGGGTGACGGCATGAGCGACGCGGTCGGGGTCCGCCGTGCGCGGCGGGTGGCCGTCGCCGCGGTTCTTGCGCTGGTCATCGCGGTGCTCACGCTGTCGTGGGCGAAATGGTTGCCGTACGCAGCGAAGACTCGCGCGCTGGCCGGCACCGGGGTGTGGCCCGGCTCGGACATTCTGCGGGTGGGCGAGGTGCACCCCGGCGACCCGCCGAGTTGGTCCGCGGCGTGGTCGTTCACCCGCGCCTACGCGTCGGCCATCTGGCCGGCCCTGGTGGCCGCGCTGCTGATCAGCGCCGCCCTGCAGACCCTGGTGCCGCGGGCCTGGTTGCTGCGCGTGCTGAACCGGCCGAGCCGGCTGGGCGCCGCCCTGGCCGGGGCGGCGGCGAGCACGCCGTCGATGATGTGCACCTGTTGCACCGCCCCGGTAGCGGTGGGCCTGCGCCGCCGCGGCGCCGGCATCGCCGCCGTGGTCGCGTACTGGCTGGGAAATCCCTTGCTGAACCCGGCGGTGCTGGTCTTCCTGCTGTTCGTCGCGCCGTGGCAGTGGACGGTCACCCGGCTCGCCGTCGGTGCCGTCGTGGTGATCGGCGGCGCATGCGTCGTTTCGCTCGTCGCCGACCGCGGCGTCCCAGCGTCCGCGGTCCCGGCGTCCGCGGTCCCGGCGCCCGCGGCCCCGGCTGCGGATCCCGATCCGTCCGCGGCCGGTTTCGGTCGGGCGCTGGTGCGCCTGCTGGTCACCCTGGTCCCCGAGTACGCCCTGGTGGTCATGCTCGTGGGCGGGTTCCGTGGCTGGCTGTTCCCGCTCGGTCAGGGCGGCCTCGGCACCGGCGTGGCCGTGGTGCTGGTGGCCGCCACCGTCGGCACCCTGATGGTGATCCCGACCGGCGGCGAGATCCCGATCGCCCAGGGCGCGGCCGTGGCCGGACTGTCCCTGGGCGCGGTGGGCGCGTTGCTGATCACCCTGCCCGCGGTCAGCCTGCCCGGCATCGCCATGGTGGGCCGGGCCTTCGGGTGGCGGGTCACCGCGGCCGCCGCCGGCGTCACCGCGGCCGGTGGCCTGCTGGGCGCCGCGGTGCTCGCGCTGCTCCCCGGCTGAACCGGATCACCCGACCGCCGGGTCGCCGATCCAGACCGTCTTGAGGTTGCAGAACTCGCGGATGCCCGCGGCCGACAGCTCCCGTCCGTACCCGGAGTTCTTCACCCCGCCGAACGGCAGTTGCGGGTACGACGCGACCATCCCGTCGATGAACACCGCCCCGGCCTCCAGATCGTCCACCAGCCGCCGCCGCTCGTGGGGGTCGGTGGTCCAGGCGTTGCTGCCCAGCCCGAACGGTGTGGCGTTGGCCAGCGCGACCGCCTCCTCGTACGACGACACCCGGTAGACGCCGGCCACCGGGCCGAACACCTCCTCGGCGTACATGCGCATCCGCGGCGTGAGGTCGGTGACCACCGTCGGCGGGTACCACCAGCCGCCGCCCTCGCCGCGCCGTCCGCCGCAACGCACCGCGGCGCCCTTGTCCACCGCGTCGGCGACCTGCGCCGCGACGTCATCACGGCCCTGCTCGGTGGCGAGCGGGCCGATGTCCGTGCCGTCGGCCATCGGATCGCCCACGGTCAGCTCCGACATCCGCGCGGTGAACTTCTCCACGAACTCGTCGTAGACGTCGGTGTGCACGATGAAGCGTTTGGCGGCGATGCAGGACTGCCCGTTGTTCTGGCACCGCGCGGTCGTGGCCACCTGCGCGGCGCGGTCCAGATCGGCCGACGGCAGCACCACGAACGGGTCGCTGCCGCCCAGTTCCAGCACGGTCTTCTTGAGTTCCCGCCCGGCGATCGCGGCGACCGCCCGCCCGGCCGGTTCACTCCCGGTCAGCGTGGCCGCGCGCACCCGCGGATCGGTGAGGACCTGCTCGACCGCATCCGAGCCGATCAGCAGCGTCTGGAAGGCGCCCGCGGAAAAGCCCGCGCGCTCGAACAGCTCACCCATGTAGAGCGCGGTCTGCGGGACGTTGGAGGCGTGCTTGAGCAGCCCGGTGTTGCCGGCCATCAGCGCCGGCGCGGCGAAACGCATCGCCTGCCACAGCGGGAAATTCCACGGCATCACGGCCAGCACCGGGCCGAGCGGTTGATAGCGCCCGTACGCCCGATGCGCGCCGACCGCCTCCGCGTCGGCCGGTTCGTCGGCCAGGAACTCCTCGGCGTGCTCGGCATAGAACCGGCACGCCGTGGCGCACTTGGCCACTTCGGCCTTGGCCGCGCGCAACGGCTTGCCCATCTCCCGCGTGATCAGTGCGCCGACGTCGTCCTGCTCGGCCTCCAGCAGATCGGCCGCCGCACGCATCCAGGCCGCCCGCTGCCCGAAGGAGGTGCCGCGCAGGGCGCGGAACGCTTCGGCGGACCGGCCGATCGCCGCGTCGACCTGGTCCGGCGTCATCGGCTCGAACTTCTTCAGCACCTCGCCCGTGACCGGGCTGATCGTCGCGATGGGCATCTGTACCACCTCGTTTCTCACCGCATCGTCTCCGCTGGGGCTACCCGCCTGCGGCCACGCTAACCGCCCGCGCCGCAGGCACGCACCCACCGTTTGCGGGCCGGTGCCACGGGTAGCCGACGTGTATCAGTGATTCGGAGGTTCTCTCATGAAAGCCGTCGTCTATCAAGGCCCGCGCGACGTGACCGTCAAGCAGATGCCGGATCCGACGATCCAGGCGCCCACCGACGCGATCGTACGCATCACCACCACCAACATCTGCGGCTCCGACCTGCACATGTACGAGGGCCGCACGAACGTCGAGGAAGGCAAGATCCTCGGGCATGAGAACATGGGCGTCGTGGAGGCCGTCGGCGACGCGGTGGACCGGATCAAGGTCGGTGACCGGGTGTCGGTCCCGTTCAACATCGCCTGCGGGACGTGCCGCAACTGCGAAGCCGGATGGACCAGCTTCTGCCTGCGCACCAACCCCGTCGAAGGGATGGACGGCGCCGCGTACGGCTATGCCAACATGGGCCCGTACGCCGGAGGGCAGGCCGAGCTGCTACGCGTGCCGTACGCCGATGTGAACCTGCTGGAGCTGCCGCCGGGCACCGAGTACGAGAACGACTTCACCATGCTCTCGGACATCTTCCCGACCGGCTGGCACGGCACCGAGCTGGCCGGCATGCAGCCGGGTGACCGGGTCGCGGTCTTCGGAGCGGGTCCGGTCGGCCTGCTCGCGGCGCACAGCGCGATGATCCGCGGCGCGTCCGAGGTGTTCGTGGTGGACAAGGAACGCGACCGGCTCGACCTGGCCGGCAAGATCGGCGCCACGCCGGTGGACTTCGGCCGCGGCGACCCGGTGGAGCAGATCATGGACGCGACCGCGGGCCGGGGCGCCGACTGCGGCGTGGAGGCGGTCGGATACCAGGCGCACGACCCGTCCGGCGACGAACATCCCGAACTGGTGCTGGACAACCTGATCAAGGTGGTGCGCTCGACCGGCGGCATCGGCGTGGTCGGGGTGTACGTGCCGCAGGATCCGGGCGCGCCGGATGAGCGGGCCCGCCAGGGGCGCATCGCCTTCGATTACGGCACGTTCTTCAGCAAGGGGCAGCGGATGGGCACCGGGCAGTGCCCGGTGAAACGCTACAACCGGCAACTGCGCGATCTCATCACGGCCGGCCGGGCGACGCCGTCGTTCCTGGTCTCGCACGAGATGCCGCTGGACGAGGCGGCGCAGGGATATGCGCACTTCGACGCGCGGGAAGCCGGATGGACCAAGGTGCTGCTGCGGCCGTCCGCGGCGTGACACGGGTGCCGCCCGATGCCGTTTGGCGGCGCGCCGGGCCGGGCACCGCAACCGGGTAAGCCACCACGTGGAGGAGAACTCATGCGAACCGGAATCCTGGCCGGCGCCGCCGCGGGCGCCGCGGGCACCGCCGCGCTGAACGCCGCGACGTACGTGGACATGGTGGTGCGGGGCCGCGGCAGCAGCAGCACGCCGCAGCAGACCGTAGAGGCGCTGGAGGACCGCTTGCCGGTGACCGTGCCCGGCGAGGGGGAGACCCGGCAGAACCGCGTCAGCGGGCTGGGCAGCCTGTCCGGCATGGTGACCGGCGTCGGCATCGGAACCGTGTTCGGCGTGCTGCGGCGTGCCGGGGTGCGCCCGCCGGCCCCGGTCGGCGCCGCCCTGGCCGGTGTGGTCGCGATGGCCTCCACCGACCTGTCCATGGCCGGGCTGAAGGTCACCGACCCGCGCACCTGGTCGGCCGGTGAATGGCTGAGCGACCTGCTGCCGCACCTGATCTACGGTGCGGTCACCTACGCCACCCTGGAGGCGTTGGACCGGCGTTCCTGACACGGAGCCGGACGCCACGACGCCCGCGCCGAACCGGCGCGGGCGTCGTGATCTGTGGGAGCGGGAACGTCAGGCCAGCCGGCGTCCCAGCGCCGCGGTGACCCGATCCAGGTAGATCGCCAGGACCACCACCGCCAGGCCGCCCTCGAAGCCGCGGCCGATGTCCAACTGGGTGATCGCCTGGACGACGACGGCGCCCAGGCCGCCACCACCCACCAGGCCGGCCACCACCACCATGGACAGCGCCAGCATGATCACCTGGTTGACGCCCGCCATGATGGACGGGATGGCCAGTGGGAGCTGGACGTCGCGCAGGATCTGCCGGGGACGCGCGCCGAACGCGGTCGCGGCCTCCACGACCTCCGCGTCCACGTGCCGGATGCCCAGGTCGGTCAGGCGCACCGCGGGCGGGATGGCGAAGATGGTGGTCGCCACCACGCCGGGGACCACGCCGATGCCGAAGAAGAACACTGCGGGCAGCAGGTACACGAAGACCGGCATGGTCTGCATGAAGTCCAGGATCGGACGCGCCACAAGCTGAACCTTGTCCTTGCGGGCGGACAGGATGCCCAGCGGCACGCCGATGATCACCGCCACCACCGAGGCGACGAGCACCACCGACAGGCTCTGCAGCATGTCCTTCCACAGGTCCATCGCCTGGACCAGGAGCAGGCCGATCGCGGCCACCGGCACCACCAGCCAGCGCCGGGTGGCGAGCCAGGCGAGCGCGACCAGGATCGCGGCCAGCAGCAGCGGATGCGGCAGCACCAGCACGTGGTACATGCCGTTCAGAAGCTGCCGCAGCACCTCCGAGATGAAGCTGAACACCGGGTCCAGATTGTCCCGGAGCCAGTCGATGATCGTCTCGACCCAGTCATCGATCGGGATGTTGGGAATCACGGCTTGCCCCCGTTCGTCCGCACGTCGGCCACGAAGGCTTCGACATAGTCGTCCGCCGGGTGGGCCAGGATCTCCTCACCTGTCGCACACTGCACGATCCGGCCGTCCCGCATGATCATGATGCGGGTGCCGAGGCGCAGCGCCTCGACCAGATCGTGCGTCACGAAGACGACCGTGCGGCGCTCCTCGGCCTGCAACTGCAGGAGCAGCTCCTGCATCTCCCGCCGGATCAGCGGGTCCAGGGCGGAGAACGGCTCGTCCATGAGCAGCACGTCCGGCTGGGTGGCCAGCGCGCGGGCCAGGCCGACGCGCTGCTGCTGCCCACCGGAGAGCTGCGACGGACGTACGTCGCCGCGGTCGCCCAGCCCCACCTTCTCCAACGCCTCGTCCGCCTTGGCGCGCTGCTCCTCCTTGGAGGCGCCGCGCACCCGCAGGCCGTACGCCGCGTTGTCCCGCACATTGCGGTGCGGGAGCAGCCCGAAGTGCTGGAACACCATGCCGATGGTGCGGTTGCGCAGGTCGCGCAGCGCGGGGTCGGGCATGTCCCGCACCTCGTCGCCCGCCACCTTGATCGAGCCCGTGGTGGGCTCGATCAGGCGGTTGAGCATCCGCAGCACGGTCGACTTGCCGGAGCCGGAGAGGCCCATCACGCAGAAGACCTCTCCGCGTTCCACCGCGAAGTCCACGTCATCGGCGCCGAAGAAGCCGCCGGCCTCCCGGACCGCCGCGCGGCGCTCGTCCGGCGGCCGGGACTCGTCCCGCAGCATCCCCGCGGCGACGGCATCCTGCATGCCGTAGACCTTCGTCAGGCCGGAGACTTCGATCATGACTTGAGGACCGCGTCGGCGGCGGGGTCGCCGTCGGACGTGGTCACACCGTTCAGCCATTCCTTGACGGTGTCCGGGTTCGCCTTGATCCACGCGGAGGCGATGTCTTCGGCCTTCTTGCCTTCCTTGTCCACCTGGTTGATGAACTCCGAGGCGGTCTTCGTGTCGACCTTGATGTTGGACAGGAACTTCTTCAGGTTCGGGTCGTCCGTGTCCAGGCCCGCGCGGGCCAGGGTGCGGATCTCACCGGCGCCGGCCCAGACGTGCTCCGGGTCGTCCAGGAAGGTGAGGTTCCACTCCAGAGTCATCCAGTGCGGGCTCCAGCCGAGGAACACCACCGGCTGCTTCTTGGCGGCACGCCGCTCCACCTCGGCGAGCATCGCCTCGGTGCTGCTGGCGGTCAGCTTCCAGTCGCCCAGGCCGTACGCGTCCTTGTCGATGGCCTTCTGGATGGTGGCGTTGCCCGGCGAGCCGGGCTCGATACCGAGGATCTCCTTGCCGAACTTGTCGGCGTACTTGTCCAGGTCGGCAAGCGACTTGACGCCCAGTTCGTCGGTCACGTAACCGGGGACCGCCGGGGCGTACTCGGTGCCGGTCAGCAGGGTGCCGACGACCTCGGCCTTGCCCTTGTCGAGCACCGGCTGGAAGGTGTCCTTCTGGCTCGGCCACCAGTTGCCCAGGTAGGCGTCGGCCTGGTCGTCGGAGATGGCCTGGGCGGCGAGCGGCACGGACACCTCGTTGGTGCTCGTCTGGTAGCCCAGCTTGTCCAGGATCTGCATGGCGATCTGGGTCTCGACGACGAGGTCGGCCCAGGGCTGCTGCACGAAGCGGGCGGTGTGGTCGCCGCCGGAAGAACCGGCGAAGTCGTCGCCGGAGTCGTTGCTGCACCCGGCGAGGGCGCCGCCCACCAGCAGGGTGGCCGCCGCTGTGGCGGCGAATGTCCTTCTCAACATGTCACTCTCTCCGTGTGTGTTCTCGCCGGGGGAGCCGGCGGTTACCTGGTTCGAGGAAAGCTCGCGCGTATCCGCGAGAGGCATCGTCGTTGATGAGGAAAAGCGTGGAGAAAACGCGTCGGAATCGCGCGGAAACACACCCGCCGTCGAGCGCTCGACACGGTGGCGGTCGAGTTGCCGGCTCTTCGGCAGATGGTTTTCGTTACATGCGCCTGGCCTTTCGTGCCTGGCCCGCACGGGGCACCCGGCGCGGCGCCGACGTGGTGCCGGCCGCCCGTCCGGTCGGCACACGGGGTGCCGCGCCCATCGTCGTGTGCAGGTCTCGCGTCGCTTCCATCGCTTACACCATAGAGTCACCGGCCAGCGTCCGCCAAGATCGCCCCGACCTATATATCAGCATAATTGCGACACATCGGCTCAGTCGGTCGGGACTAATCGGGCGCTGGACGCGTGAATGGTCATGAAACTGTCATACAGCGGTGTCCGAACCGCGTTGCGGCACGTCGATCGCCGCCCGAGGGGCTCGCGGGTCGTGCGTGGTGTCAGCTGGGGTGCTTGTCCTGCAGTTGGGTGACGACTCCCTCGTACGGGGCGGGGGAGACCGAGAAGGATCCGTAGTACGGGTAGTTCATCTCCACCACGAGGAACAGGTTGATCCCGATCACGGCGCTGGACAGGAACAGCAGGATGCGCCGCAGCACCGCGTCGTCCAGCCCGAAGAACAGGCACAGCCCCAGGATCGCCACCGTCGCGCCGAGCACGCCGATCCACATGACCGTCGACATGCGGCGGTCGTCGGTCTCCGCGATCACCTGCTGGCGAAGCCGTTCGGCCTGACCGATGGTCTCCACCGCCTCGAAGGTGAACGCCCGCTGCGCCTCATTGCGGGGTGTGAGGGTGCTGACGTACCGGCTCAGCTCGCTCAGATCGGCCACTCCGGACCCGCGATCCACCGCGGTGCGGGCCTGCCAGTCGTCGAGCACGTCCCGCTCGTACGCGACGATCTCCCCGGCCAGCCGGTCCTGCACCTCGGGCCCGTAGACGGCGCCCGCGGGCACCAGCGCGGTGAGGTTGGCCGCCTCGCTGCGCACGGTGTGTTCGGCGTCCTTGAAACCGTCCCACAGCGAGACCACGCACAGCCCGATGACGATGGCGTACGCGACACCGACAACGGACACGATGACGCCGGTGACCGTGTTGTGCCGGCCGAGCCGTCGGTGGGGCATGCAGCGGTGGATGATGCCGTCGAGGCCCAGGGTGAGCAGGGGCAGCCCGAGCACCAGGGTGACGCCGACGAGCCAGGCGGGCGCGTCACGGACGAGCCACAGTTCCACGACGCCTCCGGGTGAGATCGAGCAACGGCGTGGCCCATTCTCCGGCGTGGCCGGGTTTTCGTTGCGGGAACGCGAAATCCGACTGCAGAACGTGAACGGCTTGCTACTTTCGGTCGCGTCCCGTTGATCGTCCGGGAGATCTCAGATGAGCTTGCATGTGCTTGACCGTGCGCCCGCCGAGGGCCGGCGCCGTTTCACCGTCGAAGCCGGGCGGGCGCACCCGTTCGGCGCCCGCACCGATGCCGGCGGCGTCAACTTCGCCGTCTTCTCCGAGCACGCCGAGGGTGTGGAACTGGTCCTGTTCGACACCCACGACGCCGCGGAACCGTTCGCCACGGTGACCCTCGACCCGCACCTGCACCGGACGTTCGCGGTGTGGCACGTCTATCTGCGCGGGCTGCGGGCGCCGGTGTTCTACGCCTGGCGGGTCAGCGGTCCGCCGGGCGGCGGCAATCGCTTCGACCCGGACAAGCTTCTCCTCGACCCGTACGCCCGGGGCCTGTCCCGGTCGGTGTGGGACCGGGGCGCGGCGTGCCGCCCCGGCGACAACACCGCCACCGCCCTGCGGTCCGCGGTGATCGACCACGACGCGTACGACTGGGCGGGCGACCGGCCGTTGCACCACCCGGCCGACGAGCTGGTGATCTACGAGATGCACGTCGGTGGCTTCACCCGCTCGGCCACGTCCGGGGTGCGGCATCCGGGCACCTTCGCCGGCGTGGTGGAGAAGATCCCGCACCTGCGGAGCCTGGGCGTCAACGCGGTCGAGCTGATGCCGGTGTTCGACTTCGACGCGGGCGAACGCAACTTCTGGGGATACAGCACCGCGGCGTTCTTCGCACCGCACGCCGGGTACTGCGTGACGCCCGGGAACGGCACCCATCTGGACGAGTTCCGCGACATGGTCAAGGCCCTGCACGCCGCGGGCATCGAAGTGATCCTGGACGTGGTGTTCAACCACACCGACGAGGGTAACCAGCTCGGTCCGCTGTTCAGCTTCGCCGGGCTGGACAACGCGAACTACTACTACCTGGACCCGGCCGACCCCCGGTACTACGACGACTATTCCGGCTGCGGCAACACGCTGATGGCCAACCATCCGATCGTCTCCAAGCTGATCGTCGACTGCCTGGAGTCCTGGGTGCGTGACATGCACGTGGACGGGTTCCGGTTCGACGAGGCCGCGGTGCTGACCCGCGGCGCCGGCGGCGCGGTGCTGGACGAGCCGCCGGTGGTGTGGCAGATCGAGCTGTCCGAGACGCTCGCCGATACGAAGATCATCGCGGAGGCGTGGGACGCCGCCGGCGCGTACGAGGTGGGCCGCTATCCGGGGTACCGCTGGGCGGAGTGGAACGGCAAGTTTCGCGACACCATGCGGCGGTTCGTCCGCAGCGACCCCGGCCTGGTCGGCGAGGTCGCCGACCGGCTGGGCGGCAGCGCCGACCTGTACCAGCAGCGCGGGCACCGGCCGGTGAACAGCGTCAACTTCATCACCTGCCACGACGGGTTCACGCTGGCCGACCTGGTGTCGTACGACCGCAAGCACAACGAGGCCAACGGCGAGGGCAACCGCGACGGCAACGACGACAACATGAGCTGGAACTGCGGCGCCGAGGGACCGACCGGCGATCCGGCGGTGCGCGCGCTGCGCGAACGGCAGACGCGGAACCTGGCGACCCTGCTGATGCTGGCCCGCGGCGTGCCGATGATGCTCGGCGGTGACGAGTTCGGCCGCACCCAGGGCGGCAACAACAACGCCTATTGCCAGAACAACGAGATCGGCTGGGTGGACTGGCGTGCCGCGCACGACAACGCCGGCCTGCTGCGGTTCTGGCAGCGACTGATCGCCTTCCGCCGGCGGCACCGGGCGCTGCGCGCGCCGGAGTTCCTCACCGCGGCGGAGGTGTCCTGGCACGGCACCCGGCTGGGCGCCCCCGACTGGGACGACCCGCAGGCCCGCGCGCTGGCCTACACCCTGTCCGGCCGCGACGGCGACCCGGACCTGCACGTGATGCTGAACATGTTCTGGGAGCCGCTGGAGTTCCAGATCCCCGCGGGCCGCTGGGCGCAGGCGCTGGACACCGCGCTGTCACCCGGAGCGGACCTGCCCGACGCCGGGACCGAGCCCGCCGTCACCGCACCGACCTACACCGTCGCGCCGCGCGGCATCGCCGTGCTCGTCGCCACCCACGCCAGTCAGGAGAACGCATGAGCAACGACATCGACTTCACCTTCTCCGACCTCATCGCCGGGTACGTCATCGACGTCGAGGCCGATCGCGGATTGGTCCATCTGAACACCTCGGACGGCCGTCCGTTCACCGCCAAGCTCACCTCGACGACCACCGCGGAGATGGTGCGGAATCTGGGCGACGGGTACGTGGACGCCACCACCGCGCTGACCGAGCTGCTGCAGCACGGCCGGCTGATTCACGCGTACGGCGTGTTCTATCCGGCCGACGGTGACGGCGGCACCGCGTTCGAGGCCAAGCACATCCTGCTGTTCGGCAAGGGCCACGACGAGTTCCGGTTCGAATCGCCGAGCTGGTGGATCAACCAGATCTCCCGGATCGCCGACTTCTATCTGGACGACGAGTTCGGGCCCGGCGCCACCACCTTCGACTACCGCGGCTACCGCACCGACCTGACCATGGAAGGCACCCGGACCGGCGCCGCGCGGCAGGAGACCGACACCGTCTCCCGCCTGGTGTACGGGCTGGCCACCGCCTACATGATGACCGGCAAGGACCGCTACCGCGACGCGGCGCTGGCCGGCTGCCACTACATGATCGAGAACCTGTGCAGCGTGGACCGGACCGAGCAGGTCGCGTACTGGTACCACGCGCTGGTGCGGTCCGCGGACGGCACCGAGCGCAAGATCTTCGCCTCGGAGTTCGGCGACGACTTCGATGCCATCCCGTGCTACGAGCAGATCTACGCGCTGGCCGGACTGACCCAGACCTACCGGATCACCGGCGATGAGAAGCTCCGCGAGATCATCGACCTGACCATCAACCTGTTCCACCGCTACTTCGCCGATCGGGGCACGTTCCCGGACGGCACGCCGCGGCGTGGCTACTACTCGCACGTAGACCCGGTCACCTTCGACCCGCGCAGCCCCGCGCTGGACGACGGCACCCGCACCAACCGGGACCGCAAGAACTGGAACTCGGTCGGCGACCACATCCCGGCTTACCTCATCAACCTCTTCCTGGCCACCGGCGACAAGCGGTACGCCGACGAGCTGGAGGAGCTGTGCGAGATCATCGCCACGCGCTTCCCGGACTTCGACAACACCCCGTTCGTGCAGGAGAAGTTCTTCGGCGACTGGACCCCGGACCGCGCGTACGGGCAGCAGCAGGACCGCGCGATCGTCGGCCACAACCTGAAGATCGCGTGGAACCTCACCCGGGTGAACAACCTGCGCCCGCACGCGAACTGGGTGACCGTGGCCAAGCGGATCGCCCAGCTCATGCCGGGCGTGGGCATGGACCCGCAGCGCGGCGGCTGGTACGACATGGTGGAACGGCACACCTCGCCCGGTGAGCGTTTCCACCGCCTGGTCTGGCACGACCGCAAGGCGTGGTGGCAGCAGGAGCAGGGCATCCTGGCCTACGAGATCCTCAACGCGGTGTTCGCCGACCCGCTGCACGCCAAGTACGCGCGGGAGAGCTCGGCCTTCTACAACGGCTGGATGCTGGACACCACCGCCGGCGGCATCTATTTCAACGTGCTGGCCAACGGCAACCCGTTCATGCTCGGTGGCGAGCGCAGCAAGGGCTCGCACTCGATGGCCATGTACCACAGCGCGGAGCTGTGCTTCCTGTCCGCGGTCTACCAGAACCTGGAGACCGAGGAGCAGCCCCTGGACCTGTTCTTCAGCCCGCAGCCGGGCGCCTTCGGCGGCGTGCTGCGGGTGGCGCCGGACCTGCTGCCGCCCGGCGCGGTGAAGATCATGCAGGTGTGGGTGGACGGCCACGAGTACGCCGACTTCGACGCCGCGAACCTCACCGTCACCCTGCCGCACAGCACCGCACCGCAGCACGTACGGGTGCGCCTGGCCGCGTCCGCCGTGACGTTCAGCGCGGACACCCTGGAGAACGTGGACGGCACGGCCCGCATCGCGCTGGCCGGTTCGCTGAGCCCGCACCGGCTGCCGGTGCTGCAACGCGCCATGGAGGACGCGCTGACCGCCGGCAGCACCCGGATCGTGCTGGACGCCACCGACCTGGTCTATCTGGCGAGCGAAGCCACCCGTTACCTCGCCGTGCTCAAGCAGCAACGCGACTTCACGCTGCAGGTCGACGGCGCGGCCGGTCAGGTGGCGCAGGAGCTGTGCGACAGCGAGCTGAACCAGGAGCTGGTCCGATGAAGGTCGCGGTGCTCCTGGAGAGCGATTACTACGAGCACGAGATCTGGTACTACTCCTACCGGTTCCCGGAGGAGGGCATCGAGGTGGACTACCTCACCCGGCTCTGGGGGCAGCCGTCGCTGACCTTCACCGGGCACGAGTACAAGGCGCCGTTCGCCTGCGACAAGTCCTTCGAGGACATGTCCGACGAGCAGCTCCGCTCGTACGCGGCGGTGATCGTGCCGTCGGCGTTCGTGGCCGACCGGTTGCGGTACAGCGCGGACCTGGCACAACTGCCTCCCGCCACCCGCTTCCTGCAACGCGCGTTCGCCGAACCGGGCATCGTCAAGGGCGTCATCTGCCACGGGCTGTGGCTGCTGTCGCGGACCCCGGAACTGGTGCGGGGGCGCCGGGTCACCTGCCACCCGAACCTGTACGGCGACGCGCTGAACATGGGCGCGCAGTACGTCGACGACGACGTGGTGACCGACGGTGATCTGGTCACCGCCCGCACCGGGGCGCAGGCCGGGCTGTTCGCCCGTGCCCTGATCGAGCGCATCGCGCAGCGCACACCGGCGCTGGCCGGGGCATGACCGCGGCCCGCCGCACGGCGGGCCGGGCGAAGGGGAGATCCATGCAGCGTCACGAGGCGCAGAACCTCATCGAACCGTTCTACGACCTGTTCCGCAGCAAACGCCGCGACTGGGACGCCGGCTTCGCCGTCCTGGCCGACGACTGGCGGTCCTACTACACCAACGGCGACTACCGCACCAAGACGGACACCCGGCCGTACATCGAAGGGCTGTTCGAGATCGTCCCGGACATCAACGTGGAGATCCTCCACCTGACCGTGGACGGGCAGTTCATCGCGGTGCGCAGCGAACTGTCCGGCACCCCGGCGACCGACTTCATGGTCCCGCACACCGGGCGCTCGTTCCGCATCATGACCATCGACATCCACCAGGTCGGCGCCGACGGCCGGCTGTCCGTCCTGCATCACCTGGAGGACTGGGGCACCGCGATCCGGCAGCTACAAGGCACGCAGGAAGAGGTACCGGCATGAAGATCCTCATCGTGGCGTCCAACTACGGGGTGTGGGCGGAAGAGTTGCAGGGTCCGTGGGACGCGCTGAAGGGCGCCGGCCACGACCTGACCCTGGCGACCTATCTCGGCAAGACCCCGCTGCCCGGGGCGATCAGCATGGACCCGGACTTCGTCGACCCGCAGCAGAAGATCAAGATGAATCCGCCGGAGTTGCTCACCCGGATCAACGAGATCCTGGACTCCGGGGAGTGGTCGGCGCCGATCCGCACCCGCGACGCGGACATGGCCGAGCACGACGCGCTGGTCGTGGTCGGGGGCGCCGGCTCGGCGCTGGACGTGGCCGGCAACGGCCTGGTGCACCGGCTGGTGCTGGACGCCTACCGGCAGGGCAAGACCATCGGCGCGTTGTGCTACGCGGTGGGCGCGCTGGCGTTCACCCGCGACCCGGACAACGGCATGCGCAGCGTGATCTACGGCAAGCACGTGACCGCGCACCCGCACGCTTGGGACTTCGTCGACGACCTGGAGTACGACGTGGTCCGGGCCACCCCGGACAACCCGCGGCTGCAACTGAAGACCAGCGGCTTCGTCTTCCCGCTGCAGTACATGGTGGAGGACGCGGTCGGCCCGGACGGCTCGGTGGCCGCCGACCCCACCACCTCCCGGGAACGGCCCAGCGTGGTCTACGACCCGCCGTTCGTCACCGGGCTGTCGGTGGAATCGGCGCAGGCGTTCGGCGCCAAACTGGTCGAGGTGCTGGCGAACAAGCCGGTGAGCGCCCATGCCTGAGGACTTCGGGACACCGGCGACGGCCGTGCTGGAGCGTGACGGCCTGCGGGTGCACACCTTCACCGCGCCGGCCACCGTGCTGGCCAACTCCACGCACGTGCTGGAGACGCCGTCCGCGCTGGTGGTGGTGGACGGCCAGTTCATCGCCCCGCACGCCGCGGCGTTCCGGCGCTACGTCGACGCGCTGGGCAAGCCGATCGCCCGCATGTACCTCTCACACGCCCACGTTGACCACTGGTTCGGCATCGCCGCCGCGTTCGCCGACGTGGACGTGTGGGCGGCCGAGGCGACCATCGCCGCGTTGCGGCGCGACGGCGAGGCCGAACGCGCCGCGCGAGCCGCCCAGTACGGCCCGCTGGTGCCGTCCCAGGTGGTGGTTCCGCGGCACGTGGCGGAGCCCGGCGTGGACACCGTGGACGGCGTCAAGCACGAGATCGAGGTGGTGACCGGCGCGGAGTGCGACGCCCAGTTGCTGATCACCCTGCCCGATCACGGGGTGACCGTGGCGCAGGATCTGGTCTACAGCGGCACCCACGTCTATCTGACCCGGCGCATGGACCGCTCCCTGGCGCTGCTGGAGTCCCTGGCCGGGTCCGCCTCCGATGTCTTCCTGGCCGGCCACGGCCCGGTCGCGGACCGCGCCGAGCTGCGCCGCAACGCCGACTACCTCGGGTACGCGCGGGACCGGCTGACCGGGGTGAGCGACCCGCACGCGTACCGGGACGCGCTTGTCGCCGCGTTCCCGGACCGGGCCTGCCCGCAACTGCTGGACATCTGCGTCCCGTCGCTGTTCGCGGACTCCGCCGCACCGGGCACCGGCCACACCGAGCATGGCCACATCGAGCATGGCCACACCGAGCATGGGGAGTGAAATGAGCAAGAAAGTGCTGTGCATCGTGTCCGAACACGGCTTCTGGGCTCAGGAGCTGCTGCTGCCGGTGGACCAGTTGGAGGCGGCCGGCATCGAGGTGCGGTTCGCCACCCCGACCGGGGCGCAGCCGCTGCCCGACCCGGGCAGCCTGGACGACACGTACGTCGATCCGCCGCTGGGCCGCCCGGTGACCTCGCCGCAGATGGGGGAGCGGGCGCGCACCACCGACTGGGAGACGTACTTCAAGGACCGGCTGAACCTGACCGACATGCTGCCGGTGCGCCCGTACCTGAGCCGCGACGGCTATCTCGGCGCGCTGGAGGACTACTACGAGGCGCGTGCCGCGGCGTGGCGCGACATCGTGCCGCACTACGACGGGCTGCTGCTGGTCGGCGGCAGCGGACCCATCGTCGACATGGTGAACAACCCGCGGGTGCACGACTTGATCCTCGGCTTCCACGACGCTGACAAGATCATCGCGGCGGAGTGCTACGCGGTCACCTGCCTGGCCTTCGCCCGGGAACTGGACGAGCGTCGCAGCCTCCTCGCCGGGCGGCACGTCACCGGCCACACCATGGAGTACGACTACACCTCCGGCTGGGCGGTGATGGCCAACGGCGCGCCGCTGACCTTCCAGTCGCCGCCGTTCGCCCTGGAGTACATCCTGCGCGACGCGGTCGGCCCGGACGGACAGTTCCACGGCAACGTGGGCCGCAAGCTCTCCGTCGTGCTGGACTACCCGCTGCTCACCAGCCGCTCCGTCGGCGAGTCGCAGCGATGCGGGGAGATCCTGGTGCGGGCGCTGACCGACGGGTTGCGCCGCTACGGCTGGCAGCCGCGCCCCGAGCCGGTCCGGTGATCGGCGACCAGCAGCGGCAGCGGACCGTCGCCGCGCTGCGCCGCCTGGAGACCGACGGCGGCTACCCGGACGTCGAGGGCGGCCCGCCCACCCTCGGCGGGACGCTGAGCGCCCTCAAGTCCCTGGCGCTGCTCGGCGAGCGCGCGCCGGACCCGGACGCGGTGCACGCGTGGCTGATCGCCGCCATCGATCCGGCCACCGGCACCTGGCCGGATCCCGCCGGTGCGCCGTCGGTGCTGGCCACCGCGGCCGGCCTGCTCGGGTTGCGCGAGATCGGTGCCACCGGGTCGCTGGACCGCTGGCTGGCGCCCGGGCTGCGGACGATGAGCGCGCGGGCGGCCACCAGGGAAGAACACTTCATGACCATCGCGGTGGCCGACGAGTGCGGGGTGGCGGCGGACCTGAGTCGCAGCGTGGCCTACTTCCGGTCGCTGGCCGCGCCGGACCAGACCTTCGGCACCGACCCGCTGACCAACGCGATCGCGGCGAGTGCGCTGCTGCGGGCCGGGCAGGAGCTGCCCGACCCGGCCGCCGTGACCCGGCTGCTGCTGGCCGCGCAGTCGAGCGACGGGGCGTTCGCCGACGACCTGTGGACCAGCTACTGCACGATGCGCGCCCTGGTGCTGCTGGACGTGGCGCCGGGACCGGGCCTGGCCGGCTGGGTGCTGCGCGCGGCCTGCCCGGAGGGCGGGTTCGGCACCGGTTCCGCACTGGCCACCGGAACCACGTACCAGAGCCTGAGCGTGCTGGACTGGATTGCGGCGCCGATGCTGGCCGCGGCCCGCGCCGGCGACCAGGAGGCGACCGAGCGGCACCTGCGCGCCGGCGCCGACCCGGACCTGCGCGACCTGTGCGGATGGACGCCGTTGGCCGCCGCGGCGGTCCGTGGCCAGGCGGCGGCGGTGCGGCGATTGCTGGACGCGGGCGCCGACCCGGATCTGCGGGTGCCGCGCGCCGACGCGCTGCCGATCTTCTGGGCCGGCCAGTCGGGCAGCCTGGACACCGTGCGGGAGCTGCTGACGGCGCGGCCCGCGCATCTGTTCGCGACGAGCGCGGTCAACGGGCACACCGTGCTGTTGCAGGCGGTGTTCTTCGGCACCGAACGGCATCGCGACCTGGCGGCCTGGCTGATCGCGCACGCCGCGGAGGTGCTCGGCATCCCGGAGCGCGACGCGGATCACCGCCAGGCCACCCGCCGTCGCCTGCTGGCCGCGTGCAACGTGCGCGGCTACACCGCCACCACGATGTCCGCGCTGTGGCACAACCCGGAGATGTCCGCGCTGCTCGCCGAGGTCGACGACACCACGCCGGCGGAACGCGACGACTACTACCGCTGGCTGCTGGCAACGATCGCGCCGCCGCCACCGGACGACCTGGCCGCGCAGCGGGCCACCGACGACCTGATCGAGCGCATCGAGCAGGCGTTCGCTGCGCCGGCGGGCGCGTTCGACGTGACCGCCCTGCTGGCCGACGTCACCGCCGCGGTCACCGCGCCGGGCTTCGACATCAACCGGCGTGGCGGGCCGCTCGGGCAGACGCCGATCGTGGTGGCGGTCACCGGCGTCGACCCGGACGCCGAGACGGCCGCCGGACGGCAGCGGCTGACCGCGCTGTTGCTGCGCTACGGCGCCGACCCCGACCTGCCCGAACGCCACCCGATGGCGGTGGACGCGGTGATCCGCGCGGCGGTGCTGAACCACTTCGAGTGCCTGCGGGAGATCGCCGGATACATGGGGCCGCTGGCATTCGCCGCCGCCCTGAACGAACCGCCGGCGATCAACGGGCAGACCGCCCTGGACGACACCGTGCACCGGGCGCTGACGGCGCCACCGGACTCGCTGGACCGGCATCTGGAGCAGATCCGCTGGGCGATCGAGCACGGGGCCCGTACGGACATCGCGGACCTGACCGGCGTGACGGTGGCGGACCGGGCCCGCCTGGCCGTCGGCGACGAGATCATGGGCGGCAACGCGACCCGCGTCCTGCAGGCGCTGGGGATAACGGCGGATGAGCCGGCACTTGTCGCCTCCTGAAGCGGCAGTCGCGCCGTAGAGCGGTATCACCGGTGGGGGACGCCCAGGCCGGAACAGGCTGCCTTCACGACCACCGACCCCCGCGGGAGGACGCGACATGCGGGCGGCCGATGTCGCCTTGCCATCGATGATGATGGGCGACTACTGTACGCAGGACAAGTGGCCGTGCGGAAACCCAGCTCATGGGCTCAACGCTGCCCGCAGCCTTCCCGCGCGCCCGGTCATTGACTCGCGTGCGGCAATGCCGGCCGGACGGCACTGAACGCTGATTTACCTCGGGCGGGCACTGCGGCACACTCAGATTGATGCCCATCGTGACGAGGGGATCGACACCGTGGCGCAGGACGAGCACTGGACGTGCGACGTGGACGTGTTCTCACCCGACCGCAGCGTGCGCCTGATCGCCGACCGTACCGGACACCTGCACGTCGACGTGCAGAACCTGCACCGGCACGACGAGACGAGCCTCGCCGGGCAAATCCGCTCCGCCGCGCGCGTCGCACTGGCAGCCCTGCAGGACGACCCATCAGCCGGTGGCTCCGACGCGGATGAGGCGCGGCGGTGAAGACCACCCGCGCGTCGGCGATCGCCGGGTTCACCGTCGTGGCCCTCGTGGCCCTCGCCGTCGCGGTGTGGCAGATGCATCCCTGGCGCGAAAGCGCCGCCTGGGTGCCCACCTGCTCCGACCTGACCACCGCGATGCAAGGTGCCGCCGGGGGAGCGTGGACCGTCAGCAAGCCCGACGCCGGCCGGGACAAGAACGACACCTCGACGGTCTGCCAGATCGCCTTCATCACGACCGGTCGGCGGCACACCGGCACCGTCGATGTCTTCATCGCCGGCACCCCCGACCCCGACACCACTGGTCGGCAGGCCGCAACCGCCGACTGCGCCGGCACCCCAGCACCAGCGCCGGCACCGGCGGGATACCTCGTCTACCGCGCCTGCACCCGCAACGCCGGCGACCGGATCAACGAGACGGTCATCGCAGCCCGGCAACGACGCTGGGCCACCCTCAGCCTGTCTGCCGCCATCCCCGCGGACGGCAACCCGGCCGAGGTCAGCCGCTTCGCCCACACCGCGGCCGGCAAACTCGCCGACCTCGGCCTCACCCTGCCGGAAGACCGGTGACAACCGTCATGACCCGGCTCGACGATTACCTGGCCGCCGTCGCCGCCATCGCAGCGACCGGCGCCTCCGCCAACCGCTGGATCACCGTCACCCGCGCCGCCGACGGCGCCATCGACGTACGCATCCGGCCCGGCATGCTGCACGAGCTGTCCGCGGCGCAGATCGCCGACGAGATCCGCACCGCTCTGCTGGCCGCCGTCGCGGACCATCGACGCCAGTACGTGCAACGGCGCATCGACTACTTCGGCTCACCCGCCGGAGCCGGGCACGACCCACCGTCCGGCACCACCGACAACCCGGGACGACCATGACAGACCTCGCCGCGTACGACGTCGCCACCCGCACCCTGATCACCTATGGCGCCGAACGTTACGAAGACGCCGTCATCTATCGCGCGGTCCGCCGCTACCTCGACGACATCGGCGCCATCCCCGCCGCGGCCTGGGGAACCCTGCCCGAGGTGTCCGAACGGCTCGCCCGCGACTGGCAAACCTCCCTGGCGTCCCGCGTCGACGAAGCCATCGACGCCTCCACCGAAATGGATCGCATCGCCGACGCCCTGCTCCAGATCGCCGCCGACTACGAACACGCGGACCTCCACATCGCCACCACTTTCGACCTGGTCAACCGAGACCTGAAGCCCTACCTGCCGACCGCCGACGGCTACACCGGCGACTTGCGCCTGCACCCCGGCGGCACCGGCGTCATGACGCCACCGCCGCATCACCACCGCGACGAACGCCCCACGGTCGTGGTCCCACCCGACAACGACCGGCTCGCCGCCACCCGCCACGAAACCCTGCCCCGTACCCGAACCGTCGAAGAACCCCTCACGATCGGCACCAGCGACGGCAACAACCTGATCATCAGCGGTGGACGCAGCACCCACTACGAGGGCGGAGCAGGCGACCCGCTCGACCAGTTCGTTCAGCACCATCGCAGTGACCTGCTCCAACTTGAGGCCCTGCTCACCGAACTCGGCACCGGACACCGCATGCCCCTGTCCGACCTGATCATCCACGCCTGGCGCAGCGTCCCCGCCATCATCCGCAACCGCGCCGACCTGCTGCACTCGGTCGCCAACACCTACGCCGAAACCCGGACGAACTTCGGTGAGGAGACCACCAGCCTCGCCCGCTATTGGCGCGGCACCGCCGGCGACGCCTACATCCAGCACGCCCGCGCTTACCGCACCTGGCTGGACCACCTCCACACCCAGGCCGCGTGGCTCGCCGACGAAGGCAAGAAGGCGGCCTCCCTGCTCGAAGGGCTCCGCAACGCGTACGCCAACGCAGGCTACCAACGCATCAGCACCCTGCTGGAGGCCATGCACGCCTACATCACCGCGATCAACTCACCGTTCGCCGCGTGCAGCAAACCCGAAACCGCGTTTCTCAACGCCGTCGACGTCTTCACCAACTACCTGATCCAAGCCGAACGCAACGCCGTCGACCTCGCCGCCGACCTCCTCACCATCGACGAACAAGAACGCAAGGAACGCCCCGACCTCGGCACCCGCAACCACGACAGAACGCCCCTGCCCGTATCCGCCCTCGACTACGACACCTGGACCAATCGCGCAGGCTGGTCACCCCGACCAGCCGACGCCGAGCACCCGTGAGCAACGGGCGCGATGCGTCGTCAGGAGGTGCTGCGACTGGTGCGTCGCCGCCATCCGGCGAACAGCCCGGCCGTCGTCAGCGCCGCGAGCAGCAGGGCGAACACCGTCACCCCGGCGCGCCCGGCGACGTCCGCCAGCCAGTGCTGCACCGTGCCCGCGGCGGACACCACCGGATCGGACGGGTCGCCGCCGCCCGCGAGCCGCGTCTCGTACCAGCCGTAGTACGCCACGTACAGGCCGGCGACCACCATGATCATCCCGCCCGCCCGGGACAGCGCCGGTGCGGCGCGTCGCATCCGGGCCAGCAGGGATGTCCGGGCCAGCGCCACGGCCAGCGCGGCCACCCCGACCAACAGGCCCATGCCCACCGCGTACGCGACGAACAGGCCCGCCCCGGCCAGCGGTGACCCGCCGCGCAGCCCGGCCACGACGATAGCCAGGAACGGCCCGACGGTGCAGCCGAGCGAGGCCAGCGCGTACCCGGCGCCGAACAGCATCATGGACGGCACCGACCGGGTCACCGCGCCGCGGCCGGTGCCCGGCAGGCGCAGCCCCGGCAGCGTCCGCCCGGCCAGCAGCCAGACACCGGCCACCGCTACCGCCACGCCCAGCACCACGGTGAACCAGGGCAGGTAGGCGTGCACGGCCCCGGCCACCGGCAGCAGCACCAGCCCGAACACCCCGAAGACGGCGACGAACCCGGCGGTCATCGCGGCCGTGGCCAGCAGCGCCCGCCGCACGGCCGGCACCCGTCCCGGTGCGTCGTCGCCGACCGTGAGCAGGGACAGATAGACCGGCAGCAGCGCGAACCCGCACGGATTCACCGCTGCCAGCATGCCGGCGGTGAGCGCGAGCGCGTACGGGACCTCGGTCACGTCAGCTTTCCCACCCGGCCCGCGAGCTGATCGCCGGGCAGGTAACCGGAGAACACCGTCCGGCCGGAGCCGTCCAGCATGACGAACGTGCTCTGCTGCGTGACGCCGAACCGCCGCCACACCGCGCCGGCCTCGTCGGACAGGTGCGGCAGACCGTCCACGTGGAACTGGTGCACGAACGTGCGCATGTTCGCTTCCCCGTCCAGCCCGCCGACCCCCACCACGGAGATCCGCCCGGCGGTGTCGCGGGCCACCGCGGCCACGTCGCGGGCCTGCCCGGCGCATGTCGGGCACCACGGCGCCCAGAACCAGAAGACGACCGGCCGTCCGGCCAGGGCGGCGGCGTTGAACGCGGCCCCGTCCACGGTCTGGGCGGTGAACCGCAGGAGGGGTGGCACCGCGGCATCGCCGCTGCGGGCGGGCGCCGCGGAGGAATCCGTGGCGGTCGCGACCGTGGACGGCCCCGGCGGGGCGGTGTCGGAGGCCGGGGCGGCGCCGGGCTCGACGGCGCCGCCGTTCGCGCACGCGGCGGCGAGGAACAGCAGAACAAGCGCGGGTGCGGCGGCGCGAACTCGCAGGACCGATGGGACACGCACGACGGGCCTCCTCACAGACACCTCCGGACGGCTGTCCGGCTCGCGGACTGCGCCGACCGTACCGTCGGAACCCGGTGTCAGATCTTACGGAACGTCGACATTCGACCGGCCCGGCGTGGGTTTTCTCGGTCACTATGTGATCTCGCCGGGAACTTCACGGCGCCGGAAACGGACTTCCGCATGTCGGGGTTTCGCGCAGCGGGACTCCTCGAAGCGGAGGGAGGCACCGGTGGCGAACGTCTGGTTGCCGGGCTGGGTGGCGTCGTCGTGGAGCGCGATCTATGTGGTGGTGCTGCTCCTGCACGCCGGGCACCTGCTGGCGATGCGCGGCCGGGCGCGGATCTGGCACGGGTCGCATGTGGTGATGGCCCTCGGCATGCTCGACATGTCCTGGCCCGGCCGGCACATGCTGGTCCGGCCGGGTGCCGGCGCGGTGGTCTTCGGGCTGGCCGCCGCCGTCGCGCTGGCCGCGGCGGTGGCGGACCGGAACCGGCGCGGGTCGGGCGGCGTCGTGTGGTTCATCGCCGGGCTCGACCTGGCTGTCATGGCCTACATGTACGCGTTGCCCGCGTCGGCGGCGGTCACGGTGGTGTGCGCGGCCTGGCTGGTGGCGGAGGCGACCGGGTGGGCCGCCGGCCGCCTCGACGGGACGTCGTCGCGGGCCTGCGAGCCAGACCCCGGCCGGCGTCCGGCCGCGTCGGCCGGGGCGACGACCGCGACCATGGCGCACCGCCGCACCGATGCGCTGCTGCTGCGGGTCAGCATGGCGGCGATGTGCCTGGGCATGGCCTACATGCTGCTCGCGATGCAGTTCGGTATGGCCGCGATGTCCGGCATGCGGATGCGCGGGGCATGACCGGCCCCCGCGCGCCCGGCGGCCGGTCCGGGTCTACCAGGTCACATCGGTTCCCCGGCCCGCCGGAGCAGGCCCCGGGGCTGCGTAGATTCGCCCCTGTGACGACGACTGCATCGGCACCGGCACCGGCCGACCTGGGCGAGATCGAACTCGCGGTCTCCGGGATGACCTGCGCGGCCTGTGCGTCGCGGGTGGAGCGGCAACTGGGCAAGCTCGACGGCGTGCACGCCACGGTGAACCTGGCCACCGAACGGGCCACCGTGCACCTGTCCGCGCCCGTCCCGCTGGAGTCCCTGGTCGCCCAGGTGGAGAAGGCCGGCTACGGCGCCGCCCCGGTGGTCGCGGAGCAGGACCGGCCGGATCACGCCGACCGGGTGCGGGACCTGTGGCGGCGGCTGATGGTGGCGCTGCTGCTCGGCATCCCGGTCGCGGACCTGTCGATCACCGTGGTGCTGGTCCCGGCGCTGCGTTTCCCGGGGTGGCAGTGGGTGCTGCTGGCGATGACGCTGCCCGTGGTGACCTGGTGCGCCTGGCCGTTTCACCGCAAGGCGGTCGCCGCGGCCCGGCACGGCTCCAGCTCCATGGACACCCTGGTCTCGCTCGGCGTGGTGACCTCGGCCGGATGGTCCTTCTACACCGTGTTCCACGACGACGCGGACGGTCTCGCCGACGCCGGATGGCATCTCATCTTCGAACCGGCCGGGTCGGTCTATCTGGACGTCGCCGTCGGCGTGACGGTCTTCGTGCTGGCCGGCCGGCTCTTCGAGGCGCGGGCCCGGCGCGCGGCCGGCGACGCGCTGCGGGCGCTGGCCCGGGTGGGGGCGAAACAGGCCACCCGGTTGCGGGCGGACGGCACCGAGGAGGCGGTGCCGGCGGACGCCGTGCGGGTCGGCGACCGGCTGGTGGTCCGTCCCGGCGAGACCATCGCCGCCGACGGTGTGGTGCGCGACGGCTCCAGCGCGGTCGACACGGCGGCGATGACCGGCGAGTCCGTCCCGGCGACGGTGGAGGCGGGCGACGCGGTCACCGGCGGCACGGTCGCGGTGGCCGGACGGCTCGTCGTCGAGGCGGTCCGGGTGGGCGCCGCCACCCAGCTCGCGCAACTGATCCGGCTTGTGGAGCGGGCGCAGACGGACAAGGCTCGGGTGCAGCGCCTGGCGGACCGGATCTCGGCGGTGTTCGTACCGGTGGTGATCGGCCTGGCGGTCCTCACCGGCCTCGGCTGGGGGTGGGCCGGCGCCGGGCCGCACCGGGCGATAAGCGTCGGCCTGGCGGTGCTGATCATCGCGTGCCCGTGCGCCCTGGGCCTGGCCACGCCGACCGCGTTGCTGGCCGCGTCCGGGCGCGGCGCGCAACTGGGCATCTTCATCAAGGGGCTGCAGGTGCTGGAGCCGGCGCGCGCGATCGACACCGTGGTGCTGGACAAGACCGGGACGGTGACCAACGGCCGGATGACCGTGGCCGAGTGGTGGGCGGCCGACAGCGCGGACTCCGATCGTGTGCTGGGCGCCGCGGGAGCCGTGGAGAACGCGACAGGTCACCTGATCGGCCGGGCGGTGGCGGCGTACGCATTGCGGGAACTCGGCGAACTGCCGCGCGTCGAGGAGTTCGGCGCGCTGCCCGGCCTGGGCGCCCGGGGCCGGGTCGACGGCCGGGCGGTGCTGATCGGTTCGCCGCGGTTGATGGACCGATCGGGTGTCCCGGTCCCGGCACAGTGCCCGGTGGCGGGCACGCGATGGGCGGACCGCGGCGGCACGACGGTCCTGGTCGCGGTGGACGGTGTGGTGTGCGCCGCGTTGCTGCTCACCGACACGGTGCGCAGCTCGGCGGCGGGCGCCGTGCGCGCCCTGCGCGAGATGGGCCTGCGCACCATCTTGCTGACCGGCGACAACCCGGCGAGCGCCGGCGCGGTGGCGGCGGAGATCGGCGTCGACGAGACGATCGCCCAGGTGCTGCCGGCGGACAAGGCGGCGGTGGTGGCCCGGCTGCGCGGGGAGGGTCACGTCGTCGCGATGGTCGGCGACGGGATCAACGACGCGCCCGCCCTGGCCGGCGCGGACCTGGGCATGGCGGTGGTGACCGGCACGGACGTGGCGATCGGCGCCGCGGACGTGATCCTCGTCCGCGACGACCTCGACGTGGTGCCGCTGGCGGTCGCCCTGGCCCGGCGCACGCTGCGCACCATCCGGGTCAACCTGGCCTGGGCCTTCGGCTACAACCTGCTGGCCCTGCCGATCGCCGCGGCGGGCCTGCTGAACCCGCTGATCTCCAGCGCCGCGATGGCGCTGTCCTCGCTGCTGGTGGTGTCGAACAGCCTGCGGCTGCGTGGCTTCGGCGAACCCCGCGACCGCCCCGCCGCGCGATGAGGCGCCGGCCGGATCACCCGTTGCGGCGCTGCTCCCACGCGCTGACCAGATCGGCGTAGTCGCGGTCCGGCTCGGCCGGGCGCCACCTCGACACCAGGACGGCGAGCATCGCGAACATCGCCGCCTCACCGATGGCCAGTGCGAGATAGGCGCCGAGCCGCTGATCGGCGGCCAGATCGGACACCCACGGCAGGGCCAGCGCGCTGTACATGTTCCCGCTGGCCCGCCCGTCGCCGAGGACATGCCCGCTGGCCAGGATGGCCACCGCGAACACGATGTCCAGCGGCATCGCGACGAGCAGCAGGGTCACCCGCACCAGCGGCGGGGACGGTGCCGGCGTCGGGTCCGGGCCGGCCACGGTCCACGCGAACAGGAACCCGATGGCCAGGAACAGCAGGTGCATGGCCAGGTGCGCCCAGTGGAACCGGACGGTGAGGCCGTAGAGGCCGGTGAAATAGAGCAGGAACGGGGCGCCGGTGAACACCACCGTGGCCACCACCGGCTGGGTCAGCAGCCGGATCACGGTGGTGGACCGTACGGCGGCGAGCCATTCGCGGGCGCCGGGCAGGGCGTCCGCGGGGGCCTCGGGCAGCGCCGCCTCGGCGAGCAGCAGCGGCGCGCCCAGGGCGAGCAGCAGCGGCGCGACCATGCCGACGAGCATGTGCGTCACGGCTTCCAGGCTGAACATCGCCGGGGCGTACCGGGCGAGGCCGGACGAGGTGGCCAGGAGCAGGACCGCGCAGCCGGCCAGCCAGGCCACCAGCCGCCCGACCGGCCACCGCCCGCCCGGCCACCGCCCGACCGGCCCCCGAACCTGGCCGGCCCGCCGGACGCCGGCCAGGTAGAGCGCGGCCAGGGTCAGGCTCAGCGGCGCGAACAGCACCTCGATCCGCCAGTCGGCGATCAGGCGCGGGACCGTCGGCGGGGCGGTCAGGTCGTACCCGAGCAGGGTCTGCTGGCCGGACACGATCTCGCCGAGGAACTTCGGAGCGGGCAGGTCGGTGAGGCCCACCGCGAGCCCGAACGCGACGGCCAGGGCACCCAGTTCGACCGCGAGCAACCGGCGCGGTGAGACGGTGCCGGCGCGCAACCGTCGGCGTAGCCGCAACGCCGTCACGCCGAGGGCCGCCACGAGCACGGCCTTGAGCAGCAGCAGCCCGCCGTACGCGGTGGTGAACGCCCGGCCACCTGGGGCAAGCGCGGCGGCGTCGACCAGCCCGGACAGCGTCACCACCCAGAAGCAGCCGGTGGACAACCGCAGGTAGCGGCGCAGCGCCGGATCCCGGTCCGGGCCGTGCGCGCGGAGCACCGCGATCAGCGTGCCCAGCCACACGACCGCGGCCGGGATGTGGATCGCGATCGCGGACGTCGCGATGTCGTGGTTGGCATCCGACGCGGAATGGCCCGCGGCAACCACCGGCAGCGTGCCCGCGATGCCGAGCGCGACCAGGCCGAACGTCGCCCGCCACCGCAACGTCCGCGCGCAGGCGACCGCGAGGGTGCCGGCCACGGCGGCGGTGCACAGCCACGCCTTCGGCCCCTCCAGCGCCCCGGTGGCGGTCACGATCCGGCCGCCGGTCAGCAGGTCGGGCACCGGCAGGCCGACCGTCGCGGCGGCGTCGAACGGCCACAGCAGCAGCGCCGCGACGGCCCATCCGGCGGCGGCCCGGGCGGCGGTGCGCAGCGCGGCGAACGCGGCGGCACCGATCACACCGGACGGTTGCGGCCGGGTGAGGAAGGCCGCGTAGACCAGCGCACCCACGCACACCGTCGCGGCGGCGTCCGCGGCGAGGCGCAGCACCGGCGTCCCGACACGGACCGCAAGGCCCGGATCGGCGGTGCCGAAGGCGGCGTACGGGAAATCGCCGGCCGTGGCACTGACAACGACCACGACGGCGAGGGCGCCGGCCGCGCCCGCGGCGGCGACGAGCGACCAGAACCGCCGCGATCCGGCGGCTGTTGCGGGCAGAACACGGGTCACCAGCGGGATCGTACGTCGCGCGGAGTACCGTCGAGGCGCCGGACCGGCCCGGGGGTGCGCGGTGCGGCGACGGCGGCACGGCAGGCGAGCGGGAGCGACAAGCATGGCGTTGACGGCGGCCGGACCGACGACGGCGGAGATCGCGGCCGACTGGTCGTGGCGTCCCTTGGTGCTGGTGCCGTTGGTGGCCGCGGCCGTGCTCTACCTCTGGGGTGTGCTGCGGGTGCGCCGGGAACATCCGGCCCGGCCCTGGCCGCTCGGCCGGAGCGCGGCCTTCCTCGGCGGGCTGGCCGTCCTCGCGGTGGCCCTGTTGTCTGCCATCGGCCGGTACGACACGGTCCTGTTCTGGGTGCACATGGTGCAGCACCTGATGCTGATCATGGTGGCTCCGGCGTTGCTGATCCACGGCCGGCCGCTGATCCTGGCCATGCACGCCACCCACAACCCCTGGCACGGCCGGATCAAGCGGGTGCTGCGCTCCCGCGTGGTCACCGTGGTCACCTGCCCGCTCGTGGCCATCCCGCTGTACGCGGCGGTCGTCGTCGTCACGCACCTCACCTCGTTCAACAACCTGGTCGTCCGGCAGCCGGCGGTGGCCGCCGCCGAGGAGGCCACCTACCTGCTGGTGGGCTACCTCTACCTGCTGTCCGGCTTCGGTGAGGAACCGATCCGGTGGCGGCTGTCCCGCCCGGCGAAGATCCTGGTGCTGGTGCTGTCCATGCCGATCGACACGTTCACCGGCATCACGTTGCTGATGACCACGACGAATCCGTGGCCGGCGTACGCCGCGCGCTCCTGGGGACCGGATCCGGTCACCGACGTGCACTACGGCGGCGCGATGATGTGGATCGCCGGGGACACCATCATGATCGCGTTGATGCTGGCCGCGCTGGTGCCCTGGGTGGCCGGGCGCACCCGCAGCAGCGCCCGGCTGCGCCTGGTGGAGAACGCGCGCCGGGCCGCCATGGACCGCTACGCGGCGTACGCCCCGGCGTCGCGCCCCGGTGGCGGCGACGTCGACGAGGACGAGGCCCGGCTGGACGCCTACAACGCCTGGCTGGCCGCCATGGCCGAGCGGGACCGCCGGCACGGGGCGCGCTGAGCCGCACCCTGGATGCGCCGGTGGGCCGGAGCCGTGGTGCTGCGGCTCCGGCCCACCGGCTTGCGGGGGATGGCGGGTGTTACGGGGACGGGTACTGGTTCACGAACACCGGCTGGCCGGTGTTGCTGTTGTCGGCCGGCCCGCCGACCCCGTTGACCACGTGGTCGATGGTGCCGGCGCTCAGGTTGACGGTCATGATGTGGTGAAGCTGAACGCCCGGACGCTGCGGCACCTCGAAACCGTTGTCGGTGTGGATGTCCGGATTGTTCTGATTGAACACGTAGACGCCGCCGCCGTACAGGTCGTGCTTGCGCACCTTGTCGCCGACCTTGTATCCGGCGTAACCCTGCACGTCGCCGTGCTGCCAGTCGGCCTGCGTCGGCGGGTCGTACGGCAGCTCGTTCTGGTACAGCACGGTGGTGCCCTTGTCGCCGTTCCAGACCGTGTTGTAACGCTGGAAGTGCTCCACGAACAGACCGGTGGCGGTCACGTTGTCCCCGTTGATGACCGCGCCGTACCGGCCGATGTTGGTGTTCCAGCGCTGCGTGTCGGTGAAGTTCTCGACGCCGTGGTCGGCGCGCCACACCCAGGTGTGGTCGATGAGCACGTTGTCGCTGTTCACCTCCAGCGCCGTCTCGGTCTTGCCGACGTGCGGGCCGCCGACGCGGAAATACACGTCGGACAGCGTGGTCGGGTTGCTCGGCGTGCTGAGCGGCCAGCCGTGGTACCCGTGTTCCCGGCCGACGCGCAGCAGGGTGTCCGACTTCTTGGTGCCGGCGTCGATGGTCACGCCCGCGATGACGGCCCCGGGCACGTCGGCCACGGCCAGCGGCGTGGCGCCGTTCACCGCGGTCAGCGTGGCGTGGCCGATGCCCAGCACCACGGTGTTCGGCCGCCGCACGTCGATGCTGCGGTCGATGTCGTACACGCCGGGGGTGAGCAGCAGGTTCTTACCCAGCGCCAGGGCCAGGTTGATCTTGCGGACCGAGTCGGACGGCTTGGCCACGAAGAAGCTGGACAGCGGAAGCGTCCGCCCCTGCGTGGTGTCGTCCGCCCAGGACGTGCCGCTGGTGTTGCGGTGCGCCGAGGGCACCCGGACCTGGTACTTGCCGTGGCCGTCGACGAACAGGTACGGCTTCTCCCGGCTCACCGGCGTGGCGTCCAGCGTGGTGTACGGCGGGTCCGGGAAGTCCGCGTCGTCCGGGGCGCCCTGCACGCCCGCGAACACCTGGTTCCACACGGCGTTGGACCAGCCGGCCACCTTGCTGTTGCGGGTCAGCCACTGCTGCTGCGAGCCGTTGACCACGTCCGGCAGATTCGAGTCGGCGATGAAGCCGCCGCTGGCGTACTGCGGGCCGGCGGTGCAGTAGTCCATCAGCGAGAAGGTGCCGCCGCTGACGTTCAGCCGGCGCACGGACACCGCCTGGGACACCGCCCAGAAGTTCGCCCCCGCCCGGCAGCCGTCCTGGCCGGCGCCGTTGATGTGGATCGACAGGTTGGACACCGTGCGCCAGAAGTTCACCAGCGCCAGGCAGTTGCTGGTGCCGTTGTCCTCCAGGCAGCGGTTGTAGACCTCGACCTTGCCGTTGATCACCACATCGGTGGGCTCCGCACCCAGGCCGGAGATCTCGGTGTAGTAGCCCACCTTGACCTGCAGTGGGTGCTCGTCCGTGCCGTACGTGCCGGGCTTGAACAGGAAGGCGTAGCGCTGCGTGCCCATCTCGTTGTCGACCTGCTCGGCGTACGCCGCGTCCAGCGTCGCCTGGATCTCGTCGACCGGCATGCCGGGGTCGAAGACGGTGACGTTGGCGCCGAGCGTCGGCTCGCCGTGCGTGGGCCATTGGTGGTGCGTCGGCTCGGCGTTGGCCGTGCCGGCCAGCAGGCCCACGGTCGCCAGGGCCAGGCCGACTGTCGCTATGCGCACCAGGTGCCGCCGGGACGGCCGGCGCCTGGGGAGACGCCCACCGCCGAACAGGCGTGTCGTCATGCGGGAGTGTCCTTTCGTAACAGGGCTGCAATGAACCGGGTCACAGCAAGCGATAGACGGCCCCGCATGTCAAGAGCGCGATCCGAGTGGCGGGGCGGCAATCACCCCATGATCAGGACAACTCGCCCGAGTTCCGGAACCGCCGATGTCCGAAAGGGCCACCGGGCCGAGTAAATCCGGGTCACCGCGGAACGCGCCGGGCATGACGCGCCGGGCATGAGATTCGCGGCAACGGGGAAACGCCAGGCTCGTTTGGTCCTGTGCGGGAGAGGGGTGACGATGCACCAGCGATGGGGTGTGATCAGCGACGCATGGCGTACCCGGTTGTGGCCGTTGCCGACCCTCGGCGTGCTGCTCGCCGTGGGACTGGGCATCGGGCTGCCGTTCCTGGACGGCCACGCCCGCACCGGGATGCCCGGCTGGCTGGTCGGCTACCTGTTCGCCGGCGGTCCGGAGGCGGCCCGGACCGTGCTGTCCGCGCTGGCCGGCTCGCTGATCACCGTCACGTCTCTGACCTTCTCCCTGACCGTGGTGACGTTGCAACTGGCCAGCGGCCAGTTCTCGCCGCGGCTGCTGCGCACCTTCGCGCGGGACCCGGTGGTGCAGGCCTGCCTGACGGTGCTGCTCGCCACCTTCACGTACGCGATCACGGTGCTGCGCACGGTACGTGGCTCGACCGAGGACCGTACGGCGTTCGTGCCGCAGATCTCCGTCACCGTGGCGTACGTGCTCGGCGTGGCAAGCGTGTTCGCCCTGGTGATCTTCCTGGCGCACATCGCCCGGCAGATCCGTGTCGAAGGCATGCTGCGCGAGGTGCACGCGGAGACCCGGGTCACCATGGACCGCGTGCTGGCGGGCTCGGCCGCGCCGGAGGCGTCCGGCTTTGCCGACACGCCAGGCGTGCCGTCCGATGCGGTGCCGCTGTGCATCGACGCGTCCGGCTTCTTCACGTACGTCGACGAGGCCGCGTTGCGATCCGCGGCGACCGCCGCCGGGGCGGTCGTCTACCTCGACCGACTGCCGGGTGATGGTCTGGTGGCCGGCGTCCCGGTGGCCGCGGCCTGGCCGGCTCCCGGCGAGCCGCCGCTGACCGACGACGCCCGCGCCGACCTGCAACGGTGCCTGTGCGCGGCGCTGCACACCGGGTTCGAACGCACCGCCGCGCAGGACGTGGCGTTCGGGCTGCGCCAGCTCGTCGACGTCGCCGTCAAGGCGCTGTCGCCCGGCGTCAACGACCCGACGACGGCCGTGCACGCCCTCGACCACATTGCCGCCCTGCTGGTCGAGCTCTCCCGGCACGACCTGCGTCCGCGGGTGCTGTGCGACGCGGACGGCACCACCCGGGTGGTGGTGCGCCGCCCCGGCTTCGCCGAGCTGCTCGACCTGGGCGTGGCGCAGCCGCGCCGGTTCGGCGCCGGCGATCCCGAGGTGCTGTTGCGGCTGTTCGCGCTGCTGCGCGAGTTGGCCTGGGCGACCGGGTCACCCGATCACCACCGGGAGATCGCCGGTCAGCTCACCCGCCTGCTCGGCACGGCCGAACAGCAGTCGTTCGACGACGCGGAACGGGACCGGCTGCGCCAGGAGGCGGCGGCCGTGCGGCTCGCGCTGGCGGGCATCTGGCGGTGGAACGCGTCACCCGTCTCGCCGTCGCCGGGTGCCTTCATGCAATGATTGCACTATGCACCGAAACCTTTCTCCGGCCCGGTGGTGGGCCTGGCTGCGCGGCACCACGGCCGGACTCCAACTGCTCGCCGTCGCCGTCGGTTTCGGTGCCGCCCTCGGCGCGGCGGCCTTCCGCTGGCTGATCGCCGCCGCAACCCGGCTCTTCTCCGGACACGACGACTACGCCGCGGTCGCCGGAGCGGCCAACCCGTTGCTGCCCTCCTGGGGGCGATGGTTCCTGCTGCTCGTGCCGGTGGTGGCCGGCCTGATCTACGGCCCTCTGGTCTATGCGTTCGCCCGCGAGGCCCGCGGCCACGGGGTGCCCGAAGTGATGTACGCCGTCGCCGAGCGCGGCGGCCGCATCCGCCCCCAGGTGGCCGTGGTCAAGGCCCTGGCGAGCGCGGTCTGCATCGGTGGCGGGGGATCGGTCGGCCGCGAGGGCCCGATCGTGCAGATCGGCTCCGCGCTCGGCTCCAGCCTCGGCCAACTGGTCCGGCTGCCCGAGTCGCGGCTGCGCATCCTGGTCGCCTGCGGCGCCGCCGGCGGCATCGCGGCGACCTTCAACACACCGATCGCCGGGGTGTTCTTCGCCCTCGAACTGATCCTGGCCGACTTCGCCGTCGAATCCTTCGCCGCCGTGGTGCTCGCCGCCGTGGCCGCCTCCGCGCTGAGCCGCGCCGCGTTCGGCGACCACCCCTTCCTCACCCTGCCGGCGTTCAGCATCTCCAGCGGGTGGGAGTACCTGTCGTACGCGGTCCTCGGCCTGCTGGCCGCCGGGGCGGGCGTTGGCTTCTCCCGCGTGCTGTACTTCATCGAGGATCTCTGCGACCGGCTGTGGCGCGGCCCGGAATGGCTGCGACCCGCCGTCGGCGGCCTGCTGCTGGGCGGGTTCCTGCTGGTCCTGCCGCAGATGTACGGCGTGGGCTACCCGGTCCTGGGCGCCGCCGTGGACGGCGGGTACACCATCGGCTTCCTGCTCATCCTGCTGGTCGGCAAGATGGTGGCGACCAGCCTCACCATCGGCATCGGCGGCTCCGGCGGGGTGTTCGCCCCGTCGCTGTTCATCGGCGGCATGCTGGGCGAGGCCTTCGGCCTGGTGCTGCACTCCATCAACCCGGCGCTGGCCGGAACGCCCGGAGCGTTCGCGCTGGTCGGCATGGGCGCGGCGTTCGCGGGTGCGGCCCGCACCCCGCTGACTGCCGTGCTCATCATGTTCGAGCTGACCGGCGAGTACACCATCATCTTGCCGCTGATGCTGGCGATCGCGCTGTCCGCGGGTGTCTCCAAGCTGATATCCAAGGACACCATCTACACCCGCAAGCTGGTCCGGCGCGGCATCGACCTGCACGCTCCGGACCGGACGCTGGCACGGGTGCCGATCTCGTCGGCGACCCGGCCGGTGCCGCCACCGCTGGACCCGGACGCGTCCCTGGAAGTGGTGACCTCCCGGTTCGCCGAGGAGGAGGGGTCGGCCCTGCCGGTGGTGGGCGACGACGGCGAACTCCTGGGCATCGTGCTGGCGATCGATGTCGAGCGAGCGGTGCAGGACGAGGCGGAACAGGTGTGCGCGGCCGACCTGGCGCGATCGGTGCCGATCCTGGAGGAGACGCGGTCACTGGACGACGCGCTGTCCGAACTGACCCGGCACGGCGGCGCGGGCCTGCCGGTGCGCGACGCGACGGGTTGCCTGTCCGGCTGGCTGACGCATCGGGACCTGCTGCGGGCGGCGGCGGGGGCACGACGCGCGGCTCGCTGACCCCGGGTGCGCGCCTGCCGATGGTTGCCCAGGGTGAGGTGGGCCCGCGGGTGGGCCAGCAGGTTGCGGTACCAGTCTGCCCGCGGGCCGAAACCGGACGCCACGACCACGTGGTGGCCCCGGCGGATCGACCGCTCGCACCGCCGCCGGTCAGTGTGCCGGCGTGGGGCGCTCGCCGGGGCCGGCGTGCGGGGACCCGTCCGGCTCCGCCGGGGGCGTCGCGTGGTGCCTGCGCAGGTGGGTGAGGCCGTCGACGATGCCGAGGAGGGTCTCGTTGAACCAGTCGTAGCTGGGAACGGCGACGCGTTCGGCGCGGTCGTGCAGGTTGCGCGGCGTGGTGGTGTCGTCGATGCGGGGGATGTCCGGCCGGTAGTCGCTCATCTTGTCCTCCCGGGCGCGGGTCGGCACGCGGCGCCCGGATGGCGGGACGCGCCGGCTCGACAATTCATTGCACAGTGCCATTATTGCACGCTGCGCAGAGGCCCGCACGGATCAGACCGCGATCTCGCTCTCCTCGCCGTCCGCCCAGCCCAGCCACCAGTCCTGCTCCGGCAGTTCCCCGGACGCCTCGGCGAACGCCTGCAGCGCCGCCGTCACCGGCGGGCCCCAGTGCTCGGCCGTCGCGGCGACGATCGCCGTCAGTTCCTCGCGGCGGGCGCGCACCACCTGTTCCACCAGCTCGCGGCCCGCCGGGGTGAGCCGCAGGCGCACCACGCGCCGGTCGGAGGGCGTGCGCGTGCGGCGCAGCAACTGCTTGCGGACCAGGCGGTCACACATCCGCGTGCCGGTGGAGGGGGCCACCTTGAGCTCCGCGGAGATGTCGGCGGGCCGCTGGGGGCCGCGCATCGCCAGGACCATCAGGGCTCGGAACTGGGGGAGCGTCACGTCCGCGTCGATGCCGGCCAGCGAGCGGGCGGTGATGCCCACGAAGGCGCGACTGGCCATCATCAGGGCGGAAACGGTGCGCTGCGTGTCCTCGGTTGCAGGCATCCGCACATTATTGCGCAGTGCAACGAGGAGGCCCTGGAACGCGCGCGGTGCGTTGCCCGGCGCGCGGCTCCACTACTCTGTTGCCTGGTGGAACCGCCCGCGAGGGGGTAATCGGCTGGCCCAGGCCGCCGGGGAACAGGAGGATTTCGGGTGCTGCTGCTGGCCTTCGCCGCCGTTCTGCTGCTCGCCGTGCTGATCTCCGCGCTGGCGGGACGCACGATCCTGTCCACCGCGGTGCTCTTCCTGGGGGCCGGGTTCCTGCTCGGCCCGCAGACGACCGGCGTGTTCGACGTGACTGCCGACACGCCGATCGTCAGTGAACTCGCCGAACTGGCTCTGTTCGCGGTGCTGTTCACCGACGGCATGCGGGTGGGCTGGGCGGACCTGCGCATGGCGTGGCGGCTGCCCGGCCGGGCGCTCGGCTGGGGCCTGCCGCTGACGCTCGCGGTGACCGCGGTCGCCGCGCACTACGTGGTCGGGCTGGGCTGGGCCGAGTCGCTGCTGATCGGCGCCATCCTCAGCCCGACCGACCCGGTGTTCGCCTCCGCCCTAGTGGGCAACGAGAAGGTGCCCCGGCGCCTGCGGCATCTGCTGAACGTGGAGTCCGGCGTCAACGACGGCCTGGCCCTGCCGTTCGTGATCATCTTCCTGGCCGCGGCCAGCAGCTCCGAGCATCTGCACCTGGGCGAGCTGGGCTTGGAGATCGTGCTGGGACTGGTCATCGGCATCGTGGTCCCGGTCGCGGCGATCCTGCTGGAGCGGTCCCGGCTGTTCTCCGCCTCTCCGGCGTACGAGCCGCTGAACGGTCTGGCCATCGGCCTGCTGGTGCTGGCGCTGGCGAAGGCGACGCACGCCAACCTGTTCCTGGCGGCGTTCGCGGCCGGCATCACGGTGGCCACCTTCGGCCCGCGCCAGCGGGAAGCCTTCGAGCACTTCGGGGAGAACATCGCCGAGCTGTTCAAACTCGCCGCGCTGCTGGTGTTCGGCGCGTTGATCTCCCTGCGCTTCTTGGCAGAGATCTCCTGGCAGGGCTGGGTGTTCGCGGTGCTGGCCATCTTCCTGGCCCGGCCGGTCGCGCTGTGGGTGTCGTTCCTGCGCTCCGGGCTGGACATGCGCGAACAGGCCGCGGCCATGTGGTTCGGGCCGAAGGGATTCGCCTCGGTCGTGTACGGGCTGCTGGTCCTGGAATCGGGCATCACCCAGGCCGACGAGATCTTCCATCTGGTCGCGTTGACCATCGTGCTCTCCATCCTGCTGCACTCGTCCACCGACGTGGTGGTGGCGCGAGCCTTCGACGAGGAGTCCGAGACGCCGGCCTGGCACGGCAGCCTGCGGCGCCGGCTGCGGCGCGGACGGCCGCCGGGTGCCGCGGGTGACACCGCACCGGCCGACACCGCACCGGCCGACACCGCACCGGCCGACACCGCACCGGGCGGCGGCACGGAGGCGGCGGACGGTGCGGTGCACGCCGACGCGGCGGAGCCGGAACGACGGTGACCCGGCCGGCGGACGCGACGACGACGGGAAAGGCGGAACCGAGCATCGTGACGACGACTGTGACGACGGCGTCACCGGAACAACAGCCGGGACAGCGGCCCTCGGAGCACCGGCTGGTGCGGTGGGAAAGGGCCACCGCGTACCCGCTGACGATCCTGTCGGTGCTGTTCATCGCCGTGTACGCGGTGCCGATTCTGGCGCCCGGCCTCGGCGGGCCGTGGCGGCGCCTGTGCGAGACGCTGAACTTCGTCATCTGGGGGTTGTTCGGCGCCGAGTACCTGATCCGGCTGGCCATCGCGGCGGACCGCCGCAGGTTCGTCCGCAGCCACTGGTTCGACCTGGTGGTCCTGCTGCTGCCGATACTGCGGCCACTGCGGGCGTTGCGGCTGGTCACCGCCCTGAAGATCCTGAACCAGCGGGCCGAGTCCTGGACTCGGGGACGGCTGGCCATCTACGTGGGCGGCACCACGGTCCTGCTGGTCGCCATCGCCGCGCTGGCGGTGCTGGACGCCGAGCGGGGCCGGCCGGACAGCAACATCGAGACGTACCCGCAGGCCCTCTGGTGGGGCGTGGTCACCATCACCACCGTGGGTTACGGCGACTTCTATCCGGCCACCCTGGAAGGGCGCTTCGTCGCGCTGGCCATGATGATCGCCGGGATCGGCCTGATCGGGTTCGTCACCGGTTCCCTGGCGAGCTGGATCGTCGACCGCATCTCGACCGGTGACCAGCAGGCCTCGGAGGCGACCCGGGGTGACGTGGAGAGCCTGCTGGGGGAGATCCGCGAGATGCGCGCCGAGCTGGCGGGACTGCGCGCCCAGGTGGGGGCCGGGCCGCCGGACGCCGGTACGCACCACGCCGGTACGCACGACGGCGGACCACCGGACTCCGGTACGCACGACCACGCGCAGCGCCGCGCCGCCGCGCCGGAAGACGGGTCTTCGCCACCACCGTCCGTGCTGTCATGAAACCGTCATTCACCCGCGGAGCCAATGCCATGTCGCGGCGCAACGCTGGTGCTCGAAACCTCGCAGAGCCGGAGCCCACACGGCCGGCATCGTGTCCGTCGTCCGGACGCATTCCAGGGCCGAGGCGCTGACATCGCACGACGAGGCGGTCGGGCGATCCTGAGCAGAGGAGCTGACGGTGTTCTACTGGCTGAACCCGGAGGGGTATCCCGACCGATCGACCTGGAACCGGCAGGACGAGCCCGCCTACGACGCGTACGACGAGCTGGAGCCGCCCTCCGCGCTGCGTGACCGGATCGCGGAGAACTGGCGCGACATCGACGAGCGTCTGGTCGACGAGGTGGCCGCCGGCCTGGTGGACGACGTGGCGGTGACCGGCGGGCAGTTGCACCTGTGCGTGCAGAACGGCGTCGTCATCCTGGACGGCACCGTCCAGTCGGAGTCGGTGCGCGCCGCGGCCGTGGCGCGAGCCTGGGCGACCCCGGGCGTGATGGACGTCTGCGACGCGCTGGTCGTCACCCCGATGGCCGCGCGGGGGCACCACGACCGCTGACCGGCGGCCAGGACGGACCGGGGCGGCATGGCGGGGCTGGGCGGGGACGCCTACCGTGGGAGTGACCCTCTCAGAAGGAGCCCGGAATGCGAGCCGCTGACATTGCGGTGCAGATGGCCACGGTCGCCGAGGACATGCCCGCGCGCGAAGCCGCCAAGGTCCTCGCCGGCCAGGATCTGCCCGGCCTGATCGTGGTGGACACCAAGGGACGGCCGATGACCGTGCTCGCCGGCACCCAGGTGCTGCGCATGGCCATGCCGTCGTACTGCCAGGACGACCCGGCGCTGGCCCGGGTGATCGACGAGGCCGCCGCCGACGTCATCCTCAACGGCATCGGCGACCGCACCGTGGCCGACCTGCTGCCCCGGGAGCGTCACGTGCTGCCCGCGGTCGAGCCGAAGGCCACCCTGCTGGAGGTGGCCGCGGTGATGGCCCGGTCCAGCGTGCCGCTGGTCGCGGTGGTGGACGGCGATCAGGTGATGACCGGCGCCATCACGCTGGACGGCCTGCTCGACCACATCCTGGGCACCTGAGACCAGCGCCCGAGATGCCCGGCGCCGGGCATCTCGGGCGGCACGCGTCCGGTCAGAAGAAGCGCAGCCACAGGTACGGCACCGCGAGCGCGACCGAGATGACGGTCACGAGCAGGCCGTACCGGGTGAACTCCCAGAACGAGATGCGGTGCCCGGACCGTTCCGCGATGCCGAGCACGACCACGTTCGCCGAGGCGCCGACGGCGGTGGCGTTGCCGCCGAAGTCGGCGCCCAGCGCCAGCGCCCACCACAGCACCTGCCCCTTGTCCAGCCCGCCGTTGGCCTCCACCAGGTCGGCCACGATCGGGCTCATGGTGGCCACGTACGGGATGTTGTCGACGATGGCGGACAGACCCGCCGACGCCCACAGCAACAGGAGCGTGGCCGGCCAGAGCCGGTCCGCGGTCGCCTCGGTGGCCGCCTTGGCGATGGTGTCGATGACGCCGGTGTTGACCAGCGATCCGACCATCACGAACAGCCCGGCGAAGAACACCAGGGTGGGCCATTCCACGTCGCGAGCGACGTCCTCGGCGTCCAGCCGGGAGAGCGCGAGCAGCAGCAGCCCGCCGAGCAGCGCGACCACCGCCGGCTCGATGTGCAGCACGGTGTGCAGCCCGAACGCGAGGAGCACCGCGGCCAGCACGCCGAGGCTGATGCGAACCAGGCGCGGGTCGCGGATGGCGTCGCGCTCGCGCAGCGACATCACCTGGGCGACCCGCTCGGGGTCGTACCGGAAAGCCTTGCGGAACATGATCCGGCAGACGCCGACCAGCACCACGAGCACCAGCGCGACGATCGGTCCGAGGGTGACCAGGAACTGGTTGAAGCTCAGGCCGGAGCGGCTCGCGATGATGATGTTGGGCGGGTCGCCGACCAGGGTGGCCGCGCCGCCGACGTTGGAGGCCAGCACCTCGGCGATGAGGAACGGCACCGGAGGCACGTCGAGCCGCTCACACACCAGCAGGGTCACCGGTGCCACAAGCAGCACAGTGGTGACGTTGTCGAGCCCGGCCGAGACGATGCCGGTGACCAGGATCAGGATGACCATGATCGGGAACGGCCGGCCACGGGCCTTCTTCGCCGACCAGATCGCGACGAACTCGAACAGCCCGGTCCGGCGCAGCACACCCACGATGATCATCATTCCCATGAGCAGGAAGATGACGTTCCAGTCGATGCCGGCTTCGCCGGAGAAGAAGGCGTGTTCGGCGTCGTTGGCGCCGATGGCGAGCATGATGGCCGCGCCACCGACCGCGACCTTCACTCGATTGATCTTCTCGGTGGCGATCAACACATAGGCGACAACGAAGATCGCTACCGCGATCCAGGCAAGGGCGCTCACCGGGCGTCCTGCGTGACCATGGAATCTCCCGGAAGGTATTCAGGCGTCATCGTCTCGCCGACCAGACTTCCCGGCACGCCCCTGATCAACCTAGCAGCCGTGGCCGGGGCGTACCCGGCTCCGCGGGCGTGGCCCGGCGGCCTGGCCAGGTCATCCGGACACCCGCTGACCCTGGTAGATGTCGGGCACCCCGTCGCCGTCCGCGTCGGCTTCCTCCTGGGCGCACAGCTTGCGGTACTGGCTGTTGCGCACCCGCAGCACGATCGCGGCGAACACGGCGGCCAGCAGTGAGCCGGTCAGCACGCCGATCTTCGCGTACCCGTCGCCGTCCGACCCGATGCCGAACGCGAGCTCGCCGATCAGCAGCGACACGGTGAAGCCGACGCCGCCCAGCAGCGCCAGACCGAACACGTCCCACCAGCTCAGCCCGTCCGCGAGACGCGCGTGCGTGAAGCGTTGCACCAGCCACGCCGAGCCGGTGATGCCGATTGCCTTGCCGAGCACGAGCCCGGCGATGATGCCCAGCGTGATGGGTTGCGCCAGGCTGGCGCCGAATCCGCCGGTGTCCGCGACCGAGACGCCCGCGGCGAAGAACGCGAACACCGGCACCGCCACCCCGGCGGAGACCGGGCGCCAGGCGTGTTCCAGTCGTTCGGCCATGCCGTGCTCGCTGTCCCGGCCGCGCACCGGGACGGTGAACGCCAGCAGCACGCCGGCGACGGTGGCGTGGATGCCCGACTCGTGCACCAGCGCCCAGGCCACCACCGCCAGCGGGATCAGCAGCCACCAGCGCAGCACACGCCGCTGGACGAGCAGGCCGAAGGCGGCGATCGGCAGCACCGCCAGGGCCAGCGGCAGCAGGTGCAGCGACGAGCTGTAGAACACCGCGATGACGAGGATGGCCAGCAGGTCGTCGACCACCGCCAGGGTCAGCAGGAAGGTGCGCAACGACGTCGGCAGGTGGGTGCTGATCACGCCGAGCACGGCGAGCGCGAACGCGATGTCGGTGGCGGTCGGGATGGCCCACCCGGCCAGCGCGTCGCCGCCGCCGCGGGCCGCGACGGCGGCGAAGATCAGCGCGGGCACCGCCATGCCGCCGACCGCGGCGGCCACCGGCAGGGCGGCCCGCCGGGGATCCCGCAGATCCCCGCCGACGAACTCGCGCTTGAGCTCCAGGCCGGCGACGAAGAAGAAGATGGCGAGCAGCCCGTCGGCCGCCCACACCGTCAGGGACAGGTCGAGGTGCCAGGCGGACGGGCCGATCCGGGCTTCGGACAGCCGGTGATAACTGTCCGCGAGGGGAGTGTTGGCCCAGACCAGAGCGATCAGGGCGGCGCCGAGCAGCAGGACGCCGCCGACGGTTTCGGTACGCAGCACGTCGCCGACGCGACGGGCCTCGGCCCAGCTACCGCTGCCGAAGAGACGGGGGGTGCGCGATAAGGGCTTGCCCATGGGCGTGGTCCTCCGAACGGGGGAGTCGTCGATGGCACCGCCGACCAGACTTCCCGGCACACCGCCCTCAAGGTTACGGGATGGATCTCGGCGTCGCCGGTGGCTCGCGGATCCGCGGCGGTGGGGTTCGCCACCCCCTCTGGGGTGCGGCGGTGCTGGCGCAGGCGTGCCCCGGTGGTCCCGCGAGGGGCGCCGCGGGCTCCGTCCGCCGGGCCGCCGACCGTACCGTCAAGCACTCTGAGTGACTCTACCGCTACTGCTTCTCGATCGCGTTGTTCCTGCTCAGCTTGGTAGCATGCCGCGGTTATCTGCTGGCGGCCGGTGCGTTGATCGCCTCGGGACGGGGGTCTGTGTGGACACGAGACCACTGCGGACAGGCCCGCACGGACGGAGCTCTCAACTGTGACTGACAATCGGATGAAGGATCGGGTCAAAGTGATGTTCGCGGCGACGTCCCCGGAGAGTGAGACCTCGGAGCACTCGATCGTCACTCCGCGCACCGGAAACGGCGGCAACCCCGCGCTGCCGAACCAGGCTCTCCAGGTGCTGTCGATGGCGCAGCGCACCGCCGAGGAGCACGTCGTCGGCGCGCAGAAGGAAGCCGACCGGATCCGCACCGACGCGCAGGCCGCGGCCGAGCAGGTGGCCCGGGACGCCCAGGTGCACGCCCACCAGGTGCGTCGCGACGCGGACAAGGTGCTCTTCGACGCGCGCGCCGCGGCCGAGCAGACCGCACGGGAGGCGCGCGCCCGCACCGAGGAGGCCCAGCGCAACGCGGAGAAGATCGTCGTGGACGCCCGCGCGCAGGCGGACGCCATCGTGGCCGAGGCCCGCGCCAGCTCCGAGCACCTGCGGATCCAGGCCCAGCAGCGGTACGAGGACGTGGTCGGCAGCCTCGGCACGAAGCGCGAGGGACTGCAGATGCAGATCGAGGCGCTGGAGCGGTTCGATCATGAGTACCGGGCCCGGCTGACCTCGTTCATGCAGGGCCAGCTCCGCGCGTTGTGGATGGATCAGCCCCAGGTCGGCGTCCAACTGGACGAGCAGGGCGGCCAGCCCGGCGACCGAGACGCCCAGCCGGGTGCGCCGAGCGTGCCACCGGAAGACCAGCGCATGCAGCTCGGCGACCGGGTGGAGGGACCCGAGGAGCCGCCGGAGCGGCAGGTGGCCGGCGGCCCGGTCCAGCACCTCGAACTGGCGGCCCGGCGCGGCGGTCGGCACGGTGCGGCCCCCCGACAGCGGGAGGCGGCGCAGCAGCAGGCCGCGGAGGGTTTGGCCGACGAGGCTGCTCAGCAGGGCGAGAACCCCGAAGCGCAGCAGAACGCGGCGGACGCGCCGGCCGAGGCGACCGCGGAGAGCGACGAGCGCTGATTCCCGGCGCGGGCGCTGACCGTCGGGCCGGGCGCCGATCGTCGGGTACGGCGCCGGGCGGCCGTCGGAGTGTGACGATTCGCCTCCTGGGTAAAGCACCGCGCGTCACCGCGGTACACCCCGGAGGAGATCATGCGCGCACTCACCGTCCAGCCGCTCAGCGCCGACACCGCCGAAGTGCGGGACGTGCCCGACCCGCAACCCGGCCCCGGCGAGATGCTGGTGGAGGGCTTGGCGCTGGGCATCTGCGGCACCGACCGGGAGATCATCGCCGGCGAGTACGGTTGGGCGCCGCCCGGAGCGGACCACCTGGTGCTCGGGCACGAGTCGCTGGGCCGGGTGCGCACCGCCCCGCCGGACAGCGACTTCGCGCCCGGGGACCTGGTGGTCGGCGTGGTGCGCCGCCCCGACCCGGAACCCTGCGGCGCGTGCGCGCGGGGCATGTTCGACATGTGCCGCAACGGTCGCTACACCGAGCGGGGCATCAAACAGCTCAACGGCTACGGCAGCGAGCTGTGGACGGTCGACACCGGCTACGCCGTTCGGCTGGATCCGAGCCTGGAACAGGCCGGCGTGCTGATGGAACCGACCTCCGTGGTGGCCAAGGCGTGGGAACAGATCGACCTCGTCGGCCAGCGATCGTGGTTCGAGCCCCGCCGCGTGCTGATCACCGGCGCGGGCCCGATCGGCTTGCTGGCCGCGCTCATCGGCGTGCAGCGCGGCTTGGACGTGCACGTGCTCGACCTGGCGACCAGCGGCCCGAAGCCGGAGGCGGTCAAGGCCCTGGGCGCCCACTACCACTCGGCCGGCATGGACGAGGTGGTGGCCGGCGGTAAACCGGACATCATCATCGAGGCGACCGGCGTGTCCAAGCTGGTGTTCGAGGCGATGGCGGGCACCGCGGAGTTCGGCATCGTGTGCCTGACCGGTGTCTCGCCGGCCGGACGCAAGGTGAGCGTCGACGTGGGCGCGGCGAACCGGGACATGGTGCTGGAGAACGACGCGGTGATCGGTTCGGTGAACGCGAACCTGACCCACTATGCGGCGGCGGCGGAGGCGCTGGCGGCGGCGGACGCCGACTGGCTGCACCGGTTGATCACCCGCCGTGTGCCGCTGGACCGCTTCGCGGAAGCCCTGCGGGCGGAACCGGACGACATCAAGGTAGTCCTCACCTTGAGCTGACATCGTGGCGCGTCGACCCGTGCCATGGCGCGGGTGCGGCCGTGCGCGGCAGCGGGGGCTGGCAGCGTGGGCGAGTGGGACTGGCGGCACCGATCTTGGACTTTGTGTGCCGGGATGCGCCACCTAGATCCGACATGTCCGACCGTCAACCTCAAGATCGGCATGGTGGGCGCGCAGGAGCGGCGCGGGGCGGCGCGTGTGGGGTGGTGTGGTGTGGGCGGGCGCGGACGGGGCGGGTGCGGCGGGGGTGAGACGGGCGGCCGCGCGCCGCGCTCGGCCTGGCGGGGCGTGCGCGGCGCGCGGTGTCTATCCGTGGGTGGTGCCTACCCGTGGAGTGTCTACCCGTGGGGTCGGGCCTACCAGCCCCGTGCTCGCTCTTCGGACGGCATGAGAATCCACAGCAGCGGATAGATCAGGATCTGGCTGCCGGGGATGATGAACAGGATCACGACGAACAGCAGTCGTGTGATCCACGGGTCGAGCCCGAAGCGGCGGCCCAGCCCGGCGCAGACGCCCCCGAGCACTCGGCCCTGCCGCGGGCGGACGAGGCCCTGGCGTGCCATCGAATCGTAAACGGTGTTCATGGATCCCTCCGGCGGTCGTTTCCCGACCGTTCCATGGTTGCGCCACCGGGCAAGCCTCCGCATCGGGGTACGGCCCTGAGGTGCCCCTGAATCCGCCACGGCGAGCTGCGACACACTTCGATGCGCTTAGTTGAACACGTTCAAATTCGGGCGCATGCTGAGGTCATGAACGTGGAGAGAGGCCCGCAGCGGCCGGGCGACCAGACGACGATCCAGCGCATCCTGCTCGTGCACGCCATCGGCGGCACGCTCATCGGGGCGGGGTGCGGATCCTTCTTCACCGTGCTCGGCCTGGTCATCGGGGCCATGGTCGGCTTCAATCTGGGGATCGTCGCCGGGCTGGTGGCGGTCGCCCTCATGACGTACGCGACGCACCGGCGTCCCGGCCTGCCGGCCCGGACCGCGCGGCTGGTGTTCCTGGTGCCGGCGGTGCTCGCGATGGCCTTCCCGCTGACGCTGTGGACCATGATGCTGCGCGACATCCTGCACGGGCACGCCGTCTTCGCGGCCGAGCGCGTGATGATGGTGGTGCTCCTGCTGCCGGGTCCGCTGGGGGTGACCCTGATCTCGATGGCGGCGGGATGGTGTCTGGAAGCCACCGTGCCGGCGGTGCGCCGGCCGCGAGCGTTGCGCCACGCGCTCTACGGCGCCCTGCCGGCCCTGCTGCTGGTCGTCGTGGGCGGGCCGCTGGGCCTCTCTCTGACCACCCGGTGACGCTCCACCGGGCGGTGCAGTCGACGGGTGGTTCAGTCCCTGTGCAAGGTGTCGAGCAGCGGCGTCCGTTGTGCGCACTGCTCCAGCGCGAATGAGTCGGCGAGGGCGATCAGTTCGCTGTCGTCGAGGCCGCGGAACAACTCCGCGTACTCGTGGGCCAGCGGTTGCGCGATGGTCACGTTGTTGAGCAGCGTGCGGACCCAGTCCGTCGGACCCCACGGGTACGGGTCGAAGGAGGGGAACTCGCGGGCCATCATCTCCTGGAACGGCACGGTCACCGCCGCCGGGCCGACCCGGTCGCTGCCCCATGAGTCGGCGGCCAGGCGGTCCTTCTTGGCCACGAAGCCGCCGAAGCGAGCCAGATAGGCAGAGTCGGACCGCACATGGGTCAGCCCCTGCAGGCCAAGATCCTTGTAGGTCCAGATGGACCAGCTCGCGCCGTGCTGCCGGTAGATGTCCAACTGATCGTCCAGCAGTGCCCGGCGCTGCGCGTCGATCCGTTCGTCGCCGGTGTAGATCGGACCGAATTCGCCCACCCAGATCGGCGTGCCGGTGCGTCGCGAGTACGCCGTACGGTCCAGGAACTTCTTTTCCACGGTGCTCTTGTCGCTGTATGCCCCGCCGGTGCGGCCGGGGTAGTCGCCGGTGCGTGCCAGCCCGGCGAGCGCGTAGTCGTGGCAGACGTAGACGGTGTTGTCCCACGGCTCGTCGAACACGTCGAACTCGGTGGAATAGGTGTTGCCGTCCAGGAACAGGGTGGTGTGCGGGTCGACGGCCCGGATTGCGGCGACGATCCGCTGGTAGAACGGGCCGAGCACGGCTCGGGACTCGTCGGCTGGCTCGTTGACCGGGTTGTATCCCGCCACCCACGGCTCGTCCTTGTATCGGTCGGCGAGCACCTCCCACAGGTGCACCGCCCGGTCCTGGAAGTGGCGATGGGTCCAGAAGCCGGGTAGGTGCGTCGGATTGTCGCTGTGCCAGTGGTGGTTCTGCGCGCCGGGCAGCGCGTGCAGGTCGATCACCGTGTAGATGCCGTGCCGGCCGCAGGCGCGAACGGCCCGGTCCAGGTGCCGGAACCCCTCCTGCTTGATCGTGAAGGGCCGGTCGTCGTCCTCGAAGTGCCGGTAGTTGATCGGCACCCGTACGCAGTTGAGCCCGCGCCGGGCCAGCAGGGCCGCGTCCGCGTCGCCGAAGAAGGAGGTGAGCAGGCGGTCGAAGAACAACTCGGAACGGTCGGTGCCGAGCACCGCGCGGACCCCGGCCCGCATCAGCGCCTCGTTGCCCGAGTAACCGGTGATGAAGTTCTCCATGTTCATCCAGCCGCCGATGCCCGGCCCGCGCAGGCGCAGCGGACGGCCGTCGCCGTCGACGAAGGCGGTGCCCTGCGTGCGGATCTTCTGCATGCACCCTCCCTGGGCCGCGGCCCGAAAGTTCCGGACTCCGAATGCTTGCCGCATCAGTAGATATTTCGTTTCACGTACGTGTCAAGGCGCGCTGCGCGGGCCACAGTTCCGGAATCCGGCACAACTTCCGGGCGGTCGCACCGGCATGGTCGCGGATCTCCCGGGCATCCGGTGGGTGAGCCGATCGAGGGAGGTATTCATGCAAGGCGTAGTCATGTACGCCCCCGGCGACGTCCGGGTGGAGGAGCGCGACGACCCGCGCATCGCGCAGCCGACGGACGCGATCATCCGGCTGTCCGCCACCTGCGTGTGCGGCTCCGACCTGTGGCCGTACCGCGGGGTGGAGAAGGTCGAGGGCCCGTCGCCGATGGGCCACGAGTACGCGGGCGTCGTCGAGGAGGTCGGCAGCGCGGTCACCGCGGTGCGGCCGGGACAGTTCGTGGTCGGTTCGTTCTTCGCCTCCGACAACACGTGCGAGATCTGCCGGGCCGGCTATCAGAGCTCCTGTGTGCACCGCGAGCCGGTGGGCGCGATGGGGGCGCAGGCGCAGCGGCTGCGCGTGCCGCTGGCCGATGGCACCCTGGTCGCCGCGCCGGACATGCCGCCGGACGACCTCGTGCCGGGCTACCTGGCCGCCTCCGACGTGCTCGGCACCGGCTGGTTCGGCGCCGAGGCCGCGCGGGTGCAGCCGGGCAAGACCGTCGCGGTCGTGGGAGACGGCGCGGTCGGCCTGCTCGCCGTGCTGGCGGCACGGCAGCTCGGCGCCGAGCGGATCATCGCGATGAGCCGGCACGAGCCGCGACAGAAGCTGGCCCGCGAGTACGGCGCGACCGACGTCGTCACCGAGCGCGGTGACGAGGGGGTGGCCCGGATCAAGGATCTGACCGGTGGGCTGGGCGCGCACTCGGTGATCGAGGCGGTCGGCACGCAGCAGTCGATGATGCAGGCGATCCGATCGGCGCGTCCGGGAGGCCACGTCGGTTACGTCGGCGTGTCGCACGACGTCAGCCTGCCCGGACAGGAGTTGTTCTTCTCCCACGTGCATCTGCACGGCGGTCCCGCGCCGGTACGCCGGTTTCTGCCCGAGCTGATGGAGCTGATCGGGCAGCGGGTGATCGACCCGGGGAAGGTCTTCGACCTGGACCTGCCGCTGGCGGAGGCGGCGCGGGGATACCAGGCGATGGACGAACGCCGCGCCATCAAGACACTGTTGCGTCCCTGAGCCGCGCGTTGTTGCCTCCCTGAGCCGCGCCGGGCGCATCCGGCGCTAGCATCGCCGGATGCGCTGGATGCGGACGCTGCCGTTGGTCACCTTGGGTCCGTTGCTGCTGGCGCTGGTCGGCCTGGTCCATCCGGGCGGGCTGGCGCCGGAGACCGCTCACCGGTGGGTGACGCTGCACATCGTGCTGCTGCCGGTCTTTCCGTTGCTGGCACTGGGCTTTCCGGTGTTGTTGCGTCCGCCTCCGGCGTGGTCGCCTGCCGGCCCGGTGGAAGCCGCCACCGTGATCGCGTGGGTGGGCGCGGCGGTCTACGCAGTCGCCTACACCGGACTGGACGCGGTGGCCGGGATCGGCGCCGGGACCATCGCGGATCAGCCCGGCGACCAGGCTGAACTGCGCGCGTTGGTGCTGTCCCTCTACGACGTCGGCGACCGGATCGGGCAGGTGGGCGTGTACGCGTTCCTGGTGGCGGTGCTGGCGGGCGCGGTGGCGCTGGGTGCCCGGCACGGCGCACGCGTCCTGCCGGGCACCGTGATCCTGCTGGGCGCCGGCTACTCGTTCATCGACAGTCACATCTTCTGGCCGCGCGGAGTGGCGACCATGCTGGCGATGGCGGCGGGGTTCGCCCTGTGGGCGTGGGCGACGGCGAAGCGCCCCGCCCCGGCGGCGGCGTACGGCGCGAGCGGGGCGTTGTAGGATCGGCGGCTGCGGTCGCCCGTGTCCGGCAACGGGCGCCGGGAGGTGACCCATGCGCACGGCGACCCGCCGGCTCGCCCTCTGGGCGGCCGATCTCGACGGCGGCGTGTGCGCCGTGCCCGAGGAGAGCGTCGACAGTCTGCGCGGGCGGGATCGGGTCACCGTTGTGCTCGAGCATCGCGACCGGGGACTCGCCGCCACCCGCAACGTCTTCGAAACTACGCTGCGTCAGGACGTCGAGTGGCAGCTCGCCGGCATCGTCTGGCCCTGCGACGTGCCGCCCGGCGTCCTCGTCACCGTCTCATGGCAGGCTGCCCGGGACGAGATCGTGGTGCGCACCGCCGCACTGGACGAGCCGGTGCGGGTGGACGGCGTGAGCTACTTCCATGCGTACGACCCGAAGGTGGTCACCCGTGACTGCCCGGCGCCCACGTCGAACCGGGGGCGAGTCTTGCACGCGGTGCGCCGGCGCGGCCGGGTCTTCGATGACGGCAGCGCGGCGCTGGCCGAGGCCGACCTGGCCGCGCACGGCGGCCTCGGCCGGGGCGCGCGTGGGACGTTCCTGCTGCGCAACGCCGTCGATCAACTGATCCGCGAAGGCTATCTGACGCGGGTGAGCGGCAGCGTCGAGGCGAGCGGCTACCCGGCGTACCCGGCGGTGACCGGCCAGAAGGCGGCCGAGTTGCTGTTCTACGCGCCGCTGGTGGAACCGGCGCCCGACCCCGGCGACGCGGATCTCGATCCGGACGCGGCGGCGTCGGATCGCGGCGAGCACTGGGTGAACGGGTTCGTCCGTAAGCTGCCGCCCGGCGCCCACCCGTCTGAGAAGCAGCTCCACCTGCATGAGCGGGCGGTGGAAAGCGAGCAGATCGGCACCGGGCCGCTGGAGCCCGGCTACACGTTCGTGAAGCGGCACCACCGCAACGGCTGACGCCGTCATATTTCGAAACTCATAGATCTGGTTACGCTGCCGCCGTCGGCTGTCTGGCGGCGCCGGGCGCCGACCACCCGTTCGACGCGCCGGCCGGTTTCGCCGCGGACGTGGTCTGGCATCCGGAGCCGGCGCTGGCCGGATGAGCCGGGGTTTCGTTGCATCGATCGGAGTCGACGCGTAGCGTGATCGTGCGAGCTGACCTGCCACGCTCAGGCCACCGGTTGCGCCCCTCCCGCGGCGCCGGGCATCGCCGTGGGACCGCCGGGCGCGGCCGCCCGCACCCCGGATCCGGGGCTGTTCCCCGGCTCCGCGGCTGTTCCCTTGTGAAGGCAGTCATGAGACAACGACTCACCGCGGTCGGCGCCGCCCTGCTCGCCGTCGCCGCGTCCGTCCTGATATCGGCACGACCGGCCGACGCGGCCGTCGGCCTGCACATCGACGGCGAATCCATCGTGGAAGCCAACGGCCAGCCGTTCATCATGCGCGGCGTCAACCATCCGCACGTCTGGTATCAGGGCGAGACCGCCGCGTTCTCCGACATCAAGGCGCTGGGCGCGAACACGCTGCGGGTGGTGCTCGGCAGCGGCAAACGGTGGGGGCCGTCCACCGACGTCGCCGACGTGGTCGCACGATGCAAGCAGAACCGGCTGATCTGCGTGCTGGAGGTGCACGACACCACCGGGTACGGCGAGGAGGGCGCAGCCGCCTCGCTGGACGAGGCGGTCGACTACTGGATCAGCCAGAAGAGCGCCCTGGCCGGCCAGGAGAGCTACATCGTGATCAACATCGGCAACGAGCCGATCGGCAACACCGACGCGGCCCAGTGGACCGCGGCCACCACCGCCGCGATCCAGCGGATGCGCCAGAACGGCTTCGAGCACCTGCTCATGGTCGACGCCCCGAACTGGGGGCAGGACTGGCAGTACGTCATGCGGGACAACGCACAGACCGTGCTGGACGCCGACAGCCTGCACAACACCGTGCTGTCGATCCACATGTACGCGGTCTTTTCCACCGCCGCCAGCATCGTGAACTACCTCGACTATTTCCACGCGCGCGGATGGCCGCTGGTGATCGGCGAATTCGGCTGGCACTTCGCCGACGGCGAGGTGGATCACGAGACCATCCTGTCCGAGGCGAACGCCCGCGGCCTCGGCTATCTCGGCTGGTCGTGGAGCGGCAACACCGACCCGATCCTGGACATGGCGACGGATTTCGATCCGGCCCGGCTCACCACGTGGGGTGAGCGGATCTTCCACGGCGCGAACGGGATCGCGGCCACCGCGCGGGAGGCCACCGTGTTCGGCGGGCAGCCCACCACGCCTCCGACGACCCCGCCGACCACGCCCCCCACCACGCCGCCCAGCGGTGGGGCGTGCACCGCGACCTACCGTGTAATCGGCGAATGGCCGGGCGGATTCCAGGCCGACATCAGCGTCACGGCCGGACCGGCGGCGATCAGCGGCTGGACGGTGACCTGGACCTATGCCGACGGGCAGACCGTCAGCCAAGCCTGGAACGCCACCGTGACCAGCAACGGCGCCCAGGTGACCGCGCGCAACGTGGCCTACAACGGCAGCCTCGGCGCCGGTGCGAGCACCAGCTTCGGCCTGCTCGGCACCACCACCGGCGGCACCGGGTCCCCGGCGCTGTCCTGCGCCGCCGCCTGACCAGCGTCGCGGCGCCTCGCCTCGCAAATGCGGCGGGGCGAGGCGCCCGGCGTCAGCACCGTCGGCCGGATGCCGCGCCGAGGCGGTCGGCCATCCAGTCGGCGATCATAGGCCGGGCACGCGAGGGCAGGTTGGAGACGCCGTGGTTGCCCTCGGGGAAGCAGACGAACGTGCCGTCCGGCGTCTCGTCGGCCTGGCGCTGGGTCTGCTGCCACGGGATCAGCCGGTCCCGCTCGCCGGTGACGTAGAGCGCGGGCGCCGTGATGCGCCGGCACACGCCGGTGAGGTCCAGGGTGAGGGCGATGCGGCGACCCTCCGCGTCGTCGCGGGCGCCCGACTTCACCACGAACGTCTGCCGCGTCATCGGCGGCAGGTCGTCCCACATGTGGCCGAAGCAGAACGGGCCGCTGATGCCCGCCACCGCGCTGACCCGCGGCTCGTGCGCCGCCACCCGCGGCGCGTAGTAGCCGCCCAGGCTCACCCCGGCCACCCCGATCCGGGCGTGGTCCAGGTCGGTGCGCGCGGCGAGCAGGTCGAGCAGCGGACCGGCCGCGGTCTCGTAGTCCGGCCGCAACGGCAGGCTCAGCCCCGTCTCGCCCTGACCCGGGCCGTCCAGCGAGACGGTGGCCATGCCCCGGTCCAGGAACGACTGCTCGAACCAGAAGAACTCCTCCTTCGTCGAATCCAGACCGGGGATCAGCACCACGTACGGCGGCACGTCGATGCCACTCGGACGGCGCAGATTGGCGTACGCGGTCCCGCCCGGCATGTTGACCTCCAGGTGCTGCCCGGAGGGGTCCAGACGGGCGAGCGCGGCGTGCGACTCGGTCACCGACCGGCGAGTGGCCTCGGCGGCGAGATCCAGGTCGAGCATCCAGACGAACTTGCCGAAGTGGCGGTTCACCGACGCCCGTAACCACGCCTGGCCGGCGGTGCGGACGTGCCCCTCGGCTTCCGCCTGGCGGGCGAACCCGGCCTGCTCGTCCGCGGCCCGGTTCCACTGCGGCAGCCAGTCCGCCCACGTCCGGGTGCGGGAGGTGGTGGCCATCAGATCGTTGTAGTCGACGCCGTTCTGGATCATCCGCGGTGCCCAATGGGCGAGCGCGGTCTCGATGGCGCTGTCGGGCATCGCGGAAACCTCCGTCAGACGAGGATGCGCAGCGGGGCCTCAAGAAGGCCGAGGAAGTGGGCCATCCAGCGGGCGGCCAGGGCGCCGTCGACCGGGCGGTGGTCGACCGACAGGGTCACCCGCAGTACCGTGCCCACCGCTGGTCTGCCGTCGTCCACCACCGCTTCCGGACGGGCGGCGCCCACGGCGAGGATCGCCGCCTGCGGCGGGTTGATCACCGCGGTGAACTCCTCGGTGCCGAAGGGACCGAGGTTGGACACGGTGAGCGTGCCGCCCTCCAACTCCTCCTGGCGCAGCCGACCGGAGCGCGCGCGGGCGGTCAGGTCGGCGCCGGTACGGGCGAGCTCGGACACGCTCATCCGGTGCGCGCCGCGCAGCACCGGCGTGACCAGCCCGTGGTCGGTGGCGACGGCGACCGACACGTCGACGTCGCGGAAGCGGCGCACCGCGTCCGGTGTCCAGATGACGTTCATGTCCGGCACCGCGGCGTGGGTGCGCGCCGCAGCCGCGACGATCAGGTCGTGCACCGAGATCCGGACGTCGGTGGCGGTGGTGAGCTGCGCCCGCAGCGCCATCAGGTCGTCGACCCGGGCGCTGCCGCGGATCGTGAAGACGGGCGTCTGCCCCGCGCTCGCGGCGAGCCGGGCCGCGATGGCGCGACGCATCCGGGTGTGCGGGACATCCTCGTAGCGGGCGTCCGCGGCGGCCGGGGCCGGCACTGCCGGCCCCGCGCCGTCGGGCTGCGGGGCGGGCTCGGTGCCAGGCGCCAGATGCGGCGCGGCGTCCGGGTCGGCGGGGGTGGCGGTGGTCCGGTCCGCCAGCGTGCGGCGCACGTCGTCGCGCACGATGCGCCCGCCCGGACCGGTGCCGTGGATGTCCGCGATGCGCAGGCCGCTGTCCCGGGCCAGGCGGCGCGCCAGCGGACTGGCGAACGTCCGGTTCGGCGGCGGCTCGGTGGGCGCCGGCGCGGGCGGCGGGGACTCCGGCGCGGGCACCGGGACGCCTGTCGGCTCGGCGGCCTGGCCGACCTCCCGCGACCTCGCGGGCATCGGCTCGGACGCCGGGGGAGGGGCCTGCACCAGGGACCGCACCAGGGCGTCCACGTCGTCGACCACCTCGCCGGGCGCGGCCAGCACCGCCATCGGCGCGCCGACCGCCACCGCCTTGCCGGGCTCGACGAGCGTACGGATCAGGATGCCGTCGGCCTCGGCGGGCACATCGACCACCGCCTTGTCGGTCTCCACCGTGGCGATCGGGTCGCCGTGAGCGAAGGCCGCGTTCTCCGCGACCGGCCACTCGCTCAGCACCGCCTCCACCATGTTGGCGGAGATCTCCGGCATCCTCAGCAGGCTGGCCATCTCACGCCTCCCCGATGCGCCGCAGCGCCGCGGCGATCTCCTCGCGGCGGGCGATGGCCGCCCGTTCCAGCACCCGGCTGATGCTCGGCGACGCCTCGCCGCCGGTGACCCGCTGGACCGGCGCGTCGAGCCAGTCGAACAGCCGCCGCGCGATCTCGTCGGCCAGCCATCCGCCGTACGAGGTGCCGACCGGTCCCTGCTCGACGACCAGAACCCGGTTGGTCTTGCGGATGCTGGCGCCCAGCGTCTCCCAGTCCAGGCCGGCCCGGTCCAGCCAGCGCAGGTCGATCACTTCGGCGTCGACGCCGGTGTCCGCCACCGCCGCCAGCGCCTCGGCCACCATGGACAGATAGGCCACCACGGTCACCGCCTCCCCGGACCGGCGCACCGCCGCCGCGCCGACCGGCAGGTGGTAGTCGTAGTCGTCGACCGGGCCGGGGCCGGTGGTGCTGTAGAGGTCGACGTGCTCCAGCACCACCACCGGGTCCGCGCAGCGCAGCGCGGCGTTCATCAGGCCCACGTAGTCGAACGGCGTGGCCGGGGCGGCGATCCGCCATCCCGGCGCGGTGGCGAAGATGCCGGCCGGGTCCATGGAGTGCTGCGAGCCGTACCCGGTGCCGGTGGCGACCTTGCTGCGCAGCACCAGCGGGACCGGGTCGTCGCCGCCGAACATGTGCCGTGCCTTGCCGACCTGGTTGAACAACTGATCGGCGGCGACCCACATGAAGTCCGCGTACATGAATTCGACGACCGGCCGGAACCGGCCGTCGATCGCGATGCCGCCGGCCAGCCCGGTGAATGCGTTCTCGCTGATCGGTGTGCCGAGCACCCGCCCGGGGAAGGCGTCCGCCAGCCCCTTGGTGGCGCCGTTCGTGCCGCCGTTGAGCCGGTGCACGTCCTCGCCCATCACCACGATCCGCTCGTCGTCGGCCATCCGTCGCCGCATCACCTCCGCCACCGCGTCGACGAATGTGGTCTCCTGGACGGCGATGCGGTCGTCGGCCATCCGCGCGTCCCGGAACTCGGCGAGGTCGCCGCGCACCCCCACGTCCACGAAGGCGGGGTCGGGCCATTCGTCCGGCCGGATGCGCCGCTCGCCGGGCTTGCCGCCGGGGACCGGCTCGAACAGTTTCGCGCCGGCCTCGGCCATGATCGCCTTTGCGCCGGCCCGCGCGGCGTCGCGGGCCGGCTCGTCGAGCAGGCCGCGCCGCATGAGATGGCCGGCCACCAGGTCGACCGGGTCGCGACCGCGCCACTGCGCCTCTTCCTCCTTGCTGCGATAGCGGAAGGCGCTGCCCGGGAACGGGCCGTTCTGGTGGAAGTAGCGGTACGTGTCCGCCTCCACGAGGGTCGGGCCGTGCCCCTGCCGCATGTGCCCGACCGCCTCGCCCATGGCCAGGTGGACCGCCAGCGGATCCATCCCGTCGACCCGCCAGCTCGCGATGCCGAAGCCCGGACCGCGGGCCGACAACCGCGGCTCGCCGGTGGCCTCGGCGACGCTGGTGGACACCGCGTACTGGTTGTTCTCCAGGAAGAAGCAGACCGGCAGCCGCCACGCCGCGGCCAGGTTGAACGTCTCCAGGGTGGACCCGATGTTGGCGGCGCCGTCGCCGAAATAGGTCACCGCGACCGCGTCGGTGCCGGCCCGGCGCCCGGCCCAGGCGAACCCGGCCGCCAGCGGCACACCGCCGCCGACGATGGCGTTGGTGCCCATCGCCCCGGCTTCCTTCCACTGCAGGTGCATCGAGCCGCCGCGACCGTGGCTGAAACCGCGCGCCAGGCCGCAGATCTCGGCAAGGGTGCGCAGCACGACCGTGCGGATCTCGGCGGACGGTTCGGTGGTCAGGTCGAACCCCTTCGGCGCCACGTGCTGCAGGGCCTTGGCCAGGAACTGGTGATGTCCGCGGTGCGAGCCGTTCACCTCGTCACCGGCGGCGAGGGCGAGCACCGATCCCACCGCGCCGCCCTCCTGGCCGATGCTGGAGTGGGCCGGGCCGTGCACCAGTCCGGCCGCGGCGAGCTCCAGCACGTACTCCTCGAAGGCGCGGATCATCACGAGCTGGCTGAACATCGTGGTGAGCAGCTCCGGGTCGGCGGCGTCCCAGTCGGCCTGAACGGCGACCAGTTCGGTCCACGCGGCCCCGGGGTGCAGCGATCGGTGTTCCGGCATGGGTGGCCTCCTCTCGCTCGACAGCCTCGCACGCATTGGATCCAATTTCCAGGGCTGCATCGGGTCAAAGATGCGATCAGCCTGGTAATGTCCGATCTATTGGATCCAATAGGAGGTGATGATGGGGCTTCCCGGCCTGCGACGGCTCGATCACATCGGCTTCACCGTGCCGGACCTCGACCAGGCGCAGCGGTTCCTGGTCGATGTGCTCGGCTGCGAATACCTCTATTCGCTCGGACCGTTCGCCGACCAGGGGTCGTGGATGGCCGACCACCTCAACGTGGATCCGCGCGCGACCGTCGAGGAGAACCGCTTCTTCCGGCTCGGCGGGCAGGCCGTGTTCGAGGTGTTCGCCTACACCGCGCCGGACCGGCGCACCGATCCGCCGCGCAACAGCGACGTCGGGGGACACCACGTCGCGCTCTACGTCGACGACCTGGACGCCGCGGTGGCGCACCTGCTGCGGCACGGGGTCACCGTGCTGGGTGAGCCGACTGCCAGCCGGGGGCCGCACGAGGGTCAGCGCTGGGTCTATTTTCTGGCACCCTGGGGCATGCAGTTCGAACTGGTCTCCTACCCGCACGGCCGGGCCTTCTTTCGAAACGAGCACCGATGACCGTCGCCACCCAGCGCGTCGCCGACCATCTGCGCACCGCCATCCTGGGCGGGATCATCGGTCCGGGCGAGCGGGTCCGCCAGGAGGACGTCGCCCAGCAGTTCGGCGCCAGCCGCCTGCCGGTGCGCGAGGCGCTCCAGATGCTTGCCGCCGAGGGCCTGGTCGAGCACGAGCCGAACAAGGGCGCCCGGGTGCCCCGGCTGTCCATGCACGAGATCGACGTCATGTACCGGATGCGTGAGCAGCTCGAACCCCTGGCGCTGGCGGAGAGCCTGCCGGTGCTCGACGCCGGCGATCTGCGGCGCATCGATCAGATCCAGGAGGAGATCGAGAGGGGGGTCGACGTGGAGACGTTCCTGACCCTGGACCGCGAGTTCCATCTGCGCACCTACAGCGCCTGCCGGATCGACCAGCTCACCACCACGGTGACCCGGCTGTGGAACGCGACCCAGTACTACCGCCGCGCCTTCATGCACCTCACCGGGCCCAGCCGCCGCTGGGTGGTGAACGCGGAGCACCGCCTGCTGATCGACGCCGTCGAGCGCCGCGACGAGGTGGACGCGGGCCGCTTCCTGGCCGGACACATCCGGCGTACGCGCATCGAACTGCGCCGGCACCCGGAGGTCTTCGGCGGATGAGCGTGGTCAGCTTCGCGGTGAACGGCGTGCCGCGCGATGTCGACGCCGACCCGGACACGCCGCTGCTCACCGTGCTGCGCAACGACCTGGGCCTGATGGGCGCGCGGTTCGGGTGCGGGCTGGGTCTGTGTGGCGCCTGCGTGGTGCACGTCGACGGGGTGCCCGTGCCGTCCTGTGACACGCCCCTGTGGTCGCTGGCCGGCAAGTCGGTGGTCACTGTGGAGGGTCTCTCGCCGCACCCGGTGCAACGCGCCCTCCTGGACGAGCAGGCGGCCCAGTGCGGCTACTGCGTCACCGGGATCGTGATGACCGCGGCCGCCCTGCTGGAACGCGAGCCGCGGCCCGGCGCGGAGGCGGTGGCCGCCGCGCTGGACGGCCACCTGTGCCGGTGCGGGGCACAGCAGCGGATGATCCGGGCGATCGTCAAGGCCGGTGCGGACCGTGCCTGACCTGCCGCAGAGTCTCGCCGCGAACCCGGTGCTCGCGCGCTGGATGCGGGTGCACGCCGACGGCACCATCGGCGTGCGGGTGGGCAAGGTGGAGCTGGGACAGGGCATCGCCACCGCGCTGGCGCAGATCGCCGCGGACGAGCTCGGCGTCGACATCACCCGGATCCGCATGCTGCCGCCCGGCCCGGAGGGCCCGGACGAGGGTCTGACCGCGGGCAGCCTGTCCATCATGCACTCGGGCGCCGCGCTGCGCATCGTGGCGGCCAACGTCCGCGCCCTGTTCGCCGCGGCGGCGGGCGCCGCGACATCGGGCGCTCCGGCCTCGGGCGCCGCGACATCGGGCGCTCCGGCCTCGGGCGCCGCGACGTTCTCCTACGCCGACCTGGCCGGGCGGGTCGACCTGAACGTGCCCGCCGACCCCGGCGTGCCGGTGCGGTCGCAACCCGGCCTGGTCGGCCGCGACGTGCCCCGGCTCGACCTGCCGGACAAGGTCTTCGGCCGCCCCCGCTACCTGCCGGACATGCGCCTGCCGGGGCAGCTCTTCGGGCGGGTGATCCGGCCGCCGTCGCGCGGAGCGCGCCTGCTCACCCCGGGCGAGGCGGCCGCGCCGGCACTGCCCGCCGGGGTGACCCTGGTGCGCGACGGCTCGTTCCTCGGCGTGGTGGGCGCGGACGAGGCGAGCGTGGTGCGTGCGGCCGACGTGCTGCGCCGGTCCGCGCGCTGGGCGGAACACGACTGCCTGCCGGCCGACGACGAGCTCGACAAGTTCCTGCGGGCCGGCCCGCACGAGACCGTCACCGCCGTGCACGACGGCGGCACGGCGGCACCGGGCCGGGTGCTGCGGGCCACCTTCAGCCGGCCGTTCCTCGCGCACGCCTCGATGGCGCCGAGTTGCGGGCTCGCGGTCTGGCACTCGGCGCACCGGGTCGAGGTGTGGTCGCACAGCCAGGGGATCTTCCCGCTGGGACGGGCCATCGCCGGCGCGCTCGGCCTGGACCCGGGCGCGGTACGGGTGGAACACGTGGAGCACGCCGGTTGCTACGGGCACAACGCCGCCGACGACGCCGCGTTCGACGCGGTGCTGCTGGCCCGCGCCGTGCCCGGCTCGCCGGTGCAGGTGCTGTGGAGCCGGCAGGACGAGCTGAGCTGGGCCCCGTTCGGCTCGGCGATGACCGCGGACGTGGCCGCCACCCTGTCGCCGGACGGGACCATCGCCTCCTGGGAGTACGACGTCTACAGCCAGGGGCACACCGCGCGGCCCGGTTACGCGGGCGTGCCCGGTCTGCTCGCGGCGACCCTGCTGGAACACCCGGCCGACTACCCGGCCCCGGTGGACCCGCCGGCCGCCGCCGGGTACGGCAGCCTGCGCAACGCGGTGCCCGGCTACCACCTGCCCGCCCGGCGGATCACCGGGCACCGCCTGCTGGCCACGCCGATCCGCAGCTCGGCGATGCGATCCCTGGGCGCCTTCCTGAACGTCTTCGCCATCGAGTCGTTCATGGACGAACTCGCCGCGTACGCCGGACGTGACCCGGTGGAGTTCCGGCTCGCCCACCTGAGCGACCCGCGGGGGCGGCGGGTGCTGACCGACGCGGCGGAGGCGGCCGACTGGGCGACACCCCGGCCGGAGGGCGTCGGCCTCGGCATCGGGTACGCGCGATACAAGGGCCGCGGCGCCTACTGCGCGGTGGTCGCCGAGGTGCAGGCGGAGACCGACGTCCGGGTGCGCCGCCTGTGGATCGCGGTGGACGTCGGCCAGGTGGTCAGCCCGGACGGCGTGCGCAACCAGATCGAAGGCGGCGCGGTGCAGGCGGCGAGCTGGACGCTCGTCGAGCGGGTCCGCTTCGACCGGCGCCGGGTCACCAGCGACACCTGGGAGTCGTACCCGATCCTGCGGTTCTCGCAGACCCCGCGGATCGACGTCACGCTGGCCGGCGGCGGCGACAAACCGGTCGGGGCGGGCGAGGCGGCGCAGGGACCGACCGCCGCCGCGATCGGCAACGCGGTCGCGGCGGCGGTCGGCGTCCGGGTGCGGGACCTGCCGCTCACCACCGAGGCGATCGTCGCGGCGATCGAGCGGGACGCCTGAGCAGGGCGTCACCAGGTGACGGCGATGTATTTCGATTCGAGGTAGTCCAGCATGCCCTCGTGGCCGCCCTCCCGGCCGACGCCGCTCTGCTTGACCCCGCCGAACGGGGCCGCCGGGTCGCTGACCAGACCACGGTTCAGGCCGACCATGCCGGCCTCGATCGCCTCGCTGACCCGCAGGCCACGGGAAAGATCGGCGGTGTAGACGTAGGCGACCAGCCCGTACTCGGTGTCGTTGGCCAGCTCGATCGCCTCGGCCTCGGAGGCGAACGTGACGATCGGCGCGACCGGTCCGAAGATCTCCTCCCGCAGGATCGCCGCGTCCGGCGCGACGCCGGTCAGCACGGTCGGCGGGTAGTAGAAGCCGGGACCCGCCGGCCGTGTCCCGCCGGTGGCCGCCACCGCGCCGCCGGCCAGCGCATCGCGCACCAGCGCGTCCACCTTGCCCACCGTGTCCTCGTTGACCAGGGGGCCGACCTGGGTGTCCGGCGCCGTGCCGGGGCCCACACGCAGCGCCGCCATGCGCTCGGTCAGGCGCTGCGTGAACCGCTGCGCCACCGACTCGTGCACATAGAAGCGGTTGGCGGCGGTGCACGCCTCGCCCGCGTTGCGCATCTTCGCGACCATCGCGCCCTCGATCGCGGCGTCCAGGTCGGCGTCGGCGAACACCAGGAACGGCGCGTTGCCGCCAAGTTCCATCGACGTGTTGACCACCGCGTCCGCCGCCTGGCCGAGCAGGACCCGGCCTACCTCGGTGGAGCCGGTGAACGACACTTTCCGCACCCGCGGGTCGTGCAGCATCGCCGACACCACCGCGCCCGAACGGCGCGACGGCAGGACGTTCACCACCCCGTCCGGCACGCCCGCCTCGGCCAGCATCGCGGCCATCGCCAGCGCGGTCAGCGGGGTGTCGCTGGCCGGCTTGAGCACCACGGTGCACCCGGCGGCGAGCGCCGGACCGATCTTGCGGGTGGCCATCGCGGCGGGGAAGTTCCATGGCGTGACCAGCACGCACACGCCGACCGGCTGACGTACCACCAGGATCCGGTTCGCCCCGGACGGCGCGGTCACCACGGTCCCTTCGCCGCGTACCGCCTCCTCGGCGTACCAGCGGAAGAACTCCGCGGCATAGGCCACCTCGCCGCGCGCGTCGGCCAGCGCCTTGCCGTTCTCCCGGCTGATCAGCCGGGCCAGCTCCTCGGCCCGTGCGGTCATCAGCTCGAACGCACCGCGCAGGATCTCCGCGCGGGCACGTGGCGGCGTTGCCGCCCAGGACGTCGCGGCTGCTGCGGCGGCGTCCACCGCCTGGCCGGCGTCGGCCACCGAGCCGTCCGAGACGGTCGCGATGACCGCACCGGACGCCGGGTCGACCACGTCGAAACGGGACTCGGCGGCGACCCATTTGCCGCCGATGAACAGATCGGTCTGCACGGGACACTCCCTCGTACGGCTCAGTAGGGGTTGGCGACGACCAGGTCCTCGGCGGGGAAGAGGGTGAGCACCCGCGGGCCGTCCGGGGTGACCACGATCTCCTCCTCGATCCGGGCCGCCGAGAAGCCGTCGTCGGCGGGGCAGTAGGTCTCCAGCGCGAACACCATGCCGGCCCGCAGCTCCACCGGCGCGGTCATGCTGTTCAGCCGGGAGATGATCGGCCGCTCGTGCAGGCCGAGGCCGAGGCCGTGCCCGAACTGCAGGCCGAAGGCGGCCATCTCGTTCTCGAAGCCGAACTCGGTCGCCCTCGGCCACACCGCGGCGATCTCGTCGGTGCCGGCGCCGACACGCACCGCGGCGATCGCCGCGTCCATCCACTCCCGCGCTCGTCCGTACGCATCCCGTTGGGACGCGGTCGCCCGGCCCACCCCCAGCGTGCGGTAATAGCAGGTCCGGTATCCGTTGAAGGAGTGGATGATGTCGAAGAACGCCTGATCGCCGGGGCGGATGATGCGGTCGGAGAAGTTGTGCGGATGCGGGTTGCAGCGTTCCCCGGAGACCGCGTTGATCGCCTCGACCTGGTCCGAGCCCATCTCGTAGAGGCGCTTGTTCGCCAGGGCGACGATCTCGTTCTCCCGGACGCCGGGTTTCAGCGCCTCCACGATGTCCTGGTAGACGCCGTCCACCATGGCCGCCGCCTGATTCAGCAGCATGATCTCGTCCGGCGACTTGATCAGCCGGGCGTCCAGCATGAGCTGCTGGGCGTCCACCACGGTCAGGCCCTGACGCTGCATCTCGAACAGGAACGGCGGTTCGACGATGTCCACGCCGACCGGCTGGTCGGCCAGCCCGGCGTCGGTCAGCATCCCCTTGATCTCGCGGACCGCGGATTCCATCAGCCCCGCCGAGGGAGCGATGGCGCCGCGCATGCCGAGCATGCCCGCGCGGCAGTCGCCGGGGTCCAGCCACGGCGCGTACAGCTTGTGATGCCGCGCGGCCGAACCGAAGTCCCACAGCACCGGGTTCCCGGAGCGGGTGAGCAGCGCGTAGCGGGTCATCTTGTCGCCCAGCGCGCCGCCGATCCAGGTCTGCGTGGTGTACCGGATGTTGTAGAAGTCGAAGAGCAGGAACGCCCCGCACGGCGAGCCCGCGAGCGCCTTGCGCGCCCGGTCCAGCCGGTAGCGGCGCAGCCGGTCGACGTCGAGCCGCTGCTCGTAGTCCACCGCCATGTGGCCGGGCGCGGCGAGCGGACGGGTGGGCGCCGGGCCGGTCATGACCCGCCCGCCAGGCCGTCGTCGACCGGCGTGTCCTCCGGTTTCAGCGCCAGGCCCGCGGCTGCGGCCTGCTGGTCCAGCAGGATCGCGAAGTCCTCGGTGACCCGGCCGCTGGACACCGTCTGCTGCACCAGTTGCGCGGTGAGCGCGGCCAGCGGCATCGGCACGTCCAGCTCGCGCCCGAGGGCCAGCCCCAGGTCGAAGTCCTTGCGCAACAGCAGCGGGGTGAACGTGGGCGTGTAGTCCAGGTGCACGAACGCCGGGGACTTGTACCGGGTGAAGACCGACCCCATCACGCTGTCGTTGAGGAAGTCCAGGAACGCGGCCCGGGACACGCCGCCCTTCTCGGCCAGCACGGTGATCTCGGCCATGCACTGGGTGACCACGCCGAGCATCAGGTTGTGGCAGATCTTCACCAGACGGGACACGTCGTCCTCGCCGACGTAGGTGACCGCCCGGCCCAGGTGCCGCAGCAGGTGTGCGACCCGGTCGAAGGTCTCCCGCGGTCCGGACACCGCGATGCTCAGCTTGCCCGACTCGACCACCTTGGCGTTGCCGCTCACCGGCGCGGCGAGGAACTGCACCCCGCGGGCCGCGCACTGCGCGCGCACCAGCGCGGACGATTCGGCCGAGACGGTGGAACAGTCCACCACGACGGCGGGCGCCCGGCCCGGTTCGGCCAGCAGGCCGTCCGCGCCGAGCAGCACGCTCTCCAGGTCGGCGGGTCCGGACACCATGGTGAAGACCACGTCGCGGTCGCGCAGCCCGGCGATGTCGTCGGCGACCGTGCAGCCGTGCTCGCGGGTCGCCTCCGCCTTGGCGCGGGTCCGGTTCCAGACGGCCGGGGCCGCGCCGGCGCGGGCGAGCCGGATCGCCATGGCGGCGCCCATCCGGCCGGCGCCGATCCAGCCGACGGTGAGATCGTTGTCTGCCATGTTGTTCTCTCCCAGGGGTCAGGTGGCCGGGGCGGTGCGGGTGGCGGCGGGCGGTGGGCCACCCAGATAGAGGGTGGCCATCTCGGGATGGTCGCGGACCTGCGCCGCGGTGCCGGTCAGGCGGACCTTGCCGCCCTCCATCACCACGCCGTGGGTGGCCAGGCCGAGCCCGAGCCGGACGTTCTGTTCGACGAGCAGCACCGTGGTGCCGGCGGCGTTGAGGCTCTGGATGAGGTCGGCCACCGCGGCCAGGCTCTTCGGGTCCAGCCCCAGGGACGGCTCGTCGAGCAGCAACACCTTCGGGTCGAGCATCAGGCACCGGGCGACCTCCACCATGCGGCGCTGCCCGCCGGACAGGTTGCCGGCGTGCTCGTGCGCGCGTTCGGCGACGACCGGGATGCGGGCGCGGACCTCGTCGTAACGGCGGGCCAGCAGTTTCCGGTCGCGGCGGATCAGATAACCGCCCAGCAACACGTTCTCCCGCACCGACATGCCCGGGAACAGGGCCTGCGACTGCGGAACCTGGGTGATGCCCAGCCGCAGGATCGCCTCCGGGGCCAGCGCGTCGGTGCGGGTGCCGGCCATCTCGACCGATCCCGCACGGCAGCGCAGCAGCCCGCTGATCACCTTGAGCACCGTGGACTTGCCGGCGCCGTTCGGGCCGACGATGCAGGTCACCGTCCGCTCGGCACAGTGCAGATCGACACCCTGGAGCACGTTGCCGCCGCCGTACCCGGCGGTGACCCCGCTAAGCGTGAGCATCCTGCGGCCTCCAGTCCTCGCCCAGGTACGCGTCCAGCACCACCGGGTCCGCGCGGATCGCCTCCGGCGGGCCGGAGGCGATGGGCCGGCCCCGGGCGAACACGTGCACCGGGTCGCACAGGTCCAGCACCATCGGGATGTTGTGCTCCACCACCAGGAACGTGACGCCCGCACGGTTCAGCTCGCGGATCACCTCGGTGATCCGGCCCAGCAGGCTCGGGTTGACGCCGCCGGCCGGCTCGTCCAGCAGGATCAGCCGCGGCTCCAGCATCAGCACCTGGGCCAGCTCGACAAGCTTCTGCTGCCCGTACGACAGGGCGCCGGCCTGCTGCGCGGCGAAGTCGGCGAGTCCCACGATGCCCAGCAGGTCGCGGGCGCGGGCCGCCTCGGCGCCGCTGACCGCGTCCGCGAACATGGTGCGCAGCCGGCCGTCCGGCAGCGGCGCGACCACGTTCTGCAGCACCGTCATGTCCCGGAACAGCCGGGTCACCTGGAAGGTCCGGCCCAGCCCGAGGTGCGCCCGCGACCACGGCGGCAGCGCATCGATGCGGCGGCCGGCGAAGGTCACCGTCCCGGCGTCCACCGGCATGGTCCCGGTGATCAGGTTGAACAGGGTGGTCTTCCCGGAGCCGTTGGGGCCGATCAGGGCGGTGATCGAGCCGCGTTCCACGGTGAGGTCCGCGCCGTCCACCGCGGTCAGCCCGCCGAAGCGCTTGGTCACGCCGCGCACCGTCAGCAGCGGTCCGGGCTCCGCGTCGGGGGTGCGCGACCGGGCCCGCTCGCGTACCACGGCCGGCCGGTGGGAGAGGGCCCCGACCTGGTCGGTGTACTCGGTGTCCCGCGGATGCCGGCGCCGCCATGCCGCTTCCAGCGTGGGCAGCAGGCCGGCGGGCAGGAACAGCACCACCGCCACCAGGATCAGCCCGAGGATCAGGACGCGGGACTGGGTGCTGCCGCCGTAGACGGTGGCGCCCTCGTTCACGAGCTGCACGATGAACGCGCCGACCACCGGCCCGTAGAGGGTGCCCCGGCCGCCGACCAGCGCGGACAGCACGATCAGCACGCTGCCCAGGATGGCGAACGAGCCGACCGGGTTGAGGAAGGTCTGGTAGTACGCGTACACGCCGCCCGCCACGCCGATGAAGAAACTGCTCGCCCCGTACGCGAGGATCTTGAAGACCGTGGTGTTGACGCCGATCGACGCGGCCTTGCCCTCGTCCTCGCGGATCGCGACCAGGCCGGTGCCGAACTTGGCCCGGCCGATCCAGCCGCTGAAGAGCACGGTGAGCACCAGCAGCAGCAGGAAGGCGTAGTAGAAGGGGATGTTCTGGAAGTCGGCGCTCCAGAACGGCAACTCCAGCGTGATGCCGTCGGAGCCCTTGGTCAGCGGCCTCCAGTTGACCGCCACGATCTGCGCAGACAGCAACAGCGCGATGGTGATGATGACGAAGGCGTGCCCGCCGGTGCGCAGCACCACCGCTCCGGCCAGCATCGCGATCAGCACGGCCGTGACGCCACCGAGCGGCGCGATCCAGAACGGGTTCAGGCCGGTGTGCAGCGCGATGATCGCGGTGGTGTACGAGCCCAGCCCGAGGAACATGCTGTGCCCCAGGGAGATGTATCCGGCGTACCCGGAGATGATGTTCCAACTGGACGCCTGCAGGGCGAGCAGGAACATCATCAGCAGCACGCCCTGCGGGTAGGGCTCCCACGGGTTGACGATCGGATAGGCGAGCAACGCGAGCAGCACCACGCCGGCGGCCAGGTGACGCCGGGGCAGGGCACGGAGAGCGTTCACGCGGCGTCCTCCCGCAGCCGGGCGCCGAAGAGCCCCTGCGGCCGGACCAGCAGCACCGCCATGATCACCAGGTAGAAGACCAGCGTGGCCCACTGCAGCGAGGCGTACGTCGCGGTCAGCGTCTCGGCGAGCCCGAGGATCAGCGCGCCGGTCAGCGCACCGGGCAGGCTGCCCATGCCGCCCAGCACGACGATGCCGAGCAGCCGGGAGATCCAGTCGTAGTGCGAGGCCGGGAAGAACGGATAGAGCACCGACAGGATCGACCCACCGACGCCGGCGCTCGCGCTGCCCAGAGCGAACGCCAGCGCGGCGGTGCCGGTCGCGCCGACGCCGACCAGCGCCGCCGCGGACGGGTTCTGCGACGTGGCCCGGATGGCCCGCCCGGTCCAGGTCCGGGTGAGGATCAGGTAGAGCACGCCCAGCACGACGATCGCCGCGAGGAAGCCGTAGACCTGCGCCTTGGGCAGCAGCACCCGGCCCACCCGGAAACTCTCCTCGAAGTACGCCGGGGTGGCCGAGCGGAACTTGTTGCCCGCGACCACGTTCAGCACGCCCTCGATGACCAGCGCGAGCCCGAAGGTGAGCAGCACCGACATGGAGGGGGCCTGCCCGCGGATGCGGGAGATGACGAACCGGTAGAGCAGCCAGCCGACGCCGAACATCAGCGGCGTGGTGATCACCGCGGCGACGATCGGGTCGATGCCGATCACCCGCCACAGCCACCAGGTGAACGTCGCGACCAGGATCAGGAACGCGCCCTGGGCGATGTTGATGACGCGCAGCACCCCGAAGATCAGGGTGAGGCCGGAGGCCATCAGCGCGTAGATGCCGCCGATGAGGACGCCGAGCGCGAGCGCCTGGACGAGCTGGGCCATCTGCCGATCACTTCCAGTCGGGCTTCGGGTTCACGATCGTCTGCGACGTGGCCGCGTCCGGCGGGGCCACCACCTGCGCCGTGCCGGACTGCCATTGCGCCAGCAGGAACTTGCCCTGGGGTTCCCCGTTGTCCGCCCAGCTCAGCGGGCCGAGGATGGTCTGCACCGTGTTGGCGTGCAGCCAGTCGCGGATCTTCGTCTGGTCGACCGCCCCCACCGCGGTGACCGCGGCCTGCAGCACCTGGGCCGCCGCGTAGGCGTCCGCGGCGTCCTCGGCCGGGTCGGCGTTCTGATAGGCGGCCTGGTAGTCGGCGACGAACTCGGCGTTGTGCGGGGTGTGCGCGTCCTGGTGCCAGCTCACCGTGTAGAAGACGCCCTCGGTGCTGCCCTCGCCGACGCCGGAGCTGTACTGGCCGGCGTTGCTGGGCGCGGAGGTCTGGAACATGATCTTGGGGGAGTAACGGAGCTGCTTCAGCGAGCGCACCAGTCCGACCCCGTCCTCGAAGACGGCGCCCTGCGCGATCAGGTCCGGCTTCTTGCCGGCCATCTGGCTGGCGATGGACTGGAAGTTGGTGGTGTCCGCCGGGTAGGTCGAGGTGTAGACGGTGCGTACGCCGAGCGCCTCCAGTTGCTCGCGCATGCTGTCGATGACCGGCTTGGCGAACGGGTCGTCCTGGCTCGGATACGCCGCCGTGGCCGGCCGCTGGCCGGCGGGCAACGACTTGATCCAGTCGACGAAGACGTCGGCCTGGTGCGGGGCGGTGGCCGGCTGGGCGAAGAAGAGGTTCTTGAAGCCGCGGGTGAACATCTTCGGGGCGCCGCCGGCCGGCTCCACGAAGACCATGTTGTTCTTCTCGGCCACCGCCGAGGCGGCGTAGTTGAGCAATGACGAGAAGGTGCCCAGCACCAGGTCGACCTTGTCCTGGGTGATCAGCTTGGTGTAGTCGCTGACCACCGTGTCCTGGCTGCTCGCGTCGTCGACGATGGTGAGCCGCACCGGCCGGCCGAGCAGTCCACCGGCCTTGTTGATCTGGTCCGCCCAGACCTGGTAGCCGCGCTTGGCCTCCGATCCGGGCTGGGAGAAGTCACCGGTCAACGGCAGCGAAACGCCGATGACCAGGGGTTTGTCGGTCTTCGTGGCGGCCTGCTCGGACGGGCGTGAGCCACAGGCGGCCAGGCCGGCGCCGACCACGGCGGTCAGGGAAGCGGTGAGAACGGTACGTCGGGAGACGGGCTTTTCGATCATGTAGGCCCTCCACATTCGGTTGCTCCCGGGCGTCGCCGCCGGGGAAGGCAGGCCGCAATCGTTTGCGATCCGAGGATGTACTTCCTGTTACGTACGTGTCAAGACTGCTTAGCGAACCTGGTCAACGTGAAGATTGCAAGACTTGTACAGGCGCAATCGGTTGCGGTTAACTCGGACCATGACGCGCTTCGTCCGAGTCGGGTCGTTCACCCCCTCCGTGCTGCTGCGCGTCGCGCGCCGGCTGGGCCGCCTCGACGCGGCCGGGCTGGACGTGACCGAGGAACTCGTTCCCTCGTCGCCGGCCCAGTTCCGCGCGCTGCTCGACGGTGCGTACGACGCCGTGCTGACCAGCCCGGACAACGTGCTGGCCTACCGCTACAGCCCGGTCAACCCGCTGGGCCGCAACGCCGCGGTGCGGACCCTGGCCGCCGTCGACCGCGGCATGGGGCTGGCGCTCTACGGCAGCACGACGGGCCGGCGCTTCGGCGTCGACGTGCCCGGCTCCGGCTTCGCGTTCGCCCTCTACGCGCTCGCCGAGTCGCTCGGCCTGTCCCGCGCCGACTATCAGGTGATCGCGCTCGGCTCGACGCCGCAACGGCTGACCGCGCTGCTGGCCGGGGCGTGCGACGCCACCCTGCTCAACGCCGGCAACGAACTGCGCGCCGAGGCGGCCGGGTTGCGCCCGCTGGCCCGGGTGAGCCAGGTCTGCCGCCCCTACCTGGGCACCGTCCTGGCCGCCCTGCACCCGGTGGACGGCCTCGCCGAGGCCCTGGTCGGCACCGCCGCGGAGGTGGTCGCCGGCCGCCACGACGAGCTCGTGGTGGCGGAGGCGGCGCGCGCGCTCGGCCTTGACACCGAGCTCGCCCGGCGCTACCTGGCCCGGCTCACCGACCCCGCGGAGGGCCTGGTGCCGGACGGCCTGGTCGACCCGGCGGCCCTGCGCACCCTGGTCGACCTGCGCCGCCGCTACGGCCCGGCGCTGGACGGCGACCCGCTCGCCGCGGCGCTGCGGTGAGCCGCCCGACGCGCCTGCTGCAGGCCGCCTCGTTCGTCAGCACGATGGACCGGTTCACCATGCCGCCGATGCTGATCGTCACGGCGCGCGCCCTCGGCGTGCCGCTGTCCTCGGTGGTGCACACCGCCAGCGTCTACTTCCTCGCGTACGGGCTGATGCAACCGGTCTGGGGCATCGTCTCCGACCGCCTGGGCCGGGTCCGGACCCTGCGCATCACCCTGCTGGTGGCGGCGTTCGCCACCGCCGGGTCGGCCTGCGCGGCCACGGTGACCCAGCTCGGTGTCGCGCGGGCGCTGGCCGGCGCGGCGTTCAGCGCGGCCATCCCGGCCGGCCTGATCTACGTGGGCGACACCGTCCCCGGCCGGCGCCGGCAGACCGAGGTCACCAACCTGATGGCCGGCGTGGCCCTGGGCACCGCGGTGGCGTCGGCCGGCGCGGGCGCGCTGGCCCAGGCGACGAGCTGGCGGGTGGCCTTCGTGGTGTCCGCCCTGTGCGCGCTCACCCTGGTATTCCTGCTGCGCGGGCTGCCCGAACCGGTCACCGACCGGCCCGCCGGGCACCTGCTGGCACCGCTGGGCCGGATGATCCGCTCGCGCGCCACGCTGCTCGTGCTGCTGCTCGCCTTCGCCGAGGGCGGGGTGCTGCTCGGCGTGCTCACGCTGCTGCCGCCCGCGGTCGAGCACGGCGGCGCGAGCGCGGCCGTGGCCGGCGCGGTCACCGCCGTGTATGGGATCGCGGTCCTCGTCTTCGCCCGGGTCGCTGGCGTGTTGTCGCGCCGCTGGCCGGTCTGGCGGCTGATCGGGGCCGGAGCGCTCGCCGCGGTCGCCGGGTGCACGCTCGCGGCGGTCAGCCGCACCCCGGTGGCCGCCGCGGCGGTGGCCGCCCTGATCGGGCTGGCGTGGGCCGCCATGCACTCCTCACTGCAGACCTGGGCGACCGAGGTGCTGCCGTCGGCGCGCGCCACGGTGGTGTCCGGCTTCGCCGGCGCCTTGTTCGCCGGGAGCGCGCTGTCCTCGGCGCTGGTGGCCGGCCCGGCCGAGGCCGGACGCTACGGAGCCGCGTTCGCCGCGCTGGCCATCGTGGCGGTGCCGCTGGGCATCGGCGCCACGCTCGCTCGGGCGCGGTGGCGGCCCGTGGTGGCCACCGAAACGGGGGAGCGCCATGGCCAGTCCTAAAATCGTGCGAATGACCGCCCCGAGGCTCCGCGACGTCGCGCAGCTCGCCGGGGTGCACCCGGCGACCGCCTCGCGGGCGCTCAACCCGCAAACTCGCCAGCAGGTCAACGCGGACACCGCCCGACGGGTTCTGCGCGCCGCGGAGTCCATCGGCTACCAGCCGAACCCGATCGCGCGCAGCCTGAAGACGGCCCGCACCGGCACCGTCGGCCTGGTCATCCCGGACCTGACCAACCCGCTGTTCCCGCCGATCGTGCGCGGCATCGAGGACGTGCTGACCCCGGCCGGCTACAACGCCTGGATCGTCAACACGGACAACGATCCGCAGCGCGAGGAGGCGCAGGTCGAGGCGCTGCGTTCGCGGCAGGTCGAGGGCCTGATCGTGGCCACCGCGCGGCGTACCCATCCGTTGCTGGCGCGGCTGCACCGGCAGGGCGTCAAGATGGTCCTGGTCAACCGGCGGGTGGACGGTCTGGAACTGCCCTCGGTGACCGCCGACGACGACGCCGGCATCGGCTTGGCGGTGGCCCATCTGGTGGGGCTCGGGCACACCCGGATCGCGCACCTGGCGGGCCCGCAGCACACGTCGACCGGCGTCAGCCGGGCCCGCGCCTTCCGGCACGCGCTGATCGACCACGGTCTGCCCGACGACCCCGCGCTGACCGTCGAATGCGGCTACTGGTCGGAGTCCGAGGGCGCGCGGGGGCTGCGCCGGTTGCTCGACGGCGGCCGGGCCTTCACCGCTGTGGTGGCCGGCAACGACCTGATCGCGCTGGGCTGCTACGACGTCTTCGCCGAGCGCGGCATGACCTGCCCGGACGATGTGAGCGTGGTGGGCTTCAACGAGATGCCCTACTTGGACAAGATGCGCCCCCCGCTGACCACGGTGGCGATTCCGCACTACGAGATCGGCGCGGAGGCGGGCCGGCTGCTGCTGGACACCATCGACGAGCCGGACCGTTACCCACGGTCGGTGCTGCTGGCACCCTCCCTGGTGGTACGCGCGTCGACCACCCCCGCCCCGTGTGACGCCGCGTCGCGCTGACCCACCTCGCTCCGGCGCCGTGCCGGGGTCAGGAGCAGTGCTGCTTGACCGGCGACAGCCACGTCGTCATGTCGTTGCCCAGCACCGTGCTGACGTCCTGGCTGGTGGTGATGGCGCGGAAGAAGGCGGGATCGTCGGCCTTGGCCTGAAGTTTGTCAGCCGTGCGTGCGCCGTCGGCGCGCAGCTCGGGGTTGTCGCTGTCGCGAGTGGCCCGGCGTACGTCCGTGGCGAACGCCGTCAATGCCTGCTTCGCCTTCTGCCGGCCCTGCGCGGTGTCGCCGGACTTGTCGACCATGGTGCTCAGGGCCTGCGCGAACGGCGCCATCCGCTGGTTGAAGACCTCGCCCAGCGTGGTGCAGGAATCGCGGATGGCGGCGTCGACCGACGGCGCGGAGTTCGGTGGTGCCGGCGCGGCCTGATCGTCGTCCGCCAGGCCGCAGGCCGAGGCCACGAGGAGTGTGCCGCCGACGATGAGTGCCTGCGCCGCCCGATGCATCGATGACTCCTGTCGCCGAAGGGAAGATGGGAGCGCTCCCATTTCGATCGAACTCTACGTCTCCGGTACGTCGCCAGTCCAGCGCGGAGGTGAGCGCGGCGGCCCTGATCCGTGCGGCGGCCCTGATCCGTCGGTGGCACGCTGCGCGCGGGAGCCCCGCCCGATTTGACGGATCGGACGACAACGGGAAACGTGGGGCTCTTGAAGGCCGTGGTTCGAGACGGAGGGATTCATTACCCCGACGACGCCGCTCCGGGCCGGGCACGCCCGGCGTGGGGTGCGCACGCCGACCGTCTCGGCTCGACCACTGTTCGCGCCGGTGCCGCCCTGCTCGGTGCGACCGCTGCTCGCCAGAGCATCGCCACACCGGCGTCACGGCGGGACCGGCCACCAGTTCCCAGAATCCCTATGACGATGACCTCGAGGAGAAGCATGCTTGCCGTCACCGAGAACGCCGCAGCCGCCATCCGCGACATCACCGATCAGCAGAGCGTGCCCGATGGCGCGGGTCTGCGCATCGCCACCGACCAGGAGGCCGGTGCCCTGACGCTGAGTCTGGCCGCGTCGCCCGCGGCCGGGGACCAGGTGGTGGACGCTTCCGGCGCGCTGCTGTTCCTGGACGCGGGCGCGGCGGAGATCCTGGCCGACAAGGCTCTCGACGCCGCCGTCGGCAACGAGGGCGCCGTCGAGTTCGCGGTAGCCGAACAACCCAAGTGACCCAGCAGTTCTGGTGACCTCCGACCGGAGGTCGTCGCCGAGCCGCCCGCGCATACGTGCCGGGCGGCTCGGTCGTTTCCGTCGCCCCCTCCCCGTCGATCTTGAAGATTCGGTGCCGGATTGGTGCTGGCACAACCGACTTGTCCGACCCGAAAGTCCAAGATCGACGGGGGAGGTGGCGACGGTCAGCGCGGCCGGTCGCGTCCGCTGACTGGTGCGCGCATCAGGCCCTCGATGGCGTCGATCAGCCCGGTCGCGGTGGCGTTCCACAGCGCCGCGGCCGATTCCCGGTCGTCGGGCAGGGTGCGTTCCCGCTGGGCGCACATGTGCACGATCAGGGTGTGCGCCATCTCGTTGCGTTCGGCGCGCACCTGCGGTGACAGGCTCGGCAGGCAACCGTGCAGCGCCTCGATCACGGCGTGCAGCGTGTGCGCGTGGCGCATCTGTTCGGCGGCCAGTTCGCGCAGCTTCGGCTCGGTCATCAACTGGGCGGCGAATCGCGCGTACCAACTGGGCGTGCCCAGTGAGATGAGGTGCTCGGTGAACGGGCGCACCACGCACGTGACCCAGTCCCGGACCTCGGTGCTGCCGTCGTGGTGAGCGTACAGCCGGCGGCGGAGCTCTTCCATGCCCTCGTCGTGCCGCCGCACGAGGGCGCGGACCAGGTCGGCCTTGGTGCCGAAGTGGTATCCGACGGCGGTGTTGTTGCCCTGTCCGGCCGCCTCGCTGATCTGCCGGTTGGAGACCGAGAAGACGCCGTGCTCGGCGAAGAGGCGCTCGGCGGTGGCGAGGATGCGCGCACGGGTGTGCTCCGCTTGCTCGCTGCGCGCGTTGCGAGCCGTCCGTGGCGGAACGGGCAGCCGGGCGCCCGCCGGGCCGGGCGTCGTTCTGGTGGGGTTCATCGTGGCCATCAGGATAGAGGGTCGGCGGCTGCCCGGCGGGCCGAGAACCTGCGGCCGCGGGGCGGGACCGGCCCGCGGCGTGCCCCCACGACGATCCACTCCGTAGAACGATCACGCCAAATAGTCAATCACTTGACTTACATGAATGGGGTGAGTTGACTGGTTCGTGCGGAAAACAGCGTCGTTGTGAGGAGGCTGCCATGCCGGAAGGTGACGCCGTCGAGGCGCTCAGTTATCCGATCCGGGTGCGCATCCGCTGGACCCGCCCCGCGAGTGGGAACGGCTGCGCCACGACTGCCCGGCCGCCGCGGTGCGTTTCCCCAGCCACGGACTCATCGTCGGACGGCTGACACAGGTTCCGGTCCGCTGGTGACCTGACGCCCCTCTTGCACGAAGGAGACACGATGACCACATCGCCGACCACCGCTCCCACCGCCGAATTCCCGCTGCCGCGGGCCGCGGGCTGCCCGTTCGACCCGCCGCCGCGGCTGCGCGAGCTGCAGGACGAGGCGCCGCTCGCCCGGGTGCGGCTCTGGGACGGCAGCACGCCCTGGCTCGTCACCCGGTACGCCGACCAGCGCACCCTGCTCGCCGACCCGAGACTCAGCTCCGACGTGACCCGCCCCGGATATCCGGCTGCGGCGCCCCGGCGGGACACCGGGGGCAACTCCATCGGCTTCATCCTGATGGACGACCCGGAACACGCCCGTCTGCGCCGCATGGTGACCGCGCCGTTCGCCATCCGACGGGTGGAGGCGATGCGCCCGGCCGTGCAACGCATCGTCGACGAGCAGATCGACGCCATGCTCGCCGGTCCGCAGCCGGCCGACCTGGTGGAGGCGTTCGCGCTGCCGGTGCCGTCGCTGGTGATCTGCGAACTGCTCGGCGTGCCGTACGCCGACCACGACTTCTTCCAGGAGAACAGCCGGAGCCTGGTACGCCGTACGACATCCGCGCAGGAGCGCAGCGCCTCGTTCGAAGCCCTGCACGAGTACCTGGACGACCTGATCAGCCGCAAGCTCGCGCAGCCGCAGGACGACCTGCTGTCCGAACTCGCCGCGCGTGTCCCGCGCGGCGAGCTGAGCCGCGGCGATGCGGCTGGCATCGGCGTCCTGCTGCTGGTCGCCGGGCACGAGACCACCGCCAACATGATCGCGCTGGGCACCCTGGCGCTGCTCGACCACCCGGACCAGTTGGCCGTGTTGCGCGACGGCGACGACCCGAAGGCGGCGGCCCGGGCAGTGGAGGAGCTGTTGCGCTACCTGAACATCACGCACGGCGGCAGGCGCCGGGTCGCGCTGGCGGACATCGAGATCGCCGGGCAGGTGATCCGGGCCGGCGAGGGCGTGATCATGGCCAACGACATCGGCAACCGGGATCCGGAGGCGTTCCCCGACCCGGACCGGCTCGATCTGGGCCGCGACGCGCGCCGGCACGTCGCCTTCGGCTTCGGCGTGCACCAGTGCCTCGGCCAGCCGCTGGCTCGCCTGGAGTTGCAGGTGGTCTACGGCACGCTGTACCGGCGGGTGCCCACGCTACGCGTCGCGGCGGACCGGGACAGTCTCCGCTTCAAGCACGACGGCGTCATCTACGGCGTGTACGAGCTACCGGTGAGCTGGTGAGGTCATGAAGGTCACGGTGGACCAGGAGAAGTGCGTCTCGTCCGGCCAATGCGTGATGTCCGCGCCGGACGTCTTCGACCAGCGCGAGGAGGACGGCGTGGCGGTGGTGCTGACCGCGCAACCGCCGGCCGGCCAGGAGGAGGACGTGCGCACCGCGGCGGCGGTGTGCCCGGCCCTGGCGATCACCGTGGTGGAGGAGTAGTCCCGGTCGGCACCGGCACCCATTGAACGTACTTGCCGGACCGGTCGTCGCCCGAGGACCGGCCGCGCAGCCGGCGGTGCAGCCAGGGCAACACGTGCTCGCGGTAATAGCGGGCCTCGGCGCGCACCCGCCTGCTCTCGGCCGGTCCCGGGTCGGCCACGTGCGCGGCACGTTCGTGGCCGAGCGCGGTCAGCACCAGGCCCGCGACGCGCTGATGACCGGCCGCGTTGAGGTGCAGGCGGTCCACCGACCAGTACGGCCCCCGGCGCAGTTCGTCGTCGTGAAAGACGTCGACGAACAGCGCGCCGTGGCGCGCCGCCAGGGCGTGCGTCGCCGTGGTGAGCAGCTCGCCGCGGCGGCGGATCACCCCGCCCAGCGGCAACCGCTGCGACGGGTCCGCGCCGGCCACGATGACCAGCCGCACGCCGGCTTGCGCGGCCCGGCGCAGCGCCCGGTCCAGCAACCCGGCCAGGCGCGTGGTGTCGGTGCCGGAGCGCATCATGTCGTTGCCGCCGCCGTTGAGCGTCACCAGGGTGGGCGCGGGGGCCAGCGCCAGCGCCGCCTCCAGTTGCTCGCACACGATCGGTTCGAGCAGCCGCCCGCGCACCGCGAAATTGGCGTACCGCACCGCCTCGCCGTGCTCGGCGGCCAGCCCGGCGGCGACCAGATCGGCCCATCCGCGCACCGTGCCGTCGGGCAGTTCGTCGCCCACACCCTCGGTGTAGCTGTCGCCGACCGCTGCGTACCTCATCGTCGTCCTCCTGCCGGGCACGGAATCCTCGGCGTCGAATCCGCAGCGCCGGGCGTGGGCTCGCAACGCCGGGACTCACCCTGCCACGATCGCCTGGTCGTGATCATGCCGGGGCGGCCGGTGCCCGGACGGGGGAGTCGCACACCGGCTCAGGCCAGGTCCACGTCGGCGTAGAGGGCGGCGTGGTCCGAACCGGCGTGCACGGCACTGGTCATCGTCTCGTAGATCGGCCAGAGACGGCCGTGCCGGCCACCCCACACGCCGTACCGGAAAATGCCGCCGCCCCGCGCCACCGCCTGCAGGGCGGGGGACAGCAGCACATAGTCCAGCTTGTTGCCGGCCGTGCAGGAGCCGTACGTGCCGGGCCGGCCACCGTCGTCGAAGCCGCTCAGTTCGGACACGTCCCGCAGATCGGTGTCGCGCAGCAGCGGTGCCAGCGTCGCGCTGTCCGGGGTGTCGTTGAGGTCCCCGGTCACCACCACGTGGTCCACGCCGGTGCGGCACAGGCCGCGGTAGATCTCGGCGACCCGCACCGCCTGGCGGCGCCGGATCCGGTCCGAAGCGGCCTTCGGGCCGTACCCCTTGCTCTTGAAGTGGTTGACCAGCACCGCGATCCGCCGGCCGCCGGGCGTGCGGAAGTGGTATTCGGCGCAGTCCCGGCTGAAGATCCGCCCGTGGTCGTCCGTGTCGTCGACGTGGCTGTGCTGGCCGATGAGCGGATACCCGGCGGCGGACAGCACACCCACGTCGATGCCGCGCTCGTCGTTGCCGTCGATCACCATCACGTACGGGTATCGGGGCCGCCCGTCGTCGGCCAGCCAGGTCCCGGTGAACCGCTTGAGTGCGACGCGGCTCTCCGCCTCGACCACACCCACGATGTCCGCGTCCACATCGCGCAGCACCCGGGCGGTGTTCGCCAGCGCCAGCTCCTGGACGCAGTCGGTGGTCAGCTCCACCCAGCCGATCCAGTCGGCACGGCCGCCGGCCACGATCTCCACCGGCCCGTTGCGCCGGCGCCGCAGCAGCCGGCCGCGGTTCTGCCGCAGGCGCGCGAACCGGGCGGCGTCGCTGTGGCGCAGTCCGAGCCGGCCGAGCTCCCGCAGGATCTCCCGGCTGACGTCCGGGGTGTAGGCGGTCTCTTCCAGCAGCACGCAGACGCGCTGGTAGGTCCGCAGGACGGCACGCCCGGCCGTCCACGTGTGACGGTCCAGGGCGCGTGCCCGGTTGAACAGGTTTTCCACGTTGAAGGCGGCGATACGCATCTGCCGTCACCCCCGAAAGCGGCGTTGAGCTGCAAATACTAGGGCGAATTCGATCTTTGTCAGAGGGCCGTGCCCCCGCACGGGTGAAGGTTTCCGCCCCGCCGCGCTGCGCCGCGGAACGTGCGGATTGCGCGGTTTCGGGGAGTGTGCCGATAGTGATCGTCAGCGCCACGTGATCCGTCGCAGCCGGGAGGTCCGATGGCGACGAGTCCCCTGCCACCGATCGCCGCGGGCGAGCCCCCGGTCAACTTCGCCGCCCACCAGATCCGCGCCGGAAGCCTCGCCGGGGCGCGGGAGGACTTCGAGCAGATGCTCGCCGCGCTGGTCCGGGCGATGCATCCGGCCGCCCGGCGGATCGCCGCGCACCGCGGCGACTGGGGCATCGACGTGCTTCTCGGCGAGTTGTCCGGCATGGTGGTCATCTGGCAGGCGAAGTATTTCTGGCCGGTGGTGACGGCGGGGGCGCACCGGCAGATCCGCGGGTCGTTCCGCTCCGCCCTGACCGCCGCGCAAGGCCACGGCTACCAGGTCGGCAGGTGGGTGCTGTGCGTGCCCGCCGGCCTCGACGCGCCCACCGCCCAGTGGTGGGACCGGTGGAGCGCGCACCAGCGCGCCGCCACGGGGGTGGCGGTCGAGCTGTGGGACGACACGGTGCTGCGCGGGATGCTGATGCGCCCGGCCGCCGCGCACGTGCGCCGGCACTACTACGATCCGTACCCGCACGCGCCGTGCCGCCCGGTGGTGCCGGAGCAGCGCACCCGGTCGCTGCTGGCGGCCCACCCCGCCGACCTCGCGGCCTGGAACCACCAGCTCTTCGTCCGGCAGTTGCGCGCGGCCGGCCACGTCGAGGTGGCCTCGGCCGTGGACGAGTACTTCAACGCCGGGCTGCTGGTCCGGGAGGTGCGCAAGCACGGCCGGGACACCGACCGTGAGGCGCTCGACGAGGCGTACGGGGTCGCGTACGGGATCTGGGAGGGCCGTTTCAACGCCGGAGTGCAGGCGTACCCGGCCCGGTCCCGGCTTCCCGGCCTGCACGCGGCCGTGATGGCGGAGATCCGCGAGTCGCTGGTGTTCCCGCCGGGCCTGGCCGCCGGCCCGGTGCACCGGTGCGGGCTGATGCACCGGCTCGTCCAGGACGGGCGCGCCGGATGGGTGCGGCACTGGCGGCGGATCGCCGGGAAACCGGCGGCGTGAACGTGCCCGGTAGACTCCGCGGTCGCGGGTGTGCCGGAGCCGGAGGATGGACAGATGACCATGCCGCTGCGGCCGGGGGAGCCGACCCGGCTCGGCCGGTACGACCTGACCGGCCGGCTCGGGCAGGGCGGCATGGGGACCGTCTACCTGGGTCGTGACCCGGACGGCCGGCCGGTCGCGATCAAGGTGGTGCGACCGGAGTTCGCCGGGGACGCCGAGTTCCGCGGCCGGTTCCGCAGCGAGGTGCACCGCGCCCAGCAGGTGCCGCCGTTCTCCACCGCGGAGGTGCTGGACGCCGACCCCGACCACGAACCGCCCTATCTGGTCGTCGAGTACGTGGACGGGCCCAGCCTGGCGACCGTGATCCGGGACCGGGGTCCGCTGTCCGGCGCCGCCCTGGACGGCCTGGCGGTGGGCATCGCCACCGCGCTCGGGGCCATCCACGGCGCCGGGGTGATCCACCGCGACCTGAAACCGGGCAACGTCCTGGTCGCCCCCGGCGGCATCAAGGTGATCGACTTCGGGATCGCGCGCGCGTTCGAGGCGACCAGCCAGCACACCCGCACCGACCAGATGGTCGGCACGGTGGCGTACATGGCGCCGGAACGCTTCGACCCCGCACACGGCCGCCAGGTGACCGCGGCGGCGGATGTCTTCGCCTGGGGGGCCGTGGTGGCGTACGCGGCGACCGGGCGCACGCCGTTCGAGTCCGGCACCGCTCCGGCCACCGCGATGCGCATCCTGACCCAGCCACCGGACCTGGACGGCGTGCCGGAATCGCTGCGCGATCCGCTTGAGTGGGCGCTGGCCAAGGAACCGGCGGACCGGCCCACCGCCCGGAAACTGCTGGACATGCTGCTGGCCGGCGACACACCGCGCCCGCCGCATGAGGCCGCGGCGGTCACCGCGGTCGGCGCGCCGCCGACGTCGGGGACCGCTCGCCGTGCCACGGTGCGGCGGGTGGCGCTGGCCGTGGTGGCTGCCGCCGTCCTGGTGGGCGGCGGGTGGTTCGGCATCGGCGCGCTGCGCGGCCGGGCGGATCCGGCCACCGGCGCAGGGGCGGCACCGGGGGCGTCATCGCCCGCGCCGGCCACCGCGTCGCCGACCGCGGTGGACCTGCCCGGCGCGATCCTGCGCGGCGAGCGGCAGACGCTCATCCACGTGGTGGAGATCGACCGGGACCTGGCACTGGACCTGCACGCCGCCCAGGTCCAGGCGCTCGACGGCACCGGGCCCAAATCCCTGTTCGCCCTGGTTCCGTACGGTGTGGACTATCTGATCAGGACCCTGCGCGAGGGCACCGGAGAGCCGCAGACCTGCCTGGGTGTGAAGATCGTGCCGGACCGTTCGGCGTCGCTGGTCCCGGTGTCGTGCACGCCGACCCGGGCCACCATCTTCTCGCTGTCGCCGACCGAGGGCCGTGACGACCATGATCGGCCGGCCTTCCTTCTCTCCAACGAGGCGTACGGCGTGGTGCAGTGGAGCCCGTCACGCCGGCAGGTGATCGTGGAGGAACTCGGCGACGCGCCCGCGCTGTCCAGCTTCAGCTTCGTCGACCGGGGCGACCTGTGACGCGGGCGGCACCTCGGCTGCGGCGGCCATCGCACGAAAGGCGCCGCTGCGAATTCCACGGGGGAAGAACTCGCAACGGCGTGTCCCCAATGTAGAGCCGACGGACCCGCGTGTCCAGCCGGGAACCGGAAGCGTTCGCCGAGAGTCAGACGCGCACCGGAAGGCTCAGCAACGCGCGCGACCGGAACGAGGGTCGCCAGCGCAGCGTCGCATCGTCCACGTCCAGCTTCAGCTCCGGCATCCGGCGCAGCACCGCGCCGACCGCCACCTCCGCCTCCAACCGCGCCAGCGGCGCGCCGAGGCAGTGGTGGATGCCGTGCCCGAGGGTAAGCTGCGCCGACGTGTCCCGCCGCAGGTCCAGCGTGTCCGGGTCGGGGTAGCGTGCCGGGTCGCGGTCGGCTGCGGCGAGGGAGACCATCACCGTGTCGCCGGCCGGGATGCGCACGCCGCCGATCTCCAGGTCCACGGTGGCGAACCGCCGGATGGACACCGGGGCCGGAGGCTCGAAACGCATCAGTTCGCGCACCGCCCCGGGGATCAGCGCGGGATCGTGGCGCAGCGCCGCCCACTGGTCCGGATGCCGCAGCAACGTGAGCACCGCCAGCCCGATCAGGTTGACCGAGTTCTCGTAGCCGGCCACCAGCACCAGGAACGCCAGCGAGGTCAGCTCGTCCTCGGTGAGCCGGTCGCCGTCGTCGTCGCGGGCCGCCACCAGGGCGGACAGGATGTCCGGACCCGGCTCCGCGCGTTTGCCGGCGATGACCGTCGTCAGCAGCTCGATCAGCGAGGCCACCGCCCGGGCCGGGGCGGCCGGATCGTCGGCCGGCGGTGCGAGCATGGTCCCGGCCCAGCCTCGCAGGTCCGCGCGGCGGTCTGCCGGAATGCCCAGCACATCGCAGATCACCGCTACCGGCAGCGGCGCGGCGAAGCCGCGCACCAGGTCACCGCCTCCGGCCGCGGCGATCGGTTCCAGCAGGTCATGCGCCTTCCGCTCGATGTCGCGCCGCAACGCCTCGATGCGGCGCGCGGTGAAGGCCGGGGACACCAGCCGGCGGATCCGGGTGTGGTCCGGCGGGTCCATGTTGAGCAGGTTGGTGTCCAGCGCCGGCGGCAGCCCGAACCCCTTCCAAGCGCCGTCTGCCGCATACCTCTTGTTCAGCGACAGGCGCGGATCGGCGAGCGCCGCGCGGGCGTCCGCGTAGCGTGTCACGATCCACGCGGTGGCGCCGTCGGGCAGGCGGAAGCGGTGCACCGGCGCGGATTCCCGCAGCTCGGTGTAGACCCCGTGGGGGTCGGTGACGACGGACTCCGGCAGTGGCGCGGTCATTCGCTGTGGTTCCCTTCGGCGGCGGCGTGGTCATTCTCGACGGATTCGTCCCCCGTCGTCGCGGCGACGTCCGCGACGACGGGGGAGCGGGACAGCGCGGCGGCCACGGCGGCCAGCCATCGCACCTCGTCGGCCAGGTCACGGCCGGGTGAGCGGTGCACCGCGGGGCCGTCCGCGGCATCCGCCGGCAGGGGCGTGCCGGCCCGCTGCGTGCCCAGCCAGGCGTCCCACCGCCGCCGGCGGGCGCGTTCGGCGGCGGTCGGTTCGAGCGCGTCGCGCCGGCGCTGTGCCTCCCGGGCGGCGAAGGCGACGCGCAACTGCGCCGCGTATACCGTCGCCGCCAGTTCCCCGCCGGTCAGGCCGGCCCGGTGGGCGGCGCCCGCGGCAAGCCGACCGACGCGGTCGTCCACATGCTCGCGGACGGCTCGCAGGCCGTCGCCGATTTCGATGATCCGGCGGTGCAGGCGGTGATCCGGGCCTCGCCGCCCGCCGGAACGGTCCAGCACCACCTCCGGCGTGGTCACCCGGACGGCCTCCCACAGCGGCCGGATCGCCCGGTACGCGCGCCGCCGGACGATCCATCCGGCGGCGGCGGACATTTTCGGGCCGAGGCCGGGCAGCGTCAGGCCGACCACGATGAGCATCGCGCCGACCGCGGACACCGGCGGCACCAGGAACTCCCAGCGGTACGGGTCACTGTCCACCTGAGCGGCCACCAGCGTCACCGTGCGCAGCAGGCAGTACAGCAGGCCGAGCCCGCCGCCCGCCGCGGTCACCCGCAGGCCGCGTGTCAGCCAGGACCGCCCGGCGCCTCCGGCGTACGACAGGCACAGGCGCATGATGTCGACCACGCCGAGGGCCACCGCGGCGACGTAGATGCCGAGATAGGCGGCGTACGCCGGGTCGTGGGCGTAGCTGGCGGCGGCGGTGCGCAGCGACTCCTCCCGCTCGGCGGTCAGGCTGAACAACACCGCCATCAGCGTGAGCACCAGCACCACGGCGGCCACCCGCCACCGGGCATGCCGCCAGCCCTGCGCGCGCGGCCGGGTCCAGAAGATGATCAGGCACTGGATGGTGACCGAGAACGCCACCACCCCGCCCTGCGACACCAGCAGCGACAGGTTCGGCATGCCCGCCGCGCGGTCCAGGGCGCCCCAGATCACCGGGGTGGAGATCGTGAAGATCGCACCCATCAGGGCGAACGCCGTGCAGATGGCGTAGAGCGCGGGGTCGCCCGGGTCCCGGCGCAGCCCTCGGACGAGCCGGTAGAGGAACGCGGCCCAGGCGACCACGGCGGCGACCGGGTAGAGCACGTCGTTCATTCCGACCCCAGCGCCCGTTCGATGCGTTCGATGACGTCCGGATCGCCCCTCGGCACACCTCGGGCATCGTCTCGTGGCCAGGGGTTGAGCAGGCTGAACAGCGCGGTGCCGAGCGCTTCGGCGTCGTGCTCGGACGACTCGTCGTAACAGGTGCGGCCCAGCGCGCGGAGCACCGTGTCCGGGTCCAGCGTGGGCAGGATGCGGCGGGTGGCGTCCGGGTCGGTGACCGGTTCGACGTGGTGGCCGAGCAGCAGATGCGCCAGCTCGTGGCAGACGATGCCGTCCTGCAGCCACGAGTCGGCCAGGGCGTCCAGGAAGATCACGAAGTGGGCCGACGTGACGATGACCAGGCCGCTGGGCAGGTCCGGGGGCAGGTGGGCGCTGCGGACGACCACCGGACGCCCCAGCCGCCGGCCGACCGCGGCGCACAGCCCCGCGACATCGACGCGCCGGGGCAGCTCAAGGTCGCGGACGAGCCGCCGGAACTGTCCTTTGTTCACCACATCGTTCTCCGAAGCCATGGGCGGGCGGGCTGGCCGCCACACGCCGACGATCACGGTTGCGAGCCCGGGCCGGGCCGCTGATCCCCGACGATGCCCTCGACCTCCAGTAGTTGCTCGAAGATCGCGGTCATCGCCGCCTGGCTGCGGTCGGAGAGCCCGGTTCCGGCCAACACGTCGCGCAGCAACACCTGTTGCGCGCCCACGCGGCGCAACTGGTCGAGGCGTTCCAGGTCGCGCGTGACCTCCGCGGCCGATCCGGGGTCGACGTCCTCGACCAGGTATCCGACCGGTACGCCGAAGGCGATGGCCAGAGCCTTGAGGTGGCTCAGGCGCGGATCGGTCACCTTCCCCTGGCGCAGCTCGCCGATGTAGGCACCGCTGATGGTGACCTCGCCCACAGCACGCCGGATCCGGTCGGCCACCTCGCCGGGTCCGTTGATGCGATCCGCGACCTCGCTGTTGAAGTACTCCCGTCCGTGCCGTCCACGTCGTATCTCCTCGGGCCTGGGCCGGATGGTGGCGAACAACCGGTTGATCTTCGTAGCGAGGGAGTCGGCGGGCTCATGAGCCTTCTCGTCCATCGTGGTTCTCCGCTCTCGTTAAACGATTGTTGAGAGCTGCGCACGGATAAACAGGCGTTGCGTACACATTGGAAACGAGCGTAGTGTCGCTTTTCGACGATGTCACCCGAGGGGGCGGGTGACCGGAGGCCAACTGCCCAGGGTAGGCGCTCCGGCCGTCTCCCGGATCGCCGCGGCATCGGCCGTGGAGGGCGGGATGCCGGTCAGGGGCAGGGAACGGGGGTGTCCCTCACCGGCGTCACCGGCCGCCGCGGTCACCAGCGTCTCAGCGCGCGGCGACGGCCCGCACGATCACGTCGGTCAGGCGTGCCGCGGCCCGCGTCGCCGCGAGGCCGCCCTGATGCAGCACGGTGAGATCCTCCGCCGCGCAGGCGGGCGGGCTGTGCCGCACCGCCGCGGCCAGCCCGGCGTGCTGTCCGGCCCAGTCGGCCACGGTCCGGTTCAGCGTCGCCACCAGCGTCGGCGGGTCGTCCGTGGCGGACTGCTCAAGCGCACGCTGCCGGTACGGCCAGTACGACCACACCTTCGTCTCGTCGATGAGCTGCTCGACCGGGTCCCGGCGCAGATAGTGCAGGGCGAGCTCCACGGATGTCGGGCGCCCGTCGCGGATCAGGGCGTCGACCATGCGATGGCGGGCCCGGGCACCGGCCACCTCATAGAACGTGCTCCTGCTGCCGCGTGGCTCGGTGGCCGCCACGATGCTGCGCCACGTCAGTGGCGCGGATACCTCATCGGCGATCAGTTGCGCCGTGGCCCGGAAATAGATGGATCTCGTCTGCCAATGATTGCGACGCGGAGAGCTGTTCGCGGACAGCCGGGCATACCACGTCGCGACCACGGTGTTGCGCAGTTCCCAGTGGAGCGTTGTCGACATCGGGTGATCTCCATGCCGGCGCCGTTGTGAAATCCGGACGTCATGGCATCGGGATCCGCGTCGCCGCCACACGACCGCCCGACAGCCGGAGATGGTTTCTATCACCGGGATGGGGCAATGCGTAGCCTGCCGGACGGTTTCGCCGTTTCCGGTTAGTGAGTGAACTTTTTTCAACAATGCTGGTCCCCGCGAGGGCTGGTCCCCGCGAGGGCTGGTCCCCGGGAGGGCTGGTCCCCGCGAGAGTGCTGGGTTGGCGAGGGCTGGGCCGGCGAGGGCTGGGCCCGGCGAGTGCCGGGACCAGCCCTTGACGTGACGGCATCCCACGCGGGGGGTGGGCGCGTGGGATGCCGTCGGCTCGGGGGGTGCCGAGGCCCGGGTTCAGCCGAACCGGGCCGCGATCCAATCGGCGACCGTGTCCACGGTGGCGAACACCGCGCCGTCGTGGTCCGCGCCGTCGACCTGCACGAATTCGACCGGCTGGTCGTACGCCTGCAACTCGGGGAGCAGCGCCCCGGCGGTCAAGCCGTACGGCACCGCCTCGTCCTCGGTGCCCTGCACCAGCAGGATCGGCGCGCTCGGTGCGGACTGTGCCGGGTCGACGTACAGGGCCAGCTCGTCGAGCACCGGCTGGGGCAACGCGCCGCCGTTGAGCAGTTGCTCGGCGGTCAGCGACGCGTACGCGTCAAGGATCTCGTACAGGCATCCGGTGCGCAGGACCGACGTCTTCTGCTTCGCCGGCGCCGCCAGCACGGTGTTCGGGTTGAACGTCTTGTCGACCGCCTTGAGCCCATAGAGTCCCATCACCAGATAGCCGTTCCCGGGCGTGCCCGGCACCAGCGGGGCGAAGATCTGCGCGTTGGACACCGGCGCGATCGAGGCCACGCCCTTCAACACCAGCCCACCGTCGTACGCGGGAGCGAGCTCGTCGGCGAACAACGCGCCCTGGCCGCCCTGCGAGTGGCCGTCCACCACATACTGGGTGCTCAGCGTCGCGTCGAGCGCACGCGCCGCCTTGACGCTGTCGATGATGGACCGCGCTTCGCTCATCCCCATCAGGTACGGGTGATCCTGCGGCGTGCCCAGGCCGGGGTAGTCGGGTGCGGTGACCGTCCAGCCCTTCTGCAGCAACTTGGCGATGGCCGCCCGCGCCTCGGGCCAGAAGACGTCCATGTTGCTGCTGGGCGCGCACTGGTCGGCCAGCCCGGTGGAGCCGTGCGCCCATACCACGGTCTTGTCCGTCTTGCCGGTCTTCGGGGTGAGCACGAGCCCGGTCGCCGGAATGGGGGTGCCGTCGATCGCGGTGGTCACGTACGTGACACGCGTGCCGGTGGCCAGCGGCTCCAGCTCTGGCGGCAGCGTCGCGGAGGTGCTGAGCAGCACCGTTCCGGTGCCGAGCCTGGCCTGTGCCGGAACGGCGGTGGATAAGATGCCGGCAATCACGACCGCGACGACCGCAGCGAATCGCCGCACGAATAGGGTTTTCACGTACGTGGCCTTTCGGTGGGGTGTGCTATTTGGGCAGGATAGAGCCGTACAGGAATAGCGAAAAGGGTGGTGAAAAAGAATCGCCGATCAGGCGAAATGATCCGCGATACGGCGCAGCGCGGTGATGGTCTCCCGGTCGCGGCGCTCATCGTCCTGTGTGGGCCAGGCGCTGCATTTGACGATCACCACGTCGGCCGACGAGTCGACGAAGAGGTATTGTCCGTGCACACCCACCGCGGTGAACGCGTCGAATGCCATGCCGCCCAGCGTCCACCACTGGTTGGCATATCCGTAGTGGTCGTACCCGCTCGGACCGAGCGCGCCGACGGCCAGGTGCGGCTGGTCGCTCCCGCGGCTGCGGCGCACCCAGTCACGGGGCACGATCTGCCGGTCCGCGATCGCGCCGTCGTGCGCCATGAGCAGCCCGAGCCGGGCCACGTCGCGGGCGGTGGCGTTGAACGAGCCGGCCCCGATCGCGGTGCGCGGGCGTGCCCGGGTCAGCCAGTAGAACGCGTCCCGCTCGGCGCCGATCGCGCTCCACAGGCGTTTCGTGGCGTACGCGGCGAGGGACATGCCGGTGGCCGATTCCAGGATCCAGCCGATGACCTGGGCGTCGAAGGTGGAGTAGTTGAACCGTTGGCCGGGTGCCGCGGTGCGCGGCGCCGCGCGTACCACCTGGGCGACGTTCCCGCCGCCCATGACGGCCTGCTCGAAACGCTTGATCCCGCTGTCCGGCACGTCCCAGTCCTCCCGGTCGCCCACCCCGCTGCTCATGTCCAGCAGGTCGGCGAGGGTGTTCTCGGCGTACGCCGTGTCACCGAAACTGGGCAGGTAGTCGGTGACCCGGTCCTTGACGCTGTCGATCGCGCCCTCGGCGAGCGCGATGCCGAGCAGCATCGACGTCACCGATTTGGAGACCGAGAACAGTTGCATCCGCGAGCGAGGGCCGGCGAACGCGCCGGGATAGCATTCGTGCACCACCATGCCCTGACGCAGCACCACGAAGGCCGTGGTGAACGTCCGCCGGTGCAGATCCTCTATGCTGTAGTCGCGGTCCTCGAAGCGATAGGTCAGGTCCATCGGCTGCGGATCGTGACGCAGCGGCCGGTGCGCCTCGCCGCGCGGCACCCGCTCGGTCGGCATCAGCCAGTTCATGTGCGTGAACGTCCATTCGTTGAACGGTCGCCGCATGATCAGGTCACCTTGACGGTCCCACCAGGACGGAGCCCGCGCGGGGCGGGCCGCGGATCGCTCGGTCGTGCTCGTCATGTCAGTCCCCATCGGTCGTCGCGGTGTCGTCGTTCGCGCCGCTTTCAAAGAGTTCACGCAGAGTCCGGCCGCTTGGTTCATCGATCGGTTCGAGATAGCTGTGCATCATCGCGAGGATCGCCTTGCCGGCCAGGTTCCCGGCCGGGTCCTCGCCGATGATCCCGGCACCCGGGTCGCCGAGCTGGTGCACCGCGAAGCCCTCGGTGATGGCGGCCAGAATGTTGGTGAACTCCTCAAGCGTGATGCCCTGGCGTAGCTGGTAGCCGCGCGCGGCGATGGTCTCGGCGTAGATCTTCATCCAGGGCTCAAGGGCGCCGGCGTAGTTGTTGGCGATCGCGTCGTGGATGCCGTCGTTGCGATCGGCGGTGGCGGCCATGATCAACTGCAGCCGGAACAGCGGCATCCGGCAGATGGCTCGCACTTCGTGGTACGCCGCACGCTCGACCGCGTCCACGAAGCTCCGGTCGGTGATCAGCCAGTCGCCGCGCGTCTCCAGGCCGGCGCCGTACTGCGGGTCGTAGTTCATGGCGTGGAAAAGGAACGTCAGAAGGTCGTTGATGTAGTCGTCGTGGCACGCCCAGGTGGCCCGGTACGGCCCGTCGCCCTTCTGGCGCAGGAATGGCGGCGACAGGGTTTCCATCTCCCGCGACAGGGCGCGCTCGGTGAGGAATCGCAGCCCTGACCAGTACGGCTTGCGATCACTGTCGGCGGCGCACTCACCGGGGTCCCGCGCACCGAGGTTGTGCTCGACGAGGTTGGCGCCTGCCTTCAGGTACGACGCCACCTTCAGCGAGTTGACCAGGGCGTCCCGTGTGGACTTCCGGACGCCCTTGACGCGGGTGACAATGCCGGAAAGGTCCTGATTATACGGGTAGGGCAGGTCCTTCTTGTCGTACGCCATGACGTGATTGTTGTCCGATTCGGAGCAGAGACAAGTCCGTACGTGCGTAGTACTCGGAGGCTAGGACTCTGGACATTTCTCACACCGACTCCAATGTGACGAAACGTGATTAGAGAATAACTCTCCGAATGCATTTCGCGGCTCCGGTTCCCCCGAACGGGTGGCAACCGCACCGCGGCTTGGGCAAAGGGCGCCACCAGGCGAACCCGAACGTCCAAGTCCCGAACGCCCCGCCCGCCCCCGCCCCCGCCCCGGCCCTCGCCCGCCCCGTCGCCCCGCGCTCGCCCGCGCCCCCGCGTGCCCCGTCGATCTTGAACTTTGTGTGGTCGTTATGCACTGCCAAAGGCCACATGTCCGACCGCAAACTCCAAGATCGACTCGGTTCTTCAGTCTGTGGAGGACGATCTTGGACTTGCGGGTCGGACATGTGCGATTTGTGCGGGCAAGACTGGCGCGCTAAGTCCAAGGGTGGCGAGGGTGGCGAGGGTGGCGAGGGTGGCGAGGGTGGCGAGGGTGGCGAGGGTGGCGAGGGTGGCGAGGGTGGCGAGGTCGGCGAGGTCGGCGAGGGTGGCGAGGGCGGCGAGGGCGGCGAGGGCGGCGAGGGCGGGGTGAGGGCGGGGAGGGCGGGCTTGGACCGGGGTCGTGTGGGCCGGCGGGCGCGCCGTACGGTCAGCCCTGCTGCGCTGCCCGGTCGTGTGCCACGCGGACCAGCTCCATCAGGCCCGCCGCGTACTCCTGGGACTCCGCATGCGCCTCGTCGAACGGCGGCTGGAAGCCCACACCCTCCCAGCGTTGCGCCGACTCGTTCCAGCGGTCGTTGCCCACTTCGAAGTCCCAGGCGAAGATGCCCTGGTCGTAGTACAGCTCGTCGGCCGAGTTGCCGGCCGCCGAGTACAGCACGTCCGCCACCGGCCCGGTGTAGGACGGCCAGGTGACGGTGCCCCGGTACGAGCCGATGGCCGCGATGATGCGCCGCGCGCTGTCCAGGAAGTATTTCGACTCGTCGATGGACGGCCGTGGCAGGGTGATCCGCCCGTCCGCCTGGTAGGCGCCCGGCGGCCACATGAAGTATCCGCCGTAGCTGTGCACGTTCAGGGCGAATTCTATGTTCTGGTGCGCCCGCGCCAGCGCGATCACGTTGCGGCTTTCCGGTTCGGACAGTTCCCCGGTTCCGGCGTACGTGCCGGACAGGCATCCCGTACTGGCCCCGGCGTATCCGTCGAAGAGCGACCCGACGGCGTAGTTGCGGTTGACGTCCACGCCCCACAGGTCGCGGTACACCGGGTCACGATCCTGGCCGGTGCAATGATTGACCATGTTCTTGCGCTGGAAGTTGAAGTCATTGAAGGAGTAGTTGGCGCCGTCCGGGTTGACCGTCGGGATCACGAACACGTCCACCGACTGCAGCAGGTCGCGGGTGGCCGGGTCGGTCGCGTAGTTGGCCAGCAACCGTTCCGCGAACTCCATGGTGACCAGGGGAGTTGCCCACTCGCGGGCGTGTTCCTGCGAATAGGCCAGCACGCCGATGCGCGAGCCGTCGCGCACCGCGCCGATCCGCAGCGCCTGGACGGTCCACGGGTGCTGCGGTACCTCGGTGCCGTGCAGGCCGTCGTCCAAGCGTACCGGGCCGGTCACCGGCATCGGCAGGCCCTCCGAGCCTTCTTCCGCGAAGGCCCGGAAACGCTGCGGGTAGCGGGCCGAGATGAAGGCCGCCACGTCGTCGGTCGTGCTGATCACCTTGCCGCCGCCGTCGGTGGCGAGCGTGACGGTGAGCACCCGGTCGCGATAGGTCGCCGTCAGCGGACGGTTCGGCCGCCCGGGGTCTACGGTGCGCGCCTGGACGCCGTTCATGCCCTGGGCGCCGAACTTCACCGATTCCACGACCACGGCGGCGGCGTTGGGGTCGCCCAGGTATGCCGCGGCGGTACGCCGGTACCCCTGCGTCTTGTCCGGCAGGTCGATGACGTCGACCAGGTCCGGGTACTGCCGGGCCAGCCGGCCGATCCGGGCGCGGACGTCGATCGGGGTCATGTACGCGCCGACGAAGTCGCTCTGATACCCGCTGGGCTGGGCGGGCGGCTGTGCGCCGGGCCACGCCTCGGGCGTGGTGGGCCGAGCCGTGCCGCCCAGGCTGGACGTCGCGGTCACGCTCACCGGGCGGCTGGGCAGCGGCTGGGGGAGCGCGTAGTGATATTGGTACTCCCCGGCGTCGGAGAACCGCCGTAGCGCGTACGAGCCGGTGGTGCCGTCGGCCGTGGTCCACGTGACGGTGATCTCGACGTCCGGGTCGTCGGTGGCGGTCGTGGCCACCTGGGTCTGCAGGAAGGTCCGCCCGCCGGAGGTCCACCAGTACGCCTGCAGGAAGTGCAGGGTGTCGGTGGCGAGGGTGCGCGCCGCGCGCCGGCTCTCGGCCAGGTGGCGGGCGCCGTCCGCGGCGGTCTGGATGAGCTGGACGGGCTGGGCGCCCCGCGCGGTCAGGTCCGCCAGCTCGGCGCCGGTGACCACCAGGTCGGCGAGCACCCCGCCGGATTCGTCGCGCGGGTGGGCGGCCAGGTCGGCGCCGTCGTCGACGAGGCGGGCCAGCATGGCCTCGCCCGGCAGCCGGAAACGCACCAGCCCGGTCTGGCCGGCGGCCAGCGTGATGGTGGGCGCGGCGTCGGGGGTGGCGGCCACACCGCGGCCCGCGGGGGCGAGCACGGTGGCCGTCACGAGGGCTGCGGCGGCGGTGGCCGCCCAGCGTCTGGCTGACATGGAACCTCCTGCGGTTCTCGGATGAGGATGCCGGTTTCACATCAGTGCATTCATCGATCAATGTCAACGAGTGTGGACCCGCGGGTGCCGGACGCGGCCGACGGGTATGCAAGTGTCATGAACGCAGAGAAGCTCGGTGCGCAACGGTTCGTCTCGCTGACCACCTATCGCCGGGACGGCACGCCGGTGCCCACCCCGGTGTGGGTGGCCCGCGACGACGAGGCGCTGCTGGTCACCACCCCGGCGGACACTGGGAAGGTCAAGCGGCTGCGGCGTGACCCGCGGGTGCGGATGCAGCCCAGCACCCGCGGCGGCAAGGTCGCGCCGGATGCGCCGGCGCTCACCGGCACCGCGCAGATCATCGACCAGGACGCCGGTGCGGCGCGGCTCACCGACCTGTTCCGGCGCAAGTACGGGCTGGAGTACCGGATCTTCTCGACGGTGGAGCGGATCGTGGCGCGTGGCCGCCGTCCACGGGTGCTGTTGCGTATCACCCCGGACCAGGCGTGACCGCCGTGCCCGGACCGGGTAGGGCGGCTCGGCCCAGGCGGTATTGACAGTCCTCGCTGGCGCGGTAAGCATGGGAGCGCTCCCATCCTCATTCCCCGCGAGGGAGGACCCATGCCGTCCGCGATCGTCCACCGGATCGCGCGAGGCGCCCTGCTGCTCGGTGGGGCGGCGCTGCTCAGCGCCGTGCCCCCGAGCGTCTCCGCCTCGGCCGCCACCACACCCGTCGCCGTGACCGTGAACGCCCCCGCCGGGCTTGCCGTCGTCCCCGGCGCCGCCCTGGGCGTCAACGACGCCGTCTGGGACGCCCAACTGGGCACCACCGCGGTGTCCGACCTGCTCGACGCCGCCGGCGTCCAGATGATCCGTTACCCGGGCGGTTCCTACGCCGACATCTACCACTGGCGCGACAACACCGCGCCCGGCGGATACGTCGCGCCGGACACCGACTTCGACACCTTCATGGCCTCGGTCCAGCGGATCGGCGCCGAGCCGATGATCATCGCGAACTACGGCACCGGTACGCCCGAGGAGGCCGCCGGCTGGGTGCGGTACGCGCGGGACAAGGACTACCCGGCACGGTTCTGGACGATCGGCAACGAGAACTACGGCAACGGTCACTACGGGTCCGCCTGGGAGGCCGACGATCACGCGGACAAGAGCCCCGCGGCGTACGCGCAAGGGGTCGTGGACTACGCCGAGGCGATGCGCGCCGCCGACCCGGACATCAAGATCGGCGCGGTGCTCACCATGCCGGGCAACTGGCCGGACGGCCTGGTCGCCGAGGGCGACGCCGGTACCTGGAACCAGGAGGTGCTGACGCGTGCCGGCGCGGCCATCGACTTCGTGGACGTGCACTGGTATCCGGCCGAGACCACCGCCGCCGCCACGCTGGCCAAGACCGGGCAGCTCGACGACGCCATGCACCTGCTGCGGGAGCAGATCGACCGGTACGCCGGCCCGCACGCCGACCGGATCAAGATCAGCATGACCGAGACCAACGTGGACGTCGGGCGCAACACCCAGCCGGGGGCCCTGTTCCTCGCCGACACCTACAGCGAACTGCTGGAGAACGGCGTGTTCACGGTGCACTGGTGGAACGTGCACAACGGCATGGGCGAGGTCAGCACCGTCGCCGGGCAGACCGACTACGCCGACTACGGCATGCTCTCCAGCGGCAACTGCCAGTCCGACGGCACCGTCTGTGAGCCTCCCCTGAACACCCCGTTCCCGGCATACCGGGCGCTGGGCATGATGAGTTCCTTCGTCCGGCCGGGGGATCAGTTGATCGGGGCCGGCGCGGACGATCCGCTGGTGGCCGCGCATGCCGCCCGGCGCCCGGACGGCGACCTGGCGGTCCTGCTGATCAACCGGGACCCGGACCGGGAGCGGTCGGTCACCCTGGACTACCGGGGATGGACGCCGGGTTCCGGCACGCCGACCGTCGCCACCCTCGGCAACGGCGACACGGCCGTGCACACCGCGACGGCCGGGACGGCGACCGCGCAGACCCTGCCGCCCTACTCGCTGACCCTGCTCACCGTGCACCCGGCCACCGCGCCCACCGGAGCGCCGCATGCGCCCGGCCAGCCCACCGCCACCGCGGTCACCGACCACGCCGCGACGTTCACCTGGGCGGCCGCCGGGGCGGGCGGGCACCCGATCGCCAAGTACGAGGTCTACCGCAACGACGGCGGGGTGAGCGAGCAGCTCGGCGAAACCCCGGGCACGTCCTTCACGGCCGGCAATCTGCGGCCCGGAACGCGGTACACGGTGACCGTGGTGGCCCGCGACGCGGCGGGCCGTGCCTCGTGGTCCTCACCGCCGCTGACGTTCACCACCGGCACCCCGGCGACCAGCGCCTGCACGGTGCGGCTGACCGACACCAACGACTGGGGCAACGGCTTCGTGGGCAGCATCGACATCACCAACAACGACGGCGAGGCGCTCCCCGGTTGGACCCTCGCCTTCACCTGGCCGACGCCGTGGCAGTCGGTGGACAGCGGGTGGAACGCCACCTGGGCGCAGTCCGGTCGCACGGTCCGGGTGACCGGCACCGGCCTGGGCGCAGACCAGACGGTGACGGTGGGCTTCGTCGGCTCCTACAGCGGGCCGAACGTGTTGCCGGCCGCCTTCACGCTCAACGGCACGGTCTGCACGACCGGCTGACGGACCGGCCGCAAGACGTGGCCGCCGGGCGGGCACCTGACCGAGGGGAGTGCTCGCCCGGCGGCCACCATGACAAATCTCTCCCGATCAGCAGGCAACACGAGGAAACCGCAGATCATTACGGATCACCACGAGTGAGACTCCGGTAACGGGCGAAGAGCCGGCGGTGCGGATCAACGGATGTCGCTGCGGCGCCGTCTTCTCCGTGTGACTCAGGAGAACCGGAGGGACCCGCGCCCGAGGTGGCGCAGAATGGCGGCGCGGGTCGCCGTGGTGACGCTCGTCTGGTGCGGCGCCGGCGTCGGGGCGGCCGAGGCCTATGTGGACGCGGTGCCGCTGCCCGGCACCCCGGCCGCGGTCCAGGCGTCCACGCTCTATTACGCCGACGGCCGTACCGTCCTGGCCCGGGTGGGCACCACCGACCACAGCGACGTGCCGCTGTCCGCGGTGCCGCCCGGCATGCGCCACGCGATCCTGGCCGCCGAGGACCGCGACTTCTACCACCACGCCGGGGTGTCGCTGCGCGGGATGCTGCGCGCGGTGGTCGCGGACGCGCGCGGCGGGCGCGAGGGCGCCTCCACCATCACCCAGCAGTACGCCCGCAACGCCTTTCTCACCCAGGACTTCTCGGCCGGGCGCAAGGCCCGCGAAATGGTCCTGGCGGTCAAGCTGGAACGGCAGTACACCAAGGACCAGATCCTGGAACGTTATCTGAACACCATCTACTTCGGACGGGGCGCGTACGGGATAGCAGCCGCGGCCGGCGCGTACTTCGGGGTCGGCGTGGGCCGTCTCACCCCCGCCCAGGGCGCGGTGCTCGCCGCGGCGGTGAAGGACCCGTACCACTTCGACCCGGCGGTGGATCCGGCCGGCGCGCGGCAGCGCTGGAGGTGGATCATCGCAGCGGAACGCGCGCAGGGCTGGCTGGACGCCGACCCGGCGTACCCGCCCGTGCGCCCCGCCCACGCACGGCTGGACGACGCCAACGGGCTGATCGTCGACCAGGTGGAACGGGAACTGGCGGGGCACGGCGTGACGCCCCGCGAGCTGCACACCCGCGGCCTGCGGGTGGTGACCACGGTGGACGCGGACGCGCAGCGGGCGGCCGTGCGCCGCGTGGCCGGGACGCTCGCCGACCAACCGGCCGGGCTGCGCGCGGCGGTGGTCGCCGTCGACCCGGCCACCGGCGGGGTGCGCGCGTACTACGGCGGCGCGCAGGGCCGCGGCTACTTCGACGACGCCGCGGCGCCCCGGCCCCCGGCATCCGCCTTCACGCCGATCGTGCTGGCCGCGGCCCTGGAACAGGGCATCGGATACGACTCGCGCTGGGACGGCAGCTCACCCCGCACGTTCCCGGGCCGCGGGCCGCTGCGCAACCCCGACGGGCGGCAATGCCCCGACTGCACCCTGCGCCAGGCGATGGTGGACTCGCTGCGCACCCCGTTCTACGCGGTCGCGCAGCGCGTCGGCGCGGGGCGGGTGCGTGACACCGCGTACCGGCTGGGGGTCTCCCGCACGTACGACGGACGCCAGACCCTGGTCGACGTGCGCGGCGACCCGGAGCCGGGGCGCACCCGCGCCGACATCGCCCTGGGCCGGTACGCGGTGACCCCGGCCGACCTGGCGTCGGTGTACGCCACCTTCGCCGCCGGCGGGATCCGGCACCGGCGGCACTTCGTGACCTCAGCGGCCGGGCCGGACGGGGCGCCGCGCTGGCGCTTGCACGCCGCCGGTGCCCGGGTGCTGAGCGCGAACGCGGCGGCGGACGTCTCCGCCGTGCTGCACGCCGTCGTCCAGGCCGGGCAGGCGCGTCCGGACCGGCCCGCCGCGGGCGAGGCGGGCAGCCAGCAATGGGGCGACACGCATGACAACCAGGACGCGTGGATGGCCGGGTACACGCCGCAGCTCGCCACCGCGGTATGGCTGGGACGATCGGTGCCAGGCCCGATCCGGGACCGGGACGGCGAACCGATCGAGGGCGGCACCGTGCCGGCCCGGCTGTGGCGCGATGTCACGCATGACGCGCTGACCGACACGCCGCCGACGGCGCTGCCGCCGCCGGCGCATCTGGGCCGCACCGATGTGGGCGACGCCGGCGCGCGCGGCCGCTCCCGCCGCGCGGCGCACTCGCCGGAGTCGGGGCCGGAGTCGGGGTCGGGGTCGGGGTCGGGGGAGTCCGGCACGTCCACCGGCGACCTGGTGGTGGTGCACACCCGGCACCCCGGCAAGCGGCTCGCCCTGACCTTCGACGACGGCCCTTCCCCCTACACCACACAGGTGCTGGCACTGCTCGCCGAGTACGGCATCACGGCCACCTTCTGCATGGTGGGCGAGGAGGTCGATCGTTATCCGGGCATCGTCCGGCAGGTGGTCGCCCGGGGGCACCGGCTGTGCAACCATTCGTGGCGGCATGACGACCTGGGCGTGGTGTCCGCGGACGTGGCGCGCCACGACATGGAGCGCACCGACGCGGCCCTGGCACGCGCCGTGCCCGGCGCCACGGTCACCTATTTCCGGGCGCCGTACGGCAGTTGGGGCGGCACCGCGCACGTCGCGGCCGGGCGTGGCCAGACGCCGCTGGGCTGGCTGGTGGACCCGGACGACTGGACGATGCCGGGCGCGGACGTGATCGCCGGCCGCATCCGCGACCAGGTGACGCCGCGCGCGGTGGTGCTGGTGCACGACGGCGGCGGGGATCGTGCGCAGACGGTGCAGGCGCTGCGCACCCTGATCCCGGAGCTGCTGGCGGACGGGTGGACGTTCGACCTGCCGGAGACGACGGTGGCGGCGCGGCGGTTGCCGTCGGCGTCACCGTCGGGCACTCCGACACGTTCCGGCGACCCGACGTCGTCATCCACCCCGCCACCGGCGACCCCGAGCTCGGCAGCCCCGCCACCGCCCACGCCGACCTCGGCAGTCCCGCCACCCCCACCCCCGCCCCCCACCCCCGCCCCCGGGGGCGCCGAGCCGTCGCGTCGATCTTGAACTTTACGGTCAGACATATACCCCCTGACGGTACTAACCGGACACAGAAAGTCCAAGATCGGCGAGGCTGGGAGCGGCACGTGCGTCGATCTTGGACTTTCCGGTCGGATATGTCGTTCATAGGTGGGCAGAAGTGGCCCATGAAGTTCAAGATCGGTGGCGT
>NZ_BMMX01000017.1:103346-134280 GCF_014646155.1 Mangrovihabitans endophyticus
CGTGGCGTGGCGTGGCGTGGCGTGGCGTGGCGTGGCGTGGCGTGGCGTGGCGTGGCGTGGCGTGGCGTGGCGTGGCGTGGCGGTGCCGTGGCGGTGCCGTGGCGTGGTGCGGCGTGGTGCGGCGCGGGTGGGTGGGGGCGGTCGTGGGGTGGGTGGGGGCGGTCGTGGGGCTGGCGGGTGTGGTCTCCGTGGGCCGGTCAGCGGCCGGGGCGCAGCTCCGTGATGCCCAGGAAGCCCCCCGGCGTCTGCGGCGCGCTGCTCGTCATGTCCAGTCGCACCGCCGTGGTGCGGGTCGCCGGGAAGGACACCACCGTCGGCTCGTCGTCGCCGTCCGGCCAGGTCACCTCCGCGTCCGGAGCGGGCCGCCATCGCCCGCCGCCCCACGTGGACACCCGCACCCGGGCCGGCCGCGCGTGCCGGTCGTCGATGACGAACCAGGCCCGCACGCCGTCGACGGTGCGGGCGTGCGGCCACGACACGGACACCTCATCGCCGGTGCGGGCCGCGCTGATCTGCGGCAGCAGGGCGGTCGGCGGTTGCTCGTACGCGTCGGACCAGGCGGTGCCGTCATCGCCGTCGGTCATCGCGGCCGGCGGGGTGTCCTCGGCGCCCGCGAAGCTCGCGTCCGCCCGTAGCCCGTCCACGCCCGGCGGCGTCGCGGCCACCGGTGTGGTGGGCGCGCCCGGCGCGTACCGGCTCACCGGCACCGGACCCTGACCTCCGGCGGACCGCGCGGGCATGACCGCCAGCACGGTGCGCCCGGTCCGCAGCCCGTCGGCGCGTGCCGTCACCACCATGGTGCCCGGCCCGTCCGGGGTCACCATGGCCAGCGCCTTGCCGTGGAAGGCGGTGCGGTACGGCGCCTTGCTGCTCTCCGCGCTCTCCTGCCGCCCGTTGTCCACACCCGCCACGCGTCCACCGAGCACGGAGAAGCGCACCAGGTGGTCGGCGTCCGGCACGACGACACCGTGCCGGTCCACCACGTCGGCGGTGACGAAGGCCAGCGACCGGCCGTCGGCGCGCACCACGCGGCGATCGGTGCTCAGCCGCACCGCCGCGGGCGCTCCGGCCGTACGCACCTCGTCGCGGGCCACCTCGTGGCCGTCGCGCCGGGCGACCGCGACCAGGCGGCCCGGAGCGTACGGCACCGTCCAGGTCAGGTGGAGACGGCCGGCGGTGCCGTCGCTGCCGGTGTAGCTGCCCGGGTACGGCCCGTCGGTGACGGTCTTGTCGTCCCCGGTCGGCTCGGTGGTCTCCAGATAGGCCCGGCCGCCGGCGGTGCGCTTGTGGTCGAACCGGCGCACGCCGAGCGACCGGCCGTCCAGGAACAGCTCCACGGTGTCCACGTTCGCGTACGCCCACACCTGCACCGGCTCACCCGGCCGGTGACCGGTCCAGTCGCCGGGCAGCAGATGCACCATGGGCGCGCTCGTCCACTGGCTCTTGAACAGGTGGTACTGGTCCTTGGCGAAACCCGCGGTGTCCACCGCGCCGAAGAACGACGTCTTCACCGGGAACGTGCCGAACGGCGTCGGCTCGCCGATGTAGTCGATGCCCGACCACAGGAACTGTCCCAGGAACCAGGGCCGGTCCCGGTCCTTTTTCAGCGCGTACTCGCCGCTCATCGTCCACGATGCCAGGTTGTTGTCGTACGACGAGGCGGCCCGCCGGCCCGGTGCGTGGTTCTCCCCGGTGTTGAGCTGCTCCGGCTGGTCGTATTCGCCGCGCGTGGAAGTCTCCGAGGACGACTCGGACTCGAAGAAGAACGTGTCCGGGTAGCGGGCGTGCAGCGCATCCACCGATGCGGCGGTGTTGTAGTTGAGACCGACGCCGTCCAGCATCAGCAGGATCTGTTCCAGCGGCGAGCCGGGTTCGGGCATGTAGCGGTACTTGTCGGAGCCCATCACCACCGGGCGGGTGGTGTCCAGCGCGCGGACGTCGTCGATGAGCCGGCGCGCGATCGGCACCGCGTCGGGCTGCCAGGAGTTGGGGATCTCGTTGCCGATCGACCACATGATGACGGCGGGGGAGTTGCGCGCGGCGCGGACCATCTCGGCCAGGTCGGCGTCGCCGTCGGCGGGGAAGAAGCGGGCGTAGTCGTACGGCGTCTTGCCGACGTTCCACACGTCGAACGCCTCGACCATGAGCACGATGCCGAGCTGTTCGCACGCCTGGATCAGTTCCGGCGCGGGCGGGTTGTGCGAGGTGCGCAGCGCGTTCACGCCCATGCCCCGCATGATCCGCAGTTGCCTCAGGATCGCGTCCCGGTTCACCGCGGCGCCCAGCGCGCCCAGGTCGTGGTGCAGGTTGACGCCCTGCAGCTTGCGTTGGCGCCCGTTCAGGAAGAAGCCCTGCCGCGGGTCGAAGCGGGTGGTGCGGAAACCGGCCCGGGACACGTACGTGTCGACCACCCGGGTGCCGACGCGTACCTGCGTGGTCACGCCGTAGGTGTACGGGTCGTCGACGTCCCAGAGGTGCGGCCGCCCGATGCGCACGTCGAGGGTGGCGTTCCCGGTCCGGGTGGTCGCCGACGACGCCCCGACGACGCGCCCGCGCGCGTCGCGCAGGGTGGAGGTGACCCGCACCGGAGTGCCGTCGGCGCCGTCCAGTGCGGTGCTGACCCGGGCGACGCCGTGCGCGACGTCCGGGGTGGTGACCGCCATGCCGTCGCGCCGCACACGCACCGCGCCGGTGGCCACCAGCCGCACGTTGCGGTAGATCCCGCTGCCGGAGTACCACCGGCTGCTGGGCACCTGGTTGCGGACCTTGACCGCGAGCACGTCGGCGGTGTGCCCGTCGGTGTGCGCCCCCGGCAGGTCGACGCTGAATCCGGTGTAGCCGTAGTGGTGGGCGCCGACCCGGCGGCCGTTGAAATACACCTGCGAATCCATGTAGACGCCGTCGAATTCGACGCTGATCCGCCGGCCGGCCAGCGAGCGCGGAAGCACCAGGGCGCGCCGGTACCATCCCAGCCCGCCGGGGTAGAAGCCGGTGCCGGCGGTGGTGGTGGCGCCCGCCACCGGGTTGAGCTCGATGCTCCAGTCGTGCGGCACGGTGACCGCGCGCCAGCCGGAGTCGTCGTATCCGGGGTCCGCCGCACTGGCGTCCGGGTCGTCCGCGCCGGTGGTGTTCGCGAGGGCGAAGCGCCAGCCGCCGTCCAGGTCCCAGGTGCCGCCCTCGTGGTGCGCCACGGCGACGTCCGTGCCGGTCAGCGCCGCCGGAGGACGGCCGTGCGCGGCGCCGACCGGCGTGGACGCCGCGGAGGGACCGGTGGGCGCGGCCGCCGCGGCCGGGCCGGTGCCCGGTGCGCCGGCCGCGACGAGCGCGGTCACCAGCAGGGCGGCCACCGCTGGCCGCGCCACGATCACGTCTCCGGTTGCGCTCATCGTCCACCCCGCTCACGGCGCGAACCCCGCCGGAGCGGGCCGCGCCGCGGGGTGCCCGGCATTGCCTGACGGGTGCGAATTTACGGGTGAGGCGCGTTGTTTTCAATGCCGGAAATCCGCCTCAAGGCGCATTTCACGGCGGTAAACAGCCAACGTCCGACGTCAATGGTTCACATTGTGCGTATAGGCGCGGGAGTCCGCGGTGGTATTGGTGTTGACGGTTCCGCCCACGTCGCGATGATGACGTTATGTCATCCAGACCTCACGTCATGTCACGGCGGCTGCGCGCCGCCGCCACGATCTCCGCGGTGGCGGTCCTGACCACCGCCGCCGCGGTGTCGCCCGCACCCCGGGCGACCGCCGCGGCGCGGGACGGCACACCCGCGCGCGGAGCCGGTGCCGGCGTGGCGCCCTACCGGGACGCCCGCCTGCCGGTCGAGCGTCGGGTCGCCGACCTGCTGCGCCGGATGAGCCTGGACGACAAGATCGGCCAGATGACGCAGGCGGAACGCGGCGCGGTGGCCGGCGATCCGAGCCTGATCGCCCAATGGCGGCTGGGATCGGTGCTGTCCGGCGGCGGCTCGGTGCCCACCCCGAACACGCCGCGGGCCTGGGCCGACATGGTCAACACGTTCCAGGCTCAGGCGCTGAGCACCCCGCTGGGCATCCCGATGATGTACGGGGTGGATGCGGTGCACGGGCACGGCAACGTCTACGGGGCCACCGTGTTCCCGCACAACGTGGGCCTGGGCGCCACCCGCGATCCGGACCTCGTCCGGCGGGTGTACGCGGCCACCGCGGCGGAGGTCCGGGCGACCGGCATTCCGTGGAACTTCGCCCCGTGCGTCTGCGTCGCCCGCGACGAGCGGTGGGGACGCGCGTACGAGAGTTTCGGCGAGGACCCGGCGCTGGTGATCCGGATGGAGAGCGCGATCGACGGGCTGCAGGGCCGCCACGGGCGGGACCTGGCCGACCCGGACCGGGTGCTGGCGACCGCGAAGCACTACGCGGGCGACGGCGACACCGAGTACGGCACCGGCTCCGGCGACTACCCGATCGATCAGGGTGTCACGGTGACCGACTGGGCGCGGTTCGCGATGCTGGACCTGTCGCCGTACCTGGCGGCGGTCCGCGCGCACGACGTGGGCAGCGTGATGCCGTCGTTCTCCAGCGTGGACTTCACCGGCGACGGCGTCGGTAACCCGGTGAAGATGCATGCCAACCGCACGCTCATCACCGGCGTGCTGAAGCGGGGCATGCGGTTCGACGGCTTCGTGATCAGCGACTGGGAGGGCATCCACCAGATTCCCGACCCGGACGCGCCGCCGGACGAGCCCCGGCCCACCGCCGGCCAGGTGCGCGCGGGCGTCAACGCGGGCATCGACATGTTCATGGAACCCGGCACCGCGCCGCGGTTCGAGCAGTTGCTCAAGGCCGAAGTGGTGGCCGGCCGGGTCAGCCGGGCGCGCATCGACGACGCGGTCCGCCGGATCCTGCGCGCGAAGTTCCGGCTCGGCCTCTTCGAGCACCCGTACGCGCCGCCCGGGCGCACCGGCATCGTGGGCGGCGCGGCGCACCGGCGGGTGGCTCGTGAGGCGGTGGCAAAGTCGCAGGTGCTGCTGAAGAACGCCGGCGGGCTGCTCCCGCTGGCCCGCGACGCGCGCCTGTACGTGGCCGGGCGCAACGCCGACGACATCGGCAACCAGGCCGGCGGCTGGACCCTCGACTGGCAGGGCCGGTCCGGGGACAGCATCCCCGGCACCACGATCCTGGAAGGTCTGCGCGAGGTGGCGCCCCGCGCGCACATCACGTACAGCGCGGACGCCTCCGCTCCGACCGACGGCGCCGACGTCGGCGTGGTGGTGGTCGGCGAGACGCCGTACGCGGAAGGCTTCGGCGACGTCGGCGGGCCGGTGTGCTCCTGGTGCACGCCGCCGCAGGCCGAGCCGAAGTCGATGGACCTGCAGCCGGGCGACCGCGCGGTGGTGCGCAAGGTGTGCGCCGAGCTCCCGCGGTGTGCGGTCCTGGTGGTGTCCGGCCGGCCGCAGGTGATCACCGACCAGCTCGGTGACATCGACGCGCTTGTCGCCTCGTGGCTGCCCGGCAGCGAGGGGGCGGGCGTGGCGGACGTGCTGTTCGGTCGGACGGCCTTCACCGCAAGGCTGCCGGTGAGCTGGCCGCGCGACGCGGCGCAGGAGCCGATCAACGTCGGCGACCGCAACTACCGGCCGCTCTTCCCGTACGGGTGGGGGCTACGCACCCGCGCCACCCACTAGCCGTGTTCCGGTGGATGCCGTCGTGGCATAATTCATCGAACGTTGAGTTCGAAGGAGGTCACGATGGCCCACCGGTTCCGGCGCGGCGCGCTGTGGACGCTCAAGCACACCCTGAACCGCCTCACCTCACGCGCGGCGCGCGCCGGCCGCGGGCCGTTCTCGCTGGTGCGGCACACCGGGCGCAAGACCGGCAAGACGTACGAGACGCCGCTGATCCTGGCCCGGCACGGCCGTGACTTCGTCGCCGAGCTGACGTACGGCCCGGAGGTCTCCTGGTATCGCAACGTCGTGGCGGCCGGACGCTGCGTCGTGGTGTACGGCGGCGCCGAGTACCAGATCGACGGGATCGAGCCGTTCGGCACGGCGGAGGGGCTCCAGGCGTTCGGCAATCCGGCGGCCCTCGTGCTGCGCGCGCTGCGGCGCCGCGAGTTCCGCCTGCTGCACACCGCGCCGGGCGCTGCGGTGTGACAAAAGGTTCACTGTGGACCGTCACGCCGCTTGTGTGATCTCGCCGTCATCGGAGACCATGATCCTCGGGCGGGAGGGGGCCGGCGGTGTATCAGTGGCGCATGCGCAACGGTCTCCGGCGACGGCTCCGCACTCTCGTCATCGGCGGCCTGCTGTCCACCGTGTCGGCCGGGATGCTCGTCGCCGCGTGGTCGACCGGTGGCTTCACCAGTGACCTGCTGCTCAACCTCGGCTCCAGCCTCGCGCTCGCGGCGGTCTCCTATCTGATCTTCGACCCGATCTTCGACGACGCCCGGCGCGCTCGCGTTCAGGAGCACGACCGCTTCGACCGGGCGACCTTCATCGATCGGATGCGCGAGACCCATCACCAGATCCGGATTCTGGACACCTGGACCCTTCTGCTGGACGGTCGCGCCCGCGGCCGCACCGAGCAGGCCATGCGGGAGGCCCTGGAGCAGGGGGCCACCATCCGCGTGTTGCTGCTCGACCCGGATTCGGCCGCCGCTCGTCAACGGGCGGAAGAGCTCGAACGGCGGCAGATCGACGTCGCCGCGCAGATCCGGGACAACCTGCGTCACCTGCAGGAGTTCCGCGCGGGCCTGGCCACCGGGCAGCGGTCCCGGCTCCGGATCTGCGTGTACGACGCGTCACCGTCCATTCAGCTCTACCAGTGGGACGGGCGCGCGCTGATCTCGTTCTTCCCGATCGGCAAGGTGTCCTTCGACGTCCCCCAGTTGGAGGTCGACATGGCCAGCCCGTGGGGCCAGTTCGTGGACCGGCGTTTCGACGAGTTGTGGGACCATCGCGACCACATCCGGACCCTGGACCGGTACTGGCAGCTCGACGTCACGCTGACGGACGGCGAGAAGCGTCTGGGCACGAGCGCGGTGCCGTACGTGAACGCCGACGATCAGGTCTACGTCGACGGCGCTGGTCATCTTGCCCATCAGCTCGCCCACCAGGCGACGCAGCACGTGCGGGAAGGACAGCAGGCGAGCGTGGCCGCGCTCGGTGCGCTGGCTGCCTGGCCGCCGCGCCGCGCGGGACAGCAGACGTGCGCCTTCCACCTGGTCCACCTCGACGACGACGCCCCCGGTCTGGCGGAGATCCTGGCCCTGTTCGACAGCAAGTACGGCGGCTACCCCGCCACGGGCGACACGGAAGTCTTCCTGCTCCGCCTGGTGCCCGCCGAATAAGGTGGCAACAATTTTGCGAGGCCGGCGATCCTGCCGGAGGCGAGGGCGCTCCTGCTGGCCTTTGACTACGTGAGCATCGATGACGAGATCATCAACGCTGCGATGAACGAGCCGGACCGGATGCTGTGTTTGCTCGACGCCATCCATCTGGCGACCGCGCGGGTGCTCGGGCCGGATCTGGAAGGCATGGCAACCTACGACGATCGGCTCGCGACGGCGGCTAAGGATGCCGGGATCGCCGTGCTCGACCCGCGGGACTGAGCGAACCTGCTCGTCCACGATGAGTGCCATCGCCTGTGTCGTGTTCCGGCTCAGCCGGGGCGCATGGCGGGGTCGAGGTGCTTCGCCAGCCATCGCAACTGGCGCGGCACGTGGAAGGCCCCGCCCGCCTCGTGGCCGTTGTAGGGGTACACCTCCACCGTGGTGTCCGGCCTCCTCGGGTGGAGGCGGCCGTAGTGGTTGTAGGCGGCGAACACCGTGCTCGGCGGGCACGTGGTGTCGCGCAGCCCCAGGCCCAGATGCAGCGGCGCGCGCGCCCGCCGGGCGAAGTGCACACCATCCACGTAAGACAGCGTGCGCAGGATCCGGTCGGTGTCCGCGCGCCGCAGGGACAGATAGTGCGCGATCGTGCGGTACGGGTCCGCGTCGCTGATGTCCAGCGCCCGCGTGATGTGGCACAGGAACGGGGCGGTGACGACCGCCGCCGCGAGGTCCGGCACCAGCCCGGCCACCGCCAGCGCGAGCCCGCCGCCCTGGCTGTTGCCGGCCGCGGCGGTGCGCTCCGGATCCACGCCGGGCAGCGTGCGGGCTGCCTGCACGGCGCGCACCGCGTCGGTGATGAGCCGCCGGTAGTAGTAGTCGTCCGGCGCCAGGATGCCGCGGGTGACCGGGCCGGGGCCGCCGAGGGCGTCGTGCCGGGGGTCCGGGGTGTCGCCGCCGTCGCCGTAGTGCCCGTCCTGCCCGCGGGTGTCCATGAGCAGATGTGCGTACCCGGCCGTGGGCCAGGTGAGCCGCTCGTGCGGGAGGCCGCGACCGCGGCCGTAGCCGGGGAACTCCACCACGACGGGCAGCGGCTCGTCCGGTTCGGCGTGCGCCGGGCGGGTGAACCAGGCGCGCACCGGGTCCCCGCCGAAACCCGCGAAGGTGACGTCCCATGTGCGCACCAGGCGCAGCCCGCAATCGTGCGCCTCGGCGGAGAGCACCGCCGGGTCGCGATCGGACTCGCCCCGGGTGCGTCGCCAGAACTCGTCGAAGTCCGGTGGCTCGCTCACCTCGGGGGTGTAACCGGTGAGCTCGTGCAGGGGCAGGTCGAAGACGGCCACGGAGGCTCCTTGACATCCACGAACATCTAAATCTAGATTACCGGAAGCGTAACGAGAATTTACACATCCAAAACCGAAACTTCCGGCTGCGCATTGACCGGTTCGTGCCGTCCCGGCGCCGTCCGGCCGGACCAGGAGGGGTCGGGATGAGCGCACCGGTGACGTCCGATCCGCCCGCTGCGGCGCCCGAGGCGGGCCAGGCGCTCGCCCGCGCGGCGCGGCCCGCACCGGTGCGCCGGCGCACCTGGCGGCAGGCGTTTCGCCGGGACTGGCAGCTCTATTCGCTGGCCGTGCTGCCGCTGGTGTTCTTCGTCGTCTTCCGCTATCTGCCGATGGCCGGCAACGTCATCGCGTTCCGCCGCTTCCAGCCCGGCGGCAGCATCTTCGGCGACCAGTGGGTGGGGCTGCGCTACGTGCGGCTGTTCCTGCACGATCCGACGTTCTGGAAGGTGTTCGGCAACACCCTGACACTGGGTGTGCTGTCGCTGCTGGTCTGCTTTCCGCTGCCGATCGTGCTGGCGTTGCTGCTTAACGAGATGCGCCGGCGGAGGCTGAAGCGGTTCGTGCAGTCGGTGTCCTACCTGCCGCACTTCCTGTCCATCGTGGTGGTGGCCGGCTTCATCCTGCAGATCACCGCCGTGGACGGCACGGTCAACCAGGTCCTCAAGGGCCTCGGCCACGCGCCGATCACCTTCATCCAGCAGCCGGAATGGTTCCGGGCGATCTATGTCTCGTCCGAGGCGTGGCAGACGGTGGGCTGGGGATCCATCCTCTACCTGGCCGCGCTGACCACCATCGACTCCGACCTCTATGAGGCCGCACGGATCGACGGGGCCAGCCGGTGGCGGCAGACCTGGCACGTCACCCTGCCCGGCATCCGCCCCACGATGATCACGCTGTTGATCCTCAACATCGGCACCTTCATGGCGGTGGGCTTCGAGAAGATCCTGCTCATCTACAACCCGCTCACCTATCCGACCGCCGACGTGATCTCCACGTACGTCTACCGCATGGGCGTGGTGTCCAACAGCTTCAGCTACGCGGCGGCGATCGGGTTGTTCGAAGCGATCATCGGCCTGGTGCTGGTGTTCACCGCCAATCAGATCTCCCGGCGCGCGGTGGGGACGAGCCTGTGGTGACCGTGCGGACCCGGTCCTGGTCCCGGCCCCGGTCGATCGCCGATGCCGAGCGTGGGCGCGTCTTCCCGGTCGTCAACGCGGTGCTGCTCAGCATCGTCGTGCTGGTCACGGTGTACCCGTTCGCCACCATCGTGGCCCGGTCGTTCAGCGGCGAGGGGGAGATCCGGTCCGGTCAGGTCAGCGTCATCCCGCGCGGCTTCAACCTGACCACGTACAAGCTGGTGATGTCCGACGCGACGTTCTGGGTGAACTACCGCAACACCGTGGTCTACACGGTCACCGCCACCGTCGTCGCCATGGTGCTCACCACCTGCTACGCGTACGTGCTGTCCAAGAAGAACCTCAAGGGCCGCGGCGCGCTGATCGGGATCGCGGTCTTCACCATGTTCTTCACCGGCGGCCTGATCCCGAACTATGTGCTGGTCACCAGCCTGGGACTGAAGAACTCGGTGTGGGCGATCGCGCTGCCCAACGCCATCAACGTTTTCAACCTGCTGGTGATGAAGGCGTTCTTCGAGAGCCTGCCCGGCGACCTGGAGGAGGCCGCGGCGGTCGACGGCCTGAGCACGTACGGGATCCTGCTGCGCATCGTGCTGCCGCTGTCCAAGGCGGTGATCGCGACGATGGTGCTGTTCTACTCGGTGACCTTCTGGAACTCGTGGTTCAGCGCCTTCCTCTACATGGATCGTGTCGACCTGTTCCCGGTCACCGTCTACCTGCGCAACCTCATCGCCGGCGCGGCCACCGCCACCTCGGTGGGCAGCAGTAAGGACAGTCTCGCCCAGACCGCGGCCAACATCCAGGCCGTGACGATGGTGCTGACGGTGCTGCCGATCATGCTCGTCTACCCGTTCATCCAGCGCTACTTCGTCTCCGGCGTGATGCTCGGCGCGGTCAAGGGATGACCCGCCGCCCCCACGCTCGACTCCCTCCCCACCGAAAGGATGCTCCCGATGCTCCCGATGACCCGGCGCAGAGTCCTGCTCACGGCGGGCGCGGCGACCGCCGCCCTGGCCGCCGCCGGTTGTGACGGCGGCGACGACTCGGCCACGACCGAGGACCTGTCCGGCAACCGGACGGGCGCGATGCCGGACTTCAAGGCCGGCACCCAGTTCACCGCCACCACGCCGCTGACCTTCAGCATCCTCTACAGCAACCACGCCGACTACCCGTTGAACAAGGACTGGCTGTTCTGGAAGGAGCTGACCAAGCGCACCAACGTCACCCTCACGACGGTGGCGGTGCCGAGGAGCGATTACGAGCAGAAGCGCAGCCTGCTGATCGGCGCCGGCGACGCGCCCACGATCATCCCGAAGACGTACCGGGATCAGGAGATCCCGTTCGTCTCGTCCGGCGCGATCCTCGCGGTCAGCGACTATCTCGACCTGATGCCGAACTTCACCACGAAGATCGCCAAATGGAACCTCGGCGCGGACCTGGACACCATCCGCCGCACCGACGGCAAGTTCTACGTGCTCCCCGGCGTGCACGAGGAGGTCTGGACCGACTACTCGGTGGCGATGCGCACCGACGTGCTGGACAAGCTGCGCGAGCCGGTGCCGCGGACGTGGGACGACGTGCACGACGCGCTGGCGGCGATGAAGAGCGCGTACCCGGCCACCATCCCGTTCTCCGACCGGTTCGGCATCCCCACGCCGGGCGGCTGCCTGCTGTCGGTCATCTCGGCCGCCTACAACACCGCCGCCGGCTGGGACTATCAGAACGCCTACTGGCGCCCGGCGCAGAAGAAGTTCGTGTTCACCGGCGCCATGGACGAATACCGGAACATGCTGCAGTTCCTGAACACGCTGGTGCGTGCGGGCCTGATGGATCGGGAGGGCTTCACCCAGGAGGACGACGCCGCGATCCAGAAGCTGGCCACCGAGAAGTCCTTCGCGATCTGCGCGAACGCGCAGAGCATCGTCAACGACTACCGGCCCGCCCTGGCCAAGACCCACCCCGAGGCGAAGGTCGCGAAGATTCCGCAGCCGGCCGGGCCGGCCGGCAACGTGCGGCGCGGCGGCCGGCTGGAGAACGGCGTCATGATCTCCAGCAAGGCGCGGCAGAGCAAGGACTTCGTGGCGATGATGCAGTTCATCGACTGGCTCTGGTACTCCGACGAGGGCGAGGAGTTCGCCCGCTGGGGCGTGCCCGGCGTGACGTACACCAAGACCCCCGCCGGTGAGTACCGGTACCTCAACGGGCTGGACGGCACGCTGCCGCTGCAACAGAAGTACGGGTTCTTCAACGGCGTGTTCGCCTACGGCGGCAGCACTCAACTGCTGGAGTCGATGTTCTCCGAGGAGGAGAAGGAGTTCCAGAAGGCGGTGAACGCCAAGACCACCCTGCCGCTGGCCCCGCCGCATCCGCTCACCGATGAGGAGCAGGAACGCGCCACGCTGTGGGAGACGCCGCTGAAGGACTTCGTCGCCGCGGCCTCCCTGCAGTTCATCCTCGGCCAGCGCGACTTCGCCCAGTGGGACGCCTACCTCCAGGAGCTGGAGACCAAGAACATGAGCGCCTACATCGACCTGATCAACGAGGCCTATCAGCGGTACGCGAAGGACCACGGCTGAGCGGGAGGACGAGCACGTGACACGCACCGTCGTCGGCGACGCGGCGATCGCCCGGCTGACCCCCGCGTGGCGCGCCTGCGTCGGCACCGGACGGTTCGACCTCGCGCTGCGCCGCGACTACCAGGACTCGCTGGCCGTGGCGCAGCGCGACATCGGCTTCCGGCACCTGCGCGGGCACGGCCTGCTCAGCGACGGCACGGGCGTGCACCGCCGGTACGCCTACCACGACGCGGACCACGTGCGGTACGCGTTCACGTACGTCGATCAGGTCGTCGACGCGTACCTGGAACGCGGCATCCGCCCGTTCGTCGAGCTGGGGTTCATGCCCACCGAGATGGCCTCCGGCGACGCCACGGTGTTCTGGTGGCGGGGCAACATCACCCCGCCCGGATCGTGGCGGGAATGGGCGGACCTGGTCCGCTCGACCGTCGCCCACCTAGTCGATCGGTACGGGATCGCCGAGGTGCGCGGCTGGCCGATCGAGGTGTGGAACGAGCCGGACCTGCCGTTCTTCTGGCAGGGCGCGGACCAGGACGGATACCACCGGCTGTACGAGGTGGCCGCGCACGCGGTCAAGGAGGTCGACGCCACGCTGCAGGTCGGCGGTCCGGCGCTGTCCCCGGCCGGGGACGACTGGCTGCCCCGCTTCGCCGACTTCGCCGCCGCCCGTGACGTGCCGGTGGACTTCGTGAGCAAACACGCCTACACCTCCAAGCCCGCCCGGCACGTGCCGTTCGGCACCCGGCAGCGGCTGGCCCCCGCGAGCAGCCTGCTGGAACAGTTCGCCGCGCCGCGCAAGCTGCTGGCCGGCACCGCGCTGGCCGGGGTGCCGGTGCACATCACCGAGTTCAACTCGTCGTACCGGCCGGACAACCCGATCCACGACACCGCCTGGCACGCGGCCTACCTGGCCCCGGTGCTGGCCGCCGGCGGCGAGCACGTGGATTCCTTCTCCTACTGGACGTTCTGCGACGTCTTCGAGGAGGTGGGGGTGCCGACCGCGCTGTTCCACGGCGGTTTCGGCCTGCTGGCACACCGGCAGATCAAGAAACCCACCTATCACCTGTACGCGTTCCTGGCCCGCCTCGGCGACGAGATCCTGGCCCGCGCCGACGACCACCTGGTGACCCGCGACGGCGACCGGCTCGCCGTGCTGGCGTGGCACCCGGTCAGCACCGACGGGTTCACGCCGGCGGACCGGCGGCACACGCTCGCCCTGTCCCTGCCCGCCGGCCCGGCGACGGCCATGTACGTGCGCCGGGCCACGGTGAACGACGAGTGCGGCAACGCGTGGACCGCCTGGCGGGAGATGGGCAGCCCGGCGTCGCCCCGCCCGGCCCAGGTGGACGCTCTGCGGGAGGCCGCCGAGCCGGTCCGCGGCCACGCCCGCGCGCCGGTCGCCCACGGCCGCGTGGTGCTGGACCTGGTGCTGGCCGCGCACGAAGTGACCCTGGTGGAGCTGACCCCGGTCGCCGACGAGACGCCGCCGTGGTGGGACGACCGCGAGCTGCTCGGCGCCGACGGTGACGGCGGCGCGGTCCCCGGCGGTGCGGTCCCGGGCGGCGCGGTCCCCGGCGGCGCGGACGAGCGCGGCGGCAGCGGTACGGAGGTGAGCGGATGAGCCGGATGCCGCCGGCCGATCAGCGGTTCGGCACCGGTCCGCTGGCCCGCGCCGCCGCGCTGGTCTACACCCTGCTCACCGTCGAGGCGTGCGTGCTGCTCGCCACCGCACCGGGCCTGGCCGGGCTGACCCTGCTCGGGCCCGGCCCCGGCAATCTCCCGCTGGCCGCGCTGTGCGCGCTGCCCGCCGGGCCGGCGCTGGCCGCCGCGGTGTATGCGATGGACCGGCGCCGCCCGGATCTGACCGACCTGCACCCGGCGGCGGCGTTCCGGCGGGGCTACCGGGCCTGCTGGCGGCCGGCCACCCTGGTGTGGGCGGCGGTGCTGGTGTGGCTGACCGTGCTGTCGGTCAACCTCGCGCTGCTGCCGGCGGTGCTGCCCGGCTGGTGGGCGCTGCCGCTGGCGGCCGTCGCGCTGGTGGTCGCGCTGTGCGGGCTGAACGCCCTGGTCGTGGTGGCGCTGTTCGCGTTCCGGTTGCGCGACGTGGGCCGCCTCGCGTGGTGGTCGCTGGGCCACGCGCCGGCCACCACCGCGGGCAACACCGGGCTGCTGGCCGTCGCCCTGTGCGTCACGCTCGCCTGGTCCGAGGCGGCCCTGCTGGCGATGGCGTCCGTCTTCGCGTGGGCGTTGCGCGTCACCGCGGCCCCGATGATCGCCGCGATCCGGACGGACTTCACCCGATGAGCCTGCCGGTGACCGGAAAGATCCCGTTCGGCGGCGATCACAACCCGGAGCAGTGGCCGGAGCACGTCTGGGACGACGACGACCGGCTCCTCGCACTGGCTCATGTGGACACCGTCACGCTCGGCGTGTTCGCCTGGTCGCACACCCAGCCGGCCCCGGACACCTACGACTTCGCGCTGCTGGACCGGATCGTGCGCCGCGCCGCCGACCGGGGGCGGATGATCTGCCTGGCCACCGGGACCGGCGCGCTGCCGCCGTGGCTGGCGCGGGCGCACCCGGAGGTCAACCGCACCGACTTCGAGGGCCGGGCGCACCGGTACGGGCAGCGGCACAACGCCTGCCCCAGCTCGCCGGTGTTCCGGCGGCTGTCCGCGGAACTGGCCCGCCGGGTCGCCCGGCGGTACGCGCGACACCCCGGGCTGGTGGCCTGGCATGTGGGTAACGAGTACGGCGGCGCGTGCTACTGCGACAGGTGCGCCGCCGGTTTCCGGGTGTGGCTGCGCGATCGGTACACCACGCTCAAGGAACTCAACGACGCCTGGAACACCATGTTCTGGGCGCACGTCTTCACCGGCTGGGACGAGATCGAGCCGCCGTCCGCGCTCACCGAGCACTGGCGCGGCCCGGACCACACCGCGTTCCAGGGCATCACGCTGGACTACCTGCGCTTCATGTCCGAGGCGATGCGGGACAACTTCCGGGCCGAGAAGGCGGCGATCCGCGAGTCCGACCCGGACACCCCGGTCACCACCAACTTCATGGGGTTGTACCGGCCGATCGACTACCACCGGTGGGCGGCCGACCTGGACTTCGCGTCCTGGGACAACTATCCGCCGGACGACTCAGCGCCGCCCGGTGACTCAGCGCCGCCCGGTGACTCAGCGCCGCCCGGCGACGAGGGGCGGGCCGGTGACGAGGGGCGGGCCGGCGGAGGTCCGCCGGACGACGCCGTGCCCGCCGGGATGGCGCTCGGCCACGACCTGATCCGCGGCCTCAAGCAGGGACAGCCGTTCTGGCTGATGGAGCAGACGCCGAGCGTCACCGCCTGCCGGGACGTCAACCCGCTCAAGCCTCCCGGCGTGATGCGGCTGTGGAGCTGGCAGGCCGTCGCGCACGGCGCCGACGCGGTGCTGTTCTTCCAGATGCGCGCCTCGCGCGGGGCCTGCGAGAAATACCACGGCGCGGTCATCGGGCACGCCGCACGCGCGGACACCCGGGTGTTCCGGGAGGTCGCCGCGCTCGGCGCGGAGCTGCGCCGGTTCGGCGACGCGGCGCTGGGCGCGCGCACCCCGGCGCGGGTGGCGCTGCTGTTCGACTGGGAGAGCTGGTGGGCGCTGGAGATCTCCGACGGCCCGTCGCGGCTGCTGAAATACCGCGACCTGGTGGGCGCCTACCATCGCGCGGTGTGGCGCTGCGGCGCGGACGTCGACGTCGTGCCGGTCACCGCCGACCTGTCCGGGTACGACGTGGTGCTGGCGCCCGGCCTGCACATGGTCAAGGGCGACCTGGCGGCCCGGCTGGAACGGGTGGCCGAACGCGGCGGTTCGGTGCTCACCACGGTGCTGTCCGGTCGGGTGGACGAGGCCGACAACGCGTTCCCGGCCGACGTGCCCGGCCCGCTCGCCCGGCTCACCGGGATCCGGGTGGACGAGTGGGACGCCCGAGCGTCCGGCGTGGTCAACCCGGTGACCCTGGCCGCCGGCGCGGACACCCGGGAATCCGGCGCGTCGCTGGTCTTCGAACTCGTCCTGCCGGACACCGCGGAGACGGTCGGCACCTACCGCTCCGACTTCTACGCCGGCACCGCGGCGGTCACCCGCAACCGGTTCGGCGCCGGCCACGGCTGGTACGTGGGCACCGTCCTGGACGCCGAGGGTGTCGGCTGGGTGGTCCGGCGCCTGCTGCGCCGCCACGGGCTCGTCGGCCCGTACGCCGATGTGCCGGGGTGCGAGACTGCAGTGCGGGTGCGGCCCGACGGGACCCGGCTGACGTTCCTGCTCAACCACACCGGCCGGCCGGTCGAGGTGCGCGCGCACGCGAGCGCGACGGACCTGCTGACCGGCAGGCGGACCGAGGCCGGGCAACCGGTCGGCGTCGGCGCCCGCGACGTGCTCGTGCTGCGAGAGGAACCAAGACAGTGATCATCGAATCGGCCGAGGTGATCGTCACCAGTCCGGGCCGCAACTTCGTGACCCTGCGGGTGGTCACCGACGACGGCCTGACCGGGCTGGGCGACGCCACCCTCAACGGCCGGGAGCTGGCCGTCGCCGCGTACCTGCGTGACCATGTCGTGCCGCTGCTCGCCGGGCGTGACGCGCACGCGATCGAGGACACCTGGCAGACGCTGTACCGCAGCGCGTACTGGCGGCGCGGCCCGGTCACCATGACCGCGCTGGCCGCCGTGGACGTGGCGCTGTGGGACCTCAAGGCGCAACGCGCCGGGCTGCCGCTCTACCAACTGCTCGGCGGCGCCAGCCGCACCGGGTTGCTGGCCTATGGTCACGCCAGCGGCCGGGACCGCAGCGAGCTGTTCGACTCCATCCGCCACCACCGGGAACGGGGGTTCGCCGCGGTGCGGATCCAGACCGCGGTGCCCGGCATCACCCGGCAGTACGGCATCGCCGCGCAGGCCGGCGCCGGCTCCCGGTACGACTACGAGCCCGCCCGCCGCACCGCGCGGCCCGCCGAGGAGGACTGGGACACCCGTGCCTACCTGCGCCACCTGCCGGGCGTGATCGAGGCGGTGCGCGCCGAGTTCGGGCCGGAGCTGCCGCTGCTGCACGACGTGCACCACCGGCTCACGCCGATCCAGGCCGCGCGGCTGGGCCGGGAGCTGGAGCCGTACGACCTGTTCTGGCTGGAGGACTGCACCCCGGCGGAGAACCAGGAGGCGCTGCGCCTGGTGCGTTCGCACACCACCACGCCGCTGGCGATCGGTGAGGTGTTCAACTCCATCGTGGACTATCAGCACCTGATCGCCGAGCAGCTCATCGACTACGTGCGCTCGTCGGTCACGCACGCCGGCGGGATCACCGGCCTGCGGCGCATCCTGGACTATGCGGGGATGTACCAGATCAAGTCCGGCATGCACGGCCCCACCGACGTCTCCCCGGTGGGCATGGCCGCCGCGCTGCATCTGGGCCTGGCGATCCACAACTTCGGCATCCAGGAGTACATGCCGCACGCGGAGGTCACCGGCGAGGTCTTCGACACGTCGTTCACCTTCGCCGACGGGTTGCTGCATCCGGGGGAGCGGCCCGGCCTGGGCGTCACCCTCGACGTCGCCGCCGCGGCGAAGTTCGCCTACGAACCCGCCTACCTTCCGCTGGCCCGGCTGCGCGACGGCACGGTGCACGACTGGTGACCGGCGACGCGCGCGGCTGGCATGCCGGGTGGCTTCCCTCGCAGGCGTGGCGGGCGATCGGCACGCGGCGGGTGTTCCTCCCCGGCCCCTCCGGCGCGGGGGCGGCAGTGGCGGCCGAGGCGGCGGGGGCGGCGGGGGCCGACCTGGTCGAGACGGTCGCCGCGGAGATCGCCGCGGCGGTCCGCACGCACGGCGGGCGGCTGGACCGCACCGGACCCGCCGGCCCCGCCGACCTGGTCCTCGCGCTCGCCGCGGCCGGACCGGGCGACGGCGTGGCCGGCTGGGACGACCTGCGCACCGAGGTCGCCGGCACGCTCGGCGCGGAGGGCTTCGCAATCACCCGGCGCGCGGCCACCCTGGTCTGCGCGGACGCGCCCGCCGGCCTGCTGCACGGGCTGTTCCACGTGCTCCGCGCGGGCGACGCCGCGTTCGGCGCGCCGTTCGGCGTGCGGCGGCACCGGCCCGCGATGCGGCGGCGGATGGTCGACCACTGGGACAACGTGGACGTGCACCCGGTGATGGGTCAGGTCGAGCGGGGTTACGCGGGCGGCTCGCTGTTCTGGACGGCCGGCGCCTTCACCGCCGATCCGGCGCGGATCCGGGCCTACGCCCGGCTGCTGGCCGCCTGCGGCGTCAACGCCGTCGCGGTGAACAACGTCAACGTGCACCCCACCGAGGCTCGCCTGCTCACCGACCGGATCGGCGAGGTCGCGGCGATCGCCGGGTGGATGCGCCCGTACGGCATCCGGGTGCACCTGTCGGTCAGCTTCGCCGCACCGCGGACCGTCGGCGCTCTGCACACCGCCGACCCGTGCGACCCGGCCGTCCGGGCATGGTGGGCGGCCGCCGCGCGGGACGTGTACGCCGCGATCCCGGACTTCGGCGGGTTCGTGGTGAAGGCCGACAGCGAGGGGCAACCCGGCCCGTTCGGCTATGGACGCGACCATGCCGACGGCGCGAACATGCTCGCCGACGCGCTGGCCCCGCACGGGGGCGTGGTGCACTGGCGGGCCTTCGTCTACAACCATCACCAGGACTGGCGCGACCGCGGCACGGACCGGGCCAAGGCGGCGCATCAGCACTTCGCACCACTCGACGGACGTTTCCGGGACACCGTGATCGTGCAGGTCAAGCACGGGCCGGTCGACTTCCAGACCCGCGAGCCGGTGTCCCCGGTGATCGCCGCCATGCCCGGCACCCGGCTGGCGGTGGAGGTGCAGGCCACCCAGGAGTACACCGGCCAGCAGCGGCATGTCTGCTACCTGGGCACGCCGTGGAGCGAGACGCTCGGCTTCGGCTGGGCCGGCGGACAGACCGTGGCCTCGGTCGCCGCGGCGGGCGGTGGCCTGGTCGCGGTGGCGAACACCGGCGCCGACGCCTTCTGGACCGGGCACCCGCTGGCGCAGGCCAACCTCTACGCGTACGGGCGGCTGGCGTGGGACCCGGCGCTGGACCCGTGTGCGGTGCTGGACGAGTGGATCACGCTGACCTTCGGCGCGGCGGCGGGGCCGGATGCCGAGCCACGGCGCACCCTGCACGCGATCATGGACGATTCGTGGCGCGGATACGAGCGGTACACCGCTCCGCTGGGCGTGGGGTTCATGGTCCGCCCCGGACACCACTACGGCCCGGACGTGGACGGGTACGAGTACACCGGCTGGGGCACCTACCACTTCGCCGACCGCGACGGGGTGGGCGTGGACCGTACCCGGGCCACCGGCACCGGCTTCACCGGGCAGTACCCGCAGCCCTGGTCGCGGATCTACGAGTCGCCGGACGAGTGCCCGGACGAGCTGTTGCTGTTCTTCCACCATGTGCCGTACGGCCATGTGCTGCGCAGCGGCACGACGGTGATCCAGCACATCTACGACAGCCACTTCGCCGGGGTGGAGCAGGTGGAGCGGATGCGCGAGCGGTGGCGGGCGCTGCCGCCGGGCGGTCTGCTGAGTGCGGCGTTGCACGCGCGGGTGAGCGAGCGGCTGGACGAGCAGGTGCGCAGCGCGCGGGAGTGGCGGGACCAGATCAACGCGTACTTCTTCCGCAAGTCGGGCGTGCCGGACGCCGACCGCCGGGCGCTGGACGGCGCCCGGCGGCCGGTCATCCCACGGTGATCGCGCCGTCCGGTGACCGGGTGCAGGCGACGCCGCGCGCCGGGGTGATCAACCGGGTGACATGGCCGAAACAAGGTCTTGACAGCGACATCGATCAATCGCAACCCTGTACGTATAAAGACCAAGTGTTCGCATCGCGCACACAGTGTGCAGGGTGGGGCGCGGCCGAGCGTGCCCTGAGTGGACGGCGGACACGGGAAGCGGACGGCCATGACCCAGTCGCTGACCACCGAGACCCGCGACGCTTCGCCACGTCCGCCGAGCCGCCGTCGCCGGCTCTCCCGGCTGGTGCGTGACGAGACGGGCGTGGTGGCCGTCCTGGTGCTGCTGATCGTCGGCGTCGGCGTGTTCCGCCCCGGTTTCCTCGACCCGGACAACCTGCTGTCCACCGGCCGCAACGCCGTCTACGTCGGACTGATGGCGGCGGGCATGGTGTTTCCGCTGGCGATGCGCGAGGTCGACCTGTCGGTCGGCGGCAACTTCGCGCTGACCATGGTGGTCGGCGCGGTCCTCATGCGCGACGGCGTCCCGCCCTGGCTGGCCGCGCCGATCATTCTGCTGATGGCCGCGGGGCTGGGCGCGGTCAACGGGGTGATCACCACGTACGCCCGGATCCCGTCGTTCATCGTCACGCTCGCCACCGCGCTGCTGTTCCGGGGCATCGCGCTGGCCTTCGCGGCCGGTAAGCAGATCTTCGAGGTGCCGCGGGAGAGCTCGTTCTTCGTCGACCTCGGCGGGCGCCTCTTCGGCGTGCCGTCCGCCCTCCTGGTGCTGGTCCTGGCCGGGGTGGTGCTGACGGTGGTGTTCACCCGCACCCGGTTCGGCGCCCAGGTGCGCGCGGTGGGCTCCAACCCGGACGCCGCCGCCCTCACCGGCCTGCCGGTGGACCGCATCCGCATTCAGGCGATGACCATGTCCGGGCTGGCCGCCGGCCTGGCCGGCACGCTGGCCCTGGCGTTCTTCCTGTCCGGCGACCCGACGCTGGGCGAGGGATTCGAACTGACCGCCATCGCGGCGGCCATCATCGGCGGGACGCCGCTGGCCGGCGGGCGCGGCTCGGTGCCGGGCGCCGTCGTCGGCGCGCTGATCCTGGCCGTGGTGACCGCCGCACTGGTGTTCTTCCGCATCCCGATCAACTGGACGAGCTTCGCCACCGGCGCGGTCATCCTGGTGGCCGTGGCCGCCGACGCCGCCCTGCGCCGATACCGCACCCGCACCTCCTAGGTCCGCGCCCGGCGCGGAGAAAGGAAAGGGACCGCACATGCCATCCGGGAAAGGGCGGCTGCTCGCCGCCGGCGCCTGTTGCCTGGCGCTCACCCTCACCGCCTGCGGCGACGACGCCGGTTCCGGCACCGGGACCGGCCGCCTGCGCATGGGCCTGGCCGTGGCCAACATCAGCCTCAACTTCGCCATCGAGATGGCCGACGGCGCCAAGCAGGCCGCCACCGACGACGGGGACGTGGACTTCCAGGTCGTCGGCCCGCCGGACACCGACGGCCCGGCCGAGGTGCAGATGTTCCAGAACCTGGTCACCACCGCGCGTGACGGGGTGGTCCTGGAGAACCTGGACCCACCGATCTTCACCCGCCCGGCTGCCGAGGCGATCGACAGCGGTGTGCCGGTGGTCGCGCTGGACACCGCGCCCACCGACGGCAGCAAGGTGGAGTTCTACGTCGGCAACGACAACTACGACCTGGGCGCGAAGATGGCCGCCGAACTGGTGGCGAAGCTGCCCGCCGACGCCTCCGGCACGGTGGTGGTGGGCGTGCCCAACCCGGGCACCCCGGTGCTGGACAACCGCGCCGCCGGGATCAAGGAGACGCTGGCGGCGAAGGCACCCGGCATCCGCGTGCTCGGCCCGTTCCAGACCTACAGCGAACCCACCAAGAACTACAGCGCCTGGTCCTCGCTGGTGAACGCGCACCCGGACGCGCTGGCGTTCCTCGGCGTCGGCGACGCCGACAGCTATGACCTGGCGCGGCTCAAGCAGGAGAAGAACGGCGACTGGCTGACCGCCGGGTTCGATGTGGACGACAAGACCCTGCAGGCGGTCAAGGACGGCACCAACTTCGCCACCATCGATCCGGAGCACTACCTCAAGGGGTATCTGTCCACCAGCCTGCTGATCGACTCGGTCCGCGGCGAGGCGGAGCTGCCCTCCGGGTGGTTCGTCAGCCCCGGCCTGGTCGTCACCGCGGACAACGTCGCCCAGGTCATCCAGCGGGGCAGCAGCCCGGCCGCGGCGAAGGCCGGATACCAGAAGGAGATCGACGCCCTGCTGGCCGATCCGCCGGCCCACGTCAAACCGCTCGCCCAGGCCCGCTGATGCTGCACGCGACCGGGCTGGTCAAACGGTACGGCGGGGTGACCGCGCTGGACGGCGCCGACCTCGAACTGCGCGGCGGTGAGATCCACGCGCTGGTCGGCGAGAACGGGGCGGGCAAGTCCACGCTGGTGAAGATCCTGTCCGGCGCGCTCGGCCCGGACGGCGGCGAGATCGCCCTGAACGGAACCCCGACGCGGTTCACCGGGCCGCGGGACGCGGCGGCGCGCGGCATCGCGATGGTGGCGCAGGAGCTCAGCCTGTTCCCCGACCTGAGCGTCGCGGAGAACCTGTTCGTCACCGCGCTGCCGCGCCGCTTCGGGTTGCTCAGCCCCGCCGAGATGGAGCGCCGGGCCGCGCCGGTGCTGGCCGGTCTGGGCCTGGACGACGTGCCGGTGCACGCGCCGGTGGCCGGCCTGAACCTCGCCGACCGGCAGCTCCTGGAGGTGTGCCGGGCCCTGCTCGCCACGCCCCGGGTGCTGATGCTCGACGAGCCGACATCCGCGCTGCCCCCGGCCGCGGTGGACCGGCTGGAGACGGTGCTGCGTCAGGTGGCCGCCCGCGGCATCGCGGTGCTCTACATCTCGCACATGCTGCAGGAGGTGCGCCGGATGGCCGACCGGGTCAGCGTGCTGCGCGACGGCCGCCCGGCGCTGCGCGGAGAGCGCGCCGGCGGGCTCAGCCTGGACGACCTGGTGCGGGCGATGCTCGGCGACGGCGCACCCGCACCCGCACCCGCCGGCGCCACGGCGGATCCGGTCGCCGGAGACCCGGAGAGAACGGCCCACGACGGTGCCGTCCCGGACGCCGCGGCGCTGACCCTGTCGCACGTGACGGTGCCCGGCGCGGTGACCGACATGTCGCTGAGCGTCGCGGCGGGCGAGATCGTCGGTGTGGCGGGCCTGGAGGGCGCCGGGCACCGGGCGGTGCTGGACGTGGTGTGCGGTCTGCGGCGGCCCGCCTCCGGCCGGGTGACGCTGCCCGGCGGAGGCACCCCGCGATCGGTGCGCGACGCCGTCCGGCAGGGCGTCGCCTTCGTGCCGGGCGACCGCAAACGCTTCGGGCTGATGCTCGACCAGACCGTGTGGGAGAACGCCACCGCCGTGCGCTGGCTGGGCGCGGCCCGCGGCTCGTGGTGGCAGCACCGGCGGTCGTTGCGGGCGCGAGCGCAGGCGAACCTGCGGCGGATGCGTTTCCACGGCGACATCGACGGCCGGACGGGCGAGTTGTCCGGCGGTAACCAGCAGAAGGTGGTGTTCGCCAAGTGGCTGGACACCGACCCGTCGGTGATCGTGCTGGACGACCCCACCCGCGGCGTGGACGTCGGAGCACGCGGCGAGATGCACGACATCGTGCGCGACCTGGCCGCCACCGGCCGGGTGGTGCTGCTCGCCTCCACCGACCTGGCCGAACTGACCGAGCTGTGCCATCGGGTGGTGGTGTTCCAGCGCGGCGAAGCGACCGGCGAGCTGCGCGGCGCCGAGCTGACCGAGCAGCGTCTGAGCACCGCCGTCAACGGGAGTTGAGGATGACCGGGAACACCGAGGCGGACCTGGCCGGGAAGGCGGCGCTGGTCACCGGCGCGGAGAGCGGCATCGGGCTGGCCACCACCCGCCGCCTGGCCGCGGCGGGGGCACGGGTGCATCTGGTCGGCCTGGACGCCGCCGCCCTGGAGCACGCGGCGTCCGAGCTGGACACCGGATGGACGGTGGCCGACGTGACCGACCCGGCGGCGGTCCGCTCCGCGGTGACCGCGGCCCGGCGCCGGTGCGGCCCGCTGGACGTGCTGTTCAGCAATGCCGGGATCAGCGGGCCGGTGGCGCCGCTCACCGACTACCCCGAGCCGGACTTCCTCCACGTGCTGCGGGTGCACGTGTGCGGCGCCTTCCATCTGCTCAAGTACGGGCTGCCGGCGATGCGCGACGGCGGCAGCGTGATCATCAACTCCAGCGTGGTCGGCCTCACCGCGGACCCCGGCATCGCCGGGTACGCCGCGGCGAAACACGCCCAGGTGGGGCTGATGCGGGTGGCCGCCCGGGAGTGCGCCGCGCGGGGCATCCGGGTGAACACCATCCATCCCGGCCCGACCGGCACCGCGTTCCAGCGCGCCGTGGAGCAGGCGGTCACCGGCGCCGACCCGGACGCCGCGGCGGCCGCGTTCGACGCGCACATCCCGCTGGGGCGGCACGCCGACGTGGACGAGATCGCCCGGGTGGTGCTCTTCCTGGCGGGTGGCGGCAGCACCTTCCTCACCGGCGCGACGATCGCCGTGGACGGCGGCATGAGCATCTGAAGCCGCCCCGCCCGGACGTACCATGCCAGGCACGAAAGGGGGAGCCGATGCCGTCTCGCTCCGCGTCACCGCCGCCCACCCTCGCCGACGTCGCCGCGGCGGCGGGCGTGTCCACCGCCACCGCCTCCCGGGCGCTGAGCGGCCGCGGATCCGCCTCGTCGCACGCGCGAACCGAGGTGCTGCGGGCCGCGGCGGCCCTGGGTTACGTGCCCAATCCGCTGGCCGTCTCGCTGGCGCGCCGCCGTGGTCACCGCATCGTCATCGGTTTCGTGGCCACCCACGAATGGATGCTGGCCGACCAGTACGCCAGCCGGGTGATCAGCGCCGCCGCGCGCACGGCGGGCGAGCACGGCGCCGGAGTGTCCGCGGCGTGGATCCGGCCCGGCGACGCCACCGGGCTGGCCGACCTGGCGGGCGATCGCAGCGTGCTCGGCGTGCTGCTGGTCAACCACAGCCGCGGCTTGCTCGATGCCGCCCCGGCCGGGCTGCGCGGCCGGATCGCGGTGATCGGCCCCGGCTTCGACCGGGTGCCCTCGCACGACGTGGACACCCCGTCTGCGATGCGGGCGAGCTTGCGGCACCTGGTCACGGGCGGTCGCCGCCGGATCGCCATGCTGACCGGTCCGGCGTGGGTGCCGAGCATGCGCCGCCCGTACGCGGCGTACCGCGACGGGATGGCCGGTCACGGCTGGCCGGTCCGGACCGTCGCGGGCGGGCTGAGCACCGCCAGCGGACGGGCCGGCGCGGTGGCCGCGCTGCGCCGCTGGCCGGATCTGGACGCGGTGGTGGCCAGCACCGATCTCACCGCGCTGGGCGTGCTGGAGGCGCTGGCCGACAGCGGCCGCCGGGTGCCGGACGACGTCGCCGTGATCGGCTTCGACGACGTGCCGCTGGCACAACTCGGACGGCCCCCGCTGACCACCGCCACCCATCCGGTGGAACAGATCGTGGCCGGTGCGGTGGGCACCCTGCTGTCCGGTGGTGCCGACCCCGGCCTCGCCGTCGTGCACCGCTCCGCCCTGGTGCCCCGGCGGAGCGCCTGACAACGAGGGCTTGCGGTGCAAGCGCTTGCACGCCGTACCGTTGCGAGCCATGAACGACACGCCATCGGGGGACCGTACGGGCACGACGATCCGGCGGTATCGGCATGCCGATCACGACGCGGTGTACGACATCTGCGTCCGTACGGCGGCCGCGGGCGGCGACGCCCGCGGCGCGTACGCACATGACGACCTCATGCCGGACCTGTTCGCCGGGCCCTACCTGCATCTGGAGCCGGACCTGGCGTTCGTGCTGGCCGAGGGGGACCGGGCGGTGGGCTACGTGGTGGGCACCGCGGACACGGCCGCGTTCGTCCGCGCGTACCGCACGCGGTGGATTCCGCGGCTGGCGGACCGGTATCCGGCACCGTCGCGCCCGCCGGCCACGCCGGACGAGGAGATGATCGCCTTGCACCACCGGCCGGAGCGGATGCTGCTGCCCGAGCTGGCCGGCTACCCGGCCCACCTGCACATCGATCTGCTCCCGTCGCACCAGGGCGCCGGGCACGGCCGGCGGCTGCTGAAGACGTTCCTGGCCGCCGCCGCCCGCGCCGGGGCGCCCGCCCTGCACATCGGCATGGTGACCGCGAACACCCGGGCGCGCGGCTTCTACGACCGGCTCGGGTTCCACCGGATTCCGGTGCCCGACCCGGGACCGATCACCTATCTGGGCCGGTCCACCGGGCCACCGCCCGGCGCGTCGCCGCGGCCCCAGGGGTGAGGAACTCCGGGGGCGCGGGCCGGCTTGCGGCTCGGCCGGCGCCCCCGGGCATGTCAGCAGTCGTTGATCTGCGAGTTCTGCAGCGTGATGTTGCGGATCACGATGTTCGAACCGTTGCAGGGGTTCTCGTTGATCGCCGAATTCACCAGGGTCAGGTTCTGCACCGTGATGTCGGCGTTGGGGGCGAACTCGGTGCGCGCCGCCAGCCGCACGTCCGATCCGTTCACCGTCCCGGACTGCCCGGCGATGGTGACGTTGTAGCAGTTCTCGATCAGGATCGAGTTGCTTCCGGTGCCGGCGATGTCCACCCGGTCGATGACCGCGCCGCCGGACTCGGAGACGCAGAAGACACCCCGGCCGCCGCCGCGGGCGACCACCGAGCCGACGTGGATGTTGGTCGGGTACGAGCTGCCGACGCGACCGTTGCGGTTGGCCATCCGGAACGCGGCGTACCCGGTGCCGGTCCCGGCGCCCTGTCCGTCGACCGTGCCCACCTCGGCGTTTGTCGTATCGTTCAGCAGCAGCCCGGAACCACCGGTGTCGCGGGCGGTCACCGTCCCCACGGTGAGACCGTCCACCCCGTACGTCTCCACACCGTGCGTGCTGGTGCCCTGCACGTACACGGTGTCGATGCGCACGTTGCGCGACTTCACCGACGTGTCGCCGTGGTTGTCGATGCGCACGCCCAGACCACCGGACACCCGGATGTCGATCTGCCCGAGCACGATGTTGTCCACGTTGCGCGCGAAGATGCCGTACAGCGGACTGCCGGTGATGGCGATCCGGGTGACCTCGATGTCATGCGCGCCGCGGGCGTACACCGGCGCCTGATCACCGGACCCGGACCCGGTCACGTTGACGGTCCCGCACCATTCCAGCGCCGTGTAACTGGGCAAAGAGATCCGGCTGCCCGCGCTGATCGAGCCGGAGCCGCGCACCACGACCTTCTGCTTGCTGGTACGCCCGGACGGCAGCGCGCCGATCGCGGCCTGCACCGCGGCGCGGGTGTCCGAGCCGGTGTAGACCACCGAACCGCCGCTGGTGCGGGCGGTCCATGTGGAGCCGCTGAGGACGGCCTCCGCCTGATACGAGCCGCTGCCGCAGTCGCCGGCCGGCGGGGTTGCCGAACCCACCGGGATCATCTGCCACTGCTGGTTGTATCCGTCCAGATCGGCGTACTGGGAGATGATCGCGCCGTCCGCGGTGGACCATTCCCACACGTCCAGGACCTTGCTGGTGTGCCGGTTGACGAACCGGACGTACCCGTCGGCGGAGTCGCGCAGGGCGAAATGCTGCCGGGTGCTGCCGTTGTCGGAGTTCTGAATGAGCTGGGTGCCGTCGATGGCGTTGGGCAGTTCCAGCAGCTTGCCGCTGTGCCGGGAGCGGATCTGGTAGTAGCCGCTGCCCACCGGGACGAACTGCCACTGCTGCCAGGCGCCGTCGTTGCGGGTGTACTGGGCGATGCCGGCGCCGTCGGCGGTGGCCAGGTTGTAGACGTCCATCGCCTTGCCGCTGTTGCGGTTGACGAACACGTACCACGCGGACGTGTCCACCGTGGCGGCCGACGCGACGGGTGCGACGGCTACCGCGCCGACGGCGGCGACCGCCGCGGACAGGACGGTGATCAGGGCGGCGCGCCATCGCCGGGCGCGGCCACCGCAGGGAGAGCGGGAGAGCATGGGTACTCCTTCTAGAAGACGAACGGCCAGCCGGCCGAGTCGTACGCGAGGCGGTTGATGCCGAGCAGCGCCGTCCCGTTGTCCGCGTAGTAGTGATAGAAGAGGACGTCCCCGTCGGCGTCCGCGAGCACCGCCTGGTGGCCCGGACCATGCACGCTGCCGTGCCCGGCGAGCACCTCGGTGCCGCCGCCGGCGGTCATCGGGGTGCCGTTGCGGTCGGCGTACGGTCCGGTCACGCTCGTCGCGCGGCCCACCATCACCCGGTACGTGCTGGAGGCCCCCCGGCAGCACAGGTCGAACGACACGTACAGGTAGTAGTAGCCGCCGCGCCGGACGATGAACGGCGCTTCGATCGCGCCGCCGCCGCGCCCGGCGATGCTGCGGATGCTCGTGCCCGCACGCCGTCCGGTGGCAGGGTCGAGCTCGATCAGCTTGATGCCGGACCAGAACGAGCCGAAACTCAGCCACCACCGGCCGTCGGCGTCCACGAACAGGTTCGGGTCGATGGCGTTGAAGTCGTCCGACGTGCGCGACTCCACGATCAGACCCTCGTTGGTCCAGCTACCCGACGCCCCCGAGGCGCTGCTGGCCAGGAAGATGGCCGAGTGGTTCGATCCGAAGGTGGAGGCCGAGTAGTACATCAGGTAGCGGCCGTTACGGTACGAGACGTCCGGTGCCCACAGATTGCGGCTTCCACCGGTGTACGCGGTGGTCCACGGCGCGCCGCCGGGAAAGGCGGAACCCGCGTTGCGGAAGGCGATCCGGTCGCTGGACGTCTTCAGCGAGATGTCGTTGCCGGTGTGCGCGACCAGGTAACCGCCGCCGGGACGGATCACCACGCTGGGATCGTGCACGGTGATGTCGCCGGTGACCCGGCCGGGATCAGGGTAGGCGGCGGCGGACGCCGGCGACGCCGGGGCGACGGCGGAGGCGGCCAGGGTGGTTGCCAGGGCGGTGACCGCCAGCGCGATCCGGTGGCGTCGCGACGGCGGTCTCGGCCCGGCGGGAGCGGGGAGTCGCATGCGTGCTTTCCTTTCTGGTTTTCGTTCCCTTCTGAGGTGGTTGTTCCTCCTTTGCGGCTGCACGGTGAGTGGCGCATGCGTCGGTCGCCCGGCCGGTCCTCGCGGTTTCGGTGGCGTGCGCGAGCGGCGGGGGAACGTCACCGACGCCAGTCGCATGATGTTCCCGTTAACAATCGAAGTTCGTCAAGGTGTTGCAGCGGTTTGCAAACGACTGAACGGCGTTAAGCTGCGAAGTAGTCATCGCCGATGTCGCTCAACCATTCTCTGGGTCGCAATCTTGTTAGCGATAACATCCCGCGTGACGTGGTGCGGAGCAGTCGCGCGCAGGCGTGTCGGCGTGCGCGGTCCACGCCGCGTCCACCGGGCGCGAGCCGTAGCCCGCTGGTGAGGTGCGCAGGCTACGGTTCGCCCGGCTCGTCCGGCTCCTGCCGGTGCTCGTCCTCCCGCTCGCGACGCGCGCGCTGCTGCTCGCGTGCCGTGCGGCGTCCCTCCTGCGTCGCCGGCTCCGGCCACATGTCGTCGATCGTGGCGTTCAACTCCGCGCCGAGCAGCACCGCCAGCGCGGTCACGAAGAAGAACAGCAGGATGGCGATCGGCGCCGCTGCCGGGCCTCCGTCGCTGCGCATGCCCGAGCCGAGGTACGTGCGCAGCCCGACGCTGCCCGCGGTCCAGATCAGCAGGGCCAGCACCGCGCCCGGCACGTCCCGGCGCCACCGGGTGCGGACCGGCACCGCCACGTGGTAGAGCGAGGTCAGCGCCAGCAACGACAGCAAGGACACCACCGGCCAGTATCCGGCGGAGACGAGCCAGGTCAGGGCGGAGTCGGGCAGTCCGGACAGCATCTGGGACAGCACGCGCGGGCCGAGCACCAGCATCGGCAGCAGGATCGTGCCGATCACCAGCGCGGCCAGGTAGAGGCTCAGGCTGAGTAGGCGGGTACGCCAGAAGCTGCGGAGGCCCTCCATGTCGTACGCGACGGTGATGGCCGAGATATAATTGCTCAGCGCGGCCGACCCGCTCCACAGGGCGATCAGGAGGCTCAGCGACAGCACTCCGGAATGGCCCTCGCGCAGCGTGCTGACAATCAGCGGGCGAACCACCTGCTGCATGGTCTGGTCGGTGAACACGCCGTCGGCCCAGTTGAGCAGCGCCGTCGCGACCTGGTTGGCGAAGTTGGCGCCGAGCACCGCGCCCAGTTGCCCGGTGAGCGCCATCAGGGCGAGCAGCAGAGGCGGCAGCGAGAGCATGGTCCAGAAGCTGGCCTCGGCGGCGAGACCGTGCAGCCGGTCGCTCACCGTTTCATGGATCATCCGCAGCGACAGCCGGCCGGCCGCGCGGGCGCCGCGCCGGGCCCGGTCCGGCAATGCTTGCCAGGCGGAGCGGATGACCGGAGCAGACTGCACGCTCCGCACCACGGGCGCGGAACGCAACGCCTCGGCGAGGCGGTCGACCTGTGCGGTGTCGTCGGGGCGTCGTGGCCGGGTGGTGCGCACCGAGCTGTCGGACGAGCCGGTGCCGGACCGGCGCTGGTCGTCCGTCGGGCGGCGGGGCTCAGTCACATCTCCTCAGCGGCGGGCAGCTCGGGGACGGGTCGTCGCGCCCAGTCTAAGTCGTCGCGCCCAGTCTAAGGCGCAGGCCGCACCCTCGCCCGGCGAAACCCCGCCGCCCGCCGCCCGCCGCCCGCCGCCCGCCCGCCGGCCGCTCGCCGCCCGCC
>NZ_BMMX01000018.1 GCF_014646155.1 Mangrovihabitans endophyticus
GTCGGCTCACCACGCCCCGAATACCGATGCGCCAGATGCCGCGCCAACGGCAACCACGCCTCAATGGCCCGGTCCCGTGCCCGGGCGCGTCCCGGGGTGCCGGCGGGGGCGGCGGCAGCGGCGGCCAGCAGGTCGGCGGCCGAGTCGGACAGCACAGTGTTCATGGCTGGGTCCTCCATCATGCGGGCAGAGAGCCGTGCCCGCGCGCGGCGACCGTTCAGATGGTGTGACGCTACCCGAGAAGCCGAGTCCTGACTAGTACGAAAGGATGAGTACGGTTCCGGCACCGACGTCCCCAGCCCGGTATCGCCCGGAAGATCCTCGGCGAGGGCCGCCGAGCGCGCCCACCATCGGTGACGGCGGCGATTCGAGGGACCGCCCGGGTGGTAAACAGCAGAGGCAGCATTCGACTGGAAGAACGGACACACTGATGGCCATCCTCGGCATCGACATCGGCGGCTCGGGAGTGAAGGGCGCCCCGGTCGACACCGTCCGGGGTGAACTCCTCGACGAACGGCATCGGGTGCCCACCCCGCAACCCTCGGACGTGACGAGTGTCGTCGAGGCGGTGGCGCAGGTGGCCGAGCGCTTCCCCGGCTTCGAACGCGTCGGCATCACCTTTCCGGGCGTCGTCGTCGACGGGGTGACCCGGACCGCCGCGAACGTGGACAAGTCGTGGATCGACGCGCCCGCGGCGCAACTGTTCGCCGAACGCCTCGGCGCGCCCGTGTCGGTGCTCAACGACGCCGACGCCGCCGGCGTGGCCGAGGTGGCCTTCGGCGCGGGCAAGGACCAGCCGGGGCTGACCATGATGCTGACCTTCGGCACCGGGATCGGCAGCGCTCTCTTCCTGGACGGTACGCTCATCCCGAACACCGAGCTGGGCCACGTGGAGTTGCACGGCGCGGACGCGGAGCTGCACGCCTCCGACCGGGTCCGCGAGGCCGAGGACATGAGCTGGGAGAAGTGGGCCGGCCGGGTGCAGGACTATCTGCGGCATGTGGAGATGCTGCTGTCGCCCCGGCTGTTCGTCATCGGCGGCGGGGTCAGCAAGAAGGCCGACCGGTATTTCCCGCTGATCGACGTGCGCACCCCGTTCGTGCCGGCGGCGCTGCTGAACAACGCCGGCATCATCGGCGCGGCGGTGGCCGCCGAGCAGGCCGGCGCCGCGCCCGGCCCGGTCGAGGTGCCGGCCGGGCACCCGGCTTCCTGAAACCCCGCGCGCCCCAGATCCCAGCGCACCCCCAGGCCCCAGCGCGCCCCCAGGCCCCAGCGCGCCCCGGGCCCCGCGCGCCCCAGGTCCGATCACGCCCGATCCGAGGAGAAACCGTGCCGCGCACCATCGCCACCGCCAACCGCGTCGACCGCGCCGACCTGGTCGAGTTTCTGCGGCCCCGGCACCGCGCCATTCTGATGACCACGCGTGCGGACGGCCGCCCGCAGTCCTCACCCAACACGTGCGGGGTGGACGAGCAGGGCCGCATCGTCATCTCCACCTATCCGGAACGCGCCAAGGTCACCAACATCCGCCGCAACCCGCAGGTCAGCGTCTGCGTGCTCTCCGACGAGTGGAGCGGGCCCTGGGTGCAGGTGGACGGGGTGGCGCAGGTGCTCGACATGCCCGAATCGCTGGAGCCGCTGGTGGAGTACTTCCGGGTGATCTCCGGCGAGCATCCGGACTGGGACGAGTACCGGCAGGCCATGCGCGACCAGGGCAAGTCCCTGATCCGGGTGACCATCGAGAGCTGGGGGCCGGTGGCCACCGGCGGCTTCCCCGCCCGGCTGGCCTGAGGCCGGGCCGGCGGCACGGCCCCACCCCACCGCGGGCCGGCGGCACGGCCCCACCACCGCGGGCCGGCGGCATGGCCCCACCCCACCGCGGGCCGGCGGGGTCAGGCGCCGACCGTGCCGAGCAGGTACAACAGATCGGCGCGGTGCATGCCGGCCACCGGCTCCAGCAGATCGGGGTGACGCAGCAGCGCGGCGGCGTCCCGGTCGCCCTGCGCAGGCTCGATCAGCCGACGGAAGTCGGCGGTCAGCTCGCGCGCGCCGCGCCGGCCCGCGGACTCCCGGTCCCGCTCCGGCTGCCGCTGCTCCGGCTGCCGCTGCTCCGGTTGCCGTGGATAGGGGCGTGGCCGTGCGCCGTCCGGGATCGCCGCCGCCACCGAGTCCACCGCGCGCCGGGCCAGCGCGGGGTCGGCCAGCAGGCACGCCGCCCAGCTCACCACCACCTCGTCCACCCAGGTGCGCCAGCCTTCCGCGGCGTCCTCGGGATCCGGCTCGCTGCCCGCCCGCCAGTCCAGCAGCGCGGAGCCACCCGGCCCGGCGATGCCGACCAGCGCCGCGTCGGTGTCGGTGGGGTACCGCAGCCACGCGGCGGCGGTCACCGCCTGCCGAGCCTGCATCTCGACGAGCATGAGGGAAGTGCTGTCGCTGGCGGCGGGCGGATAGGCGCGGGTCAGCCAGTGCGCGCTGGCGGCGATGAGCGGTGACAGCGCGACGGACGGTCCGGCCACGGCTGTCTCCCTTCGTCTCGGCGCGCCCGGTGGGACGGCGCTGCTTCGTCCCGGCACGGCTCGCGCGCGGGCGTCGTCACGCTCACCGGTCGGACGCGCGCGCGGCGGGATGAGCAGCCTCGCCACGATGGCAACCGACGGCAACCAGCCGACAACGCCGAGCAAGGGTGGCGTGGCTGTGCGCGGTGATGAACTCGACGCTTCCTCGCGGGTGCGGCGAGTCGGCGGGACGGGCCTCCGGTAGGTTGAAAGCATCGGTGCGCGACCGTTTGCGGACGCCGGTTTACGGAGATGTCTTTCTTCAGCGGCGCCTTTGACCCGGTCGCAGAGCCCGTCCACGCCGCCTGCCCACGCCCGGAAGACTACGGTGGAGATCATGACCGGTCGCTTTCCCGTCGAAGACGTGACGCCCTCGGTGTCCTGTGGCCGTTACCCGGCCAAGGCGGTGGTCGGTGAGCTGGTGCCGGTCGCCGCGGTCTCCTACCGGGAAGGCCACAACGCGCTCGGGGTCAACGTGGTGTGGCGCGGCCCGGACGGGCAGACCCGGCCGTTCACCCGGATGCGACCCGGCGAGCCGGGACTGGACCAGTGGCACACGGTGATCCGTCCGGACGCGGTGGGCCGGTGGACGTTCACCGTCGAGGCGTTCGACGACCCGTACCAGACCTGGCGCTATGCGGTGGTGAAGAAGATCGGCGCCGGGCAGGGCCCGGAGGATCTGGCCAACGACCTGGCCGAGGGCGCCGAGGTGCTGGACCTGGCCGCGAAGATCGTGCCGGCGCCGGACGAGGAGCGGGTGCGCGCCGCCGCCGCCGCGCTGCGCGACGACCAGCGCTCGCTGTTCTCCCGGGTCTCCCCCGCGCTGGACCTGGAGATGCTGCTCTGGGAGCATCCGGTGCGGCTGCTGGTGACCAGCACCCGGTCGTATTCGCTGTGGGTGGACCGCAAGCGGGCGTTGTTCTCCGCGTGGTACGAGTTCTTCCCGCGCTCCGAGGGCGCCCGGATCGACGCGGACGCCACGCCGGTCGAGCACGGCACGTTCGCTACCGCCGCGCGGCGCATCCCGGCGGTCGCGGCGATGGGCTTCGACGTGCTCTACCTTCCGCCGATCCACCCGATCGGCCGGATCAACCGCAAGGGCCGCAACAACACGCTGGTGGCCCGCCCGGAGGACGTCGGGTCGCCGTGGGCGATCGGCGCGGATGAGGGCGGCCACGACGCGATCCACCCGCAACTGGGCACGCTGGAGGACTTCCGCGCGTTCATCCGCACCGCCGGCGAGCACGGCCTGGAAGTCGCCATGGACCTGGCGTTGCAGGCGGCGCCGGACCATCCGTGGGTCACCGAACACCCGGAGTGGTTCACCACCCGCGCCGACGGCTCGATCGCGTACGCGGAGAATCCACCGAAGAAATACCAGGACATCTACCCGATCAACTTCGACAACGACCCGATCGGGCTGCGCGAAGAGGTGCTGCGCATCGTCCTGCACTGGGTCGAGCAGGGCGTCAAGATCTTCCGGGTGGACAATCCGCACACCAAGACGCTGAACTTCTGGCAGTGGCTGATCGGCAAGGTGAAGGCGGTCGAGCCGGACGTGCTCTTCCTGGCCGAGGCGTTCCACCGGCCGGCCATGATGAACGGGCTCGGCAAGATCGGCTTCACCCAGTCGTACACGTACTTCACCTGGCGCACCACCGCCTGGGAGATGCGCGAGTACGTGCAGCAGCTCAAGCAGTCGATCGACTGGATGCGGCCGAACTTCTGGCCGAACACCCCGGACATCCTGCCGGAGCACCTGCAGCACGGCGGCCCGCCGATGTTCAAGATCCGGACGGTGCTGGCAAGCATGCTTTCGCCGTCCTGGGGCATGTATTCGGGACTGGAGCTGTTCGAGCACGTGCCGCGGCCCGGCTCCGAGGAGTACGTCGACAACGAGAAATACGAGCTGAAGCCGCGCGACTGGGCCGCCGCCGAGCGTTCCGGGCGGTCCCTGGCGCCCTACATCACCCGGCTCAACGAGATCCGGCAGGCGAACCCGGCGCTGCACTGGCTGCGCAACACCGAGTTCCACGGCATCGACAACGACGCGCTGCTGTGCTGGTCGAAGCGGGACCCGGACACCGGCAACACGGTGCTGGTGATCTGCTCGTTCGACCCGGCCAACGTGCAGTGGGGGAACACCACCCTGGACATGCCGGCGCTGGGCCTGGACTGGCACGAGCGGTTCACCGTGACCGACCAGATCACCGGGGCCACGTACGAGTGGGGTCAGCACAACGCGGTCCGCATCGACCCGTACGTGGAACCGGCGCACGTGTTCGTTCTGCGGAAGAACTGACGGCCGGGGCGCGGCCCCGCAAGACTGGATTCGCACGGCGCGATCACACGGCGCCGGGGCGCTGACCTTCGATGGCGAAGGGCGGGCGGCAACCGATTCAACAACCCGCGGCTGGGGTAGGTGGGAGACCGATGGACCTGACGAGCGACGTAGACCCGACGCCTGAGCACGACCCCACCGAAGGCAGCCACGTCGAGGACGGGGTGGTCGAACACCCCACGGCGGACGACTTCGGACATGCCCGGACGTTGCCCGCGGACCGGACCTGGTTCCAGCGCGCGGTCTTCTACGAGGTGCTGGTCCGGGCCTTCTACGACTCCAGCTCGGATGGCTCCGGGGACCTGCGCGGGCTGATCGAGCGCCTGGATTACCTGCAGTGGCTCGGGGTGGACTGCCTCTGGCTGCCGCCGTTCTACGACTCGCCGCTGCGTGACGGCGGCTACGACATCCGCGACTTCTACCGGGTGCTGCCCGAGTTCGGCACGGTGGAGGACTTCGTCGCGCTGCTGGACGCCGCGCACCGGCGGGGCATCCGGGTGATCACCGACCTGGTCATGAACCACACGTCGGACCAGCACGCCTGGTTCCAGGAGTCGCGGCGCGACCCGGACGGGCCGTACGGCGACTTCTACGTGTGGAGCGACACCGCCGAGCGCTATTCCGAGGCGCGGGTCATCTTCGTGGACACCGAGGAGTCGAACTGGACGTTCGACCCGGTGCGCCGGCAGTTCTTCTGGCACCGGTTCTTCTCCCACCAGCCGGACCTCAACTACGACAACCCGGCCGTGCAGGAGGCCATGCTCGACGTCCTGCGCTTCTGGCTGGATCTGGGCATCGACGGTTTCCGGCTGGACGCCGTGCCGTACCTGTACGAGCGGGAGGGCACCAACGGCGAGAACCTGCCGGAGACCCACGAGTTCCTCAAGCACTGCCGCAAGGTGATCGACGACGAGTTCCCCGGCCGGGTGCTGCTGGCCGAGGCGAACCAGTGGCCGGCCGACGTGGTGGAGTACTTCGGCGACCCGGACAGCGGCGGCGACGAGTGCCACATGGCGTTCCACTTCCCGCTGATGCCGCGCATCTTCATGGCGGTGCGGCGCGAGTCCCGCTTCCCGATCTCGGAGATCATGGCGCAGACGCCGCCGATACCGGCCAACTGCCAGTGGGGCATCTTCCTGCGCAACCACGACGAGCTGACGCTCGAAATGGTGACCGACGAGGAACGCGACTACATGTACGCGGAGTACGCCAAGGATCCGCGGATGAAGGCGAACGTCGGCATCCGCCGCCGGCTGGCGCCGCTGCTGGAGAACGACCGCAACCAGATCGAACTGTTCACCGCGCTGCTGCTGTCGCTGCCCGGATCGCCGGTGCTGTACTACGGCGACGAGATCGGCATGGGCGACAACATCTGGCTCGGTGACCGCGACGGCGTGCGCACCCCGATGCAGTGGACCCCGGACCGCAACGCCGGATTCTCCACCGCCAACCCCGGCCGGCTCTACCTACCGGCCAACCAGGATCCGCTGTACGGCTACCAGTCGGTGAACGTGGAGGCGCAGCGGGACAACTCCACCTCGCTGCTCAACTGGACGCGCACCATGCTGGCCGTGCGGCGCCGGCACGAGGCGTTCGCCGTGGGCACGTTCCGCGAGCTGGGCGGCTCCAACCCGGCCATCCTGGCGTTCCTGCGCGAGAGCGACAACGACGTGGTGCTCTGCGTGAACAACCTGTCCCGTTTCCCGCAGCCGATCGAGCTGAACCTGCAGCACTGGAACGGGTACACCCCGGTCGAACTGACCGGGCACGTGAACTTCCCGCGCATCGGTCAGCTCCCGTACCTGCTGACCCTGCCGGGGCACGGTTTCTACTGGTTCCAGCTGTGCGGGTCGGAGGAGAAGCAATGACGCTGCCGTACGACGACTGGCTGCCCCAGCAACGCTGGTACGCGGGCCGCAGCCGCACCCTGGAGTCCGTGCGGGAGGCGTCCACGACGCCGCTGCGGGACAACCTCGACCTGGTGCTGCTGGACGCCTCGTACACCGACGGCAGCGCGGAGCGCTACCAGGTGGTGGTCGCCTGGGACTCCGGCCCGATCTCCGAGTACAGCACGGTGGCCACCATCGGCACTTCCGGCGACCGCACCGGGTACGACGCGCTGTACGACCCGGAGGCGGCCCGCTTCCTGCTGTCGCTGATGGCCTCCGGGCAGGTGCTGGGCGACATCGCCTTCCAGCCGGAGCCGGGCGTGGAGTTCCCGCTCGACTCCGCGCCGCGGGTGTTCGACGCCGAGCAGAGCAACACCAGCGTCATCTTCGAACAGGACGCCATCCTCAAGATCTTCCGCCGGGTGGAGTGCGGCATCAACCCGGACATCGAACTGAACCGGGTGCTGGGCCGGGCAGGCAATGAGAACGTGGCCCGGCTGATGGGTTCGTTCGAGACGACCGAGGCCGGGCAGCCGTGCCCGCTGGGCATGGTCACGCAGTACGCCGCGAACTCGGCCGAGGGCTGGGCGATGGCCACCGCCAGCGCCCGCGACCTGTTCGCCGACGCGGAGATGCGCGCCGACCAGGTGGGCGGTGACTTCGCCGGCGAGTCGCATCGTCTGGGCGAGGCGGTCGCGTCGGTGCACGCCACCCTGGCCGAGCAGCTCGGTTCCGGACCGGCGCCGTTTCCGGTGGACGCGGTCCTGGCCCGGCTCGCGTCGGCCGCCGCCGCGGTGCCGGACCTGGCGCCGTACGTGCCGGCCGTGGAGGACCGGTTCCGCAAGCTCACCGGCGAGCAGGTGGTCGTCCAGCGGGTACACGGCGACCTGCACCTGGGTCAGGTGCTGCGCAGCCCGTACAACTGGTTGCTGATCGACTTCGAGGGCGAGCCGGGCCAGCCGCTGGAGGAACGGCGCACGCCCGACTCCCCGCTGCGCGACGTGGCGGGCGTGCTGCGGTCCTACGAGTACGCCGCCTACCAGTTGCTGGTCGACCAGCAGGACGACGAGCATCTGGCCGCGCGGGCCCGCGAATGGGTGGACCGCAACCGGGCCGCGTTCTGCGACGGGTACGCCGAGGCGTCCGGCACCGACCCGCGCGAATTCGCGGCCCTGCTCGCCGCGTACGAACTCGACAAGGCGGTCTACGAGGCCGCGTACGAAGCACGGCACCGGCCGGGCTGGCTGCGGATCCCGCTGCGGTCCATCGCCCGCCTCGTCGGCTGACACCCTGAGGAGACACGGATGATCGGGCATACCACCTCACCCCTGGCCGCCGACCATCGGGCGATGGACAGCGTGGTCGCGGGCGACACGCACGACCCGCACGCCGTGCTCGGCGCGCACCCGCACGGCGAACGCACCGTGGTGCGCACCCTGCGGCGCGGCGCCAAGGAGGTCAGCGTCGTGCACGGCGGCGAACGCGTCGCCATGACCAAGGTGCACGACGGAGGCATCTTCGCCGCCGAGTTGCCCGGCGGGGTGCTGGACTACCGGCTCGACGTGGACGGTGTGGAAAGCGACGACCCGTACCGGCACCTGCCCACCCTGGGCGAGCTCGACCTGCACCTGATCGCCGAGGGCCGGCACGAACGGTTGTGGCGGGTGCTCGGCGCGCAGCCCAAGGGGTCCGGCGTGGCGTTCGCGGTGTGGGCGCCCAGCGCCCGCGGCGTGCAGCTGATCGGCGACACCACCGGCTGGGGGCCGTACGACGGCTGGCCGATGCGTTCGCTGGGCAGCAGCGGGGTCTGGGAGATCTACCTGCCCGGCGCGCACGTGGGCACCAAGTACAAGTTCAAGATCCTGGGCCGTGACGGGGTGTGGCGCGAGCACGCCGACCCGCTGGCCCAGCACACCGAGGTGCCGCCGGCCACCGCGTCGGTCGTCTTCGACTCCACGTACGAGTGGCGCGACGGCGACTGGATGACGCAGCGCGCCGCCCAGCAGGCGTACCGGGAACCGATGAGCGTGTACGAGGTGCACCTCGGCTCGTGGCGGCCCGGCCTGTCGTACACCGAGCTGGCCGACCAGCTCACCGCGTACGTCACCGAGATGGGTTTCACCCACGTCGAGCTGATGCCGGTGATGGAGCATCCGTTCGGCGGGTCCTGGGGTTACCAGGTCACCGGCTATTTCGCGCCGACCGCGCGGTTCGGCACTCCGGATGAGTTCCGGCACCTGGTGGACACGCTGCACCAGGCCGGCATCGGGGTGATCCTGGACTGGGTGCCGGCGCACTTCCCCAAGGACGAGTGGGCACTCGCCCGTTTCGACGGCACGCCGCTCTACGAGCACGGCGACTGGCGGCGCGGCGAACAGCCCGACTGGGGCACGTACGTGTTCGACTTCGGCCGCCGCGAGGTGCGCAACTTCCTGGTCGCCAACGCGCTCTACTGGTGCGAGGAGTTCCACGCCGACGGCCTGCGCGTGGACGCGGTCGCCTCGATGCTGTACCTGGACTACTCCCGCAAGGACGGCGAGTGGACGCCGAACCAGTACGGCGGCCGGGAGAACCTGGACGCGATCAGCTTCCTGCAGGAGATGAACGCGACCGTCTACAAGCACCACCCCGGCGTGATGACCATCGCCGAGGAGTCCACCGCATGGCCGGGCGTCACCCGTCCCACCCACCTGGGCGGCCTGGGCTTCGGGTTCAAATGGAACATGGGCTGGATGAACGACACCTTGTCCTACATGGTCAAGGAGCCGATCTACCGTCAGTGGCACCACCACCAGATGACCTTCGCCACCGTCTACGCGTGGAGCGAGAACTACATCCTGCCGATCAGCCACGACGAGGTGGTGCACGGCAAGGGCTCCCTGACCGGCAAGATGCCCGGCGACCGGTGGCAGAAGCTGGCGAACACGCGGGCCCTGCTCGGTTTCATGTGGGCGTTCACCGGCAAACAGTTGGTGTTCATGGGCGGCGAAACCGGCGACGAACGGGAATGGAACGAGGGGCGCGGCCTGGGCTGGGACCTGACCGCCGACGAACGCGAAGGCGGCGGCATCCAGCGCCTGATCCGCGACCTGAACCATATCTACCGCGACACCCCGGCGATCTGGACCCAGGACACCGAGCCCAGCGGCTTCCGCTGGATCAGCTCCGAGGACTCCCAGCACAACACGTTCTCGTTCCTGCGGTTCGCCCCCAACGGCGACGCCCTGGCCTGCGTGGTCAACTTCGCGGCGGTGCCGCATGAGGGCTACCGGATCGGCCTGCCCCGGCCGGGCGTCTGGCACGAGGTGATCAACACCGACAGCGAGCTCTACGGCGGCTCGGGCGTGGGCAACCTCGGCGAGGTGCACGCCGAGGAGATCGAATGGCACGGCATGAGCGCCTCGGCGGCGCTGCGGGTGCCCCCGCTGGGTGCGGTCTGGCTGCGGTACTCAAGCTGAGGCCCGGTCCTCGTCATCCCTGGGCGCCTCGGACATCCGCCACGATCACCGTGACGTTGTCCGGGGCGCCCGCGTCCAGCGTGCGGGCGATCAGCCGCGCGGCGCACTCCCCCGCGTCCGGCGTGTCGCGCAACGTCTCCTCGATCACCGCGTCCTCCACGTAGTCGGAGAGCCCGTCGCTGCACAGCAGCAGACGATCACCCGCCCGCAGATCGATCATGCGTCCGGTGGGACGCAGCGGCCCGCCCTGCACCGCTTGCGTCACCAGCGCACGCTGCGGGTGCCGGCGGGCGTCCGCCGCGGTCAGCACCCCCTGGTCGACAAGCGCCTGCACGTACGTGTCGTCGCGGGTCAACTGGGTCATCCGCGCCTCGCGCAGCAGGTAGCAACGCGAATCCCCGATGTTCACCGCCGCGGCGCGGTCGCCGGACAGCAACAGCGCGGTCACCGTGGAACCCATCCCGTCGCGGGCGTCGTCGTCCGCCACGGCCGCCTCGATCTGCTCGTTCGCGCTGCGCAACGCCGCCAGCAGGTCCTGCAACGGCTCGCCGGTGTCCGGCATGTCGTCGACCACCGTCAGCGCCCGGACGAGGATGTCGCTGGCCAACTCGCCCGCGGGCAGACCACCCATGCCGTCGGCGACGACGAGCAGCCGGGCCCCGACAAACGCGGAATCCTCGTTGTTGGCGCGCACGAGGCCCTGGTCGGTGGCGGAGACCGCCCGGACAGCTAGCGTCATGAGAACAGACTGCCAGCAGCGGACCGCCCTGTCTCTAGGTACGTCACACGGCGCCGCAGGTGGCGACGCGGATCGTTCCCTCCCCCGACGGTACGGCACCACCCGGGCGCATTCATATCGCTCGATTGTCGAGATGGTTGCGCGGGGCGGCGCGACAACCGGGCCGTCGCTGGGACACAATCGCTGCCGTGACGACCACGATTCATCAGCGCATCGCCGAGGAGCTCGGGGTCCGCGAGCGGCAGGTGACCGCAGCGGTGGAGCTGCTCGACGGCGGCGCCACGGTGCCCTTCATCGCCCGCTACCGCAAGGAGGTCACCGGCACCCTCGACGACCAGCAACTGCGCACGCTGGAGGAACGGCTCGGATACTTGCGCGAACTGGAAGACCGGCGAGCTGCCGTGCTCGAGTCGATCCGCGGGCAGGGCAAGCTGGAACCGGAGCTGGAAGCGCAGATCATGGCGGCCGACTCCAAGGCCCGCCTCGAAGACATCTATCTGCCCTACAAGCCCAAGCGCCGCACCAGGGCCCAGATCGCCCGCGAAGCGGGTCTGGAGCCGCTGGCGGACCTGCTGCTCGGCGACCCGAACCGGGATCCGCGCGCCGAGGCGGCGGCCTTCGTCAACCCGGACGCCGCAGTGGCGGACGCGGCGGCCGCGCTGGACGGGGCCCGCGCGATCCTGGTGGAACGCTTCGCCGAGGACGCCGACCTGATCGGCGAACTGCGCGAGCAGATGTGGAAGCGCGGCCGGCTCTCCTCGCATGTCCGCGACGGCAAACAGGACGACGGCGCCAAGTTCTCCGACTACTTCGACTTCGCCGAGCCCTTCACCAAGCTGCCGTCGCACCGCATCCTGGCGATGTTCCGGGGCGAGAAGGAGGAAGCGCTCGACCTGACCATGGCACCCGACGAGGACCCGGAGACCGGCTACTACCAGGCGCGCATCGCGGCCCGGTTCGGCGTGGCCGACCAGGGACGGCCCGGCGACCGGTGGCTGAACGACACCGTGCGGTGGGCCTGGCGCACCCGGATCCTCATTCACCTCGGCGCCGACCTGCGGGTCCGGCTGTGGCAGGCAGCCGAGGAGGAGGCCGTGCGCGTGTTCGCCGCCAACCTGCGGGATCTGCTGCTCGCCGCACCGGCCGGCGCGCGCGCCACCATGGGCCTGGACCCCGGCTTCCGCACCGGAGTGAAGGTCGCCGTCGTCGACGCCACCGGCAAGTGCGTGGCGACCGACACGATCTACCCGCATGTGCCGCAGAACCGCTGGGACGAGGCCGTGCACAAACTGGCCGCGCTGGCGGCGAAGCACGGCGTCGACCTGGTCGCCATCGGCAACGGCACGGCCTCGCGGGAGACCGACAAGCTGGCCGGCGACCTGATCAAACGGCACCCGGAGCTGTCGCTGACCAAGGTCATGGTGTCCGAGGCGGGCGCGTCGGTGTACTCCGCCTCCGCGTACGCGTCGCAGGAACTGCCCGGCATGGACGTGTCGTTGCGCGGCGCAGTCTCTATAGCCCGGCGCCTGCAGGATCCGCTCGCCGAGCTGGTGAAGATCGACCCTCGGTCGATCGGCGTCGGGCAGTACCAGCACGACCTGTCCGAGATGAAGCTGTCCCGTTCGCTGGACGCGGTGGTGGAGGACTGCGTGAACGCGGTGGGCGTGGACGTCAACACCGCGTCCGCTCCCCTGCTCACCCGCGTGTCCGGGATCGGCGCCGGCCTGGCCGAGAACATCGTGTTGCACCGGGACGCGAACGGCCCGTTCCGTTCGCGGACGGCGCTGCGGGACGTGCCGCGCCTCGGCCCGAAGGCATTCGAGCAGTGCGCGGGCTTCCTGCGGATCTCCGACGGCGATGATCCGCTCGACGGGTCGGCCGTGCACCCCGAGTCATATCCGGTGGTGCGCACCATCCTGGCGGACGCGGGTACCGACCTGAAGTCCGTGATCGGCAACAGCCCGCTGCTGCGGGCGCTGAAGCCGGAACGGTACGTCACCGGGTCCGTCGGCTTGCCGACGGTCACCGACATCCTGCGGGAGTTGGACAAGCCGGGCCGCGACCCGAGGCCGGCGTTCACCACGGCGACGTTCGCCGAGGGCGTCGAGAAGATCGCCGACCTCAAGCCGGGCATGGTGCTGGAAGGCGTGGTCACGAACGTGGCGGCGTTCGGCGCGTTCGTGGACATCGGCGTGCACCAGGACGGCCTGGTGCACGTGTCGGCGCTGGCGGACCGGTTCGTGCAGGATCCGCGCGACGTGGTCAAATCTGGCGACGTCGTCAAGGTGCGTGTCCTGGACATCGACGAGGCTCGCAAACGGATCTCGCTGACCATGCGCCTGGAGGACAAGCCACGCCAGGGACGCGACGGCGGACGGCCGGACGGCGCAGGCCGACCCGGCGGCGGACGGCAGAGCCGCGGCGGCGGTGACGGCCGCGGCGGCGGCGGCGGCGGCCGAAGCGGCGGCGACGACCGCCAACAAGGCGGCCAACAAGGCGGCCAGCAACGCGGCCAGCAACGCCGGCAGCCACGGCAGGGCGGCGGCTCGTTCAACGGCGGCGCGATGGCCGACGCGTTGCGCCGCGCCGGCCTGACGCGCGACTGACGAATCCGGCCCGGCCCTGCGTCCGGCCGGCCGCGCGGGCCGGACCGGGCGGCCGGACCGGGCGGCCGGACCGGGCGGCCGGACCGGGCGGCTCGTTGCGGTCCGGGCCGGCTATGTGCGCGCGTGGAACACGTTGCGGCGGGGACGCTGCGCACGGTCGATGCGACGCGGCGGGATGAAGTCGGGTTGACCGTCCGCGCCGCGCTGGATCTCCCAGTCCCCGTCGTGGATCAGCCGATGGTGGTGCGGACACAACAGCACCAGGTTGTCCAGGTCCGTACGGCCGCCGTCGACCCAGTGCCGGATGTGGTGCCCGTCACACCACCGTGGTGGACGATCGCAGCCGGGGAACGCGCAGCCCTGGTCACGGACGACCAGGGCCCGGCGCAGCGCTCCGGTGACCAGCCGTCGGCTGCGTCCCGCGTCGAGGACCTGGCCGGCGCCGCCCAGGACCATCGGCACGATGCGCGCGTCGCAGGCCAGGCGTCGGGCCGTTCGGGCGCTCAGCGACTCGCCGGTGTCCAGCCGCGCCCGGCTGACGGCGCGGGCCAGCGGGTCGTAGCGCATGGTGACCGCAATCTGCGGCGGCTCGCCACCGGACTCGGGCAGGTCACCGCGGCGCAAAGCCTGGCGACAGATCTCGGTCAAGGCGTCCGCGCGGCGTTGCGCGGGACTGCGCATCTCCCGTACCGGAGAAGGTGCCGGGCCGGCAGCCTCCTGGGCGCCGGCAGACGCCTCGGTCTCGGAGGTGGGGGTGCCGTCGCGCCGCGGGGCGGTCATCGGGTCCACCGCCGCGCGCAGCACGGCCGCGTCCTCGACGGTAAGGTGACCGAAGACGCGGACCAGCCCGTCGACCGGCGGACGCCACGACAGGCCACGACGGCGGCGAGCACGTTCCTCCTGCCGGCGCAACGTTTCCTCGGCGGCTTCGCAGGCCCTGTCCGGCGCGACGTATTCCAGAATGTGCTCCCCCAGGCGGCGCAGTGGCGACGGCGCCAAGTCGGTGGACCACTCGACCATGGCGGATTCGGCGGCGTCCACGGCCGGCACACCGGCGACGTCGGGCAGCGCGTCCACCGCTTCGATGATCGCCATCGCTTGACGGTCGTGCACCTGCCCGGCGCTGAACGCCCGGTCCACGTCGCGATGGCGCTGCAGCCCGGCCGCGAGCGCTGCCAGATTTCGCGCCGCGTGCGGGTCCAGGCGTAAGGTGTCGCGCAGCCAGCTCGCGGTGCCGCGATACCCGTCGCGGGCCGCAATTCCCCGGGCGTCGATCTGGTGGACGATGTGGGCGGTGAGCGCGGCCGCGGACTGCTCCAGCCGGTGAGCGATGTTGAGCGCCTCGATCAGTTGCTCGTCCGGCATGGACCAGAGTGGAGCGGCGGCGACCTTCGCAGTCGCCGTTGCGAGCTCTCGGATGTTCTGCAGCACGCGCCCATCTTGGAACAGGTGTACGACGGAATGTGTGCCGAGTCGCTCCCCTGTGGATAACTCGGAGCGTCCGGTCAGGCGGTCGGCAGCGGCACGTACGTCGTGGTCACCGCGAACGTGTCGTCGCGCACCGCGTGGGTCAGCGGAGGTCCGCGCCTCGCGCGTACCGCAGAGGGCAGGCCCTGGACGGCGATGAACCGCCGCTCGGCCTCGATCACGAAACGGCATGCCTCTCCCTCGCTGAGCGGCCTCAGCCCGGCCGACCTCAGCCCGGCCGACCTCATCCGGGACGGCCTCATCGCCGGACGACCTCTCAACGGCCGCGCCACCGACGGCGACCGGGAACGCGAAGCCTCGCCGGAAAACTGTCGGACCCCGGTGGCACGATCCGCCTCATGGATCAGAACGGTGCGGGATGACGGGTGACCGGCGGCGGGACGACGCCACTCGTTCGGGGACTGTGCGATGCGCGTCCATGAGCAAGGCTGCGTGACATGACGCCTGCGGAACGATTCGACGCGGTGGCGGCTGAGCTGACCGCCGCCGACGGCGTGTCGCTACCGGCCGGCGGCCGACGTTTCGGCGGCCAGGCCCTACGGCGGCACGGACGCATTGTCGCGATGCTGACGCAGGGCCAGCTCGCGGTGCGTCTGCCCGCAGCCCGCGTGGACGCTTTGGTGGCCGCCGGTCACGGCACGCACTACGACGCCGGCCGGGGCTCGCCCATGCGGCAATGGCTGAGCTTGTCCCCGCAGTCGCCGTTGTCCTGGTCCGATGTGATGCGGGAGGCGGTGGAGTTCGGTGCGGCGCACCGCGATCACGGAAGCCATCTGCCGAGGTGACGACGGCGGGGTGACGACGGCGGGTCAGGCGAGCAGCCGCGTCAGCTCGGCACGCAGCTCTTGATCGTCCAGATAGGAGGTGGAGACCACATGGCCGGTGCGGTCGAGCAGCACGTACGTGCTCTGTTCGGTGATCCGGAACCGCCGCCACAGGGAGCCGGCGGAGTCGTCCAGGTTCGTCACACTGCCCACCTCCATATCGGAGATGAACTCCCGCATCGCCCGGTTGTCGCCCAGCCCGGCGATGCCGAGGACACCGAGACGGCCGCGGTACTCGTCGTGCACGGCCGTCACGGACCCGGACTGGGCGGCGCAGGTGGCACACCACGGCGCCCAGAACCACAACAGCGCCGGCTTACCCGCCATGGTTCGCGCGTCGAAGGGAGCGCCGTCCACGGTGGTTCCGGCAAAGGCGAGAGTCTCCGACGCCGCGACACGACCGGCGGCAGAACCCCGATCGGCAGAACCCCGATCGGTTGCGGCGCCGCAGCCGGCTGCCGGCATGAGCAGCAGCGCGGCAACGGTCAGACCCAGCCGCCGTACGTTCACCGGGTCGCCTCGGTGAGCCGCAGCGCCAGCGCCGGGCAGACGTTCACCGCCTTGCGCGCGCCGTTCTCCAGCCACGGCGGCAGCGGGGTCTGCGGGAAGGCCGGGAACCCGTTGGCATCCAACCGGATGATCTCCGGTGCCACCGCGGAGCACAGTCCGTGACCGTCGCATCGAGACCAGTCCAGTGCCAGCTTCCGGGCACCCTGGTCGGCGTGGTAGGGCAGCGGAAGCAGCCCTTGGACGGGCTTGCCACACCCCTCACCGTTGGCGTGCGCCTCGACGTCGGCGGCGAACACCTCCAGCGCGGACAGGGCGAACCGGGAGGTTCCGTCCGGGTGGCTGCAGGCACCGCGGCCCTTGACCACACCGGCAGCCGCGCGGACGTTCTGCAGCCCGCTGCCGCCGAGGGCGACGAGGGTGACGGCGCGCGCAAGGTCTGGCAGGCCGAGCCGGCATGGGCCGCACTGACCGGCGGACTCGCCCGCCAGGTACTGGGTGACCTGGGCGACCTCGCCGATCGGGCAGGTCTTGGATCCGATCGGGATGATCATGCCGGCGCCGAGCGTCGCACCCGCGGCGGCAAACCCCTTGCGGGAGATGGTGACCGTCTCCGCGGCCTCCGCGGTCATCCATTTGCCGTGATATCCGCCGACCAGGATGCCCGGCCCGATGTCCGCTCCGCACATGGTGAGGATGTCCATCAGCGGTGTGCCGGTGGGGCATTCCACCACGGCGGGTGCGGAGGCCGAGCCACCCACGGTCAGCATCACAGTGCCCGGTTCCTCCGGGATGCCGACCGCGTTGTACTCCCACGGCCCGAGCCGGGCGGCGATGGCCAATTGCGAGTACGTCTCGGCGTTGGACAGCAAAGTCGGCAGCCCGTCGACGCCGTTGTCGCTGGAGCGGACCTTGCGGCCGGGCGGAATGTGCGCCTCCCCGTTGATGCCGCGGACCAGCGCGCCGCCCTCCCCGGAGATGAAGCGGTGCGGGACCGTGACGATCCGGGTCGGCGCCGGCATCCGGCGTTCCGCCAGCGCGGCGGCCAGGGACGCCTGACCGATGCCGTCGTCGGCGATCCCGATGACGATCTCCTCGGCGTCCAGGGCAGCGGCGGCCAGCGCGGCGCCGTCGAGGATCAGGTGCGGGCCACGCGTCAGGATCGCCTTGTCCTTCCAGGACGGCGGCTCGCCTTCGGTCGCGTTGACGACGATCACCGGCGGCAGGTCTTGGCGGCGGCACGAGTCGATCACCGCACGCACCTTGCGGGCGAACGGGAATCCGGCACCGCCGCGGCCGCGCAGCTCGATGCGGTCGGCCAGGCCGACCAGTTCCCCCGAGGACAGCGCGGCGAAACCGCCGTGCACCTCCTGGTGTGCGACCAGGTCGAGGCGGCCGAACTCGTCGAATCCCGCGGTGATGCGTGGGGTGCCGATGCTGGTGACCGGGGGGACCTTGTTGGCGCTCATTTCCATACTCCGCTTCGCTGCACCTCTCGCCGGACCGCTGCTCGCCAGATCACTGCGCCTCGCCGCGCAGGACACGCCAGTACTGGTCGTCGCTCAGGTCATCACCACGCGTACGGGAGCCGCGGCGCCCACCGCGGCCCGCGCCCTGGCCGCTGGTGTCCTGCTGAGATGCCTTCATCGCTCGCCGGGACGCCATGTCGACCAGGGTCGGGGTCTCGTCGGATTCTCTCCAGTTCGGGTCGGCTCGCCCGGAGGCACGGTCCGCCCAGGGGTCCTGAGGTCCGGCGAGGTCGACGAACTCGGTGCGGTTGTGCCGGCCACCGTCGCCACGGCGAGGCGCGGGAACATTGCTGCGGGGCGGCCGCGGCCCGCGCTCCGGCATGCCAGGGTCGGCGTAGCGGCGCCCTCGGGGCTCCTCTTCGACGTACCGGCGGCCCCGGGGTTCCTCCTCAAGGTAACGATCATCGTCGGCGTACCGGTCGTCGTCGGCGTACCGATCGTCGTCGGCGTACCGATCGTCGTCGGCGTACCGATCGTCGTCGGCGTACCGGCGGCTGCGCGGCTCGTCGTCCTCGGCATAGCGACGACCCCGCGGCGCGACGTCGTCCTCGGCGTACCGGCGGCTGCGCGGCTCGTCGTCCTCGGCATAGCGACGACCCCGCGGCGCGTCGTCACGGTCCGCGCGCTCCATCGCCCGGCGTGACATCGGCCGGGTCACCTCGTCGTAGCGGTCCTCCGCGGCGCGGCGCCCGCGACGGGGAGCCCGGTCGTCGTACGCGGAGGGGCCGGCCGGCATGCCACTCATCGGCATACCGCTGACGGGCATACCACTGACGGGCATGCCACTGACGGGCATGCCACTGACCGGCATGCCACTGACCGGCGCGGCGGGCGCGCTGACCTGGCGCGGGCCCGGACGGCCGCTGACCGGGCGGGACGCGGGACCGCTGACCGGGCGGGACGCGGGACCGCTGACCGGGCGCGACGCGGGCTGGGCGCTGACCGGACGTGAGGTGGCCGCCGGCGCGAACGTCTGCACCGCCGGGTCGTCGTCGCCGACGGACACGCGCGGCTCGGCCGGGGCGGTGTCGCGGGCGCGGGGCTTGCGCTTGGGCGCCCCGCCGGCCGCGGTGGGCACCAGCGAGCCGACCGGCTTGATGGAGCCGCTGGCCGTGGACGAGAAGTCCTTCTTGCGGTTCAGGCTGACCGACAGCCGTACGGCCAGGGCAACAAGCACGAACAGGATGCACAGGATGTAGCTGACGATGACCCAGGTGGCCGCCGCGCGGCCAGCCGACAGTCCGTGCACCAGGGCGATCGGCCAGGACAGGTAGGAGATGCTGTGCAGTGAGCGCCACATCCACGGCTTGCCGCGGCCGGCGAAACGGGCCCGGACCAGCCCCGTCCACAGAACGCTGACCATGGACAGTCCGGCGATGGTGCCCAGTCCGACGTAGAAGGTGTTGTAGGCGGCGCTGAACGGGACGACCACGTTGATCAGGGAGATGTGGCCGATGGAGAACTTGGTCCACACGTGGATGCCGAGGGCCGCGACGGCGATCACGCCGGTGGTGCGGTGCGCGGACTGCAGCAGCACCCGCTGCCGGATCGACAGGACCAGCCGGTCGGTGGCGACCAGGCCGATCATCACCGTGATCGAGAGCGAGACCAGGCTCAGCACGCCCATGTAGAACTCCATGTACGCGAACATGTACACGTACGCGACCCGGCCGATCGGCGTGAGCATCGCAGCCGCCCACAGGGCCGAGATGACCGACACCCCGAGCAGCGCCATCGTCATCTTCGACGGCGGGGTGCGACCACCCGTGGCGCCCATGGGCACTTCCACACGACTGGCGGATCGTTGGTTCAGCTTCGTCCGGGCCATGACTCCTCGTTCTCCGCATCGGGAACGTCCCCCGGGCAGTGGGACGTCGGCGCTCGTGGGGGGCGCCCCGTGCTCGTACTCGCGGACCGGGAAGAGAGGCGGTTCGTGCCCTTCTCACGATGTGCCGTGCCTTCCCGTGCCCTCCCCCCATTACGTGCCGGGCGCTGCTGCGGATGAACGATCGGGCAGTTTTTACCGCGCGATTTGGCGGTGCCTTCCGGCCACACCGACCGACAGGGCCGTGAGCTGCGCAGATACGCGTCAGAAACCCGTGTTTAAGGCAAAAATAAGGTACGCGGGAGGGTGAGCCGGCGCACCCGCTGAACCTTTCCCGGAGCCGTCCCGAACTACTTGTCGTGCGGGCTTGCCGACACCTCGGCGCCTTTGACGCCTCTGGGTAAGGAGACGATTGCAGTGCGAATTCGCGCAACCGCAACAATGCTCTCTGCCGCACTCGTCGCGACGGTGACCGCGCCGAGTCTGGCGGCGCCCGCCGCCGCGGCGGTGGACGGCATCGACCTGACCATTCAGGGCCTGCCGCAGACGTTCACCGCGGGCGCAGGCGCCCGTACGGTCACGGTGGTGGTGTCCACCGACCGGGATCAGCGATGCCAGAAGGTCCGCTGGTCGCTGGGGATAGCGGCGGACGGCGTCGGGTTGAACCAGATCAGGATCGACCGGATCGAGCAGGACGGCTCCTTCCCGGTACGCGCGCAGACCGACGGCACCACCGCACTGATCACCGACGTGCAACTGGATCCGGGGCAGCTATGCCCCGGCCGCACCGTCTCGGCGCGCTACCTGCTCGCCTTCGACGACGACGCCCGGGGCCAGGTGTCCTTCCGGGCGCAGGCGTTCGACGCGGACGGGCGGCTGCTGCAAGAGGCATCCGCGGCCAGCCGCGTGACGGGCGACGGCGGCGAGACGGATCCGCCGAGCCCCTCCCCCAGCGCCTCGGCGGAGTCACCCGGCGCGGAATCGCCCAGCCCGGAGTCACCCGGCACGGAATCACCCAGCCCGGACCCGGACGGGACCGAGGGCATCGGCGGCGACGGCGGGGCGGCATCCTCAGGCGCCGATGGCGGCGCCGCGGCCGGACCGGCCGACGGCGACCAGTTATCGGCCGACCCGGCCGCCAAGAACGGTCGGGCGCCGAGCCTGCTGGGACCAGGCTTGATCGTCGGAGCGGTGCTGGTCTTCCTGGGCGTCGCGCTGCTGATGCGGCTGCGCCTGCGTGCCCGCGAAACGGCACGACACAGCCACCATCAGATGCCGGCCCGCTTCTACCCGGCGCCCTGACGCCAGACCCTGACGCCAGACCCGGACGACTTGGACCCAGGCCACCCAGAAATGGGCGACTTAGGTCATTCCTGCACAGAACTTCAGGCTGGCTTAAGGCGGCCCGGGTCGCCAGGCCCTACGGTGATTCCGCAATCACTGGCCACTGTGGAGGAACACCGTGAGTAAGCGCATTGGGATCTCAGCCGGGGTGGGCGCACTCGCGCTCACGCTGGTCGGCGTGTCCGCGACCATGTCGTTCGCCGGCGAAACCCCGGCCGACGTCGCCGGCAAGGCCGCCGGTACCCGGCAGGCCGCCGCAGCCAGCGGCCCGGCCGGCACCGCGGCAAGCGGCACCGCGGCGGAGCGTGCCGCCGCCGCGTTTCTGGGTGGCGTCCCGGCTGTGCCGGAGACCTTGAAGCCGCCGGCCGGGAACGTGGTGAACGCCGTCTACACCGCCAGTGGGGTGCAGGTGTACGGGTGTACGGACGGCGCGTGGACGCTTGTCGAACCAGCCGCGAACCTGACCGGCATCACGGTGCAGCCGGTGCGGAAGGTGAGCGCCATCCACTTCCGCGGGCCGAGCTGGGAGTCGGCCGAGGACGGATCGCTGGTCGAAGGCATGAGCCCGGTGTCGGCGCCGTCGGACACGCCGAACAGCATTCCGCAGCTCCTGGTCACCAAGAAGCTCACCCGCGGCACCGGAGTGTTCGGGGCGGTGACGTACATCCAGCGGCTGTCCACGGTCGGCGGCATCGCTCCGGCCGGGGGCTGCGCGGCGGACGCGACGGCCGGCGTGCCGTACCGCGCCGTCTACCGCTTCTTCGTCGCCGGCCAGTGAGGGCAGCCAGCGACTGAGGGCAGCCAGCGACTGAGGGCGGTCGGGGACCGACGGGCAGCCGAGAAACACCGACAGGCGGCCGGGGACCGACGGGCCGTTGCCGGCCAGCCGAGCACCAGCCGGGTAACCAGTCGGCGAGGGGGCGGCGGCCCATGCCGCGGGCGGCCGGGCCATCTCAGGATCGCGGCCACGCCTTCATCAGGGATGTCAGCAATTCCCGCCGGACGCGCTCCACCCCCAGGTCGTCCGGCGGGCCCCAGGGGCACGCCACGTTCAGTACCGCCACCCGGCCGCTTGCCAGCACTCGGCGTACCGCGTGCACCACCTCGGCGGTGGACGGGCCGCCCGGCGCCGGGAACAGCAGTCCCGGCATCTCCGCGCTGTCCACCACGTCCACGTCGACGTGCAGGATCAGCGGGCCTGCCGGCAGCTCGTCCGGGTTGAGGGCGGTCACGCCGCAGCGGCGTACCGCCGACGCGGCCAGATATCGTTCCTCGGCCGCGTCCAGGTCGCGGGCGCCGACCAGCGTCGCGCGGTCCTCGGCGATCGGACGCAGCCCGATCGGGCGTGCCCAGTCGCCCGGATGCGCGCCGAGCAGCAGGCGCAGGGCGAGCCCGCCGAGGTATCCGGACTCGGTGGTCTCCCGGGTGTGCACGTCACCGTGCGCGTCGAACCACACGATCGCCGGGTCCAGGCCGGCCCGCTGGGCGCCGGCGAGCGCGGCGGCGGCGAACAGGCAGTCACCGCCGATCACGGTGACTGGGTCGCCGGCGCGCACCGCGGCAGCGACCTGGCCGGCGGCGGCCGAGTTCAGCGCGGCCAGGCGCGGCCACATCCCGCCGGGCGCGTCGCCGTCCGGCGCCCCAGCGGCATCCGGCACCCCAGCGGCGGACAGCACCCCAGCGGCATCCGGCACCCCAGCGGCATCCGGCACCCCAGCGGCGTCCGGCACACCGGCGGCGGACAGCACGCCAGCGGCGTCCAGCACGACCGCGGCGGCGCCGGGCGGTAACGGCAGCATGTCCGCGGGCAGCCGCCGGTCCTGGTGGTATGGGAGCATGACGACCGTCACGCCTGTCCGTCCAATCGCAGCAGGGTCTCCTCGATGACGGCATCGCGCGCGTTCGCGTACGGCGTCTCCGTCCCGATGATCCGGAAGCCGGCCTTCTGCAGCACGCGCAGGGAGCCGTGGTTGTCGGCGGCGGCCCGCGCGTACATCGGGCGGACGGTCTGCATCCGCAGGAAGCTCGCCAGGGCCCGGCTGGCGACGCCGCGGCCCCACTGTTTGCGGTCGATCCAGTAAGTGATCTCGGTGTCGCCCGCGACGACGAAGCTGGCGATGGTGCCCGCCAGGACGCCGTCGGCTTCGACGGCGCGCAGGACCACGTACGGCGAGGTGCGCAACCGGACGAAGTGGGCGTCGAAGCCGGCCCGGTCGTCGGGGTCGTCGGCGGTGAAGGCGGCCATCCACACGGCTTGCCGGTCGCGCATCTGGTCGTAGAGCGCGTCCAGGTCGGCGTCGGCGACGGCGCGCAACGTCACCGCGGGGCCGGGACCGGGGCCGGTGCCGGTGCCGGTGCCGGTGCCGGTGCCGGGGCCGGTGCCGGTGCCGACCGTGCCAGGGACACCCGTGCCGGGCGCGTTGGAGTTCACGGCGGAAGCGTATCGGCTCCTCCGCCACCCGATCGATACCGGCTTTGACCTGCGGAAACGGCAGCTCTGTTAACGAAAAATTGCTGAACAATTTCTGGGTCATTGCGGTGGGAGCGCTCCCATGCCATGCTGGCGGAGCGATGCCCCTCAATCCCTGGAGTCCTGTATGAGACCCCGTTCCCCACACCTGGTCCGCGGCCTCACCGCCGCGGCCGCCCTCACCCTCGTCTCCGGTCTCGGCGTGGCTGTGGCGAGCCAGGCCAGCGCGGCAGCAGGATGTCGCGTGGACTATTCGGTGAACCAGTGGAACACCGGCTTCACCGGAACCATCAACCTGACCAACCTGGGTGACCCGATCACCAACGGCTGGACGCTGACCTGGACGTTCCCCGGGAACCAGCACATCACCAACGGCTGGAGCGGCACCTTCAACCAGTCCGGCCAGAACGTCACGGTGACCAGCCCGTCCTGGTCGTCGACGCTGGGTACGAACGCGACGGCGAACCTCGGCTTCAACGCCGACTACAGCGGGACGAACACGGCGCCGTCCTCGTTCTCGCTCAACGGCACGGCGTGCACCGGCTCGACGCCCACCAACCCGCCGACCACCACGCCCACCACCCCGCCGACGACGACACCCACCACGCCGCCGACGACCAACCCGACCACCCCGCCGACGACGAACCCGCCGTCGGGCACCAAGGTGGACAACCCGTACGTGGGCGCCCGTGGCTATGTGAACCCGGAGTGGAAGGCCAAGGCGGAGTCGGTGTCCGGCGGAAGCCGGGTGTCGAACAACCCGACGGGCGTCTGGCTGGACCGGATCGCGGCCATCGAAGGCACCTCCGACAGCAGCTCGAACGGCAGCATGGGCATGCGTGACCACCTGGACGCCGCGCTGGACCAGGGCGCCGGCTTCATCCAGTTCGTCATCTACAACCTGCCCGGCCGGGACTGCTCGGCGCTGGCCTCCAACGGCGAGCTCGGCACCGACGAACTGCCGCGCTACAAGTCGGAGTACATCGACCCCATCGCGTCGATCGAGTCCGACCCGAAGTACCGCAGCCTGCGGATCATCAACATCGTTGAGATCGACTCGCTGCCGAACCTGGTCACCAACACCAACGTCGCCACCTGCGCCACGATGAAGGCCAACGGCGGGTACGTGCAGGGCGTCGGGTACGCGCTGAACAAGCTCGGCGCCATCGGCAACGCCTACAACTACGTGGATGCGGCGCACCACGGATGGATCGGCTGGGACAGCAACTTCGGCCCGTCCGCCGACATCATGCTCGAAGCCGCCCGCGCGTCGGGCAACGTGAACAACGTGACCGGCTTCATCACCAACACCGCGAACTACTCGGCGCTGCGTGAGCCGTACTTCTCCATCAGCACGACGGTCAACGGCACGTCGGTCCGGCAGTCCAAGTGGGTCGACTGGAACCAGTACGTCGACGAGCTGTCGTTCGCCCAGGCGTTCCGGCAGAAGCTGGTGTCGGTGGGCTTCAACTCCAACATCGGCATGCTGATCGACACGTCCCGCAACGGCTGGGGCGGCCCGAACCGGCCCACCGCCGCGAGCACCTCGACGAACGTGGACACCTTCGTCGACCAGTCCCGCATCGACCGCCGGATCCACGCCGGCAACTGGTGCAACCAGTCCGGCGCCGGCCTGGGCGAGCGCCCGCAGTCGGCCCCGGCATCCGGCATCGACGCGTACGTCTGGATCAAGCCCCCGGGTGAGTCGGACGGCTCCAGCAGCCTGATCCCGAACGACGAGGGCAAGGGCTTCGACCGGATGTGCGACCCGACCTACACCGGCAACGAGCGCAACGGCAACAACATGACCGGCGCGCTGCCCAACGCCCCGATCTCCGGAGCTTGGTTCCCCGCCCAGTTCCAGCAGCTCATGGCGAACGCCTACCCGCCGTTGTCCTGATCGGCTCGGACTGCGGCTCGACTCCGGACCCCGCCCCTCGTTCCCAGGGGCGGGGTCCGGCCCCCACCGCAACAGCCCCGCCCCGGGGAAATACCGGGGCGGGGCTGTTCGCTTCGTGCGTACGGGCGGTCAGTTGCCGCTCTGGTAGAGCTCGGTGATCTCCGACGGGGACAGCGCCCGGTCGTAGAGGTGCACCTGGTCCACGGTGCCGTCCAGGTAGTCCACCGCGTTGCCGCCGAACTTGCCGCGGCCGATCACCGTGTGGCCGGTGGGGGCCGCCTGCGGCATGCAGGCGCTGACCTTTCCGGCGAGCTGGCCGTCCACGTAGAGCCGCAGCTCGCCCTTGACCGAGTCGCGCACGCCGACCAGGTGGTACCAGCGGCCGGCCTCCGGCTTGACCGGGGCCAGCGCCCGCACGCCCGCGAAGCTCATCGCGAACCGCTGGTCGGCGCCCGAGTACTGCAGGAAGAAGTCGCTGTTGCTGGCGCCGTCCTGGCTGACCACGGTCTGGAAGGCACCGTCCGCCTTGTCCAGCTTGACCCACGCCGCCGCGGTGTAGTCGGAGGCGGTGTTCACCAGCGGCGCGCCGGTGTCCACGTACTGGTTCGAGCCGTTCAGCGCGACGCCCTGACCGGTGTGGGCGTCGACGTAGGCCGGGTCGCCGACCAGGGTGGCGTCGTGGTCGCCGGCCTCGTCGGTGGTCGAGCCGTCCAGCGGGTAGTACGCCACGCCGGTCAACCCGGGTGTGCCGGCCGGCGGCTGCGGCACGCTGCTGCCGTCCCCGGTGGCCTCCCGGATGATCCGCCGGTTGACGTTGCGCACCTTGGTCATGTCCATCTTGGCGACCTGCCGGTCGTACGTGAAGAAGCCGTTGAGCTCGCCTTCCACGTCGGTGATCTGGGTGTAGATCGCCGCGCTGATGCCGCACGAGTTGGCCGAGGTGATGACCGCCTGCTGGTTCTGCACGTACTTCTTGGTCAGCGTGGCGGAATCCGGCTCCATCTCGTACGCCTGGCCGTCGCCGAACCACATGTGGTTGGGCACCTTGAGGCCGAAACCGCCGTGTTCACCGTCGATGGCTACGCGGGTGTCGTCGGGTGCCGGCGAGGCCGGGCCGGTGTACTGGTGGAAGTCGATGACGTCGCCGGCGCCCGAGTCGCCGTGGGAGTTGCAGCAGTTGACGCCGCTGTGCGCGTTGACCAGGCGAGTGGGGTCCTGCGCCTTGACCTCGTCGGCGATGCGGCCGGTGGCGTCCCGGTCCCACTCGCCCCAGCCCTCGTTGAACGGCACCCAGGCGACGATGGACGTCCAGTTCTGGTGTTCGCGCACCATTTCGTGCAGTTCGGACTCGAACTGGTCGCGCCATGCCGGCGGGATCGGGCCGGTGTTGCTGGCCGGCATGTCCTGCCACACCATCAGGCCCAGCTTGTCCGCCCAGTAGTACCAGCGGTCCGGCTCCACCTTGATGTGCTTGCGCACCGCGTTGAAGCCCATCGCCTTGTGCTGTTCCAGGTCGAAACGCAGGCCGGCGTCGGTCGGCGCGGTGTTCAGCCCGTCCGGCCAGAAGCCCTGGTCGAGGGTGGCCATGTTGAACAGGATCTGGCCGTTGAGCGCGATCCGGTTCTTGCCGTCGGCGCCCTTCTTGATGCCGATCTCGCGCAGCCCGAAGTAGGAGCCGACGGTGTCCACCGTGGTGCCCTTGTCCTTCAGGGACACCTCGAGGTCGTACAGGTACGGATGGTCCGGGGACCACAGTTTCGGGTTGCGGATCGGCAGGGTCAGCTCGGTGTTCGCGGCGCCGGTGACGTGCCCGACGTTCGCGCCGTTGGCGGCCCGCGCCACCAGCTTGGCCTTCAGATCGCCGCTGTCCACGGTGTGCACGGTGACCTTGAGCGTCCCGGCCTCGACGTCCGGTGTCATGGACAGGCTCGCGATGTGCGCCGCCGGCACCGGCTCCATCCACACCGTCCGCCAGATGCCGGAGCTGCCCTGGTAGAAGATGCCGTGGTCGCTGGTGCGGCGCTGCTTGCCGATGGGCTGGCCGGTGGCGTCGGTGAGGTCTTCGGCCCAGACGATCAGCTCCTGCGGACCGTTGCCGCGCAGCGCGTCGGTGACGTCCACGTCGAAGCCGTCGTAGCCGCCGCGGTGGGTCGCCACCTGGGTGCCGTTGACCCACACCTTGGCGTCGTAGTCGACCGCGCCGAAGTGCAGCAGCAGCCGGTTCCCGGCGGCCAGGCGCCACGCCGCCGGGACGGTGAAGGTGCGCCGGTACCACATGCGGTCCTCGTGCCGCTGGATGCCGGACAACGCGGACTCGATCGGGTAGGGCACCAGCACCCGCTCGCCGAGGTCCTGCCCGACCGGGGGCGCCTGGTCCACGTCGGCCTTGGCGAACTGCCACACGCCGTTGAGGTTGCGCCATGCGTCGCGGGTCATCTGCGGCCGCGGGTATTCGGGCAGCGCGTTGTTCGGGCCGACCTCGGCCGTCCACGGGGTGGACAGCGGCGGGTTGCCCTTGTGCCAGGCCGGTGCCGCGCTCGCGCCCTGCGCCGGCGCGATGAAACCGGCCGTGAGCAGGGTCGCGGCGGCTACCGTCAGTGCCCGCCGTCGTCGTTTCAGCATGGGTTCGCTCCCTTTCATCGCCACGCGGGCAGCACCGTCCGGCGCGCCACGTGTCCGTGTGGAGCGCTCGCGGTCCGCCATGAGCAAACACATTTCAACAACGTTGCTCAGGTAACGTCAAGGTTGCGCGCGTATCAAATCGAGCGTTGGACACGTTTCAACATCGTTCGTCCGGCCTGGACGAACGATGCGGAGAAGCCGACGCCGGCCAAACCGACGCCGGCCGGGCGATGCGGAGCGACGAGCCGTCGGCGCGCGCCGGTCAGGCGCCGGTGATGGACAGGTAGCGGTAGCCCATGCGTTCCAGGCGGCCACGGTCCAGGGCGTGCCGGCCGTCCAGCACCACCGGCTCGCGCATCAGCCCCACGTATTTCTCCCAGTCCAGGTCGAGGTACTGCGACCACTTGGTCACCAGCACCACGGCGTCACTGTCGTCGAACACCTCGTCCAGGGTGTCGCACAACCGCGGGGCCAGATCCGGCTGCTCGCGGCGGAACCGCTCGCCGGCCACCGGGTCGTGCAGGCTGACCCGGGCGCCGTGCGCGATGAGCTGCCGGGCGACGTCCACCGCGGGCGCGTCGCGCAGATCGTCGGTGTCCGGCTTGAAGGCCAGGCCGAGCAGGCCGATCCGGCGTCCCTTGAGGATGCGCAGCTCCTGGAGCAGCCGGTCCACCACAGCGCGCCGCTGCTGCTGGTTGACCGTGCGGGCGGCGGACACGATCGGCATCTCGTGGTGGTAGTCGCCGGCCGTGGTGATCAGCGCGGCCGTGTCCTTGCCGAAGCAGGAGCCACCCCAGCCGACGCCGGGTTCCAGGAACCGCGGTCCGATCCGGGCGTCCAGGCCGATGCCCCGGGCCACCTGCATGACGTCCGCGCCGACCTTGCCGGCCACCACGCCGATCTCGTTGATGAAACTGATCTTCGTGGCCAGAAACGCATTGGCGGCGTACTTGATCAGTTCGGCGGAGGCCAGGTCGGTGGAGACCATCGGCACCGCGCCCAGCTCCGCGGGCCGCGGCAGGAACGTGGGCGGGGTGAACGTCTGGTTCAGGATCACCCGGTAGAGGCGGTTGAGCACATCGAGGCTGCGGGGGTTGTCCGAGCCGATCACGATCCGGTCCGGGTAGAGCGTGTCGAAGATCGCCTGGCCCTCGCGGAGGAACTCCGGGTTCGAGGCGACCGAGAACTCGCCCGCCGGGCGCCGGCCGTGCTGGCTCTCGAACGCCTCGCGCAGGATGGCGTCCACCCAGTTGCCGCTGCCGATCGGGACGGTGGACTTGTTCACCACCACGGTGAAGCCGCCGGCCACGCAGCGGCCCACGCTGTCCGCCGCGGACCGCAGGTATCGCAGGTCCGGGTTGCCGTCCGGCAGCGAGGGCGTCTGCACGGCGATGAACACCACGTCCGCGCCGGGCACCCCCTCGGCGTAGTCGGTGGTGAAGGTGAGCCGCTCGGACGCCTCCGCGAGCAGGGCGTCCATGTGCGGCTCGTAGATCGGCGGCCGACCGGACCGCAGCGACTCGACCTTGTCCGGGTCGTGATCGACACAGACCACGTCGTGCCCCAGGTACGCCAGGCTGACACCCGTGGTGAGCCCGACATAACCGGTACCGGCGACGCACACTCTCATGCTTGGGGTCCCCTTTCCGCCCTCTCTCCGGCGGACACGGTAGCCGACGCCGCCACTATCCCTCATGCGCAGCGTCTCGCCGCCGATGTGTGCGGCCGTGACCACAGGCATCGAGGTGAGGCCGGCACCGGCCGTCGCGGACCCCCAGGAGGCCTTGCTCGCCGAGCTCATCTCGGTTCTCGCGCGGGACACTCCGTCGGTCGCACACCTGGCCGGCGTGGTCCGTAACCATCTGCAGCCACTCGGGCTGCGCGAGATCATGGTCTGCACCCTGGACCCGGAGGACGGGCGGCTCACCCCGGTGATCGGGACCAGCGACGCCGCCCGGGACCTGATGCTGGCCGGGCGGGTGTTCCGCACCCCGGCGGGCGGCAAGCCGGTCGTGGACGGTGACCGTACGGCGATCCGGTTGCGCATCGGCGGCCAGACCGTGGGCGTGCTGGTGCTGCACGGCGACGGCCTGGAGGCCCTGCGCCACGACGTGGTGGCCACCGTCGCCCTGCATTTCGGCACCATCCTGCAGAGCCTGGCCGCCGAGCGGCAGCGGCGTTTCATCACGCACGTGGGCAACACCATCCGGGTCCTGTTCGAGCAGGGCACCCGGGCCGCCAGCGTGGTCGAGGCCGGCGGGGTGCTGGCCCGTGCGGTCTCCGACGCGTTCGGCACCGAGATCGCGGCGCTGGCTCTGGTCGCGGCGGACGGGCGCATCGAGCACACGGTGACCGTGGGGCTGCCCCCGGAGCAGAGCGCCGCGCTGTCCGGCGACGTGGCCGGCACACCCGCACGGGCGTACCCGCTGTGGCGTGCCGTGCAGGACAAGAACGGGCCGGTGCTGGTCGCCGACGCGGCTGCCGGCCCGTCCCCGGCCGGCGGCATGGTCCGGGCCCTGGGCCTGCGCTCCTACCTGGCGGTGCCGCTGATGTCGGCGAGCGGTCAGGTCGGCATGGTGGTGTGCGGGGATCAGAGCAGCACCCGCGACTGGAGCCCGCACGACCGGGTGCTGGCCGCCCAGATCGCCGCCGAGGGCGCGCTGATCGTGGAGGGCGCGCGGCTGCGTCAGGCCGAGCGCAGCCGGGTGGCCGAGCTGACCCGGCAGGCGTTCCACGACGCGCTCACCGGCCTGCCGAACCGCACACACCTGCTGGAACAGGCGGAGGTGGCGATCGCGCGGGCGGCCGGCGCGGGCACCCGGGCGGCGGTGCTGCTCATCGACCTGGACGGCTTCAAGGGGGTGAACGACACCATCGGCCACCACGCCGGGGACGCCCTGCTGCACGCGGTGGCCCAGCGGTTGCAGGGCACCATGCGCCAGAGCGACCTGGCCGCGCGGCTGGGTGGCGACGAGTTCGCGCTGCTGTTGTCCGACGACCCGGACACCGCCACCGCGATGCTGGTCGCCGAGCGCATCGACGAGCGGCTGCGCCACCCGTTCGACCTGGACGGGGAGCCGGTCACGGTGGGCGCGAGCGTGGGCGTGGCGATGTTCCCCGACCTGGGCACCGACGTGGCGTCGCTGTTCCGGGCCGCGGACGCGGCCATGTACGAGGCCAAGCGCGGCGGCGGCGGGGTGCGGCTCGCGGCGTGAGCGGGCCCGGCGTGAGCGGGTCCGGCTGGAGCGGGCGCGGCTGGAGCGGAGCCGGCGGCCCGGCGGCGCGCCGATCCGTCAGACGAACGCGCTCAGCCCGGTCACCGCACGCCCCACGATCAGCGTGTTGATCTCGCGGGTTCCCTCGTACGAGTACAACGCCTCCGAGTCGGCCACGAACCGGCCGATGTCGTAGCCGAGCACGATCCCGTTGCCCGCCAGCAGCTCACGCGCCCAGCCCACGACCTCCCGCATCCGGGTCGTGCAGTACGCCTTGGCCAGCGCCGAGTGCTCGTCACGGTACTGCCCGGCATCCTGCAACTGGGCCAGACGCACCACCATGCCCAGCGCGGCGGTGGCGTTGCCGAGCATCCGCACCAGCAGGTCCTGCACCAGTTGGAAGCTGCCGATCGGCCGGCCGAACTGCTCCCGCTCACCCGCATAGCGCAGCGCGATCTCGTACGCGGCGAGCATCACCCCCACCGCCTGCCAGGCCACGCCGCTGCGGGTCTGGCGCAGGATGGTCGCGGTGTCCTTGAAGCTGTGCGCGTTCGCCAGCCGGTCCGACTCGCTCACCCGGCAGTCGGTGAGGGTGATGTCGGCGTTCTGCACGATCCGCAACGCGATCTTGTCCTCGATCTTGGTGGCCGCGAAACCCGGATTGTCGCCGCGCACCACGAAGCCCTTCACCTGGTTGTCCGCCTCGTCGCGGGCCCACACCACGATCAGGTCGGCGAACGTGCCGTTGCCGATCCACCGCTTGGCGCCGTTGAGCACCCACGCGTCGCCGTCGCGGCGGGCGGTGGTGCGCAGCCCGGCGGCCACGTCCGACCCGCCGTCCGGCTCGGTCAGCGCGAACGCCCCGATCTGGTCGAACGCGGCCATCGGCGGCAGCCAGCGTTCCTGCTGCTCGGGCGAGCCGCAGGCGGCCACGCTGCCCATCGCCAGCCCGGAGTGCACCCCGAAGAAGGTGGCCATGGACGGGTCCGTGTGCGCCATCTCCAGCGCGATCCATCCGGACAGCAGCGACGAGTGCGGGTGCCCGGCGATGCCCAGGTCGGCGTACCTCTTGACGAGGTGCGCCGGGAACTCGGCACGGGTCCAGCAGTCGTTGGCGATCGGCGCCACCTCGGCGCGCAGGAACGCCCGCAGGCGTTCCACCACGACGCGTTCGTCGTCGGTCAGCAGATCCTGCATCTGGTAGAGGTCACCCGCCAGTACGTCGGTCATGGGTGACACCTACCCCGCCAGCGCGAACATAGACTTCTGGGCCATGCTCACCCTGCAGGAGGCGGCGGCCCGGCTGACCGCGTACTGGACGGACGAGGGTTGCCTGCCGCCCGACGGTTCGATGAACGCCCGAGCCGCAGCGGGCACGCCGGACACGACGGCGGCGACGTTCCTGCTGACGCTCGCCCCGGAGGCGGGCGACGCGCAGGGTCCGGGTGACGCCCAGGATCTCTGCCTGGGCAGCCTGTGCGCGCTCGGGATCGACGTGGCCGCGCACGACGTGCGGTTCGTGGCCGACGACTGGCCCTCCCCGGCGTCCGGCGAGCCCGGCCCGGCCTGGACGGTGTGGCTGGACGGACTGGAGATCGGCCAGGTCGCCTGCGTCGCGCCCGGCGACGGGCGGACCCCGCAGGCCGGCACGGTACGGATCACGTACGCCCTGGATCGGATCGTCACCGCCCGGCAGCGCGCGCGGCACACCGCGGACCTCGAACACGCCGCCGCACCCGCCGCCGCCGTCCCCGCCCCCGCGCCCACCTCGACCACCAGCGACCGGGCCCGCACGCTGGTGGTCGAGGTGGGCGTCGCGGAGATGCCCCCGGCGCAGGCGCGCACCGCGGTCGAGCAACTGCGCCGGGGGCTGGCCGACGCCCTGGCCGCGAACCGCCTGGCGCACGGCGAGGTGCACGGCTTCGTCACCCCGCGACGGCTCATCGCCGTGGCCGACGCCGTGGCGGCGCGCCCGTCACCGACCGGCCGGGACGCCCCGCGGGTGCTGGCCGGCGCGGTGGACCGGGCGGCCGGCGCGGTGGACACGGCGGCCGGCGCGGTGGCCCAAGTGGCCGGCGCGGTGGCCCAGGCGATCGGCGGAGTGGCCCAGGCGATCGGCGGAGTGGCCCGCTCGGGCGGCGGAGTGCCCGGCGACGGCGGCACGAGCGGGCACGACGCACCGCGGCTCACGCTCACCCGGCCGGTGCGCTGGCTGGTCGCGCTGTGGGGCCACGACGTCGTACCGGTCACGGTGTCGTCGTTCCCGGCCGGCCGAGGCACCCGTGGCCCGCGCACCGCGGACCGGCCGGTGCTGGAGGTGGCATCGGCCGAGACGTTCATGGAGACGATCGCGGTCAACGGCGTGGTCGCCGACCCGGAGGACCGCCGCGACCTGATCATGGTCGGCGCGCAGGACCTGGTCTACCCGGACGGCCGCATCGACGCCGTCGCGGACAGCGCCCTCATCGACCAGATCAGCCACCTGGTCGAGCAGCCGGTCCCGCTGCTCGGCACCTTTGACCCGGACCACCTGGAGCTGCCGGAGGCGGCGCTCACCGCGGTGATCCGCGAACAGCAACGTTGCCTGCCGGTCCGCGACGCCGACGGGGTGTTGCTGCCCTGGTTCGTGGCGGTGGCCGACGGGCCGGTGGACGTGCCGCTGGTGCGCGCGGGCAACGAAGCGGCGCTGCAGGACCGGCTCACCCGCGCGGCGGCGGGGTGAGGGTCAGCCGAAGCAGGCTCTCCCCGTCCAGGTCGTACTGTGCCCGCAGCACGTGGCTCGCCAGCACCCAGCGGTCCCACGGGCCGTGGTCGCCCAGGAACCGGTCACGCTGCGGGTCGCCGCTGTGCTGCGGGCGGCCCAGGTTCGCCCACAGCGCCGCCCGCCGGGGCGCGACCCCACCCGCGCCGGGCATCTCACCGGCGAAGTGGGCAAACCCGTCGTCGCCGTGGAAGTGCAGGAACACCGCGGTAATGGTGCCGTGTGCATCGGCCGCGATCTCCACGCCGACGTCGCGCGCCTGATAGGACCTGGACAGCCGGAATCCGGCCGGGGGCAGCAGGCCGTAGGCGCGACAGATCCGCTGGGTACGGTCGTGCAGCACGCTGCTGCCCAGCAGATCGGTCAGGTCGGCGGGCCGCACGGCCGGGGCCGCTTCAGGCTGGACCGGCTCGGGCTGGACCGGCTCGGGCTGGACCAGATCGGGCTGGACCAGATCGGGCTGGACCAGATCGGGGGCGGCGGTCTGCGCCGGGCCGCCCGGCGGGGGAACCCCGGCGGCACGGCGGCGCGTCGGGTCGAACAACGGATCGTTGGACCCGCCCGCCGGGCCGGGCTTGAGCCCGTAGCGACCCTCGCCCCGCTGATGACGCGGATCGCCGGTGCGGTCCGTGGCGCGCCGGACTCCGTCGGCACCGTCCGCAGGGCGCCGGACTCCGTCGGCACCGTCCGCAGCGCGCCGGACTCCGTCGGCGCGACGCTCCAGAAATCCCATGACAACACTCCACGAATGCGTTCCCTGGACCGGGGTTTCACGGTGAGCGCTTGGGCCATGACTCTAAGCGTGTCGCGGCGATGCCTGTTTCGGGTAAACGGGCAGCGAACCCCGCCTTCCGGGCGAGTGCCCCACACCAACCGGCGATCATCGTCCGGGCTTCGTCACCTCGCACGCTTCGATCAGCCCGCGTTCGCGGACGCGCCATGCCCCCGTCGCCACCCGTACGGATCGATCGAGTCCACTGCCTGCGGGAGCCCGGCGAGGGACGCCGGTGCCGCTCCCGTGGAGGAGCCATGGCAGATCGCCGACAGGTGCTGCGGATCGCCGTGGCGGGCGCCGCCGCGCCCGCCCTGACCGCCGTCGCCGCGCAGGGCGCGCAGGCCGCCCCGCGGGCATCGGGGGCGTCGGCGCATCACCGCCGGCCGCTGGTCGTCGGCCACCGCGGGGCGGCAGGCTACCGGCCCGAACACACCCTGCCCTCGTACGAACTGGCCGCCCGGATGGGCGCCGACTACATCGAACCGGATCTGGTCATCACCGCCGACGGGGTGCTGGTGTGCCGGCACGAGCCGGAGATCGGCGGGACCACCGACGTGTCCACCCGCCCCGAGTTCGCGTCCCGGCGGCGCACCGTGGTGCTCGACGGCACACCGGTCACCGGATGGTTCACCCACGACTTCACGCTGGCCGAGCTGAAGACGCTGCGCGCGGTGGAGCGTCTTCCCACGGTACGCCAAGAGAACACCCTCTACGACGGGCTGTTCCCGGTGCCCACCCTCACCGAGGTGCTGGACCTGCGCGCCCGGCTGTCCGGCGAACTGGGCCGGGAGATCGGCGTCTTCCCGGAGACCAAGCACCCCACCTACTTCCGCGGGCTCGGCCTGGACCTGGAGACGCCGCTGGTGCGGACGCTGCGGCGGTACCGGCTGGACCGGCCGGGAGCGAAGGTCTTCGTCCAGTCCTTCGAGTTCGCCAACCTGCGAATGCTCCGGACCGCGTACCGGCTCCGGGTCCCGCTGGTGTTCCTGACCAGCGCGAGCGGCGCGCCCTACCACGACCCGCGCTCGTACGCGGACTATCTGACCCCGGCCGGGCTGCGCCGGCTGTCCCACTGGGTGGACGGCATCGGACCGGACAAGAACCAGGTCATCGCCCGGGACGCGACCGGCGCGCTGGCCGCCCCGACCGGGCTGGTGGACCGGGCACACGCCGCGGGGCTGCAGGTCATCCCGTACACGTTCCGGGCGGAGAACCAGTTCCTGCCGACCGACTACCGGCGCGGCGACGACCCGACCGCGTACGGGCGGGCGATCGACGAACAGATCACCTTCCTGCGTACCGGGCTGGACGGGCTGTTCACCGACCAGGCCGACATCGGGGTGCTGGCCCGCGACCTCGCGTTCGCCGACGCGAGGGAGCACGTCACGACGTCATGAGATGCGCCAGTTCGGTGCGGCTGCGCACACCCAGCCGGGCGAACACGTTGCGTAGGTGATGGTCGACGGTCCGCGGACTGAGCAGCATCTGCTCGGCGATCTCCCGGTTCGTCGCGCCCCGGGCCACCAGCGCGGCGATGCGCTCCTGCTGGGCGGTGAGCGCCCGGCCCCCGGGCGGCGGCTGCGCCACATGGTCACCGGCGGCGCGCAGCTCGCGGTCCGCCGCCTCCGCCCACGGCACCAGCCCGAGCAGGTGAAAGGTGCCGGCCGCGTCGCGCAGATGCTCGCGTGCCGCGACCGGACGGCGGCGACGCAACCGGCGCCCGTACAGCAACTGGGTGTGCGCCCGGGGGAAATCCGCCCCGTCGGCCCGGTGCTGGCGCAACGCCTCGGCGAAGTGGTCATCGGCGTCCGCGGCGTCCGCGGCGCGCAACGCCCGGCAGCGTTCCCGCAACGCCAGCCACGCCGGTCGGCCGGTGTACCCGGTCCAGGCGTCGAACGGCGGCATCACCTGCGCTTCCCAGGCCGCCTCGCGACCCGGCGGCGGCCCGCCGTCCGGCTCGCCGCCACCGCCGCCGCTGCTGCCGGTCTGCGGCGGCGGGCCGGCCGGTGCCGCCCAGCCGGCCAGCGCGGCGGCCTCGACCAGGTGCGGCGTCGCCGCGACCTGCATCACCACGTTGCCCCGCCCGGCCGGGGCGGCGACGATGCCGAGCAGCCGGCGCACGGTGGCGCGCGGTCGCCCGGCCACCAGATCCAGCAACGCCAGCGCCCACTCGCAGAGCGCCCGCGCCTGCCCCGGCCCGCCCGCGTCGTCCCGGGCGCCGGCCTCGCGCACCCGCTGCGCACAGCCCGGTTCGTCGCCGGCCAGCGCGGCGAGCACCGCCAGAATGCTCAGATGGGTGGAGGCCAGCGCGGGCTGGCCGGTGGCGCGTGCCAGCCGCGCGCCCTCGGCCGCCGAGGCCGCGGCGGACCCGTGATCGCCCAGCGCCAGCGCGGCGAACGCGGCGGTCTCCCGGCTCCGCGGGACAAGCGCGGGTTCGCCACGGGCGGCGGCCAGCCCCGCGGCCCGCACGGCCAGGTCGCGCGCCGCGGCGTCGTCGCCGGTGAACAGCCCGGCGGTGGCGGCCCGGTTCACCGCCACCGGGTCGTCCACCCGGCCGCCCAGATCCACCACCCGGCGCAGTTCGGCGAAGGCACGCGGGTGGTCGCCCCGGAACATCGCGTCGAGGCCGTCGACGTACGCGAACGCCACGGCGGCCCCGTCCGGCTCGGCGCCGCGGCGCAGCGCACGCACCGCGTCGGCGACCTCGCCGTACCGGTCGTGGCACCCGGCCAGCGCGTACCCGTCACCGGCGCGCAGCAGCGCGTCAAGCGCCGCGGCCCGGTCGTATCCGGCGAGGTGGCGAGCCATCCGCAGGAGGTCGCCGGGCGGGACGGATCCGCCGGCGTACCGGGCGACGGCGTCCACGGCACCCGCTTGCCGGCCGGCGCCGCTGCCCTGCCGCGCAGCGCGGCGGGCCCGCTCCGCCCGGCGTGTCATCAGGCCCGCGCGGTGCGCGAACCCCGCCAGCCAGGCATGGTCGGCCCCCGCGACAAGCGCGGACACGGCCACCGGCGCGCGCACGGTCAACTCCGCCGCCCGCGCACACGCGTCGGCCGCGTCACCGTGGTCGCCGGCGCACGCCGCCGCCTCCACCAGCTCGGCGGCCAGCCGTTCGTCCGGTCCCGGCACCGACCACGCCCGGTGCAGCAGCGCGGGCAACCGCCGCCCGCGCCGCCGCATCACCCGCGCCAGCACCGCGTGCGCCCACCGGCGGTCCGCCAGCGGCGCGCCGTGGTAGACGATCGCGCGCAGCACCGGTTCCCGGAACCGCACCACCGGACCCGCGGTGTCGATCAGCCCGGCTGCCTCCGCGGGCGCCGGCACGCTCAGGCCGACACCCGCCGCGGTGCACGCCGCATCCCATTCGTCCACGCTGAGCGTGCGGGCCGCCGCGGCGATCACCAGCAGGCGCCGGGCCGGGTCACCCACGGCGGCGAGCATGTCCCGGTACGCCTGATGCACCGCCCCGGACGCGGGCACCACGCAGGGCGGCGGGGCGTCGCCGCGGCGCTGCTCCGGGGTGAGCGCCCCGGCCAGCTCGCACAGCGCGCCCGGATTCCCGCCCGCGGATTCCAGCAGCGCGGCCACCACGTCCGGGTGGACGTCGGGCGCCCGCGCCAGCACCAGGTCGCGGCACTCATCGTCATCCCACGGGGCCAGCCGCCGGGTCGGCAACCCGGTCGGCGGGTACCCGTCGGGCACCGAGGCCACCACGGCGACCGGCTCGCGGCCGATGCGGTGCGCGGCGACCGCGACCGCGGCCCAGGACGGGCGGTCGAGCAGGTGCGCGTCGTCGAGCAGGACGAGCACCGGGCGATGCCGGGCCGCGGACCGCAGCAAACTCAGCAGCGCCATCCCGGCCTCTTCGGCACCGTCGTGCCGGTCTTCCGCGGCGTCGCCTCCGGTCGCCAGAACGCCCGCCAGGGCCGCGCGGAGCCGGTGCAGCGCGGCGCAGGCGTACCCCGCCTCATCCCGGTGCCCCGGAACAGTCAGCACGATGCGGTCCCCGGCGGCCGCGTCGCCCGCCGCGCGCAGGAGCGTGCTCTTGCCCGATCCCGGGCCGCCGGCAAGCACCAGGACGCCGGAAACAAACTGCACGCATGATGCAACTTCCATGGCCAAAGTTTAGACGGTCATCGATGCGTTGACCCCTCCCTTCCACCAGCCGCCCGCACGGCCGCCCGGCGGACGCTCACTCCGCGTGCCACCACCAACCGACCGGCGATTTCGCCGATGTTTCCGTGCGATTACGCGCCGAGACTCCGTGGTACCCCCGACCGCTCGATGGAGGTTCCATGCGAAGGATCGTGACACTCCTGGCCGTCTGTCTGGCCGCCCTGCTCCTCGCGCCGGCCGCGCCCGCTGCCGCCGCCCCCGGCACCCCGGTGATCTTCGTACACGGGTTCAGCGGCAGCGCCTCCAACTGGATCACCGCCGAGTCCGTCTTCCGCGCCGGCGGCTACTCCAGCAGCGACCTGTACGCGTACGAGTACGACTCCTACGGCGACAACGTGGACAACGCGCGCGGCCTCGCGACCTATGTGAGCATGGTGCGGGCGCGCACCGGTGCCGCCAAGGTGGACATCGTGAACCACTCCATGGGCGGCCTGGTCAGCCTCTGGTACCTCAAGGAGCTGGGCGGCTCCGCGTACGTGAACCATCTCGCCTCGCTGGCCGGCGCCAACCACGGCACCACCGCGGCCAGCACCTGCCTGGCGTTCCGCACCTGCCAGCAGATGTACCCGGGATCGTCGTTCATCAACACGCTCAGCGCCGGTGACGAGACGCCGGGCAGCACCCGGTACGCCACCTGGTACTCCCCCTGCGACGGCGTGATCATCCCGTACACCAGCACCCGGCTGTCCGGCGCCACGAACAACTATGTGGCGTGCGAGACCCACCTCGGATATCTGACCGACACCACGATTCTGAGCCGCGTGCGCAGCTTCCTGGCGAGCTGACCCCGGACTCCGATCCGCCGGCCGCACACCGCGACCGGCGGATCAGCCTGCCCGCACCATGATCCAGCCGGCGGCGCGATCCGGCCGACGATCAACCTAAGGGATCCCTTAATCCGCTGTTGACATCCCCTGTGGCCCGCGACACATTCGGCGCACGGCACGGCGATCACGAAACGCCGCGGCAACGCGACCGAAAAGGGGGTGTGCGCATGCAGGTGCCGGCCCCGTTCGAGTACCGGCGGGCGGAGAGCGTCGACCAGGCGCTCGATCTCATGACACGGCTCGGCAGCACGGCTCGGCTGGTCGCCGGCGGGCACAGCCTGCTGCCGATGATGAAGCTGCGCCTCGCCGTCTTCGACTATCTGATCGACATCAACGACCTGCACGGCGAACTCGGATACATCGTGGTCGGCCCGGAGACGGTGCGCATCGGCGCGCTCACCCGGCACCGGGAACTGCTGGAGTCGGCCGAGCTCGCCGCCGCGTTCCCGATCTTCGCCGACGCGGAGCGGGTGATCGCCGACCCGGTGGTGCGCAACCGCGGCACGCTGGGCGGTTCGCTGTGCCAGGCGGACCCGTCGGAGGACCTGTCCGCGGTGTGCACCACGCTGAACGCGAGCTGCGTGATCCGGGCACCGGGCGGCACCCGCACGGTGAGCATGGAGGACTTCCACCGCGGACCGTACGAGACGGCGGTCGGCGACGGCGAGATCCTCACCGAGATCCGCATCCCGGTGCGCGAGCGCGGCAGCAGCGCGTACGAGAAGGTGGAGCGCCGGGCCGGCGACTGGGCCGTCACGTCCGCCGGGGCGGCGCTGTGGCTGAACCCGGACGGGACCATCGCCGACGCGCGGGTGGGGCTGGCCGCGGTCGGCCCGAACACCACCGGCATCCCGGCGATCTCGCAGGCGCTGCGCGGCCGGCAACCGTCGGAGGACGCCTGGCAGGAGGCCGCCGCGCTGGCGAGCCGGCACTGCGATCCGGCCACCGATCAGCGGGGCAGCGCGGACTACAAGCGGCATCTGGCCGGCGAGCTGACCCGGCGCACGCTGCGCCGCTGCGCGCAACGGATCGAGGGGTGAGCTGAGTGCAGATCACGATGACCGTGAACGGCGCGGAGGTGACGCGGCAGGTCGAGGACCGGATGCTGCTGGTGCACTTCCTGCGCGACGTGCTGGGTCTGACCGGTACGCACTGGGGCTGCGACACCAGCAACTGCGGCACCTGTGTGGTGTGGCTGGACGGCGAGCCGGTGAAGTCGTGCACGGTGCTGGCCGCGATGGCCGGCGGGCACGAGGTGCGCACCGTGGAGGGCCTGGCCGACGGGGCGGAACTGGACCCGGTGCAGAAGGGCTTCATGCAGTGCCACGGGCTGCAGTGCGGGTTCTGCACGCCGGGCATGATGATGACCGCCCGCGCGCTGCTGGACCGCAATCCGGACCCCACCGAGCAGGAGATCCGCGAGGCCATCTCGGGGCAGATCTGCCGGTGCACGGGATACGCGACGATTGTCCGATCGGTGAGATGGGCGGCGGTGAACTCATGACCACCACGGCACACCGGGTGGAGCCGGAGAACAACGATCACAAGCCGCTGGGCCACGGCCGGATGCTGCGCAAGGAGGATCCGCGGTTCGTGCGCGGGCGCGGCCGGTACGTGGACGACGTGCAACTGCCCGGCATGCTGCACCTGGCGATCCTGCGCTCGCCGGTGGCGCACGCGCGGATCGTCTCCATCGACGTCACCGCGGCGCAGGCCTCCCCCGGCGTGCGCGCCGTGGTCACCGGGGAGGCGCTGGGCGAGCAGGGCCTGGCCTGGATGCCCACGCTCTCCGGCGACGTGCAGGCGGTGCTGGCCACCGACAAGGTGCGCTTCCAGGGCCAGGAGGTCGCCTTCGTGGTGGCCGACGACCGGTACGCGGCCCGGGACGCGCTGGAGCTGATCGACGTCGAGTACGACATGCTCGACCCGGTGATCGACGCGCGTACCGCGCTCGCCCCCGAGGCACCGGTGATCCGCGATGATCTGGACGGCAAGTCGGACAACCACTGCTTCGACTGGGAGACCGGCGACGCGGAGGCCACCGAGCGGGTGTTCGCCGCCGCGGACGTGGTGGTCAGCCAGGACATCGTCTATCCGCGCGTGCACCCGGCACCGATGGAGACGTGCGGCGCGGTGGCCGACTTCGACCCGGTGGAGGGCAAGCTGCGGCTGTGGTCCACCACCCAGGCGCCGCATGCGCACCGCACCCTGTACGCGATGGTCGCCGGCCTGCCCGAGCACAAGATCCAGGTGATCTCGCCGGACATCGGCGGCGGCTTCGGCAACAAGGTGCCGATCTACCCCGGTTACGTGTGCGCGATCGTCGGCTCGATCGTCACCGGCAAGCCGGTGAAGTGGATGGAGGACCGCTCGGAGAACCTGATCAGCACCGGGTTCGCGCGCGACTATGTGATGCGCGGCGAGATCGCCGCCACCCGCGACGGCAAGATCCTCGCCATCCGCACCAACGTGCTGGCCGACCACGGCGCGTTCAACGGCACCGCCGCGCCGGTGAAATACCCGGCCGGCTTCTTCGGCGTGTTCACCGGCAGCTACGACCTGCAGGCCGCGTACTGCAAGATGACCGCGGTCTACACCAACAAGGCGCCCGGCGGCGTCGCGTACGCGTGCTCGTTCCGCATCACCGAGGCGGTCTACCTGGTGGAGCGGATCGTGGACTGCCTGGCGTACCGGCTGGAGATGGACCCGGCGCAACTGCGGCTGAAGAACCTGCTGCGCCCCGAGCAGTTCCCCTACACCACCCGGACCGGGTGGGTGTACGACTCCGGGAACTACGAGCCGACGATGCGCCTGGCCATGGAGATCGCCGGGTACGAGGAGCTGCGCCGCGAACAGGCCGAGAAGCGGGAGCGCGGCGAGCTGATGGGCATCGGGATCGCCTTCTTCACCGAGGCGGTGGGCGCCGGCCCGCGCAAGGACATGGACATCCTGGGCCTGGGCATGGCCGACGGGTGCGAGCTGCGGGTGCACCCCACCGGCAAGGCCGTGGTGCGGCTGTCCGTGCAGACCCAGGGCCAGGGCCACGAGACCACCTTCGCGCAGATCGTGGCGGAGGAGATCGGCATCCCACCGGACGACATCGACGTGCTGCACGGCGACACCGACAACACGCCGTTCGGCCTGGGCACGTACGGCAGCCGGTCCACGCCGGTGTCCGGTGCCGCCGCGGCGCTCGTCGCCCGCAAGGTGCGGGACAAGGCGCGGATCATCGCCTCCGGGATGCTGGAGGTGTCGGTGGCGGACCTGGAGTGGCGCAAGGGCGCGTTCCACGTCAAGGGCGACCCGGGCCGGTCGGTGACCATCCAGGATGTCGCGATGCGCGCGCACGGCGCCGGCGACCTGCCGGACGGCATCGAAGGCGGCCTGGAGGCGCAGATCTGCTACAACCCCTCCAACCTCACCTATCCGCACGGCGCGTACATCTGCGTGGTGGACGTGGATCCGGGCACCGCCCAGGTGAAGGTGCGCCGGTTCATCGCCGTCGACGACTGCGGCACCCGCATCAATCCGATGATCATCGAGGGCCAGGTGCACGGCGGGCTGACCGACGGCGTCGGCATGGCGCTGATGGAGATGATCGCCTTCGACCCGGACGGCAACTGCCTGGGCGCGTCGCTGATGGACTATCTGATCCCGACCGCGCTGGAGGTGCCGGACTGGGAGACCGGCTTCACCGTGACCCCGTCCCCGCACCACCCGATCGGCGCCAAGGGCGTCGGCGAGTCCGCGACCGTCGGGTCGCCGCCGGCGATCGTGAACGCCGTGGTGGACGCGCTCAAGCCGTTCGGGGTCAGCCACGCCGACATGCCGCTCACCCCCTCGCGGGTCTGGGACGCGATGCGGGGCGCCGCCCGCCCGCCGATCTAGGGGGCACGGTGACCTCCATCGCCGAGCGCGCGGACGCGCTCACCCGGCAGCGGCGGCCGTTCGTGCACGCCACGGTGGTCCGTGCGCAGGCGCCGTCGTCGGCGCGGCCGGGCGACGACGCGGTGATCCTGGACGACGGCTCCATCGAGGGGTTCGTCGGCGGCCACTGCGCCGAGGGCTCGGTGCGGGCCGCCGCGCTGGAATCCCTGCGCGGTGGCCGCACGCTCCTGCTGCGGGTGCTGCCCGAGGACGGCGCGGCCTTCCCGGAGACGCCCGGGGCGCAGGTGGTGGTGAACCCGTGCCACTCCGGCGGGGCGCTGGAGATCTTCCTGCGCCCGGTGCTGCCGCCGCCGGTGCTGCGGCTGTCCGGCGACACCCCGATCGCCGCGGCGGTCGCCACGCTTGCCGCGTTCCTGGACTTCGAGGTGGTGCGCGACGGCGGGTACGCGGGCGCCACCGCGGCCGTGGTGGCCGGCATGGGCACCGCGGAGCCCGAGGCGATCCGCGGGGCGCTGGACGCCGGGGTCGGATATGTGGCCCTGATCGCCAGCCACACCCGCGGCACGGCCCTGCTCGACGAGATGCAGCTCAGCGACGACGACCGCCGGCGGGTGCACACCCCGGCCGGTCTGCCGCTGGGCGCGCGCACCGCCCCGGAGATCGCCCTGTCGGTGATGGGCGCGATCGTCCGTGCGGTACGCACGGAGGGGCTGACCGCCGCCACGGCGGCCCCTCCGACGTACCCGCAACCGCAGACCGATCCGGTGTGCGGGATGACCGTGATACCCGGGCCGGACACGCCGCACGCCGACGGCCGGTGGTTCTGCGGCCCGGGGTGCCGCGAGGCGTACCTGCGGCAGGCGGACTGAGCGGCGTGCACGACGCTCACGACGTGCGCCGACGGCTCGGCGAGCAGGGGTACCTGGCCGACGACGGCATGGCCACCGCGCTGTTCCTGGCGCTGCGGCTGGGCCGTCCGGTGCTGCTGGAGGGCGAGCCGGGGGTGGGCAAGACGACCGCCGCCAAGGCGCTGGCGCGGGTGCTCGCGGCGCCGTTCCTGCGGTTGCAGTGCTACGAGGGGCTGACCGCCGCCGAGGCCCTGTACGAGTGGAACTACCAGCGGCAACTGCTGGCCATCCGGCTGGCCGAGGCGCGCCGGGAGACGCTGACCGACGCCGACCTGTTCACCGCGGAGTTCCTGCAGGAGCGGCCGATCCTGCGCGCCGTGCGGCACACCGGGCCGACCCCGCCGGTGCTGCTGATCGACGAGATCGACCGCGCCGACGACGAGTTCGAGGCGCTGCTGTTCGAGTTCCTCGGCGAGGCCGCGGTCACCGTGCCGGAGCTGGGCACGTTCGTCGCGCAGCAGCCGCCGGTGGTGGTGCTCACCTCCAACCGCAGCCGCGAGCTGCACGACGCGCTGCGCCGCCGCTGCCTCTACCACTGGATCGACTATCCGGAACCCGAGCGGGCCGCGGAGATCCTGCGCCGCAATGTGCCGGCCGCCGCCGAGCCGCTCATCGCGTCCGCCACCGCGTTCCTCGGCCACGCCCGCGACCTGCGCCTGGAGAAGCCACCGGGCCTGGCCGAAGCGATCGACTGGGTGGGCGCACTGTCCGCCCTGCACGTCGGCGACCTGGTCCGCGGGGAGGCGCTCGCCACCCTGGGCGCGCTCGCCAAGACACCGGACGACCTGGCCGCCGTCGCCGCCCTGCTGGAGGAGACATGAAAATCAGCAACGAGTTCACCGTGCACACCCCGATCGATCACGCCTGGCAGGTGCTGACCGATCTGGAGGGGATCGCACCCTGCCTGCCGGGCGCCGAGCTGACCGGTGTGGACGGCGACGTCTACCAGGGGCGGGTACGGGTGAAGGTCGGCCCGGTGATGTCCGAGTTCGCGGGCACCGCCCGGTTCGTGGAGAAGGACGACGGGGCGCACCGGGCGGTGATCGACGCGAAGGGCCGCGACCGCCGGTCGGCGGGCAACGCGGCGGCGATGATCACCGCGCGGTTGCGGCCGGACGGCGACGCCACCGCGGTGAGCGTGGACACCGATCTGAAGATCTCCGGCAAGCTGGCCCAGTTCGGCAGCGGCATGATCAAGGAGGTGTCGCAGAAGCTGCTGGGCCAGTTCGTGGCCTCGCTGGAGGAGAAGATCGGCGCCGGGACCGACGGCGGCGGCGCGGCTGCCGGTCCGGACGCCGGAGCGGATGCCGGAGCCGGTGCGGGCTCCGATGCCGGATCCGGGGCCACTCCGGTCGCGGGCGGCGCGTCCGCGACCGGCAACCCGGCGGTGAACACCGAACCGGCGGTCACCGCGCCGGGCGGCCAGGCCAGCGCCTTCGCCACCGACGTCGCCCCGGCGGTGGTGGCGACCACGGAGACGGCCGGCCCGGCGGCGGCGGTCGCGGGCGCGGTCGAGCCCACCGCAGCCGGCACCGTCTCCTCCCCCGCCGTCTCCTCCTCCGCCGTCTCCTCCTCCCCCGCCGGCGCCGCCTCCCGCCCGGCGCCCGCCGGCGGGCCCCGGACGGAACCGGAGGCGCTGGACCTGATGGCGCTGGCCGGTGGCTCGCTGCGCAAGCGGCTGGTGCCGGTGGCGGCGGGTGTGGCGGCGCTGCTGGTCGGCATCGTGGTCTGGCGCCGCGTGCGGTGACATGAACGGCCCACCCGGCGGCGAGCGATCACACGGCGGCCCGTCAGACGGCGGCGGCCCGTCAGACGGCGGCGGCCGGTCACACGGCGGCGGCCCGTTGCGGGGCGTGGACCGGGCCGCGTTCGCGGTGGCGCTGGTGCGCCGGTTGCGCGCCGCCGGCGTGCCGGTCGGCCTGACCGGTGCCGGCGACCTCGCCGAGGCGCTGCGGGTGCACCCGCCGGTCACCACCACGGCCCTCTACTGGACCGCCCGGATCACCCTGGTCGGCCGGCACGACGAGATCGCCGCGTTCGACGCGGTGTTCGGCGCGCTGTTCGCCGACCAGAGCCCGCCGACGGGCGCGGCGCGGCGCGGTCCCGCCGCGCCCGGCCGGTTCGCCGCCGCACCCGCCACCGGGCAGGAACCCGCCACCGACGGGGGCGGGCTGCCCTGGGCGACGCTGCCCGCGGTGGTCGCCGAGGCGGACACCGATGACGACACCGGCCCGGCGCTGCCCGAGCGGCGGCCCAGCGCGGTTGAGGCGCTGGCCGACCGGCCGTTCGACGACCTGGACGCGGATCAGCTCGCCCTGCTCGCGCAGTGGCTGCGGGGCTTCGGCACGACCTGGCCCACCCGCCGCACCCGCCGCCAGGCGGCGCACCGGCGCGGCCCGGCGGTGAACCTGCGCGCCACGCTGGCACGGGCGCGGCGCACCGGCGGGGAGCTCATGACGCCGGTCTGCCTGCGACCGGTCCGGGAACCTCGCCGGATCGTGCTGCTGTGCGACGTGAGCCAGTCGATGCAGGCGCAGACCGCGGCGTACCTGCACCTGATGCGCGCCCTGCGGGACCACGCCGACGCGGAGGTGTTCACCTTCGCAACGTCACTGACTCGGATGACCGCCCGCCTCGCGTCCGGGGCCCTGCCCACCGACGTCGCGTCGGACCGGTTCGGCGGCACGCGCATCGCCGCCAACCTGCAGGCCCTGCTCGACTCCCACCACGGCAACCTGGTGCGTGGCGCGGTGGTGGTGATCGCCTCGGACGGCTGGGACAGCGACCCGCCCTCGGCGATGACCACCGCGATGGCCCGGATGCGGCGTCGCGCGTACCGGCTGATCTGGATGAACCCGCGGGCCGGCGAGCCCGGCTTCGCACCGCGGGTGGCGGCCATGGCCGCCGCGCTGCCCTACTGCGACGCGCTGCTGCCCGCCGGGACCTTCCATGCGCTGGCCGAGGTGGTCACCGCGATCAGCTCCACAGTGTCACGTGCACCGCGGGCCGGAACCGGCTGACCGGCACGCCCGCGCCCTTCACCATGGCCTGCACCGCCCGGGGCGTGGCGGTGAACCGGATCAGTTCGGCCGCCGCCGGTGGCGGGTCCGGTTCGGCCAGGGCGACGGCGTGCCACACCCCGTCCAGGTGCAGGTTCGCCCCGGACAACCGGACCAGGCGACCACCGGCCAGGTCCTGGGCGACGGCGAAGGACAGCACCGGGGCGATCCCCTTGTTGCGTTTGGCCTCCTCCACCGCGGCCGCGTGGCTCTGGAAGATCTGCTGGTGCTCCTCGGGCACCCCGAGGCGGCGCAGCAGGGCGGGCACCGCGCCGAGCGACCCGGCGGCGGACGGGCCGAGCAGCCAGGTCTGCTCGCGCACGCGGGCGATGTTCACCGGCGCACCCGCCAGCGGATGCTCCGGACCGGCCACCAGGATCAGATGGATGTTCATCACCGGGCGCACGGCCAGCGGGGTCCCCGGATCCTCCGGGCGCGGGCCGATCGCCACGTCCGCCGCACGGGTGCGCAGCAGCGACACGAACCGGCCCGGGTTGCACACGCTGAGCTCCACGTCCAGGTCCGCGGCGCGAGCCGAGAACGCCTCCAGCAGTCCCGGCGCGGCGTGCTCGGCGAACAGGCTGGACGCCGCCACGCGCAGCAGCCGTCGTCCCTGCCCCGCCTGGGTGACCTCCAGAATCGTGCGGTCCTGCAAGCCGATCAGCTCGGCGGAGCGGCCCGCGAGACGCAGACCGCCGGGCGTGAAGGCGAGACCCGCCCCGGTGCGGTTGAAAAGCTGATCGCCGAGTTCCCGGCGGAGCTGGCCGATGTGCAACGACACCGCCGACTCGGACACCTGTAGTTCCGCGGCGGCCTGCTTGACCGAACCGAGACGCACCACGGCGGCGAACGCCCGTAGCTGAGTCGGCGTCATCGCACCGCACACCGTCTCGTCAAGGCCACCCTCCGCCGGTCCACCTCGACGATAGCGCCTCCGGATCGCCGTGCCGCGCCCGACCAGCGGTCTTTCGGCGAACGCGATCTCTCGGCGGAGGGGGATCGGGTCCGGCCGCCGCCACGTCCGGACCCGATCCCGCCCCTCACCTCCGCCGGTCACCGAGCGGCACACCACAGTCACGTTCCAGCCGGGACTGCGGGGCACGGCGACGGCGCCATGGCCGTGCGGCGGCGACGCCTGTCGACCGTAGGCCGGACACTCTCCCCCATAGAGATCAATTGCAGGCGGCTTCGGCGGTGCAAGAACCGGCTCGGTCAGCGCCGGACACTGGCGTACAGGTGCTCCGGGATGTCCAGCCACCAGGCCGCAGCCGCCCGGACCGGCGAACAGACCTCGGCATCGCGGCTCAGATCGGCCAGCACCGCCCGTTGCCCCGCCACCCCGATGCTGTAGACGGTGCCGGTGAGCGCGTCGGCGCCCGCGGTGCCCCGCCGGAACCGCTGCTGCTGCGCGCCCAGCGCGGCCCGCCAGAAGCCGGGATCGTTGCCGCAACCCAGGTGACCGACCCCGAACGTGGCCTCCTTGACCAGCGGGTCCGGCCACCCCGGACCGGTGACGATGCCCTCCAGCAGCGGCCGTTGCTCCGCGCCGCCCAGCGTGCGCAGGGCGGCCACCAGGCGTGTGCCCAGCCCGGTGCGGTCCGTCGCGGCCCGGCTCAGCTCGTCGGCCAACGCCGCGGCCAGCCCTTCCCGGTGTGGTGTCGCGGAGACCAGCATCGCGCTGTAGAGCCGGGCGTCGCTCACCGGATGGAACAGGGTTTCGGCCACCAGGTGAGCGAAGATGTCACCCCGCATTCCGGTACGCGTGTCGGCGCCCGCCGCGCCACCGGCCGCCTCCGCGATCCGCATGGCCAGCGCCGACTCGTCGAACGACAGCCCCGGTCCGCGGGCCGGGACGGCCGCCCGCGCCGGACCCGCCGGCACCGGCCGCCGGTGCAGGTGCGGCGCACGCCGGCGCAGCAGCGCCGCCACCGGACGCGCATCCGCTTGGTGCACCGGATCATCCCGCAGTTCGGCGATGTGCCCGGCCAGCACCCCGAGCTGGTCGGCGGTGAAGTGCCCGAAGCGGATCTTGCGTAAGCACGCCAGCAGCGCACCAGTCAGCGCGCGGTCGTTGGTCGGGTGGGCGAGCTGGGCGAGAACGTGGCGGGCCGCATCCGGGTGCGCGCTGGCGTCGAGCACCCCGACCGTCTCGATGAACACCTGGTTGGTGCGGTCCGCCGCGAGGCTCGCGCACGCGGCGACCGCCTCCGGACCACAGGACGGATGATCCAGCAGCCGGTTGAGCGCCTCGAAACGCCGCCGCCACGGCACCCCGTGCGAAATGATCATCTCCCGGAGCAGCCGCTCCGCAAGCTCGGCACGGGTGGCGCGGGGCGCCAGGACAAGCTGCGGGGTGGCGGCGATCCGGGCGGACAGGGCGTCCCAGTGCGCACCGGTCATGGTGGCCCGGGACAGCGCGCGTTCGAGCAGCTCGTCCAGGTCGGCCCGGTTGCCGAGCCGGTCCGGAAGGTACGGGTCGTCGCCGGGGTTCGCGGTGAAGCGGCGCACCGTCTCCACCATCGTGGCCATGTTTCCGGACGCGACGCCGAGCAGTTCCTCGTAGCGGCGCACGGCGGAACTGGGCGGCAGCACGGTGCCGGTCTCCCACCGCGAGATGGTGCTCTCGTGCATGCCGGCGGGCCAGGCGCCGCCGGGGAACGCCAGGGCGAAATGCTTGGCCCGGGTCCACCGAGAGTCACCGCCGTGCACCCGGTTGGACCGCAACAACCAGCCGATGCGCTCGGCGGTGGACGGGCAGGGCGACGGCACCGACTCCGAAGCACTCACGTGTACCGTACGAGCGGCGACGGGACACGCGGCGGTCATCATGCCGGGCATCGTAGCCACGCACCGGCATCCCACGGTCCACTTTGCACCAAAATGGCATGATCGTGCACCGACGATGGCACGCATCGACACCCATGCGGGTAGCCCCCCCACCTCGCCCGCCCCGCCCCCACCCGGCACGCCCCTCACCCGCCCCCCGCCACGCCGCCCCCGCGCCAGGCAGGCGGGACACGCCGATGCCACCCCCGCCGATCTTGATGTTTGTGGTCCGGCTTATGCGACATAGCCACACGAATCGACCACACCAAGTCCAAGATCGACGGGGCGAGGGGCGGAGGCGGGCGGGGCGGGGCGGGGGGCGGGCGGGGGCGAGGGGGCGGGCGGGGTGCGAGGGCGGGCGGGGGCGGGCTCAGATGGCCTCCGCCTGGGCGGTGCGGACCGCCGCGGTGAGGATCTCCAGGCCCTCACGTGCCTCCGCCTCGGTCAGCGTCAGCGGCGGACCCATCCGCAGCACGTTGTTGTGCAGGCCGCCCTTGCCCACCAGCAGGCCGCCGGCGCGGCACTCGTCGAAGACCCGCAGGGTGGCGGCCACGTCCGGTTCGCCGGTGCCGGGGCGGGTGAACTCGACGCCGATCATCAACCCGCGACCGCGGACCTCGGCCACGATCGGTGACGTGGCCGCCAGCTCGCGCAGTCCGTCCAGCAGGATCGCGCCCACCCGCCGGGCGTTCTCCTGCAGGTCATGGTCGAGCACGTAGTCGAGCACCGCGTTGCCGGCCGCGCAGGACACCGGGTTGCCACCGAAGGTGGAGAAGCTGATCGCGGGCACCGCGTTCATCACGTCCGCCCGGCCCACCACACCGCCCAGCGCGAATCCGTTGCCGATGCCCTTGGCGAAGGTGATCAGGTCCGGGGTGACGTCGTGCGCCTGATATCCCCAGAAGTGGTCGCCGGTACGGCCCCAGCCGGTCTGCACCTCGTCGGCGATCAGCAGGATGCCGTGTTCGTCGAGCTCCTTCTTCAGCGCGCCGAGCAGCCCGTCCGGGGCGTGCACGAACCCGCCGACGCCCTGGATCGGCTCGGCGATCAGCGCCGCGACGTCCCCGGCGGTGACCGTGGCCAGGGTCTCGCGCAGCTCGGACACCGCCGCCTCGATGTGGTCGGCGTCGGTCAGCCCGGCCATCCGGCCGCGCAGCCGCTCGCCGGAGGGCAGCCAGGACACCTGGACCGGGCTCAGCGAACTGGCCGACCAGCTACGGTGACCGGTGATCGCCATGGTGGCGAAGGTCCGGCCGTGGTAGCTGTTCTTGATCGCCAGGATCTGGTTGGACCGGCGCACGTTGGTGGCGAACAGCAGGGCCGCCTCGTTCGCCTCGCTGCCGGAGTTGGTGAAGAAGACCCGCGCGTCGGGGATGCCGGAGACCCGGGCGATCTTCTCGGCCAGCTCGATCTGCCGGCGGATCAGGTACAGGGTGGAGGTGTGCGCGACGCCGGTGCGCAACTGCTCCTGCACCGCCTCGCGGATCTCCGGGATGTCGTAGCCGATCATCGTGGTCAGCACCCCGCCGAAGAAGTCCAGATAGGTCTTCCCGGAGGCGTCGGTGACCCGGCGCCCGGAACCGGACACGATCTCCAGGGCGTCGCCGCCGTAGTACACCGGCATCCAGGCTGGCATCACCGCACGGTGCCGGTCGAGCAGTTCGTCGGTCATCTGCGCCTCCAGAGAAGTCCGAGGTCATTTGAGGGGTGGGGTCAGCGCCAGCCGCGAGGGTGTGCCGGGGGGCGCGCGCCGCCGCCCGCCGCCGGGTCCGCCGCGGCCGCCGCCAGCACGGCCGCGAGCTCGTCGAATCCGTCGCGGACCAGGCCGGCGGTCACCCGTACGTGGTCGCCGGTGGACGGCCCGGCGAAGAACGGCGCGCCGGGGGCGACCGCGATGCCGTGCCCGGCCAGGGTGAGCATGGCGGCGTGCTGGTCGGCGACCGGCAGCCACAGGTTGATCCCGTCGCCGGCCGGGGCGTGCAGGCCGTGCCGGGCCAGCGCACGCACCAGGCAGGTGCGGCGCCGGGCGTACTCGTCGCGGGCGTGCGCGATCCGCGCCACGGCCGCCGGGGAGGTGAGCAGGTCGAGCAGCACCGCCTGGAGCAGCCTGCTGGACCATCCGGGGCCGAGCAGGCGCCGGTCGGCCACCGCGTCGACCACCGTCGCCGGGCCGCCGACCGCGGCGAGCCGCAGGTCCGGGCCGTGACTCTTGGAGAAGCTGGAGACGTGCACGGTGCGGTCACTCAGATGCGTGCCGATGCTGACCGCCGGGGCCGAGGCGATGTCGCCGGCGTGGTCGTCCTCGACCACCATCACGTCCGGGAATCCGGCCAGCACGGTGGCCAGTTCGGCGGCCCGCCGCGCGCTCATCCCGGCGCCGGTCGGATTGTGTGCCCGCGGCTGCAGGAACACCGCGGCCGGAGCGAACTCGGTGAGCGAGGCCGCCAGTTCATCGGGCAGCAGGCCGTCCGCGTCGACCGGCACCCCGACCACCGCCGCGCCGAGGGTGTCGAGCAGGTCGAGCATCGGCGGGAAGGCCGGGTTCTCCACCACCACGTGATCGCCGAAGCGAACCAGCACGGCCGCCACCCGGTCGAGGGCGTCCAGCGCGCCGTCGGTGACGGTGATCCGGGCGGGCGGGTACGGCCAGCGGGCGCGCAGCACGGTCTCCAGGCCGGGCAGCACCGGTGCGTCGAGGTAGGACGTGGTGAGCTGGCCGTCGCCGACGCGGCGCAGCGCCTCCGCGAGGTCGGGCAGCAGGTCGTGGTCGGGCACGCCGGTGGACAGGTCGCGGGCGGCGCCCGGCGCGGCGGCGGCCAGTTGGGCGTACCGCAGCCGTTGCCGACCGGGACCGGCCACGAACGTACCGGAACGTCCCCGGGTGCGGATGGCCCCGGCACGGGTCAGGCTCCCCCAGGCCTCGCTCACCGTGGTCGGGCTGACGCCGAGCTCGCGGGCGACGTCGCGCACGGTGGGGAGGCGGCTGCCGGGCGGCAGGCTGCCTGCGGTGATCAGGCGGCTCACGGCGGCCGCGATGCCGCGGGCGCTGCGATCACCGACCGCGCCCGCGATCAGGGAGAGCAAATTACCGCTCCGAAACATGTCGTAACAGTTGGGCAATTGTTCACCCGAATCTGTGTCGTAGTGTCCTACGGCATCCGGGCCCGATGTCAAGCCACGGCGAGGGGCGATGACAGATGGTCAGTCGGCGATCACAATCGCAGGGTGACCCACGCCACGCGTACGGGAAAGGGGCAACATGGTTGACGTCATCCGCGCCGCGCTGGTCCAGACCACCTGGACAGGCGACAAGGAGTCAATGATCAAGGCGCACGAGGACTACGCCCGCGACGCCGCCGGCCAGGGCGCCAAGGTGATCTGCTTCCAGGAGCTGTTCTACGGCCCGTACTTCTGCCAGGTGCAGGACTCGGCCTATTACGACTACGCCGAGGCGATTCCCGGCCCGACCACCGAACGGTTCCAGGCGCTCGCCGCCGAACTGGGCATGGTGATGATCCTGCCGATGTACGAGCAGGAGCAGCCGGGCGTGCTCTACAACACCGCCGCGGTCCTCGACGCCGACGGCACCTACCTCGGCAAGTACCGCAAGAACCACATCCCCCAGGTGAAGGGCTTCTGGGAGAAGTTCTACTTCCGGCCGGGCAACCTGGGCTATCCGGTGTTCGACACCGCGGTCGGCCGGATCGGCGTCTACATCTGTTACGACCGGCACTTCCCGGAGGGCTGGCGGGCGCTGGGCCTGGCCGGGGCCCGGATCGTGTTCAACCCCTCGGCCACCAGCCGGGGCCTGTCCAGCTATCTGTGGCAGCTTGAGCAGCCGGCCAGCGCGGTGGCCAACGAATACTTCATCGGCGCCATCAACCGGGTGGGCATCGAGCCGCTGGGCGACGACGACTTCTACGGCCAGTCGTACTTCGTGGACCCGGAGGGCAAGTTCGTCGGCGACGTCGGCGACGGCCACAACCCCGAGCTGATCGTGCGCGACCTGGACATGAGCCTGCTGTCCACGGTCCGCGACCGCTGGCAGTTCTACCGCGACCGGCGGCCGGAGTCCTATGCGGGGCTGGTGACACCGTGAAGCTGATCAAGGGTGGCACGGTGGTCAACGCCACCGGGCCGGTGCAGGCCGACGTGCTCATCGACGACGAGACCATCGCGGCGCTGTTCGCACCCGGGCGCGGGCCCGGCGACGTGGAGACCATCGACGCCACCGGCAAGTACGTGATCCCGGGCGCGATCGACGCGCACACGCACATGCAGATGCCGTTCGGTGGCACGCAGGCCAGCGACACCTTCGACACCGGCACCCGGGCGGCCGCGATCGGCGGCACCACCACGATCATCGACTTCGCCATCCAGCGGTACGGCGAGGTGGTGCAGGACGGCCTGGCCGCGTGGCACGCCAAGACCGAGGGCCGGTGCCACATCGACTACGGCTTCCACATGATTCTCGGCGGCGTGGACGACGACGCCCTCAAGGCGATGGACCAGCTCGTCGCCGACGAGGGCATCACCAGCTTCAAGCTGTTCATGGCCTACCCCGGGGTGTTCTACTCCGACGACGGCCAGATCCTGCGGGCGATGCAGAAGGCGCGCGACAACGGCGCCATGATCATGATGCACGCGGAGAACGGGCCGGCCATCGACGTCCTGGTCAAGCAGGCCCTGGAACGCGGCGAGACGGACCCGGTCCACCACGGCATCACCCGACCGCAGGAACTGGAGGCGGAGGCCACCAGCCGAGCGATCTGGCTGGCCGGGGTGGCCGCCGACTGCCCGCTCTACATCGTGCACCTGTCCGCCAGCAAGGCCCTGGAACAGGTGGCCGCGGCCCGCGACACCGGCCGCAACGTGTTCGCCGAGACCTGCCCGCAGTATCTGTACCTGACCCTGGAGGACCAGCTCGGCGCGCCCGGCTTCGAGGGCGCCAAGTGGGTCTGCTCCACCCCGCTGCGCAGCAAGCACGAGAGTCACCGCGCCGACCTGTGGCAGGGCCTGCGCACCAACGACCTGTCCGTGGTCTCCACCGACCACTGTCCCTTCTGCATGAAGGATCAGAAGGAGATGGGCATCGGGGACTTCTCCAAGATCCCCAACGGCATCGGCAGCGTGGAGCACCGGGTGGATCTGCTCTACCAGGGTGTGGTGGACAAGAAGCTGTCGCTGGCCCGCTGGGTGGAGACCATCGCCACCACCCCGGCCCGGATGTTCGGCCTCTACCCGCGCAAGGGCGTGCTCGCGCCCGGCGCGGACGCCGACATCGTGGTCTACGACCCGGCCGGACGTACCCGGATCAGCGTCCAGACGCACCACATGAACATGGACTACTCCGCCTGGGAAGGCTGGGAGATCGACGGCGCGGTGGACACCGTGCTGTCCCGCGGCGAGGTGATCAGCTCCGGCGGGCAGTACCGGGGCCGCGCCGGCCACGGCCGGTTCGTCCGGCGCGGGCTGTCCGACTACCTGCGCTAGGAAGGAGACCGCGTGCGAGAGATCAAACACTGGATCGACGGCCGGGCCCTGGCCGGCGGCGGTGCATCACGGCTGCCGGTGTTCGACCCGGCCACCGGCGAACAGCAGGCCTATGTGGTGCCGGCCACCGAGCAGGAGACCGGCCGGGCGGTGGCCACCGCGCTGGCCGCCTACCCGGGCTGGCGGGCCGCCTCGCTGAGCCGGCGCGCCGAGGTGATGTTCCGCTTCCGCGAGCTGGTGGACGCCAACCGCAAGGAGATCGCCGCCCTGGTCAGCGCCGAGCACGGCAAGACCGTCGCGGACGCCGAGGGCGAGGTGGCCCGCGGGCTGGAGAACGCCGAGTTCGCCGCCGGAGCGCCGCACCTGCTCAAGGGCGGGTACAGCGAGCAGGCCGCGGGCGGGGTGGACGTGTACTCGATCCGCCAGCCGCTGGGCGTGGTCGCCGGCATCACCCCGTTCAACTTCCCGGCCATGGTGCCGATGTGGATGTTCTGCAACGCGCTGGTGTGCGGCAACACCTTCGTGCTCAAGCCCAGCGAGAAGGACCCCTCGGTGTCGCTGCTGCTGGCCGACCTGCTGCGCCAGGCCGGCCTGCCGGACGGGGCGTTCAACGTGGTGCAGGGCGACCGGACGGCCGTCGAGACGCTGCTGTCGCACCGCGACGTGCAGGCGGTCAGCTTCGTCGGCTCGACCCCGGTGGCCCGGCACATCTACGAGACCGGCACCCGGCGCGGCAAGCGGGTGCAGGCGCTCGGCGGCGCCAAGAACCACATGGTGGTGCTGCCGGACGCGGACATCGGCGCGGCGGCCGACGCGGCGGTGTCCGCCGGGTACGGCTCGGCCGGTGAGCGCTGCATGGCGGTCTCCGTGGTGGTGGCGGTCGGTGCCGGCGCGGATCCGCTGGTGGCCGCGATCCGCGACCGCATCGCGCGGATCACCGTCGGCCCGGCCACCGACCCGGCGGCGCAGATGGGACCTCTGATCAGCGCCGAACACCGCGACCGGGTGGCCGGGTACCTGGCTGAGCCCGGCACGGCCGAGGTGGTGGTGGACGGCCGGGACGATCCGGCCAGCCGCGGGCCGGGCTTCTTCCTGGGCGCCTCCCTGGTGGACCGGGTCGGCACGGACACCCCGCTGTACACCGACGAGATTTTCGGCCCGGTGCTGTCGGTGGTCCGGGTGGACACCTACGAGCAGGCCGTGGCACTGGTCAACGACAACCCGTACGGCAACGGCACGGCGATCTTCACCCGCGACGGCGGCGCGGCCCGGCGCTTCCAGTACGACGTGGTCTGCGGCATGGTCGGCGTGAACGTGCCGGTCCCGGTGCCGGTGGCCTACTACAGCTTCGGCGGCTGGAAGTCCTCGCTCTTCGGCGATCTGCACATGTACGGCCCGGAGGGATTGCAGTTCTACACCCGCGGCAAGGTCGTCACCGCCCGCTGGCCGGACCCGGCCACGTCCGCGGTGGACCTCGGCTTCCCGAAGGTGCGGTGATCATGGACATCGGAGTGGTGCTGCAGAACGACCCGCCCGCACGGCAGGTCGTGGAGTACGCCAAGCGGGCCGAGACACTCGGCTTCAGCCACGTGTGGACGTTTGACTCGCACGTGCTGTGGCAGGAGCCGTTCGTCGTCTACTCGAAGATCCTCGCCGACACCCGGCGGATCATGGTCGGGCCGATGGTCACCAACCCGGGCACCCGGGACTGGACGGTGATCGCCTCCCAGTTCGCCACGCTCAACGAGATGTACGGCAACCGCACGGTGTGCGGCATCGGGCGCGGCGACTCGGCGCTGCGGGTGCTCGGCCTCGCCCCGGCCACGCTGGGGCAGCTACGCGAGAGCATCGGCGTGATCCGGGACCTGGCCTGCGGGCGGGAGGCGTCGCTGCGCGGGACGCGGCTGCGCCTGGAATGGGCGCCGGACAGCCGGCTGGAGATGTGGGTGGCGGCGTACGGGCCGAAGGCGCTCGCGCTCACCGGCGAGGTCGGCGACGGGTACATCCTGCAGCTCGCCGACCCGGCCGTGGCGGAGTGGATGATCGACGCGGTGCGCAAGGCGGCCGCCGCCGCCGGCCGCGACCCGGCGGCGATCAGGTTCTGCGTGGCGGCGCCCGCCTACGTCGGCGACGACGTGGCGCACCAGCGCGAGCAGACCCGGTGGTTCGGCGGCATGGTCGGCAACCACGTGGCCGACATCGTCGCGCGCTACGGCGCGGACGGTGCCGTGCCGGCGGCGCTCACCGACTACATCAAGGGCCGGCAGGGCTATGACTACGCCGAGCACGGGCGGGCCGGCAACACGCACACCACGTTCGTGCCGGACGAGGTGGTGGACCGCTTCTGCGTGCTGGGCCCGGTGCAGAATCACCTGAAACGGCTCGCCGAACTGCGCGATCTGGGCGTCGACCAGTTCGCCGTGTATCTGCAGCACGACGCCAAGGACGAGACGCTTGCCGCGTACGGCGAGCATGTCATTCCGGCGTTCTCGTGAGGCGGCTGCTCGCCGCGCTCGCCGGGCTCGCCGGGTTCGTGCTGCTCTGGGAGGGCTACAAGCTCGTCGGCAATCCCGAGGGCACGGTGCTGTTCGGCACCCGTGTGCTGCCCCGCGCCGACGACCTGTCCATGCCGCACCTGCTCGACGTGGCGCGCCGGCTGGGCCGCCCGGAGCTGGCCGGCGGCGACCCGGTCTGGCAGGTGGTGCTGCGCGCCTGCGTGTTCACCCTCGGCATCACCGCCGCCGGGTTCGCGCTCGGCGCGGTCGTCGGCCTGCTGCTGGCGGTCGCCATGCAGCGGTTCCGGATCGTCGAGCGGGGCCTGCTGCCGTACGTGATCCTCAGCCAGACGGTGCCGCTGGTGGCGCTGGCGCCGCTGGTCGCCGGGTGGAGCGGCAACCTGTCACTGGGCCCGTGGCCGTGGCGCGACTGGATGACCGTGTCGGTCATCGCCGCGTACCTGGCGTTCTTCCCGGTCGCCGTGGGCATGCTGCGCGGCCTGCAGTCCACCTCGGCGGCCGGGGTGGAACTGATGCGCAGCTACGCCGCCGGGTGGTGGCGCACCCTGGTGCTGTTGCGGCTGCCGGCCGCGCTGCCCTACCTGTTCCCGGCGCTGCGGCTGGCCGGCGCGGCGGCGGTGGTGGGCGCGGTGGTCGGCGAGATCTCCACCGGCACCCGCGGCGGCATCGGCCGGCTGGTCATCGAGTACTCCCGGGAGGCCACCTCGGACCCGGCGAAGGTCTACACCGCGATGCTCGGCGCGGCGCTGCTCGGCCTGCTGGTGGCCGCCGCGGTCAGCCTTCTCGAACGGCCGCTGATGCGGCACCGCCGGCATGTGGAGGTGGCCACGCTGTGAACGCCGTGTCCGTGGAGCATGTGACAAAGGTCTTCAACACCGGCCGCGCCGACGAGGTGACCGCACTGTCCGATGTGGATCTGCATGTGGGACAGGGTGAGTTCGTGTCGCTGATCGGTCCGTCCGGGTGCGGCAAGAGCACGCTGTTGCGGCTGATCGCCGACCTGACCCCGCCGACCACCGGGACCGTGACGGTGGCCGGGGGCAGCGCCGGCGAGGCACGCCGCAGGCAGGCGTACGGCATCGCGTTCCAGCAGGCCGGCCTGTTCGAGTGGCGCACGGTGGCACGCAACGTGGAGCTGCCGTTGGAACTGCACGGTGCCGGGCGTGCGCAGCGCCGGTCCCGGGCCCGGGAGATGCTCGACCTGGTCGGCCTGGGCGACTTCGCCGGACACTACCCGGCACAACTGTCCGGGGGCATGCAGCAGCGCGTGGCGATCGCCCGCGCGCTGGCGGTGTCCCCGCCGCTGCTGCTGATGGACGAGCCGTTCGGGGCGCTGGACGAGATGACCCGGGAGCGGCTGCAGGGCGAACTGCTCGGCATCTGCGCCGCGACGCGCACCAGCACCGTGTTCGTCACGCACTCCATCTCCGAGGCGGTGTTCCTGTCCGACCGGGTGGTGGTGATGTCGCCGCGGCCCGGCCGGATCGTCACGGCGGTCGACGTGGCGCTGCCGGCACGCGACGAGGCGGCGCGGCAGTCACCGGCGTTCTTCGCCGCGATCACCGCGGTGCGGCAGGCGCTGCGCGGCGCCGCGGACGGTGCGAACGCCACGACCGTACCGGCGGCGGCGTCGTGACCCGCCGGTGGTGGACGGCGGCGCTGCCGCCGGTCGTGGTGGGCGTGGCGCTGCTGGTGGCCTGGGAGCTGACGGTCACGCTGGGCCGGATCGCACCGTTCATCGTGCCCGCGCCGTCGGCCATCTGGCGGGAGCTCGTCGCGCAGCGCGTCAACGTGTGGGAGGCGTCCCTGGCCAGCGGCGCGAACGCGCTGATCGGGCTGGTCGGCGGAACGGTCGCCGGGGTCCTGGCCGCCCTGGCGGCGAGCCGGTTCCGGCCATTGGCCGAGGTGTCCCTGCCGTTCGCCGCCGTGCTGAACGCGCTGCCGATCATCGCGCTCGCCCCGATCCTGAACAACATGTTCGAGTCCACCAGCAGCGTGCCCCGGCGGCTGGTGGCCGGGATCATCGTGTTCTTCCCGGTCTTCATCAACACGCTGCGCGGGCTGCGCGAGGTGAACCCGCTGCACCGGGAGCTGCTGGACAGCTACGGCGCCGGCGGCTGGACCTTCGCCCGCAAGGTGCGCCTCCCCGGCGCGCTCCCCCATCTGTTCACCGGCCTGCGGCAGGCGTCGTCGCTGGCCGTGATCGCCGCGGTGGTCGCCGAGTATTTCGGCGGCCTGCAGAACGGGCTCGGATCCCGCATCACGTCCGCCGCCTCGTTCACCGCGTACCCCCGTGCCTGGGCCTTCGTGGTCGGCGCCTGTCTGCTCGGTCTCGTCTTCTACCTGTCGGCGCTGCTGCTGGAGCGGCTCGCCATGCCCTGGAAATCACGACTGATCACTTAGGAGCACGCGTGCGGAAATCGCGCCTCTTCACCGCGATCCTGGCGGCCTCGGCGCTCGTGGTTGGCGCCTGCGGCACCGCGGACACCCCGGATACCCCCGCCCCCGGCGCCGACGGCGCCCTCACCCCGATCAAGCTGCAACTGCAGTGGTTCTTCCAGTCCCAGTTCGCCGGCTACATCGCCGCCGTGGACAAGGGCTTCTACAAAGACCAGGGCCTGGACGTGCAGCTACTGGAAGGCGGCGTGGACATCGTGCCGCAGACGGTGCTGGCCCAGGGCAAGGCGGACTACGCCGTCGCCTGGGTGCCCAAGGCGCTGGCGTCGCGCGAGCAGGGCGCGAACATCACCGACGTGGCGCAGATCTTCGCCCGTTCCGGTACCTATCAGGTGGCGTGGAAGGACGGCGGCATCACCAGCCCGGCCGACTTCGCCGGCAAGAAGATCGGCAACTGGGGCTTCGGCAACGAGTTCGAGCTGTTCGCCGGCATGACCAAGGCCGGGGTGGACCCGGGCAAGGACGTCACGCTGGTGCAGCAGCAGTTCGACATGCAGGCGTTGCTGAAGAAGGAGATCGACGCCGCGCAGGCGATGAGCTACAACGAGTACGCCCAGCTCCTGGAGGCGAAGAACCCGCAGACCGGCAAGCTCTACACCGCCGACGACTTCACCGTCATCGACTGGAAGCAGGTCGGCTCGGCGATGCTGCAGGACGCCGTCTGGGCCAACACCGACAAGCTCGGCGATCCGGCGTACCAGCAGCAGACGGTGAAGTTCCTGGTCGGCACCATCAAGGGGTGGGCGTACTGCCGGGACAACCCACAGGACTGCCGGGATCTGGTGGTGGCCAAGGGATCCAAGCTCGGCAAGAGTCACCAGTTGTGGCAGGTCAACGAGGTGAACAAGCTGATCTGGCCGGCCGGTGCGGGCATCGGCGTGGTGGACGAGGCGGCATGGAAGCAGACCGTCGACATCAGTCAGAACACCCGGAACCAGACCGGCGACACCGTGCTCACCGCGGCGCCCGAGGGCGAGGCGTACACCAACGACTACATCCAGCAGGCGCTGAGCCAGGCGAAGGCGGACGGCGTCGACGTGACGGGCGCGGACTTCCAGCCGCAGACGGTGGAACTGGCCGAGGGCGGAGCCTGAGCGGACCGGTCCCGCGTCCGGCACGCTCGCCGGGCGCGGGTGGTCACAGCGGCATCAGGCGTGCGGCCAGCGCCACCGCGTCCAGGTCACCCTCGCGCAGCCGGGCCGCCGCCTGCGTCTCGCCCATCCCCTCCAGCCGGTCCGCGGAAATCGCGATCAGGCTCTCCTCCCCGTTCAGCAGCCGGCGCGCCAGCCGCGCCTGCGCCGGAGTCAGCGACGCGTAGGCACATTTGTCCAGCGCCGCGATGGTCTCCTCGTCGAGAGTGCCGGCCAGCGCCCGCTCGGTGACGATCCGCAGCAACCACGACGGCCACCAGCTATAGTGCCCGATCAGCTTGCCGGACCGCACCGCCCGCCCCGGATCCTGCCCGCCGCCCAGCAGCCGCAGCGTCATCGGGATGTCGAAATGCTCCAGCCGCAGCGCGGTGGTGAACAGCCGCAGCAGCGGGCCGGTGCCCACGAACGGCTCGGCTGCCGCGGCAGCGGCCGGGTAGTCGCCGTGCAGCGCCAGCGACAACGCGGCCACCTCCGCGGTCGAGGTGCCGCCGCCGGACCGGTCGTTGATGCGCGCCACGGTGGCCGTCAGGCGGTTCGCAGCGGCGCGGGCGAGCACCACCAGTTCCTCGCTCGACGGCTTGTTCAGATGCCGGACCACCGTGTCGGCGGCGATCCGCGCCTCCCGGCGCAGCAGCGGGGCACGGACCACCTTTTCGATCAGGTCGGTCAGGCCGTCCACCACGAGTGCCGCGTCGAAGCGGTCCGAGGCCTCCGGGAACTGTGCCCACCACTGGGCGTCATGTCCCTGCTCCTCCGATTCCACCCCACCAGGGTGGCGCACGACCCGGCCTCAGGGGCGGGGTTTGCCGATCGCGGCACCCGGTCGGAGGTCAGTCACCCCGGTTCCGGCGGCGGGTCCAGCGGGAAGGTGATCTCCTCCGGGGCGCCCGCGGCGACCCCGCCCAGGACCGGCGAGTGCGTCGGCGCGGGCCGCTGGTGCCCCCGGGAATTCAGCTTGCCCCGGCGGGTGACCTCGACGGTGACCATCGCGACCGGCGCCGGCGGCGGTGAGAACCCACCGGTCCCCCAGCGCACCCAGATCGGCACCCGGCCCGCCCGCGCCTCGGCCAGCAGCTTGTCCACCGTGCGCCGGCGGTTGGTGTGGTCCACCTCGATGGCCAGCGGCGGGCCGTCGGGGCGGGCGCAGGCCACGTCGAGCACCGAGTGCTGACGGTCCATCGGCGGCGGCAGGGTGACCACGCTGGGCGCCCGGCGGTAGACCCGCCACCCCTGCCCGGTGCCCCACTGCGCGACCGCGTCGACGATCCGCCCGGTCGTCTCGTCGATGGTGAGGTCGGCGAAGGTCAGCGCCGCCAGCGCCGCGGACAGCGACTCGGCCGGCTCCATGGCGTCACAGTCTAAGCCGCCCGCACCGCGGAACGCGCGGCGGCCAGCAGCCGGGTCATCTTCTCGGCCGGCATCGGCGGCGCCAGATGGAAGCCCTGACCCAGGGAGTAACCGAGCTCCCGCAGCGCCCGGGCCTGCGCCTCGTTCTCGATGCCCTCGGCCACCGCGTCCAGCCGCAGCGCCCGGGCCAGTTGGACGACCGCGCGGGCGACCGCCTGCCGGGCGTCGCCGGCCGCCGGGTCACCGTCGTCGATCTCGATGCCGTCGACGAACGACTTGTCCAGCTTGACGATCGAGGCGGGGAAGGCGCGCAGCAGGCTCAGCGACGACTCCCCGGTGCCGAAGTCGTCCAGCGCCAGGGTGACCCCCATCGCGTCCAACTCGTGCAGGGCGGCGATCACCTGCCGGCCGCGCAGCGCCGAGGACTCGGTCACCTCCAGCACCAGGCGGTCGCTGGACAGGCCGTGGTCGGCCAGCGCGGCACGCACGTCGGCGACGAACCCGGGATCGTGCAACTGCCTCCCGGACACGTTCGGGCCGACCTTGACCGGCGCGTCCGGGCCGAACTCGGCAATCCAGGCGGCCATCTGCCGGCACGTCTCGCGCAGCACCGTCCGCCCCAGTTCCACGATCAGCCCGGTGCGCTCGGCGGCCGGGATGAACTCGGCCGGCGCCACCATCCCCCGCGTCGGGTGCTGCCAGCGCACCAGCGCCTCGACGCCGATCAGCCGCCGGTCCGCCAGGCCGACGACCGGCTGGTAGAAGACGCGGAACTCCCCGGCGTCCAGGGCTCGGCGCAGCTCGGCGCCGAGCTGGAAGTGCGCGAGCACCGGTTCGGCCATGCCCGGCTCGTACCGCACATGACCCGCCTTGCCGCGCTGCTTCGCGGCGTACATCGCAATGTCCGCGTGCCGCAGCACGGTGTCCAGGGTCGCGCCCGGCTCCACCACCGCGATGCCGATGCTCGCCTGCACCAGCAGGCTGTCCTCGCCCAGCGGCCGGCCGAACGCCTCGGTCAGCCGGGCGGCCAGCGCCTCGGCGTCGGCGAGCCGGCCGGGCAGAAGCACCGCGAACTCGTCGCCGCCGAGCCGGGCGGCCAGGCTCCCCGGGCCGCCCGCGGTACGCAGCACGGAGGCCGCCGAGACCAGCAGACGGTCGCCGACGTCGTGTCCCAGCGAGTCGTTGACCGCCTTGAAGTCGTCCAGGTCCACCAGCAACACGCAGGCGCGTTCCGGGCCGGTCAGGGCGAGGCTCAGCCGTTCGTGGAACAGCGCCCGGTTCGCCAGGCCGGTGAGGCTGTCGTGGGTCACCTCGTGCTGCAGCCGCTCCTCCTGCGCCCGCTTGTCGCCCAGCAACCGCGCGTTCTCCCGGATCGCCATGAACTGGCGCAGCGCGATGAGCCCGCCGACCACCACCGCGGCGACGATCACCGAGCCGGCGGTCCAGGACGCCTCCGTGGTGGCCACCGCCACCAGCGGCACCGCGATGGCCACCATCGCCAGATAGGGCAGCCAGGCACCGGCGCGCCCGTGGCCGGCGCGGGCGCCGCCGCGCCACTGGGCCTGGACCGCCAGCGTGGCGAGCACCGACGCGATCGGCATGACGACCGCCTGCGAGGGCACCGCGGCATGGTCCCCGCCGCGCACCGCGAGCACGGCCACCACGGCGGCGGTCAGGCCCAGCCCGGCAATCAGCCGCAGCGAGGCCGGATGCACCGCGTCCGCCCGCAGATAGGCGACCTTCGTGATGGCACCGACGGTGAGCAGGAAGGCCAGACCGATCAGCACCATCGCCTGGATGCTCCATCCGTGCGGCGCGGCGAGCATCGGCGCCAGCCCGAAATGCCACAGCAGCGTGCTGCAGCCGAGGAAGGCGATGGCGCGGTCGAGCAGCAGACGCCCGCGTTCGGCGGCGGGCACGCCGATGGGCACCCGCGCGACCCCGTACATGGCCGTGACGAAGCCCAGCCCGACCGCCAGCGCCGCCGGTACCGGCATCTGCCGCACGGCGGCCGTGTCCCAGTGCGCCAGCATGTCCACGGCCAGCCACAGGTAGCCGACGGTTATCAGGCCGAACGCGGCCATGGTGGTACGCCAGAACCGCAGCGCCACCGGGTCCATCGGCACGGCACGGCACAGTTGATGCACCGCCGACACCGCGAGCAGCCCACCCACCGGCACCGACGTGTACGACAGCGCCTCCGCCCCGGCCCCGGCGAACAGGTACCACACATACCAGACCACCCCGGCAGCGAGCAGGGCGACGGACGCCCACACATGCCGCACGGCGATGCGCGGGTTGGTGGCCATGCCCTGTGCATCGACCGGTTCCGGGCGCACTGAAGCAGTTCGGCACCGGCTCTCGGCCACGCCGACCGCAGATCCGCGGGGCTCATCCGCCTCCGGGAGACACGATGAAAATCCTGGTGACAGGCGCGAGCGGGATGAAGCGCGCCTTGCGATACTGTGTGGCACACACTAAAGTGTGACGCATGCTCGACGACGAAATGCTCTCGACGCACCTGCAGGAGCTGCGTCGCGGCACCGTCGTGCTCGCCTGCCTGCTGATCCTGCGCAAGCCCAACTACGGCTACGCCCTGCTCCACCTGCTGGAGCGCAGCGGCTTCACCGTGGACGCCAACACGCTCTATCCGCTGCTCCGCCGGCTGGAAAAGCAAGGCCTGCTCACCAGCGATTGGAATACCGACGAGTCCCGGCCGCGAAAGTTCTACCGCACCAGCGACCTCGGCGAGGAGCTCGCCCGCACGCTGAGCCGCGACTGGGACGAGCTGCACGCCGCGTTCCGCACCCTGAAGGACGAGCCATGACGACGTCCACCCCCACACTCACCGATCGCTACATCGAGGCCACCCTTCGCCGCGTGCCGAGCCGGCAGCGGCCCGACATCGAGCGCGAGTTGCGGACGTCGATCGCCGACGCGGTCGACGACCGGCTTGAGGCGGGTGCCACGCCGGCGGAGGCGGAAGTTGCCGTGCTCACCGACCTGGGCGAACCGGCCCGGCTCGCCGCCGGCTACGCCGACCGCCCGCTGCACCTGATCGGCCCCGGGTTCTACGTGGAATACACGAAGCTGCTGCGGGTCCTGCTCGTCACCGTCGTGCCCGCGGCGGCGGCCGGAGTGGGGCTGGCACGGGTGCTGCTGAGGCGAGACGCATCCGCAGTGGTCGGTGACGCGGTCGGCGCGGGGTTCACGGCCGCGCTGCACGTCGTCTTCTGGACCACGGTGCTCTTCACGCTCGTCGAGCGGGCCCGCTCACCGAGACCGCCCACCCGGCGATGGACGCCGGACGCGCTACCCGAGCCCGTCAGCCGCCGCACGCGTTACGCGGAGCTGATCGCCGAGACGGTGGCGATGGTGGTGTTCACCTCGTTCATCCTGATCTCCCCGGTGCTCCGCTTCCAGACGGACGGCGACGGTCACGCGATCGGGCTGCTCGACCCCTGGCTCTGGGACAGCGGCCTGATCTACGCCTTCCTCGGCCTGCTCGTGGTCAGCCTGGGCCTGTCCTTCGCCAAGTACTACGTGAACCCGAGCATTCCGCTGGCGATCGGTCGCGCGGCGGTCGAGCTCGCCACCGGCCTGACCCTCATCTGGCTCGCCGTCAACGACCACATCCTCAACCCCGCGTTCGTCGCGGCAGCCGGCTGGTCCGCCGGCGCCACCCGGTGGACCACCGGAATCATCATCGTCATCTGCATCGGTTCGCTGGTCAGCGCCGTCGTCAACGGCCTGCGCGACTACCGCCAGCGGTGAAGGGAGACACACCGATGAAGGCCATCGTCTACGACCGTTACGGCGCGCCCGAGGTCCTGCGCTACACGGATGTGGAGCGCCCCACCGCCGGCGCCGGCGAGGTGCTCGTCCGGGTGCGGGCCGCGTCCCTCAACTTCGGCGACCGCGCCGCCATGCGTGGGGAGCCGGGCGCGATCCGGCTCGCCATGGGATTGCGACGGCCACGGACACGGGTCCTCGGCCGGGCCGTCGCCGGCACGGTGGAGGCGGTGGGGCCGGGCGTGACCCGCTTCCATCCCGGCGACGGCGTGTTCGGCGAGGTCAGCCAGAAGGGTTTCGCGGAGTTCGCGGTGGCGAAGGAGAAGCACCTCGCGGCCAAGCCGGCCGAGGTGTCGTTCGAGCGGGCGGCCACGCTGCCGGTCGCGGCCGGCACGGCATTGCAGGGCATCCGCCTCGGTCAGGTCGGCGCGGGCACGCGCCTGCTGGTCAACGGCGCGTCGGGCGGGGTGGGCACCTTCGCGGTGCAGTTGGGGAAGGCGGCCGGCGCGCACGTCACCGCGACCTGCAGCGGGCGCAACCGTGACCTGGTCCGCTCGATCGGCGCGGATCGCGTGGTCGACTACACGATCGACGACGTCACGCGGAGCGGGTCGATCTTCGACGTCGTGCTCGACCTGGCGGGAGACAAACCGCTGGCCGCGATGCGCCGCGTGCTCGCACCCCGGGGCAGGTACATCGCGTCCTTCGGCAGCGGCGGCAAGGTGCTGGGCCCGATGCCGCGGCTGCTCGGCCTGATGATGCTGGCGCCGTTCGTGTCGCACCGGTTGCGCCCGCTGGCCGCCACGCCCAAGGGCGCCGAGCTCGCCGAACTCGGCGCGATGGTCGCGGCCGGCACGCTCGATCCGGTCATCGAGCAGACCCGCCCGCTGAGCGAGACCGCCGACGCGATCCGCTTCGTCGAGGAGCATCACCCCCGCGGCAAGTTTGTGCTCACCGTCGACAGTGGCGCAGCGGGGTGAGGCCGCAGCACCGGGCGGTCGCCGCCGGCCCCGTTCTGCGGCGACCGCATGTCCCCGGTGCGTCGTCAACGACGCGCGCTGGCCAGCGTCTTGATCCGGGCAGGGTCCGGGTTGACCATCGCCTCGCCGTGGGCGATCACCGTGGGGACGGTTTCGTTGCCGTCCGCGACCGCGCGGACCGACGCCGCGCCCGCCGGATCGGCCCAGATGTCCACCCAGGTCAAGCGTTTGGCGTCGCGGCCCAGCACGGTGCGCAGGCGCAGGCAGTACGGGCAGCCGGGCCGCCAGTAGACGATCGGCCGGTCACCGGAGCGGGCCTCGGCGTCGGTGACCGAGCGGGGAAACGCTCGCGGCGAGAACAGCAGGGCCAGCACGCCGAAGAACACCGCAAGCACCACGTTCACGGCGGGCGTGTCGCCGGTCGCGGCCAGCACGGCGAACAGCACGGCCGCCACCAGCATGGCGGCCGCGATACCCCAGCGGCGCGTCACGGGTCCACCGTCATCGCGGGCGACCCGTCGCACCGCACCCGGGACGACCGCTCCCGCGCAAGCTCTGCCACCGTCATCGCCCACGATTATCACTCACAGACCCGCCACGGGTCACCCCGGAGCAGGGGTGCCGGGGACCGTTGGCCGGGTACGCCGGATCAGCGGCCGGGGAGGGCGGCCAGGGCCTTCGAGCGCTGCGCGACGAGTTCGGCGTATGTGCCGTCGCGCTCGGCCCAGCGGTGCATCAACACGCCTGGGACCAGGATCTCGTCCGGCGTGGGTTCCTCGGCCAGCAGGCCCGTCACCTCGTCCAGGTAGTCGGTCAGGTCCAGCGCGCGCGGGTTCGTGCTCTTGGCCTCGGGGACGGTGGCCACGGCGGGCGGCACCAGTTCGGCGACCTCGACGCCGGTGCCGGCAAGTTGGGCACGGAGGGCCTCCGAGTAGGCGTGCACGGCGGCCTTGGACGCGCCGTACGTGGGCATGATCGGGAACGGCAGGAAGCCGATGCCCGAGCTGACGGTGACGATCGTGCCGGCGCCGCGCCGGATCAGGTGCGGGGTGAACGCGTCGATCACCCGGATGGTGCCCAGCACGTTCGTCGCGATGGTGGACTCGGCGTCGGTGATGTGCGCCGGGTCGCGGAGGTCCTCGGTGAGCATGACGCCGGCCATCGTGACCACGACGTCCAGTTCCGGGTGCTCGGCCAGCACCCGGTCGCGGGCCTGGAGCACCGACTCGGGGTCGGTGACGTCGATCCCGACGCTGGCGAGGCCGTCGATCGGGCCGGTGCGGCGCCCGCCGACGATGACCGCGCTGCCGGCGGCGGCGAAGCGGCGGGCCAGGCCCAGCCCGATGCCGGAAGTGCCGCCGACGACGAAGACCGTGCGATTGGTGATGTCCATGCATGGCATGCTGCACCCCGGATCGCCGCGCGTGGGCAGGCTCTGCCGATCCAGGGTGTGGCAGGACCCCCTGTGCGGGCGCCGGTCTCGGCTACCGTGATCCGCATGGGCGGTGACGACGCGGCCAATCGGCTCGGGGTCTACCTGCAGGCCCGGCGAGGGCTGGTCACGCCGGAGCGGGCGGGCATCCCGGCCGGCGCGAACCGCCGGGTCAAGGGTCTGCGCCGCGAGGAGGTTGCGCTGCTGGCGGGCATCAGCCCGGACTACTACCTGCGGCTGGAGCGGGGCCGGGACCGCAACCCGTCGCCGCAGGTGCTCCAGGCGCTGGCCCGGGTGCTCGAGCTGGACGACGTCGAGCGCGAATACCTGTTCGGCCTGAGCACCGGCCGGGCGCCCGCCCGCCGGAGCCGCCGCCCGGAGCGGGTCCCCACCCGGTTGCACCACCTGCTCGCCGCGGTCGGCGTGCCGGCGTTCGTCGAGGGCCGCTCGTTCGATGTGCTCGCCTCCAACCCGCTGGCCGTCGCCCTGTCCCCACGGCTGCGACCGGGCGAGAACCGGCTGCGGTCGCTGCTGCTGGACCCCGAGGAGCGGGAGTTCCACCAGGATTGGGAGGCGTCCACCGCCGGGTTCGTGGCCGCCTTCCGCAAGTCCGTCGGCGACGCGACCGACGACGCCCGCATCGTCGAGCTGGTCGGCGAGTTGTCCCTGGCCAGCGAGCGCTTCCGGCGGCTCTGGGGCCGGCACGACGTACGCGAGCTGGAGGGTGGCTCGATCACCGTGAACCATCCGGTGGTCGGTCCGCTGCGACTGAACCGGGACAAGCTGCCGGCCGGGGAGGTGATCCTGGTGCTCTACTACCCGGACGAAGGCAGCGAGGGCGCCGAGAAGCTACGCATCCTGGCCTCGCTGGCCAGCGAGGCCACGGTTTGACCGCGCCAGACGCGCCGGTGGCTGCTACTCGGGCGGGTGCCGAGGTGACGGAATACCGAGGAGAGGGGGAATTGTGCGGGTTGCCCTGAGGCCGGCCAATGCCGCAGAGGCGGACACGCTGAGCCAACTGGCGCTCCGGTCCAAATCGCACTGGGGATACGACAAGCATTTCCTCGACGCCTGCCGAGCCGATTTGACGCTGTCGCCGGACGAGATCGTCGCCCGAAGAGCCGTGGTCGCCGAGATCGCCGGTCAGGTCGTGGGGTTTTACACGCTGGACGGCGAACCTCCGGAAGGAGAGATCGGCAACCTGTGGGTCGAGCCCACCCGGATGCGTCACGGAATCGGTCGGCTCCTGTGGCATCGGGCCGTGACGGCCGGCCGGGAAATCGGCTTCCGCAGTCTTCTCATCGACGCAGATCCGCACGCGGAAGGCTTCTATCTCGCCATGGGCGCGGTCCGTGTCGGCGACAGCCCGTCATCCGCCATGCCGGGACGTTTACTACCGCGGCTGCGGGCGGTCGTTTCCGCGTAGCGATTCCACTGTCGGACCCCTCCGGAGGAGAGGCCGCGGCGATGTCACCAGCCCGCCGTGCCCGGGCCGCCCGTGAACGGGCGACGATGTCCGCCGTGATCCAGCCGCCGTAGAAGTCACCGTCCTGCGGTCGCACCAATTCGCCGTCGACCCGGCATTCGTCGACCCGGCTCGGAGAGAAGGCGACGGCTCCGGCGATCTCCTCGTACGCGGGCCCGCGATCTGGTCGCGGGGCACGTAGTAGACCGGCGGGTGCGAGGTCTCCAGGATCCACCGGGAGCGGGCATCCGCGTGGCGCGGCGTGTCAGCCGGAGTGGCCGTCCAGCCGCTCCAGCTTCGTCCACCGGGCCCACCCGCGCTGGCGCATCAGGTCACGCAGCCGCTCCAGGCGCGGGTAGGACTCCGCGGCGAAGGCGTCCATGAGGTCGTACGGCAGGTCGTCGTCCTCTTCCTGTTCGGACAGGCCGGCGGTGTACGCCTCCTCGGAGAGCGCGGCCATGGTGTCGGCCACCCTCTCCAGCAGCGCATCGTTGTCGGCGTCGGCGTCGGCGAGCTCGGACAGCATCCGGTACAGCTCCACCACTCGCGGGTCGTTGAGCTGGGCGAACTTGTCCGGTATCCACTCGGCGATGCGATCGGGCCAGCGGGCGGCGATCAGGATCCACCCGTCCCGCTCGCCGTCCACCACACGCTGCGACACGCCGAGCTCACGGAGCCGGTCGAGGTAGTCGACCACCGGCGGCGGGAGCGCCAGACTGTCCCCGCCGGCGAGCTGTGCGACCTGCTTGCGACTGGCCTCCAGCCGTTCGATCTCGTCCCGCAGGTCGTCGTCGATCCGGCGGACGGCTTCGGCGAAGGCGGCCGGGTCGGCGTCGAGCATGTGGTTGACCCGCGACAGCGGAACGCCGGCGTTGGCCAGCACGCGGATCTTGATGAGGGACAGCACCGCGGTCGCGCCGTACGTGCGGTATCCGGACGCGTCGCGCTGCGGTTCGGGCAGCAGGCCGATCTGGTGATAGTGCCGCACCGCCCGCACCGTGACGCCGGCGTAGGCCGCCAGTTGACCGATTGTCAGCATGCTCACGATCCTGCCCTCGGCTCGTCCGCGCCGTACCGGACCGGCTCAGGAGATCTTGCGACGGTACGCGAAACCGGCCAGCACGTACGCCACGAGGAGCAGGCCCACGCACCAGGCAAGAGCGATCCAGATGTCGTTGCCGACCGGTTGCTGGGTGAACAGGTTCCGGATCGCGTTGACGATGGACGTGACCGGCTGGTGGTCGGCGAAGGCGCGTACCGGTCCGGGCATGGACGCGGTGGGTACGAACGCCGAACTGACGAACGGCAGGAAGATCAGCGGGTAGGAGAACGCCCCCGCGCCGTCCACCGACTTCGCGGTCAGGCCCGGGATGATCGCCAGCCAGGTCAGCGCCAGGGTCACCAGGATCAGGAGGCCCGCCACCGCGAGCCAGGCCAGCACCCCTGCGCCGGTGCGGAAACCCATGAGGAGGGCGACGAGCGTCACGAGCACGAGCGAGATCAGGTTGGCCACCAGCGAGGTCAGCACGTGCGCCCACAGCACGCCCGCGCGGGCGATCGGCATCGATTGGAAACGTTCGAAGATCCCGCCCTGCATGTCGAAGAACAGCCGGACCGCCGTGTACGCGATGCCGGACGCGATGGTGATGAGCAGGATGCCGGGAAGCATGTAGTTCACGTACGAGACCGCCCCGGTGTCGATCGCGCCACCGAACACGTAGACGAACATCAGCATGATGGCGATCGGCGTGATCGCGGTCGTGATGATGGTGTCCAGGCTGCGGGTGACGTGGCGCAGGGTGCGCCCGGTCAGCACCGCGGTGTCGGCGAACAAGTGCGTGCCCATGGCTTGTCTACTTCCCGTCCGAGCCGACGACCGCGAAGAAGACCTCTTCGAGGGTCGGCTGCTTTTCCACGTATTCCACCTTGGCGGGCGGCAACAGTTGTTTGAGCTCGGCCAGGGTGCCGTCGACGATGATCCGGCCCTGGTGCAGGATCGCGATCCGGTCGGCGAGTTGTTCCGCCTCCTCCAGGTATTGCGTGGTGAGCAGCACGGTTGTGCCGCCGCGGGCGAGTTCCCGGACCGCCTGCCACACCTCCACGCGCGCCTGCGGGTCCAGCCCGGTCGTCGGCTCGTCGAGGAAGACGACCGGCGGTTCACCGATGAGGCTCATCGCGATGTCCAGACGGCGGCGCATCCCGCCGGAGTACGTCGCGACCCGCCGTCCGGCCGCCTCGGTCAGCGAAAAGCGCCGCAGCAGGGCGTCCGCGATGGCGCCGGGCTTGCCGAGGTGACGCAGCCGGGCGACCAGGACGAGGTTCTCCCGGCCGCTGAGGATTTCGTCGACTGCCGCGAACTGACCGGTGAGGCTGATGGACTCGCGCACCTCGGCGGCCTGCGTCGCAACGTCGAACCCGTTGACGCGGGCGGTTCCGCCGTCCGCCTTGAGCAACGTGGCCAAAATCCGCACCATCGTGGTCTTGCCGGCGCCGTTCGACCCGAGCAGGGCGAACACGCTTCCCCGCGCCACGTCGAGATCGACGCCCCGCAGCACCGACACGTGTTTGAACGATTTCTGCAGCCCCCGCACCGTGACGGCGGGGCCCGGCTCCGGATCGGTCGCCCGAGGACTCGTCATGCCGGCAAGCATGGAGGGTTGACGCTACGTCAGGGTCAAGCCCCGCCGGCCGCACGGCCCGCGCATGCTGGCTACGCTGGCACAATGCCGTTGACCGAGGAGATCGTCCGCAGCCGGTACATCAGCCTGACCACCTATCGCAAGGACGGCACGCCGGTCGCCACGCCGGTCTGGCACGTGCCGCACGACGAGGAGCTGTGGATGGTGACCGAGGCGGCCTCCGGCAAGGTCAAGCGGATCCGGAACAATCCGCGGGTACGCCTGGCCCCGTGCTCCGCGCGTGGGACGGTCGCCACGGACGCGCCGAGCCTGACCGGGACCGCGCGGCTGCTGGACGACGACCGGACGGCCGAGGCACGGCGGATGCTGGCCCACCGGTACGTCATGTCTCGGGTGGGCAACGGGTTGGCGCGCCTGCTGCGACTGCGCCGCCCGCCGATGATCGGCATCATCGTGTCGTTCTGACCCCGCGGCGGGTGTAGCGAGCTCGGAGTCCCTCAAGCCCATGGCTGAACCTTTCACCGTGGCGAGGCCGGCTGACGCCGCCGCTGGTCGACGGCGCGAAACCGACGGGCTCGATGCTTGGTTGGCAAAGGTTCACCATGTCTGTGGTCCATGCCCGCATCGGCATGCTCGTCGCGGCCACCGCATGCTGGGGTGCGGGCACCGTGGTGAGCAAACACCTGCTCGGCTCCGTGGAGCCGCTCACCCTGCTGCCGGTCCAGTTGGCCGCGAGTTGTCTCTTCCTGCTAGCAGCGGTGTCCCTCGGCACGGCGAGAGTCGCCCGGCCGCGGCACGCGGCGTGGTTCGCCGCCCTCGGGATGCTCAATCCCGGCCTGGCCTATGCTCTCGGGCTCCTGGGCCTCACCTCCGTCACGGCGAGCATGTCGGTGCTCCTGTGGGCTGTCGAGCCGGTGTTGATCCTCGTCCTGGCCGCCGGCCTGTTGCGTGAACGGGTGCCGCTGGCGGTGGCCGCAGCGGTCGGATCCGCGGTCATCGGTGTCGTCTTCGTCGTGTACCGGCCCGGCGCGACCGGTGATGCCGCCGGTGTCGCGCTCACCCTGGCCGCGGTCGGGGCGTGCGCCCTCTACACCATCCTGACCAGGCGTTTATCGTTCGACGACGCCTCGTTGACGGTCGTCCTCGTCCAGCAGATCGCCGCGCTGGGATTCGCCGTCGTGCTGGCGACGGTCTGGCAGGCCGCCGGTGGCGTGGGGTGGTCGACCGCGTCGATGACTGCCGGCACCTGGTTCGGGGCCGCGGCCTCGGGAGTCCTCTACTACGGGGCGGCGTTCTGGTTCTACCTGGCCGGGCTCCGCGCGGGCCCGGCCTGGGCGGCGGGCGGGCTGCTGCCGTTGGTCCCGGTGTTCGGACTGGCCTTCGCCTCGCTCGCCGGCGAGCGGCTCGAACTGCGGCAATGGCTCGGTGCGGCGCTCGTGATCGCGGCCACCCTCGGCGTGTCGATGCGCCGTGGCCCGGGTCGGCGAGACGAACCGGCGCATCGATCGCCTTGACTGTGTCGGCGAGTCGCGGAAACGTGCGCGCCATGACGATCTCTCGCCGTACGTTCATCGCCGCGGCCGCTGCGGGGGCGGGTGCCGCCGCGTCCGACTCTCCGGCGCGGGCAGACGACCGATCCGAGGTCCGCGCGCCGGCGCTGCGGCCCGGCGACCGGGTCCGGGTGATCGCCCCGGCCGGGATCCCGGACGCCCGGCTCGCCCGCGGCATCGAGATCCTGGAGGGTTTCGGCCTGGCAGTCGAGCCTGGCGATCATCTGTACGACCGGTACGGCTACCTGGCCGGCACCGACGAGGCCCGGCTGGCCGACCTCAACGCGGCGTTCCGCGACCCCGGCGTGCGAGGTGTCTTCGCGGCCCGCGGCGGCTACGGCACCCAGCGCGTGGTGGACCGGCTCGACCTGGACGCGGTCCGCCGAGACCCGCGCGTGTTCGTCGGTTTCAGTGACCTGACCGTGCTGTGCGGCCGGTTGTGGACCGGCGCGCGGCTGGTCAGCTTCTACGGTCCGCTGATGAACTGGACCGACGCGCGCACCGGCCCGGCCGAGATCGAGTCACTGCGCACGGCGGTCATGACGACCGAACCGATCGTGCTGACCAGCGACCCGGCCGAGCCCAGCGCCGCGGTCGCCGCCCCCGGCGTGGCGAGCGGGCCGTTGCTCGGCGGCAACCTGAGCATGCTGCAGGCCGGCGTGGGCACGCCCGACCTGCCCGGCCTGCGCGGCGCGATCCTGCTGTTCGAGGACACCGACGAGGCCGCGTACAGCTACGACCGCATGCTGACGCAGATGATCCGTGCGGATGCGCTGCGCCACATCGCCGGGGTGGCGATCGGCCAGTTCACCAACGCCCCGGTCGTCAGCGGTCAGTGGACCGCGGCGCAGGCGGTGCAGGATCGGCTGGGTGGCCTGGGCGTGCCGATTCTGGGCGGCCTGCGCATCGGGCACGGCAACGGCCAGCTCACCGTCCCGCTCGGCGCCCGCGCGACCATCGACAGCACCGCCGGGACGCTGACCGTCGAGCCGGGCGTCCGGGAACCCGGACACGGCCCGTAGCCCGGTTCAGCCGGTCGCGCGTACGCCGGAAAGGTCGCGTAGCTTGCCGGCGCATCGTCGACCAGCTCTTCGCCTGGGAACCGGACGTGTAGGGTCGCCGCTGCCCACCGATACCGGGAGAGATAAGGATCTCTCCACCGTCCTATAGTGACCGCGACGACTGTCCCCGGACAGAAAGCGATCACATGAGCCGCTTCCCGTTGCGTCCGATCACCGTCCTCGTCGCCCTGCTCCCACTGATCGCCGGGCCCGCCATCCCGGCCGACGCGGGCGGCGCCGGCCACAGCGCCCGGCGCGGCGACTGGCCGACCTGGCAGGGCGACCTCGCCGGCTCTCGGCACAACCCGGCGGAACACATGATCACCGCCCGCACCGCCGGGCGGCTGAAACTGAAGTGGGCGTTCGCCTATCCGAAGTCCGACCTTCCGGTGAAGAGCCAGCCGGCGGTGGTCGGCGGGGGCATCTATCTCGGCGGCCCGGACGGCATGTTCTACGCCCTGGACGCCACCACCGGCGCGACGCGATGGACCTTCGCCTTGTCCAGCGTGGACCCGAAGGCGGGCGGCGCCTTCGTGCTGGACGGTCCGGCGGTCGCCCGCGGGAAGGTGTACTTCGGCGACAGCCGCGGCTATGTCTACGCCCTCGACCAGCGCACCGGCCGCCTGCGGTGGGCCCGCGACACCGAAGACCACCCGGCCGGGCTGCACACCAGTTCGCCGCTGTACTACCGCGGGAAGATCTACATCGGAGCATCCAGCGGGGAGAACAGCGGCGACGAGAATTCGCCGTGCTGCTCCTTCCGCGGGCACCTCGACGCGCTCGACGCCGACACCGGCGCCCTCACCTGGCGGTACTGGACCGTTCCGGAGCCCCAGCAGGTCGGCACCTGGCCGAGCGGCGCGCCCCGCTACGAGCCGTCCGGGGGCGGCGTCTGGAGCTCCCCGGTGATCGACCCGGCCACCGGCACCCTCTACGTCGGGACCGGGCAGAACTACACCGGCAGCGCCGGTGACTTCGACTCGCTGCTGGCCCTGGACGCCCGCACCGGCGCGGTGCGCTGGAAACAGCAGGTCACCGACGCGGACACCTGGCGCAGCCTGTGCAACGCTCCGGACGCCGAGGGCTACTGCCCCGGCCTGCACGACGGCACCGCCCTGGACTTCGACATCGGCGCCACGCCCAACGTGTTCCGGGTGCGCGGTCGCACCCTGGTCGGAGTCGGCCAGAAGAGCGGCGTCTACCACGTCTTCGACGCCGCCACCGGTACGGTCGTCTGGCGCCGCCAACTGTCCGTGCCGCTGCCCAACGGCGGCATCAGCGGCATCCAGTGGGGCACCAGTTACGACGGCCACCGGTTGTACGCGGCGACGTATTTCGCCAACCCGGGCACCCTGTTCGCGCTGAACCCGGCCGACGGGCGGGTGCTGTGGCAGACACCCGATCCGGCGGACGGCTGCACCACCGGCGGCGCCGCGGCCTTCCCCGAGGTGTGCACGCTCGCGCACACCCCCGCGGTGACGACCACCCCGGGCGTCGTCTACGAAGGCAGCAACGACGGCAAGATGCGCGCGTACTCGGCCCGCACCGGCGCGATCCTCTGGACGTACGACACGATCCGCGAGTTCGCCGGGGTGAACGGCCGGACCGGCTACGGCAGCGCCCTGTCGGGCAGCGGCGGGGCGGTGGTGGCGCACGGCATGCTGTACGTCCAGGCCGGCTACTACCCCTTCTATCCGAGCGAGTACGGCAATGTGCTGCTCGCCTTCGGCCTGTAGCCGCGGTCGTGCAGCACCGTCATCCGACCCGTTGGCGGATCTCGGGCAGCGTGCAACCGTATTCGTCGTCCGACTCGTCGGTGCAGAAGAAGGGGTAGTCCGGCGAACGCGGCGGCATGATGGTCACGGAGGTGGCCGATCCGGTACCCGGGAAGCGGAAGGTGTCGCTGTCCTCGTCGAGCCGCAGCGTGACGCTCTGCTGTTCGCTTCCGTACTGCAGGGTGGCCGCCAGCATCCCCCGGTATTCGTCGTCGCCGCCGATGAGATCGACGATCAGGACCCCGCCCTCGCCAGGAGCGAGGCTGAACGAGAAGGCGGAACCCGGTAACGCCTCATCCGTGTCACTTGGTCCGAACTCGACTCTCCCCCCGTCGGCGAGATCGATGGTGACCTCGACGATGTCGTCGCTTCCCGCGCTCGGGCAGGAGAACCAGATCACCGGCTCGGCGGGTCGATCGGTCAATGCCTCGACGCGCAGATCGGAGAGATGCAGGTTGACGCCCGTGGTTCCGGCGTTGCGTATCCGCACGAGATTGGACAGGCTCGCCGTGCGGTGACGCCTGAGCCACCGCATCATCTCGTCGTCACAGAATCCGTTGTTGTCGCTGCTCACCGGAAAGCCGGCGAGGTCGACGTCCGGCGGGAGTGCGAAAAGCCCCGTGTTGTCGCCGGGATAGAATTCGGCCGACTGACGAAAGTAGTCGATGCCTTCCGCCGCCGGCGGTGTCTCGTTCTGCACGCATGTGACGCTGTTTCCCGATCCCTGCGCGTTGCAGTCCCCCGTGGCCTGCTGCCCCCGCTCCGCCGGGACGTCACCGGATCCCGTTGACGAGCGGTGCGCCTCACCGGGGCCGGGCTGGTCCGGATGAGCCGGTACGGCAAACGTCAGCACCACCGTCAGGACCGCCGCGATGCCGGAGATCCCCAGCCACCATTTGTGCGTCAGCGCGAGGCCGGCGATCCGATGCAGTCGTCCATGAGCGGGACGTCGGCCGGTGCTCATAGTGATCCTCGGTGGACGGCTCAAACCGGACGTGTGCCCCGAGCAGACCGCGACCGCATCGTGGACGGCTCGGCATGACCGTCACACCGTAGGGCGACCTCGGGCGGCCGAGTCGCACACACCGTCCGTCTCGCTTCCCGAGCGTCACCGGCAGACGGCGGCGGGCATGTTCAGCCGCCGCGAGTGCCGTAGTCTCGCGATCATGCCCGCTTCCGTACTGTCGCGTCCCGGCGCGGACCTGAGCTACCACGAGACGGGTGCCGGGCCGTTGCTCGGCTACTCGCACGGCATCTTCTTCAGCTCCGCGACCGAGGACGCGATCGGCGTGTTTCCATGGTCCCAGCTCGCCGGCACGCGCCGCATCGTCCGGTACGACCAGCGGGCGCACGGCAGATCAACCGGACAACCGGATCCCGACGCGTACGTGTGGCCCAGCCTCGCCGGCGACCTGCTCGCCATGGCCAATCACGTCGGCGGCGCCGAACCCCTCGACTGGGCGGGCTCGTCCATGGGCACGGCCAGCCTGTTGTGGGCAGCCACGCAGCGGCCCGCGCGGTTCCGCCGGCTGGTTCTGATCATTCCCCCGACCGTACGGGAGACTCGCGTCGCCGCGGCCCAGACGTACCGGGCCGGGGCGGACATGGTCCAGCGGCGGGGCAAGGCCGCGTGGATGGCGGCGGTGCGCGCCTTTCCCCCGCCGGCCGTCTTCGCCGACCTGCCGACGTGGAGGTTCGACGCGGACGTTCCGGAGGAGCTGCTGCCGGCGCTGTTGCGGGGCGCGGCAGCGAGTGATCTGCCGGACGACGACGCCCTGCGGGCGATCACCCAGCCGGTGCTGATCCTGGCGTGGGAGACCGACCCGGTGCATCCCGTGTCCAGCGCACGGTTGCTCGCCGACACCTTGCCCGACGCCCGGCTGCACGTCTCGGACACCGTGGCGGACATCCGCGCCTGGCCGAACCGCATCGAAAGCTTCCTGGCCGAGGCGCTCTGATGGGCGGGCCGTCCCGCGGACCGATCTCGTCGGGGTGGCTCACCGCGGGTGCGAGGGCGCGGCGAGCCCGCCGCCGACGGCGTTGCGCAGCCGGATGCCGCTGAAGCCGAGGGTGCTCGCCGTCACCGCGCCCCAGAAGGGCCACAGGTCGGTCAGCACCCGCAACTGGATGCCCGCCTCGGCGTGCAACTCGAACAGATCGCCGACCGGCTCGGGCGGGCCGAGCGGCACCACCGGCACGGTCGCCACGCGGGCGTGCGCCACCGGGGCGCCGAACGGGCGGAACGGCTGCGCCGGGAGACGGTACGCGTACAGCCGTACCGTACGCATCGCGGCCAGCCAGCCGTATTCGATCGCGTGCACGCGCTCGCCGCAGCCGGCTCCGACGATGCGCTCGCGGTCGGCCGGCGTGGTGTCCGGCCGGGTCCAGGCCATCGCGCGGGGGCACTGCCGGGGGAACCAGTAGTCGGGAGCGCGGCCGTGGTCGACCGCCCAGACGAACGCTTGCGGCTGCCGAGCAGTCGCCGCAACATGCGGCACGAACCGCGTGATCGTCGGATCCTCGGAGAAATGCAGCACCTGTCCCGGCCCTGGACGCATGGTCTCGGGTATACCTCACGGCGGCCACCACCGCGACCGGATTTCGCCCCTCTCCCGCATTTCCGCGCGGTCGATCGCGATTCCGGGAACCCGTCGACGCGATCCTCGATCCCATCGACACTCTCCGCGCGGTCCGGCGCCGCCATTGACACTTTCCGCATACTCGCCCGGCCACTTCTTGGCACGACTGCCAACGCATTTCCGCATACTCACCCGGCCACTTCTTGAACGGCCGCCGGGAGCAATTCCGTGCGAGCCCGAACCGCCGTTTCGCACCGTAGCTGCCGGTTCCCCCGCCCGGTCCCCGACCGTTTCGCGTCGCCGTCGGTGCACTTCCATGCGCCCCCGGCGCTGTCCGCCCGCCGTCGGCACTTCCCCACGCGGCCGACACTTCCCACGCGGCCGACACTCCCCGCCAGCCGTCGATGCCCTCCGCGAGGTCATTGGCTCCCCGCCAAGTCGTTGACCCTATCCGCGAAGTCGTCGCCGCTCCTGCAGGTCACCGCCGCACCCGGCACGATCGTCACGCCCCGGCACGATCGTCGCCGCCCCCGCAACGTCGTCGCCGCACCCGGCACGATCGCCACCGCTCCCACAACGTCGTCGCCGCACCCGGCACGATCGTCGCCGCTCCCACAACGTCGTCGCCGCACCCGGCGCGATCGTCGCCGCTCTCCCTGCGTTTCCGACGCCTTCAGCTCGGTGATCGGCACTCCATCTCTGTGGCGAAAGCAACCCGTCTCCCCGCCCGGAGGCGACGCCCCGCAAGCGGTGCCGCTCTCGCGGGCGACGTACCGCTTTCCGCCCCGGCAGCTCCGTCCCTTGCGGCGTTTTGCGGTCCTCCGCCGACGACGTTGTCGTGCAAGCAGACCACCGCCGTCCTGCTGGCTCAACCCCGGCAACCACCGACCCGGCGGCTGGCGTGGAGGCCAGCAACCCGGCAACCGGCGACCGGGCGGCCAGCAACCCGGCGGCTGGCGTGGCGGCCAGCAACCCGGCGACCGGGCGACCAGCAACCCGGCAACCACCGACCCGGCCAGCGACCCGGCGACCAGCAACCCGGCGACCGGGCGGACACCGACCCGGCGACCAGCGACCCGGCGGCTGGTGTGGGAGCGGTCCCGTCCGGCTCGGGTGCCTGAGGTTCGCCGCTGTCCCGCTCCGCCGGCCTGGTCTCGTCAGGTTCGGAGCCGGACGAGACCTCGGCCACTTCGTACCCGCCGCAGCAGGCCCAGCAGACTCGTAGCCGGCCGCCTCAGGCCCAGCAGACTCGTACCCGGCCGCAGCAGGCCCAGCAGACTCCCGCCCGGCCACGTCGATCCTGGTCACCTCGAACCTGGCCTTCCCGGCCGCCACCACCGCAGGCTCGGCCACCGTTCGGGACCCGGCCACCTCAGACCTAGCTCGACCGGGTACCACCACCGCAGCCCCGGCCGCCCTCGACCCGACCGCGGCGGACACCGCCAGCACAGAACCGACCGGACCAGACGTAGCCGGACCAGACGTAGCCGGACCAGACAACGCCGACCCGGGCATGGCCGACCCGGGCATGGCCGACCCGGGAGCCACCGCCTCCGGCGTTGCCGGCGTGGCGGAGCAATCCGGCGGGTCATCCAACGCCGGACCGGCCGCCACGGTCCGCGTTGGCTCCGGCCGAAGAGCAGCGCCGGGCGGTGCCGACGACGGATCCGGCCCGGGCGAGCCGACCGCGGCCATCCTCGCGTTCCAGATTGCCATCAGCTCCGCGTCATCGGGCACATGACCGTACCGCCGACGCAACTTGCGGGCATGCCGCTGCGCCAGTCCCCATTCTCGATGCCGGGCATGCGCACGACGGAATTCCTCGGCCTCGGCAGAATAATTGCGGCGCTTCGTGCTATCACGCATCGTGGCCAGTTGGCCCGGGGTGAAAAGCTGTAGCTGCCGCATGCAGAAATTCTTCCACCCCACCATCCGGCCCCACCACCATGTATTCGTCACGCTATTTCCGTGGATGAAAACTCCGACAGGTATCCAAAAGACGACGAAGAATCCACAAAGAAGGCCGACCGAAGAACGGCCATTTTCCGGTACGATGCGAGACGCAGAAGACCACACGGCCGCCCTTTACCGGTAGCGAACGCCACGCATGATGGCGGCGCAGCCGATGTCCTGGTGCGGTGGTTGGAGCGAATAATCGACGCGATGGATGGTGGTCGGTTGGGGTGCCACGCCGGGAGCGTCACGCCGGGAGTCACGAGAGCAGCGAGGCTGCACGCGCCCCGGAACCGGCGCTCAGGACCGGCACTCAGGACCGGCACTCAGGACCGGCACTCAGGATAAGCACCGGGACGTGCTCATGGCCGACGACTCACGGCCGACCGAGGGGGACAGCCGCTCAGGAACGGCACCGGGACCGGCTCATGGCCGACGCCCAGGACCGGGTCTTTCCAGGCTTGTCGTGACGGCTTGAGCGCAGCAGCCATGCGGCGGGGACGATGTCCGACCAACGGTCCCTATGTCAGCTTCTGGAGGCGATCCCGCAGGGCTTGGTCCACTTGATACCGGGCGTAGCCGCGGAGGCGCTGCCTGAATTGCGCGTCCTGAATCGCTCGCCGTGCGGTCGACCTCAGGGTTTCACTGCCCGACGCCAGGGCGTCGTCTGCCTGCTGGAGCAGCGCGTCCACCTGGGCCATGTCGTAGCCCCGGAGTGCGATCATGAACGCTTCGGCCATGCGTCGGATCGTATCGATGCGCCGCGACGGGGCGGGGACGGCCAACGGAAGGCACCGCGACCGAGTGGGGACGGCGGAGACACCGCGGCCCGGCGGGGACGGCCAACGGAGACACCGCGACCGAGCCGGGGACGGCCAGCGGAAGCGCCGCGACGCTCAGACGGTCACCGAGCCGGGCGGGGCGCCTGCCGCCAGGTTCGGTCGCTCGTTGGGATGTTCCGCGTAATGCTTGATCGCTTGGTAGGCGGGCCCCGCGTTCGCCCCGAGCCAATACGCTCGGATGACCATGAAGGGCAGGAACTGGGCGTCGGGGCTCAGCGCTCCGGCATGCCGACGTTCGCGCGTCTGCGCCGCCTGAGCCGCCGGAGCCGCCTGCGCCGTCGGAGCCGCCGGAGCCGTCGGCGACGTCTTGACCGTGATCCAGGGCGTCCGGCCCTGGCGGGCCAGCACCCCCACCACGGCCTCCCACGGCACGAAGTGCTCGATCGCCAGCGAGCGGTGGTAGATGCCGGTCGGGGTCAGCACCACCACGCCGGGCGCCAAGCGCAGCACCACGGTCAGGTACCACGCGATCAGCAGCCCACATCCCGCGAACACGGCCGCCATCACCCAGGCCGCCGCGGTGCCGACCCGGGCCAACCCGATCATGAAGGCCGCGGCGAACACGACGCCGAATGCCAGGACCACGGTGAACCAGTAGTACGCCGAACGGGCGTACCGGAAAGCCATGCCGGCTTCCGGCTCGTCGATGAGCCCGGCGGACGGCACCCGCCGCCCAGCAGACGACGCCCCGGCAAAAACCGGCCCGGCGGACGGCGCGGACCAGCCGGCGGACGGCGCGGACCAGCCGGCGGACGGCGCGGACCAGCCGGCAGGCGGCGCCGGACGGCGCAGCGTGCTGAGGGCCAGGCCGGCGACGTGCCCGAACATCACCGTGGCCAGCAGGAGAACGATCGCCATCACGATGTCACCGGCGACCGCCGCGGCGACCGCGAGCACCGCGGTCAGCAGCGCGAGCAGGACGAACCCGACCACGGCGAGCACCCGGTCGGCGCTGCGGTGCGGCTGCGGCCACGCCGCGGGCGGCTCCTGGTCCGGCATCATCACCTACCTCGCTGGGTGCCCGTCCCGCTTCAGAGCGGTGAGGCCCCAAGTGACGTACGGCAATGTTAACGTGCCCTGCGGATCGCCCAGCGCCGCGCCGACCTCCGTGAGCACCTGCTGCGCCTGGCCGTCCGGCAGGGCGGTGAGCCCGCCCGAGGTTGCCATGATCTGCAGCAGTTCATCGTGGGTGCAGACGCGCGTCCAGTCGTACCGCCACACCTCGGCCGCGCCGAAACCGCCCGCCGCGCGGATCCCGTCCGCGGCCTTGTCGTAGAGCGCCCGGTACGCCTCCAGCATCGAGCCGCCGGACCGGTCGCCGGGGGTGAGCGGCGAGTCCGGGGCGACCCGCCGGCCCGCCGCGGCGAGGGCCCGCGCCGCGGCGGGTGGGAGCTGGTAGATGCTGCCGAACGGGGCCAGCACGCCGCCCGGCCGTAACACCCGCGCCGCCTTGGCCGCTCCCGCGACCGGGTCGATCCAGTGCCAGGCCGTTCCGCAGACGACCGCGTCGAACGTCCGTCCGGCCGGTTCCCACGTCTCGAAGGTGGCCACCTCCACCGGCAAGCCGGTGCCGCGCGCATGGTCGGCCATCCGCGGGTCGGGTTCGACGCCGAGCACCGTGGCGCCGACGGCGCGGAACTGGCGTCCCTCGATCCCGGTGCCACAGCCCACGTCGAGGAAGTCGCCGCCGGGGCTGGCCGCGACGATCCGCTTGATCATCGCCTCGGGGTAGGCGGGGCGGGCCCGGTCGTACTGGCGAGGGTCGGTCCCGAACGATTCCGCGATGTGCCGGTGCCGGTGCGGCTCCGGCCCGGAGCCGGCGGGCATTAGAGTGACCATGCGCCCACTCTAATGGGCACTCGCCCACTAGGACAACCACGAGCTCACCAGAACAACCACGAGCCCACTAGAACAACCAGGACAACCACGGGCCCACCAGGACAACCACGAGGAGGTCGGCTTGCCGACCGGTGTCGCGTTGCGAGACCCGCGCCAGCATCTGTTCGACGCCGCCGTGCGGGTGCTGATCCGGGCCGGGGCCACCGGGCTGACCAGCCGGGCCGTCACCGTCGAGGCGGGCGTCGCCAAGGGCGTCCTGCACCGGCACTTCGCCGACTTCGACGCCTTCCTCACCGAGCTCGTGCTGGACCGCATCGCCCGGGTCCACGCGCAGGCCGCCGACCTGCGGGACACCGCCGGGACCGGAGCCGTCGCGGACAACCTGACCCACGCCCTGGAGACCCTCTTCGAACCGGTGATGGTGGCCGTCGTGGTGCTCGTCATCGCGCGCGACGAGCTGCGTACGCGGCTGCGCGCCGCCGGCACCGCCCGGTTCCCGCTCGTGGGCGAGGGCACCGCCATGATCGCCGGGTATCTGAGCGCCGAGCGGGACCTCGGCCGGATCGCCGCCGGCGCCGACGTGGACACGCTCGCGCCCACCCTCATCGGCGCCACGCACCTGCTGTTCACCGGCGGGTCGGAGGAACCGCCGACGCGCGGCGCGGTCCACAAGGTCGTCGCCACGGTCCTGGCCGGCGTCCTGCGGTGAACCGGCACCCGGCCGCCCGGCGAGCCGTCGCCCCGCCGACCAGGTGATCCGGCAGAATGCGGCGGGTGCATGAGGATCTCGACACGTCGGTACTGAACGATCGCCAGCGTCGGATTCTCACCGTCATACAGAAGTGGGCGCTGCGGTACGGGTATTCGCCGTCCACCCGGGAGATCGCCGACGCGCTGCGGCTGGCCTCCACCTCCACCGTCAGCCGGCATCTGCGGCACCTGGAGGACCTCGGTTTCCTGCGCCGCGGCCGGGCCACCCGCCCCATCGACGTACGGATGTTCCTGGCGCCGGCCGGGCCGGAACGCGACGCCGAGCCGGACACCATCGGCGTTCCGGTGCTCGGCGAGATCGCCGCCGGCACGCCGATCCCGGCGCACGAGGCCACCGACGAGGTGCTCGCCCTCCCCCGCGACCTGGTCGGCAGGGGCACGCTGTTCGGGCTGCGGGTGCGCGGCGACTCCATGGTCGACGCGGCCATCTGCGACGGCGACATCGTCGTGGTCAAGCAGCAGCCGGAGGCCTACAACGGCGACATCGTGGCCGCGATGATCGACGACGAGGCCACCGTCAAGGTCTTCCGCCGCCGCGGCGGGCACGTGATCCTGGAACCTCGCAACCCGGCCTACGCCGACATCGACGGCGACCACGCGGTCATCCTCGGCAAGGTGGTGTCGGTGCTGCGCCGCACCTGATGCCACACTGTCCGCTGCGGACGTTCGCCACGACTCTTCCGGACGTTCCCGCGGGAGGAGAGACATGGCGGCACCGAACGCTGACGACCAGGTGCTGGCCGGGCAGGCGGCCTACAACCGGTTCGTCCTCGAGCTGTACGACACCGTCGTGCTGCGCCTGTCCTGCCGGCTGATCTGGCGCTGCCCCAAGCGTCTGATGCTGGACAACTATCAGCGCAACGTCGGCGCGCGGCACCTCGAACTGGGTGTCGGCACCGCGTACTTCCCGCACGTGTGCGCCTTTCCCGCCCCGCCGGACATCACCCTGGTGGATCTCAACCCGACGGTGCTGCGGGTGGGCGCGCGGCGGCTGGCCCGGTACCGGCCCACGGAGATACGCGCCGACGTCCTCCAGCGGCTGCCGGTCGAATCCGGCTCGTACGATTCGGTCGCGATGAACTTCCTCCTGCACTGCGTGCCCGGCGGCTGGCCGGACAAGGGCGCGGTGTTCCGCAACGCCGCCGACGCGCTGCGGCCCGGCGGCCGGGTCTTCGGCAGCACCATCCTGTCCGGCGGTGTGCCGGTGACCGCGGCGGCCCGCCACCTGATGGGGGTCTACAACTCCCGCGGCATCTTCCACAACACCGCCGACGACCTGGACGGGCTGCGCGCGCAGTTGGCCGGCAGCTTCCCGCAGCACCAGATCACCACGCGGGGGAACGTCGCCCTGTTCGAGGCCACCCGATAGCGACGCCGGTGGATGGGTTGCGCAAGGTGTAGGCGGCTCAGCGCCTCGCGCCTAGCCTCCGCACATGTCCTCACATCTTCGTTCCCTGCTCCGCGTCCTCGCGGTCACCGCCGCGAGCGTCGCGGTCGGCGTGGTGGCCGCCCCCAGCGCCCACGCCGACACCGCCATCTGCGACAAGTACGGTTCCGCGCCCCTCCAGGGTGGTAAGTACATCGTGCAGAACAACAACTGGGGTGACGACACCACCCAGTGCATCAACGTGACCGGCAGCGGCTTCCAGCTCACCCGCTCCGACCACAACAAGCCGACCAACGGCGCGCCCGGCTCGTACCCGTCGGTCTTCGCGGGCTGCCACTACAGTCTCTGCTCCAGCGGCAGCGGCCTGCCGATGCCGGTGTCCAGCCCGGCCTTCCAGAACGTCACCACCAGCGTCGCGATGAGCTTCGCGGGCGGGCAGTGGGACGCCGCGTACGACATCTGGTTCGACCCGACCGCGCGCACCGACGGGCAGAACACCGGCGCCGAGCTGATGGTCTGGCTGAACCATGCCGGCGCGCCGCAGCCGGTCGGCAGCCGGGTCGCCACCATCAACCTGGCGGGCGGCACCTGGGACGTGTGGTTCGGCAACATCGGGTGGAACGTCGTCTCGTACGTGCGGACGGCCGGCACCGGCTCGATCAGCTTCGCCGTGCGCGACTTCTACAACGACATGCTGCGCCGCGGATACGCCCAGAACTCGTGGTATCTGACGAGCGTGCAGGCGGGATTCGAGCCGTGGCAGGGCGGCGCCGGGCTGGCCGTGAACACCTTCACCTACAGCACCTCCGGCGGCGGCGGCGGTGGCGGTGGCGGTGGCGGAACGGCGCAGGCCATCGTCGGCCAGGGTTCCGGCCGCTGCGTGGACGTCGACGCGCAGGGCACCGCAGACGGCACCAAGGTGCAACTTTGGGACTGCAACGGCTCGGGCGCCCAGAAGTGGGTGCGCACCGGCAACACGTTCGTCAACCCGCAGTCGGGCAAGTGCCTCGACGTGCGCGGGCAGGGCACCGTCAACGGCACCCAGGTCTGGCTGTGGAGCTGCCTGGGCAACCCGGCCCAGCAGTGGACCGTCAACGGCAACGGCACGATCATGAATCCGAACTCCGGCAAGTGCCTGGACGCCACCGGTCGCGGCACCGCCAACGGCACCGTGCTGCAGATCTGGGACTGCTTCGGCGGCGGGGGCACCCAGCCGAACCAGGTGTGGTCGCTGCGCTAGGGCGCGGCCTTCCGCAAGGGGGTCCCTGGGGAACCGCCGACGCCCCGGCATCACCCCAGGGACTCGTCACTGCTTGTAACGTTCCGCGGAGTGGTTTGCTGTCGCGGACCGGTCGGCTCCCTCGCGGCCGTTTCGCGTCGTTTCGGCGATGTAGCCGTCCGGCCGCACCAGGACGCTCGTTCCCGGGGTGGCGTCGTACGCCGCGTACGCGTGGCCCTCGGCATCCACCAGGTGTTCCTTGCCCACCGCCGCCTCGCCCGCGGGGAGCACCGCGTAGGAGTGGTCCGTCCCCGGCGACGCGGCGCCGAACGTCAGCCTGGTGAAGTGGGTGCCGCGGAACAGGTCGAACAGGCGGATCCGGTTGCCGTTCGCGTCCGTCACCGGGGAGTCCGGGGCCCGGTCCCCCGGCGCGATGCGGCCGTGCGCGCCGGCGTCGCGGTACGTGACCGTCAGCCCCGTGTGCTCCTCGCCTCGTACGTGGGCGTCCGCCCGGCCGTCCCGGTAACGGTCCAGCAGTTCACTGCTCACGCCCAGCACACGTGCCGCCTCCGCACGGCGCTCGCTCTGGTAGGTGTCCAGCTCCGTCTCCGCGGCGAGTTTCCACCCCAGGTTGTAGGCGTCCTGGATGCCGGTGTTCATGCCCTGCCCACCGGTCGGCGGGTGGACGTGCGCCGCGTCCCCGGCCAGGAAGACGCGGCCCACCCGGTAACGCTCGGCCAGCCGCGCGTTCGGCCGCCACACCGTCGACCAGGGACAGCCGGTCAGACGTACGCCGGAGGCGAACCGGTCGAGCGTGGCCTGCATGGTCTGCAGCGAGGCGTCGTCGCCGTCGCCGAGGGGCGTATTGAACTGAAACAGTCCGGTGCCCGGCACCGGCGTCATCGCCACGCCGATCATGGGGTTGTCCCGGCCGGCGAACCAGTGTCCGGCCGACGGGTCCAGATCCGGCGCGACGACGTCGCCGATCAGCGAGCGGAACGTCTCGTCGGTGGTTCCGGGGAAGGCCACGCCGATCGCCTTGCGGACGAAGCTGGCGCCGCCGTCGGCGCCCACGGCGTACGCGAATCGCGCCTGTTCCCCGGTCGCGAACCGCGCGGTCACCGTCTCGGCGTCGAGCATCAGGCCGGTCAGCTCGGTGCCGAGCTCGACCCGTACGCCGAGGTCGTGCAGCCGCCGCCGCAGGATCGCTTCGAGCTGGGACTGGCCGAGCATCCACGGGTTCGGGTAGGGCACGTCCGGCGTCGGCGGGCGCGGCGCGAACATCCGGCGTTCCTGCACGAACTTGCCGTCCAGGTGGACCCGGAACGGCAACTGTTCCGAGCCCGCGGCCCGTACCTCGGCAAGGACCCCGAGGTCGTCGAAGACCTCCAGGGTGCGCGGCTGGATCGAGTCGGCGCGGGAGCCGGCGAAGAACCGGGTCGCCTTGTCCACAACGCGGACGTCGACGCCGCGGCGCCGCAGGTCGACGGCGAGGGTCAGCCCGGTCGGGCCGGCGCCCACGATGAGCACTCGCATGACTGAACCGCCTTTCACTGAATTTGGTTTCAGTGAACTTATACTGTGGTCATGCAACGCGCGCAACAGGCGGAGGCCACCCGCACCGCCCTCATCGAGGCTGCCAAGCGGCTGTTCGCCGTCCGCGGCTACCTCAACACCAAGATCAACGACATCACGGCGGAAGCCGGCCGTTCGGCGGGCTCGTTCTACAGCCATTTCGCCAGCAAGGAGGAGCTGCTGGAGGCGCTGCTGCAGGAGCTGGCCGGCACCGGCGACGAGCTGTCCCGCGACGGCGAGCACCAGTCGGACTTCAGCCAGGAGCAGGCGATCCGCTACCACGTGGCGGCGTATTGGCGAGTCCACCGGGAGCATCGCGCGACCATGCTGGCGCTCAGCCAGGCTGCCCTGGTCAACGAGGAATTCGCCGGCACGCTGAGACGCTTCCGCCGCGCCCAGTTCGACGACCTGATCGACCACCTGTCGAACATCTCGAACCTGCCGGCCTCGCCCGCGGTGACGTTGACGATGATGGCCGCCATGCTGGAGTGCGTGCCCCACCTGTGGCCGGAGGTCCCCGAGGACGAGGCCATCGAGGCCACGACCCGCTTCATCTACCGGGCACTGAACGGCCGCGACTACTGAGCTGAGGATCGCCGCATGACGTACGTCTGGTCCGGTGTCACGATCGACTGCCTCGATCCGGAGTTCTGCCTCGTCGAATACTACGACTGAGCGGGCATCTCCGGTCGCGACGCAGGGTTCCGGGGAAATACACGGAGCGCATCGTGGCGTACGAAAGGGCATCCGATCGTTCCCCTGTGACGTTGAAGTTAAATGGTGCTTAATGGAGTGTCCGGATATCGTGCCGTTACCGTTTCGACATGCACCGACAGCAATCGAGGAATCGTCTCCGCAAACCGCTTCTGCTGTCCGCCGCCGGGCTCCTGCTGACCGGTGGGCTGGCGGCTGGATTACGGACCGCGTACGCGGACAGCGAGGTGAACATCGCCCGCGGGCACACCGCCACCGGATCCGCGCCGTGCCGTCCGGAGGAGAGCGCCGGCAAGGCAGTCAACGGCAGCAGCGACGGCGGGCTCGCGGACAAGTGGTGTTCGGCCGCCCGTGATCCGTTCCTGCAGGTGGATCTCGGCGCCGCGGTGGCCATCGACAAGCTGATCGTGCGCCACGCCGGGGCGGGCGGCGAGCCCGGTGCCTGGAACACCCGCGACTTCACGCTGGCGATCAGCACCGACGGGACGACCTTCACCGACGTGTCCACGGCCACCGGCAACACCGCCGACGTCACCGTCCACCCGATCAGCCCGGTGTCCGCGCGGTATGTGCGGCTGCGGGTCACCGCGCCCACCACGGCCGGCGGCGGCGCCGTGCGCATCTACGAGTTGGAGGCGTACGCCGCGGGCGACACCCCCGCCCCGCCCGCCTCCGAGCCCACCACGTCGGCGCCCACCACGTCGGCGCCAGCCGCATGCCACTCCGACGCCCCGGCGACCATCACCGATTACATCTCCGACCACACCGAGAAGATGAACCGGACCGTCTGCAACGCCGACGTCGCGGTCTATTTCGACGACGATCTGACGGCGCTGCCCGCGGCGCGCACGGCGTGGATCGCGCCGTTCGCGACCGACATCTGGCAGTACATGAAATCGGCGTACGGCAATTGTGCGGCCGATCGCGAACTGCCCGCGCCGATCGGTCCCGGCTGCACGCAATTCGGTGCCCCGAAGCCGGCGCTGTTCTTCCTGCACGAGGGCAAGCACGGCGGCGGCACGGTGAACACCCGGTTCGACGCCAACTCCGGATTCCGGACCACCGTGGACGTCGGCAACACCGGCTGGAACGAGAGCGACGCGGTGCTGCACGACGTGCTCGTCCACGAGGCCTGCCACCAGGTGGAGGGCGCCAGCCAGGGAACCCAGGAGTCGCCGGCCTTCCCGGTGTGGGGCGATTCGAAATGGGCCGAGTTCTGCGTGCACGACTTCTACGCGAACACCGGCCGCGACGCCGACGCCGCGCGCACCGAGCAGGCGTTCCTGGCGGGCCGGGACAGCCTGCCGCCGGGCGCGAACAACACCGCCTTCTTCCGCGACTGGTTCCTGCCGCTGTGGCACGACGGTGGCGACAACGCGCAGGTGATGCAGCGTTTCTTCGGGTTGCTGGCGCAGCACTTCCCGACCCGTCAGACCAACGACGGCCGCAACCTGATCTACACCCGGCGGATGAACACCGGCGAGTTCGTGCTGTTCAGCAGCGCGGCGGCGGGCAAGGATCTGAGCGCGCGGGCGGCGCAGGCGTTCAACTCGGGCTGGTCGCAGGCGGAGTTCACGCAGGCGCAACGCGACTTCCCGGACGTCACCTTCTAAGCGTCCTCCACACCGGCGGTGGGGGCGGACCGGCCGGTCCGCCCCCACCGTCCGGACCGGGTCAGGGGCGGGACGCGGGAAGGCGTACGCGCACCCGCGCCCCGCCGCCGGGCACGTCGCCGATCGTCAGGGCGCCGCCGTGCTCGCACGCCACCCGTACGGCCAGCGCCAGCCCCACGCCCGCACCCGGCCGCACCTGCGTGTCGGCGTCCGAGGCGCGGGCGAAGCCCTCCGCGCACCGCGCGCGCACCTCCTGCGGGATGCCCGGCCCCTCGTCGGTGACCGTCAGCACCGCCTGCGCGCCGTCCGGGGTGGTGCCCACCCGCACCAGGGTGCCCGGCGGCGTGTGGACCACCGCGTTGGACAGCACGTGGTGAGCGGCGCGGCGCAGCCGGTCCGCGTCGACCCACGCCGGGCAGCCGTCCGCCAGATCCAGTTCGAAGTGGTGCCGCGCGGCGGCCGGGGTCCGGCGGAGCCGGTCGGTCTCCTCGGCGACCAGGCCGCTGAGGTCGATCGCTCGCCGCAGGCCCGGCGCGCCACCCTCCAGGTCGGACAGGATCAGCAAATCGAGAACCAGGTCACGAAGCCGGTGCGCGTTGCGCTCGATGGCCTCGGCGGCCTTGCCCGCGGCGGGCTCCAGCGGCCCGGCGTCGCCTTCGGTCAGCATCTCGGCGTACCCGCAGATGCTGACCAGCGGGGTCCGCAGCTCATGGCTGATGTTGGCCAGGAAGCTGGCGTGCAGGCGTTGCAACTCCAGCTCTCGGGCGGCGAGCCCGGCGCGGAGCCGACTGGTCTCGTCGGCGCACGGCGATGTACCGGTCACGCCCCGCCCCTCCCCGTCGATACCGTCCGCTGATGCCTAGAAGTGTCGCGCCGCCCCGATTCGGTTGTGGTCGCGCCGAGGTTGTCGTCCGGGTGCGGTGCTCAGTCGAGCACGCCGCCCCAGCGCTCGCGCACCTGCCGCAGGTATCCGGGGTCGCTCTGCGCCACCGGCGGGAACGACTCCCGGCGTTCCCACGGACGGCAGGCGTCGACGACCGCCCGGTTGACGAACGGGGGCGCGCCCTCGGGCAGCATCGGGTCCAGCCGGCTGCCCCAGCCGCGCCGCAGGATCTCGATGTCGGCCGCCGGGTCGGTGCGGGTGGAGATCGCCCACACCACCTGGTCCAGGTCCGCCGGGTCGATGTCGTCGTCGACCACCACCACGTACCGGTTCATGTACGCGGCGGCGCTCAGGTGCGCGGTGAGGTGACCGACCTGGCGGGCGTGTCCGGCGTACCGCTGCTGCACGGACACCGCGATGAACAGCCGCCCGCCGCCCGCCTCGTGCGCCCACACGCCGCGCAGGCCGGCCACCCCGGCGGCGATCAGCTCGTCGTGGATCATGGCGGATTTCATCACCGTACGCATGTACGAGTAGTCGTGCGGCGGACGGCCCGGCGGCGTACCGAGCAGGATCGGGTCGTCCCGGTGCCACAGCCGGGTGATCTCCATCGCCAGGTCGGGCCGGCGGGCGCCGGAGTAGTAGCCGGTCCACTCGCCGAACGGGCCTTCCTCGCGGGTCGCGTCCGGCCGCAGCCAGCCCTCGGCGGCGATCTCGCTGCCGGCCGGGATCGGCAGGCCGGTGTCCGGCCCGAGCACCACCGGCACCGGTGCGCCCAGGACGGCTCCGGCGTACTCCAGTTCCGAGATGCCGCGTGGCACCTCGGTGCCGCCGAGGGCGAGCAGCAGCGGGTCGTGCCCGAACGACACGGTGACCGGCGCCCGCCCGTGCCGGGCGAACCACGCTTGGATGTTCTGCGCTCCGTGCTTGCCGGGCACCGCGGCCACCGTGGCGGCACGCCCGTCGTCCTGCACCTGCATGCGGTAGCAGCCGCCGTTGTGCACGCCGGTGTCCGGGTCGCTGGTGACCACGAAGCAGCCGGTGCCGATGTAGCGCCCGCCGTCGCCGGCGTGCCACCGCGGCACCGGGAAGTCCAGCAGATTGATCTTGTTGCCGGTCCGCTCGTTGGCCAGCAGCGGCGCGTCGCCGGTCGGCCGCACCGGGAAATCGGATGCGGTGGCGGCCCACCGCGACGGCTTGCCCCGCAGCGCGGCCACCAGGCTGGCGTCGGTGTGCGCGTCGCCCAGGCGCAGCGTGTGCCCCAGCCGCCGGGCGCTGCCGGTGCTGCCGGTCAGCACCCGGCCGCTCGGATAGCCGGCGATGTCGCTGAACAGCAGGGCTCGCGGGCGCGGCGCACGGTAGCTCAACTCCGCGATCGCCCCGAGCTCCAGATCCCAGTGCGCCCCCCGTACGGCGCGCAACTCGCCGAAGGATTCCACCGCGGCGAGAAAACCGCGCAGACTGAGCAGCGGCTCTTCGGCCACCGTCGATGCATCGACCATGGCGACACGCTAACGGGTCGGCACCGCACGAGCCGAGGCGAACCGCTTGGCGTTTCACCCCTCGGGCAAGCAGGATGAGGGGTGCGTGCCGGGGGGCGGGCGCGCGGCGGCGGGTGCGGAGGGCTGGTTGATGTCGGATCCCATGGAAGCTGTCCGGCGTCTGCTGGACCTGCGGCATCGCGGCCGCGTTGACGACCTGCCCGCGACCCTGATGGAGGTCGCCCCGCTGCTGGACGCGGATCAGGTGGCCGTGCTGCTGGTCGACTACGAGCAGGTGCGGCTCTGCCCGCTGCACGGCAGCCGGCCCACCGCGCAGGAGCAGCCGATCGAGGGCACCGTCGCCGGTGACACCTTCTGCAGCGCGCGGATCCTCCCGGAGCCCGAGGAGGACGGCGTACGGATGTGGCTGCCGCTGCTGCACGGCGCGGAACGCCTCGGGGTGCTGCTGGCCCGGCTCAAGTCGGAACCGGACGACCGGCACCGGCATGACCTGCGCACCATCGCCACCCTGGTGGCGGAGCTGATCGCCAGCAGGCGGCACTACGGCGACGCGGTGGAACGCACCAAGCGGCGCCTGCCCATGCAACTGGCGGCGGAGATCGTCTGGAACCAGCTACCGCCGCTGACGTTCGCCGCCGACGAGACAGTGGTCACCGCCGTGCTGGAGCCGGCGTACGACGTGGGCGGTGACGCATTCGACTACGCGGCCAACGGGGACCTGCTGCACGTGGCGCTGTTCGACACCGTCGGCCACGGCATCCGGGCGAGCGCGCTGACCACGCTGACCTTGAACACGTACCGCAACGCCCGCCGCGCCGGGATGACCTTGACCGACACGTACCGCTCGATCGACAAGTGGATCCGCGCCCAGCATCCCGGCTCGTTCGTCACCGCGGTGCTGGCGGAGCTGGACACGACGTCCGGACGATACCGGCGGATCTGCGCCGGGCACCCGGCCGAGCTGCTGCTGCGCGGCAACACGGCGTTGCCGGTGCCGCCGGCGCCCAGCGCGCTGCCGCTGGGCCTGGGACACATGGTGCAACGCGACCCGGGCGTGACCGAGCAGCAGCTCCAGCCGGGCGACGCGCTGGTGTTCTACACCGACGGGATCACCGAGGCGCGCGACCGCGACGGCAACCTGTTCGGCCTGGACCAGTTGCGGTCGTTCATGGTGGAGACGGTACGGTCCGGCAGCCCTGCGGCGGAGACGATGCGGCGGCTGATCCACACCATCGTCTCGTACGAACGAGGCGAACTACGCGACGACGCGACCGCGGCGATGTTGCAGTGGCGACCCGAGCGGCCCGAACCGCCCAGCGAGAGCGACAGCCCCGCGCCGTAACACCCCCAAGCGCCCGACGCCCCAAGCGCCCGACGCCCCAAGCGCCCGACGCCCCAAGCGCCCAACCCCGAGCGCCCGACGCGCCGACGCCCCGACGCCCCGACGCCCCGACGCCCCGACGCCCCGACGCCCCGACGCCCCGACGCCGATCTTGGACTTTGAGTGCCGGTTTCGCCCCGACAAGGCCGACATATCCGACCGGAAACCTCAAGATCGGCGCGGCGGGGCGGGCGCGGCGGGCGGGGCGGGGCCGGGCGGGGCGGGGCGGGTGGGTGGCTACCGGCGGGAGGCCTGGTGCGCGGCTGCGTCCACGCGCGCGTGGTAGTCCTTCCACCATGCCTCGTCGCCGGGCGGCAGATTGTCGTTGTCCGCCCGGTATCCGGCCGCGCCGTCGATCAGCTCCCGCACCATGTCCGCGTGACCCGCGTGCCGGTGCAACTCGGCGATCAGGTGCACCACGACCCGGTGCAGCGTGACCTCGCGCCGCTCCGGCCGCCACCACGGCACCCGACCGCGCGCTTCCAGGTCCAGCACGTCGAGGGTGGCGTCCGCGTGCGCCCACACGCGGTGGTACAGCCCGAGCACCTGTTCCCGGGACTCGTCGGCGGTCGCCCACATGTCGGCGTTCGGCTCCGCGTCCACGCCCATCCACGGCAGCGGCTCGGGGAACGGCCGGCCGAAAACCTCACCCATGTATGCGGCGGTGACGCCGGCCATGTGCTTGACCAGGCCGAGCAGGTTGGTCGCGGTGGGCACGAGCGGGCGGCGTACGTCGTACTCGCCGAGGCCGTCCAGTTTCCACACCAGCGTGTCCCGTCCGCTGTGCAGGTAGTGGCGCAAGTCAGCCTTGAGATCGGATTCAGCCATGGGGTGCAGCATGCCACCACCCCGGCGAAACCGGGCATCGAAAATTCGACACCGAGCCTGGGAATTGCACACAAACAAACAGCTCAGCGCCGCGAGACGGACACAAATAATCGAACATTGACGTGATCGACCAGCGGGCGTAACTTCCGTAACAAGAGAGTCGACCCTCTCGATGTCTGCCGAGCGGCCGTGAGCGCAGACCCCCACCCCCACGCTCCATCCCCATCGCCCCTGAGGAGCACAGTTCCCCATGCGCAGACATCGCTCCACCCTGCTCGCGCTCGGCGCGGCCTTAGCCCTGGTCATGGGCCTGTTGTTCGGCGCGCCCGGCACCGCCAGCGCAGCCGGTTCGCTGCCCTGCGACGTCTACGGCAGCGCGGGCACGCCGTGCGTCGCCGCGCACAGCACCGTGCGCGAGCTGATCTCCGGCTACAACGGCCCGCTCTACCAACTGACCCGCGCCTCCGACGGTGCCACGCACAACGTCGGGCTGCTGTCCGCGGGCGGGTACGTCAACGCGGGCGACCACGACGCCTTCTGCAACGGCACGACCTGCCGCATCACCCGGATCTTCGACCAGACCAGCCGGCACAACGACCTGTCCATCGCCCCGGACGGCGGCGCCGGCTCCGGGGATCGCGGCGCGGACGCCAGCGAGATCGCGATCACCGCGGGCGGCCACAAGGCGTACGGCGTGTGGGTCTCGCCGGGCGTCGGCTACCGCTACACCGGGGTGGCCTCCGGGGTGGCCGTCAACGGACAGCCCGAGGGCGTCTACATGGTGGCCAGCGGCACCCACGTCGGGTCCGACTGCTGCTTCGACTACGGCAACGCCGAGTCCACCCCGTACGACACCGGCAACGGCCACATGGACGCGGTGAGCATCGCGACCACCTGCTTCTTCCCGCCGTGCAACGGCTCCGGCCCGTGGATCGAGGCCGACATGGAGAACGGCATGTTCCAGGGCGGCAACGGATCGAACACCGCCAACGCCGGGAACAAGTCCGCCTTCGTCACCGCGGTGCTGAAGAACAACGGCCAGACGACGTACGCGCTCAAGGGCGGCAATTCCCAGTCCGGCGGCCTGACTACGTGGTGGAACGGGTCCCTGCCGACGGACAAGCCCGGTTACCGGCCGATGCACCAGGAAGGCGGCATCATCCTCGGCATCGGCGGGGACAACAGCAACCGGAACAGGGGAACGTGGTTCGAGGGCGCGATGGTGTCCGGCTATCCGAGCGACGCCGCGGAGAACGCCGTACAGGCGAATGTGGTGTCGGTGGGTTACGGCGGGCAGACGAATGTGCCCAACGGCCCGCAGGGCACCATCGCCGGTCCCGGCGGAAAATGCGTCGACGTGGCGGCCGACGACACCGGCCGCAACGGCACCGGCGTGCAATTGTGGGATTGTCAGTCGTACGCCGAGGATCAGCACTGGGAGCATTTCGCCGACAACAGTCTGCGGACGCTCGGGCGCTGCCTGGACATCGACGGCAACGGCACCGCGGCGGGCACCCAGGTGGAACTGTGGGACTGCAACGGCGTGGGCGGCCAGCAGTGGATCCAACAGGCCGACGGCTCCCTGCGCAACCCGCAGTCCGGCCGCTGCCTGGACTCGCCCAACGGCAACACCGGCAACGGCACCCGGCTGCAGATCTGGGACTGCAACGGCGCGGCGGCGCAGAAGTTCGCGGTCAACGGCGGCGGCACCACGCTCGGGCCGGGCGGAAAATGCGTGGACGTGGCGGCCGACGACAGCGGAGGCAACGGCAGCGCGGTGCAATTGTGGGACTGTCAGTCGTACGCGGTGGACCAGCACTGGTTCCACCAGTCGAACGGCGCGCTGCGGACGCTCGGGCGCTGCCTGGACATCGACGGCAACGGCACCGCGGCGGGCACCCAGGTGGAACTGTGGGACTGCAACGGCGTGGGCGGCCAGCAGTGGATCCAACAGGCCGACGGTTCCCTGCGCAACCCGCAGTCCGGCCGCTGCCTGGACTCGCCCAACGGCAACACCGGCAACGGCACCCGGCTGCAGATCTGGGACTGCAACGGCGCGGCGGCGCAGAAGTTCGCCCTGAGCTGACCGACCCCACCCCACCCCCGTCCCCCGTCCCGCCCCGCCTGTCCCGCCCGCCCCGCCCGTCGATCTTGAACTTTGTGGCCTCACATAACACCACGATCCCCTCGAAAATGGGCATCGAAAGTTCTTGATCGACGCGCCAGGACGTGAGGTGGGTGCGGCGGGGGCTGCGGGGGTGGGGGCTGGGTGGGGTGGGGGCGGCACGCACGGCGGGCGCGGGACACGGCGGGCGCGGGACACACGGCGGGCGCGGGGTGGGGCGGGGCGGGGGTGCCGACGGCCGTACAGCCGTACTTCACGGCCGTCTCCCCGCCCTCAGCCGTAGCACGGGGACGTCACACGTCTCCGGTGACAGCCGCTGGCTACGGCCAAGCAACCCCTGGCAGCCACACGCTACGGCCAGGCAACCCCGCACCAGCCACACGCTACGGCCAGGCAACCCCGCACCAGCCACACGCTACGGCCAGGCAACCCCGCACCAGCCACACGCGACACGGGGCGGGCGGCGCCCGCCACAACCGGCGACCAGCACACGCCACACCCGGCAACTGGTCCACGCCACACCCGGGCGGCCCACGCGCCACGACCTGGCGACCCGTGGTGTACGGCATGGAGAGCCGGACGCCCCGTGACGGCCAGCCGACACGGCCCGACGCGCCGCCGAGCACGCCCCGACGCGCCGCCGAGCACGCCCCGACGCGCCGCCGAGCACGGCCCGACGCGGCAACAACCACGGCCCAACGCCGCAACGACCACGGCGTTCCCGCCTGAAGGTATAAATCACGCAATGTAGGCACAACGAGCAAAGCACACAAGAGCCCCGGCCCGTCGGGGGCCGGACGCCCACCGAACCTGGCGAACTGTGCACCATTGCGGAAAGGGACGCCGTGCCCCTTGTCCGGCACGGATTCCGTGTAATGATGTCTTTCGATCGCAGGATTCCGCCAGGTCCGCCCGCCCTGTCCGCCCTCCGGGCGCACCGGAGACACCCGGGAACACCAGGAGACCCGGGAACACCGGAGCACCCGGAGACATCTGCCGAGCGAACGGTCCCGCCCGGCGACGGACAGCGGCTCGCGAGGAAGGTGCGGCTGCATGTCCGCCAAACAAGTGTTCACCAACTTCATCGGCGGAGCCGCCGCCGAGCCTGTCGACGGCCGGTACGCCGATCTCGTCGACCCGTCCACCGGTGAGGTGTTCGCCGCCGCCCCGGTGTCCGGTCCCGCCGACGTGGACGTGGCCATGGGCGCCGCGGTGCGGGCGTTCGAGAGGTGGCGGGACACCACGCCGGGCGAGCGGCAACGTCTGTTGCTGCGGTTCGCCGACGCCGTCGAGGCGCGCTCGGCCGAGCTCGTCGCCGCCGAGTCCCGCAACACCGGCAAGCCTCTCGCGCTGACGGCCACCGAGGAACTGCCGCCCTCGGTGGATCAAATCAGGTTCTTCGCCGGCGCCGCGCGGCTGCTGGAGGGCCGTTCCGCGGGCGAGTACCTGACCGGCTTCGAAAGCTACGTGCGGCGCGAGCCGGTCGGGGTGTGCGCGCAGGTCACCCCGTGGAACTACCCGCTGATGATGGCGGTGTGGAAGGTGGTGCCGGCCATCGCGGCGGGCAACACGGTGGTGCTCAAACCCTCCGACACCACGCCGGTGACCTCGCTGATGCTGGCCGAGATCGCCGCGGAGTTCCTGCCGCCGGGCGTGTTCAACGTGCTCACCGGCGACCGGGACACCGGACGCGCGCTGGTGTCGCATCAGGTCCCGCGGATGGTGTCCATCACCGGCTCGGTGCGCGCCGGCCGGGAAGTTGCCACCGCGGCCGGCGGCGACCTCAAGCGCACCCATCTGGAACTGGGCGGCAAGGCGCCGGTGGTGGTCTTCGACGACGCCGATGTGGCCGCCGCCGCGGCGGCGATCGCCGAGGCCGGCTACTTCAACGCCGGCCAGGACTGCACGGCGGCCACCCGGGTGCTGGCCGCGCCGGGGGTCTATCCGGAGTTCGTCGCCGCCCTGACCGAGCAGGCCCGGCAGACCCGCACCGGCGCGCCGGGCGACGACGAGGCGCTGTACGGGCCGCTGAACAACGCGCGGCAACTGGACCGGGTGAACGGCTTCGTGACCCGGCTGCCCGGTCACGCGCAACTGCACACCGGCGGCGCGCGGGTCGGCGACCGCGGCTACTTCTTCTCCCCCACGGTGATCTCCGGTTTGCACCAGGGCGACGAGCTCGTCCAGGACGAGGTGTTCGGCCCGGTGATCACCGTGCAGCGTTTCGCCGACGAGGACGAGGCGGTGCGCTGGGCCAACGGCGTGGAATACGGCCTGGCCTCCTCGGTGTGGACCGCCGATCATGCCCGCGCGATGCGGATGACACGCCGGCTGGACTTCGGCTGCGTGTGGGTGAACTGCCACATCCCGCTGGTCGCCGAGATGCCGCACGGCGGCTTCAAGAGTTCCGGGCACGGCAAGGACCTGTCGGTGTACGGGCTGGAGGAGTACACCCGGATCAAGCACGTCATGCACAGCCTCGGCGGGTGAGGCCATGCCGGAACCGTCGCTCGACGACACCAGCAAACAGATCATCGAACATCTGCAACGTGACGGCCGGATGTCGTACACGGCGTTGGCCCGCACCATCGGGCTGTCCGAGGCGGCGGTCCGGCAGCGGGTGCAGCGCCTGCTGGACACCCACCTGATGCAGATCGTCGCGGTCACCGACCCGTTGACGCTGGGGTTCGCGCGGCAGGCGATGGTGGGCGTCAAGGTGTCCGGCGATCTGCGGCCGGTGGCCGACGCGGTCGCCGCCATCCCCGAGGTCGACTACGTGGTGATCTGCGCCGGCGGATACGACCTGCTGGCCGAACTGGTGTGCACCGACGACGAGCACCTGCTGCGCCTGCTCAACGACGCGATCCGGACGATCGACGGCGTGCTGGCCACCGAGACGTTCATGTATCTCAAGCTCGCGAAGCAGACCTACGCATGGGGGACACCATGAGCGCCGATCCGCTGTGGATGCATTTCACACGGTTGTCCGCGTACGAGGGACCGGGGGCCGCCGAGGTGCCGGTGATCGTGCGCGGGGACGGCCCGTACGTCTGGGATCAGCACGGCAAACGCTACCTGGACGGGCTGTCCGGGCTGTTCGTGGTGCAGGCCGGGCACGGCCGCACCGAACTGGCCGAGGTGGCCGCCAAGCAGGCCGCCGAGCTGGCGTACTTCCCGCTGTGGTCGTACGCGCATCCGGCGGCGCGCGAGCTGGCGGCGCGGCTGGCCGACCTGGCGCCGGGCGAGGGCAACCGGGTCTTCTTCACCACCGGCGGGTCGGAGGCGGTGGAGAGCGCGTGGAAGCTGGCGCGGGATTTCTTCCGGCGCACCGGCAAGCCGTTGAAGACCAAGGCGATCACCCGCGCGGTGGCCTATCACGGCACCACCATGGGCGCGTTGGCGCTGACCGGCGTGCCGGGCATCAAGCAACAGTTCGAGCCGCTGGTGCCGGGCAGCATCCGGGTGCCGAACACGAACTACTACCGCCGGCCGGACGAGTCGCAGTCAACCGAGCAGTTCGGCCGGTGGGCGGCGGACCGCATCGCCGAGGCCATCGAGTTCGAGGGCCCGGACACCGTGGCGTGCGTGTTCCTGGAGCCGGTGCAGAACGCGGGCGGATGTTTCCCGCCGCCGCCGGGCTACTTCGAGCGGGTCCGCGAGATCTGTGACGCGTACGACGTGCTGCTGGTCTCCGACGAGGTGATCTGCGCGTTCGGACGGCTGGGCGACTGGTTCGGCGCCTCCCGCTTCGGCTACCGGCCGGACATCATCACCTGCGCCAAGGGCATCACGTCCGGGTACGTTCCGCTGGGCGCGATGATCGCGTCGGCGCGCCTGGTGGAGCCGTTCCGGGAGCCGGGCGCCTCGTTCGCGCACGGCGTCTCGTTCGGCGGACATCCGGTGGCGTGCGCGGTGGCCCTGGCCAACATGGACCTGTTCGAACGGGAGGATCTCAACGGGCACGTGCGGTCCGCCACCGGCGTGCTCCGGGCGTACCTGGACCGGCTGCGGGATCTGCCGATCGTGGGTGACGTGCGCGGGGACGGCTTCTTCTTCGGCATCGAACTGGTGAAGGACAAGGCGACCAAGGAGACCTTCGACGACGCCGAATCGGACCGGCTGCTGCGCGGCTTCCTGTCGCCGGCGTTGTTCGAGGCCGGACTGTACTGCCGCGCCGACGACCGCGGTGACCCGGTGGTGCAGCTCGCCCCGCCGCTGATCTGCGACGAGTCGCATTTCGCCGAGATGGAGCAGATCCTGCGGACCGCGCTGACGCAGGCGTGGGCGCGGGTGTGATGCCGTCGTTCTGGCTGGCCGGCCTGCGGGTCGAGCCCCGTCCCGCGCTGCCCGGCCCGATCACCGTGGACGTCGCGGTGGCCGGCGGCGGCTACACCGGGCTGTGGACCGCGTACTACCTCGCGCGGGCCGATCCGTCGCTGCGGATCGCGGTGCTGGAGGCGGCCTACGCCGGGTTCGGCGCGTCCGGGCGCAACGGCGGCTGGTGCTCCGGGCTGTTCCCGGTGCCCACCGCGGTGCTGGTCCGCCGGTACGGGGCGGGTCCGGCCGCGGCCATGGTGAGCACGCTGAACGCCACCGTGGACGAGGTCGGCCGGGTGGCCGCGGCCGAGGGCATCGACTGCCACTTCGCCAAGGGCGGCACCATCACACTGGCCCGATCGCCGGCCCAGGTGCGGCGGGCGCGGGCCGGACCGGGGTTCCTGGACGCGGACGCCGCGTCGGCGATGTGCGGCGCGTCCGGGGTGTTGGGCGGCACGTACAGTCCGCACTGCGCCGCACTGCACCCCGCGCTGCTGGCCCGCGGGCTGGCCGCGGCGGCCGAGCGGCGCGGCGTCGCGGTGTACGAGAACACCCGGGTGCTGCGCCTGACCCGCGGCGCGGTGCGCACCGACCACGGCACGGTGACCGCGACGACGGTGGTGCGGGCGCTGGAGGGCTGGACCGCCACGCTGCCCGGTCACCGGCGGGCGCTGGCGCCGGTGTACTCGCTGATGCTCGTCACGCAGCCGCTGCCGGCCTCGGATTGGGCGCGCATCGGGCTTGCCCGCCGGGAGACGTTCTCCGACCACCGGCACATGGTGGTGTACGGCCAGCGCACCGCGGACGACCGGCTGGCCTTCGGCGGGCGGGGCGCGCCGTACCATTTCGGCTCCGCGGTGCGCCCCGGGTATGACCGGGTGCCCGGCGTGTTCGCCATGCTGCGCCGGGACCTGCGCGACATGTTCGACATCGACCCGCCGGTGGCGTACGAATGGGGCGGCCCGCTGGGCGTGCCCCGCGACTGGATGCCCAGCGTGGGCCTGGCCGACGGGATGGGCTGGGGTGGCGGGTATGTGGGCGACGGCGTGGCCGCGGCCAACCTGGCCGGCCGCACCCTGGCGGACCTGATCACCGGCGCGGACACCGAGCTGACCCGGCTGCCGTGGGTGAACCACCGCTCCCGCGCCTGGGAGCCGGAGCCGTTGCGCTGGCTGGGCATCAACGCGGCGCTGCGCGCGACCCAGGCCCGCGACGTGTGGGAGCGCCGCGGCCTGCGCTGACGTTCACCCGGCCGGGGCCACGCTCACCAGCACCGGCAGGTGATCCGACCCCACCGCGGGGCCGACGCGGGCATCCGTGACGGTCACGCCGGGCCCGGCCAGCACGTGGTCGAGCTGGGCCAGCGGCAGGTGCGCCGGCCAGGTGCGCCCGCGCGCCACCGGGCGGTACGGCCGGGCCAGAGCGATCGTCGGGCGGCACATGTTCAGGTCGCCGGCGATCACCGTCGGGGTGTCGTCGCCGGCGAGCCCGGCCAGCAGCGCCCGCAACTGGGCCGGTCCGTGCGCCAGCCGGTGGGTCAGGTGCACGTTCACCAGCCGCAGCCCGCCGATCTGCACCACCTGGGCGTACCGGGGCCCGACCACGTCTCCGCGGGCCGCCCCGATCGCGATCTCGCCGGCCCGCGTCCACGGCACCCGGCTGATCACCGCGAGCCCCCAGCTCCCGCGCGTGGCCAGCGCCGGGCTGTCCCCGCGGACGATCTCCAGTTCCACCGGTGTCCGCCCGCTGACCAGCTCCCGCTCGGCGACGTGCGGGTACGCGCAGTCGGCCGCCGCCGTGGCGGCCAGGCCGGTGCCGTCGTCCGGGCGCCAGTTCTCCTGAATCAGGATCACGTCGGCGTCGAGCGCCGCCACCGCCTGCTTCACCGAGTACGGCTCCGCACGCCGGTCCAGCCCGCAATGCAGATTGATGCTCGCGACCCGCAGCACCATCGCCTCCTGATCCCTTGTCGTGATGCTCGCATCGAATCCCTCGTCGTGATGCTCGCATCGAGCATGCCGCCGCCAACTTTAGGAAATCCCCGCATTCGCTGCGGGGAGGCTGGGGGCTCGACGACGCCGGACGTGAAGGGGCTGTGGTGAGTCTGCTCCGGCTGCTGGGCGCCCACCTGCCGCCGTACCGTGGCGCCCTGGCGCTGCTCGTGCTGCTGCAACTGGCGCAGACCGCGACCACGCTGTCGCTGCCGGCGCTGAGCGCGGACATCGTCGACAACGGTGTGGTGGCCGGCGACACCGGCCGCATCGCCCGCACCGGACTGATCATGGTGGTCGTCGCGATGGTCCAGGTCGGCACCAGTGTGGTGGCCGTCTGGCTGGGTTCCCGCACGGCCACCGCGCTGGGCCGGGACCTGCGCTCGGCGGTGTTCCGCCGCTCCCACGACCTGTCCGTGCACCAGGCCGCCCGGTTCGGCACGTCGTCGCTGGTCACCCGCACGGTCAACGACGTGCAACAGGTGCAGTCGCTGGTGCTGACCGCGCTCAACGTGGCGTTGGCCGCGCCGTTCGTGTGCGCCGGCGGGGTGCTGCTGGCGATGCGCGCGGACGTGCCGCTGGCCGGGCTGATCACCGCCATCGTGCCCGCGGTGGCGATCACCGCGACGATCATCCTGGCCCGGATGAGCCCGCTCTACGCGCGGATGCAGGCCGGGCTGGACGGCATCGCTCAGGTGCTGCGCGAGCAGATCACCGGGGTGCGGGTGGTCCGCGCGTTCGTCCGCGACGAGCACGAGCGGCAGCGCTTCGCGCGGGCCAACGCCGGCCTGCTCGGCGTGTCGCTGCGGGTGGGCCGGCTGACCGCGGCGATGTTCCCCGCGGTGCTGCTGGTGATGAACCTGTTCAGCGTCGCCCTGCTGTACGCCGGTGCGGTCCGCATCGACGCCGGGCAGGTGCGGCTGGGCACGCTGAACGCCTTCCTCGGATATCAGGCCCTGATCCTGATGGCCACCGTGTCGGCGATGCTGGTCTTCCTGACCATGCCGCGGGCGGACGTGTCCGCCCGGCGCATCCGCGACCTGCTCGGAACCACACCCGGCGTGCTGAGCGCCGGGCAGCCCCGCGATCCGGGCACGGCCCGGGGCACCGTCATGGTCCGCGCGGCGCAGTTCGGTCACCCGGGCGCCGAGCAGCCGATCCTGTCCGACATCGACCTGGTGGCCCGGCCCGGCGAGACGGTCGCGGTGATCGGCAGCACCGGCAGCGGGAAAACCACGCTGCTGGAACTCGTGGTGCGTCTGCTCGACGTCACCGCCGGGTCGGTCGAGGTGGACGGCGTGGACGTACGCGAGATGAGCCGCGCCGCGCTCAGCCGAACCGTGGCCCTGGTGCCCCAGCAGCCGTACCTGTTCTCCGGCACGGTCGCCACCAATCTGCGTTTCGGCGCCCCGGACAGCGACGACGCCGAGCTGTGGCACGCGCTGGAGGTGGCGCAGGCCCGGGAGTTCGTGGAGCGGATGCCGGGCGGCTTGGACGCGCCGCTGTCGCAGGGCGGCACCAACGTGTCCGGCGGTCAGCGGCAGCGACTGTGCATCGCCCGCGCGGTGGTCCGCAGGCCGCGCGTCTATCTGTTCGACGACTGCTTCTCGGCGCTGGACGCGGCGACCGAGGCGGCGGTGCGTGACGGCCTGGCGGCCCACACGGCGGACGCGACGGTGGTGATGGTCGCGCAACGGGTCAGCGCGATCCGCGACGCGCACCGGATCCTGGTGCTGGACCGCGGTCACGTGGTAGGCGCGGGCACGCATGCGCAGCTCATCGAGGCCAACGGCACGTACCGGGAAATCGCCGCCTCCCAGATGGAACCGCAGGACATGTCGTGACGACCACCGACCGGCCGGAGTCGTCGCCCGCGCCCGCGCCGTCCGCGCCGTCCGCGCCGGAACCGTCGGCCTCGTCCACGCCGGTGTCGCCGCCCGGTGGGCGGCACCGCGTCGAGCCGTTGCTGTCCGCGGCCGAGGTGCCCACCCGGCAACTGCCGGTGATCGCTCCGGGCGCCCGGCGGGATCCGCCGCCACCCCCGCCGGTGACCGGCGAGCCGGAACCGGCGCCGCCGCACCTGACCTGGCCGCCCCTGCCGCCCGGCGCCGAACCGGACGGGCCCGCACCGGACGGGCCCGCATCACGCCACCCCGGCGCGGCGCCGGACTGGGCCGGCGAGCCCGGCGGCGTTGTCACATCCGAGGTGGCCTCCCCCACCGGCGGTTCCCCCACGGGCGGCGCACCGGCCGGCGACGGCGAGCCCGGCGACGGGTCCCCGGCTGGCGGCTCGGGGGCGCCCAAGGCCACCGCCGGGCAGGTCTTCGCGTTGCTGCGCCCGTTCCGCCGCCGCATCGTGGTGATGGTGCTGCTCGGCGTCGTCGGCGTGGTGCTCAACGCGGTCGGCCCGCTGTTGCTCGCCCGCGCCACCGACCTGATCTTCGCCGGGGCGATCAGCCGCGACCTGCCCGCCGGGACCAGCCGCGACGAGCTGATCGCGCGGTATCGCGCCGGCGGCCAGGGCACCCTCGCCGACGTGCTGTCCACGGTGAACCTGATCCCCGGGCGGGGCATCGACTTCGCCGCCATCACCCGCGTGCTGGCCTTCGCCGTGGTCCTCTACGTCACCGCCTCCGCGGTCAAGTGGGCGCAGGACCGGATGGCCGCCCGCGCCGTCCAGCTCGCCGTCGCCGACCTGCGGGAACAGGTGCAGCGCAAGCTGTCCCGGCTGCCGCTGAGCCACTTCGACCACCATTCGCGCGGCGAACTCGTCAGCCGGGTCACCAACGACGTGGACAACGTCCAGCAGACCCTGCAACAGGCGCTCAGCCAGATGGTCACCGCGCCGCTGGCGGTGCTCGCCGTCCTGGTGCTGATGTTCTTCGTGTCGCCGCTGCTGGCCACGGTGGTGCTGGTGAGCGTACCGGTCTCCGGGGTGGTGGTGTCCCGGCTCGTGGTGCGCTCGCAACCCATGTTCGACCAGCAGTGGACGGCCACCGGCACGCTGACCGCGCACGTCGAGGAGGCGTACAGCGGGCATGCCCTGATCAAGGTGTTCGACCGCCGCGACGAAGCCGAACGGTCCTTCGACACGGACAACGAGCACTTGCGTGACGTCAGCGCCCGGGCCAGCTTCGTGTCCGCCGTGATCGAACCGGCCATGCTGTTCATCGGCAACCTGAACTACGTCGCGGTGACCGCGGTGGGCGCGTTGCGGGTGGCCACCGGGCATCTGTCGCTCGGTGACGTGCAGGCATTCGTGCAGTACAGCGGGCAGTTCAGCCAACCGATCGGCCAGCTCGCCAACGCGTCGGGCCAGTTGCAGTCCGGGGTGGCCTCGGCCGGGCGCATCTTCGAACTGCTCCGCGCCGTCGAGCAGGAACCCGACCCGGCCGACCCGGTGCGGCCGGGCGCGCTGCGCGGCGAGGTCCAGTTCCGGGACGTGTCCTTCCGGTACGTGCCGGAGAAACCGCTGATCGACGGCTTCTCCCTCCGTGTGGCGCCGGGCAGCACCGTGGCCGTGGTCGGCCCCACCGGCGCCGGCAAGAGCACCCTGGGCAACCTGCTGATGCGCTTCTACGACATCGACGGCGGCGCGATCCTGCTGGACGGCCATGACATCGGCGCGATGAACCGCGAGGACCTGCGCTCCCGCACCGGCATGGTGCTGCAGGACACCTGGCTGTTCGCCGGGACCATCGCGGACAACATCGCCTATGGCCGTGCGGGCGCCACCCGTGACGACGTGATCGAGGCGGCCCGCGCGACGTGCTTGGATCCGTTCATCCGCACCCTGCCCCAGGGGTATGACACGGAACTGGACTCCGAGGCGTCCGGGATCAGCGCGGGGGAAAAACAGTTGATCACTCTGGCCCGCGCGTTCGTGGCCGACCCGGTGCTGCTGTTGCTGGACGAGGCGACCAGCTCCGTGGACACCCGCACCGAGCTGCTCGTGCAGCAGGGCATGGCGGCCTTGCGCGCCGGGCGGACCACCTTCGTCATCGCGCACCGGCTGTCCACCATCCGGCACGCGGACCTGATCATCGTGATGCGCGACGGCGGCATCGCCGAGCAGGGCGGTCACGACGAGCTGATCCGGGCGGACGGCGTGTACGCCGGGCTGATCCGCGCCCAGGCGGGCAACCCGCGCGAAGCGCCGGCCGATCCGCGCCCGGCCCCGCGCATGCCGATGGCGCTGGACGGGGTCCGGTTCCTGACCCTGGCGGAGGTGGCGGCGATGCTGCACGAGCAGCGGTCGACCGTGTACGCCCTGGTGTCCACGGGCAGCCTGGCAGCGATCCGGGTGGGACGCTCGTGGCGCATCCCGCACCACGAGGTGCAGGCCTACCTGCGGGACCCGAACCGCAGCGGCTGACCACCGGCACGGTCGGCGCGCGAGCGGTCACGATCGGCGGGTTGCCAGGACCGCCGCCCACACCATCGACCACAGCGTCAGCAACGCGACCGCCGGCACGCCCGCCACCACCGCCAGGCCCGCCCCGATGTTCGCCCCCAGCACGCCCGCGGTCAGCACCCGCAGGCACGCCCCCGCCACGTAACCCGCCAGCACCGCCGGGGCTGCCACCAGCCACCATCGGCGCCGCACCGCGCGGGTGGCGGTCGCCCACGCCAGCGCCGCCAGCACGCCGATCACCACCACCAGGCACGCCACCCCGGCCGCCGTCTCGGCGCCGGCGGGCAGATCGGGTGGCGGCACGGCGTACTCCGGATTCTGCTCCGGCCCGGCCGAGCTCTGGTCGCCGATCTGCCACCACGCGGCCACCGCCGCCACCGCGACCAGGCCTGCGACAAGGATCAGCGTCGCCGCGGACCGGCCCGCCCCACGCACCATCGTGTTCATGCCGGCCATCCTGGCCGGTGCGGCGGCCGGGGTCCTGAGTACGCGTACCCGGTCCGGCCCGGGTCTCCCCGCCTGTCCGGGGTGTCCCCGCCTGTCCGGGTGTCCCGGCCTGTCCGGGTGTCCCGGGGTGTCCCGGGGTCCCGGGGTTTCCGGCGTCACGGGGTTTCCGGCACCATCCAGCCGAGCACCGGCGTGCCCTGCAGGGTCACCAGCACGCACATGATCAGCAACAGCACCAGGCTCCAGCGCACCACACGCCGGAAGATGTCACCCTCCCGGCCGGCCATGCCCACGGCCGACGCGGCGATCGCCAGGTTCTGCGGGCTGATCATCTTCCCGAGTACGCCACCGGACGAGTTCGCCGCGGCCAGCAGCACCGGGTCCAGGCCGGCCCGCGCGGCGGTCTGCACCTGCAACGCGCCGAACAACGCGTTCGCGGAGGTGTCCGAACCAGTGACGGCCACCCCGATCCATCCCAGGATGGAGGACAGGAAGACGAAGAATCCGCCGGTGGTGGCCAGGAAGGCGCCCAGCGTGTTGGTCTGCCCGGACTGGTTCATCACGTACGCCAGGGCGAGCACCGCCATCACCGTCACGATGGCGTGCCGCAGTTCGGCGTACGTCCGGCCGTACGCGCGGACCGCGCTGCCCGGACCGACGCGCAACACCGCGGCGGTGATGATCCCGGCCAGGATCATCAGCGTGCCCGCGGCGGCCAGCCAGCCGAAGGTGAACGTGGTGGACGACAGCGGCTCGCCGTCGGCGCCGGACACGTGCAGTCCGGGCCAGCCGAACGACACCGACCACGGCTCCTCCCCCAGCGCCGACTTGATCGCCGGGATGTTGGCCAGGGAGAAGATCACGATGATGATCAGGTACGGCGCGTACGCCCGGACCACCTGCGCGCCGCTGTCGTGCTGCTCCAGCGCCGCGACGCTGCCGTGGGTACGTGCGAGGGGCGGCTCGCCGGGCACGTTGCGCGCCTCGCCGTGCCGCGCGTCCCCGGCCGGTGGCCCGGTGCCCGGATCGCCCGGCGCATCCGGATCACTGCCGCCGGCCCGGGCCCGTACCGCCGGTTCCTCGCCGGCCGGACCGGTCCCCGTCCCCGTCCCCGCCGCCGCGCGTACCGTGGCGTCCTCGTCACCGCGCCCGGTCGCCACCGCGACCTCGTCGTCCGCGGAGCGCAGGTCCGGCGACTCGGCGGGTTGCCAGATGCGCAGCAGCACCACCACGGCGGCGGCGGAGAGCAGCGCCGCGACGATGTCGGTGAGCGGCACCGACACGTAGTTGGAGGCGAGGAACTGGCCCACCGCGAACACCACCCCGGCGACCACGGCCGCGGGCCAGGTCTGCCGGACGCCGCGGCGGCCGTCGATCACCATGACCAGCACCAGCGGTACGACCACCGCCAGCAACGGCGTCTGCCGGCCGACCATGGCGCCGAGGGTCTCGGTGTTCAGCCGGGGATCGTCGGCCGCGCCCGAGGTCACCGTGCCCAGCGTGGTGATCGGGGTGGCCAGCGCACCGAACGCGACCGGAGCGGTGTTGGCCACCAGGGCAACCGCGGCGGCCCGGATCGGGGGGAACCCGAGCGCCATCAGCATCACCACGGTCACCGCCACCGGGGTGCCGAACCCGGCCAGCGCCTCCAGCAGCGCCCCGAAGCAGAACGCCACGATGATCGCCTGGATCCGCATGTCCGGACTGATCCGGGCCATCGACCGGCGTAGCACGTCGAAATGTCCGCTGACGACGGTAAGGTTGTAGACCCAGACGGCGTTCAGCACGATCCACAGGATCGGGAAGAAGCCGAACGCGGCGCCCTCGGTCGCGGACAGCAGCGCCTGCCCGACCGGCATCGCGTACAACGCGATGGCGACGATGAGCGCCACGGCCAGCGAGATGACGCCGGCCAGCCAGGCGCGCATGCGCACGACGCCGAGCAGCACAAACAGTGTAAGCAGCGGCAACACCGCGAAGAGTGCGGACAGCGCTACGGAGTCGCCGACCGGGTCGGTGGTGATCGTGAACTGGTCCGCCATGACAGCCATCCAAGATTCTCGATGCTCTTGGTGGCAGGCTAGCCGTTCATGAACCCGCGCGAAACCCGCCGGACACACTCGACCCCATTCCCACCTGCCCCGCCCCGCCCCGCCCCGCCCCACCCCGCGCCGCCACGCCTCGCCCCGCGCCGCCACGCCTCGCCCCGCGCCGCTCGCCCGCCTCGCCCCGCGCCGCCTCGCCACGCCCCGCCACGCATGACGACAACGCACCCCTTTTAGACGGAAGTAGCCGACTTATACCCGCGTCCTGCCGCAGCACCCCGTCGATCATGGAGTTAGTGTGCCGGTTCTGGTACGCCATATCCGACTTGTCGGACCAGCAACTCCAAGATCGACGGCCGTCCGGGGCGGGGTGGGGTCAGGACTGGGGGTCGTGGTTTCGGGAGCGTCGTGGGCGCACCACCTCCACCGCCGGAGCCAGGCCCGCAATCGAGGCCAGCGCGCTGCGCCGCCGTACGCCCAGCTTGCGATAGATGCGGGTCAGGTGCTGCTCGACCGTGCTGGCGGTGAGGAACAGCCGGCGCGCGATCTCCCGGTTCTTGTAGCCCTGCGCGGCAAGCTCGGCCACCCGGCGTTCCGCCTCGCTGAGCGCGGCGAGCCGGGCGTCGTCGGCCGGCCCGGACGGCGGTCCGGTCAGCCCGCGGGCGGCGAACTCGCGCAGCAGCAGCCCGGCCGCCGCGTCGCTGGCCAGATGCCACGCGCGGCTCAGCGGCGCCGGGGCGTACTGCGGCTCGCCCGCCTCCTCGAACGCCCACCCCAGGTCGGCCAGGCAGCGCGCCAGTTCGAGCCGGTCGCCGCACTGTTCCAGCAACTCGATCGCGGCGCGCAGCAACTGCGGCCGGCGGCCCGGCGCGAGCGTGGCCGCGCGTACCCGCAAGGCGCCCGCACGGACCCGGGGGCGCGAACCGCCCAGCACCGCGAGTTGCCGGTCGGCAAGCGTCCGCGCCGCCTGCGTGTCGCCCAGCGCCAGGTGCGCCCGCGCCGCGTCCACCATCCACGGTGACAGGCCGGGAAACGACACGCCCCAGCTCTCCTGGATCTCACCGGCCGCGAGGAAGTCGCTCAGCGCCGCACGTTCCCGGCCGGTGGCCAGGTAGTGCAGTCCGCGGGCGCGCAGAAACACCAGCCCGTACGGGGTGCGGCCGAGCGCGGGCGGGAGCTGCCCCCAGAGCCGGTCCGCCACCTCGTCGTGCCGGCCCTGCTCGGTGAGCGCTTGCAGTGCGGTGCCGAGCGGCAGGCCCACCAGCACGCCCCAGCCGGTCGGGGTGAGCCGGCGCAACGACACCTCGGCCAGTTCCTCGGCCGCATGCAGTTCGCCGCGGCGCAGCTCGGTGCGCGCGCGGGCCGCGGTGAGCAGCGCCTCCGCGGTGCGGCTCGCGGAGCTGCGGGCGGACGCGAGAAGATCGGCGAACCAGGGCGTCTCCGCGTCCAGGTCCTCGGCGTCGTCCAGGGCGAGCAGGGCCGTCTGCAACGGTTCCAGCGCATCCCGGTTGATGTGCAGCCCTTGCAGCACCGCCTCGGCCGCCGCCGTGGGTCGCAGCCACGGGTGTGTGGCGGCGACCGCGTCCACGGCCGGCTCCGCCCCGCGGTCCGGGAATGTGGACGGATAGAGACGGTTCAGCCACAGATCCGTGATGGCCCGCTCCAGGCCGGTCGGCGCCGCGTCGTCCAGCAGCGCGGCCGCGTCGTCGACCAGGCCGTGCCAGCCGAGACGGCGGGCCAGCACGGCGGCGGCGACCGGAGGCAGCGCGGGTGACCGCGCGAGAGCGGTCAGCGCGGAGACCGATCCGGCCGGGCGCAGCCACCAGTCGATGTCGGCCAGTTCCGCCTGCACGCCCGCATCCGGCCCGGCACGCAGAACGAGTTCGAGCAGACGGCGGGCCTCATCCTCGCGTCCACGCACGACGGCCTCGGCGGCGGCGTCCCGCAGCGCGCGCAGCGCCCACGGCTCGGCGCTGCCGCCGGCTGCGACCAGACGGTCGGCAACCGCGCCGATCGGCGCGCCCTGGGCGAGCAGTTCCCGAGCGGCAAGCAGATGACGGGCCGGATCATCGCCGAGATCCGGCGCGTCGAGGCCGCTCGACGGAACCTTGGCCACTACTCTCAAGTCCTCTGCATGAATTCCCGCCGACAATGGCACCGAATCCGTGACCTTTCCCGTTTCCCATCAAACTCTCAGCAACGACAATCGGGCCAGCAACGGCATTCAGGCCAGAAAAAATCGGGCCAGCAACGACAATCGGGCACCCGTCGGCGACGAACACGCAGCACGCCGAGGACCGATTTTACCCTAGCAATCGCGCCGCTTATCGGCACGAGCGCACCCAGTCTTGTCCGACATAGGCCGAGTTGACAACGTGCGAGTTGCGGCTTGCCCGCGGCGACACCGGAGGCTGCCCGGCCACACCCGGCGGCGTCACCGCGTCACCGGGACACGACGCTCAGCCCGCCACACCGACAGCTCAAGCCATTCGCGCGGGTAATTATGTCGGCACTCCGGGCGAAACCAGTAACGGTCGCAGGCGGTGAGCAATGGGACGCCATCCGTCGCGATAATGACGGAACTCGACGGTACGACACGCGGCAATGCGAACCATATTCAGCTTGCCCGTGCGGACGAGAGACGGCGGGCGGCGCTCCCCGCCGCGGTCGCCCCCGGCTGTCTCACCCCGTTGAGCCGTGGCCCGGGGCTGCCGTGGGGGCATCTTTGAGGTGCACACGGTACCGCCGAGCGGCAGGAGCGGCACCTGAGGTACGCCCCGGGACGAGGCGGCACACGCCCGGGACGAGCGGGAGCGTGGTTCTAAGGAAATCCCCGGTGCCCGGCGTGGGATCAAATGACGGTGAACCCATCGACCGCGTCCGCGCGCCCCGTGATGTTCGTCAGCCTGCCCGAGAGCGGGCTGCTGAACCCGATGCTGGTGCTCGCGTCCGAAATGGCCCGGCGCGGCGTGCCGGACCTGTGGTTCGCCACCGACGAGCCGCGCCGGGCGGACGTGGAGCGCATCAGTGCCGCACACGCCGGCCGCGGCAGCGAAGACGCCGGTGACAGCAGCGACGACAGCGGAAAGACCGGCACCGGCGTGCAGTTCGCCTCGCTCGGTGAGGTCATTCCCGAGATGTCCGCGGTCACGTGGGACGACGACGTGTACCGGGAAGTCACCCAGCGTTCCCGGTTCAAGGCGCACCGGGCGGTCATCCGGCACACGTACCGTCCCGGCCTGCAGACCGGGAAGTTCCACGCCCTCGCCGACGCGGTGGACAAGGTCAAGCCTGCCCTGCTGGTGATCGAGTCGTTGTGCGGCTTCGCGGTCGACCTGGCGCTCACCCGGGACATCCCGTTCGTGCTCAGTGTGCCGTTCCTGCCCAGCAACATTTTGACCGCGCACAACCCGTTCGCCCGGTCTTATACGCCCACGGGTTTCCCGGTGCCGCATTCCGGCCTGCCCGCCCGGATGAGTGTGCCGCAGCGTCTCCAGAATTCCCTGTTCAAGCTGCGCACGCTGGCAATTTTCTTCCACCCGGCGATGGGCCGGGTGCTCAGTGAGGACGCCCGCATCCGCAAGGAGCTCGGCCTGGCCGCGCCCAGCCCGATGACCCGGGTGGACGAGGCGCAGATGATTCTCTGCAACTCGATTCCGGAGCTGGATTATCCGTTCGACAAGCCGGAGAAGCTGAAGCTGGTCGGCGCCATGATGCCGGCGCTGCCGGAGGCGGGCGGCGAGCACGAGGTGATGCGCTGGCTGGACGGCCAGGACTCGGTGGTCTACATGGGTTTCGGCACCATCACCCGGCTCACCGCCGAGCAGGTGGCCGCGCTGGTCGAGGTGGCGCGCCGGTTGGCCGGGCGGCACGCGGTGCTGTGGAAGCTGCCGCGCGAACAGCAGCACCTGCTGCCGCCGGCCGACCGGTTGCCCGCGAACCTGCGCATCGAGAGCTGGCTGCCGTCGCAACTGGACGTGCTGGCCCACCCGGCGGTGAAGGTGTTCTTCAGTCACGGCGGCGGCAACGGGTTCCACGAGGGCGTGTACTTCGGCAAGCCGCAGGTGGTCCGGCCGCTCTGGGTGGACTGCTACGACCAGGCGGTGCGCGGGCGTGACGCGGGCGTCAGCCTGACGTTGGACGATCCGACGACCGTCGACCCCGACGACGTGGTGGACAAGCTCACCAGGGTCATCGAGGACCCGTCTTTCCGTACGCGCGCCGAGGAGCTCGGCGACCGGCAGCGGGCCGCCGGCGGGGCGAGTGCCGCGGCCGATCTGATCAGTCAGGTGGTCCACCGATGAGCTACAAGTATCCCGTCTCCATGCCGGCCCTGGACGGGCGTGAGCTGGAGTACGTGACGAGCACCATCGGCGACGGCTGGATCTCGTCGCAGGGGCCGTTCGTGGGGCGGTTCGAGCGGGCCTTCGCGGACTTCAACGGCGTGGCGCACGGGGTGGCCTGCTCGTCCGGAACGGCGGCGCTGACGCTGGCGTTGCGGGCGCTGAACGTCGGTCCGGGCGACGAGGTGATCGTGCCGGAGTTCACCATGATCGCCTCGGCGTGGGCGGTCACCTACACCGGCGCCACGCCGGTCTTCGTGGACTGCGCCGACGACCTGAACATCGACGTCACCAAGATCGAGGCGGCGATCACCCCGCGCACCAAGGTGATCATGCCGGTGCACATCTACGGCCGCCGGTGCGACATGGACCCGATCATGGATCTGGCGTTCCAGTACAACCTGCGGGTGGTGGAGGACTCGGCGGAGGCGCACGGGGTGCGGCCGGTCGGCGACATCGCCTGCTTCTCGCTGTTCGCCAACAAGATCATCACGTCCGGCGAGGGCGGCATCTGCGTCACCAGGGACGCGGGGCTGGCCGCTCAGATGGCCCATCTGCGGGCGATGGCCTTCACCCGGGACCACAGCTTCCTGCACAAGAAGCTGGCCTACAACTACCGGATGACGGCCATGCAGGCCGCGGTGGCGCTGGCCCAGACGGAGCGGCTGGACGAGATCCTGGCCGCCCGCCGGGAGATCGAAAAGCGGTACGACGAGGGTCTGCGCGACGTCCCCGGCATCACCCTGATGCCGCCGCGGGACGTGCTCTGGATGTACGACGTACGCGCTCAGCGCCGCACCGAACTGCGCGCGCACCTGGCCGAGCGGGGCATCGAGACCCGGCTGTTCTTCAAGCCGATGAGCCGCCAGCCCGGCTATCTGGACGAACGCTGGCCCGCGCTGAACGCCACCCGGTTCAGCGAAGACGGCTTCTACCTGCCCACTTACACGTCCCTGACCGCGTCGGACATCGACTTCATCGTCGAGCAGGTCCGCGATTTCGCCTGAGAGGCCGGCATGACCGACACCGAGGAACAGCTCGTCGTCGACTTCCCGCTGCGCAAGCCGGGCGAAGTCTTCCCACCGCCGCGTTACGAGGAGTACCGGCATCGGGAGGGCCTGGTCCTGTCGTACCTGCCGGACGGCAAGCCCGTCTGGCTGGTGACCCGGCATGCCGCCGTACGGGAGATCCTGACCAGCAAGAAGATCAGCTCCAACCCGGACCGGCCGGGGTTCCCGAACATCGGCGAGACGATGGGTGTGCCGCGCCAGGACCAGATCCCGGGCTGGTTCGTCGGCCTGGACCCGCCGGAGCACGACCGGTTCCGCAAGGCGCTGATCCCGGAGTTCACCGTGCGCCGCATCCGGGACATGCGGCCGCAGATCCAGGACGTGGTGACCCGCGTGGTGGACGGTCTGCTGGCCGACGGGAACCGGTCCGCCGATCTGATCAACGACTTCGCGCTGCCGATCCCGTCGCTGGTGATCTCGGCGCTGCTGGGTGTGCCGAAGGCGGACCGGGAATTCTTCGAGTCGCGCACCCGGACCCTGGTCAACATCCGGCAGTCCACCGACGCGCAGCGCGACCTGGCCAGCCGGGAGCTGCTGCGATACATCAACCGGCTGCTGGAGATCAAGGCCAAGTGGCCCGGTGACGACCTGCCCAGCCGGTTGCTGCAGGGCGGCGTGCTGGCGCCGCAGGAACTGACCGGCGTGCTGCTGTTGCTGCTGATCGCCGGGCACGAGACCACCGCCAACAACATCGGCCTGGGCATCGTCACACTGCTGGAGAACCCGCAGTGGATCGGCGACGACCGGGTGGTCGAGGAGCTGCTGCGGCTGCATTCGGTGGCCGACCTGGTGTCGCTGCGGGTGGCCGTGGAGGACGTGGAGATCTGCGGCCAGGTGATCAAGGCGGGCGAGGGCATCGTGCCGCTGGTCGCGGCGGCCAACCACGACGACGGCGTGTTCGCCTGCCCGCACATGTTCAACCCGGAGCGCAGCGCGAAACAGCATGTCGCCTTCGGGTACGGGGTGCACCAGTGCCTCGGCCAGAACCTGGTCCGGGTGGAGATGGAACTGGCGTACCGGACCCTGTTCGAGCGCATCCCGGGCCTGTCGCTGGCGGCCGGCCCGGACGGTCTGCCGTTCAAGTACGACGGAGTGCTGCACGGGCTGCACGAGCTGCCCGTGCGCTGGTGAGGAGGACGAGATGCGCATCACGGTGACCACCGGCACCTGCGTGGGTGCCGGACAATGTGTGCTGTCCGCGCCGGACGTGTTCGACCAGGACGACAACGGCGTGGTCGAGGTGCTGGACGCCGAGCCCGGCCCGGCCCAGGCGGAACAGGTGCGGCTGGCCGGCCAGCTCTGCCCCTCGGGCAGCATCGCCGTGACGGAGTAGCCGCACCGGCGAGGACTAGCGAATTTCCCGGTGCCGATCCGCTGCAATGAGGGTTATGGCCAAGCGAAGGAGCCGACCGTGACCATCGCCGACGACGCGACCACCCCGTGGCTGCGCCGATACCACCCCGGCGCGGCCCGTCCGGTGCGGCTGGTCTGCTTCCCCCATGCGGGTGGTTCGGCCAGTTTCTATCACCCGGTGTCCGCCCGGCACGGCGCCGGCGCGGACGTGATCTGCCTGCAGTACCCGGGGCGGCAGGACCGGCGCCGGGAAGCCTGCCACACCGCCATCGCCTCGCTGGCCGACGCGGTCGCCGCGCAGCTACGTGAACTCACGCCCAAACCGACAGTGTTCTTCGGGCACAGCATGGGCGCGATCCTCGCGTTCGAGACGGCGCTGCGCCTGGAGGCCGACGACGCCGGTCCGCGCGGGGTGATCGCGTCCGGTCGGCGAGCCCCGTCCACGGTGCGCACCGAGACCGTGCACCAGCGTGACGACGACGGCGTGATCACCGAGCTGAAGCGCCTCAACGGGACGAACGCGAACCTGCTCGGCGACGACGAGATCCTGCGCATGGCGCTGCCCGCGATCCGCGCCGACTACCAGGCCATCGAGACCTACCGCAGCGCCCCGGACGTCCGGCTGCGCGCCGGCATCACCGTGCTGACCGGTCACGCCGACCCGCTGACCAGCGCCGAGGAAGCGGCGGCCTGGGAACGGCACACCAGCGGCGCCTTCCGGCTGGTGGGCTTTCCCGGCGGCCATTTCTTCATCGCCGAGCAGCAGCCCGCGGTGAACGACGAGATCGCCCGGGAGCTCGCGGCAGCGCGCCGCCCGGCCACGGTCGCACCCTAATTCGCCCACCCTCGCGGGCGGAAACTCGCACCTCGCGAGCCCGGGGCCAGGACAAGGAGCCGCAATGCGTACGCTGCTGGTCGACAACTACGACTCGTTCACGTACAACCTGTTCCACTACCTCGCCGAGGTGAACGGGCGTGAACCCGAGGTGATCCGCAACGACGACCCGGCATGGGATCCGCGGCGGCTCGCCGAGTTCGACAACGTGGTGCTCTCCCCCGGTCCGGGCACGCCGCACCGGCCGGCCGACTTCGGCCTGTGCGCGTCGATCGCGGCCGAGGGCCGGCTCCCGGTGCTCGGCGTGTGCCTGGGCCATCAGGGCATCGGCCTGGCGCACGGCGCGCGGGTGGGCCGGGCGCCGGAGCCGCGGCACGGACGCACCTCGCTGATCCGGCACGACGGCACCGGCCTGTTCCGGGACCTGCCGTCGCCGCTGGAGGTGGTCCGCTACCACTCGCTGGCGGTCTCCGAGATCGCCGGGGATCTGGAGGCGACAGCCTGGACCGACGACGGCATCGTGATGGCCCTGCGTCACCGGGAGCTGCCGCTGTGGGGGGTGCAGTTCCACCCCGAGTCGATCGGCACCCAGGGCGGGCACCAACTGCTGGCCAACTTCGCCCGGCTGACCGAGCAGCACCGGCCCGCCCGTCCGGCGGTCACCGTGGCCGATGCCACCGCGGCCGGGACCGACCCGGCGGGGACCGAGCAGAGCACCGGCGACGAGCCGGTGCGGCGGCTGGACGTGCTCGTCGAGGCCATGGACACCCGCTGGGACGCCGAGGTCGCGTTCGACACGCTGATCCGCGGCGGCGACCATCCGTATTGGCTGGACAGCAGCCAGACCGGCGGCCCCGGCGAGGTCTCCATCATGGGCAACGCCGCCGGGCCGCTGGCCCGCATCGCCACCGCCGACGTCACCGCGGGCACCGTCACGGTCAGCTCGACGCACGGTGAGCAGGTGTTCTCCGGCGATTTCCTGGACTGGCTGGACGCCGACCTGCGCGGGCTGCGGACCAGCGTGCCGTTCCTGCCGTTCGAATTCGGGCTGGGCTGGGTGGGCACGCTGGGCTACGAGCTGAAGGCCGAGTGCGACGGCGACGCCGTGCACCCGTCACCCGAGCCGGACGCGGCGATGGTCTTCGCCGACCGGGCGATCGTGCTGGACCACCGCACCCGCTGCACCTACCTGCTGGCGCTGGCCGAGGACGGCGACCACGCGGACGCGCTGGCCTGGCTGGCCGACACCACCGCGGCGTTGAAGGACCTGACCGGGCGGGTGCCGCAGGACTGCACCCAACCGCCCGCGGCGCGCAGCTCGGCGCTGCGTCTGCGGCACGGCCGGGCGGCGTACCTGGACCTGATCGAAGCCTGCCAGGAGGAGATCCGCAGCGGCGAGACGTACGAGGTCTGCCTGACCAACATGATCGAGGCGGACACCGACATCGACCCGTGGCAGGCGTACCGCTTCCTGCGCCGGTTCAGCCCGGCCCCGTTCGCCGCCTTCCTCGGCTTCGGCGACGTGTCGGTGCTGAGCACCTCGCCGGAACGTTTCCTGCAGATCGACCGGCACGGCGACATGGAATCCAAGCCGATCAAGGGCACCCGGCCGCGCGGGCGCACCCCGGCCGAGGACGCGCTGCTGGTGGACGACCTCACCGGCAGCGAGAAGGACCGCGCGGAGAACCTGATGATCGTCGACCTGGTGCGGCACGACCTGGGCCGCTGCGCGGAGGTCGGCTCGGTGCACGCGGACAAGGTGTTCGATGTGGAGTCCTACGCGACCGTGCACCAGCTTGTCAGCACGGTGCGCGCGCAGCTCGCCGCGGGCCGCACCGCGGTGGCCGGGGTGCGGTGCGCGTTCCCCGGCGGATCGATGACCGGCGCGCCGAAGATCCGCACCATGCAGATCATCGACCGGCTGGAGGCCGGGCCGCGCGGCATCTACTCCGGCGCCATCGGCTATTTCTCGCTGACCGGGGCGGCGGACCTGAGCATCGTCATCCGCACCATCGTGCTGCACGACGGTCACCTGCGGTACGGCGTCGGCGGGGCGATCATCGCGCTGTCGGACCCGGCCGGCGAATACGAGGAGACCGCGGTCAAGGCACGCCCGCTGCTGACCCTGCTCGGCGCGGAATTCCCGGAGCGCACCCCGCCGCTGGTCGCTCAGGCCTGATCACCACCCGATCGGAGGCATCATGGCGATCACCGCCGCGGACTACCGCGTCGAACCGCCGTCCGACCTGTCCGCGCAGGCCGCCGGGCACACCCTGCCGGCGGTGTTCGCCGCCGCCGCGGAAGCCGAGCCGGACGCGGTGGCGATCCGCGACGGCGACCGGGCGTGGACGTGGCGGCAGTGGCGCACCGAGGTCGACGCGCTGGCCCGCGGGCTGCAGGAGACCGGCGTCGGCCGCGGCGACGTGGTGGCCGTGCAGTTGCCGAACTGCTTCGAGTACCAGACCGTGCACCTGGCGGTGGCGGCGATCGGCGCGGTGATGATGCCGGTGCACATGGGCAGCGGCGCCCGGGACGTGCTGGCGCTGCTGCGCCGCGTCGACCCGGTGGCGTTCGTGCTGTGGGCCGACGGCGGATCCACCGCGGACGACAACCTGCCCGCGGCGGTGCCGTCGCTGCGGGCGGCGCTCACCGTGGACGCGGTGCGCGCCACCGTGGACCACTGGCGCGGGCACCGGCCGCACCCGGTGGAGGTGGGCCCGGACGACCCGTTCGTGCTGCTGCCGTCGTCGGGCACCACCTCGCAGCGTCCGAAGATCTGCGTGCACACCCACCGCGGGCTGCTGTCCAACACCGACCACGTGGCGCGGGAGGCGGCGGCGTCGTTCACCGGCGGCATCATCACCGCATGCCCGCTGACCCATCTGTTCGGTCTGCAGTCGCTGCACAACGCGCTGTTCGCGCGGTGCCCGCAGACGCTGCTGAACGGCTGGGACGTGGACACCTTCCTGGCGCTGGGACGGGCCACCCAGCCCCGCGTGGTGTTCCTGGTGCCGACACAGATCTACGACGTGATCGGCCGGCTCGCCGCGACCGGGCAGACGGCCGGTTTCGCCCCCGCCGAGGTGCGCACCGCGGGCGCGGCACTGCCCGCCGCCGCGGTCGAACAGTTACGCGCCGCGCTGGGCGCGGCGGTGGTCATCGTGTGGGGCATGTCCGAGATCGGCACCGGCACCCGCAGCCTGGCCGGCGACGACCCGCAGGTGCCCGCGCGGACGGTCGGCCGGCCCTCGGCCGGCTCCCGGGTGCGTGTGGTGGACACGGCCGGCGAGCCGTGCCCGGCGCAGGTGGCGGGCGAGCTGCAGTTCCAGGGCGCGAGCATGTTCCGCGGCTACTACCGCGACGAGGAGCTGACCCAGCGGGCGATGACCGCCGACGGCTGGCTGCGCACCGGCGACATGGCGGCGCTGGACGACGACGGCCGGGTGCTGTTCCGCGGCCGCTCCGCCGAGATCATCAACGTGGGCGGGCGCAAGGTGTCCGCCATCGAGGTGCAGAACCTGCTGGCCGACCTGCCCGGCGTCGGACCGCTGGCGGTGGTCGCCCAGGCGGACGAGCGCCTCGGCGAATACCCGTGCCTGGTGCTCACCGAGGCGGCCCGCGGCCGTGTCGACCTGAGCACCGTCACCGATTTCCTGCGCGCGGGCGGCACCGCCGACTACAAGATCCCGCTGGATCTGGTGTTCCTGCCGGACCTGCCGCGCACCCCGGCGGGCAAGCTGCACCGGCGGGCACTGGAGGACATGCTGCGCGAGCGCGCCCCGCAGGCGCCGGCCGCGTTCACCGGCACCCTGGCCGACGCGCTGGACCTGATCCGCTCCTGCGTGCGGCGCATCACCGACGGTGCCGACATCGGCGACGAGGACTCGTTCCGCAGCCGGGGCATGGACTCCATCCGCACCGTGCGGCTGCGCAACGCGCTGGCCGAGGCGACCGGACTCGGCCTGCCGGCCACCGTGGCCTTCGACTACCCGACGCCGCTGGCGCTCGCCCAGCACCTCACCGGCCAGGGCTGGGCGGTGGACGACGCGGGCCCCGCGGCGGACGCGGGCGCGCCCATCGCGATCGTCGGCATGGCGTGCCGGCTGCCCGGTGGGGTGCGCTCGCCGGAAGATCTGTGGGACGTCGTCACCGGGGGCGTCGACGCGGTCGGCGACTTCCCGAGCGACCGCGGCTGGGACCTGGACACGCTGTTCCACGACGACCCGGACAACCCCGGCACCACGTACGCGCGGCAGGGCGGCTTCCTGCACGATGCGGCCGATTTCGACGCGGGGTTCTTCGGCTTCTCCCCGCGCGAGGCGCTGGCCACCGACCCGCAGCAGCGGCTGATGCTGGAGGTGGCCTGGGAGGCGTTCGAGCGGGCCGGCATCGACCCGGACACCCTGCGCGGCTCGCGCACCGGGGTGTTCACCGGCGCGATGTACCACGACTACGCGACGGGCGCCCCGGGCGAGCTGGAGGGGCTGCTGGCGGTGGGCACCGCGGCGAGCGCCATGTCCGGGCGCATCGCGTACACGTTCGGCCTGCACGGCCCGGCGATGACGGTGGACACCGCCTGCTCCTCGTCGCTGGTGGCGCTGCACCTGGCCTGCCAGTCGCTGCGCGCCGGGGAGTCGTCGCTGGCGCTGGCGGGCGGCGCGGCGGTGATGGCGACCCCGGCGTCGTTCGTGGAGTTCGCCCGGCTGCGCGGATTGTCCGCGGACGGCCGGTGCAAGTCGTTCGGCGCGGGCGCGGACGGCGCGGCCTGGTCCGAGGGCGCCGGGCTGCTGCTGCTGGAACGGCTGGACGAGGCCCGCCGCAACGGGCACGAGGTGCTGGCGGTGGTGCGCGGTTCGGCGGTCAACTCCGACGGCGCATCCAACGGTCTGACCGCCCCGAACGGGCCGTCCCAGCAGCGCGTCATCCGGCAGGCGCTGGCCGCGGCGGGCGTACCGGCGACGGACGTGGACCTGGTCGAGGCGCACGGCACCGGTACCGCGCTGGGTGACCCGATCGAGGCGCAGGCGGTGCTGGCGACGTACGGCGAGGGGCGCCCGGCCGACCGCCCCCTGTGGCTGGGATCGGTGAAGTCGAACCTCGGGCACACCCAGGCGGCGGCCGGGGTGGCCGGGGTGATCAAGGCGGTGCTGGCGATGCGGCACGGCGTGCTGCCCCGCACCCTGCATGCGGATGAGCCGACGCCGCAGGTGGACTGGTCGGCGGGCACGGTGCGGCTGCTGCAGCAGGCCCAGCCGTGGACGGCGCAGCGGCGGCTGGCCGGGGTGTCGTCGTTCGGCATCAGCGGCACCAACGCGCACGTGGTGCTGGAGGGGACGACGGCCCCGGACGAGCCTTCCTCCCCGGCGGACGAGCCGGCGGAGGGCCCGGCGGCGTGGTTGCTGTCCGCCCGCGGCGGCGCGGCCCTGCGCGCCCAGGCGGGACGGCTGGCGGCACACCTGCGGCAGGCGCGGCACGACCCGGCCGACGTGGCGTACACGCTGGCGACCGGCCGGGCGGTGCACCCGGACCAGGCGGTGGTGACCGGCCGCGACGCCGGCGAGTTGCTGGACGCGCTGGACGCGCTGGCGGAAGGCGGCGGCCCGGCGATCACCACACGGGCGGGAGGCCGGGGACGGCTGGCGTTCCTGTTCTCCGGCCAGGGCAGTCAGCGCGCCGCCATGGGACGCGAGCTGGCGTCCCGATACCCCGTGTTCCGGGAGGCGTTCGAACACCTGTGCGCCCGGCTGACCATCGACTGGGAACGGCTGGACGAGACCGGCAACGCCCAACCCGCGATCTTCGCCGTGGAGGTGGCGCTCTTCCGGCTGCTGGAGTCCTGGGGCGTACGCCCCGAGGTGCTGCTCGGCCATTCCATCGGCGGCATCGCCGCCGCGCACGTGGCGGGCGTGTTCACTGTGGAGGATGCCTGCACCCTGGTGTCCGCGCGGGCCGCGCTGATGCAGGCGCTGCCGGCTGGCGGGGCGATGGTCGCCGTGCAGGCCGGACCGGACGACGACCTCGACCTGCCCGCAGGGGTGTCCCTGGCGGCGGTCAACGCGCCGGGCGCGGTGGTGCTGTCCGGTCCCGAGGACGCGGTGCTGGCCGCGGCGGCGGGGTTCCCGCGGACCAAGCGGCTGGCGGTCAGCCACGCCTTCCACTCCTCGCTGATGGAACCGATGCTGGACGACTTCCGCGCGGTGGTGGACGGGATCACGCTGGCGCCGCCCGCGGTGCCGGTGGTGTCGGACCGCACCGGGCGGCTGCTCACCGACGCGGAGGCGACCGACCCCGGGTACTGGGTCGGCCACGTGCGCGACACCGTGCGCTTCGCTGACGCCATGGCGTTGCTGCGCGAGCAGCGGGTCACGGTGTGCCTGGAGGTGGGCCCGGACGCCGCGCTCACCCCGATGGCCGCCGCGGCGCATCCGGACGCGGTGGTGCTGCCGGCGCTGCGCCGGGACGTCGACGAGACGACGAGCCTGCTGGGCGCGGTGGCCCGGTTGCGCGGCGAGCAGATCGCCGTCGACTGGGCGGCGGTGCTGCCCGGCGCGCGGCGGGTGCCGCTTCCCGCGTACGCGTTCCAGCACCAGCCGTACTGGGTGGTGACCCGGCCGGGCGCCTCGGCGGTACCGGTCCTGCCCGCCCCCGCCCCGGCGTCCGGCCCCGGGGTGGCGCTGGCGGAGCGGCTGGCCGGGATGGACGAGGTCGAGCAGGACGAGGCGGTGTTGCGGATCGTGCTGGCCGAGCTGTCCACGGTGCTGGGCGGCGCGCCGACGGCCGGGATGGACCCCGGGCGGCCGGTCACCGACCTGGGTGTCACCTCGGTGAACGCGATCGAGTTGCGGGACCGGTTGATCGCCGCGACCGGGGCGCCGTTGCCGGCCACGCTGGTGTTCGACCACCCGACACCGGGTGCGATCGTGCGGCTGATCCGCAAGTCCGTGTCCCCGGCCGAGGAGCCGGGTGTGGCGGACCCGGCGGAACTGGTCGAGCAGTTGGAACGGTTGTTCGCCGACGGGCGGCCGGTGGACGCGGCGCTGGCGACGCGGTTGCGGGCCCTGGCGGGCAATCGCCTGGACCTGGACGACGCCAGCGACGACGACCTGTTCAGGATGATGGACAACGCCTGAGCCCGGCGCGTGGCGGGTTACCGCAGCGCCACGCTCAGGTACTCGCGGACGCTCACCGGGCGGTGGCCGGTCAGCCGCGGCAGCACCGGATCCACCGCGGCGAACTCGCCCGCCCGGCTCGCCGCGAACATGCCCAGCAGCATGTCCGCTCGCGACTCCGGCAGGCCGTCCGCCACCAGCGCGGCGCGGTACTCCTCGTCGGTCAGGGTGACCCGGGTGACCGCACGGCCGAGCACCTCGGACGCGACCGCGGCGACCTGCGTCAGGTCCAGCGCCGCGGCGGCGGTCAGCGGCGGCGTCGGACCGGGCGGCGTCGGACCACCGGGTCCGCCGTCGGTCAGCACGGTCGCCGCCGCGTCGGCCAGGTCGGCGTGCGCGGTCCAGGAGACCGGGCCGTCCGGCGGCGCCGTCATTTGTCCCGTTTCGCGCGCCTGACCCAGCAGCGTGAGCAGGGTCGAGGCGTAGAAGCCGTTGCGCAGGGAGGTGAACGGCACGCCCGATGCGCCGAGCATCTGCTCGGTCGCCGCGTGCACGGCCATCGGCGCGAACGCCGACGCCGGGTTCGCCCCCATGTGGCTGGTGTAAACGATGCGGCTCACCGCCGCGTCACGCGCCGCGGCGATGGCCGTGCGGTGCAGGCGCACCGCGGTCTCGGCGGGCGCCGACGCGGACACCAGCAGCACCTGCTCCGCGCCCTCGAACGCGTCCGCGAGGCTTGCCGCATCCGCGAAGTCGCCCCGCCGGACGCGGACGCCCCGGTCCGCGAGCGGTTTCGCCTTGGCCAGGTCACGGACGCTGACGCCCACCCGCTCGGCCGGTACGCGGGTGAGCAGCCGGTCGACGACCGCGCCGCCCAGCCGGCCGGTGGCGCCGGTAACGATGATCATGATGAATCCCCCTCGTTATCGATGTTACGGCTTGAACGTTAGCGCGCTTCTAGGTACCGCTAACAAGTGTGAGTTATCGTTGTCACCATGGCGGAGGATGCAGACCCGGAGCCGGCGAGCCGTGAGCGGGTCCGGGCGCGAATCGTCGCCGTCGCCGCCGATCTGCTGATCCAGGGCGGCCCCGGCGCGGTCACCACGCGCGCGGTCACCGCCGCCGCGGGCGTCCAAGCCCCGACCATCTACCGGCTGTTCGGCGACAAGGCGGGGCTGCTCGACGCGGTGACCGAGCACGGCTTCGCCACCTACCTGGCGCGCAAGCGCCCTCCGAAGCCCGGCTGCGACCCGGTCGAGGCGCTGCGCGCCGGCTGGGATCTGCACATCGAATTCGGGCTGGCCAACCCGGCGCTCTACACCCTCATGTACGGCCATCCGCGCCCCGGCGTGACGTCACCCGCCGCCGCAGCAGCGCTGGACATGCTGCGCGCGCACGTGCGAAGCATCGCAACGGCCGGGCGCCTGCGGCTGCGCGAGGAGCAGGCCGTCCAGCTCCTGCAAGCCTCCGGCAGCGGCACGGTGCTCGCCCTGCTGGCCGTCCCGCAGGAGCAGCGCGACCCGCACCTGTCCCCGCTGGCCCGGGAGGCGTGCATCGCGGCCGTCACCACCGGCCACACCGCCCTGCCCGCACCGGGCGTGGTGGGCGCCGCCACGGCGTTGCGCGCGGAGCTGTCGTCCGCCACGGCACTGAGCGAGGCCGAGCGTGGTGTGCTGGCCGAGTGGCTGGACCGCATCGCCGCCCCCACCGCGTGAGGCAGTCGTCGCGCATCCCGCCAGTTCCATCAGGGTGTCCACCCGAGCGACCGGATCCGCGACGACGTCACCGGGATCCGCCCCGAGATCGGGGCGGAGGTCGCTCACCGCGCCGACGGTATCGCCCCGGTGGCGGGTGGAGCGACCCGTTTTCCACCGGGGCAAACCGCGAGTGATGGGTGAGGCGACGCGCCAGGGTCAGGCGGCGCGGCGGGCTACCGTGTACAGCGGGTAGCCGTACTGGTCCTGGTGGGTGCGCACGCCGGTGAACCGGTCGTCGCCGGAGAGCATGGCCGGCACGGTCTCGCCGTGCAGGTGCCCGTGTTCGAGCACCAGGGTGCCGTCCGCACGCAGCAGACGCGCCGCGGTGTCCAGCAGGGGCCGGATGACGTCCAGCCCGTCCGGGCCGGCGTACACGGCGTCGCGGGGCTGGTGCACCGAGAACTCGGCGGGCAACTGCACCTCGTCGGGCACGAACGGCGGGTTGGCGACCACCGCGTCCACGCGGCCGTCCAGGGTGGACAGCGTGTCGGGCTTGGTGACGTCGCCGTGGTGCACGGTGATGGTGGTGTCCCCGGCGGCGGCGCGGGCGTCACGGTTGGCGGCGGCGAAGTGCAGCGCCTCCTCGTCCAGTTCGACCGCGTGCACCTGCGCGTCCGGGCGGCGGTGCGCGATCGCGAGCGCCATCGCGGCGCATCCGGCGCAGAGGTCGACGACGATCGGCGCGGTGGTGTCGCGTACGGCGTCGGTGGTGGCATCGACGGCCTGGCTGAAATCGCGGCGGGGGGTGAACACTCCGGGCCCCGCGGATAACCGCAGGCCGTCGAATAAGGCCGCGCCGAGCAGGTGTGCCATCGGCACGCCGGAGGCGCGTTCGTCGACGAGCTGGCGGTAGCGGGCGGCGGTCTGCGGATCGGCGTCGGCGTTCCGGTCGATCTCCTCGACGGAAACGCCGAGCAGATGCGCGTAGAGCTCGTCGGCGTCGCGATGCGGTGTGGGACTGTTGCCGATGGCGATCGGGCCGACCGCCGAGTCGATGAGCGTTCCGATGTGTTCCACGGTTCTCCTTCGTGCGGGTTTCTAGGACAGGCCCAGCTCGTTGTCGAGCAGGTCGAAGACGTCCTCGTCGGAAGCCGAATCCAGGTCCAGCCCGGCGTTGGGGTCCGTGGCCTCGCGCTGCTGGGCCCACTTGGTGCGCAGCACTTCCAGGCGTCCGGCGATCTGGTCGAACTGGTTCTCGTCCACGGCCAGCCCGGCCAGCGCCCGTTCGATCCGGTCCAGGTCGGCCAGCAGTGCTTCGCCGCCGCTGACCGGTGCCGGGGCGATCTGCTCGTGCAGGTGCGCGACCAGTTCGCCGGGCGTCGGGTAGTCGAACAGCAGCGTGGCGTTCAGCCGCGCCCCGGTGCGCGCGGTGAGCCGGTTGCGCAGTTCGACCGAGGTGAGCGAGTCGAATCCGAGGTCGCCGAACGCCTTGTCGGCGGCGATCCGCTCCCCCGCGGTGTGGCCGAGCACCTCGGCCACCTGACCCTGCACCAGTTCCAGCAGGATCTCCCGCTGTTCCGGCGCGGACCGCCCGGCGAGCCGGTCGGCCAGTGCGGCCCCGCCGTCGCCGGCCGCCGCCGTGGTTCGCGCGGTGGCGCGGACCAGGCCGCCGAGCACCGCGGGTACGGTCCCGAGGTCGCGCAGCGCGGCCAGGTCCAGGCGGACCGGAGCGACCAGTGGCGCACCGGCCGCCAGCGCCGCGTCGAACAGGTCGAGGCCCTGTTCCGGGGTGAGCGGCGGCATGCCGGCGCGGGTCATCCGGTCGATGTCGGCCTCGGTGAGCGTGCCGGTCATGCCGCCGCCGGTCTGCGTCCACGGCCCCCAGGCGAGCGACGTCGCGGGCAGACCGTGCGCGTTGCGGTGCGCGGCCAGCGCGTCCAGGAACGCGTTGCCCGCCGCGTAGCTGCCCTGTCCCGGGTTGCCGAGGGTGCCGGCCATCGAGGAGAACAGCACGAAGGCGTCCAGGTCGCGGTCCGCGGTCGCCTCGTGCAGATGCCACGCCGCGTCCACCTTGGGCGCCAGCACCGCACGGACCCGGTCCGGGGTGAGCGATCCGATCACGCCGTCGTCGACGACGCCCGCGGAATGCACCACCGAGCGCAGGTCCGGCAGAGAGGCCACCAGATCCCGCACCGCGTCCCGGTCGGCCACATCACACGCCACCACCCGGGCACCCAGCTCCGCCGCCAGCTCCGCCGCACCCGGCGCGTCCGGGCCACGCCGGCTCACCAGCACCAGATCGGTCACGCCACGCCCGGCCAGATGCCGGGCGACAAGCGCGCCCAGCCCACCGGTGCCGCCGGTGACCAGCACCGTGCCGCGCCACTGCGGCTCGTCGCCGACGCTGGTGACACGGGCCAGCCGCGGTGCGGTGATGCCGTCCCCGGTCAGCACGACGTGCGGTTCGTCGGCGGCAGCGAGGGCGCCGATCGGCACCGCGCCCGCACCGGCGGCTGCGCCGCCGTCCGCCGGGGTGTCCCCGGTGAGCCGGCCGCCGTCCAGTTCGACGAGGCCGATCCGGTCCGGGTTCTCCGCCTGGGCGCTGCGCACCAGGCCGCGCACCGCGGCTGCGGCCAGGTCGGCGGCGTGGGTGACAACGATCAGCCGGGACGCGGCGAACCGTTCGTCGGCCAGCCACTGCTGCAGCAGCGCCAGGGTGGCGTCGACCGCGCCGTGGGCGGCCTGCGCGGCGCCGGTGCCCGTGCCGCCCGTGCCGACGGCGGGCGCGGTCAGCACCGCGCCGGGTACGCCGGCGCCGGCCAGCGCGTCCAGGTCCGGGTACGCCACCACGTCCAGTGCCGCGAACACGTCGTCGTCCGGCGTGCCGAGCACCGCCGCCGTCACCGGCGCTCCGGCCGTCAGGGCGACCGGGGCACGGTCCACGGTGTACAGGTCACGGGCGCGCAGCGCGCCGGTGTCCAGTGGCCGCACCACCAGGGAGCCGACGCTGGCCACCGGCAGGCCGCTGGGGTCCGCGACGGCCAGCGCGATGCTGTCCCCGGCGCGGCGCAGGCGCACCCGCACCGTGGACGCCCCGGTGGCGTGCAGGGTGACGCCCTGCCAAGCGAACGGGACGCCGCCGGTGGAGTCGTCGCCACCACCGGCCGCCATCACGGCGTGCAGGCAGGCGTCGAACAGGGCCGGGTGCAGCCCGTACGCGCCGGCGTCGGCGTCGTCCGGGAGGGCGACCTCGGCGTACAGGTCGTCGCCGTCGCGCCAGGCCGCGCGCAGGCCCTGGAACAGCGGCCCGTACGCGAATCCGGCGTCCGCCATCCGCTGGTACGCGCCGTCCAGGTCGATCGGCTCTCCGGTGACGGTGAACGTCTCGGCGTCTCCCGCGGCGGACAGCACACCGGCGGCGTGCTCGGTCCATGGGGCGTCCGGGTCGTTCTCCGGCCGGGAGTGCACCGCCACCGGCCGCCGTCCGTCGCTGTCCGGGGCGTCCACGCTGACCCGCACCTGGACCGCGCCGCGTTCGGGCAGCGCCAGCGGCGCCGCCAGGGTGAGTTCCTCGACGCCCGGGGTGCCCGCGCGGGCTCCCGCGTGCAGCGCCAGTTCCACCAGGGCGGTGCCGGGCAGCAGCACCGCGCCGAACACCTCGTGGTCGCCCAGCCATGGCTGGGCGGTGCGGGACAGCCGCCCGGTGAACAGGTATCCGTCGGTGGTGACCAGTTCCACCGCGGCGCCGAGCATCGGGTGCCCGGCGTCGGTGAGGCCGGCCTGGCGCACGTCGCCACCGGGTCGTGCGGATGCCTGCGGCCAGAACCGTTGGTGCTGGAACGGGTAGGTGGGCAGGGCGACGCGCCGGCCTGCCCCGGTCGTGCTGGTGCCGGTGTCCCGGGTGCCGAGCGATCGGATGACGGCCGCCCAGTCGACGTGGTGTCCCCGGGTCCAGGCGGTGGCCAGCGCGGCGAGCACCGTGGTGGTTTCGTCGCGCCCGCGGCGCAGGGTGGGGATGCCGTCGTCGGTCATCGCGGACAGCACCGCATCGGGTCCGACCTCGATGAACCGGGCCGCATCACACGCCGCCACACCGTCCGCGAACCGCACCGTGGCCCGCACATGCCGAACCCAATACTCGGCATCCGCGAACAGCCCGGACTCGACCCGACCCGTCACGTTCGACACCAACGCCACAGTCGGCTC
>NZ_BMMX01000019.1 GCF_014646155.1 Mangrovihabitans endophyticus
CGCCGATGCCCGTCGGCCGCCGCCCGCCCGCCGCCGATGCCCGTCGGCCGCCGCCCGCCCGCCGCCGATGCCCGTCGATCTTGGACTTTGTGTGCCCGACCCGTGTCACCACATCCGACATGTCCGACCACTAACCTCAAGATCGATCCTGCTACCCCGTCGATGGTCGCCGATCTTGGAGTTTGTCGGCGTCAAATGCGGCTTTCGTGGTGGTATTTGGGCACGCAAAGTCCAAGACCCACGCCGCGCACCCACGCCGCGCACCCACGCCGCGCACCCACGCCGCGCACCCACGCTGCGCCTGGGGTCGGTCGGCCCGCACGCGCCCCGCCCGCACGCGCCCCGGACGCACGCGCCCCGGACGCGGACGGTCCGCCCGTGGACGGTCGGTCCCGAGCATCCGAGGTCGGCACTGACGGCCCGGCACCGAAGTCGGACGGGAAACCGGGCCGGATCTCCCGCTACAGCGCTGATGCCTCGCGGGCCGGCGCGTTGGTCATCCATGCGTCGGCCAGGTCGGTGAGGGGGACGTCGAGGGCCCGGCTGAGGCTCACCACGGTGCCGAACGCCGGTGCCGGGAGGCGACCCGTCTCGATCTTGCGTAGCGTCTCCGGGGAGATGCCCGCCGCCACCGCCACCTCGACGAGGCTGCGACCGGCCCGCGCCACCCGCAGTGCGGCGCCGAGGCGCTGGCCCGCGGCGATCTGCTCGGCGGTCAGTGGCTGACGAACCATGCCAGCAGGATATCCCGCCGAACCCCCTTCGACGGGCGTGGTATAAAAATACCGCGTAGGGAGAGGGAGGCTGTCGTGATCGAGCTCAAGTCCGCCGCGGAGATCGACCGGATGGCGGTGGCAGGCCGGTTCGTCGGAGAGTTGCTCGGCGAGCTGAGGGACATCGCCGCGGTCGGCGTCAACCTGATGGACCTCGAACATCACGCCCGCCGCCGGATCAAGCAGCGCGGCGCCGAATCCTGCTACTGGGACTACGCGCCCTCGTTCGGCCGCGGCCCGTTCCGCAACGTGCTGTGCCTGTCGGTCAACGACGCGGTGCTGCACGGCCTGCCCCGCGACTACGTGCTGCGCGACGGCGACCTGCTCAGCATCGACATGGCCGTCGGCATCGACGGCTGGGCCGCCGACTCCGCGCTGTCCGTGGTCGTCGGCACCGCGGATCCCGCCGACCTGACACTGATCGAGGCCACCGAGGTCGCGCTGGAAGCAGCCATCGCCGCCGCCCAGCCCGGCGGACGCCTCGGTGACATCTCGGCCGCGATCAGCGAGGTAGCTTCCGCGTACGGATATGGGGTGAACGCCGAGTTCGGCGGTCACGGCATCGGCCGCACCATGCACGAGGCCCCGCACGTGGCCAACAAGGGCCGCGCGGGCCGCGGGCTGAAGCTCGACCCGGGCCTGACGATCGCGATCGAGCCGTGGCTGTGCCGCACCACGGACAAAATCGTCTTCGACGACGACGGCTGGACGATCCGCTCCGCGGACGGTTCCCGTACGGCCCACTCCGAACACACGGTGGCGATCACAGCATCCGGCCCGCAGGTCCTGACCCATGCACAGAACAGCCAAACCGGCATGGACCATGAAGAGCGAGTCATCAAGCGGCAATAACACGCTTTTTCGGCACCGAGTTTGAGAAGTTGCGTGACAGCAAGCGTGGACACCACGGCGAGCCTGGTCGGCCGCTAACGGGACTCAGTGGGCGGCCAGGGGTCGAGTCCCGGATCAGAATATAGACAGAGCAACGGACGGTTCGCACAAACTGCCAGCTCCAAGGAGTCTTCGAAAGTTGCGCCAAGCTCCCAAATCCAACCCATGCCAGTAGCAACAACCCTCCCCTCAGACTCCAGGAAAACGCTTGAATAACTAAGCCACTCACCGATAGGAAAGTAACTTCCACCAAGAACGGACTCTATCTCAAGGGCCAATTCATACTGACCTGCCCCGGCCGCAATGGGATCGAAGTTGTAAGGCTCATCATTGGCAAAGTTTGGACCGGCCCGGCTAATTGGCTCTATAGATATCCCTCCCAGCGCACTCAGAACCTCTTCGGCCAATGAATGTGCCCGATAACCTTCACGCTCCAGCGGCACCACCCATTGCGCAGGATCAACAGCCCGACCGGCGCTCCATCCGGCTGCGCCTAGCGCGCCGAGCAAATCTCGATTGAGCAAATCGAATCGAATCACGAACTCAGTCAATCCCGAGATCTTTCAGAAGACCGCTACACCTTCCACAGGGTCTGCCCACTTCACCGTGCGCGTCCGTGTTTGATGTCGGCATGGAATTATTCCTGGTTTGAAGTGTCCGCATGGTTCCTCCCCTAATAGCGTCGGCGCCTTCCGCGGCCTGCGCCTGAATGAGGCAATGCACCTCGGCGCATCCCCCGTGGTGGGCAGCTCGCTTGAGCGCCTCCGCCAATGCCCCTTCCGCCTGCTGGCCGTGGCGATTATGACCGTAGTACTTCGCACCCGAAGGAGAGGTGTATTCGGAGGCGAATTTCACCCCCGCCTTGTTGCGAACACTCTCGGCATACTCGCTGAGGGGGCAGTTGTGGACCAGGACTGGCTTGGTGCCGGCCAGCACGTAGTAGGTGTGCAGGCCGTCCACACTCAGGTTGTGGACGCGCTGCTTCTGTGCCGTCCACTTCGCCGTCGCGGTGACCGTGACGTACGTGCCCGCGCCGGTCCGCAGCATCGAGCCTGCTGACAGCTTGTCCGCCGTCACCCACTTGCCCAGGTCCGGCGCCCAGAACGGGTGGCCCTGCGTGGCGTCGATGGTGGCCGTCTTGTCGCCCGCTTCGCCGTCCACGTCCACCGTCAGGCGGACCATCTGCTTCACGCCGATGCCGATGATCAGTGCGGTGACGGCTCGCTTCTCGGTGCGGCCGGTGGTCGGGTCGGTGGCGACCACCATGTCGCCGACCCTCACGTCCTCGATCCGCTTCGTGGTGCCGTCGGCCATGAGCACCGCGGTCGCCGGGGCGAAGCTGTTGCCCACGCAAGCGCCCGCGGCTTCGGCGGCTGCCTCCCGGCCGGCCGATGCGCCCGCCCGGCTCGACAACATTCTGCCGGCCAGGCCGCCCAGCTCGGCCTTGCCGAACGACTTGAGCGAGTTGGTGGCCGCCGCGCGGCCCATGCTTGCCGCGCTGCGCAGGCCGCCGCTGAGCATGCCACGGACCGCGCCGGTGACGGCGGAGCCGCCGATGGCGGTGAGCGGGGCCATCACGCCGCCGATCACGCCGCCGATGAGGGCGTCGGCGGTCATCTCCTTCCAGCCCTTGCCGCCCTCGACGAGGTCGGTGACCAAGGAGCCCACCGCACCGCCGACTGCGGCGCAGGCGATCGCGCCGACCCCGGTCGCGCCGATCAGCAGGCCGCAGCCGAGCCCCACCACGGTTCCGGCGATGCCGCCGATGATCGCGGCCTTGTGGTCGACCACCCAGTCGGCGGCGGAGTCCACCCCGTCGACAAGCGCGCCACCCGCCGCGGAGGCGGCTTTGTAGAGGGTGTCGGCGGCCTTGTCCAGGTCCTGCACGACGGCGTTGTAACTCTGCACCAGCTTGGCTGGGATGGCTGCGGAGACGGTGACCTTGATGTTCTTCAGCCCGGCCTTGACCGCGGCGCCGATCCGCTTGATCGACACGTGCTTCACGGCGTAGTTGATGGCGGCCTTGGCCTTCTGGGTCACCTTCACCGCGGCCTGGTGCACCTGCTCGGCCTTCGCCGCCGCGTAGTCCCTGGCCCGTTTCAGCGTGGGCGCGACGTAGCGGTCATACCCGGATTTGGCCGCCTGGTAGCCCTGCTTGCCCTTCGACCAGGCCCAGGAGCCCCACTCTTTGGCCTTGTTGACCACGTTTGTCACACCGCGCTTGATCGCCGAGTAGGCGGCCTTGCCCTGGCTGACCAGCCACCGGGTGCCTTCCTTCACATAGCCCAAGCCGGTGGAGACGACCCGCTTACCCCAGTTGTAGGCGCTTTGGGCCTTGTGCCAGACCTTCGAGAGTTGCCTCTTGCACCAGCCGCAGGAGGGCCAGTTGCCGCTGGGGTCGGTGTTGGCCAGCGGGTCACCGGCGCCGTAGGTGTACTTGTTCGCCAGGATCGAGTCGCCGCCGTTGTACCCCACCGTGTCCCGCGAGGTGAATCCACCGGTGTCCGGCTCGTACCAGCGGGCGCCCATGTCGACCTGGCCGGTGTCCGGGTCGGTCCAGTCGCCCTGGTAACCGACCCGGGACTGGTCGCCCGACTCGGCGATCCGCTGCCCGTACGGGTCGAAGGCGGTCGATCCGTCGAGCGCGTTCAGGTCGCCGTCGGCGTCGAACGCGGCGACCACGTCGTCGTGCTCGTCCGAGACGGTGATCCGGGTGTTGTCGGTCTGGTCCTCGACGGCGAGCAGCTCACCGTCCGGGCCGCGGGCAAACTTCTCGATGCCGTCGCCGACCGGATCCTGTTCGGTGCCGGCGTAGCTGAACAGCGTGCCGTTCCGGTTGATCACCCGGTTCAGGCCGTCGTACACATAGGTCTGTCCCTCGGCCCCGATCAGCCGGTCGAAGGCATCGAAGTCGTACGTGTCGGTGAGCCCGGAACTGGTGCGCCCGGACATCGTGCCGCGCGGCGTGTACGTGTACGTGTAGTCGCCGTCGCTGAGCAGCCGGTTCCGCTGGTCGTACGTGGCGGTCTTGGCGCCCGCCCGGGTGCGGTTGCCGGAGTCGTCCCAGGCGTAGTCGACGGTGCCGTTCGCCGAGGTCCACGAGGTGAGCCGCCCGGCGTCGTCGTATCCGTAGGTGTTGCTGCCCGCCCCGGCGGTGCCGGTGGTGTCCTTGCCGATCAGGCGGTCGTCCAGGTCGTACCGGTAGGCGACGGTGGCGACCGCGGAGCCGCCGCTGTTGCTCAGCCGGTCCGAGGCGAGGCGCCCCAGGTCGTCGTATCCGAAGGTGCGGGTGCGGCCCTGACCGTAGTCGATCGAGTCGACCAGGCCGGCGTTGTTGTAGCCGAGCTTCTGCGTCACGCCGGACGCCGCGTCGGTCATGCTGTCCAGGCGCCCGTTGCGGTACCCGAACGTGGCGGTGCCGACCGCGTCGGTGCGGCGGATCATGGACCCGTCGGCGTCGTACGCGAACGAGGCGGAACCGGACACCCCCGCGGCGGTGAGCAGATCACCCCGGTCGTCGTAGGTGTAGGTGTCGTCGTTGCCGCTCGCGGTGATCGCCGTGGGCCGGTCCGCCAGGTCGTACGTGATGCCGCGGCTGGCCGAGGTCGCCGCACCGGACCCGTTCTCGGCGATCATCCGGTCGGCGGCGTCGTAGACGCGGGTGCGCACCACGCCGCCGGGGGCACTGATCCGGTCGGCGTTGCCGTTCAGGTCGTACCCGACGGTCCAGGTGCGGTCGGCGAGCGCCGGGTGCGCGGCGGTGGACGGCTCCACCACCGACTCGGGCAGGCCCATGCTGTTGAACGTGTAGTAGGTGGAGTTCTGTCGTCCGTCGGTGTAGCGCGTGCGGTTGCCCGCCGCGTCGTAACCGAACGTGGTGGTGATCGAGTGGCTGGCGCTCGTCGGTTCCACCTGCCGGACCAGCCGGTCCAGCACGTCGTACTGGAAGGTGACGGCGACGCCGAGCGCGTTGGTGCGGGAGGTGACGTTGCCGTTGGCGTCGTAGCCGTACGTCTCCTCGCGCACCGTCGTGCCGTCCGGTCGCAGGTCGATCTCCGCCGACACCTGGCCGAACAGGTCGTAGTCGCGCCGGGTGGTGCGGCCCGCGCCGTCACTGTTCCGGACCAGGTTGCCGAACCCGTCGTAGCCGTGGCGCGTGGTCACGCCGTTCGGGTCGATGCTGGTGAGCAGCTCGCCGATCTTGTTGTAGCTCATCGTGGTGACCTGGCCGCCCGGCGAGGTCACCTGGAGCAGGTTGCCGGCGTCGTCGTACCGCATCCGGCTGGTGAAGGTGTCCTGCGACGGCTGGCGCTCGAACTGCGTCGCGGTGACCTGACGGTCCAGGTCGTCGTAGGTGGCCTCGGTGCGGATGCCGGTCGGCCCGACGGTGGACAGCAGTTGTCCGGTACGCGTGTAGGTGAACCGGGTGACCGCGCGTTCGTCGTTGGTGGCGGCCGGCTCGTCCCGGGTGACGACCCGGTTCAGCCGGTCGTAGGTGTACCGGGTGACGTTGCCGCGCGCGTCGGTCGCCTCGGTCACGTTGCCCAGCGCGTCGTACGCCATCGTGGTGACCGGTGTGGCGCCCGTGGTGGGCGCGCCGGGGGCGGTGTACTCCGGCTCGGTCACCTCCACCAGCCGGCCCATCCGGTCGTACCGGTTGCGGGTGATCCGGCCCAGGGCGTCCTTGACCGCTACCACCTCGCCGAAGGCGTTGTAGCCGGTGGCCGTGGCCGGACGGGTGGTGGTCGCCGCGCCGCCGCCGGACTCGGTCGCCACCGCCGGGGCGCTCACCCGGACCGGGTCGCCGTTCTCGTCGTACTGGTAGGTGGTGGTGTGCGCGGCCCTGTCGGCGCCGCTCTCGTTGCCGCGGGCGTCGGTCTGGGTGAGCAGGTCGCCGCGCTGGTTGTAGGTGTACGAGGTGGTCCGTGTCGCGCTGCCGTCGGAGACCTGGTCGCGTTCCAGTTGGCCGACGCTGTTGTACGAGTGCGTGGTGTGCGTCGCCACGCCCGCCGGGGTGAACCAGGGCACGTTGCTCGGGTTGCCGCCCTGCGTGGTGGAGGTGACGTTGCCCAGCGTGTCGAAGCCGTACGTGGTGTACCGGTTCAGGCCGTCGGGGTCGTACGTGGTGCTCTGGGTGCGGCCGATCCGGTCGATGGTGTTCTTGATCGCCTCGACGCCGTTGCTGGTCTCCTGCCGGGTCAGGTTCCCGGCGTCGTCATAGGAGTCCTTCTCCACCACGTAGTCGCGGGTGCTGCCGTCCGGGTTGTGGAAGTTCTTCAGCACGATGGAGGCGAGCATGCCGTCGTCGTAGTAGCTGTAGGCCAGCTTCCGGCCCATCGAGTCGACCTGGAAGGCCATCCGCCCGCCGTAATCGTAGGCGTACGACGTGAGCACCACGTAGCCCAGGTCGTCGTCCTGGGCGGGCGCGCCGTCCGGGTCGCCGTGCCAGTCGTACAGGCGCACTTCGGCGAGTTCGTTGCGCGCGGTGTAGGCGTACCCGTAGTGGTTGCCGTTGCCGTCCACCAGCGACGTCCGGTTGCCGAATCGGTCCCAGCCCTCGGTCTGCTCGTCGCCCTCCGCGTTGACCGTGCGGGTCGGGTGACCGTAGTCGTCGTACTCGATCGTGGTGGCACGCTCGGGTTCGTTCGGGTCGAGCGCGTCGGCGACGGCGGTACGGATGACGTTGCCGTCCACGTCGTACGTGTTCGTGGTGACCGCCTGGTGCCGGGTGCCGTCGACCGCGTTCACGGTGACCGGTCCGGTGGTGGTCAGCAGCCGGCCCATGTCGTCGTACGTATAGGTGGTGACCACGCCGTCCGGATAGGCGTCCGACGTCTCCCGGTCCATGACCTTGCGGCCGAGTGCGTCGTAGGTGGACTCGGTGACCATTGCGGTCTGCGTCTTCACATACGTGGTGTCGCCGTACGCGTTGTATCGGAACTGGGTCATGTGGTCCGCGGTGTCGTACACGCGGTACGGCAGGCCGGGCGGCATGAAGTCGACGTCCGGGTTGACCGCGAACTGGTTGCCGCTGGTGTAGTCGGTGGACGTGATCGCGCCGTCCGGGCCGGTCTCCGAGCTGACGTCACCGGCCACTGTGTACTGCGTGGTCGTCCGATAGGTGTTGTCGGTCTCGCTCGCCGACCGCGGGTCACGCACCTCGACGGGCAGGTCGTTGCGCGGATCCAGCGGATTGTTCGCGGACGGTGTGGTGTACGAGGTGTACGTCGTCTGGCAGTCGCCGGGCGCGCGGCACGTCTTGCGCGAGGTGACGTTGCCCCGGGCGTCGTGCGCCAGCTCGATGGTGCCGCCGTTCTCGTCGACGATCTTGTTCTGCCGGCCGAGCGCGTCGTAGCCGTACGACCGGACGGCCATCCCGGTCAGCTCGTTGGCCTCGAAGATCGGGCCGCTGGCGTCGTCCGGGATGTGGGTGCAGAACTGCGGGTAACCCGGGTCCGGACTGGAGCAGACCTCCGTCGGGCTGGGCGACGGGGACGGCGACGGCGCGGGCGACGGCGGACGGTCCTCGGGGCGCGTGGTCAGCCCGATCGGGGACGCCGATCGCAGCAGACGGTTGGCGAGGGCGTCGTACTCGTACATGGAGGGCCGGTCCGCCGGGTCGAACACCCGGACCGAGCGGCGCAGGTCGGTGTCGCCGCCGTACACGGTCGGCAGACCGATCTTCCAGGTGCCGCCGTTGCCGTCGGTGTATTCGGTCACCCGGTCGGCGGCGGTGTCGTACGCCGTCTCGGAGGCGATCCGGCCGCTCGGCAGGGTCACCGTGGACAACTGATCCGCCGGTGTGGTGCCGAGCAACCAGTGCGAGCGGACGATCTGGTCGCTCAGCGCGTGGTCGTAGACCGCCAACTCGTCCAGGCTGCCGGAAAGGGTGCGCTTGGCCGTGCTGCCCCACCGCGGCCAGGCCGTGGGGTTCGTCGCCCAGGCCGCGCCGAGCTGGTTCGCGGTGAGCAGGTTGTGATCGACCACGCCGGCACTGGCCGGCATGGTCGCCTTGTGGCCGCCGTCCAGGTAGAGGCTCTGCACGTCGGCGGTGACCGACAGCACCGCGTGGTGCCACTTGCCGTCCCGGACGTCCACCGCGATGTCCATCGGCACCGGGGTGTCGGACGTGGTCTTGAACTGGCCGCGCAGGTGCCCGTCGCTGCCGGTGTAGAGCAGCGGGACGCCGGTGCCCGGCGACTCCGACAGCTTCTTGTCCTGATATCCGATCAGCGGGCCGCCGGTCTGCGTGGGATCGACCTTGAACCAGAGTTCCACCGTGGTGTCCCGGCTCGCCTTCACGGTGCCGCCGGGCAGTTCGACCATCGAAGTCGTGCCGTTGAACTGCCCCGCGGTGTCGTCGGTGCCGGCGAGGGCGCCGTCCGCACCGAACGTCACGTTCGCCGCGGTGCCCGCGTCCTTGCCGAGGTTGTTGCCGACCTCGCTGGCGGCACCGGTGGACCCGGAGTCCTCACCCAGCCGCCAGTAGGATTCCGGCCCGGCGTCCAGCACTCCGCTGCGGTAGTGCGAGCCCGGCGCGTAGCCGTACGTGGTGCAGTTGACCGCGCCCGGCGAGCAGGCTCGGGTCAGCAGGTCTCCGTCGTACTGGTAGGTCCAGGTGAGCGCGCGCCCGCCCACCGGTTCCGTGCTGACGCTGGTGACGTGGGTGTTGTCCGCGTTCCAGCCGAAGGTCAGCGAGCGGCCGATGGTGCGGTTGCCGAAGCTGCTGTGCGCCGTGGACAGGGTGCCGGCGCTGGTATAGCTGAATTCGAGGTATCGCGAGTATTTGTCGGTGATCCGGGCGATCCTGCCGTCGCCCCCGCGGAACCGGTACGTGGTCCCCGCCGAGTCTTCGAGCTGGTAGGTCCCCGCGCCCGCGTCGATGGTCAGGCGTGCGGTGCGCCCGATCGGGGCGGCGAAGGTGTTGTCCGGGTTGCGGCCGAACCGCACCTGCTGCCCGTCCGGGTAGGTGACCAGCGCGTTGCCGGAACCGTCCGCGTCCAGCACCAGCCGCATGTCGAACTGGGACATCCAGCCGGCGCCGAACGCCAGGTCGCGGCGCGGGTCGAGGCTGTTGTAGGAACGCACGACGCTGAGCGGCGGCCCGGCCGTGGCCACGTTCGCGTCGACCGCGGCGGTGCTGAAGTTGCCCAGATCCGGGTCGAAGTCGCGGTCCTGGCTGCCGTACGGCGCGTTGGCCACCCGCGAGGTGATCTCCGGCTGCGGCACCGTGGTGATCAGCGTGGAGTACGGGGTGATCGTCTCGTCGGCGTTGTCCTTGACGTAGGCCCGCCACTGGTAGACGGTGCTCCACCGCAGCTTTCCGGCCGGAATGGTGAACGCCTGGCCGCTCTGGTAAGGCGTCAGGGTGCAGTCGGTGGGCTCGCCCGAGGAGGAGATCGAGCAGTATTGGAAACGGAATTGCAGCGCGCTGCCCGGCGGCGCGTCCAGGTCGATCGCCCGCGCCCAGAGCTGCGGCGTCAGGATCGGTGACGCGTACCCGTTGGGCGGGTAGACCTCCTCCACGACCGGCTCGATGTTCTCCACGCTCAGCGCGATCCGCGCCGGTGGCACCATCTCGTCGGTGAACACCACCCGGCCGTCCGAGGTGGCCATGCTGAAGTCGAGCAGGTAGTCGCCGATCGGCAGGGCCCGGATGGTCGCGTCCAGGGTCACCTTGGCGTTGCGGGCCACCGTCCCGGGCAGGCTCGCGGCCACGAACTGGCCGACGCTGGCGTTGGTCTTCGCGTTGTAGGCGCGGTAGATCAGTTTGTAGCCGCTCGCGCTCCAGTCCATGGCGCTGGTGTTGGTGACCGACACCTTCACCTTGCCGTCCTGGTTCTGCAGCACGGCGGGATCGGGCGTCGGGTGCGGCACCGAGTACTTCGCGTTGTACGGGGTGTGCGTCACGTACAGCTTGGGCGGGTTGGCGGTGCCGGTGCCGGCGATGACCTTCCAGGCGCTCTCGTCGCCGACCGGCGCGCGCAGCGAGATCCCGTTGTTGGCGACCTTGCCGTTGACCCAGCCCTGGACCAGGTCGCGGCCCTTGCTGCCGAGGTTGATGACGGTGCCGGTGACCGGGCAGGCGGAGCTGGCATGGCCGAGCGCCACGTAACCCTGGGCGACCGAAGCGCTGGCCAGGGCGGATCCGACGCCGGGTCCGGGGTAGGACCGGTCGGTGTCGCCCGCCGACCAGGAACCGGTCACCGGGTGGACGCTGACCGTGCGCGGCTTGCAGGAGGGCGCGGAGAAGTTGGCGAAGCTGAGCTGCGCGCTGAAGATCGTATGGTTGCGCAGGTCGGAGACCAGGCCGGGAAACTTCAGGTAGGACGCCGAGTTCTTGCCGTTGCGGCGACCCACGAGCAGTTCGTCGCCGCCGCCGTGCGAGGAGCTGCCCTGCACGACGAGGCCCTGCGAGGCCGCGCCGTCGGCAAGCACCGGCGGGTCGAGCCGCACCGGGAACTGCCGCTGCGGGTCGGCCAGCCAGTCCTCGTCGGCCTCGACCCGCAGCGCCGCGCCGGTCTCGCCGTCGACCAGGCGATAGCGCACCGCGTGCGACACCGCTCCGGAGGCGTCCACCAGGTAACCGGCGGGGATGCTGGCCCGGCGGTTGCCGGCCGGATCGGTCAGCACCACGGCCGCGCCGTCGACGGCAGCGCTCAGGCCGGTCAGGCGCAGCGGAAAGGTGAACCCGTGCGGCGCCGCGGCGGAGCCCAGCACCAGGGTCTCCTTGACACCGCCGGGCTGCGCCTGAAGTTCCACGTCGACGTCCGGCCACACCCCGCGGTAGGTGGCGGTGTCGCCGTCGACCCGGCCGGTGACACCGCGCGCACCGGCCGCGCCGTAGGCCAGCACCCCGCCACCGGGCAGCGTCACCCGCACCAGCTCGGCGGCGTCGGCGCGCGGGGCCAGGCGCAAGCCGACCGTGTCACCGGTGCGCTGCCATCCGGTCGCGGCGTCGCCGGTCAGGTGCGCATCGATCGGCGCCCAGCCGCCGTCGGCGGTCCGGTAGTTCAGCGCGGCGGTGGAGTATTCGGTGGTTTGCGTGCCGTCGGCGTTGTCGTAGACACGCCGATGGGCGTCCCGGTCGCCGACGCGCTCCCGGCTGGTGCGGGCGTTGAAGCCGGGATCGGTGGCGGCGTTCGCCGCGGCCCTGGCGGCGGCGGTTCGCTCGGTGTCCACCACGGACGCCCGGTTGGCCGGCCGCGCCGGATGCTTGAGCAGCGGGTAGCGGGACCGCTGCGAGGGCGGGACGAAGTCGTTGCCCGGCTCGCCGGCCACCGGGTTGAGCCCGTCCGCGCCGCCCCACCGCTGGTGTGGCGCCTCGGCCGCGACGTGCTGCGCGCCGTGGGCGACCACCGGCCGGGGGTTCTCCAGGACGGCCGTCGTGCCCTCCTGGCCGGTGCAGGCAGCCAGCAGCGCCGCGGTGCCGACCGCCACGGCGAGCGAGGACCGACGAGCGGCCCGCCGACGCCATGAATTGATCACGGTCGATTGACGCGCCCGGGATCGGGCACGCAAATATCCACCGAAGCACATATGGATCCCCCGTTGTGCACCCAGCAATAGAAAAACTCAATATCGTCGATGCGGAACTCAGACTTCCATCACCGGCCTCGGCGGCGCAAGAGTGATCGAACGCACCGTCGCGTCGGGCATCCACGCCCACCCAGCGGGCGATCCCATGCAGGGGTTATATACAGCTTGTCACCAATCGATCACGATCTTGGTATTCCGGAAAAGATGATCACGGTGTACGCATGACTAATGTCACCGTCCCATCCGGTTTCCTCCCCATCGTCGCCACCGCGCCACGCGGCGGCCGATTCGGAAGATCCGACGACGGTCGGGCACCGGGATTTCGACGCCGCCGAGATCAGCGGCCGGCACCGTCGGCCGGAGACCCTCGCCGACAGCACCCGGTTGCGCCCGTCGCCGGAACAGGCTCCGATGGTCAAGGACGAGACCGGCTACCCCACCGGCGAGTGGCCGTCGGTGACCCGCCACGAGACCCGCAAGGTCGAGGCGATCTGGAGCGCCGCAGGGCTCAGCCGGCCGGCCGACGCCGCGGAGGGTCTGTTCGCCAGGTGGCGCAAGCGCGGCCGGTCCCGGCGCAACGCGCGACGCACGCCCGAGCGCGGCGGTCGCGGCTCGGACCGGGACGCGGAGCGACGCGGCGCCCGGCACGACCGCCCCGGCGCGGATCGGGACGCGCACCGGCGCCCGGTCCGACGCGAGGCTCCGGCATCCGGGCCGCGAGCCCGGCACGCCGCCGGACGATCCCACGGCGTCGAGATCCGCCCGGCCTCCCGGCCCGCCGGGACGCGCCGCCGCGCCCGCCCGGGCGCCACCGGCACACATCGGGCACCCGGCACCGTTCCGCTGGAGTCCTGGCTGCTGGTCGGCAAGCCGCGCCAGCAGGCCGTGCTGGTCGCCGCCGTGGTGCTCGGCCTGTTGCTGGTCGGCGTCCCGATGCAGCGGCGCGCCCTCGACATCGATCCGGTCAACGCGGCGAACCAGGCCGCCGTCGAGGCCCGGCAGAAGGCCGGATCCGCACACCGCACCACGACCGAAGCCCCGGCCACCACCGCACCGCGGCGCAACACCACCGCACCCACGCCCGCCGTGAGCGCCTCCTCCGCCGCACCGGCCCCCACCGCCAGCGCCCCGGCCACCGCGACGACGCCGACGGCGAGCCCCAGCCCGGCGGCACCGGTGCCGGACGGCGACGGCCCGGCGCACTCGCTGCTCACCACGGGCTCCGACGCGGTGGCGCTGACCTTCGACGACGGTCCCGACCCGGTGCAGACGCCGAAAATCCTGGCGATGCTGGCGGACAGGCACATCACCGCGACGTTCTGCCTGGTCGGCCAGCAGGTGCGCAAGCATCCCGAGATCGTCCGGCAGATCGCCGCCGCGGGTCACACGCTGTGCAACCACACCTGGTCGCACAGCCTCACCATCGGCAAGGAAGAACCGGCGACGATTCAGCGGGATCTGCAGCGGACCAACGCGGCAATCCGGCAGGCGGTCCCGGATGCGAAGATCCCGTTCTTCCGGGCGCCCGGCGGCAACTTCACCGACCGGCTGGTGCAGGTGGCCTACGCGGACAAGATGGCGTCCCTCTATTGGAAGGTGGACCCGCGGGACTGGGAGCATGACAAGGACGAGGACGACGACTCCCACATCACGCGCATCGTCACCCAGCTCAAGAAGGACGTGAAGCCCGGCGCGATCGTGCTCTCCCACGACTTCAACCAGCCCGACACCATCGCCGCCTACCAGCAGTTGCTGCCCTGGCTGACGGAGAACTTCACGCTCGGAGTGCCGCAGGTGCCGCCGCTCACGGCTGACACACCGGACACCAGTACAAGTTCCGCCCCGCCAGCGGACCCCGCATGATCGTGGCGCCGCAGACGTGGCAGGGCTGCCCCGGCCGGCGATAGACGTAGACCTCGCCGCCGTGCCGGTCCACCCGCGGCGCGCGGTTCATCGCCTCCGGCGTATGCGTGGTGTGCACGGTGTCGATGCGGCCCCGGACCACGCCCTCCTTCATCAGGGCTTGCAGGTCGGTCCACAGTTCCTGCCAGCACGCCCCACCCACGGCGCGGCCGGGCAGCGTGGGCGACAGGCCGGCACGGAACAGCACCTCGTTGGCATAGATCAGTCCGCAGCCGGCGACGATGCTCTGGTCCATCAGCAGGCCGAAGACGGGCCGGTTGCTCGCCGCCACCCGGGCGTACGCGCGGCCGGGGTCGGCGTCGTCGCGCAACGGGTCCTCGCCCAGACGCGCCCGCAGGCCGGAAACCGCGCCCGGCTCCAGCACCTCGCACGCGGTCGGCCCGCGCAGGTCCAGCCAACGACCGGCGCGCTCGCCGATCATGCGCATCCGCAGTTGCCCCGCAGGGGCGGGCGCGGGGCGGGATCCTTGCGTGAACCGGCCGTACAGTCCCAGGTGGACGTGCACGGTGAGCTCATCCGCGTAGTGGTGGAACAGATGCTTGCCGTAGGCCTCGGTGTCGGTGAGGGCATGGCCGTCGACCCGGGCGGCACCGGCCGCGAAGCGGCCCTGCGGGCTGCTGACCGCGATCCGCTGACCGGCGAAGAGCTCGCGGTGATGGGCCGCGAGGCGGTGGATCGTGTGTCCTTCTGGCACGGCAGGCAACGCTACCCGGCAGCGCCGCCGTCGGCCGGGTCAGCCTCGGTGGCGCCGGATGACGTCGGCGGCGGCTCGCACGAACACCTCGCGGCCCGTCCCGCGCAGCGCCACCACGAGCGCGTCCAGGTGCGCACGACGGCGGGCGTCCGGCTCGCTCTGCGCGGCCTCTTCCAGCTCCGCCGCGATGCTGCGGGCGAGTACCTCGGCGAGCGCCGGGCGGTGTTTCGCGATCCAGTCTTCGACGTCCTCGCGGATCCAGATGCGACCGATGCTCAGTTCCTCGTACGGCGCGGGGAAGTCCGGGCGCGCGGTGAGCTGGTGCACGCGCTGGCGGCTGACACCCAGGCGTTGCTGGATCTCCCCCGCGCTCATGAGATGCTTGGTCACGCGACCAGTTTACCCACGACTACTGCCCGCCGGGGGTACCCGGTTCGCCCTCAGGGGAATCGCTGGGTGTTCGCCCCTTCGCCGGGGCAAGCTAAGGCCATGAGTGCTGACGACATGACGATGCGGGGAGCCGGCGCATCCTTCGATGACCAGGTGTTCGAGCGGCTGCTCCGGGAGCGGATCATCTTCCTCGGCAGCGAGGTCAACGACGAGGTAACCAACCGGATCTGCGCGCAGCTTCTGCTGCTCGCGTCGGACGACAGCGACAAGGACATCGCTCTTTACATCAACTCGCCGGGCGGGTCCATCAGCGCGGGCATGGCCGTCTACGACACCATGCAGTACGTCAAGAACGACGTGGTGACGATCGCCATGGGCATGGCCGCCTCGATGGGGCAGTTCCTGCTCTGCGCCGGCACGCCGGGCAAGCGCTTCGCGCTGCCGCACGCCCGGATCATGATGCACCAGTTGTCCGGTGGCATCGGCGGCACCGCCGCGGACATCGCCATCCAGGCCGAGAGCATGCTGCACATCAAGCAGACGATGAACGAGCGGATCGCCTTCCACAGCGGGCACACCCCGGAGGAGATTGAGCGGGACGCCGACCGTGACCGGTGGTTCACCGCCGCGGAGGCCCAGTCCTACGGGCTGATCGACCACGTGATCCGCAGCGCGGCGGAGGTCTCCACGGCACCCTCGCCGGCCTGACCGCACCCACGGCGGCACCCACGGCGGTGCGGAGACGGGCACCTCGTTCGTGCCCGTTTCCGCGCCGCCGGTGTCGCCGTGAGGACAACCGGGTATAGCACACGGCATCCCCCGCTGACACTGGAGGTGATGTCGTGAGAATGCCGACGTTCTCTCGTCAAACCACTGGCGATACCACCGAAGAACGGCCCGCGAACAACGGTTCCACCGTCACCAAGCCCCACGACGGTTCCACCGTCACCAAGCCCAACGAGTCCACCACCACCCGGTGGGACGGCCCCCGCTCCGACGACCGGACCGAAGCCAACCGGGCTGCCCGAGTGAATCCCGCCGAGGTGAAGTCCGAGAAGGCCGAGTCCCAGCCCGCCAAGTCCGAGACGGCGAAGACGAGCGACAAGCGCTCCGGGACCGCCGGGGCACACTCCGCACCACCACCGCCGCCCCCGCCGGCTCGCGAGCACCGCGACGAGCCGACGACGCAGGAACTTCGGCCCGGCGACGACCGGCAGGCCGACGAGCCCGGCCGCCCGGGTGAGACACCGCCCGCCGTCGGACCGAAGCCGCGCGCCAGCCTGATGGCCACCCTGTCGCTCATCCTCGGCGTGGCCGCCGCGCTGCTGGTGCTGTCCGGCCCGCTGATGGGATACGGCATCGGCGTCGCCGGCCTCGGGCTGGTCCTGGCCCTGTTCGGCATCCGCGCCACCAGTCGGCGGCACGTCGCCGGCAAGACCGACGCCCTGATCGGCATGGTGCTGTCGCTGGCCGCCATCGTGGTCGGCATCCTCGCGCTGACCGGCTCGCTCAACTGGCTCGGCACCGACATGCAGCCGGTGCAGAACGCCCGGGAGTGGCTTGACGCACAGTTTGTGGACCGCTTCTGAGGGCATCATGTCATCGCCGTCGGCGGTGCGCCCTCGGTGAGTGATTTTCGGAACCGGGCACGCGCACGCCTGCCCGCCCCGACACCCCTCCGGCGGTGCGCCGGGAAGAGCACTCTGACCTCCGGGACGGCCGACGCGCCGTCCCGGAGGCGTCTACGCAACGAATCGCCGGACCCGACCGTGAGCACGCAATGATCATGCGACTGTCGCATGGAAGATCCGGGGTCGCCGACCGTCGCTCCCGCATACCGTGGGCCCCAGGAACCCACCGCGGAAAGGGAAGCGTCTGCGATGACAACCGTTGATGTCCGTACGCCGGAAGCGCTCGCCGAGGCCGAACGCTGGACCGCGCACAACTATCATCCGTTGCCGGTGGTGATCGCCGAGGCCGACGGCGCGTGGGTGACGGACGTGGACGGCCGCCGCTACCTCGACTTCCTGGCCGGCTATTCGGCGCTGAACTTCGGGCACCGCCACCCGGCGTTGATCGCCGCCGCGCACGCGCAGCTCGACCGCCTCACGCTGACCAGCCGGGCCTTCGTGCACGACCAGTTCGCGGAGTTCTGCCACGCCCTCGCCACGCTGTGCGGCAAGGACCTGGTGCTGCCGATGAACACCGGCGCCGAGGCGGTGGAGACGGCGATCAAGGTGTCCCGCGCCTGGGGATATCGCGTGAAGGGTGTGGCGCCCGGCCGAGCCAAGATCGTGGTGGCGGAGAACAACTTCCACGGCCGCACCACGACGATCGTCAGCTTCTCCACCGACCCGGACGCGCGCGACGACTTCGGGCCGTACACCCCGGGCTTCGCCGTCGTCCCGTACGGGGATCTGGACGCGCTGACCGCGGCGGTGGATGACGACACCGTCGCGGTGCTGCTGGAGCCGATCCAGGGCGAGGCCGGTGTGCTGGTCCCGCCGGACGGCTACCTCGCCGGCGTGCGGGACCTGTGCGACAGGCGCAGCGTGCTGCTGGTCGCCGACGAGATCCAGTCCGGGCTGGGGCGCACCGGACGCACCTTCGCGATCGAGCACGAGGGCGTCGAGCCGGACATGTACGTGCTGGGCAAGGCGCTGGGCGGCGGCATCGTCCCGGTGTCCGCGGTGGCCGCCGGCCGCGACGTGCTCGGCGTGCTCCGGCCGGGCGAGCACGGCTCGACCTTCGGCGGCAACCCGCTGGCCTGTGCCGTGGGCGTGGAGGTGATCCGGCTGCTGCAGTCGGGCGAGTTCCAGGAACGCTCCCGGCGCCTCGGCGAGCGGCTGCACGCCGGGCTGCGGGCGCTCACCGGCCACGGCGTCCTTCAGGTCCGCGGGCGCGGGCTGTGGGCCGGAGTGGACATCGACCCGGCGCTGATGACCGGGCGGCAGGCGTGCGAGCGCCTGGCCGAGCACGGCGTGCTGGCCAAGGACACACACGGATCGACCATCCGGCTGGCGCCGCCTCTGGTGGTCTCCCCGGACGAGGTGGACCAGGCGGTGGCCGCCCTGGCCGCGGTGCTGGCCGACGCCCGGCGCTGAACCGTCGTGCCGCACGCCGCGCCGGTGCCGGTGCGGCGTGCGGGCCGCCGCGGCGTCAGCGCTCGAACTTGCGGATCGCCATGGTCGGCGCCTCGGCCATCACCGACGCCGGCTGGCTGACCCCGCCGGTGGCCCACATCCGGGCCCGCCCCACGTGCACGTTCGCATAGAGCTCGACCACGTCGTCCTCGGCCAGGGCGCGGGTCTCATCCCGGTTCAGGGTGATCCGCTCCTCGTCGTCGCCGGAGCCCCCGGGGCGCACGCCGGTGCCGTTGGTGGACACGTCCTGAACGGAGAGCTCACCGTTCTCCAGCACGAACCGGGCGTGCCCCCGGCTGATCCACTTGCGGGCGTCGTCGGTCAGCCACTGGCCCAGCATGATGCCCTCGCCGCCCTCCGGCGCCCGGCCCACCACCACCGGCTTGTCGGCGGTGACCACGAAACGCTGCCGGACCACGCCGTCGATGCGAACCGACAGCACCTCGACCGGCGGACGGGCTCCGGCGTCGGAGAGCCGGGTGCCGTGCCGGGGGCAGGTGGGCGCGCCCGCGCGCAACGTGGGCGGCGGCTGGGCGACCGGGCTGGTGACGGTGCGCATGTCGGCGAACGGGCTGTCGGAATCCCCGCCGACGCCGTAGCTGCTGCAGGTGGACTCGGGACACCGCCACACCCGCGCGAGCAACCGCGCACCGGTCGCTGAGGGCTCGGCCACCGCAGGCACCTCGCCCCGCCCGACCCGGGCCACCAGCACCGGCCCCCCGGCGCCGGGCACCGCGGCCAGCAGCCGACCGGGTTCGTCCACCCACGGGCGGCGGTCACGGAACTGCTCGGACCGTGACCGGGTGAGCACCGGCAGGCCGAGCAGCTCGGCCACCTCCAGCACCCGGTCGTCCATCTGGGGCACCACCTCGACGATGCCGTCGTCCGCCCACCTGCGGATCACCATGCGCTCGTTGGAGGTGAAGTCGCCGTCGGACAGCAGGCCGCGCGGGGCGACCGCATAGACCGGGACGTTCTCCTCCGCGACGTGTCGGCCGAGCGCGTCGATCACCAGGCCGAGCCGGAGCATGCTGGCCGGGCGGCCACCGTCCAGGTCGGCGTACCGCGCGACCTCGGACAGATCGACCACCGCGCGGGCCAGTGCCGGGTCGGTGGTGAGACGAGCCTCGATGGCGTCGAGGACTTTGCTGACCTCGAATCTCACTAGATCTCCCTGAACGTGCGCGGGCGGCTACCTCGGGCCATCATCATGCCGTGCCGGGGTTCGGCCGCGAAATCCGCCCGTCCGGTGAGCGCCCGTGCGCACGATGTGTCCGTTTGCCGGAGCGCGCGATCGGGCAATTTCCCCGGCGACCGGGGTCATGTCGACGCCGGCGTCGACAGGGAGGACGGACATGCGGACACGACGGCTCACCGGATGGGGATTGGGCGCCATGGCCGCTGCCGCACTCGCGCTCGCCGGATGTTCGGCCGAGGGCGGCACCACGCCCGAGGCGAGCGCGTCGGCGGGCGCGCCGAGCCCGGCGACCAGTTCCGCGGCTGCCGACCCGGCCGCCGCGGCGCAGCTCGGGCAGGCGGCGGCCGCTCTCGGCGAGAACAGCTTCAAGATCACCATGACCTCCGGGCCGGGCTTCAAGCTCGACGGCATGATGGACGCGCCGAACGGCAAGGGCACCGCGACGTTGCACGCCACCAGCGACAACGCCGACGTCACGGTCAAGTCCCTGCTCGTCGGCCAGGACCTCTACGTCCAGGTCCCGGGCCTCACCAAGGCCGGCACGTGGACCCACGTGGACGTCGCGCGGCTGCCCGAGGGGGCGGAGATCGGCCTGCGCCCCGGCCAGATCGACCCGGCCGACACCGCTCGGCTGCTCTCCTCCACCACCGACGTGCGGCAGACCGCACCGGGCAGCTACGCCGGATCGCTGGACCTCACCAAGGCGGCCGGCCTCAGCGGCGTCGATCGCGTCACCATCGACAAGTACGGCGACCGCGCGCAGCGCGTGCCGTTCACGGCCGGCGTGGACGACCAGGGGCGGCTGTCCGCCCTGACCATCCAGCTTCCCGCGGTCGACGGCGGACAGGCGCAGCCGCTGGAGGTGCTCTACACGGATTACGGCACCACGGTGACCGCCGAACGCCCGGCCGCCTCGGAGATCACCGAAGCCCCGGACGGCTTCTACGACAGCCTGGGTGGCTGACCGAGCCTCACACCGATGTCGCCCGGCGCCGCGGCCTCCCCACTCGGAGGGGCCGCGGCGCCGGGCGATTCTCCTCGATCCACGCGTCGATGCGCGCCCACCAGTCGTAGAGCCATTCCACCCGGGCCTCCTCGGCCTGCGGCACCTCCTCGGGAGGGACGCTCCAGAATCGCATCACCAGTTGCTTGTCCATCGGAAGCTGACGCCACACGTCGGCGACCGTCAGCATGCGATCCAGACCGGTGTGCGCCACGAAGATCACCCCGGCGTCCGGTGCCGCGTCCAGCGCGGCGAGCAGTCCACCGGGTTTCGGGGGGAGCACGTTGTTCAGGCGCTCGGCCCGCGCGGCCAGGTCACCCAGGCCGCGCGACCACAGCCGCGCGATGGCCCGGTTGCGGCGCCGCGGGCTGAAGTTGGCTCCCTCCGGAAAGATCACGAAGGCGTCGTCGTCGTCCAGCCCGACGGCGAGCTGCCCGACCTCCTCCTCCAGCGTTGGGTTCCGGCCCGAGCCGGGCGACAGGAAGCGGTTGGGCAACCGGTTGAGCAGCACGTCGACCGCCGGATCCCACTGCAGCGTCGCCTTCAGCACGATGCGCGGCTCCCGGTCGAACCAGTTGACCAGGCCGTGGATGAGGATGAACGAGTCGCCCGGACCGGCATGCCTGCTGACCACGATCTCCGGCCGTCCCGGGGACGCGGTGTCCGGGTCGGTGCCGACCACGTCCACGGACAGCCGCAGCAGGCGGCGCGCCAGCCAGAACAGCACCCGCAGGAAGCCGCCGGTCAGCGCGTAGTGCGCGCGTTGGAACGCCGGGGTGCGGATCCGCGCGCCGAAGCCGGACGCCACCCACAGCCCGGCGAGCGCGACAAGGGCGGCAGCGTCCCAGGCGAGGTACGCGATGGCCAGGATGGTCAGCCGCGGCACGCGCAGATGTCCGGGGATGAACGGCGACGCGATCAGCGCGAGCAGGAGCCAGACCGGCGCGGTGATCAGCAGAGCGACGGCGAGCGCGACGACGAGCGGGCCGAACACCAACCGGCGGACCCAGACCGGCGGCATCAGCCGCGCTCGCCGGTGCGCGCCGGGGTGACATTGGCCGCCAGGTAGCGGCGGGACGCGGTGTAGGCGCGGCTGATCCGGCGCCCCACCGCGCCCATGTCCCGGTACGCCCACGGGGTGTCGTCGCGACGCTCGCTCCCGCCGGTGGGCAGCACGTGCACCCGCACCCCGCCGGGCAGCGACGCCATGTCCCGGGCGAACCGGTGCCGGCGCGCCACCTCGAAGGCGACCTGGGCGACCTCCCAGGGGCGTCGGGGCACGGTCAGCGGCCGTTCGATCCGGCCGACCTGAAGCACGAAGATCAACTGGGCGCCCAGCCGCACCGCCTCGCCGATGGGGATGGAGTTGACGATCCCGCCGTCGATGTAGTGCCGGCCGCCGATCTCCTGCGGTGGCAGCAGGCCAGGCACCGCCGAGGAGGCGAGCACCGCATCGACCAGCGGCCCGCTGTCGAACCAGTGCTCGGCCGCCCGCTCGATGTTGGCCGCGCAGCAGTGAAACGGGATCTTCAGGTCGGCGAAGGTCGCCTCGGTGCCGAGCTCGCTCTCCAGCAGCCGGCGCAGCGGGCGCGGCGAGTGCAGGTGGGTGCGGGCGGCGAAGCGGCGCATCTGCCGGCCGAGCGAATCGCCGTACACCGCCGCCGCCTCGGGCGAGGTCCACAGCCGGACCAGACGGTTGGTCACCGCCTCGCTGGGATCGGCCGCGACCAGCGCGCCGTTCACCGCCCCGATCGACGTGCCGACCACCACGTCGGGGCGGTAACCGGCGCGGAACAACGCACGCAACATGCCGACCTCGACGGCGCCGAGCACGCCGCCACCGCCGAGCACGAACGCCACCGGAGGGTCGACCATCAGATCATGGTGTCACGCCGGCCACCGTCGGTGCCGCGCGGTGGCCGGCGCTGCCGAACGGCTCAGCCCAGGGCGTCCAGGAACGGCCCGTGCGAGGTGCGGAACTCCCAGTTGTAGTAACGGTCCCAGTTGATCGACCAGGTCATCAGGCCGCGGAAGCCGGGGTTGAGTCCGCTGCGGACCCGGTAACCGCCGCAGTTGACGCCCTTGACCAGGCAGTTCACCGCCTGCTGAATGCCGGCCGGCGCGACGTATCCGTTGCCGGCGCTGACCGACGAGGGCGCGCCGAAGGCGACCTGATCCGCGCGCAACGCGGGAAACATGTTGGCGGTGTTGCCGGCCACGGGGAAACCGGTCAGCAGCATGTCGGTCATGGCGATGTGGAAGTCCGCCCCGCCCATGCTGTGGTACTGGTCGTCCAGGCCCACGATGGAACCCGAGTTGTAGTCCTGCACGTGCAGCACCGTCAGATCGTTGCGCATCGCGTAGATGACCGGCAGGTACGACCCGGCGCGCGGGTCCTGGCCGCCCCACGGACCGGATCCGTAGTACTGGTAGCCCAACTGCACGAAGAACGTCTCCGGAGCCATGGTGAGGACGAAGCCCGCGCCGTACCGTGCCTTCAGGGTCTTGAGCGCGGCGATCAGGTTGACGATGACCGGCGTGGTCGGGTTCTTGACGTCTGTGTCCCCGGTGTTCAGCGACAGCGAGTGGCCCTCGAAGTCGACGTCCACGCCGTCCAGGCCGTACTTGTCGATGATCCCGCTCACCGACCGGACGAAGGTGTCCCGGGCCGCGGTGGTGGTGAGCTGCACCTGACCGTTGGCGCCGCCGATGGACAGCAGCACCTTCTTGCCGGCCTGCCGCTTGGCGCGGATGGCGGCGATGAAGGCCGCCTCGCTCTCCACCCCCGGGCACTCGGTGGCCGGGCAGAGGGTGAACCGGATATCCCCGGAGGTCGGCGAGGTGGGCTCGCCGAAGGCCAGGTCGATGATGTCCCAGTCGTCGGGCACGTCGGCCATGCGCAGGTAACCCGAGCCGTTGGCGAAGCTGGCGTGCAGATAGCCGATCAGCGCGTGCTTGGGCAGCCCGGTCGCCGGCGGCTGCGTGGTGGGCGGCGTCGTGGGTGGCGTGGTCGGCGGCGTCGTGGGCGGGGTGGTGGTCGGCGGGGTGGTCGGGGTGCCACCGCCGCCACCGCCGCAGGCGCCCTGGTCGATCCAGACGTCCCACTGGCCGCTGTGCGTGGCCGGGTTCTCGTTCTGCGTCCACCACTTGGCCTGGTAGTTGTGGCTCTGATAGGAAGCCCTGTCGTCCTTGACATAGACGGCGGAGGAGGTCCAGGCCGGGGCGCACGCCTCGGCGGCGCTGGCGGAGGACGCCACGTAGACGGCGGAGCCGCCGGCCGCGAGCGCGGCGCTCAAAGCGAGAATCATCGATCGGCGCATGGCCAATTATTAAGAGTGTTAACTTTGGCTGTCTAGAGGTGCGTCGAAGATTCTGATGCGCCGCCCGCTCCGGTCGAACAACAACAGGTCCTCCGGCGCCACCGCCACGCCCAGCTCGTCGCCCACGCGCACCCGCGCCGGGGCGGGCATCCGCACCGTCACCTCCCCGGCCGGCGCCCGGTCACCGGGCTGGTACGACGGATAGAAGCCGTATTCGGTGTGCGTCACCGGCGCCGGCGGGCGCGACGGCAGCTCCAGCCCGGAGGTCGCCAGCGGCGTCGGCACCAGCCCCGCGTCGACCCGAGCCAGCACCTCGTGGCCCAGGTTGTCCACTCGGCGCACCACGCCGCGCAGGGCGTCGCCGGGGCGCAGCGCCCGGACGCCCACGGTGACCCGCTCACCATGCCGCCCGGCCAGCGCCGCCGTACGCGGCAGGGCCACGACGTGACTTCCGAGGTCCAGATCCACCCGTTCCGGCGTGACGGAGACCGCCGCCTCGAACAGGCTGGGCGGCGGGCTGCCCAGGAACGCCGCCACGAACACGGTGTCCGGATCGGCGTACACCCGCGCGGGCGTACCCACCTGTTGCAGCACCCCCCGGCGCAGCACCGCCAGCCGGTCCGCCATGCTCATCGCCTCGGCCTGGTCGTGCGTGACGTAGACACAGGTGATGCCCACCCGGCGGACCGCGGCCCGGATCTCGCCGCGCAACTCGGCCCGGATCGCCGCATCCACGTTCGACATCGGCTCGTCCAGCAGCAGCAACGCCGGCCGGGCCACCAGGGCTCGGGCCAGGGCCACCCGCTGCTGCTCGCCGCCGGACAGGTGCGCGGGCAACCGGCCCAGCAGGTCGACGACGTGCAACTCGCGGGCCACCTCGGCGACCCGGGACTGCAGCCGCGCCGGGCTCTCGCCGCTGACCCGCAGCGGGAATCCGATGTTCTGCGCGACGGTCAGATGCGGGTAGAGGGCGTGGTTCTGGAAGACCATGCCCACCTCGCGCTGGGCCGGCGGCAACCGGCTCACCGGCACGCCGTCGAACACCACCTCACCCGACGTCGGCGTCTCAAGACCGGCCAGCAGGCGCAGCACCGTGGACTTCCCGCAGCCGGTCGGGCCGAGCAGCACCATGAACTCGCCCGCCGCGACCTCCAGGTCCAGCCCGTCGACGGCCACCACGCCGTCGTCGAAGACCTTGCGCAGAGCCCGCAGCGAGACGGCGACCATGTGTTCATGGTGACCGCCGGAGCGGGCCGTGCCAAGGTCGCAGCGGCGCGCCACGTCCCCGGTCAGCCGAGCAGCTCCCACTCGGCGAGCTGCGTCATGGTGGCACCGTGGTTGGCGGTGATCTGCAGGCGGTACCGCGAGTACGCGCCCGGGCTGCCGGGGATCACGAACGCCCGGGTCTGCCGCCGGAAGGCGAAGTCGACGTTGCTGCGGGTGTCCAGGGTGGTCCACGAGCTGCCGTCGTTCGAGCCCTGCAACGTCCAGCTCTTCGGGTCGCGTTCGGCGTAGTCGTTGGCCGACGTGAGGGTGTACTGCCGGACGGTGGCCTGGCCGGTGAGCCGGTCGGTCAGGGTCGCGGTGCCGGCCACGGTCAGCCACTTGGTGAGCGAGGTGTCATCGGTGAGCGAGACCTTGCCCTCGTTCGGCGGATTCTCGCCGCTGACCGTCAGGGTTCCGCCGGTGGCCCGGTCGGTGAGCTGCCGCGGCCCGTCCGTGCCGGTGGTCATCGACGGGGGCAGGTCGGCCGCCGCGGTGCCCCACGACGACGGCCGCGGTCCCATGGTGAACTCCAGCGTGCCGCCGGCCAGCAGATCGGCATGGGTCAGGTAGTTCTTCGTGTACGGCGTGCCGTTGAGCGTGGCGCTCTGGATGTACCGGTTGGTGTCGCTGACGCCGGGCGCCGAGACGGTGAACGTGTGCCCGTTCTCCAACGCGATGGTGGCCTTCGGATGCAGCGGCGCGCCGATGGTGTAGTCGGTGCTGCCCATCCGCGCCGGATAGAACCCCAGCGCGCTGAACACATACCAGGCCGACATCTGCCCGTTGTCCTCGTCGCCGAGATAGCCGTTGCCGGTGCCGGCGCCCGAGTCGTACTGCGTGGTGAGCACCGTACGCACCCGGTCCTGCGCCTTGGCCGGAACGCCGGCGTAGTCGTACATGTAGATCATGTGGTGGATCGGCTCGTTGGCGTGGGCGTACTGGCCCAGGTTCGCGTCGTACGCCTCACGCATCTCGTGGATCACGCCGCCGTAGCAGCCCGGCAGGTAGTCCCGGGGCGCGGCGAACACCGCGTCGATCTTCGCGGCCAGTTGCGCCCGTCCGCCGTACAGGCCGGCCATGCCCTGCGGGTCCTGCGGCGCCGGCGTGGCGTAGTGCCACGGCGCGCCTTCGGTGAACTCGCAGCCCCACAGGTTGGGCTTGAAGTCCGCGTCGCTGGTGCGCCAGGACCCGTTGCTCTGCTTGCCGCGGAAGAAGCCGACCGACGGCGAGAACAGGTTGGCGTAGTCCAGCGCCTGGTTGCGGAAGTACGCCGCGTCCTCGTTCTTGCCCAGCGCCGCCGCCATCGCGGCGATGCCGAAGTCGTCGTTGGCATCCTCCAGCGTCCAGGACGCCGACTCCGACGCGGTGTCCGTGGGCACGTACCCCTTGAAGATCGACACCTGGTTGCCGATCCGGCCGTTGGGCGCCCAGTCGGAGTAGACCGTGGCGTTCTTCACCATCGACGCGTACGCCGCGGTGTAGTCGAAGTTGCGCACCCCCTTGACGTACGCGTCGGCGAAGGCCAGATCCTGATTGCTGCCCACCATGGCGCCGATGTTCCACGGCCCGGACCATCGCGGAGTCCAACCCCCTTCCTTGTACGCGTTGACGAAACCGTCCAGCATCTGGCCGGCGAGGGTGGGCGTGAGCACGGTGTAGAGCGGCCACGCCGCGCGCGAGGTGTCCCAGAAGCCGTTGTTGACGTACATCTGGCCCTCGTGCACCGCCTGGTCGTACGGGCTCTGGTATTTGCGGACGCCGCCGACCATCTCGGAGCGGTTGTTCGGATACATGTACGTCCGGTAGAGGTTCGAATAGAACGTGACAAGCCGCTCGTTCGTGGCGCCCTCGATGCCGATGCGCCCCAGCGCCGCGTTCCAGGTGGCCGCGGCCTCGTCGCGTACCGTGTCGAAGCTCTTGCCGCCGACCTCCTGCGCCAGGTTGGCCGCCGCCTGGTCCACGCTGATGAACGAGGTGCCCATCTTCAGCGTCACCTGCTGGCCGGACGTGGTGGCGAAACGAATCCAGCTCGTGGCGCCCTGCCCGCTGATGGTGCCGGAATCCGCGATGGCGGTGTCCACGGTGGCCCAGAAATACAGCTTCTGGCCCTTGTGGTCGGTGTATCCGCTGATCGTTCGGGCGCCGCGGTCCACCGCGATCGAACCACCGGCGCTGTCGATGGTGTCGAACAGGATCACCGCGTCCGAGGCGGCCGGGAACTGGAAACGCAGCACGCCGTCGTGGTCGGTCGGCGTCATCTCGGCCGTGATGCCGTACGTGTTCAGCCGGGTCTTGTAGTAGTGCGGCCGGGCCACCTCGTCGGCGTGACTGAAGGTGGATTTGCGCGCGTCCGGTGTGGACTTCACCCCGCCGGTCATCGGCATCACCTGAAGCTGGGCGTAGTCGGCGATCCACGGGCTCGGCTCGTGACTGATAGCGAATCCCTGGACGGTCGACGATCCGTACTGGTAGAGCCAGCCGTCGCTGTTGCCCTGGGTGACCGGGGTCCAGAAGTTGAAGCCGTGCGGCACGGTCGCCGCCGGGAAGGTGTTGCCGTGTGAATACCCCGAGTCGGAGTTGGAACCGCGGCGGGTGTCGACCAGATCGGCGAGCGTCGCGCCGTCGGCCGCGATGCTGAGGTCGTCGAGATAGCCGCGGAAGGTGCCGGTGTTGCGCGGCTGGTCGTAGCCGATGAGGATCCGGTCCACGGTCTTGCCGGCCGCCACCGCGCCGATCCGCGACGTCACGTTGTTCCAGATGTCGAAGGTCAGCACGTAGCCGCCGCCCTGGTCGGCCGGGTGCATCCGGACGCCGTGCTGGTCCACCGCCGCGGAGTCGCGCAGATGCGAGCCGTCGGTGAAGACCAGGTCGACCGCGACGTCGAGGTTGCCGCCGGACTGCGGATAGAGCCAGTACGACAGCGTCGTGGTGGCGGTGACCGCGACGTCCACATCGAAGATCCGGTTGTACGAGTACGACGTGGTGGCGCTCTGATCGGTGCCGGAGTACATGAGCGCCGCGGCGCCGGTGTGCGCGAGTTCCCGGCGGGTGCCGGATTCCATGCCGGTGAGCCCGCAGCAGTAGCCGCCCACGCCGGAGCTGCTCTCCACCGAGTCCTGCCAGGTCGGCTGCGGATCACCGGTCTCGAAGCCGGTCGCGAACCCGGTGGCCGCCGCCACGGCAGGCGCGGCGGGCACCGCCACGGCCAGACCGGCGACCAGCACGAACACACCAACAACAGCGCGCATGGCACTCCCAAGTCGCGACGGACCGGACAGGAAACGACGGTTAAGAACGTTTCCTAGCAGTGTCGAAGCTGTTTCGTCAATCGATGTCGATGTCTTGACTTCGTCCGGAGAGGGCGCGTTCAATGGCGCTACCGACAACGTTGTCATCGGCTCGCTGGGGTCGGCGTCCGGTGTGCCCAGGGGAGGGGCGGGGGCGATCCTCCGTCAGGTCCTGCGGACCGTCCGGTCGAGCCAGCCGTCACCGTCGTCGTCATACATGGTCTTGTCGAAGACGCCATCGTGGTCGGTGTCGTAGTCCGCGGACTCGACACGCTTGTCCCGGTCCACGTCGTGCCCGACGAAGTCGGCCCGCCCGTCACCGTCCAGATCGACCAGAATGTCCACCCCGCCGTCCGCGCGACGGCGATAGGTCGCCTCGTCCCAGTGCCCGTCGCCGTCCGCGTCCACCCGATCGTGGTAGTCCTCCGGCAGCGCGTGGCGCTCCGCCTCCCCGGCGAACCGGGACGGCTCGCCCAGCCCCTGACGCGGCGCGTCGCCCAGCCCGGACCTCTCCCCCGTGCGGGGCGCGTCGCCCAGCCCGGACACCGCGGGCACCTCCGCCCGCTCCGGAGCCGGACCCAGACCCTCGACCGACGCCGCGCCCGGCCGACCCAGACCCTCGACCGACGCCGCGCCCGCCCTGCCGGGTGCGTCACCGAGCCCGCTGATCGCCGCCGAACCCCCGGCGCCGCCGGAGGAGCCATCGGCATCGCCGATGCCCTGCACCGCCCCGGAGGGGGCACCCGGCGTCTCGAACGGCGACCACGCACCGAGCCCGTCGCCCAGGCCCTGCACCACGCCGCCGGCGACCACACCGGCCGTGCCGGACTTGCTGAGCCGCGGCTCGACCGCGGACCGGGCGGCGCCGGTGTCCTCGGCCACCTGCAGGTGCAGCAGGTCACGCTCGCCCGCGTCGAGCCGATATCCGCGCAGGGCGGCACCGGGATCGGCGCGCAACGCATCGGCGAACGACGGATCGTTGACCAGCCGCTCCAGCACGGCGTCGAAATCGCTCATGCCGCCGACAGTAGGCCGGTCAGGCCACCGTCGCCGACGGCGGGCCGGTCAATCCAGCTCCGGCATGGCCACCGGCTGCGGCCGCGGCCGGCAGGTGCCGCACTGCACCGCGTCCTCCACCACCAGCGCCTCGGCACGCCGCCGCGACTCCGACCGGCTCACCTGCAACAGGTACGGGCCGAAACGCGCGTGGTCCTCGCAGACGCCCCGGCCGCAGAACCGGCACGACGCGCGCGCCGCCTTGGCGCAGAACCAACAGAGCACGGAAGCGGATCCTTTCGGTCAGTTGATGAAAATCGGCGGGGTGGTGGTCGGCGACGGGTCCGGGTCGGGCTCGGGGTCGTCGGTGGTCGGCGGCGGTGACGACGGGGTCGTCGGCGGCGATGACGACGGCGGCCGCGACGGGGTGGTGGGCGGGGTGGTCCGCGGCGGCGTCGTGGCCCGCGGCGGCGTCGTGGTGGCGCGCGGCGGCGTCGTGGTCCGCGGGCGCGTGGTGGTCGGCGCCGGCGCCGCGGGGCCGCCGGGGGTGGTCGGCAGCGGCGCGGTCGTGGTCGGTGTGCTCGGCGGCGCCGACGAGACCGGCGCCGACGGAGTGATCTCCGGCAGCGACGGCTCGACGCTCGGCGACTCGCTCGGTCCGGCCGCGGGCGGTGTCACCACCACACCGTCGCCGCACGTCAGGCCGACGTCGTCGGCCGGGGCCGGGCTGCCGTTCACCCGCACCTGGCCGCTGGACACGGTGAGCCCGCTCGGATCCACGGCGTACCAGGCGGCGCCGGCGTTGACCACGTCGCCCACCGGGCGGCTGACCGTCAGGTCCAACGGCAGATAGGCGCCGCTGGTGCTGGTCGTGTCGGCCAGCACGCGGCCGTCGTCGATGGCCAGCTCACCCTGCGGGGTGCGGTGCCGCCCGTCGCCGGTGCGCAGCTCCCGCACCTGCGTGCGGGACGACGGGCAGAGCACCGCCGCGGCCCCGCCGCTGAAGGTGAGCCGTGCCTGCGCACCGCTCGCCACCTCGATCCGGGTGCCCGCATCGACGTACCGGCGGGCTCCGTCGGCGAGCGTGACCTGCCGTCCGTCCACCAGCGCGGTGGCCGAGCCGTGCTCGACGGTGAGCAGCGCCCGGTCGCCGGCCATCTCGGCCCACGCCGGCCCGGGTCGGAAGTTCATCCCGGTCAGCAGCAGCGCGAGCAGGAGCAGCAGCATCACCAGCCACCACATGCGCCGCTGGAAACGCCGGTCGATGTCCGGGTCCTCGGTGCCCTCGGGCGGGCCGGTGGGCACCGCCAACGGCGGGTACGCGCCACCACTGTGCACGCCGTCCGTCTGGCGCCCCCGGCCCTCCGAGGCCGGCACCACGCCCGGCCGGCCGGGCTTCGCCCCGACCAGAGGCGGCATGGCGGAGGCGTCCGGCACGAGCCACAACCGCACCGGGGTCCGTGCCTGCGCCACCACCCCCGGGCTGCCGTCCCCGACCGGGCCGATCAGGGTGCCGCGACGCAGTTCGACGCCGTCCGGCATGGCGATCGCGCCCGACTCGATCACCACCGCGTGCGTCGGTCCGGCCAGGATGACCGGGGCGCCCGGTTGCAGATCCACCGGGTGCGCGGAGGCGATCAGCGCGAGCCGCTCGTCCACCGCCAGCCCGGCCAGCGCCGGGGTGTCCGCGAACAACGACTCGGCCTCGGCCCGGTCGTGCGGCGGCGGGCCGGGCAGCGGCCCCACCACGGAGGCAACGGTGGCGGTGGGCACGGACAACAGCGTGGTGCCGGCGGTGTGCCAGTTCAGCGCGGTGGCCCGCCCGGTGAGCGCGTTGGCGAGCCCGACCACTCCCCCGGTGCCGACATGGTGGCGGATGGTGCCGCCGGGGTCGCCCGGCATCCGGGCCTGCAACGCCCCGTCGACCACCACGTAGACGGCGTTCTGCGCACCCCCGGCCGCGACGATCTGCCGGCCGGTCGGCGGGTGCACCCAGCGCGCCCGCGCGGCGAGGGCGGCCAGTTTCGATTCGCTCAGCCCGCCCAGTTCCGAGGCGCGCAGGGCGGCCAGCCGGCGGGGGGCGTCCGCCTCCCGCTCGCGCTCGGCCGCGCGGCGCCGGGATCCCCGCCACGCCCGGGCCAGCCGGCCCGCGGCGAGATAGACCAGCGGGGCGCACAGGCCGAGGAGCACCGCCGCCAGCAGCAGGCGCCCACCCACGCCGGTGTGCCACAGGCCGGTGACCAGCCCGGACACGCGGTCGGCCCAGATCCGGTAAGCCAGGTTCAGGGCGATGACCATCCACAGGACGGCCAGCACGCCGTACAGGGCGACGACCTTGCCCTCGGTGTCCAGCACGCCCCACCGCGGCGGGCGTCCGCGCAGCCGGCCGGTCACCCAGGCCACGCCGCGGGCCCGCAGGTTCGGGATCTCCAGCCAGTCCATCAGCAGGTAATAGCCGTCCAGCGCCAGGAACGGGTTCAGGTTGAACAGCACGTTCAGGTACCAGACGAAGGCCAGCTTGAAGGCGAGCGGGCCGAACGCCGGGAACGCCAGGCCGGCCAGTTGCACCGCAGCGGCCAGCACCAGGCCGGTGGCCGGGCCGGCGGCGGTGACCAGCAGCCGCGCGCGGCGTCCGGCCATCCACACGTCGGTGGTGTCCACGAACACCGAGGGGATGCCGAAGTAGACAAGCAGGCCGGCCGCCGGGACCTCGCGCCCGGCGTGCTTGGTGGCCAGGGCATGGCCGAGCTCATGGCAGGCCAAGGCCACCACGTTGAGCACCAGCAGGGTGATCGCGCCGAACAGGTACGACCCGCCGGTGAGGAAGACCGGTTGGCTCCCGCGCGCCCAGGTGGCCACGAAAAGCCCGATCCCGGACACCGCGAGCAGGGCCATCATGACCCCGGCGGCCTTGCCGAAGAAGGCTCGGCCGCCGAACCGGTACAGCGCGGTGACCAGCCCGTCGACGTCCGCCACCAGCATGCGACGGCCGCGCAGGGCGGCGAGCAGGCCGCGCCCGACCCGCGCCGGCAGCGGCTTGCGCACGATCTCGCTCAGCGGCCGGAACGCGTCGACCGGCAACTCTTCCAGCATCCGGTTGCCGGCCAGGTCGGCGACGACGCGACGCACCTGGTCCGGGGCGAGCCGGCCGGCGATGCGGGCGAACTCGGCGACCAGGCGGGCCACCGTGAACGAGCCGTCCATCAACAGGGCCAACTGCCACTCGTCCGGCGTGAGCCGCAGGTAGCAGGCGCGCGTGCCGTCGTCCGGCGAGCGCACCATGACGTACGGCGTGCCGCGCACCGACGTCAGCGCGACGGCCTCGACGCCGGCCCGAAGGACGGGCATCGCGCGCGCCGGGTTGAGCCGGTCGACGACGGCACCCCACAGGCCGGGGTCCGCCGGTCCGACGGGCGCACCCGGTGCGCGCCCGGCCAGCGCCTCCCAGACGTTCATCCGGGTTTCGACGTGCGTCACTGAGCTGCCCTTCACTACGCGCTTGCGGCGCGCCGATGCCGTTCGCAGGGTAGGCGGAACGCCCGCCGAAACGCGAGCCCCGGTGCAGCAAACGCCGCAGACATCACCCCAGACACGGGCAAAAAGGCGCGGTGGGTGGTCCCGGTCAACCCCCTTGACCCGGACCACCCACCGCTGTGGGAGGTGTGCCGCCCGATCTGAGCAGACGGCGCGAATGCAGCCGTCAGGACGCCTCGGCGAGCGTCGCGGTCGCGGTCTTCTGCGTCCCGTCCCGGGTGAACACCAGGGTCATCTGGTCGCCCACGTTGGCGCCCTGGACGATGGCCACCAGGTCGTCGGAACCGTTGATCGGCTTGCCGTCCGCCTTGGTGATCACGTCACCCTGCTGGAGCCCGGCCTTCGCCGCCGCGCTGCCAGGCGTGACCGAGCTGATCAACGCGCCGCCGCCCTCGGCCTCGGTGACGCTGACGCCCAGCGCCGGGTGGCTCACCTTGCGGCCCGCGATCAGGTCGTCGGCGACCTGCTTGGCCTTGTTGCTCGGGATCGCGAAGCCGAGGCCGATGTTGCCGTTGCTCTGCCCGGACGTGGCGATCGCGGAGTTGATGCCGATCACCTGGCCGCTGACGTTCACCAGGGCGCCGCCGGAGTTGCCGGGGTTGATCGGCGCGTCGGTCTGCAACAGGCCGGACATGGTGGTGGTCGTCTGCTGCTGTTGCTCCTGCTGGCCGCCGAACGGGTTCGGCTGCTGCGGCTCCTGGTCGCCGGACTGGATCGTCCGGTCCTTGGCGCTGATGATGCCGGCCGTCACCGAGCCCTCCAGGCCCAGCGGGCTGCCCAGCGCGAGCACGGTGTCGCCCACCTGCATCTTCGAGCTGTCGCCGAACTTGGCCGCCTTCAACCCGGAGACACCGGCGGCCTTCACCACGGCCAGGTCGGTCCGCGGGTCGGTGCCGATGATGGTGGCGGTGGCCTTCTTACCGTTGGCGAAGACCACGTTGACGGTACGGCCCTGGGCGGTGGCCACCACGTGATTGTTGGTCAGGATGTAGCCGTCCGCGCTGAGGATCACGCCGGAGCCCTCGCCGGACTCGGTGGTGATGGAGACGACGCTGTCCTGCACGGCGGCGGCGATCTGGGCCAGCGACGACCGGTCCACCACACGGGTGACCGAGGAACCGCCGGTCTGCACGGTGGCCGTCCCGGAGCCGTTGTCGTCCAGCGCGAGCGCGGTGGCCGCACCGACCCCGCCCGCGGCCAGGGCGATCACCACGGCGGCGGCGCCGGCCGCCAGGATCGTGCGGGTACGCCGGGTCCGCTCCGGGTCGCGCTGCTGGCTCTCCACCGGCTGCGCCCAGGCGGCGGTGTGCTGCTCCGGCCCACCGGCGTACGCATACTGCGGGTGCTGGCCGTACGCCGGGTAGCCCCCCGCGTACGCCTGCTGGTGCCCGGTCTGCTGCTGCGAGGTCCCCGGGTAGCCGTGCTGGTGCGCCTGACCGTACGACGGCTGGTGCTGGGCCGTCGGCTGGTGCTGGGTCGCGTCGCGCTGCCACGCCGAGCCGGTCCACTGCTGGGTGCCGTAGTTGAAGTAGCCCGGTGTTCCCCCGGCGTACGGGCCGCCGGACTGGGGCACCCCGGACTGGGGCATTCCCGACTGCGGCGGCGCGGACTGCGGCATCCCTGACTGCGGCGGCGCGGACTGCGGCGCGGCGGGTTGCTGGGGCGCTGCGGGTTGCTGGGGCGCGGCGGCCTGGGGCGGGGTGGGCGGCTGAGGCGCGCCGTTCGCGGGCGCCGACGACGGGGGAGCGACCGGCTGCTGTGCCGTCGTCGGCTCACCGAACGACTCCCCCCGCTCCGAGCCACCGCCGTGGTAGGGAGCGTCCGCGGGCGGGTTGTCGTACGCGCCCTCCGCGGGCCGGTGCGGCGACTCCGGTGACGGAACGTCCTGCCGCTGCGGGTTGGTCTCGTGGTCGGTCATGAGCACTACTCTGCCCACTCCCACTCCGATCGACCTGTGGTGGCCCTGGATGTTGTCTGAGAATGCCGATGATCAGGCGTCCGCCGGGTCCGACGCGACCACGGTCGGCAGGCTCACCCGGAATGTGGCGCCCTGCCCCGGCTCGCTGACCACCTCGACGTTGCCATGGTGCGCCCGCACGATGGCGGCCACGATGGCCAGCCCCAGCCCGGTGCCGGTGTCCTGCCGGTCGGTGCGCCGGGTGCGGGCGCCGTCGACGCGATAGAACCGCTCGAAGACCCGGTCACGCTGCTCCGGCGACAACCCGGGGCCGGTGTCCACCACCTCGACCACGGCCCGTTCCCCGGACGCGGCCGACAGCCGCACCGTCACCGAAGCCTCCGGCGGGGTGTGCACCAGCGCGTTCGTCACCAGGTTGCCCAGGACCTGCCGCAGCCGGGCGTCGTCGCCGTACGCCACCAGCCGCTCCGGCGTGTCCCGCACGTCCAGGTCGATGGTGCGCCCCGGCGCGGTGGCCGAGGCCGCCTCCACCGCGTCCATGGCGAGCACCGGCAACTCGACCGGCGCCAGATTCAGCGGACGCTCCCGGTCCAGCCGGGCCAGCAGCAGCAGGTCCTCGACGAGCAGGCCCATCCGGGACGCCTCGTCCTCGATCCGGCGCACCAGCCGCGCCACGTCGTCCGCCTCCGCCACCGCGCCCTGCCGGTAGAGCTCGGCGTACCCGCGGATGCTGGTCAGCGGCGTACGCAACTCGTGCGAGGCGTCCGCGACGAACTGCCGCATCTTCTCCTCGGAGCGCACCGCCCGCGTCTCGGACGACCGCGCCGCCTCCGCCGCGTCCCGCGCGGCCGACTCGGCGGCTCGGGCCGCCGCCTCGGAGTGGGCCCGCGCGGTGAACGCCGCCTCGATCTGCGCCAGCATCGCGTTCAGCGCGCGAGACAACCGGCCCAGTTCGGTGTGTGGGTACTCGCTGCCCGGCTCCGGGTCCGGCACCCGCCGGGTCAGGTCGCCGGCCGCGATCGCCCCGGCCGTCTGCTCGATCTCCACCAACGGCCGCAGACTGGTCCGGACGATGGCCGCGCCCGCGGCCGCGATGCCCACCAGCACCGCGCCGCCGACCAGCGCATCGATCCAGATCAGCCGGGTCACCGCGGACTCCACCTCGGCCATGTTCCGGCCCACATAGAGGATCGCGCCCTGGTCGGTGACCGCGATCATCATGCGCCAGTGCACCTGCTTGTTCGGCGAAATCGCCGTGTACGGCTGAGCACCGATCCGCTCGTTGATGTCGCTGAGCTTGGTGAAGTACGGCGGCAGGTCGGCCGTGCGCAAGCTGGGGATGTTGGTGTGTGACGTGCCCACCCCGCTGACCGAACGCACCGAGTACATGTACTCGCTGGGCAGGTTGCCCTCCGGATGAATCTCGCCGTAGTACTCCAGGTCGTGCGCCATCTCCCCGATCACCGCGGCGAGCTCGTCGTCCATCCGGCCGACCAGGTACGTCCGGAGGGCGAACGTGGACGACACGCTCATCAGCGTCAGCGCGGCGAACACCAGGACGAGCACCGCCGCGACGAGTTTGATCCGCAGCGGCGTGCTGCGCAGCTTGCTCGTGGCCCGTTCCACGTGAGGTGACGGAGGCGGCGACGAGGGTTGCGGTGCCGTGGCGACCACGGCGGAGTCAGGCGGCCGGCTTGCGCAGCACGTAACCGACGCCGCGCAGCGTGTGGATCAGGCGAGGCTGCACGTTGTCCACCTTGCGCCGCAGGTACGAGATGTAGGACTCGACGATGTTGTCGTCGCCGCGGAAGTCGTACTTCCACACGTGGTCCAGGATCTGCGCCTTGGAGAGCACCCGGTTGGCGTTGAGCATGAGGTAGCGCAGCAGCTTGAACTCGGTCGGCGAGAGCTGCACCCGCTGACCGGCCCGGTAGACCTCGTGCGTCTCCTCGTCGAGTTCGAGATCGGCGAAGGTGAGTCGCGGCGGCGTCTCGTCGCCCTGCGTGGTGCGCCGCAACACGGCCCGGATGCGGGCGGTCAGCTCCTCCAGGCTGAACGGCTTGGTGACGTAGTCGTCGCCACCCAGCGTCAGGCCGCGGATCTTGTCGTCGGTGCCGTCGCGGGCGGTCAGAAAGACCACCGGCGTCCGCGCGCCGCCCTCCCGCATCAGCCGGATCACCTCGAACCCGTCCAGGTCGGGCAGCATGACGTCGAGCACCACAAGGTCGGGCGAGGCGTTCTTCGCCGCCGTGACGGCCGCACTGCCGCTGGTGGCGGTGCTGACGTCGAAGCCGGCGAATCGCAGACTGGCGGACAGCAACTCCAAGATGTTGGCGTCGTCCTCCACCACGAGGAGCTTCGCCTCGCTCGGCTTGGGCTGAGTCTGGATGGCGGCCATGCCTGCCATCATGTCGCGGGCCGCTGCGTTGTGCCTGCCCGATAGCTGAAAGTTCGCTGTGAGATACCTCGGGCCTCCCCGTACGCCCGGTCAGGCGGCCAGGCCCAGGTCGGCGACGCGACCCGGGGCGGACCGCAGCCCCACCGAGGACTGCGCGGCCCGGGCCAGCGCGCCCCGCACGGCTCCGTCCGCCGGATGCAGCGCCGGTGCGGTGATCACGGTCATGGCGAGACTACGGGTACGCGCGACTCGCAGCACCGACGACCACAGCGTCTCCGCGCCGACGAACGCCACGGCGGTGGAGTCGTACCGGATGGCCACCGGAACCACCGGCGCGCGAGCATCCACCGCGGCCTGGAAGACCGCAGGCCGGAACCGTCCGCGGTCCGCGCCGCAGAAGGTGGTGCCCTCCGGAAAGACCGCCACCGAGCGACCGTCCCGCAACGCCGCGGACACCTCGGCCACCGTGGTCGGCAGGGTCTTGGGGCGGCTGCGGTCCAGGAAGATGGCGCCCGCGCCGGCCGCCATCGCGCCGATCACCGGCCAGCCGCGCACGTCGTGCTTGGCCACCAGGCGCATCCGGCCGATCGCCAGCAGCGCGACGACGTCCAGCCAGGACACGTGGTTGGCGACCAGCAGACTGCCGGCGCGCGGCGCCGGACCGCGCACCTGCAACCGCACTCCCAGGGACGCCAGCACGCCCCGGGCCGCGAGGCGCACCGCGGCGCCACGCAGCACCGGCACGGTCAGGGCGGCCACCGCCAGCACGCCGATCAGCAGCGGCAACCGCCACAGCGCGTACCGGACCCGGGGTCCGTCCTCGGCATAGCAGTGCGGCCCGCAGCCGGACGTCGGTTGCCAGATCACCGGGTCGCTCCGAGGAAGTGCCGGCGGTACCGCGGGTCCATCCGGTCCATCGAGAACAGCACGTAGAAGTCGGCCACCCCGAACTCCGGATCGTGCGCCGGCTCGCCGCAGACCCAGCTACCCAGGCGCAGATACCCGCGCAGCAGCGGCGGGACCGCCACGCGCGGGTCGCCCAGCGGGGTCTGAGGGGACAGCCACGGACGGCGCGGGCGCACCCGCAGGGCCGGCGGCGACAGGTGCCGCTGCACCACCCGCGCCCAGACGCCGGCGGCCTGCGCGCCGCCGTCCGACAGCGGCACCGAGGCGCAGCCGCCCAGCCAGCGCAGATTGTTCAGGTGCAGGTAACGGGCGATGCCCGCCCACATCAGGTTCACCACCGCCCCGGCCCGATGATCCGGGTGCACGCACGAGCGGCCGACCTCGACGAGCTGGTCGCGCAGCGGGCCCAGGCGGCTGAGGTCGAATTCACCGTCGGCGTAGCGGCGCCCGGCCGCCTCGGCCGCCTTCGGCGGCAGCATGCGATAGGTGCCGACGACCGCGCCCGTGGCGTCGTCGCGCACCACCAGGTGATCGCAGTATTCGTCGAAGTCGTCGACGTCGCGTCCGTCCGCGGTGGCGGGCAGGTCGGCGCCGAGTTCGTCGGCGAACACATCGTGGCGCAGCTTCTGCGCGGCCGCGACGAGAGCGGGATCGTCGGCGAGTAGGAGTGAGTAACCGCTGGTGGAGGTGGCAGCGGGGGCAGTCAGGAGAACGACCATGTTCTCTGTGTAAGGGGGCCACGTCGCCTCGGCGTGTCGCGATTACTGGCGGCGGATGTCGAGAACATGAACTACTTGCGCCCGGCGCGGCGCCGCGGACGCGTTCGGTTACCGGGCAGCGGGCCTTTTCCCTGTCCGATACGGTGAGCCCCGCCACCGTCGGAGGGAGTTGCACGTGATCGCCGGACATCCGGGCACCGGGTCCGAGGAGATCGTCGTCGCCGGCTTGACCAAGCAATACGGCAAGCTGCGCGCGGTCGACGACCTCTCGTTCACCGTGCGCCCGGGACGCGTGACGGGCTTCCTCGGTCCCAACGGTGCGGGCAAGACCACCACCCTGCGCATGCTGCTCGGCCTGGTCACGCCGACCGCCGGGCGGGCCGGTTTCGGCAGCCGCCGCTACGTGGAGCTCGACCAGCCGCTGCGGCACGTGGGCGCGGTGCTGGAGGCCTCCAGCGCACACCGCGGCCGGACCGGCGCGAACCACCTGCGGGTGATCTGCCGGGCCGCCGGCGTTCCGGTCTCCCGGGCCGCCGAGGTGCTCGACCTGGTCGGGCTCACCCCCGCCGCGAACCGCAAGTTCAAGGGTTACTCGCTGGGCATGCGGCAACGTCTCGGCATCGCCGCGGCGATGGTCGGCGACCCGCGGGTGCTGATCCTGGACGAGCCGGCCAACGGGCTCGACCCGGAGGGCATCCGGTGGATGCGCGACCTGCTCAAGATGCTCGCCGCCGAGGGACGCACCATCCTGGTCTCCAGCCACCTGCTCAGCGAGATGCAGTTGATGGCCGACGACGTGGTGATCGTGGCGGCCGGCCGGCTGATCCGCCAGGGCCCCGTCGACGACGTGCTCGGCGCCATGGCCGGCGGCGCGCAGGTGCGGGTGCGCACGCCGCAACCGGCCGAGCTGACCACCGCGCTGACCGCCGCCGGCGCCGGCGTCACCGAGCTGCCGGACGGTGCGCTCTCGGTGACCGGCGCGGATCCGGCCAAGGTCGGGCACACCGCATTCGCCGCCGGTGTCGAATTGCACGAGCTGCTCGGTGAGCGGGCCGACCTGGAACAGGTGTTCCTCCAGTTGACGGCCGGGAAGGCGGAGATCCGATGAACCTCGTGCGCGCGGAGATCCTGAAGATCAGGACCACGTCGACCTGGTGGGTCTTCGGCATCATCATGCTGCCGCTGTGGGCACTCGCGGTCCTCTACAACTGGGGCACCGCCAACATCTCCGGGGGCGTCGACCCGGCCGAGTCCGGCCTGTCCGCCGACCAGGCCGAGCAGCTCCGCGTGGCGAACGAGGCGGTGAACGTCGCCACCACCCTCTACACCAGCGGGCAGTTCCTGGGAGTGCTGCTGGTCATGTTGCTCGGCGCGATCATCGTGACCAATGAGTTCTTCCACCTCACCGCCACCACGACGTTCCTGGTGAGCCCGGTGCGCGAGCGGGTGATCACCGCGAAGCTGATCGCCGCGATCCTGCTCGGCCTGGTCTTCTGGGCGGTCACCACCATCCTCAACCTGATCGTGGTGCCGTTCGTGCTGCACGCCCTGGATTACAGCGCGCAACTGGGCGATCCGGCCGTCTGGCGCGCGATCGGACTGAACGCCCTGGCGTTCGCGCTGTGGGCGATCGTGGGCGTCGGCGCGGGCGTGCTGATCCGCAGTCAGCTTGGCGCCACGCTCACCCTGTCCATCGCGTACGTGATCGGCACCTTCGGGGCCAGCCTGGTCTTCTACCTCTTGACGCAGTACGTCGCGGACTGGTTCAGCAAGCTCCAGGTCTTGGTGCCGACCACGGCATCGACCCTGATGATCTCCGGAACCGAGCTGCCCGGCAATCCACCACGCTGGGTCGGCGCCGTGGTACTGATCGGGTACGCCGTGGTCACCGGATTCCTGGGCACGCTCATCGTGCGCCGCCGCGACATCAGCTGAGCCCGCGCGCCACCAACCAGCACGCTTGCGTCGACTCGGGGCCGTGCGGGCGCCGAGACGGGAACCCGACAGCGTGCACGCACCCGCCGTGACGTGCCCGTCACGCTGGCCGAACGTCGCGCCTCTTGCCCGTTTCGGTATGCCGATTCGGCCACCCGGACGCCCTGACACGACCGGAGCCGGAGCGGCCGACAGAGTAGCCTGGGGGGACAATCCGTCCCGCTACGTGTGACGAAACGCGTCGAGTGCCGACAAATTTGGTGAAAGAGGCGAACACGGAAGTGTCGACCCAGCAGACAGCGCAGGAAAACCCACTCGCGGACTTCGGTCCCAACGAGTGGATCGTCGACGAGATGTATCAGCGCTACCTGGCCGATCCAGCCAGCGTGGACCCCGCTTGGCACGATTTCTTCGCCGACTACAAGCCGGCGATGGCCACGGGATCGATCGTCTCCCCTGACGAGGCGACTGCCGCCACCGCCACCGCCACGGCGGCCAAGGCCGGCACCGACGCCCCTGCCGCCGCTTCGGTCGCCAAGGTCAAGCCGACCGTGCCCGAGAAGGCCGCCAAGCCCAAGGCCGCCAAGCCGGCTCCGGAGAAGGCCCCCGCCGCCAAGACGACCACCGAGACGCCCGCCGGGCAGGGCGCCAAGGTGACCCCGCTGCGAGGCGTGGCCGCACGGATCGTGCAGAACATGGGCGCCTCGCTGGAGGTGCCGACCGCCACCTCGGTGCGCGCGGTCCCGGCGAAGCTCATGGTGGACAACCGCATCGTGATCAACAACCACCTGTCCCGTGGCCGCGGCGGCAAGGTGAGCTTCACCCACCTGATCGGGTGGGCGCTGGTGCGTGCGGTGATGGCCAACCCGGCGATGAACAACTCGTTCGCCGAGGTGGACGGGAAGCCGTCGCTGGTGCAGCCCGAGCACATCAACCTGGGCATCGCGATCGACCTGGCCAAGAAGGACGGTTCGCGCACGTTGGTGGTGCCGTCCATCAAGAACTGCGAAGAGATGGACTTCCGCAAGTTCTGGCAGGCCTACGAGGACGTGGTGCGCCGGGCCCGGCGCAACGAGCTGACCATGGACGACTACGCCGGCACCACGATTTCGCTGACGAACCCCGGCGGCATCGGCACGGTGCACTCCATCCCGCGCCTGATGACCGGCCAGAGCGCGATCATCGGCGTGGGCGCGATGGAGTACCCGGCGCCTTACTCGGGCATGTCCGACGAGACGCTGTCCGAGCTGGCCGTCAGCAAGGTCTCCACGCTCACCAGCACCTACGACCACCGGGTCATTCAGGGCGCGCAGTCCGGCGAGTTCCTCAAGGCCATGCACGACCTGCTGCTGGGCGAGCAGGACTTCTACGACGACATCTTCACCTCGCTGCGGATCCCGTACGAGCCGATCCGCTGGGTCCGCGACGTGGCGCGGACGTCCGAGGGCCAGATCGACAAGGCCGCTCGGGTGATCGAGCTGATCCACGCGTACCGGGTGCGCGGCCACCTGATGGCCGACACCGACCCGCTTGAGTTCGCCATCCGCCGGCACCCCGACCTGGACGTGCTGCAGCATGGCCTGACGCTGTGGGATCTGGACCGCACGTTCCCGGTGGGCGGGTTCGCCAGCAAGCAGAAGATGAAGCTGCGGGATGTGCTCGGGGTGCTGCGGGACACCTACTGCCGCCGGGTCGGCATCGAGTACATGCACATCCAGGATCCGGAGGAGCGCCGCTGGATCCAGGACCGGATCGAGATCAAGTACACGAAGCCGGACTCGCAGGAGCAGAAGCACGTCCTCAACCGCCTCAACGCGGCCGAGGCGTTCGAGACGTTCCTGCAGACCAAGTTCGTCGGTCAGAAGCGGTTCTCGCTGGAGGGCGGCGAGTCGCTGATCCCGCTGCTGGACACGGTCCTGCACGCGTCGGCGGTCAGCGGGCTGGACGAGATGGTCATCGGCATGGCACACCGTGGCCGGCTCAACGTGCTGGCCAACATCGTCGGCAAGCCGTACGAGAAGATCTTCAACGAGTTCGAGGGTCAGATGGACCCGAAGTCGGCGCACGGCTCCGGTGACGTCAAGTACCACCTGGGCCAGACCGGCAAATACACCACTCCGGACGGGGAGAACGCGACAACGGTCAGCGTGGTGGCCAACCCGTCACACCTGGAGGCCGTGGACCCGGTGCTGGAAGGCATCGTGCGCGCCAAGCAGGACCGCCTCGACCTCGGGCTGCACGGTTACACGGTGCTGCCGCTGCTGGTGCACGGCGACGCGGCGTTCGCCGGCCAGGGAGTGGTGGCGGAGACGCTCAACCTCTCGCAACTGCGCGGCTACCGCACCGGCGGCACGGTGCACGTGGTGGTGAATAACCAGGTCGGCTTCACCACCGCACCCGAGTACAGCCGGTCCTCGCTCTACTCCACCGACGTCGCCCGGATGATCCAGGCGCCGATCTTCCACGTGAACGGCGACGACCCGGAGGCCGTCGTCCGCGTCGCCAAGCTGGCCTTCGAGTACCGCCAGGCGTTCAACAAGGACGTCGTGATCGACCTGGTCTGCTACCGCCGCCGCGGGCACAACGAGGGCGACGACCCGTCGATGACCAACCCCCGGATGTACGAGATCATCGACACCAAGCGGTCGGTGCGCAAGCTGTACACCGAGGAGCTGATCGGCCGCGGCGACATCACCGTCGACGACGCCCAGGAGCAGCTTCGCGACTACCAGCAGCAACTGGAGAAGGTGTTCAAGGCCACCCGCGATGCGGCCGGTACGCCGCCACGGGCGCGCACCCTGGCCGAGGAACCGGAGCCGCGGGTGGACACCGCGATCGACGCGGGCGTCGTCAAGGCGGTCGGCCAGGCGCACGTCGAGCTGCCCGAGGGCTTCACCCCGCACAAGCGCGTCCAGCAGTTGCTGGACAGGCGGGCCAAAATGGCCACCGAGGGCGGCATCGACTGGGGCTTCGCCGAACTGGTGGCGTTCGGTTCGCTGCTCGCCGAGGGTGTCACCGTCCGGCTCGCCGGCCAGGACTCGCGGCGCGGCACGTTCGTGTCCCGGCACGCCGCGATCGTGGACGCCAAGACCGGCACGGACTACCTGCCGATGTCCAGCCTGGCCAGCGGAAACGCCCGGTTCTTCGCGCATGACTCGCTGCTGTCCGAGTACGCCGCGATGGGCTTCGAGTACGGCTACTCGGTGGAGAACCCGGAAGCGCTGGTGCTGTGGGAGGCGCAATTCGGCGACTTCGTCAACGGTTCCCAGTCGATTGTGGACGAGTTCGTCTCCTCCGGCGAGGTCAAGTGGGGGCAGCGCTCGTCGTTGGTGCTGCTGCTGCCGCACGGGCAGGAGGGTCAGGGCCCGGACCACTCGTCCGGCCGCATGGAACGCTTCCTGCAGCTATGCGCGCAGGACAACATGCGGGTCGCCAACCCGACCACCCCGGCGAACTACTTCCACCTGCTGCGCCGTCAAGCGCTGTCGAGCAAGCGCAAGCCACTCGTGGTGTTCTCCCCCAAGTCGCTGCTGCGGCACCGGCTCGCCGTCTCCCAGGTGGGTGATTTCACCGAGGGCACCTTCCAGCCGGTGATCGGCGACGCCGGCGTCTCCGGCACGCCGCTGCAGCCGGAGGCGGTCAAGCGGGTGCTGCTCTGCTCCGGCAAGGTCTATTACGACCTGTACGCGGCCCGCGCCGACCGGGGCATGACCGACACCGCGATCGTCCGGATGGAGCAGATCTATCCGCTGCCGGTCGACGAGTTGAAGGCGGTGCTGGCGCAGTACCCGAACGCCGAGGACTTCGCCTGGGTGCAGGAGGAGCCGGCCAACCAGGGTGCGTGGAGTTTCGTGGCGTTGAACCTCCTGGAGCATCTGGAGGGCGTCCGCCTGCGCCGCATCTCCCGTCCCGCGGCCGCCGCCCCGGCGGTCGGCTCGGCGAAGATGCACGAAGCCGAGCAGCGGGCACTGGTCGAGGCGGCCCTGCCCCAGCACTGACCGCCGGCCCGATCCTCAGCCAGGGGCGCTCCGCACTCGCGGGGCGCCCCTGCCTACTATCCGGGCATGTACTTCACCGATCGTGGCATCGAGGAACTGGTCGAGCGGCGCGGCGCGGAATCCGTGACGCTGGAGTGGCTCGGCGAGCAGTTGCGGGCGTTCGTCGACCTGAACCCCGACTTCGAGACGCCGATCGAGCGGTTCGCGGTGTTCCTCGCCCGCGGGGAGGACGATGAAGACTAGCGCGGGCCGGCCCACGCGGCGCGTCGAGCGGGACCTCGCAACGGAGGTCGACCGGGACGCGTGGTGGGCGCGCATCCCCGCGGTGGCCGCCGTGCTGGAGCACGGTCTCAATCTCCCGGCCGGGGTGACGTTCCTGGTCGGCGAGAACGGTTCCGGCAAGTCCACCCTGATCGAGGCGTTGGCCGCGGCGCACGGAGTCAACCCGGAGGGCGGCTCCCGCGGCGCCCGGCACAGCACGCGGGCCACCGAGTCGCCGCTCGGCGATCACCTGCGCGTGGTCCGGTCACCCGGCCGGGCCGCCAACGCGTACTTCCTGCGCGCCGAGACCACGCACGGCCTCTTCACGTACCTGGAAAGCCTTCCCGGCTCGCCGGACGGCGACCTGCACGACCGCAGCCACGGTGAGGGCTTCCTGGAACTGCTCGCGCGCAAATTCCGCGGGTACGGCTTCTACCTCATGGACGAGCCCGAGGCGCCGCTGTCGTTCACGTCGACGCTGGGTCTGCTGGGTCGGCTGGACGTGTTGCGCTCTCAAGGGGCGCAGGTGGTGGTGGCCACGCACTCGCCGTTGCTGACCGCGTTGCCCGGGGCCACCGTCCTGGAGCTCGGTGACCACGGCATCCGCCGCGTGCGGTGGTCGGAGCTGTCGGTGGTGGCGCACTGGCGGCGCTTCCTGGACCACCCGGAGACCTACCTGGACGCGACGTTGTCCTGACGCGGTGCACGACTGCGCCCGACGCACACCCCGGCGACCGGTAGGTTGGGGGCGTGGCGCGAAGTGTGTACGTCGCGGGGCTCGGCCCCGGCGTCGGCAAGGGAACCGTGGCCTTGGGCCTGACCGAGCTGCTGTCCCGGCACATCGCCCGCCTCGGGGTGTTCCGGCCGCTGGTGGCCGGCGCCGAGACCGATCCGCTGCTCACCCTGCTGACCGAGCGCTATACGCGGTCCACGCCGGCCGAGTCCTACGGCGTGACCTACGCCGAGGCCAGTCGTCTCGTGGCGGACGGGCGTCGCGAGGAGCTGATCTCCCGCATCGTGGAACGCTACCGGGACCTGGAGCGAACCTGCTCCTCGGTGGTGGTCGTGGGCAGCGACTTCGCCGACGGCCAGCATGAGGAGGGGCACGACGAGTTTCCCCGCGAGCTGGCGTTCAACGCCCGGCTGGCCACCGAGTTCGGCAGCGTGGTGGTCGCGGTGGTCAGCGGCGAGCATCGCACCGCGGAGGCGTTGTCCGCGGCCGCGCGCAGCGCGTACCACTCGATGACCGATCTCGGGGCCACCGTGCTGGCGGTGATCGCCAACCGGGTGCCCGACGGCGTACCGGCGCCGACCGGCCTGCCGGTCCCCTGCTGGGCGGTGCCGGAGGTGCCGGCCGTCGCCGCGCCCACCGTGGCCGAGGTCGCCGCCGCGCTGGATGCCACCGTGGTCATCGGCGGTCCCGCCGCCCTGGATCGGGACGTGCTCGGGTTCGTGGTGGGCGGCGGACACGTGCCCACCGTGCTGGAGCATCTGGTGGATGGTGCGCTGGTCATCACGCCCGGCGACCGGGCCGACGTGCTGGTGGCGGCGAACGCCGCACATGCGGCCGGCACCGTGACGCTGGCCGGGCTGGCGCTCACCATCGGCGAGTTCCCCGACCCGCGTGCGGTGCGGGTGATCGAGGGGCTGAACACCGGCCTGGCCATGCTCGTGGTGCCCACCGACAGCTACCACACGATCGCCGCGGCCGACCGGATTGAGGCCGCGCTGAGCACCGCCACACCGCGCAAGATCGAGGCGGCGCTCGGCGCCTTCGAAAAGAACGTGGACACCGCCGAACTTTCCCGCGTGCTCGATGTGGCGCGGTCCAGCCGGGTCACCCCGCTGATGTTCGAGAACGACCTGATCGACCGGGCCCGCGCCGACCGGCGGCGGCTGGTCCTTCCGGAAGGCGCCGACGAGCGGATTCTGCGCGCCGCCGAGACCCTGCTGCGCCGGGGCGTGGCGGACCTGACCCTGCTCGGCGACCCGGACGAGATCACCCGCCGGGCCCGTGAGGTGGGCGCCGAGATCGGCTCGGCCGTGCTCGTCGATCCGGGCGCAAGCGTGTGGCGGGACCGTTTCGCGCAGCGGTACGCCGATTTGCGCAAGCACAAGGGCATCACCCTGGATGTGGCGTACGACGTGGTGCGTGACGTGAACTACTTCGGCACCCTGATGGTGGCCGAGGGGCTAGCCGACGGGATGGTGTCCGGCGCGAACCACACCACCGCGGCCACCATCCGGCCCGCCTTCGAGATCATCCGCACGGTTCCGGGGGTGTCGGTGGCCTCCAGCGTGTTCTTCATGCTGCTCGCCGACCGGGTGCTGGTCTACGGCGACTGCGCCGTGAATCCCGATCCGGACGCGCCGCAGCTCGCCGACATCGCCCTGTCCTCCGCACAGACGGCCGCCGCGTTCGGTTTGGAACCCCGCGTGGCGATGCTGTCCTATTCGACCGGCAGCTCCGGTTCCGGGGCCGATGTGGAGAAGGTCGCCGCGGCCACCGAGCTGGTACGCGCCCGGCGGCCGGACCTTCCGGTCGAAGGACCGATCCAGTACGACGCCGCCATCGATCCGGCGGTGGCCGCCACCAAGCTGCCGGACAGTACCGTCGCCGGCAAGGCCACCGTCTTCGTCTTCCCCGACTTGAACACCGGCAACAACACCTATAAGGCCGTGCAGCGCTCCGCCGGGGCGGTCGCGGTCGGGCCGGTGATGCAGGGACTGAACCGCCCGGTGAACGATCTGTCCCGAGGAGCGACCGTGAAAGACATCGTCAACACCGTGGCGATCACCGCGATTCAGGCGGCCTCGTGACTCGCGTCCTGGTGCTCAACAGCGGTTCGTCGTCGGTGAAGTACCGCTTGTTCGACGGCCGGCGCACGCTGGCCCGGGGGTTGGTCGAGCGCATCGGCGAGGACGGCGGAGACGCCGCCGATCACGCCGCCGCGCTGCGCCGGATCATGGAGTCGGTCGACCTGGACGGCTTGGCCGTGGTCGGGCACCGGGTGGTGCACGGCGGAACCGAGTTCGACTCGGCCACGCTGATCGATGACGACGTCGCCGCGGTGATCGAGCGGTTGATTCCGCTCGCCCCGTTGCACAACCCCGCCGCGCTCAGCGGCATCACGGTGGCACGCAAGCTTCTGCCCGAGGTCGCGCAGGTCGCCGTCTTCGACACCGCGTTCCACCGGACCATCGAGCCCGCGGGCATCACGTACGCGATGGATGCCGCGCTCGCCGAGCGGTGGGGGGTGCGGCGCTACGGCATGCACGGGACCTCTCACGCGTACGTGTCGCGGCGGACTGCGGCGCTGCTCGGGCTGGCACCGGAGGCGGCCAACATCATCACGCTGCATCTGGGCAACGGCGCGAGCGCCTGCGCGGTGCGGGGTGGCCGCAGCGTGGCCACGTCGATGGGCATGGCGCCGCAGCAGGGCCTGGTGATGGGCACGCGCAGCGGGGACATCGACCCGACGGTGATCTTTCACCTGCATCGGGCGGCCGGCATGCCGGTGGACGAGATCGAACATTCGCTGACCCGGGCGGCCGGCTTGCTGGGGCTCACCGGCGACAACGACATGCGTGCGGTGCAGCGCCGCAGGCAGCAGGGCGATCCCGCGGCCGGCTTGGCGTTCGACGTCTACTGCCGGCGGATCAAGGAGTATGTCGGCGCCTACCTGGCGGTGCTGGGCCGGGCGGATGCGATCGCCTTCACGGCCGGCGTCGGCGAGAACTCACCCGAGGTCCGCGCCGCCGCGCTGTCCGGGCTGGACGGGCTGGGCATCGCGGTCGACCGGCACCGCAACGAGCAGATCGCCCCGAACGAGCGGGGCGAGCAGGTCGTCTCGCCGGACGGCAGCCCGACGGCCATCTGCGTGGTGCCCACCGATGAGGAACTGGAGATCGCGCAGCAGTCGGTCGCGGCGCTGGGCGCGGGTCAGAGCGCCAGGTAGAGCACCACCGCGAGCACGACGACGAAGGCGATGGCGACGCCTCCCAGCACGAACGGCGTCCGGGACGATGCGGACTGTTCCTGCGGCGTGTGGTCGCTGAAGGCGCGGAAGGCTTCGGTGTTGCCGCTGGGGTCGACGCGGTTGTCTGACATGCGCGCCACCCTAGCGAAGGCGCGCACGCCCGGCGACCACCCCGTTTTCGGCCGCCAGCTCAGACGATCGCGCGAGACGATTTTCACCCGTTGGTGGGAGCGTCGCGCTCGCCGCCGGCCGAGTCAGGGCGCCGGGTGGGGCGGCCGGGTGGGTGCGGGTCGGGCGGCCGGGTTGGGGGCGGGCCGGGCCCGGCGGCCGGACTCGCCGCATGCCCGGCCGCCGCATGGGCACAATGACATGGTGTTTTGTCGGACCTGCGCCACGGTGACCGCGGCGATCCTGATGACCGGGCTGGCCGCCTGTTCCGCCGGCGACGAATCGGATGCCGCGCCGTTGACGGCAGTCAGCAGCATCCCGGCCGCCACGCCGGAGGACTCGCCGACGTCCGCGGCACCCGCGCGCCGGCCCGGAACCCGGGCCGCCACACCCGCCGCCAAGGGCGCCCCGCAGCGAACCTTCACGGTCGCCGTCCGGCACCTCGACCTGTCCCGCAGCGGCCGGGAGCTGCCCACCACCGTGTGGTACCCGAAGGACGGCGAAGGCCCGTTCCCGCTCGTGGTCTTCAGCCACGGGCTCACCGCACAGCCGAGTGACTACGCGGATCTGATCAAGCGGTGGGCACGCGCCGGGTTCGTGGTCGCCGCGGCCGCCTATCCGCACACGTCGCACGGCGTCGAGGACTACGACCCGCTGGACGTGACGAACCAACCCGCCGACGCGTCGTCCGTGCTGACGTCGGTGCTCGCCCTGAACCACCGCGCCGGGGACCCGCTGGAGAACCGCCTCGACACCGAGCGGATCGGCGCGGCGGGCCACTCTGCGGGCGGCATCACCACGGTGGGGCTGTTCAGCAGCAACCGGGACGACCGGCTCACCGCGGGCATCGTAATGGCGGGCGAGCAGGTGCTGCCCGCGCCGTACTCCGGCCCGGCCGCGGCGATGCTCTTCGTGCACGGCAAGCTCGACAAGACGGTCAGCTATCGCGACGGCTTCGCCGCGTACGACGCGGTGCCGTGGCCCAAGGCGATGATGTCCATCACCAAGGGCGGCCACGCGACCACGAAGTCGGACTTCGGCGTGGTGGCCGCGACCACCACCGACTTCTGGCGGTGGAGCCTGTACGACGATCCGGCCGCCAAGTCCCGGCTGAACGCCGATGCGACAAAGGGCGGGCTGGCCACGCTCACCAACAGGCTGTGAGCCCGGCTCGGGTCCGATCCGCCGGGCTCAGTGCAGGTGGTCGATCGCCACCTTGCCGAAGACCTCGCCGGAATGCAGCCGGGCGAACGCGTCGGCCACCGCGCTGAAGCCGTACGTCGAGTCGATCACCGGCCGGAGGTCCCGCTCCGCCATGAGCGTGAGCAACTCGGCGAGTTCCTCGGCGGTGCCCATCGACGAGCCGAGGATGTCCAGTTGCATGCCGAAGACCCGGCGCAGGTCGACGGTGGCCAGGTGGCCGCCGGTCGCGCCGCAGACCACGATCCGGGCACCCGGCCGGGCCGACTTCATGGAGTGTTCGAAGGTCGGGGCGCCGACGGACTCGACGACCATGTTCACCCGCTCCGGAAGGCGCGCTCCCGGTGCCACCGCGGTGGCGCCGAGCTCGGCGACGCGGTCCCGCTTCCACTGCTCACGACTGGTCGCGTAGACCCGCTTGCCGAGCGCCACGGCGAGCACCACCGCCGCGGTGGACACGCCACCGCCGGCGCCCTGCACCAGCACCGCGTCCGCGTCCGCGACGCGACCGCGGGTGACGAGCATGTGGTAGGCGGTCAGCCAGGCGGTCGGCACGCAGGCCGCGTCCAGGAACGACATGCCCGCGGGCTTGGCAACGAGGTTGCCGGCGGGCACGGCCACCCGCTCGGCGAGCGTGCCGGGATGCCGTTCGGACAGCAGCGAGTAGCCGCGCGGGTCCTTCGGGTCGGGAACCACCGAGTGGAGCACGACCTCGTTGCCCTCCGGGTCGACTCCGGCCGCGTCGCATCCCAGGATCATCGGGAGCCGGTCGGCGGGCAGGCCGACGCCGCGCAGGGACCAGATCTCGTGATGGTTCAGCGAGCTGGCCCGCACGTCGACGGTGACCCACCCGTCCGGCGGATCGGGGTCGAGCCGGTCGTCCACGGTGAGCGCGGACAAGGGTGCGTCGGGCTTGCTGGACGAGGCGTAGGCGGCGCGCATGCCTCGACCATAGTGGCGAACGCCGCCCGTGGCGCGGTCAGCCGATCGGAGCCGGCGACTCGGCGTGGCCGAGGGCGAGGCGGCGGGCCACGCCGTCACGCTCGGCGGCGCGTGCGACCGCCGCGGCCACCGCCGGCGCCACCCGCGGGTCCAGGGCCGACGGGACGATCGCCTCGGCGCTCAGCTCGTTGGTGACCACCTCCGCGATCGCCTCGGCCGCGGCCACCTTCATCCGCTGCGTCACGGTGGTCGCGCGCACGTCGAGTGCGCCGCGCAGGATGCCGGGGAACGCCAGCACGTTGTTGATCTGATTGGGGAAGTCGCTGCGGCCGGTGGCGACCACGGCGGCGTACCGGGCGGCGACCTGCGGCGGCACCTCCGGGGTGGGGTTGGCCAGCGCGAAGATGATGCCGCCCGGGGCCATCCCGGCCAGCGCCTCCTCGTCGATGATTCCGCCGGAGACGCCGATCAGCACGTCCGCGCCGATCAGCGCTTCGCGCACGCCGCCAGCCCGGCCGGAGAGGTTGGTGGCCGCGGCGAGTTCGGCCTTCGCCGGTGTCAGGTCGCCTCGCTCGGCGTGCAGGATGCCGCGCGAGTCGCAGACGATCAGGCTGGCGCCGGGGAGGCCGGCAGCGATGAGCATCTTGGTGATCGCCACGCCGGCCGCCCCGGCACCGGTGATCACCACGCGCAGGTCCGCGAAGCGCCGGCCCAGCAGCGCCGTCGCGTTGCGCAGCGCGGCCAGCACCACCACCGCGGTGCCGTGCTGATCGTCGTGGAAGACCGGGATGTCCAGGGCCTCGTCCAGCCGCCGTTCGATCTCGAAACAGCGGGGCGCGCTGATGTCTTCGAGGTTGATGCCGCCGAACGAGGGCGCCATCGCCCGGACCGCGGCGATGATCTCCTCCGGATCCTGCGTGCTCAGGCAGATCGGGACCGCGTCCACCCCGCCGAACTGCTTGAACAGGACCGCCTTGCCCTCCATCACCGGCATCGCCGCGGCGGGCCCGATGTTGCCCAGGCCGAGCACCGCCGAGCCGTCGGTGACCACCGCGACCGTGTTGCCGGTCCAGGTGTAGTCGTGGGCCAGGTCCGGGTCGGCGGCGATCGCCTCGCAGACCCGCGCCACTCCCGGCGTGTACGCGCGAGACAGATCGTCCCGGCCGGCCAGGGGGACGGTCGCGGTGATCGCCATCTTCCCGCGGCGGTGCATGTCGAAGACCGGGTCGGCGGCCAGGGCAGGGTCGAGCTCGAAGCTGAACAGGGACATGTGGTGACTCCAGAAGGCATCGGAACGTGGCGCAAGGAAAACGTCGAGCCAGCCGGCGCGGGCGCGAGTCGGCGCCGGCCGGCGTGCGATGCCGGGGGTCACCCGGTGCGGGGACCGCAAGACTTCGGTGTGCCGCGGTTACCGCAGGTTAACGTGGCCGTCCGGGACGAGGCCAGTACCGCCACCGGACACGCCCGATGACATCTGCCACTCCGTACGCGCGGGAATCATCGGTCACGTAGTCGTTGTCGCCGCGCAGCCACCATCCGCCGTCCTGCTCGCGCACCGCCCGCTTGACCACCAGCAGGTCCGGCCGTGAGCGGAACCGGCCGACCACGATGTCGCCGACCCGCACCCGGCCGCCGCGGTGCACCACCAGGGCGTCCCCGGAGCGCAGGGTCGGCGCCATCGATGGGCCGCGCACCGACACCGCGAACATCGGCAGGCGCAAGCGCATGGGATCGGGCCTCCGTCACGTTACGGGCAGTGCGTCGGGGGTACTGTCAACCACGGATCATCGCAAACGTATGGAGGGGTCCTGATGCGACTTCCGCGCTTTCTCACGCCGCGCACCCAGGTCAGCGCCCACTGCGACCTGCCGTGCGGTGTCTACGACCCGGCCCAGGCACGCATCGAGGCCGAGTCGATCAAGGGCATCGCCGAGAAGTACCAGGCGAACACGGACCCGGAGTTCCGCACCCGGGCGATCATGATCAAGGAGCAGCGCGCCGAGCTGGTCAAGCACCACCTGTGGGTGCTGTGGACCGACTACTTCAAGCCGCCGCACTTCGAGAAGTACCCGAACCTGCACCAACTGTTCAACGAGGCCACCAAGCTGGCCGGCGCGTCCGGCGCCAAGGGTTCGGTGGACCCGGCGGTCGCCGACCAACTGCTCGGCAAGATCGAGGAGATCTCGAAGATCTTCTGGGAGACCAAGCAGGCGTGACTTTCTCTGCCGTGGTACGGCCGGCTCGTCCCTCGGACGTGCCGGCCGTCGTCTCGATGGTGCACGAACTGGCCGACTTCGAGCGCGCCGCCGACCAGTGCCACCTGACCGAAGAACAGCTACGCGCCGCGCTGTACGCCAACCATCCCGCGCTGCACGCCTTGGTCGCGGTCGATCCGGACGACGAGCCGATCGGGTTCGCCCTGTGGTTCCGCAACTTCTCCACCTGGGAGGGAACTCACGGCATTCACCTTGAGGACCTGTACGTGCGGCCGCACGCGCGCGGCACCGGGGCCGGGCGTGCCCTGCTCGCGCAGCTCGCCGCGATCGCGGTGGAACGCGGTTACCAGCGCGTGGAATGGGTCATGCTCGACTGGAACCCGGCGGCCGACTTCTACGCCGCGATCGGCGCCTCGGTGACCGAGGACTGGGTGCCGTACCGTCTCAGTGGTCCGGCCCTGCACCGCCTCGCGCAGCGGTCCGCCCCGGCGTCCCCCGTCGGCGGATAGAGTCTCCTGACATTGGGAGGATGGGTACGGTGACTCAAGCGACACAAGCGCATCCGCAGCCGGCCGTCGGCGACGACGTCGTGCTGCTCACGGTGCCCGCCGACGGCGATTACCTCAGCGTGCTGCGGACCGCCACCGCGGGTCTGGCCGCACGGCTGCATTTCGCCCTCGACGAGATCGAGGACCTGCGCATCGCCGTGGACGAGGCATGCGCGATGCTGCTCGCCATCGCCGCCCGCGGCGCCGAGCTGGAGTGCCGCTTCGCCGTGACGGACGATGCGCTGACCGTCGAGGTCGGCGTGGACACTGTGCGGGGTGCCCGGCTGCCGGCCGAGTCGTCGTTCGCCTGGAAGGTGCTGACCGCGCTCACCACGTCGGCGTCCGCCGAGGTGACCGGCCGGCAGGCGAAGATCCGCCTGCTCACCAGGCGCACCTGGGGCTGAGCCGGGGGCTCAGCGCTCGTTGGCCGCCACGATGTAGTCGAGGTGCTGCCGCGCCGCGGTCACCGCGCCGTCCGCGTCGTGGTCCTGCAGGTGGACGAGCAGTTGGCGATGATCCTCATCGATGCGCTCCCAGTACCCGTCCGGCAGGTTCTCCACCACCTGCTCGCCGTACGACACGCGGTAGAGCGGACGGGTGACGAGTTCGAACAGCGGGTTGCCGGTGGCCTTGGCGACCGCCGAGTGGAACGCGGCGTGCGCCTGCAGCATGACGTCGAAATCGTCCAGGGCCGGGTCGAACAGGGCCGCCCGGATCTCGCCCAGGTTGCCTTCGGTGCACCGCATCGCGGCGAGCCCGGCGGCCGGGACCTCCAGGGCCCGCCGCAACTCCAGCAGGTCGGCGAACCCCACGGCGGTGGAGTTGCCCAGCAGCGTGAAGCCGGTGGACAACGCCTCGGACAGTTGCTCGGCGTCGGGGTGCGCGACGAAGCTGCCTCCGGTCACGCCCCGTGTGGTCACGATGAGGTGCTGACTGGCGAGCAGCCGCAGCGCCTCCCGGACGGTGCTGCGACTGACGCCGCTGCGCACGCACAATTCCGGTTCTGGGGGCAGTCGCTCCCCCGGGCGCAGGCGGCCCGAGGTGATGTCGTCGCGTAGTTCGTCGGCCAGGGTCTGATAGGCGGGTGGACGCACCGTCGATCCGGTCACGTCCCCCAGGGTATTCCCTGAGTCACGCGGTGCGATGCTCTTGTGGGCGAACGACCGGTTCACTCCACGCCGAGCGCCCGGGTGCTGGACGGAACCACGATCAGCACGCCCACGGTCACCCCCAGGACCAGCAGCACCAGGCCCAGCCAGAGCGGGTCGGTCTGCACCAGGAACCCGCCGGACGCGATGACCATCAGTTGCACGAAGACGGCCGGGCCGCGCGCGCCCAGACGCCGACGCCCGAGCAGGCGAGCCACGAAAACCACGAATGCCACGCCGATGGCGGCCATCACGGTGAGCGCGATGGCGATGGGCACGCTGTCCGGGTCGGCGGTCAGATCCAAGAAGATCAGGTAGGCGGTGAGCCCGGCCAGGGCAGCCGCTTCCAGGAGCATCAGACGCACGGCCCACGCCAGCGTCGCGGACCCGGGCGCTGCGGAACTCTTACCGGTCACCCGCAGCACCATACCGGCCGCTTCGGGTGATTCCTGTTGGGTACAGTGCCGCCCATGCGAGCGTTACTGGTGGTCAACCCGAAGGCCACCACGACCAGCGAACGCAGCCGGGACGTCCTGGTCCGCGCACTGCGCAGCGAGGTCGACCTGACCGTGGAGTACACGCTCCGGCGCGGGCACGCCGCGGCGCTGTGCCGCGCAGCCGCGGAGAGCGGGGTCGATGTCGTGGTCACGCTGGGTGGCGACGGCACGGTGAACGAGGCGGTCAACGGGCTGATGAACGCCGACGCCGCGCTGGCCGGACGCGGTGCCACGCCCGCATACCGGCTGCCCGCGCTCGGCGTGGTGCCGGGCGGCTCGACCAACGTCTTCGCCCGCGCGCTCGGCCTCCCTCGCGACTGGGCGGACGGGACCAGCGTGATCCTCGACGGGCTGCGCGACGGCCGGCATCGGGTGATCGGGCTGGGCCGCGCCGACGACCGCTACTTCACCTTCACCGCCGGCATCGGCTTGGACGCCGCGGTGGTGCGACGCGTCGAGCAGGCTCGATTGCGCGGCCGGACCTCGACACCCGCCCTATATGTACGGTCCATGGTGGCCCAGTTCCTCTCCGGAGAGGACCGGAAGTCGCCTCCGCTCTCCCTGGAACGCCCCGGCGAGTCGGTTGAGTCGGAATTGAGCACCATCATCATACAAAACACTGCTCCATGGACATATGTAGGCGATCGGCCGATCAATCCAAATCCACAGGCTTCCTTCGACCACGGCCTCGACGTCCTCGCCGTGCGCCGCCTCAAGGTCTCCAGCACGACACGCACCGTGACACAGATGGCGTCACTCAAGGGCGACCCGCACGGACGCGAGGTGCTGCGGCTGCACGATCAGGCGGAGTTCGCCGTCGTCTCCACCCGGCCCCAGGCGTTCCAACTGGACGGTGACTACCTGGGCGAGCGGCAGAAGGTGCACTTTGCGTCCGTCCCGCAGGCGCTACGTGTGATTTGCTGACGCCTGGGTATGGAGCCTGAGTCCCCTCACGATCCGTTACAAAAAGTCTGGCAAAAGGTCGGCAGGGGGGCCGAGACCGTACTACATTGATGGGAGCGTTCTTCATCCGGTCCCACGGACGTCCGGGATAGATGGACGAAACCAGACATAAGGGCCGTGACCCAGCTCACCCAGCAAGAGAAACTTCCGGCGTTACCCTTGACATCGCACAGGTTCGTGAAAGCATTCACAAGCGATATGAAGTAACCGGCAGCCGCTCGCGCGCGTTCCTTATCCAGAAGCGCCGGAACGGACCGCCGAACCGAATAGCTTGCTCACGCACTGGTGCCCAGACAGGCGCAGCCTGTTGAAGTGCCTCGCGGACGCAGATAAGTAAGTGCACCGTTTCATTACCCCATCCGAACCAAGGAGAGTTGCCGCCATGGACTGGCGCCACCATGCGATCTGCCGCGACGAGGACCCGGAGCTGTTCTTCCCGATCGGGACGTCTGGCCCCGCGCTCCTGCAGGTCGAGCAGGCCAAGGCCGTCTGCCGGCGGTGCACCGTGACCGAGGCGTGCCTCCAGTGGGCACTCGAGTCCGGTCAGGACGCCGGCGTTTGGGGCGGAATGAGCGAGGACGAGCGGCGCGCCGTGAAGCGTCGCGGCGGCCTTCGGGTCGGCGCTCCTACCGCCTGAACCTTTTCCCTCACAGCATTTACGCCCCGGGCCGATCGGCTTCCGGGGCGTCGTGCTGTTTCGGGACGATTACGCGGCGCAATGACTGCGGTGCGCGCAATTGCGATCACCACGAGTCGCGAAATGATCTCGAAAATGGATCATCACCGTTTCTGCGATGATGACCGGATGAGGTACTCCTCCGGAGACGTCGCGGACAAGACCGGCTTCAGCGTCGACACGCTCCGCTACTACGAACGCATCGGACTGCTTGCCGGCGTGGCCCGCACGCCGGGTGGGCAGCGCGCGTTCAGCGACGCCGACATCGCGTGGCTGACCATTCTCCGGTGCCTGCGCGACACCGGCATGCCGATCGCACAGATGCTGCGCTACGCGCGGCTGGCACGCATCGAGCACACCGAGGAGGAGCGGCTCACCCTCCTGGAGGAGCACGACACGGAGGTGAGCCGGCGGATCGACGTGCTGGAACGGCAACGCGAGCACATCCGGGAGAAGATCGCGTACTACCGCGCCGTCGTGACCGCGCCGCGGGCCGAGCGGACCGCTCAGGCGGCGACGGGGGATGCGGCGGCCACCCGCGAGGCGATCAGCCGGACCAGTTCCGGAGCGTCCCCCAGCGGCTGTGCCGCCGCGATCGCCCCGGCGGACTGCGCCGACGCCACCACGGCGTCATAGAGCCGGCCCGGCGCGAGGAAGTACGACGCCACACCGACACGGGAGGCGCCCGCTTCGCGCAGCGCGGTCACCGCCTCGGCACCGGTCGGGGGCGCCGCCGAGGCGTACGCGACCCGGCAGGGCCGGTCCAACCGGTCACCCAGCACCGCCGCCGCCTGCTCGACCGTGGCGCGCGCTGCGGCGTCGTTGGTGCCCGCGGCGGCCAGCACCACCGCGTCCAGGGAAACCGGCGGCAGACGACGAATGAGGGCGTCCACCAGGGCCGCCGAGACGGGCCCCAGCACCGGGGCGACGGACACGTCCACCGCCAGGCCCGCGTCGCGCGCGTCGGCCACCACGGCCGGCACGTCGACGCGCCCGTGATAGGCGGCGGTCAGCAGGAGCGGCACCATGATCGCGCGCCGGCACCCCAGCGCGGACAGGGTCGCCAGCACCTCCAGCGGTCGCGGGCCGGCATGGTCCAGGTACGACGCGTGCACGTCCCACTGGGGATGCGCCGCGGCGACCGCGGCGGCGAGCGCCCGGGTGGACGCGGCCGCCCGCGGGTCGCGCGAGCCATGCGCGACAAGCAGGACGGCCGGCCCGTCCCCGAAGTTCACTGATGGAGGCCGCATTCGGTCTTCTCGAACATCGCCCAGCGGCCCGCTCGCGGGTCCTCCCCCGCGGTGGTGCGCCGGGTGCACGGCCAGCAGCCGATGGACGTGTACCCGCGCTGGAACAGCTCGTTGACCGGCACGTTCCACCGGGAGATGTACTGATCCACCTCCGGCTGCGTCCACGCCGCGATCGGGTTGACCTTGATCTTGCCCCGCCGTGCGTCGAAGGACACCACGGGCGTGCCGGCACGCGTCGGCGATTCGTCGCGGCGCAGGCCGGTCGCCCAGGCGTCGTACTCGCTCAGCGCCCGCTCCAGCGGCTCCACCTTGCGCATGAAGCAGCACTCGTCCGGGCTGCGGGCGAACAGCCGCGGGCCGTACTCGCCGTCCTGCTGCCCCACCGTCATCCGCGGCCGGATCGATCGCACGGTCACGTCCATCGTCGCCGCGACCGTGTCACGCACCTTGAGCGTCTCCGGGAAGTGCAGTCCGGTGTCCAGAAAGACCACGTCGACGCCCGGCGCCACGCGGGAGAACAGGTGCGCCACCACGGCGTCGGCCATGGAACTGGTCACGCAGAAGCGCGCGCCGAAGGTGTCGGTCGCCCACTTGGCGATCTCCAGCGCGCTAGCGCCCTCCAGGGCGACACCCGCGGCGTCGGCGATCGATTGAAGTTCGTCGGCGGATCGTCGGGACGGATCGGTCGCCCGGCTGCCCTGGAGAGACACCAGGCCCAGTCCGGCGGCGGTCACCACAGTCATCGGTTCACTCCCTTGGACAGCAACCCGTTGAACTTGACCGTGAAAACGCGGGCACAGCAGTGGCACTCCCACGCCCCGTGCGACGCCTCGCTCGGACGCAGGTCCTCCTCCCCGCAGTAGGGGCAGTACAGCGGCGTGGAGCGCGCATCGCTCATTGCACGAGCTCCTCGTCCGCCCGGACCACCCAGTCGGCGAACGACTCGCCGTCGGTGCGTCCCCGCACGTAGTTGTTGGCCAGCCGCTCCACGTACGCGGGAAGCTCGTCGGCGGTCGTCTTCAGCCCGCGCACCTTGCGGCCGAAGCCCGCGGTGGCGCCCTGCGCCATGCCGAGCCCGCCGCCCAGGTGGACCTGGAAGCCCTCCACCTGCTCACCCTGCGCGTTCATCACGAGCTGGCCCTTGAGGCCGATGTCCGCGACCTGCGTGCGGGCGCACGCGTTGGGGCAACCGTTGATGTGGATCGAGATGTCCGCGTCGAAGTCCTTGAGCCGGTCCTCCAGCCGCGCGACCAGTTCCTCGCCGCGGGCCTTGGTCTCCACGATGGCGAGCTTGCAGTACTCGATGCCGGTGCACGCCATGGTGCCGCGCCGCCACGACGACGGCCGCGCCTCCAGCCCGGCCGCGCGCATCTGCTCGATCAGGCTCTCCACCCGGTCGTCCGCGACGTCGAGCACCAGCAGTTTCTGGTACGGCGTGAGGCGCACCCGCCCGGAGCCGTGCTGCTCGGCGATGTCCGCCAAGCGGCTCAGCTGGGTGCCGGAGGAACGCCCGACCACCGGCGCGGCGCCGACGTAGTTGCGACCGTCGACCTGCTGGTGCACTCCGATGTGGTCGATCGGTTTGGCGGGCAGATCCGGCGACGGACCGTCGATCAACGCCCGTCCCAGGTATTCCTTCTCCAGCACCTCACGGAACTTCGCCACGCCCCAGTCGGCGAGCAGGAACTTCAGCCGTGCCCGGGTGCGCAGCCGACGGTAGCCGTAGTCGCGGAAGATGCCGACCACGCCCTCCCAGACCTCGGCCACCTCGCCCAGCGGCACCCACACCCCGAGCCGTTCGGCAAGCCGCGGGTTGGTGGACAGGCCGCCGCCGACCCACAGGTCGAAACCCGGGCCGTGCTGCGGGTGTGTCACACCGAGGAAGGAGATGTCGTTGACCTGGTACGGCGTGTCCGCCAGCCAGGAGATCGAAGACTTGAACTTGCGGGGCAGGTTGGCGTACTGCGGATCGCCGATGAAACGGTCGAGGATCTCGTCGATGGCCGGCGTCGGGTCCAGTTCCTCCACCGCCGAGATGCCCGCCACCGGGCTGCCCAGCACGACCCGCGGGCAGTCGCCGCACGCCTCCGTGGTCTGCAGGCCGACGGCTTCGAGCCGGCGCCAGATCTCCGGCATGTCCTCGATGCGGATCCAGTGCAACTGGATGTTCTGCCGGTCGGTGATGTCCGCACTGTCGCGGCCGAACTCGCGCGAGATCTCGCCGATCGTCCGCAACTGAGCCAAGTCCAGCGCCCCGCCGTCGATGCGGACCCGGAGCATGAAGTGCTCGTCCTCCAGCTCGTGCGGCTCCAGGATCGCGGTGCGTCCGCCGTCGATCCCCGCCTTGCGCTGGGTGTAGAGGCCCCACCAACGGAACCGGCCGCGCAGGTCCTGCGGGTCGATGGAGCCGAATCCGTTGCGGGCGTAGATGTTCTCGATGCGGGCTCGGACGTTGAGCGGATTGTCGTCCTTCTTGAGCTGCTCGTTGGAATTCAGCGGCTCGCGGTGTCCGAGCGCCCACTGGCCCTCGCCTCGGGCCTTGCGGGGCCGGGCGGTCGGGCGGGATGTGGTGCTGCTGGGCGCCATGTCGGCGTTCCTCCGGGAGGTCGTGGGCGCAACGCGACGCTCACGGCCTGCGGAGGCTCGCGACATCAATGTCAGGAGAGGCCGGCGCGTCGTGCGCACCCGGATCGGTCGGATCGGGCGGCGTCAGATGGCCGGACACATCGCGCTGCGGACACGCCCGTAGTCCACGTGGCGGCGGGCCACGAGGCGGCGGTCGAACGCAGCGGTCATAGCGTCAGCCTCTCACGCGCACGCAGCCCCGGCCAGCGTGGTCCAGATGGCGGGAGTGTGCCGCTGCACACAACGGGCGTGAGTGTGCCACTGCGCACAGTGCTGGGTACTGAGGTGCGCGCGGGTCATAGACTGCTGCATTTCGCCCGGTCGACACGAAAGAATGACATGCCCCTCCAGGCGGAGCAGCAGACCGCAATCCCCCGTCAGCGCGCCGAAGCGCCCACCGGGTCGCCCGACCAGCGTTGGACACGGGCCCGGACGTGGACCCGGGCCTGGATGATCTCCGTGGTCCCGGCGCTGGCGATGCTCGTCGTCGGACGGTTCCGGCTGCAACAGCCGACCCTGGGCTGGGACGAGAACGCCACCTGGATCGCCAGCCAGCGTACGCCGGGGCAGATCGTCGACCTGGCCCGGCACTTCGACGGCGTGATCTCGCCCTACTACCTCTTCATGCACCTGTGGACCGCGGTCTTCGGCGATTCGGAGTTCGCGCTGCGCGCCCCGTCGCTGCTGGCCGTCGCGACTGCGGTCGGGGTGGCGGCGGAACTCGGCCGACGGCTGTTCGGCCCGGGCGTCGGCCTGCTCGCCGGGCTCCTCCTGGTCGCCGTCCCGCAGTTGTCCCGCTACGCGCAGGACGCACGGGCGTACGGGCTGGCGTTCTGCTGCGCCACGCTGGCCACGCTGCTGCTGCACCGGGCGCTTGCCCGCCCCTCGTGGGGCCGCTGGGCCGGGTACGCCGCCGCGATCACGCTGGCCGGGTGGGCGCACATCCTGACGCTGCTGGTGCTGGCCGCTCACGCGTACGCGGTGTGGTCGCGCAGCGCCGGGCAGCACGACCGCCTGCGGACCGCCCGACGCTGGCTGATCGCCGCCGCGGCCGCGCTGCTGCCCGTGCTGCCGTTCGTCTATCTGGGGCTGACCCAGCGCGGCGAGCAGCTCGACTGGATTCGCCCGATGGACGCGGAGCAGGTGTGGTCGGCGCCCGGAGACATCTTCGGATCGGCCGCCGTGGGCCTGCTGCTGATCGGGCTGGCCTTCGCGGCACACGCCACCGACCGCCGGGCGGTCCGCGAGCTGGCCGTGCTCGCCACGGTGCCGCCGGTGCTGCTCATCGCGGTCTCCTTCGTCACGTCCTCGCTCTGGGTCCCGCGATATGTGCTGTTCGTCATCCCGGCGGTCGCCCTGCTGGCCGCGCTCGCGCTGCGCGGGCTGTGGATGCGCGCCGCCCTGGCGTTGGTCGTGCTGGCCGCGGTGGGCGTGCCGGCACAGACCGAGGTCCGGGGGCCGGTGAGCCACATGGGTGCGGACTTCCGCACCATCGCGGGCGTCGTCAAGCGGCACCAGCAGCCCGGCGACGTGATCGTGTACGGGCGTGAGGGCACCTGGTCGCTGCGTGCCGGCATCGACTATCAGCTACGCGACCAGCCGAAACCGCGGGATGTGCTGCTGCGCGAGCCGGCCGCCGAGGTCGGCGAGCTGGACGCGGTGGAGTGCGACGAGCCGGCCCGGTGCCTGGGCACGGCGCCGCGGGTGTGGTTCTTCCGGCAGTGGCAGTCCGACGAGCCGCTGAGCAGCGCCGGGGACCTGACCGACACGCTGCACACGAACTACCGGGTGGTGCGCGTGTGGAAGGCCACGAAGGCGACCCTGGTGCTGCTGAAACACCGCTGACCGGCGGGCGACCGGCGGCCCTGCGTCACTTGGCGGCCCTGCGTCACTTGGCTGATCAGCGTCACTTGGCTGATCAGCGTCACTTGCGGATCAGCGGCACGACCAGCACCGCCTCGGTGCCGCCGCTGGCCCGGTTGCGCAGCTCGATGGTGCCCCGCAGCTCGCCGGTGGCCAGCGCGCGCACGATCTGCAGTCCCAGCCGGCCGCCGGCGTCCGCCCGGAACCCCTGCGGCAGGCCCTGTCCGTTGTCCGCCACGCTCACATGCAGTTGCTTGCGGAACCGGTGCGCCGAGACCACCACTTCCGCGTCGCCTGCGGCAGGCGACGACGCCTCGTCCACGACCGGCGCGGGCTCGTCCGGGTCCTCGTCCGGGAACGCGTGTTCCACCGCGTTCAGCAGCAGCTCATTCAGCACCATGACCAGCGAGGTGGCGATTTCCGCCGGAAGGACGCCGAAGGTGCCGTCGCGGCGCATGCGCACCGCGCTCCCGGTGGCGGCGACCTCGGCGGCGGCCGTGGCGACCCGGTCCACGATGCCGTCGAAATCCACCGCCTCGTCGCTGGACATGGACAGCGTCTCATGCACCAGCGCGATGGAGGCCACCCGCCGGACCGAGTCCTGGAGTGCCATCTTGGCCTCCGGAATGTCCACTCGCCGGGCTTGCAACCGCAACAGCGCCGCCACCGTCTGCAGGTTGTTCTTGACCCGGTGGTGGATCTCCCGGATGGTCGCGTCCTTGGTCATCAACGCGCGCTCCCGCCGACGGACCTCCGTGACGTCGCGCACCAGCACCAGGGCTCCTATCGGCACGCCGGCCGGCAGCAGCGGCAGGGCACGCATCAGCACCGTCGCACCGCGGGCCTCCACCTCCTGCCGCGGCGGCGACTCACCGCGCAGGGCGGAGAGCATCCGGTCCGCCACGTCGTTGCCTTCCAGCGGATCGGCCGCCAACCGGCTGGTCAGAGCGGAGAGGTCCTCGCCCACCAGATGGGCGTTGAAGCCCAGGCGCCGATACGCCGACTGGGCGTTCGGGCTGGCGTAGGTGACCTTGCCGCCGGCGTCCAGCCGGATCAGGCCGTCGCCGACCCGCGGGGCCGACGTGGTCTCGCCGGGATGCCGCCGCGGCGGGAACGTGCCGTCGCTGACCATCTGCGCCAGGTCGTCGGCGGTGGTCAGATAGTTGAGTTCGAGCTGGCTGGGGGTGCGGGCGGTGGAGAGGTTGGTGTCCCGGCCGATCACCGCGATGAGCCGGCCGGGCTCCTCGGCCCCCCGCAGCCGCACCGGGATGGCTTCGTGCCGGGCGGGGGTGTCGCCGTACCAGACCGGGTCGCCCTCGCGCCAGATCCGGCCCTGCGCGAAGGCGATCTCAAGGTGCGCCACCTCCGGACCGCCGAAGATCCGGCCGACCTGGTCGTCCTGGTACGCCGTCGGCGCCGTGGTCGGACGCACCTGGGCCACGCAGAGGAATCGCCGCGGCTCCCCATCGTCGCGCACCGGCACCCAGAGCAGCAGGTCGGCGAACGACAGGTCGGAGAGTAGTTGCCAGTCCCCGGCCAGCCGGTGCAGCGCATCGATGGCGGGTGCCCCGAGGTCGGTGTGTTCTTCGGCGAGATCGCGCAGGGTCGACACACCATCAGCCTGCCACGCCATTGTTACCGGGTTGCGGTCACCTTGTTCAGCCCCCGGGGTGCGTCCGGGTCCGCACCGCGGGCGAGCGCCAGCGACAGGGCCAGCTTTTGCAACGGCAGGATGTCCAGCAGCGGCGCGTACCGCTCGTCCACCGCCGGCACGTCGAGCCGCCCGGCGGCGCCCGGCACGTCGTGCGCGCCCACGGTCACCACGTCCGCGCGACGTTCACCCAGCCGGTGCACCACGTCGCTCATCGCGCTGCCGCCCGGCCCCGCGCCGACCACCGCCAGCACCGGCACGTCGGGGTCGGTCATCGCGAGCGGCCCGTGCAGCAGATCGGCGCCGGAGAACGCCAGGGCGGGCAGGTAGGACGTCTCCATCAGCTTGAGTGCGGTCTCCCGGGCCGTCGGATACGCGTACCCGCGTCCCGTGGTGACCATCCGGGAGGCGAAACGGTACCGCTGCGCCAGTTCGGCGGCGCCGTCGTCGGCGATCACCCGGGCGGCGAGCCCGGGGAGTGCGCGCAGCGCCGCCTGCTCCTCGGCGGGAATCGCGCCGTCACCGGCCCGGATGCCCTCCACCAGCATCAGCAGGGCGAGCAGTTCGGCGGTGTAGGTCTTGGTGGCGGCCACCGCGCGCTCGTGTCCGGCGGCCACGTCCACCGCGAACTCGGCCGCCTCCGCCAGCGGTGACGACGGATTGTTGGTGACCGCGAGGGTGAGCGCGCCGCTGGCCCGCGCGACGGTCAGAACCTCGGTGAGGTCCGGCGACCCGCCGCTCTGGCTGACGCCGACGACCAGGGCGCCGGAGAAGTCCGGCCGCGCGCCGTAGAGGGTGATCGCGCTGGGCGATGCGCTGGCGACGGGCAGACCGAGGCGGATCTCCGTCAGATAGGCCCCGTACAGCGCGGCGTGGTCGGAGGTGCCTCGCCCGACGAAGACGACGTGGCGGGGGCGCCGCTGCGCGATGCGGGCGGCGATCTCGGCGATCCCGGTGGCGTGCGACCCGTCGACCAGACGGTCGTATCCGGCGGGCTGTTCCTCGATGTCGGCGGCCATGCCCCGGCCGTGCAGCGTCACAACATCCTCCCCAAGACGTAATTTGCTCGCCTGATGCGCAATCTTGCACGAAATCATCGTCAAACGCAAAGCTTCGATCAGGGTGGTGTCAAGAGAGGACTGACATATTGAGGAACGTCGCCTAGGCTCGCGACCGGACCCGCCACCCGAGACTGATCCGCAGACGACAGGGATGGGTGCAGCGCATGAACGATGCACGGCGCTCCGCCGACCACGACCTCGCGCAGGCCCGCGCCGCGCTCGCGCGAGGCGAGATGAGCCATGCGGCCGGGCATCTGGCCGGAGCCATCGCGCACGCCCCCACCCTGCCCGAGACCCACGAATTGCTCAGCCTGCTCGCCGCCCGGGCGGACGGCGGACTCGACCTCTTCCCGCTGGAACGCCACGCGTTCGTCGGCACCATCGTGGCCCGCGCACATCTGCTGGCCGCCGCCGGACGCCCCGAGGACGGGCTGCCGTTGCTCGTCGCCGCCAGCGGCAACACTCCCGGCACGGATTGGGCCGGCGTGCCCTGGGTCAGCGACCCGGCCCTGGCCGTTCGGATGGAGCCCAGCCTGCTCGCCCGCGTGGTGATGCAACTCTGCACCGCCATCGGCGATCCGGCGCCACTGCAGGGACGGGACTCGCTGCGCCCGTACCTGACGCTGATGCGGCACGCGGTGACGGCTCACCCGGGTCATGCCCTGCTTCTCGGCGCGGGGTCCGCGCTGGCCCGCCGGCTGGGCGAGACGCGGCTCGCGGTCGACTGGGCCGAACTGGCCGTGGCCGCCGAGTCCACCAAGCTCGGCGAGATCTGGCTCGGGTACGCCTACCGCAGCGCGGGCCGGACCGGGGAGGCGCTGGAGGCCCTCGGCCGCGCCGTGGCGCACGACCCCGACGACCTTTCGGTGTACGCGGACATCGCCGCCACCCTCGCCGACGACGGCCGCCTCGACGAGGCGCTGAGCTGGGCGGACCGCGCCCTGGCTCGCGACCCCACGTACGACTGCGCCGTGCACACCGCCGGACGCCTGCGCTTCCGCGCCGACGGCGACCTGACCCATCTGGTGCGCGTCGCGGACTTCCAACGCGATCATCCCGACGATGCGCACGAGCACACCGACCTGGCGGACTGCTGCCGTGGCGTGCCGTGGCTGGGCCACGTGCCGCCCGCGGGCTTCCCCCGCCACGACCCGCGGCGTCGGCCGCCGGTGTCCCAGCGCCCCTCGGCCGCCGCGATCGAGCGGTTGCGCCGGGTGGCGTCACCCACCTGGGGGCACCCGCCGACCGCCTACGACGCCGCGCTGGGGCTGGTGCTTGTCGAACCGGACGAACTGCTGGCGCTGCTCATCCACACCCCGCCGGTGGACCCCGGCATGGCCGGCTCGGCAAGCCGCAGCGACCGTGCCTGGTGGGAGCGGACCGCCCGGGTGTGGGCGTGCCTGGGCCTGCTGCATCATGGCGCCGACGAGCCGTGGGCCTGCTCCGCCCGCCGCCGCCGGCTGGTGGAGCTGGTCTCCGACGGAACCGATCAGATCACCGAGGCGGCGTTGTTCGCGCTGGTCGTCTACGCCTGGGTGGATCCGGCGGCGCGCATCGACGTGGCCGCCCTCATCACCCGGCGGCTGATCGACGCGGCGCGCGGCGAGAACGGCATGTCGACGGCGAGCGCGTGGTCGATCGCGCAGATGGCGCTCGCCACCCCGGAGATCGACCCGGCGGCGTCCCGCCTCGCGGCGTCGATGGCCGAGGCTCGGGCGGCCACGCTCGGCCCGGATGTGCCACAGCAGCGCCGCCGTGGCACGACACGGCGGCTGCTGCGATGGCTGTCCGGTGGTCTCAGTCCTCGATCACCGCAATGAGGTCACCCTCCTGCACCACGTCTCCCTCGTTCACCGCCAACTGGGAAACCGTCCCATCCGACTCGGCGAGCACGGGGATCTCCATCTTCATCGACTCCAGGATCACCAGCGTGTCGCCCTCGGCCACCTCGTCACCGGCGGAGGCCACGACCTTCCACACGTTGGCCACCATCTCGGCGCGGATCTCTTCGGCCATCCTGAGTTTCCTCTCCTGCGGCTGTCCGGGATGACGGTATCCAACCACGAACCCTTGGTGGGGGAATCCTGAGAGTCGTCACGCGCCGACTACGATCGTCGGGCTGAACGAATGCGATGAACAGGAGTCCGCCATGGCGAAGAAGGCTCGCAAGAAGAAGGCTCGCAAGAAGAGCAACGCCAACCACGGCAAGCGGCCCAACAGCTGAGCGGAGGGTCCGCGCCCGGATGCCGGGCGCGGACCCTCGGCATCAGGCCGGGATCAGGACAGGTACTCCCGGCTCTCCACGTCGATCACCAGGTCGTTGAGCTTCAGGCGCAGCCGCTCACGGAGTTCCCGCGGTGCGGTCTCCGAGCCGCAGCAGCGGGCGACCAGAGCCTTCACCTCATGCTCGATCCCATACTCGTGGAGGCAGTGGGTGCAGTCGTCCAGATGCCGCCGGATCAGTTCCCGGCGGGTCTCGCTGCACTCCAGATCGAGGTAGAGATAGACCTCGCTGAGCACGGTGCCGCAATCGGGCGTCTTGTCCTCGTCGCTCATCGAACTCATGCCTCCTGCGGTTCCGACGCATTCCGGGTGATGCCCCGGTCCGCGGCGTACTGCTCCAGCAGTTTGCGCAGGTTACGCCGGCCACGGTGCAAGCGCGACATCACGGTGCCGATCGGCGTCCCCATGATGTCCGCGATCTCCTTGTAGGAAAAGCCCTCGACGTCCGCCAGATAGACGGCGAGCCGGAATTCCTCCGGCAACGCCTGCAGGGCGTCCTTGATGTCGCTGTCCGGGAGACGGTCGAGCGCCTCGGTCTCGGCCGACCGCAGACCCACCGACGTGTGCGACTCCGACGACGCGAGTTGCCAGTCGGTGATCTCCTCGGTCGGCGCCTGGACGGGCTGGCGCTGCCGGCGCCGGTACGAATTGATGTAGGTGTTGGTGAGGATGCGGTACAGCCACGCCTTGAGGTTCGTGCCCTCTTGGAACTGGTGGAACGCGGAGAATGCCTTGAGGTATGTCTCCTGCACCAAGTCCTCGGCGTCCGCCGGGTTGCGCGTCATCCGCAGACCGGCGGCGTAAAGCTGGTCCACGAACGGCAGCGCATCCCGCTCGAAGCGCGCGCGTCGCTCCTCGGTCCGTTCCGTCTCAGCCACCCTCTGCTCTCCCCTCGGCCGTCCCGCCGAGGATACGGGTAGTGCCCGAGGAGTCGATTCGAAAACCGCCGGTGTGCCGACGCTCACCGTTTCGGTGGACGCCGATGTCGTGGCGGGCCACTCCGGGGCACCCAGCAGGTTCCGCACCCGCTCTGCCTCACGGTTGACACTCGCGGCTAGCACTCGATCCCCTTCCGACGTCGTGCCTCACCGCCAGTGCAACGGATCAGCGGGACCTCGCATTCCGGCCCGCGTCGGTCCATCCATGCCGCCCCAGCCAGGCGATAACCTGCTCCGCGGTGGCCGCCAGGTCCTTGCGCAGATCGTGTTTCGCGCCGGGCCGGACGATCACCTCGACCTGGCCGACCGGCTCGGGAACGCCGAACGGGTCACGGTCGCCGTTGACCACCAGGGTGGGCAGACGCTCCGGCAGCTCGGCGGCGCGGCTGCGCTCCGGCCGACCCGGCGGGTGCAGCGGAAACGCCAATGCGAGCACGGCCGCGGCACCGAGCCCGGCGGCCGTCCGGCAGGCCACTCGCGCACCGCTCGATCGGCCACCGAGGACCAGCGGCAGATCCGGATCGGCGATCTCCCGGACGACCGCGGTCCACGCCTCGTCGAGGTGACCGGCCGGCGGGGGCGAACGCCTGCCGGCCACCCGATAGGGCTGGGTCACCAGGACCACCCGCAGGCCCGCCGCCACCGCCGCGGACCGGATCCGGGTCAGGTCGGGAGCGTCCACCCCGCCCCCGGCGCCGTGGCCGAGGACGAGCATTGCCGCCGGTTCGCCGGCCGGCTCGGTGACATCCACACCGGCCGGCCCGCGCGGGGTTGGGATTTCGGGACTGTGCACAGCTCCTATGTTTACCGGCCGGCCGGCACCAACGGGGACGGCCGGAGGCCGTCCTCACCCGGACGATCTCGGACCGGATCGGCCGACCGGTCATCCGGTCGTGCACGCTCGTTCCAGGCCACCAGCATCGCCCGCCGCTCTCGCGGGGTGGTGCCGCCCCACACACCATGGCAATCGCCCACGGTCAGCGCCCAGGCCAGGCAAGGCCCGCGAACGTCACAGGCCCGGCAGAGCGCCAGGGCTGCGTCGGACGGCTCGTTCGGTGCCGGGAAAAACATCTCCGGATCGACCGTGCGGCACGCGCTGCGCGTGCGCCATGCCTCATCGGCGTGCTGTTCATCGATCGCGGCAAGCAGTCGCGGATCACGCCTCGCGACCGCGACCTCGTGCGGACGGGGCAATCGTGCCCGGGTCATCAGCCCACCTCCCCCGTGGGACCGGCCATGCATGTGATGGCACGTCCCGCCCCGTGCGGGTGCATGCATCACGACCGGGGCTGGTTTGTATCGCAATCGGATGGACAAGAACAAGGGGCTTATCGATCCCGAAACAAAGTTTCCGAAAAAGCCGTGGCCACAAAACCGGTTAAGCCACGCATTCCGCGTCAGAAAAGCGTCGCCGGTTCTTCGTCCGCGGGTGTGGCTGGCGTCACCAAATGCGGGCCGTTGTTGCGCACGTTGCCCACATCCGGGCGCACCGCGCGGACCTCGATCGCGTCCAGCTCCGGCACCGGCAGCGGCCGCAACACCTCGGCCGGGTCGCCACCGCCGGACAGCCACGAGGCCCACCGGTCGCGCGGCAGGATCAGCGGCATCCGATCGTGCACCCGTGTCAGGCCGCCCAGCGCGGCCGTGGTGATCACGCTGCAGGTCAGCATCTCGCCACGCCATGTCGTCCACAGCCCGGCGAAGGCGAGCGGCGAGCCGTCCCGGCTGGTCATGTAGTAGGCCTGCCGGGAAGCGGAGACCCGGACCCACTCGTACCACCCGTCGGCGGGCACCAGGCAGCGACGGCGCGCGAACGACGGCGCGAAGGCGGGTGAGGTCGCGACCGTCTCGGCCCTGGCGTTGATCATGCGACTACCGGCCCGCGGATCGCTCGCCCAAGGCGGCACCAGGCCCCAGCGAGCCGCATCGAGGACGCGCCCGTCGTGCCGTTGCGACATCCGGATCACCGGCACCGGGTCGGTGGGCGCCACGTTCCAGCTCGGCTCCGGCGCCTCCGCGACGCTCACGGCATCGAACAGCGCGCTCAGATCGGTCTCGCTCCGAGTGGTCGCGTACCGCCCGCACATGGTTCGGAAGACTACGCCTGCGGGCCGCCGGGCGGGGGCACCGATCGCGGACGCCCGCGGCGGGCGGGGCAACGGCCATGCCGTCCGACCGGGATGGCCACGATGGAGCAGAATGAGACCCGTGACTTCATGGACCGCTCCGCACGCCGCCGGCCCCGTCGACGCCACCGTGACACTGCCCGGCTCCAAGTCGATGACCGCTCGCGCGCTGGTGCTCAGCGCGCTGGCGGACAGCCCGTCGGAGCTCGTCCGGCCGTTGCGCGCGCGGGACACCACGCTGATGGCCGGCTGCCTGCGCGCCCTCGGCATCGACGTGGACACCTCGGCGGACGACCGCTGGCGCGTCACGCCCGGTCCGCTGCGCGGGCCGGCCACCGTCGACGTGGGCCTGGCCGGCACGATCATGCGGTTCGCCCCGCCGGTCGCCGCGCTGGCCGACGGTCCGGTCACCTTCGACGGCGACCCTTACGCGCGCGAGCGGCCGCTGCGCCCGATCGTGGACGGGCTGCGCGCCCTGGGCGTGACCATCGACGCGTCGGCCTCCGGCGGCCTGCCGCTGACCGTGCACGGCACCGGAGCGGTCGAGGGCGGTTCGGTGGTCATCGACGCGTCCGGTTCCAGCCAGTTCGTCTCCGGGCTGCTGCTGTCCGCGCCGCGCTTCGGCAAGGGCCTGGTGCTGCGGCACGAGGGACCGCCGGTGCCGTCCGCGCCGCACCTGCGGATGACCACCCACATGCTGCGGGCGGCCGGCGCGGCGGTCGAGGACGGCATCCCGGACGAGTGGATGGTCGAGCCCGGCCCGCTGCGCGGCTGCACCTGGCAGATCGAGCCGGACCTGGCCGGGGCGGCGCCGTTCTTCGCGGCGGCGATGGTCACCGGCGGCACGGTCACGCTCGCCGGGCTGCCCGCGGAAAGCTGGCAACCGGTGGACCGGCTGGCCGAATTGCTCACCGCGATGGGCGCCACGGTGTCGCAGGGGACCGACGGGCTGACCGTGCGTGGCGGCATGCTCCGGGGCATCACCGCCGACCTGTCCGAGGTGGGTGAGCTGACGCTGGTGATCGCCGCGCTGGCCGCGCTCGCCGACGGCCCGTCCCGGCTGCGCGGGGTGGCGCACATCCGCAGCCACGAGACGGATCGGCTGGCCGCGCTCGCCCGGGAGCTGACGAAGGCGGGCGCCACGGTGACCGAGCACCCGGACGGGCTGGACATCACCCCGGGGCCGCTGCGCCCGACCGTGTTCGAGACCTACGACGACCACCGGATGGCGCACGCGGCGGCGGTGCTCGGGCTCGGTGTCGAAGGGATCGAGCTGACCGACGTAGCGTGTACGTCGAAGACGCTGCCCGAGTTCCCGGAACTCTGGGCCGGGCTCGTGACGAGGAGCTGAACCTGCCGGGGCGCAAACGGGAGTACGACGAGGACGACGTCCGGATCCGACCGGGCCGCTCGTCGCGTCCCCGTACCCGCACCCGGCCGAAACACTCCGACGCCGCCGACGCCCTGGTGGTGACGGTGGATCGCGGACGCTACGGCTGTGTGCTGAGCGCGGCGGCCACCGCCAAGGATCCCGCGGACGGCCTGGTCACCGCGATGCGCGCCCGCGAACTGGGACGCCGGTCGGTGGTGGTCGGTGATCGGGTGGCCCTGGTCGGCGACGTCTCGGGCGCGTCCGGTGCGCTGGCCCGGATCGTGCGGGTCGGCGAGCGCACCTCGGTGCTGCGCCGGACGGCGGACGACGACGACACCACGCCCGAGGGGCGCCTGGAGCGGGTGGTGGTGGCCAACGCCGACCAGATGGTCATCGTCAGCGCGCTGGCCGATCCGCCGCCGCGTACCGGCTTCGTGGACCGGTGCCTGGTGGCGGCCTACGACGCCGACGTCGAGCCGTTGCTCTGCCTGACCAAGGCCGATCTGGCCGGCCCCGCGGCGGTGCTCGGCTACTACGCCGAACTCGATCTGCCGTACGTCCTGGTCGGTCCGGGATCCGACCTGAGCGAGCTGGGCCGGCACCTGAGCGGACGGATGTCCGTGCTGGTGGGCCATTCCGGGGTGGGCAAGTCGACGCTGGTCAACCGCTTAGTGCCGGACGCGGTCCGGGCGGTGGGCGAGGTCAGCGCGGTGGGCAAGGGACGGCACACCTCGACCAGTGCGGTGGCGCTGCGGCTGCCCCGCCACGGGCGAGGACGGCGGGACCCCGGATGGATCATCGACACGCCCGGCATCCGCAGCTTCGGGCTGGCCCACGTCGGCGCCGAGAGCCTGCTGCACGGGTTTCCCGACCTGGTCGAGGGCACCGTCGACTGCCCCGCCAACTGCGGCCACACCGCTGGCGATGTGGACTGCGCGCTGGACGCCTGGGTGGTGGCGGGCAAGGCGGACCCGCGACGGCTGGCGTCGTTTCGCCGGCTGCTCGCCTCCCGCGCCGGTGAGCTGGATCCTCGTACGGACGCCGCCGGGCACCCCTGAGGCGGTCATCGGTTAGCGTGCCATGTCATGGCCGGTTACGCCGATGATCTCGCCCTCGCCCACCTGCTCGCCGATACCGCCGACACGATCTCCACGGCCCGGTTTCGAGCGCTCGACCTGCATGTCGAGTCGAAGCCCGATCTCACCCCCGTGTCCGACGCGGACACCGCCGTGGAGTCGGCCATCCGGTCCACGCTGGCCCGCGCCCGGCCTCGCGACGGCGTGCTCGGCGAGGAATACGGCGCATCCGTGGCGGGCAGCGGCAACCGGCGCTGGATCATCGACCCGATCGACGGCACCAAGAACTTCGTCCGCGGGGTACCGGTCTGGGGCACGCTCATCGCGCTGATGGAGGGGGATCTGCCGGTGGCCGGCCTGGTGTCCGCGCCCGCGCTGGGGCGCCGTTGGTGGGGTGCCAAGGGCCACGGCGCGTACGCGGGACGGCACCAGCGGGCGGCAAGCCGGATCCGGGTGTCCGCGGTCAACCGGCTGGCCGACGCCAGCGTCTGCTATTCGAGCCTGACCGGCTGGGAGGAGTCCGGCCGGCTGGAGCCGATGCTGGACATCCTGCGGCAGGCGTGGCGGTCACGGGCGTACGGCGACTTCTACGGCTACATGCTGCTGGCCGAGGGCGCCGTCGACGTGATGGTGGAGCCGGAGCTGTCGCTGTGGGACGTGGCCGCGCTGGTGCCCATCGTGACCGAGGCCGGCGGCCGGATCACCGACCTGCAGGGACGGGTCGACCCGAGCGGCGGCAGCGCGATTGCCACGAACGGGCACCTGCACGCCGACATGCTGGACCGGTTGTCTGCCGGGAAGCCCTGAGACCCTCCCCGCGCTGGTTTATTCTCGCCCAGTGGTGTCCGCGGGATGGTTCTTCCTCGCGGCGATGATCGCTGCGTATGGGGTGGCCAACCTGCTCCAGGCGATCGCCGCCGCGCGCACCACCGCGCACCACACCTTCGATCCCGGGCTGCTGCTGCGCCTGGCCGGCCAGCGCACGTACCTCTGCGGGGTGGGCTGCCAGACGCTGGGCTTCGTGCTCGCCTTCCTGGCCCGCCGCGACCTGCCGTTGTTCCTGGTGCAGGCGAGTGTCGCGGCGGGCCTGGGGGTGACCGCGATCCTCGGTGTGGTGCTGCTGAAATGGACCCTGCCGAGGGCCGAGGTGGCGCTGCTGGGGCTGCTGGGGCTGGGCATCACCGCGCTGGTGATGTCCGCGCGGCCGGCGCACGCCCGGCAACTGGGCGTCGCCGGGATCGTGGGCCTGGCGGTCGCCGCGGTGCTGATCGGCGTGCTGGGTTATCTCGCCGCGCGGATTCCGGGGGTGGCCGGCTCGGTCGCGCTGGGTTCGCTGGCCGGAGTGGGCTTCTCCGCGGCGGCGATCGCGGCCCGTCCGCTGACCGCCGAGCACGGCGTGACCGGCTATCTGTCCAGCCCGCTGCTCTACCTCCTGCTGGCACATTCCGTGATCGGCCAGATGCTGCTCGGCCTGGCCATGCAACGCGGCTCCACCACCGCCGCGGTGGCCGCGATGGACGCCGCGGGGGCGGTGCCCGCGGCCATCGTCGGACTGCTGCTGCTCGGCGACCAGATCCAGCCGGGACGAACGTGGCTGGCGACCACCGGATTCTTGGTCACCCTGGCCGCGGTCCTCGGCCTGACCCGCTACGCCGAGCCACAGCACCACCACGCCGCGTCCGCGGCGGCGACCGTCGCACCGGGGGTGGCGGCGGCGCCCGCGTCCGGGCGCCGTTGAGCGTGCATATCCCCGCGACGACGGGGTAAACCCTGGTCACGCAACGCACATGCATGCCCACCGGACACTTCGGCACGTGTCCTTCTCGCCCGCGAAATGCGAGAACGATACGCGAAATGCACAATGGAGCGATCATGCCGATCGAGGTTGGCCATCCGGCGGACGACGAGCGACCGTTTCCGGTGCTTCGGCTCGCCGGAGCGCTCGATGACGGCGGCGTGTCCACGGTCCGGTCGGCATTGCTCAGCACGTTGGCGCATCAGCCCGCCGCGCTGATCGTCGACGTGGCCGACGTGCGTCTCGACGATCCCGCCGCGGCGCGGGTGTTCCGGGACGTCGCGAGCCTCGCCGCGGACTGGCCCGCCGCCGCCCTGATGCTGGTGTCACCGCAGGCGTCGGCGTGGCACACCACCGGGTTGCCGGTGCACCCGAGCGTGCCGGAGGCGCTGGCCGGGATGGATCTGCCCGCGGTGGCCGACCGGCTGGACGCGGAATTGGATCCGGTGGTCGGCGCCGCCCGGGTGACCCGGCAGATCATCACCGACGCGTGCCGCCGCTGGGCGATGCCCGATCTGGCCGGGTCGGCCTGCATCGTGGCCACGGAAATGGTGAACAACGGCGTGGCGCACGCCCGTACCGGAATGACCTTGCTCCTGTCCCGGCGCGCGGACCCGCGCGGAGACCAGCTCCAAGTGGCCGTGCGGGATCACTCCCGCGCCGCGCCGACGTTCACCGGTCCGGTGCCGCCGGAATCCTACGGCGGCCGGGGCCTGGTGCTCATCGACTCGGTGGCGGACCGCTGGGGTTGCCTGCCGCTGGACGACGGCAAGGTGGTGTGGGCCGTGCTCTGGCCGGAGTCGGACATTCCGCCCCCGGGCGCAGACCCGCATCGCACAGGCATGGCCGAGCCGGGCCGCGGGTAGATAGCTGGCATGCGAGACAACGACTACCCGACCGAGGTCTCCGACCCGGAGGCGTCCGGCCTTCCGGAGACCGCGGACGACGACTCGAACGCGTACGACTCGGTACGCAGCTCCCGCTGGGCGGACGGTGCCGACCCGGCCGCGCTCGCAGGAACCGGACCGGGCGGATCGAACCGCTTCGGCGACACCGCCGAGGAGGCCCGCGAGGGCGAATCGCTTGACTACCGGCTGCGTCAGGAGGAGCCGGACGTCGGCGCGCGGGACCCGATCCCGCCGCGCCGCGACCCGTACGACGAGACGGTGGACAGCTCGGAGCAGCGTGCGCTGGACGCCGACGTGTGGGGTGCCGGGCCGACCTCGGACCCGAACTCGCCGGTGTCGCTCTACGACGACGGCCAGCTCGACGACGACGACCCGGAGCAGGTCGGCCGGCTGGTGGCGCCGGACGAGGGCAGCGGCACCGACGACGAGGCGGACAGCGTCGCGTACGACGCCGGCGCGGCCGGCGGCGGAGCCAGCCCGGAGGAGCGGGCCATCCACGAGACCAACGCGCCCCGATACCGCCCCTGATCATCCGCCCTCGGGTCCGCCCTGGTCTGGGCGACTCAGGGCTCCCGATCCAGGCCCTTCTCGATCGCGTACCGGGTGAGCTGCACGCGGTTGTGCAACTGGAGCTTGCCCAGCGTGTTCTGAACGTGGTTCTGCACGGTGCGGTGGCTGAGGACCAGTCGTTCGGCGATCTGCCGGTACGACAGGCCCTTGGCCACCAGCCGGAGCACCTCGGTCTCCCGCTCGGTGAGCTTGGGCGCGCCGTCGTCGTCGGCCGGCTCGACCGCCAACCGACGGAACTCGCCCAGCACCAGTCCGGCCAGGCCGGGGTTGAAGACGGCGTCGCCGGCCGCGGTGCGCCGCACCGCATCCAGGAACTCCGGCAGCGCGGCGGATTTGAGCAGATATCCGCAGGCGCCGGCCTTCACCGCGTCCAGTACGCTCTGCTGCTCGCCGCTCGCGGACAGCATCAGCACCCGGACGCCGGGCACCTCGCTCAGCAGGCCGCGAATCACCTCGACACCGCTGATGTCCGGGAGTTGCAGGTCGAGCACCACCACCTCGGGCCGGGCTGCCGCGGCGATGCGCACCGCCTGCCGCCCCTCCCCGGTGGCGGCGACCACGTCGTGTCCCGCCGCGGTCAGGTCACGGCCGACGCCCTCGCGCCACATCGGGTGGTCGTCGACCACCATCACCCTGCTCAACGGCTCTCCCCCCGTCCGGACCGCGCGCTCGCCGTCGCGGGCCGTTCCATCGTCGCCGACGATCTCGGCACGCTCATCTCCACCTCGGTGCCCTGATCGGGTGCCGAGGTGATGCGCACCGTGCCGCCCAGGTCGGCGATGCGACCCCGGATGGACTGCGCCACGCCCAGGCGACCCTGCCCCGCCGCCTCGCCGAGCCGCTCCGCGGGCATGCCGCACCCGTCGTCGCGCACGCTCACCGTCACCTCGTCCGGCTCGTCCTCCACCAACACCCAGACCGGGGTGCCGGGGGCGCAGTGCCGGGCCACGTTGTCCAGCGCCGCCGCGGTGGCCGCGGCCATCTCGCGGGCGGTTCCCGCGGGCAGCCGCACCGCGCCGGCCGGCCCGGCGATCGACACCGTCGGCGACGCGTACGCGCCGAGCAGTCCCATCAGATCGGTGTCGGCGGCCGTGTCCACGAGCGCCGCCGCGTTGCCGACCACCAGCGCCCGCAGCGCCGCCTCCTGCTCCCCGGCCAGCCGGGCCAACTCCCCGGCCTCGCCGGGCAGTCCCGCGCCGCGTCGCTTCACCAGGGCCAGCACCTGGAGGACCCCGTCGTGGATGTCACGGGCCAGCCGTTCCCGTTCCCGGGTCGCCGCCTCCGTCTCGATCGCCCGCTGCAGGCGTTCCTGGGCGTCCTCGGCCAGCCGCACGAGATAGCCGACGGCGAACGCGGCGAGCAGCATGAGCACCGCTCCGGTGAACGCCGACTGGTCGTAGTGCGCCCGCACGGTCAGATCGGTGGCGCCCATCAGCAGGGCCGTGGCCACGCCCCACCGTCGGCCGCCCCAGACCGCCCAGGCGAGCACCGGGGCGACGTGCCACGCCACCGCGAGCGTGGGACGTCCGGCTTCCAGCCCGGGACGCCCCACGACCACGATGCTCGCGGCCATCACGGCCATGGTGATCACCAGGTCCGCCACGAGCAGCGGCGGGCGACGACGACGCGGATCCGCGTACGCGTACGTGGTGACCACCGTCCAGCCCGCGGTGACCGCCAGCACCGGCCAGGCGAGCATCGGTCGCGCGTCGTGGCCGATGTTGCGGATCACCAGCACGGCGACGTAGATCAGCGCGGCGATGCGGTAGACCGCGATCGCCCGCCACAGTGGCGTCTGCAGGGCCGGCGCGGGACCGCCTCCCGGCCCACCCCGGTCGCCCTCGCTGCGCATGCACCGACCTTGCCATACGTAATTTGGGTGCCCAACGGGCAAGAACTTCCGGCGTCGCATACGGTCGACGGATCGACGCCGAACTCCTGCTCTCGCAATCCTTCGACCGCAGCCGGATCACCGGGCTACGGCACGTCCTGGCATCCTGCGCCGAGCGCAGCGGGTTGAGCGGGGATCGCCTCGACGGTTTCGTGGTAGCCGCGAACGAGTTGCTGACCAATGCGGTGCGGCACGGCGGCGGCCAGGGTCACGTGGCGCTGTGGCAGGAGGACGGATTCGTCGTCTGCGAGGTCTCCGACCACGGGGACGGCCTCCCCGAGCCGCGCCCGACGCCGCCGCCGCGTCCGGCCACCGATCAAACCGGCGGTTGGGGGCTGTGGCTGGCCGGTGAGCTCACCGACGAGTTGCACCTCACCACGGGAGCCGCGGGCACGACCGTACGCATCTCCAGCCGTACATCTTGAAGAGAACCTTAATTTTTCGGCCGTAACTTGCCCGGCCAAAATCGTTCTTCGAAAGTCTTCCGTGCTGCATCAGACCCCCGACCGCCAACGGAGGTTCCCGTCCCCATGCATCGCGCCCGTCACGGACGACGCTCGTCGCTGCTGCGCCCCCGCACCCTGATCGCCCTGGCCGTCGTCGGCGCGGGCCTCGCCACCGCGCTCTACCTGCCCGGGCGCGGCGACACCGCCGCGGCGACGGAGAACGACCGACACTCTCACGACGCCGATTTCCGGGACGGCCAACGGGATCGGGACGGCCAACGGGATCGGGACGGTCTGCGGGAACGGATCATCGCCGCGCTGCAACGGCATCGCGACGAGCACCAGCGCTGGGACGGGACCCAGCCGCCCGGCACGCAGCCGCCCGGCACGCAGCCGCCAGCGAGCACTCCCCCGACCGACGAGCCGCCGACCAGCCCGCCCACCTCCGCTCCGGCGGTGACCGCATGGGAGCCGTTCGTCACCTACGCCGCCGGTCAGCGGGTGACCTTCGAGGACGTGACCTACCTCGTACTGCAATCACATACATCGATGCCGGATTGGGACCCGCCGCACGTCCCGGAGCTGTTCGAGGCGGTTTCCTAGGGCTGGCTTCGCGAAGCCCGGTTCCGCAACCCGCCCGACTTGACGGAACGCCGTCAATCTCTAAGGGTTACTACGAATTACACCTCTCCCCCGGAGGATTCCCCATGCGCAAAGCGCGAATCACGCTTGCCGCGGCAGTCGTCGCGGCAACCCTCACGGGCGGCCTGGCGGCCGCCTCCCGCAGCGACACGGCAGACGCCGCCATCGGCGGCATCACGTGGCAGGACGAGTTCAACGGCGCCGCCGGCGCCCCGATCGACGGCTCCAAGTGGAAGTTCGACATCGGCGGCAGCGGCTGGGGCAACAACGAGCTGGAGTACTACACCAACTCCACCAGCAACGTGTCCCAGGACGGTCAGGGCCACCTCGCGATCACCGCGCGCAAGGAGAACCCGGCCAACTACCAGTGTCACTACGGCCGTTGCGAGTACACCTCCGGCCGCATCCTGACCCAGGACAAGTTCACTCAGGCGTACGGCCGCTTCGAAGCCCGCATCAAGATCCCGAAGGGACAGGGCATCTGGCCCGCGTTCTGGATGCTCGGCAGCGACATCGGCAGCAACCCGTGGCCCAACTCCGGCGAGATCGACATCATGGAGAACGTCGGCAAGGAGCCGAACACGGTGTACGGCACCGTGCACGGCCCCGGATACTCGGGCGGCTCCAGCATCGGCGGACACAAGGTGGCCGGTTCGGCGCTCGGGGACGCCTTCCACACCTACGCGGTCGAGTGGTCGCCGAACCTGATCGTCTGGTTCCTCGACGGCCAGGAGTACTTCCGGGTCACGCCGGCCAGCCTGAACGGCAACCGGTGGGTCTTCGACCACCCGTTCTTCATGCTGCTGAACGTGGCGGTCGGCGGATACTGGCCGGGCAACCCGGACGCGAGCACCGTCTTCCCGCAGACCATGCTCGTGGACTGGGTCCGCGTCTCGGCCTGGAACGACGGCGGTGGCGGCGGATCGACCCCGCCCCCGTCGACCGGCGGAACGATGCTGAAGTCGAACTTCAGCGGCCGGTGCATCGACATCCCGGGCGGCAACGCGGTGGACGGCGCCCGCCTGCAGATGTACGACTGCAACGGCAGCGACGCACAGAAGTGGACCTTCCAGGGCGACGGAACGCTGCGCGCGAAGGGCATGTGCATGGACCCGGCGGGCGGTGCGCTGAGCAACGGCACGCCGATCCAGATCGTCAGTTGCAACGGCAACCCGGTGCAGCGCTTCACCCTGTCGGGTGCGGGCGACCTGGTGAACGTGTCGGCGAACCGGTGCGTCGACGTCAAGGACTGGAACAGCGGAAACGGCGCTCAGTTGCAGCTCTGGGACTGTGGCGGCACGTCCAACCAGAAGTGGACGAAGGCCTGACCGCATAACGCCCCGATCGACGGCATGAACCTCAAGCTCGACGCGTCGGCGCGTCGAGCTTGAGGTTTATCGGGCGACGTACGCACAGGATTACCCGCGAATCGGGCAACATGAAGGTCAACATCGGCCGCTCGTGGGTGGCGGCGGCGGAGCGCACACTCAACCGGGCATCAGGCCGGTCCGGGTGATCTGGAAGTCGTCGCCGTAGACGGCCCAGCTCAGCGGCAGGTTGAGGTCCAGGTTGCCGGCCCGCAGGAACGCCCGCTGCGCGGTGTCCACCCGGCTGGTGTCGTGATGCGCGGCCTCGGAGCGCATCTCACGCACCCGCATGTCCAGGAAGGCGTTCAGATAGGCGACCTCGTCGCCCCCGCGTTTGGGTGCCGGCGACACGCGCAGCGCTGCGGCGCGGATCTGCCGCAGGCCGGACACGCCGTGCATGACCGCGGCGTCGAAGTAGGCGAACTGCCCCAGCGCCCGGAGCCCGTCGGCGCGGCTGAGCGCGAGAGCCGGTTCGAGGTACAGCCTGTCCCGTTCGTCCTCCTGCGTCTTCTGGAAGACCGGGTCCTGCGCGGCGGCACGCCAGTCGGCCGGGAACCCCGGATCGAGGCCGGCATGCGAGTCCGAGCCGTCCACCACACGCAGCGCGGGAAGGTATTTCGCCAGCGGGTTGTCCGGCTTCCGCCGGGTGTATTCGGTGACCACGATGAGCATGTCGGAGGTGCCGGAGCAGAACCCGACCAGTCCGGCGGTGTATCCGCGGCCGTCGCCGATGTCCTCGATGTAGCCGTACTGTCCGCGCCAGTCCCGGGTGGAGTTCTCCGCGGTGGAGACCAGTTGGAGCGCGATCTCCTTGCGCGCCGGGTGTTCCAGGCCGGCTGCCGTGGACGGCACCGCGGCAGAGAGGGACGACGGCCGGCCCGGCCGGGACGCGGGCGCGGAACCGTACACCTGCACCTCCCGGAGCGAATAGCCGAAGCGTGTGGCGCGCTGGGTGGCGAGCACCCGCAGGAAACGCCCCCGTCCGTGCAGTCGACGCAGGTCGTCGGTGCCGCCGTTGCCGGAACGCATCACGTAGGTGTCAGACCAGGAAGCACCATCGTTGGACGTCTGGATCCGGTAGCCGGTGGCATAGGCCCGCTCCCACGTCAACCGTACGCGGGAGACGCCGTGCACGCCGCCGAGGTCGATGCGCAGCCACTGGGTGCCGCCCCCGCTGACGCTCGCCCAGCGGCTGCCGAGGCTGCCGTCGGTGGCGTGCGCGGCGGCGTACCGCTCGGCATAGGTGCTGGACGCGAGGGCCGGACGACCGGCGGAGATCAGCACGGCGGTCGCGGCGGATGCGGTGACCGTGATCCCCAGGGGCACCAACCCCACCGTCGCGACGGTGGCGACGATGGCGACGTTCCGCACCCTGATCCGCACCCGTCAATGCTAGGCCGCCGGGCTCAACGCCGTTTGCGGTTCCGCGAAATGAGCACGATGCCCAGCACCACGGCGGCCACCACGAACAGGCAGCAGACCCCGCCGAGGAGCGGGAAGAAACCGAAGCCGCGCCGTCGCCGACCCGGGCAAGGCCCTCGGCCCACGATGGGGAGGCGGATCAGGCAGGGTAGTACCTGGGGAGATCCCGTCGAGAGAGGAGAGCGCATGGACGCCGACCTGGTGGCCTTGGCCGAGGCGTACGGAGTCGCGACCTGGTATGAGGACTGGCACCGGGAACGCCGCGACGTGTCCGCCGAGTCCGTCATCGGGGTCCTCGGCCTGCTCGGGGTGGATGCGAGCACCCCGGCTTCGGTCGCCGGTGCGCTCGCCGCCGTGCAGCGGGCGCGCCGGGAACACCGCCTGCCGGGGACCGTGGTGGTCCGGCACGGCACGGCCCGGGAACTGCCCGCGCCGGGTCGGATCGTGCAGGAGGACGGCACCACGCGCGACGTGACCGGGATTCCCGACGATCTGCCGCTGGGCTGGCACCGGCTGACCGTCGAGGACCGTGCGGTGACCCTGGTGGTGGTGCCGGCCGAGCTGCCGGAGCCGCCCACCACCTGGGGGTGGATGCTGCAGCTATACGCGCTGCACTCGGCCGCCTCGTGGGGCATGGGCGACCTGGGTGACCTGCGAGAGTTCATCGGCCAGGGCCAGGACGCCGGCATGATCCTGCTCAACCCGCTGCACGCGATCACGCCGACGTTGCCGGTGCCGTCGTCGCCGTACTCGCCGTCCAGCCGCCGCTTCGCCAATCCGCTCTACCTGCGGGTGTCCGACACCGCCGAATACCGGCGCGCCGACCCGCCGCTGCGTGCGCAGGTGGATGCACTGCGGCCCGGCCCGACCGCGGACGGTCTGATCGACTACAGCGCCGTCTGGCAGGCCAAACGCGCCGCGCTGGAGCTGCTGTGGCCGCTGGCCGGTCAGCGGGACCCGGACGCCGATCCGGGGCTGACCGACTTCGCCACGTTCTGCGCGCTCGCCGAGGTGCATGGCGCGAACTGGCAGCAGTGGCCGGCTCAGTTGCGGCGGCCGGACTCGGACGCGGTCCGCGCGGCCCGGGAACGGCTGGGCGACCGGATCGGCTTCCACATCTGGCTGCAGCATCTGCTGGACGAGCAACTGGACGCCGCCAACGAGGCCGCGCGGGCGGCCGGCATGCCCCTCGGGGTGGTGCACGACCTGGCGGTGGGCATCGACCCCAGCGGCGCCGACGGCTGGCTGCTGCAGGACGTGCTGGCCGAGGGTGTGCACGCGGGCGCCCCGCCGGATGCCTTCAACCAGCTCGGGCAGGACTGGGGACTGGCGGCGTGGCGGCCCGACCAGCTCATCGAGACCGGCTATGCGGCGTACCGGGACATGCTGCGGCGCATCTTCCGGCACGCCGGCGGCCTGCGCGTGGACCATGTGGCCGGGTTGTGGCGGTTGTGGTGGGTGCCGCCGGGCATGGGACCGGTCGACGGCACGTACGTGCATTACGACCCGGAGGCGATGCTGGGCATCCTGGCGCTGGAGGCGCAGCGGCACGGCGCCGTGGTGATCGGCGAGGATCTGGGCACCGTACAGCCTGCGGTCACCGCGGGCCTGGAGCGGATGAACATGCTCGGCTCCGCGGTGCTGTGGTTCACCCGCGACTACGACGACCCGGATGAGGGATACCTGCCCTCCGCGAAATACCCACGCAACGCGCTGGCCAGCATCTCCACCCACGATCTGCCCACCGCGGCCGGTTTCCTGCGCGGTGAGCAGGTTCGGGTACGCGCGGAGCTCGGCCAACTGGCCGGGCCGGTCGAGGAGGAACGCAAGCGCGCCGACGCGGACCGGGCCCAGTTGCTGACACTCCTGGCCGACGAGAATCTGATCGAGCCCGGCGCGGACACCGAACACGTGGTGGTGGCGATGCACGAGTTCCTCGCCCGGACGCCGTGCCGGCTGGTCACCGCCTCGCTGTACGACGTGCTCCTGGAAACGGATCAGCCGAACCTGCCGGGCACCACCGACGAGTACCCCAACTGGCGCATGCCGCTGCGCACCAGCCTGGAACAGATCGGCGACCAGGAACTCGTGCGGCGCGTCGCGGCGGTGCTGAACGGCCGCAAGAGCGCGGCGATGCCGAACGGGCGGACGAGCGCGGCGGTGCCGAACGGCCGCAAGAGCGCGGCGGTGCCGAACGGGCGGACGAGCGCGGCGGGACCGGACGCCTAGACGGACAGCGGGGGCGGCGGCGGATCGTCGTCCACCGCGAACAGCATCGGGTGGTCGGGGGTGGCCGCCGCCCGGGTGCGGCAGCGGGCCGGGGGCAGCAGGGACGATCGGTGCTGCGGGTGTTCGGCGCAATGCCGCAGGGCACGGGTGATCGCGTCCGGGTGGTGCCGGCCCCCGCCGTACTCGCCGCACCGGGCGCAGTCCCACCGCCAGTAGGCCGGTCCCTCGTCCGAGTCGTACCGGCGGATGCGCAGGGCCGGCTGGGTCTCGCTGTGCCGGGCGGCTGCCGCCGCAAGGATCGCGGCCACCCGCTCGGGCGGCTGCACCTCCGTGCTCCGATCGTGCCCGCCGATCAACCCGGCGGGTGCGCTGCTTACCGGCACCGTGTCACCTCCGCACCTCATAATCACCTATATGTCCAGCTTGGCGCTGCTTGTGGGCGTTCGGAGGTGTTTTTTGGCAAAGTGCGGGCGCATTCACCCGCTTCGGCGCCCGCACCGACCCCCGCGTGCAGCACGCCCACCGGATCGGCTAACGTGGGTATCACCGACGCGGGGTGGAGCAGCTCGGTAGCTCGCTGGGCTCATAACCCAGAGGTCGCAGGTTCAAATCCTGTCCCCGCTACAATGTGATGTCTCGGGACATCGGAATAGCCTGAACCTGCGTTTCGCAGGTTCAGGCTTTCTGTTTTTTGGGCGTGGTGCCGGGTGGCCGACCGGTGGGCTGGTAGTCGCGTCGTGGGTCGATGGTCGGTTCGCGGAGGAGTTCACCGGTGGCGGCGTTGATGACGCGGACGTTGAGGTCCTGGACGAGGAGTAGGACGTAGGTTCCGGCGTAGGTTCGGCCGATGCCGATGTGGCGGAGCCGACCGGCAACGCGCAGCGTGACGCTGCCGGTTTTGCTGATGGTGTCGTGGCGGACTCGGTCGTGGGTGTCGCTGGTGCGGTCGGTGCTGGGGCCGGCTTTCGGCCGGGCGTGGTAGGTGGTAGCCGGGGTGGCCCGCTGTGGCAGTGACCGGTAGGGGCGGCGGTGGTTGTACTCGTCGGTGAAGGCGTCGATCAGGGCTTGCAGCTGGGTGGTCGTGTGCGGCTGGCGGGGTTGGGCGCGGAGCCATTTCTTCACCTGCTCACCGTCTACCGATAGCGCATGGACATCGGCCAGGTCCACATCGGCTGGCTCGGCGACCACATCGAGGGCTTCAACTCGCAGGCCGGCGCGAACGTGTGGCGAACCCCGCTGACCTTGTCCGAGCAGATCCGGCTGACCCGCCGCGTGATGCTGCACGCCCTGGTCACCTTCGCCCCGCTGGCCGAGCGGGTCTCGATGGCGGCCGTCCCCGGCAACCACGGCGAGACCGTCAGGATCGCCGGCCGAGGGCTGACCCGATACGACGATTCCCACGACACCGAGTCGTTGATCGCCGTCCACGACGCCGCCCAGTTCAACCCCGACGCGTTCGATCACGTCGCGATCCACGTCCCAGAGACCGACGAACTGACCGTCGTGGTCGACGTCGCTGGCACCGTCGTGGCGCACGCCCACGGACACCAATGGCAGCCGGGCCGGCACTTCGACTGGTGGAAGGGCCAGGCGTTCAACAAGGACTCGGCCATGCATCGCGCTGATCTGCTCGTCGCGGGCCACCTGCACCACGAACTGGTCGACAGCGACGGCCCGAGGACCTTCATCCAGACGCCCGCCCTCGAATCGGAGAGCACCTGGTGGCGGCACGCGACCGGCACCCCGGGACACCCCGGACTCATTGTCGCGATCACCAAAGACGGGAACACGAACATCAAGGAGGTAGTGCGTTGACCACCACGGGGAAACTGTCGACCACCGTCGACTGGACGGTCCTCGACCTCAACGGCATCCCGGAGATCGCCCACCGCGCCGCCCGCAAGGTAGCAACCGAGTACGCCGGACTGGTCGACCTCGACGACCAACGCCAGGACGCGCTGATCCTGCTGGCCACCAACCCCATCCTGGTCCGCGAACACATCGAGGCCGGCGCCCTGGGCCGGCTGCACCGCTGGATCTGGTGCCGGCTGATCGACAAGGCCCGACCCATTGCCCGCCGCGCGAACCAGACCATCTCCTACGAACGGCGAGCCCGGGAGGTGGCAGCGTGACCGACTACGACCGCCCCCTCGTCGAGCGCCTGCTCCCCGCCGTCTGGGACGGAGCAACCGCGTACGGCATGAACAACCCCACCGCACCCGACCCCGACATGCCCCGCGCCCAAGGCGACCCCGCCCACGCCGGCACCCTTTACGCCCACATCGCGGACATCCGCATCGGCTGGACGAAGGCCCCGCTCAAGGACACCGAGCGCAAGGCACTCGTCCTGCGGTACGGGCTGGACATGACCGAACGCGAGATCGCCGCCCGCCAGGGCGTTACCCGGCAGGCCGTCAACCACCGCCTCGTTGCGGGCGTCGGCCGGATCGACGCATGCCTTAATGGCGCGGGAGGTCAAGCCGGCGACGAATAGCATCGAAGTGCATGAAACGAGCCCCAAGCCGTCTGGCTTGGGGCTCGTTTTTTGCTTTGCCATGAGGGCTCCAATGCGGCCACTGCCATCACGGCTCGTCGGCGTTCGCCCCTAGGCTGAGGACGAGAAGATCCATCGATGGCCCCCAGGATAAGCTTGTCCCAGCGACTTGCCGCCAGCCCGCTCGCGCGTACATGCCGCGTGCTTTTGAGCGAGGATCGGACGCGAGGGTAGCGATGGGTTCGGGCCGTTCGGTCAATAGCTCGCGAATGAGCTGTGCCCCTGTCCCTTCACCCCGATATCGGGGATGGACGATCCATTCCATTACGGCGAACTTGTCGACGTCCTTGATGGAATTTTCTGGCACAGTGTCGGAGCGAGACCACCATTTCCCAGCGGCCATCGTCCAGCCATAAGATGCTCCGACGAGTTGACCGTCATGAACGGCGATGATCAGGGTGAACCCAGGACGGCCTACGTCCTCGTTCAGGCTTGACCTGAAGCGGTCGAACTGCTCTGGGCCTTCGCTGTACGGCGGCTCCCGATAGACCACCTCGTACAAGTTGACGAGATCGTCGGCGAGCGGTGCCACGTCGCGCTCACCAAGACGAGCAAAAGTGATCATCATCGAATTCTAGGCCGAGCGGTCCGTCAGCTCCCTGAAGCCTGGCCGCCGCCTCTCGGACTCTGGCGTCGCTTCCGCGACCTGCTGCGCGACCGCACGAAGAAGGCCGTTGTGTTGGTCGGCAGGAAGCGCATCCAACACGCTCGCCGCCAAACGCAAGCCATCGGGGACATGCCCGTTACGGATAAGGGCTGAAGCGTGGTGGAGCTGAACCTGTGAGCGAAGCCGTGCAAGCGAGCGTGGATACAGCTCCACGGCTCGATCCTTGGCCTGCGCCGCCTTCCCCAGCTCCCCTGCGTGTGCATAGACCCAAGCCTCCGTGTGTCGGAGCCGATGTTCGGGCCACCCCCAAAGCGAGTCAACGTCACTCAGAACTGAACTGGGAAGGGCTGCCGCCATGTCGTCGAGCTGGCGCACGGCCGAAATCGCCTCGCCATGGCGACCGGCAAGAGAGAGTGCTTGAGCATGTCCGGCTACAAGTCCACACGAGGCGGCCGTCGGTTTCTTGGGGTCGACAAACCCGATAGCCTTCTCTGCTAGTGATATAACCCGAGAGGCCGGACGTCCGTCATAGCAGCCATTCACCACGTCCCAAGCGTGAGAGAAGATGACGCTATCCGAATCTCGCGAGTCTTTGGCATGCTTGTGGGAGTCCCGCCACCATCGATTTGCAGCCAGGACGTTTCCGGTGGCAATCATGTTCAAGGCGACGATGGCCGAGAGGCGGGACAATGTTTTGAGTAGGGCTAGTCTCGCAACTTCGGGGGCGGACGGAATGATCGCCTGCAATACGGTGATGTCCGCTCGAAGGCTCTCCGTAATCTGATCGGTAGAAACGCGATAATAGGACGTACCGTAGTCATCCACAATCGACTCCCACTGATCGTAATCAAGGGCACCCTCAGCCACTACTGAAACCCCGTTCCGAATTGCCTCCCACTGGACCAGCGGAATTGGGCTCGCAGCCAAGGCGCCTATCGCCCGGATTACGGTTCTTCGCTTCATATCGCTGTCGCCACTCTGTTCTTGCAGATACGCCTCGATGAGTGCGCCGTCGGCCTCCAGTCGTTCGTCGCAGTCCCTGGCGAGCTTCTCCGGCGGCCGACGCTCGCCGCGCTCCACTTGCGAGATGAACGTGAAGGTGTAGGGCACTCGTGCTTCGAGTTGTCGAAGAGACAAACCGCGAGCTTCGCGGTGCTGCCTAAGTATCTGACCGAAGGTCCCCACTGCGCCTCCCGCTCGCTGTACGCAGACGTGTCCGCGTACGCGGTACATCTCGCCATCGCCCTGAGTGTCGACAACGCTACTCCCGTAAGTCGATCACGAGACGCCGCCGGAGTCAGTGGCGGTGGCAGACCCTCGGTCGCGAGCGTATCGCGGAGTTGGCCTACGGGATCGCGAACACGTTTGGTTTGGACGGAGGGACAGGATGGGTGCGCGCGAGATGTACCAGCCAGGGCATGGCGATGCGTCCGTCACGACGAGTTCCCTGCCCGAGAGGCAGGCCGGATCGACGGGACCGACGGCCTTCGTCGGACAAAGGGCCGCAGGATGAACAGCGTCCACAGGTCAACTGCTCAACCGCTGGGCATCGAAAGGCCGAACGTCAGTGGTGGCAGGTCGCCCTCCTGCGGCCGGTCCGATGTACCTGTGGGGTGCAGTGGCCGTGTGTTGAGGTCAGGCTGGAGTTGATCCGCCGCCGCCCAACTGTCGAGTGTCCATTGCCGGCCTGGGCGCTGCCGGCACAGGAGCATCCGCAGGTGGGTCGTGCCGAGTCGTTCACCGAAGCGCCGCCCTACCGCGCGAACGGTGGACCTTGGAGCCGGTTCGATGAACGCGCCATTAGGCTGATGGGCGGATCGAAACAATGAAGGACACTCGACCCGAAGGCGCAATCCTGCTGGGGCATTATCCGCCTGGCGTCGTCTTGCATGCGCCGCATTGCATCGATGGCGAAAATGCAATGTCGGTGCCGGTCGGTGCGACTATCGAGGCTCACCCGAACCACCAGTTCGATCAGTGCTTCATCGACTTCTTCTCGATCGTGAATGATCCGGCCGCGCTTGCCGCAGTCATGCGCACGTCTCGATCGAGATCATCACCTTCCGGCGCCACCCGTACACCCCCTTCTGATCCTCGCGACATGACAAAGCCTCAACCCGCCGATGCGATTCGCCCTTTGTGCCGCATCTGTCGCGGGACGCACGAGCAGGACGCATGAAGTCCCTCGTTCCCGGCACCCCCGACCTTAGTGCTTGATGTTGATGGAGGCCCGCATGGCTGCCGCTCCAGAACTCGATCGGCGAATACCTGGCGCGACTGTCCCTCCAAGCGAGAGGGGCGCACAACCTATTGCCAGAGTGGACGTTGACCCCGAAATCCTGGAGCGGATTGCCGCCTGCCTCCGTAAATGGAGCCCCGCGCGCTCTCCCGTAGCGCGGGTAGCAGCGGTGAATTCCCCTTCCAGCCGCCCAAAAGGTGGTACTGGTCATCGGCCCCGTCACGCGAAAGGCACCGTGTACGACACGCGGGTGGTATAGAGATGAACGATCAGCCCTGGACGCTCCCGCGTGACCCCAACGAGTTGGCGTCATCGGTGGCGCCCGCCCGCCGTTACGACGCGCTCCTGCATCGCAAAGACAACTTCGCAGTGGACCGAGGCGCTGCGATGGACCTGCTGAGGATCCTCCCGTACGCGGAGATCGCGGCGGACGAGAATCGGCGCTTCATCGAACGATCCGTGCGCCGCCTGGCCGGCAAGCTGGGGGTGGATCAGTTCCTCGACGTCGGTTGCGGGCTGCCGACCACTCCCAGCGTGTTTGAGATCGCCGAGGCGGCTGAACCACGAAGTCGAGTCCTGTACGTCGACCATGACGAGCACGTGGCTGTTCACGCCCGAGCCCTCATGGCGGCCCCCGGCAGTCACGGGACGGGCTGGTCGGACTTCATCGCGGGCGACCTGCGCCGACCGAAGGCTTTAGTGAGCGATCCACGGTTGCGGAGCATGTTCGACCAGCGCCGGCCTGTTGCGGTGCTGATCAACGCGGTGCTGCGTTTCGTCACCGACGAGGAAGACCCGTATGGGGCGGTCGAGACGCTGATGGCTGCGATGCCGTCGGGGTCGTACCTGGCTTTGACTCACGGCACAGCCGACTTCATGACTGAGGAACAGCGAGAGGCGCTGGCTGGCCTGGACCGTGACGTTCACGGCCCTCTCGTGCCCCGCACCCGCGAGGAGATCGCGGGCTTCTTCGTCGGGTTCGAGCTGGTGAAGCCCGGCCTGGTACCGACCGCTGATTGGGGCCGACCAGACGACTCGGAGGTGACCGCGGAGCAGTGCGCCGCGTACGCCGGTATCGCGCTGAAGCTTTGACCCGACCTCGCGCCGGCCAATTTCGGCCTGTGGCTTCGGCGTTCTTCGCCTGCCCGAGTGGTCAGCGCCCCCTCGAACCGGAACGGAGACGAACCTTGAAGAGTGCCACTGTGAAGATCGATCCCGCTCGACGACTGGAGGCGATCATCAGCTCGGTCACCGGTCGAGCGGATCCTGCCCTGACCGAAAACTCGGATTCGCTGATGACGGATCCGAACGCGCTGCTCCGGTTGATCGCGAGCGTCGTGCCGTATAGGGCGATCGTCGCCGGCACACTCGATCGGAGGCTCGCGCTGATCGAGACGGACCCGGTTCAGCAGCAATGGCAGATCGGAGAGCTGTCGGGCAGCGCCTTGGCAGAACGCGACTGGCCCGCTTGGGCGCACGAAGGCGTCAACGCGCACGAGCCGAACTCGTGGATGTCGCTGGGCACTGTAAGCGCGGGAGCGGTCCATCGGCTGACCCGGCCGCGGGTGCTGCTGGTCGCCCTGTACCACCCGGAGTATTTCCCGATGCCGCGATTCCCGCTGGCCATCTCCGATCTCGCGCGCGCGGCCCGCGCGATGTTGACCGGCCAGGTCCGCATGGTGGACATGCAGCTCGGCGTGAGTCTGGCCGGCATCACCTCCGAGGTGGAAGGCTGGTCTCCGGACATCGTCGGCATCTCGGCGACGTTCGGTCAGCATGACCTGATGGAGCGACTGCTCGACCACCTGAACGGGTTGCCGCAGGCTCCGATGGTCATCGCCGGGGGAAGCCTGACCGCCCGCAACGAAAAGCTGCTCCTCGACCGCTACCCGAACCTGTTGATCGCGCGAGGTGCCGGGGAGCCGACGATCCAGGACGTGATCGGGCACTGGCATGGCGACCTGGGCATCAGCGATATTCGGGGCATCGGCTACAACGGGGCGGCGCGTGGCGGCGGAATGGCGATCGGCTCGTTCCGCCGGACCGCATCGGTCGCCAACCGGTTGCAGACGGACATCTTCCCGGAGCTAGACCTGCTGCCTCGGACGTTCCAGCATCGCGGCGTCGCGCAGTTGGAAGGCTCCCGAGGGTGCACCAACTTCTGCTCGTTCTGCCCGCGCGGACACAAGGGAACGTGGGCCGGTGCCCTACCCCGGCAACTGCCGTGGATCTTGCGCGAAATGCGGCGGGTGTTCGACCGCCACCCGGAGGTTTCTCGGACGCTGTACCTGGTCGATGAGGAGTTCATCGGTCGTGGCCCAGATGCCGCCGGCCGAGCGCTAGACATGGCCCGGACCGTTCACGAGGCGGGGTTCCGATGGGAGAGCAGTTGCCGCATCGATCAGGTCTGTTCGCTCGACGAGGATCGGCGTTGGCACATCGAGCGGGCACGGATGTGGCGGGCAATGCTCGGGGCCGGGCTGCGGCGATGCCTGTTCGGGGTCGAGTCCGGCGTGACCTCGATTCTGGAGCGGTTCAACAAGGAGACGACCAGCGAGCAGAACGCGACCGGGATTCGGACGCTGTCGGCGTTGCAGGTTCCGACCCGGTTCACGTACATCACGTTCGACCCGCTGATGAGCATCGGCGAGTTGGAGGCCACTTACGCCTTTCAGGGCCGCACCGACCTGCTGATGCGACCGCTGCCCGAGATGGACGTTGAGCAGATCGTGGACGGCGTACGCGACGACCAGTTCGCCGCAGAGCATGCAGCGGGCGAGCCGTTCTATCGGGGCATCTCCTACATGCTGGTCTCGATGGAGTGCTTGATCGGCGCTGCCTACACCAGGGCCGCGCAGCAGGCCGGCCTCACCCGCGACGAGCGGCCCTCGATGGGCCGGGTCGACGCCGAGTACGCCGATTGGCGCATCGGTGTGTGCGCCCGCCACGCCCAGCTCTGGGTGGATCGCAACTTCGCCCTGGACTACACCTTCAAGTCACTGGAGAAGGTCCTCGACGGCGGCCAGCGCGACAGCGTCCGGCAGGCCCGGCTGGTAGTCAAGGACGCCGCCTACAAGCTGCTCGGGCAGATGCTCAGTCTGATCCGGACCCACGACCTGGAGCGGCCCGACCCCGAAGCACTGGAGTCGGGCCTCGTCGCGGTGATGGACCGGCGGATCGAGGAGTTGAAAGCAGAGATGCGGCTGACCATCACCGCAGTCACCGCGAACCTCAGCGGTCAGGATGCCGACCGGCTGACCAGCGAGCACCGACGGTGGGCCGACAGCGACGCCTGGCACTCGATCAACGCCTCGGACCCGTGCGGCACATGATGACGACACAGACCGAGACTGAGATGTGGCTGCCGATCCGCGACGTGCCCGGCCTTCCGCGGCCCATCCCCGCGATCGGGGCAGGATGCTGGACAATCGGGGGTCCGGCGGCCAACCAGGGCACGCCGATCGGCTGGGACGACGTCAACCCGGATGACGCCCTGGCCGGCCTCCACGCAGCCTACGACCTGGGCGTACGCCTGTTCGACACGGCCGACGTGTACGGCATGGGCCGCTCCGAACAACTCCTCGGCCAGTTCGTCAGCCAGGTGTCGCGAGCGGGCCTCGTGCTGACCAGCAAGGTTGGCTACCAGCCTGGCCCCGACGGCGGGCATCCGTACGCGCCGAACCAGATCCGCCGGCAGTTCGAGCACACCCTGACCCACCTGAACACCGATTACCTCGATGTGTACTTCCTGCACAGCGGCGACTTCGGCCCCGAGGACCGGTACCTCCAGCCAGCGGTCGACACGCTGCAAGACCTGCTCCGGCAAGGAGCGATCAAGGCGATCGGGCTGCGAGCGCCGCACGAGTTCGCGGTGGAGTGGGCCGACCGGGACGGACTGATCGCGGCGCAGGCCGCACGGTTCCTGCACCTGTTCCAAACGGTCCACCCGGAGATCCTGACCGTGCGCCACAACCTGCTCTCGCACCAGGTCAGCGAGGGTGAGACGGACGTATTCGCGTTCGCTCGTCAACGCGGCACCGGGGTCCTGATCAAGCAGGCGCTTGGTCAAGGCGTGCTGCTTGGGACGCACGACCCGGCCAGTCCGAGGCGATTCAGCGCGCTGGATCACCGCAGTCGGGATCCGCTGTTCGCCCCGGCGATCCTGCACGCGGTCCGTCACGGTCTGCGCAATGCCGGGGTCGCGGCCGGTGACGTGCCCGGTCTTGAAATCCGGGCAGCGCTCGGCTTCGCGCTGCGCCAGCAAGATGCGGCCGTTCTCGTCGGTTTCCGGGACGCGGCACAGATCACCGCGACCATTACCGCAGCACGCTCGCCGATTCACCCGGCCGACCTCGACCTTGTCCACCGCGCGCTGCAACCCGCGCGGGACCTGCTGCACCACCTGCCCCCGCCGATCCGGCAAACCGACAAGTAGAACGGACACCATGAAGTACATCGAGATCGAGCAGAAGTTCGCCGTACCCGACGCCGAAGCCCTGCGAACGGCCCTGGCCGCGAGGCACGCCAAGCCCGGCACGGCAACACGGCAGGTCGATACGTACTACAACGCCCCGCACCGTGACTTCCTCGCCCCGGCCGCAATATCCGAATGGCTTCGGATCCGCAGGCAGGATGGTGGCGACGCATCCCTGAATTTCAAGCGCTGGCACCCGATCGATGCCGACGTGAAGACCCACGCCGACGAGTACGAAACCCCCGTCACCGACCCCGAGGCAGTCCGGCTGACCCTGGAAGCGCTTGACTTCACGGTGATCGCCGAGGTCGACAAGACCCGCGAGGAATGGCACCTCGACGGCGACGTCCCTACCGTCGTCGCAATCGACACCATCGACGGCCTGGGAACCTTCGCCGAGTTCGAGTTCAAAGGCGAAGCCGAAAGCCCCGGCGACGCCATCGACCAGCTCACGTCCCTGATCGAAAGCCTCAAAGTTCCACTCGGCGACCGAATCAACCTCGGGTACCCCCACCTGATCCTCGGCCGCGAGAAGTAGACAGCCGTCCCTGGCGGCCATCTGAGCCCAGGGCAAGGTCCCACCACTTCCCCTGATTGCAGGTCACAGGAAGCCCGCGGGCATGGAACGCCTAAGCCTTCTGTGCGTTCGTGCCCGCGGGCCGGTAAGGTCAGCGACCTTCTCGCCCAGGTCGGCCCGTGCAAGCAGCCTGATCTCCCGGAGCGCGAGTGTCAGACCGCGACTAGCCGCGCGTCTGCTGCGGACTCCTCAGCCTCGTTGCTGCTCGCGGTCGCCGGGAGGTGGCGGCGTGCGGTACTGACGCTCACGCCGGCCTCCGAGGCGATCGTCGCGATCGGGGCCTGCTCGCCCAACTTCTTCACGGCTGCCGCGACCTTGCCGGCGTTGGTCAGCGACGGAGGGAGGCCGCTTCGCTTACGCGAGCGGATCTGCGGTTGCCGGGCAGCGGTACAGGCGTTCGAGGAGAGCTGCCGGAGAGCGGCGCAGCTTCCGGCGTTTCCGCGATCAGCTCGGGCTCGGGCGACTTCACGGCCGGCTCGGGTATGACTGGGGTTGCGTCAGCAAGCTGAGTGGCCCCCGGGCTCTTGGTCGCGTCTCCCTGCGGGGACAGCATCGCCACCGCAGCCTTCGTGATCAGCATGACCGCCGCCATCGGCGCGGCGGACGCGACGACACCGCTGATTCCGGGCGAGGCCATCGCGTACTGCGCGTTCAGCGACAGCCCGGCCCCGAGGACGAACAACAGGACGGGCAGGACGACCGAGCGGCCGGACCTGCGGCAGACCCTGTAGGCAACGATGCCGGCAAACGGCAGGAGTTCCGAGATCGTGGCGTTCGTGATGCCGGACAGCGACGACGTGCCAGGCGGTGAGTGGACGAGCGTCCAGGCGACGACGTGTCCGACGGACACCCGCGCGGCGAGAAGCGCGGTGACGATCAGGACGATCCCGAGCGCCCATCGCTCCCAAGTCTGAGTCTTCACGAGGTGCCTCCAGGGGGAAGTGGTGAGCCCGTCTGGCGGTTCCTCTCCGCGCCAGCTCAGGGCGGCAGTAAGAACGCGCCGAACCTGTCGGGACGCGGCCGTGCGGCTGAGACGGCGGTCAGCCGTTACCCGAGCCAGGACGCACACGCTGAGCCGTCGCCGGACTGCTGAGACGGCTGCCGGCCAGCTCATAACCCAGAGGTCGCAGGTTCAAATCCTGTCCCCGCTACAACAGAAGTGCAGGTCAGAGGCCCTTCACCCATCCGGGTGAAGGGCCTCTGTGTACTCCGTGGTCGCAAGGTGGCCGCAGACGAAAAAGGCACGAACGTCCGTACCGGCGCCGTGCGGCTCAGGGCTTGCGGGCCAGGCCGGCCCACACCCCGACGTCCCGCGGATCCGGCTGTTCCGCACCCGGCTCCGGCCGCCATTGTGAGGCCAGCACCACGCCCGGATCGACCAGGTCGAGGTCGTCGAAGAGTGCCACGACTTCATCCCTGCCGCGGGGCCAGACGTCGACCTTGCCGTCCTCGGCCATCTGCTGGGCAGTGCTCGCCACCTCCGGCGCCAGGAAGTCGACGGTGCCGTGCGTGATGGCCACATAACTTCCGGATGGCAGTGCGGACACGAGTCGCCGCACCAGCGGCCTGGCCCGGTCCCGGCCACGGACGAAGTGCAGGACCGCGATCAGCATCAACGCCACCGGCCGGGTCAAGTCGAGCGTCTCCGTCAGCTCCGATGCTTCCAGGATCTTCTCCGGCTGGCGCAGATCCGCTTCGATGTACGCGGTGCGGCCCTCCGGGCTGCTGGTGAGCAGGGCGCGGGCGTGCGACATGACCAACGGGTCATTGTCCACATAGAGCACTCGGGCGTCCGGCGCGGCGCGCTGCGCCACCTCGTGGGTGTTGTCCGCGGTGGGCAGGCCGGTGCCGATGTCCAGGAACTGGCGTATCCCCGCCTCGGCGGCCAGATGGTGCGTCATGCGGCGCAGCACGTCGCGGTTGGCGCGCACCCCGATGCGCAGACCCGGAAAGAGCCGCTCCAATTCGTCGCCCGACTCCCGGTCGGCGGCGAAGTGGTCCTTGCCACCCAGCCAGTAGTTGTAGCGGCGGGCCGGGTGCGCCGTCGAGGTGTCGATCACCGGCGCATCGGACACGTCGTCTTGCTCGTTCACGTCGACCCCCGTCGGACGTAGCGGACTGTCCACTGTAGTAGGTCGGCATTCTCGGTCGGCGTCCATCGTCGCGCCCGTGCCGCCACGGAGCAAGGCCCACTAGGCTGGCACGGTGATGGAGCTGGCCGCCGACTGCTCCCGGTGCGCCGGGTTGTGCTGCGTCGCCCCCGCGTTCTCGCAGTCCGTGGACTTCGCCTATGACAAACCCGCCGGCCGGGCATGCGTGCACCTCGACGACGACTTTCGCTGCGAGATCCACCCGATGCTGGCGTCCGAGGGGTTTCGCGGCTGTGCCGTGTTCGACTGTTTCGGTGCCGGTCAGCACCTGGTGCAGGGCACCTTCGGCGGTGCCGACTGGCGTGCCGCCCGGGCCATGCTCGACCTGTTTCCGGTGATGCGGCAGCTCCACGAGCTCGCCTGGCATCTCGACCAGGCACGGCGGCTGCCGGAGGTGACGGCGCTGCGGCCCGCCCTGCAGGCGGCGTTCGACGAGACCCGCCGATTGGCCGACGGAACGCCGGCGGATCTGGCCGGGCTCGACGTCACCGCGTACCGCAATCGGGTCAACCGGCTGCTGCGGCGGGCCAGCAAGATCGCCCGCGCCGGAGCCGGGCCGGCCCCTTGCTATCGCGGCAGGGACCTGGTCGGGCGCCGGATGCGCGGTGCGGACTTGCGCGGCGCCGACCTGCGCGGCGCGTTGCTGATCGCCGCGGATCTGCGCGACGCCGACCTGCGCCGCGCCGACTTCAGCGGCGCCGACCTGCGCGGGACGGACCTGCGCGGCGCCGACCTCACCGGGGCGCTCTTCCTCACCGAGGCCCAGCTTCGAGCGGCGCGGACAACCCCACCGGCAAACCGCATTTAGGATGTCGGTCATGCAGGTGACCGGCCTGGTCTGGGCCCTTACCGTGGCCGGGCTCGCCGGTCTCGTGCTGTTCGACTTCGTCTTCCACGTACGCCGAGCACACGTCCCGTCGATGCGCGAGGCGGCCGTCTGGTCGTCGATCTACGGCGCGATCGCCGTGCTGTTCGGGTTCGGCGTGTGGCAGTTCGGCGGGCACACCGCCGGAGCGGAATACTTCGCCGGCTGGGTGACCGAGTGGGCGCTGTCGGTGGACAACCTGTTCGTGTTCTTGATGATCATGAGCAGCTTCAAGGTGCCCCGCGCCGACCAGCAGAAGGTGCTGCTCTTCGGCATCGTCTTCTCGCTGCTCACCCGCACCGGCTTCATCTTCCTCGGCGCCGCCCTGATCAACGCGTTCGCCTGGGTGTTCTATCTGTTCGGGCTGATCCTGTTGGGCACCGCGATCAACCTAGTCAAGCCCGGCGACGAGGACCACTCGGCGGACAATCTGGTGATCCGCGTGGCCCGCCGGTTCCTGCGCACCAGCGACGACTTCGACGGCGACAAACTGTTCACGGTGCAGCACGGCAAGCGCATGCTGACGCCGATGCTGCTGGTCATGATCGCCATCGGCGGCACCGACCTGCTGTTCGCGCTGGACTCCATTCCGGCGATCTTCGGGCTCACCCAGAGCGTCTATCTCGTCTTCACCGCCACCGCGTTCGCGCTGCTCGGCCTGCGCCAGCTCTACTTCCTGCTGGACGGCCTGCTGGACCGGCTGGTCCACCTGTCGTACGGGCTGGCGGTGATCCTCGCCTTCATCGGTGTGAAGCTGATCCTGCACGCCATGCACGAGAACAACCTGCCGTTCGTCAACGACGGCGAGCCGATCGGCGTGTTCGAGTTCGGCACCGGCCAGTCCCTGATGGTGATCATCGTGGTGCTGCTGATCACCGTGGCGGCGTCGCTGCTCAGCCCGCGCGGGCGCGCCAAGACCTCGATGTCGGCGGTCCGCCGGCACGCGCGGGAGTTCCTCGACGTGGAGCCCGACCCGGCGTACTGCGACGAGCTCTACCATCGGCTGGTCGAGGACGAAGAGCGACTCCAGCAGTTGCCCGACCGCTTCCGCCAGGAGGCCGACGACGATTCCGAACTGCAGGACCTGCTGCGCCGCGCGCACGAGGTGCACGCGGAACGCGTGGCGAACGGCGATTGCTTCGTTCCGTCCGGCACGTGAGGGCAGGCATGCTCAGCCTCGGCGAGGGCCTCGCATGACGGCGCTGGCGGCGCGGTTGTCCGTCAGCCGGCCGCCGGGCCGGTAACGGCCGGAGTTGGCGGCGATCCGAGCCGCCGTACGCCGTATCGACTCAGCCCGCTCGGACAGGTTGACGGTCGGCACGTCGGCGGCGAGCTCGTCGTGGGAGATCCCGTCGGCTTCCGCCGGCGGGCGACGGACGAGCAACGCGCCGAGAAGCGACACCGTCTGCCCCTCGCCGCCCTGGTGGTTGCTGAACTCCGGCGCCATCAGCAGCCGGGAGAGCATCCGCGCCTGTCCCGAGCCGAGCCCCAGCTTCTCCGCGTTCTCCACCCGGAACCGCGCGATCGCCTGCCGGATCGCGTTGGCCAGGTGGTCCGCGTCAGCCACCGTGGCGATGTCGCCGCCGGCCAGCACCATCGCCGGATGGGTGCCGTCGGCGCCCCCGCAAACGAGCTGCACCTGGGTGGCCGCCGCCCCCCGATCCCCGCCGCGGGCACCCGGCTGCACCCGCAGGTACTGCGGCCACAGCCAGCGCAACTCGCCGCAGACGATCTCGTCTCCGCCGTCGGCCGCATGCACGTAGAGCAGGCGCTGGTCGGTCACCAGCACCTCGGTCGACTCCGGCAGCGTCCACCGCGGCATCGAAGCCGGCTCATCGAACGCGTACTCGGCGATGCCGCACCGCCCCCGCCACATCTCCCGCTCGCCGCCGTGCAACGGGCCGAACACGTCGACGCGCTCGCCGGCGAGAGGCGGAAAGTGTCGATCACGCATGAAACACTTTCCCTCCCGTCATGCCGCACTCTGCGCATGGCCCATCGATTACATCCGCATAGCATCGAGGCCGACAAGTGCGGACGACACAGTCGAGCCACATCGCGCATCCTCGATCCACGATGCGCAGCGAGCTCGAACCGGTAGAGGGCGAATGCTGCACGTTCGGCCGATGCAGTCCGGTTCGGCCCTAACCGCGAGCGCGGAACAGCCCCTCCGGCGGCGCGGGCGACCCCACCGCATCCGCATCGTGGACCGGCGGCGCGCCGCCGCAGAACCGGTCCAGATCCGACTCCACTCGCCCGGGAAACCAGTCACCCGCGGCGCGGCGAGTCAGCGCGGCCGTCGGCGGAGCGGTACGGCCCGCCACCACCACCAGATTGCCGAAGCGCCGGCCGCGCAACACCGTCGAATCCGCGATGACGATCGCCTCCGGCAGCACCGCGCGCATGGTCGCCACCTGCACCTTCGCGTGCCGCAGAGGCGGCCCGTCGGTGACGTTCGCGATCAGCCACCCGTCCGGCGCCAACGCCCGGGAGACCGCCTCGACGAACTCCACCGAGGTCAGGTGCGCCGGCGTACGGGCTCCGGCGAACACGTCGCAAACCACCACGTCATAGCCGCCTGCGCGGACGGTCGTCACCGCCTCGCGCGCGTCGCCCACCCGCACCTTGAGGTGCCAGCCCGGGTCCCAGGGAAGCGCGCGGCGGACCAGCTCGACCAGCGACCCGTCGATCTCGACCACACGCTGACGGGAGCCGGGCCGGGTGGCGGCCACGTACCGCGGCACCGTCAGAGCGCCGCCGCCGAGATGCAGCACGCGCAGCGGCTGATGCGGCGCAGCGATCAGGTCGATGGTCGCGGCGATCCGGCGGACATACTCGAATTCGAGGTAGGTCGGATCCGCCAGGTCGACGTGCGACTGCGGCGCGCCGTCCAGGGTGAGCGTCCACCCGGTCGAGCGATCCGGGTCGGGCACGAGTTCGGCCACCCCGGTGGCCACTGCCGACACCTGCCGCTGAGACCGTTTGCGCCGCGTCACCCGGCCATTATCCGTACGCCGCACGGCCCCCTTCGACGATCCCCGAACGCTGCCCGCTCGGCCGCCCCGGCCGCGGGGTGCGCCCGGGACCGATGGTGCGGGCCGGACAAGCCGCTAATGCCACATGTCCGCCCACAAACTCCAAGATCGAGAAGCGTCCGCGGGGCCCGCAGGGCAGGTTCAGTCGTGAAGGAGACAGTGCTTATCGCGATCTCGCGAATGCCCTGGTGACGATGCCGCATTCATGATCGTCCTCATATTTCCACAAAAGGTCCTCAGAATTTCCACAAGCAATCCACCCGGATCGACCGACAATATTCACGCAAGCACGGTGCAATGATACGCGCATTGTGGATCTCTTGGATCATCAGTCGATCAGTCAATCAGTCGATCAGTCAGAAAGAGGACAGCATGTCGTCACTCAATCAGTTCGCGTTCGTTTCCGGAACGACGAACTACGAGTTCGGCCACAACTCGATCCCGAACATCCCCATCACCGGCTCGCCCGCCGACGCCAACATCGACCGCGTGGCGATGCTGCACGACGGCAGCGCCTACCGGTTCTACGCCTTCCAGGGGAGCACCTCGACCAAGCTCTACCAGTACAGCTTCGACGGCTCGTCGTATGCTTTCGGGCACAACTCGATCCCCGAGCTGACCCTGGAGGGATTCCCCTCCGACGTCGACGCCAGCAGCTTCGAAATGCTGCACGACGGCAGCAACTACCGCCTTTACATGCGGCGCCTCGGCGATCGCACGACGCTTTATCAGGCCGCCTTTGTCGCCGGCACCACGACCTACCGTTTCGGCCACAACTCGATCCCGCAGATCCAGATCACCGGCTTCCCCGCGGACACCGACTGGTCGCGCTGGGGAATGTTGCACGACGGTGAGTTCTACCGCTTCTACGCTTTCAAGCTCGGCAGCAACACCGAGTTCTACCAGGGTGCGTTCGACGGCAGCACGTACGCGTTCGGGCACAAGTCGATCCCGACCCTGACGCTTGTCGGCACGCCGGCCAACAGCGACCTGCACGACATGTCGATGCTGCACGACGGCAGCGACTACCGCTTGTACCTGACCGTCCGCTGACACACGAGTAAACAGAACGCGGCCTCTCCCTCGACGGGAGAGGCCGCGTTCCGCGCGTCAGCCGTGGAAGCGTCTATTTCCGAGCTGCCTCATCGAGTTCCTCGACCGTCGGGAGCTGGTTCAGGTCAAGGCCCAGTTCCTTGGCGCCGGCCCGGAATCGTTCGAGCTGGTTCGCCGGCACATGGCGGAAGACCCCCACACCCTTGTCCGCGGCGTCCGAGGGGTAGAGCCGTCCCACGTACGAGCTGGAGCTGCCCGCGTTGAGCTTGAGGTTCTCGTTGGTCACCAGGGTGCCGTCACCTCGCACAGGGACCAGCTGGTGAGTGTCCGTCCACAACGCGCCGGCGTGGTCCGCCGGCACCTCGTACGTCACGGTCAAGGTGTGATCGTCGAACTCCGACACGCCGTAACGCCGGGCATACCCGAGCTCCAGAGACGCACTGACAGAGGTTTCCACCGAGGCGCTCGCGCCCATGCCGAGAGGCTTGGCCGACACCTCCACACCCGTCGAGACGCCGACGGTGATGCCCGTGGTCACGGCGAACTCGTCCGATCTCTCCTTCGTGACTCCTACGGTGATCGCCTCCTCGATCTCCCCGCCACCGCCGCCCCGGAAGTCGACGTGCCGGAGGAGGTCATACTGACGCTTGCGCAGGATCTTGTAGAAGGGGGAGTTGTCCACCTTCCACTCCTCGGTCCGGTTGCTGTCGTTGACCATCACATAGGGCACGGTCACCGCCCGGTCGGTGACGATCGCCTGGGCCGGGGGCGGATTGTAGGACTCCAGCGTCAACTCGGGGGCGTAGTCGGTCTTCTCGACGACGGCCGGCAGGTCCAGCACCCATGTCACATCCGTCGGGGAGTGCTGCACGTCGGGACCGCAACTGAACGTTCCGGCGGGCAGGAACATGTGCTCCTCGGTGTCATCGAACGGGTACAGCGGGGGCGTGATGGGCCACCATGCCTTCCCACCACCGATTCGAATGGTGGGTGACAGGCCGAGTTCCGCACGGCGCACGTACGCGCGCCCGGCATGTTCCTTCTTCACGCAGGCGACGCCCATCGACACCGACGGATTGCCCGGTTCCAGATCTCCGTCGTAAAGATTTGCCGCACTCGTCGTCACATCGCCCAGTGCCACATACCCGGCGGGCGGAATCGGTCGCCACACGAAATGCCGGAAATAGACGGTCCACGCCGCGTTGCCGAGGATTTTGTACTTGAAGCTCCCCTTGAATTCGCCCACCTTCTGGAAACTCACCGGCGGCCGGAGCAGATCCCGGCCGACAGAGCGATCCCTGACCAGGAGTCCGCCGCCGGAAGCCGGAACGTCGTGGACGGTGACGTCGCCCAGGAAGTGCCAGTCACCGGTCAGCTCCGGCCGGCCGATTCCATTTTGCTTCACCTCCATCTTGGTGTAGCCGATCTCCAGGTCACCGTATCGTTGGGTGATCATGAAGTGATGCTTCCTTTCGTCGTGACTCGACATCGGAAGCCACATCATTGAGCCACCACCGGCCCACGGCTTGGGGAATGCGTGAGGATGCGTTGAGCGAGAATCTCCAAATTCCCTACCACCGCCGGGCCGTTCCGTGTCCGGAAAGCAAATGGCCCGGACCTACGATCCGTAGGTCCGGGCCATTTCGATGTCCTAGACATCACATGGTAGCGGGGACAGGATTTGAACCTGCGACCTCTGGGTTATGAGCCCAGCGAGCTACCGAGCTGCTCCACCCCGCGTCGGCCTGTTAACCCTAGCGCAACCGACGGCGCACCTGCAAAACGCCCCAGCCTCGCTGTGCGAGCCGGGGTGCCACATGCGACGGCACCACCCCCGCCGTTCACGGGAGTGGCGCCATCCGATGGTGTCGCGATGTCGAGCCGTCAGCCTCCGCTCGGCGTCGGGGCCGGCGCCGACGACGCTCCGGTCGTCGGGCTCGGCGTGATGCCCGCCGCCTTCTGCGCGTTCTGGAAGTTCGTCATCGCCTGGTCCAGCTTCTGCAACGCGTCGCCGTACCGCGCGAAGTCGCCGCTCTCCTGGGCCGCCCGCACGTCCGCGATCGCCTGGTCGAGTTGCGCCGCCGCGTCGGAGAGCTGGTTCGGCAGGTTCGTCGGCGGGCTGCCGCCACCCGACGGGTTCTGGTCCTGGTTGTTGTCGGACGACGTGCCGCCGGACGACGACGGGCCGTTCTCGCCCTGCTGCACGAGCTGCTCCAACCCCTGTTTCAGGTTGTCGGCCAGCACCACGTACGTGCCGCCGTCGCCGTACGACATGAGCACCTTCTGCAGCAGCGGAACCGCGTTCTCCTGGCCGCTGCGCACGTAGACCGGCTCGACGTAGAGCATGCCCTCGCCGACCGGCAACGAGATCAGGTTGCCGAACAGCACCTGACTCTGGTTGCTGTTGGACAGCAGGGTCAGCTCGGAGCGCACCGAGGCGTTGTTGGTCATGCGTTGATGCACCTGGACCGGGCCCTGGATGGCCGTCTGGTCCGGCAGTTCCAGCACCTCCAGCTTGGGTTCGTCGTTCACGTACGAGGCGGAGATGAGCGCCGCCAAGTTGTCGCGGTTGTTGGGTGTCACCGCGGAGGTGAGCTGGAACCGTGGCTCGTCCTGACCGGGCAGTTGGACGTTCAGATAGAACGGTGGCTGCTTGGACCGGCTGTCCGGGTTGTCCGGCGTGTTCGGCACCTGCCAGAAGTCCTGGCCGGAGAAGAACTCGGCGGCGTTGGTGACGTGGAACCGGGCCAGCAGGTTGCGCTGCACCTTGAATAGGTCCGCCGGGTAGCGGAAGTGCTGCGCCAGCTCCGGCGGCGTGTCCGCCTTCGGGATGATCAGGTCACCACCGAAGGCCTTGTTCCAGGCCTTCAGGATCGGGTCCTTGTCATCGAACTCGTACAGCTTCACCGTTCCGTCGTACGCGTCGACGGTGGCCTTCACCGAGTTGCGCATGTAATTCACGTTGTCCCGGGCGAGCGCGAACGTGCCCTGGTTGGTCAGCTCGTCGACGGTCTCCTGCTGCAGGTTGATGCGCTGCGAGTACGGGTAGGTGGCCGATGTCGTGTAGCCGTCCAGGATCCACACGATGCGCCCGTCCACCACCGCCGGGTACGGGTCGCCGTCGATGGTCAGGAACGGCGCCACCTTCTCCACCCGGGCGCGCGGTTCCCGCACGTACATGAGGCGGGATTTGCTGTTGACCGCGTCGGAGAGCACGAAGTTGCTCTCGGTGTTCTTGATGGCGAAGACCAGGCGGCGGAGCATCGAGCCGATCGGCACGCCGCCCTGACCGTCGTAGGTGAAGCGTTCGCCGCCGTTGTTGTTGTTCGGCTGCGGCCGGTCGAACTCGACGTTCTTGTTCTTGTTCTGCTGACCCACGATGGCGTACTCGGTGGACTGCTCGCCGTAGTAGATGCGCGGCTGCTTGACGGAGATCTGTTCGGTGTCCGACGCGCAGCCGGGCTGCTGGTCCTCGCCCAGGAAGCCGGAGACGAAGTACGGCAGGCCGCCGCACACCACGTCGTTGGCCGGCGCGGCGACCAGGCCGTACCCGTGGGTGAACACGGTGTGCCGGTTGATCCAGTTCTGCTGCTGGGTGGTCAGCTCATCGTCGTTGACTTCGCGGACGCCGACCACGTAGTCGCGGGTGCTGTTGTTGACGGTGTACCGGTCCACGTCCAGTTTCGGCCCGAAGTCGTAGAAGCCGCGGACCTGCTGCTGCTGGGTGAACGCCTCGGAGACCAACTGCGGGTCGATCAGCCGGACGTTCTGCGCGTTGGTGTCCGAGCTCAGCGTGTCCGGTGGCACGGTGTTGGAGGCGGGGTACGGCTTCACTTCGGTGCTCTGCAGGCCGAACGCCTCGCGGGTCGCCGCGATGGACCGGGCGATATAGGGCGCTTCCTTGTCTGCCAGGCTCGGCTGCACCTGGAAGTTCTGCACGGCCAGCGGGTAGATGCCGCCGATCGCCACCGCAGAGATGGCCAGCAGGGCCAGCGAGACCCCGGGCCATACCAGATTGCGCATCACCGCGTTGGAGAACACGATGATCGCCACGGCGACCACGATGGAGATGTACGCGAGGATCTCCTTGGCCGGCAGCAGCGCGTTGACGTCGGTGTATCCAGCGCCGTAGAGCCCCGGCGAGACGTGCTGCTCCAGCAGCAGCGCACGCCGGTCCAGCACGTAGGCCACCGCCTTGAGCAGCACGAAGAAGGCGACAAGCGTGGTCAGGTGGGCACGCGCGGCGGCCGTCATCCGGTCGCCCACGCCCTGCAGCCGCACGCCGCCGAAGACGTAGTGCACGGCCAGCGCCCCGATCACCGACAGCACCACCGCGGTGAAGCCGACGCCGAGCAGGTAGCGCCAGAACGGATAGTCGAAGATGTAGAACCCGACGTCCACTTTGAACTGCGGATCCCGTACGCCGAAGCTGCCGCCGTTGCGGAAGAGTAACCAGTCCTTCCAGCGGCTCTGCGCGCTGAGCCCGGCGAAGAACCCGACGACGATCGAGGCGATGGCGATCCAGAAGCCCAGCCGCGGCTGGATCACCATCCGGTAGCGCTCCAGGGTGGCCTGCTCGGCCGAGTGTGGTCGCAGCAGCGGACGCAGACGGTATGCCAGGAAGAGGTTGACGGCCACCACCAGCGCCATGGCCAGGCCGATCGCCAGGAACAGCACCAGCCGGGTGACCAGCTTGCCGGTGTAGACACCGGTGTAGTCCACCTCGTCGAACCAGAGCCAGTCCGTATAGGCGTCGATGCCCCAGCCGAGGAGCGTGAAGAGAAGGAAAACCCCCGCGAGGACGCCGACGGTGACGCGACCGCGCCGGCTCATCCTCGGCAGAGGACTATTACGCATGACCAACGTTGGCTCCACACAATCGTCGTGCTCGGTGTCTCACCTTACGATGTCGCAGCTATCAGGCGGCTGAGCAGGGTTTCGGCGTTCCGCCCGAGGTGAAGGTGCGCAGCGCGGTGAGGGCGTCGTCCACCGTGGTCACCTTCGCCATCGGCAGGCCGGACACCGCGTTGCGCAATGCCTCGGCGCAGTTGCCGGCCGGCACCAGGAACAGTTGCGCGCCGGCCTCTTTCGCGCCGACCAGTTTCTGCGGGATGCCGCCGATCGGGCCCACCTTGCCCGCGTCGTCGATGGTCCCGGTACCTGCGATGATCTTGCCGCCGGTCAGGTCGGCCGGCTTGAGCTTGTCGATGATGCCGAGGGTAAACATCAGTCCCGCGCTGGGTCCGCCGATCTCGTCCAGGTCGATCTTCACGGTGAACGGGTGCGGCTGCTTCTGGGCGATCTCCACGCCGATGCGCGGGGGTTCGTCGGCAGCGGCCGAACGGGTGGCGATCGCGACCGTGCCGGGCTTGCCGTCCCGGACGTAGCCGATGGTCAGTGTGCTGCCCTCCGGCTTGGCCCGGATCAGGTCGGTGAGGTTCTGCGGGCCGGTCACCTTGGTGCCGTCGACCGAGGTGAGCACGTCGTCGGCGGCCAGCTTGCCGACCGCCGGGCTGCCGTCGGTCACCTTCTTCACATACACCTGCACCGGGTACCCCAGTTCGCGCAGGGCCACGGTCTCCGCGCTGGTCTGCGAGCTGGCGAACTCCTGCTGGTTCTGCGCCTCGACCTGTTTCTCGGTGCGGTCCGGCGGATAGATGAGCTCGCGCGGCACCACCGCCTGCTCGCGGCTGAACCAGCCGCGGATGGCCCACACCAGTTCCACGTCCGGCTGCACGCCGACGGTGGTCAGCCTGAGCTGCCCGGCGGACGTCGAGGTCTCGGCCTTGGTCACCTGGATGACCTGCTTGCCGTTGTCCGAGCCGAGCGTGTTCACCGTGGGGCCGGGTTTGAGCACGACGTAGGGCAACGGGACGGCCATCACGCCGACTGCCAGGATCGCGGTGATCAAGGCGCCGAGCAAGACCGTGATACCGCGACGTCTCATGCGCGTGAGCGTACCCACCTACCCTGAGTTCTCTCTGAGCTGACACCACCCTCGGCCCGATCAGCGGATTTCGCGCGTACCGTTGACGACGTGCCTGATATCCCGTTCGGCTTCTCCCTGCCGGGCGCCCAGCCGCCCGATCCCTCCGACCCGCAGCAGATGCAGCAGTTCATGGCTTCGCTGCAGCAGATGTTCGCGGCCTCGGGCAGTGGCCCGGTCAACTGGGACCTCGCCCGCCAGGTCGCGGCCAGCCAGTTGTCCACGGCCGGCGACCCGTCGGTGAACGTCCTCGAGCGCCACCAGGTCGAGGAGTCGCTGCGGCTCGCCGATCTGTGGCTGGACCCCGCGTCCGCCCTGCCGTCGGGCGTCCGCACCGCCGCCGCCTGGAACCGCAACGAGTGGATCTATAACACCCTTGAGGTGTGGAAGAAGCTCTGCGACCCGATCGCCGGGCGGATGGTGGGCGCGATGGGCGATCTGGTGCCCGAGGAGGCGCGCGCGCAGCTCGGTCCGATGCAGTCGATGGTGGCCACGCTGGGCGGCGCGCTCTTCGGCGGGCAGCTCGGTCAGGCGCTCGGGCAGCTTGCCGCCGAGGTGCTGTCCGCCGGCGACATCGGCCTGCCGCTCGGCCCGGCGGGCACCGCAGCGCTCGTCCCGGCCAACATCCGGCCGTACGGCGAGGGACTGGAACTGCCCGAGGATCAGGTCCGCCTGTATGTGGCCCTGCGCGAGGCCGCGCATCAGCGCCTCTTCCAGCACGTTCCGTGGTTGCGTGCACACGTGCTGACGGCCGTGGAGGCGTACGCCAACGGCATCACCGTGAACCGGGAGGCGATCGAGGAGGCGATGAGCCGTGTCGACCCGACCGATCCCGAGTCGATGCAGGCCATGGCGCTGGAGGGCATCTTCACCCCGGAGGACACCCCGCAGCAGAAGGCGAGCCTGGCTCGCCTGGAGACGGCGCTCGCCCTGATCGAGGGCTGGGTCGGTCACGTGGTCGACCAGGCCGCGGGCGATCGGCTGCCGTCGGTGGTGGCGCTGGGTGAGGCGTTCCGCCGGCGCCGGGCCGCGGGCGGTCCGGCCGAGCAGACCTTCGCCGCGCTGGTCGGACTGGAGTTGCGTCCGCGCCGCCTGCGCGAGGCCGGCGCGCTGTGGGCCGCGGTCACCGAGCATCGGGGCATCCAAGGGCGCGACGCGCTGTGGGAGCACCCCGATCTGCTGCCGACCGACGAGGACTTCGCCGATCCGCAGCAGTTCGCCCGTTCCCAGCTCGACTGGGACATCTCCGAGCTGGAAAACTTGGACAAACCGGCCGATCCGGAGGACTGACCGGGCGGTCAGCCGCCCAGCAGCGCGCGGGTCATCTCCCAGCCCTCCAGCGCCGGGTCCAGCCGGGCGAGATCGTCCGGCCCCCGCAGGCGCCGCCAGGGCGACGTGGACTGCACGTCGCCCGGGTTCGGCGCGGGTGCCCGCAACCCGGCGGCGGTGACCGTGTCCAGGTCGTGGTCGGCGAGCCAGGCAGGCGGGGGCAGCGAGGCCGCCACGCCCAGGCCGGGAGCGATCGCCACCGGCTTGGTGGGCAGTGGCCGCAGCAGCTTGCCGAGGATCATCCCGGGCACGTCCGGCGCGTCCGCGGCCACCACGGCGGCCTGCTCGAACCCGTCGGCGGTGGCGGCGGCCAGCGCCGGGAGGACGGTGGGGGTGGGTACGTCGTACAGGCGCATGCCGGGCCAGGCGATGGCTTCGGCCAGCGGCCGGTCCCCGGGCGGCGCGGCGATCGCCGGCTCGGCCTGGGCCAGCCTGGCGAGGAGGTCCACGACGTCCTCGGCCATCGCGGTCCGCCAGGCTTCCGGGTCGATCCCGGGGGGACTCCACGAGACCGGGACCAGAAGGGCGATCACTGCACGCCGTGTCACATGTCGAGGCTATCCGCCTGGCGGCGGACGCCGCCGCCAGGCATGGACGGCGACGGCGGCGGCCCGTCGGGCCGCCGCCGTCGCCTCACCGAAGGTGTCGCCCGGATCAGGCCTTGGCCTTGCCCAGGATCCGGTTGACCGTGGTGCCACAGACCGGGCACTTGCCCTTGGCCATGTTCATGCCCGTCTTCGAGACCTCCACCGCCCCTTGGAAGTCACGCTTCTCCTTGCACTTGACGCAGTAGCCGTTGTATGTGTTGTCGGCCACGATTCCTCCTCGTCATGTCGTCGGCCGGGGTCGGCCCTGATGCCTGCTCGCGGCTTCCCGCGACTTCGTCGGCGCTGGACCGCTCCGCGACCACGTGGATGTGGCCACCCGCAAGGGCGGTCACTACCCAGGTCGGGCCGTTTCCATGTCAGCGCTGCCTCGACGTGTCGCCGATGACGTGAGTGTGCGGTGCGCTCGGGACCGATTCGGGCAGATACGCCAAGACACGCCGACAATTTGCTCTAGAGCACCCTAAAAGGGACACAAGCCGCAACCCTCCGCGCCGTGCGAGGGGGGTACCGTTGTGCCCGAAGTGGATGTTGCCGTGTCAAAAATTTTCTCGACACAGCACCACAAACCGCTCTTTTTACGCTGGTGTCATTTGACATACTCTTGCGGTGACCTGGGTCTCACGGATTAGCGTCTCCACGTGAACCCCAACCTGGGCCGCGCGAGCCGGTAATGGCCAGGGCACGCAAGCCTGTCGTGGAAGTGCGGCGCAGCCAGCGCCGCCGCCGGACGGTGTCCGCCTATCGAGACGGCGAGCGCGTGGTGGTGCTCATCCCGGACCGCTTCTCGCGCGCCGAGGAGAGCGAGTGGGTGGAGCGGATGCTCGCCCGGCTGGCCGCCCGCGAGGAGCGCGGCACACGCACGGATGCCGAACTGCTCGTGCGGGCACGGCGTCTGATCTCCCGATACCTCACCGACCACGAACGCCGCGCCACACCGGCCAGCATCCGGTGGGTGACGAACCAGAACGGACGCTGGGGGTCGTGCACGCCGGATGACCGCACGATCCGGATCTCACACCGGATCCAGGCGATGCCTGACTGGGTCGTCGACTACGTGCTGCTGCACGAACTGGCGCACCTCGTGGTGCCCAGCCACAACGCACGCTTCTGGGACCTGGTCAACCGCTACCCCAAGGCGGAACGGGCACGCGGTTTCCTGGAGGGCATCTCCGCCGCCGACGGGCTGGTCCTCGCCGAGGACTGACGGCCCATCATCCGTACGGGGCACAACCGGACACTCCCCGACCACGTTAAGTCATGTGGTCACCCCGCTCAGTCCCTGTGGATAACTCGCGCCATCCTGTGGACAACCGAGCGAGCGCCGTCGCGCGCCTGTGGATAACTGGAGCACTGCGCAGTGCCACCCTGACAGAGTGTCACCCATGATGCTGCGCCCCCTCTTGCTGCCGGGCCTGCCCCGTCTCTGGCGCGGCCCGCACACGTTGCAGCTAGGGCTGGACCCGGACCGGGCGGTGCTGTTCGATCTGCCGCACGCCCGGGTCGCCCAGATCCTCGATCTGATGGACGGCACCCGCCCGGAGCGAGCGGTGTACGCCTACGGCACCTCCTTGGGCGTGGCACCGGACGACGTCCGTGTCCTCGTCGACGCCCTGCGCGCGGCCGGCTACCTGCTCTCCGCGCCCAGCCTGATGCCCGCGACGCTGGCCGACGACCACCGTGGCCGCCTGCTCGCCGAGGCTGCCGCCGTCGCGCTCAGCGCACCCGCACCCCTCGCCGGGACGCCCCGGCCACCGGCGCCGACGCGTCGTTCCCCCTCGCCGGCGCAGGTGCTGCGACGACGCCTCGCGGCGTGTGTGATCGTCGCCGGCGCCGGCCGGCTCGGGCCGCCGATCGCGGTGGCCCTCGCCCAGTCCGGGATCGGCCATGTGCATCCGCAGTTGTCCGGCACCGTCTCGCCAGCCGATCTCGCCGGCGGGCCGCTGCACGCGGACGACATCGGCCAGCCGGCGGTGGCTGCCACCACGGCGGCACTGCAGCGCGCCGCCCCGGACACCCGCACCGGCCCGGTGCGGCGCGGCACCGCCTCCCTCGTGGTGCAGCTCGGGTTCGATCAGCCGGTGGAGCTCCTGGCCGCCCGCTTCGCCGCGCGCCGCCAGCCGCACCTGCGCGTCGGCCTGCGCGAGGCGACCGCCATCGTCGGCCCGCTCGTGCCAGCCGCCGGCCGTCCCTGTCTGAACTGCCTCGACCTGCACCGATCCGACCGCGATCCGCAATGGCCGCAGCTCGTCCGGCAGGCGCAACCACGCGTCGCCGAGCCGTGCAGCGTGACGACCGTGCTGGCCGCCACGGCCTACGCCTGCGCCGAGGTGTTGGCCTATCTCGACGGCGCCGCCGCGCAGACGGTCGGCGCGGCGGTGGAGATCCGTGGGCCGGGACGCGTACGCCGACGGGCATGGCCGCCCCATCCGGCCTGCATGTGCCATCGGCCAACCGGACTTTCACCTCGAAAGTCACCAGAAGGGAACGACACCGGCAGATGATGTCCCGCCGGTCGGTCACAATGATCTGGTGAGCGACATACCTCGGCGCGCGGCGTCACGGACCGCCAAGCTGGCCGCGCTGCCCCTCGGCTTCGCCGGACGGACAGCGCTCGGCCTCGGCAAGCGGGCAGTCGGAGTGGCGACCGACGTCATCTCCGAGGACATTCAGCGGCGCACCGCCGAGCAGCTCTTCAGCGTTCTCGGGCAGCTCAAGGGCGGGGCGATGAAGTTCGGCCAGGCGCTGTCGGTGTTCGAGGCCGCGATGCCGGAAGACATGGCCGGGCCGTACCGACAGGCGCTCACCAAGCTCCAGGAAGCCGCGCCGCCGATGCCGGTGGCCAGCGTGCACCGGGTCATGGCGGAGCAGTTCGGCCCGGACTGGCGGGCCGATTTCGCCGAATTCGACGACAGCCCCGCCGCCGCGGCGAGCATCGGCCAGGTCCACCGCGCGGTGTGGAAACTGCCCGCCGGTCCGCGTGGCGGCCGGCGCAAGACGGTGCCGGCCGCGGTCAAGGTGCAATACCCGGGTGCCGGCGAGGCGCTGCTGGCCGACCTCAGACAACTGTCCCGGCTGGCCAACATGTTCAAGATCATTCAGCCGGGCATGGATGTGAAGCCGCTGCTCGCCGAGCTGCGGGAGCGGATCACCGAGGAGCTCGACTACGAGATGGAGGCGCAGACCCAGCGGGCCTTCGCCGACGCGTACGCCGACGACGCGGAGATCCATGTTCCGCGAGTGCTCGCCTCGGCCCCCCGGGCGCTGGTCACCGCATGGGTGGACGGGACGCCACTGTCCCGGGTGATCAGCGACGGCACCGAGGACGCGCGGGACGAGGCGGGCCGGCTGATGGCGACGCTGCACTTCTCCGCGCCCGCGCGGGCCGGGCTGCTGCACGCCGACCCGCACCCGGGGAACTTCCGGATGCTGGCCGACGGCCGGCTCGGCGTGATCGATTTCGGCGCGGTCGCCCGGCTGCCCGGCGGCCACCCGGAACCCATCGGCCGGCTCATCCGGCTCGCCCTGGACGGCGACGCCGACGGCGTGGCCGACGGCCTGCGCGACGAGGGCTTCATCAAACCCGACGACGAACTGGACGCCCGGGCGGTGCTCGACTTCCTGCGCCCGATGATCGAGCCGGTCGCGGTGCCGGAATTCCGCTTCACCCGGGCATGGATCCGTGCCGAGGCCGCCCGCCTCTCCAACCCTCGCTCGCCGGCCTACCAACTCAGCCGCAAGCTCAACCTGCCACCGTCCTACCTGCTCATCCACCGGGTGACGCTCGGCTCCATCGGCGTGCTCTGCCAACTGGAGGCGAAGGCCCCCTACCGAGCCATCCTGGAACGGTGGTTGCCGGGTTTCGCCCCGGTGACCTGACCCGGCACGGATGCGGAGAGACCCGCGCGCCGAGCGGCGCGCGGGTCCCGTCTCATGTCGGTTTACAGAGGGCGACCGCCGAGTTCACAGGCAGCCCGGTGCCGGGCTTCCATGGCGATACGGCGGGCGGAACGGTGGGCCTCAGGGTGGTCGTGTGCCTGAGGCCGGCGCATTCGCGCACGTGACAACGCTTCTTGTATCAGTCTCATCTTCGGGGCTCCGCTCATGCTCGCTGCAGTGGTCTCTCGAATTGCGGGAAGTACTCGGTCGGCCTGTCGGTTCGCGGTGTCGGTGGTCATGTCAGGCCGCCAATCGCATGGAGTTGCGCTCAAGACCATTGGCCGCGAGGCGCTCCTCGGTCTCCGCCTTGAGCTCGGCGTCACGGGCGACGTCGACCTTGCGCGGACGGCCCCGGGGACGCTTGCGCGGCACCACGGACCCCCGCTCGAAGATCTCGCCACCCCAGACGCCCCAGGGCTCGGCGCGCTCAACCGCGCCGGCCAGGCACTCCACACGCAGCGGGCAGTCCCCGCAGAGCGACTTGGCCAGTTCCAACTGGGCGGGCGACTCCGAGAACCACAGGTCCGGGTCGAACTTCCGACAGGGCAGGTTCGCCTCCAGCTCGACACTCGGGTCGAGTGGGGCCAGCGCCAGACTCATAAAGCCCGGTCACCTCTCTCTTTCTCGATCGTGCAGGATCGCCGTTCGGTGATGCACCGGCCGGTCAGCCGGCAAAGAAATAGGCCGCGGATCCCGGTAGCGGGGTCCGCGGCCTCGAGGTGAGCCGGAGGTCTGATCTGTCAGACCGGCCTTCCTCGAGGCGGGACACCGCTGGCGCCATCCGTGGTGCGCTTGTGGATGAGGCCGTTGCTGCCCACGAACCCAGTGGTCCCGTTGCTGCGGTATGCGCCCGTCAGAACCAGCTCGGCCTGGATCTGGACCTGGTCCACCCGCGAAACGGGAGCCCGCTCGGCAGCCAGCACCGCAACCGGCGTCGCGCTCTCCTGCAGAGAGACGGACGGCGTGGAAACGGGCAGCATCGAGACGGACGGAGCGCACGGAACGGCAGACAGCAACCACGGTCGCCGAATCATCGCCTTCTCCATCGTTGCCACCTCCTCCATTGCCTCGCGCTCGTGAACGGAACTCTCGCCGGCCCCGGAAAACAGGGCCTCACCAGGCCGAGCAGGGCCGCTCGTCGAGGTGTGCCATGAGGCTATTCCTGCCGTAGCAGCCAGAGCAAACGAATTTCCGGACTAGTTTTCCCAGTTTTTCTCGGCAAGATCATCCGGGTCGGCGCCGGCCACCAGAGCGAACACCGCACCGCCGTACTGACCGAGCTTGCGCGGGCCGATCCCGGCGATGGCCAGCAGCTCCGGCGGCGAACTCGGGCGGCGCTCCGCGAGCGCGACGAGTGTGGCGTCGGTGAACACCACGTAAGCAGGGACGCTCTGCTCCGCCGCGGTCCGCGCCCGCCACGTCCGCAGCCGCTCGTAGAGATCCTCGTCGAGGTCCGAGGGGCAGGTCGAGCACCGGCCCAGTTTGCGGTCCGCGCCGGCGAGCAGCGTCGCCCCGCAGACCCGGCAGGACGACACCGGACGGCGAGTGACGGATTTCCGACTCGTCGTTCCCGCGCCGGCCCGCTCGCCGCCGGACCCGCCGCGTTCCAACTGGGGCAGGAACCGGCACGGGCGGCGGGCACGACCGCCGCTGGCACGCATCTGCCCGTACGACAGCCAGAGCGTCTGACGCGCCCGGGTCACGCCGACATACAGCAGGCGGCGCTCCTCCTCCAACTGTTCGGGCGTTTTCGCGTACATCGTGGGCAGCGTCCCGTCGCTGAGCCCCACCACGAAGACCGCGTCCCATTCCAGGCCCTTGGCGGAATGCAGGGATGCGAGCGTCACCCCCGCGAGCGTGGGCGCGTGCTGCTGCTCCGCCCGCCGGACCAACTCGGCGCAGAACGCCGCCAGCGAGATGTCCCGCTGCACCGCCCCCGCCTCGCCCAACGGTTCCAGCACCGGCGACGCGGCGTATTCCTCGGCCAGCGTGACCAGGGCGGCGAGCGCCTCCCACTGCTCCCGCGCATGCCCACCGGGCGGCGGCTGATCGCGCCGCCAGCCGGTTGCCGACAGCGCCTCCACGACCGCCTCCACCAGCGGTGTCTCGCCGGGCAGCGAACGCACGGCGGAGCGCAGCGCCACCATGGCCTGGCGCACCTCGGCGCGCTCGAAGAACCGTTCCGCACCCCGGACCACGTACGGCACCTCGGCCTCGGCCAGCGCCTTCTCGTACGACTCGGACTGCGCGTTGGTGCGGAACAGCACCGCGATCTCACTGGCCGGTGTGCCCGCCCCGAGCAGTTCCCGGCAGCGACGGGCCACCGCGGTGGCCTCGGCCACCTCATCCGGGAAGATCTTCAGCTCCGGCTCGGCACCGGCCGGCCGCTGGCCGACCAACTCCAGCCGCAGCCGCGCCTCGTTGCCACGAGCCTGCTTGATGACCGCGTTCGCCAAGCCCACCACCTGCGGGGTCGACCGGTAGTCCCGGACCAGCCGCACCACCACCGCGCCGGGACGGTGCCGGGGGAAGTCGATCAGGTACGACGAGGTGGCGCCGGTGAACGAATAGATCGTCTGGCTGGCGTCGCCGACCACTGTCAGGTCCTCCCGGCCGCCCAGCCACGCCTCCAGCAACCGCTGCTGCAGGGGGTTGACGTCCTGGTATTCGTCGACCACGAAGTGGCGGTATTGCGCGCGGATCTGCTCGGCCACGTCCGCGTGCTCCTCGATGCCCCAGACCGCGGCACGCAGCATGTCCTCGAAATCGATCACGCCTTGACCGCGCTTCAGTGACTCGTACGCGCCGAACACCTCCGCGACCTTCGCCGGGTCGAACGGCGGTTCGCGTTGCGCCTTGGCCGCGGCGACGGCGTACTCCCCCGGCTCGACAAGCGACGACTTGGCCCACTCGATCTCGCCGGCCAGATCCCGCGCGCCGGTGCGGTCGGCCCGCACGTTGACCCGCGCGGCGGCCAGCGCGACCAGGCGGGCCTTGCTCTCCAGCAGCTCGGGCATCGCCCGGCCGTCCAGCAACCGGGGTGCGAAAAAGCGGACCTGCCGCAACGCCGCCGCGTGGAAGGTGCGCGTCTGCACCGCTCCGGCGCCGAGCGACGTCAACCGTGCCCGCATCTCGCCCGCGGCCCGCGCGGTGAAGGTCACCGCCAGGATGTGCCGGGCGGAGATCTCACCGGACAGCGAGCGGTACGCGATCCGGTGCGTGATCGCCCGGGTCTTGCCGGTGCCCGCGCCGGCGAGGATGCAGACCGGGCCCGCCGGCGCGACCACCGCCCGGCGTTGGTCCTCATCCAGCCCGGCAAGCACGTGTTCGGCAGTCACAAGCGGGAATCATGACACTGGCGTCCGACGTTTTCGTGGACGGCGCTGTGCCATGTGACCTCTTCGAAGGGATCCCACCGATGCTGACCATGTACTCGACGCCGTGGTGCGGTTACTGCCACCGGTTGAAGTCCCAGATGGACCGGGAAGGCATCAACTACGACGTGGTGGACATCGAACAGGACCCGGCAGCCGCCGAATTCGTGATGGGTGTCAACGGCGGCAATCAGACGGTCCCGACGCTGCGCTTCCGCGACGGGTCGGCGCTGACCAACCCTTCGATCGTGCAGGTCAAGCAGCACCTGGCGACGCTGTCCGGCTGACCGGCCACGCCCGGAGCCGCCCCGGGCGCCCCGTTCCGCAGCCCACCGCTGCCACCGGGTGCCCGGCGGTGCTCCTCGGCTGGGTCGACTCGGTCAGCGGATCAACGCCGGAATAGCACCGTCCAGCAGGCCGCGGTTCGCCAGTTCGCCGTACAGCGGCGTGGTCGACGGCTCGTGCCCCCATGCGTGGTCACCGTCGCCGTTGCCCGCGCCGCCCAGCAACTGGCGCTGCACGGGGGAGAACGTCGCCCATTCCGGGCGCCTGGGAAGGCCGCCGACATCGTCGCGGCCCGCCACCCACCGGTACGTGTAGCCGAAGAACGCTCCCACGCGCGTGACGGGCGAATAGTTGTCCGACCGCGCGTGCCACAGCCGCCGATCGAAGACGACCACGTCACCGGCGTTCGCGGTGATCTGCACGGCGCCCTGCGGCGCCGGCCAGGCCACGTCGCGGCGTGGCGGCCCGGGCAGCCAGTTGATGCGATGGCTGCCCGGCAGCACGGTGAAGTTTCCCCGCCCCGGTTCGCTCACGTCAGACAGCCAATAGGCCAGCTTGACCGACATGCGGGGGCGCGGATCGGTCTCCAGTTCACGGTTTTGCCGGCCGCCGTCCTGATGCCAGTGCCACCAGTCAGGCTGCCGCCGGGTCAACTGCGGATGCACGTCGACGTGCGAATGGTAGACGTGAATGTTCCAGCCGAGCAGGGACCACACATAGCCGAACACGCGCGGGTGGTCGAGCAGGAACGCCAGCTCGGGACACGCGGTCACCGCGGAGAGCTGGTGCAGCGCACCGGCCGCGCCCCGGCGCTCGCGGAACCGCAGGATCGCGGCGCGCGCGACGGCCACCTCGTCGTCGGTCAGCACGGATCGAACGACGAGGTACCCGTCGCGCTCGAACTGATCGCGCTCATCCTCTGTCATCGGCACCCCCACCGGGGCCTGCACCTGCGTCATCGAAGACCGCCCTCTCGTCCCTCGTCACAAAGGAGACGCCGGAGGAAGGTCCACCGTTGCACGGTGCTCATTGGTTCGACGATGGTGAACCCCTTACCGGGGCAAATCACCCAGCCAGCCTTCGATCAGGAAGAACGCGATCGACGCACGCATGGGCAGCCGCAGCGACAGCCCGGTCTCCGGGTCGCGATGTTCGCCGGCGATCATCCGCCGGATCTCGTCGCGGGTGAACCAGCGCGCCTCATCGATCTCCTCGGGGTCGAGGGCCAACGGCTGACCGGGGTCGGCCACCGCGGTGAAGCCCAGCATCAGCGAGCCCGGGAACGGCCAGGACTGGCTGCCCTCGTACCGGGGAACGCCGGTCCGCACGCCGACCTCCTCGTGCACCTCGCGCAGCACCGCCGCCTCGGCCGACTCCCCCGGTTCGATGTAGCCGGCGAGGCAGGAGAAGCGGCGCACTCCGTCGATCACCGGCCACGCGGCGTTGTGACCGAGCAGGCATCGCCCGTCCGGCCCGGACACACCGTCGTGCACCAGCACGATCATGGCCGGGTCGGTGCGCGGCCACATCTGGGCGCCGTCCGCATCAACACGCGACCATCCGCCCTCGACGACCGTGGTGGCCAGCCCGGAACGCGGCGAGTACCGGTGCCCGGCGTGCCAGTTTCCGAGTGCCGCAGCCGCCGCGAACACCCCCGCGTCGCCGTCGTCGAGCAGGTGACCCACGTCGCGCAGGGAAGCCGGCCGGGTGCCCTCGGTCGCCGGCAGGGGCGCGTCGACCATGAACAGCGGGGTGCCGTCCGGGTCGACGCCGAGGAACATCCGCTCGCCCGACGGTGCATCGGCGGCCGGGCGCAGCACCAGCGACACGCCGCCGCCGGGCGAGTCCCGCACCAGCGCCCGCGCCCCGGCGCCGACGTCGACGATCAGCACCCGCCCCTGTCCCCACGCCGCCGCCAGCCACGCGTCGTCGCGCCGGCGATGCGCCGCGCGATCCAACGTGGTGCGGGCCAGCGGCGGCATCGGGGCCTCAGTCACTGCGCTCCACGGCGGTCAGCGCGGACAACGGTCCGGCCACCACGTCCGCGTCGCCGAGCAGGACGGTCACCGCGGAGGCGGGCGCCAGGTATCGCGCGGCGGCCGCGGTGACCTCGTCGCGGGTGACCGCCGACAGTGCCGCCGAGTGTTCCGGCAGGTAGTCCAGCCGCAGGCCGAAGCTCGCGTACACGCTGGCCAGCCCGGCCAGCCCGGCCTGTGTGGACATGCCCAGCCGCAGCGTGCCCAGCGCGTACCGGCGGGCCTGTTCGAGCTCCTCCTCGCCGGGCGGCAGCGTGGCGATCCGGCCGAGTTCGTAGAACGTCTCCAGCAGCGACGGGCCGGTCACCTCGGTGGCCACTTCGGCCGCCACGACAAGCGTCGAACCGGCGACGAAGTGTTCGATCGAGGTGTGCGGGCCGTACGTGTAGCCCTTGTCCTCGCGGATGTTCTCCACCCAGCGGGACGAGAAGTAGCCGCCGAAGACCAGGTTCGCCAGTTGCAGCGCGGCATAGTCGGGATCCGTGCGGGGCACCGCCGGCAACGCCATCCGCAGCGACGACTGCACCGCGCCGGGCCGGTCCACCAGCCGCAGCGGACCCGGCTCCAGGGCCGGGACGGAGGCCAGCTTGCCGTCCTTGCCGGGACCGGTCCAACTGCCCAGCGCCTTGTCCGCGGCGTCGATCGCCAGGTCCGGGTTGATGTCGCCGACCAGCACCAGCACCGCGCCCTCGGGACGCACCCGGTCGGCGTGCAGCGCGCGCAACTGCGCCGGACGGACGGCGCGGACCTGGTCCGGCTCGGGCGTCTGTACCGCGTACGGATGACGGCCGTAGATGCGCTTCAGCAACGCGGCGCGTGCCATGTGGGCGGGCTGGCGCAGCGCCACCTGGATGTTGTCGACCAGGCGGTCGCGCTCGGTGGCCACCTCGTCGGCCGGATACTCCGGGTCGACGAGCACGCCGGCCAGGATCTCCAGCGTCCGTTCCAGGCCCCCGGCCAGCGTGTTGCCGCTGACCAGCAGCCAGTCCGGGTCCAGCCCGGCGGACAGGCCACCGCCGACCGCCTGCAACTCGGCGGCGATGTCGACGCTGGACATCGAGCCGGTGCCGGTGAACAGCGCCTGGGACAGCAGGGTGGCTCGCGACAGCGGGGCGCGCCCGAACGGCACCCGCAGCCGCAACTCGACAAGCGGCACGGCGGGCCGCCGGATGGCGATCACGGTGAGGCCGCTGGCCAGCGTGCGCTCGGCCTGGCGCGGCAGCTTGATCTTCGCGTCCGGAATCAGGTCCGGCAGTACGTTCGTGGTCACTGGCCCGCTCCCGGTACGACCTCAAGGGTGGCTCTGCGTGCCGGCCGCAGACTTGCGGCGGCGGTGGCTATCTGATCCTCCGTCACGTCGGCGACCAGCCGGGGCAGTTCATTGAGCAGCTCCGGCCGGCCGCGCTGCAATTCCAGCACGGCCATCGGCAGCGCCCGCCCCAGCACCGCATCGGTGTCCCGCAACAGATGGGTCGCCATGCGCGCCTGCGTGCGGGACAGTTCGCCGGGTGCCAGGCCGCCGGTGGCCAGGCGGTCGAGTTCTTCGTCGATGGTGCGCAGCACCTTCTCCGCGTCGCCGCCCGGGGGTAGGTGCGCCTGCAACAGGAAGGCGGTGGGGTTGCGCACCTGGTACTCGTCGCCCATGAATCCCAGGTACCCGCCGACGGTGGTAGCCGAGCGGTCCCGCTGCACCAGGCGCTCCACCAGGCGGGAGGCGTCGCCGTCGGTGAGCACCTCGGCGAGCACCACATAGGGCAGATAGGCCGCGAAGTCGGCGATCGGATCGGGCACCCGCCAGCCGGCCGCCACGGCGGGCAACGGGGCGAGCCGGTCGGTGTAGACCTCGCGGCGCTCGGCGGTCAGGTCCGGCTCCTCGAAGTTCGGCCGCTCCGGCGCGGGCCGGGCGGCGACATCGCCGAAGTGCCGCTCGATCAGCTTGACGGTGTGTGCCACGTCGAAGTCGCCGGCCACCGTGAGGGTGGCGTTGCCGCAGGCGTAGTACCGGTCGAAGAACTCCGTGGCGTCGGCGAGCGTGGCGCTGTCCAGATCGCCGAAGGAGCCGTACCCGTCGTGGGCGTTGGCGAAGGTGGAGAACATCACCGGCGGCAACTTCAACCAGGGGAAACCGCCGTACGGGCGGTTCATGACGTTGACCCGGATCTCCTCCTTGACCACGTCCACCTGGTTGCGCAGGTTCTCCTCGGTGAGCTTGGGACCGCGCATCCGGTCGGCCTCCAGGAAGAGGGCGCGTTCCAGGGCACCGGCCGGGAGCACCTCGAAGTAGTCGGTGAAGTCCAGGTGGGTGGACCCGTTGAAGCTGCCGCCGGCCCCCTGCACGTGCCGGAAGTGGGCAAGCTTCTCAAGGTTCTCCGAGCCTTGGAACATGAGGTGCTCGAAGAGGTGGGCGAACCCGGTCCGCCCCTCGGGTTCGGACCGGATGCCGACGTCATAGACGACCGCCACGCCAACCACGGGGGCGCTGCGGTCGGGGGTGAGGACCACCCGCAGGCCGTTGGGAAGGGTGAGACGCTCGACCGGGTACTTCGTCGCGGGGATCTTCATTTTTCGGGCCACACGACGAATCTAACCGAATCTCGATGCCAGCTTTAGGGTTCACTTTTGCTATTTCCGTGAGCGAATCGTCACGCGGCGCAGGGATTCTTGGGGTGTTGCGGGAGATCTCGGACGTACCGCCCGCCCTACCGGGGCATCCGGCACCACGACATTCCACCCGCACCAGAGACCCGACCGACCCGGCGGGGTCGGCCGGGTCGGCGAGACCCGCGCGCGGGTCGCGGCGTCAGAGGGGGCGGACGGATGCCAGCACGTCGTCCACCACGTAATCGAACTGTCGATGGGTGCCCGGAATGGACACGTACAGCACCGCAGCCGTCGGCTTGCCCACGTCGATGATGGCCACTGCGGACAACTCGTCCTTAGCGGTCAGTCCGGGCGCCGAGAAGTGCAGCCGGAACTTGCTCACCCACGCCGGGCGGCCACCGAGCGTTGTCCGCTCGTCGCGCAGTTGCTCGATGGTGTTCGGTTGCGGGTAGTACTCGGCACGGACGTCGGCGGCCACCTGCCGGCCGACGCATTCCAGGTTGAGGGTCACCGCGTCGTTGTCCGCGGCCGGCACCGCGGCGGACAGGATCGAGGCGTGGTACAGGCCACCGCTGTAGCTCTCGGTGACGAAGTGCTGGCCGACCTTGTACGGCACGGCGAGCGTCCCGGCCCGCCACACGGTGTTCCACGGTTCCCAGGGCGGGCCGTACTCGCGGTAGGAGATGCCCGCCTCGGTGTCCACCGTGCGCTCACCGGTCGGCTCCGGCGGCGCGCTGGGGGTGCCGGTCGGTCCGGCGCCCGGCGAGACGGTGGGGGCCGGGCACATCTGCGCCAGCGGCGGCCGCACATCGGTCGGCGCCTGGGCCTTGCCGCGGAACGGGCTGCTGTCGGAGGAGAGCACGACGGTCAGGATGACGGTCAGGCCGACCGCCAGGATGGCGCCGGCCACACCGCCGAAGATCAACATCTGCCGGCGACGACGTGCCGGCCCACCCCGGGGAGATCCGCCACTCGGGGGCCCGCCGCTCGGGGGCCCGCCGCTCGGGGGCCCGCCGCTCGGGGGCCCGCCGCTCGGGGGCCCGCCGCTCGGGGGCCCGCCACTCGGAGGGCCGCCGCTCGGAGGCCCACCACTCGGAGGGCCGCCGCGGGTCGGGGGCCCGCCCGGCGAGTTCGACGGTCGCGTGCCGCCGACCGTGGTCACCGCGCCCGATCCCCAAGCGCTGCCCGGGAGGTGCCGGGCCGTGGGATGCGTCGGGTCGGACATGCCTCCAGTGAACACCACCGTGGCGGTGCCCGGCTCACCTGAGGCCGGTCACCACCGGGTCATACCAGGGCACGAACGCCACGACCAGCACCAAGGCGATGCCGAGAACCGCGAGGCTCACCACGAAGGCCATCTCCCGGCCTGTTTTGGTCTGCACATCCGGTAAGACGCCTCAGCCGCGGATCTGGTTGCACGACGAACGGATCGGGTTCGGGTACGCGACATCGCGAACCCGCACGAAACGCCAGCACACACGAAACACCAGCACACACGAAACGCCTGCACGCACGAAACGCCTGCACGCACGAACGGCCGTGACCCGCTGGGGGTCACGGCCGTCGCGGAGCGTCCGTCAGAGCGGGCGGATGTTCGCCGCCTGCGGGCCCTTCTGACCCTGGGTCACCTCGAACTCGACCCGCTGGCTCTCGTCCAGGCTGCGGTAGCCCGAGGACTGGATCGCGGAGAAGTGGGCGAAGACGTCGGCGCCACCGTCGTCCGGGGTGATGAACCCGTAGCCCTTGTCCGCGTTGAACCACTTCACAACGCCCGTAACCATGCTCGTCTCCTCGACGGTCGATCGCCCCCGGTCCACGCGACCGGGGACGAGGTAATAAGACCCGCACCGCGCGGATCTCGTGCTGCCGTGCTGATCGCCCGTACCGGAAACACCCGGGTTACGACAAAGAGCGCCTGGGGCAGAATCCCCACAGGCGCTCCTGAGTACTTGGGAACCACTGACAACATGCGGAGCCTAGCACGAGGCAGGAGGTGAGCCGGTGATAGGCGTACGACTTGCACAGCAGCTCAAAGAGGCCGGACTGGCCTGGAAACCGGAGCCCGGAGACCGGTTCGTCATCCCCGATCGGGACCTGGACGACGAGGTGTTCGTGCTGAGCAACATGACGATCGAGGTCTATCGGGTGCCGGAGGGGCAGGTGATCGGCTTCAACGGAACCACCGAATGGGCGCTGGACGACGTGGAGATCGACGAGGCGACCTGGTTGCCGGGTGAGGAGCAGTTGCGCGGGCTGCTGGGCGGCACGTTCACCGCGCTGACCCGCGGTGCGGACGGCTACCGGGTGCGCATCAGCCTGCTGGGCACCGAACACGAGTTCGTGGCCGCGCAGGCCGACGCGGCGTACGCCGCGGCGCTGCTGCACCTGCTGGCGGCGGCGACGACCTGAGACGCTCTCACCGATCCGGACCGCCGATCTCCGGTACGGCGTTCAGCAGCTCCGCGAGGGCGTCCACCCCCATCAAGTCGGCCGGTCGCAGGGTCACCTGTTCGCGGACGTAGTGCAGCCCGGCGCGGACCCGGGACACCGGAACACCGGCGAGCGCGGCCCAGGCGACCCGGTAGGCGGACAGTTGCACCACGGCCGCGGCGGTGTCCGCCGACTCGGGGCGCCGGCCGGTCTTCCAGTCGATCACGTCGAAACGGCCGCCCGGCTCCGCGAAGACCGCGTCCATCCGCCCGCGGACGACCACGCCGCCGAGGGTGGTGGCGAACGGCACCTCGACGTCGATCGGCGTCCGGTCGGCCCACTCGCCGGCCAGGAACGCCTCCTGCAACGCGGCGAGATCGTCGTCGGCCGCGGCGGTGTCGTCCGCCGCGCCGGGCAACTCGTCCACGTCGATCAGCCGTGTCGCGCCGAACCGTTGCTCCAGCCAGGCGTGGAAGGCGGTGCCGCGGCGGGCCTGCGGCGCCGGGCGCACCGGCAGTGGGCGGCGCAGCGACCGGGCCAGCGCCTGCGGGTCGCGGCGCAGCACCACCAGTTGGGACACCGTTAGATGGCCGGGCAGCGCGACCTCGATGGGGCCCTGACCGCGGGCGCGTTCCGCACGTTCGGCGAGCAGCAGGGTGGCTTCGCGCCGCCAGCGGGCGACGTCCGGGTCCGGTGCACCCGCAGGCTGCGCCTCCCCCGCCGTCGACACCGCGGACGGACCCAGTCCGGCCAGCTCGGCGGCCAGGCCGGCGCGCGCCGCGACCTCCAGGTCGTCCGTGGCCAGGTCGGCGAAGGCGGTCGCCGTCTCCGCCTCGGGACGGCTGATCATCCGCCGGATCAGGTCGGCCGCCGCCGCCATCGCCGGCCGACGGTAGCCCAGCGGGTCGGAGGGCCATTGCGCGGACGCGACCACCTCCGCCGCCGGGTTGGCCGCATCCGGGGCGGGCTCGGCGGTCCACACGTCCACCACCCCGGCTCCGGCGGCGCACGAGGTACGGATCTCGTCCAGGAACACCGACGGGCCGCGCGGTCGTTTCACCCCGTCGCTCCACCAGTAGCCGGAGCACAGCAGCAGACGGCGGGGACGGGTGACCGCCACGTACGCGAGACGGCGCTCCTCCCGCTCGTCGTGCGCGCGCCAGGCCCGGCCGAAGGCGGTCACCGCGTCCACCGCGTCCTTCTGGTCCGCCGCCTCGGACAGATCGAGCTCGGGCAGCCCGACCCGGTCGCCGCGCAACGGGAACGGCAACACACCCAAGCCCATCAGGTAGTGGTCGGAGGAGCGCACCAGTCCCGGCCACACACCGCGGCACAGCCCGGCCACCGACACCACGTCCCACTCCAGGCCCTTGGCGGCGTGCGCGGTGAGCACCTGCACGGCGCCCTCCACCACGTCCACCTGGCCCGGTTCCAGTCCGCGTTCCTCTTCCTCGGCGGCGGCCAGATAGGCCAGGAAACCGGCCAGTGTGCCGCCGTCGGTGTCGCCGGCGTAGCGGGCCGCCACGTCACCGAGCGCGTCCAGGTGACCGCGGGCCAGCCCGGCGTCGCCGGCGCCCCAGCCACGCACCGCCACCTCGACGTCGAGGCCGGCGGTGCGTTCGATGTCGGTCAGCAGATCGGGGAGCGGCTGGTCCAGGCGCTGCCGCAGCTCGGCCAGTTCCCGGGCGTACCGGCGGAACCGCGCATAGCCCTCGGCGGAGTACTGCTGCGCGACGCCCAGGTCGGCCATCGCCTCGACCAGCGTGGCGTCGTCCAGCCGGTCGGCGACCACCTCATCGGGCCCGGCCCGGCCGGTCGCATCGGCGTGCTCGGTTGCATCGGCGGGCTCGGTCGCATCGGCCTGTTCGGTCGCGGCGGCGGGCTCGGTCGCGTCGGCGCGGGCGGCGGCCAGGTGGCGGGCACGCCGGTGCAGGGCAACCAGATCCCGCGGCCCGATCCGCCAGCGGGCGCCGGTGAGCAGCCGCAGCAGCGAGGCACCGTCGGTGGGGTCGGCCAGCACGCGCAGCGTGCACACCACGTCGCGTACCTCCGGGGTGTCCAGCAGACCGCCCAGACCGACCACCTCCACCGGCAGGCCGCGGGAACGCAGCGCCTCCTCGATCGCCGGGATCTGGCTGCGCACGCGCACCAGCACCGCGCTGGTGGGGCGCCGGTCGAGCGGGATCTCCGACGCCGGCGTGTCCGGCATCCCGGCCGCCAGACGCCACGCGGTGAGCATCGAGTCGGCGATCCAGGCGGCTTCGTCCGCGTACGTGGGAAGCAGCGCACAGGTCACCGTCCGGCCGCCCACCGGGGAGGCCACCCGGCGCGCCGGGACCAGTTCGGCGACCCGGGCGCCAGCCGCGCGCAGCGGCCCGGACAGCGCATTCGCCACGTCCAGGATCTGCGGCCGGTTGCGCCAGCTCTTGGTCAGGTTCAGCACCCAGGCGTCGCGCCCGCCGACCGCCGGGAACTCGGCCGGGAACCGGTCCAGGGTGCCGGCGCTGGCGCCGCGCCAGCCGTAGATGGACTGGCACGGGTCGCCCACCGCGGTCACCGGATGGCCGCCGCCGAACAGCGCGTTGAGCATCACCACCTGGGCGTGACTGGTGTCCTGGTATTCGTCCAGCAGCACCACCCGGAACCGGCCCCGCTCGATCGCGCCGACCTCCGGGTGATCCCGGGCGACCCGGGCGGCCCGCGACATCTGATCCCCGAAGTCCATCGCTTCCAAGGCCAGCTTGCGCTGCTCGTACAGGCGCACCAGGGGCAGCAGGGTGAGCCGCTGCTGCTGGCGGCGCAGCACGTCGGTGACGTCCTTGTAGACGCGGCCGGGCAGTTCCTGCACCCGCGCGAAGAAGCGGCCGGTCCAGGCGGCCAGCTCGCCGGTGGTGACCAGGTGCTCGGCCAGCTCGCCGGACAGCGCCAGCACGTCGTCGGTGACCGTGCCCGGTGCGCGGTTGAGGCCGGTCATCTCCCCGGTGTAGGTGCGCACCAGCGAGTCGACGATCTGCCAGCGGGCGGCCTCGGTGAGCAGCCGGGCGGACGGTTCGTAACCGGCACGCAGGCCGTGCTCGGTGACCACCCGGGCGGCGTACGAATGGTAGGTGGAGATGGTCGCCTCGCCGGCGAACTGCGCGTCCCGGTCGAACCGCCGGACCAGTTGGCCGAGCCGGGTGCGCACCCGGTGCGCCAGCTCGCCGGCCGCCTTGCGGGTGAACGTCAGCCCGAGGATCTCGTCCGGGTGCGCGTACCCGTTGGCCACCAGCCAGACCACTCGCGAGGCCATCGTCTCGGTCTTGCCGGACCCGGCCCCGGCCACCACCAGCACCGGTTCCACCGGGGCCGCGATGATCGCCGCCTGTTCCGGCGTGGGCGGATGCAGACGCAGCAGGCGAGCCAACTCCGCCGGGGTGTATCGAGGACCGGAGTCGGCCTGGCGACGCCGCCGCGGTGCGTCGGAGAACAGGCTGGGCTGGGTCATCGGCGCGGGTCTCGCTCCGCCGCCGGCGGTTCCACGACCTGCCGCCCCTGACCGGTGATCGGGCAACTGGTCCGCACCGGGCAGACCCGGCACCGCGAGTTGGCCACCGCGGAGAAGGTGGCCGCGGCCATCGTGTCGGCGGTGCGGCGGACCATCGCGTACGCCCACTGCGGGTCCGGCGCCTCGGTCAGCGGCACCTGCATCTGTTCGCGCGCCTGCTTGCCCGGCCCGAGCTGCACCAGGGCCGCACCGCCGCTGTCGGTGCCGAAGTCGCCGAACGCGCCCGCTTCCACGGCGGCCTGGTAACCGGCGAGCTGAGCATGCTCGTCGACGTCGGCCGCGGTCACCGCGGTGGACTTGCCGGTCTTCAGATCCACCACGACCAGCCGGCCCTCGTCGTCGATCTCCAAGCGGTCCACCCGGCCGGTCAGCCGTACCGGCCGGGTGGGATCCTCCAGGCGCACGGTGAACTCGTGCTCGATGGCGAGCAACCGGCGCGGGTTGCCGGCCAGCCAGCGCAGCAGCTTGTCCACCATGGCCTGGGCGCGTTCCTGTTCCGGGCCGGCCAGCCAGCGGGCGGCCAGCTCGATCGCGTCGAAGCGGGCGGCGACGTAGTCGATCAGTTTCTCCCGGTCGGCGCTGGCGTCCTCGGCCAGCATCGCGGCGGCGTGCACCAGGTTGCCCACGCCCTGCGCGGTGCCGGCCGGCGCCGCGCCGCCGTGGCGTTCGAGCAGCCAGCGCAGGCTGCACCGCAGCGCACTCTCCATGGACGACGGGGTGACCGTGACCGGTTCGCCGTCCTGCGCGAGGGGCCGGTCGTCGGAGAGCGGACGCAGCCCCCACCACTCGTCGGGGTGCGCGCCGGGCACCCCGGCCTCGGCGAGCCGGGCGAGTTCGGCGGCTGCGGCATGCCGCCGTGCGGGGGTGCTGTCGGCGGCGACCACGGCGGTGCGCAACTCGGCGACGAGCGACGCGAGCGTGAGCGCCCGACCCGGCCGGCCGGCCGGCACCGCGGCGTCGGCGATGGCCGCCCCGGCCGATTCCTCCGGGCCGGGATCGTCCGGGCCGGGATCGTCCGGGCCGAGGTCCTCCGGGCCGAGGTCCTCCGGATCGGGATCGTCCGGATCGGGATCGTCCGGATCGGGGCCGGGGCCGGGGCCTTCGGGGCCGGGATCATCAGGCGGGCCGGGATCATCAGGCGGGCCGGGATCGTCGTCCTGTGGGGGGCCGGCCAGCTCGGACAGGAACCGGCTCGGCTGTTCCTCGCCGTCCGCGCCGCCCACGCCCGCCGACGCCACCGCGGTGACCACCAGGCGACGACGCGCACGGGTCGCCGCCACGTAGAAGAGCCGCCGTTCCTCGTCCAGCAGCGCCGACGTCTGCCCGACGAGCGCGGCGGCACCGCCCGCCGTGCGGCCGGCGAGCACGTCGACCAGTCGCTCCGACCCGAGCAGGCTCCCGCGCAGGCGAAGATCCGGCCAGATGCCTTCCTGCACGCCGGCCAGCACCACGACATCCCACTCCAGGCCCTTGGCCGCGTGCGCGGTGAGCAGGCGCACCGCCTCACCCCGGTCGGCGCTCGGCGCGATCGAGTCGGCCGGCAGGTCCTGGGCCAGCACATGGTCGAGGAACACGTCGGTGCGCGCGCCGGGCAGCCGGTCGACGAACCGGGCCGCCGCGTCGAACAGCACCACCATCGCGTCCAGGTCGCGGTCGGCGGCCTCGGCGCGCCACTGCCGTGCCCGGCCACCGTCGGCGCCGGGCTCCACCGGGGCGCCGCGGGTGCTCATCGCGTACCAGCGGTCGGCCAGCCCGCTGGCCCGCCACACGGTCCACAACACCTGCTCGGCGGTGGCGTCCGGCGCGGCGGCGGCCTGCCGGGCAACCGCGAGCAACCGGGCGACCGTCTGCGCCGGAGCCGCCCAGCGCCGCTCCACCACGTCCAGGCCGGCCGGATCGCGCACCGCGTCGAGCAACAGCTCCCCCGAGGGCCGCCGATCACCCGCGGCCAGCGCCAACGCCCGTAAACCCTGCCGCAACCGGCGCTCGGCCAGCGGATCCGCGCCGCCCAGCGGCGAGTGCAGCAGGGCGACCGCCGCTTCCTCGTCGAGCGTTTCCGGTGCCAGCGCACACCGCAGCAGCAGCAGGAACGGCGCCACCGCGGGCTGCAGGTGCAGCGGCAGGTCCTCGGCGTGCACCACGGTGGGCACCCCCGAGGCGGTCAGCGCACGCTGCAACGACGGAGCCTGTAGAGAGGTGGACCGCAGCACGACGGCCATCCGCGACCACGGCACACCCTGCAGCAGGTGCGCCTCGCGCAGCACATTCGCCACGTACGCCGTCTCCGCGACCGGCGACCGGAATGTGCGTACGGTGATCCCGCCCCCCTCGTCCTGCGCCGCCGGGGTCGCGGAGGTCCGGTCCGGAACGTCCGGCGGGTGGATCGGCCGGTGCCGGACCGGCCCGCGCATCCGCCGCGCCACGCGCTGCGTGGCGGCCAGCACGTCCGGCCCGGCGCGATAGCCGGTGTGCAGCACGATCTGCTCGGCGGGCGCGCCGGATGCGGTGCGGAACCGGGCGGGGAACGTGGACAGCACACCCGGGTCGGCGCCGCGGAAGCCGAACACCGAGGAGTCCGGATCCCCGAACGCGACGAGCGGCCGGCCACCCCCGGCGATCAGCGTCAACAGTTCGATCTGCGCCGGGTCCGTGTCGGCGAGCTCGTCCACATAGACGTACGCCAACCGCGCCCGCTCGGCCGTCAACAGCGCCGGGTCGTCGGCGAGCAGCCCGGACGCGGCACGGATGAGCTCGGCCGGGTCGTACGCGGTCGACCCGCGCGTGGTGGCGTCCCGCAACGCGAGCACGGCGACGTACTCCCGGATGAACCGGGCGGCGGCGGGCCAGTCGTCGCGCCCCAACTCCTCACCCAGCCGGGCAAGCTCGGCCGGCCCGACGCCGCGCTCGGCGGCCCGCTGCATGAGGTCGCGCAGTTGCTGCGCGAAGGCCCTCGTGGGCAGCGCCGGACGAAGCGCATCCGGCCAGCCGGTCGGGCCGGCGGTGTCGGCGCCCTCCTCCCCCACGACCGCCAGCAGTTCCCGGATGATCAGATCCTGTTCGGGCCCGGTGAGCAGTCGCGGCGACGGCTCGCCCTGCTCCGCCGCGGCACGCCGGAGCAAACCGAACGCGTACGCGTGGAAGGTCCGCACCAGCGGCTCGTGCAGAATCCGCCCGGTGGCCCCGGCGGTCCGCTGCTCGATCCGCTCGCGCAGCGCCGCCGAACCACGGCGCCCGAAGGTGAGCACCAGAATGCGCTCCGGATCGGTCCCGTCGGCGATGCGCTCGGCGACGGCCTCGACGAGGGCGGTGGTCTTGCCGGTGCCGGGACCACCGACCACCAGCAGCGGGCCGTCGACATGCTCGATGACGTGGCGCAACTGCGCGTCATCGAGCAGCCGGGGAGCGGCAGGTCGAACACGGCGAACGAGACGGTACGCCGGAGGGCGCACCGCAGGCGTCGGCGTCGACATGCTCACGGGGTCCATGAGACCACGCGGGTACGACGCCCCCCGCCGACACACCCCCCGCGCCCCGCTCTCACGCCGCCGCCCCCGCTCTCACGCCGCCGCCCCCGCTCCCACGCCGCCGCCCCGCTCTCACGCCGCCCCCGCCCTCACGCCGCCGCCCCGCTCTCGCCGCCCCCGCTCTCACGCCGCCGCCCCCGCTCTCACGCCGCCGCCCCCGCTCTCACGCCG
>NZ_BMMX01000020.1 GCF_014646155.1 Mangrovihabitans endophyticus
TCGTGCACCGCTGCGGGCCCGGCTGCGGCGCGACTGGCCGTTGCTGGTGATGGTCGCGCCCGGTGTGCTGTTGCTCGGCGTCTTTCATTACCTGCCGGTGCTCGGAAACGTGGTCGCGTTCCAGGATTACAACCCCTACCTGGGTGACAGCCCGTTGCAGGCGTTCGCGAACAGCACCTGGATCGGGTTGGAGAACTTCCGCATCCTGTTCGACGACCCGGCGTTCTGGGACGCCGTCTGGAACACCCTGTCCATCACCGCGTTCCAGCTCGTGTTCTTCTTCCCGCTGCCGATCCTGCTGGCGGTCCTGCTCAACAGCGTGCTGTCCACGCGGCTGCGCGGCTTCGTGCAGACCGTGGTCTATCTGCCGCACTTCTTCAGCTGGGTGCTGGTGGTCACGTTCTTCGTGCAGATGCTGGGTGGCGCCGGGCTGCTGTCCCAGGAACTGCGCGACGCGGGCATCTCGCCGCCGCAGATCATGTCCAACCCGCACACGTTCATCGTGCTGGTCACCGGCGAAGCCGTCTGGAAGGACGTGGGCTGGGGCACCATCGTCTTCCTGGCCGCGCTGTCCACCATCGACCCGAACCTCTACGAGGCGTCCGCGGTAGACGGCGCCAGCCGCAGGCAGCGGCTCTGGCACATCACCCTTCCCGGGCTGCGGCCGGTCATCGTGCTGCTGCTGATCCTGCGCCTGGGCGACGCGCTCACCGTCGGCTTCGAGCAGTTCCTGCTGCAACGCGACGCGGTCGGGCGACAGGCCGCCGAAGTGGTCGACACGTACGTCTATTTCCAGGCGATCATCACCGGCGACTACGGCCTGGGCGCGGCAGCCGGACTGTTCAAAGCGCTCGTTGGCCTGTTCCTCATCCTGCTCGCCAACCGGGTCGCCCACGCGATGGGCGAACAGGGGGTGTACTCGCGATCATGACGACCACCGCGCACGCCCGCCGCCCGGCCTGGGAGGAGAAGCCCTCACCCGCCGGGCAGACCATCAAGGGCGGCATTCTCCTCGCCGTCGTGCTGGCCGTGCTGATCCCGCTGTGGGTGGTGCTGGTCACCAGCGTGTCGTCACGGGAGACCATCAACGCCGCCGGCGGGCTGGTGGTGGTGCCCCGCGAGATCGACCTGGACGCGTACCGGGTCATCTTCGCCGGCGGGCAGGTCGCCCGTGCGCTGGGGATCAGCGCCGTGGTGACGGTCATCGGCACCGCGGTGAGCCTGGTGGTCACCGTGCTGGCCGCGTACGGGCTGTCCCGGCCCGGCTCGGTGGCGCACCGAGGGCTGCTCTTCTACTTCCTGCTCACGTTCCTGATCTATCCGGGGCTGGTGCCCAGCTATCTGGTGGTGACCGGCGTCGGCCTCAAGGACAACCTGTTGTCGCTGGTCCTGCCGGTGGCGGTGAACGTGTTCAATCTGGTCGTGGTGCGGGCGTTCATCCAGAACATCCCGGCCGAGCTGATGGACAGTGCCCGGGTGGACGGGGCGGGCGAGTTCCGCATCCTCCTGCGCATCGTGCTGCCGCTGTCCAAGGCGGTGATCGCGGTGGTGGGCCTGTTCTACGCCGTCGGCTACTGGAACGTGTGGTTCACCGCGCTGCTCTACATCGACGACAACCAGAAGTTCCCGATCCAACGGATCCTGCAGAGCTTCATCCTGGCCGGGCTGACGCCGCAGACCTCGGGCAGCGCGGTGGGCGTCGCCCTGCCGCCCACCCTGGCGATCAAGATGGCGGTGGTCGTGGTGACGGTGTTGCCGATCGCCGTGGTGTACCCGTTCCTGCAACGCCACTTCATCCGGGGAGTGCTGATCGGCGCCGTCAAGGGGTGACCGTCATGCCGACCGCATCGCCGCGCGCACGCCGGGAGATCCAACTCAGTGTCAACGGCTGGTGGGCCGGCAGGACGCCCGACCAGCGGCCCGGACCGGCCGTGACGACCAGCGGCGTGTCGCGCCTCGCCACCAGCTCCGCGATCACCATGCCGGGTGCCCAGCGCAGCTCGCGCAGGGTGATCGCGTCGCGCGTCCGCAGCCCGGTGACCCGCCCGCGAGGCCAGGCGGCGGGCAGCGCGGGCAGCAGGTCGAGCCGGCCGTGCGCGCATCGCACGAGCATCGCCGCGACGACCGCGGGCAGGCCACCGGCGATGTCCACGTTGAAGATCGCGCCCCGGTTGTGCGTCGGCACCAGCGTCGGCCGCCAATAGCGGGTGGCCATCCCGGCGACGCACCGGTACGCCTCCTCCGCCATGCCCAGCGCCGCGGCGGCCAGGCCGAGCTGGGTCAGCCCGTACGCCATCTCGTCCGCCTCCGCGGTGTCCCACCAGGCCAGCCGGTCACGCACCGCGGCCCGTGCCGCCGCCCGGGTCGCCGGATCCTCGGTGATCAGCGGATCCGGCTCGTACCACAGCGGCCACAGGTGCGACGCGTGCCGGTGCGCCGGCTGGTCGTCCAGATCCGGGTGCAGCCATTCGGCCAGCCGGCCGTCCGCCACCCGGTAGCCCGGCAGCGCGTCCCGCAACGTCCGCCATCCTTCCCGGTCCGGCTCCTCGGGGCCGGTCAGCGCGAGCAGGTTGGTCAGCACGTCGCGGGCGATGGCGACGTCCATGGTGGCATCCACGCATGCCTGCGATCCGGTGCCGGCCGGCGCGTTCTCCGGCGAGTAGGACGGCGCGAACGTCGCACGCCCGTCCCGGATCTGCACGAAGTCCCGGAGGAACTGCGCGCATTCGCGCAGGAACGGCAACGCCCGCTCGTGCAGGAACCGCTGGTCGCCGGTGTATCGCCAGTAATCCACGTAGAGCCGGGCGAGCCAGCCCGCCCCGGCGGTCCAGAACGTCTGGCACCACACCGGCCCGAAGTGGTTCTGCCGGCCGTGGGTGGACAGGTGCACCGGCGTCAGCACCCCGCCCGCGCCGTACAGCCGTCGAGCGTTGCGCCGCAGGTCGCCGCGGACCCGGTCGATCAGGTCGAAGACCGGCAGCAGCAACTCCGGGGTGCCGGTGGGCAGCAGACCGGCGACCGCCGCGGCCAGGTTGCCGTCCAGCGTGTATCCGCTGGACCAGGGCGGCGTCCAGGTGCCGCTCCAGACGCCCTGCAGGGTGGGCGGCAGCGCGCCGCAACTGCTGATGATCACGTACCGCCCGGCGTCGAAGAGGCGTTCCACCAGTGCCGGATCGGCCGCGGCGCGGCCCTCGCCCGCGTGCGCGAGCAGATCCGCGGTCGCGGCGGTGCGCTCCGCGGGTGCCGCACCCAGGTCCAGGTGGACCCGGCCGAACAGCTCGCCGTGCACCGCCGCGTGCTCGGCGAGCAGGGCATCGAAGTCGTCGGCCGGGGGCTCCGGGTCCGGGTCGCCGGGCAGCAGCGTGCGGATCACCAGTACGGCGTCCGACTCCAGCACCCCGGCGGGAGCCGTGGCACCGCCCCGCACCCGGCAGTGCACCCGATAGCCGGAGAGTGCGCCGGGCCAGGTCGCCTCCGGAAAACGCGCGGACAGCATGATCGCCTCGGGCGTGACCGCCACATCGGACACATACCGGCGCGGTGGCGCGCCGTCGATCGGCGTCAGTCGCAGGCTGCCCGCGAAGCCGCCGGTGGCGCTCAGCCGCACCACGATCGCGTCCAGGGGCCGGGAGGCGAACGCGGACAGGCACACCGTGCCGGCGGCGTCTTGCCGGCGCAGCGTGACCAGGCCGGTTTCCGGGTCGACGTCGCGCCGCACCGGTCCGGCCGCGCTGGGGGAGCGTGGCCGCACGGTCAGCGTGGCGGCGCCGACCAGCGGGTCGATCCAGAGAGTCTCGGCATACCGCGGGTCCGCCGCTGCCGCTTCCCGCCAGACCGCGGTGGCCGCCTGCGCGTACCGGCCGGCGCGCAGCATGTCCCGCAGCTCGGGCAGCCTGCTCGCGGTGTCCGGCGGATCCCGTGGCGGGTGCAGCGGCAGGAACAGCCGCTCGTGCGAGAACGTCAGCCGCAGCGCCGCCGGACCGCCCCGGCACAGCGCGCCCTGCCGGCCGTTCCCGGTGACCAGGGCGTCCTCCCAGCCGTCGTTGACACCATCGATCACCGCACCTACTTTGGCTGGACTCCCAACAAAGGACAAGGGGGCCGGCGTGTTCTACGGCGGCGACTACAACCCGGAGCAATGGCCGGAACGGGTCCAGGACGAGGACATGGCGCTGATGCGCGCGGCCGGCATCACCGCGGTCACCGTCGGCGTGTTCTCCTGGTCGTGGCTGGAACCGGCGCCGGGGCGGTACGAGTTCGACTGGTTGGACCGGGTGCTCGACCGCCTCGCCGCGCACCGGATCGCCGCGGTGCTGGCCACCCCGACCGCCTCGCCGCCGCCCTGGTTCTCGCTGGCGCACCCGGAGGCACTGCCGGTCGGCGCGGACGGCGTGCGGCTCAGCCACGGCAGCCGGGACACCTACTGCGCCAGCGCGCCCGCCTACCGGGCCGCCGCGCGCAGCATCGCCGCGGTGCTGGCCCACCGGTACGCCGAACACCCCGCCCTGGCCCTGTGGCACGTGCACAACGAGTACGGCACCACCTGCCACTGCGACATCACCGCCGAGGCGTTCCGTGGCTGGCTGCGCGCCCGTCACGGCGACCTGGACGGCCTCAACGAGGCCTGGACCACGGCGTTCTGGAGTCAGCGCTACACCGACTGGGCGCAGGTCCGGCCGCCCCGGGTCACCCAGTACCTGCCCAACCCGGCACAGGTGCTGGACTTCCGCCGGTTCACCTCGGACGAACTCCTCGACGCGTACGTCGAGCAGCGCGACGTGCTGCGCGCCGCGACCCCGGGCATCCCGGTGACCACCAATTTCGTGCTCGGCGACTGGGTGCCGGTGGACCATGCGCGCTGGTCGCGCGAGGTCGACCTGGTCGCCGTGGACCATTACCCGAACGACGCCGGTCCGGCCGCGGAGGAGCAGGCGGCGTTCGCGGCGGACCTGGCCCGGGGATGGGCACGTTCCGCCGGCGCTGCGGACTGGTTGCTGATGGAGACCGCACCGAATCTGATCTACACGCCGGACCGGATGCACACGAAGGAGCCCGGCCGGATGGTGCGGCAGAGCATCGCCGCGGTGGCTCGCGAGTCCCGCGGCGCGATGTTCTTCCAGTGGCGTGCCCCGTGCGGTGGCGCGGAGCTGTTCCACTCCGCGCTGGTGCCGCACGCCGGGCCGGACAATCGGGTGTTCCGCGAAGCCGTCGAGCTGGGCGACCGGCTGCCCCGGCTGACCGAGGCCGCGGCCGGACGGGTCGACGCGCGGGTGGCGGTGCTGTTCGACGAGCCGTCCGCGTGGGCCCTGCAGGCACCGGGCCTGCCGGCGCAGGTGAACCACCGGGCGGAGGCGGAGCGGGCGCACCGCGCGCTCTGGCGCCTGGGCATCACCGCCGACGTGCTGGGCGGCGGCGACCTGAGCCGGTACGCGATGGTGGTGCTGCCCGCGCACTACCTGATGAGCGACGAGCGGGCCGGGCGGTTGCGCGCCTGGGTGGTTGCCGGTGGCCGGCTGGTCGTCACCTATCTCAGCGGCGTGGCCGACGAGCATGCCCGGATCCGCACCGGCGGGTACCCCGGCGCGCTGCGGAACCTGCTCGGCGTGCGGGTGGAGGAGTTCCACCCGGTGCCGCCGGGGGAGACCGTGCCGCTGTCCGGCGGGGGCACCGGCGCGCACTGGACCGAGACGGTGCACCCGGAGGGGGCCGACGTGGTGACCCGGTATGCCGCCGGGGTGCTGGACGGCCGCCCGGCCGTCACCCGGCACGCCCTGGGCCACGGGGAGAGCTGGTACGTGTCCACCCGTGTGGATGCCGGCGGCCTCGCCACGCTGCTGCGCACCGTGGCGGAGGCCGCCGGCATCGGACCGGTGTGTGCGGATTTGCCGCCGGGCGTCGACGCGGTGCGCCGCCGCGACGGCGAGCGTTCCTGGCTCTTCCTGCTCAACCACACACCGGAGGCGCACGCGGTGCGCGCCGCCGGTGTGGACCTGCTGACCGGTGACCGCGCGGACGGGATCGTCGAGCTGGCCGCGGGCGGCGTCGCGGTGATCCGCGAGGATCCGGCGTCCGGCCGGGTGGTGGGGGCGTCGCATGCGGAAAAGCCCGGAAAGCCCTCAGGGCGGTGACCCACCGGCCGATTGTTGCGGCCGACCTCGTGAGCGGGAGGGAGGGGCGACCGTGGAAATGGCGATGGAGATCGGCTACGGGCTGATCGAGGATGCCTTCGGTGAGTCGTCCCCGGTCCCGTGGTGGGCGTGGATGGGCGCGCTCGGCATGGTCTTCTGGGGCCTGCTGGTGCCCGGCGCGAAGGATGTCCGACCCGCGGCCGACGACGACGACCGTCTACGCGCCGCCGAGGCTGCTCTGGGGCGCCGTTCCTGAGTGGTCGGTTGTCCGCCGCGATGGCGGCGAATCGTTGCGGCCGTTCCGCCGAACGGCCGATGGCCGGAGAGGGCCGTCCGGACGGAACTTGCGCCGTGGCCCACTGTCCGCTGCGGATGTGGATTCCAGCAGGCAGGATGCATTCCGTACGCCGATCTTGGGGGGAACGGAATGGTGGAAATCCATCACTTTACGCACGGATGGGTGACCCCCGGCTTCAGTTATGCACTGTCCGTGCTCGGCTCGTTGCTCGGTCTCGTGTGCGCGATCCGCCTGCGCAACGCGCAGAACACCGCCGGGCGTGTCTGGTGGCTGAGCCTCGCCGCCGTGGCCATCGGGGGCACCGGCATCTGGACCATGCACTTCGTGGCCATGATGGGTTTCAGCGTGGACGGCACGCCGATCCGGTACGACGTGGGCCTGACCGCGGCGAGCGCGCTCATCGCGGTCGTCTCGGTGACCGTCGGGCTCTCCATCGTCTCGTTCGGCAACCGGGCGGGCAGCGTCCGGATCATCCTCGGCGGTCTCATCTCCGGCCTGGGCGTCGGCGCGATGCACTACACCGGCATGGCGGCGATGCGGCTCAACGGTCACATCGAGTATGGGATCGGGCTCGTCGTGGTCTCCATGGCCATCGCGGTGGTCGCCGCGACGGTGGCGCTCTGGCTCGCCCTGACCGTCCGCAAGGCGACCGCGATCGTCGGCGCCGCGCTGGTCATGGGCGTGGCGGTGAACGGGATGCACTTCACCGGCATGGCCGCGATGTCGGTGCACCGGGTGAACGCGAACGCGATCGGCACGCCGTCCGGCGCGACCGCGAGCCAGATGCTCATCCCGATCGGGGTGGCGGTGCTGTTCGGCGCGCTCGGTCTCGCGTACGCGCTGATGGCCGCCCCGACGGACGAGGACCGCGCGGCCGCTGCCTACCTGGCGTCCCGCAGGTCGCCGGACTCCTCGGTGCCGCAGTCGACGGGCCGCCCGGCGCCGCAGGCGTCGTCGCGGCCGGACATCCCGGCGTCACGGGAGGCCGGTCGCCAGATGCCGACCATCGGCGCCTCCTGGACGTACCGGGACCGCTCCGGACGGTGAACCGGGCGGCCCCGCGGCCTGGTCACTTCGGTGAGATCAGCCAGTTCCAGGCCCGTTTGAGCAGGCTCTCCTCGTCGGCCTCGGCGTTCGGCTCGGCCAGTTCCGCGGCCGGCACCGCGACGATCACCCCGCGTTCGTAAAGCCCGTCCACCTGGTCCGGCCGGGCGAAGCGGTGTCCCCGTGGGGTGGTGAGGATCAGCCCGTGGAAGATGTCCTCTTGGTCGTCGGCGAGCACGTGGGCCACCTCGCCGACGGACTCGCCGGACCGGTCGTAGACGGCGGTCCCGTCCGGGAGCGCCAGATATGCGATGGGAGCGCCCAGGTCCTCGGGCGCCGTGTCGGTTTCCTCGGCCATGCGCGCGAGGTACCCAGATCGGCGCGGGTTCAGTCCGGCGTCGGCAGAACGGCGACGTCCCGGTAGAAGTGGTTGATCTGGCGCACCGTCGATTCGAAGTCGTCCAGTCCGAACGGCTTGGTCACGTAGGCGTTGGCTCGGTGCTGATAGCTCGCCACGATGTCCGGCGTGTCGCCGGAGGTGGTGAGGATGATGACCGGTATCGCCTTGAGCGTGTCGTCGCTCTTGATGGCCGCCAGCGTCTCCCGCCCGTCCATCCGCGGCATGTTCAGATCCAGCAAGATCAGATCGGGTCGCGGCACGCCGGTGAACGGCTCGTCACGGCGCAGAAAGTCCAGCGCCTCACGTCCGTCGGCCACACGGTGGACGGTGGTGCGGGCATCACTGTTCTCCAGCGCCTCGGTGATCATGAGTGCGTCGGCATCGTCGTCATCGACGACGAGAACCTGCAGACTCCGCACCGCGTCCCCCTTTGGTTGCAGTGCGGCAAGCATAGGGGTAGTGCGTCTCGCCTCGCCAGCGGGTTGGCACCGGTCTCACATCGGCACGCTGAACCAGCTCGCTACCCGGGCCGGGGACATGTCGTAGCCGGTCGCGCGCGCCCCGGCCCAGTTGACGCCGACCAGCAGGCCCCGCACATCCATGTCGGGCAACCAGGCGTCCAGCCAGTCGTCCATGTCCACCTCGACGACCTCGAAATTGCGGTACGGGCCCACCTGGTCGACCACGCGATGAGCGCGCGACGCACGGGACCAGAAGGGCAGTGCCCGGGTGCCGTCCGGTGCCTTCGGCGTGGGGTGGCCCAACTGGTCCCGGATCGAGAAGACCCGCCAGTCCTGCGTTGCCTCACGTCGGAAGGCCGCCCGGTGCGGACCGCTCAGGGACATGCCGCCTCCTCCTCGTTGTCGCGCCTGCACCCATCGTCGCTTCCCCCGGGGCGCGGAGGGCGAGAAAGGGCAAAACGACCCCACCGCCGCGTGCCGTCCGCGGCGGGCAGCGAGCCGTTACCGTCGCGCGGTGGAGATTCTGGAGGCGACGTCGTCGCATTGGCCGCAGATCTATCCCTTCTTCGCGCGGATCGTCGCGGCGGGGGAGACGTACGCGTACCCGGAAGGTCTCGGGTCGACGGAGGCCGCGGAACTGTGGATGGAGCGCCCACCCGGCCGGACCGCGGTGGCGGTGTCCGGGGGACGCGTGCTGGGCAGCGCGAAGATGGGCCCCAACCGTCCGGGTCGTGGCGCACACATCGCCACGGCCGCTTTCATGGTCGATCCGGAGGCGTCCGGCCGGGGCGTGGGGCGGGCGCTCGGCGTGCACGTGGTCGAGTGGGCGCGCGCCGCGGGCTACGTCGGCATGCAGTTCAACGCGGTGGTGGAGACCAACACCGCGGCGGTGCATCTGTGGCAGGCGCTCGGTTTCCGCATCATGACGACCATTCCGGGGGCGTTCCGGCATGCCACGCGCGGTTTGGTTGGTTTACACGTTATGTACCAAAAACTCTGATTGTTCCCCGATAGCGCAAAGTCTGAATAGTCTGTTTCGTGACGCATCACCACCGGGGTGGTCCAGCGACACGGAGGAATGAGATGAGCAAGGGCCGGCGCATCGCATCACTGGCCGCGGCCGCGACGGCGGTCGTGGCCGTGACGTCGGTAGTCCCGACACCGGTGTCCGCCGCAACGGAGACGAAGGGCCCCGAGCCGGTCAACGTCTCGCTGCAGACGGTGCGCGCGCACCAGCCGACGTTCGTCCACGTCTGGTGGCGCACCGACAAGACGATCTGCGACTTCGAACTGCGGGTGTGGGGGACGCCGCGGGTGGAGGTCGGCTACCCGGCGAACACCGGCACCTACACGTCCTTCTCCCACGGCAGCAGGCTCGACAAGCGGGAGATCGACTACACCGCCTTCCGGGTCGACGCGGACGTCGCCGGGTCCCGGTGGATCTCGCTGCCCGCGATGCTGACCTACCGTTCCTGCGCCGGGGAGCCGCGCGACTTCGCCCGCACCACCACCTTCCGGCTTCCGGTGCACGTGCCGTCCGCGGCGGGCGGCGGCTCCGCCAGCTCCTGAGCGCCCCGCCCGTTTCTGTTCCACGAAGGTGCGCGCGGCCGGCGGGGGCGGCCGGCCGCGCGCGGTCCTCGGGATGGCGGGCGTCAGCTCACCGATCGGCCGCCATCATCAACGCGGTGGGGTCGGTGCAGACGAGTTCGACCGCCCGGGCCACCGTCGCCGGGTCGTACGTGGAGGCGTGGAACAACACCGTCACGTGGAGCACGCCGCCCATCTCGCTGAGGGCCACCGTGATGTCCGCCGGTCCGGTCCGCGTGGGAACGCTGTGGTTCACCCGCTGCGCCGCCTCGATAGACCACGGCAGGTCGGCGAGCGCATCGTGCGAACCCTGATCGATGAACGTCAACCGCGGTCGCGGGTCGGCCGCTACCTCCCGCGGATCCGGCGTGCCGGGCGCGCCGGCCACCGCGGCCCTGGCCCCGCGCAGCAGCATGACGGTGCGCATCGAACCGCGCGTCAACTCGTCCGTCAGCGCCGCATGGATCGCCGCGGGGTCGGTGAGCGAAGCCGGCGACAGGTAGCGCCGTGCGTCCACCACGAAGGTGGCGCCGCTCTCGTCCGGATGCAGACCCAGCTCGCGCAGGGCCGCGGCGAACGAAGCGAAGATGACCGCGGACGTGCTCACCCCCGGCGCGTACCGGTCGCGCCAGGCACGCAACCGGTCCGCGACCTGCGCCGACCGGTCGTACCGCACGGCGAGGCCGGGCGTCCACGGCCGGGTCGGCGCATCCGGCCGGCGCGGCGCGCGAGACGGCCGGAGCGCCGCACGCCACCGTCCCGGCCGCGCCCCGCCCTGCCGCCACCAGGCCCGCGGCAGGACGGTCCGGTGGCGAGACAGCGGTTCCATGTCGGCGGCCCGTTCCGCCGCCGCGGCCCGGATCAACTCACGCAGCAGGACGTTCACCGGACCGGCGTCGCCGTACGCGCCGGCGACCTTCATCGCCACGTATCCGCCGCCGGTCAAGATCCGGACCGGGTGGTGGCCACGTGGCTCGGCGAGTAGCCGCTCGGTCATCGCGCCCGCGTCGGCGGGCGCGTCACCCAGGTCGGTCACCGCGTCCCGCGCGTACGCCGCGAACGTCGGCGCGTCCATGTGCAGCCACCGCGCCCCGGAGCGGTCCAGGCGTGACACCGCGCGATGCGTGGGATCCGCGGCGTGCAGACCTGCCAGGGCGGCACGCAACCGCTGCGCGGACACGCCGGTGAGTGGCCCGACGGTGCGAACGTCCTCGGTCGGCAGCCCGGCACGTTCGAGCACCGTCAGGCTGGTGGTGGACACGAACCCGGCATCGAGCTCGGGGCGGGCGAAGACCACCCGCAGCACGGTCGGCGCGACAAGCACGGCCTCCAGCACCATCACCGCGGCCACCCAGGCGACCAACTCGGTCAGGCTGCCGCGGCTCCCGCCGTACCACGCGGCCAGCAACTCGGCGAGGCCGGCGAACACGGAGAAGATGCCCGCGCCGCGGAGCCGACCCTGCACCCGGGAGACGGCCAGGAAGAAGTGATGGAAGATGTACGCCAGATAGGTGAGCGCAAGGATCTTGAGCGCGGTGCTCGCCGATGCCGCGTACGACGCGCCGAACAGCGACATGATCGGTTCGGCTGCGAGGGCCACCACGATCGACGCCGGCAGTCCCACCACCAGGGAGATCGCCAGGCCGACCCGGACCTTGGAGCGCAGCGCCGCCTTGTCGCCGCTGGCCACCGCGAACAGGGTGAGCGCCACGTTGCCCGGCACCATGGCCAGGACCGCGTTCACCATGAAGGCGGTGTAGAAGGCGGCGTTCGCCTCGGCGGAGAGCACCGCCGTGACGACCAGCGGCAGTGTCGCCCGCGGCAGATAGGTGGCCAGGTTCAGCAGGTTGTGGTCGAAGGTCGCCCGGCCCCGTCCGCGCAGCAGCGCCAGTCGCGGCCGCAACGAGTCGATCACGCCGCGCCGGCGCAGCGTGCGGCTCAGCACCGCGATCGACAGCACCATGCCCGAAACCCAGGTGAGCAGCAGGCCGCCGCCGGTCACCGTGATCGGCAGCAGCGCCACCACGCCCAGCAGTGCCAGTTTCAGCACCGAGAACCAGGCGTTGCGCATCAGTTGCAACGGTCCCCGCAACAATCCGACCAGGGCCTCGTCCAGCACGAGCGTCATCGAGTTGAGGGCGATGCCGGCCACCAGAAGGACGGTGGTCGGCGCGTTGCCGAGGGCATCCTGCAGCCCCGGTATCCACAGGTGGGCGACCACGATGTAGCCCAGGCCACCGACCGTGGCGGCGCTGCCGGCCACCAGCATGCACGTGGAGATCAGCTCCCATCGGCGACCGGCGAGCTTCGGCAGATCCGAGATCAGCATGGTGCCCATGCCGAACATCCCGATGGTGCCGATCAGCGTCATCGCCGACACCGCGGCGGACGCCTTGCCGACCGCCTCGGCCGGTGCCGTCCGCGCGGCGAGCCACCAGTAGACGAAGCCGAACAGCGAGGTGACGGCGGTGGTCGCCATCAGCGATCCGGCATTCAGGAGGAGATCCAGGTGGCCGCGGAGGGTCGCCACGAGGCCTCTGCGCGGCGCATCCGTCGGCGATGCCTCGGTCGTGGTCAAGAGCCCCCCAGTGATCGACAAGAAAACGGTAGTTACTCGTCATAATGGGGCGGTAGGGCGAAGCGGACGAAGCTAACGTCACCTTCCGGAGTGGAGCCGGTGCGGTCTGGCGGGTTCGGGGAGCCGTTCGGCGGAGGGCCGGACGGCCACATCTGCCTCAGCCGGGCTCATCACCCCAGACCGGTCGACTCCGCCCAGGCGGTCTCACTCCTCCCAGACCGGCACGGAAGGGAGGCCGCGCTCGGCGCGCGCCCGGTCGGTCAGTTCCTGGATGAGCTCGGTCTTACCTCGGGTGTAGGCGTCGCCGGGACCGTGCCGGGCCATCAGCCGGCGCTTCACCTGCGCGTATCGGTCCCGGTCCGCCGGATGCGCACGCAGATGGTCGCGCAGCAGCCGCTCATTGCGGGTCGGCCAGCTCGCGACCGTCACCACGTGCAGGTGGACGACCAGCCCGTCCGGATCCGACCGGCGCAGGAACAGCCGCTCCGGCATGTCCGTCGGGACCACCTCGAACCCCGGCGGCGCGGTGACCGAGGCGAGGTCGTCGACCGCGGCCATCAGGTCGATGACCGGCTTGGCGGCCAAGCCGGGCACCGCCGTGCTGCCGATGTGCTCGATCACCGCGAACCGGTCTGCCAGGTCGGTGCACCACTGCGCGCCGAGCCTGGACCACCGCTCGTCGGACTCCACGATGCTCACGTCGGACCCCCGTCTCCGTAGTCGATCGCGTCGACAGCGACCCTAAACCCGGCAGACCATGGTGGATCGGCGCCCCCGTGGCGCCGATCCACGCGGGCAACCTAGCGGCGGCCTCTGACATTCTCGGGCGCCGATGCCGGAGGCTTGGCACAATGCGGCGATGACCACTCTTGGCGTCGTCTTCCTACCGCAGAATCCGCCCGAGACCCTGCCCGCCGTGGCCCGCGCCGCCGGCGCGGCGGGGCTGGAGGAACTGTGGCTGTGGGAAGACTGCTTCCTCGGCGGCGGGGTGTCGTCGGTCGCCGCCGCGCTCGCCTCCAGCACGCATGTGCGGGTCGGCCTGGGTGTGATGCCGGTGCCGTTGCGCAACGTCGCACTCGTCGCGATGGAGATCGCCACGCTGTGCCGCATGTTCGGCGACCGGGTGATGCCCGGCGTCGGGCACGGGGTGCAGGACTGGATGGCCCAGGTGGGTGCCCGCCCGGCCTCGCCGATGACCCTGTTGCGGGAATATGTGACAGCGCTGCAGGCACTGCTGCGCGGCGACATGGTGACGACCGAGGGGCGCTACGTCCGCCTCGACGGGGTGCGTCTGGACTGGCCGCCGGACCCGGCCCCACCCCTGTGGCTCGGCGCCACCGGCCCGAAGACGTTGCGCCTGTCCGGCGAACTGGCGCACGGCACCATCCTGTCCGGTGGCACCTCGCCCGAGCTGACCGCGCGGGCGAGGGAACTGACCGGCGGCCATCCCCTCGCGGTGTTCGTGCCCGCCGCGACCGGTCCCGGCGCCGAGCAACGTCTCGCCGCGCTCACGCTGGATCATCCCGGCGTGCACGGTGACGCGGCCCAGATCGCGGACGCGGTGATGCCGTGGATCGAGGCGGGCGCCACCTCGGTGATCCTCCAGCCCACCCCCGACGAACCGGATCTGCCGGGCTTCATCAGGTTCGTGGCGGAGCAGGTCAGGCCCAAGATCCCGCGGGCCTGACGGGACGTCCGGGCAGCTCGCGAAACGGCCGTTCAGCCGGCGCTGGCGAGTTCCACATCGCCGGCATCGCCGGTGTTCTGCCCGCCGCCGTCTTGCCCGCCGGTCGAACCGGCGCCGTTCTGCCCGTCATCCTCGGTCGCCGGATCCGACGCTCCGGTGCCGCTGCCGCCGGTGGACGACGGGGACGGGGACGGGGGTGTCGCGGCGCCGCCGGTCGGCGTGGCGGACGCGGACGGAGTGGACGGACCGCTTGTGGATGATGCCGACGGAGTCCCTGCCGCGGTGGTCCGGCTCGGCTCCGGGTCGGCGGCCTCCCCGTCTCCGGTGGCGCTCGGCTGCTGAGGCGACGCGGCCGGTAGCGGGTCGAGCTGGGCGCCCGAACGCGGCTGCGTCGGCACGACGCCGGACGGATCCTGGGGTGCCGATCCGCCGCCGCCGGAGGACGCCGAGCGGTCCACCTTCTGCTCCGAGACGATCGCCGGGGGCTCGTCGGCCGGGGCGGTCGCGGTGCGCCCGAACTGCGCGCCGAGCCACAACGCCGGGCCGAGTCCGACGGCGACGATCGCGCCGAACAGCGCTGCCGGTCCCCGTTCCATCGGCGCACCCCCTGTTTCGCTGACGATCTTCGCTTCGGCTCCGGGTCGTTCTGTACCCCATAACCCGGAAGATGAAGCAAGCACCGCCTCATCCCAGTGTGGCTTCCGGCGACGCCTCGATCACGCGGATTGTCGCGGCTGTGACCATGCCGTTGCGTGCCCGTGTCGTGACGCCCGCTCACTGAGGAGAACGGATGTGGTGCGGGTTCGGTTCAGCACCGAGGCCCGTGAGGTTGTGCCAGATCAGCGAGGTCGTGCCAGAAACGCCAGGGCGTCGTCCAGCGCCCGCCAGCCCCCGGGCAGCTCGTCGGAATCGAGCGCGGTGCGCACCGACAGGGCACCCCCGTCGCGCAGACGCAAATCCCAGGCCCGACGGGTCCGGCGCCGCTGGATCGCCCCGGAGATCTCCGCGTACGGCACGAAGCGCCCGTTCGGTGCCGCCTCCCCGCCCGCGGCGAAGCGCGCCAGGCGGTGCTTGGCGGCGCCGTGACGCCCGCGGGGGAGCCCGGGCACCAGCAGCAGTCCGGACTCGGCCACCAGCAGATCCGTGCGTGCGCCGTCCACCACCAGGTTGACCACCCCGCTGAGCACCACCGGGCGCGGCTCGCTCGTGCCGCCCGAGGCGGCCGGGTCGATGCCGGCGTCGGCCAGCCGCGCACGCGCCGTGCCGACGGTCGCCGGGTCGCTTGCCTGCACGGCCGGCCCACGCAGGTCCAGGTGCGAACCGTCCCGGGCGACCAACTCGGCCGTACCGGTCCAGCTATGCCGCCACCGGGCCGCGCCGCCGTCCAAGGCGGCCAGCGCGAGCAACAGAGTGATCAGTTCGATGACCCGCTCGGATCGCTCGTCCGGTGCGAGATCGCCGAAGACGCCCTCGGCCGCCTTGCCCAGTCGGCCGTCCGCGGCGAGATCGAGCACGTCGGCGGCGGTCCGCACGATGGTGCCGACGGTGTGCGAGAGGGCGCCGAGGGCCGCATCCGCCTCGCGCCGCATCTCCGCGGACCGGGCCGCGCCGAAGAACTCGTCCCAGGTGACCACGACGCGTCCGGCGGCCGGAAAGGACACCTCCTGCAGCGCACGACCGAGGCCGGGCAGGTCCGGCACCAGGTCGCCGTCCGGGAGCCGGACGGATCCGGCCGTCGTCGTGTCGATGGCGGCGCGCCGCTGGGCGGCCGGGGGATGGGTGTCCCAGAAACCCGGGGGTGCGGGTTCCTGGGCGCGCAGCGCGGCCATCTCCTCCGCGCGCGCCGCCAGCATCCGCAGAAACCCACCGAAGATGTCGTCCGGCGCGCAGCCGGCCTGCCACCCCGGGCCGAGATATTCCGCGTGGAAGACCCGTTGCAGCCGCTGCAGGGCGGGCAGGTCCCGGAGCACCGCCACGGCCGCCGGGCCACCGGCGAAGGCCGCGGCCATCCGATCGGCCGCGAGCTCCGCGTCGCGGCGCAACGGCGCGTCGACGGCGCGGTACCACCGGGCGTACGCGCGCAGCAGCGGACCGGCCGGATTGCGGTGCGAGATGCGCGGCACCACCCGGCCCACCGTCAGACGACCGCGGTGCGCCACCCGGGCGAACCGGCCGCCCGTGGTGGGCGAGCCGTGCGCCATCTCGTGCGCGACCGCGGCGGCCAGCCACGCCCCGTCCCACACCAGCAGCGGCGGCATGCCGAGGTAGAGCTCGCGGCGCCCGCCGAGCAGGCCCAGCAGTCGGCCGCGTTCGTGCAGTGTGACGCGGGCCTCGGCGATCACCACGATGCCGTCCGGTGGACGCGTCGCGGCGGCGCGGGCGGCGTCCTCGACCATGGTCCACAGCGCGGGCGCGTCGTCGCGGCTCACCGGCACCCCGGCCGGCGGCACCCGCCGCGCGTGCAGAGCCCGCCACGTCGCGTACGCCATGACGCCGACCGTGGCCATGCACACCGGCCCGCCGACGCGCAGCGCGAGCGGGCCGGGCAGCAGCGAGAGCAGGAGCAGCACCGGCGCCACGACCAGGGCGAGTTGCAGCGTCGCGACGACCGGGAACCCGGCGAGCGTCAGCACCGATGCCCGCGCCCGGACGCCACCGCTCACACCGCACCCCCTGAAGACGCTCGGCACAGCGTAGCCGCGCGCGGCGGAGGGCTCAGCGCACCGGCAGGTCGTGCAGCGGCCGGGTGCGCACATGGTCGTCGTGCCATTGCGCACCGACGCGGAATCGCTTGGTGCCCACCACCGAGAAGCCACTCTTCTCGTAGAACCGTGCCGCCCGTCCGTTGCGCTGGTTGACGCCGAGCCAGCAGTGCAGCGCGCCGGTCGAGGCCGCCGCCTCCAGAGTCGCCGCCATCAGCGCCGCGGCCACGCCGGAACCGTGCCGGTCCCGGGCGACATAGAACTTGCTCAGTTCGATGCTGGCCTTCTCGTCCACCACGGCGCCCACGTCCGGGTCCAGGATCGGGCCGTCGACAAGCATCGAATAACCCGCCGGCTGCCCGTCGGCCAGGGCCAGCAGCACGATGCGGTCGGGGTCGGCCAGATAGCGGGTGAAGCTGTCCACGGACAGATGGGTCGCCACGAAGGTGTCGATGTCGGCCTGCTCCGTGCCGGGCGGGCAGGCCAGGCCGAACGTCCGAGCGGCCAGGTCGTGCAGGGGCGCGGCGTCGTCCGGCGTCGCGCGGCGTGTGGTGATCGGCATAGTCCGGGAGTCTAAGTTTGTTTTCGTGAAAGAACCTTTACAGCTCGGCGATGTGATTCCCGTCCCCGCGCAGGTGCATCCCGACCCGGATGCCGATTTCACCGTGACGGCAGACACCAGCCTGGCCATCCGGGGCCTGCGGGACCCCGTCGAGGGCATTGCGCGGCGGCTCGTGCAGGCGCTGGCGGAGCGCACCGGCGTGCGGCCACGGCTGGCGGAGGACGGCGATCTGGCTCTCTGCCTCGACGAGACCGATGCCGGCCTGCTCCGGCTCGGCGACGAGGGTTACGAACTGGTGATCGCCCAGCACGGCGTGACGCTGCGTGCGGCGGCGCCGGCCGGGTTGTCCGCGGGCGCGCAGACCCTCGCCCAACTCGCCGACCGGAACGGCCGGCTGCCGGGCGGGCGGATCGTGGACCGGCCACGCCTGCCCTTCCGCGGCGCGATGCTCGACCTTGCCCGGCACTTCTTCACCGTGGACGAGATCAAGCGGTACATCGATGAGATCGTCGTCTTCAAGATCAACCATTTGCACCTGCATCTCACCGACGACCAGGGGTGGCGCCTGGAGATCCCGGGATGGCCGCGGCTGACCGAGGTGAGTGGCGGCGCGGGAACGGGAGTCGACGGGGCCGGGCCGGGATTTCTGCGCGCCAAGGAGTACGCCGACGTGGTCGCGTACGCGGCGGAGCGGTTCGTCACCGTGGTCCCGGAAATCGACATGCCCGGTCACGTGCATGCCGCACAGGTGGCCTACCCGGAACTCGCCGGCCGCGACGAGCCGATCGCCCCGCGCACCGACACCGAGGTCGGATACAGCTCGCTGCTCGCCGGCTGCGACGTCACGTACGCGTTCGCCGAGGACGTCATCCGCGAGGTCGCCCGGCTGACGCCCGGCCCGTTCCTGCACATCGGTGGCGACGAGGCGCAGGCCACCACGCGCGCCGATTACCAGACCTTCCTGTCCCGCGTGCTTCCGCTGGTCGGCAAGTACGGCAAGCGGGTCGTCGGCTGGCACGAGATGGCCGCCGTGGACCTCCCGGAAGCTGCCGTCGTGCAGTACTGGCGGATCGAGCCGGCCGACGACGGCGTGGCTCGCGCCGCCGCCCGGGGCAGCAAGGTCATCATGTCGCCGGCCGATCGGACGTACCTGGACATGAAGTACGACCCGGACTGCCGGCTGGGGCTGGAATGGGCCGGGATGCTCGACGTGGAACGCGCGTACCGATGGGATCCGGCGGAGCGGCTGCCCGGGGTCGGCGAGGAGGCGCTGCTCGGTGTCGAGGCGCCGCTCTGGTCCGAGACGCTGCGCAGCATGGCGGACGCGGAGTTCATGACGTTTCCCCGGCTCGCGGCGACCGCCGAGGTCGGGTGGTCGCCGCGCGCGCGGCGGGACTGGGATTCGTTCCGACGCCGCCTTGCGTCGTTCGGCCCGCGGTGGACCGCTCGCGGCGTCGCCTTCCACCGCGCGAGCGCCATCGACTGGAACTGACGGCCCGGCAGGTGAACAGTGACCCGGTGCCGCAGGCACATGAACAGCGGCCCGGTGCCGCAGGCACATGAACAGTGGCCCGGTGCCGCAGGCACATGAACGGCGGCACCGGGCCGGGTGGATGCGGTCCGGGTGGATGTGGGCTCAGAGGGAGATCAGGCGGTTGAGGATCTCCCGGTAGCCACGCAGTTGCACACGCAGCCGTTCGGTGTCGTCCGAGTCCTGCGCCAGCGCGTCCTTCTGCCCGCGCAGGCTAGCGGTGAGCTTCTCCACCGCCTCGTCGACCAGGCCGCCGGCCTCGTCGGTGGCCTCCTTCGGGCTGTCCACGAACCGCAACTGCACCTCGCGCCAGCGTTCCTGCAGGGCGCGGGCGTCCTGCTCGCCGAACAAGGTCCCGAGTTCCGGGGCGGCCACGGCGCCGGGCTTGGCGTCCTTGCTCGCTGCGGCTTCCGCCGCGCCGTCCGCTCCGGCGGCGACCACGGCCGGCTCGGCGGGCGGGGTGTCCGTCTCGGCTGGTGTGGTGTCGGCGGACGGGGTTTCTGAGGGCGCCTCCTCCTCGGTGGCGGTAGCGGTGTCCGCCGCGACGGCCGGAGCGGCGTCCGCGTCGGTGCCGGTGGTGTCCGGCGTGGTCGGCTCGTCGGCGTCCAGCGGCTTCTCGGTGTCCGGGTCGACCGCAGTGGGATCGTCGAAGCCGCCCTCGTCCTTCAGCGCCGCGTCCTCGCCGCGGGTGTCGTCGGCCGGCTTGCCGTCCGGTCCGTACGTCGTGGTGCTGCTCGCCGTGGTCGCCGGGTCGGAGTCGGGCGGCGTCCCGGCGTACGCGGTGCTCTCCGCCGGGGTGCCGTCCGGCTCGGCGGAGTCCGCTACGGCAACGGTGTCCTCGCGGTCGTTGTCCGGCGTGCTTCCCGGCGCGTCCGACCAGGGCGAGCCGGCCCGCTGCGGGGGTACCGCGACGGGTTCCGACTGCACGCTCTCCGGTGCGTCGTCGCGTGCCTGCTCGGGGCTCTCCTGCTCGGCGCGCGTCTGCACCTCGCCGCCCTGCTCGTCGGTGTTGTCCTTGCTCTCGTTGGTGAAGAAACGCATCGTCGGGCTCCTCAGCGGCTGGTCTCGGTGGTGGTCGGGCTGGGGTCGGTGTCCCCGGCCGGCGCCGTCTCCGCCGCGGGGGTGTCGGTGGTGTGCTGCGCGGGCGCGTTCTGCACCGGGTCGGTGCCCAGCAGGTCGGCGAAGAGCGCACGGTAGTGCACCAGCGCCTGGCGCAGATCCTCGGTGCTCGCCTCGCCCCGCGCGCTGCGTTCGCTGATGTCGTGCGCGTCGCGATAGTGGCCGAGCGTGCGGGCGTGCTCGACGGAGAGGTTCGCCAACTGATCGTCGTAGTCCGCGGTCGGGTAGCCGCGCTCGGCGATCAGTTTCGTGGTGAGCTCGTCCGCGGTGGCGACCGCCTCCGCCGGGGTGTCGACGAACTCGACCTGGACTTCTTCCCACGCCACCGAGTACTTGGCCTGAGACTCCGCGGAGAGCGGCTTGAGCTGGAGCTCGTGGTGGCGTCGTTCCCGGTCGCGGAGTTCCTTCTCCGCGTCGGTGCGGCTGCCGGTGTCCGCGACCACGCGGTCGTACTCGGGCCCGAACGTGGTCTGCAACCTTTTCCGCCGCCCGGCCTGCACGCCGTAGATCACGGCGGCGATGACCACCAGGACGACGATGATCAAGAGAATGATGAGCCAAGGGGACATGGGACCCTCCTTCGTCACCGCCTGCTATTCCCAATCGGCGCTGGTTGTCAACCCGAATCTGGAGAAAGAGGTGAGCCTCGATGCATGTTGTCGGCCATCGGACCGATGAACCGACTCACCGGACATTGTGGTCAATAGGCCACGTTGTGGCATGCTCGCCAGGTGGCCGGACCCGATACTCATTACGTATCCTTCGCTAAGCCGCGCCTCGAAATCCCTGGTCGAGGTTCCGGGGCACGGCTGGGGCGCACGCCGCCCGTGATGACCTCGTTCACCAGGTCGGGCGTGACTTGGACAAACTGGGGCGACGCGGCGTGTCGGTCCCTGCCGAACACGTCGGGCGGAGCTTGATGACATCTCGCAGCTGGTCGATCCGTTCGAAGATCATCGCACTGATCGCGGTGCCGTTGGCCGCGTTGCTGGCGTTGTGGATCTTCGCGACCATGCTCGCCTCTGGCCCGGCGCTCAACCTCCTGTCCGCGCGGACGGTGCTGGACACCGTCGGCAACCCGGGCCGGGTGCTGGTCAGTGAGCTGCAGAAGGAACGCCGCCTGTCGGTGGAGTTCCTGTCCACCCCGGACGGTGGTGAGGCGCCCACGCTCTCCGCGCAACGCGACGCGACGGACCGGGCGGCGGCCGATTTCCGACGGTCCGCGGGCAGCAGCGATGCCCGGGACGTGTCCGGCGATCTCTTGCGGTCACGCATCGAGCAGGTCCTCACCGAGCTGAACACGCTGCCGGCCAACCGGGCACACATCGACGCCCACGAGGTCGACCCGACGGGTGCCCAGGGGCTCTACAACACGCTGATGGACGCCGCGTTCCAGATGTTCACCGCCACCGCCACGTTCGGTGACGAGGGCATCGACAGGGACGTGCGGGCGCTGATCGTGGTCGGGCGCGGCCAGGAGTACCTCAGCCGTACGGACGCGATGCTGGCCGCGGCGGAGACCGCGGGCCGGTTCACCGCGGACGTCCGCCGGGAGTTGCTCTCCTCGGTCGGCACCGCGGGCTTCCTCCTCGCCGAGGGTGTCGGGGATCTGCCCGCCGAGCAGCGCACCGCCTATCAGGAGCTGAGCGGCGGTGAGGCGTTCATCCGACTGCGGGCGATGCAGGCGACGCTGGTCGCGGACAGCCGGGCGGGTGCCGCGTCGCCGGTGTCCCAGTCGACCTGGCAACCGGTCTACGACCGTTTCACCGAGCAACTGCGGACGTTCCAGGTGAACGCCGCCGCGGCGCTGGCCGATGAGGCCCAGCCGGTCGCGGTCGGCGTGCTGATCCGGCTCGGTGCGGCCGGCCTGCTCGGTCTGCTCGCGGTGGTCGTGTCGGTGGTCGTGTCGATCCGGGTGGGCCGGTCGCTGGCCGGCCGGCTGGTGCGGCTGCGTGGCGAGGCGCTGGAGATGGCCGGTGAGCGGCTGCCCACGGTGGTGCGCCGCCTGCAGCGCGGGGAGACCGTCGACGTCGACGTCGAGACGCCGCCGTTGGAATACGGCGGGGACGAGATCGGCCAGCTCGGACACGCCTTCACCGAGGTTCAGCGCACGGCGGTGCGGTCGGCGGTCGAGGAGGCGAACGTCCGGCGCGGCATCAACGAGGTGTTCCTCAACATCGCCCGGCGCAGCCAGACGCTGCTGCACCGCCAACTGGCCCTGCTGGACAAGATGGAGCGCCGCGAGACCGAGCCGGACGAGCTTGAGGACCTCTACCGCGTGGACCATCTCGCCACTCGCATGCGTCGGCACGCGGAGGACCTGGTGATCCTGGCCGGCGCCGCGCCCGGCCGGGGCTGGCGACACCCGGTCGGCCTGATCGACGTGGTCCGCGGCGCGATCAGCGAGGTGGAGGACTACAAGCGGATCGACATCCGAGGCGTGCAGCCGTCGGCGGTCGTGGGTCGCGCGGTGGGCGATGTCATCCACCTGCTGGCCGAGCTCCTGGAGAACGCCACCTCGTTCTCCCCGCCGCAGACCCGGGTGGATGTCGCCGGGCAGGTGCTGCCGAACGGGTACGCGATCGAGATCGACGACCGTGGCCTGGGCATGTCACAGGAGGCCATCGACGAGGCCAACCGCAAGCTGCTGGAGCCGCCGGAGTTCGACCCGTCGGACAGTGCCCGGCTCGGCCTCTTCGTGGTCGCGCAACTGGCCCACCGGCACGGCGTCCGGGTGTCGCTGCGGCCGTCGGCGTTCAGCGGCGTCACCGCGATCGTGATGATCCCCGGTGAGCTGATCACCGCGGCGCCCGGACTGGCGGCGCTGCCGGCCGGCCCGTCGGCGACCGGTCCGGATCAGCCGCTGGTCGGCAACGGCACCGATGATCCGCAACGCCGTTCGCTCGCCGCGTTGCAGTGGCAGGGTGCGGAGAAGCTGCAGTCGCTGCCGGTGCAGGGCCGGCCGGCGACCATCGAGGGCACGGCCACACCGGCGGAGCCGGCCGCGCCGGCGGGCAGCCCGGCATCGCCGGGCCGGGCGATTCCCCGGCCCCGGACGCCGGTCACCGGGCCGGCGCCGAGCAGCGTCGCGGCCGGCCTGAGCGCGGAGGGGCTGGTGCAGCGGCGGCGGACTCCGCGTCACCGGCCCGGGGGAACACCCGTCGAGGCGGCGGCGGAGACGCCGCAGCCAGCCGCCGAGCCCGCGGACGGCGCCCGGGAGGGTGCCGCGCCGGAGTCGCCCGCCGATCCGCCGGCCACCCCGGAAGGGCTGCCACGCCGGGTCCGGCAGGCCAATCTCGTCCCGCAACTTCGTGAGCGGCCGGTGACGGACAATCAGCGTGACGTCATGTCGCTGCGGTCCCCCGAGAAGGTCCGTGAGCTGATGTCCGCGCTGCAACAGGGCACCGCGCGCGGGCGGTTGGCGGCGGCCGGCATCGATCCGGATCACACCGCCCCGGCCGCGGCCACCGCGGAAGAGGCACCCGGCGCCGATGCCGGATTTTCCGAAGCAGCTACCGTCAGTCTTCCCGTGGTGCGCGACGACGGCGCGGGGGAGACGGGCGGCGACGACTCCGACCGGCACGGCGGCGCCGGGCGCGGGGACAAAACCGATGGGCCGGGCAGGCACGACGGCTCGTCACACGCACCACATGATCAGGCCGGATAAGGACGCAAGGTGGCAGAGACAAAGCAGAGCGCGAACCTCACCTGGCTCCTCGACGATCTCGTCGAGCGGGTTCCCTCCGCGCAGCAGGCGGTGGTCCTGTCGGCGGACGGGCTGATGATGGGCTCGTCGTCCGGGCTGGACCGGGACGACGCGGAGCATCTCTCGGCGATGGCCGCGGGATTCCAGAGCCTGGCCAAGGGCGCGAGCCGGCACTTCCGTGCCGGGCCGGTGCGGCAGACCGTGGTGGAGATGGAGACGGCGTTCTTCATGGTCACCGCCGCCGGCCAGGGCGCCTGCCTCGCCGTGCTGGCGGGCGAGGACGCCGATCTCGGCCTGATCGCGTACGAGATGGCCATGCTGGTGGTGCGTGTGGGCGAGACGATGGATGCGCCGGGCCGGCACGGGGTGACGCCAACCGATGCCGGCTGATCCGCTGCAACGCTCCGGGTCGGGCGATCCACTGCGGACACCGCACGACTGGATGGATCACGACGCCGGGCCGGTGGTTCGCCCGTACGCGATGACGGGCGGCCGGGTCGTTCCCTCCGGGACCGGGATCGACCTGGTGGCGTTCGTGGTCTCGACCATGCCCGACGCGGGCTCGGGACCGCACATGCATCCCGAGCACCACGCCATCGTCGCCGCCAGTTGGGAGCCGATTTCGGTGGTGGAACTGGCTGCGAAGCTCGACCTCTCGGCCGGGGTCGTGCGTGTTTTATTGGGTGATCTACGCTCTGCGGGGTTGATTTCGCTGTACGAGCCACCGGCGGCGACACAGCCGCATGATGTCGACGTTCTCAAGGCGGTTGTCGATGGCCTCCGAGCGCTCTGACCGGATTCCGGTCGCGCTGAAGATTCTCATTGCCGGCGGGTTCGGCGCGGGCAAGACCACCATGGTGGGCTCGGTCAGCGAGATCCGGCCGCTGCAAACCGAGGAGGTGCTGACCGGCGTCGACGGCGCGGACGACACCGACGGTGTCGAGGAGAAGCGCACGACCACGGTGACGATGGACTTCGGTCGCATCACCATCACCGACGACCTGCAGCTCTATCTGTTCGGCACTCCCGGCCAGGACCGTTTCTGGTACCTCTGGGACGAGCTGTCGCACGGGGCGCTGGGCGCGGTGGTGCTGGCGGACACGCGCCGTCTGGCCGACTGCTTCCCATCCATCGACTATTTCGAGCAGCGCGGCACACCGTTCGTGGTCGCGGTGAACTGCTTCGACACCGACAAGCGGTTCACCACCGACGCGGTGGCGCGCGCGCTCGACCTGGACCCCGGAGTGCCGGTGGTGCTGTTCGACGCCCGCGAGCCGGTGGCCGCTCGCAACGTGCTCATCGAACTCGTCGAGTACGTGGCCCGGCGGCAACTGACGACGGCAGGACGGTGAGTCTGGTTGGATCGGGACGTGGCCGAGCCTGCTGAATTCCTCTACGTCGGTTGCTACACGGGTGAAACCGGGGGCGACGGTGAGGGCGTGGCGCTGCTGCGCCGCGATCCGCGTACCGGCGATCTGACCCGTCTGGGTGTCGCCGCTCGGACCCCGTCGCCGTCCTTCCTCGCCCAGCATCCGACGCTGCCGGTGCTGTATGCGTGCAACGAGCTGGAGGCGGGCACGGTGACCGCGTTCGCGGTCGCCTCGGACGGCGGGCTGACTCAGCTCGCCACCCGACCGACCGGCGGTCGCGAGCCCTGTCACCTGGCGGTCACGCCGGACGGCCGCCATCTCATGGTGGCGAACTACTCCAGCGGCAGCGTCGCGGTGCATCCGCTGGACGTCGACGGCGCGCCGGACGAGCACTGCGACCTGCTCGACCTGGCGGGTAACGGCCCGGACGCGGAGCGGCAGTCCGGCCCGCATGCGCACATGGTGGCGCCGGATCCGAACGGTCCGGACGTGCTGGTGTGCGACCTCGGCTCGGATCGCGTGTGGCGGTCGCGCCTCGATGCGGTCTCCGGTCGGCTGTCGCCGCCGGAACCGGCGGTGCACGCCGCACCGGGGACCGGCCCGCGTCACCTGTTGCGGTCTCCGGACGGGGCGCTTCTGCTGGTCGGCGAGCTGGCGGGGGATCTGGCGTGGTACCGCGCTGCGGGCGGCGGCGTCTGGGAGCGGCGAGGTGACGTCCCTGCGAGCACCGTCGCCGGGCGGAACCTGCCGTCGGAGGTCGCTGCCGGGCGCGACGGCCGCTTCGTCTATGTCGCCAACCGCGGGCCGGACACAGTGTCGACGTTCGCCTGGGATGCCGAGACCGCGACGATGGTCGCGGAGGTGCCCACCGGAGGCTCCTGGCCGCGGCACATGGTCTTGCTCGGCAATCACCTGTACGTAGCCAATGAGCGGTCACACACCGTGACAGTGTTCCGGATCGACCCCGATACCGGCGCGCCGCAGGTGCAGGGTGATCCGGTGACCGAGTCGAGTCCCACGTGTTTGCTCCCGTGGCGGAGGATCGCAAACGCGAAGTAATCGCAGGATTACTCGAAGTAGCGGATACTTTAGGAAATTCTTATCCGAGTAACTTTCAACCGAACGTATATGGCATTCGGTTCCAACGATGCGCAGTATGGAGCGCGTGTCAGGACGCCATCGCAGAGAGTTCAACTTCCGGGGAGCCGGCGTCATCGCGGTGGCGATGGCGATCGTGGTCGTCCTCGCCGGGTCCTGGCTCGGCTACCAGCAGCTCACCAACGACAAGTGCACGGGCCAGACGCGCCTGACGGTCGCCGCCGCCACGGAGATCGCGCCGGTGGTGGAGCAGGCTGCCCAGCGGTGGGTCACCCAGGATGATGCCAACGTCAACGGAACGTGCGTGGCGGTCAGCGTCAGCGCCGTCAACCCGGCCACCATGGCCGCCGCGGTCGCCCGGGAGCACCAGGTCACGCTGACCGGTCTGGGTGACGCGCCCAAGTCCGTGGTGGTGCCGGACGTGTGGGTTCCGGACTCCTCGACCTGGCTGCTGCGCCTGCGGTCGGAGGCGTCCGGCTTCGTGCCCACCGACGGCAAGTCGATAGCGCAGAGCCCGGTCGTGGTCGCCATGCCGGAGCCGGTGGCGGAGACCCTCGGCTGGCCGGACAAGAAGCTCGGCTGGAAGCTCCTGCTGGAGAAGATGAAGACGGACAGCGCGCTGCGCACCGGCATCGTCGATCCGACCCGGGACGCGGCGGGCCTGGCCGGGCTTCTCTCCCTCGGCAGCGCCGCCGGCGTCGACCAGGCCGGCTTGGCCGAGAAGGTGAACGCGCTGCGCGCGCTGGCGGTCGGGAGTTCGGCGCTGCGCGACGATCTGCTGCAGAAGTTCCCGCGCTCGCGCGAGGCGGCCGATCTCGCTACCGGATTGAGCGCCGCCCCGCTGTCCGAGGAGGACGTGGTGGCGTACAACGCGGAGCGGCCGCCCGTGCAACTGGCCGCGCTCTACCTTGACCCGGTGCCGCCGCCGCTGGACTACCCCTTCGCGGTGATGCCCGAGGTCGACCTGCAGACCTCCGCCGCCGCGGCCGGGCTGCACCGCGTGTTGCAGACGGCGGCCTTCAAGGACAGCCTGGCCGAGGCGGGACTGCGCGGACCGGACGGCACGGCCGGATCCGGGTTCGCCGCGCCGGTCGGCGCGCCACCCGCCTCCGCTCCCGCCCCGGCGCCGTCCGCGTCGGCGGGCGAATCGAACGGCGGTGCCGCCGCGTCGGGCCTGGACGCCTCCGCGATCAGCCAGGCGCTGGGTAGCTGGGCCGCGATCACGCTGCCCGGACGGGTCCTGGCCGTGTTCGACGTCTCCGGTTCGATGCTGACGAAGGTGCCCACGGCCGGCGGCGCCACGCGTGCCGAGGTGACGCGCAAGGCCGCCGCGCAGGGGCTGGCCTTGTTCGACGACAAGTGGTCGGTCGGCAACTGGGTCTTCTCCACCGACATGGTGGGCAAACAACCCTGGAAGGAACTGGTGCCGATCAGCCCGCTCACCTCGGCACGGGGGAAACTGCAGGAGGCGATCACCAAGATCGTGCCGAAGCGTGACGGCGACACCGGTCTCTACGACACCGCCCTCGCGGCGTACAAGCGGGTGCAGGACGACTGGGAGCCCGGCCGGGTGAACTCGGTGCTGCTGTTCACCGACGGCAAGAACGAAAACGAGGACGGCATCAGCCGGGCCACCCTGGTCGACGAGTTGAAGAAGCTCAACGACCCCAACCGTCCGGTACGCATGGTGATCATCGGGATCGGCGGTGAGGTCGACCGTTCCGAGCTTGAGGCGATCACCGGCGCCACCAGCGACGGTGGCGTCTTCATCGCCGAGGACCCGGCGCGGATCGGCGAGATCTTCCTGGAAGCGATCGCGAGCCGGACCGGCGCCAGCCAGTGACGGTGTGCCCGATCCCCGCCCGGCTGGGATGATCAGGACTCGGATCCGTCGGGGCCGTTCCAGTCCAGGCACACCACCACCGCGTCGTCCTCCAGATCGGCCTCGCCGAGGTAGGTGCGCAGGTCACTGAGCAGCGTCCGGACGGCTTGTAGCGGGGCCATGGCGGCCGAGCGCCGGACGAACCGGTGCAGCGCCACCTCGCCGTACCGTCCGGCCTCGGTGGCGGCCTCGACGATGCCGTCACTGACGATGATCAAGCGCTCGCCGGGCCGCAGCGACATCCGTTCGGCGCGGTAGTCGGACGCCTCGAACATGCCGAGCGGGAACTGCTCCTCCGGATGGCGGTCCCGCAGCGTGCCGTCGTGCAGTGTCATGAGATTCGGTGAGCCCGCGTCGACCACCATCAGCTCGCCGGTGCGGGTGTCGAGTTCGAGCAGCAGCGCCGCGACGTGTGCCGCGCCGGTGTGCTGGGCGAAGATCGCCTGATCCGCCAGCGCCGCCTGGTCGGCCAGGTCCAGGCCGGCCCGGCGGGCGTTGCGCAGCGCGTACGTGGCAAGCGAGGTGAGCAGCGCGGCGGACATGCCCTCACCCATGCCGCCGAGCACGCTCAGGAACAGGCGGCCGTCCTGTTCCGCCCAGTCGAAGCCGTCGCCGCGCACCGCGTACGACGGTTCCAACTGGCCGGCCAGGCTGAACGACGGGCGCACGCGGCTGCGGCCGGGCAGCAGTTCCCACTGCATCTCCGCGGCAAGGGTCAGCCGGCGGGCGCGGGCCGCGCTGGTGTAGCGGTCGGTGCCCACGGTGGCCGATTGCAGCTCGTGCGCCAGCACGGTCGCCGCCACCGCGAGTTCGGCCCGCAGCCGCTCGTCGCCGGGCACGGGCGCGCATCGCAGCACGCCGATGCGCTCGCCGCGCGAGGTCACCGGAAGGAAGACGGCCTGCCCGGCGGTCACCTCGGACTGGTGGTCGAAGCTGCGCCATGCCGGATCGCCGGGCCGGACCGCGGCCGGGCCGGTGAACAGCGGCAACAGCGCCGTCAGGCGGTAGTCGACGAGGTACAGCTCAACCTCCGCAACGGCGAACTCCTTGGCCAGCACCTCGGCCAGAGAGTCGACTATCGCGTCGGCGGGCGCGTCGGTCAGCGCACGCACTACTGCGGTCAACCGCTCGGACACCCGTACACCCCCTCATTCGCCCCCTGCGGCTGAGTGTGCCGTACGGGTAGTCTCGGTCGCACCATGGCCGAACACCAGGGATCGGGGCAAACCGATCCGACCCAGGCCGCGGCCGTCGACGACGCGGCGCGTGCGCTGCTGTCCGCCTGGGATGCCGCCCGCGAGCAGGCGACGCCGCGCCTGTCCGCGCCGCAGCTCGGTGCCCTGCTGGCGGTGGAGCGGGCGGAGGGCATCAACCTGCGTGGACTGGCCGGCCAACTCAACATGATTTTGTCATCCGCGTCCCGGTTGTGTGATCGGTTGGTCGCCGCTGGTCTGGTGGAGCGGGCACCCGGCCAGGCGGACCGGCGCGAGATCGCGTTGTTCCTCACCCCGTCGTCCCGGGCGCTGCTGGAAAAGCTGCGCACCACGCGGCGTTCGATGCTCGCGGCGGTGCTGGAGCGGATGTCGCCCGGTGGCCGGGCCGCCCTCCTGCGTGGCCTGTCCGAGTTCGCTGCGGTCTCCCGCACGGACAGCGGGGAGTCAGCTCGCACGGCCTGACAGGCGGTTGGCGAGCCAAGCGGCCGGGTCCTGCTGGACCGAGCGGATGACCGCGTCGGCCGCGCCGCGCATTGCCGCGTCTGCACCCAGGGCCGCCGCGCGCAACTCGACCGGGGCGAGGTCGAAGGTCAGCACCCGGCGCCGCAGTTCGGCCTCGATCGGGCCGGCCAGGTCGGGGACCAGCGGCGCGTACCCACCGCCCAACACGATGGTGTCCACGTCCAGCAGGTTGACCACCGCGGCCAGGGCGATGCCCAGCGCCCGGCCGGCGGCGGTCAGCGCCCGCGCCGTCGAGGATCGCGCGGCGGCCGACTGGATCGCCTCCTGCCCGGCGAACAGTTCCAGGCAGCCGTGGGCTCCGCAGCGGCATGCCGGGCCGTCCGGATCGATCGAGACGTGCCCGATTTCGCCGCTCCAGCCGCGCACCCCGCGATAGAGTGTGCCGTCCAGGACCAGCCCGGCGCCGATGCCGATCTCTCCGGAGACATAGACGAAGCTGGGCCGGCCGCCCGCGGCGCGGAGTTCGCTGAGCGCGGCCAGGTTCGCCTCGTTGTCGACCGCGACCGGCAGGTCCAGCTCGGCTTGCAGCAAGGCCCGAGCGTCGACGTCCTGCCAGCCCAGATTGGGCGCCACCCGGACCCGTCCGTCCGCACCGACCAGTCCCGGTACGGCCAATGCGGCACCGGCCGCGCGAAGGCCGTCCGCCTCGGCGAGCTCGCGGGCCCGGCCCGCCAGGGCGGCGAGCCCGCTCAGCGCTTGCGCCGCGTCCACCGGTCGCTGGTCCGCGTGCGAGACGAGCCGGTGTCGTACCGCCCCGGTCAGGTCCACCACGCAGGCGGCCAGGTAGTCGACGTTGATCTCCAGGCCCAAACCCACCGGCCCGTCCGGGGCCGGCGCCAGCCCGGCCGCGGGCCGTCCCGCGCCGGTCCGCGGCGGCGGCTCCACCTCGGTCAGCAAGTCGCCCGCGATCAGCTCGTCGACCAGCGCCGACACGGTGGCCCTGGTGAGCCCGGTGGCGGACGCCAGGGCCGCCCGGGAAATCGGGTTTGCGCTGTTCACCACGGTCGTCAGCGCCAGCGCGAGATTATGGGCGCGGACGCTCGACTGGCGCACGGGGGCATCGGTGAAGGCGGGCAGGCGGGGAGTCACAGGCTTGACAATGCCACATCTCAGCCAAATAATTCAGGCAATAAACAAATCCGATCTGTTGCGTGGAGGTAACCGTGGCGGTTCAGCCCACCCGCGATGACAAGTTCTCCTTCGGCCTGTGGACCATCGGCTGGCAGGCACGAGACGCATTCGGCGACCCCACACGGGGCGTCCTGGACCCGGTGGAGGCGGTGCACAAGCTCGCCGAGCTGGGGGCGTACGGCATCACCTTCCACGACGACGACCTGATCCCGTTCGGCTCCGACGCGCAGACCCGCGACGGCATCATCGCGGCGTTCCGCAAGGCCCTGGGCGAGACCGGGCTCATCGTCCCGATGATCACCACCAACACGTTCACCCATCCGGTCTTCAAGGACGGGGCGTTCACCAGCAATGACCGCTCGGTTCGCCGGTACGCGTTGCGCAAGGTGCTGCGCAACGTCGACCTCGCCGCGGAGATGGGCGCCAAGACCTTCGTGCTGTGGGGCGGCCGGGAAGGTTCCGAGTACGACGTGGCCAAGGACGTGCAGGCCGCGCTCGACCGTTACCGGGAGGGCCTGAACCTGATCGCCCAGTACTCCGAGGACCGGGGGTACGGGCTGCGCTTCGCGATCGAGCCCAAGCCCAACGAGCCGCGCGGCGACATCCTGCTGCCCACCGCCGGGCACGCCATCGCCTTCGTGCAGGAACTTGAGCGTCCCGAGCTGTTCGGCATCAACCCCGAGGTCGGCCACGAGCAGATGTCGAACCTCAACTACGCGCACGGTATCGCCCAGGCGCTCTGGCACGGCAAGCTCTTCCACCTCGACCTGAACGGCCAGCACGGCCCGAAGTTCGACCAGGACCTGGTCTTCGGCCACGGCGACCTGCTCAACGCGTTCGCACTGGTGGACCTGCTGGAGCACGGCGGCTGGGGCGGCGGGCCGGGCTACGACGGGCCCCGCCACTTCGACTACAAACCCTCCCGCACCGAGGACGTCAACGGCGTCTGGGAGTCGGCGGCGGCCAACATGCGGATGTACCTTCTGCTCAAGGAGCGGGCGCGGGAGTTCCGCGCCGACCCGGCGGTGCAGGAGGCGCTCGCCGCGAGCAAGGTCACCGAGCTCGCGCAGCCCACGCTGAACCCCGGCGAGACCTATGCTGATCTTCTCCAGGACCGCAGCGCGTTCGAGGACTTCGACGCCGACGCGGCCGGCGAGCCGGGCTACGGCTTCGTCAAGCTGCACCAGCTCGCGATCGATCACGTGTTGCGGGCCAACTGACCGACGAGAGAAAGATGGAGCGCATGACTCTGGTCGCCGGCATCGACTCGTCCACGCAATCCTGCAAGGTCGTCATCCGGGACGCCGAGACCGGGCGGCTCGTGCGGCAGGGCAGGGCGAGTCACCCGGACGGTACCGAGGTGCATCCGGACGCCTGGTGGGCCGCGCTGCAGACGGCGATCGACCAGGCCGGCGGTTTGGACGACGTGGCCGCCGTCTCGGTGGCCGGACAGCAGCACGGCATGGTGGTGCTGGACGAGAACGGTGAGGTCGTGCGCCCGGCGCTGCTGTGGAACGACACCCGCAGCGCCGGCGCCGCCGCCGACCTGATCGAGGATCTCGGCGGCGGCGAAGCGGGCCGCCGGGCCTGGGTGGATGCCGTCGGGATCGTGCCGGTGGCCAGCTTCACACTGACCAAGTTGCGGTGGCTGGCCCGCACCGAGCCGGAGAACGCCGCCCGGGTGGCCGCCGTCTGCCTTCCGCACGACTGGCTGACGTGGAAGCTGTCCGGCGCGCGTGGCCTGGACACGCTGCGCACCGACCGCAGCGACGCCAGCGGCACCCTCTACTGGTCGCCGAAGACCGGTCAATACCGGCCGGATCTGCTGGAGCTCGGGTTCGGGCGGCCCATCGCCACACCCGAGGTGCTGAGCCCGACGGGCGTCGCCGGGCACCTGCCCAACGGCGCTCCGTTGGGTCCCGGCGCCGGCGACAACGCCGCCGCCGCGCTCGGTGCGGGTGCGCTGCCCGGCGATGTGGTGATCTCCATCGGCACGTCCGGCACGGTGTTCGTGGCCAGCGACGTGGCGCCCGACGATCCGAGCGGCACGGTGGCCGGTTTCGCCGACACCACGGGCCGGTTCCTGCCGATCGTCGTCACGCTGAACGCGGCGCGGGTGCTGGACGCCGCGGTGCGGTTGCTCGGCGTCGACCACGAGCAGTTGGCGAAGCTGGCGTTGTCCGCGCCGGCGGGTGCCGGCGGGCTGGTGCTGATCCCGTACCTGGAGGGGGAGCGCACGCCGAACCGGCCCCGGGCGACCGGCGCGATCCACGGGCTGACGCTGCGCACCTCGGACCCCGCGCACATGGCCCGCGCCGCGGTCGAGGGGATGCTGTGCGCGCTGGCGGACGGGTTGGACGCCCTGGTCCGGCACGGTGCCACCGCCAACCGTGTGGTGCTCATCGGCGGCGGGGCGCGCAGCGAGGCGGTGCGCCGCATCGCGCCCGCCCTGTTCGGCCTGCCGGTGCTGGTTCCGCCGCCCGGGGAATACGTCGCGGACGGCGCCGCGCGCCAGGCGGCGTGGGTGAGCCTGGGCGGCGACGCGGCACCGACCTGGACCGCGGAGAGCCCGGAGGTCTACGAGGACGCGGGCGTCCCGTTGATCCGGGAACAGTACGCGGCCGCGCGGGACGCGGTGATCGACCGGCCGGAGGGTTAACCTCTTCCCCGTGACTCTGCGGGGCAGCGCGGCGCACCGCGTCTACAGCGTGGTCGTCTTCGTGGTGCTGGCAGCGCTGGACAACGTGGCGATCGGCCTGGTGCCGCCGCTGTACGGCAGCATCGGGACGGCGTTCGGCGTTTCCGAGGCACACATCGCGCTCGCCACCACCGTGATGTTCCTGATCAGCGCGGTGGCGGCGATCGGTTTCGCGTACGCGGGAGACCGCACCGACCGCAAACCGGTGCTGATCATCGGCACCGTGATCTGGGTTGCCGGCACCGCATGGTCCGGCCTGAGCGGCGGATACACCAGTTTCCTGCTGTCCCAGGTGTTCGCCGCCTTCGGCCTGGGCGCGGTCGCGTCGGTGAGCTTCTCGGTGGTCAGCGACCTGATCTCGCCGAAGCGCCGCGGGCTGGCGATGAGCTTCTGGGGGCTGTCGCAGGGCGTCGGCACCATCGCCGGCACCATGACCGGTGGCGTGCTCGGCCACCAGGACTGGCGTCGTCCGTTCCTGGTGGTGGCCGCCGCCGGTGTGGTGGCCGCGTTGGCGTACCTGTTCACCTACAACGTGCCGCGCGGGGACAGCCAGCCGGAATTGGCAGGCATCGAGTACGACGAGCGGATCCACCACGATCACCTGCCGGTGATCCTGCGCCGGCGTACCAACATCTGGCTGATTCTGCAGGGGCTGTCCGCGCAGGTGGCGTTCGGTTCGCTGGTCTGGTTGCCGGTGCTGTTCCGGGCCAGGGCGGCCGACCAGGGCTATTCGAGTGGCACCGCGGTGCTGGTGGGCAGCGCCTTCGCCACCCTGTTCCAGTTGGGCGGCGCGCTGTCCATCGTCGGCGGCATGGTCGGCGATCGCCTGCAACGCCGTACGCCCCGCGGCCGCGCCCTGGTGGCGGCCATCGGCGTGCTGGCCGCCGTGCCGTTCTATGTGGTGCTGTTCTTCGTTCCGATGCGCATCCGGGTGCCGGACGGAGCCGGGTCGGCGGCGGTGATCCGCGCGGTGCTCACCGATGTGTTCACCGAGCCGACCGTCGGTGCCTGCCTGGCCACCGCGGTCTTCGCGCTGATGCTCACGTCGGCCAACTCGCCGAACTGGTTCGCCATGATCGCGGACGTCAACCCGCCGGAGCACCGCGGCACCGTCTACAGCCTCGGCAACCTGGTCAACGGGTTCGGCCGCGCGGGCGGCAACGCGCTGGTCGGCGTGGCGTTCAGTCGGCTCTCTGCGGCGTTTCCACCGCCGGTGAACTACGCCGTCGGGCTGGCCGCCTTCCAGCTCTTCTTCGTCCCCACCGGGATCATGTTCTGGCTGGCCAGCCGCACCGTCGGCAGGGACATGGCGGACACCCACGCCGCGCTGATGGCGGCGGGGGCGTCCGGTGCGCGGCGTCGGTCAGCTCAGGACCCACACCGTCACGTCGGCCGGGATCCGGCCGTCGGCGTCCAGGGGCTCGCTGCTCAGCAGGACTCGGGCGCCGACCGGTAGCGTGGCCGGCTCGTCGCCGAAGTTCGTCATGACCAGCAGCGGCCCGATGCGGAACGTCAGTCGCTCGGGGGTGCTCTGCACCCAGGTGAGCGCGGCGCGGCCGAGACCGTGTGTGCGCCGCAGCCGTAGCGCGCTGCGGTACATCTCGTAGGTCGACCCGGGCACGTCCCGCTGCCGGTCCAGGGCGTACTCCGCCCAGCTCGCGGGCTGGGGAAGCCAACTGCGGTCGCCCGGTCCGAAGCCGTACGACGGGGCGTCGGCCTCCCAGGGGATCGGCACCCGGCAGCCGTCGCGTCCCCGTTCCGTCTGCTCGGAACGGGACCAGGCAGGATCCTGCCGATGCTCGTCGGGCAGCGTGGTGTGCTCCGGAAGGCCCAGTTCCTCGCCCTGGTACAGATATGCCGACCCGGGGAGCGCCAGCATCAGCAGGGTCGCCGCGCGGGCCCGGCGCAGCCCCAGGGCGATGTCCGGCTGCGGATCGTCGGCGCCGATGCCGTGCAGCCGGTCCTGCCCGACCGGATAACCGAGGCGGGTCGCATGCCGCACCACGTCGTGGTTGGACAGCACCCAGGTGGTGGTGGCCCCGACGGCCTGGTTGGCGGCCAGCGAGGTCTCGATCACCGCGCGCTGCCGGTCGCCGGACCAGGGCGCCTGCAGGTAGAGAAAGTTGAACGCCTGGTGCATCTCGTCCGGGCGCACATAGCGCGCCAGCCGCTCGGCCGGCTGCACCCATGCCTCGGCGACCAGGATGCGCTCACCGGGATAGGTGTCCAGCAGCGCCCGCCACTGACGGTAGATCTCGTGCACACCTTCCTGATCCCACATCGGCGCCGGCGGGCCGTCCGGCGGAACTCCGCCGAGGATCACCGGGGGCGCCTCCCAGTCGCTGAGGTTCTCCTCCTTGACCAGGCCGTGCGCGACGTCCACGCGGAAGCCGTCCACGCCCCGGTCGAGCCAGAACCGCAGCACCGACAGGAACTCCGCGCGTACCTCGGGATTGCCCCAGTTGAGATCCGGCTGGGTGGCGTCGAACAGATGCAGATACCACTGGCCGGGCGTGCCGTCCGCCTCCACGACCCGTTCCCAGGCCGGGCCGCCGAAGACGCTGCGCCACCCGTTGGGCGGCTCGTCGCCACCGGGGCCGCGGCCGTCGCGGAAGACGTAGCGTTCGCGGGCGTCGCTGCCCGGGGAGGCGGCGAGCGCCTCGCCGAACCAGGGGTGGTCGCTGGACGTGTGGTTGGGCACCAGATCGACCAGGACCTTCAGCCCCTGGCCGTGCGCCTCGGCGATCATCTTGTCGGCGTCGCCGAGGTTGCCGAACCGCGCGTCCACCGAGCGGTAGTCCGCCACGTCGTAGCCGGCGTCGTGCTGAGGCGAGGGATAGAACGGGCTCAGCCACACCGCGTCCACGCCCAGATCGCGCAGGTGGCCCAGGCGGGCGGTGATGCCCGGCAGGTCGCCCATGCCGTCGCCGTCACCGTCCGCGAAGGATCGTGGATATACCTGGTAGATGACGGCGTCACGCCACCATCGGTCCGTGGTTGGCTGCATGTTCCCAGGCTATCGGCCACGGACGCGGCGACCTGAGACATCACGTGGCCGGTGGGTGACCCGTGCGCCGGTCAGACGGCGGTGGAGTCCCGCTCCGGGTGCCCGCTCGCTGGTCGGGGCGGGACCGGCAGCGGCGACGGCCGGGGGCCCGGTTCGCGTTGGTGAAGCGTCATCGCGATGGTCGTCTGGCGCAACGACCATGAGGTGCCCGCGTGGGCGCCTCGGCGGGAGACCCCGGCCCCGTCGGTGAACACCTCCTCGGTCATCGCTTGCAGGGCGCTGAAGGCGACGCCGATCGTGATCACCGTGGTGACCAGGATCACCGGCACGATCATCAGGAGCGGGCGAAGGCCGTCCACCCCGTTCGGCCCGGGCGGGGCGAGTTCCACCTGGATCGCGGCCATGTTGCCGTAGTGCGCGCCACACATCACGACGGCCGTCGCGGCGCCCGCGGCGATGCCGCGCCACCAGCCGCGGGCGGTGGTCACCCATGCGAGGGCGAGCACGGCGGCGACGACGGTGCCCAGCCCGGACACGGCGACCAGCACGGTGCGGTAATGCAGCACCCCGGCCACGTGCACGGCGTGCATGCCCGCGTAGTGCGCGGCCAGCAGCCCCAGCCCGGTGATCGCCCCCGCCATCACGAGGCGTCCGGATCCGCGCCGCCCGTGTCCGTGCAGCATCAGGCCGGCGCCGACGCTGAGTACCGTCAGCGCCAGGCCGAGTGCGGTCATGCCGATCCCGTAGCGCACCGGGCTTCCGGGCAGGTCGAAGCCCAGCAGCGCGGCGAAGTGCATCAGCCAGATCCCGCCGCCGATCGCGAAGGCGGCGATGACGAACCACCGGGTGCGACGGCCCCGCGTGCGTGCCTGGCGGGCGCGGGCGGCGCTCAGTGTGCCGAGGTACGCACCGACGAACGCCACCAGGGTCGCGGCGACCGGGTTGAAGGCTCCGTACGTGAAGTGATGGACCTCCGCCACGATGGTTACCTCGCGAATGTCGGGGACGTTTCGCGGGTCATTGAGCCAGAGGGCCTCGGGGCGTCATCGCACGATTTGTGTGCCTTGCACGAAAGGCGTCCACCCATGAGAAACCGGGGCCACCGTAAGGCCACCTCGACGGAGATGACGATACGGCGACCCCGGTGTGGGGTTCGTACCGGAGGAGGGAGGGTCGGTCAGGTGAAGATGCTGACGCCGCCGGGGCCTACCAGGAGACCGACGATGATCAGCACGACGCCCCAGAGGATCTGCCGCCGGAACAGCGCGAGGATGCCGGCGACCACGAGGATTACTGCGAGAATCCAGAGCACTAGGTCCATGAGCAGCCGGGTACCCGATCGCCCGGAGCGGAAAACCTCCCGCATCCCAAGGGTGACTGTCCGATGTGTAGGCCGTCGCGGTCACCCGTCAGCCGGGCTTTGAGCGATGCGGGTCACGGCACTGTGTCCGGCGTCACTCCGTCGGAGACGTGGCAGCCGCCAAGCCTCCCCGGCAGCCGCGGCGAATGCCTCATGACGAGATCGGTTGGGGAATGGCGTGGCGAATGCGGCACCCATGCGTGGTGTGGCTTTCGTCACTCGGCGGGGCGGGAGTGGCGACGCCACCTCGATTAATGGACATCGACGTCAGCCGCCTGCGCACATCACCGGTTCGGGCGACTGAACTGGTGGGCAGGTTGTTCCATCGTGACTGGCTATGCGGAATTCGCCGTGGCCGTCGCGGAGTTTGATTCATGCCGGGCGGCAACCGGTCGATGCTCCCGGTGAACCCCAACGGCTACCCGGCCGTACTGGGTGGTGATGAGCATCGCACGGGTAGCCGTGACGCCCGTCGCAGAGACGGATGAGGGGCTGATGGTGTCATGAGGCGTGCAGAGGGTATGCGTTCGTTGGCGCGTGCGTCGACGGATGCGCCAACGGGATGGCTGACGAGGGTCTCCCGCAGAAACTACGCAGTCGGCTCTCAGCCGATGCTCAGCCACCCGTGACACTTTCGACCATACACAAGCGGAATCACTGCGGACTGTCATCTGTTGTGAATGTGGCAGTTTCGCGATGCACGAACTGCGGACGTTACGGGAGGGGCCGATGGACGCAGGCAACGCCCGTAACACAGTGAGTGAAGGCAATGAGGGGACCGTGGGCAACGTGGAGAAGAACACCATGATGCGGACCGATGAGGTCGCCGAGGAGCGGGACCTCGTCGGAGTCTACCTGCACGAGATCTCCCGGACGCCGCTGTTGGATGCCGCCCGGGAGGTTGACCTCTCCAAGGCTATCGAGGCCGGCCTCTACGCCGAGCACCTGCTCGACAGCGGCGACGTTCGCCGTGGCGTGAGCCGGGAGGAACTGGAAAGGCTGGTCGTCGAGGGCGAGCGGGCGAAGGACCTGTTCATCCGCGCCAACCTGCGGCTGGTGGTGTCGATCGCCCGACGGTACGTGCGATCCGGCATGCCGATGCTGGACTTGATCCAGGAGGGCAACACGGGCCTCGTCCGCGCCGTGGAGAAGTTCGACTACGAGCGTGGATACAAGTTCAGCACGTACGCGACGTGGTGGATCCGCCAGGCGATCAGCCGGGCGATCGCGCAGCAGGAGCGCACCGTGCGCCTGCCCGTGCACCTCGTCGAGGACGTCAACCGGATGCGTAACGTCACCCGCCAGCTCGTCCGCGAGCTGGGTGCCGACCCCGAGCCCGAGCAGATCGCCAAGGCGCTCGGCGTGACCGTGGAACGGGTCAACGAGCTCACGCGCTGGGCGCAGGACACGGTGTCTCTGGACACCCCCGTGGGCGACGACGGCGACACGAACCTCGGCGACCTGGTGGCCGACAGCGACGCGCCCTCTCCCGAGGACGTCGTCCTCACCGGACTTGAGCGCCAGCGCATCGAGGGCCTTCTCAACCACCTGGACGACCGGTCCGCGGGCATCATGCGGGCCCGCTACGGCCTGGAAGACGGCCGCGAGCACTCGCTGACCGAGGTGGCTTCGCGGTTCTCGCTGTCCCGCGAGCGGATCCGGCAACTGGAGATCCAGGCGCTGGGCCGACTGCGTGAGCTGGCTCGCGCGGAGGGCCTGCAGGCCGCCTGATCGATCCCTCCGTCGGCTCGCCACCGCCGCCGAGCCGACACGCGCGACGACTAAGGGCCGGCCCCCTCTCCAGGGGGCCGGCCCTTAGTCGTCGCTGATGGGGGGAGACTACGGGCGGCCGTAGCCGTATGGCGTCATGATGTACATCGAGCGCTTCTTGACGGTTGTGCCGGCGTGCGGCGCGTCGATGACCTGTCCGCCGCCGACGTAGATGCCGACGTGCCCGAGCCCGCGATAGAAGACCAGGTCTCCGGGTGCCAAGGCGGACTTGCTGACATGCGACACCGCACTCCACTGCGCGGCGGCGTTGTGCGGCAGGGACTTCCCGGCCGCCGCCCAGGCCGCCGCGGTCAGGCCGGAGCAGTCGTAACTGCCCGGACCGGAGGCGCCATAGACGTACGGCTTGCCGATCGCTCCGTACGCGTAGCGCACGGCCGCGCCCGCGCTGCCGGACACCGACGGGACCGGGCCGGAGTACGAGGTTGTCTTTTCCCGCTCCCGGCCATAGGCCGCCTTGCGCATCGCGTACAGGTTCTTGAGGTCGGACTCGATCTTGTCCTTGCGGGCTGCGAGTTCCTCGACCTCGGCGGCCTGCTTCTTCTGCGTCGTCTGCAGCGCCTTCTGCCGTTCGGTGAAGGTCTCCGTGGTGGCGGTGTATTGCGCGATTTGACGCTGCCGCTTGCGGGACATCTGGTCCAGCACGCTCATCTTGTCGACCAGGTTGCCGGGGCCGTCGAGGATCATGTTCATCGTGCCGACCTGGCCCGTCATGTAAGCGGTCTGCGCCATCGTCTGGACATCGGCGCTGGCCGCCTGCAGGGCCTTCTTGGCCGGCTCCAAAGAAGCCGCCAATTCCTTTTCGTCGGAGATCGTCTTTTTCAGGCTGATCTTCAGCTTGTTGTAGGACTCGGTGATGTCCTCAAGATTGTCCGACGCCTTATCGATCTTCTTGGTGATGTCGCTCGACGACGGCTCGGCGTGCGCGGCCGTCGCGGTGCCTCCGGAGATCGCGACCGCCAAGGCGGTGACCACCAGGGCCCGGAGTGTCGTACGGGCGTGTGCCAACGGTGCGTGCCTCTCTTCCGTCGGCCGCCTACCGGGTTAGCTGACGGATTCGGGCGGAAGATGGCCCTACCGCTGGCGCGGATTCACCCCATTGCTGCGCGGTGGTTCCCCGGTTCGCCGGGACGGGCGCGGTGGCCGTGCCCGTCGCGGGGATTCGGCGGCGATGGCCCGGCGCCACGTCCAAGCTGTGGCTGCGGACCGGACCAACCGCATCAACTTATCGGGGCGGAGAATTTCCGCAAGAGGCGGGTGGAGTGACTTGTGCCAATAAGGAAAACGTAAGGAAAGGGTATCACGGAGTGCAGTCGCGTGATTTCAGAAAGTGACCAGAATGGCGTACGCGCGATTTACTTCATGGCCGCCGGCTCGGGCGTCGCCCAGGCATGGGACACTTTCCGTTCTGCCCAGAACGAGAAGAACGGGATGGTGCCGGCGAGCATGACCAGCAGCATCCTGCCGAACGGCCATTTCGCGCGTCGGCTGAGGTCGAACGTCGCCACCAGGTACACCATGAAGAGGAAGCCGTGGATCGGGCCGACCGCGGCGACGACCGTGTCGTTGCCTCCGGCATATTTCAGCGGCATGCCGACCAGTACCAACACCAACAGGACAACGCCGACGACCCAGGCGATGATCCGGTAGCGGGTGAGAGCTCCGTGCACGTTTTACGTCCTTATCTCTTGCCCGGATAGTCGCCCGGCCGCGCCGCCGGGTGCGCGGCCAGCCAGGACAGGTAGTCGTTATAGGCGGCGAGTTCCGGATCGTCGTGATCCGTCGGTGGCGTGCTACCCGCCGGCGCACGGACCGGCCGACCATAGCCGTTCCGCGTGGGCGATCCGACGAGCTCGGTGGCCTCCCGTCGGTCGCCGGGCTGCTCCGTCGTGTCGGACGCCTGATCCGCCGGCCGGGCGCTGCGGACCTCGCGGAGCCACAGGAACACCACGAAGGCCGCGAACACCGGCCACTCGACGGCATATCCCCAGCTGAGCGCGTTACCTCCGGCCGCTCGGCTCCACTGCCACCACCCCAGGCCGAGGAAGCTCAGCACGAGAACGAGCGCGACCACGTGGCGAGCGATCCACGCCGGGGTCCACAGCCCTCTCATGGTGGCAAGCCTAGCCGTGCGGGTTTGGCCGATGCGGCCGCGGGCAACGCACCGGGAGGCGGTCCGCATACCCTGAACCATGGAGCCCGCACCGTTGGAGGAGGCGTCGATGAAACTTTCCCCCCGGACTCGGCTCGAACGTTTGCGCCGGGCGTACGCGCCGCACGAACATCGTCCGCTGGACGGCTACCTGGTGGCGATCGGCGCGTTCGGGACGCTCGCCGGCAGCCTGGCCGCCGCAGCGAAGGTCACCGGTCGGCCGGTGCCGGAGCGTCCTTCGACCTCCGACGTCGTGCTGATCTCGATGGCTACGCACAAGTTGAGCCGCCTGCTGGCGAAGGACTCGGTGACCAGCCCGCTGCGCGCGCCCTTCACCCGGTACGCGGAGGCGGGCGGCGCCGCGGAGGTGAACGAGGAGGTGCGCGACCGGGGCAGCACGCTCCGGCACGGCATCGGCGAACTGATAACGTGCCCGTTCTGCCTGGCCGTCTGGGTCGCTACCGGCCTCACCGGCGGTCTCGTGCTGGCGCCCCGGCTGACCCGGCTGGCGTCCACCGCGCTCACCGCGACCGCGGTCTCGGACTTCCTGCAGATGGCCTACTCGGCCGCCAAGGAGGCCGCGGAGGGAAGCCCGTCCGCGGACGACGAGTCCGAGTCCGCCGGGCACGATGCCGACGACACGTCCGTGGACACGCAGCCGCTCAACGGGCGGACCGTCTTCCCCGGCTGAGTGGCGGGCCGCAGTGGCCTGCGTCACAACCGCTGCGGGAATCGCGCCAACCGGTCGATCGTTGTCAGCGGATGTCGGTGTGTCCAGTGTCCCCGGGCCTCACCATAATTGCCCTCACGGAATACCGTTCGGCTGGAGCCGTGTTGCGCCACTCGCCGCGAGGCGACATGCACACCGACGCCACCGCGCCGCTCCCGGCTCTCCGCCGGGGGCGGCGCTTTGCGTCCGCAGAACCGAGCGCCTGGACGTCACCGGGCGGGCACCGCGCGCAACCGCGCCGCGTGGTGCCCCGCCCGGGAACTCCCGACGACGTCATGCCTCCGCGTTGTGACTGCCCTGTCCGGCGGAGACCGTGCGGGTGTCGGTGCCCGCCTCCACTTCGCCGGAACGCTCGTGGGCGCCTTCGGCGGCCTCCTCGGCGGCCCGCGCGTCCTCGGCTCGTTGCGCCTGGGCGGACTGCTGGGCGAGCGGGATCTCCGGCAGGAACAACACCACGATCAGCCCCACGATCATGATGCCGAGCGCCATCAGGAAGACCACATGCACGCCGTTGGAGAAGCCCTCCTTGAACGGGTGCGCCACGACATCCGACAGCCGGCTCAGGAACGAGGTGTCGTCCAGCGAACCGCCTCCGGTGGCCTGCTGGAGGATCTGCGCCTGCTTCGGGTCGGCGGCCAGGGACTGCTGGAACTCCGGGGTCTGCCGCGCCGCCGAGAACGACGACTGGATCTTGCTCGGTAGCACGTTGAACAGAACCGACAGGAACACGGCGGTGCCGAGCGTGCCGCCCATGGTGCGGAAGAAGGTCACCGTGCCGGTGGCCACGCCGATCTCCCGGGGGGAGACAGCGTTCTGCACCGCGGTGATCATCGGTTGCATGTTGCCGCCGAGACCCAGGCCCATGAGCACCATGATCAGCATGGTCTTCCACAGTGGTGTGTCGGCGCCGATGGTGGCGAAGAGCCCGAGCGCCACCGCCATGAAGGTGCTGCCGATGATCGGGAAGATCCGGTACCGGCCGGTCTTGGCGATGAGCTGGCCGGCGGTGATCGATCCGGCCATGATGCCGACCACGAACGGGATCATCTGCAGCCCGGCGACGGTCGGCGAGCTTCCCTTGACGATCTGCAGATACAGCGGGACGGTCATCAGGCCGCCGAACATGGCCATACCGAGGATGGTGCTGGCCCCGGAGCCCACCGCGACCGTGCGGTTGCGGAACAGCCGCAGCGGCAGCAACGCCTCATCCCCGTACGCCCGCTCGGCGAACACGAACGCAACGAGCCCGATCAGGCCGATGCCGTAGCACAGCAGCGCCCGGCCGGAGCCCCAGCCCCAGTCCCGGCCCTGTTCCGCCACGGTCAGCAGCGGCACCAGGCCGACGATCAGCGCGACCGCGCCCGGCCAGTCGATGCGGTGCTCGGTGCGGCTGTGCGGCAGGTGCAGCACCCGCGCGACGACCACCATGGCCGCGATGCCGATCGGCACGTTGAGGTAGAAGACCCAGCGCCAGCCGTCCACCCAGAGGATGGTGTCGGCGCCGGCGAAGAATCCGCCCAGGATTGGGCCGACGACGCTGGCAGTGCCGAACACGGCCAGGAAGAAGCCCTGATATTTGGCGCGCTGGCGGGGTGGAACGATGTCGCCGATGATGGCCAGCGCCAGAGACATCAGACCACCGGCGCCCACACCCTGGATGGCGCGGAAGGCGGCCAACTCGTACATGTTCTGTGCCAGCCCGCACAGCATCGAGCCGACCACGAAGATGGCGATCGCGAACAGGAAGAAGCCGCGCCGGCCGTAGATGTCGGACAACTTGCCGTAGAGCGGGGTGGAGATCGTCGACGTGATCAGGAAGGCCGTGGTGGCCCATGCCTGCAGGTCGAATCCGTTCAGGTCGTCGGCGATGGTCCGCGTCGCGGTCGCCATGATGGTCTGATCCAGCGCGGCGAGGAACATGCCCATCATCAGGCCGACGAGGATCGTGATGATTTGTCGATGTGTGAAGTCGGCCGACGGCCGGGCGGCGGCTGGCCCGCCGGCCGGCGCGGTGGTCGTGGGGTTGCTGCTCACGCTTTCTCCTGGGGTGTTGCCCGTCCGGTGCGCAGGAGCGCCTCGACGGAGCTGTTGAATTCTTCGAGCAAGCTGGTGAAGGTCTCGACCCGCTCCGTGGGCCATGTGCTCAGCACCTGGACGAGCAGGGCGCGACGCGCCTCGTGCATCTCGTGGCATGCCGCCATCCCCGCCTCGGTGACCGCCAGCCGTGAGGCCCGCCCATCGACCGGATCCGCCTGCCGGTGCGCCAGGCCCGCCTTGACTAGCTGCGCGGCCTGCCGGCTGATCGTGGACGGATCGGCCTGCTTGACCTCCGCAAGCTCGGTGACCCGCATGGGCCCCATATGCCGCAAGGGGAACAGCAACATCAGGGCGGAGAACTCAGCGCCGAGGTCCCCGGTGGTCAGCATTCCCTTCGCGCGGGCGCCGATGCGGGTGAATCTCATGATCTCGCTGGCAAGACGGCCGATGCTGTCGTCTTCGTGCACACTCATGGCTGTTTCCGACTGTCGGGCGGTGGCTGTCGGCCGCATTGTGCGGGCCGAGATGTTTGCAGCCTACAACTTGTTGGTTGGTGAAAGCATCGTCCATACCCCTGTGATGAGTGTCTCGGCTTCTTCCAGGGCGGCGGGCACCGCGACCTCATACTCGGCCACCCGGCGGCACAGCCTCTCCGGGAGATACCCGCGACCGGGGTCGCCAATCAATGTCGAAGCACCTCGAGCGGCGCATTTCCGCAGACCGGTGGTCATCTGCCGGGCGACCGTCGGGCTGTAGAAGACGTCGCCCGCCAGCACCACCTCACCGAGCTCGGGAATCTCGCGGGCGTCGGCGACCCGTGCCTCGACCGCCACACCGTTGGCTGCGGCGTTGCGCTCCGTGGCGTGCACCGCTCCCGGGTCGATGTCGATGGCGTGCACCCGGCTCGCTCCGGCCCGCGCCGCGGCGATCGCCACGACCCCGGACCCGCAGGCGATGTCCAGCACTTCCCGGCCGGCCACCGCGGCCGGATGATCGAGCAGGTAACGCGCCAGCGCCTGGCCGCCGGCCCAGACGAACGCCCAGAACGGCGGCGGCTCGGAGCTGCGGAACTCGCCACCGGCCGCATCGAACAGCCCGACCCGTTCGCCGGCCAGATGGAGTGAGATCTCCGGGGTCAGCGGCACGGGCATCAGCGCGGTTTCCTGCACCGGACGATTGTGGTCCCGGCCGACGGCGGCACGCTTCCCATTTGATGCGCGTCACAACGACGGCCGGCGGTGCACATCACCCGGATGAGGGCGGATATCACGCGGGAGGAAGATGCCGGTGAGGGGGATCCTCCACCGAAAAGCCCGGTATCTCAGCCGGTCGGTCTCATCCGCGCGGCAGCCGGTCAGCCGAGTCGGTACCGCGCCGCGAACGCTGTCAAGCTATTGGTACGGGTAGGAATTGTGGCGCGGAAACATAGACTTCCACATCTGTCGTAGTGGGTTCGACGTCTGTCGGACGGGGAGGTGGCGAATGGGTGACGCGGCGATCACCGTGCTTGTCGTCGATGGTCACCAGACCTTTGCCGAGCTGCTCGGTGTGGCCCTGCGCGGCCAGCCTGACCTGCGATATGTCGGGCACGCGCGGACCGGACAGGAAGCTTTACGGCTGGTGGCGGAGCTGCTGCCGGATGTCGTACTGCTGGACCCGGAACTGTCCGATGCGGACGGCATCGCGATCGCGGAGCTGATGCGGCACCGGTACCCCGACACGCGGGTGGTGATTCTCACCGCGAGCAACGAGGCGACGCTGGTCGGCCGGGCCACCGCGGCCGGGGCGGCCGGCTTCCTGACCAAGAACGGTCCGCTCGGTGACGTGCTGAACGCGGTGCACACCGCTCACGGTGGTGGCATGACGGTGTCCACCGACATCCTCGCCCGCCTCCTGCGGAGCACCACGCCGGTGGTCGGCCCGCGCCCCGGCGGCCTGACCGCCCGGGAACACGAGGTGCTGGAGCTGATGGCCGCCGGGCTGGACCCCCGGGCGATCGCCCGGCGACTCGGCATCAGCGTGCACACCTGCCGAGGCCACGTGAAAGCGGTGCTTGGCAAGCTCGGTGCGCACAGCCAACTCGAAGCGGTCGCGGTTGCCCGCCAGCGCGGCCTCGTGCAATGAGAAGCTTGGGTGCCATGAGGAGCTTGGGCGCCATGAGGAGCTTGGGCGCCATGACGAGCGGATACAACGCAGAGTAATCCAGGCGATCACTCATCCGTTCCGCGGATGAATCCGTATCACCTCCCGGAGCGCCCCGGACAAGATCGACGGCGCCGGCGCGATCGGGAGGACATCGCGTGGAAGGTTCAACACCACCCGGCTTCGGCCCGGGGGACGGTGCCGTGCCCGACCTGGCCGTGGCCGACCTGCCGCCCACCTCGGGCGCTCACTGGGCCAACCGGGACAACGACCCACAGCGGCGGCATACCGGCGGTGAGGTCACGCCGTTCCACCGCCCGCACGCGGTGCGCTGGTCGGAGGAGGACGATCCGTCACCCGCGTTCCCGGCGTCGACGGCCGACGCGGAAAGCGCGGCCTCCCGGGCCGTGTCATGGGACGGCTTCGCGCCGTCGCCGGCCACCGAACCGGCCGCATTCGTCCCGGAGCCTGGCGACTGGCAACGGCCGCCCGGATGGCAGCCGCCGGAGCCGGATGCCTGGCGGCCGCGCGAGCCGGATGCCTGGCAGGTGCCGGCGCAGGCGGCTCCCGAACCGGAGCCCGGTGCGCCCGGCGTGTTCGGGCGCGTCTCCTATGGGTTCACCGCCGAACCGATCGGCGGCGCGCGTTTCACCGATGCCGACGTCTCGGACGATGCCGTGGCCGCCTGGCCGGCCCCGCACGATCCGTGGGCCGGGACCGGTCACCAGGTCCGGGCGCACCGGGCCACCCGCCATGACGACGGGGCCACGGAGACGAGCCCGTCCGGCACCGGCCCGGCACCGCGGCGATCTCGGCTGACCACCGCGGCAGTGGCGGTGCTGCTGACCGCGGTGTTGCTCGGCGGCTCGGTCGTGGGATTCACGTACTTCTCCGGCGACGACCGCAGCCTGGCGTCGGTACTCACCCTCGGCATGGCCGGCGGCGACGGCGCGGCCACGGCGGCCCTCGACGGCCGGACGCATGCCGGGTTCGAGCTGGTTGCCGCCACCACCGACGTCCGGGTCCGGACCGCCGATCTGGGGGAGCAGCTCTACCGGATCTCCTCACCCGCCGGCTCCGGGTCCACACCGGATCCGGTGCTGGTCCGCGACCAGGTGCAGTTGCGGCTGGCACCGGACGGCGACGGCGCATCGGGGCGGGTGCAGGTGCTGCTGTCCAGCAAGGTGACGTGGACGCTGCGGTTCAGCGGCGGCGCGCGGGAGCAGACCGTCGACCTGTCCAGCGGCCAGATCCGCTCGATCGACGTCACCGGCGGCGGACGCCGTTTCGAAGTGGTGCTGCCGCCACCGGACGGGACCGTACCGGTGCGGGTGGCCGGCGCGCTGGACGAGCTGTCGCTGGTCTCGCCCGACGGGGTCCCGGTACGCGTCCGGATCGGTGGCGGCGCTCAGACCGTGGTCGCAGGCGCCCGCACTCTGCGTGACGTGCCGCCCGGATCGACGCTGACCCCGAAGAGCTGGAAGGTGCAGAATAGGTTCGATGTGGACGCGGGGGCCCGCATCACGCGCTTGTCGGTGCGCAGCCGGTCCAGCTAACCGGCCGCGCACCCACCACGGCCTAGGACAGCACGCGCAGGCGCACCGTCTGCGGCATGGCGCGCAACTGGTCCAGCACCGCTGCGCTGTACCCGCCGCTGATGTCGGTGATCAGGTAGCCGTACTCGCCGCGGGTGCTGAGCAACTGGCCTTCGACGTTGACCCGGTGCTCGGCCAGGATGCTGTTCACCTGAGCCAGCACGCCGGGCATGTTCGTGTGCACGTGGACGACCCGGCTCATGCCCGGCTGCTCCGGCAGGGCCACGCCGGGCATGTTCACGCTCAGCGTCGTGTTGCCCTCCTGGACGAAGTGCGCCAGCTTGTTCGCCACGAAGTCGCCGATGTCCGACTGCGCCTCCTCGGTCGAACCCCCGATGTGCGGGGTGAGCACGACGTTCGGCAAACCGCGAAGCTCGGAGACGAACTCATCGCCGCGGCCCTTCGGTTCCTTGGGGAAGACGTCCACGGCGGCGCCGGCGAGACGGCCGTCGACCAGCGCGTCACGCAGCGCCGCGTGGTCGACCACGATGCCGCGGGAGAGGTTGAGGAACAGGCTGCCCGGCCGCATCCGGGCGAACTGATCGGCGCCGAAGAAGCCCGCATTGCCCGGTCGCCCGTCGACGTGCAGGGTCACCACGTCGCTGGTCTCCAGCAGCTCCTCCAGGCTGGCGCAGCGGTGCGCGTTGCTCAGCGCGAGCTTGTCCGCGGTGTCGTAGAACGACACGTGCATGCCGAGGTTCTCGGCGAGCACCGACAACTGCGTGCCGATGTTGCCGTAACCGACGATGCCCAGCCGTCGGCCGCGGATCTCGTGCGCGCCCTCCGCCGACTTGTCCCACACGCCCTGGTGCATCAGGGCGTTCTTCTCGGTCAGCCGGCGAGTCATCGCGATGATCTCGGAGATGGCGAGCTCCACCACCGACCGGGTGTTGGAGAACGGCGCGTTGAAGACGGCGATGCCGCGCTCGCTGGCGGCGCCCAGGTCGATCTGGTCGGTGCCGATGCAGAACGCGCCGATGGCGACCAGCTTGTCCGCGGCGTCCAACACCTTTGGCGTGATCTTGGACTTGGAACGGATGCCGAGCAGGTGCACGTCCCGGATGCGGTCGATCAGCTCGACCTCGTCCAACGCGGTGGAGACGGACTCGACCCGGAAGCCCTCGGACTCGAAACGCGCCACGGCGTCGGGGTGAATGCTCTCCAGCAGCAGGACCTTGACCTCGGCTTGGTCGATCATCGCTATCCGTTCTGATCGGGTGTGGAAACTTTTCCACCCTAGTCCGGCGCCCGGCCGGGACCGGGACCGGTGTGGTCGGCCTCCCACTCTGCGGCACGGCCGGGGCACGCGTCCCGCGCTGGTCAGCCCGCCTGCGCCCGCAGCCACGGCAGCAGCGCCTCAGCCTGCGCCCGCTGGAAGGCCCGAAGGGTGGGCAATCCGGGCGGGCCGGGCTGCCGGGCCATGTGCAGGAAGAAGCCCGCCAGCGCCGCGAAGAGGTCCCGGACCACGTCGCGGTCCACGCCCGCGAGGACGTCACCGGGGTCGCCGCCGTGCGCGAGGACGTTCACCGCGAGCAGGGCCCGGTCCAGCCACGGCGGTCCGGCGGCGGCCCATGGCCAGTCCACCACGACCAGCGAACCGTCCGGCCGGATGAGCATGTTGTCCGCGCGCACGTCGCAGTGGCAGAGCGTGTCGCCGGCGAGTGACCGCCGCGCGCGCTCGGCCGTCGCGCAGAGTTGCGGCAACCGGGCGCCCGCCCACGGATCCAGGTCGGCGGGCGGGTCCGCGGCGAGGCTCTCCCAGCCGACCAGATCGGCGCCCAGAGTGTCGGCCGCCGACGGCAGGCCGGCCAGGGCCGGCTCGGCGGCGAACCGGTCGAGCGTGGTCGCGGCGGCGCGCAACTCGGCCGGTTGCCAGGGCGTGCGCGGGTGACGCCCGTCGACGTCCTCCATGATCAGCGCGATCCAGTTGTCGCCGGAGTCGGTCACCTCGACGGTGGCGAGCAACCGCGGGGCGGGCAGCCCCGCCGGCAGCCGGGCCGTGTTGCGCGCCTCGGCGCGGGCCAGCTCCACGGACCGGGGATTGATCCCGGTGCCGACCGCCTTGACGAAGGCGCGGTCACCGGTGGCGGTGCGGATCCGGTCGGCGGTGCCCGGCGAGAATCCGCCGGCCTGCGGCGTCACCGCGGACACCGGCGCGCCGAGCTTGTGCTCGATCGCGGCGCGCAGCGTCGGCGGCAGATCGGTCCAGCTAATCCGGACCCCGGTGGCGGCAATCACCCGTCGATCGTGACAAGGCCGGTGGGCGCCGCCAACCGGATTTCCGCCACCCGCCGGGTCGGCGAGCCACCGCCTAAACTGCCAGTCATGCGCCGGTCACATGAGATCCCGATGTGGCCGCTCTATGTCATGTTCGGGCTCGTGCCGTTCTGGTGGGCAACCGGCGGCCTTTACCTTTTCTGGCCGTTGTTCGCGCTGATCCTCGCCGTCGTGCTGTTCGCCCGCGGCAAGATCGAAATGCCCAGTGGATCCACCACCTGGATGGTGATGGCCGCCGTGGTCCTGGTCAGCGTGACCCGGCTGGACCGGGTGACCGGACTGCCGATGTTCCTGCTGCGCCTCGGCTTCATGCTCAGCGCGCTGCTGGTTTATCTGTACGTCTACAACGCGCTCCGCGCGGGCGCGTCCTGGGATCGCGTCTTCCGTCCACTGTGCCTGTTCTGGCTGTCCATGGTCGCCCTGGGGTGGATCGGGGTGTTTGCCCAGAAGTTCACCCTCACCACGCCGGTGGAGATGCTGCTGCCGCACTCGATCACGGCCGACCGCGGGGTGCAGGCGATGGTGCACGTGCACGCCACCGAGTTCAACCCGCTGGGACGCAACCAGTTCTTTCGGACCGCGGCGCCTTATCCGTACACGAACAATTGGGGGACCGGCTTCGCGGTCCTGGTGCCGTGCGTGATCGCGTACCTGACCTCGATCCGCACCGGCGGCATGCGCGTCCTGCTGCTGATCTCCCTGCCGTTGTCGCTGATCCCGGCCTTCCTGACGCTCAACCGCGGGATGTTCATCGGGCTCGGGGCCGGGCTGGTCTATCTGGGCCTGCGGGCGCTGATGCGCGGCGACGTCCGGCTGATCGGTTCGATCGTCGGCGTGGCGGTGCTGGCCTGGGTCGCGACCCTGGTGGTGCCGGTCGAGGATCTGATCGCCAACCGCGTGGACAACACCGACAGCACCACCGACCGGGCCGATCTCTATCTGCAGACCCTCGGCGCGGTGGGACATTCGCCGATCCTCGGGTACGGCGGCCCGCGGCTGGTCGACACCACGAGCGGCGCCGAACCCCTGGGCACACAGGGGCAGATGTGGCTGGTGATGTACAGCCACGGCATCCCGGCGCTGCTGCTGTTCCTGGCGTTCTGGGTGGTGGTCGCCCGGCGCATGGCCGCCGCGGTGACCTCGCCCGGCAAGTGGCTCAGCACGGTGCCGGTGATCGCCCTGGTGGTGACGCCCTTCTACGGCTTCACCGACATCAACCTGTCGGTGATGTTCTTCGCGATCGGACTGGGGATGGCCGCGCTCGACGGCCCGGTGCGCCGGCCGCCTCCGCCGGATGCCACCACGCCGGCATCGCCGGTTCGCCCGCCGCCTCAGCGGGCGCGGGCATCCGCGCGTGCGGCGGTGAGCATCAAGTACTCCCAATCCATCGCGCCGCCGCCCAGGTCGTAACGGCGGGCCAGGGCGGCGAGATCGTGGTCCAGCGCGGCGACCTTCTCCGGGTCGCCGGCGACGTTGCGGTACGCCGCGATGGTAGGCCCGTAGTTCGCCTTGAAGTAGTCGCGGAACGCCTCGGCCGTACCGAAAGAGCCGATGCGGACCGCGCCGCGGCGTTCCCGGACGTCCGTGATCCGGTCGCCGAAGAGCGTCCGCACGTGGTCCGGCCTGCCCCACAGCGGCGGCGGCTGCGCGCCGGGCGGCGGGGCGGGGGCGTACGGCTTCATGGCGGCGAACATCTCGCCGATGAACCCCTCGGGTGTCCAGTTGACCAGTCCGATCCGGCCGCCGGGACGAGTCACCCGCACCATCTCGTCGGCGCAGCACCGGTGGCGCGGCGCGAACATGACGCCCACGCAGGACAGCACCACGTCGAAGCGGCCGTCCGGGAACGGCAGCGCCTCCGCGTCGCCGACCTGCCAGTCCAGGACCGCGCCGCGCTCCGCCGCCCGCGCCTGCCCGGCGTCCAGCAGATCCGGGCACAGGTCGCTGGCGACGACGCGTCCGCCGGCCAGCGCGGCCGGGATCGCGGCGTTGCCGGAGCCCGCCGCCACATCGAGCACGTCGTCGCCGTCCACCACGCGCACCGCGTCGACAAGTGCGGCACCTAGCTCGGGGATCAGGTCCGCGGCCACCGCCGGGTAGTCGCCGAGCGCCCACATGGCCCGGTGGCGAGCCTTCAGGGCCCGGTCGGCATCGGTGTCGCTGGACGGCGTGGTGGTCATCGCTACGGCCTCCTGAGGTGGGCATCGTCGGTTCGTCCGAAGCTAGGGGGCCGAGCGGTCCGCGGCCAGTACACGATGTGTACCTGTCGGGGATCATGCACCTACGGTGAGGACCATGGGAGCGTCGTATCACTCGTTCTGTCCGGTGGCGAAGGCCATGGAACTGCTCGATGAGCGATGGACCATGCTCGTGGTCAACGAGCTGACGCACGGGCCACGGCGGTTCAACGAGTTGCGGCGCGGGCTGCCGCGGATGTCGCCCACGCTGCTGTCCAAGCGGCTGCACCAGCTCTCCACGGCCGGGGTGGTGGCGCGCGATGCGGACGAGTACCACCTGACCGAGGCGGGCCAGGAGCTGAGCCCGGTGGTCACCGCGCTCGGTGCCTGGGGCATCCGGTGGATCGGCCACCTCGGGGATCAGGATCTGAACCCGAAGTTGCTCATGTGGCACCTGTACGAGCATGTCGAGCACGAGGAGTTGCCGGCCGGCCGCACGGTGGTGGAGTTCTGCTTCACCGACGTCCGCCCGCCGCACCGGCACCGCTGGTGGCTGGTGCTGACCCGCTCGGATGCCGACGTCTGCGACGCCGACCCGGGTTTCGACGTGTCGGTCACCGTGGAGTCCACCCTGCGCCGGATGGTGGAGATCTTCCGTGGTGACTCGTCGTGGGCGGGCGCGTTGCGCTCCGGCGCGGTGACGCTGCACGGTCCGGCCGAGCTTCGCCGGGCGATGCCCGGCTGGATCCGCCAGTCCGGGTACGCCGCAGTGCCGCGCCGCGCAACCTAGTCGACCAGCGTCTGGGTGCCGAGGACGACGGCCAGCGCCAACCGCTCGGCATCCTCGGTGCCCGGCTCCGCGGTGTAGACCATGATGCGCAGATCGTCGGCGGCGACGACGAGGGTGTCGCAGTCCAGGGTGATGTGGCCGACCGCGGGATGGGCGATGGTCTTGTGCCGGGACTGTTCCGGGCGCGGCTCGGGACAGCCGGACTTCCAGAGTTCCACGAAGCGTGGACTCGCCGCGGACAAGTCGCTGACCAACCGCTTGAGGGCCCGGTCGGCGGGGTAGCGGGCGGCGGTCAGGCGCAGGTCGGCCACCAACCGCGTTTCGAAATCGGCGCGTTCCTCCGCGGTGTGCACGGCGCGGGTGCCGGGACCGGCCAGGTTGCGCCAGACCGCGTTGCGTTCGATGCCGCGCAAGTTCGAGGTGTCGCCCATGAGCGCGTCGTAGGGCGCGTTGGCCGTGAGAAGCGTCCAGGTGGCGTCGTACACCGCGACAGGCGTGTTCGCCAGCCGGTCGAGCAGGCGTTGCACGCTCGACGTGATCCGGGACGGGACCACATCGAGTCCGGGAGCGGCGTGCCCGGCCAGCCGGAACAGGAGCTCGCGCTCGGGGTCGGACAGGCGCAGGGCACGGACGAGCGCCTCGACGACCTGCGTCGAGGGTGCGGTCGCCCGGCCCTGTTCCAGCCGGGTCAGGTAGTCCGCCGAGATGCCGGCGAGCCCGGCGAGCTCTTCGCGGCGCAGCCCGGCGACCCGGCGGCGCCGGCCCACCGGCACGCCGACCGTCTCCGGCACCACCCGGTCCCGCCAGCGGCGCAGCATCCGGCCGAACTCCCATGACGACTCCACGCTGTCAGTCTGCGCGCTCGGTGACGCCGTTGTCCTGGCCCCGGCGTTCCCACGAAAACGGGGCGGCTGGCTGTGCCCGCGGCGGCCCGCGAGGCTCAGGGGCATGACAACCACACTCATCACCGGGGCCAACCGGGGCCTCGGTAAGGAAACCGCCCGTCAGCTCGTCGCGGCCGGTCACGTCGTCTACGTCGGGGCGCGCGGTGAGGCCCGCGGCCGGGCCGCCGCGGACGAACTCGGTGCGCGGTTTGTCCGGTTGGACGTCACCGATGACGCCTCGGTGGCCGCAGCCCTCGACCAGATCGCGGCCGACGGCGGACTCGACGTGCTGATCAACAACGCCGGCATCGCCATGCTCGCCCGCAGCGGCCCGGATGCGCTGGAGGTGTTCGACACCAACGCGGTCGGTATCGTCCGCGTCACCGAGGCGGCGCTCCCGGTGCTGCGGAAATCCGCGAACCCCGTGGTCGTCAACGTGTCCAGCGCGCTCGGCTCGTTCGCGGCCAATCACGATCCGTCCCGGCCCGCGTCCAGTGTCTCGGCGATCGTCTACGGCGCGAGCAAGGCGGCCGTCTCCATGCTCACCGTGCAGTACGCGCGAGCTGTGCCGGAGGTCAAGTTCAACGCGGTCGAGCCGGGATACACCGACACCGAGCTGGGCGGGGCGGACAACAGTCGCGGCCGCCCGGTGCGGGTCAGCGCCCAGACGATCGTTCGTGCGGCCTCCATCGGCATCGATGGCCCTACCGGCACGTTCCAGGAGGACGCCGGCGAACTCGGCTGGTAACGATATTCAGCCAGGTAAATTAAATCCTTCTCAAAATATTGCGATAATACGAATTAGCCGCTTAGGGTCGCTTCCGCCCGCACGCGCCGTCGGCGTGTGCGGGGCGGTCGGTGACGGGATCCGGCCATCGTGCCGGTGAACGGAGTCCTGTCGTGCGGTCGCAACGCCGTCCCTCGCCCCGTCCCTCGCCCCGTCGCTTGCTCATCGGGCTGCTCGCGACGCTGTTGATGTTCAGCGGCGGGTTCGTGGCCGTCGCCGTCACCGGGACGGCCGACGCGGCCATCCGCCGGTGCAATCCCGGAGACACCGACTGGCCGGACTGCCTGCCCACGCACGCACAACTCGACGGGGCGCTGAGCACGCCGCGCAACGGGGCGTACTTCTGGACCGGGCGGACGGGCGGCGAGAACGGCACGTCGGTGGAAGTCCCGGCCGGCGAGATCGCGCACGACCGGGGCGGGATCACCCTGGAGTCCGCCATCGAGGCGCACGGCTTCGCGATGCCCGACTTCCCGGCGCCGGACGCCCAACTGAGCCAGGCGGACCGGGATCGCATCGTCGAGATCTGGACCTATGCCTCACGCTCGTTGGCGCTGCACGCCAGTGGGATCGTCTTCGTGGTGACCAGCGACTGGCGGCGGCCCAACAACATCTGGGACACCCAGGAACAGCCCCGGATCATCAACGAGAACCCCGACACCGTGGCCATCTTCCAGATCAACGTGCTCACCATGGGCGAATCCCTGATCTGGCACCGTCCCGGATACACCGAGGACCAGGTGTGGCTGGCGCGGGCGCAGATGCAAGCGGAGCGGCTCTGTCCGCTGCTGGAAGCCGCGGGTTTCCCGCGCGCCTCCACCTGGTCGTCACCGACGTCGACGGGTGCCTTCTCCACCGTGGACGCCACGCCGATCCAGGGCGCCTACACCGGGCAGTACTGGGGCGTCAGCTCGACGAGCTCGTCGGTGACCTACACGCTGTATCAGGAGGACCGCGCGTCGCGGACGACGAACATGCCACCCTCGTACCGGGAGAACATCGCCGCCCGGCCGACCATCACCGCGCACCTCTCCCACGGCGGCCCACCCGAGTACTTCGAACTGGGCTGGGGCGGGTATCCGGGCGAGGCCGGATACGAAGGTCTGCTCTACGAGCCGGAAGAGCTCAACTGCAAGCACTACGACGGCGAACTCAAGCGCGCGGTCGCGGCGCCGCTGGCCGGGAAGCGGATCCGGCTCATGCCGCTGGGCGACTCCATCACCTTCGGCGTGCAGAGCTCGGACGGCAACGGATACCGGGACCGGCTGCACGACCTGTTGGACCGGGCCGGCGCGACGGTGGACTTCGTCGGTTCGGAACAGGGCGGCTCGATGTCCGACAACGACAACGAAGGCCACCCCGGCTGGCGGATCGACCAGGTCGCGGAGGTCGCCGCCTGCACGGTGCCGCAGTATCAACCCAACGTCGTGACGTTGCACATCGGTACGAACGACGCCAACCAGAATTATCAGATCTCCACCGCCGCGGACCGGGTCACGTCGGTGATCGAGAAGATCCTCGCCGACTCCCCGCACGCCGTGGTCCTCGTCTCGCAGGTGATCACGACCGGCAAAGCCGGCCTGCAGCCGCGCATCGACGAGATCAACTTCGCGGTCAACGACGCCGTTCGCGGCCTGCGCCAAGCCGGCAAGCACGTGATGATGGTGTCGCAGGAGGACGTCTGGCAGTCCGACGGCCTGCAGGACGACGCGCATCCGACGGATGCCGGATACGACAAGATGGCCGGCAACTTCGACGACACGCTCACCGCGCTCAAGGACTGGATCACCGACCCCGATCCGGTGCGCTCCACCTCGCCGGACTGTGACCCCGGCGCGACCGCGCTCGGTCCCGGATGGCGCAAACTCGGCGTCATCGCGCCCGGCACCTCCGACCCCGGGCGGGTGGAGTTGGCCGACGTCGACGGGGATCACCGGGACGACTACATCAAGGTGCACCGCGAAGGCTCGTTCCGGGTGCTGCTCAACCAGCGCAGCGACACCCCGGGTCAGCCGCACTTCGTCGACGTCGGCACGTACAAGCCGTACGGGATCAGTCAGGTCCCGGTCGATCCGGACGCCGAGGTGCCCTCCGACGGGTTCCGGTTCGCCGACCTCAACGGCGACGGTCGTGCCGACCTCATCAACGTGACGCCCACCGGCAAGAGCTCGGCGTTCCTCAACCTACCCGGCACCGACGGCGCGCTGAACTTCGTCAAGTGGGGGATCCTGTTCGACGAAGCGGAGATCAAGCGCGGCCACATCCGGTTCGCGGACATCGACGGCGACGGGTGCGCCGACCTGCTGCAGGTCGGCGACGAGGGCAACGTGCACGCGTACTTCAACGTGCCCAACGACGATCCGTTCACGTTGCCCACGTGGCGCATGAAGAAGAACTGGGCGCCCGGCGCGCAGGGCGGAACCCTCACCTCGCTGCGCTTCGGCGACGTCAACGGCGATGGCGCGGCGGACTACCTCACGGTCGGTTCGGACGGGTCGGTGCACGCCTATTTCAACAACGGCGGCCTCGACGCGGGAGGCTTCACGCCGCACCTCAATTTCGCGTACGCCTCCGACTACCCGCGGGAGTATGTGCAGTTCCACGACATCAGCGGCGACGGCAAGGCCGACTACCTGGTGGTCTATAAGGGGGGTGCGATCCGGGCCTGGCTCAACCGCGGTGGCAACCAGTGAACCCGTCGCCGCGCGGCGAGTCCGGGGGTGACCAGGCGCGCCGGGAGGGGCGAGATTCGAGGCCGGCTTGACCATGCATTCATTATGCATGCATCATGAATGCATGACGGTGACACTCACGGTCCGCGACGTACCGGAGGAGGTCCGCGACCTCCTAGCCGACCAGGCGCGCGAACGCGGCCAATCGCTGCAAGGCTTTCTCTTGACGGTCCTCGGCCGTCAGGCGGGATTCGGTCGTAACCGACAGATTCTCGCCGAGGTCATTCGGGAACTCGATGGCTCCGGGGGAGCCGACGAGGACGCCCCGGATGCATCCGACTTCCTTGCGAGCGCGCGAGCCGAGCGCGGCCTGCCCGACTCGGGGCCTTCTCCGCGGCACGGCCGAGGCGTCGCGTGATCGTGGTGGATGCCTCCGCCGTCGCGAGCATGCTGGTCTACACCGATGACCGCGGACGGAAGGCCCGCGCCGCGATGGGGCGCGATCCGGAATGGACGGCACCGGAACACTGGAAAGTCGAGGTGTTCTCGGTGATGCGAGGGCTTGCACTCGGCGGGAAGCTCACCGACGAACAGGCTTCCCGAGCGGTGGCCCGCCTGCCGCGCTTGGGTGTCGAGACCGTCCAGGTCGATGAACTCCTTCCGCGCATGTGGCAGATGAAGGCGAACATCAGCGCCTACGATGCCGCATATGTGGCGTTGGCGGAGCGGCGTGGTCTCACCCTGGTGACGGCGGACGCCAGGCTGGCTCGAGCCTCGACGGCATTCTGCCGCGTTGAGCTCATCGCCTAGCGCCGAGCAGGCCGACGGCCCCGCGGGACCGCAAGTGTGCAGTGCCGTGGCCGCAGATCCCCGAGCGGCGGCGGCCGGGCAAGCGAAACCGGGGACACTAGACCAGGCCGTGTTCGTGCGCGAACACGACGATCTGGACCCGGTCGCGGAGTGCCAGCTTGCGCAGGATGGCGCCGACATGGGTCTTGACCGTCGACTCGCTGGCGTAGACGGTGCCGGCGATCTCCGCGTTGGACAGACCGCGGGACACGGCGGTGAACACCTCACGTTCCTTGTCGGTGAGCCCGAGGAAGGCCGCCGGTGGCGTCGCCGGGGCGGGGAACTGCCGGTCCAGCAGGGTGGCCAGGTCCTGCGGGGCGAGTACGGCGTTGCCGCCGTGCACGGCGCGGATCGCATCGCGCAGCATCAGCGGCGTGGTGTCCTTGAGGAGGAAGCCGCTGGCGCCGTGGCGGATCGCGGTGGCGGCCCGGTCATCGAGGTTGAACGTGGTCAGCACGATCACCCGGACCGGCTTGGCGCGCCGGGCGACCCGTTCGGGTGCGAGGATCTGCCGGGACGCCTCGACGCCGTCCATCTGCGGCATCCGGACGTCCATCAGCACAACGTCCGGCCGCAGTTCCTCAACCAGGCGGACCGCCTCCACCCCGTCGCCGACGGCGCCGACCACGCGCATGCCGTCCTGCGCGTCGACGATGACACGGACGCCCTCGCGGAAGAGCTCCTGATCGTCGACGAGCAGCACGGTGATCTCGTCGCTCATCGCGCGCCGCCCCGCACCGGCACGACGGCGGTCACCCGGAAGCTGGTGCCGGCGGGTTCCGCGCGGCGTCGTACGTCCAGGTGGCCGCCGATCGATGCGAGGCGGCGCCGCATGCCGTCCACGCCGCGCCCGGTGCCGGCCTGCCCGCGACCGAACGTCTCGGTCATGTTGGTCACCTCGATGCGCAGGACGTCGGCGTCGCCGGGCTGGTGCGCCGACGGCCAGTGCCGTTCGGCCGTGATGGGCCGGTCGCGACGACCGTGCTTGATGGCATTGGTGAGCATCTCCTGGAGAACCCGATAGGCCACCGCCCGGCTCTGCGGCGACAATTCGCAACCGGTCCCCCGATCGGTGGCGATGATCTCGTGGCCGCTGTCGCGCACGCCCGCGATGAGCTCGTCGAGCTCACCGGTGTCACCGTCGTCCACCGTCGACTCCCGGGTCGAGGACAGCACCTGGCGTACGTCCTGCAGGGAGGAACGCGCCGAGGTCGCGATGGTCTGCAGGGTCTTCTTCAGCTTCGCGTCGTCGTCGAGGTACTGCCCCGACTCGGCCTGCGCCAGGATCACCGCGAGCGAATGGCCGACGACGTCGTGCACGTCACGTGCCAGGCGTGTCTGCTGATCGCGCAGGTCCGCGACTTCCCGGGCGTGCTCGGTCTCGCGCCGGGCACCGGCGGCGACATCCTCCGCCACCAGCATCGCGGCCCGCGAGTTCCGCGCCCGGACGAGGAAGCGCATCACCAGACCCGCCGGCCAGGGCGCGGCGACGACCAGCAACGCGATGAGCGACAGGACCAGCAGCAGGGCCGGGTCCTGGCGGAGGATACCGCCCAGCGGCGAACCACCCAGGAGCAGGCCGGCCGTGCTGCTGCCGCTCAGCACGTACGCGACGACGACCGCCAGCGGCACCGAGAGAGCGCTCGTCAGCACGGTCGGCGGTCGTCCCCACCGCGCACCGCCGAAGAACACGGCGGTCAACGCGAACTCGGTCAGCATGATCGGGGCGCCGGTCATCACGTGGAGCAGGCCCAGCCCCCAGACCCCGGCGAGTGCCGCGCCGGGAGCCCGGCGGCACAATCCCACCGCGCCCGCGACGACCAGCACCTGCGGCACCTGGGTCAGGCCGAAGGCGAGGCTTCCCGCCACCGCCGACAGCAGGACGGCCTCGGTGACGCCGACCACGAGCACCATGAGCACCGCGATCGCCTCGGGCAGCCAGGGGCGCCAACTGGTTTCGCTCATCGGATCATCCAGGTGAGTAGGGGTCGTCTCCTCGCAGGAAAGCACCCCCCGTCACGCGTGCCGCGCGGGTGACGGCCACCGGGCCGAGGTCAGGACGGCACCGCATCGCGCACCAGCAGGTCCAGCAGAGCCTCGAAGGGCATGCCGCTCGCCGCGAACATCCGAGGCACCTGCGACTGCGCGGTGAGACCGGGCATCGTGTTGACCTCGTTGAGGACCGGCCCCCGAGCGGTGAGGAAGAAGTCGACGCGGGCGACCCCGGCGCAGCCCAACGCGTCGTACATGCGCACGGCCGCCTCGGCGAGCCGGTCGCGGGCCGCGTCGTCCAGCGCAGCCGGTACGCGGAAGTCGGGTTCGCCGCTGTACTTCGCGGCATGGTCGAAGATCGCGTCCGCGGGCACCACGATCTCCAGCGCCGGCGCCACGACCCGCGACCCGTCCGGCCGGCCGAGCACCGCCACGTCGATCTCCCGCCCGGTCACCAGGTCCTCGACGAGGACCCGATCGTCGTACCCGAACGCGGCGTCCAGGGCCGGGCCGAGACGAGCGGCGTGGCGTACCAGGGTGACACCGCGGCTGGATCCGGCGGCGACCGGCTTGACCACGACCGGGTGGGTGAAGGTGTACGTGTCGGTGCGGGTGAGCAGACGGCCGGGCGCGGTGGCGATGCCGAGCGCCCCGGCGACGAGTTTGGTCACCCACTTGTCCATCGCCAGCGCGCCGGCGCCCAGCGGCGACCCCACGCACGGCACGCCGGCCAGGTCGCACAGCGCCGCCAGGGTGCCGTCCTCACCGTGCGGACCGTGCAGCACCGGGAAGGCCACCGCGCAGGAACCCAGCGCGCCGACCGCCGCGGCGAGACCGATCGGGTCACCCGCGCGGTCGCGCCACGCGCCGGCGGGATCGATGGTCAGGCGTACGGCCTGATGGCCCGCCCGCTCCAGGGCGTCGGCGACGGCCGTCGCCGAGGCCAGGGAGACGTCGTGTTCGCAGTTGCGGCCGCCGCCGATCACGGCGACGCGGGTGACGGTCATGCGGCGTTCCTTCGGTGCAGCCGGGCGCTGAGGCCGGTGACGATTTCGTGTTCGAGGGTTTCCGCCCACCGCGCCCATTCCGCCGTGGTGGGTTCGCCGTGGTCGCCCGGACCGAAGACGGTGACGGGATCGCCGACGGAAACGGCGGCATCCGCGCTCAGATCGACCACGGTCATGTCCATGGAGATCCGGCCCGCCACCGGACGACGCATGCCGGCTGCCCAGACCTCGGCACGGCCGGAGGCCAACCGGGGAAGGCCATCGGCGTAGCCGACCGGGAGCAGACCCAGCCGGGTCGCGCGCCGGGCCGTCCACGTGTGCCCGTAACCCACCGCCGTGCCGGCCGCCACGCTGCGGATGGTGACCAGGGGCGCGGTCAGGGTCAGGGCGGGCCGCAGCCGCACCGTGCCGGACTCGTCGATGCCTACCAAGCCCGCGCCGATGCGGCTCATGGTGTGGTGCGACGCCGGATCGCTGAGCGTGGCGGCCGTCGCGGCGAGGTGATGGTCGGCCGGGCGCAGACCCGCCGCGCGGGCCACCCGCAGGCCCCAGACGAACCGGTCCCGGCCCCGCGCGTTGGCGGCATGGCCGGGCCGGTCCGCGCAGGGCAGATGGCCCATGATCCCGACGACGCGAACCCGGCCGTGCCGTTCGGCCTCCCGCGCCGCGCGGCACAACAGTTCCCACCCGGCGGGTTCCGCGCCGTCGCGGCCCATGCCGGTGTCCAGATGCAGATGGATGCGGGCTCCGGGAGCGGTGCGGGCGATCGCGTCCAGATGATCGCGCCCGGGCACGCCCAACTCGATGCCCAGCCGCACGGCCGCGGCGAAGTCGGCGCCGGGCGGGTTGAGCCAGCTCAGGATCCGCTCGGTCAGGCCCGACTCGCGCAGCGGCCGGGCCTCGTCGAGGCTGGTGACACCCAAGCGGGTCGCACCACCGGCGAGGGCGGCCCGCGCGACATCGACCTGACCATGGCCGAAACCGTCGGCCTTGACCACGGCCATCAGCTCTCCGGCCGTACGGGATCTGATGGTACGAACGTTGGCGGTGACCGCGCCCAGGTCGACCCGGAGGGTTGGCCGCGGTCGCAGCGCCAGCAGGTTGGTCATGCCATCACTGTGGTCGCCGTGGCGATGTGGGCGCCTCCGCCTGAGGTACCGATGATCGGTACTCCAGGCGGTCCCGGACGACGCCGTCACATCGCTTCGACCGGTAGCCACAGCTCGGTGGTCGCGGTGCTGAAGTCGGCGGCGCGGTCGAGCACCGCGACGATCTCCGGGCCCGGCCGCAGCCGCCACCGGTTGGAGGGGAACCACTGCGTCGCGGTCGCCGCCCAGGTCTGCTGCAGGGTCTCGGGATAAGGCCCCGAGGTGCGGAAGACCACCCACGAGCCGGTCGGCACCTCGATGGTGTCGAGCCCGTCCGGCGTCGGTGCCTCGCCGGTGACGGCAACCCCGTGCAGGTACGTCAACTCGCTGCCTTCGGTGCGATCGGGGTCGAGGTCGTCGCTGACCGCGAGCAGACCGGCCGGCTCGGTGTTGCCCAGGGCCTTCAGCCGGAGATGTTCCTCGTGCGGCAGCGCGGCGATGTGCCGCTGAATGTGCGGGTTGACGCCTTGATGGATCAGCGGAACGCGGGCTGCGTGTCCGACGAGCCGGAACGGCGGGTGGTCGACGATGCGGGTGTCCATGGGGATCGTCCCTTCGACGGTCAGGCGGAACCTGAGCTGTGGTTGTGCGCGCAGGGGGCCACCGTCGCGACGTACCTCGCCGGGGCCGGCGCCGTGCACGGCCCGGAACGCACGCCCGAACGCCTCGGTCGAGCCGTACCCGTACCGCACCGCGATGCTGAGCAGATCGTCGCGACCGCTGACGACGTCGGCGGCGGCAACGGTCATGCGGCGGCGGCGCACGTACTCCGAGAGGGGCATGCCGGCCAACGACGAGAACATCCGGCGCAGGTGATACTCGGTCGTGCCGAGCGCGCCGGCCCACCCGTCGACGTCCATCTCCGCACAGAGGTGCTCCTCCACGAGGCCGACAAGCCGGTTGAGTGCCGCGATCACGGGGCCTCCCTTCGACATCCACTCTGGCGGCCGGCGCGAGGTTCCCGCCCGATCATCGCGGTCCGATTCGATCCGGGCCCCGGTGCCCGCGCCGTCGATCCGTTCGCCACATGGTCAACCTGACCGAGAATCGCTGACCTGCGGTCCGGCGCTTCAGCCCACCTCGAACCTGCCGGGCAAGCCTCCGAAGATCTTGAGAAGTGCGGGTCGAGGGCGCTGCCCCAGGTGTAGTGGCCGTCGCCGGGCAGCCGGAAGTAGCGGCTGATCTTGTATGACCAGCCGCCGGTCTCCTCGGACAGGTAGCTGTCGTGTCGGTGGTACCCGTTCTGGTAGCTCCCGGGTCAGAGCCGGTCCGTCCACGTGTAGGTCCCGGCCAGGAGGTGTCCCGTGTAGTTGTCGCACGTGCCGATCGCGGACGGGGAGACGTACGTGTACCAGCCGTATGTACCGGCCGCGAGGGTGATGCCGCGGCTGACCAGGGACATCGGCATCCCGCTCGTCGGTGACGCCGTCAGCCACATGCGGCGGTGCGCTGCTCGAAATGGGGATTGAGCTGGAGTTTTGCCGAGCGCGCCCGGCAGGATTCGAACCTGCGACCGGTGGATTAGAAGTCCACTGCTCTATCCGCTGAGCTACGAGCGCCTAGGGGTGCTAGCCAGCACATCCTAGGCGGTCGTCCGGGACTTGTCGTCCGCGTCGTCTTCCGGCGCGGTCGGTACCGGCGTCTCCGGCGTTCCGGGCGGCGGCACGTAGGCGTCCATCCATTGTCCGAGCTCACGGAACACGTCGGCGCGGACGTCCTTGCCGGACAGCGTGAGGTCGTGGAGGCCGCCGTCGAACCGGGCGATCGTCACGTGACGGCCCAGCATCGGCGCCCACCGCACGATGTGGTCCACGTCGAGCACCGCGTCGGTCACCCGTACGTCCTCGGTCCATTCCTTGCCGTGGAAGGTCCGCGCCGAGCATGCGACGAGGGCCGGCGCCTTGATCGCGAGCCCGCGCCGCAGCCGGGCCTGACCGCGCCGGATGGCGTGCAACCACCCCGCGGTGACGGGGAATCCGAGGATCGGCTTCCACGCCAGGTCGTACGTCCATTCGCCGCGGTGGTCGCTGTGCAGGCTTTCGCCGTACAGCCCGAGCGTCGCGGCCGGGATCTGCCGGTACGGGTTGCGCGAGTTCATGCCGACGACGACCGACATCAGCGGCCGGCGCACCAGCCACGAGGTGTTGAAGTCGAAGAAGGGGCTGTTCAGGAACAGGCCGTCGACCCAGCCGTTGGTGCTGCGGGCGTGTGACCAGAGCGCGGTGATCAACCCACCGGTGGAGTGCCCGGCCACCAGCATCTGCTCGTGGCCGTCCTGCTCGCGGATGATCCGCGCGGCCTCGTCCAGCTCGGGGAAGTAGTCGGACAGGCTGCGGGCGAAGTTGGGCGTCTGATGCGGCAGCAGGCTGCGCCCGTACTTGCGCAGGTCGATGGCGTAGAAGTCCCAGCCGCGCTCGACGAAGAAGTCGGCGAGGTGCGTCTGGAAGAAGTAGTCCACGAAGCCGTGGACGTAGAGCACCGCACGGCGTGCCGGCCGGTCGGCGCGGCGGCGCACCAACGTGGCGATCACCGGGCCCTCGTCGTCGCTGCCGAGATCGATGGTGTGCCGCTCGTAGGGCGGCCCCAGGACGTCCGTCTCCACGGAAGTCAGATTACTCACGAGCGCGCCGTTCGCCACCGCAGTTCGCCAGGTCCGCTGCCCCGCTAGCACATTCCGGCGGCGGTCCGCGCCGTCGTCCCCAGCGGGCGCTCGTCCACAGGCCACGCCGGAAAACCGGGCACGCCGCAAGCGGGCCGGGCACGCTGCTGCGCACAGACGCGCCGCTTCCCGGGCATGCGGGTACCGGCGCACGGCACCGACGTGAGGAGACGCAGTGTTCGACACCAACATCGTGATCATCGGGAATGTGCTGACCGCGCCCGAGTGGCGGCGCACCGGCAGCGGCACCCTGGTCGCCAATTTCCGGGTCGCCTCGACCGCCCGGCGCATCGACCGGGAGAGCGGGCGCTGGATCGACGGCAACAGCCTGCGGGTGCGCGTCACCTGCTGGCGGCGGCTCGCCGAGGGCGTGGGCGCCTCGCTGACGGTGGGCGACCCGGTGATCGTCTCCGGTCGCCTCTACACCCGTGACTGGAGTGACGCGGACGGCAACCCGCGGGTGTCCTACGAGATGGAGGCGGTCGCCGTGGGGCACGACCTGGCCCGGGGCAAGGGCCGGTTCTATCGGCGAGCGGCGCAGCCGACAAGCGCGGTGGAGGACGAGCAGACCGACGGCCTGGTGCGCGGCGAGGCCGCCGCGCAGGTGAGCGACGAGGACGTTCCGGTGGCGTACGGCGACGGCGTGCCGGACGGCGAGGAACCGGTGCTTACCGCGCCGGTCGACGAGGAGGATGAGGAATCCGGCATCGAGATCTCGGTGGAGCCGCTGCACCCGGACCCGGCCGACGAGCAGAATCCCGCGCAGGTCGAGGCGCAGACCGCCGATGAACCCGCCGGTCAGCCCGACGACCGGCCCGCGGACCGGCCGGCCGGGCCGGGCCGTCGCAGCCGCCGCACCCGGCGGGAGCCGGTGCCCGCCTGACCCATGACCGCCGCCGCGCCGGTGTCCCCCTTCGATGCCCGGCGCGGCGGCACCCGGCAGACTGGGACGCGTGCTGCTACAGGAGATCCGGGAAGTGCCTCAAGGCTCGATCGTGCTGCGACCGGACGATCCGGACGCGGAATTCGAGAACACCTGGTGGCTGGGTGCCTCGCCGCAGGAGCGCTTGGGACTGTCGGTGGACGAGGTGGTCGCGGCGTTCGAGGAGACCGCCGGCATGGTGCGTCGGCAGGTCGACGCCATGGGCTACCGCGGCACCGCGACGTTCTATGTCTGGCATGACGGTGACGCGGGCCAGTTGCGGTGCTCGACCCGTTCCTGCCCGCCGACGAGGTTGCCCTTCGACGGCGACTACTTCACGACCCGTGACCTGGGCACGATCGTGACCGAGTTCCTCAGCGACGGGGAGCCCGGGTTCGTCCGGGATCTCAAGCCGGCCGACCTCGTGGCGCCGAGTCCGCAGGCCCCGCTGCCGGTGTGGACCGTCGACGTGAGCGTGGCGACAGCCGCCGGTGGCTGAGCGGGTGACGGCCGCCGGGCCGGACGCCGTGGGGCTGCTGGCCGGCTACGCACTGGACGCGGTGCTCGGCGACCCGGCGCGGTGGCATCCGGTCGCCGGATTCGGGGCGCTGGCCGCTCGGCTGGAGCGGCGGTGGTGGATGCCGTCACGGCTGCGGGGGGCCGTGTTCACCACGGTGGCGGTGGGTGCGCCGGTGCTGGGCGGGGTGGCCGTGGCGGTGGCGACCCGGCGCCGTCCGGTGGCACGAGCGGTGCTGACGGCCGCGACCACCTGGGCGGTGCTCGGCGGCCGCACGCTGCGCCGGGAGGCGACGCTCATGCACGGTCATCTGGACGGCGACGATCTCGCGGCGGCCCGCGGCCGGCTGAACCACCTGTGCGGGCGGGACCCGTCGGCGCTGGACGAGTCGGAACTGGCCCGAGCCGTGGTGGAGTCGGTCGCCGAGAACACCTCGGACGCGGTGGTCGCGCCCCTGTTCTGGGGCGGCGTGGCCGGGCTGCCGGGACTGCTCGGATATCGCGCGGCGAACACGCTGGACGCCATGGTCGGGCATCGTTCGCCGCGACACGCGCGGTTCGGCACGGCGGCGGCCCGGCTGGACGATCTGCTCAACCTGGTCCCGGCGCGGCTGACCGGGTTGCTCACGGTGGCCGCGGCACCGCTGGCCGGCGGGCGGCCCGCCGAGGCGCTGCGGGTGTTCCGGCGCGACCGCAACGACCATCCGTCGCCCAACGCCGGGCAGTGCGAGTCCGCGATGGCGGGGGCTCTGGGGGTGCGCCTGGGCGGCCGCAACCGTTACTTCGGACGGGTGGAGACGCGTCCCCTTCTGGGTGACGGTCCGCGCCCGACCGCCGGTCACCTGCGGCGCGCGGCCCGCATCTCCGGCGCGGTGGGGCTGGCCGCGGCGGCCGGTGCGGCCACGCTGGCAGCAGCGCGGCGGCGAGTGGGGGCGCGGCGGTGAGCGGGGGCCTGCTGGTGGCCGGCACCACGTCGGACGCCGGCAAGAGCGTGCTCACCGCGGGGATCTGCCGGTGGCTGCACCGGCGTGGAGTCCGGGTGGCGCCGTTCAAGGCGCAGAACATGTCCAACAACTCGATGGTGGTGCTGGGCGCCGACGGGCGGGCCGGCGAGATCGGTCGCGCGCAGGCGATGCAGGCGGCGGCGTGCGGGCTGGAGCCGGACACCCGTTTCAACCCGGTGCTGCTCAAACCGGGCAGCGACATGTCCAGCCAGGTCGTGGTGCGGGGCGTGGCGGTGGACACGGTGACCGCGGGCGGCTTTCGGGCCATGCGTCGCCGCCTGGCGGGGGAGGCGTTCGCGGCGCTGGCCGAGCTGCGCCGCGAGCACGACGTGGTGATCTGCGAGGGCGCGGGCAGTCCGGCCGAGATCAACCTGAGGGCGGGCGACTTCGTCAACATGGGACTGGCCCGGCACACCGGATGGCCCGCGATCGTGGTCGGTGACATCGACCGTGGCGGGGTGTTCGCCGCGTTGTTCGGCACCGTCGCGCTGCTCGATGCGAAGGACCAGGCCCTGATCAGCGCCTTCGTGATCAACAAGTTCCGTGGCGACCCCGGGTTGCTGCGGCCCGGCCTGGACATGATCACCGCCGCCACCGGGCGTCCGGTGCACGGGGTGCTGCCGTTCCGCCCGGACGTCTGGCTGGACGCGGAGGACTCCCTGGCGTACGGCTCGGTGCTGGGCCGGCCCGGCGCCCCGATCGGCGGTGAGTGGCTGCGCGTGGCGGTGATACGCCTCCCGCGCATCTCCAACGCGACGGACGCGGAGGCGCTGGCGGCCGAGCCGGGCGTGCGGGTGCGGCTGACCGCGGAGCCCGCCGAGGTGGCCGCCGCGGACCTGGTGGTGCTGCCCGGCTCCAAGGCCACCGTCAGCGACCTGACGTGGCTGCGGGAGACCGGGCTGGCCGACGCGGTGTGCGCGCATGCGGCGTCGGGCAAGCCGCTGCTGGGCATCTGCGGTGGTTTCCAGATGATGGCCACGACGCTGCACGACGAGGTGGAAAGCCGCCGCGGGACGGTGCCCGGGCTGGGCCTGCTGCCGGTGGAGATCGCCTTCCGGCCGGACAAGACGCTGGCGCGCTCGCGCGGGGTGGCGGGCGGGGTGGCGGAAGGCGTGCCGGTCTGCGGGTACGAGATTCATCACGGTTACGTGGCACGGGGCACGCCGGAGCCGCTGCTGCGGTACGCCGACGGGCGTCCCGAGGGTGCGGTGGCGGGGAACGTGTGCGGCACGCATTGGCACGGCGCGTTCGAATCGGACGAGTTCCGGCGCCGGTTCCTCACCGATGCGGCGCGCCGGGCGGGGCGGCACGGCTTCCGGGTGGCGCCGGACATCCGGTACGCGGCGCTGCGCGAGCACGCCTTGGACGCGCTGGGCGACCTGGTGGAGGAACATCTGGACACCGAGGCGCTGTGGCGCCTGATCGAGTCGGGGCCGACCCCGGGACTGCCGTTCCTGCCGCCGGGCGGTGACATCGGTGGGGAGTGACCCGGAACCCGGCCGCCGGACGGAGACGTTCGCGGCGCTGGCCGCGCGGATCCGGGACCGGCCGCCCCGGCTGGGCGGTGGCCGGCAGGGCGGCGGTGTGCGGCTGGTGGCCGTGGACGGGCCCAGCGGATCCGGCAAGACGTGGTTCGCCGGACGGCTCGCCGCGGCGCTCGCCGCGCCCGTGGTGCACACCGACGACCTGCTCGACGGCTGGGACGACCAGTTCACCTTCTGGCCGCGGCTGGAACGGCAGGTGCTCGAACCGATGCGGCGCGGAGAAACCGCCACGTATCGGCGATACCTGTGGCATCGCGGCGCGTTCGGCGGCGTACCGGTGGTCATCGAACCGCCCGCGACGCTGATCGTGGAGGGTGTCAGCGCCGCCCGCGCGGCGATCCGGCCGGAGCTGAGCATGTCCGTCTTCGTGCTCGCGCCGCCGGCCCTGCGCCTCTCACGCGGGCTCGCCCGCGACGACGGCGGTGACCCCGTTGCGTTCGCGGCGTACCTTGAGCGCTGGCGTGTCGCCGAGGACCGGCACTTCGCCGCGGACGACACGGCCGCCTACGCCGACCTGTTGGTCGACGGTGCGGCGGAGGCGCACGACGACCGGTACCTGCGGCTGGACCGGTCACCGGAGGCAGCCCGGACGGGCCGGTGAGGCGCGTGGTCCGGGCCCGCACCTGCGAGACGCCGCCGAGGCGGCGGGAACGGGACGAGCGATGACGACGGACGACAACCGGCCCGCGCGGCGCCGGACCACGCTGACGCAGATCAGCACCCGCGCATGGGAGCACCCGGCCGATCGCGGTGCGTTGACCGCGTTGCGCGAGCTGCGCGGGTTCGACGACGTCGTGAAGTCGTTCTTCGGCATGTGGAACGAGCGCGGCTTCCGGCTGTCCTTCCTGGCCGGCTCGATCCGAGTCGATCACCGGCAGTACCCCCGCGTCTACCAGATCTTCGCCGAGGCAGCGGCCACGCTCGACGTCGCCGAACTGCCGGAGCTCTACGTGCGGCAGTCCCCGGTGATCAACGGGCAGGCGATCGGCGTCGACAAGCCGTTCGTGGTGATCACCACAGCGGCGGTGGAACGGCTCGACGACGAGGAACTGCGCGCCCTGCTCGGGCACGAGATCGGTCACGTGCGCAGCGGCCACGCCGTCTACAAGACCATCATGATGATCCTGACCCGATGGGCGGCCAGCCTGAGCTGGCTGCCGGTGGGAGCGATCGCGTTGCGCGCGATCATCGCCGCGATGTTCGAGTGGTGGCGCAAGGCGGAACTGTCCGCGGACCGCGCCGGCCTGCTCGCCGGACAGGACCCGGCCGCCTCGCTGCGGCTGCTGATGAAGCTGGCGGGCGGCGGTGACCTGTCACAGATCGACACCGCGGCCTTCCTGGAGCAGGCCGCCGAATACGAGAGCGGTGGCGACCTGCGGGACAGCATCCACAAGATCGGTATGACGGCGTGGAGCACGCATCCCGTCCCGGTGGCCCGCGCCGCGGAACTGCGCCGGTGGGTGGACGACGGCGGATACGCCCGGATCCTGTCCGGTGACTATCCACGCCGCGACGGTGACGGCAACGCGTCTGTGACCGACGACGTGAAGGCCGCCGCCAACTCGTACCGGCAAGCCTTCACGCAATCCCAGGACCCCCTGGTGGGCTTGCTCCGCAAGCTCGGCGACGGCGCCGCCGACCTCGCCGGTTCGGCCGCGCGCGGCGCACGCTCGTGGATGTCCGGCACCGGCCGCAACCAACGCCCGGACGACTCGACGCCCCCGCCGCCGACGAGCTGAAGGCTTACCATCGGCGGCATGAGCCTGAGCGAGGAAGAGCTGCGCGCGGCGATCGCGCGCGAGATGCCCGGAGTCCGCGCCGACCTGGAACGGCTGGTACGCATTCCGGGCATCGCCTTCGACGGGTTCGACCACGCGCACGTCGAGCGGTCCGCCGAGGCTGTCGCCGAGCTGCTCCGCGGGTGCGGCCTCGCGGTGCAGATCGTGCGCGGCGACGGGCAGCCCGCGGTCATCGGCCGCCGTCCCGCCCCACCCGGCGCCCCGACCGTGCTGCTCTACGCGCATCACGACGTGCAGCCGGTGGGCGACCCCGCGCTGTGGCACAGCGAACCGTTCGAGCCGGTGGAGCGCGCCGGCCGGCTGTACGGGCGGGGAGCCGCCGACGACAAGGCCGGTGTGATGGCGCACGTGGCGGCGCTGCGGGCGTTCGGCGACGATCTGCCGGTGGGCGTGGTGGTGTTCGTCGAGGGGGAGGAGGAATACGGCTCCGACTCGCTGGACGGGATCATCGAGGCGCACCGGGACGAGTTGCGCTCCGACGTCATCGTGATCGCCGACTCCGGCAACTGGGACATCGGCGTGCCGGCCCTGACCACCTCGCTGCGCGGCCTGGTGAACTGCTTCGTCGAGGTGCGCACGCTGGACAGCCCGGTGCACAGCGGCATGGTGGGCGGCCCGGTGCCGGATGCGTTGACCGTGCTGGCCCGCCTGATCGCCACCCTGCACGACGAGAACGGCGACGTCGCGGTGGACGGCCTGGTGGGACGCGGCGGCGCCACCGTGGACTATCCGGAGGACCGCTTCCGGCGCGAGGCCGGGATGCTGGACGGGGTCCGGCTGATCGGCGCGGGCACCATCACCGACCGGGTCTGGACCAAGCCCGCGGTGGCGGTGCTGGGCATCGACGCGCCGCCCACCGCCGCCGCCCCCAACGCGGTGGTGCCGTCCGGGCGGGCGAAACTGAGCGTGCGGCTGGCCCCCGGCGACGACCCCACCTCGGCGTACGCCGCACTGCGCGCCCACCTGGAGAAGCACGTGCCGTGGGGCGCGCGGATCGAGGTGACCCTGGAGAGCGGCGGCGCGCCGTGCGTCATCGACGCGACCGGCCCGGCGTACGACGCGGCCCGCGCCGCCTTCCGCGACGCCTGGGACGGGGTGCCGCCGGTGGACATGGGCGTCGGCGGCTCCATCCCGTTCATCGCCACCTTCCAGGAACTGTTCCCGGACGCCGCCATCCTGGTCACCGGCGTCGAGGATCCGTACTCCGCGGCGCACGGCCCGAACGAGAGCCTGCACCTGGGCGAGTTCGCCCGGGTCTGCCTGGCCGAGGCGCTGCTGCTGCGCAACGTGGCCGCCACCCGGGAGAACTGACATGGCCGCCGACTCCTGCGACGTGCTCGTGGTCGGCGCCGGCCCGACCGGGCTGATGCTGGCCGACTGGCTGGTGCGGCTCGGCGTGCGGGTGGTCGTCGCGGACGGCAAGCCCGGACCCACCCGCGAGTCGCGCGCGCTGGTGGTGCAGGCGCGCAGCCTGGAGATCTATCGGCAGCTCGGCCTCGCCGACGAGGTGTTACCGGCCGCCCAGCGTGCCGTCGCGCTCGCGCCCGGCTTCGGCGCGCGGGTGTTCGGCCGGATCCCGCTCGGGCCGATCGGCGCCGGCCACACCCCCTACCCGTACATCGAAGTCCTGGAGCAGAGCCGCAACGAGGAGATCCTCTACGCCGCGCTGCGCAAGCAGGGCGGCGACGTGCGCTGGCAGACCCCGGTGACCACGCTGGAGGAGACGCCGGACGGGGTGCGCGCACGGCTGGCCGACGGCGACACGGTCACCGCGCGGTTCTGCGTCGGCGCGGACGGCGCGAATTCGGTCGTACGCCGCAGCCGGGACATCCCCTTCGACGGCGTGACCAACCCGCACCGGTTCTACGTGATCGACGCGACCGCCGCCGCGGGGCTCGTGGCGAACGCGATAAACGTGCGGCTCGGCGCCGATGAGTTCCTGATCGCCTTCCCGATGGCAGGACGCGGCAACTGGCGGCTGATCGGGGTGGCCCGCAGAGCCGACGACGACGGCGAGATCGGCGAGGAGGACGCGCGGGCGCGGATGAGGGACGCCTTCGCGGTCACGTACGACCAGGCGCGCTGGTACGCCACCTACAACGTGCATCACCGGGTGGCGCGCCGGTTCCGCGACGGGCCGTTCTTCCTGGCCGGCGACGCGGGACATGTGCACTCCCCGGTCGGCGGCCAGGGCATGAACACCGGCCTGCAGGATGCGCACAATCTCGCGTTCAAGCTCGCCGATGTGCTGCACGACCGGGCGTCCGACGTCTGGCTGGACCGTTACGAGGCCGAACGTCGGCCGGTGGCGCAGACCCTGGTGGCCACCACCGACCGGTTGTTCGGCCTGGTCACCTCGCAGCGGTTCGGCCGGCCGGCGGTGCGCCGCGCGCTGGTGCCGCTGGTGGCGCCCCTGGTGGTGCGCGCGCTTCCGGGCACCGGCGCCGGGTCGCGCTTCTTCCAGTACGTGTCGCAGACCCGCATCCACTACCGGATGGGCGCGGACGCGTGGCACCGCTCGGAGGACCGCCGGGGCAGGCCGGGCCGCTCCGGTGGCCGCCGGGACGCGGTGGTCGGCCGCCGGTTGCCGTGGGCCGACGACAACTACGACGTGCTCTCGATGGACGGAATCGCCGGGCCCGGGTGGCAGGTGCACGCGTACGGCGGGGTGGATGCCGGCGACCTGCCGGACCTGGGACTGCCGGTGCACGTCTTCCCCGAGGCGGCGGGTTCGCGGCTGCGGGCGGGTGAGCTCTACCTGGTGCGGCCGGACGGTTTCGTCGCGGCGCGAGCGTGGCCGGGGCAGGCCGCGGACGTGTTCGCGCGTGTCCGCCGGGAACAGTTGGGCCGCTGAGCGCGGGCGCCCGGCTCGCCGAACGAGCCGGGAGCCGGCGAACGGATGCGACGGCCGGAGGGTCAGACCTGCGGGGTGCCGTCTGCGGCGATGGTGTGGAAGCCCAGATACGGCACGAGGGCCGGCGGCATGACCACCGAACCATCCGCGCGCTGGTTGTTCTCCAGGATCGCCGCGACAGTCCGGCCGATGGGCAGCCCGGAACCGTTCAGGGTGGCCACGAGGCCCCGCTTGCCGTCCTTGTCGCGGGACCGGATGCGGGCCCGGCGGGCCTGGAACGTACCGCAGTCCGAGCAGGACGAGATCTCCCGATAGCGGCCCTGACCGGGCAGGTAGACCTCGATGTCGTAGGTCAACTGGGCGGAGAAACCCATGTCGCCGGCCGCCAGGGTGACCACCCGGTAGGGCAGGCCCAGACCGGCCAGGCACGCCTCCGCGTGCCCGACCATCGTCTCCAGCTCCCGCTGCGACTCTTCCGGCGCGCAGAACCGCACCATCTCCACCTTGGCGAACTGGTGCAGTCGGATCAGGCCGCGGGTGTCCTTGCCGTACGACCCGGCTTCGGAACGGAAACACGGCGTGTACGCGGTGTACGCCAGCGGCAGGTCACCGGCGTCCAGGATCTCCTCGGCGTGCAGGTTGGCCAGCGGCACCTCGGCCGTCGGGATCAGGTAGAGATCGCGGTTGTTGGTGCCCGTCTTGAACAGGTCCTCCTCGAACTTCGGCAACTGCCCGGTGCCGGTCATGGTGGCCGGCGTGACCAGGAACGGCACCGAATGCTCGACATATCCGTGCCGGCGGGTGTGCAGATCGAGGAAATAGGCGGCAAGTCCCCGTTCCAGCCGCGCGCCCGCGCCACGCGCCACCGAGAACCGCGGCCCGGACAGCTTGGTGGCCCGGCCGAAGTCCAGAATGCCCAGCGCCTCACCCAGATCGACGTGATCCTTGGGCGGGAACGCGAAGGTGGGCGGGTCACCGTGCCGGCGGACCTCGACCGCGAAGTCCTCCGAGTCGCCGTCCGGTGCCGTGTCCAACGGCAGGTTCGGAATGCCCAGCATCAGCTCGTTGAGCCGGCCGGCGAGCTGTTCCTGCTCGGCCTCGACGTCGCGGATCTCGTCCTTGATGTCGCGGGCGCGTTGCTTGAGCTCACCGGTGTCGGCACCCTGCCGGGCGGCGGACTGCACCTCCTGCGCAACCCGCTTGGACTCCGCGCGCAGTTCGTCGGCGCGGTGGATGCTCTTGTTGCGCCGGGACAGCAGGTCCTCCAGCCCTTCGAGATCCAGGGTGTAGCCGCGACGAGCGAGACGGCGGACGGCGTCGGCGCCCATGTCCACCAGGGCGCGAGGGTCATGCATGGCGGTTGTCTTCCTCTGTCGGAGTGTGCGGTCGTGCCCGAACCTAGCAAGACGGCGGCCGTTCGTCGGCAGAGATACCGCCCGTTGGGCCGGAACGGACCCGTTCGCGGGAGGCGGCCGCTCTTGTCGTGCCCGGCCGCCCTTGTCGTGCCCGGCCGCCCTTGTCGAACCCGGCCGCCCTTGTCGAACCCGGCCGCTCTTGTCGTACCCGGCTGCCAGGATGGGTCCGTGCTGTTCCAGGACCTGGCCGCCACCTCGGGCGCGGTCGCCGCCACCTCGGGCCGCAAGGCCAAGATCGAGTTGCTGGCGGCGGCGCTGCGCAGGCTCGCGCCGGAGGAGATCGCGGCCGGCTCGGCCTACCTGGCCGGCGAGTTGCGGCAGCGGCAGACCGGCGTGGGCTACGCCGCCTTGCGGGAGCGGCCGGCACCGGCCGAGACGTCCACCCTGACGGTGGCCGGGGTGGACGCGGCGGTGGCGGAGATCGCGGTGGTCGCGGGTCCGGGGTCGCAGGCGCGGCGGCGGTCTCTGCTGGGGGCCCTGTTCGCGGCGGCCACCGCGGACGAGCAGCGTCTGCTGGTCGGCTTGTTCGGCGGTGAGCTGCGGCAGGGCGCGCAGGCCGGGCTGCTGGCCGACGCGGTGGCCCGTGCCGCGCAGGTGCCGGCAGCAGCGGTGCGGCGGGCGCTGTTGCTGTGCGGCGATCTCAAGACGGTGGCGGTGGCGGCGCTCACCGGTGGCGCCGACGCCTTGGCCGCGATCAGTCTGCGCGTCGGCACGCCGCTGGCGCCGATGCTCGCCGCCAGCGCGCCCGATGTGGCAGCGGCCCTGGCGGTCACCGGGGCCCCGGCGACCGCCGACGTGAAGCTCGACGGCATCCGCATCCAGGTGCACCGGTCCGGCGACGACGTGGCGGTCTTCACTCGCAGCCTGGACGACATCACCGCCCGGCTGCCCGGGGTGGTGGCCGCGGCACGCACCCTGCCGGTGCGCGACGCGGTGCTGGACGGCGAGGCCATGATGCTGGACAACGCAGGCCGGCCACGCCCGTTCCAGGAGACGTCCAGCCGTGCGGCCACCCGTGGCCGGCAAGCCGGGCCGACGTCTGACGGACGCCCCGGCGCCGAGGCTGGGCTGGTGCCCTACTTCTTCGACCTGCTGCACCTGGACGGCACCGACCTTCTCGACGAGCCGGGCCGGGTCCGCTGGGCCGCCCTGGCCGACGCATCACCGCCGGAGCTGATCGTGGGCCGCACCACCGTGCAGACGGACGAGCGGGCGGCGGAGGCGTTCGCGGCGGCCGTGGCGGCGGGACAGGAGGGCCTGGTGATCAAGGCGCCCGAGGCGCCCTATGACGTGGGGCGGCGCGGCGGCGCGTGGGTCAAGGTCAAGCCGCGTCACACGCTGGACCTGGTGGTGCTCGCGGTGGAGTGGGGGCATGGGCGCCGCCGGGGCTGGCTGTCCAACCTGCATCTGGGTGCCCGCGATCCGCGTACGGGTGGCTTCGTGATGTTGGGTAAGACGTTCAAGGGGCTGACCGATGAGCTGTTGCGGTGGCAGACCGCCCGCTTCACCGAGCTGGCCGTCGAGGACAACGGGTGGGTGGTGACCGTGCGTCCGGAGCAGGTGGTGGAGATCGCGTTCGACGGGGTGCAGAGGTCGCCGCGCTATCCGGGCGGGGTGGCGCTGCGGTTCGCCCGAGTGTTGCGCTACCGCGAGGACAAACGTGCGGCGGAGGCGGACACCATCGACGCCGTCCGGCAGATCGGCGCCGTCCGGCAGATCGGCGCCGTCCGGCAGGCCGGCGGCACGCCGTGACCTGACGGTCGGGACGTCCGCGACCCCCCACACGCGCACCCGTCACCACCCCTCCGCGACGATCTTGGATTTGACCCCCGCCACCCGTGAGTTGTGCCTGTCCGCGTCGAGTGGCCCCGCGTCGCGTCCCGCTGCGTCGCGTCGTGTGGCGTCCCGTCGCGTCGCCCCGCGTGGCGTGGCGTGGCGTCGCGTCGCGTGGCCCCGCGTCCCGCTGCGTCGCGTGGCCCCGCGTCCCGCTGCGTGGCGTCGTGTGGTGTCGCGTCCCATGCGGCGTCCCGTCGCCCCGCGTCCCGTCCCGTGCCGTGCCGTCGTGTCCCGTCGCCCCGCGTCGCGTCCCGTGCCGTCCCGTCGCGTCCCGTCCCGTCCCGTGCCGTCCCGTCGCGTCCCGTCGCGTGGCGCCTTCGGGCTACGGCGATCTTGGACTTTCGGGTGGCCAGGATCCCCGCGAAAGCCGCATTCCTCCCCACAAAGTCCAAGATCGACGATCGGGGCGGATTGATCTTGGGCTTTGTGGGGCCGAGATTGCCACTAATGCGACATTTGGCTGTGGAAACCTCAAGATCGCGCGGGTGGGTGCGGTGCGGTGCGGGCGGGTGCGGCGTGGGCGGGGGTGGTGCGGGCGCGGGGTGGTGCGGGCGCGGGGTGGTGCGGGCGCGGGGTGGTGCGGGCGCGGGGCGGCGTGGGCGCGGGGCGGTGCGGGCGCGGGGCGGTGCGGGGCGGGGCGGGTGGGGGCTGCGGGCGGCGTGGGTTATAGGGCGGCCAGTGACCTGACGTAGTTGACCTGCTGGTGGATCTGGGTGACCTGGTTCTGGTCGGCGACCGGGATGCGGCTGACGTACTGCTGGGTGCCGTTGGTCACGGTGACCTGCACGGTGCCGCGGTAGGTCGTCTGCTTCACCAGCAAGAAGAGGAGGCTGAACACGGTGAGCACGCAGAATCCCGCGACCGCCGCGACGATCGCCCAGGTGGGGATCTTCTGCTCGGTGTGCCAATAGTCGTTGACCTGCCAGGCCGACCCGGCCAGTGGGATGTCGCCGGCCGGGGTGTGCACCACGGTGGAGGTGACGCCCATGTCGCCGACCACGATGATCACCGGCCCCGGAGCGGGCGGAACCGGCGTCGCTTCCGGCGGCGGGGCGGGAGCCGGCACGGCCCACGGGTCTCGGGGACTGGAGTCCGGTGTGGAAGGCACCTTCGTACCCTACGTGGCCGCCGACCGGTCGGCCTGGGCCGCGTCGGCGTGGGCCACGCGATCACCGCGGGCGGGGTCGGCCCGAGCGGCGTCGGCCCGAGCGGCGTCGGCCCGAGCGGCGTCGGCTTGGGCTACGCGATCCGGCGGGGGTGTCGCGCCGGTGTCGCCGCGCGCTTCCTTGCGGGCCTGCCATCCGAACACCAGCAGGGCCATCACCGAGAACATCCACCACTGCACCGCGTAACCGCCGTTTTGCCAGGCGTTCTCGTGGTCGATCGGAATCCGCACGAATGCCGGGTCGGCGGCTGGGCGCTGCTCGGTGAGCAGCACGTAGGCGCCGTAGACCGGATAGGGGAGCTGAGCCGCCAAGCGTGGCACGGCGATCCGCCGCGTGTCGATGCGCCCGTCGCGGTGCTCGATCGGCGCCGGGCGGCTCTCCGAGAGGTGCACCTGACCGACCACGGTCACCGGTCCGGTCGGCGCCGCCGGCACCTGCGGCGCGGCGATGGCGCCACCCGCCGCGGGCGGCACCCAGCCCCGGTCGATCAGCACCGCCGCCCCGTCGTCCAGCACCAGCGGCGTGACGATCTCGAATCCCACCGAGCCGTCGACGGTCCGGCCGCGCGCTTGGATCTCGTGCGTGCGGTCGTACCGTCCGGTGACGGCGACCTTGGTCCATGCCGTGTCCACACCCGGTGCGCGACCGACCCCGGAGCTGGCCGCCGGCGCCGGGAGCACGGTGTCGAGCGGCGCCGGCGCGGCCGTCGCGGCGGCGTCGATGCGCTGGTTGATCGCGCTGCGCTCGTGGTAGCGGTGCAACTGCCAATTGCCGAGGAACACCATCGTGACCGAGGCGGCGACGGTCAGCGCGGCGGCGGCGAGCCAGCGCGGCGTCAGCAGGAACCGGTACACGACTCACGAGGCTACCCGCACCGGGAGAGGCCCGGGCGGGCGCGGGCCGCGGTCGGGAGACGGCCGTGACCTTCGCGGTGGCGGGCTGTCGCCGCCTGGCGGGGGTGCGGGCATCCGGCGGGTAGTGTGCCGACAGTCGGCGGCCCTCAATCGGGTGAACGCCGACGTTCGTGGAGAACCGGGGGAGACCTGTCATGACCGCCCAATCCCGCCTCGTGGTGAGCGCACCGTCCTCCGGGCACGGCAAGACCGCGATCGCGGTCGGCCTTCTCGCGGCGTGCGCCGCCCGGGGCATGCCGGTGTCCGGGTTCAAGGTGGGACCGGATCACACCGACGCGGCCTACCTCGGGCTGGCCGCCGGCCGCATCGGACGCAACCTGGACCCGCGACTGGTCGGCGCGCAGCGACTCGGCCCGCTGTTCGCGCACGGGGCGGAGGGCACCCGGCTCGCCGTGGTCGAGGGCGCGATGGGCCTGTTCGACAGTCTGACCGGACAGCCGGAGGTGGACGGCACGGCCGCCGTGGCATCCGCGCTGCATGCCCCGGTCGTGTTGGTCGTCGATGTCGCGTCCATGGGTCATTCGGTGGCCGCCCTGGTGCACGGGTTCCGGATGTTCGACGAAATGGTTCATCTGGGCGCGGTGATCCTCAACCGGGTGGCGTCACCCCGGCACGAGGAGATGCTGCGCGCGGCGATGGACGACATCGGCGTGCCGGTGCTCGGCGCGTTCCGCCGCGGGGATCTGCCCGCGGTGCTGCCGGGGCGGGGGCACGGGCCGGTGCCGGTCGCCCAGCAGTCCGTGGACGCGGCGCGGGCGGTGCGACGGCTGGGTGAGGCGGTGGCCCACGGCGTCGACATGGATCGGCTGCTCGCACTCGCCGACTCGGCTCCGTCGCTGCCCGGCCCGATCTGGTCGGCCGCCGAGGCGCTGGGCGGCGAGCCGTGCGCGCCACGGCCGGTGGTCGCGCTGGCCGGTGGTCCGGGCGGCGGTTACACGTACGTGGAGAACGCGGAACTGCTCGACGCGGCCGGCGCGGACGTGGCGATCGTCGACCCGTTGCGGGACGAGACACTGCCGGCCGGCACGCGGGCGCTGGTGGTCGGCGCCGGGCTGCCCGAGGGGTACGCCGAGGAGCTGTCCGCCAACCGCGGGCTGTGCGAGGCGGTCGCCCGCCTGGCGCGGGACGGCGGCGCGGTGATCGCGGAGGGTGTCGGCCTGCCGTGGCTGTCGCGTGACCTTGACGAACGCCCGATGTGCGGGGTGCTGGACGCCTCCTGCCGCACCGGGGACCGGACGGTGGCGGGGTACCGCGAGGCGATCGCGCCGTCCGCTTCGCCGCTGGCTCCAGCCGGCGCCCGGATCACCGGCTATAAGCAGCACCGGGCGATCGTCATGCCCCGGGCCGGGCAGGTGCCGGCGTGGACGTGGTCCGGCGGCAAGCCGGAGGGGTTCGTCCACCAGCGGGTGCATGCCTCGCAGTTGGGTCTGCACTGGGCCGCCGCACCGGAGATCGCCCGCCGCCTGGTGCTGGCCGCGACGAACGGAAACGCGGGGTTGGCCGCGGCACTGCCCGATGGGGGGTCGGCGAATGTCGTAGCACAGCCGTAACGTGAAGGGAACGTGGCAGGTCTGCGGAGACCGGCCGAGGTGAGGAGCAGCCGTGGCTGACCGTGTTCCCCTTGACTTCGATCCTGCCGTTCACGGATTGCGCTCGTTGTTGCTGGGCATCACGGACGATGCCCTGACCGGTCCCACACCCTGCGCCCAGTGGTCGGTCGGCGACCTGCTCGACCACATCGTCCGCCTGTCCCTGGAGTTCACCCAGGCGGCGCGCAAGCTGGGCGAGGCGCGCCCGCCGGAGCAGCCGTCCGCGGCGAGCCTGCCGCGGCACTGGCGCAGCCGGTTGCCGGTCCTGTTGGAGGAGCTGGCCGTGGCCTGGCGCGACCCGGACGCGTGGACCGGCACCGCCGCCGCCGGCGGCGTCACCTTGCCCGCGGCCGAGATGGGCCGGGTCGCCATGACCGAGGTCATCATGCATAGCTGGGATCTGGCCCGGGCCACCGGACAGGAGTTCATCGCCGATCCGCGGGTGCTGGAGGCGCTTGCCGAGTTCCTCTCGCAGGCGGCGCTGACGGACGCGCCCGGCCTGTTCGGCCCGCGCGTCGCGGTGAGCGAGGACGCGCCGCTGCTGGACCAGGTGCTCGGCCTGGCTGGCCGGGACCCGCGATGGCATCCCGGCCATCCCGGCGTCAGCGCACGATCCAGCTCGGCGGCGAGCTGAAGGTCTTCTTCGGCTGCCCCTTCAGCGCATCGCGCAGGGTCTGCGCCACGGTGTATTTGGAGATCGTGCCGCGGCTGGTCCCGACGTAATCCTTCGGGTTGTCCGGGTCGGCTACGAACGCCGCCGCCGCGAGCTGCGGGGTGAAGCCGACGAACCAGGCGGTCCGGTTCCCGTCGGTGGTGCCGCTCTTGCCGGCCACCGGTCGCCGCATGATGGCGTGCACCATCGGCGAGGTCGACCAGCCGCCGCAGCCGCCCTTCGCGGCTCCATATCCGGTCACGCACCGGGCGGCGTCGGTCGCCGCCCGCGCCACCGCGGGACGCAGCGCCTGCTTGCACCGCGGTGCCGCGACGCGGGTGCCCTGATAGGTGACCGGCTTGCCGTCCGGCTGGGCGATCGAGCGGACCGGGATCGGTTCGCAGTGCTTGCCGTCTGCGGCCACGGTGGCGAAAACGTTCGCCATCTCGACCGGGGTGGCGTCGCTGACGCCGAGGGTGAAGGCGCCCCACTGCTCGGCGTTGCCCGGCTGCGCCAGGGTGCGGTCCACGTCGGTGCGCCACCGCAGGCCGAGCCGTTCGGCCATGCGTACCGCCCGCTCCGCGCCGACCTTCTGCTCCAACTGGACGAAGTACGTGTTGACCGATTTGCCGAATCCACTCCACATGGTCTGCCGCCCGGTCATCGACTTGCTCGCGTTCTTCGGGCACCAGTAATTGCCGCAGGTCGCCGGTCCCGGCGCGGTGATGTATTTGGACGTGTACCGCTCGGGTGAGTTGAAGGCGGTGGACAGCGGCATGCCGCGGTCCAGGGCGGCCAGCATGGTGAAGATCTTGAACGTGGACCCGGCCTGATAACCGGCCATGTCACCGCCACCGAGCAGCGGGTTCACGGTGTTCGGGTAATTGCCCTTCTGCGTCTTGCGCAGTGCGGGATCGCTGTGCTTGCCGTTGTCCGACTGGTCCAGGGAGTAGCTGCGGTTCACCGCCATTGCCCGGATCCATCCGGTGCCGGGCTGGATCACCACCTCGCCGTGGGCGTACTTGCTGCGCTTCTTCTCCTTGTCCAGCACGTGTTCCATGGCGAATGACTGGATCTTGGGGTCGATGGTGGTGACCACCCGGTATCCGCCCCGGCGCAGGCTCTCCTCGCGTTCGCTGGGCGTGGCGCCGAACGCCGGCTGCTGCAGCCACCAGGTGCGGAAGTAGTCGCAGAAGAAACCCCAGTCGTTGTGCGCGGCGGGCACGGACACGCAGTCGTTGGGCGGCGAGGACAGCTTCAGCGCGATCTTGGCATGCTTGGCGGTGGACGTCTGTGCGCTCGTGATGGTGCCCATCTTGGCCATCTGGTCGATCACGTAGTTGCGCCGGCCGGTTGCCGCCTCCAGGTTGCCGCGCGCCGGATCGTACGCGGTGGGGGCCTTGACCAGCCCGGCGAGCAGGGCGGCCTCGGTGAGGGTGAGCTTGTCCGGCGTCTTGGAGAAGAAGACCTGGGACGCGGCGAACACCCCGTACGCCCGGTGCCCGAAGTACGCCGAGTTCAGGTAGCGCTCCAGGATCTCCTGCTTGGAGAGCCGCTTCTCCAGTTCCACCGCCAGGCGCATCTCCCGGATCTTGCGGGCGGCGGTCTGTTCGGTGGCGGCCAGCGCCTGCCGCGGTGTCTTGGCGCCGTCTCGCAGGGCCATCCGCACGTACTGCATGGTCAGCGTCGAGGCCCCCTGGGAGACCCCGCCCGCCTGGTGGTTGGCCACGAAGGCGCGCGCCACCCCCTTGGCGTCCACCCCGTTGTGCTCGTAGAAGCGGGTGTCTTCGCTGGCCACGATCGCCTGAGTGAGGTATGGCGACATGTCTTCGATCTTGGTGGGCTTGCGGTGCTCCTCGTAGAACATCGTGAGCAGGGTGCGCCCGTCGCTCGCGTACACGTACGTGGTCTGCGCCGATGGCACCACGGTGAGTTCCTCGGGCATGTTCTGCCAGGCGTCCGAGCCCGCCTTGACCCCGATGCCGGCGAGCGCCGCGAGCGGGTACGCCAAACCGGCGACGACCACGCCCACGATCAGGCCGGCGCGGATGAGTGGGGCGACGCGGCCGGCGGCGGCGAGGGGGATCTTCTTCACGCCTTGAAGGTATGACAAAAACTCTCACATACGGACGGAACGGCCGAAGTGGGAGCGGGAAAGCGGTCCGGCATGCTGGAGGCGTGACGACCGACCACGACCTCGCCCACCACGGCGATGCCGAGCTGACGAGGGGCCTTGTCGATCTGGCGGTCAATGTGCGGCGGGCGCCGATGCCGGACTGGCTCGCCGACCCGGTCCGGGCGTCGCTGGACACGCTCGCGGCGTACCCGGACGCGGGCGAGGCCACCGCGGCGATCGCCGCGCGGCACCGCCGGGATCCCGCCGAGGTGCTGCTCACCGCGGGAGCGGCGCAGGCTTTCGTGCTGATCGCGCAGGCCATGCGCGGCGCACGCCACCCGGTGGTGGTGCATCCGCAGTTCACCGAGCCGGAGGCGGCGCTGCGGCACGCCGGCCATCGGCCGCACCGCGTGGTGCTCCCGGCCGCGCGCGGGTTCCGCCTCGACCCCACGCTCGTGCCCGGCGACGCCGACCTGGTGATGCTGGGCAACCCGACGAACCCGACCTCGGCGCTGCATCCGGCCGGCGAGGTGGCCCGGCTGGCCGCCCCGGGCCGGATGCTCGTGGTCGACGAGGCGTTCAGCGACACCACGCACCGCGACGGCGAGCCGGGCGAGCCGGAGTCCCTGGCGGCCCGGTCCGACCTGCCGGGCCTGGTGGTGGTGCGCAGCCTGACCAAGACCTGGGGTCTGGCCGGGTTGCGCATCGGATATGTCCTCGCGGCACCGGACGTGGTGCGGCGGCTCGCCGCGACGCAACCGCTCTGGCCGGTTTCCTCGCCGGCGCTGGCCGCCGCCGTGGCATGCGCGTCACCCCGCGCGGTGGGTGCCGAACGGGAGATCGCGCGCGCCCTGGCCGCGGACCGGGCGCACCTGGTCCGCGGGCTGCGGGCGGTTCCCGGGGTGACCGTGGCCGGCGATCCGCAGAGCGCCTTCGTCGCCGTGCGTCTGGCGTCCGCCGACAAGATCCGCCTACGGTTGCGGGAACGCGGCTACGCCGTGCGCCGCGGCGACACCTTTCCCGGCCTGGGCCCGGAATGGCTGCGCATCGCGGTGCGCGAGACCGCGACCACCAACGCCTTCCTGAACGTCCTTGCCGACGTTGTGGAACCGAGAAGATGAAGAGGCGACCGTGACCCTGGAATCGACCCTCGCGGCTATCCGACCGGCCGACGCCGGTGCCGCCGCCGCGGCCCGGGACCTGCAGACCCGCCTGACGAAACCGGCCGGGTCACTCGGCGATCTGGAAGAGCTGTCGATCCGCCTGGCCGGTCTGGCCGGCGTGTGCCCGCCCCCGATGCCGGAACCGGCCACCGTGGCGGTGTTCGCCGGCGACCACGGCGTGCACGCGCAGGGCGTCACGCCCTGGCCGCAGGAGGTCACCGGCCAGATGGTGGCCAACTTCCTGGCCGGTGGCGCGGTGGTCAACGCGTTCGCCCGCCAGGCCGGCGCCGGCGTGCTCGTGGTCGACGTCGGCGTGGCCGCACCCACCGTCGAGGGCGCGAACCTGCTCGCCGCCAACGTCCGGCGCGGCACCGCGGACATGACCGAGGAAGCCGCCATGACCGTCGCTGAGGCGCGCGCGGCGATCGAGGTCGGCATCGGCGTGGCCGAAGCACAGGCCGCGGCCGGGGTGCGGTGCCTGCTCACCGGCGACATGGGCATCGCGAACACCACACCCGCCGCGGCGCTGATCGCGGCGTTCACCGGCGCCGACCCGGCGGAGGTGACCGGGCGCGGCACCGGCGTCGATGACGACACCCTCGCCCACAAGGTGTCGGTGGTGGCCGCGGCGCTGCGGCGGCACGCGCCGGATCCGGCGCAACCGCTGGCCACCCTGGCGGCGGTGGGCGGCCTGGAACACGCCGCGCTGGCCGGGTTCATCCTGGGCGCGGCGGCGCACCGGCTGCCGGTCGTGGTCGACGGCGTGATCGCGGCGTCCGCCGCGCTTGTCGCGGCGGCCCTGGCCCCCGACGCGGTGGACGCCATGGTGGCCGGCCACCGGTCGGCCGAGCCCGGCGCCACCGTCGCCCTCGCGCACCTCGGTCTCACCCCGCTCATCGACTTGGGCATGCGGCTGGGCGAGGGCAGCGGAGCGGTGCTCGCCCAGCCCATCGTGGCCGCCGCGGTGCGGGTGCTGCACGACGTGGCCACCTTCGACGCCGCCGGAGTGTCCGAGAAGTGACTCTCTACCCGCTTGCGCTGCGGCTGGACGGCCGTCGGGTGCTGGTGGTCGGTGGCGGAGCGGTGGCCACGCGTCGTGTCCCCGCCCTGCTCGCCGCGGGTGCCGTCGTGCACGTCGTCTCGCCCGAGCTCACCCCCGCGCTGCGGGCGCAGCTCGACGCGGGCCGCATCGAATGGACGGCACGCCGGTTCCGTCCGGCCGACCTGGACGACTGCTGGCTGGTGCAGGTCGCGGTGAACGATCCGGGCGCGGCGGGCGACGTCAGCGCGGCGGCGCAGGACAGGCGCATCTTCTGCGTACGCGCGGATGACCGGGAGGCCGCCACGGCTTGGACCCCGGCGGTGACCCGGCACGGGCCGGTGACCGTCGCGGTGACCGACGGGGGTGAACGCCGGCGCGCGATGGCGGTGCGCGACCTGATCGCCGAGGCTCTGCAGGAGACCCTGCCCACCGAGCCCGGATACGCCGGAGTCGCGCTTGTCGGATCGGGACCCGGCGATCCGGAGCTGATCACCGTCAAGGGGCGCCGGATGCTCGCCGCCGCCGATGTCGTGGTGGTCGACCGGCTCGCTCCCGGAGTGCTGCTCGGCGACCTGCGCCACGACGCGGAAGTCGTCGATGCGGCGAAGATCCCGTACGGGCCGTCCGCCACCCAGGACGAGATCAACCGCATTCTGGTGGACCGCGCCCGGGCCGGCAAGTTCGTGGTCCGCCTCAAGGGCGGCGACCCGTACGTGTTCGGCCGCGGCGGCGAGGAGGCGCTCGCCTGCGCACAGGCCGGCGTGCCGGTCACCGTGGTGCCCGGCGTGACCAGTTCGATCGCCGTCCCGGCGCTGGCCGGCATCCCGGTGACGCACCGCGGCGTCGCCCACGAGTTCACCGTGGTCTCCGGCCACCTGCCGCCGGACCACCCGGACTCCCTTGTGGACTGGCCGGCGTTGGCCCGGCTGCGCGGCACCGTCGTGGTGCTGATGGGGCTGAAGAATCTGGCCCGGATCGCCAAGACGCTGATCGGTGACGGGCGCGCCGCGGACGCCCCGGTGGCGCTGGTGCAGGAGGGGTCCACGGAGCGTCAGCGCCTGCTGCGCAGCACGCTCGCCTCGGTCGCCCGGGACGCCGAGCAGGCGGGCATTCGCCCGCCTGCCGTGGTGGTCATCGGTGACGTCGTGACGGCACTGGACCACGATGCCGGAAACGGCGCACCGCGCGTGACCGCCCCCGTCGATGGCATGGATGAGTGACCGGTGGGTAACCGAGTGGCATGGACGGACGACCGAGGATGACGGTGGAGGGCATCGTTCTGGATGCCCCCGACGCGAACGAGTTGGCTGCCTTCTATCAACGGCTGCTCGGCTGGACCGTGGTGGAGGACAAGCCGGATTGGGTCAAGCTGGGCGCACCGGACGGCGGGCCGGGACTGTCCTTCCAGACCGAGCAGAACTACGCCCGTCCGGTGTGGCCCTCCACACCGGACCGGCCGCAGATGAGCGTGCACCTCGACATCCAGGTGGACGATCTGGACGTCGCCGGGACGCATGCCGAAAAGGCCGGCGCCACGCTCGCGGAATTCCAGCCGCAAGCGCATGTGCGGGTCTATCTCGACCCGGTGGGCCATCCGTTCTGCCTGTTCCTCTGATCCGGCGTGCGAGCCGGGACCAGCCGGGCGCCCAGCGCCGACGTCAGCTCGCGCGCCGCTGCGAGGTGCACCCCGCGCAGCCGGCCGGAAGCGTGCATCTCGCCCAGCGCCCGGTGGGCGAGCATCTGTTGTCGGGGATGCCCCACCGAAGTGGCGATGGCCAGCGCCATCTCCGCGTCGGCGATGCCCGCCTCGGTTTCGCCCGTCTCGTGCCGCTGCAAGGCGCGTTCGGTCAGCACGGCCGCGCGGAGCTCCGGGTCGTCCACCGAGCCCGCCACCTCCAGGGCCGCGCCCAGGTGCGGCGCGGCGGCGTGCGGCGCGCCCTCCAAGCGGGTCAGCCGGGCGAGGTACATCAGGGTCCATCCCAGCGTGCCGCCGAGCTGTCCGGCCGCCCGCAGCCGGGACTGTGCCCGCAGCAGGTCGCTGCGGGCCAGGCCCAGCTCACCGCGGCGCAGGTGCACGGTGCCGCGCACCATGAACAGCTCGGCCCGGACCTGCTCCACGGTGTGCGGAGTGAACACCTCCAGGGCCGTGCGGGCGTGCGTCAGCGCCCCGTCCAGATCGCCGCGTTCCCGGTGCTGCACCGCCAGGCGCATCCGGGCCAGCGCCTCCATGAACGAGTCCTGCAGCACGTCGGCGAGCCGCAGGGCCTCCTCCGCCGACTGGCGTGCCCGCCGCACGTCACCGACCACGAAGTACACCTCGGCCAGATTGCCGAGCATGCGAGCCTCGTCGCGGGTCGCGCCGGCCGCGCGCAGCAGGCGCAACGACTCCTCGCCGCGTTCCAGTGTCTCGGCGTACCGGCCGAATCGCATCAGCGTGCCGGCCAGATCCCCGATGGCGATCGCCTGCGCGAGCACGTCACCGTCCGCGCGGGCCGCCTGCACGGCGGCGGCGGTGACCGCGAGACAGTCCGCGCTCAACCCGCGCGTGTTCAGCCAGGCCGAGAACGGGGCGGCGGTGACATGCGCGTACCGGAAACGGCCGTGCCCGGCGGCATAGGTGATGGTGGCCACCAGGTTGGCGCGCTCCGCCTGCGCCCACACGACGGCCGGTGTCGACTCCGGCACCGGGACGCGGGGTGGCGCGCACCCGCGGCGGGTCTCCACCCGGCCGATGAAGTAATCGCCGTACGTGACGGTCACCGTGTGCTGATAGAAGTCCAGCAGCCGATCGACGGCGGCGTCCACCTGTGTCGGTGACAGCGCCTCGCGGGCGGTCTCCGCGGCGTAGGTGCGCAGCAGATCGTGCATCCCGAACCGGTGTCCCGGCCGTGGCTGCACCAGGTGCAGCCGCGCGAGTTCGCCCAACGCTCGCCGGGTCTCCGCGGCCGACATGCCGGCCATGTTGGCGAGCGCGTAGACGTCGACGCTGGCACCCGGGTGCAGACCGATCATCTGGAAGACGGACCGGGCGGCCTGCGGCAGCGAGCGGTACGACCAGAACAGCACCGACCGCACGTTGGCCGCCGCGTCGCCGGCGTCCAGGGCGTCCAGCGGGTCGCGAAGCTCCTCGGCCAGGTCGGCGAGGGCGGTGCCGGGCTCGGCGCGGGCCCGCGCGGCCACCACCGCCAACGCGAGTGGCAGCCGGTCGCAGCGCTCCACGATGTGCGCCACCGCACCCGGCTCGACCGCCAGCCGTCCGGCACCCAGCCGCCTGCTGAGCAGCTCGCGCGCGTCATCGGGGCTGAGCACGTCGAGCGGGACCGGGGTGGCCGCCTCGGTGGCGACCAGACCGGTCAGCCGGTCCCGGCTGGTGACGATGGCCCGGCATCCGTCGCCGGCCGGCAGCAGCGGGCGGACCTGCGCGGCGTCGCGGGCGTTGTCGAGCACCACCAGGACCCGGCGTCCGGCGAGCCGGCTGCGGTAGAGCGCGATCCGTCCCGCGGTGGCGCCCGGCACGCCGTCGCGCGGCTCGCCCAGCGCCACGAGGAAGTCGGCGAGCACGTCCTCCGGGGCGAGCGCCGCGTCCGCCGGCCCGAACCCGTGCAGATCGACGTAGAGCTGACCGTCCGGGAACCGCTCCTGAATGTCGTGCGCGAGGCGCACCGCCAGGGTGGTCTTGCCGACCCCGCCGGCTCCGGTGATCACCGCGACGGCGTCGGTGGTGAGCAGCGTGCGCAACCGGTCCAGCGTCCCGGCTCGCCCGGCGAACGCCGCGGGAGGCCGCGGGAGCTGAGACGGCGCGGCGGCGGTCCCGACGAAGCCGACCCGGTCCGCCCCGGTCAGCCCGAACGCGTCGGCGAGCAGGCGCACCGTGCTCTGCCGGGGATGGTCCACCCGGCCGGACTCCAGGTTGCGGATGCTGCGGGTGGCGATGCCGGTCGCCGCGGCCAGGTCGGCCTGACTCAGGCCGAGCCGACGGCGGTGATCACGGACCACGTCCCCGAAGGTCACCCGTCGATTTTATTCATCCTCGTCGACTCCCAGCTCGCGCAGGAACGCGCGAGCCCAGGCCGCGACGTCGTGCGTACGCAGGTGGCGTTGCATCACCCGCATGCGCCGGCGCAGCTCGGCCGGCTCGGCGGCGACGGCACGCAGCAACGCCTCCTTGACCCCTTCCGGATCGTGCGGGTTGCACAGGAACGACTGGCGCAGTTCGGTCGCCGCTCCGGCGAACTCGCTGAGCACCAGCGCGCCACCCTGATCCGAGCGGCACGCCACGTATTCCTTGGCGACCAGGTTCATGCCGTCGCGCAGCGGGGTCACCATCATCACGTCGGCCGCGACGTACAGCGCCGCCAGTTCGTTCTTCGGCATCGACTGGTGCAGGTAGTGCACGGCCGGCACCCCGACACGGGAGAATTCGCCGTTGATCCGGCCGACTTCCCGCTCCACCCGTACGCGCAGGGTCTGGTAGTGCTCGACCCGTTCCCGGCTGGGGGTGGCCACCTGGACCATCACCGCGTCGCCGACCTCCAGCCGGCCGTCGGCGAGCAGCTCGCGGAACGCCTTGAGGCGCAGCTCGATGCCCTTGGTGTAGTCCAGCCGGTCGACGCCCAGGATGATCGTCTTGGGATCACCGAGCTCGGCGCGGATCTGCTTGGCCCGGGCCTGCACACCCGGGTCGGCGGCGAGCCGTTCCATGTCCGCGGTGTCGATGCTGATCGGGAACGCGCCGGCTTTGACCTTGCGACCGTCCACCTGGATGGAGTGGCCCTCGTATCGCAGGCCCAGCAGGTGCCGGGCGAGGCGGACGAAGTTCTGCGCGGCCAGGCGTTGCTGGAATCCCACCAGGTCGGAACCGAGCAGGCCGCGCAGCACCTCGGCGCGGAACGGCATCTGCATGAACAGCTCGATGGGCGGGAACGGGATGTGCAGGAAGAAGCCGATGCGCAGGTCGGGCCGCAGCTCGCGGAGCATCGCGGGCACCTGTTGCAACTGGTAGTCCTGCACCCAGACGGTCGCCCCCTCGGCGGCGACCTCCGCAGCCGCCCGCGCGAACCGCTGGTTGACCAGCCGGTACGCCTCACGCCAGCGGCGCTTGTAAACCGGCGTCTCCACGGCGTCGTGATAGAGCGGCCAGATGGTGGCGTTCGACTGGCCCTCGTAGTACCGCTCCAGTTCCTGGGCGCTCAGCGGCACCGGATGGATATTGATGCCTTCGAGCTCGAACGGTTCCGGCGCTTCGCCGTCGCCTCCCGCCCATCCGATCCAGGTGCCCCGGTGCTCGACCAGCACGGGGTGCAGGGCGGTGACGAGTCCGCCGGGGCTGGGCCGCCACTGGCGCTCGCCGTCCTCGGATATCACCTCGTCGACGGGCAGGCGATTGGCGACGACGACGAAGGAACTGCGTTCGACCACGCTGAGTGCACCTCCGGGTGGGGTATGAAGTTCCCGCCCACCGAGCCTACTGTGGGTAGCCGGTCGTAGCTTGCCGAGGGATGGAGACCGGATGACATCCTGGGCCGGTGGACCTGTCGGATGATCTTCCCCCGCCGCGGCGGCCACTACTGATACCTGTGGTCATCGCCACCATTTTGCTCACCGTGCTCGGCGTCGGGCTGGGGTTGATCCTGAACGCGCAGCAGGCCGCCCGGGGTTTCCCCGCGTCCGGCGGGCAGGACACCGCACCGGTGGACGCGGGGGAGTCCCGGACGCCGTGCCGTCCGGAGACGCAGCAGGCCGCCGCCCGCGCGGGAGTGCCGGGAGTGCTGGTGCAGGTGCTCAAGGTGGTGACCAAGAGCTCCACAGTCTGGATTTGCGAGGACTCGCGGGGCCGGTACTACTATCACGCCAATCGCGGTGGAGAGGATGCCCCGTGGGTGGAGAACAAGACCGCACTGTTCCTCAACGGGGTGCAGCGCAACGGTGACACTTACACGGTGACCGTCGCGGACGGCACCCAGTTCTCCGTCAACCGGCAGCGGCTGCTCATCCTGCACGCGGACGGCCGCCGAGAGGAACAACCGGCGGTGTGAACGCCGCCGCGGGTGCGTGCCGCGGGGAATCCGGGCGGGGCGCGCGAGGTTGCACACGGAACGCCTGGGAGGATGAGGCGTTCGGCACGATAATCAACGATCACGGAGGTAGGGCGCACCGTGGCCCAGTTCATCTACGTCCTGGAGAAGGCGCGCAAGGCGCACGGCGACAAGGTCGTGCTCGACAACGTGACGCTGAACTTCCTGCCCGGCGCGAAGATCGGTGTGGTCGGCCCGAACGGGGCCGGTAAGTCCAGCCTGCTCAAGATCATGGCGGGTGTGGACATGGTGAGCAACGGTGAGGCGCGGCTGATGCCCGGCTACACCGTGGGCATGCTCGCCCAGGAACCGCCGCTGAACGACGCCAAGACGGTCCTCGGCAACATCGAGGAGGCCGTCTCGGAGACCAAGGCCAAGCTGGAGCGGTTCAACAAGATCGCCGAGCAGATGGCCACCGACTACTCCGACGCGCTGATGGAGGAGATGGGCAAGCTCCAGGAGGAGCTGGACCACGCCGACGCGTGGGACATCGACTCGCAGCTCGAACTCGCGATGGACGCGCTGCGATGCCCGCCGGCGGACGCCGACGTCAGCCAGTTGTCCGGTGGTGAGCGCCGCCGGGTGGCGCTGTGCAAGCTGCTGCTGGAGGCGCCGGACCTGCTGCTGCTCGACGAGCCCACCAACCATCTGGACGCGGAGAGCGTGCACTGGCTGGAGCAGCACCTCGCCAAGTACGCGGGCACCGTCATCGCGATCACCCACGACCGGTACTTCCTGGACAACGTGGCCACCTGGATCCTGGAGCTGGACCGCGGCCGGGCATACCCGTACGAAGGTAACTACTCCACATACCTGGACAAGAAGGCCGCGCGTCTGGGCGTCGAGGGCCGCAAGGACGCCAAGCTCAAGAAGCGGCTCTCCGACGAGCTGGAGTGGGTGCGCTCCAACGCCAAGGCCCGGCAGACCAAGAGCAAGGCCCGGCTGGAGCGGTACGAGGAGATGGCCACCGCCGCGGAGAAGACCCGCAAGCTGGACTTCGAGGAGATCCAGATCCCGCCGGGCCCGCGTCTGGGTAACACCGTCATCGAGGTCAACGAGCTGGTCAAGGGCTTCGACGGCCGCACGCTCATCGACCACCTGTCGTTCTCGCTGCCGCGCAACGGCATCGTCGGCATCATCGGCCCCAACGGCGTCGGCAAGACCACGCTGTTCAAGACCATCGTGGGCTTGGAGAGTCCGGACGAGGGCGCGGTGCGCGTCGGCGAGACCGTTCAACTGTCCTACGTGGACCAGAACCGTTCGGGGCTGAACGGCGACGAGACGGTGTGGGAGGTCGTCTCGGACGGCCTGGATCACCTGATGGTCGGCAAGGTCGAGATGCCGTCCCGGGCGTACGTGGCGGCGTTCGGATTCAAGGGCCCCGACCAGCAGAAGCCGGTGAAGGTGCTGTCCGGCGGCGAGCGCAACCGGCTGAACCTGGCGCTCACTCTGAAGATCGGCGGCAACGTCATCCTGCTCGACGAGCCGACCAACGACCTCGACGTGGAGACGCTGTCCAGTCTGGAGAACGCCTTGCTGGAGTTCCCCGGCTGCGCCGTGGTGATCTCCCACGACCGGATGTTCCTGGACCGGGTCGCCACCCACATGCTCGCGTGGGAGGGCACCGACGAGGACCCGGACCGCTGGTTCTGGTTCGAGGGCAACTTCGAGGCGTACGAGAAGAACAAGATCGACCGGCTGGGTGCGGAGGCGGCGCGTCCACATCGGGTCACCTATCGCAAGCTCACCCGGGACTGACCCCTCCGGTGGCACAGCGGTTCGTGCATGACGTGGTCCTGCGCTGGTCCGACATGGACGCGTACGGCCACGTCAACAACGCGCGGTTCCTCACGCTCTACGAGGAGGCCCGGGTGGCGATGTTCTTCGTCGGTGCTCGGGCCGCCGGCCTCGCCTCGTTCGAGGAGGGCATCGTGATCGCGCGGCACGAGGTCGACTATCTGCGACCAGTGGATTACGGCGACCCGGTGCGCATCGAGATGTGGGTCTCGTCGTTGCGGGCCGCCGCGTTCACCGTCGACTACGAGATGTTCGACGGCGCGGTGCTGGCCAGCCGTGCCCGTTCGGTGTGTGTGCCGTACAACCTGGCGAACGCGCACCCGCGCCGGTTGACGGCGCCGGAACGGGATTTCCTCTCGCCCTACCTCGCGGAGACGGAGAGCATGTGATGGCCGTCCACGGCCTGGAGGGGGTCGCCGACGCGGGTGCGTTCCTCGCGCGGCTCACCCGGCTGGATCCGGGCGCGGTGGTGCGGTTGCGCTCCTCCGGGACGCGGACCGTGCTGTGGGCTATGCTGCCGTGGAAGGTGTTGGTCACCCGCGCTGTCGCGAGCAGCGCCACGGGTGATGTCACGGTGCGCGCGGCCGAGTTGCTCGGCTCGCTCGCGCACGGAAGCGACGAACTGCCCGCGGCGCGCGACGAGATGTGGCGCTGGCCGCTGCCGCCGGCCGGCGGGCATGTGGTGGAGACCGTGGCCGGCGCCGAAGTCACCCGTCTCGCCGAGGCCGCGGCCGGGACGCTGCGGCAGGTGCGCGACGGGGGACTGTCCGGGCGTGCGGTGGGGCAGCGGGTGTTGCGCGACGCGCTGCTCGACCATGTCGCGCTCGTGGTCACGCGCGAGGACGGGCCGCCGGTGGAGGTGTCCCAGCGGCTCGTGCAGGCCGTCTCGCGGATGGGATTCCTCGGGTCGGGCGGCGCGGAGGGCGCTGCCGCTCGCGTATGCGTGACGGGACAATGGGTGGGCCTTTCCGCACCATATGGAGTTGCGTGGCTACAAATTGTCAAAGATTTGGCCGTAAGTCCCCTGCGCAATCATCCGAACGGGTGATGCTGCCTCGGTCGTCCGGTCGCGCCCTCCCGTTGGGGGGATGACCTGTGCGAGCTGTCCGGGTAGCGTCGGCGCGGGTCCATTGCTACGTCCGGCGCCGGGCCTGCTGGGGAGTGAGGTGCATCAACGATGCCGTGGTGGTCATGGCGTCCCGGGTCGACCCGTGAGCGCGGGACGGACACCGGTGGCGAGGTGGCGCTGCAGAGTGGCGTACGCGTCGGAGTCCCGGCGCAGCGCGAACCGGGGCGCCCCGGCGTTCCGGCCGAAGTGTCCAGCCTGGACGACAGTGATCACATATCACCGGTGACGCTGGAGCGCATCGGCAAGGCGCTCGATCTGCTCGACATCCGCTTCCTCGCCGACGGCGGCGGGAGTCTGCTGGCGATGTGGGAGCGGCACGCCGTGCTGTTCACTCTGGAGGGCCCGGACGACGAAATCCTGGTGATGCGGGCGCGTCCGCATTCGACGGTGCCACCCGACTGGGCCGACCGCGCCTATCGGGTGGTCAACGAGTGGAACCACACCCGCCGGTTCTGCCTGGCCTACATCGGCGATCCCACCGAGCGGGGCCAGTTGCCCATCTACGCCGAGCTGCAGGTGCCGCTGAACTCGGGCGCGCACGACGCGCTGCTGGTGGAGCTGCTCGACTGCGGCGCCGCGGTGGCGACGTCGTTCGTGGACTGGCTGCACGACGAAGGCGCACTGCTCTAGCACAGTGACACCGGGCTGCGCCCAAATGACACCGGGCCGCCGCACGCGTTGCGCACGGCGGCCCGACGTCATTTCATGACTCAACTGATCGGGAACATTCCCACCCGGCCGTGGTACTCCTTGCCGAGCTTGTCCGTGTCGGAGCCGACGATCAGGCCGCTCGTGGTGGTCAGGAAGGCGCGCACCCCGACGCCACGGGACCTCGTCGGATTCCACGACAGCGCCCGTCCGGTGGTCGCGCTGACCGCGCCGATGCCGACCCGCGACTTCGCGCCCGGCCCCGGTCCCTTCGCGTCCGTGCCGTACGGGTTGTCCAGGTAGCGCTGGTGGCCGCCCAGGTAGACCGCGGACCCGGTGACCGCCACCGCGTACAGGGAGTCGCCGCCGGTGCGCTGCACCCAGGTCGGGTTCACACGGCCCGAGCGGTACGTCTCGAATCGTGCCGCCGCGTCGCACAGCCGTGTCGGCGACGACATGCGCCCGGTGGAGACCACCACGAAGTATCTGCCGTCCGGGGAGAACTTGACCTGACGCAGGTAGGTGTCGAAGCCCTTCATACAGGACGGCTGGAACGCCGTGGTGTACCAGCTCGCGAGGGCGGCGGTGCCGCGCGCGGTGTTGAGCACGACGATCTGCGTCCGCGTGGCGCTGCCGGACTTCAGGAGGGCGCCGACCGCGACCAGCCGCCGTCCGTCGGGGGAGACGTCGAAGTGCTCGACCCGGGTGCGGGCCAGGCCCGGCGCGGACAGCCGGGCGTCGAAGGACCGGATCACGTTGCCGGTGGCCGGGTCGAGGCGGGCGAGGGCGACGCGACGCACGCCGCGGATCGCGGAGAAGGCGCCGCCGAGGTACATCCGGCCACCCTGCACGTGCAGGGTGCGCACGTCACCCCAGTTGATGTACGCGCGGAAGGTGGACATCCGCGCCCCGTCGGACAGCCGTAGCTGAGCCACCCCGCGCTGCGCCGCGCCGTTCACCCGGCGGAACGAGCCGCCGATGTAGACGGTCCCGCCGCGGCCGGTCGCCAGGGCGTACACCGAACCGTCCACGGACGGGGCGAACGATCGGATGGCGCCGTCGCGCAGCCCGTACGCGAAAATGTTCCGCCGCGCGTAGGTCCGCTTCCCGCTGGCGTCGGTGACCTTGGTGAAGCTGCCGCCCACGACGATGGTGTCGCCCACCTGGGTGAGGGCCCAGACCGTGCCGTTGAGCACATGCGGCGTGTTGTTGACCGGGTTGGCGGAGACCACCGCCCGGTAGGCGCGGTCGGTGGCCGCGGCTGGTGTCGCGACGCTTGCCGCGCTGGCAGACAGGGACAGGGAGAGCAGGATTGCGGCCAATGATCGGCGGCGCATCAGATCGGCTCCTGGGATCGGGGTCATGGATGCCGTAAACCGGACTTAGGTGTATCTCCGGTTTCCAACGAGTCGACCCGATCCGGGAAACGATCAACTCGGATGGGCGGGATCCATCGTGTTGACCATGAAGTACGCCGCCCGTTCCAGGTAGTCCCACAGCGTGGAGCGGTGCGGCTCGGGCAGCTCCAGCGCATCCACGGCCGTACGCATGTGCCGCAGCCAGGCATCCCGCTCGGCCGGACCGACGCGGAACGGGGCGTGACGCATGCGCAGCCGGGGATGCCCGCGGTTCTCCGAATAGGTGGTGGGACCGCCCCAGTACTGCATGAGGAACAGGGTGAGCCGTTCCGCGGCCGGACCGAGGTCCTCCTCCGGGTACAGCGGGCGCAACAGCGGGTCGTCCGCAACGCCCGCATAGAAGACGTCTACCAGCTGGCGGAAGGTCGGCTCACCACCGACCGCGACGAAGAAATTGGCCTCTTCGGGAACAGGTGCACTCACCTGTCCATCCTGCCAGAGAAGGCGGATTACCCGCTTTCGGAGGTGACCGCGGGCGTCGCCGTGCCGAGGGCCGACCGGGCCTTCGCCGGCACGGTCACCGCCGTGGCCTCGCCCGGCGCCGGTGGCGGCGCGCCGCCGCGGGCGGCGGCCTCGATCGCGTGGTGGAACGCCCGTGCGCTGGGCCAGCGTCCGACCATCGCGAGCATCGCCAGCACGCCGCCGATGCTCCACACTCCGACGACGAGCGGGACCGGAGCGCGGTCGGCGATCAGTCCGGTGATCATCACGGCCCCGCCTTGGCTCAACTGCAGCCCCTGCTGGATCACGCCGAAGGCGCGGGCGCGGTAGCCGTGCGGCAACGCCAGGACGAATCGAGCGTTCAGGTTGGGCAGCAGGCCGCCCACCGCGGCGCCGGAGAGCAGCACGAGGCCGGCGACGACCGGTGGTGGCGGCGCGGCGAGTGCGGGCACCAGCACCAACGGCGCGGCGACCGCGAGGGGGCGGGTCAGCCGTTCGCGACGCGCGGCGGTGAGGAACCGGTTGAGCAGGATGCCGCCGATGACGAAGCCGACCGGGTTGGCCGCCATGATCATGCCCTGGTCGAGACCGCGGGTCGCTTCGTCCGGATTGCTCTGTGCGGCCCAGGCGGCGGCCAGGCCCTCGGGGACGATCGCGAATGCCGAAGCGGCGTAGACCATCAACGCGATGGCGCGCAACACGTGCGAGCCGAACACCATGCGGAAGCCCTCGCCGGCCTCGCGCAGCAGATGCTGACGAGGCCGCCCGGTCTCGGCCGGAGGCCGGGAACGCACGCCCAGGACGATCAGCAGGGCGGAGATCGCGAAGGTGACCGCGTCGATGCCGATGGCCAGCCGGGGGTCGATGGCGATGGCCAGCGCGGCGCCGGCCAGATAGCCGACGACCTGCGCCGCCTGCAACGTCGTGGCGTTCAGCGTCAACGCCACCGGCAACTGTTCGCGGTCGAGCACCTGCGGCAGCATCGCCGACCGCGCGGCCTGGGTCGGCGGCGTGCCGAGGGTGGCCAGGAACGCGATGGTGAGGACCAGGGTCCAATGCTGACCCGGGATGATCAGCAGCAGCACCAGGCCCATCCGGGCCAGGTCGCACAGGATCATCACCCTGCGATAGGAGTGGCGCTCGGCCAGCGTGGCCAGCAGCGGACCGCCGATGATCCAGGGCAGATAGGTGATCGCGAAGGCGGCCGCGGACAGGAAGGCCGAGTCGGTCTGCTGATAGACCAGCACGGTGATGGCGGCGCGGGCCAGGTAGTCGCCCAGCCAGCTCACCAGGAACGCCAGATAGATGGCGCGGTATTCATCCCGGGCGAGGATCTCGCGGAAGGTGACCTTGCGGTCGCTCTTTCCCTCGAGTTCGTCGGACACCAGGCCCTCCATCGTTCACGGCCGTCACCGGATCGCGGACGATCGGCCTGTGCACGCTCTGGGCGAACGTGACGCTGCAAGTGCATATGCTCTGTGCGCGATTCTGCCCGATCGTCCGAGCGGTGGCTAGGGCGTACGAAACAATTGTCGGCCGTTCGGTGGAGGTGGCCTATCCACTGATTGGCCTTTCCGCAGCTCAGCTCATTCTTCTGTGGGGCGGTCACGATTGCCGTACGCGAGCGGATATCCCGGCCGGGGGCCCATCCGCGACGCGGCGATGCGCTCCGAGAGGCCGGAGGTGTCCAACGCGTCGGTCATCGCGCGCCGGAGCGCGCGCTGGAGGGTGATCCGGGAGTCGGACGTGGTCTTGGCGATGGTCCGGATCACCGCACCGTCCACGGTCAACTGTTCGACGCCCACCACGTTCGGCGGTTCGAGGAACTCGGCGGCGTGTTCGCTGTCCGCCGCCAGCGCCTCGGCGGCCTGACGCAGGACCGTGGTGGCCTGCTCCGCGCTCACGAACCCGATCGGGGTATCGATGACCACCATCGCCCAGCCCTGGCTCTTGTTCCCCACCCGGATGATTTCCCCGTTGCGGATATACCAGAGCACGCCCTGCGCGTCGCGGACCGTGGTGATCCGCAATCCGACGGTTTCCACCACGCCGATCGCTTCACCAAGATCGACTGTGTCCCCGACGCCGTATTGATCCTCTAATAGCATGAAAAGACCAGCTATAAGATCTTTGACCAGGCTTTGCGAGCCGAAGCCCAGGGCCACCCCGACGATTCCCGCGCTGGCCAGCAGCGGGCCGAGATTGAATCCGAATTCCCCCAGGACGAGCAGGGCGGCCAGGGAGAACACGGTGGCCGTCACGAAACTGCGTAGCACCGACCCGATCGCCTCGGCGCGCTGGCGTCGTCGTTCCGGAATGAACTGCTTCTCCGCAGCGGTGTCCGCCGGCCGCTCCTTCAACGGCCGTAGCAGCGACGGCATGCTGGCCCGCGACGTGGTGGTGGTCAGCCGGCGCAGGGCCCGGTGCAGCAGCCATCGGATGAGGATCGCGGCCACGATGATCCCGATGATCCGCAGCGGCTTCACGATCACCACGTAGCTGCTGCTGGCCAGCCACTGGTTGCCGGTCCAGTCGAGGACCCGGGTGCACAGGGCGTCGGTCTGGCAGATTTTTTCCACGTCCGGTGAGGTATAGAGGTCGCCCGGCGTGGTCGGTTCTGGAGTGGGGGCTTGCAGAATCACGAGTCCGTACCGTACCCGTGCACGACCGTGTGGTGCCGCGGACCTCAGACGTTTACGTCGTGGCCACAGATAGTGCTCGCAATTCCCTCGCTAATCGGGGACTATTGGCGCACGTACTCCAGAAGTCAAGGGCAACGGGAGCGGTTACCGGACCTCAAGAAGGGCGATCACGATGCCTGACATACGACCCTCAGTGGGCTCTTCCGCGTTAGTACTGAACGCCACCTACGAGCCGCTGTGCGTCGTATCGGTGCGTCGAGCGACCATCCTCGTCCTGACCACCAAGGCCGAATGCGTCTCAGACGGCGACGGCCTGCTGCACTCCGCGCACCACGTCCTCCCCGTGCCCTCCGTGGTGCGGCTGACCCGGTACGTGAAGGTGCCGTACCGCACACACGTCGGCCTGTCCCGCCGGGCCATCTTCGCGCGCGACGGTGGACGCTGCGCCTATTGCCGGGGTTCCGCCGAGACCATCGACCATGTCTTCCCGCGCAGCCGAGGCGGCCTGCACGCCTGGGAGAACGTGGTGGCGGCCTGCGCCAAGTGCAACCACAGCAAGGGCGACCGCACGCCGGCCGAGCTGGGGTGGCGGCTGCACGAGCCGCCGGCGGCGCCGCGCGGGGTTGCCTGGCGGGTGCTCGGCCATCGCACACCCGACCCGAGGTGGGCGGACTGGCTCGGCCTACCGAAGCCGAAGTTGATCGCCGAGGCGGCCTGAACCCCCAGCCGCTCCGACCAGGTCGTCCTTCGTGCCGATCAGTGACGCGAAGACCACCACGTTGTCGCTGTACCCCTGCGCGCCGCCCAGCCAGGTGCCGCCGCACGTCATCAGGCGCAGGGACGGCCGGCTGTAGTCGCCGTACACCCGCTGCACGGGCAGCGCCGACTTGCCGAAGTGCTCGACCGAGTTGACCTCGAAGACCGCCGTCTCGCGGTCCTCCCGCTGGACCTCGATGAGCTGGCCCGGCTTCATCGCCCGCAGCCGGTGGAAGATCGACGGGCCGGTGCGGGTGTCCGCGTGCCCGACGATCAGGGCCGGGCCGAACTGGCCGGGTGTGGGACCGCCGCGGTACCAGCCCGCCTCGTTGTGGCGGTTCAACGGCGGCACGTCGACCGAACCGTCCCGGGCCAGGCCCACGGCGAGCACCGGCGCTTCCACCTTGATCGCCGGGATAGCGAGGCGGACCGGAGCGCTCGGATCGAGCACCGGAAACGCCCGCGGCGGTGGTTCATCGGGCCCACGGAACAGGTCCGCGAGGTCGAACCGGGTGGCGTTGCCCAGCCCCGCCGCGACCGCGAACAGCCCGACCACGACCAGCACGGCGGCGACGAGCTTGAGCGGCCCCCGGTCGATCTCGATCACCAGGCGGGGGCGGGGCGGGCGCGCGCCGGGTCGTCGGGCGGGCGCCCGCGAGGGCGCGCCGGTGGCACCGGGCCGCCGGGCCGGCGCCTGCGGCCGTGCGCCGGTGGCACCCCGGGGTCGGGGCGCGGTCTGCGCCGGCCTGCGGCGCAGCACGGACTCCGGCATGCGGGGGCCGGTCATCCCAGGCGTCGCCGCCGCGCGGACAGGACGGCGAGGATCAGCCCCGCCGCGATGGCGGTGACGCCGCCCCCGATCAGCATCGGCGCGGACCGTCCCGGTGCAGTCCCGCCGCCCCCGGTCGCCGGGCCGCGGGCCGGGGAGATCCGCACCACCACGTGCAGCGTGCTGGTGGCGGTGGCGCCGTCCGGGCATCGCAACGTGACCTGGTAATCGCCCGCCTTGGTGTCCTTGGGCACGCGGGCGGTGCTGGTGAGGAAGCCGTACCGGGGCGAAACCGTCACCTTTCCGGTGGGCGCGGAGGTCACCGTGGCGGCGGTCAGATTGTCGTCACAACTGGCGCGGAACCCGACCTCGTCGCCGACCGGAACGGTGCTGGGGTTCGTCTCGACGAAGACGCCGGCGGCTCGCGCCGGTGCCGGGCCGGTGAACAGGACACACAGGCCCAGCGCGATCGCAGCCTGGACGGCGCGGACGGACATGCGCATGAGACCCCCTTCTGCCGCCTGGTGGAGGAACATCTCGTACGGCGCGTGAAGGTGATTTTCGCATCCGCGAGCGGATTCCGCGAAGATCGGCGACCGGATGGGTGGTCGGGTGCGACCCGACGCTCCGGGAAGACCCGGCCTCCGCTACCGTGATTGAGGTTCGGATCATTGGAACACCGGCGCCTGGGGGCGTGTACATATGTCGGTACTGAGCACCGTTCTGGTCTTCGTGATCATTCCGGTGGTGGCCATCGCGGTGGTGGGCTCGCTGGTCGCCGCGGGCACCTCGTCGAAGGTTCATTCGAGGCGCTACCGCCCCGGGCGGCCGTACGACTTCCGGCCGATCTGGTTCCTGGCCGCGCCCGAGCAGATCGGCACCACCGCGGGGGGACCGGCGGACAACCACGCGCCCGTGCTGGAGGCGCGCAGCACCGAGGACAGCTCCGGACGGCGCGTGCTGCCCGGCCCGGTAGGAGGCGCAAGTGACCGCTGGTGAAACCGACGAGCAGCCGATGACCGCGCTGGACAAGCCGGGCGGCGCGACGCTGACCGAGGATCCCCGCTCGGCGGTGGGTGCCGAGGGCGCCGCGGTGCTCGACGGCCCGTTCACCACCCGGCAGCTACTCCGGCTGGACCAGGCGCTGCGCCTGGCCGATCAGCAGACCGGCCTGACGTTCAGCGTCTATGTCGGTGAGCTCACCGAGCCGGTGCGCGAGGCGTCGGAGCGGCTGCACGAGCAGATCGAGAACGCGGCGCACGCGGTGCTGCTCGCGGTCTCGCCCAACCAGCGTGTGCTGGAGATCGTCACCGGCAACGAGGCGCGCAAGCGCATCTCCGACCGGGACGCGAAGCTGGCCGCGTTGTCCATGGCTGCGGCGTTCGCGGGGGGCGACCTGGCGGGCGGCGTGCTCGCCGGGATCGACCAGTTGGCCACCCACGCCGGCCGGCACTGACCCCGCTCGCCAGCGCCCTGCTCCCCGCCATGTGAAAAAGCGGCCCCCATCGGGGCCGCTTTTTTCGTTCCGGTTACCGCGCCGAAACAACCGCCTCACTCGTAGTCTGTGGTCCCGGGATGACGGAGGTCGGCATGAGCCAAGGCTCGCTGGTGCGCTGGGGCGCTCCGACAGGCGTTTGGACCGAACCGGATCTGCATCTGTTCGCGCAGGACGGCCACCGATACGAGATCATCGACGGCAGCCTGCATGTGACTCCACCGCCGGACGAGCGGCACGAGTCGGCGGTCCGCGCGCTGGTCGCGACGCTGCGTGCCGCCGCCCCGCCAGGCTGGTGGGTGTGCGCCCGCCTCGGGGTGCAGTTCGCCCGCACCAACCTCGTTCCTGACGTGGCGGTGCTGCGTCCCGGTTCGTCCGGTGCGGCCTGGGCCGACCCCGCGGATGTGGCGCTGGTCGTCGAAGTGGAGTCGGCGGCCAGTCGCCGCTACGACAGGTTGCTGAAGCCGATGCTCTACGCGGACGCCGGCATCGCGCACTTCTGGCGTGTCGAATGGGGGCCCACGCCGTGCCTGCGGCTCCACGAGCTGACCGAGGACGGCCGGCACACGCCGCGCCGAACCGTGCGGGGTGCCGAGCCGGTGCGGCTCGACACCCCGTATCCGGTCCGGGTCGCCCCGGCGACCTGGGCCTGAGGCTATTCCCCGCGGCCCGCGGCGGTGTCCCGGGCGCGGGCGCGCAGCGCGCGGGACACCCCGTCGCGGCCCTCCGCGACCAGCCGTCGCAACGAGGCCGGGTGGCCGTCGCGGGCCAGCCAGGCGTCGGTCAGCGCGATGGTCTGGTCGCTGACCTGGTAGGTCGGGTACGCCAAGGTGACGAACTCCTGCGCCGGCTCGCTGTCCGAGCGGGACCACACCGGGCCCACCTCGTCGAAGAACTTCGCCGCGTACGGCGCGGTCAGCTCCACCTGGGTGGAGGTCTGGAAGCCCTGCAACAGGGACCGGCTGAGCCAGTTGGGCAGCTTCTCGTCGCCGGTGAGCTGCGCCCAGACGCGGGCCTTGTTCTCCGGCGTCGGCATCAGCGCCCGAGCCAGTGCCGCTTCGCGTTCCCCGCTGGCCGTGCGGTCGCCGTGCAGCTCGGCTTCGATCTCCTCCTCGGTCGCGCCGCCCTGCGCGGACAACTGCTGCAACAGCGTCCACCGCAGCTCGGTGTCCACCACCAGGCCGTCCGGCGTCGCCGTGCCGTCCAGCCAGCCGCGCAGCACGGCCAGTTCCTCGGTGCCGCGCGCGGTGGCCGCGTACGCCCGTGCCCAGGCGAGCTGGAATCCGCTGCCCGGCGCGGCCGCCGCCACCGCCGCTCGCGCGGTGGCCGCCAGCATCGCGAAGCCGGTCGGCGCCCACTGCGGATCCGCGTACAGCACCAGCGCGCTCTGCGCCTGGCGCAGGGTCGCGGTGACCAGGTTGATGTCCTTCTCGGCGGGCAGCCCGGCGGCGACCAGGGCGATGTAGTCGCGGGCGGCCAGCTCCGCATCCCGGACCATGTCCCAGGCCGCGGCCCAGCACAGCGCGCGGGCCAGCGACGAGTCGAAGCCGGCGATGTGCTGCACCACGGTGGCCATCGAGGACTCGTCCAGCCGCAGCTTCGCATAGGTCAGGTCGTCGTCGTTGAGCAGCAGCACGTCCGCGGCGCGGGTCCCGGTCAGGGCCGGGACCGGTGTCTGGTCGCCCGCGATGTCGATGCCGACCAGCTCACGCCGGACCAGCCGGTCGCCGTCCAGGTCGTACAGTCCGACCCCGACGCGGTGGGTACGCATGGTGGGGTAGCCAGCCGGTGCGTCCTGCCGCACCACGACGCTGCGGTACGTGCCGTCGGCCCCGATCTCGACCACCGGGCGCAGGGTGTTGACCTGAGCCGTCTCCAGCCACTGCGCGGCGAACTTGCGCAGTTCCCGCCCGGACGCGGCCTCCAGTTCGGTGAGCAGATCGTCGAAGGTGGCGTTGCCCCAGGCGTGCTTGCCGAAGTAGGCCCGCAGACCGGCCAGGAACGGCTCCTCGCCCACGTAGGCGACCAGTTGCTTGAGCACGCTCGCGCCCTTGGCGTACGTGATGCCGTCGAAGTTGACCTCCACCGCTTCCAGATCCGGCATCTCGGTGTACACCGGGTGGGTCGAGGAGAGTTGGTCCTGCCGGTAACCCCAGTTCTTGCGGACGGACAGGAACGTGGTCCAGGCGTCGGTGAACCGGGTCGCCCGGCTGTTGCACCAGTGGCTGGCCCACTCGGCGAACGACTCGTTCAGCCACAGGTCGTTCCACCAGCGCATGGTGACCAGGTCCCCGAACCACATGTGCGCGAGTTCGTGCAGGATCGTGTTGGCCCGCTGCTCGTACTCGAAGTCGGTGACCGCCGAGCGGAACACGTAGTGCGCCTCGGCATGGGTGACGCAGCCGAAGTTCTCCATCGCGCCGGCGTTGAAGTCCGGCACCCACAACTGGTCGTACTTGGGCAGCGGGTAGCGCACCCCGAACTGGTCGTGGAAGAAGTCGAAGCCCTGCTTGGTGATCAGGAACAGGTCGTCCGAGTCCAGGTAACGGGCCATCGACGCGCGGCAGAACACCCCCAGCTCGATGCCGTCATGGCTGTCGCGTACCTCGTGGTAGGGCCCGGCGCACAGCGCGGTGATATAGGTGCTCATCCGTGGCGACGTCGCGAAGTGCACGGTCTTCCCGCCGCTCGGGGCATCGGCCGTGTGCTCGGCCGGCATGTTGGAGATCACCTTCCAGTGCTTCGGCACCGTCGCATGCCAGGTGAACACGCTTTTCAGGTCGGGCTGGTCGAAGCACGCGTAAACCCGCTGCGCGTCCGCGGTCTCGAACTGGCTGTAGAGGTAGATCTCCTTGTCCACCGGATCCGGGCTGCGCTGCAGTCCCTGACCGCTCGCGGAGTAGTAGAAGTCGCCGTCCACCTCCAACGTGTTCTCCGCACGCAGGCCGGTCAGCACAAGGCCACTCTCGGCCGACCAGCCGGAGACGTCCACGGCCTCGCCGTTGAGCACCGCCGAGCGCAGCGAGGCCGCGGCGACCTCGATGAACGTCTGCGCGCCCGGCTCGGTGCAGGAGAAGGAGACGCGGGTGACCGACCGGAAGGTGGACTCGCCGGGGTTGCCCGCGCCGTCGGTCAGGTCCAGGGCGATGTCGTACCCCGTCACCTCCAGCAGGCGGGCCCGCTCGGCGGCCTCGACCTGGGTCAGGTTACGAACTCCGGCCACGATCACTCTCCTGTTCCGACAACACGGGGGAGCGCGGACCGGCCCCCGTGACGAGTTTTCCATGTCAGCCTATGCGTACCAGGCGTGTCCGAGGTCACCCCTGGCGGCCCGGTTCGCGGGTGGGACCATGCAGAGATGAGTGAGCGTGGCATGGTCGACATGTGGTTCGACCCGATTTGTCCTTGGGCGTGGATGACCTCCCGATGGCTGCTGGAGGTCGAGCAAGTGCGTCCGCTGGACGTGCGCTTCAACGTGATGAGCCTGTCGGTGCTGAACGAGGGCCGTGACCTGCCGGAGCATTACCAGGCGCTGATGACGCACGGCTGGGGTCCGGTGCGGGTGTGCATGGCCGCGGCCGAAGCGGCCGGTCCGGGCGTCCTGCGCGACCTGTACACCGCCCTGGGCACCCGGATCCACCTGCAGAAGTACGAGCTCGACGAGAAGTTGTACCGGGAAGCGCTGACCGAGTGCGGGCTCGACCCGGCACTCGCCGACGCGGCTGGCAGCGACGCCTGGGACGAGGCGCTGCGGGCCAGCCACGATGCGGGAATGAAGCCGGTCGGCACCGATGTCGGCACGCCGGTGATCCACGCGCCGGGGCCGCAGGAGGGGCAGACGGTGGCGTTCTTCGGGCCGGTGGTGACGCCGGCGCCCAAGGGTGAGGCCGCGGGCAAGCTCTGGGACGGCGTGGTGCTGGTCTCCGCAACGCCGGGTTTCTACGAGCTCAAGCGGTCCCGCGAGGTGGGGCCGATCTTCGACTGATCCCCGGGCAACGAGGGCTCCGTCGCCGGCAACGAGGCCGCATCCCTAGCAACGAGGGCTGCGCGGCGGTCGTTGGCATGGGTGAGAGCCCATCACGACGGGGGAGCGGCCATGCCCGACAGCGAAACCAGCGCCCTGCACACCATCGCGGTGCACAGCCAGACCTGGCCCGATCCGGCGTTGGCGGGCATGGTCGCGCCCCCGGTGGTGGTGACCAGCGTGCCCGTCGTCGTTCCCGGACCGCCGGCCGCCGGAACCGCCACCGCAACCACGGCCACGGACGGCCCGGCGGCCCGGTGGCGGCGGCAGCAGATGGCCTGGGCCCGGGGCAACATGCCCGTCGGACGGCACCGTCGTGCCACCCGGTAGGTTTCCCGGCATGACGGTCGTGCACCCGATAACCCGAGCCTGGATCACCACGGGCGGCACCGGCGCCCAGAACTACGACGAGTTCGCCGACGACGCGGAGATCACCGCCATCATCGAGGCCAATCCGCGCAGCGCATTGGCGATCGAGATGCCGCACCGGGCGCCCGGCTCCGCCGGCAAGTCCTTCCTCGACGCGCTTCCGGACGCCGTCGCGCGGCTGGCCGATGCGCGGGCCGACGGCAGTTACACCCCGGCCGACCAGGTGGTGGTGCTCTACCGCATCACCGCCCCGGGGGAACCCGCCGCGTACGGCCTGTGGGCGATGGTGGACACCGACCAGATCTCCGCGCAGGCCGGAGAGCCAGGTCTGGTGATCCGCAACGAGGACGTGTTCATCGCCAAGGTGCGCGAGCGGGTGGCGCTGGCCGACTCGTTGGGCGCCCTGCTGTCTCCGGTGCTGCTGCTGCAGACCGGCCGCGGCGACGACCTGCACGCCGCCTTGGCGGAGGCCGCCGACGCGGCGGGCGCTCCGGCAGCCACCGACCTCGACCAGAGTGGCCGCACGCACGCCGTGTGGGTGGTCGGCCCGGGGCCGCTGCAGGACCGGCTCACCGAGCTGGCGGGCGGCGGCGAACTGGTGGTGGCCGACGGCAACCACCGCAGCCTGGCCGCGCAGACCGGGAACCTGCCGCGCTTCCTGGCGGTGGTGACCACGCCCGGGTCGATCGCGATCCAGCCGTACAACCGCCTGGTCAGTGAGGTTCCGGTGGCCGACCTGGCCGCGGCGATGACCGCGGCGGGCGCGCAGGTCGAGGAACTGGACCGTCCCGCGGAAGTGCCGACCAAGGGCACCGTCGAGCTGTACGCGGCGGGCCGCTCGTACGCGGTGCGTCTGCCCCACGCCGAGGGTGCGCCGGCCGTGGAGAACCTCGACCACGCCCTGGTCGAGCGGGTGTTGCTGGGCGCCGCGCTGGACCTGGATCCCGGTGACAAACGGATCGCCTACGTGGGCGGCGACTACCCGGCGTCCTGGTTGCGTGGCGAGGTCGACGCCGGCCGGGCGGAACTGGCCGTGCTTGTCGCGCCGGTGACCGTGGACGATTTCGTGACGGTGAACCTGGAACGCCAGAAGCTGCCCCGCAAGAGCACCTGGTTCACCCCCAAGGCCCGGGCCGGACTGGTCCTGGCCGAGCTGGCCTGATGCTGCATCCGCAGGTGACGGCCGCCGCGGGCATCCGGCGGCGGCCGTCCGGGGAGACGCTCGCCGCGGACCCGCTCACCCAGTTGCGGTTCGTGCGCGAGGCCATGGAGGAGGCCAACGAGGCGGAGAGCGGCCCGGCGCTCCCCCTGCCGGTGGTGGCCGACGTGGAGGCCGACGGCGTGCCGTGCCGGCTGTACGCCAAGTCGGTGAACGCCCCGGTCTTCGTCTACGCGCACGGCGGCGGCTGGTGTTACGGCAGCATCGAGACCGTCGACCGGTTCTGCCGCCGGGTGGCCGATCGTTCCGGGTGCGCGGTGCTGTCGGTCGGATATCGCCTCGCTCCCGAGCATCCGTTTCCGGCCCCGCTGGAGGACGTCGAGACCGTGCTCCGGTACGTGCGCAGGGAGGGCGCAGCGCTGGGCGTGGACCCGGCGCGGCTGGCGATCGGCGGGGACAGCGCGGGCGCGCATCTGGCCACCATCGCGGCGCGGCGGCAGCGCGACGCCGTCACGCCGGTGGACTACCAGGTGCTGATCTATCCGGTGATCGATCCGATGCTCGCCTCCGAGTCGTACGCCGAACTGGGCGAATACGGCCTGGACCGGGCGTCGATGAAGCTGGCCTGGGACGCCTTCGTGCCCGACGCGAGCCTGCGGTTCAGCCCCGATGTGGCGCCGCTGGCGGCCGACCTGTCCGGCATGCCGGCCACGCTGATCATCACCGCGGAGTACGACGTGCTGCGGGACGAGGGCGCGGACTACGCCGACGCGCTGCTGTCCGCCGGGGTGCCGGTCGTGCATGTGCGGTACGCCGGGGTCAATCACGGCTTCGCGCGCAAACTGGCCGTGATCGACGCCGCCCGCACGGCGACCGACCAGGTGGCGTCGGCCCTTCGCGGCGCGCTCACGTTCTGATCACTCGTGCGACACAAGCACACCGATAGCTGAGAGACATCCCAGGAGCTTGAATGTCAAGCAGCGGCCTCGATGAGGTGAGACGACCAGGCGGTCGCCTCGTCGT
>NZ_BMMX01000021.1 GCF_014646155.1 Mangrovihabitans endophyticus
GCGGGAGTTCCGCTGTTCTGCATGTATCGACACACCCGCTTGACGCTCCACCACCACCGCTAACTACGCGGCATTGGGGCTAGGGGCGGTCGCCTATCTGGAGGACGGTCTTCGGGCGGGAAGTCTCGGCGAAGAAGTCGTTGCCCTTGTCATCGACCACGACGAAGGCCGGGAAATTCTCCACCTCGATCCGCCAGACCGCTTCCATGCCCAGCTCGGGGTATTCCAGCACCTCCACACGCCGGATGCAGTCCTGTGCGAGGCGGGCCGCCGGACCGCCGATCGAGCCTAGATAGAACCCGCCGTGCTTCTGGCACGCCTGGGTCACCTGCGCCGACCGGTTGCCCTTCGCGAGCATCACCAGCGAGCCGCCCGCCGCCTGAAACTTCTCCACATATGCGTCCATCCGACCGGCCGTGGTGGGGCCGAACGACCCGGACGCGTAGCCCTCCGGGGTCTTGGCCGGGCCGGCGTAGTAGACCGCGTGGTCGCGCAGATATTGCGGCATCGGCTCGCCCGCGTCCAGCCGCTCGGCGATCTTGGCGTGCGCGATGTCCCGGGCCACCACCAGCGGACCGGACAGCGACAACCGCGTCTTGACCGGGTATTTCGAGAGCAGCGACCGGACGGCCTCCATCGGCTGGTTGAGGTCCACCTGCACGACCTCGTCCGATTCCAAGTGCGAGTCGGTGACGTCGGGCAGGAAGCGCGCCGGGTCGGCCTCCAGCCGCTCCAGCCACACTCCGGATGGCGTGATCTTGGCGACGGCCTGCCGGTCGGCGGAGCAGGAGACGGCGATCGCCACCGGGCAGGACGCGCCGTGCCGGGGCAGCCGGACCACCCGCACGTCGTGGCAGAAATATCTTCCGCCGAACTGCGCACCGATGCCGAAGTCGCGGGTCAACTCCAGCACCGCCGCTTCCAGCTCGACGTCCCGGAAGCCGTGCGCCGCCATGGTCCCGTGCCGGGGCAGGTTGTCCAGATATTTGGCGCTGGCCAGCTTGGCCGTCTTGAGCGCGTACTCCGCGCTGGTCCCGCCGATCACCACGGCCAGGTGATAGGGCGGGCAGGCGGAGGTGCCGATCAGGCGCAGCTTCTCGTCCAGGAACTCCATCATCCGCGCCGGGTTCAGCAGCGCCTTGGTCTCCTGATAGAGATACGACTTGTTGGCCGAGCCGCCACCCTTGGCCATGAACAGGAACTTGTACGCGTCCGGGTGACCCTCCGGGTCCTCCGCGTACAGCTCGATCTGTGCCGGCAGATTGGACCCGGTGTTCTTCTCGTCCCACATGGTCAGCGGCGCGAGCTGGGAATACCGCAGGTTGAGCCGGGTGTACGCCTCGTAGACGCCGGCCGCGACCGCCTGCTCGTCGGTCCCGTCGGTGAGCACGTGGCGGCCGCGTTTGCCCATCACGATCGCGGTGCCGGTGTCTTGGCACATGGGCAGCACGCCGCCGGCCGCGATGTTGGCGTTGCGCAGCAGATCCAGCGCGACGAAGCGGTCGTTGGCGGAGGCCTTCGGATCGTCGATGATGGACCGCAACTGGGCCAGGTGCGCGGGCCGCAGGAAGTGCGCGATGTCGTGCATCGCCTCCGCGGTGAGCTGGCTGATCACGGCCGAGTCGATGGTGAGGAATCGACGGCCGCCGGGACCGTTCACCACGTCCACGCCCTCGTCCGTGACCAGACGGTACTCGGTGCGATCGTCACCAGTCGGCAACAGCGGCGAGTACGAGAAGGCGGAGGCTTTGCTCATGAGCGGCAAGCCTAGGCCAGCCCCGATGCAACGTGCGAACCCGTCCGGTCACGCACGCATACCGGTTTGCCGATGTGGTTCCGCTCGGTCAGGTCGTCCCCGGGGCGGGCCGGCGACCGACCGTCATCGAAATGGCAGGTATGCCATGTCGCGCCCGGAGACGGCCATCAGTCCGGACCGGCCGGACGCGTACACCTCGGCATCGGTGCGCGCGTCGACCAGCACCGCGCCGCTGCCCGGGGCGAGCGCGGTGATCCGGTCCGGCTTGGTGTTCAGCACCAGCGCGGCGTGCGGGGTGATCGCCGCCGACGCGCCCGCGTTCACCTCGTGCCGCCACACCGTGCCGCCGCGGCCCAGGGAGCGCCCGGATACCGACGTCTTGTCCGCGTTGCGGATGACCGCGTACCGGTCGTCCACCGCCAGGACCTGCTGATCCGGCTCGCCGTGCCAGAGACGTCGGCCGTCGTGCGCGGAGATCAGCTCCTCCCGGCCGTACGGGTCCACGCCGAGCACCACGTCATATCCGCCGGCCGGGTCGTGGTCCTGTCGGCAGGCGGAACCGTTGTCCGCGGTCCGCAGGTTCAGTCCCCGCCGGCGCCAGACGACTTCCGGGGACGGCGGGTCGGTGGCGGCCACGTCGTAATAGCAGGTGCCGTCCTTGGCGGTCCCGGTGACGGTGAGCACGCGACCGCCGGTGACCGCGATCCGCTGGTCGGCTTGGGGGGTCACGGTCTGCACCACCCGGCCGGTCGCGGTGTCCACGATGCGCACGTGCCCGTCGTCGGGCAGGCCGATCAGGCTGGGCATCTGGCCGGGCCCGGCGGCCTTCACGTCGGCCCGCGGCGAGGACAGCACCTGGGTGTCCGGCAGATCCGGGTTGCTGGCGTTCAGCACGAAGCCGATCCCGCCGGTGCCGATCGTCCACAGCGGGCGGCTGCCGCGCGGGTCCCAGGCCCGCAACTCGCACTCCGCGCCCTTGCCGCAGCGCAGATCCAGGATGGCATTGTCATAGGTCCACACCGCGGTGGCCGAGGGGTCCGCGCGGCGGACCTTCCCGGTGCGCGGTTCCAGCACCTGGTAACCCTTGGTGAGCAGCCGTCCGGTGACCACCACGGAGTCGTTGCCGGAGCCCGCGACCGCGGCCCAGTCGGCGTCGGACTTCCACAGCCGGATGCCGGCGCCCAGGCCGTACGCCTCCACCGAGGTCCGGTACTCCACGATGACCGCGTCGTCGGCGAAGGTGACGCTCTGCGGGGTGCCGCCGAGGGTCACCTGCCACTGTGAGGCTCCGGGCGCGATCGGATCCCGGGTGTTGATCCAGTCCCAGAGTTTGGGGAACGGATTCCACACCCCGGTGGTGGCCAGGACGATGACGACCACGACGGCGGCCACCGCGTAGCCCTTCGCCGTTGCACCTGACGTGGCCACGGTCGACACGGTAGCGACGGCCACCCGCGTCGGACCGCAGGACCTTTTGCCCGTGTCGGACGGCTATGAACCTATTGCGGCGGTACGCACCAACGGCAGCACCCGGTACGGGATCAACTCCGCCAGCGCGATGATCGTCGACGCCCGGACGATGCCGTCGTAGCCGACGATCTGGTCGATCACCCGCTGCAAATCGGCGTTCGAGCGCGCCACGATGCGGCACAGCACGTCACCGGCGCCGGTGATGGTGTGCGCCTCCAGCACCTCGGGAATGCCCTCCAAGTGGTCCGCCACCGCCCGATGGCCGTACCGCTGGCTGATCTCCAGGGTGACGAAGCTGGTGATGCCGAAGCCGATCACGGCCGGTTCCACCTGCGGCCCGAAGCCGCGGATGGCACCCCGCGCGACCAGCTTGTCCAGGCGCGCCTGGACCGTGCCCCGCGCGACGCCGAGCCGGCGAGACGTCTCCAGCACGCCGATCCGGGGTTCCTCGTCGAGCAGCGTGAGCAAGCGCGCGTCGAGCGCATCGAGCTGCACATCTTGACTAGCCGTCACGGCTGAACACTCTACCGATTGCACAGACTGATCAGGAGATCATGGCTCTGTTGCCCAGCGATGTGACCTGCGCCAACCTCAGAACATGACGCAGACGATGGAACACGCAACCGAGACCGCCGACGTCTTCCCCGTCAAGGGCGTCGACTACCTGCACTTCCTGGTGGGCAACGCGAAACAGGCCGCCCACTACTACTCCACCGCGTTCGGCATGACCTGCGTGGCGTACCGCGGGCCCGAGCAGGGCTACCGCGACCACGCCGAGTACGTGCTGGAGAGCGGATCCGCGCGCTTCCTACTCACCGGTGCGGTGCACGCCGGCGCGTCCGCCGCGGCGCATGTGACAAAGCACAGCGACGGCATCGGTGACATCGCGCTCACCGTGCCGGACACCGACGCCGCGTTCCGACACGCGGTCGCGGCCGGCGCGCGTGCGGTCACCGAACCGCACGACCTGAGCGACGCACACGGCACGGTCCGCGTCGCCGCCATCGCCACGTACGGCGACACGGTGCACACCCTGATCGACCGCTCCCGGTACGACGGGCCGTTCCTACCCGGTTTCGTGACCCGCGGCCCGATCGTGGACCGGCGGCCCGCGATCGCGGCCGGCCTGCAGCCCAAGCGGTACTTCCAGGCCGTGGACCACGTGGTCGGCAACGTCGAACTGGGCCGGATGGACGAGTGGGTGGAGTTCTACCGCCGGGTCATGGGATTCACCAACATGGCCGAGTTCGTCGGCGACGACATCGCCACCGACTACTCCGCGCTGATGTCCAAGGTGGTGGCGGACGGCACCCGAAAGGTCAAGTTCCCGCTCAACGAGCCGGCCGTGTCGCAGCGCAAGTCACAGATCGACGAGTATCTGGAGTTCTACGGCGGGCCCGGCGCCCAGCACGTCGCGGTCGCCACCAACGACATCCTGGCCAGCGTGGACGCCATGCGCGCCGCGGGATGCGAGTTCCTGGAGACGCCGAGCTCGTACTACGACGACCCGGAGCTGCGGGCGCGCATCGGCGAGGTGCGCGCGCCCATCGAGGAGCTGAAGAAGCGGTCCATCCTGGTGGACCGGGACGAGGACGGCTACCTGCTGCAGATCTTCACCAAGCCGGTCCAGGACCGGCCCACGGTGTTCTTCGAGCTGATCGAACGCCACGGGTCGCTCGGGTTCGGCAAGGGCAACTTCAAGGCCCTGTTCGAGGCCATCGAGCGGGAGCAGGAGCTTCGCGGCAACCTGTAACACTGTTCCGGTGATGCCACCGCGAACCCGGCACGACGAGCCGGCCCCGGCCGTCGTGATAAAGGTTTCTCCATGAGCTCGCTGCCGCCAGGCTGGTACAAGGATCCGGCCGACACCTCGACCCAGCGGTACTGGGACGGTGATGGATGGGTCGGCCGGTCCTTGCCGGTCGACGCCGCCCCGCCGGACGGACCGCTGCCCGAGGAACCGCCGGCGGAGCCCACCCTGTCATCCGATGCGGGCCCGTCGTCCGGCGCACCGGCCGCGCTCCCCGGCTGGCATCCCGGGGCGCCTGCCCAGCAACCGCCCGGTGGGCATCGCCCCGGCTTGCCCGGCCCACCCACCCCGCCGACCGGCGGCGACCAGCCATCGCGCGGGAGCCAGCCACTGCCCGGCTGGATGCCGCCGCCGGGCATGCCGATGATCGCGGCGCGCCCGCACGGGTTCGCGCTCGCCGGATTCGGCCCTCGCCTGGTGGCCCGGATCCTCGACGTGCTCGCCGTCCTCGTGCTGAATGTCGTGGTCAACGGCTACTTCCTGTACCAGTTCGCGCAGGAGTTCGCGCCGTACTGGCGTGCGGCGGTGCAGCAGGCCGCGAACGGCAACGCGTTCGGCGAGCAACCGCAGCCGACGTCCCGGATGCAAAACCTGATGTGGGCCATGCTGATCATCGCCACGCTGCTGTGGCTGCTCTATGAGGCGCCGGCGATCGCCAACCGGGGCCAGACCATCGGCAAGCGGATCATGCACATCAGGGTGATGGCGGTCGAACACACCGACCCGATCGGCTTCGGACGCGCCTTTCGCCGCTGGGCGCGGCTCGGCCTGTGGACGCCGCTGTGGGGCTGCGCCGGGCTCGGCTTCCTCCTGCAACTCATCGACTGCGCATCGCCGCTGTTCGACCAGCAGCTACGCCAGGCACTGCACGACAAGACCGCCCGCACCGTGGTCGTCGAGTTCCCACCCGACGCCCGCCCCACCGTCGGCGCCTCGCACGGCGGCGGATCCTCGGAAGGACAGGGATGACCCGGCTGACCCGCGCCGACCTTGAGGCGCTGCCCAGTTACGTACCCGGACGCAACGTCGCCGACCTGGCCCGCGAGCTCGGCATCGCCGAGGCGATCAAGCTGGCCAGCAACGAGGTGCCGTACGGTCCGCTGCCCGGCGTCCCGGAGGCGGTCGCCGAGGCGGTGGCCGCCGCGCACCGCTACCCGGACATGGGCGTGCTGGCGTTGCGCGACAAACTCGCCGACCGGTACGGCGTGGCCGCGGACCGGATCGTCACCGGGTGCGGCTCGGTGGCGCTGGCCGAGATCCTGGCCAAGACGACCTGCCTGCCCGGGGACGAGATCCTCTACTCGTGGCGTTCCTTCGAGGCGTACCCGATCGTGACCGCGGGCGTCGGCGCCGCCAGCGTGCGCGTGCCGAACACCCCCGGGCACGGCCACGACCTGCGCGCGATGGCCGACGCGATCACCGAGCGGACCCGGCTGGCCTTCGTCTGCAACCCGAACAATCCGACCGGCACCGCGGTCCGGGCGGCGGACATCGACCGGTTCCTGGACGCCGTACCGTCCGACGTGTTGGTGGTGCTCGACGAGGCGTACCGGGAATTCGTCACCGACGCCGAGGTCCCGGACGCGCTGACGCGATACGGCGACCGGCCCAATGTGGTGGTCCTGCGCACCCTGTCCAAGGCCTGGGGCCTGGCCGGGCTGCGCATCGGATTCCTGGTCGCGCAGCCGGAGGTGGCCACCGCCGTCCGCAAGGTGCTGACCCCGTTCTCCACCAGCCTGGTGGCCCAGGCTGCGGCCATCGCGGCGCTGGACGCGGGTGACGAGGTGCGGCGCCGCTGCGCGCTGGTGGTCGCGGAACGCCAGCGGGTCACCGAGGGGTTGCGCAAGCTCTCCGTGGAAGTGCCGGACAGTCAGGCCAACTTCGTCTGGTTGCCGCTGGGCGAGCGTTCGGCCGAGTTCGGCGCCGCCTGCGAGGGCCGCGGCGTGATCGTCCGCCCGTTCCAGCCGGACGGCGTACGGGTGACCATCGGCACGCCCGAGGAGAACGACGCCTTCTTGGCGGCGGCGGAGGCGGCCCTGACCTGACCGGCGTCACGTGGTGACGGTGGCCGCCGCCTCCGCCCGGTGCTGATCCGCAGCGGAGAGCCGCCACGGGAAGACCCGCGGCGCCGTCACCACCAGGACGCAGCCGAGCAGCGCCAGCGCCGCCGCCGCAGCCGGGAGCACACCCAGCAGGCCCGCGCCGACCAGGCGCTCACCCACCAGGGCACCACCGCCGATGCCGATCTGGAAGGCCACCACGTACACGGCGGACGCCGCGTCCCGGGCATGCGGCGCCACGCGCAGCACGCCCGACGCGAGGCACACCGGAACCGCCGTGAACGCGCCACCCCAGATCAGCGTGACCACGACCGTCGGCACCACGCCCAGCACCGGGGCGAGCAAGGCCACCGAGGCGGTCATCGCGGCCAGCAGCGCCACCAGCACCGCGCCCGGCCGACGGTCCACGAACCGGCCGACCGCCGCGTTCGCCAGCAGGCCGGTGCCGCCGTAGCCGAGCAACAGCAGGCTCAGGCCGGCGCCCTCCAGACCGCCGTCGCGCCGCACCAGCGGAGCAACGTAGGTGTACGCCGCGAAGTGCCCGATCACCACGACGGTGGTGATGACACAGAGCCGGAGCACCGCACGGTCCCGGACGATGCGGACCGCGGCGCGCAACTGTGCGCCGGTGCGTGCCGCCCGGTCGCGCGGCAGCGCCGGCAAGCCGGGCAACACCGTGATCAGCGCCAGCACGCAGCACGCTCCCCCGACGGCCAGCACGCCCAGCGCCATGCGCCAGCCCAGCCACTGTCCCAGCGCCGTCCCGGCCGGCACGCCGAGCACGATGGCGAGCGAGTTGCCCAGGAAGACCAGCGCAGTCGCCCGGCCCACCTGACCGGGCGGGGCGAGCCGGGCGGCCACCGGTCCGATCACCGACCAGAACACGCCGTGCGCCAGGGCGCAGATCAGCCGGGCTCCGGCGAGCACGCCGAAGCTCGGCGCGACGGCGGCGGCCACCTGCGACACCACGAAGACGGCTACCGTCACGGCGAGCAGGCGGCGCCGGTCGACGCGCATGGTCAGCGCGGTGAACGGAATCGTGGACAGCCCGGCAACCACCGCATAGCTGGTCAGCAGCAACCCGACGGCGGCTTCTCGGACCGAGAGACCGGTGGCGATCTGCGGGAGCAGACCGACCGGAATGGTCTCGCCTGTCACGTAGCAGAATGCGGAGGCGCCGAGCACGGCAAGGGCACGGCGGTCCAGGTCGGGAGTCACCTCCGCAGAATAAGCTTGGATAAAGAGCAAAAAGAAGGGGGCAGACGTGTGACGACGCGCTCCACCGAGCTCTTGCGCGCGGTGCACGCCCATCCGGGCATCACTCGCGCCGAGGCCGCCCGGTCCATCGGTGTCGGCACCGGCGCGGCCACCGAACTGGTCGGTCGGCTCAGCGAGGCCGCCCTCGTCGTCGAGGCCCCCGCACGGCCCAGCGGCGCCCGCGGGCGGCCCACCACCGCGCTGCTGCCGCATCCGGCCGGCCCGCTGATCGCCGCGGTCGACATCACGCACGAATCGTGGCGCATCGACCTCGTGGAGCTAGGTGGTCGCACGCTGCACACCGCGCAGGCCCGGCACGACGGCCGTGACGTGCTCAGCGTCGTCGCCGCCGAGATCGAGAACAGACGTTCCCGGTACGGCCCACGACTGCGCGGCACCGGCGTCGCGGTGCCCGGCACGGTGACCCGCACGCAGCGCTTGGACAGTGCCTACCTGGACTGGCACGACCTGGATCTGCACGCCATCTGGCCCGACGCGGAAGTCTTCGTGGCCGGCAACGACGCCACGCTGGCCGGCGCCGCGGAGTCCGCCCGCGGCGCGGCGGTCGGTGCCTCGGTGGCGCTCCACCTGCGCATCGGTGGCGGCCTGGGCGGCGCCGTGGTGGACCACGGACGGGTCCTGACCGGCGCCTCCGGCTTCGGCGGAGAGTTCGGCCACATGCCGTTCGGCGATCCGCGCGTGCCCTGCAAGTGCGGCGCGCACGGATGCTGGGGAACGTCGGTCGACGGCGGCGCGCTGGCCCGGCTGATCGGCGACCCCGAGCCGCCCGACCCGGTCAGCTACGCGCGCCGGGTGATCGCAACCGGGCACGAAGCGGTCACGGTGATCGCCGGGTCTCTGGGCCGCGGCATGGCCGGCCTGGTGAACGGTCTGGACGCCGACGTCGTCACGCTCGGCGGGCTGGGCGCCGAACTGTTGGACGCCGCCCGTGACGACATCATGCGCGCCTACCGGGACGGGCTGATGAACGTCCGCCGCGCCGCCGCCCCCGCCGTGCGCCGCGCGACCCTGGGCGACGACGGCCCGATCGCGGGCGCGGCCGAGGAAGCGTGGACCACCCTGCTGAGCCGCCTCACCACGTGACGCCGGGCGTGCCACGCCGACGGGTCAGGACACCGCCGCCAGGTCGTCCAGGTCGCGTCGCAGGGTGCCCTCCACCGTACGGGCGGCCAGGCCGCCGAACACCAGCGCCAGCAGTCGCCCCGCGGGCGCCGTCGGGGTGCCGTCCTGCACCACGGTGACCATCGTGCCGCCGCGGTGCCGACCCTCGATGACCGGCACGAACGTATAGGTCATCCGGTAGTCCGCGCCGATGCCCGGCGATGTCACCACGAACCGTTCCGGCACCTCGCACTCGCGCACCCGGAACTCCTCGGTGATCCGGCCCCCGTCGGCCATTGTCCGGGTCTCGCGCCACACCGTCCCGGCCCCGAACCGACCGCCGGTGAGCATCTCCACGGAGCTCACCGTGGACAGCCATTCGCTGCGGCGGGGCAGGTCGGTGAAGACACGCCACACCTCGACGACCGGCGCCTCTATCAGCCGTGTCACCGCGACCGTCGACATTGCGTGACCTCCCGCGTACAACTTACGGGGTATCGGCCGCTTCGAACAGTGATTGACCGACCACGGTTCCGCTCACCGAGCCCAGCCCGATGTCCGCGCCGTCGGCACCGGCGGCAACGCCGTGAATGGTCACCGTGTCGCCGTCCAAGAGGAATCCGCGCCGGCTGCCGTCGGCCAGCGTCACCGGTTCGGTGCCGTTCCACGTCAGCTCCAGGAACGAGCCGGCCTGATCACGCCGGCTGCCGGAGACGGTGCCCGAGGCGTACAGGTCGCCGGTGCGCACCCGCGCCCCGTTCACGGTCAGGTGTGCCAACTGCTGCGCCGCGGTCCAGTACATCTGCGCGTAAGGCGGGGAGGCCACCTGTGTGCCGTTCCACTCCACGGCGAGCCGGATGTCGAAACCCGGCCCGGCCGGGCGCAGGTAGTCCACCGGCTCCGGCTCCTGCAGCGCCGCGGGGCGGGTGGCCAGCGCCGCCAGCGGCACCACCCAGGGCGAGACCGAAGTGGCGAACGACTTGCCCAGGAACGGGCCCAGCGGCTGATATTCGAAGGCCTGAATGTCCCGCGCCGACCAGTCGTTGACCAGCACCACCCCGAACACATGGTCGGCGAATGCGGCGGTCGGGATCCGGTCACCCGGGACACCGACCACGAAACCGACCTCGGCCTCGATGTCGAGTCGACGGGTCGGCCCGAAGTCGCCCGCCCCGCGCTGCCCGTACGGGCGGGGGATCGGCGTGCCGGAGACGACCACCGTGGCCGAGCGACCGTGGTAGCCGATCGGCAGGTGACGCCAACTGGGCGGCAGCGCGGCCCGGTCCGGCCGCAGGATCTGACCGACCCGGCGCGCGTGCTGCTCACTGGAGTAGAAGTCGGTGTAGTCCGCGACCTCGAACGGCAGATGCAAGCGCACCGCGCGGAGCGGGATGCGGGGGGCGTCGACGACATGCTCGCGCGCAGCCCGCCGCAATCGCGCCCAGCGGGCCGGCCCGGCAGCCATCAGCGGGTTGAGCGTCGGCCGCCGGCACAACTCGTCCACATCGGACAAGTCCACGACCGTGTCGTCCAGCCGCACCCCGACGCGACGCACGCCGTCGTCACCGCTGAACACCCCGTACGGCAGATTCCGCGGGCCGAATCGGCTCACGAGTAGCCCCCGTCGACCAGACCCAGCCGGATCAGATCGGTGAGCGGCTCCAGCAGGTTCGTGGTGCCGAATCCGCACCACAGCGGGCGCGCCTGATCACGACGGGATCGGGCCGGTTCCACCAGCGGCACCGGATGTGTCGCGGCAAGCACCTCGGCCACCTCGGCCACCTCCGCGCCGTCGGTCGCGAGGAGCGTGGCCACCAGCACGTTCAGGAAGCCGTGATGGGTGAACCCGGTCTCCGGGTCCGTGTGGCGCATGGCGTGCCGCAGCCCGGTCGCCAGCCGGAACGGCAACTCCCGGTCCCGGCAGGCGCAGATCACCGCGGCCAGTTCCACCGGCGTCGGGAACAACTCGGCGGCCAGCCCGCCGACCCGGAACTTGGGTCCGATGGACAGGCCCTCGGCACGGGCCTGCGCCACCCGGTCGAGCGCCGCGAGCAGTCCCCAACTGAGCGGGATCTCCGCGTATACGTCCAGGCCGGCGGTGGTCGAGGCGAGCTTGCCGAGCTCGTCCAGGCCCGGCTGCGGATCCTCGCCGCGACGGGCCACCGCGGCCTCCACCCGGCCCAGGCCGACCCCGGCCGCACGCAGCCGCGCGATCACGGCCGGCAACCCGGCGATCGGGCCGTCGTTGACCAGTCCCACCATGACGTCCCCGAGCGGCACGTCACGCTCGGTCTCCGAGGTGGGCAGCAGGAAGACCCCGAGGAGCGGGCCGTACCACGCGGTGACGTGCTCCCGGTGCCGGGCCAGCGCATCCGGGGCGGAGGCGAAACCGGGGGCCAGCACCGCAGCATCATCGACGAACCCGGCGAACAGCGGCGGCACCAGCGTTGACACGAAACTGAACCTAATAGACGCTGCGATAGGCAACAACAGCGTCCGCTATGTCACGTCACGGGTGGGGGGCAACGATGCCGTATTACCGCCGAGTGGGCGAGATTCCTCGCAAGCGCCACACGCAGTTCCGCGCTCCCGACGGGGGGCTGTACGCCGAGGAACTGATGGGGCAGGAGGGGTTCAGTTCCGACTCCAGCCTGCTCTACCACCGGCACGCGCCGACCTCGATCACCGCCGCGGAAGCCTTCACGCCCCCGGCGTACGAGCAGGTGCCGAACCGCCCGCTGAAGCCCCGGCACCTGCGCACCCACAAGCTGGACGAGGGACCGGCGGACGCGGTGCTGGGTCGGCGGCACCTGCTGGCGAACGCGGACGTGCGGATCGGATACGCGATCGCGGACCGGCCGTCCCCGCTCTATCGCGACGCGGTCGGCGACGAGTGCCTGTACGTGGAGGCGGGCCGCGCCCTGATCGAAACGACGTTCGGCGCCTTGGAGGTCGGTCCCGGCGACTACGTGATCATCCCGACCTCGGTGGTGCACCGGATCGTGCCGCAGAGCCAGGTCCGGCTGCTCACCATCGAGGCAAGCGGCCATGTCGGGCCGCCCAAGCGATACCTGTCGGTGCGCGGCCAGTTCCTGGAGCACTCGCCCTACTGCGAACGGGATCTGCGCGGCCCGGAGACGCCGCTGCTGGTCGACGGGTCGGACGTGGAGGTTCTGGTACGCGCTCGTGGCGGCTGGACCCGGCACGTCTACGCCCGGCACCCGTTCGACGTGGTGGGCTGGGACGGCTGCCAGTACCCGTGGGTGTTCTCCATCCACGACTTCGAGCCGATCACCGGCCGGGTGCATCAGCCGCCGCCGGTGCACCAGACATTCCAGGGACCGAACTTCGTGGTGTGCAGCTTCGTCCCGCGCAAGGTCGACTACCACCCGCAGGCGGTGCCGATCCCGTACAACCATCACAACGTCGACTCCGACGAGATGCTCTTCTACACCGGCGGCAGCTACGAGGCCCGGCGCGGATCGGGCATCGAGCAGGGATCGATCTCGTTGCACCCGTCCGGTTTCACGCATGGGCCGCAGCCCGGCGCGGTGGAGCGGTCCCTGGGCGCCGAGGCGTTCGACGAGCTGGCGGTCATGGTTGACACGTTCCGCCCGCTTGACTTGTGCAGCGCGGGCCTGGAAGTGGAGGACACCGGCTACGCCTGGACGTGGAGCAGGTAGACCCGGCAGGGGTCTGTGCACTGAGGGTGCGGCTTGACACTTCTCCAGGGCGCGGCTACGTTCCGTGACATCTGTCAACCGTTTGGCAGTGTTCTCGGGCGATATTGCGGGGGCCGTTAGTGTCGCGACCAGCCGGTTCGTCGAAGCTGCTACGCGCCATGAACGAAAGTGCGGCACTGGCTCATCTGCTGGACCCCGGCCACCTGACGCGCGCCGATCTGCGTCGCCTCACCGCACTCTCCACGCCCACCATTTCCGAAGTGCTGCGCCGGCTCACCGACGCGGGTCTGGTCACCGTGGTGGGTCACGACAGCGGCCGGCCCGGTCCGAACGCCGAGATCTACGCCGCCAACGCGGACGCCGCCTACGTCGCCGCGGTCTCGGTGCGCGACATCGACGCGAGCCGCGCGCCCTCGGTGACCGCCGCTCTCTGCGACCTGACCGGTGAGGTGCGTACCCGGTTCGACTCCCGTGTGGACTTTCTGGCCACCGACCCGCAGACCGCACTGGCCGAGGCGGTGGACCGGCTCCGGAGGGACAGCGGGGTTCCCGCGGAGCGGATCAAACACGTTCACGTCGGGGTGGCCGGCTCCTACGACAGCCGCACGCAGACGATCCGGCACGTCGAAGTGCCCGGCTTCGGCCGCACCGGGCTGGTCGCCGAGATCACCGAGGCACTGGGCACCGGCGTCGCCGTGGACAACGACGTCAACCTCGCCGCAATCGCCGAGCGGCGGCACGGCGTCGGCCGGGCCGCGGACGGGTTCGCGCTGCTCTGGCTCGGCCAGGAGGGGCTCGGGCTGGCAATCGACATCGGCGGCACGCTCATGCGTGGCGCCCGCGGTGGCGCCGGCGAGATCGGTTACATGCCGACGTACGCCCCGGGCTCGACCGATCACAAGGTCGACCTGACCGACCTGGTCGGCGGTCGTGCCGTGCTGGCACTGGCACGCGACCACGGCGTCTCCGGGCAGACGCCGCTGGAGGTCATGCTCACCGCGGCGGCGGGCGCGGAGTCTGCCGCCGACTTCTTCGCCGCCTTGGCGGACCGGATCTCCATCGGGTTGGCCGCGGTCATCGCGGTTCTCGACCCGTCCCTGGTGGTGCTGGCCGGGCCGGTCGGCCGGGCCGGTGGCGATGCCCTGCTCGCGGCGTTGGACAGCGCGATGGTGCGGCTGGCCCCGTTGGAGAGCGCCATCGCGGTGAGCCGCGTCGAGGGCGACGCGGTGCTGCTTGGAGCACTGGATGCGGGGCTGTCGACGGTGCGCGAAGCCTTGATCGCGGAGGTCCGCGACGACTGACCGGCGACCGGTCAGCGCCGGACCAGCACGAGCAGTTGCCCGGCGACGGCCGACACCATGGCGGCCACCAGCGGCGCCGGGCCGCCCGTGACGGTGTAGCCGAGGAGCAGCACCGGACCCAGGCACATGACGGCGAAGCCCACCGCCGCGGCGCGTGACGACCGGCGCACTCTCCAGATCGCCGCGCCGATCGGCTCGGTCAGCCGGCGTGCCAACCACACCACCACCGCGACCAGGACGAGCATGCCGATCATCGCCGCCCAGACGCGCGACGCCCCGGAGCTGATCAACGACATCCCGGCGACCACCACGGCGGCGACAAGCGTCGCTCCGGCTCCATACCGAACGGCTTGCCGGACGGCGCCGTCGGTATCCGCCAGGGTGTCCAGGACGGGACCGGTCGGCCGGCTGATTTCGGGCCGTGCGGCGGGCGGCGGCTGCGCGTCCCGGCGAGCGGCGAATCCTCGGCGGGCGGCGGGCCGGGGCTGATCGTCGTCGCCGTCATGCGGCCCGTCGGACCCCGCGCCCGTCGGCTCGTCCAGCGCGGCGGTGTCCGCGGCATCCGGCTCCGGGTACGGCCGGGGGAACGGCGACGGGTAGTTCTGCTCCGTGGCACCCGGCTCGATCGTGCCGCCGTCGGCGAGGGAGTCCAGCGCCTGCGCCCATCGACGGCGTTCGAAGCGGACAATGCCCACGTCCTGCTGCGCCTCGCCGATGCCCTCGTCCAGGTCCAGCGCCTCCGCATAGGCCCGCTGCGCGAGGTCGAACAGCCGCAAGCGGGCCGCCACCACGGCCAGCACCAGGTGCGCCTCGGCCTCTCCGGGCGCGATCCGCACCGCATGCCACGCGGCGTTCAACGCTTCTTGGCCGTTGCGCGACTCGCCCAGCAGCCCGGCCCCGGTGCGTTGCGCGTACGCGTTGTCCGGCCAGCGACGCAGGATGCCGGCCGCCACCGAGGCCGCGTCGGTGAACCGGCTGATGTCGGTCAGCGCCATGCCGCGCACCACCAGCGGGTCGAGTTGGTCCGGCGCCGCGGCCACCGCGGCGTCGGCGGCGACCAGCGCGTCGGCCGGTTGATCCGCGGCGAGATGCACCCGGGCCAGGGTGGTGAGCAGGGCCGCGTCCGCCGGTGCCGTGGTCAGCCCGGCGGCGAGTTCCTCCGCCGCGTCGTCGTACCGCCCGAGGTCGGCGAAGAGCAGGGCACGCTGGCGGTATTCGTCAGGCGTGGTCCCGGGTTCCGGAGACGACGAGGCGGACACGCCCCCAGCTTAGGCCGTGCCGCGAAGCCGGGCTTCCGCCGCGCGGCGACCGGGGGCGCTACGGCGCCTCGACCATGGCGACCGCGATCGCGGCCAGGCCCTCGCCACGGCCGGTCAGCCCGAGCCCGTCCGTGGTGGTGCCGGAGACGGTGACCGGCGCGCCCACCACGGCCGACAGCACCCGCTGGGCCTCGTCGCGACGCTTGCCGATCTTGGGGTGATTGCCGATCACCTGAATGGAGACATTGACCACCGCAAACCCGTCCAGGCGCCGCACCGTCTCGGCGAGCAGGTCGGCGCCCGAGGCACCGGACCACTCCGGCCGTCCGGTGCCGAAGTTGCTGCCCAGATCGCCGAGGCCCGCGGCGGAGAAAAGCGCATCGCAGGCGGCGTGCGCCGCGACGTCGGCGTCGGAGTGCCCGGCCAGGCCGATCTCACCCGGCCACAGCAGACCGGCGACCCAGCACGGACGGTCGGCGGCGAAGGCGTGCACGTCGGTACCGACGCCCACTCGGGATCTCGTCACGGCGGTCAGGGTAACCGGAGCAACGCCTCGGCCAGGACCAGGTCGAGCGGCCTGGTGATCTTCATTGCCAGGTCGGACCCGGGCACGCAGGTGACCGGCAGGCCCATCTTCTCCACCAGGCCGGCGTCGTCGGTGAGTGGGTCGGCCCCCGAGGCATGCGCGGCGGCCAGCACGTCACGCCGGAAACCCTGTGGCGTCTGGACGCTGCGCAGCACCGACCGATCGACCGTGCCGAGCACCACGTCACCCGGCCCGACTTCCTTGACCGTGTCCACCACGGGAAGCACCGGGATGACCGCCGGCAGGCCGGAGCGCACCGCCGCGGCCACCGACTCGATGAGGTCGGGCGGTGTCAGCGCCCGGGCGGCATCATGCACGAGCACGATGCCGACGTCGTCCGGCACGGCGGCGAGCGCCGCCGCGACCGACTGTTGCCGATGGGCGCCACCGGCCACGACGGTCACCGGTGCCACCGGAGACAGGAGTTCGCGAACCGCGTCGGCCTGGGCCGGCGGCGCGGCGACCACGATCTGGCGCACCGACGCCGCAGCGGCGACGCGCCGCACGGCGTGCCGGAGAAGCGGCTCGCCCGCGAGCGCGCGGAGAGCCTTGGGCATGCCGGGACCGAGACGCACGCCAGCGCCGGCTGCCGGAACGAGGACCGCGACGTCACCGCGAGCATTGAGCTTCGCGGTCACGTCGCGGTCCTGGCCACGTACCGGTGGTGCGGGAGGGATGGAAACTTCCGTCAGGCCTCGGTCAGAACCTTGTCCAGAAGCACCTCGGCCTCGTCCTTGGTGCTCTTCTCGGCGAGTGCGACCTCGCCGACGAGGATGTCGCGAGCCTTGGCGAGCATGCGCTTCTCCCCCGCGGAGAGACCCCGCTCGCGCTCCCGACGCCAGAGGTCACGAACGACTTCGGCAACCTTGAGCGGGTTGCCGGAGGCGAGCTTCTCAAGATTTGCCTTGTACCGCCGCGACCAGTTGGTCGGCTCCTCGGTGTGCGGTGCGCGGAGGACGTCGAAGACCTTCCCCAGGCCTTCCTCGCCAACCACTTCGCGCACGCCGACGATCTCGGCATTCTCAGCGGGCACACGGACCGTCAGGTCGCCCTGGGCAACCCGAAGGACGAGGTACTGCTTCTCCACGCCCTTTATCGTTCTAGTCTCGATTGCCTCGATGAGTGCGGCCCCGTGGTGGGGGTAAACAACGGTCTCGCCGACACTGAAAACCATAGGTTCGAAACCCCTTTCGCTGTGTCTAGGGTAACACGGCAGGGCGGCGATGTCCCGCGTCGGTGGTGACTGTTAGTGCAGCTCAGAGGGCCTGTGAGAGGTCTTTCTCCCGCTTGACACGCGGCATGAATGCCGACTCACTCACTCTCAGTAATCACGGCGTCACGCTTCTTGCGAGCGAGTCGGACATGCCGGATCTGAAGCATGTGCACTATCCGACGCATCGTTTTCCCCTACCACCTTCAGCTACTGGCGTACGGCCGTCGCTTGATGCAGGCTGAATCCAGATCCCGATCGACGCGACGGCGGCAGCCCCCGCGCCGCGGGTTCCGGGCCCGCGCGTGGGGGGAGGTTGAGTCCATGACCAGCGCAGGCGAGGGTGGCCGCCCGCACGAGGGCGAGCCGCCCGACGGCCTCCCCGGCATCCCCAAGGAGTGGGGCGTCATCGTCATCCCGGACGACCTGTCCGAGCTGGCCGACGAGGTGCGCGCGGTGCAGGCGGAACTGCATCCGCACCGCCGCCAGCCGCTGCTCGCCGGAACTGCGCTGCGGCGACTCCTGCGCGCAGGAGTCCGCGCCCCGGTCCTGATCGTGGCCATGGCCGTCATGGTCACCATCGCCAGCCTCCTCGCGTCGGCCTGGTCCCAGACGCCACGGCCGCCGTCCGCCGTGCCGGCCTCCGCCGACAGCGCCGCACGGGACACGCTGCCCGCCCTGGAACTGATCGGCTCCGACGGACACACCGTTCCGCTGCGCGGCCAGATGCCCGCGGTGGTGCTGCTCACCGACGGGTGCGACTGCGCGGGCCTGATCACCGACACGATCACCGCGATCGGCCCCCGGATCGCCGTGGTCACCGTCTCGTCCGAGGCGCCGCCCTCGACCGGGACCACCCCGCCGCCCGGCGCCACCCCGCAGGCGCAGGGCAAGACCATCCGACATCTCCGCGATCCCACTGGCGAACTGCGCCGGGAGCTCCACCTCGCCGAGCCGGACGGCACCGCGGCTGCGGTGCTTGTCGACCACGCGGGCACCATCGTCCGAACGTTCCCGCGCACCGCATCGGTGGAGACCCTGCTGCCCGACATCGCCCGGCTCTGACGCCGCGCCATCACCGGCCGCGACCAGACCCGAGCGGGCCGATCCGCTGCAGCGCCCACCGGAACATCACCGGGCCCCCCGCGTCCGCTGCCAGATTGAGGTGAAACTGCCCGGCGAGGCCCAGCGTGAAGTGCATCGGCAACGGATCCTCGCCGCAGCGCACGCCCCGGCCGCTGTCCTCACCGACCGTGCTCACGCTGACCCGCACCCGGCTCTGTGCGGGCCCGGCACACACCACCGAGACCACGTACGAGCCGTCACTGACCTGCATGCTCACCTCGCGCACCGCGCCCGGCCCGAGTGTGACCGTGTTCGCCGCCCGCCCCGGGCCCTCCGGCAGCAGCCGCTCGACGGTGCCACGCCAGGCTTCCGCGCGCGGGTTCGGGGCGATGGTGGGCGCCGCGCGAAACCACCACAGCACACCCGCCGCCGCCACTCCCCCGGCGAGCGCATAGATCACCGCGCCCCGTCCCCGCTCGACGTTCACGTCGCGGTCCGCTGCAGCAGCGCGCCGTAGAGGGTCAGGCCCGGACCGAACGCGAGCATCACCACATTCCGCGGCGGCCGGGCACGCCGACGCAGTTCGTCCAGCACCAGCAGGACAGTCGGCGAGGAACAGTTCCCGTACGCGGACAGCACCTCCCGGGACGCGGACAGGGCCCCGGTGGGCAACCGGAGATGTTCCTGCACCACGTCCAGGATCCGTGGGCCGCCGGGGTGCACCGCCCAGCCGTCGACATCGGCGACGGTCAGCCCGTGCTGCGCCAGCAGATCCTCCACCAGCTTGCGCACGTGCACCGCGAGCACATCCGGCACCAATGGCGAGAGCCCCATGCGAAAGCCCAGGTCGGTGACTTCCCACGTCATGTGGCCGGCGGTGGTCGAGTCGGTGACCGCGACCACGTCCCGCACGGCGTACCCGCCATGTCCCGCGCCGGGGGTGAGCACCACGGCCGCCGCCGCGTCCGAGAAGAGCGCGTGCGAGACGATCTGCTGGATGTCCGCGCGGGCGCCGGCCGGTTGCAGATGCAAGCTGGTCAGTTCGGTGCAGAGCAGCACGCCGGGCCGGCCGCGGGACGTCACGAAATCGGACACCGCACCGAGGCCGGGGATCGCCGCATAACACCCCATGTGCCCGACGAACAGCCGCTGCACGCTCGCGGACATCCCCATGTCGCGGGCGAGCACGATGTCCAGTCCCGGCGTCGCGTACCCGGTGCACGAGCAGACGGCGAACAGTCCCACCTCGTCGGCGGACACGCCGGCGTCGGTGAGCGCGCGGCCCACCGCCTCCTTGCCCAACGGCACCGCCTCGACCTGGTAGCGCTGCATCCGGCGCTCGGTGGACCAGGCCGAGACGTCCTCCAGCAGCGGGCTCACCGCCGCCTGCCGCGTCACCACTCCCGCGTTCTCGAAGATCCGCCGGGCCAGCCCCCGCCGACCGCCCGCGTAATGGTTGGCGAAGAAGCCCTCCCAGAGTTCGTCCTGCACGGCGGACGGCGGCAGCCCCACGCCCATGCCGGCGATCGTTGCGGTTTCGTTCACACGTGCCTCCCCCTGCCGAGATGCGCCGGCGCCGAACCCCTCACCAGCGCGGCGCCGAACCGTCGGAGTCCGGATCGCCGCCGATCGCGTCGACGCCCAGCCAATCCGCGCAAACGTCGCTGGTGGCCGGTTGCAGCGAGCCGGCGCGTGCGTCCCGGTAGAGACGCTCCAACAGGTGGCCACGCCGCATCGCGGAGGTGCCGGCCGCCTCCAGCATCGACGCCGCCACCTCGGCCGCGGTCGTGCCGGCCAGCAGCTTGGCGCGCCACACCCAGCGGTTGGTCTCCGCGTCGCCGGGCGCCTCATCGACTCGCCGGGCCGCCTCCATCACGGTCAGGTGCGCCGCGGCGACCGCGGCGTCGGCGCGGCCGATGCGTGCCCGGACTGCGGGCAGGTGGCCGAGTTTGCGGCTGTTCACGTGCTCGACGGCGGCGTCCACCGCCGCCCGTGCCACGCCCACGTAGACCGCGGCGTAGCTGGCCACCATCCAGTGCGGCGCTAGCTGCGCCACCACCAGCGCGAGCCCCTCCACGCCGCCGAGCAGCGCGCCGGCCGGTACGGTCACCTCCACGTGCAGGTCGTGCGAGCTGGTGGCCCGCATGCCCAGCGCATCCCAGGTCTCCACCACCCGCAGCCCCGGGCCGGGAGGCACGAGGAACTGCGACACCTGCGACGGGTCGGTCGCGCTGCGCGCCGCGATCAGGTAACCGTCGGCATGGCCGGCACCGGAACAGAACGTCTTCGCGCCCTCGATGCGGTAACCACCCTCCGCGACGGCGGTGTAGGTCGTGCTGAGCTGGGACAGCCGGGATCCGGCACCGCGTTCGCTCATCGCCACCGCGTACCAGCTACCGTTGGCCGCCGCCTTCAGGAAGCCGTCCCGGGCCTCGATCGCCTCCGGCGGAAGGCCCAGTGCGTCGGCCAACTCGTCGGTGACGGCGCTGAGCGCCCCGGTGACCGAGGCGTGCATGTTGAAGATCAGCGCCGTGGCGCCATTGCCGCGAGCCAGCTCGTAGGCGACCGCCGCGTACTCGGCAAAGCCCGCCCCGGCACCGCCCAGGCGCTCCGGAACCATCAGCCCGAACAGGCCGGCCGACCGTAGATCGGCGAAGTCGTCGGCGGGGAACGAACCGTCGGCGTCGTGCCGGGCGGCGCGAGCGGCGAACCGCGGCGCCAGGCGGCGGGCCTCGTCGATCATGCGGTCTCCTCACTCTCCGGCACCCGGCCCTGCGGTGCGCGGCCCTTATGCCCGCGTCCCTGGTAGAGCACGGCCGTCGAGAACGTCGGCACCACCCGGCCCAGGGGCCTGCCGGACCCCGCGCCCGTCGGTCTCCCGGTGGTCGCGCCGGCCGCCCGGCGGGCCACCAGCCAGCGCAGCAACCCCGTCATCGTCGGCCGGACGCCGCGTACCCGCAACGCGACGCCGTGCCGGGCGAACTCGGCGATCAGCTTGCGCGGTGAGACGAACAGCGCCGGATCGTGCAGGCCGGGAGGGGCGATGCCGAGCGCTTCACCGGCGGTGACCGTGATGAACCGGCCGAGGGCCGTGTCGTTCACCGTGTCCAGCACCACCAGACCGCCGGGACACAGCACCCGGACGATTTCCGCCACGGTCGCCGGCACGTCCGCGACGTGCTCCAGGATCTCCCCGGCGGCCACCACCTCGGCACAGCCGTCGGACAACGGCAGGGCGGTCACGTCACCGGTGACCGGGAGCATGCCGTGCCCGGTCGCCCGCATCAGCCCGGTGCGGCGCAAGTCCACGCCGACATGCCGGTATCCCCGGTGCGCCACATGCGGCGCGAGCAGTCCTCCGCCGCAGCCCGCGTCGACCAGCACCGCTCCGGCACGCGACGGTGGTGGTATCAGGGCCGCACGCGCGGCCGCGAGCCAGTGCAGGATCTCGAACTCGCCGCCGGGCTGCCACCATTGGTCGGCGAGGTGATCGTACTGACGGGGGTCGTTGCGCGGGAGCGCGTGCATTGATCGAGCGTGGCACGCGGACCTCCCAACCACCACACTGCATTCCATGCCTCACGCCCGCGCCTTGATCGCGTCGTCGCACCCCGAGCCCGGTGCGGCCGTCACGGTGGCGATGACGTTGCTCGCCTTCGGCGTCGGCCACCGAGGCTGGAGCCTGGCCGGGGTGGGCGCCGCTGTCGCGGCCACGCAACTCTCGGTGGGCTGGGTGAACGACTGGCTCGACGCGGATCGGGACCGGGCCACGGGACGCGCCGACAAGCCGATCCCCGCGGGCGCGGTGTCTCGCCGTACGGTTGGCATCGCCGGGCTGGTCGCGACGCTTCTCATCCCGGTTCTGGGCGCTCCGTTCGGCGTCGCCGCGGCGTGCACCATCACGCTGGTCGGCGTCTTCGCCCTGCTCTACGACTGGCCACTGAAGGCGACCGCGTTGTCCGTGGTGCCTTACCTGGTCGCCTTCGGATCGCTGCCGGCCTTCGTGGTGGTGGCCCTGCCCGGTCATCCCGCGCCACCGCTGTGGCTGGTCGCCGCCGGCGCGCTCCTCGGTGGCGGGGCGCACTTCGCCAACGTGCTGCCCGACCTGGCCGACGACGCCGCGACCGGCATCCGTGGGCTGCCCCACCGGCTGGGCGCCGCATGGTCCCAGGCCGCCGCGGCCGGGCTGCTGCTCGCCGCCACCTTCGTACTGGTCTTCGGGCCTGCCGGACCACCGTCCTGGGCCGGCCTGGCCGCTGCGGCGGTGGCCGTCGTGGTCCTTCCACTCGGGTGGTACGCCGCCCGGCACGCCCGGGGACGGCCGGTGGCCGTGTTCCGGGCGGTGATGGTGGTGGCCCTGCTGGACGTCCTCTTGCTGATCTTCACGGGTCGGGTGGTGTGAATGGACGGGTCGCCGCACGCGCCGGATCACGGACCTCTAGGCTGAGCCTCACGCCTTGGTGTCTCTTCCTGGAGGACTGTGATGCGCTCGCTGGGAACCCGCGCAGCCGCCCTGCTCGCGGGCACCGCCACCGTCGCGGTCGTCACGCTCTCCGGCTGCAGCGCCGGTCAGGTCGCCGAAACGTCGCTCAAGAAGCCGTCCGTTTACGGCCTCAACGCGGCGAGCTCCGATGGAAGCGTGCTGGTCCGCGACCTCGCCGTGGTCTACAACGGCACCTCGGGATACCCCGCGGGCGGGGACGCACCGCTTGAGGTGAACCTCTTCAACCAGACCAGCGAGGCGATCACCGTGCTGGTCAGCAGCCGCCCGCCGCAGGACAAGGCGGCCGGGGTCTCGGTCGTCTCGGGCCAGTCGGTGGGGCTCACCGGCTCGCTACCGGACTCGGTGGCTTCGGCCGCGCCGGCACCGTCGGGCAGCCGTCCGCCCGCCATCCCGGACACCGACAGCGGCCCGTCCGACTCGGTGATCCAGCCGTCCGTCGAGCCGTCGACCGACCAGTCGTCCGCGGCCGGTGGCGAGTCCGCCAGTGCGTCGAGCGGCATGCAGCCCGCCCGGATCGAGATCGGCCCGCACAACACCGTCTCCTTCCTGCCCGGCGACGACGAAATGCTTGTCGTGTCGGGGCTGAGCGGCAAGCTGACGCCCGGCGCGGAGGTGAACCTGGTCTTCGAGTTCAGCAACGGGGCCGAGCCGCTGAGCGTGCGGGCACCGATGGCGATTCCGTCTTCCCCCGCCTCGCGCGCACCCGCGGTGCCGGACGAGACCCACGCGGAGTAATCACCACGTGCCCGGTGTTGCCGTGCGTTGTCAGACCCTGCCGCTAACTTTGGTGCGGTGAGCCCCAACCGCAACAGCAGCACCGCCCGCCCCACTTCCCGCACGGCGGCCAAGGCGGCCCGGCCCGTCTTCGTCTGCGACGCGTGCGGACACCAGCCGCCCAAGTGGCTCGGCCGCTGCCCCGAGTGCGGCGAGTGGGGCTCCATCATCGAGTCCGCGGCGAGCGGCACCGTGGTGTCCGGGCGGGTGGTCAGCTCGCGGATGCCGTCCGAGCCGGCCCGGCCGATCGCGCAGATCAGCGCCGCTCCGGCCCGTGCGGTGGCGACGAACGTCAGCGAGCTCGACCGAGTGCTGGGTGGCGGCCTGGTGCCCGGCGCCGTGGTGCTGTTGGCCGGCGAGCCGGGCGTGGGCAAGTCCACGCTGCTGCTCGACGTGGCCCAGCAGTGGGCGGCCGGGGCGGGGACGGCCTCGCTCGTGGTCAGCGGCGAGGAGTCGGTGAGTCAGGTCCGGCTGCGCGCGGAACGGCTGGGGGCGCTGCACGATCGGCTCTACCTGGCCTCGGAGAGCGACCTCGGCGCCGTGCTCGGGCACCTCGACGCGGTACAGCCGGGGCTGCTGGTGCTCGATTCGGTGCAGACCATCTCCATGCAGGGCGCCGAGGGCGTACCCGGCGGTGTCACCCAGGTTCGTGCGGTCACCGCTGCGGTCGTCGGCATCGCCAAGGAGCGGGGCATCGCCACCGTACTGGTCGGGCATGTGACAAAGGACGGGCAGGTGGCCGGCCCACGGGTGCTGGAGCATCTGGTCGACGTGGTGCTGCACTTCGAGGGCGACCGGCATTCCTCCCTGCGCCTCGTCCGCGGGGTGAAGAACCGCTTCGGCGCGGCCGACGAGGTCGGCTGCTTCGAGATGCACGAGAGCGGCATCAGCAGCCTCGCCGATCCCTCCGGGCTGTTTCTCACCCGCTATCAGGAGCCCGTTCCCGGCACCTGCGTGACGGTGGCGATGGAGGGCCGCCGGGCCCTGGTGACCGAGGTGCAGGCGCTGATCGGGTCGGAGGTGCAGGGGTCGCCGCGACGCACGGTGTCCGGGCTCGACAGCGCCCGGCTAGCGATGGTGCTGGCCGTTCTCGAACGCCGGACCAAACAACTGCGTCTGTACAACAAGGAGGTCTTCGCCGCCACGGTCGGGGGCATCCGGCTGGTGGAGCCCTCCGCCGACTTGGCCATGGCCCTCGCCGTCGCGTCCGGCGGATTGGACCTCGCCATGGCACCACATCTGGTGGCCATCGGCGAGGTCGGGCTCACCGGGGAGATCCGGCGAGTGAGCGCGGTGGGACGCCGACTCGCCGAAGCGGCCCGTCTCGGTTTCCGGGTGGCGCTGGTGCCGCCCGGCTGCGGCCCGGACAGTCCCGGCGGGACACCGGCCGGGATGCAGGTTCACGAGGTGAGCGATCTCCGGTCCGCGATGCAGGTGGCCGCGCGAGCCGCCGCGACGTGACTCGGGGTGACGGTTCATCACGCTACGGAGCATTCCTCGCACCGCGCCTCGTTGACGTGGATGACAGTCCGTAGAATGTACAGGTGCCGCTCGACCGCGATGGTTCCAAGCCTCCCGCCGCCACACCAGTGCCGCGCACCAGCAGTGCCGTGCCCCGCGCCGGCGTGAACGGGTCGGCGCCGCGTGGCATCGCACCGGCCTCGTCGGCGGTCGTCACCGGCGGAGGCGGGGGCGGCGGCGATCCGCTGCGCGCCAACCTCGCCCTGATGGCACCCGGCACGGCGCTGCGCGACGGCCTGGAGCGGATCCTCCGCGGGCGCACCGGTGCATTAATCGTTCTCGGTCATGACGCCGTCGTCGAAACGATTTGCACCGGCGGCTTCCCGCTCGACGTGGAGTTCTCCGCGACACGGCTGCGTGAGCTGTGCAAGATGGATGGAGCCGTGGTGCTCTCCAGCGACGGCACCCGGATCGTGCGCGCGGCGGTGCACCTGATGCCCGACCCCTCCATCCCGTCCGAGGAGTCCGGGACCCGCCACCGCACGGCGGAGCGAGTCGCGAAACAGTCCGGATTTCCGGTCATCTCGGTGAGCCAGTCGATGCGCATCATCGGGCTCTACGTCAACGGCCAGCGCCACGTGCTGGACGACTCGGCCGCCATCCTCTCCCGCGCCAACCAGGCGCTGGCCACGCTGGAGCGATACAAGCTGCGGCTGGACGAGGTCTCCGGGACGCTGTCCGCCCTGGAGATCGAAGACCTGGTGACGGTCCGCGACGCGGTGGCCGTGGTTCAGCGGCTGGAGATGGTACGGCGGATCGCGGACGAGATCTCCGGATATGTCGTGGAGCTGGGCACCGACGGGCGGCTGCTGGCGCTCCAACTGGACGAGTTGATGGCCGGCGTGGACTCCGACCGGACCCTGGTCATCCGTGACTACCTGCCCGTCGGGCGCAAGATCCGCACCCTCGACGAGGCGTTGGAGGAGCTCGACCAGCTCACCGCCACCGAGATGATCGACCTGGTCGCGGTCGCCAAGGCGATGGGATATGCCGCGGCGTCGGACGCGCTGGACGCCGCAGTGAGCCCGCGCGGCTTCCGTCTGCTGGCCAAGGTGCCCCGGCTGCCGGCGCCGATCGTGGAACGGCTGGTGGACCACTTCGGTTCCCTCCAGCGTCTGCTCGGTGCCACCGTGGAGGATCTGCAAGCGGTGGAAGGAGTCGGCGACGCCCGCGCCCGCAGTGTCCGTGAGGGGCTGTCCCGGCTCGCCGAGGCGTCCATACTCGAGCGATACGTCTGACTTCCACAGCGCAGCAGGCACAGCGCGGCAGGCACAGCGCAGCAGGGCTGAGGGGGCACGACCCCGCGGTCAGCGGAGAGTCAGCACCACCGGCGCGCTGACCTTGGTAGACAGACGACCCCGCACCTCGTATTCACCCGCATCCGGCACCGGACCGTCCGCCAAGCCGCCGGTGCACTTGGTGGCCTCGCGGCCGTTCCAGGTCACGCTGTACTCGCGCACCGCGCCAGGTGCCAACTCCACGACCGCCGAACTGCGGTCGTTGCTGCACGTGTCCGACGACCAGTACTTGTGGGCGCCCTGATCGATGTAGAGCTCCTGGGCCTGCGCGCCCAGATCGCGCGGGCAGGTGCGAGAACCGACGTTCTTGATCCGCAGCTTGATCACCAGTGAGCTTCCGCGGTCGGTCTCGGTGGTGACCGGCACCGGTGTCACCGAGATCTCCGAGTCGCCGCACGAACCGTCGGCGGGCGCGTCGACGTTGGCATTCTGCCCGTCGGCCTGCCCGGAACCGTCCCCGCCGTCACCCGTGCCGGTCTGGCCATCGCCGTTCTGGCCATCGCCGTTCTGGCCGGAACCGTCTTGCCCGGTGCCCCCGTCCGGCCCGGCACCACCGTCCTGCGTACCCGGCGACACCTGATCGGGATCGGGCAGCGACGGACCGGAACCGGGCGGGACATCGGCGAACGAAGGCTCCTCGTCGGGTGCCGCGGCGGACGCGGACTGGGACGCTCCCCGCGACGCCGGGCCAGCCCCCGGCTTGTCGTCGTCATCACCGCCGGTGCAGGCCACGAACAGCACGATGACGCCGAGCAGCACTGCACCCAGCACTATGGCCCGGCGCCGCCAGTACACGGCGGGAGGGAGGGGACCGACCGTCGCACGCATGATGGGCACACCGTACGCCGGGCGCACGCCCGCCACGGACGCGACGCGCCGGAGCCGCGACACCGACCGGGCCGACGATCGTTAGAGATAGACCTTGCGCTGATGAACGGCGTGCGCACCGGCCACCCGATCGAGGAAAAGTTTCCCCGCGCAGTGGTCGATCTCGTGCTGTAGCGCCCGCGCCTCGAAGGCATCGGTCACCAGCCGCACCTCCTCGCCGCTGCCCGGCAGCACCGCCTCCACCGCCAGACGGCTCGCTCGACGTACGTCGCCGGTAAGATCAGGAACGGACATGCACCCCTCGCGGCCCGGACGCCAACGGCTGGCCTCCACGACCCGTGCATTGCACAGGGCGAACATGCCGTGGCTGGTGGCCGTCTTCGGATGCTGGCTGACATCCACCACGAAGACTTGCGCGCCGACGCCGATCTGCGGCGCGGCCAGGCCCACACAACCGGGCGAGACCCGCATGGTGGCCACCAGATCGGCGGCGAGCTGGATGGTCTCCGGGTCGGCAGGATCTACCTGGGGGGCCGCGGTACTGAGGACGTTGGAGGGCGCGGTGATCACGGGCAGCACGCGCCCGTCGACACCGAGGAGCTCTGGCTTCCAGACGGAGATGGGCTCGGTCATGCGACCGCTCCGCGGTCGGCGGGGGTATTCACAGGACCTCCGATTCCGCACGCCGCAGCGTCACGTCGACGCCCAGTTCCTGCCCCGTCGCGGCGAGCCGCATGGCAAGCCGGTCCGCGGCACCCGGCGGCAGATCGACCTCGGCGATCAGCACGTACAGCGGGCCGGTCAGACGGGTGGTGAGGTCGGTGATGTTGCCGTCGGAGGCGGCCACCACCCGGGTCACCGCGGCGACGATGCCGAGACGGTCGGCGCCGTGCACGCTCACCAGGTACGGCTCGCCGGTGACGCCGGACTCCTTCTCCGGCTCCACCGCTCGCACGCTGGACAGCAGACCGTCCAGCGGCGCGAGCGCCTTCTCCACCTCCGACGCGGAGGCACCAGTGCAGATCAGGGTCATCGTGAAGTGCCCTCGCAGCCGGGTCATGGTGGAGTCCGACAGATTGGCTCCGACGCCGGCCAATGCTTCGGACACCTCCGCGACGATCCCGGTGCGGTCCGGACCTAGGACGGTGATGGCAAGCTCGTTCACCCGGGCATCCTACGCTGGTGTGGTTATGACTCTCGCCGACAAAGCCATCGCTTGGTATGACGACAACGCCCGCGATCTGCCCTGGCGGGAGCCGGGCACCAGCGCGTGGGCCGTGCTGGTCAGCGAGGTGATGCTGCAACAGACGCCGGTCGTCCGTGTGGAGCCGGCCTGGCGGGGCTGGCTCACCCGCTGGCCGACCCCTGCCGCACTGGCCCAGGATCCCCCGTCCGAGGCAATCCGGATGTGGGGACGGCTGGGTTATCCGCGCCGCGCGCTGCGCCTGCACGCATGCGCCACGACGATCGTGGAACGGCACGGCGGTGCGGTACCGGACGATCTTGATCGATTGCTGGCCTTGCCAGGGATCGGCACCTACACAGCGCGGGCGGTGGCCACGTTCGCGTTTGGACAACGTCACCCGGTCGTGGACACCAATGTCCGGCGCGTGGTGTCGCGGGCCGTGCAGGGGCTGGCGGATGCCGGGGCGGCCACGACGGCGGCGGACCTGGCGGCGATGGCCGATCTGCTCCCCGTGGAGGAGGCTCGCGCGGCGCGGGCGAGCATCGCGTTCATGGAGATCGGAGCGGTGGTCTGCACCGCCCGCAGTCCCAAGTGCGCGGTCTGCCCGCTCGCAACGGACTGTGCGTGGCGGCTCAGCGGCGCGCCGGCACCGTCCGGGCCGACCCGGAAGGTGCAGCGGTACGCGGGGACCGATCGCCAGGTGCGAGGGCTCCTGCTGGAGGTGCTGCGGCACGCCACCGGCCCGGTTCCCCGGCAGCGTCTGGACATGGTCTGGACCGACGAGGTGCAGCGTGCCCGAGCGCTCGCCGGTCTGGTCGACGACGGCCTGGTCGAGCCGCACGGCGACCAGTTCGTGCTGGCCGGCGATGCACCGCCGGCCGGTGAGGTACAGAGCCTCTGAGCCGCGGGCCGGACGTGCCCGGACAAGCAAGCTGCCGGACACGAATCCGCCCAGGAACGAGAACGGCCCGGACACCGCGGGGTGGCCGGGCCGTTTCGTCGCGAAACGGGTTTTCGTCGCCGCTTACTCCTCGGCGGCCGCAGCCCCGAGGTCGGCCGGAACGGCGTCCGGCACCTGGTCACCACGGTCGGCGCCTTCGAAGGTCAGCTTCGCCTTGTCGACGTTGTCCGGGTTCCCCTCGCAGTCCACCACAACGATCTGGCCGGGGCGCAGTTCGTTGAAGAGGATCTGCTCACTCAGCGTGTCCTCCAGGTCCCGCTGAATGGTCCGGCGCAGCGGCCGGGCACCCAGCACCGGGTCGAAGCCCTTGTTCGCCAGGTACTTCTTGGCGGTGTCGGTCAGCTCCAGGCCCATGTCCTTGTTCTTCAACTGTGCCTCGATCCGCGACACGAAGATGTCGACGATCTGCAGGATCTCCTGCTGGCGCAACTGGTGGAAGACGATGGTGTCGTCGATGCGGTTGAGGAACTCGGGGCGGAAGTGCTGCTTCAGCTCGTCGTTGACCTTTTGCTTCATCCGCTCGTAATTCGACTCCTCGGCCTCGGACGCCTGGAAGCCCAGCGAGACCGCCTTGGCCACGTCGCGCGTGCCCAGGTTGGTGGTCAGGATGATCACCGTGTTCTTGAAGTCCACGATGCGGCCCTGACCGTCGGTGAGGCGGCCGTCCTCCAGGATCTGCAGGAGCGTGTTGAACACGTCCGGGTGGGCCTTTTCGATCTCGTCGAAGAGCACCACCGAGAACGGCTTGCGGCGCACCTTCTCGGTGAGCTGGCCGCCCTCGTCGTAACCGACATAACCGGGAGGGGCGCCCACGAGCCGGGACACCGTGTAGCGGTCATGGAATTCGGACATGTCGAGCTGGATCAACGCGTCCTCGGAGCCGAACAGGAACTCGGCCAGCGCCTTGGACAGCTCGGTCTTACCGACGCCGGACGGGCCGGCGAAGATGAACGAGCCGGACGGACGCTTCGGGTCCTTCAGGCCGGCACGGGTGCGCCGGATCGCCTTCGAGACCGCCTGCACCGCGTCCTCCTGGCCGATGACCCGCTTGTGCAGCTCATCCTCCATGCGCAGCAGCCGGGAGGTCTCCTCCTCGGTCAGCTTGTAGACCGGGATGCCGGTCCAGTTGCCCAGCACCTCGGCGATCTGCTCGTCGTCGACCTCGGACACCACGTCCAGGTCGCCGGCCTTCCACTCCTTCTCCCGCTGCGCCTTCTGCCCGAGTAGCTGCTTCTCCTTGTCGCGTAGCTGGGCGGCCCGCTCGAAGTCCTGCGCGTCGATCGCGGACTCCTTGTCCCGCCGCACCTGGGCGATGCGCTCGTCGAAGTCGCGCAGGTCCGGCGGTGCGGTCATCCGGCGGATGCGCATCCGAGCGCCGGCCTCGTCGATCAAGTCGATCGCCTTGTCCGGCAGGAACCGGTCGGAGATGTATCGGTCGGCCAGCGTCGCGGCCGCGACCAGGGCCGCGTCGGTGATGCTGATCCGGTGGTGCGCCTCGTAGCGGTCCCGCAGGCCCTTGAGGATCTCGATGGTGTGCGCCAGCGACGGCTCGCCGACCTGGATGGGCTGGAAGCGCCGCTCCAACGCGGCGTCCTTCTCCAGGTGCTTGCGGTACTCGTCGAGCGTGGTGGCACCGATGGTCTGCAGCTCGCCACGAGCGAGCATCGGCTTGAGGATCGAGGCGGCGTCTATGGCGCCCTCGGCGGCTCCAGCACCGACGAGGGTGTGAATCTCGTCGATGAACAGGATGATGTCCCCGCGCGTGCGGATCTCCTTCAGCACCTTCTTGAGGCGCTCCTCGAAGTCACCGCGGTAGCGGGAGCCGGCGACCAGCGCGCCCAGGTCGAGGGTGTAGAGCTGCTTGTCCTTCAGCGTCTCCGGCACCTCGCCCTTGACGATGGACTGGGACAGTCCCTCGACCACGGCGGTCTTGCCGACACCCGGCTCGCCGATCAGCACCGGGTTGTTCTTGGTCCGGCGGGACAGCACCTGCATGACGCGCTCGATTTCCTTCTCCCGGCCGATGACCGGGTCGAGCTTGCCCTCGCGGGCGGCCTGCGTCAGATTGCGCCCGAACTGGTCGAGCACCAGAGAGGTCGACGGTGCGGTCTCGCCCGCCGCGGCCCCCGCGGCGGCCGGCTCCTTGCCCTGGTAGCCGGACAGGAGCTGGATCACCTGCTGACGCACCCTGTTGAGGTCCGCGCCCAGCTTGACCAGCACCTGAGCGGCGACGCCCTCACCCTCGCGGATCAGGCCGAGCAGGATGTGCTCGGTGCCGATGTAGTTGTGGCCGAGCTGCAACGCCTCGCGCAGCGAGAGCTCCAGCACCTTCTTGGCCCGCGGGGTGAACGGGATGTGCCCGCTCGGCGCCTGCTGGCCCTGTCCGATGATCTCCTCGACCTGCTGGCGGACGCCCTCCAGGGAGATGCCGAGGCTCTCCAGAGCCTTCGCGGCAACGCCTTCGCCCTCGTGGATCAGACCCAGCAGGATGTGCTCTGTCCCGATGTAGTTGTGGTTGAGCATCCGGGCCTCTTCCTGGGCCAGGACGACAACCCGTCGCGCTCGGTCGGTGAACCGCTCGAACATGCCCTCGTGCTCCTCACGTGCCGTGCGCCAATGAACTGGCGGGTGCCCCAAGTCTCTCGGGCCAGCACGGGCATCGGTGATGCCCGTGCTGTAACTCTATCGCCGCCGGGTGACCCTGCCGGGCTCTCGCGGTCCACTGGACGGATCCCGCAGCGTTGACTTAGCCAACTTCGCACGCTCAGCGGCTGTTCCCCCACCGGTACGTGTACGCGGACAGCGAAATCCGTGAGCGGCGACGTTGTCCACATCCTGTGGACAACCCCGTCCACACCTGTGGATGACGTTATGCCCACGCGGCCGGGCACGGGACGGAACCGGGCGGAAAAGCCGTCAGGCCCGTGGCAGCGTGCCACGGGCCTGACGGCAGGAGCCGGCAACGCCTCAGCGGCCCGGCCCCTTCGCGTGGAACTCGTCGACAATCTCCTGCGGGATCCGACCCCGATCGGAGATCTCCTTGCCGGACTTCTTGGCCCACTCCCGGATGGCCTTGTTCTGCTCGCGGTCGGCCGTCGCGCCACCCCGCCCCCGGGCCGCGCGACCGCCCACCACCACGCCGCCCCGCGGCACCTTCGAACCGGCTCCCAAGTACGGCGCGAAGACGTCCCGCAATTTGGCGGCGTTCTTTTCCGAAAGATCGATCTCGTACTGCACGCCGTCGAGGGCGAACTTCACCGTCTCGTCGGCGTCACCCCCGTCGAGGTCATCGACCAGCTTGTGAATGATCTGCTTGGCCACTCGCCGCTATCCTTCCGAACACATGGTCGCGATGCGCAACAATCCGAGAGAACAATAACGCTCCGGCTGCGCTGTACGTCAATGGCAGACTTGCGATTGTCTTCGAACAGCCATATTTGTGTACGGAGCGCTACTCCGGCCGCACCAACGGGAACAGGATCGTTTCTCGAATCCCCAGCCCGGTGAGCGCCATCAACAGCCGGTCGATTCCCATTCCCATGCCGCCGGCCGGTGGCATTCCGTACTCCATGGCGCGCAAGAAATCCTCGTCCAGCACCATGGCCTCGGCGTCCCCACCGGCCGCCAGCAGGGACTGCGCGACCAGCCGTTCCCGCTGCACCACCGGGTCGACCAGCTCGGAATAGGCGGTGGCGAGCTCAAAACCGCGGACGTAGAGATCCCACTTCTCAGTCAGGCCGGAAATCTCACGATGCGGGCGAGTCAGCGGCGTGGTCGCCTCCGGATAGTCACAGACGAACGTGGGCTCCTGCAGGCCGGGAACCACCAGATGCTCGAAAAGCTCCTCGGCGAGCTTCCCGGGACTCCACTTCGGATCCACCGAAAGGTCATGCTTTTCGGCGTACTGCAACAGACGCGACATATCCGTCCGCACGGTGACTTCTTCCCCGAGAGCTTCGGAGAGCGCGCCGAAGAGGGTGACCGTGCGCCACTGGCCGCCCAGGTCCACCTCGGTGCCGTCCTGGTGGGTCACCACATGCGAGCCGGACACCGCCTCGGCGGCCTCCTGGATCCACTGCCGAACCTCGTTCTGCAGCACCCGGTAGTCCGCGTACGCCTGGTACGCCTCAAGCATCGCGAACTCCGGCGAGTGCGTGGAGTCCATCCCCTCGTTGCGGAAGTTGCGATTGATCTCGAACACTCGCTCGATGCCGCCGACCATCGCACGCTTGAGGAAAAGCTCCGGCGCGATGCGCAGATACAGATCGATGTCCAACGCATTGCTGTGTGTGACAAAAGGCCGGGCCGAGGCGCCGCCGTGCAGCAACTGCAGCATTGGCGTCTCGACTTCCAGGAAATTCCGGCGGAACAGCGATTCGCGCAGGCTGCGCACCACCGTCGCGCGGGTGCGCACGACTTCCCGCGCCTGCGGGCGCACGATCAGGTCGACGTACCGCTGCCGCACCCGGGTTTCCTCGCTCAACGGCTTGTGCGCCACCGGCAACGGGCGCAACGCCTTGGCGGTCATCGACCATTCGTCGGCCAGCACGGAAAGCTCACCCCGGCGGCTGGTGATCACTTCGCCGACGACACCCACCAGGTCGCCCAGATCGACGAGGCGCTTCCAGGACTCCAAACGCTCCGCGCCGACCTTGTCCCGGGACAGCATGGCCTGAAGTTCGGCCCCATCACCGTCACGCAAAGTAGCGAAACAGAGCTTTCCGCTATTCCGGATGAAAATCACCCGGCCGGTCACCCCGACCCGGTCACCCGATGCGGTGTCGGTCGGCAGTTCGGCGTACTTCGTTCGGATCTCGGCCAGGGTCGCGGTGCGCGGAAATCCCACCGGGTATGGTTCGGCGCCTTCCGCCAGCAGCCGGTCCCGCTTGGCCCGGCGGACGCGCATCTGCTCGGGGAGATCCTCGGCGATTTCGGGGGCTGGCAGGTTCTGCTCGGTCACGGCACGGCTCTCTGTCGGATGCGGTGGTTGTGGGATGCGGTGGACCGCGCGCATCGAATCGATGGGGCGCGGCAGTCGGCAAAAATCGTACTCAGGCCTCCTCAGACGTTCCGCTCATATACCATCCGGAGCCCGATCAACGTGATCATCGGTTCGTGCGCGGTGATCGTCCGGCATTCGTCCTTGACCAGCCAGGCGAGCCCGCCGGTGGCGATCACCGCCTTGACTCCGCCCAGTTCCGCGGTCATCTGCTCGACGATCCGGTCGACCTGCCCAGCGAAGCCGAAGTACATGCCTGCCTGCAGGCACTCCACGGTGTTCTTGCCGATCACCGAGCGCGGCTGAGCCGGCTCGACCTTGCGCAATTGCGCGGCACGGGAGGCGAGCGCGTCGAAGGAGATCTCGATCCCCGGCGCGAACGCGCCACCGAGGAATTCGCCCTTGGCACTGATCACGTCGAAGTTGGTGGTCGTTCCGAAGTCCACCACGATCGACGGTCCGCCGTAGAGCGCGTGCGCCGCCAGGGTGTTGACCACCCGGTCCGCGCCCACCTCCTTGGGGTTGTCGATGGCCAACTGGACACCGGTGCGCACACCCGGCTCGACCACCACGTTGGGCAGATCGCCGTAGTAGCGGGCCAGCATGGTCCGCAGCGAGCGCAACGCGGCCGGGACGGTCGAGCAGGCGGCCACCCCGGTGATCTCCACGGCGTCGGCGGCCAGCAGGCCGCGGAACATCAGGCCCAGCTCATCCGCCGTGGACCGGGCGTCGGTCTTGATCCGCCAGTTGTGCACCAGCTTGTCGCCGTCGAAGGTCGCCAGCACGGTGTTGGTGTTTCCGATGTCAATGCACAAGAGCACGAGGGCAGACTATCCGGACGCCGGCCACCTGCCCGTACGTGCTCTCAGCGCGGTCGCAGATCCATCGCCACGTCGAGAATCGGCGAGGAATGGGTCAGCCCGCCCACGGACAGGTAGTCGACGCCGGTGGCCGCGTAATCGGCCGCGGTGTCCAGCGTGAGACCGCCGGTGGCCTCCAGCTCGACCCGGTCGCCGACCGCCCGGACCACTTCGCGCAGGTCCTCCGGGCGCATGTTGTCGCAGAGCAGAAAGCCGGCCCCGGCCTCGACGGCCTCTCGCGCCTCGACCACCGTGGTCACCTCCACCTGCACCGCGACCTCGGGGAACTCGGCGCGGACGCGGTGGTACGCCGCGGCGATGCCGCCCGCCGCCAGCTTGTGGTTGTCCTTGATCATGGCCACGTCGTAGAGGCCCATCCGTTTGTTCGTGCCACCGCCGACACGCACCGCGTACTTCTCCAGGGCGCGGAGTCCGGGCGTGGTCTTGCGGGTGTCGAGCACACGGGCCTTCGACCCGGCCAGGGCGTCGGCCCACCTCCGGGTGTGGGTGGCCACGCCGGACATTCGGCACAGAAGGTTCAAGGCCGTACGTTCCGCGGTCAGCAGGGTCCGGGTACGGCCGGTAACCACCGCCAGCACGTCGCCGCGCGCCACCCGGTCCCCTTCGGCCGCGATCTCGCGGAACTCCGTCGTACCGGCCGAGGTGGCGGCGAACACCCGCGCGGCCACCGGCAGGCCCGCCACAACGCCGGCGGACCGCGCCACCAGCTCGGCGGTGTCGATCTGCCCGGCCTCGATGGTGGCCTCACTCGTCACGTCGCGCGGCGGGTCCCCCAGATCCTCCGCGAGAGCGGCATAGACCGCCCGGTCGACCGCCGCCATGTCCAGCGTCATGTCCGGTTTCCCTCCCGTCATGCCATCTCCTCGAACCTCTGGTCCACCCCGCCCGTCTCGCCGATCATGTTCAGCAGGTGCCCACGCCACTCGTCCGCGGCGTTCGGAAAGTCCTCCCGCCAGTGGCAACCGCGCGTCTCGCGTCGGGTCGCCGCCGACGCGACGAGGGCGGTGGCCACGGTGAGCAGGTTCGTCGCCTCCCATGCGGCCTTGCGGGGCGCGGACCGCTCATCGCCCAGATCCGACAGCTCCTTCGCGGTGGTAGCCAGGCCGTCGGCCGAGCGGAGCACACCGGCGCCCCGAGTCATGGATTTCTGCAGATCCGCGCGGATCGACTCGGAGACCACCCACGCCGGCCCCTGCGGTCGCGGCGCCGGGTCGGCTTGGGCGGGCAGTCCGCGGGCCACGTCGTCCGCGATGCGCCGGGAGAACACCAAGCCCTCCAGCAGGGAGTTGCTGGCCAGCCGGTTCGCGCCGTGCACGCCGGTGCAGGCGACCTCGCCGCAGGCGTACAGCCCGGGGACGGAGGTCCGCCCGTACAGGTCGGTGCGAACGCCGCCGGACGCGTAATGCGCCGCCGGGGCCACCGGGATGAGCTCGGTGACCGGGTCGATGCCGGCCGCCCGGGTCGAGGCGAGGATGGTGGGGAACCGCCGTTCCAGAAAGTCCCGGCCGAGGTGCCGCGCGTCGAGATAGACATGGTCGGCGCCGGTCTGCCGGAGCACCCGATGGATGCCCTTGGCGACCACATCACGCGGCGCCAGCTCGGCCAGTTCGTGGCGGCCGACCATGAACCGTTCGCCGTCCTCGTCGATCAGGTGCGCACCCTCGCCGCGCAGGGCCTCGGAGATCAACGGCCGCTGCGCGGAGGTGACGCCCGCGGTGACGAACGAGGTGGGGTGGAACTGGACGAACTCGATGTCCGTGACGGCGACGCCGGCGCGTAGCGCAAGCGCCACGCCGTCCCCGGTGGAGACCAGCGGATTGGTGGTCGAGGCGTACACCTGTCCCATGCCGCCGGTGGCCAGCACCACCGCGCGGGCCAGGATCGCACCGACACCGTCCTCCGCCCCCTCGCCGAGCACGTGCAAGGTGATGCCGCAGACCCGCCGGTCGGCGGCGCGCAGCAAATCCAGCACCAGGGCGTGTTCCACCAGCTTGATCCACGGGTCGCGGCGCACGGCTTCGTGCAATGCCCGTTGCACCTCGGCACCGGTGGCGTCGCCGCCGGCATGCACGATCCGGTCGGCGCGGTGACCGCCCTCGCGCGTCAGCATGAGCGAGCCGTCGGCGTTGCGGTCGAACGCGGCGCCCAGCCGCATCAGCTCGCGCACCCGCACCGGACCCTCTTCCACCAGCACCCGAACCGCCGCCGGGTCGCACAGCCCGACCCCGGCGATCTCGGTGTCGTTGGCGTGCGCCGCCGGGGTGTCCAGCGGGTCGAGCACCGCGGCGATGCCGCCCTGCGCCCAGCGCGTCGATCCGTCATCGATGTTGACCTTCGTCACCACCGTGACGCGGAGCCCCTGCTCGCGCAGATGCAGCGCGGCGGTCAGCCCGGCGACACCCGAGCCGATCACCACGACGTCGGTGGTCTCCGCCCAGCCGGGATCGGCGGCGGCGAGCCGGCGCGGCAGCACCGGGAGATCCGCGACATGCGACATGCGCATAGTCAACCTCGCCATGGCGATGCTCGTCGTTCAGGGGTAGCGGGCAGTGGCGGCCGTTACCGGTAGAGGATCGGCAGCGCCTTGGTCCCCTTGCCCTTCAACGACACGGTGAGATCGGTGGAATCCGTCCAGAGATAACAACGGAGCGTGTGATCGCCCAGCGCCCACACATCCTCACCGCCGGGCAGCGAAATCACCCCGGTGCGGTACTGCAGGTCGGCGTCGTCCGGGACGTCGACAAACGTCGCGATCACCGTACGGCAGAGATCGTGCAGCGCGGCCCACTGGTCATCGTCGGTCGGGTACGGCTTGTCGCGCGCATCCGCGACGCCGGCGAACTCGGCGTTGTGTTTGGCGCTGCACGACGCGGCTGGCATCCCGGCGATCCCCTTCGAATCGGTCAGCTCGATCGCGTAGCAGGAGAGCCGCAGCGCCGAGCGGGCGCCCGCCAGCCGGTCGTGCAGCGAGCCGATGCGCTGCACCAGGCCGCCGTCGTCCTCCACCGAGCTGAGTTCCATCACCTCGCAGCGAAACCACCGGGCGCCGCCGGTCCAGGCGGCCGGCGACGGGTGGGTGACGCCGATCCACAACCGCCCCAGGTGCCACGGCGCACCCACGTATTCGGTGGTCTTGGCGTCACAGGTCCGGTACGCCTGCCGGGAGGCCGCCGAACCGTCCGACGGCGGCGTGTCCGCATCGGCCGCCGGGCTCGGGTAGACGCCGACGTAGACCGTCTCGGTGCGGTGCCTGAGGCGGCAATCCACCTCCTCGTACGCCGATCGCGGGCCGACCGTTGCGAAGGTGGCGAGGTGGCAGGTCGCGGCCTCGGGGGTGAATCCGGTCGGCTCGGCGATCGCCGCCCAGTCGTCGGTCAGATCGCCGTCGACCCCGGCCGGCGCGCCGCACCCGGAGGCGAGGAGCAGGACACCGGCCGCCGCGATCCCGAGACGGACCACCAGCGGGTGTCGCATGTGCGCATGCCTCCCAGCGCCGACCTGTGTCCGGTTTGCCGATCATATGGCAAATGCCGGAACAGGCCGACGATTTCGGCGTACGCGGCCGACCGCCCGACGCGCCACCGCGACGCCCGAGCTCCCACCGGTCGCTCAGCCCACCGCCGCGGACAGATCCCCGCCGAGCACGTCGCCCCGGATCGCCGGCCCGGCCATGCCGGGTACCGCCGCCGCCGGGTCCGCGCCCAGCTCGATGATCTTGTTAGCCGCGTCGACATGCACGATCCGCGGCCGGAAGGCGCCGGCCTCGGCGTCGTCCATCTGCCCGTAGGCAATGAGAATCACCAGGTCGCCGGGGTGCACCAGATGCGCGGCGGCACCGTTGATCCCGATCACACCCGTCCCGCGCGCCCCGGGGATCACATAGGTCTCCAGGCGCGCCCCGTTTGTCACGTCCACGATCGCGACCTGTTCACCCGGCCACAGGTCGGCCGCATCCAGCAGATCCTCGTCGATGGTCACCGAACCGACGTAGTGCAGGTCCGCCTGGGTCACGCTGGCCCGGTGAATCTTGGACTTGAGCATGGTGCGAAGCATCAGGACACGCCTCCGAGCTGCAACGGAACATTGTCGATCAAGCGAGTGCCGCCCACCCTCGCGGCGACCAGCATGCGCGCCGGACCGTCCGCCGGGGCCGGGCCGAGCAGCGGATCGGTCACCGCGAGGTAGTCCACCTCGACCCCGGCGCCGGACGCCAGGACCTTCCGGGCGGTCGCCAGCGCGCTCTGCGTATCGGACTGTGCCGCAGCCTCGTGCAAGGCGCGGGACAGCACCAGCGCCGCGGCACGCTGCTCGGCCGACAGATAGCGGTTGCGGCTGGACCGGGCCAGGCCATCGGATTCCCGTACGGTCGGCACGCCCCGGACGTCGATCGGGATGTTCAGGTCCCGGACCATCCGGCGGACCAGCGCGAGCTGCTGATAGTCCTTCTCCCCGAAGAACGTCAGGTGCGCACGGGTGAGCAGGAAGAGCTTGCTGACGACGGTGAGCACGCCGGTGAAGTGGCCGGGGCGGCTGGCACCCTCGTAGACCTCGCCGAGCGGGCCGGCGTCGACGCGAACGGCGGGCAGGCCGTCGGGATACATCTCCGCGCGCTCCGGTGCGAACACCAGATCGGCGCCCTCCGCGCGGCAGACCGCAAGGTCGGCGTCGAGCGTACGGGGATAGCGCTCGAAATCCTCGCCCGGCCCGAACTGCAGCGGGTTGACGAAGATCGTCACGACGAGCCGGTCCGCGTGCGCACGAGCGGCGCGCATCAGCTCCCGATGGCCGTCATGCAGCGCCCCCATGGTGAGCACCGCGGCGACCGCGCCGTCCCACCCGTCACGGGCCTGCCGCAGGTCCGCGATGGTGCGCGCCAGCACCGTCACGACGCCACCCGCCGACCGCCCGCAAGGTTCTCAGCCGCGGCGTCCGCCAGCACGTCCAGCAGCGGCGCGGCGTCGGCCGGACGCAACCGGCCGGCGGCGACGGCCCGGTCGGCGGTCCGGCGGGCCAGCGCCAGATAGGCCGGCACCACCTCCGGGGGCAACCGGCGCAGATGGTGCCGCACGGTGCCCGCGTCACCGCGCGACACCGGGCCGGTCAGCGCGCCGTCGCCGCACCGCAAGGCGTTGTCCAGGGCCGCCTGCAACAACGGGGTCAGCACCCGGGAGGCGTCCGCGACGCCCGCCGAGCGCAGCGTGTCGGCGGCCTCGTTCACCAGCGTGACCAGGTGGTTCGCCCCGTGCGCGAGGGCAGCGTGGTACAGCGGGCGGTGCTCCGGCGCGACCCATTCGACGACACCACCGAGATCCGCGACGATCCGCGTGGCGAACGCCCGATCGTCGGCGGTCACGCCCCACGCGATGCCGGGCAGGCGGCGCAGATCCTCCGGTACGCCGGCGAACGTCATGGCCGGATGCAACGCCAGCCCGTGGATGCCGTCGTCCAGGCCGGCGAACACGTGCAGGCCATGCGCACCGGAGGTGTGCACGACGCGCTGGCCGGCGCGGAGCGCCCCGGTGGTGGCGAGGCCCGCGATCACACCAGGAAGGGCATCGTCGGGCACGGCGACGACGAGCAAATCGTCCGCGGCGCGGGCGACCTCGTCCGCGGGACGGACGACGGCATCCGGGATCAGGCGCGCGGCGCGGTCGCGGGATGCCGCGGACACCGCGGCGACGGCCACCACCCGATGCCCGGCAGCGGACAGCGCGGCGCCGAGCACGGCACCGACGCGGCCGGCGCCGACCACACCGGTCACGAGCGAAGCCGCCCGGCCGGACGCATGCGGCAAAGCATTCATGATGAAAGATCCAGTCCTCGACGGGGTACCGGTCGTGGGCAAGTATGCGCGCCGGTTACCGCGGCGTGACAACCATGTGTGAAGAGATCCACCGGCCGCGCATAGGCTCGTCCCATGGGCATGCGGGGGTGGCGCGTGGCGGCCGAGGCGGCACTCTACGGTCCCGACGGCTTCTACGTCCGCGACGACGGTGGCCCCGCCACCCACTTCCGCACCAGCGCGCACGGTTCGCCGGCGTTCGTCGACGCGCTGATTCGCCTGATCACGCGCGTGGATCGGGAGCTGGGCCGGCCGCCGGTCTTCGACCTCGTGGACGTGGGCGCCGGGCGCGGCGAACTGCTCACCGCCGTGGGCGCCCGGCTGCCCACCGACCTGGCCGACCGGGCACGGCTGACCGCTGTCGAACGGGCCCCGCGCCCCGCCGGGCTGAGCCCGGAGATCGCATGGACCCGGGCCGTGCCCGGCGAGGTGGTCGGCCTCCTGGTGGCCACCGAATGGTTGGACAACGTGCCGGTGGACATCGCCGAAACCGACGAGCGCGGGCACCTTCGCCAGGTGCTGGTCGACCCGGCCACCGGCACCGAGAGCCTCGGCGCTGCGGTGACCGCGGCGGACCGCCTCTGGATCGCCCGATGGTGGCCGCCGGGCGCGGGCACGCGCATCGAGATCGGCTGGCCACGGGACACCGCGTGGGCGGACGCGGTCGCCGCGGTACGCCGTGGCTGCGCTCTGACCGTCGACTATGGGCACGTGCGTGACGCGCGTCCGGCGTACGGGACGCTGGCCGGGTTCCGCCACGGCAGGCAGGTGGAGCCGGTCCCGGACGGCACCACGGACATCACCACGCACGTGGCAATGGACTCCGCCGCGATGGCGGCCGGGACCCCGTACCGTCTGATCCGTCAGCGCGCGGCGCTGACCGCGTTGGGCGTGCGCGGCGACCGGCCATCGCTGGAGCTGGCCGGCACCGACCCGCGCGCCTATCTGCGGGCGCTCGCCCAGGCGGGCGAGGCAGCGAGCCTGACCGATCCGGCCGGGCTCGGCGGGCACTGGTGGCTGCTGCACACGATCGGCATCGACCCCCGTGCGAGCATGGTGGGGTGAGTGATCTGCGGGAGATGACCGTCGGCACCGGTGCCGGGCTTGAGACGGCCGACATGGTGCTGAACATCGGACCCCAGCATCCGTCGACCCACGGCGTGCTGCGCCTCAAGCTCACCTTGGACGGCGAACGCGTGGTGTCCTGCGAGCCGATCGTCGGCTACATGCACCGGGGTGCCGAGAAACTCTTCGAGGTCCGCGACTACCGCCAGATCATCGTCCTGGCCAACCGGCACGACTGGCTCTCCGCATTCGCCAACGAGCTCGGCGTCGCCCTGGCCGTGGAACGGCTCATGGGCATCGATGTGCCGGACCGGGCAGTGTGGCTGCGGATGGCGCTGGCCGAGCTGAACCGGGTGCTCAACCACCTGATGTTCCTCGGGTCGTACCCGCTGGAAATCGGTGCGATCACGCCGATGTTCTACGCGTTCCGGGAGCGCGAGACGTTGCAGGCGGTCATGGAGGAGGTCTCCGGCGGCCGGATCCACTACATGTTCAACCGGGTCGGCGGTCTCAAGGAGGAGGTACCGGCCGGCTGGACGCGGCGCGCGCGCGAGGCGATCGCCACGGTGCGCAAACGCCTCCCGGACCTGGACAACCTGATCCGCCGCAACGACATCTTCCTGGCCCGTACGGTCGGCGTCGGCGTGCTGACCGCCGAGCAGGCCGCCGCGTTCGGCGCATCCGGGCCGGTGGCCCGCGCCAGCGGACTCGACATGGACCTGCGTCGCGACGAGCCCTATCTGGCGTACGACCAGTTGACCGTCCCGGTGGTGACGCGGACCGCGGGCGACTGCCATGCCCGCTTCGAGATCCTGCTGGACCAGGTGTACGTCTCGCTGGACCTGGCCGAGCAGTGCCTGGACCGGGTGGACCGGACATCCGGCCCGGTGAACGTCCGGCTGCCGAAGGTGGTCAAGGCCCCCGAGGGCCACACCTACGCGTGGACCGAGAGCCCACTGGGTATCAACGGTTACTACCTGGTGTCCCGGGGTGAGAAGACCCCGTGGCGACTCAAGCTGCGGACCGCGTCGTACGCGAACGTGCAGGCGCTGTCGACGTTGATTCCCGGCTGCCTGGTGCCGGATCTGATCGCGATCCTGGGATCGATGTTCTTCGTGGTGGGCGACATCGACAAGTAGCCGGGCCCGCGCTGAGGGCTCAGTACGGGCGACGGTGGGCGTCGGCGGTCCAGTAATCCCCGTAACCGCCGTACGAATCGGGCTCCTCATCGGCGGCCCGGCGGTGACGACGACCGGTGTACTCCGCAGCTCCGTGCCGCGACTCGCCACCGTACGAGGACTCGCCGCCGTACCGGGCATCGCCGCCGTACCCGGCATCGCCGCCGTACCGGGCTTCGCCGTATCCGAAGTCCTCGGCTGCCGAACGCCGGCCCCGAGGGTGCGCGGAGGTACCGGCGTAGGCGGGAAGCCGCTCCGCCGCGCCCAGGTGCGCCGCCCCCGGATAGTCCCGCTCCGCGGCCTCCTCCGGCTCCGCGTACCACGACTCCGACGGCTCGTAGCCGTCCTGGGAATTCGCCGGCTCGTAGCCGTCCTGCGCACCCGCCGGCTCGTAGCCGTCCTGCGCACCCACCGGCTCGTAACCGTCCTGCGCACCCACCGGCTCGTAACCGTCCTGCGCACCCGCCGGGGTCCCGTAGCGCGAACCGTAGGACCGGCCGGGTGCGGAGTCGTCGACGCCCGCGTACCGAGCGTCGCCGTAGCCGTCGTCGAAGCGATCCGCCGCGGCCTGCCCAGCCGACGAGCCGCGATGGTCGGAAAACACGGGTGTCAGATTCCCAGGGCGCACCGCGGCGGAGGCACGGGAGGCCGCCGGGGGCGGAGGCGCCGACGCGGGCGGCGGTGCTGCCGACGCCGCGGCACGGCCGGGCCCGCCGACGGAGGCGATGCCACGCTGCTGCGGAGCGGGCGGCACGGAGGCCGAGCCGGTCACGCCACGGTCGGCGGCGTGCGGGCCAGCTCCGAGCGACCGGACGGTGGCCCGCCCGCCGGTGCTCTGTCCCTGCTCGACGGGTGGGCGGACGACCGCTCGGCCGCCGCCCTGGCCGCCGAGGTCGACGATGGCCCGTCCGGCCGCCGCATCGACCGCGGGCCGCCCGGCGGGACCGGCCGCCTGGACGCCGGACGACCGAAGTTCGGCGGCGAGGTCTTCCCGGAGTTCGTCGCGGAGTTCCTCCACGCGTTCCGCCACCCGGTCCTCGACATCGATGCTCAACAGCACCGGATCGTGACGGATGAGCATCGCCGCGCCGATGAGCACCACGCACACCGCGACGAGCAACACCGCGAACCGCATGGCGCTTTCGCTGCCGCCGACGAGCACCACGACGGCCCCGATCGGGGCCAGCCCCACGCCGGCCCAGAGAAGGCCACGGAGCAGGCGCGCGCTGTGTCCCTGGTCAGGTTCCGTCTCCGGCATGGGCGCAGATGTTACCGAGATAGGCGCCGGTACGAAACGGGCAGCGCCGGGCATCTCGGCTGAGACGTCCGGCGCTGCCCGAGGCTTGGGCCGGGCCGGGAGGTGGGGCCGGGCCGGGAGCTAGGCTCAGCCGACCGCCAGTGCGGCGTCCGAGCTGAACACCAGGCCGACGCTGATCGTGCCCTGCTTCAGGCCGGTCTTGGTCAGCGGACCACCGGCGTCCAGCGAGCTGAACTTGCCGGCCTTGAAGTCATAGGTCGATTCCAGTCCCTGCTGGCATTTGGGACGCTGCGGACACTCGGCCGGGCCACCGAGCACGGTGGCCGCACCGGAGCACTTGGCGGCCAGGTCGGACAGCGTCTTGACGCCGTACTTGTCGGCGAACGCCGAGGTGACCGCGAACGCGTTCTGGTCCTGGGCGGCGGACGGCGTGCCGAAGACCAGGCCGACCTTCTCGCCGAGCTGCTTCAGGTTGGACATGGTGGTGTTCAGGTCCGGCGAAGACGGATCCTCGGCGTCGTCCCCGTTCACCTTGCCGGACAGGAAGGTGGCGAGCGTCGCGGCGTACTCGGGGACGACGTCGATGTCGCCCTTCTCCAGCGCCGGCTCGTAGAGCTCCCGGTTGCCGATCTGCTGCACCTTGACCTGGTAACCGGCGGCGGTGAGCGCGATCCCGTAGAGCTCGCCCAGCGTGGCGTTCTCGCTGAAGTTCGCGGCTCCGACGGTGACGTCGCCGCCCGGACCCTTCTCGATGCCGCTGGTCAGGTCGTTCGCCGTGGCGAATTCCTGCGCGGCGGCCTTGGACGACTTGCGATCCACGTCGACGGCCTTGTTGAGCTCGATGAGTTTGGGGGTGTCCAGCGCCGCGGAGACCTTGTCCAGCGCCGCGATCATCTGCGGCGACGATGCCGCCTTGTTGATCGCGGGCACGACGTTGTCGGTGTTCTGCAGGTTCTTGTCGTCGGTCAGCACGACGAGGCTGTCACCGGCGACCGGGGCGCATCCCTCCCCCGCGGCGGACGTCGCGGGCGCTTCGGTGCCGGAGGACCCGGACTCACCACACCCCGCGAGTATCACCGCCGCCGCGGTGAAGGAGCTGGCTAACAGGAGCAGGTTTCGACGCATGACCGCCGCCTTCTGTGTCCCGGCAGGTCGGTGACCGTGCCGCGTGTCCGACGGGCAGTCGACGCTCGATGCCCGTTTCCGTTCCCTGCCAGGTGTACCCCCGGGGTGTGACAACTTTCCACCGGTGGAGTGGAGCGTTATGCAGCCGGTACCCGCCGCCGCCGGAACAGCGGGACCGGGACGCTATCCGGCCGGTGCGGCGGCACCGGAGCGCCGTTTGCGGCCGGCGCGCAGCGGCTTCGGGGTGACCACCCGCTGCATGATCGCCAGTAGTCCCTCGACGATCAGTGCCAGCACCGCCACCGCAATGCCACCGGCGACGATCTGGCCTCCGCCGCCGTTGCTCATGCCGATGCCGAAGCCCGCGCTGATGATCTCGCCGAGGCCGCCGCCGTTGACGAACGCGGCAAGCGCGGCGGTGGCCACCACCTGCACCGCCGCGGTGCGCAGACCGGCTGCGAGGTAGGGCACGGCCAGCGGCAACTCGACCCGGCGCAGGAGCTGGCCGCCGGACAGGCCCATGCCCACGGCGGCGTCACGCGTCTCCGGATCGATCTGCCGCAGGCCGGTATAGGCGTTGGCGAGCAGCGGCGGCACCGCGAACACCGCGAGCGCGGCGATCACCGGAGGCTTGCCGAAGCCCAGCGGGGTAAGCGGCAGGATGGTCAGCAGGGCAAGCGTGGGCACGGCGAGCGTCAGGTTGGCCGCGGTGATCACCGCACCCCCGCCCCGGCCGCGATGTCCGAGCCAGATGCCGATCGGCCAGCCGACCAGGCAGCCCAGCAGCACCGCCCACCCGCTGATCACCATGTGCTCGGTGAGCCGGTCCAGCAGGCCGCCGGAATTGGTCCAGTTCAGCGGGTCGTTCAGCCAGACGAGCGCCTGTTCCAGGTAGTTCATGCCCGCTGCCCTCGCGTCCACGGGGTGAGGAGCCGGCCGAGGCCCGCCAACAGGAGATCGAGGACCAGAGCCAATGCCACGGTGAGCAGGGACGCGGTCATGATCTCGGCCTTGTAGAAGTTGTTCCGGAACCCGCCGAGGATCATGTCGCCCAGGCCACCCCGGCCGATGATCCCGCCGACCGTGACCAGCGCGACAGTGGAGACGGTGGCCAGCCGCAGGCCGGTGATGATGCCCGGCAGGGCAAGTGGCAGCTCGATCCGCCACAGTCGGCCGAACCGGCCGTAACCCATGCCTGCCGCCGCGTCGAGCACCTCGCCCGGCACCTGGGTCAGACCCGCCAGCGAGTTGCGGACCAGCACCAGCAGCGCATATAGGACCAACGCGATCAACACCGACGTATCCGTGGTGGTGCCCACCGCCGGCGCGACCAGAGCCAGCAGCGCCAGCGAGGGAATCGTGTAGAGCACGCCGGACAATGCAAGAATCGGGCCGGTCAAGGACTTGATCCAATACGCCACGACGGCCAGCGGGAGGGCGACGACCAACGCGATGATCACCGCGCGCCCGGTGAGGCTCGCGTGCTGTTGCAGGTTGTCCATCAGTTCACCCGCGTTGTCGTGCACATAGCGCCAGGAGAACCACGGATTTCCCGGCCCGTCGTCGGCGGGGGCGGCCAGGGGCCACGCAGGTGCCGGGGCCCTCGACAGGAAGGACATACGTGGACGCTACCGCGATCAACGACTCCGGCGCTGGCCGGGACGCGGCGTCGATCTCGATCGAGAACGTCGGCAAGGTCTATCCCGACGGCACGGTCGCGGTCGGCGACATCAGCTTCGAAGTACCGGCCGGTGAACTGGTCGTTCTCATCGGCCCGTCCGGATCGGGCAAGTCGACCCTGCTCCGCATGCTGAATCGTCTGATCGAGCCGTCCAAGGGCACGATACGGATCGACGGCGCGGACATCGCCGCGCAGGACCCCACCGAGCTGCGCCGGCAGATCGGCTACGTGATCCAGAATGTGGGACTCTTCCCGCATCAGACGATCCGCACCAACGTCGGGACGGTGCCACACCTGCTGGGGTGGAAGAAGAAGCGAATCCGGGATCGATCCGACGAACTGCTGGAACTGGTCGGGCTCGACCCCACGCGGTATGGCGCCCGATACCCCCACGAGCTCTCCGGCGGCCAGCGGCAGCGGGTCGGCGTGGCACGGGCGCTCGCCGCGGATCCGGTCGTGCTGCTCATGGACGAACCGTTCTCCGCAGTGGATCCGATCGTCCGCGGTCGCCTCCAGGAGGAATTCCTCCGCCTGCAGGCCGCCGTCCGCAAGACCATCGTGCTGGTCACCCACGACATCGACGAGGCGGTGCGGCTGGGCGACCGGATCGTCGTGCTCGGCGAGAACGGGCACCTGCTGCAGTACGCACCGCCGCCCGAGCTGTTGAGCCGGCCGGCCACCGATGCGGTACGCGACTTCGTCGGTGCCGACCGGGGAATTCGCCGGCTCACCGTGACGCCCGTCCGCACCGCCATGCGGCCGATCGGCCAGGACGCCGACGTGGACCGCTTCCCGACCGTGGACATCTCCGCGTCGCTGTACGACGCGCTGGCCGAGATGCTGACCGCGGATGCGCTCAACGTGGCGGTGACCGAGAAGGGCATCCCGGTCGGCACGGTGTCCCGCTCGGCGCTGTTCGAGGCGCCCAAGCGGGACACCGTGCCGACCGGGTCATGAGATCCGGCCGGACCGTCGGTGGGCGCCCCGACCCCGGCGGTCGCAGCGCCCGAACGCAGACGAAGTCCCCCGTTCGTGGCGCGTCAGCGCGTTCCGCGCCGGCCGCCGAGCGTGGCCAGGCCGATGATCCATCCGACGAAGAGCCCGTACGTCGCCCCCGAGCCGGCCGACCGGAATGCGCCGAGCAGCGACGGGTTGGCCAGGAACAGCGTAGTGAGCAGGGCGGCAAAGCCGCCGGCAAAGATGTAGGAAGCCCATCCCGCGAAGAACTGGCTGATGGTGCCGCGGGCCCGGGCCAGTTGCGATCCGGGGAGCAGATAGAGAAAGAGAGCCGTGAGGGCGATCAAGAGGATCGCCTTCAGATCGTCGACGAAGATCTCGCGCAGCGAGTCACCCGAATCGAACCGCCAGTGCGGCCAGGCCAGCAGGCGCAGCCACCAGCCGCCCGCGGTGTCTGGGTCGGTGTTGTCCTGAGCCCAGTCCCAGTACCACGGGCTGCCGAAGATCAGGACGAGTATCAGCGCGGCCAGCGTGCCCGCACCAGGCGCAGTCTTATAGCGATTGCCGAGAGCCATGCCGGGCTATTGCCCCACGTGAATCTACTGGTAAACGTGCCGGCCGGCGGCGCCGGGGCGGATCAGTGCTTCTGCAGGTAATCGATGAACGCGGCGCGGAGCAGCGGCTCCGCCGTGCCGTACCCGTTGCCGCTCAGCTCCCGCCACAGGGCGACCGCTTCGTCCACCGTCGGGCCGACCGAATTCGGCGCGCCGTCCAGCGAGGATGCGGCCTCGGAGTCGGGCAGATGCCTGGCGACAGACCAGAAGAAGCCCACGTCCCGCTTCTCCCGGGCCACCGCGAAGGCCCGCTCCCGCAGTTCCTCGGTGGACAGGGCGTCCAACTCGGCAAAGCTCGCAGAGGTCATGAACGCCAGCATAGGCATGGGCGCAGCACGGTCACCGACCGGTTCCCCACGGCCCGTCGTCCCAGCCCTCCGAGCGGGCCGACGTGGAAACACCCGGAGACCAGTTCTCCGGCAGCTCCGGCGACCACCGGGTGGTGCCGGTCGAGGCGGCGGCGTTCCAGACCTCATCGGTGCCGGCCACCGGAAGCGGCCGTCCGTACGTCTCGACCAGTCGCGTGATCACCAGACCGCCAGCGAAGACGCAGGCGGCGATCGCGTAAAGGGCGATGTCGAACTCGCGGCGATCGGCGTAGTCCAGGAACATGGCCACCCCGGCGACCGCCAGCAGCGTCCCGAAGATGCCGCCGCGCCGACCGTACGCGCTGGTCCCGGCGAGCATGGCGGTGCCCAACGCGAGCCCGGTCCATTCCATGCCGGTGCTCGGTGCGATCGGAGCCGTGGACTGCGCGGCCATCAGGAAACCGGCAGCGACGGCGAACACCGACGACAGCACGAGCGACAAAACGACCGGCAGCACGGCACCCGGGCCGCGGCGGGTGGCCGGGTCGCCGGCCGGCCGCATCCGGCCCAGCCACCGGCGCACCGGCCGGAGCGCGCCGAGGCCGCCGCCGACCAGAGCCAGCACGGCGAACCCGAGGAAGAGGAAATAGGCCTGGTCGGCGGGCTCGTAGTCGCCCTGCACCACGACCGGCGCGGTGCGCAACTGGATCACCACGATGACGCCGAACGCGGCGACGAGCGTGGCCGCCCACCCGGGCACGTGCAGGGAGGTCACCACGAGCGCGACGATCAGTCCCCCGACCGCGGCGATCGTGAGGGCGGGCCAGGCCGCGGCAACAAGGCCCCGGTCGCCGTTCTCGGCGTAGTGCAGTGCGGCGGCGAGGGCGATCGGCCCGACGGCGAGGTTCGGCACGCCGGCGCGCAAGGTGAGCCCGGCGCCCATGGTGAGCAGTCCGATAACGGTGCTGGAGACCAACAGCGTGTCCAGCGCCGGACGGCGCAGGCTGGCCGGGTCGAGTCGATAGAGAAGGTAGCCGATCGCGGCGACGGCGAGCAGCAGAACGATCTCCCACCCGATGTGGATGCCGAGCCGGTCCCGGCCGTCGTCCTCCGTCGTGCGCTGCAGGGGTTCCGCGGAGGTCTCGACGTAGGCCGGCGTCACGAGATCGTCACCCTCGTAACCGCGCCGACGTCCCCGATAGTCGGTGGTGTAGTCGTCGGTGCGGTAGGGATAGGCCATCGGGTCCTCACCGGTCTCGCCGGACGGCCGACGGTACGCCATCTCGTCGTACGCCATGTCCCGCACCTCCTCCTCCCCCGCTCAGCATACGGACCCGGGGCCAGGCGAGTTCAAGAGCGCGAAGATGGTCTTTGCGGTCCGTCGTCGTCCTGTCGATCGCGCTTGTCCGGAATCCGGCAGGACCGCTCCAGCCACAGCGCGGCTCCCACGAGGGCGAGCGCCGCGATGGTCCCTCCGGCGGAGGCGGGGATGTCGTTGCCGGCCGCCTCGGTGGGCTCCAGCGCCAGCCAGGCCAGCACGCCACCGGAATAGCCCGCGTAGAGCGCGCCGGCCAGCGACGATGCCTTGGCCAGCACCACGTAACGGGCGACGGCCAGCGGCTCCACCGGCGGCGCGCCGGGTTTGCGCTGCACCCGCGCCGCGGTGTTCTGCGCGAGGAAGCCCTCTCCGATGGCCAGCGTCGCGATCACCACGATCGGCACCCACGGCTGTCGCGGCCAGTCGGACGTGTAATAGAAGGAGCTGAGCAGCAGCCAGGCGATCGCCGCAGCGGCCAGCCCGGCGACCACCAGCACCGAGATGCTCGTCGGCCGCAGCGAGGGGTCGGGTTTGTCCCCGCCGGGGTTACTGCTCACGGCGTCGACTCTAGCGTCAGATCCGTCCGCGGGCGCAGCGCCTGCGCCTGGGCCGTGAGCTCCGGCGTGGTCAGCAGATCGGTGACCGCGCCGTGTCCCGGGAACTGCGCATAGGGCTGCAGATCGAGCCAGGGCTTGAGGACGAAGGCGCGTTGCGCCGCGCGCGGATGTGGCAACGTGAGGTCCGGATCGGCGCGCAGCACCGGGACGTCGTCGTCGGTCCATACCGCGATGACGTCCACGTCGAGAGTGCGCGGGCCGAAGCGGCGGGCCGGGTCGCGTACCCGTCCCGCGGCCGCCTCGCACGCCTGCGCACGCCGCAGCCACACGAGCGGGTCGGCGCCGGGGTCCACGGCCATCACCACCGCGTTGAGGTACGCGGGCTGCTCCGCATCGCCCCAGGGCGGCGTCTCGTAGACGCCCGAGGTCAGGACCACCGTGTCGGCCAGGCATCCGACCGCAGCGCGCAGATGCGCGTACCGGTCCCCCATGTTGCTGCCCAGGGAGAGAACCGCGCGGGTCACGACGCGCTCCGGGAGCGGCGCCGGACCACCGCGACATCGGCGAACGGGTGCGGGATCGGGGCCTGCGGCTTGTGCACGGTGACCGTGGCCGCGTCCACCCGCGCATCGGCGAGGCAGACGTCCAGCAACCGCCCGGCGAGCGTCTCGATCAGGTTCACCGGCGGCCCGGTGATCACCGCGACCAGGCGGTCCGCCAGGTCGCCGTAGTGCACCGTGTCGGCCACGTCATCGGTGTCGCCGGCCTTTTCGAGATCCAGTTCCAGATCCACGTCGATCACGAAGTCCTGACCACGCGCCCGCTCGAAGTCGTGCACGCCGTGCCGGCCGTGCGCACGCAGGCCGCTGAGCACGATGTGGTCGCTCACCGGGCCACCAACCCCGGCCGACCGGTGGCGCGCCAGACGGCCAGTGCGTCCACGGTCTGCCGCACGTCGTGCACGCGCACTCCCCAGACTCCCGCGGCCGCGGCCAGCACCGAGGTGGCCACCGTGGCCGCGGTCCGGCCGTCCGGTGGCCGCGGCGAGCCGTCCGGTCCGGCGAGGAGGCTGCCCAGGTAGGACTTGCGGCTGGCGGCGTAGAGCACCGGGTAGCCCAGGTCCAGCAGGCGGTCCAGGTGGGCGCTCAAGGCCCAGTTCTGCGCGGCGTTCTTCGCGAAGCCCAGACCCGGATCTATGATCAGCCGGTCGGCGCGTACGCCCGCGGCGAGCGCCTCCTCGATCCGCTGACCGAGTTCCCGTCGGACGTCCTCCACCACGTCGTCATATTGTGCGAGCTCATACATTCGCCGCGAATGTCCCCGCCAATGCATCAGGACGAGCGGACAGTCGGCCGCGGCCGCGACCCCGGTCATCTCCGGATCGGCCAGGCCGCCGGACACGTCATTGATCACCAACGCCCCGGCGTCCAGCGCCGCCGCGGCGACCTCCGCCCTGGTGGTGTCCACGCTCAGCGGCACACCGGCGGCCACCAGCGCGGAGATCACCGGCAGCACCCGGGCGAGTTCGGTCTTCGCGTCGACCCGGTCGGCACCCGGACGGGTGGATTCGCCGCCCACATCGATGATGTCGGCACCCTGCCGGCACATCTCGGCCCCGTACGCGACAGCGGCCTCCACATCGGTGTACCGTCCGCCGTCCGAGAAGGAATCCGGGGTCACGTTGAGCACGCCCATCACGACGGGGCGAGCGCTGTGCAGGAGCCGGTCGCCGTCATCCACAGGTAGCAAGGTAACGGCTCCCGACGCCTCGAACGTGTGTACGCTTCCACGTGACTCATCTTCAGTCACGTCTTTACCTTGGGTAACGAATCAGACAGCTTGTAGGTAAGAAGGACGGGCCGTACGCTTCGGGCAGGCATCATTTGAAGGACCGAAGGAAGCAGATGAGCTTGGTCAGGACTTCAGCGCCCGAAGGACTCACTCGACACTGGTGAGTGGGAAGTAGCACCATATGGGCGTTGCCGTCAGCGAGGCTTCACAACTGCAGTGTGCTGGGCCCCGGTCCGGCATCCGGGAGGTTTACCGATGATCGCCACAGAGCTCGCCACGCAGGTCGCGACCGCGCTCCAGCAGGGCACGCTCGCCGCCCCGGAGCCGAAGGGCATCAACACCGAAGGCGTCGTCACCTTCTTCGCGAGCAACATCGCGCCCATCCTGCTCGCCGTCCTCGGCGTGATCTTCATCGGACGGGCCAGCCGGGGCGAGATCTCCAAGGTGCTGACCAGCTCCGCGATCGCGATCGTCGGCCTCGCCTTCATCGCGGGCGCCGCGACGCTGTTCTTCGTTGGTGACTACCTCATCGACCTGATCTTCAGCTGAGGCCGCGAAGAGATGCGGCTGCGCACCGACGACGACATCTACCGGGCACGCCTGGTCTACCTGGGCCCGCCCGGGTACACGCTGCCCATGCACTTGCCGTACGCGCAGTACGGCATGTTCGTCGTCCTGGTGCCGCTCTTCATGTTCATCCACTACCTGATCACGTTCGACTTCGACCCCTTCCCAGCCTGGGAGATCGCCCTGGCGATGGTCACGACGTCGTACGTGTTCCGGCATGTCGACCCGGACCGCCCGGCCCGGGTCGTCATCCGCACCGCGCTCACCGACTGGCGCCGGACCCACGAGCCCGCCGTCGAGCGACGCGATCCCAGGCTTGTCGCCACCCGCATTCGAGTTCGGGAGGAGCTGATATGACCGGTCTGGCCAGTCGCCCAGCATGCCCGAGCGGAGACGCGGCATGAGCGATTTCCCCCCGCCGCCCGAACATCCCCGAGCGGCCTACCCGAATACGGGCAGGCAGAGTAACGGTATGCGACCGAACGACGACTCTCCGTCCCGCACCGCCGGCGCGGACGACGACACATACGCGTACGAGACCGAGTTGGTGTCCAGCCCCGGCCATGGCGCGGTCGGTGTCTTCCAGGCCCCCCAGCCCGTACGGCCGCGCACCCCGCCAGCTCCGGCCGACGACCAGGCCATGGACATCGATTCACCGTTCCTGGATCTGTTCGGCAACACCCCCGGCGGGTCTCTGGGTTCTTCTGCCACCCCCGATGTGGATCGTCACGCGGACGACGACGTCGACTTCGGATTCGACTTCGACGATCGCCGCTCCACGGATCGCCCACCCGGGGATGACCACCTCGATCCGGTCTCGGCCCGGGTTCCGGAACCGGCGCAGACGCCGGCCCGCGACGACGAACCCCGCTGGGATGCCGAGCGGCCGGTGACCGCCCCACCCGCGCACGATGCGCCTGCGCACGACGCGCCGGAGCCGGAACCGCTGGACCTGCCGCTGACCGCCCAGCCGGCGCAGAGGCCGCCGGACCTGTCGGCTCCGGAACAGCCACCCCTTGCCGCGGTGGATCCGCCCACCGCGGAAGCGGGCCCTCCCGCCTCGGCACCCCGGCCGGACGCCCCCGCAGCCGACGCGGAAGCGTCGTTCCAGCGTGCGCCCGCGGGGCCGCCCGCCGACTTCTTCGACGAGGATGGCAAGCCCTTCGTCGGCGCCGAGGACTGGCCGGACGAGATCCAGCCGACCACCGCGCCACCCGCCAGCCCCGCTTCGACCGACCCGACGGCGGGCACCGCTGCGCAGGCGCCGCCGGAACCGGCCCCCGCCCCGCCCGCCTCGACGCCTCCGCTGTGGCAGACGGTGGCCGCGCCGGGGCTCTCCGCCGCCCGGCGACCCCGGGACGTCGGCCGCGGCGACGCGCCCGGTCGGGGTGGGCCGGGCCAAGTCGCGCCCGGCGTCACCGCGGTGCCGTCGGACGGCGTACCGCACGCGGAGATCGAGCCCTACGCCACGCCGAACGGAGCGCAGGCGGACCTGCCCGCGCCCATGCCGAAGAAGGCCCCGGCCCGGCCGGAGAGCAAGACCGATGCGGTCAGCACGAAGAAGCGTCGGCGCGACCGCGCGGCCACCAACCTTCCCGCCCGCCGCAAGGAGCCCAGGCCGGCACCCTTGCGGCCGCACAAGCTGAAGTTCAGTGACCGGGATCCGGCGATGGAGCTGGAAATCAGCGAAATCGCGGGACACCTCACCTTCACGCAGAGCACCGTCACCGCCTGGTACTACCTGCCGGAGGTTCGCTGGGCGTTTCGCCCGGACGCGGAGCGTGAGGCGCTGCTCTCCGCGATCTCCGAGCAGTACGCCGGCCTGGCCGGTTTCCGGCTCCATCTGCGCCGCACGAACCGGCCGTTCCCCGCGGATGAGTGGGCCCGCACGGTCGACTCGTTCACCGCTCGCCCGCTACCCGACGTACCGGGCGGAACCTCCTGGTCCGATCACCTGGTCGCCGCCCAGCGTCACCTGCTGTCGGTGAACCACGCCGAGGGGCAGACCTATCTGGGCGTGACGTTCGCGCGCAGATCACTCGGCGACACCTTCTCCGAGCGGATCCTGCGCGTCTTCGGACGCGGCACCTCCGACAGCGAGCGACGTAAACTCGGCCGGACCGTCGAGCAGTTCGACGAGGTGCTGAACGCGTTCGGCATGCGGGGCCGCCGGGTCACCCCGCAAGAACTCGAATGGCTGCTCTTCCGCTCCGTCGCGCTGTGCATGGCACCGCCTGGGCCGCTCTCCCCGGTCACCAACGGCCATTGGGACACCGGAGATCTGCTCGCCCTGACCGAGCAGGTGGAGCGATACCGCACGCCGTACGGGTCCACGGTCAAGCTGGTGAACCGGATGAGCGGCGAGGAGCGACACGTCGCGGTGCTGTCCGTGGGGCGCATGGAGCCGCTGGAGATCCCGGAGAAGCACGAACCGTGGATGCACTTCCACGAGCGTCTGCCGTGGCCGATGGAACTCTCGTCGCGGATCGACATCCTCGGCTCCGGCAGCTCCTTCAAGAACCTGGAACACCGCCTCCGCATGATCCGCTCGCAGCAACTGGACTACGCCGAGCACGGCATCGACGCGCCGCCGGAGCTGGAACGACTGGCCAAGCGCGCGCTGGTGATCGGCGACGAGATGACCACCGGGCTGCCGGTGGAATCGGCCCGAGCACACGGATGGCACCGGATCGCGGTCGGCGGTCACACCCGCGAGGAATGCCTGGAGCGGGCGCGGCGGCTCATCCAGTTGTACTCCCGCGAGTTGCGCATCTCCCTGCAGCACCCGAAAAACCAGGACCGGCTGGCGCGCGAGTTCATCCCGGGCGAGCCGATCGCCAACACCGGATACGTACGTCGCATGCCGGTGAAGCTGCTCGCCGCGGCGCTCCCGCAGGCCGCCTCCACCGTCGGCGACCGGCGCGGCGACCTGATCGGGCGTACCTCCGGCACCTGCCGACGTCCCGTCTTCCTGGACCTGCACTTCCCGATGGAGGTGCGGGAACGGTCCGGGCTCGGGGTGTTCGTCGCCGAGCCGGGCGGCGGCAAGTCCACGCTGATGGGCGCGCTGGGATACCTCAACGCGCGGCGCGGCGTACAGGTGACCCTGCTCGACCCGTCCGGTCCGCTCGCCCGTCTCTGCCAGATGCCGGAGTTGAAGCCCTACTCTCGCGTGCTCAACCTGACCGGCTCGGAGCAGGGGACACTCGCCCCGTACGCGCTGATCCCGACGCCGGTACGCTCCGAGTTCGCCGCCGGGCCGTCCGGCGACCGCGAGTTCGAGATCGCGGTGTCCAATGCCCGCGCCGAGCGTCGCATGCTCGTGCAGGACATCTGCTCGATGCTCGTACCGCCCCAGGTCGCCAAGGAGGCCAGCACCGCGACCCTGCTGCGCCACGCCGTGCGGCAGGTGCCGGCCGAGGAGACATCCACCCTCGACGACGTGGTCCGCACGTTGCAGGCGCTGGACGACGACGACGGCAAAGAGCTGGCGAACCTCCTGCTGGACACCGCCGAGATGCCGCTGGCGTTGCTCTTCTTCGGCTCGCCGCCGCAGCACCTCCTCGGCGGCGGCTCGGCGCTCACCGTGATCACCATGTCCGGCCTGCGCCTGCCCGACTTGAAGATCGAGCGCGAGTACTGGTCGGCGGAGGAGTCCCTGGCGCTACCCATGCTGCACACCGCGCACCGGCTCGCGGTACGCCGGTGCTACGGCGGGTCGATGGCCTCGCGCAAAATGGTCGGACTGGACGAGGCTCACTTCATGGAGGGATGGCGCTCCGGCCGCTCCTTCCTGGTGCGGTTGGCGCGCGATTCCCGAAAGTGGAACTTGGCGGCCCTCGTGGCCTCGCAGAACCCGCGGGACATCCTCGGCCTGGACGTGCAGAACCTGGTCTCCACCGTGTTCGTCGGCCGGATCGCCGAGGACCAGGAGATCGCCTCCGAAGCGCTGCGCCTGCTGCGTGTCCCGGTGCACGACGGGTACGAGGCGACGCTGGCCTCCCTGTCACAGGTGGATACCTCGTCGGCGACCCGGCTGGGCTTCCGCGAGTTCGTCATGCGTGACGTCGACGGCCGCGTGCAGAAGGTGCGCGTCGACGTCTCCTACGTGGACGGCCTGCTCGATCACCTGGACACCACTCCGGCCGCCGTGAAAGCGGCGCAGACGGTCATCCCGATGCCGTCCGACATGGAGGTTTGAGATGGTGCGGCGGGCGAGCTCCCTGGTCCTGACGCTGATCATCACGGTGGTGGCGTCGGTGGCCTGGGCGGTGGCAGCCCCGCCCGCCGCATCGGCGGCGCCGCTTGAGGGCCCGCTGGTGCGGGCACCCGGCGGCGCCTGCAGCACGGAGGAGTGGCAGCAGAACTTCAAATCGTGCGTTTCGCGGCTCGCAGAAGTGAGCGCCGACCGCGCACAGTGCCTGATGCCGCCGACCCCCAGCACGCCGGATTCCGGCCTCGCGGGATGGTTCGCCGAGCAACCCGCCTCTTCTACAAAGCCCGGGCCACAGGGTATTTACAGCCAGTACGGATATGCCGGATACAGTTACACGACATACGATCTCGACAGCGGCTGCGCTTCAACTTTGATCGATCCGGACTACAAATTCGAAACCACTGTCGCGAACGGCGAATTCATGATCGCCACTGCGGTCATCGGCGCTTCAAACGCTCTCCGGGAGCGGGCGTGGGATCCACAATCATTGTGGGGTTGGGCCGATCCGCTCGTTGCTCAGGCAACCAAGGCCGTCTACGAGAAGGTATTCAGCGTCTTCGGAGTCATCACACTCGCCGTCGTCGGCTTGTATCTCATATGGCGCTCTCGCCAAGCCGACATGGGTGCCGCCACGACGACCGCAGGATGGGCCATTCTCGTGATGGTCGCCGTCACGGCGATCGCCGCGTGGCCGGTGAAATCGGCAAACATCGCCGACGAAAGCCTCATTACGACTCTAGGTGTGGTACACGACGCGGTCGGACCACGAGCGCGGAGCGCCGCTGCTGGCGAATGCGATGATAAAACGCCCGGCGCGTGCAAGGACAATCGACCACCCGCCGTTCGAGCCAGCGATACGGCCACGGAAACCATGCTCTACCGCAATTGGCTCCGCGGCCTGCTCGGTTCGGCGGACAACACCACCGCCAAGAAATACGGTCGTGCCCTGTATGACGCGCGATCCCTCAGCTGGGCCGAAGCCGAGAAGATTCGCGCAAATCCAGAAACTCGGGAAGCCACGCTGAGCGCAAAGAACACCCAGTGGGAGAAGGTCGCCGAGCAGGTCAAGCAGGAGGACCCGGAGGCGTACGAATACCTGCAGGGCGTCAACGGTATGGACCGCATCGGCGCCGGCTTCATAGCCATGCTCGCCTCGATCATGTTCGCGATGTTCGACCTGACCGCGTCGGTGCTCGTACTGCTCGGCTTCCTGATCTTCCGATGGGCGGTGATCGCGGCACCGATTCTCGGCACCGTCGGGCTGCTCCGCCCCGCCAGCTCGGGCATCCGTCGGCTCGGCAACGCCGTCGTCGCCGCGGTCTTCAACATCGCGATCTTCGGAACCGGCGCGGCGATCTATCTCTTCGCCGTTGACTTGATCATGAATACGGCCAGCCTGGCAGGTTGGCTGCAGGTGGTGCTGGTCTGGTTGTGCGGAGTGGTGGGATGGCTCCTCCTGCGCCCCTATCGGCGCATCACGCAACTCGGCGGTAAGGACGGCACCCGCGCGATCGCCTCGGCCGGGTCGTGGCACCGGCGCTTCTTCCGCGACATGCGTGAGGCCGCCAAGCTTGAGGTTGCCGAGGGCGGCGGTACCCGGGAGCCGGTTATCGGCGGGAAGCGGTCCGTCTACGTCGAGCAGACCAATCTGCGGCCGGAGGCACGTCTCGAAGACCCTGCGCACCAGGCTTCGAGTCGCGGCGCGCTCGCACCAGCCGCGACCACCGGAAACGCGCGCGAGATTCCCCCGTCGGAGACGAAGCCGCGCCCCGACGGTGCGGAGAGCACGCAGGACCACGCGCCCGCCGCGCCGCGCCGCGCCGCGCCCGGACCGGCACGGACACGCAGCGCCGGCACGTGGACGGAACCGGATGTGGCCGAGCGGCAGGAGTCGTACGCGATCTATCGTCCCGAGACGGGAACCACCACCCGGGAATCGCCGGAGCCCCGGGTGCGCACCGAGGCTCGGTGACGGACCGTGGCGCCGCGTCTGCTGGAACGAGGACTCGCTGGGATCTTTCGGTCCCGATGGGGCGTCGCCCTGGTGCTCGCGATCCTGGTCGTGGCGGTCGTCGCGCTTGGCCGCGCCTTCGGTGACGGCGCCGCCGACCAGTCGTCCTTCGACACGGGGAGTTCACCGGCCCCGGTGCTTAGCGCCGACCCTGACGACGACGACAGCGTCCTCTCCGAAGCTCCGCCACCGTCCCCCTCGACCAGCCCCGGAACGGCCAAACCCGAAGCGGTCGCCTACGCCTTCGCGTCGGCCTGGGCCGACCACAAGAACGCCTCTGCGAAGGCGTGGCATGACGGTCTTGTCCCGAACGCGACTCAGGATCTGCTGGACGAACTGGACGGCACGGACCCGGCCGACGTTCCCGTCGATCGCGTGCTCGGCCGGCCCAGTCTGGTCCCCATCGGCGCGGGGCTGGTCGACGCGGACGTGCCGGTCGACTCCGGCAAACTGACCTTGCGGCTCGTGGCCCCGGACGGCCGTTGGCTGGTGGACGGGATCGACTGGGGACGGTCATGAGCCTGCCTCGTCCGCGCAAGGTGGCACTCATCGTGGCCCTGATCGGAACGCTGGCGTTGCTCTGCTGTGGCGGCAGCCTCAGCGCCCTCCTGCTGGGCGGTTTCGGCGACGATGACGTCAACACCTTCTCCACCCTTGGCTGCGGGCGAGGCGGGGTGGTCGACCCGGATGGTGAGCTCCCGCGGATCCGGCCGTACGGGCCGGAGCAGATCCGGAACGCGGCGATCATCATCAAGGTGGGCTCGGACCTGCGGCTGCCGCCGCGTGCCTGGGTCATCGCCGTGGCCACCGCGATGCAGGAGTCACGGCTGACCAACCTGGGAAATCTCGGAGCCGCCAACGACCACGACTCGCTCGGCCTGTTCCAGCAGCGGCCCAGTGCCGGCTGGGGCACCCCCGAGCAGGTCCGGGATCCCGTCTACGCCAGCCGAAAGTTTTACGAGAAGCTGCAGACCGTCAAGCACTGGGAGAAGATGTCGCTGACCCGGGCCGCCCAGAAGGTGCAGCGCAGCGCCTATCCCAACGCCTATGCGAAACACGAGACGGTGGCGACCGAGATCGTCAACATGCTGGCGGACGGAGCAGCGCGCGCGGTCGGCAACACGCTGGCAATGGTCTGCGCGGCCGGTGGTCAGATCGCCGCGTCCGGTTGGGGGATCCCGGTCAAGGCGGTGGTCGGTTCCGGTTTCCGGACGCCGTCACGGCCGACGCACCAGGGTGTCGACCTCATCATCGGGCGGTACACCCCCATCGCGGCGGCGGCGAGCGGGACCGTGTCGGTGGTCAAATGCGATGAGGACCATCGCGGGCGGCACACGTGCAACGTCGACGGCTATCCCGGCAAGGGCGGCTGCGGCTGGATGGTCGAGATCGTGCATGCCGGCAACGTGATGACCCGCTACTGTCACATGGTGCAGCGACCATTCGTCCAGGTGGGCCAGCAGGTGGCAGCCGGTGACATCATCGGCCGCGTCGGTACGAGCGGCAACTCGTCCGGACCGCATCTGCACTTCGAAGTACACCTCAACAACGACCGATCCAGCAGCGGCGCGGTGGACCCGGTCCAGTTCATGGCCGAGCACGGCGCGCCGCTGGGAGGACAGGGGTGAGCGGGGGCGCTATGCCCGACCCCTTCGCAGGCCATCCGGAGTGGGCGATCGAACCACCACGACCCATCGTCCCAGTGCCCGCGAACATGGGCGGCAACTTGCGTGGCCGCCGCGTCCTCATCGGCCTGCCGGGACACGGCTGGCGTGGGGATCTGCGAGCGGACGAGAAGGTGGTGCAGGGGAGCCGGACCTATGTGCCGGTGATGCCGGAGGCGGAGTGGTACCGCGCCGAAGCCGAACGCACCGAGGTCTTCGCGCCCCTCGTTCCCATCGAGCGCGTCTGGGTGGAAGACGAAGGAATGAGCGGCACAACCGCGAAGCCGAACGACGTGGCCGGCCGCCTGGTGTCACTCGACGAGCCGCCGCGCCGGTCACCGGTGGCGGCCCTGGACGCCGATTCCCTGGTCGGGCGCCGCGTCGTGCGTGTGGGCGACGATGGCAAGGAAGAACGTGATCTGCGAGCCGTCACCGAGTTGCACAGCAGCGACGACGGCGACATCTGTGCTCGGGTCACCAAGGAACTCGACTGGTACCGCTGGGGGTGGAGCGGAAAGACGCCAAGCACCCTAGAGGTTCCACTCAATGAACTTTGGGTGGAATAGCTCATCCCACTTTATGGGCGCCACAAACACGCCAGCCATTCTGGTCAATCAGGTCCAATGACCAGGTTTCGGAACGCCGGCTCTTTGTAACACCATCAGAGATACCTGAGATGAAAATGTCAGTGGAAACTGTTCGCCGTCCGCCTACCGTTTTACTTACCACGAGGCCACCCCAGTCGATGACTACATCGACGCCATAGTCACGTTCTCGCGTAAACATCTCCTGCCTCAAGGCTGCGACCTGAGAAAGGTCCGGCCCCGATTTGCAGGTATAGAGCGAGGCTTCCTCATCGTCACGGTTCACCAAGTACGCGCGCAAGAAGCTATCCGCCACCGCGTCCGGCGCTGTTCGCTTGATCTCTGTAGCCTCGTCATACAGCGAAACAATCACGCCGACGCCGCCCATGCAGAGCAACGCCAGAACGCCCGCTCCCAACGCCAGAATGAGCCGCAACCGCCTGTTCGGCTCCTTCTGTGGTGTGGACGGTGACTGCGGAGGCGACGCTCCTCGCGAGTCGTCCGGCCCCGGCGCCGAAGGCGCACTGGACCATGGACCGGCCGGGGTATCGGGCGGCTGCTTCACCCTTTCCAGGGTAGTCCCCGCTGCGACACACGCACGGTAGTCCTCACCCCGCCGCGCCCCACGCTGCGCCCGCCGTCGGCGCTTCTTCCTGGTCGCGCCCGCCGACCGAAGGCTCGTTACCACATCGACATGCTGAACTGTGCCACGCCGACGAAGGTGCACCGGCTACGCAACGCGATCTCACGCTCCGACCAAGGTACGGTTTGAGCGCACACAGGAGGTGGGCGGTGACGCAGGCGAGCACGCGTGTCGAGCAGGCCGCTGCTCTGCACCGGCAGGCAGTGGCCACGGTGGAGGCCGCGGCCCTCTCGCTCGACGGTCCGGTCCCGCCCGGCGGCGATCCGGCCGAGCAGTATCGCCTCGCCGAAGAGTTGCGGACGGCCGCGAACGCGCTTGCCCCGGGCTGGCTAGGCGCGCCGCTGGACGCCCAGTCGTCGGTGGCACCCCTCGGTGGTGACGTTCCGCCCCAGTTCGTCCGGCTGGGAGTGGCTCAGCTCTTGGACGATGCCCGGTTTCCCGCGGTCGTTCCGCTGCTCGGGACCGGCCATCTCACGGTGGACGCGGATTGCCGCGATCCGCGTGTCGCGGGCCTGTTGCGCAGCATCTTGCTCCGCCTTCTCGCCACGGCGCCGCCCGGGTCGTTGCTGATTCGTGCGGTGGACGGCGCGGCCGGGGGCACGGTGTTCGCACCGTTCGCGGCGCTGGCCGACGCGGGTCTGATGCCGCCGCCCGCGCTGGATCGGGCCGGTCTGCGTGACGCGCTGAACGAAGCCGAGAAGTGGCTCCGCCCCAACCGTTCCACCACCGCGCGGCGGGGGCGCCGGGACCGGTTGTTGTTGCTGGTGATCGCCTCGTTGCCGGAGCTTGCGGAGGCCGGCGATCTGGTCCGGATCGCCGCGCTGGCCCAGCAGGGTCCGGATTTGGGCCTGCATCTGCTCGTGGCGGGTTGGCCACCGCCGCCGTTGACGGCCGAGACGACACAGCCGCCGCTGCCTCGGACGACCATGATTTCGGTGCGCAACCCGTTCGCGGTGATCGGCGACCCGCCCGGCGGCACGTACGGGTCGGTGGACGGAGCCAACTGGCTGAATGCGCCGGTGTACCTCGACGAGGATCCGCCGCCTCACCTGATCGAAGCCGTGTGCCAGGAGTTGGCCGCTGACTCTGCCGCCGCATCGCAGGTGACGCTCGCCGATCTGCTGCCGGAGACCGGTGAGGAACTGTGGACCGGCGACGCGGCGGAAGGTCTGTCCACACCGGTGGGTCATGACGGTGACACACCGGTGGCGCTGAGTTTCAACGATCTGCATCCGCACTGGATGGTCGGCGGGCGGTCCGGAGCCGGCAAGACGGCCTTCCTGATCAACGTGCTGTACGGGTTGTGCGCTCGGTACAGCCCCGCGGAGCTGGCGCTGTATCTGCTGGATTTCAAGGAAGGCGTGTCATTCGCGGAGTTTGTGCCGACGCAGCGGGACCGGACCTGGCTGCCCCATGCCCGGGCGGTGGGCGTGGAGTCCGACCGCGAGTACGGGTTGGCGGTGCTGCGGGAACTGGACGCGGAGATGACCCGGCGCTCGGTGGCCTACAAGCGTGCCGGGGTCACCAAGTTCGCCGAGCTGCGCGCCGTGGCGGCCGAGGAGGGCCGCGGCAGGCCGATGCCGCGCGTGCTCTGCGTCATCGACGAGTTCCAGGTCCTGTTGGCGGGCAACGACGCGATGGCGACGGAGGCGGTGACGCTCCTTGAGTCGCTGGCGCGCAAGGGCCGCTCGTACGGCATTCATCTGATCCTGGCGAGTCAGACGGTGCTCGGCGTGGAGGCGTTGTACGCCAAGCGTGATTCGATCTTCGGCCAGTTCCCGGTACGTGTCGCGTTGCCCGGTGGTGGTGACGTGCTGGAGCCGAACAACGACGCGGCGGCCGGCCTTCCCCTGGGCACCGCGGTGGTGAACATGGCCGGTGGTTTGGGCGGCCCGCGCGGCGCCACCCGGGGGCATGAGCGGACCGTGCGGTTCCCCGACCCGCATGCCGATCAGGCCGGGCTCAGCGATCTGCGGCATCGCTTGTGGGGTGACCGCGACCCGGAGGCGACGCCGCCGAAGGTTTTCGCCGGGTACGCCGAGCAGCATCTGGCCGACGACCCGACCTATCGTGCCGCCCTCGCGGGCCGCGCCGGACGCCCGGCGGCCCTGGTCGGGCGGACGATCGACGTCGATCTGTCCACCGCCTCGTTCGCGTTGGACGGCTCGCCGGGCCGCCATTTGGCGATCTTCGGTTCGCAGGGTCTGGGCGCGGAGTTGCTGGAGGCGGCGGCGCGCAGCGTGGCGGCGTTCCACGCACCGCGTACCGCACGATTCGTGATCGCCTCGCTTGTCGCGGAGGGTGATGCCCTGGCGGAGTCGCTGGCCGACGAGATCGGGCTTCGACAGGAGGTGGCCGTGGTCGACGTGGCCGGCCTGGCGGCCGAGATGGACCCGGCACGACCCGGATACCGGGTGGTCTTCGGCATGGATGCCGCAAGCCGCGGGACTCTTCCCGGGCTGCGCTCGTTGTTGGTCGATGGTCCCGGCCGGGGAGCTCATCTGCTCTCCTGGTGGCGTGGCCTGCGCCGGTTCGCCGAGGAGACCGGCGGCAGTTCGGGCCGGGAGGATGTGGCCGGGCTGGTCTTCTTGAACGTGCCTGCGCAGGACGTGTCGATGATGCTGGGGAGGCCGGTCGATTGGACGCCGCGGCCGAATCGCGCCCTGTTGCATGACCGACAAGCCGACCGTACCGTCCGGTTCGTGCCTTTCGTTCAGCCCGAGGACGGCCGTCCGTGAGCCGCGACGCTCCACACACGCCGGACGAGGCGGCCCCGCCGCAGCACGGTGATCCGGCACCGGCGATACCGCGCCCGAGTCCACCCGGTCAGCCGGACCGGACCCGCCGGACCCCCGGCGGGCATGCCGACGCCGGGACCGCTGAGGTGGACGGTGGCGACCGTGCGAACGAGGCCGGCACCGGGCCGTGGGCCGGTTACCTCTGGGCCGCCCAGCGGCTCGACGCCGTGCGCCGTGCGGCGTCCGCGACGGCCGCGGACCGCGCTGCCACACTCGACGCCGCGCGGCAGGAGATCTCCGCGGTGCACGCCCGGCTCGCACCGCAGCGGTCCAGGCTGGTGCAGGATCTCGGCGTACCGGAGGCGGCTTTGACGCCTCTGCCCGCCGAGCGGGAGGCCGCCGCACGGGCCGTGGCGGGCGGTCCGGCCGCGGCGCTGGCGGCGGTGCGACAGGCGCGGGGTACGGCCGATGCCGCGGACGCGGTGATTCTGCGGCCGGACCGCGGCTCGTCATGGCTGCGCGGCGCGACCATGACGGCATGGCGGCAGTCCGCACCGTTGCGGCCGTGGGCACGCAATCTCCTCGTGTACGGGCCGTTCGCCGCCGCCGTGTTGGTGGTGCAGATCGTGCTCTACCTGGTCGCTCCGAGCGGCTCGCTGCCGACGTACGCGCTGTTGTGCGGGCTGAGCCTTCCGGTGCTCGCGTTCGGCCTGGGGTGGACCACGATCGGTTTCGTCTACGGCGGCAAGGGGACGAAGGTGGACCGCACCCCGGTGCTCGGCGCCGTCGTCTGTCTGACGCCGGTCCTGCTGACCTGCATGGGTGTCGGACTGCTCGCGCTCTTTCGGTGAGGGGAATGATCTGATGGCCAGCATCGAGGAGGTCAAGGCCAGCGTCGCGGCCTCGGTGGACGGCACCGGGCGCGCGGTCACCGGCATCCAGCAGGTGTCGGATCAACTCGACGATGCCTTGGCGTTGCTGCGGGTGACCGCGATCGGCTCGTTCCATCCGGCCGTGGCGGATGCCATCGCGCAGTTGGAACAGGCCCGTCTGCGCTTGGACGAGGCCGCCACGCTGGCTCGTGCCGCGGTCGACGCCGCCGAGCGCTACCGCATGATCGTCTGACGGGCCCGATCAGCGCGCGTTGATCAGGGCCATCGCCTCGGCGCGGACCTTTCCGTCGCGCTGGAAGGCACCGCGCACCGCCGACGTCACGGTACGGGCGCCCGCCTTGCGAATGCCGCGCATCTCCATGCACATGTGCTCGCATTCGAGCACCACGATGACACCGCGGGCGCTCAGCTTGGCGACCAGCAGGTCGGCGATCTGCGAGGTGAGACGTTCCTGGACCTGGGGTCGGCGGGCGAACACCTCGACGAGGCGAGCGAGCTTGGACAGCCCGGTGATGCGTCCGTCGACGCCGGGGATGTACCCGACGTGCGCCATTCCCTTAAACGGCAACAGATGGTGCTCGCAGAGGCTCATCACTTCGATGTCGCGGACCAGGACCAGTTCTTCGTGGTTCGCCTCGAAGGTGGTGGTGAGCACCTGCGCGGGGTCGACGCGCAGCCCGGCGAACAGTTCGGCGTACGCACGAGCGACCCGTGCCGGGGTGCGTTGAAGACCTTCGCGGTCCGGGTCCTCACCGATGGCGATGAGGATCTCCCGGACCGCTTTCTCGATGCGCGCCAGATCGACGGCCTGCTCCACCGGCGACCCGGTCACCTTGCCGTCGACGAGGCGCGCGGCCAGGTAGTCGATGTCGTCGTCGGAGTCCGCCGGTTCGGTGGCACTGTCGTCGCTGATCAGTGGCCGATCTCCCCATTGTTGCTGCTGTTGGGGCTGGCCCGTCCCGGCTCGCCGGCACCGCCGCCCACCGCCACCTGGCCGTCGGCCTCGGCCTGCGCCTTGAGCTTCTCCCGCTCGGCCGGGGTGAGCACCGGCGGCGCGTCGGAGGGCAGCCGCTTGCCGAACCCGTTGAACGGGGACATCGGCGGCCGCTTCTGCACCCGGGCGCAGATCCGGTTCATGTCCTCCTGGGTGATGGTTTCCTTCTCCATCAGCTCCAGGACCATCTCGTCCAGCACGTCGCGGTACTCGACCAGGATCTCCCAGGCCTCGTCGTGCGCCAGCTCGATCAGGGCCCGCACCTCGGCGTCGATGTCGGCGGCGATGGCGTCGGAGTAGTCCTTCTCGTGGCCCATGTTGCGGCCCATGAACGGTTCGTCGCCACTCGTGCCGTACTTGACCGCACCCAGCTTCGAGCTCATGCCGTACTGGGTGACCATGGCGCGGGCCAGGCCGGACGCCTTCTCGATGTCGTTGCCGGCACCGGTGGTCGGCTCGTGGAAGACGAGTTCCTCGGCGGCCCGGCCGCCCAGCGCGTACGCCAGGGTGTCGATCATTTCGGCCCGGGTCTGGGTGTACTTGTCCTCGGTGGGCAGCACCAGCGTGTGCCCCAGCGACCGGCCGCGCGGCAGGATCGTCACCTTGTGCACCGGAGCGCTGTGCGGCAGCGCGTACGCCACCAGGGCGTGGCCGCCCTCGTGGTAGGCGGTGATCTTCTTTTCCTTGTCGCTCATCGCCCGGGTACGCCGCTCGGGGCCGGCGATCACCCGGTCGATCGCCTCTTCGAGGAAGCCGTTGCTGATCGCCCGCTTCTCCTTGCGCGCGGTCAACAGGGCGGCCTCGTTGATGACGTTGGCCAGGTCCGCGCCGGAGAAGCCGGGCGTGCGGCGAGCCACCGAGTCGAGGTCGACATCCGGCGTGAACGGCTTGCCCTTGGCGTGCACCCGCAGGATGGCCTTGCGGCCCTCCATGTCCGGGTTGTCGACCGGGATCTGGCGGTCGAAACGCCCGGGACGCAGCAGCGCCGGGTCGAGGATGTCCGGCCGGTTCGTGGCCGCGATCAGGATGACCCCGCCCTTGGTGTCGAAGCCGTCCATCTCCACCAGGAGCTGGTTCAGGGTCTGCTCGCGCTCGTCGTGGCCGCCGCCCATGCCGGCGCCACGGTGCCGGCCGACCGCGTCGATCTCGTCCACGAAGACGATGGCCGGAGCGTTCGACTTGGCCTGCTCGAACAGGTCACGCACCCGGCTCGCGCCGACACCGACGAACATCTCGACGAAGTCGGAGCCGGAGATGGAGTAGAACGGCACCCCGGCCTCGCCGGCCACGGCACGGGCCAGCAGCGTCTTACCGGTGCCGGGCTGTCCGAAGAGCAGCACACCCTTGGGGATCTTGGCGCCCAGTGCCTGATATTTCGCCGGGTTCTGCAGGAAGTCCTTGATCTCCTGCAGTTCCTCCACTGCCTCGTCGGCGCCCGCCACGTCCGAGAATGTGGTCTTCGGCATGTCCTTGGTCAGCATCTTCGCCTTGGACTTGCCGAAGTTCAGCACCCGCGAGCCGCCGCCCTGCATCTGCGACATGAACAGCAGCAGCAGGATCACGAGGATCGCGATCGGTAGCAGGTTGACCAGCAAGGTCAACAGGATGTTGTCGCCGGAGACCGTCGAGTCGACCGTACCGGTGATCCGTCCCGCCGATTTGGCCTGCTGGACGGCCGACCAGATCTGGCCGGTCACCTCGTACGGGTACTGGGTCTCGATCCGGTCGGTGGACTTGCCGTCGAACCGCTCGGCCGAGGCGAGGTCGATTTGGAGCGTCTGCTCCTTGTCCTTGACCACGACCTTGGAGATGCCGGGCTGACTCAGCCGCTCAAGCGCGACCGATGTATCGACCCGCTGGTAGCTGGGTCCACTGGTGAAGAATGAGCTCAGCGCAATCGCACCGATGATCACCAGAATGATCCAGACCACCGGGCGGCGGAAGAAACGCGTACGTTCCATACTGTTGCGGGCGTCTGCGCGCCCGGACCCTCCTGATCGGCGTCCTGGTCACCTGGTCTATGTCACAACCGCCCGCCGGACCGGACCACTCCGATCCCGCATCGGCGACCGGCCGAGCCGGTTGCCTGGGCGGCACCTCCGGCACTCATGACATTGCGCCTTTGGTCACTCGACGGTACACCGTAGGTGCCGCCGTCGACTCCATGAGCCCGTGCGTGACCAGAACCCCGGACAATAAGATTTGGCTACAAAACCGGACAAAGACCTCTTTCCTGAGAAGAGGCTGAGGAAACGTTCAGCTACGCGCGTACACCTCGGGCTTGAGAACGCCCACATAGGGCAGCTCGCGGTACCGCTCCGCGAAGTCCAGCCCGTACCCGACGACGAACTCGGTCGGCATGTCGAAACCCACGTATTTCGTTGGCACCTGCACCTTGATGGCGTCCGGCTTGCGGAACAGCGCGACCACCTCGACGCTCGCGGGCGACCGGGACTGCAGATACTTCATCAGCCACGAAAGCGTGAGCCCGGAATCCACGATGTCCTCGACGATCACCACGTGCCGGCCGGTGATGTCCCGGTCCAGGTCCTTGAGGATGCGCACCACGCCGGAGGAGGTGGTGCCCTGGCCATAGGACGAGATGGCCATGAACTCCATCTCCAACTGCGGGCCGTAGCGACCCAGCGCCCGGGCGAAGTCGGCCATGAACATGACCGCGCCCTTCAGGACGCACACCAGCAGGATGCCGCCCTCCGCGCCGGCGTGGTCCGCGGAGACCTGCTTCGCCAGCTCATCGATCTTCTGCCGGATCTGTTCCTCGGTGATGATGACGCGTTCGATGTCGGCGTCGCGCCCGGACCCCTCAGCCATGGCCTAAGGGTGCCGCATGGACCCGCGGCGCGGTCACACGGGGCAGCCGTCATCCGCCGCAGAATCGCCCGATTTCACGGCAAAACTCGCGAAATTCGCTCCTCGCCGCGACGTTCAGTGACAACTCTCACAGGTACTCCGCGAGGAGGACTCCGTCCCGGCGAACCACCCCGATGCCGCCCGGTAACGCCGTGACGCCTTGGCCGTGCCAGTCCGTGATCAGCGCATCGAGGGCGTCCACATGGCGGTGCGAAAGGTCACCGCCGGGCGCGCCCAGCCCCCGCGCCCAGGCGTGCAACAACCGGGTCCGTACCGCGGGCGCGAGACCGGCCAGCACCGGCACCGACAGCGCCGGTGCTGGAGCTCCCGGCCGGACATCGGCGGTCTCCGCGGTCTCCCGCGCCCGCGCGGCGAGTTCGTCCAGCACCGCGTTGTCCGCCGCCAACTGGGTCGCGGTGCGCGCCAGGTTGTCCACCACCGCCGGGCCGAGCGCCTCGACCAATGCGGGAAGCGCTCCACCGCGCACCCGGGTGCGCGCGAACGCGGGATCGGCGTTGTGCGGGTCGGCCCACGTCGGCAGGCCGAGCGCGGAGCAGGCCTTGTGGGTCTGCGCTCGCGACACGTCGAGCAGCGGCCGGAGGAAGACGCCACGCCGGCGTGGCATGCCGGACAGGCCCCGGGGCCCGGCGCCGCGCGCCAACGCCAGCAGGACCGTCTCGGCCTGATCGTCCCGGGTGTGCCCGAGCAGCACCGCGACTGCGGACCACCGCGCCGCACTCGCTTGCAGGGCCGCATACCGCGCGCTGCGCGCGGCCGCCTCGGGGCCACCCGGCAGACCGCCGACGTCCACGCTCACCGCCTCGACCGGGTGGCAACCCGCCGACCGTGCCCACGTCGCCACCGCGTCGGCGCGGGCCGTGGAGCCTTCCTGCAACCGGTGGTCGACGGTGACCAGCCCGGGCCGCAGCCCGCTGCGCGGCGCGACGAAGGCCGTCGCGGCGGCCAGCGCCAGCGAATCCGGACCGCCCGAGCAGGCGACCAGCACGGTGCCACCGGACGGCAGGCCGGTCAGCGAACGGCGTACGGCGGTCCGGACGGCGGCGACCGGCGCCGGAATCCGGGCCATCGGCGGGCGATCAGCCGATCGAGGCGACCGGCCCGACCGCGCCGTGCACGCGGGCCACCCAGGCGTCCGGGTCGCTCAGCTCGGTCAGCCGCGGCAGGGTGAGCGGCGAGCTGAAGACCTTGTTGAAGCCGTCCATGCCCACGCGCTCCACCACGCCGTGCACGAACTTGCGGCCCTCGGCGTACTGGCGCATCTTCACCTCGATGCCGAGCAGGCGGCGGATCGCCTTCTCCAGCGGGTTGCCGCGCTCCCGGCGGCGATTGAACTTGGCGCGGATCTCCTCGACGCTCGGAATGACGTCCGGCCCCACGCCGTCCATCACGAACTCGGCGTGGCCTTCCAGCAGAGTCATCAGCGCGGTGAGCCGGTCCAGCACCGCCTTCTGCGCCGGCGTCTGCACGATGTCCAGCACCGACGAGCGGCTCTCCGGGTCACGCAGCGCGTCGGAGAGCGCGCCCACGCCGCGGCGCAGCCGCTCCAGGATGTGCTCTCCGCTCTGCGAGGCGTCCACGAACGCCTGCACCTCGCCCAGGAAGTAGCCCCGCATCCAGGGCACCGACGTGAACTGGGTGCGGTGCGTGACCTCGTGCAGGCAGACCCACAGCCGGAAGTCGCGCGGATCGGCGCCGATCTTGCGTTCCACCTCGACGATGTTCGGCGCGTTCAACAGGAGCTGGCCCGGGTCGCCGGAGAAGACCTCGTATTGCCCGAGCACCCGGCCGGAGAGGTACGCCAGCACCGTGCCGGCCTGCACGCCGGTGACCCGGGACCCGATCGCATCGCCGAAGGCACCCGGCTGCCGGTCTCCGGACAAGCGGCTGACCAGCGGCACGATGATCTGCTTCAGGCCGTCGATGTTCACCGCCGCCCAGTCCTTGCGGTCCACCACACGCACCGGCGGCACGTCGGCCGCCGCGGTCAGGCCGGTGTAGGCGGCGACGTGTCCGGCCGCCTCGTCGGTGAGTGTCCGCAGATCGGCCACCACCTGGACCGCCTCGTCGTATGACACCGCGGGCCCGGATTTGGACAGGGCGCCCGCGGTGGCGGCGGCCAGATCCCAGTCAACGAACTGCGCCATGCCGACCACGGTACCCGTGCGCCACCAGGCGCGGGCTCCGGTGAAATCCCTGATCACACTCGGTCAACGGGTGCACCCGTTCAGCAACCGCACCCCACCAACCCGGCGACGATCTTGTCGAGGGCGCTCCGGGCCGCGCTCGTCGGCCCCGTCTGGTCCGCCAGCACGGCGAACATGAGCAGGCGCCCGTCCTTGGTGACGAGTTCGCCGGCCATGGTGTTGACGCCGCTCAGCGATCCGGTCTTGGCGCGGACCACACCTTGACCGACTCGGTTGGGCGTGGGCGTGGCGAAGCGGTCTTCCAGCGTGCCCGACCAGCCGGCCACCGGGAGGCCGCCGAAGATGCTGCCCATCACCGGCTGCCCGCCGCCGGCCGCCATCGCCAGCAGGCCGGTGAGCAGGGTCGGGCTGATCCCGTCGTGGTAGGACAGGCCGCTGGCGTCGTAGAGATCCGCCTCGTCGCCGGGCAGGCCGAGCTCGTTCAGCTTGGCGATCATCGACTGGGTGGCGCCCTCGAACGACGCCGGTCGTCCGGCCGCGAGCGCCACCTGGCGGCCCATCGTCTCGGCGATCACGTTGTCGCTCTGCTGCAACATCCAGTCCACGATGTGCACCAGCGGCGGCGACTGCACGCTTCCCAGCTCGGTGCCGGGCGCGGGGTTGCCCGCCGCCGCGGATCCGTCCGGGTCGGCCGCCGAGGCGTCGCTCGCGGGAGTCGCCGTCGAGGCGTCCGACGTGGGAGCCGCAGGCGCCTTGCCGCGCTTCACCGGGGCGTTCACGCCGAGCTGCTCGGCGAACAGCCGGCCCGCGGACAGGGCCGGATCCGAGTAGCGCGGGTCGCCGCCGTACTCGTGGTGCACCGGCTTGCGCCGACCGGCGTTGGTCATCAGCGATTGGATCGCGGCGACCTGGCCCTCCGGCGAGATGAGGCCGGAGCTCCAGCCCGTCCCGGTGGTCGGGCCGACGAACAGCGACGTGTCGATGAGGACCTTGGTGGGGGCGTGACCGCCCAGCGCCTTGGTCACCTGAGCGGCGAGTCGATCCAGCCGGGCGGCACCGGGGAACTGGGCGTTCTCGTCAACCGCGAGAGTCGGATCGCCACCCCCGATCAGCACCACCTCCCCCGGCTCGTCGCCGGCCACCACCCGGGTGGTGAGCCGGTACGCCGGGCCGCGCGCCGCCAGCACGGTGGCCGCGGTGATGAGCTTGGTGGTGGAGGCGGGTGTCCGGAGATTGTCCGCATCGTGCTGATAGAGCGCCTCGCCGGTCACCGCGTCGACCACCGAGACACCCACACCGGTCCCCAACGCCTTGGCCTTGACCAGCGGCTCGATCGCCGCCGCGATGCCCGCCCCGGTCGGCACCACGCCGCTCTCGGCGTTCGCCGCCGCCAGCACCGGGGTCGGCGCGGGCTCCGGGTTCGCCGTGGCGGTCTGGCTGGCCGCCGGGCCCGCGCCCAGCCAGCCGGCAAGCGGGCCGGGCCGCACCAACAGCAGCGCGCTAGCCACGGCCAGCACCAGCGCGGACGCGATGCCGGACACCCACCAGACGCGAGTACGGCGTACGCCCACCGCCGGTTCCGGCGTCGGCGGTCCGGGGGTGGGTGCAGGCCCGCTGGTCGGCGACTGCTGCGCGGGCCCGCCGGGTGCGGTCGGCTCCCGTCGCATCGGGACGGCGGCACGCCCGTACGTCGCGCCGACTGGCGGCGGCGCCGCGGCGTTCGGCGGATCGGGTGGCGCCGGCACGGCCGCACGACCGGTCACCGCAGGACCGCTCGCCGGACCGCCGGGCGGCGCTGAGTCCGCGCCGTTCTCGCCGGAGGATGCGGACACGCCGCCGTACACAGGACCGTTATGTGAGTCTTCCCTCCTCACGAGCCCCCCTCCTCGTACGTGGCGTCAGACTTAGGGGAGACTACAAACATCCGGCACATCGCTGCGCGCGGATCCTCCCCGCCGACCGCGGCCGGATCTTCCGCGGCGCACCGGATGGCGCGTGACCTGCGCGGACTGACATGACGGGTGAGCAAGGGAGCGAGCATGGATTTCGACGTCCTGGTTGAGATCCCCAAGGGCCACCGGAACAAATACGAAGTCGACCACAAGACCGGGCGGATCCGGCTGGACCGGACATTGTTCACCGCGACCCAGTACCCGGCGGATTACGGCTTCATCGAAGGCACCCTGGGCCAGGACGGCGACCCCCTGGACGCCCTGGTGCTGATTCAGGAACCGACGTTCCCGGGCTGCCTGATCCGTGCCCGCGCCATCGGCATGTACCGGATGACCGACGAGAAGGGGCGCGACGACAAGGTCCTCTGCGTCCCGTTCGAAGACCCACGGCAGGAGCACCTGCGAGACATTCACCACCTGGGTGAGTTCGACCGGATGGAGATCCAGCACTTCTTCACGGTCTACAAGGACCTGGAGCCGGGCAAGTCGGTGGAGGGCGCGACCTGGACCGGGCGGGTGGAGGCGGAGGACGAGATCCGCGCCTCGTTCGAACGCGCCGCGTCCGCACAGCACGAGCACGCCGACCAGGAAGACTGAGCCGCCGGCCGGTGCCCCTCCGGGCGTTGCTCAGGAGGGGCCGAGGTTCATCACCGCGCCATAGAGGCCGGCCACCGCGCAGGCCACCGGAATCACCGCGACCACCACCAGCGTGTCCAGCAGGTCGGCGGCTCGACCCAGGTAGGGCGACGGCGGCCGATCGGACCATGTGGCTCCGGCTGCCACGGTGGCCAGTCCGAGCACCAGGCCCGCGGCGGTGAGGGCCAGCCAGGTTCCCGGACCACCCGCCGCGAGCAGGTCCACTCCGAGCGCCACCACGCCGGACAGCCCCGCCGCGATCAACGGCACGCGCTGGCGCAGGGTGACGAACAGGCGGGACCGCAACAACAACGCGACCGCGGAGACGGCCATCAGAATCCGGGCCCACATGCCGCCCACGGCTGCGAGCACCAGGAATGCCCCGGCGCACAGCACGGTATGCCCGGCGAGCATGCCGGCCAGCAGGTCGTCGGTGCGGGAGACGGCCGCGAAGACGGCCGATCGGGCGGGCCGGTCGCGTACCGCGTCGCGCGTCACCCCGGCGGGCGCCGCGGTGAAACCCTCCTCCGCTTCACTGCCGGTGGGCAGGTTGACCGGAGGGGTGGGCACCTTGCCCAGCCGGATGGCCAGCAGGGGCAGCGTGCCGATGCCGCAGACCAGGGCGGCCAGCAGCGCCGCCGCCGCGGTGTCCGCCCCGCCGACCAGGCTGACCAGCGCGGCGAGGGCACCCAACAGGCCGATGGTGACGCCGGCGGTGAACGTGCGCAGCGACGCCGCCACGCCGACGCCGGCAAGGACGGCGGCGACCAGCAGCGCGACCGCACCGGCCAGCAGCTCGGGACCGCCCAGCCAGGGCAGCACGGGCAGCACGCCGACCCGGTCGCCGGGCGCCGACGCGACCAGGGCGGCGCCGCCGGTGAACGCGTACGGCAAGGCGCACGCACCGAGCGCGGCGCCGGCTCGCGCGTCGCCGTAGGCACGGGCCGCGGTGACTGCGCAGAGCAGCAGCAGGATTGCCACCCCCAGCCCCGCGACCGCCCCTCCGGGCCACCTCGGCCCACGCGTGAGCAGGGCGGTCAGCCCGAAGACGAGCAGCACCGCGGCACCGATCAGGGTCGCGGTGCGCGTCGAGCCGGGCTGCCACACCGCGCCGCGGCGCCGGGCGCCCTCGGCGATGGCTTCCACCACGTCGTCGTACTCCAGCTCCGGCCACTGCGCCCGAGCCGCCACCAGGTGCAGCACTTCGCCGTCGCGCACGCCCTGGGCGAACAGACCCTGGGCCGCCGACAGCGGCGCGCCGTCGGGTCGCCGCAGCACCCAGCCGCCATGCTTCTCGCCGTCGTCGGCGAGGCTCTCCCCGGCATGTCTCAGCACCTCGGGCAGCAGTTCCGCCACCGGCACGTGTTCGGGCAACGCGACGTCGATCCGGCGTTGTGGCGCACTGATCGTGACCCGGGCGAGGCCGACCGCCATGTCGTGTTTCCCATCGATGGTGACGAGGCTGCGGAACGCCAGGGACTTTACCTACCATGGGCGCGACGCGAAGCCCGGCGATCGGGTCACGCCAATGTGGACGAAAAGGGCAAACGCACGACAACGCGACAGGGACGTAGTGGGCGAGCGTAGGAAACGAACCGTCCAGCGCAGCGGAGCGCCGGCATGAGCACTGTGATCATCAAACGGCCTGCCCGGCGCCCGGCGCCCGAGATCCCCACCGGGGAACTCGCCGTGGAGGCACCGCCGGAGATTCCGCAGGTGACCGGCGGTCGATGGCAGCAGGCGATGATGGCCCTGCCGATGCTCGGCGGGTCCGCCGCGATGGCCATGATGATGGGCCGCGGCGGCGGCGGGCCGTTCTCCTATGTGGTCGGCGGACTGTTCGGGCTCTCCTCGCTGGCGATGCTTGCCACCTCGTTCAGCGGGGGCAGCGCTCCGAAGAAGGCCGAGATGATGGCGGCTCGGCGGGAGTACCTGCGACATCTGGCCGGGCTCCGCCGCAAGGTGCGGGAGACGGTACGCGCCCAGCGCGTCGGGTTGTTCTACCGGCATCCGGACCCGGGACGCCTCTGGTCCACCGCGGGCAGCCACCGCGTGTGGGAACGGCGACCCACGGATCCCGATTTCGGCGTGGTGCGTCTCGCCGTGGGCCCGCAGACGCTTGCCACACCGCTGGTCCCGCCGGTCACCCGTCCGCTGGAAGACCTGGAGCCGATGACCGCCGGGGCGCTGCGCCGCTTCCTGGACGCCTACTCGGTGGTCCCGGATCTGCCGGTCGCGGTCTCCCTCCGCGGGTTCGCGCGGGTCTTTCTCCGCGGCCCGGAAGCGGACACGCGTGCGCTGACCCGCGCGGTGCTCGCCCAACTCGCCGTCTTCCACGCCCCGGACGATCTGATCGTCGCGGTATGCGCCGGCTCCGGACGCCGTTCGCTGTGGGAATGGGTCAAGTGGCTGCCGCACAACCTGCACCCGGGGCGGACCGACGCGCTCGGCCAGGTGCGCCTGGTCGCCGGCTCCGGTCCGGAGCTCGAAGAGCTGCTGGAGGACGTGATCGGCAACCGCCACCGGTTCAACCCGGCGGGGGTGAGCACCAACGGGCCGCACGTGGTGATCGTGCTCGACGGCGCCGACCTGAAGGGCGCCACTCAGCTCGACGACGGCATCGACGGGGTCACCGTGCTGGACCTGGACGAACAACCGCCGCGGCTGCTGGACCGGTCGATGCTGGTGCTGGACGTCAGCACCGACGAGGGGCGACGCGCCCTGCACACGTACGCGACGGAGCAGGCCGCCGACGTGGGTGTGCCGGACCGGCTCGACCCGGTCGAGGCGGAGGCGCTGGCCCGGCGGCTTGCTCCGCTGCGGCTGGCCGCCATGGCCAAATCCGCCGACTCACCGATGACCGCCGAGATGGGCCTGACCGAACTGCTGGGCGTCACCGACCCGGACGGCTTCAGCGTGGCCCAGAGCTGGCTGCCCCGACCGAACCGGGACCGCCTGCGCGTTCCGATCGGGGTGGGTGTGGACGGTGCCGCCGTCGAGCTCGACCTCAAGGAGTCGGCCCAGGACGGCATGGGCCCGCACGGCCTGCTCATCGGCGCGACCGGCTCCGGAAAATCGGAGTTGCTGCGCACCCTCGTGCTGGCCCTGGCCACCACGCACTCGTCCGAGTCGCTGAACTTCGTGCTGGTCGACTTCAAGGGCGGGGCGACCTTCGCCTCGCTGGACCGGCTCCCGCACACCGCGGCGGTGATCACCAACCTGGCCGACGAGCTGCCGCTGGTGGATCGCATGGTGGACGCGATCGACGGCGAGTTGATCCGGCGTCAGGAGCTGCTGCGCAAGGCGGGCAACTATGCCAGCCTGCGCGACTACGAGAAGGCCCGGACGTCCGGCGCGGCGCTGCCTCCGCTGCCGTCACTGCTCGTGGTGTGCGACGAGTTCTCCGAGTTGCTGTCCGCCAAGCCCGACTTCATCGACCTGTTCGTGCAGATCGGCCGGGTGGGCCGGTCACTGGGCGTGCACCTGCTGCTGGCCAGCCAGCGCCTGGAGGAAGGGCGTCTGCGCGGTCTGGACACCCATTTGTCGTACCGGATCGGCCTGCGGACGTTCTCCGCGCTGGAATCGCGTGCCGTGCTCGGTGTGGCGGACGCGTACGAGCTGCCGCGCTCGCCCGGACACGGCTACCTCAAGTTCGGCACCGAACCGCTGGTGCGATTCAAAGCGGCCTACGTCTCCGGCACGTTCCGCGCCGCGGGCCGTCGCGGCACCCACGCCCCCGGTGACCTCGGCACCCCCAAGGTGCACGAATACACCACACACCTGCTGCCCGCGCCCGCCCCGATCCGGCCGCCGGAGCCGAGACCGGAGGAACTCGCGGCCGGGGAGAGCCTGCTCGATGTGATGGTGTCCCGGCTGGCCGGTCAGGGACCTCCGGCGCACCAGGTGTGGCTGCCGCCGCTGAACACCTCGGCCGCTCTGGACGAGGTGCTCGGACCGGTCACCTCCGACCCGGCACGCGGGATGGCGTTCGCCAACCCGGAACTGCACGGCGCCCTGCAGGTGCCGATCGCACTCATCGACAAGCCGCGCGAGCAGTTGCGTGACGTGATGTGGATGCAGCTCGCCGGCTCGGCCGGACACGTCGCCGTGGTCGGCGGCACGCTCAGCGGTAAGTCCACCGCCCTGCGCACCATGATTCTCGGACTGGGCCTCACTCACACCCCGCGCGAAGTACAGATCTACTGTCTGGACTTCGGCGGCGGTTCGCTGGCCACGGTGCGCGACCTGCCGCACGTCGGCGGGGTGGCCGGGCGCCGCGACGGTGTCGCGGTGCGCCGGACCGTCGGCGAGATCGTCACCCTGCTCGCCGAGCGTGAGACGCACTTCGGCGAGGCCGGCATCGACTCCATGGCGTCGTACCGGCGGCGCCGCGCGAACGCCGCCGGGCTGGGCGGCGGGGCGGCCGACAACGACCCGTTCGGCGACGTCTTCCTCGTCGTGGACGGCTGGGCCACGCTGCGCAAGGACTACGAGGAACTCGAGCCGACGATCACCGACATCGCCACGCGCGGCCTGTCGTACGGCATTCACGTGGTGGCCTCGGCGACGCGGTGGATGGACTTCCGGCCCGCCATCCGTGACCTTTTCGGCTCGCGGCTGGAGCTGCGGCTGGGCGATCCGACCGACTCGATGATCAACAGACGAGCGGCGGGCGGCGTACCGGAGGAACGGCCCGGTCGGGGCATCGTGGAGCACCCCACCGACAAGCAGAAGGGCCTCCACCTGCTGACCGTACGCCCGGAGCTGACCACCGTGGGCGATACGTCCGAGCTGGTCAAGGCGATCGCCGCGAGCTGGAGCGGACCCGCCGCGCCGCGGGTGCGCTTGCTTCCGCGATCCCTGCCGTACGCCGAGCTGGATCTGGCCGCCTCCGCGGGCCTGCGCCTTCCGATCGGCATCGGCGAGCAGGACCTGCGGCCGGTGGAGATCGATTTCGCCGGCGATTCGCATTTCCTGCTGTTCGGCGACGCCGAATGCGGCAAGTCGTCGTTCCTGCGCGCCCTCGCCACCACGGTGATGCGCCGGTTCACCCCCGAGCAGGCGCGGCTCATCCTGGTCGATTACCGGCGCAGCCTGATGGACCTGCCGGAGTCCGAGCACCGCATCGGCTACGGCATCCAGGCGCAGAAGACCCTGGAGTTGATGGAGTCGGTGGCCGGTTACATGCAGCGTCGGCTGCCCGGATCCGACGTCACCCCTGCGCAGCTACGGGAACGCTCCTGGTGGCAGGGGCCCGAGCTGTTCGTCCTGGTGGACGACTACGACCTGGTGGTGTCCGGGCCGGTCAATCCGCTGCAGCCCCTGTTGGAATACCTCCCGCAGGCGCGGGACGTCGGCCTGCACCTGGTGGTGGTGCGGCGGGCCGGCGGCGCCGGGCGTGCGCTGTACGAGCCGGTCATCCAGCGGCTGCGGGAGCTGGCCTCGCCGGGGCTGGTGATGGCCGGGCCGCCCGACGAGGGCGCATTGATCGGGACGGTGAAACCCGGACCGATGCCGCCGGGCCGCGGTCGGCTGATCACCCGGCGCGAAGGCGTACGACTGGTCCAATTGGCGCATCTCCCCCCATATTGACCAGGTCGGCCGCACGATCGGTGCGACAAGCATCGACAGACTCCAGCGGCAACGTCCCGAAGGGGAGTAACCTCCCACCATCGAACGTCCCTTCGCAGATTGGCCTCGCTGCTCCGTGAGTTACCTTCCGCGAAAAGGTGCGCCCCGCCGCCAGCGGCCGGGCGCGGCTGGCGCACAGCCCCCGCCCGGGGGTGCTGGTTGCTGACCAGGATGTTGACGACCCGATCGCGGTTCGTCGCCGCCGTCGTGGCCGGCCTGCTGACCGCGGGGTTCAGCGCGACGCCGGTGCAGGCCACCCCCGAGCCGTTGGGCGCCGACCCGGTGCGCGCCGAGGAGTGGCACCTCAAGACGTTGAACGTGCCCGGTGCGTGGTCATACGCCTCCGGCGCGGGTGTGACCGTTGCCGTCATCGACTCGGGCGTGGACGCGCATCACGTCGACCTAGATGGCCAGGTGCTGCGCGGCCTGGATCTCGTCGATCCCAGCGGCACCGGCGACACCGACCTGGTCGGGCATGGCACCACCGTCGCGGCCATCATCGCCGGCAAGGCGGACGACGCGGGAGTGGTGGGCATCGCCCCGAAGGCCAAGATCCTCCCGGTCCGGGTGCTCGACCGGGAGAACCGATACGACGACGCGCTGATCGTCGCCAAGGGCGTGCGGTGGGCCGTCGATCACGGCGCCCGGGTGATCAACCTGTCGCTCGGCGGCACCGGCAGCAGCGCGGCGCTGGCCGCCGCTCTGGACTATGCCTTCGCCAAGGACGTGGTCGTGGTGGCCTGCACGGGCAACGTCAGCGCGTCGGACACCAGCGCGGTGTGGTACCCCGCACGGGAGCCCGGCGTGATCGCCGTGGCCGGCCTGGAGCGCGGCGGTGATCGGCTGTGGTCGGGATCGATCACCGGTCCCGAGACGGTCATCTCGGCGCCGGCCACCCAACTGGTCGGCGCCCGTCCGGCGGGCTATTGGCGTGTGCAGGGCACCAGCTTCGCGTCCCCGATGGTCGCCGCCACCGCCGCGCTGATCCGGTCGCGCTGGCCCCAGATGCCCGCCGGCGAGGTGATCAACCGGATCATTCACACCGCCGACGATCGCGGTCCCCGCGGGCGCGACGCCACCTACGGGTACGGCATGGTCGACCCGACCGCCGCCCTGACCGCCGATGTGCCGCTGGTGACGAGCAACCCGCTGGACACCACGCCACCGCCCGGCGTCGCCGGGTTCGGCAGCGCCCCCGCCGCGGGCCATGTCCCGTCCGCGCCGCTGGCGCAGCCGGGCACCTCGGGCGCGCAGGTATCGGGCGCCAACGCGGGATGGGCGGTCGACTCGGACGATCCCGCGCCGCCGCGCCGCTCCCCGCTCTGGTGGGCGGCCGGGGCACTGCTCGCGTTGTCCGTCGTGCTGAGCATCATGATCGTCCGCCGGTTCTCCGACGCCGCCTGACCCGGACCGGGCCGACCGGTCAGGCGCAATCGCCGGTGTCGGCCCCGCCGGTGCGCTCCGCACCCGCGCTCGCCACCCCGGCAGCCTCCTGCGCGGTGAGGGCGAAGCCGGTGGTCTGATCGTCCTGCGCCGCCGCGAAGATCACGCCGAGCACCCGGCCGCCCGGGGATACCAGCGGGCCCCCGGAATTGCCGCTGCGAACCTTCGCCCGGATCGTATAGATCTGCCGGGTCACTTCGGCACGGTCATAGATGTCCGGTCCGGTGATCTCGCTGACGTCGCGGACACGCGCCGACTGCGCGTCGTAGGGGCCATCCAGCGGGTATCCCAGGACGATGGCGCTCGCGCCGGTGTCGGCCGGATCGTCCGCGAAACGCATCACCGGGGCGCGCAGGCCGGGCACGTAGATCACCGCCAGGTCGCGCTCCGGGTCGTAGACCACCACCCGGCCGTCCAGCCGGTCGCCGTCCGACTCCACCTGCACGTCCCGGGTCCCGGCCACCACGTGCGCGTTCGTCATGATGCGCTCGCTCGCATACACGAATCCCGACCCCTCGATGCGGCGGGAGCAGCTCGGCGCGGTGCCGAGGACCTTGATGACGGACCGCTGCGAGTCGCGCACCACGACGGAGTTGGCCAGTGCGGGATCTGGCGCAGCGACCTCTCGGGCCTGGGTGCGGGAAAGGTCGCCGAAGACATCCGGAAAGCCGTTGGTGTTCAGCGAGTCGCGCAGCCCGTCGGACAGCGCCTGCGCCTGCTCCGGGACCAGCTCGCTGACGCCGCCGAGGATCGCGCTGCTGCGAATCTCCCGGTTCAGCCCGGGGAAGGGCGATGAGCCCAGAGGCACCGCCAGCAGCGAAACCACCAGGAGCAACGCGACCACCGAAACCACCGCTCCGCCGGCGTCATCGACGCGCTGCAGCGGCCGGCTCTCAATGGCGCGCCGCAGCCGGGTGCCGAACCAGCCGGCCAAAGTCTGGCCCAGCACCGCCAGCGCGAAGATGGTGGCCAGCGAGGCGACCAGCCGCATCAGCCCGTCCGAGAACTGGTTGGCGATCAGCGGGCCGATCTGCAGACCGATCAGCACTCCGCTGAAGAACCCGGCGATCGACAGCGCGCCGATCACGAAGCCCTGCCGGTACCCGCTGATGGCGAAGATCAGCATCAGCAGGATCAAGATCCCATCGACCACGGGCACCCGCTCAGCGTAGAGAAGTCGGACCAATCAGTTGTGCGGCGGTCGGTCATGGCACCACCTCGTCCGGTGCGCCACTCGGCACGGCCCCCACCGGAGCGGTCGAGCCCGGCAGTTCGATCAGCCGACCCGGCTGCCACGGCCGGGTCCACCCCGCCATGTCCAGCAGCGCGGAGATCACCCCCGCGGTGAAGCCCCAGATCAGCATCCCGCCCACGGCGAATCCCGGTGCCACCCACCCGTTCGGATGGCGCACGCGCAGCCGGTTGGCCGGTTCGGTCAGGTCCGCCACCGTCACCCTCTCCACCCGCGCCACCTCGCTGGCCTGACGGGCGTGCACCGGATGCGGCGCATGCCACCAGGCCAGCACCGGAGTGACGATGAAGTTGCTGACCGGGATCCACATCTGCGGGAGCAGGGTCAGCACGGTGGCACTGGACGGGTCCAGGTCCACTTCCTCGCCCGCCTCGCGCAGCGCGGTGGCGGCCGGTCCGGCATCGTCGGGATCCGCCGCGCCGCCCGGGAAGGCCGGCTGCCCGGCGTGGTTGCGCATGCTCGCGGCACGCTGCAGCACCAACACATCGGGCTCACCGGCCCGTTGCTCGCCGAGCAGGACCAGGACGGCGCTGGACCGGCCGCCGACCGCCGGGGCGCGCAACGTGGTGAAGTCCTCGGTGCGGCTGGCCGCCGCCCGGCTCAGCAGCGGTTCCCACCACTGCGGCAGGCCGGGTGGCCCGGGGACGGGACGCGAGGCATCCGGCGCGGGTTCGTTCACCGCGTCACCACCACACCGGTGCGCGCCTCGACCAGGCGGTTCAGCTCGGTGGTGCCGGACAGCGGCAGGGCGTGCACGTACGCCGTGCCGCGCTCGTCCAGCAGGACGGTCACCGGCAGGGCGGCCCGGCCCAGCGCCGACATCAGGCGCTGCTCCGGGTCGTACAGGGTCGGCATGCTGATGCCCTGGTCGGCAGCGAACGATGCGGCCGCGTCCCGCCCATCTCCGGTGTCCACGCCGACCACCGTGAGCCGACCGGTGGTGCGGTCCGCGAGTCGCTGCATGGCGGGCAGCTCGGCGCGGCAGGGGCCGCACCAGGAGGCCCAGAGGTTGAGCACCGCGGGACCGTGCAGGGTGGCGAGATCGACCGTCCGCCCTCCGGCGAAGCAGGGCAGGGACAGGGCCGGCAGCTCAGTCCGGGCGCCCACGGCCGGGTGCGAGGAAGCGGGTGCGGCCAGCCGATCGCAGTCGACGAACGGAACGGCAGCCTTCGCCGGGCCGGGGGCATCGCCGGTCCGCGCCGCGGCGGTGCACGCGCTCAGACCGGTGACCACCGCCAGCGACAGCACCATGCTCACGGTCAGCAACGGAAATCTCGGCATCCGCAGCGCCCCGGCCAGTCGGCGTGCACCGGGCCGCACCGCGGTGCGCTCTCCGGCATCCGTCACGGGGCCTCCGGACTGGCCACCGCCACCTGCGGCACGAGATCGGGATCGACGCCCGCGTGCTGCGCCAGTTCCCGCGCCCGCGGGCCCTTCAGCAGCCGTGCGGCGCCGGCCGCGTCGGTGGGGCCGGTCCCGTAGGACGGGCACAGGCTGGCGAGCGTGCACGCACCGCAGGCGGGCTTGCGCGCGTGGCAGACCCGGCGGCCGTGAAAGATCACCCGGTGCGACAGCATCGTCCAGTCGCGCTTGTCGATCAGGCCCGCCACCTGGGACTCGATCTTCACCGGGTCGTCCTCACGAACCCAGCCGAAGCGGTTCACCAGCCGCCGGAAGTGGGTGTCCACGGTGATGCCCGGGACGTCGAAGGCATTGCCCAGGATGACATTGGCGGTCTTGCGGCCGATGCCCGGCAGGGACACCAGGTCGTCCAGCCGGCCGGGAACCTCCGAGTCGAACCGGTCCACCAGCGCTTGACCCAGCTTGATGAGGGCATCGGTCTTGGCCCGGAAGAATCCCGTGGGCCGCAGGATGGTCTCCAGCTCGGCGCGCTCGGCGGCGGCGTAGTCCGCCGCGGTCCGGTATTTCGCGAACACGATCGGCGTGATCTCGTTGACCTTCTTGTCGGTCGACTGAGCGGAGAGCACGGTCGCCACGGCAAGCTCCAGCGGGGTGCCGAAGTCGAGCTCACAGTGGGCGTCCGGGTGGGCGTCGGCGAGCAGCCTGGCCATCCGGCGAGCGCGGCGTTTGCGGCCGATCGGGGTCTCTTCCGCGAAGCGCTTCGCGGACCGGGCCAACGGATCCGGCACGGCCTTGGGCACGGCGGGCGGCGGAGTCACCGGTAAAGAGTACGCCGCAGGTGCGACGCCGCCCGTCAGGCAGGCGGCGAGAGGGATCCGTCGTCGCCGATCTTCGCGGCCGTGTCGCCGAAATCGTCGGCGGAGAGTTCGGCGACCAGTTTTCGTCCGCGCTCGTTCTCCTTGTCCCGGATCGGCTTCCCGGACGAATCCATGAAGGTGGAGAGGAACTTCCCACCGGCCCAGCTCCCGTCCGCGGTCAGCGAGACGTGCAGGATGCCGCCGTACTTGAGCACGCCGGACCGGGACAGGGTCCGGCCGCCGCCGGCGAAGTTGCCCAGGCTGTACGCGATCAGCTTGCCCTTGTAGAACTGCATGCCGCGCAGCACGTGCGGGCCGTGCCCGATGACCACGTCGGCGCCCGCGTCGACCACCGCGTGCGCGAACGCGATCGGGTCGCCTCGGTTCTCCCCGAAGAAGATCTCGCTGCCCGGCTTGACGTGCGACTTGTCCGCGCCCTCGGCGCCCATGTGCACCTGCACCACGACCAGGTCCGCCCGGTCGGCGGCACGGCTCACGATCTTCCGCGCGGCGTCCAGGTCGTTCAGGTTGTTGGCGCTGGAGTACGGCGAGAAGCCCAGCACCGCGACCTTCAGCCCGTTGATGTCGGCCACGGTGATCTCGTCCCGCGCGCCGGTGTGCTGCAGTCCCGCGTCCTCCAGTGCCTGGACGGTGTTGCGATAGCCGGCCGAACCGAAATCGCTGGAGTGGTTGTTCGCCGTGTTCAGCAACTGGTACCCGGCGTCGGCGAGATGTTCCGCGTAGGACGGCGGGGCACGGAAGGCGTAGCAGTTGTCCGACCCCGCGCCGCACTTGGAGGACCCGGTGTCGGTGGTCAACGGCTGTTCCAGGTTGCCCATCACGAGGTCCGACTGGAGACCCTTGGTGACCGAGTCGAAGAATCCCGCGCCGTCCTGGGCGGGGAGCTTGCTGGGTGCGCTGCCCATGATGATGTCGCCGGTCGCGGACATGGTGATCGCGGACGATGAGGCGGTGGTGTCCGACTTCGTGTCGGCGTCGGTCGCCTCCGCCGTCGTCTCCACGTCGCCGGGCGCGACCGCTGCGGCGGAACCGGACGGTTGACGCCACTGCGGCGCATTTGCGACATTGTCCCGGTTCGCCAGCGCCACCCCGCCGATCGCCATCCCGGCCACGGCGGCCAGCACGATGGTGATGGTGAGGATCGGGCGGCCGAACAGTCCGTTGCGGCGCCTCGGTGCCTGGTGGGATCTCATCGACGGCGACTGTAGCGTTCGGATGCACGGACGAATGTCCGACTTTCGGTCCTCGTTGCCCTCGACGATGCGCCATTGCTCACCCAGAGCGACCGTGTCCTCGCGGTTGAGGGGCCGTTTCGGTTACGCTAAGAGATCTTGATCAAGGGGTGCCCGCCCGTTTCTCGCTCGCGTACGCCTAGACTGAGCGAGCGCGGCTGAAGAGCGCGCAGGTGGAGGTGCGGCGATGGACGAGGTATTGGCGCGCAGCGGTATCTTCCAGGGCGTTGACCCGGAAGCCGCCGAGGCGCTCGCCAAGGAGATGGACACGATCGAGGTCCGCAAGGGCGACGTCGTCTTCAACGAGGGCGAAGCCGGCGACAGCCTTTACATCGTTCTCTCCGGAAAGATCAAACTTGGTCGGCGGGCGGCAGACGGGCGACAGAACCTCGTCTCCATCATGGGTCCCTCCGACATGTTGGGCGAACTGTCGCTGTTCGACCCCGGGCCACGGACCGCGACGGCGACCGCGGTGACCGACACGCGGCTCGCACGACTCAAGAAGGCGTCGCTGCGGCCATGGCTGAACAACCGGCCGGAGATCGCCGAGCAGCTCCTGCGGGTGCTGGCTCGCCGGTTGCGCCGGACCAACGACGCTTTGGCTGACCTGATCTTCACCGACGTGCCCGGCCGGGTGGCGAAAAACCTGCTGCAGATGGCCGGCCGGTTCGGCACCAGGGACGGCGGCGTGCTGCGCGTGACCCACGACCTCACCCAAGAGGAACTGGCCCAACTCGTGGGCGCCTCCCGGGAGACGGTGAACAAGGCACTGGCGGACTTCGCGTCGCGCGCGTGGCTGCGCCTGGACGGCAAGAGCGTCATCATTCTCGACCCGGAGCGTCTGGCCCGCCGCGCCCGAGTCTGACCGACGATCCACCCGCACAGGGACCGCCCGACCGGGCGGTCCCTGTTTTCGCGTGCCCGGACCTTCGACCGGGTGACTGCGGCGGGGAAAAGAGATCCGTGTCGCACCCGGCGGGCCGCTCGTTACGGAGGTGGTCGAAAGGCACAACTACTTCCGGAAGGCGCGGGCTTTGAACAGAGCAGGCATCGGGGTGACGACGTGACCGTGCTCGACACCGCGATCGACCCGCGCACTCCCGCCTACTTGGAGAGCCGCAGCGCGATGCTGGAGCGCCTGGCCGAGCTGGAGGAGGCGCTGGAGGCGGCGCGCTCCGGCGGTGGCGAGAAGTGGGTCACCAGGCACCATGCTCGCGGCAAACTGCTGCCCCGGGAACGTGTCGAGATGTTGCTCGACCGGGACAGCCCGTTCCTGGAGCTGTCGCCGGTCGCCGCCTGGGGTTCGGAGTATTCCGTCGGGGCCAGCGTGGCCACCGGCATCGGCGTGGTCGAGGGCGTGGAATGCGTGATCATCGCCAACGACCCCACCGTCGACGGCGGGGCGGTCAACCCGTACACGGTGGAGAAGATCCGGCGCGCCGCGCGGATCGCGTCGGTCAACCGACTGCCGTTGGTCAATCTGGTGGAATCGACCGGGGCCGCGGCGCCCGCCGGGCCGCCGCCGGGCGGCGCCATCGCCCGCGATCTCAGCCAACTGACCGCCGACCGGGTCCCTACGGTGTGCGTGGTGTTCGGCGCGACCACCGGCGACGCGGCGTACCTGCCGGCGCTGTCGGACTACACCATCATGGTGCGCGGACACGCCAAGGTGCTGACCATCCACCCGCAGCCGGTACGTGCGTCCGGCGCCAACGGACGTCCCACGCCCGAGGTGCGCAGCACGCCGACCGTACCGGCGGGGGTGACCGGACCGGCCGATCAGCTTGCCGAGGACGAACGCGACGGCTTGCGGCTCGCCCGACAGTGCGTACGCCGGTTCAACTGGCGTAAACGCGGCCCGCGACCGCGCAGTTGGCCGCCCGCGCCGCCCCGGTACGACGCCGAGGATCTGCTCACCATGGCCGCGGTGGACGTCTTCGAACCCCGGGAAGTGCTGGCCCGGATCCTCGACGACAGCGACTTCGACGAGTTCAAGCCGTCCCAGGGCACCGCCTTGGTGACCGGCTGGGGTGAACTGCACGGCTACCCGGTCGGCGTGGTGGCCAACCTCGGCAGCGCGTTGACGCAGGCCGAGACCCAGAAGGCGGTGCACTTCATCCAGCTCGCCAACACCACCGACACCACCCTGCTCTTCGTGCAGTACACCGGTGCGCCGGCCGCTGCGGACCGGGAAGCCGCCGACGTGCGGCACGGTGCCCCACTGGTGCACGCGGTGGCCAAGTCGACCGTGCCGCACCTGACGCTGATGATCGGCGCCACACCCGCGCAGGAACTCGGCGGCGTGTACGGCCGCGCGTACGAGCCGCGGTTTCTGTTCACCTGGCCGGTGGAGCGTTCCGCGGACGCCGGAGCACCGACCCGGATGCTGACCGACGACGGAGTCATCGATCCCCGCGACACCCGGACGGTGCTGGGCCTCTGCTTGTCCGCGGTGCACAGCGCCACCGTGGAGGGCGCCGAGCATGTCGGCGTCTTCAGACCCTGAAAGGTAGACGAGACCAGTGATCCGACGTCTTCTGGTGGCCAACCGCGGTGAGGTCGCCCGGCGCGTCTTCGCCACCTGCCGTCTGGTCGGCATCGAGACGGTCGCCGTCTATACCGACGCCGACGCGGACGCACCGTACGTCGACGAGGCGGACTATGCGGTCCACCTGCCCGGCAGCACACCGTCCGCCACCTACCTGCGCGGCGACCTGCTCATCGCGGCGGCCAAGCGATCCGGCGCCAACGCGGTGCACCCCGGGCATGGCACGCTGGCCGAGGACCCCGACTTCGCGGCCGCGGTGGCCGAGGCGGGCATGATCTGGGTGGGCACCCCCTCCGCCACGCTTGCCACTTTGCGGCACAAGGCGGAGACCAAGGCGGTGGTCGACGAGGCGGCGGTGCCGATCCTGCCGTCCTTCGGCGACCCGCAGGAAGTGCCCGGTTTTCCGGTGCTCATCAAGCCGACCACCGGCGAGGGCGGTGTCGGCATGCGCGTGGTACGCGATGCTCAGACGCTGGCCGAGGCGGTGGCCTCCACCCGCCGCGAGGTCGGTGGCGACGTCTATTGCGAGCCCTACCTGGAGAATGTCCGGCACGTCGAGGTGCCGGTCCTGGCCGACGTGCACGGCACGGTGGTGCCGTTCGGTGAACGCGAATGCTCGGTGCAGCGCCGGTACCAGACCATCGTCGAGGAGACGCCGTCGCCAGCGGTCGACGCCGGGTTGCGCGAGGAGCTGTGCCGGGCCGCCATCGTCGCGGTCCGCTCGCTGGGGTTCGTCGGCATCGGCACGGTCGAGTTCCTGCTGGACGCCGACGACGAGTTCTGGTTCGTCGAGCTGACTCCCAGCCTGCAGATGCAGCACGCGGTCACCGAGTGCGTCTCCGGATATGACCTGGTGCGCCTGCAACTGCTGGTCGCCGAGGGTGGCGCACTGCCGATGCCCGGTCCGCCGCCGATCCGCGGGCACGCCATCGAGGTCCGGCTCAGCGCGGAGGATCCGGCGTACGCGTGGCTGCCAGCCACCGGGGCGCTGCACCGTTTCACCGTCCCGGACGTCGCCGGATCCTTCCGCCCGCTGCCCCAGCCCGGACTGCGGCTCGACGCCGGCGTCGCGGACGGCTCGTCGGTGGGCGCGCAGCAGGACCCGATGCTGGCCAAGCTGGTCGCCTGGGCGCCGACGCGCCAGGAGGCGGCGCGAATGCTGGCCTCCGCGCTGACCCGCACCCAGTTGCACGGCGTGGTGTCCAACCGGGACCTTCTGGTACGCGTGCTGCGCCATCCCGGCTTCCGCGCCGGTGAGACGGACACCGGCTTCCTGGACCGGCACCCCGAGGTCTTCGCGCCCCTGTTGTCCTCGGTGGATGCGGTTCGCCTGTCCTGTCTGGCCGCCGCGCTGGCCGGCGCCGCGGGGCGACGGGCAGCGGCGCCGGTGCTGCACTCGCTGCCCTCCGGGTGGCGCAACGTGCCGTCCGGCTCACAGACCGCCGTGTACGACGGTCCGGCCGGCCCGGTCGAGGTCGGCTACCGGATGAACCGGCACGGTGAACTCGCCGCGTGGTGGGTGCGCGCGGTCGACCCGGAGGAGCTGGACCTCGCCGGGCTCGGACAGGCGCCGGTGCTCGACGACCATCCGCCGACCGTGGTCGTGCACGCCGGCAGCGACCGGGTCGCGCTCGACGTGAACGGGATCCGGCTCACCTTCCACGTGCATCGGGTGGGCGAGGTGTCGTACGTGGACAGCCCGGAGGGTTCGGTGACGCTTCGCGAACTGTCCCGGTTCCCGCTGCCCGCGCCGGAGGCTGGCGAAGGTTCCCTGATCGCTCCGCTGCCGGGTGCGGTCCGGCGCATCCTGGTGGTACCCGGCCAGCGGGTGCGCGCCGGGGAGTTGCTGCTCACCCTGGAGGCGATGAAGCTGGAACATCCGGTGCACGCGCCCGCGGCGGGCGTCGTCGCCTCGCTGCCCGTGCACCCGGGCGTCGAGGTGGACACCGGCGAGCTGCTCGCCGTGCTCGACCCGGAGTAACGTGCCCGATCCGGAGTAGCCGGGCGGCCCCTGTCAGAAGCCGCCGAACAGCCACTTGCGGCGGCCCCGTTTGCCGCCGCCGGTGTGCACGGTGGGTGTTTCGTCGTGCTGGCCGGGGCTCGGTTGCTCCGCCGCGTGGTCGTCCCCGGCCTCGGACACGAAGGTGGACGACCGGTACACCGTCGGCGGCCCGGACCGGTGGTGCGCCGCCAGGTGCAGGCCGGACAGCAGGTCTCGCAACTGCAGCGCGGTCGGGCGGGCGCGCGGTTCGTTCGCCATGCCGAAACGCAGCACCTCGGTCAGACTGCGGGGCACCTCGGGAAGGTCGGGGATCGGCCGCTCGAACAGTTCCATCAGGGTGAGCAGCCCCGGACTCCGGTCGGCTTCCCAGCGCGGCGGGCGTCCACGCATCACGGCGTAGAGCGTGGCGCACAGCGCGTAGACGTCGACCGCTCCGGACGGCGTCTCGTGCCGGAACATCTCCGGCGGCGCGTAGGCCGGGGTGAGGACCTCCAGCGTCAGCGACGAGTCCCGCATCTCGCCCAGCACGGCGAGCCCGAAGTCAGCGAGCACCGCCGAGTTGAAGTGCGAATAGAGGATGTTCGCCGGCTTCACGTCGCGGTGCAGCACGCCGTTGGCATGTGTGTGCACCAGCGCGTCCGCGATCTTCACGCCCAGGTCACGGGCTTCCACCGCGCCGAGCGGGGACACCCGCATCCGGTCCAGGTACGAACCGTCGCACAGCTCCATGATCAGGTAGGGGTGCCGGTCGACCGTGACGCCCACGTCGAACAGGTCGACCACGTGGGGGTGGGAGGACATCCGCCCGGCGGCCCGCGCCTCCCGGAGAAAGCGTGCCTGGTCGCGAGGATCCTCCAGGGTGCGGTTCTCCACCTTGATGGCCACGTCGCGACCCACCGAGTCCTGGGTGGCACGGTAGACCGTGGCGTAGCCGCCGCGCGCCATCACCGACAAGCCGGACATGCCAGGCACGTACGGCAGCGGAAGCTGACCGGGCGGAGTCTCCGTCACGGATATGAAAATACGCCAGACACGATCGAGATCATCCCGGCACGTCAGACGCGTACGCGACAGTTTCTTCCGTATCACCGGTGGGCAGCGCGTCGCGCAGCTCCCGCGCAGCCGCCCGCTCGCCCACCTGCTCGGTCCCGCAGGCCAGCAGCACCGCCTCGTCCGCCGCGGCACGCGCCGGTGTGTCGAGTCCCGCGACGGACAGCACACGGGCCCGGACACCAGCGCACACCACCCGGCTGCGCACGTCCTCGGCCGGCACCTGCCGCGCCCGGTCGATCCAGGACAGCGCCTCCGCCACGCGGTCCTCGGCGAGCAGCGCGGACGCGTACGACGCGATGGCGTGCCGCCGGGAGAACAGCACCGACGGGGCCGTCGCGTTGCTGACGATCGGCGCGAGCAGACCCACCGCGGTCGGCGCATCGCCCGCGCGCAGCCGCGCCTCGGCGAGCAACACCCGCGGGCCAACCTGTGCCGGAGCCAGCGGATTGTGCGGTTCCACCGCGGTCATCACGCGGCGCGCGTCGGCCTCCGCGCCGGCCACGTCGCCGCGCTGCAGGGCCACGAACCCGCGCACCGTGCCGGCCATGCCCAACAGCAGCGGGTGGCCGGTGCGGTCGGCGTAGCCCAGCGCGTCGGTGAGCAGGTCCGCCGCGTGGTCCCATTCGCCCAGGCCGCGAGCGACGACGCCGCGGACGACCAGGGCCAGGCCCTGGCCCCAGTTGTCGCCGACGGCCGCGAAATCACGGTATGCGCGCCGCGCACCGGCGTCGGCCTCGGCCAGATCGCCCAGTTCCGCAGCCGCGTACGCCTCGACCGCCCGCAACGTGCCCACCGCCCAGCCCTCGCCGACCCGGTCGCCGAACGGCAGAAAGATCCGGGCCAGACGGCGGGACTCGTGCAGCCGCCCGGACAGCAACCGCGCGAAGGCGGTGGTGCCGCGCAGCCAGGACCGGCCGACCGGGTCGCCAAGCTCGGCGAACAGCCGCGCCGCCCGGCCCAGCACCGCGTCCGTCCCGGCGAAGTCGCCGCGAGTGGTGGTCACCCAGGCCAGGTTCTGCAACGCCCACGCCTGCCCATGGCGGTCGCCCGCGCCCAGCGTCACCTGGTAGGCCGCCGCGAACCGGCTGCTCGCCTGGCTGAGCTTGCCCGCCAGGAAGTCGGCCATGCCGAGCCGGCGCATCGCGTTGGCCCGCTCCGGGGCCAGCTCGGCGTCGGTGGCCACCTCCAGTGCCTCCTGCCAGGCCGCGATCGCGCGGGCGTTGTCTCCCAGGGCGTCGTGCGCCCGCCCGGCCACGAGCAACGCCTCGGCGCGGCAGACCGGATCGTTGTCGGCTCGCGCCGAGATGTCGTCACCGCACTTCAGTGCCTCGTCCGCACGGCCCAGGCGCAGCAGCGCGCGAGCGTGCACAAGCTGGTCGGAGAGCGGCAGCCCGTCGGTGGCGATGGCGGCTGCCCGTTCGGCGTACTCGATGGATGCGGCCGGCTCGATGTTGGCCAGCGCCCGGCGGGCCAGCCGGCCGAGCGCGGCGACGCCCAGCGCGGAGACCGCCCGCGCGGTGGCGTCCGGCCGCAGCCGGATCACGTCGGCCAGCTCGGTGGCGCACTCGGCGTGGGTGGCGACGAACGCGTCCCGCTCGTTGTCGGTGAGGCTCAGCCGGCTGGCCGTGTCGTACCCGAACTCGGTGATCGACTCCGGTGCCGCCCACCGGGCCAGGAAGGCGTGCCGGTCGGCCAGGTCGGCCTTGCCGATGCCGGTGTAGGCCGCCTCGCGCATCAGCGGCGTGGTGAACGCGTAACCGCCGCGGATCCGGTGCAGCATGCGGCGCTGCAGCAACTCGTCGACCGCGCGTTCCAGCTCCACCGCGGCCACCGCGCCGGGTCGGGTGTCGGTGGTGGTGCGGCGTTCCCGCAACGCTTCGATCACGCCGGTGGGGACACGGTCACCCACCACGGCGGCGTCGCGCAGCACCGACCGGGGCTCGGCCGGCAGCGCGTCGATGCGCGCGGCCAGCACCGCCGCCAGGTCGCGGGAGAGTAGCTGGGTGTCCATCGAACCGGCGGCGAGCTGCCAACGGTCGGCCGCGTTCGCACCGACCGCGGGGATCAGCGCGCCGCGCTCCATCAGCAGCGTGCTGAGCTCGGCCAGGTAGAACGGATTGCCCTGCGCGGTGGCGAGCAGCCGGTCCGCATCCGCCTGCGGGAGTTTGCCGCCGTTGAGGTACGACGTGAGCAGCCGGGCGGCGTCCGCACCGCGCAACGGCGGCAGGGTGTGCACCTCGGCGTCCGGCAGCCGGGTCAGCGCCCCCGCCGTACGCACCAGTTCCGGGCGGCCGAGCAGCAGCACCACGACCGCCCCATCCAGCTTGGACAGGGTGCTGCCCAGCGCATCCATGGTGGAGGCGGTGGCATCGTGCAGGTCGTCCACCACCACCAGCAGCGGCGCTTCCCGGGCCAGCGCGTTCAGCATGTTCGCCACGGCGGTGGACAGCGCCTCGCCGTCCATCCGCTTGACGTTCGGCGGCCAATCCGCGCCAGCCGCCGGCCCGACCGGGTTCACCGGCGCGTCGCCGTACCCGAGCAGGGCGAGCAACCTGTCGATGTCGATGTCCGGGCTCTCGCCGTCACGGCTCAGGCGGTGCACCAGCTTGCGTAGCCGTTCCTCCACCACCGGGCGGGTGACCGTAGCGATCAGATCCTTGGGCAGACCCACCGATTTGCGCACCATGTCGGCCAGTGGGGCGTACCGCCGGCGTTCGCCGAACGCCCGGCAGCGCACCCGCAGCACCCGGGCGCCGGTGTGCGCCGCGAACCGGCCGCTGCTGACGTCATAGCCAGCCGCGAAGCGCTTCGCCTCCGCGGCGAAGCGTGTCTTGCCGATGCCGGCTTCCGCGGTCATCAGCATGATCCGGGGCGTGCCGGAGTCGATCGCCTCGGCGAGGCGGCCGGCCACTCGGCCCAGTTCGGTCTCCCGCCCCACGAAGGGCGCTTCGTCACCCAACCCGGACCGGGTGCCCGGGGCGTCGTGCAGACCCAGCAGTTCGAAGGCCGGGACCGGCTCCCGTTTGCCCTTCAGCCGCAACGGACGCAACTGTCGCCAGGAGGCGACATGCCGGGTGCCGCTGCTGGTGCGGGTACCCGCGTAGACCGCGCCCACGGCGGCCGCGTCGGCCAGCCGGGCCGCGGTGTTCACCGTGTCGCCGATGACGGTGTACTCGATGGCGGCTTGAATCCCGGCCACCACCTCGCCGGTGTTCAACCCGACACGCAGTCCCAGGGGCGCGCCGCCACCACGCTCGTCGTCCAGCACCCGCCGCACCGCGCGCTGCATGCTCAAGGCGGCGCGGACCGCGCGTTCGGCGTCGTCCTCGTGCGCCACCGGTGCGCCGAACACGGCCATGATGCCGTCGCCAGTCAGCTTGTCGACGTGTCCGCCGAAGGTCTTCACCGCCCCGGCCAGGGCCGCCAGCACCCGGTCGGTCACCGCGCCCACCCGTTCCGGGTCGAGGTCCTCCGACCACGAGGTGAAATCGGAGAGGTCACCGAAGAGCACCGTGACGATGCGCCGCTCGGCCGCGGGCAGCCGAGCCGCCGCGGGCAGCGCGACGCCGCAGTGATGGCAGAAGCGGGCACCGGGTATGGCGACGGTCCCGCACACCGGGCAGGTCACGGCCGGTCCAACCACTCCGGGCCGGGTGATGATTCCCGGCGCAGGTACTCCCATTGCGCCCGTGCGGACATCACCGCAGCGAAACGCACCCGCGGGTCCACCTCGGGGTAGACCGCGGCGACCACCGCATCCGGGCTGTCCGCGCCCGCGTCGATGGCGGCGCGGACCTGGTCCAGCCGTTGTGCGCGGTGCGCGAGATAGGTGCGCGCGACCGCCGCACAATCGGGCAGAACCGGGCCGTGCCCCGGCAGAACCGGAACCTCCGGGTACCCGGTCAACGTCGTCAGGCTGGTCAGGTACGCGCCGAGGTCGCCGTCCGGCCATGCAACGACCGCGGTGCCGCGCCCGAGAATGGTGTCGCCGGTGAACATCAGCCGGTCATCCCCGGCTTCGGCCAGGAAACACACCGAGTCCGCGGTGTGCCCCGGGGTGCTCAGGACGCGGATCATCAGCCCGTCGACGCCCGCCTCCGCATCGGGCCGCAACACCGCGTCGTCGGGCCCCAGCCCGCCGCCGTCCGGCACGCGGTCGCTCCGCGACGCCACCGGCCGCGCATGGGCCGGGTCGGCGGCGAGCACCGGCACACCGCCGAGAAGCTCCGCCAGTCGTGCCGCACCCTCGACGTGATCGTGGTGGCCGTGCGTGATGAGAATGGCCGCCACCGGCGCGTGCTGCGCGATCGCGGCCAGGTGACCGTCGTCCCGCGGGCCTGGATCGATCACGATCGCGCGCTGCGCGCCAGGCCCCCGGAGGATCCACGTGTTGGTGCCGTCCAGCGTCATCGGCCCCGGGTTGGGTGCACGCCGCAGCGTCACCCAACCCGGCAGCCGTTCATCCACGCCGGAATACTACGTCGCGAAGCCCACCGAATCGCAGGACCGGATGTGCGATCTAGTCACTTTCGGTCACTGTTCGAGCAGAAATCCACATCCGCGGTCATCCGACCTCGACGATCGCCTCAACCTCGACGGGCGCGCCCCGGGGCAGCTCGGCGACGCCCACCGCACTGCGTGCATGCCGTCCCAGCTCCCCAAGCACCTCACCGAAGAGCTCGGAGGCACCGTTGATCACGCCGGGTTGGCCGGTGAAGCCCGGTGCCGACGCCACAAAACCGGTCACCTTGACGACCTTCACCACCCGGCCGAGGCCGCAGAGCGCGTCCACCGCCGCGAGCGCGTTCAGCGCGCAGATCCGGGCCAGTTCGGCGGCTCGCTCCGGGCTGACCTCGGCGCCGACCTTGCCGGTTGCCGCCAGCTCACCGTCGACCAGCGGCAACTGGCCGGAGACGTAGACGTAGTTGCCGGACTGCACCGCGGGCACGTACGCCGCGAGCGGCGCGGCCACCTGCGGCAGCGTGAGTCCGAGCTCTTCCAAGCGGGCGTAGATGCTCGCGCCGCCGTCGCCACTCACCGGTGTCGGCGCGGTCATGCCTTGGCCCGCTTCATGTACGCGACGAGCTGGTCCGGGTTCGGCCCGGGAACCACCTGCACCAGCTCCCAACCGTCCTCACCCCACGTGTCGAGGATCTGCTTGGTGGCGTGCACCAGCAGCGGGACGGTCACGTACTCCCATTTCTGCATCGCTGAGGGCTCCTTCGTCCAGTCGGCTACCGCGCCAGCTTAGGGCTCGCCGCGGGTCCGGTTTGGCTAGGCTGAGGCGAGGGCGCACACCGGACATCGGAGGGCCGACGATGACGCCATCGGAGCAGGAACCCGGCACTCCAGAACCGGACAATCCGGGTGCAGACGATGAGGCGCCGGACGCGGACCTCTCAGATCCGGCGGCGCGCGGGCCGGTCACGCAGCCGGTGCCCCGCATGTCCGCCACGCCCGAGTCCGACGAGCAGCCCACCGCGGTCCTGCCTCGCGGCGGCTCAGACGAGACGCCGACCGTGCTGACCGGCGCCCCGCCGGTGTGGCATCAGCCGCCTCCGGACAAGCCGTGGCACGCCCGCCACGAGAAGCCCGGCGAGTGGCAACACCCACCACCCGAGCATCTGGCGCACCACCACTCGCCGCCCGCGGAGGTGTCGCAGCGGCCCCCGGAAACATCCTGGCAAGGGTCCCCACCGCAGCCGCCGCCCTGGCAGATCCCGCTCGCCGAGCCGCCCGCGCAACGGCGCGGAGCGCTGTGGGTGTCGCTGGCCACGGTCGCCACCGTGCTGCTCTGCGCCGGCGGCGCGGTCTCCGCGTACCTCCTGCTGCGCGATGCCGACACCGCCGGGTCGCCGGATCCGGTCACCGCGGTCAACCGGTTCATGACCGCGGTGTTCATCCAGCAGGACGCCGCGACCGCCGGCGACCTGGTCTGCCGTGAGTCGCGCGACGAGCAACAGCTCACCGATCGGGTGAACCAGGTCAAGGGATACGCCGACGAGTACGACTCTCCGGCCTTCCGCTGGAGCCAGCCGGCCGTGGCCACGACCGGCGACGAGCGCGCCACGGTGACCGTGCAACTGACCATGACCACCGAGGACGAGAAGCTGTCCCAGCAGCAGTTGACGTTCACCACCGTGCGCAAGAGCGGCTGGCTGGTCTGCGAGATCGCCGGCTAGCCGTACCCTCGACAACGTGGCAAGCAACGAGCGGACCGCACGATGGCCGGCGCGCCTGCACGTGGTGACGGGCAAGGGCGGCACCGGGAAGACCACCGTGGCCGCCGCCTTGGCGCTCGCCCTGGCCGAGGGCGGCCGGCGCACGCTGCTGGTCGAGGTGGAGGGCCGGCAGGGCATCGCCCAGCTTTTCGGCATCCCCCCGCTGCCGTACGCCGAACGACGCGTCGCCGGGGTTCCCGGCGGTGGCGAGGTCCGCGCGCTGGCGGTTGACCCGGAGGAGGCGCTGCTCGAATACCTCGACATGTTCTACAAGCTCGGCGCCGCCGGTCGCGCGCTGCGCAAGGTCGGAGCGATCGACTTCGCCACCACCATTGCCCCGGGCCTGCGAGACGTGCTACTGACCGGCAAGGTCAAGGAGGCGACCACCCGGTCCCGCGAGGGCCGCCGGGTGTACGACGCGGTGGTGCTGGACGCACCGCCGACCGGCCGCATCGGGCGATTCCTCAACGTCACCGCGGAGACGGCGCGGCTGGCCAAGGTCGGCCCCATCAAGTCGCAGAGCGAAGGTGTGGCGTCGCTGCTGCGCTCGCCGATCACTGCGGTGCACGTGGTGACGCTGTTGGAGGAGATGCCGGTGCAGGAGAGCCTGGACGCCATCACCGAGCTCGGCTCGCTGCACATCCCAGTGGGCCGGATCATCCTGAACGCCACCCAGCCGGCCCTGCTGACCGCAGCGAAGGTGACCAAGGCAGAGTTGAAGCGGGGCCTGAGCGCCGCCGGCCTGCCGGCCGACGCCGGAGCCGTGTCCGGCCTGGCCGCCGAGGCGCGGGCGCACCTGACGCGGCGCCGGCTGGAGGAGTCGTTGCGCACGGAGCTGACCGAGACCGGGCGGCCGATGGTGGAGTTGCCGCTGTTGGATCGCGGCGTCGACCGCTCCGGCCTGGAGGAGCTCGCCGACCGGCTGATGTCGGGATGACCACCACGCACGTCCGCCACGGGTGCGGGCATGACTGGTTACGCTCGGGTAATGACCACCCCGCATCTTGACGTCGACGCGCTGCTGGCCGACCCGTCAACCAAGATCGTGGTCTGTTGCGGGGCGGGCGGGGTGGGCAAGACCACGACCGCGGCCGCGCTCGGCCTGCGCGCGGCCGAGGTGCACGGCCGACGCACCGTGGTGCTGACCATCGACCCGGCACGCCGGCTCGCGCAGTCCATGGGCCTGACCGAGCTGGACAACACACCCCGCCAGGTGAAGGCCATCGACACCGAGGCCGGCGGCGAGTTGCACGCCATGATGCTGGACATGAAGCGCACGTTCGACGAGGTCGTCGAGGCGCACACCACCCCGCAGCGGGCCGCGGAGATCTTCGCGAACCCCTTCTACCAGGCGATGAGCTCCACCTTCTCGGGCACGCAGGAATACATGGCGATGGAGAAGCTCGGTCAGTTGCGGGCCACGGACGAATGGGACCTGATCGTGGTGGACACGCCGCCGTCCCGGTCCGCGCTGGACTTCCTGGACGCGCCCGCGCGGCTGTCGCGTTTTCTCGACGGCCGCATGCTGCGGATGCTGCTGGCGCCCGCACGGTCCGGCGGGCGGAGCATGTTCAGTCTGGTGACCGCCTCGTTCGGGGTGTTCTCCCGCGCGGTGCAGAAAATCTTGGGCGCGCAACTGCTGACCGACCTGTCCGGGTTCGTTGCGGCGCTGGACTCCATGTTCGGCGGGTTTCGGCAACGCGCCGACGAGACCTACCGCATCCTGCAGGATCCGCAGACCTCGTTCCTGCTCGTCGCCGCCCCCGAGCGGGACGCCGTTCGAGAGGCGGCGTACTTCGCCGAGCGCCTGGTCACCGAGCGGATGCCGCTGGCCGGGCTGGTCCTCAATCGGGCGCATCGCACCGAGATGACCGGCATGTCGGCCGAGCGTGCCGAGTCGGCCGCCGCCGCGCTGGACGCCGCCGGGGAGCATCCGGTCACCGCGGATGCGTTGCGCATCCATGCCGCGCTGGTCCGGCTGACCGAACGCGAGGCGGGTGTCGCGACGACCTTCACCGACGCCTTCCCGGCCGTCGCCGCGACCTCGGTCGCGGCGCAGCCCGCCGACGTGCATGACGTCGACGGGCTCCGTGCGATCGGCGCGGCACTCGCCGCCGCGCCGTGACGCTCAGCGCGTGGCTACCAGCACCTTGTCGGCTCGCTTCTCCTTCAGCGCCGCCTCGAACATCTTTCGCCAGCTCGCCACGTGCGGATGACGGCGCAGCAGGGCGCGGCGCTCCCGCTCGGTCATGCCACCCCACACGCCGAACTCGATGCGGTTGTCGAGTGCGTCGGCGAGGCATTCGTACCGCACCGGGCAACTACGGCAGACCCGCTTCGCCACGTTCTGCTCTGCACCCTGCACGAACAGCGCGTCGGGATCCCCGTTCTGACACGCTGCCATGCTGGGCCAATCGCTGACCATCCCCATAAGTGAACGTCCCCCCTTGCTTACCCCCTGACGCCTTGCGGCTCGTGTCCCCCTGCAGCCGCGCTGACGTCGTGCGATGTCTCGCCGAACCATCATGCTCTGTAGTTGGTCGATTACGCAACGTTGTACCCCAAAAACGGATAGCTCCGAACTTTTGGGCATCTCGCCCGCCACGCATTGGCGGACGCGATCCGCGACTTCCGGAAAACCGCACGTCAGGGCGGGGAAGCGCGCAGAATCAGTTTGGGGAACCGTGACCTGCTCGACGGGTGATCACGGGCGAGTGTCGCGTACCCTGCATGCCGTGAGTTCTTGGATGCGCAGACGCGATCACAACATCTTCGCCAATGCCACCTCGCTGCTGATCTGCGGCTTACTGGCCGGCGTCGTGGTGGCGGCCGCAGCCTTTCCCGCGGTCGCGATGTCCGGCCTTGCGGCAAAGGCCGGCGGCGAGACGTTCGCGCAGCTACCCAGCCAACTCAAACGGGCCACGGCACCACAGGTCAGTCGGATCTACGCAGCAGACGGCAAGACGACCATCTCGGTCTTCTACGACGAGTTCCGCAGTGATGTGCCGCTGAAGGAAATCTCGAAGAACATGCAGAACGCGATCGTGGCCGCCGAGGACCACGAGTTCTACAACCACAACGGCGTCGACCTCAAGGGCGTCGCCCGCGCATTCGTGAACAACAACAGCGGCAAGTCCCAGCAGGGCGCGTCCACGCTCACCATGCAATACGTGCGCATGTCGCTGGCGTACTCGGCGACCACCCCGCAGGAGGTCGTGGACGCCACCAAGGACACGCCCAAGCGCAAGATCACTGAGATGAAGTACGCGATGCAGATCGAGAAGGAGCTGACCAAGCAGCAGATTCTCGAGCGCTACCTGAACACCGCCCCGTTCGGCGGTGGCGCGTACGGCATCTTCGCCGCCAGCCAGGTCTATTTCAGCAAAAAGCCGAAGGACCTCACGGTGCCGGAGGCCGCACTGCTCGCCGGCATGGTGAAGGCGCCTTCGGCGTTCGACCCGACCACCGAGAGCGGCTACCCGCAGGCACGGGACCGTCGCGAATACGTCCTGCGCGACATGCGCGACATGCGCTTCATCACCCCCGAGGAGTTCACCAAGGCCAACGCCACCGAGATCCCGCGCAAGATCAAGCGCGTCGGGAACGGCTGCGTGTCGGTCGCCAAGAACGACTGGGGGTTCTTCTGCGACTTCTTCTACCGGTGGTGGCTGAGCCAGCCCACGTTCGGTGAGACGACGTACGACCGGGAACGGCGCCTCAAGAGCGGCGGCTACCGCATCGTCACGTCGTTGGACATCGACGCGCAGAAGGCCGCGCGCAGCAACATCGCGGACCAGATCAAGGAGAATGATCGGGACGCGCTGCTGATCGCCGGGGTCGAGCCGGGCACCGGCAAGGTGCGCGCGCTGGCCGCCAACCGCAAGTTCAAGCTCGACGACCCGGACCACCCGCAGAACAAGCTGTCGTCCGACCCGAAGAAGCGCAAGCAGGGCAAGCGCGGCACCTATCCGAGCACCACGAACCCGCTGCTCACCGGCGGCGGTGACATCACCGGTTATCAAGCCGGCTCGGTGTTCAAGATGTTCACCATGGTGGCCGCCCTGGAGAAGGGGCTGCCGCTGGCCACCACGATCAAGGCCGAGGACGTCTACAAGTCCGGCTACGTCATCGAGAAGAACAGCCCGGCGGCATGCCCCGGCACTCACTTCTACTGCCCGCGGAACGCCGGCAAGGAAGCCGGCGTCTACAACATGTGGACCGGGTTCGGGCGCTCGGTCAACACGTTCTTCGTGCCGCTGGAGGAGCGCGTCGGCGCGGAGCGGGTGGTGGACGTCGCGAAGCGCTTCGGCGTCAAGTTCCGCGTGCCGCAGGAAAACGACTGGGCGAACGACAAGAGCTTCTCCCACACATGGGGCGCCTTCACGCTCGGCGTCTCCTCCTCCACCCCGCTGGACATGGCCAACGCCTACGCGACGCTGGCCGGTGACGGCATGTACTGCGAGCCGACCCCGATCGAGCAGATCCAAAACCAGGCCGGCGAGGAGATCGACGTCGGCAAGTCGCACTGCATCCGCGCCACAGACGCCGACGTCGCCCGCGCCGCGCTCGACGCCGCCCGCTGCCCCGTGGGTGACCACGCCCAGCTAGGCACCTGCCACGGCTCCACTGCGGGCAACGTGCACGGCATCGTCAAGCACCCCGTGTTCGGCAAGACCGGCACGACCGATGCGGACAAGACAGCCGCGCTGATCGTCGGCACCACCTCCCTGGTCTACGCGGGATACCTGGTGAACCCCGACTACGCCGATCATCCGTACCGGATGTCGCACCAGATCGTGAACCCGGCCGTCTACCACGCCATGGCCGACTTCATGAAGGGCAAGCCGAAGAAGGAGTTCAAGAAGCCCGGCGACAAGAAGGTCGGCCAGGGCGAACAGCGCTCCATCCCCCGGGTGACCTGCTCGTCCATCGGCGATGCGAAGTCGCGGCTGAAGAACGCCGGCTTCGACGTCACGGTGGGCGGTCGCGTCGAGTCGGACTGCCCGGAGGGCACGGCCGCCGGCACCAACCCGTCCGGCCATACCGTCAAGGGCGGCTTCGTCTCGATCGCGGTCAGCGAAGGCAAGAGCGAGCCGAAGCCGGACAAGAAGGACGACAAGAAGGACGACAAGAAGAAGCCCGATAAGCCGCCGTCAGGGCGGTGACCACGATCGGGCGGGGCGTGAGCCCCGCCCGATTTTTTCTGCCACCGCGCGGCCCCCGGCGCGGCACTCAGCCAAGCTGCCGCCGCACCTCCGCGGCGACCCGGCCACCCTCCGCCCGGCCCGCCACCTTGGCCTGCACGGCCTTCATGGCCGGCCCCATCTGCCCCTTGCCGGTGAAACCGCCCTCGGCGAGCACCGCGGACACCAGACCGGCGATTTCCGCATCGGAGAGCTGCTGAGGTAGGTAGTGCTCCAGGACTTCGCCCTCGGAACTCTCCCGGGCCGCCTGGTCGGCGCGGCCGGCGTCGGCGAAGGCGGTCGCTGCCTCGCGCCGCTTCTTGGCCTCCTTGGTCAGCACGACGGTCACCTCGTCGTCGCTCAAGTCCCGGGCCTGCGCACCGGCGACCTCCGCGGTGCGAACGGCCGCCAGGGCCATCCGCAGAGTGGACGTGGTCAGATCGTCGCGCGCCTTCATCGCAGTGCGCAGATCCTCGTTCAGGCGGTCCTTCAACGTTCCCATGAACGGAGAAACTACTCTGGCCGTCATGCGCACACGATCGCTCGTCGCTCTCACCGCCGGTCTGGGCGGCGCCACCTTCGCGTACGCCTCGCTCGTCGAACGCAACATGTTCACGTTGCGACGCTTCGACGTGCCGGTGCTGCCCCCCGACGCCGAGCCGCTGCGCATCCTGCACCTCTCGGATCTGCACATGATGCCGGACCAGCGACGCAAGCAGGAATGGGTGGCGGCTCTCGGCGGCACCGACCCCGACCTGGTCGTGGTCACCGGGGACAACATGGCCTCACCCGCGTCGGTGCCCGGGGTGCTGCGGGCGCTCGATCCGTTCCTGGACCTACCCGGCGCGTTCGTCTTCGGGTCCAACGACTACCGCGGACCGGTCTGGAAGAACCCCCTGCGCTACCTGATGCCGGACCGCGAGTATGTGCAGGGCACCGATCTGCCGTACGACGATCTGCGTGCCGCCTTCACCGGATCCGGCTGGGCCGACCTGAACAACGCGCGCACCGTACTCAAGGCCGGCGGTCGCACCATCGAGCTGGTCGGCGTGGACGATCCGCACATCGAGCGCGACGACTACGCCTCCGTGGCCGGTCCCGCCTCGGCGCTGGCGGACCTGCACCTCGGCGTCACCCACACTCCGGCGTCGCATGTCCTCGACGCGATGACCAGCGACGGGTTCGGCCTCGTGCTGGCCGGACATACGCACGGCGGGCAGGTGTGCGTGCCCGGATACGGCGCCCTGACGACCAACTGCGACCTGCCCACCCGAATGGCGAAGGGTCTGCACCGGCTACCCGGATCCGACGCGTGGCTGCACGTGTCGGCCGGCCTCGGCACCCATCCCACCGCCCCGATCCGGTTCGGCTGCCGCCCGGAGGCCTCGATACTCACCCTGATACCGCGCTGACCTGCGACTTCACCCCACGGCGGATACCGATTTCGCGTGCGAGGCAGCGTCGGATAGTATTGCGCAGGCACGCCGCGGGGTGTGGCGCAGCTTGGCAGCGCGCTTCGTTCGGGACGAAGAGGCCGTGGGTTCAAATCCCGCCACCCCGACCGCGAGGAAGGCCGCTCATCACTAGATGGGCGGCCTTTCCTGTCTCGGCATTCCGAATATTCCGCTCGCGCTCGCGCCGACCGGGCTGGAAGGTTCCTCCCGCGAGTTGCTCTCCAGGATTCCGTCCGTGGTCGACGAGATGTGGCGGGACGGGCCCTTCGCTGTAGGACCTCTACCACTTGGTCTATGGGGGCCGACCATGTCGGTCCGGAGGCGGATCGCGCGCCGCGAGCCGCACTGACCTTCATCGGTGCCGGCCGTCATCGGTGCCGGCCGGTCGCCGATACGCCATGCTGCCCCGGCCCTGCCCGTCGATCTTGGAGTTTCGGGTCGGACATGTCGGTGATATCGAGCCCGGTCGGGCACGAGATTTCCAAGATCGGCGGCGCCTGTTGGGGGTGGGGGCTGGCGCAAAAAAGCAACGTCCCGGAAGCCCCCTGTTACAGGGGTTTCCGGGACGCTGCTTTCATGTTTGAGTCCGGCGGTGTCCTACTCTCCCACACCCTCCCGAGTGCAGTACCATCGGCGCTGGCAGGCTTAGCTTCCGGGTTCGGAATGAGACCGGGCGTTTCCCTACCGCTATAACCACCGGAACACTTATCAACAAACCACAACCCCAGCCCCCGGCCGGGCCGGGGTGGTTGGTTGTTTGCTGTGAATCACACAGTGGACGCTAAAACACGCTTGTTCTCATTGAGAGTGGT
>NZ_BMMX01000022.1:0-80803 GCF_014646155.1 Mangrovihabitans endophyticus
ATCTCGTTGCGGGCGGCGGCCCGGCCGCCGGGGCCGACGCGGCGCCCGCCCGGACCGGCGACCCGGGCGGCAAGCCGCGCGCCTCCACCGGGACCGCGCCGTTCGCGCCGGTGGGCGTAGCTGCTCCGGCCGCCTCGGCTGCCCCGGCTGCCCCGGCTGCCTCGGCCGCCCCGGCTGCCCCGGCCCCTGCAGCCCCCGCGGTCTCCCGTGACCGGGAGACGACCGTTTCTCCCGCAGCGGGCCCGACGGGTGACGTTACGTTCGCGCCCGCGCCGGACACGTCGCCGTCCGCAGGCCCCGGCCCGGACACAACCGCTGCTCACGTGCCCGCTACGGCTCGCGTGGCCGGCGACCCGTCCGGGCCCGGACAAGACGCCGTCGCTGCCGTTGCGACGCCGAGCCGGGACGACGCGCGGCTGGGCGGCCCCGACGCGCGGCTGGGCGGCCCCGACGCGCGGCTGGGCGGCCCCGGCACCGCGGCGCCGGCTGGAGCCGCGTCCGGGGGTGCGCCGGCCGGCGAGGTCGACCCGCTGCTGCTCGGTCCGCCGATCTTCACCCAGCAGAACCGGCCGCTGGACGCCCCGCAGTTCGTGCCGTCCGCTCCGCGGACCGGCCATCCTTGCGCCGACGCCCGCGCCGCAACCGAGGCTTCGGCCGCGTCCGGTTCGCCCGCTCCTGGCGGTTCGCCCGCTCCTGGCGGTTCGCCCGCTCCTGGCGGTTCGCCCGCTCCTGGCGGTTCGCCCGCGCCGCCGGCCGTCGACGCCCGGCCGAACCCCGGCCCGGCCACGCCGGACTCCGGATCCGCACGGACCGCGCCGAGCGGCTCCGGCGACCCCAACCCCGCCACCCTGGGTACGGCGGACGGCCGTACCGGCGATCCGGGTACGGCGGACAGCCGTACCGCAAACTCGGGTGGCGTCGGCGGCGCGGCACCCGGCCACGAACCGGCCGCTGGGTTCGGCGGCATCCGGCTGGGCCGCCCGGCCGGGGATGATTCCGCGAGTGCGCGGCAACCCGGCGTCATCCCGACGCCGAAGGGTGTCGACCTGAGCGGCCCGACGGTGACGGACACCCGCACGAGCGGACCCGGCCTCGGGAACCCGCCCGCCGCTACGCGCGAGGCCGGAAACGGTCCCGCCCCGTACGGCGAACGGCCGGTGCTCGGGCAGCGGCCCGCGGCGAATCCGGCACGGCCGGGTCCGGAGGGCGCGGCACCGGCCCGCCCGCCGTTGGAACCCCCGCAGCTAGGGCAGGTCAACCGGCCGTTGTCCGGTGGCGCGCCGAGCGAGCCGGCGGCTTCCGGAGCTGGCCGGCAGGAGCCCTCGGCGTGGGGACAGCGGTCGCGCCCGCCGCTGGAACCGCCGCAGCTAGGGCAGGTCAACCGCCCGCAGCAACCGCCGGGCGCCGCAGAGCCATCCGGCCTGCCCTCGGTCGGCGGCGTCACCGCCGGGCGCCCGGTCACGGAGCGCTCGCCCGGTGCGGTGGCGCCCGGTGCGGTGGCGCCCGGTGCGGTGGCGCCCGGCGACGCGCCCTCCGGGCTGCCCGCCCGCAGCGGTCTCCCGGCGTCGGTGACACCGCCGTCGCCATCGCCGCCAGCGGTGTCGGCGCCGCAGCCGGCACCGCCGGAATGGCCGAACGGCGGCGAGCATCGGGGCGCACCGGGCGACCGAGGCGCGGAGGAAGGCGCGTCGAACGGGGACAAACCGGATCCGAGTGGTCCGCCGCAGCGCCCCGGCCCGTCCGACTGATCCCGGTGCGCCAGCGCCTCGGGCGCCGCTGGGCCGCCGGGCGCCGGGCGCCGGTCACCGTGTCAGGCCGGTGCCAGGTGACTCCACACCACCTTGCCGCCCGGCACCGGCAGCACGCCCCATGACTCGGTGAGCTCGCGCACCAGGCGCAGTCCCCGCCCGCCCGCGTCCGCCGAACCCGGCGCCACCAGGCGCGGCATCCGCCGGTTGCTGTCGCGCACCGTCAGGCAGATCCGGTCGCCGCGCATGCCCAGGGTGAACTCCATCGTGGTGTGCGCGTGCCGCACCACGTTGGCCACCAGTTCCGAGGCCACCAGGGCCGCGGTCGACGCCGCGCCGGAAAGCTGCCACGCGGCACACGTCTTTGTCACCAGTTGCCGGGCCTGGCGGCACGCGTCCGGCACCGGGCGCAGCCGCACCCTGATCCGCCGGGACTCCTCCTGCGTGGTGTCTTCGGCCATTTCGGTCTCCCAGCTCTGGGCGATTCGCAGCTCTTGGCACCCGGGCCACGCGGCGACCGTGTCGGCGGTCTCCGCGGACGCCCCGCACAGCACCACCGGCACGCCCGGCCATTCGCTCGTCTGGCACAGCACGTCGCTGAACGCGTTCAGCCCGTGCGGGTCGACCACCGTCATGCCGGCGATGTCGACCACGAGCTTGTCAGGCTGGGTGGACAGCGATCGGGCGATGGCGTGCCGCAGCGCGGTGCTGGTGATCGCGTCGAGTTTGCCGCCGACGCGCAGCAGCCCGACCGGAAGATCCTGTTCCGGCCGGCATACCAGCTGACTCGTCATACGCCCCCCTCCACGCATGTCGTCCCCGGCGGGTGCCCGCAGATGGTGCCCGCACCCGGCGACCGGCAAACTCCCGCGTACGCTCGAAAAATGCGGGGGAGACGGGCAGGTCTGGCGGCGCTGCTGCCGTACCTGAGGAATCATCGGGCCACCCTCGCGTTCGTCGCCGCGCTGTCGCTGTTCTCCGCCGGGGCCGCGCTGGCCCAGCCGGTCCTGGTGCGCCACGTGCTCGACGGCATCTCGGTCGGCCGGGCGATCGCGGCGCCGGTCGCCGTGCTGGTCGGCCTGCTGGTCGCCGCCGCCGTGTTCGGCGGCGTGCGGGACTTCTTGTTGAAACGCATCGGCGAGGGCCTGGTGCTGGACACCCGCCGCCGCCTCGCCCGGCATCTGCTGCATCTGCCGATCGCCGAGTACGACCGGCGCCGCACCGGGGACCTGCTGTCGCGGGTCGGCGCGGACACCACGCTGCTGCGGGCGGTGGTCACCTCCGGCCTGTTCGAGATGGTGTCCGGGGCGGTCATGGTGGTGGGCGCGGTGATCGCCATGGCGGTGCTGGATCCGCTGCTGCTGACCGTCGCGCTGAGCGGGCTGGGGCTGGGCATGGCGGTGGCGGTCGCCGCGTCCCGGCGGGTGCGCGGATTGTCCGAGCAGGCGCAGGCGCGGCTGGGCGAGATGACCTCGGCCACCGAGCGGGCCCTGTCCGCGGCCCGCACCATCCGGGCCAGCGGCGCGCAGGACCGGGAGGCGCACACGGTCGGCGGGTACGCCGCCGGGGCCTACCGGGCCGGGATGCGCGTGGCCCGGCTGGAGGCGTTCGTCGGACCGGCCGCGCTGGTGGCCACCCAGGGGGCGTTCCTGCTGGTGCTCGCCGTGGGCGGGGCGCGGGTGGCGTCCGACGCGATCACCGTCGGCGCCCTGGTGGCCTTCGTGCTGTTCCTGTTCTTCCTGGTCGTCCCGCTGGGGCAGGCGCTGAACGCGTACACGCAGGTGCAGACCGGACTGGGTGCCCTGCAACGCATCACCGAGATGCTGGACCTGCCCACCGAGACCGACGCCGACCGCACGCCAGCGCCGTCGGCCGGCCAGTCCGCACCGGCGGATGACGCGGCGGTCGCCGACCGGGCCGACGCCGTGGTCTTCGACCGGGTGAGCTTCGGCTATCCCGGCGGCGAACCGGTGCTGCGCGAGGTGTCGTTCCGGGTGCCGTGCGGCGCCCGGGTGGCGTTGGTCGGTCCCTCCGGCGCCGGCAAGTCCACCGTCTTCGCGCTGATCGAGCGGTTCTACGACGCCGGCCGCGGCACCGTCTGCGTGGACGGCGTGGACGTGCGCGATCTGCCCCGGGCGGCGCTGCGCCGCCGGCTCGGCTACGTCGAGCAGGAGGCGCCGGTGCTGGCCGGCACGCTGCGCGACAACCTGCTGCTGACCGCCCCGCAGGCCGACGAGGCGCAGCTACGGGCCGCGCTCGCCGAGGTCAACCTGGGCGGGCTGGCCACCCGCGCGCCGGAGGGCCTGGACGTGCAGGTGGGCGAGGGTGGCGTGCTGCTGTCCGGCGGCGAACGGCAACGGCTGGCCATCGCCCGTACGCTGCTCGCCGACGCGCCGATCATGCTGCTGGACGAGCCGACGAGCAACCTCGACGCGCGCAACGAGGCGGCGTTGCGCGACGCGGTGGCCGCGGCGGCGCACCGGCGCACCCTGGTGGTGGTCGCGCACCGGCTGAGCACGGTGGTCGACTCCGATCTCATCGTGGTGCTGGACGCCGGGCGGGTGGTCGCCACCGGCACGCACGGCGAACTGGTCGAGCGCAGCGCGCTGTACCGCGAACTGGCCACCCACCAGCTCCTCGTCGCCGAGCCGCCGCGGGACAGGGAGTCGGCAGACAGGGAGTCGGCACCTGCCACACGCCCAAAGTGAAGTACCGTAATCCGCCATGGGTGTCTCGCAGCGGTTGAAGAGCCGGTTCCGCAAGTTTCTGCAGCGTCCGGGCACGACGGTCGACCTCGGGCCGCTGGCCAGGCGGCTGAGCGCCATCGAGGACCGTGAGGAAGCGCTGCGCGAGCTCGACGACGAGGCGCTCACCGAGGCCGCCGGGAAGGCGGCGGACCACGTGGAGATCTGCGCGGTCGGCCGCGAGGCCGCCCGGCGGGCGCTGGACGAGCGGCCGTTCGACGTGCAACTGCTCGGCGCGATGGCGTTGCTCGACGGGCGGGTCGCCGAGATGGCCACCGGTGAGGGCAAGACGCTGACCGCGACGATCGCCGCGTACGGGCATGTGCGGCGCGGCCACGGCCCGGTGCATGTGCTGACCGTCAACGACTATCTGGCCCGCCGCGACGCGCAGTGGATGGAACCGGTCTACACCCGGCTCGGCATCACCGTCGGGTGGGTCACCGAGGCGTCCACACGCGACGAGCGCCGGGAGGCCTACGCCGCCGACGTCACGTACGTCTCGGTCAGCGAGGCCGGCTTCGACTACCTGCGCGACCAGTTGGTGACCGACATCGCCGACCGGGTGCAGCAGGACCTGGCCTGCGCCATCGTGGACGAGGCCGACTCCATCCTCATCGACGAGGCCCGGGTGCCGATGGTGCTGGCGGGCAGCGTGCCGGGCGGGAGCGATCCGGTGCACACCGCCGCCGACCTGGTCCGGGACCTGCAGGCGGGTAAGCATTACGAGGCGGCGGAGGACGGCCGCAGCGTCGCCTTCACCGACGCCGGGCTGGCCCGGCTGGAGGAGCAGCTCGGCGTCGACCTGTACGCCGACGAGCAGTACGCCCAGTTGTCCGCACTGAACGTGGCGTTGCACGCGCACGCGCTGTTGCGCCGGGATGTGGACTACATCGTGCGCGACGGCGGCGTGGAGCTGATCGACGAGATGCGCGGCCGGGTGGCGCAGCGCCGCCGGTGGCCGGACGGGCTGCAGGCGGCGGTGGAGGCCAAGGAAGGGCTGAACGCCACCGCCGAGGGCGAGGTGCTGGACACCATCACCGTGCAGGCGTACATCGCGCTGTACGCGACGGTGTGCGGGATGACCGCCACCGCCGTGCACGTCGGCGAGCAGCTCCGCGAATACTTCAAGCTGGAAGTCGCGGTGATCCCGCCGAACACGCCGAACATCCGCGAGGACGAGCCGGACCGGATCTACTCGGCGCACGACATGCGCGACGAGGCGCTGGTCGAGGAGATCAAGCTGGCCCACGAGAAGGGCCGCCCGGTGCTGGTCGGCACGCTCGACGTGAAGGCCTCCGAACTGCTGGCCAAGCAACTGGCCGCGGCCGGGGTGCCGTCGGTGGTCCTGAACGCCAAGAACGACTCCGAGGAGGCGGCCATCATCGCCGAGGCGGGCGCGCTCGGCGCGGTCACCGTCTCCACCCAGATGGCCGGCCGGGGCGTGGACATCCGCCTGGGCGGCAGCGACGAGACCGACCGCGACGCGGTGGTCGAGCTCGGCGGCCTGTTCGTGATCGGCAGCGGCCGGCACGACAGCCGCCGGGTGGACGACCAGCTCCGCGGCCGGGCCGGCCGGCAGGGCGATCCGGGCGGCTCGGTGTTCTTCGTCAGCCTGGAGGACGACCTGGTCACCCGGCACGCCGGGGACGCGCTGCCGGCGTCGCCGCGGATGGACATCGACGGCGTCGTGCACGACCCGCAGGTGGAGTACGCGGTGGAGCACGCCCAGCGGGTGGCCGAGGGCGTCAACCACGAGATCCACCGCAACACCTGGCGCTACAGCGTGGTCATCGAGCAGCAGCGGATCGCCCTCGCGCAGCGCCGCGAGCGGCTGCTCACCTCCGAGGTGGCCGCCATCATGCTGCTGGAGCGCGCGCCGGAGAAGGCCAAGGAGACCGACGAGGACGTGCTGTCCGAGGCGGCCCGTGCCATCGCGCTGTACCACCTGGACCGGCTCTGGGCGCACCACCTGGCGGAGCTGTCCGAGGTGCGTGAGGGCGTGCACCTGCGGGCGCTGGGCAAGCTGGACCCGCTGGACGAGTTCCACCGCGCGGCGGTGCCGGCCTTCCAGAAACTGTTCACCGACATCGAGGCGCGCACCATCGAGACGTTCGAGGAGGCCGACCTCGGCGACGGCTGGCAGCCGGAGCGCTCGGAGATCGTCCGGCCCAGCGCCACCTGGACGTACCTGGTGCACGACAACCCGTTCGGCTCCGAACTGGACCGGCTGATCGCCGCCGTCGGACGCCGCATCTCCAGCAGCGGCTCCTGACGGCGTCTGCCGGACCCGGCGCGCCGGGTCCGGCAGACGCCGTCGCGGTGCGCCGTTTCAGGGGTGTGCGGCAGTGGCGTGATGGGCCGCGAGGATGTCGCCGCCGAAGTCGCCGCACGGGCGCCGCAGCACCGAGTGCGCGTGGTTGCCGTCCGCGGTGGTGTTGTCGAACTCGATGATCAGGTCGTCGCCCTGGATGCGGTAGTAGTGCGGCGCCCCCGGGCCGGACGCACCCTCCCAGGCGAAGTGCAGATCACGGGCCGGTGGCACGAGCGGCGCGGGCAGCCGCCCGAGATGCGCGCCGACCAGCCGGTCCAGCAGGTCGCGCTCGCCCGGCCGCAGATCCTGCCGGGGCACGCCACGCGGCTCCTGCAGCGCGGCGACCGGCCGGGTCCCGGTGCGCACGTCGGGCGGCGCCAGCGCGGCCACCACCGCCCGCCCGCGCGTGGCCGGGGTCATCGCGGCCAGCAACTCCCGGCCCAGGTCCTCCTCGACGCCCAGCGGGCGCACCGCCGGGCGCCCGGCCACGTCCACCCGGGCCGGGTTGGCGCCCAGGAACACCGGCGCGGGCGCGATCACCTGGTCCACGACCGTCATGGTCACCGACAGGTGGTGCCCCTCGAACCGCCATGCCCACCGGTCGTCACCCGGCTCGCCGAAGACCACCACCCGGTAGTCCTCGCTGTGCCGCCCGCGCTGCCAGCCCTCCCGCCGGTCCAGCACCTCCTCCAGCGCGATCACGGTCATCGCCTGCGCGTACGCCGACTCGCTCAGGCCGGTGGCGAGCAACCGGTGCGCGGCCTTGCGGGCCGTCTCACCGAGCGCGGCAAGGGAGAGTCCCGGCCGGGGGCGCGGGCGGTACTCGATCCAGCGCCGGGCCGCCTCGTCGTCGAACGCGCGGGCGGCCTCGGCCCGCTGCGCGCCGGTCAGTGCGGCCAGGAAGGCCGTCGCCTCGGTATGCACCGCCGCTCACTCCCGTCCCGCGGCGGCGCGGTTCCCGTGCGCCGCCGTCACCGCAGCCTACATTGAGGTCATTCGGCGCGACCAAGATCATCGCGGCCTCCCGGCGGTCGGGAAGGCCGGCGAATAACCCTCACTCATCGGCATTTCGGCGGGCCGGTAACATGCGCCGATGCCGGAGAACGTCCACGTCGGCCGCGCGGGTGTCGACGGTGCCCGTAACCAGGGCTGGCTGCTCGGCCATTTCATGCCCGAGGGCACGTTGTTGCACTCGACGGACGTGGAGGTGAAGTGGGGTGTGCACACACCCGGCGAAGAACGCGCGGCGTGGGCCGTCGGTGAGACCCGCACCGCATTGCTGGTGTTGATCAGTGGCACTTTCGACATCCGGCTCCGCGACCGGACAGTGGTGTTACGCCAACCCGGCGACTATGTGGTGTGGGGACCGGGTGAGGATCATTCCTGGCGGGCCGGCCCGCGGGAGACCGTGGTTCTCACCGTGCGCTGGCCGTCCCTGCCGGGGTGGCGACTGCCATGCCCGGATAATTAATCCCCGCGTCAAGGAAAGTTCTTTCCGGTCTCCCGGTAACGTGACGGGAATCGCTTTTTCGATCGCATTGCGCGTCGGGTCCGTACGGTAAGAAGTGATTGTGGAACGTTTTTCCCACACTGTGGTTGGCAACTTGACCGTCGAACAGCGCCGACGGAACCATCGGTCGCGGTTTTGGGGAAACCGCAGTCACCACATAATGATTTTGTGTGCTCCTGCCGTCATGCGTCGATCATGTCGCGCGTCATGATGAATGAGCCGCCACCCGGGGAGGGGTCATGCCGGTCACGGCACTGTCCGCGCGAGTCACACGACATGGCCCGCGGGCCAGCCGGGTGGTGATCGGCGCGGCGGAGGGGGAGTCGCCGGCGGTCACCGTGACGGTCGCCATACCGTTGACCGACGACACGCTGAGCCCGCAGGCGCACCGGCTCATCGAGGCGGTGCGGGACCTGGTCGAGGCCGGTAACGGCACGGTCGCCTACGACGAGGACGGCGCGACGCCGAGCGTCCGTGACCTGGCGGGCGTGCCCACGCAGCCGGGCGCGGCCGACGGGGACACCGGCGCGGCGCCGGTCGGCCCGGCGCTCGACCAGCCGGCCGGCACCGGGCCGCTGGTGCAGGTGCTGGCCGCTTCCCGCCAGGTCCTGCTGGACGGTGTCGCGCTGCCGCTGACCCGGCTGGAGTTCGACCTGCTGCAGTTCCTGGCCGGGCACCCGCGCCGGGTGTTCACCCGGGGGCAGCTCCTGGCCGGGGTCTGGGGCTACGACCACACCGGCGAGCGCACGGTGGACGTGCACGTGCGCCGGCTGCGGGTCAAGCTGGGCGGCCAGGCGCCGCTGATCACCACCGTGTACGGCGTCGGCTACCGCCTCGCGGACGACGCCCGCATCGTGGTGCAGCCGCAGGACTGAACCGGGCGGCGCTACCGTGGCCGCCATGCGTGTTCGGCCCGTCAGCTTCGCCGCCCTGGTCGACGAGCTCGCCGACCGTTTCGCCGGGCAGCAGCCGGGGCGGCGTCTGCGGGTCGCCGTGGACGGCCCGCCCCCGGCGGCGCCCGGCCTGCTCGCCGACGCGCTGGTCGACCCGCTGCGGGTGCGCGGCCGTGCCGCGGTGCGCGTGTCCGCCGGGGACTTCCTGCGCCCGGCGTCCGTGCGCCTGGAGTTCGGCCGCACCGATCCGGACGCCTTTTACCACGGCTGGTTCGACGAGGCGGCGCTGCGCCGGGAGGTGCTGGAGCCCGCCGGACCCGGCGGCACCGGCACCATCGTGACCACATTGTGGGATCCGGAAACCGATCGTGCCACCCGCGAACCGTACTCGACACTGCCGCCCTCGGCGGTGATCCTCATGGACGGTCCGCTGCTGCTCGGGGCCGGACTGCCGTTCGACGCCACCGTGCATCTGCAGCTCTCCCAGGCCGCCCTGCGCCGCCGCGCCGAACCGCATCTGCGCTGGTCACTGCCGGCGTACGAGCGGTACGCCGCGGAGGTCGCGCCGGCCTCGTTCGCCGATGTGGTGGTGCGCTGGGATGATCTGCGGCACCCGGCCGTGGTTGAGGATCCGTCCTGAGAGTTCATTCATGCCCTCAATCGGCCACTCCGTGGCGAAGTCGAGCACTGACAGTTATGCTCCGACTACTTTTCAGTGAAGATCCCGTTTGGGATCTTCGGCGGTGGGTATGAGCGGGCTCCACTTATGAGGTGGGGAACCGGTCGCGGGGATCACACCGGCAGGGGCCGAGGGAAGGGCAGGGATCACAATGCTCGTCAACAGCGCAGTCGTCACGGGGAAGACCGCCGAGACCGGCAAGCGCCGCACACCGGAGGAAGTCGAGCAGATCCGGGCCGTGCTGCGGAGCCGCTTCGAGCAACTGGACACCGAGTACGAGTCGGCGCTCGCGGAGAACCAGCAACTGCGGCTGGTCGAGATCGGCGATGCCGCGGGCGACGACCAGGCCGACAGCGGCTCCAAGACGGCCGAACGGGACGCGGCCACCTCGCTGCTGCGCACCCTGCTGGACCGCCGCGCGCAGGCCGAACTGGCCCTGCAACGTCTCACCGACGGCAGCTACGGCTACTGCGAGGGCTGCGCGAACCCGATCCCGGTCGCCCGCCTGGAGGTGTTCCCGTCGGCCACCACCTGCGTGACCTGCAAGGCCAACCGGGAACGCCGCGCCGGTTGAGCACCACGCACACGGTCCGCCGCCCGGGCCCCACCCCGGCGGCGGACCGTCGTCATCGGGACTAGCCTGGCGGTTCATGGGTGAGATCGCCGTGGGCACCGCCTCGTGGACCGACAAGACGCTCCTGGCATCCGGCTGGTACCCGCCGGGCGCGGACGACGCGCGCAAACGCCTGGCCTACTACGCGGAACGGTTCGCCGTGGTGGAGGTCGACTCGACCTACTACGGCCCGCCGGCCGAACAGACCGCCGCCCTGTGGACCGAGCGCACCCCGCCCGGCTTCACCTTCAACATCAAGGCGTACAGCCTGCTCACCGGGCATCCCACCCGGGTCTCGTCGATCTACAAGGATCTGCGGCCGGACACCGGCAAGGCGAACGTCTACCCGCGCGACCTGCCGCCGCAGGCGTACGAGGAGATCTGGACCCGGTTCCTCACCGCGCTGGAACCGCTGCACCGGGCCGGCAAACTCGGCGCGGTGCTGTTCCAGTTCCCGCCGTGGTTCGGCATCCGCCGCTCGAACAAGGACTACCTGCTTGAGGTCGCGGCCCGGTGCAAGCCGCTGCGTGCGGTGTTCGAACTGCGCAACGAATCCTGGTTCGCCGGCGGCAACGAGACCGAGACCCTGGACTTCCTGCGCGCCCACCACCTGCCGTTCGTCTGCGTGGACATGCCGCAGGGCCACCGCTCGTCCGTGCCGCCGGTGCTCGCCGCCACCGCCGACCTGGCCGTGGTGCGCTTCCACGGGCACAGCGACAAGTGGACCAGCAAGGACATCTATCAGAAGTTCGGGTACGAGTATTCGCCGCAGGAGCTGGCGTCGTGGGCGCCGCGGCTGCGCGTCCTGGCCGCCGAGACCGACCGCACGCAGGTCTTCTTCAACAACTGCTCCGGCGATTACGCTCAGCGCAACGCCGCCACCATGGTGGAACTGCTGGACCGCGACTGAGGCGACCGGCTCAGATCTCGTCCCACGGCACCGTCGCCCACGCCCGGGTCAGCGCATCGGTCAGCCCGGTCACCCCGCCGTACTTCACGTCGTCGATCACCCCGATCGGCTGCGCCGGGCACGACGAGTTGACCGCGGCAGCGGCCAGCAGGTCGGGCAGATCCCCGGCACCGATCTCGCGGATCGACCACGGCGTCCCGGTCATCGTCAGGGCGATCTGCAACAACACCATGGTCACCCCCTTGAGGGCCGGCGCCCGCGGCCACAGCACCTGGTCGCCGTCCCAGAACGCGACGTTCCAGGTGCTGCCCTCGCTGATCCGGCCGTCCCGGCTCACGAACAGCGCGTCGTCGAACCCGGCGCGCTCCGCCCGCCATCGCGCGTACCGCAGGCCCATGGTGGCCGCGTGCTTGTGCTCCGGCCAGTCACGCTCGTACGGGTCCAGGCGCACCCGCAGCGGCGGCGCCGGCGTGTCCGGGACCGGATCGTCGACCACCACCAGCACGTCCGGGTGCGCGAACCCGTCCGGGCCGGGGAGCATCGACACCCGCACCGTCGCGTCCCCGGTGCCGCGCAGCGCATGCCGGATCAGCTCGCGCAGCCGGGTCTCGCCGGCGAAGTCGGAGCGGGCGCCGAAGAACGCCTCGTTCCCGTCGTCCAGCCGGGCCAGATGCTGCGCGAAGCCGCGGACCCGGGCGTCGCGCACCTGCATCACGGTGAAATGCCCGTAGCCGGCGCGTAGCAACTCGGCGGGCTGCGGGGCACGCCCGTTCAGTTCGACGTTCATCACAGCCAGACTAGGGCCTGACGCCGGACGGCCGGCGAGGTGCCACCGCCCCGGTCCGCCCAGCACAACGCCGCGCCGCGCCGTTCGGTTCCGATCGCCAGCACGAGAGATGCGATACCCGCGCGGCGATCGGTTAGACGTGATCGGCGGCGGGTACGACGAGGGCTCCACCACGCCCCCTGCGGGGGCGTACCCGCGACAAGGAGCTATGGCATGCGACTCAACGACGACGACATCACTGGCGGCGGCGCGGCAGGCGGCGAGGGCCTGGCCGATGGCGGTGCGAACCCGGCGGGCCACGACGGTGGCGCCGACGGGAGCGCGGGCGAGGGCCCGGCCGACGGCGGTGCGAACCCGGCCGGTCGCGACGGTGGCGCCGACGGGAGCGCGGGCGAGGGCCCGGCCGACGGCGGTGCGAACCCGGCGGGCCACGACGGTGGCGCCGACGGCACCGCGTCCTGAGGCGCGGACGATGACGCACGCCACGCCGGGCGGCCCGCACGGCCGCCCGGCCCTGGCCCGGTGTGTCGCGGTCGAGCTGGAGAAATTCGCGCAGGCGCACTGGGGCCACGCGCCCCTGCTGTCGCGCGCCGCCGAGCTGGCCGGGCCGGACGGTTTCGCCGACCTGTTGTCCGCCGACGCGGTGGACGAGTTGCTCAGCCGCCGGGGCCTGCGCACCCCGTTCCTGCGGGTGGCCCGGCAGGGCACCGTGCTGCCCGCCGCGTGCTTCACCGGCAGCGGCGGCGCCGGCGCCGAGGTGAGCGACCAGGTGGTGGACGACAAGGTGATGCGCCTGTACGCCGAGGGCGCCACCCTGGTGCTGCAGGGGCTGCACCGCATCTGGCCGCCGCTGATCGAGTTCGCCGGCCGGCTGGGCGCCGAGCTGCGGCAGCCGTTGCAGATCAACGCCTATCTCACGCCGCCGGCCAGCCAGGGCTTCGCGACCCACTACGACACCCACGACGTGTTCGTGCTCCAGGTGGACGGCACCAAGCGGTGGCGCATCCACCCGCCCGTGCTGAGCGACCCGCTGGAGCGCCAGCCCTGGGGCGGCCGGGCCGACGAGGTGGGCGCCACCGCACAGGGCGAACCCGCCCTCGACGTGGTGCTCACCCCCGGGGATGCGCTCTACCTGCCCCGCGGGTGGCTGCACTCGGCGCAGGCGCAGGGGGAGCGGTCGCTGCATCTGACCGTCGGCGTCCGGGCCCTCACCCGGTACGCGCTGGTCGAGGAACTGCTCGCGCTGGCCGCCGAGGACCGCCGGCTGCGCGCCGGCCTGCCGCTGGGCCTGGACGCCGGCGAACCGGACCAGGTCGAGCCGCACCTGGCCGAGACGGTGGATGCGCTGCGTGACTGGCTGACCCGTGCCGACCCGGCGCAGGTCGCCGCCCGGCTGCGGGAACGCACCTGGCCGTCGGCGCGTCCGGCGCCGATCCGGCCGCTGGCGCAGTTGTCGTTCGCGCAGTCGCTGACCGCCGCGGACCGGGTCACCGCGCGGCCGGGGCTGCGCTGGCGCCTCGACGACGACGGCGCGGAGCACGTCGTGCTGCGCCTGACCGGTGGCACACTGCGGTTCCCGGCGTTCTGCGCCGCGGCGCTGACCACGGTGCTGGACGGCGCCGTGCACCCGGTCGGCGCGCTGCCCCTGGACGACGACCCGGACCGGCTCGTGCTGGTGCGGCGCCTGCTGCGCGAGGGCTTGCTGGTGCCGGCCGGGGACTGAGCCCCGCCGGCCGACCCGGTCCGGCCCGCTCAGCCGCGCAGGACCGCGAACGCCAGCCCGGCGGTGACCAGCCCGGCGAGCAGCACGGTGGCCACCGCCGTGTGGTCCAGTTCGATGCCGCGACGGTCGGACACCCGCTTGGCCTCCACCGCCGCGAGCACCGGACCGAGAACCATCGCGATCAGCGCCACCACGGGCAACGTGGCGGCCAGGTCGCCACCGGCCCGCTGCCCGGCCCATCGCAGCAACTGGTGCGCCACCGCGCCGAGCACGCCGCCGGCCACCCCGAGCACGACGTAGAGCGCCGGGCGCGCGGCAGCCGCCGGCTTCTGGTAGTCGACCAGCGCCCGCGCCTCGGCGGCGTACGACTCGGCGTCGCGGTCGCGCTGCCGGGGCACCGTCGGACCGGGCGCCGCCTTGCCGAAGCGGTCGGCGGTGGAACCGTACCGGTGGGAGATCTCGGACCAGATGTCCCACACCTCGGCGTCGACCCGGTCGCGCTCCCGCTCGGCCCGGCCCACCCGCTGCCGCGCGGCGCGCACGGTCTCCTCGGCGGTGCGCAGCGCCTCGTCCACCGCGGCGACCCGGTCGTCGTGCCAGCGGGTCGCCTCGGCCCGGTGGCCGACCGCCTCGTCCTCCAGCCGGGCCAGCCGCCGCAGCAACTCGGTGTATTCGGAGTCGCCGTCGGTCAGCCCACGGTCGCCCGTCATGACGGTCCGTACGGGATGATCACCTCGGCGCCGCGGTGCACCGAGCGGTCGAAGAACAACCCCCGCCACGGCCGCGGGTACCACACCGGGGGCCGGGCGCCGGGGTAGTACGCGTTCAGTTCGCTGCCGTGCGCGTCCAGTGCCACCCACGCCCCGATCGGGTCGGTGCGTGAGCTCGGGCCGCCCAGCGTCTCCCGCAACAGCGCCGCCCCGCGCCACCAGCCCAGCACGTGGACCCGCCGCTCCGGGCCCTGCCGCAGCACCCGCCGCAGAGCGGCGCTGTCACCGCCCGCCGCGTCCGCCGCGTAGATCAGCAGGAAGTGCGGCCGTGCGGCCGGTTCGCCCGCGGAGGCCTCCTGAGCGGCGTCCTCCAGCAGCCACGCCACGTCGGCGGCGTGGTAGAAGCCGGTGTCGCCGTGCGGCAGCACGCCCTTGAGCTCCTCGACCGCGGCCGACGCGTCCGGGTCCAGGCAGGCCACCGACCAGCGGGCCGCGCCGGGCGGCATCTGCGCGGCCAGCGACCGCGCCGCCGCGGCCAGCACCGCGCACGCCTCGTCGACCCGGGTGCCGAGCACCGCGAGGTTGCGGCCGGGCGCGCGGCGCAACGTCATCCGCGCGGACCGGGCGGCCACGTCGATGGTCTCGCCGAGCAGCGCCACCGGCGCCGCCCCGGTTTCCGCCGGAACGCTCGCCAGCGCGGCGAAGTCCGGGCTGGCGGCCAGCCGCGGCACCGCGTCGCCGTCGAACAGCCGCGGCGGCGGCAGGTCCGGCGGGCGCCGCCGCCACAGCCGGTGCTGCAACGCGTTCCAGCCGTCACGGTCGCCGGCCGCGGGAACCCGCACCACCCGGTTCGCCTCCGGGGCGCCGGAGTCGGCGTTCACCACGGCGTGGTATCTCGGCAGGCCCTCGGCGGCGGTGTTCGCCTCGGCCAGCACCCGCCGGGCCCGCGGCAGCGCGATCCGCAGGGAGAACTGAGCGACCAGCGCGGGGCGGCCCCACAGCGCCTCGATCCCGGACACGTCCTGGCTGGCCAGCACCAGGTGAATGCCCTGGGAACGGCCCCGGCGGGCGAGGTCTTCGAGCAGGTCCACGGCTTCCGCGGCGACCGCGTCGCGCCCGGCCAGCAGCACCTGGAACTCGTCCACCACGGCGACGATCCGCGGCCACGATCCCTGCGGGTCCTCGGCGCGCAGCTCGGCCAGGTTGGTGACCTCGTGCTGCTTCGCCGCGTCCGCCCGGCGGCGCAGCTCGGCGCCGAGGAAACGCAGCAGGGCCAGGCCGAACTCGCGGTCGGTGTTCACGTTGAGCCCGACCAGCCGCACATGCGGCAGCCAGCTCGGGTCCCGGCGGCCCGGGGCGAACCGGGCGAACGACACGCCCTCCTTGAAGTCCAGCAGGTAGAAGGCCAGTTCGCCGGGGGAGTAGCGGGTCGCCAGCGCGCCCATCCAGGCGTAGATGAGGTTGGTCTTGCCGGTGCCGGACGGCCCGGCGATCAGCGCGTGCGGCGGGTAGTCGCTGAGCTTCACCAGCACCGGTGGGCCCAGCGGGCTGTCCCCCAGCGGCGCTACCAGACCGGCGGCCGAGGTCGCGGTCCATTCCGCGTCCGGCAGCAGGCTCGACAGGGCCAGCGGCGCCGGCCCTTCGGCGACCTCGTCCGCGATGGCCCGGCATGTCGTGGTGATCGTCGGCAACGGCGGGCCCTCGTCCAGCCGCACCGGCAGATCGCCGGCGCTGGACAGGCGCGCCCGGTCGCCGTCGGCCGCCTCGATCACCTCGACACCGGCCCGGTCCGCGACCGTCAGCCCGCGCACGATCAGGTGCACGCCGCAGGCGGCGCCGGTGCGCAGCAGCCGGTCGAGCTGGCCCCGGTCGTGCCGGGACAGTTCGTCGGCGTGACCGGAGCCGAGCAGCACCGCGACACGCCACGGTTCCGGCCGGCGCCCGGTGGCCGCGGCCAGCGCCCGCAGCGAGGCGTGCTCCCCGGCCAGCACCGTCTCGTTGATCCGTCGCACGTGGTCGACCAGGCCGTCCAGCAGGGCGGTGAGCTCACCCGGCCCGACCAGGGTGAGCAGGCCCGCGGTGGCCAGCGCGGCGAAGCCGGCCAGGCCGCCGCCCAGATGCTCGGGGTCGTATCCGGTGAGGTGGACCGCGCCGGGGCGTGCCGTGCCCAGGGACCGCAGCAGCAGCGCGGCGACGACCACGTCGCCGCGCCCGTCGTCGCCGCGGATCACCACATGCCCGCGGTCCAGCAGGGCGACCAGCGCGGGCACGTCGTCGTCCGCCGGGACCTGCACCCGGCCCACCCGCACCTGCGGCGCCGCAGCGGCGGGCAGCGCCGGCGAGGGGTGCCAGCGGTCCCACGGCGATGCGGCGGCCCCCGGCGCGGCGCGGCGAGCGGCGTCCGCGAGGGCCGCGGCCAGCGCCGCCCGGTCATCGCGCCGGCCCTGATCGATCTCGTGCAGCCGCTTGTCGCGCTGCGCCGACAGCGTCACCTTCTGCCGTTGTGCCGCGGCCAGCATCCGGTCCCGGCGGTTCGCCGCGCTCAGGTGGCGGCTGCGGGCCTCCTGCAGCTCGGCCTCGGCCACGCCGAGGGCGTGCGACAGGGCGGCCCGCGCTTCGATCACCCGCCGGGTGGGCGACTCAGGCATCGGCGGCACGGGAGGCATCGGTGCCGCGGGCGTCGTCGCTGGAGCGCGACGGCACCGGTTCGGGAGCGGCGGCGTCCAGCGTGGAGGGGTCGCGCCCGAGACGGGCCAGCAGCACACCGGTCAGGACGCTCGCGGTGACCGCGGAGTCGGCCGGGTGCGCGGCGGGCCGTCCGGGCCGCTCCGGCGCCCGGCACACCCGGTCGATGAGGGTGTCCAGCAGCTCCGGCGAGGTGCCGGGTAGCAGCGAGCGGACCCGGTCGCCGACCGCCGACCGGAGCCGGCCCGCGTCCTGCGGCCGGGGTTCGTGCCCGAGCAGGTCACCGGCGAGGCGATGGAGCAGCGCCGGGGTGAGGGCGGACAGTCCCAGCCCGCTGGTCGGCCCGGCCTCGTGCAGGTCACGGCCGAGCCGGCCGCGGTCGCCGCTGCGGACTCCGGCGGCGACCCGCCGCAGCAGCTCGGGGCTGTCCGGCGCCGCGGCGGAGGACTCCCCGTCCGGGGGCTGCTCGCCGGTCAGCTCGGTCACCCGTTCACCCCACCAGGGTTCCAGCTCCTCCGGCGGTGGCGGCTCGCCGCTGGTCCCCGGCGCGTCCTTGCTGACCAGCGCGGCCTTGTAGGCGCGGTCGGGCGCGGCGCTCGCATCGGCGACCAGGCCGAGCGCGCCCAGATAGGCCGCGATGGCGTCCTGGGCGCTGCGCAGCGCGGCGACGGCGCGTTCCGCGTGCTCCAGGGCGTTGCCCAGCTCGGGCACGCCGAGCTGCTGCTGCGACTCGCGCCGTACGTAGAGCAGCAACTCGCCGGCGCTCTGCAGGCGCTGGAGCGCGACGGTCACCTGGCCGGTGGGCAGCTCGTCGGAGGTCGCCCGCAGCCGGGCGCCGAGTTCTTGCAGCAGTGACATCGAATTACAGCGCCGCCGTGTAGGCCTCGGCCTGCTCGACGGCTTGCAGGGTGGCGCCGAGGCACTCCTCTAGCTGCTGGTCGGCCTGGGCCAGCGAGGCGTGTGCGGCGCCGACGGCGTCGCTGGCGCTGCCGTCCAGGGCGGCGGCGAGGCTCTGCTGCGCCTCCCCGAGCTTCTCCCGGGCCGCCTGGATCGCCGCCTGCCCCTCGGTGACCTGCTGCAGTGCGGCGTCGACGGCTGCCCGGACCTCGGCGACACTGGCCACTCGTGCTTGCCTCCCGTGTAGCGGAGAACGTGTTCTGCCGCCAGACTATCGCCTGCGTTGGGGCGGTCGTGTTCGCCTGTCCGGTTTGCGGCACGGCTGCGAAAGCTGACATATGGCTCATGTTGCATGCCTGACGCCGTCCGGCTCCGGCCGGGCGTGGTCAGGCCGGTCGCCGGGGCACGCTGGACGGCCCGCGGATCTGCGCGCCGAGCGCGCTCACCCGGGCCCGCAGGCCACGGTCGGCGGTGACCACCACCACGTCACGCCCGGCGCCCTCGTCGCGCACCAGGGCGACGATCGCATCGTCTCCGCTGCCCGGCGCGGCGATCACCCGGATGCCGGGAACGCCGCGCACCGACCGCGCCTTCCCCTCCACCACGAGGACCACCTCCACCGGGCCGGGAAGATCCGCCAGCCCGCTGGAGGTGATGGACAGCAATGCGTCGCGCAGCCGCGACACCGCCGCGGCGCGGTCACGCCACCAGCCGTCGGGTACCGATCCGACCACGTTGGCGGCGTCGACGACGAGCAACGGATCGGCCATGAGGGCAGCGTCTCACACCGGGAATCACGCGAACGTCGCGGATGCTGTTCCCGCACGGACCGGGTATCCGGACTCACACGACGACCCGGTGTGGACCGCACCGACCATCTGCTGTGGGCGGTGCCGCAGGTGCCCGCGCCCACGTGAGGTCAGGCGGCGGCCATGTGCACGCCGCCGAGCTGCGGGAAGTCGGCCAGCCACGCGACATAGCGCGGATTGCGGGCCACCACCTCCAGGTAGGCGTCCTGCGCCATGCCCAGCAGGCGCGGGGCGAACCGCGCGGCCGGGCCGTCCGGGTGCCACCCCAGCACCTGCCGCCAGCGCAGCGGCGCGCCGGCGAGGGGACGGCTGGTCAGCCCCTGCGGCGGCCGGAACGTCGGCTGGCACAGTGCCACGCCCAGGCCCGACTCGACCATGTCGATGCAGCCGCGGATGTCGGTCTCCAGCACCCGCTTGGGGGTGAAACCGGCGCGGGCGCAGGCCGCCGCGAAGCAGTCCGCGAAACATCCGTCGCCGGGCGCGGCCACCCACAGCTCGTCGAACAGCTCGGCCAGGTCGATGTCCACGCCCTTGGCGGCCGGGTGGTCGTCGGGCATCAGCACGCAGACGCCGTCGATGGCGATGGTCTGCCACACCAGCCCGTAGTCCGCCGAGGGCAGCGCGTCGCCGCAGACGCCCACCTGGGCGTAGTCCAGCTTGCCGGCCAGCACCATGGTGGCCAGCTCGTCGACGTAGTAGGACGCGTGGGTGGTGATCTGCGCGTCCGGCTGCGCAGCGGAGAGACGGTAGACCATGCCGCCCACCGCCGGGCCGCCGGAGGCGCCGATGCGGTAGCGGCTCATGGTGTCCTCGCCGCTGCCGGACCCGGCCAGCCGGGCGGCCTCGTCCTGCAACCCCTTCATCGCCGGCAGCAGCACCCGGGCCCGGGAGAGAACCAGCTCGCCGAGCGCGGTGGGCCGCGCGCCGCGGCGGTCCCGTTCGAACAGCGGTCCGCCCAACGTGCGTTCGATGCGCTGCAGTTGCGCGGTGAGCGCGGGCTGCGCGAGTCCCAGCAGCGACGCCGCCTTGGTCACACTGCCCGTCTCCGCGATGGCGCAGACGACCTTGAGGTGCCGCAGCTCCAGGTTCATAGCGTGACGGTAGGACGTCCATGGGATCCTCGGCTAGACCTTCGGCCACCGAAAGATCCTAAAGCTGTGACAAACGGGTTAACCAACGGGACAGAATTCGCTAACCCGTACGGGCGCAATGCTCCATAGTGTAGTTTTTCTACTACTTCGAGTAAGATCGATGTCCACTTTGTTCGTTGTCACAGGTCTGACATGATCCCCGGCGGGTCCAGGTCCCGCGGATACGTGGTGCGCCGTCCGGCCACGTCGCGGATCTTGTCCAGCACCGCGATCGCCGGGTCCACCACCTTGTTCCACGGCGGCGTCGACGGCGTCCGCGGGTGCGCTCGGGTGGGTGCCGCCTCCACCGCGGTCTCCAGCCGGTTGCCGACCCGCACCAGATCCTCCACCGGCACCATCCGTGCCAGCGCCGGCAGCAGCTCCCGCGCGTCCGCCGCGACGTGGCGGCGCACCGCGGCGGCCACCGCGGTGGCCGCGCCGGCGAACCCGGGCGCGCCGGGCCGCGTACGGTCCAGGCGGCCCAGCCGGGCCAGCAGTCCCCGATCCTCGGCGATCTCCCGGTCGGCCAGCCGCGCCCCGCCGGGCACCACCCGGCGCACCGCGGGATAGAGGTACTGCGCCTCGGCCGACAGATGGCGCACGGTGGTGGCGACCAGCACCTGCGCGAGGGCGCGGCGCCCCGGATCGGCGGCCACCGCGTCGCACAGGCCGAGCAGCTCCCGGTGCTGCGCGCGGATCACGTCCACGGCGGTGCGCCCGGAGGTGGCGCCACCCACCGGTGGCAGGGGAGGAAGGTTCAACGACGGCACGGCGGCGTGCTACCCATCCCGGCGGCCGGGCAAACCGGCGGTGGCTGCCACCGGTTCGCCCTCCCCGGCTGGTAAGAAGAGCGGATGAACGACACCGCGGAGGGCGAAGTCGTCGGCATCTGCCGCGACCTGCTGCGCATCGACACCACCAACACCGGCGATCCGCGCACCACGGCCGGCGAGCGCGACGCCGCGGAGTACGTCGCGCAGCGGCTCGGCGAGGCGGGCATCGACGCGCGGATCCACGAGTCGGCGCCGCGCCGGGCGAACGTGCTCGCCCGGATCCCCGGCGCCGACCCCTCCCGCGGCGCGCTGCTGGTGCACGGTCACCTGGACGTGGTGCCGGCCGATGAGAGCGAATGGTCGGTGCCGCCGTTCGAGGGCGTGGAGCGCGACGGCTACCTGTGGGGCCGCGGCGCCATCGACATGAAGGACTTCGACGCCATGGTGCTCGCGGTGGTCCGCGGCTGGCATCGCACCGGATTCGTGCCGCCCCGCGACATCGTGCTGGCGTTCACCGCGGACGAGGAGGCGGGCATGCAGTACGGCTCGCAATACCTGGTCCGCGAGCACGCGGCGGCGTTCGAGGGGTGCACGGAGGCGATCGGCGAGGTCGGCGGCTTCTCCTACACGGTCGGCGACGACCAGCGGCTCTACCTGGTGGAGACCGCCGAGAAGGGCATCGACTGGCTGCGCCTGCACGCCCGCGGACGCCCCGGGCACGGCTCCTTCGTGCACGACGACAACGCCGTCACCGCGCTGGCCGAGGCGGTCGCCCGGGTCGGGCGGCACCGGTTCCCGACGGTGCTCACCCCGACCGTGCGGACCTTCCTGGAGCAGGTCTCGCAGGCGCTGGGCATCGACATGCCGGACGACCCGCAACTGGCCATCGCCAAGCTCGGCCCGATCGCCGGGCTGATCGGTGCCACGCTGCGCAACACCGCCAACCCCACCCGGCTGGAAGCGGGCTACAAGGACAACGTGATCCCCGGCAAGGCCAGCGCCACCATCGACTGCCGCACCCTGCCAGGCCAGGAGGAGACCTTCCTGGCGCAGCTACGCGAGGTGATCGGGCCGGACGTGGAGATCGAGCACCTGCAGCGGCAGCCCGCGGTGGAGACCAGCTTCGACGGCGCCCTGGTGGACGCGATGGCCGCCGCGCTGCGCGGCGAGGACCCGACGGCCCGCACCGTGCCGTACATGCTGTCCGGCGGCACCGACGCCAAGGCGTTCCGCACCCTGGGCATCCGGTGTTTCGGGTTCGTGCCCCTCAAACTCCCCGCCGACCTGCCGTTCTCCACGCTGTTCCACGGCGTCGACGAACGCGTCCCGACCGACGGACTACAGTTCGGCGTGCGAGTGCTCGACCGACTGCTGCGCACCTGCTGAGAAGGGATCGCTTCGACCATGTCCGACCAGTACGTGGAGCTGGAGGCCGCCCTCGACCGGGTGGTGGAGGCCGCCCGCGCCCATCTGACCGCGGTGAAAGTCGCCCAGGGCCGGATCGACGACGATCAGGTGTGGCAGGCGTACGTGCATCTCAACAACACCTCGTTCGCGTACGACGAGCAGCTACTCGACACGTTCGGTGAGGTGACGCCGTGGGACGTCGAGTCGATCGACCCGGACGAGGCGGACCAGCGCTTCGGCCTCAACGTCGGCGGCCTCGACGGTGCGCCGGCGGAGGACGCGTACCCGCAGGTGATCTCGGTGCGGCAGCGCCGCGACTACCGGGTGCCCAGCGTGGGTGCGCTGCTGCGGGTGGCGCAGGCGGCCCGGCAGTCGCTGGTGCCCGAGGACGCCGAGCGGGAACAGGTGGAGACGGTCGGCGAGGCGGTCATGGAGCTGCTGCAGGCCGGCGACGGGTCGCTTGCCACGCTGGACGTGCCCGAGCTGGAGCCGCTGGACGGCCTGCTCACGGTGACCGAGGCGGACAAGCCGCTGGACCTGGAGGCGTTCGAAGACTCCGACGGCGCCGGCCCGTTCGCGCCCGCCGAGGGCGACCACCTGGTGGGCCGGCTGGACGAGCACCCGTTCCCGCCGGAGGACCTGGACGACGCCGAGCCCGGCCCGGCGTAGGGCCGCCGTCCGCCCCGCCTTACAGCGAGAGACCCGGCTGGTTGCTGCCGTGCATCTTGCGCCGGAGCATCACCTGCCGGGTCCCGTCCCGGAAGAGCTGCACCCGGGCGAGTTCCCACCCGGAGAACTCCGCCTGGATGGCAAGCTGCGCCGCAGCGGTCAACCTGTCGACATTCGATGGCAACCGCAGCGGCGCGTATTCGTAGTCCATGGTCCCTAATATGCTCCAGCGCCGCGGCGGGCACCACCCCCGGTGCGGGTGCCCGTGACCGGGGCCCGGCGACCCGGCGCCGGTGCCCGCTCACCCGTCGCGTTCCGGGTAGCCGAAGGGCACCGCGGACACGTCGTCCAGCGCCTGCGTGATCTCCGCCGGCAGGGTCAGCTCCTCGCTGCGCAGGGCGCCCTGCAACTGCCCGGCGGTGCGGGCGCCCAGGATCGGCGCGGCCACCCCGGGCCGGTCCCGGATCCACGCCAGCGCCACCTCCAGCGGCGGCACCCCGAGACCGGAGGCGGCCGTGACCACCGCCTGCACGATGCTGGAGGAGCGCGGCTCCAGATAGGTCTGCACGAAGGCGGCCAGGTGCGCCGACGCGGCCCGCGAGTCCAGCGGGCGCCCGTTGCGGTATTTGCCGGTGAGCACCCCGCGGCCCAGGGGCGACCACGCCAGCACCCCGATGCCCAGGGCCGAGGCCGCGGGCAGCAACTCCCGCTCGATGCCGCGCTCCAGCAGCGAGTACTCCATCTGGGCGGCGACCACCGGGGCCCGTCCCGGGTACGCGGTCTGCCAGGTGGCCGCCCGCGCGGTCTGCCAGGCGGTGAAGTTCGAGACCCCCACGTAGCGGGCCCGCCCGCTGCTGACCGCGTGGTCCAGCGCGCCCAGCGTCTCCTCCAGCGGCGTCCCGCCGTCGTAGCCGTGCACCTGCCACAGGTCGACGTAGTCGGTGCCCAGGCGGCGCAGCGCGGCGTCCAGGGTGCGCAGCAGGTGGCCGCGGGAGGCGTCCCGGCGGCGGTGCCCGGACGTGCCCAGCCCGGCCTTGGTGGCGATCAGCACCTGGTCGCGCGCGACGAGCTGATCCAGCAGACTGCCGATGACCGACTCGGCGTCGCCGTCGCCGTAGACGTCGGCGGTGTCGATCAGGGTGCCGCCCGCCTCCAGGTAGAACTTGAGCTGGGCGGCCGCGTCGTCGGGATCGGTGTCCCGGCCCCAGGTCATGGTGCCGAGAGCGAGCCGGGAGACCGCCAGCCCGCTTCGGCCGAGCGGTCGCTGCTGCATGGGTGAACCTTATTCAGGGGCTGCTCACCGCGTCATCGTCGAACCGGGTCGGTTACCGGACCGAAATCACCGCGGGTAGGTGCGTAGGCTTCGCCCCGGGATCTTCGCGCCACCTCGGGAGGGCATGTGCGGCTCGGACTCAGCCTCGGCTATCAAGCCTCGTGGAGCACACCGGCGGACCACCTCGCCATGGCGCAGGAGGCGGACCGCCTCGGCTTCGCCGTGGTGTGGGCCGCCGAGGCGTACGGCTCCGACTCGCCCTCGATGCTCGCCTGGATCGCCGGGCAGACGACCCGGATCGATGTGGGCGCGGCGGTGATGCAGATCCCGGCGCGCAGCCCGGCGATGACCGCGATGACCGCGGCCACCATCGACGCGCTGTCCGGCGGACGGTTCCGGCTCGGGCTCGGGGTGTCCGGCCCGCAGGTCTCCGAGGGCTGGCACGGGGTGCGGTTCGCCCACCCGCTGGGCCGCACCCGGGAGTACGTCGAGGTGGTGCGGATGGCGATCGCCCGCAAGCCGGTGGCCTACGACGGCGAGCACTACCAGCTCCCGCTGCCCGGTGGCGCCGGCAAGGCGCTGCGCCTGGGCTTCCACCCGCCGCGCGCGGCGGTGCCCGTCTATCTGGCCGCGGTCGGCCCGCGCAACCTGGAACTGGCCGGCGAGATCGCCGACGGATGGCTGGCCGTGTTCTTCGCGCCGGACTCCGCGGCGGAGCTGCTGGCCCCGGTGGAACGCGGGCGTGCCGCGGCCGGCGCGACGATGGACGGCTTCGACGTGGCGCCCAGCGTGCCGGTGGTGGCCGGCGCCGACGTGGCCGCGTGCGCCGACCTGATCCGGCCGTACGCGGCGCTGTACGTCGGCGGGATGGGCAGCCGGGAGCAGAACTTCTACAACCGCCTGGCGGTGCGCATGGGATACGCCGACGACGCCCGCCGCGTGCAGGACCTCTACCTGGACCGCAAGCCGCGCGACGCGGCGGCCGCGGTGCCGCAGGAGTTCATCGAGCGCACCTCGATCCTGGGCGGCCGGGACCGGATGGTGGACCGCATCCGCGAGTACGCCGCCGCCGGCGTGGGGACGCTGTCGGTCAGTCCGTACGTGGGGGATCTGGACGCCGGCATCCGCACCCTGCGGGCGGTCGCCGACGCGTACGACGCCGCGGGTGTCGCCTGATGGCCACGGTGCTGTTGCTGCGGCACGGGCGCACCGCCGCGAACGCCTCCGGCGGCCTGGCCGGCCGGCAGCCGGTGGAGATCGACGAGACCGGGCGCTCGCAGGCGCAGCGGGTCGGCGCCCGGCTGCGGGAGCTGCCGCTGGCGGCCGTGGTGACCAGCCCGCTGGTGCGCTGCCGGCAGACCCTTGAGCTGGCGCTGCCGGGCGCCGAGCCGGTGACCGACGACGGCCTGATCGAGTGCGGGTACGGCGACTGGGAGGGCCAGCCGCTGAAGAAGCTGGCCAAGGACCCGCTGTGGCCGGTGGTGCAGCAGCATCCCAGCGCGGCGGTGTTCCCCGGCGGTGAGGCGATGGCCGCGATGAGCGCCCGCGCGGTGGCCGCAGTGCGGCGCTGGGACGCCCGGGTGACGCGGGAACACGGCCCGGAGGCGCTCTGGCTGGCGTGCAGCCACGGCGATGTGATCAAGGCGATCGTGGCCGACGCGCTCGGCCTGCACCTGGACGACTTCCAGCGCATCGTCACCGATCCGGCCTCGGTCAGCGTGATCCGCTACACGCCCACCCGCCCGTTCGTGCTGCGCCTCAACGACACCGCCGACCTGAGCGGCCTGGTGCCGCCGCCGAAGGGGCGGCGGCGCGCGGCGCGCGCGGCGCCGTCGTCCGACGCGGTGGTCGGCGGAGGCGGGGGAGCGGGCGCCTGACCGCAACCGTGCTGTCACAAAAAGTGATCAAAGATGTGCGCTGAGTCGCCCATCGTTGCGCCCATGGCGAACCGGCCCGGTGCGCTGCACGCGCCGTCCACCGGACGGATAGGGTCATCGGTATGACCCACCAGGTGCATGCCTTCGAGCCGCCCGAGCGGTTCGTCGCCGGGACGGTGGGCGAGCCAGGCGACCGGACGTTCTTCCTGCAGGCCCGCGGTGGCGGGCGAGTGGTCAGCGTGGCGCTGGAGAAGGTCCAGGTGCAGCTACTCGCCGAGAAGCTGGAGGAGCTGCTGACCGAGGCCAGCCGCCGGTTCGGAGTGGACCTGCCGGACCTGTCACCGCTGGCCACCAACGACAACGAGCCGCTGGACACGCCCGTCGACGAGGAATTCCGCGTCGGCACCCTCGGCCTGGCCTTCGACGTGGACACGAGCACCGTGGTGATCGAGGCGATCGAGGCCGGCGAGGGCGACGTCGAGGCGGACCTCACCGCGGAGGACGAGACCCCGACCCTCGAAGAGGGCGAGGACGACGAGCCGGACGACGCGCTCGACCGGCTGCGCGTCCGGCTGACCCCCGAGGCCACCCGGGCGTTCATCGACCGCGCGAAACGCGTGGTGGCGGCCGGCCGGCCGCCGTGCCCGCTGTGCGGTCAGCCGCTGGATCCGGCCGGGCACCTGTGTCCCCGGCACAACGGCTACCATCGATGACGATCTCCGTGTTGCCCGAGGACGAGGCCGTCGCACTGCTCTCGCGCGGGCATCTGGAGATCGAGGGACGGCTGGTCGACGCCTCCAACACCACGGTCCGGTGCGAGATCAGCCTGGACGGGCTCACCCGCCGTTGCGTCTACAAGCCGGTCCGCGGGGAGCGGCCGCTGTGGGACTTCCCGGACGGCACGCTCGCCGGGCGCGAGGTGTCGGCCTACCTGGTGTCCCAGGCGACCGGCTGGGACCTGGTGCCACCCACCGTGCTGCGCGACGGACCGCTCGGCCCGGGCGCCTGCCAGCTATGGATCGACGAGCCGTCCGGGGCCGACGCGCTGATCGGTTTCGTCCCGGCATACGACGTGCCGCAGGGCTGGTTCCCGGTCGCCTCGGCCCGCGACGACGAGGGCGACGCGTACGCGCTGGCACACGCCGACGACGCGCGGCTGGCCCGGCTCGCGGTCCTCGACGCGGTGATCAACAATGCCGACCGCAAGGGCGCGCACGTGCTCTACGGACCGGGCGACCGCCTCTACGGGGTGGACCACGGCGTGAGCTTCCACGTGGAGAACAAGCTGCGCACCGTTCTCTGGGGCTGGACCGGGAAGCCGCTGCCGGAGGACGTGGTGGCGGTGCTGACCGACCTGTCGGCCCGGATGGACCAGGCCCTGGTCCCGGCGCTGGAGGAGCATCTGACCCTCGCCGAGGTGCGCCAGGTGCGCCGGCGCATCACCCGGCTGCTGCGGGCGGGCCGGTTCCCGCAACCGCCGCGCGACTGGCCGGCGGTGCCCTGGCCGCCGGTCTAGGCCGGCGTCGCGATCAGGCCAGGGCGAGGCCCGGGTCGGGATCCGGGTCCGCGGCCGGCTCCGGCACCCGGTACTCCTCGGTCAGCGTGGTCATCGGTCCCGGCCAGGTCGCCTGCGCCACCTCGATCGGCCGGCGTGTCTCGTCGAAGGCCACATGCAGCAGGTGCAGCACCGGAGTGTCCGGGCGGATCTGCAGGATCTCCGCCTCCTCCCGGCTCGGCTGGCGGGCGCTGATGGTGTCCGTCGCCCACGTGTAGCGCCGGCCCAGCGCCTCCTCCGCCTCCTGATAGAGCGGGCGGCCGAACGCCTCCCGCCGCTCCAGGGAGGTGCCGCGGGCGTCGGCCACGCGGAACCAGGACGCACCCACCTCGACGCAGGCGTCCTCGGTGCGGACCAGATGCCGCCGGACCAGCATCTCCGTCCCGTCGCGGACGCCGAACGCGTCGGCCACCTCGCCGGGCGCCGCCTCGCGGCCCACCGCGGCCAGTTGCTGGCGGTACCGCGCGGCCAGGTCGGCGTGGTATCCGCGATGTGCGCCGTACCGGCCGCGGGAGAGGCGGTTCAGCCGGCGTCGGGTGCCCCGCACGTACGTCCCGGATCCCGGCTTGGTGATCAGCACGCCCTCGACCCGCAACTGGTCGACGGTGCGCTGCACGGTCTGCTTGGCCACGCCGAACATGTCCGCCATGGCCGGGATGGACGGTAGCCGCTCGCCGGGCTGCCAGTCGCCACGGCGGATGCGCTCGCGCAACTGGGCGGCGATCTGACGGTGCGGGAACTCGGCGGCGCCGGGGTTGATCGACATGGAGACCTCCAGACCCTAGGTTCCTAGGATGCCGTACGCGCTGTGCGCCGGCACCCGCGACACGCCGACGGCACCGGACGCCGGACGTGCCGGGCCGGGTCCCAGGCGGTGTTCGGGAGTCTGGTGGAATGCTGGCAACCGTTCGATGCGCGATGGAAGGTCCGATAGATGGAAGCCTTGCGGCTGATCCTGCTCTACCTGCACCTCGTCGGGTTCGCCCTGCTGCTCGGCGGCGCGATCACGCAGTGGTTCACCGGCCGGACCCGGATCAACCCGGCCATGCTCTGGGGCGCGGGCATCCAGGTGGTCACCGGTCTCGGGCTGTCCGCGCCGCTGCGCGGTGGCGGCGATGCCGAACCGAGCGTGGTCAAGCTGGCGGTGAAGCTGATCATCGGCATTCTGATCTTCATCATGGTCTTCTTCTCGCGCCGCCGCGAGGAGGTCAACCGCGGCCACTTCATCGGCATCGTGGCGCTGACCCTGATCAACGCCGCGGTGGCGGTCTTCTGGCACTGACGCCTTCGCGGGATATCGATTGCCGGTGCCGCGCCGGGCCGCGAGGCTGGGCTCATGATTGAGCCGGAGATCATGACCTACTACGAACACGGCGGGGAACACCACCGGCTCGCCACCGGCGCAGGCCGCCTGGAGTTCCTGCGCACCTGGGACGTGCTCGGCCGGGTGCTGCCCGGTCCTCCCGGCCGGATCCTCGACGTCGGCGGCGCCACGGGGGTGTACGCCGCGCCGCTCGCCCGTGCCGGGTACGACGTGCTGGTGATCGACCCGGTGCCGGACCATGTCGCCGCGGCCGGAGCCTGCGACGGAGTCGCCGCGACGCTGGGTGACGCCCGTTCGCTTCCGGTGCCCGACGGCGGGGCGGACGCGGTGCTCCTGCTCGGGCCGCTCTACCACCTGCCGGAGCGCGGCGACCGGGTCACCGCCTGGCGGGAGGCGGCGCGGGCCGCGCGTACCGGCGGGGTCGTCATCGGTGCGGGCATCAGCCGCTTCGCGTCGATGCTCGACGGCTTCGGCAAGGGCTTCTTCGCCGAGCCGGGATACCGTCCCCTCGTCGAGGGAGCCCTGCGGGACGGCGCGCACCGCAACGTTGCCGACCGGGAGCGCTGGTTCACCAGCGCCTACTTTCACCGGCCCGAGGAGGCGGCGGCCGAGGCGGGGGAGGCGGGCCTGCGGGAGGTACGCACGGTGGCCGTCGAAGGGCCGGTATGGCTGACCGGCCCGCGCGTGGACGAGTTCCTGGACGATCCACGGCTGGCCGAACTCACCCTGGACATGCTGCGCCGGGTGGAGGCGGAGCCCAGCCTGCTAGGGGCGAGCAGTCACCTGCTGACCATCGGGCGCACCGCTTGAGCCGCGTGGGCTGAGCCGCGTGCCGCCGGGTGCTCCTGCCGTGTCGGCTGCGGGCCGGTCACCACGACCCGGCGGTCGGGCCCGCCGAGCCGCCCCGGCGCCGCAGGTACTTCTCGAACTCGGTCGCGATCTCGTCGCCCGTGAGCGGTTGAATGCCCTCGTCGCCCACGCGTTCCTCCAGCTCGCGGACGTACTCGCCGAGCTCGCTGTCCTGCTCGGCCGCCGCGCGGACGCGCTTCTCCCACTCGCCCGCCTCCTCCGCCAGGTCCGCCATCGGCACCGGCAGGTCGAGCACGTCTTCGATGCGGTGCAGCAGCGCCAGGGTCGCTTTCGGGCAGGGTGGATTGTTCGCGTAGTGCGGCACGTGCACCCAGAAGGACATCGCGTCCAGTTCTGCCCGGGTGCAGGCTTCCTGGAGCACGCCCACGATCCCGGTCGGCCCGTCGTAGCGGGTCGGCACGATCTTGTATTTCTCGGCCGCGGTGGAGTCGGCCGCGGCTCCGCTGATCGGCAGCGGGCGGGTGTACGGCACATCGGCGAGCAGCGCGCCGAGGAGCACCACCTTCTCGATCTCCAGGCTGTGGCACACCTCCAGGACCTGTTCGCAGAAGGTCCGCCAGCGCATGCTGGGCTCGATGCCCCGGATGAGCACGACGTCACGCTCGACGCCGGGCGGGCTGGCCACCATGAAACGGGTGGTCGGCCACTCGATTTTGCGGGCCTCGCCGTCCGTCATGGCGACGGTGGGACGGCTGACTTGGAAGTCGTAGAACTCTTCCGGGTCGATGGAGGTGATCTCCCGTGCCTGCCAGACCTGTTCGAGATGCTCCACCGCCGCGGTCGACGCGTCGGCGGCATCGTTCCAGCCCTCGAACGCGGCGATGGCCACGGGGGAGCGCAGGAGGGGAAGACCGTCGAACTCTGTCACGATGACACCTTTCGAGACGCGCGTGCCGCAAGCCTACGTGCCGCGCACCCCGCCCCGCCCGGTGCCGCGCGGGGCGGCGCCGGGCGCCGGTACGAATCCCCTGATACCAGCCAAGAGCCGCCGAAAACGGCGCATACTGCGAACGTGCCTGCTCCCGCGGTCGGTCCCGCCGACGACACCGTGTCGTTCGCTCAGCCACGGGGGATGGTGTTCGTCACCGTCCTCTGGGTGGTGGCCGCGGTGTGGGCCGCCTGCCGCGGCCTGTCGCTGCTGATCCTGCTCGCGGCGGGCGCCCGCGTCACCGTCGCGGACCTGATCGGGGTGGGGGAGAGCCTGCTCGTCGTCCCGGCGGTGGCCACCTGCGTGATCATGCTCGTCGCGTGGAACCGGCTGGGATGGCTGCGCAGCAACGTGCACGGCGTGGAGTTCGCCGCGACCGGCCGGCGCGGCGTGCGGCTGCCGTGGTCGGCGATCGCCGCGGTTGCCCTGCGCCGCCGCGGCCCGTTCACCGAGCTGGTGGTGACGCCGTCCGCCGCGGGCGCGATCACCGTCGCCGACGGTCCGGGACGGGCTCCCCGTACGCGTCGTCGCGGGGCGGAGGTGGCGTACCTGGTCGACGTCGGCCTGATGTCGCCCGGACCGCGCACCCTGCTGGCCGAGCTGCATCGCCGCCTGCCGGGCAAGGTCTGACTCGTCACGTCCTCGACGGGGACGGCACGGGGCGTCACGGGCCGAGCTCCCACAGCAGCCGGTAGTAGCCGATGCGTACCGGGTCCGGGTCCACCCCGTACGCGTGGAAGAAGGCGGGTGCCCAGCCCGGTCCGTAGTTCCACTCCAGGCTCCACGAGGCGACCGCCAGGTCGGCCCACCGGTCGGCGACACCCAGCGCGGCCATGTCGACGTGACCGGTCCACGCGCCGTCGTCGGCGACAAGCGTGTTGGGCGCGCACGCGTCCCCGTGGCAGACCACCAGGCGGTCCACCGGCGGGATCTCCTTGGCCCGCACCAGCGCCTCGTCGATGGTGAGGTGCGCGAAGTCGCGGTGCCAGTCCCAGTCGTCGTAATGCCGGTCGGCGGCCAGGCGGTGCGCGACCGACAGGCGATGCTCGGCCATCCAGGTGTACGGGCAGCCGGCGACCGGCAGGGCGTCGTGCAGCGCCCGCAGGCCGGCGCCGATCGCCGCCACCGCCGGGCCGGGGTCACCCAGCCACCGCGGGTCGACGGCGCTGCGTCCGGTCAGGGCGGCCGTCACGAGCCAGGTGCCGGTCTCGTCCGCGCCGGTGTCGAGCACCCGCGGGACCGGTGTGTACGGGCGTGCCCAGCGCAGCCGTGCCGCCTCACGGGCCAGGGGCAGGCCGCTGCCGGCCGGGGCGAACTTGACGAAGAAGCGTTCGGAACCCGAGCCCACCTCGAAGGTGGTGCCGCCCAGCAGGTTGCACCACACCGCCCGCGCCGGGCGCCCACGGGTCAGGGTCCGCACCGCGTCCGGCATGGCAAGCTCAGGTTCCGGTATGCCCACGGGCATGCGCGCCTCCCATGATCTATTGTCACTGATCCGTATTCGCTCCCCGCACGTATCGTGAAGTATCACGCGGATCACGTCAGCCCTCCGGAGGTCCGAAAATGCCGGCGCCCCGTCGTTCCCGCATGGCGCTCCTGGCCCTGTTCGCCGCCGCGGTGACCGCCGCGGGCTGCCTGTCGGCGCCCGGCGGCGACCGTCGCGCCGCGGATCCCGCGCCGAGCGCCACCGGCGCCGGCGACCCGGCCGGCAGCCAGGACCCCGACGGCACGGACACCCCGGAGGAGTTCGCCGCCGACATCGACGACGCCCGGGTGATCGCCGAGGAATACTGGCGGGACCAGTTCCAGGCGTCCGGGCTGGACTTCACCCCGGTGGGCCGGCTGATCCCGTACCGGCGCGCCGGCGAGGTCGACTGCGGGGGCCAGGCGCTGGGTCGCAACAACGCCGCCTACTGCTCGGCGGGCGACTTCATCGCGTACGACGTGAACTGGGCTTTCGCCGCGTTCCAGCAGATCGGCGACGCGTTCATCTTCTACCTGCTGGGTCATGAGTACGCGCACGCCGTGCAACTGCGCCTGGGCATCCGCAAGCAGTTCACCATCCAGCAGGAGCTGCAGGCCGACTGCATGGCCGGGGCGTACATCGGCGACATGGAACGGCGCGGCCGGCTGAGCTTGCAGCCGGACGACACCGACGAGCTCGCCCGCGGCCTGGAGGCGGTGGGCGACGATCCGGGCCAGCCCTGGTTCGCCGAGGGCGCGCACGGCACCGCACGGCAGCGGACCAGGGCGTTCGTCAACGGGTACGACGACTCGTTGAAGCCCTGCGACCTGTCCTGAGACGCGCGCAGGCAACAATGGCGGGGTGACACGACTTCCCGCCGCGGTGCTCTTCGACATGGACGGAACGCTGGTCGACAGCGAGAAGGTGTGGGACGTCGCCCTGCACGAGCTGGCCGAACGGGCCGGCGGCAGGCTGTCCCCGCCGGCCCGGCAGGCGATGATCGGCAGCACCATGAGCCGCACGATGCAGTTGATGCGCGACGACCTGGGCCAGCCGGACCGGCCGGAGGCGCCGGACGCGGCGTGGCTCACCGACCGGGTGTTCGAGCTGTTCGGCAACGGGCTGGTCTGGCGGCCGGGCGCGCACGAGCTGCTGCGCGCGGTGCGCGCCGACGGTCTGCCCACCGCGCTGGTCACCTCGACCGGCCGCAAGCTCGTCGAGGTCGCGCTGGACACGCTGGGCCGGGAGAACTTCGACGTGGTGATCGTCGGCGACGAGGTCGACGCGCCCAAGCCGGACCCGGAACCGTACCTGATCGCCGCGGGCAAACTCGGCGTGCCGATCACCGCGTGTGTGGCGATCGAGGATTCGCCGACCGGGATGGCCAGCGCGCTGGCGTCCGGGGCGGCGGTGCTCGCCGTGCCGGCGGAACTGGAGCTGCCGCCGACCGACGGGGTGCACCTGCGGACATCCCTGGAGGGCGTGGACGCCGCCTTCCTGGGCTCCCTGCTGCGGCCGGTGGCGCTTGACTGACGTCATCTAAGGCGTCATAGTGACGTCATGGATGTCACCCCGTACGTGGACGCGCTGCGTGCCGATCTCGCGGCGGCGGCCGCGCCCGGCGGGCCGGACACGACCCGCGCTGCGGAACTGCTGAGCCACGCCCTGGACGCCTCCGCCAGGCTGGTCATGATCGAGGTGCTGACCGACGCCGCCGCGGAGATCACCACGCGGCTGCCGGACGCGTCCGTGGAGGTGCGGCTGCGCGGGCGCACCGTGGACCTGGTGGTGGACAGCCAGGCGGAGGTCGAGCCGGAGCCGGCGCCGGCCGCGCCGGCGCCGCCCGGCGACGGCGGTGAGCAGGCCCGGCTGACGCTGCGCATGCCCGAGGCGCTGAAGGTCAAGGCCGAGCAGATGGCCGCGGCGCAGGGCGTGTCGGTGAACGCCTGGCTGGTACGCGCGGTGACATCGGCGCTGGGCCACCATGCCGTCCCCGACGCCGGCCAGGCAGTTCCCGGGCCGGGCGACGGTTTCCCGCCGCCGCGCCGGCGCAGCAGCAAGCGCGTCACCGGCTTCTTCGAAGCCTGAGCGGCATTTCGGCAACCTCCGCGGTCCGCCCGTCGTGGCGGGCCCGAGCCTGCCCCGTTCGTCAGATCCGCGCCTACCCGAAGGAATCGCGATGATCGAGTTCGACCGCACCACCCCCGTCATGGCCGCCATCCGCGCCACCCGCGGATTCGTCGACGTCACCGCGGCCGCCGACGCCACCGTCACGGTCGATGTGGTCCCGCTGGACGACTCCGACGCGGCCCACCGGGCCGCCGAGGACACCACCGTCACGCTGGACGGCGACATGCTGGCCGTGACCGTGCCGGAGTCCAGCGGCTGGACCTGGCGGCGCCTGCCCCGGCTGGGCATCACCGTGCGGGTGCCCGCGGAGAGCGCGCTGTCGGTCAAGACGGTCTCCGCCGATGTGCGCTCGGTGGGCCGCTACGCGCAGGTGAAGGTCGACGTCGCCTCCGGCAAGGTCTATGTGGAGGACGTCATCGGCGACGCGGACCTGCGCGCGGCCAGCGGCACCCTGACCGCCAACCAGGTCGGCGGCTCCCTGCGCATCCGGACCGGATCCGGGGATGTGCGCGTGGGTGACGTCACCGGTGACGTCAATGCGGGCACGGCATCCGGATCGGTCGCCATCCGCAGCCTCGGCGGTTCGGCCAAGGCCAGCACCGCGTCGGGCAACGTCACCATCGAGGCGGTGCGGCAGGGCACGGTGCGGGCCTCCACGGCCTCCGGCAACGTGCGCGTGGGCGTGGTCCCCGGCACGCGCGTCTGGCTGGACGCCGGAACGGCCTCCGGCATGACGCGCAACAACCTGGCGGCCGGCGACGAGCACAACGGGGCCGGCGCCGCCGACGCCGAACTGCGCCTGCGGACCGCGAGCGGCAACATCACCGTCGAGCGCGCGCCCAGCGCCCAGCACACGGCCGCCTGAGCGCCGCGCGCCGGCGCCGGGCCTCGCATGGTGAGGCCGGCGCCGGGAGCGCGCGGCGTGACCGGCGCCCGGGCGTCACCCCAGGCGGTCGACGACCTCCGGGGCGGCGTCGTCCCCGGCGCCGGAGGCCGTCTCCCGCTCCGGCCAGGGCGGCGGCGTGCCACCGAACTCCGGGCAGAACGCCTGGTGGCTGCACCATCCGCAGAGCTTGCTGGGCTTGGGCCGGAAATCCCGGTCCCGCTTGGCGCGCTCGATCGCCCCGGACAGCGCGAGCAGGGTGCGTTCGAAACGCTCCAGTTCCTCGGCGTCCGGCCGGTAGTCGCAGACCTCGGCGTCCTTGAGGTAGAGCAGGCGCAGCACCCGCGGCACCACGCCGCGGGTGCGCAGGAGCACCAGCGCGTAGAACTTGAGCTGGAACAGCGCACGGCCCTCGAACGCCTCCCGCGGGGCGCCGCCGGTCTTGTAGTCCACCACCCGCAGTTCGCCGGCCGGTGACACGTCGAGCCGGTCGATGTAGCCCCGGATCAGCAACTCGTCGGCGACCAGGGCGGAGACCAGGCTCTCCCGCTCGGCCGGTTCCAGCCGCCGCGGGTCCTCCACCGCGAAGTAGCCCTCCAGCAGCTCCCGGGCGCCGCGCAGGAACACGCTCAGCGCGTCGCCCGCCGGTGCGGCGCCCGGACCGGCGAACAACGCCGCCAGCGCGGGCTCCTGCTCGGTCAGACCCGCCCACTGCGGCGCGACCAGGTCCGCCGCCGCCTCCAGCGTGCGCTCGGCGGCCGGCAGGTCGAACAGCCGCTCCAGCACCGCGTGCACCAGGGTGCCCCGCGCCTGGTCGGGGGAGGGCTGCTCGGGCAGGCGGTCGATGGTGCGGAACCGGAACAGCAGCGGGCATGTCTTGAAGTCGGCGGCGCGCGACGGCGACAGCGACGGGCCTCCCGCGGGCGGCTGCCGGTCCGCGTCCGGGGCGTCCGGCACCGCGGCGGTGGCAGTGCCCCGGGCGGTGGCGGCCTCCGGAGCGGTGGCGGTCTCCGGAGCGGCGGGGGCGTCCGGAGCAGCGGGGGCGTCCGGAGCGGCGGGGGAGGCAGGTGAGCCGGTCGTGGCGAGCGATCCCGTCATGCCGACAGGCTAGGGCAGGGGTACGACGAAACGCGGGCACGCCCGGCCCGGCGGCCTTTCCGTACCATCGGGGCGTGGAAGACCGAGCGCAGCGCCGCGGCCGGCCGGGCCGCCAGGTCGGCCGGCTGCTGGGCATCCCGCTCTACCTGAGCCCGTCGATGTACCTGCTGGCCCTGCTGGTGACCGTGGTCTACGGCGGATATGCCGAGTCCGAGCTGGGCGTGGCCGCGCCGGCGAGTTACCTGATCGGTCTGGGATTCGTGGCCTGCCTGCTCGGTTCGGTGCTGCTGCATGAGCTCGGCCATGCGCTGACCGCCCGGCGGCACGGCATCGGCGTGCGCGGCATCACCCTGGAGCTGCTCGGCGGATACACCGAGATGGACCGGGACGCGCCCCGTCCGCGGGTGGACGCCCTCGTCGCGCTGGCCGGCCCGGCGGTGTCGGTGCTGCTCGGTGCGATCGCCGCGACGGCCGCCTGGTTGCTGCCGGACCGCACCGTGGTCGGCCAGCTCGCCTTCCAGCTTGCCGCCAGCAACCTGCTGGTGGCCGTGTTCAACGTGCTGCCGGGGCTCCCGCTGGACGGCGGCCGGGCGCTGCGGGCGGGCGTCTGGGCGCTGCTCGGCGACCGTGACCGCGCCACCGAGGTGGCCGGCTGGGCGGGCCGGCTGATCGCCCTGGTCACCGCGGCCCTGGTGATCACGCTCTATCAGCTGCAACTGATCACCCTGTTCGGTCTGGTCTTCATTCTGCTGGTGGTGTTCACCCTGTGGCAGGGCGCCGGTCAGTCCATCCGGCTGGCCCGGATGACCCGCCGTTTCCCGCTGATCGACCTGCGGCGGCTGGCCAAGCCGATCTTCGCGGTCCCGTCCGGGACCCCGCTGGCCGAGGCCCAGCGCCGCCGCGACAGCGACACCCGGGGCCGCCCGGCGCTGGCCGTGGCGGACGCGGCCGGCCGGCTGGTGGGGCTGGTCGACGCGCGGGCCGCCGCGGCGTTGCTGGCCGCGCGGCGGCCGTGGGTGGCGGTGGACACCGTGACGCGCAGCATGGGCGCGGTGCCGGCGCTGGCCGTCGGGCTCTCCGGCGAGCAGGTGGTCCGCGCGGTCCAGGCCCACCCGGGTGCGGAGTACCTGGTGACCTCAGGCGAGGATGTGCTCGGCGTGCTGCACGTCGCCGACCTGGCGTCCGTGCTTGAGCCGCACCGCGCGCCCCGCCGCTGGGGTGACGCGGGTCCCGACGCACCGGACCAGTGGAAGAAGGATCAGTGACCGCCCAGCCTGACATTGCCGTCGACGCGCCGCAGCCCGCGCACCGGGGACCGTTTCGCCCGGGTGACCGCGTGCAGCTCACCGACCCCAAGGGCCGGGCGCACACCGTCGTGCTGGAGCCGGGCCGCGCCTACCACACCCACCGCGGCGCGCTGGAGCACGACGCCCTGATCGGGTTGCCGGACGGCAGCGTGGTCACGTCCTCCGGCGGCACCGCGTACCTGGCGCTGCGCCCGCTGCTGAGCGACTACGTGCTCTCCATGCCCCGGGGGGCCCAGGTCATCTACCCCAAGGACGCGGCGCAGATCGTGGCGATGGGCGACGTGTTCCCGGGCGCCCGGGTGCTGGAGGCCGGCGCCGGGTCGGGCGCCCTGACCTGCTCGCTGCTGCGGGCGGTGGGCGCCTCCGGCGAGCTGCACTCGTACGAGCTGCGGGAGGACTTCGCGGCCATCGCGCGCCGCAACGTGGAGGCGTTCTTCGGTGGCCCGCACCCGGCCTGGCGGCTGCACCATGGCGACGTGACGCAGGCCGAGGTGACCGGTTTTGATCGCATCATCCTGGACATGCTGACGCCGTGGGACGCGCTCGGCATGGTCGAGCGGGCGCTGGTGCCCGGCGGGGTGCTGATCGGCTATGTGGCCACCACTCCGCAGCTTTCCGAGCTGGTCGAGGCGCTGCGCGAGCGGGGCGGCTGGACCGAGCCGCGGGCGTGGGAGTCGCTGGTCCGCGACTGGCACGCCGAGGGGCTCGCGGTGCGGCCCGACCACCGGATGATCGCGCACACCGCGTTCCTGGTGTCCGCCCGCCGCCTGGCGCCGGGGGTGACCGCGCCGCCGCGGCGCCGCAAGCCGAGCAAGGGGGCCGAGGCGTACGCGCAGCGCCGGGCCGCGGCGGCGGCCGCCGCGCGTGGCGGCGACGACGCCGGGAGGGACACCGACGGTCCGCTCGGGCGTCCCGGGGTCTGACCGCACCGTCGGCGGCACGGGGGTGTGACGGCGCGCGGTCCTCGGGTAGGTTTCCCCCAGCGTCTTCTGGGGAGGAGCGAGTGTCCGCGATGAGTTCCCCGCCGTTCGGCGGCAGCAACGACGTGCCGGCGGTCTTTCCGGACTGGTCTCCCTACCAGGACCTGGATTCCGCCGCGCGCGCCTACCTGCGCGATCCGGAAGTGGCCCTGGACGCCCTCAACGGTGTGCTGCGCGGCGCGTCCGTGGTGTCGTTCACGCTGGAGCGCTTCGTCAACGAGGTGAACGGGGTCTGGCAGGAGGTCGTCATCTGCGACGGCAGCCGGCTGGTGCTCTGGCACGGCGAGGACGTCGCGCCCGGCGACGGCCCGGTCGGTTCGATGACGTCGTCGCTGCGGGTGGTGCCGCTGTCGACGGTGACCGAGGTGGGCTGCCGGCGGCGGCTTACCCGCACGCCGGCCGGCCAGGCCCGGGTGGACAGCATCGACGTCTATCTGCTGCTGAGCTCGGTGGACGACGCGGTGCCGCCGCCCGGGATGGGCGACGACGACTCGCGCGCCACGGTGCGGCACGACGCGCTGCGTTTCGGCAAGACGCTGGACGATGGCGGGCCGGGCCAGATCGCGCGGCTGGAGGAATTCTCCCGCGTCGTCGCGTCTCTGGTCGGTCGCCCAACCCTATAGTGGTGTGTTTCATTCCTGTGACATTTTCCGTCACAAAGGAATGCGGGCGGCCGTGAATGCGATCGGTGAATGCGCGAATGTGGCCAGGGTCTCAGTCGGCTTCCGGACCGGCCACCTCGACGTCGTCGCGACGGCGCACGACGTGGATGCAGTCGCCGGGACACTCCTTGGCGGCGTCGATCACTTCGAGCTGCAGACGGCTCGGCACGCCGGTCCGCGCCCCGGGGGATTGCAGCAGCTCACCACCGTCGTCTTTGACGTATGCGAGACCGTCGATGTCAAACTCGAAGACCTCCGGTGCGTACTGCACGCACAGGCCGTCACCGGTGCAGAGGTCCTGATCCACCCAGACCTGTAGCTCGTCCGTTTCGGTCTGCGCCGACACGGTTCACCTCCCCAGAAAGCATGCCCTCCGACCGTACCCGAACCCTGCGACACAACGGGCCGGGCAGTCACCCGAGTGGATCAAGAGTCGGTGACGGCGGTGTTGCGGGGGGTCGAAAAACGGTTCGCAGCAGTTAGTGTTGTCTACCAAGACGTTCGAGCCCCCGGGGAGGTGGGACGTGGCACGCAACGACGAGGCGGACTCACGCGCCGCACGTTGGGAGAAAGAAGCCAACGATCTCTCCAGCCAGGTGTCGTTCCTGCAAGAGGAACTCGCTCTGGTGCGGCGCAAGTTGACCGAAAGCCCCCGACACGTCCGGCAGCTTGAGGAACGGCTCGCGGCGACGCAGACGCAGCTGGCCCGAGTGACCGAGAACAACGACCGGCTCGTGGCGACCCTCAAGGAAGCCCGGGCTCAGATCGTCACTCTCAAAGAGGAGATTGACCGGCTCGCCCAGCCGCCCAGCGGCTACGGCGTTTTCCTGGCGGCGCACTCCGACGGCACCGTGGACGTCTTCACCGGCGGCCGCAAGCTGCGGGTGGCCGTGTCTCCGTCGCTGGAGACCGACGAGCTCAAGCGCGGCCAGGAGGTGCTGCTCAACGACGCGCTGAACGTGGTCGACGCCTTCGGGTTCGAGCGCGTCGGCGAGGTCGTGGTGCTCAAGGAGGTGCTGGCCGGCCCGGACGGGCTCACCGACCGCGCGCTGGTGGTCTCGCACGCCGACGAGGAGCGCATCGTGCATCTGGCCGAGTCGCTGCGCGTGGCCACGCTGCGCGCCGGTGACTCACTGATGATCGAGCCGCGTTCGGCGTACGCCTACGAGCGCATTCCCAAGAGCGAGGTCGAGGAACTCGTGCTGGAGGAGGTGCCGGACGTCGACTACACCGACATCGGTGGCCTGCACTCCCAGATCGAGCAGATCCGCGACGCGGTGGAGCTGCCGTTCCTGCATGCCGACCTGTTCCGGGAACACCACCTGCGGCCGCCGAAGGGCATCCTGCTCTACGGCCCGCCCGGTTGCGGCAAGACGCTGATCGCCAAGGCGGTGGCCAACTCGCTGGCGAAGAAGATCGCCGAGCGGCGTGGTGAGGAGAAGCACACCAGCTACTTCCTCAACATCAAGGGCCCGGAGCTGCTCAACAAGTACGTCGGCGAGACCGAGCGGCACATCCGTCTGGTCTTCCAGCGGGCGCGGGAGAAGGCCGGCGAGGGCACGCCGGTGATCGTGTTCTTCGACGAGATGGACTCGATCTTCCGGACCCGCGGCTCGGGCGTCTCCAGCGACGTGGAGAACACCATCGTCCCGCAGTTGCTCAGCGAGATCGACGGTGTCGAGGGCCTGGAGAACGTCATCGTCATCGGCGCCTCCAACCGGGAGGACATGATCGACCCGGCGATCCTGCGGCCGGGCCGGCTGGACGTGAAGATCAAGATCGAGCGTCCGGACGCCGAGGCGGCCAAGGACATCTTCGCCAAGTACATCCTCAGCGACCTGCCGCTGAACGACGAGGACGTGGCCGAGCACAGCGGCGACAAGGCGGTCACCGTGGCCGCCATGATCGAAGCGGTGGTGCTGCGGATGTACACCGAGTCCGAGGAGAATCGCTTCCTGGAGGTCACCTACGCCAACGGTGACAAGGAGGTCCTCTACTTCAAGGACTTCAACTCCGGCGCGATGATCCAGAACATCGTGGACCGCGGCAAGAAGATGGCCATCAAGGAATTCCTCACCTCCGGCCGCAAGGGCCTGCGGCTGCAGCACCTGCTGGATAGCTGCGTGGACGAGTTCCGGGAGAACGAGGACCTGCCCAACACCACCAACCCGGACGACTGGGCGCGCATCTCCGGCAAGAAGGGCGAGCGGATCGTCTACATCCGCACGCTGGTATCCGGCGGCAAGGGCGCCGAGTCGGGACGATCCATCGAAACCGCCAGCAACACGGGTCAATATCTCTGAGTGGACAACGAACCGTTGCCGCCACGGGCGGAGGGGCCGCGAGTGCCCCTCCGCCCGTGGCACTTCGGGGCCGTTCGCAGGCGTTATCCGCGTGGCCGGGGCGGTGCCGGCGCGGCCCGGGGACGGCGCGATGAGCGGCTCCGCGGGAGACTCGCGGCCACTGTCCGTGCGGCGGCGCGCACCAGCAGGGCGTGGAAGAGCGCCGCAAGCGTCTAGGCTCGACACATCGGCAACGGCAGGACGGCGGCGGGCGGAGTGATGACATGAGCGTTCGGCGAATCATGGGCACCGAGGTCGAGTACGGCATTTCGGTTCCCGGGCAGCCCGGCGCCAACCCGATGGTCACCTCCTCGCAAGTGGTCAACGCGTACGGTGCACGCCCGGAACTGAACCGCGGCGGACGCGCCCGCTGGGACTACGAGGAGGAATCCCCGCTGCGCGACGCGCGCGGGTTCACCTATTCCGGAACGGCCTACGACCCGGCGGAGGCGCTGGCCGACGAGGATCTGGGTCTGGCGAACGTGATACTGACCAACGGCGCCCGGCTCTACGTCGACCACGCGCACCCGGAGTACAGCACCCCGGAGTGCACCAACCCGATGGACGTGGTGCGCTGGGACAAGGCGGGCGAGCGGGTGATGGCCGAGGCCTCGCGGCGGGCCGCCACCATCCCCGGCGCGCACCGCATCCAGCTCTACAAGAACAACACCGACAACAAGGGCGCGTCGTACGGCTCGCACGAGAACTACCTGATGCGCCGGCAGACCCCGTTCGCGGACATCGTCGCGCACCTCACCCCGTTCTTCGTGACCCGGCAGATCTTCTGCGGCGCGGGGCGGGTCGGGCTGGGCCAGGACGGTTCCGGCACCGGCTTCCAGATCTCCTCCCGTGCCGACTTCTTCGAGGTCGAAGTGGGCCTGGAGACCACGCTGAAGCGGCCCATCATCAACACCCGCGACGAGCCGCACTCGGACGCCGACAAATACCGCCGGCTGCACGTCATCATCGGCGACGCGAACCTGTCGGAGACCGCGACCTATCTGAAGATGGGCGCGACCTCGCTGGTGCTGAACATGATCGAGGAAAAGGTGTTCACCGGCGAGCTGGGCGTGGCCGACCCGGTCTCCGAGCTCAAGGCGGTCAGCCACGACCCCTCGCTCAAGCACCTGATGCGGCTGCGTGACGGCCGCCGGCTCACCGCCCTGGACCTGCAGTGGGCGTACTACGAACGGGCCCGGATGTTCGTCGACGAGCGCTACGGCGCCGACGTGGACTCCCAGACCGCCGACGTGCTGAGCCGGTGGGAGGGCGTGCTCACCAAGCTGGGCGACGACCCGATGTCCTGCTCCGACGAGCTGGACTGGGTGGCCAAGCTGCGCCTGCTGGAGGGCTACCGGGACCGGGAGAACCTGGCCTGGTCGTCGCCCAAGCTGCAACTGGTCGACCTGCAGTACGCCGACGTGCGCCCGGAGAAGGGCCTCTATCACCGTCTGGTGGCCCGGGGCGCGATGAAGACGCTGCTGGACGACGACCAGACCCGGCGGGCCATGTACGAGCCGCCGGAGGACACCCGGGCGTACTTCCGCGGCCGGTGCCTGGCGCAGTACGCGTCCGAGGTGGTCGCCGCCAGTTGGGACTCGGTCATCTTCGACGTGGGACGGGAGTCGCTGGTGCGGGTTCCGATGATGGAGCCCGAGCGGGGCACCCGCCGCCACGTCGGGGCGCTGTTCGACAGGTGCGAGAGCGCCAAAGACCTCCTCGAGGTGATCACGAGTCGCTGACATCGTTTTGTCGCAGCCGCGAGGTAGGTTTTTCCCAACCCGGCGGTGAGGCTGTCGGGGACGCGAGAAGGGGGACAGGGATGGCAACCCGAGACACCGGTGGTCAGTCGCAGTCCGGCAAGGGCAAGCGGGACGAGGAGATCGAGGAAGCCGCCACCGAGGCCAACCCGGAGGTCGCCGAGCGGCACGCCGAGATCACCGAGGACGTCGACGACCTGCTCGACGAGATCGACTCCGTGCTGGAGGAGAACGCCGAGGAGTTCGTCCGGGGTTACGTGCAGAAGGGCGGCCAGTAACCCCTTCGAGGCTCCGGCGGCGCCGAGCCGCCGGAGGCTCCGCCGCGGGCCGCGACCCGACACTTCGATCACGGTCGTCGCACCGGCGGCGGCGTGCAAGATATTGTGCTTCAACCGCACCGGCGGCCCGGGGCGTTCATCGACGACCGGGGTCGTCCGGCGCAGCGATCAGACATTTGAAGGGAACCACGTGGCAGCGGGCTTTGATCCATCCGGGCGTCTACCAGATGTGTTCACCAATGCGGGGACGTCCTCCTTCACGCAGTTCCTGACCTATGCCGCCCCCGAGATGCTGCCGGGCCGCCGGCCGCTGCCTCCGGGGCTGAGCGCCGACATCGCACCCCACGCCACCACCATCGTCGCCATCGCCACCGCCGACGGCGTGGTGATGGCCGGAGACCGCCGCGCGACAATGGGCAACCTGATCGCCAGCCGGGACATCGAAAAGGTGCACCCGGCGGACGCGCACTCGCTGATCGGGATGGCCGGCACGGCCGGCATCGGCATCGAGCTGATCCGGCTGTTCCAGGTCGAGCTGGAGCACTACGAGAAGATCGAAGGCACCATGCTGTCCCTGGACGGCAAGGCGAACCGGTTGGCCGGCATGGTGCGCGGCAACCTCGGCGCGGCCATGCAGGGACTCGCCGCGGTGCCGCTGTTCGCCGGTTTCGACCTCTCCCCGGCCGACCCGGCGCGGGTGGGACGGATCTTCAGCTTCGACGTGGCCGGTGGCCTCTACGAGGAGACCGGCTACGACGCCATCGGATCGGGGTCGCTGTTCGCCAAGTCGGCGCTGAAGAAGAAATACCGCCCCGGCGTGAGCACCCCCGACGCGATCGCGATGGCGGTGGAGGCGCTCTACGACGCGGCCGACGACGACACCGCGACCGGCGGGCCGGACCTCACCCGCAAGATCTACCCGGTGGTCATGACCGCCACGGCGGAGGGCACGCACCGGCTCCCGCCGGAAGAGCTCAACACGGTGGCCGAGGACGTGGTCGCCGGGCGCATGGAGAATCCGGGCGGCTGAGCCCCGCACACCCACAGCACTCAGGGCGAGGAGAAGGAGCAGCCACCCGTGGCCATGCAGTTCTACGCATCACCCGAGCAGGTCCAGCGCGACCGCTCGGAATACGCCCGCAAGGGCATCGCCCGTGGTCGCTCGGCCGTGGTGCTGACCTACGCCGGCGGTGTGCTGTTCGTCGCCGAGAACACCACCACCCTGCGCAAGGTCAGCGAGATCTACGACCGGATCGGCTTCGCCGCGGTCGGCCGGTACAACGAGTTCGAGGCGCTGCGCCGCGCCGGTGTGCGGCTGGCCGACGTGAACGGCTACAGCTATGACCGCCGTGACGTCACCGGCCGATACATCGCCAACGCCTTCACCCAGACCCTCGGGGCGATCTTCTCGGAGACCTCCAAGCCGTACGAGGTGGAGATCTGCATCGCCCAGGTCGGCGCGACGGCCGAGCAGGACGAGCTGTACCGCATCACCTATGACGGCTCGGTGATGGACGAGCCCGGATTCATGGCCATGGGCGGGTCCGCCGAGGCCATCTCCGTGGTGCTCAAGGAACGGCACGACGAGGCGGCGGACCTGGCCAGCGCGCTGGCGCTCGCGGTCAAGGGCCTGGGCAGCGTCGGCGGGGAGAACGGCAACGAGCGCCGGCTGGAGGCCAAGCAGCTCGAGGTGGCGGTGCTGGACCGTAACCGCCGGGGTCGGGCCTTCCGGCGGCTGACCGACGCGACGGTGAGCGGGCTGTTGTCCGGCGACGCGCAGGAGGTGCCGGACGGCGGCGAGCCCGGCGACGTGTCGCCGCCGCCACCGGCGGAGCACAAACCCACCAGCTCGGCAGCCTCGGAGGATCTGGAGGGCGGCTCTGGCACGGACGCCTCCTGACCGGTGCGGCGACACCCGTGTGGCCGCCGTCACACGGGAGGGTTTCCGCTTGGCGTACGGAAAGAGAGCGGGTCGTGACTGACGTTCACGGCCCTCCGGCGGCTAGTGTTTCGTCATGGAACGGCGAATTTTCGGCCTCGAAACCGAGTACGGAGTCACGTGCACTTATCGGGGGCAGCGGCGGCTGTCTCCCGACGAGGTGGCTCGCTACCTGTTCCGCCGAGTGGTGTCCTGGGGACGCAGCAGCAACGTTTTCCTTCGCAACGGCGCCCGCCTCTACCTCGACGTCGGTTCCCACCCCGAATACGCGACGCCCGAGTGTGACTCGGTGACCGATCTGGTGGCGCACGACCGGGCCGGCGAGCGCATCCTGGAGGGTCTGCTCGTCGACGCCGAGAAGCGCCTGCACGACGAGGGCATCGCCGGAGAGATCTACCTCTTCAAGAACAACACCGACTCGGCCGGCAACTCGTACGGCTGTCACGAGAACTATCTGGTGTCCCGGCACGGCGAATTCGGCCGCCTCGCCGACGTTCTCATCCCGTTCCTGGTCACCCGCCAGCTCATCTGCGGCGCCGGCAAGGTGCTGCAGACGCCGCGTGGCGCGGTCTTCTGCCTGTCTCAGCGCGCCGAGCACATCTGGGAGGGCGTCTCCAGCGCCACCACCCGCAGCCGGCCCATCATCAACACGCGCGACGAGCCGCACGCCGACGCCGAGCGGTACCGCCGCCTGCACGTCATCGTCGGCGACTCGAACATGAACGAGGTGACCACGCTGCTCAAGGTGGGCAGCGCCGACATCGTGCTGCGGATGATCGAGGCCGGCGTGGTCATGCGGGACCTGTCGCTGGAGAACCCGATCCGCGCCATCCGCGAGGTCAGCCACGACATCACCGGACGCCGCAAGATCCGCCTGGCGAACAACAAGGAGGTCAGCGCGCTGGAGATCCAGCAGGAGTACCTCGCCAAGGCCACCGAGTTCGTCGAGCGGCGCGGCGGCGACCAGACCGCCAAGCGGGTGGTCGAGCTGTGGGGCCGGGTGCTTTCCGCGATCGAGAGCGGCGACCTCGACCCGGTCGCGCGCGAGATCGACTGGGTCTCCAAGTACAAGCTGATCGAGCGCTACCAGTCCAAGAACGAGATCCCGATGAGCCACCCCCGGGTGGCCCAGCTCGACCTGGCGTACCACGACGTGCGCCGCGGCCGCGGCCTCTACGCGCTGATGGAACGCCGCAAGCAGGTCGACCGGGTGGCGCACGACCTGGACATCTTCGAGGCCAAGGAGACACCGCCGCAGACCACCCGGGCGCGGCTGCGCGGCGAGTTCATCCGGCACGCCCAGGAGAAACGCCGCGACTTCACCGTCGACTGGGTGCATTTGAAGCTGAACGATCAGGCGCAGCGCACGGTGCTGTGCAAGGACCCGTTCCGGGCGTACGACGAACGGGTGGAGCGCCTCATCGCCAGCATGTGACGCGGCGCATGCCCTAGGCTGGTCGGGCCATGAACACCTCTTCTGAGCCCGGCCGGCCGGGGCGGACCGTGCCGGACCACGAGCACCCGGCTGCGCCGGCCCGGGCCGGCGACGACGCCGTGGAGCCGCCCGAGCGGACCATGGAGGACGTCGCGTGGGGGCGCCTGGAACGCCGCCGTGAACGCATCCGCGCGCAGGTCCGCCGCAATCGTGAGGGCGGCCACCGGGTGCCGACCTGGGTGCTGGCGGTGATCCTGGCCGTGTTCCTCGCCGGGTGGGTCTATCTGCTCGCGACGCGCTGAGGCCGGCGGACGGCAACCCTCAACCTGAACATGAGGTTGATCTCAACCTGAATCAGAGCTTGCGGGTCGAGCCTGCTTGGCGCGGATCCAGCACCGCCGCCGCGTGCCGGCCCGCCGCGGCGGCGGTGAGGAAGTAGGCGTGGTCCTGGTCCAGCCCGCGTCCCATCGTGGACAACGGGACCACGCAGGCACGCAGCGCCGCGTCGAGTCCCTCGTCGTCGACCGCGACGATCCGGTGCCGCCCGGCCAGCGGCACGAGCGCGGCGTCGACGTCGGCGGCCAGCTCCGCGGGCAGACCACGCGGCACCGGCAGGTCGGCCACTGCCAGCGCCACCCGGCCGTACGCGGTGAGGCTGTGATGCGACACGCCGCGGTGCCGGGGGCGGCCGTCACCGTCGGAGATCCGCAGCGACCCGATCGGCCGTCCGCCGAGCGCGGCCACCGCGTTCACCGCCTCGCCCAGCGCCACGCCGGAGAACCCCCACGTGGTGCCGGTGCCGAGGTTGCCGGGGCCCTGCGCGACGATCGCCACGTCGGCGCGCAGCACGTGACGGGCGGCGAGCAGGCCGGTGTGCACCGTCCCGGCCTCCAGGTCGCCGCCGAACGCCTGGCCGGTGGTGATCGTCCCGGCCAGGTGCGCGCGCAGCCCGTCAAGCGTGCGGGAGAACCAGGCGGGCAGCGCGCCGCCGTCGGTCATCACGTAGGCCACCCGGGCGTCCGGCCGGTCCGCGCGCACCCCGGCGAGCACCGCGGGCAGCGCGGAATGCAGGTCGGCGGTGACCACCGGCATGCCCTCCAGGGAGGTCGCCGCGGCCATCACGGCGCGATGCGGGGACGCCTGTTCGTCGACGCCCAGCCGGATCGCCTGCAGCGGGGTGTAGCGGGCCTTCACCAGATGACCCTGGTCGCGGGTGGCGCCGTCGCCGTCCGGGTCCGGGGGCAGCCGGTCGGGGAGGGCGACCACCAGCGCGTACCCTCCGGTGCCCAGGCCCATCCGCAGCGCGCCGACGTTCAGCAGCACACGATCGCCCGGTTCCGGCTCGCCGGTCAGGTCCGGGTACGCCAGGGCGCGTACCGTCCCCTCCGGGGTCTCCGCGTCGATTTCGACGGCGCCGTGCCACCGCCGCCGCACCGTCAGGACCGTCCCGGATCGCCAGCGCACCATGGCGGTGACCCTATCCGTCCGGGCGTGGGCCGCGGCGGACCCGGCGGTCGCTCAGACGTCGGCGCCGCCGTCGCGGTGGTTGCGGCCCGCGGTGCCCCGCGTCGGATCCAGGAACACGTACCGGATGCTGGGGTAGATACCCCGCAGGCGGCGTTCGGCCTCGTCCGAGGCCTGCTCCACGTCCGCGCCGGTGATCTCGTCGTCGAAGTCGACCTTCGCAGCGACCAGCACGTCGCCCGGCCCGAGCTGCATGGTCAGCAGCGTGGGCACCGCGGTGACCACGTCCAGGCCGGCCAGCTCGTCGGCGATCTGCCGGTGCATCCGGCGCGGCACCGCGCGACCGACCAGCAGCGAGATGTTGCTGTGCGCGAGGATGCCGGCGACCACCAGCAGCAGCGCCCCGATCGCGATGGAGGCGACGCCGTCCCACACCTCGGAGCCGGTGACCTGGGCCAGGCCGAGACCGGCCGCGGCCAGCAGCACCCCGATCAGCGCGGCCGAGTCCTCGAAGTAGACGGCCTTGACCGTGGTGTCCGAGGTGACCCGCAGGAACCGCAACTGGCTGACGCCCCACCGGGCCGACTCGCCGGCCACCTGCCGCCGGGCCCGCAGGAACGAGGTGCCCTCCGCCACGAAGGCGACCGCCAGCACGACGTACGACAGCCAGTACTCGCCGCTGTCCTCGCCTTTGATGATCGTGGTGACGCCGTGGTAGATCGAGAAACCCGCGCCGCCGATGAACGTGAACAGGGCGGCGATGAACGCCCACACGAAGCTTTCCTTGCCGTAGCCGAAGGGGTGCTCTTCGTCGGCGGGCTTGTTGCCGCGGCGCAGCGCCACATAGAGGAACACCTCGGTGACGGTGTCCGCTATCGAGTGCGCCGCCTCCGACAGCATGGCCGCGGACCCGGACAACAGGCCGGCCACCAGCTTGGCGGCGGCGATGACCAGGTTGGCGAGACCGGCCACGACCACCGTGCCGACGCTCTCGCTGTCGTCGTCCTTGTTCTGGGCGTTCGGTTCGGCGGGGGCCGGCAACGGCTCGGCGGCGGCGAGCCCGACGCGGCCGTCCTCGCCGGGCCGGGGGGGTTCTTCGGAAGACACGCAGCCTTCCTTCCCGGCCGGGCTGCGGAACTAACCCGCCCGCATGCGATGACAAGGCCCGCATGCGGTGACATGGCCCGCATCCGGCCGCCGGCCACGGTCGCGCCGCTCCCGCGTCCGCGCCATCGCGCCCGGTGGCTGCTAGCGTTTGCTCTCGTGTCGCGCACTCGCACCGAGCGCCTGGTGAACCTGGTGATCTGCCTGCTGTCCACGCGACGGTTCCTGACCGCCGCGCAGATCGCGCTGACCGTGCCCGGCTACGAGCACGACCCCGAGGACCCCCGCGACCACGAAGCGTTCCAGCGCAAGTTCGAGCGGGACAAGGCCGAGCTGCGGGAGCTGGGCGTGCCGCTGGAGACCGGGACCGCGAGCGTGTTCGACACCGAGCCCGGCTACCGCATCGCGCACCGCGAGTACGCGTTGCCGGACATCCCGCTGGAGCCCGACGAGGCGGCGGCCGTCGGCATCGCCGCCCGGCTCTGGCAGCACGCCGGACTGGCCGCGGCGGCCTCCTCCGGGCTGGCCAAGCTGCGTGCCGCGGGCATCGAGGTGGACCCGCAGGCCACCCTGGGCGTGGAGCCGGTGGTGCGGGTCGACCCGGCGTTCGGCCCGCTGACCGCCGCCGCCCGGGAGCGGCGCGCGGTCACCTTCACCTACCGGGTGCCCGAGGTGGACGACCCCGCCACGCGCCGCCTGGAACCGTGGGGCGTGGTCTGCTGGCAGGGCCGGTGGTACGTGGTGGGTCACGACCGCGACCGGGGCGCGACCCGGTGTTTCCGGCTGTCCCGCATCGTCGGATCGGTCCGGCCGGTGGGCCGCGCCGGCGCCTTCACCCCACCGGCCGGCGTCGACCTGATCAGCCACGTGGCGCGCTGGTCCGAGCCGGTGCCGTCGGCCGGCCGGGCCAGCGTGACGGTGCGGCCGGGCCGGGCCGCCGGGCTGCGGCGCCGGGCGGTGGACAGCGCGCCAGGGCCGGACGGTGACCTGTTGACGCTGCCGTATTCCGATCACGAGCGGCTCGCCGCGACCCTGGTCGGCTACGGCCCGGACGTCCGCGTGGAAGGGCCACCGGAGCTGCGTGACGCGGTCGTGCAGCAGTTGAAGGAGGTCGTCGCGCGGCACGAACCGCTGGCCGCGGCGGTGCGCCGGTGACGCAGCGTCCCGGCGCGCCGGGAGCACGCGCCTCCGCCGACCGGCTCGGCCGGCTGCTGAACCTGGTGCCCTACCTCATGGCCCGGCCGGGCATCAGCACCGCCGAGGCCGCCGCCGGGCTGGGCGTCACCCAGCAGCAGCTTCGCGACGACCTGGAGCTGCTGTGGGTCTGCGGGCTGCCCGGGTACGGGCCCGGCGACCTGATCGACATGGCGCTGGACGGCGACCGCGTGACGATCACCTACGACGCGGGCATCGACCGGCCGCTGCGGCTCACGCCGGATGAGGCGCTGGCGCTGGTGGTGGCGTTGCGGATGCTCGCCGAGACCCCCGGCATCGGCCCCCGGGACGCCATCGAGCGGGCCCTCGCCAAGATCGAGAGCGCGGCCGGTGACCAGGCCGGCGCCCCGGTGGCCGTGCGGCTGCCGGCCGGCGGGGAGAAACTGGACCGCGTCCGCGCCGCGGTGGAGCGCGGGCACGCGCTGCGCATCACCTACTACACGGCCGCCCGCGACGAGACGACCGAGCGGGTGGTCGACCCGATGCGGGTGCTCATGGTCGGTGGCCGCGGCTACCTGGAGGCGTGGTGCCGCAGCGCGGACGCCACGCGGATGTTCCGGGTCGACCGCATCGACGCGTTCACCGAGCTGGACGAGCCGGCCGCGCCGCCGGCCCGGGCGGTGCCGCAGGACGTCTCGGAGGGGGTGTTCCGCCCGACGCCGGACCTGCCGCTGGTGACCCTGCGGGTGGGGCGGGGCGGCCGCTGGATCACCGAGTACTACCCGGTGGAGCAGGTCAGCCGGGACGGCGAGGAGTGGGTGGTGACGATGCGGGTCTCCGACCTGGGCTGGGCGCAGCGGCTGCTGCTGAGCCTGGGCGCGGACGTCACCGTGACTGGCCCCGCCGAGTTGGTCGAGCGGATCCGCGCGCAGGCCGCCGCCGCGCTGGACCAGTACGCTGCGCCACCGTCGGCCGGCGGTAGGGTGTGATCCCGTGGTGATGTGGATCCTGATCGCGGTGCTCGTGGCCGGCGTGGTGCTGCTCGGGGCGCTGGCCGTTCGTCTCCTCGGCCGGTTGTCCGGCCTGCGGCGCGCGGTGACCCGCCTGCAGCGCCGCCAGCGGGACGCGCAGCGGCTGCGCACCGGCGCCGAGCAACTGCAGAACACCCTGGTCGAGCTGGAGCGCCGGGCCACCGAGACGCAGCACCGGCTGGCGATCATCAAAGCCGGGCAGGACGACGAAAGCGGGAAACATTCTTTACTGAAAGCTCGGTGACTCGTGGTAGCGTGCGGCGTTCCCGCCCCGCCGCGCGAGTGGCGTCGCCGGCGCACCCCCAGGTCGCCGGATCGGCGGAAACGCACAGGGTCCGGCGGGTCTCAATGACGAAATCCACACGTACGATGGACCCGCAACGCTGTTGGACCAGCACCCACCGACTGGAGTAACACCATGGGCGCCCTCAAGCCGTGGCACATCATCGTCGTCCTCGTCCTGCTCGTGCTGCTCTTCGGGGCCAAGCGACTGCCGGACGCCGCACGTTCCCTGGGCCGTTCGCTGCGCATCATCAAGGCCGAGACCAAGGGTCTGGTCGACGGCGACGACGACGTGGCCGAGAAGGCCGAGCCGCGATACAGCCGCCAGCCCCTGCAGGGCGAGGTGCGCGACCCCGGTTACCGGCAGGCCCCGCCTCCCGGCGACTACCGTGACGAGCAGCCCCAGCAGCCGTACGGGGACCCGGTGCGGCGCAACGAGCGCTGACCCGTCACCGTGGCGATCTCGCTGCGCCGTCGCGGGCCGAGCAAGTTCCAGCAGGCCGCCGACGGCTCCATGACGTTGCTCGAGCACGTGCGGGAACTGCGTAACCGGCTGTTCTTCGCCTCGCTCGGGATCGTGGCCGGCCTGATCGTCGGCTTCATCATCTCCGGATGGGTGTTCGACATCCTGAAGGAGCCTTATTGTGGCCTGGCCAGCTCCTGGTCGGTGAACGCCGCCGGGGACCGGGTCTGCAACTTCGTCGTGCTCGGCGTGGGCGACCAACTGCTGCTGCGGCTGAAGATCGCGCTGTGGGTGGGCCTGATCATCGGCGCGCCGGTGTGGCTCTATCAGCTATGGGCGTTCATCGCGCCCGGACTGCACCGCCACGAGCGTAAGTGGGCGTACGTCTTCGTGGGCATCGCCGCCCCGCTGTTCATCGGCGGCGCGGTGCTGGCCTACTTCGTGGTCAAGCACAGCCTGGCGTTCATCCAGGAGGCCGGCATCCTGGGCGTGACCACCCAGCTTGAGGTGGGGGCCTACATCGGGTTCATCACCAACATGCTGTTGCTGTTCGGGGCCGGCTTCGAGTTCCCGCTGGTGCTGCTGATGCTGAACTTCACCGGCGTGGCCTCGGCCAAGCGGCTGCTGAGCTGGTGGCGCGTGGTGGTGTTCCTGGCCTTCGCGTTCGCCGCCGTCGCCACCCCGGACCCGGGACCGTTCGGCATGACGCTGCTCGCGGCTTGCATGTCGCTGCTGTACTTCATGGCCGTCGGCGTCGCCTTCCTCAACGACCGGCGCAAGGGCCGGGGCCGGGAGCTCTACGCCGGCCTGGACGACGACGAGCTGTCCCCGCTGGACGACCGCCTGGACCCGATCGGTGCCGGGGACCGGATCGACGCGCCTGCCCCGGTCGGCGGCCCGGAGCCGGTGTCCCGGCCACTGCCGCTGGACACGCGCTACGACGACATGACCTGAGCGCGGCCCGTCCGTACGCTGATGTGTCGTGCCGACTGATGAGATCGCGGTGCTGGTCAACCCGCTGGCAGGCAGCGGCCGGCGCCGCGATCTGGTTCCGCGGGTGCTGCGCCGGCTGGGCGCGGCCGGGCCGGTCCGAGTGCTCGACGCCGCGGACTCGGCAGCCGCCGAGCGGGCCTGTCACGCCGCGGTGGAGCGCGGGGCGCGCGCCGTGGTGGCGGTCGGCGGCGACGGCACCGTGCACCGGGCGCTGCAGGCCGTCGCCGGGCGCCCGGTCGGGTTCGGCGTCGTCCCCGCCGGCACCGGCAACGACTTCGCGTCCGGCGCCGGGATGCCCGGCGACCCGCTGACGTGCGCCGCGCGGATCGCCGCGGCGTTGCGGGAGGACCGCCGGCATCCGCTCGACCTGGCCCTTATCGAGGCCGGCGGCCCGCAGCGGTCCGCGTCGCCGCGGTGGTTCGGTGCGGTGCTCGCCGCCGGGTTCGACGCACAGGTCAACGAACGCGCCAACCGGCTGCGCCGGCCGCGCGGACCCCGCCGCTACGACCTGGCCATCGCCCTGGAACTGGCCCGGTTGCGCCCGCGGCGGTACGCGCTGGAGGTGGACGGCGCCGATTGCAGCTTCGACGGCGTGCTCGCGGCCGTCGGCAACTGCCCGAGCTACGGCGGCGGCATGCGCGTGGTGCCGGACGCGGACCCGGCCGACGGCCTGCTCGACGTGGTGGTGGCGGCGTCGCTGGGCCGGGCGGCGCTGGTCGCGATGAAGCCGCGTCTGCGCCGCGGCACACACGTGCACGACCCCCGGGTGACCACCTACCGGGCACGGCAGGTGCGCCTGCACGCCGAGGGCGTGGTCGGGTACGCGGACGGCGAGCGGATCGGGCCGCTGCCGATGACCGTGCGGTGCGTTGCGGGGGCGCTGCGCCTGCTGCGGTGAACGCCGGGCGGATCAGGCGGCGCAGCCGGCCAGGGCCAGGGTGGCGCCGAGCCCGTTGGTGCGGCCCGGCTCGGCGGCCGGCAGCACCAGCGTCGCGCATCCGGCGCCGACCGCGCCGGCGTCGGCGGCAGTGTCGCCGACCATCAGCGTGCGGTCCGGGTCCGTGCTCACCATGCCGCACGCCCGTAGGAAGATCGCCGGGTCGGGTTTGCACCGCCCCACCTCGTAGGACAGCACGAACGCGTCCACCAGCGCGTCCAGGCCCCACGCCGCGAAGTGCGGGCGGATGTCGAAACCGACGTTGCTCACCACGGCCACCGCGACGCCGGCCTCGCGCAGGGTGCGCAGCGTCGGCTCGGTGTCCGGGTAGGGCAGCCAGCCGTGCGGGCCGAGCAGCCGCTCGTACAGGGCGTCCGGGAGTCCGGCCACGTCGCAGGGCACGGTTTCGGCCAGGCCGGTGTAGGCCGCGCGGTGACTGTGCTCGTAGAGGTCCCGGTCGGCCCAGTGCTCGGCCAGGTGCGGCGGCACCCGGTGCGGCAGCGGCCCGCCGGGCCGCCCGGCGGTGACCAGACGGTCGGCCAGTGCGGTGGCGGCACCCCGGTCCAGGTGGCGCCCGCACGCGGCGGCCGCGCTGGTCACCCAGACCACCGGGTCCTCCACCTGAGCGAGGGTGCCGTGGAAGTCGAAGAGCACGGCGTCGACCTGACGCTTGCGGGGCGATTCGGGGTCAAGCGGCACGCCTGCACCCTACTGGGTCCGCCGTCCCACCCCGCGCAGCGGCTGGTCGGCGGCGGTCGCGGCCCGGTGTGGAGGCCCGTGTGACGGCCCGGTGCGGGCCCGCCGTGGCGCGCCCGGAAGATCGGCGGATCGCGGCTTGTCGCCGGGGCGCACTAGCCTGGTGGTCATGAACAGTCCCGCCGACATGACCCGCCGCGCATGACCAGCGCGGCCGACATGACGAGCCCCGCCGAGCGGTACGCGGCGTCACGGCGGCGGGCGGCCCGGGCGGCCGGCTTCCCCGCCCTTGAGGACTTCCTGCCCGACGTCGGGTTCGACCTCGACGACTTCCAGCGGCAGGCATGTGAGGCGCTGGAGCGCGGCAGCGGTGTGCTGGTCTGCGCGCCGACCGGCGCCGGCAAGACGGTGGTCGGCGAGTTCGCCGTGCACCTCGCGCTGCGCTCGCCCGACGCCCGGCAGAAATGCTTCTACACCACCCCGATCAAGGCGCTGTCCAACCAGAAGTACCACGACCTGGTGGAACGATACGGTCCGGCGCAGGTCGGGCTGCTGACCGGGGACAACGCGATCAACGGGGACGCCCCGGTGGTGGTGATGACCACCGAGGTGCTGCGCAACATGCTCTACACCGGTTCGGCCAGCCTGGCCGGGCTGGCCTACGTGGTGATGGACGAGGTGCACTACCTCGCCGACCGGTTCCGCGGCGCGGTCTGGGAAGAGGTGATCATCCACCTCCCGGCATCCGTGACGCTGGTGTCGCTGTCCGCCACGGTGAGCAACTACGAGGAGTTCGCCGACTGGCTGGTGACGGTCCGCGCCGGGGAGACCGAGGTGGTGGTCAGCGAGCACCGGCCGGTGCCGCTGTGGCAGCACATGCTGGTCGGGCGGCGGATGTTCGACCTGTTCCACGACGCCGCCGCGGCGCGCAAACATGACGTGCATCCGGAGCTGCTGCGCTACACCCGCGAGATGCTGCGCCGGCTGGAACTGACCGACCGGGTGGCCGGTCCGGGGTGGCACCGCCGCGGTGGCCGGCCGCGCCGCTGGCAGCCGCCGCCGCGCGCCGAGGTGGTGGAGCGGCTGGAACGCGCCGACCTGCTGCCCGCCATCCTGTTCATCTTCAGCCGGGCCGGCTGCGACGCCGCCGTCGCGCAGTGCCTGGCCGCCGGCCTGCGGCTGACGTCGGCGGACGAACGCGCCGAGATCCGCCGCATCGCGCAGGCGCGGGTGGCCGGCATTCCCGGCGAGGATCTGTCCGTGCTGGGCTACTGGGAGTGGCTGGACGGCCTGGAACGCGGCGTGGCGGCGCATCACGCCGGGATGCTGCCCGCCTTCAAGGAAGCGGTGGAGGAGTGCTTCGTGCGCGGCCTGGTCAAGGCCGTGTTCGCCACCGAGACGCTGTCCCTGGGCATCAACATGCCCGCCCGGTGCGTGGTGCTGGAACGGCTGGTGAAGTTCAACGGCGAGGCGCACGTCGATCTGACCCCGGGGGAGTACACCCAGCTCACCGGGCGGGCCGGCCGCCGCGGCATCGACGTGGAGGGGCACGCCGTGGTGCTCTGGAGCCCGGAGGTGGACCCCCGGCACGTCGCCGGGCTGGCGTCCACCCGCACCTATCCGCTGCGCTCCTCGTTCCGGCCGTCCTACAACATGGCGGTGAACCTGGTTGGCACGGTGGGCACCCAGCAGGCCCGCGACCTGCTGGAGTCGTCGTTCGCGCAGTTCCAGGCGGACCGCTCGGTGGTCGGCCTGGCCCGGCAGGTGCAGCGCAACGTGGACACCATGCAGACCTACGGCGACGACGCGGCCTGTCACCACGGCGACTTCGACGAGTACTTCGCGCTGCGGGTGGCCATCGCGGACCGGGAACGTGCCCTCGCCCGGCAGGGCGTGTCGCAGCGGCGCGCGGACGCGGTGTCCTCGTTGGAACGGCTGCGCATCGGCGACGTGATCCGGGTGCCGCAGGGCCGCCGTGCCGGGCTGGCCGTGGTGGTCGAGCCGCCGGGCGGCGGATTCCATGAGCCCCGGCCGCTGGTGCTCACCCAGGACCGGTGGGCCGGCCGGCTCGGACCGGCGGACTTCACCGGCCCGGTCGACGTGCTCGACCGCATCCGCGTGCCACGCAACTTCAACCCGCGCTCGCCGGGCGCGCGCCGCGATCTCGCCGCGCAGGTCAGCGCCACCGGGCATGACCGGCACGGCGCCGGCCGGCGGCAGCGTAACCGCGGTGCGCCGGGCGAGGACCCCGAGGTGGCGCTGCTCAAGGTGGAGCTGCGGCAGCATCCGTGCCACCGGTGCCCGGACCGGGAGGAGCACGCCCGGTGGGCGGAGCGCAAGCACCGGCTGCAACGCGACACCGACGCGTTGCGGGCCAAGGTGGCCGGCCGCACCGGATCACTGGCGCGCACCTTCGACCAGGTGTGCGCCGTGCTGACCGACCGCGGCTACCTCACCCCGCAGGGCGAGGTGACGGCCGACGGCCGGGTGCTGGCGCGCATCTGGACCGAGGCGGACCTGCTGGTCGCCGAGTGCCTGCGCCGTGGGGTCTGGGACGGTCTGGCCCCGGAGGAACTGGCCGCGGCGGTGTCCATGGTGCTCTACGAGTCGCGGCGCGAGGGCGACGAGCGGGCCTCCGTGCCGCGCGGTGCCACCGCGACCGCGGTGGAGTCGTGCGCCAAGCTGTGGAGCGAGATCGCCGCGGACGAGGCGGCGCACGCTCTGGCGCTGACCCGCGAGCCCGACCCGGGCTTCGTCTGGCCGATGTACCGCTGGGCGCGCGGCGAACCGCTCGCCCGGGTGCTGGCCAGCGGGAACAACTACGACGCGGACATGCCGGCCGGGGATTTCGTGCGGTGGGCCCGGCAGGTGCTGGACCTGTTGAGCCAGATCGCCGAGGCCGCGGCGGCGTCGGAGGGCACCCGGCAGGCGGCACGCAAGGCGATCGGTGCGGTCAACCGCGGTGTCCTCGCCTATCAGACCGGGTTGTGACCGGCCCGGGAAAATCCGGCCGCGGATCCACTGTTTTCGATAGATTGAGCCGACTCGTCCACGTCGGACCGCGACCCGGTCCGCCGACGGAAGGAACGCTCGATCGTGCGACGACTACTGGTGGCCGCCGGCGTCACCGCGCTGGCCCTGGCCGGGACGGCGGCCCCCGCCGCCGCGGCGCCCGCACCCGGCGGTGCCGGGCTCGGTGACAGATACTTCCCGGATTACGGCAACGGAGGCTACGACGTCTCCCACTACGACATCCGGCTGCGCTACTACCCGGGCGAGGACCGGCTGACCGGCACCACCACGATCCTGGCCACCGCGACAAGCGACCTGAGCTCCTTCGACCTCGACTTCATCCTGGACACCGAGTCCGTGCTGGTGAACAACCGGCCGGCCGGCTTCGCCCGTCAGGGCGACCACGAACTGGTGGTCACCCCGTCGCGCACGCTGTCCGAGGGGCAGGCGATGACGATCGTGGTGCAATACTCCGGGGTGCCGTCCACGAAGGTCGCGGCCGGATACACGGCCTGGATCAGGACGCCCGACGGCGCGCTCGCGGTGGGCGAACCGGAAGAGGCGTGGTGGTGGTTCCCGAGCAACGACCACCCCAGTGACAAGGCCACCTTCGACGTCTCGGTGGCGGTGCCCGACGGCGTCGAGGTGATCAGCAACGGCGTGCAGCCGCGCAACCCGACGCAGGAGCTGCTGGGCTGGACCCGGTGGTACTGGCGCTCCGCCCAGCCCCAGGCGACCTACCTGGCGTCGCTGGCGATCGGGCAGTACGACATCACCCGCGACGTGACCCCGGACGGCATCCCGGTGATCAACGCGTACTCCACCAGCCTGCCCCCGGCGTACGACGCCGCCGCGCGGGCCAGCGTGGAACGCACCGCCGAGATCGTCGCGTGGGAGAGCAGCGTGTTCGGGCCGTGGCCGTTCGAGGCCCAGGGCGGCGTGGTCGCCCCGCCGGACACCCTCGGGTTCGCCCTGGAGAACCAGACCCGCCCCAACTATTCGGCGGCGTTCTTCCGGGCCGGCGCCAACCCGTACGTGATCGTGCACGAGAACGCGCACCAGTGGTTCGGCGACGCCGTCTCGGTCGGGCAGTGGCGCGACATCTGGCTCAACGAGGGCTTCTCCAGCTACGCCGAGTGGCTGTGGTCGGAGAAGCAGGGCGAGGGCACCACGGACGAGATCTTCGACTATCTGTACGCCGCCGAGCCCGCGCAGTTCTGGACCGTGCCGCCGGGTGATCCGGGCGCGCCGCGCCTGTTCAACGGCGCCGTCTACGACCGGGGCGCGATGACGCTGCACCGGCTCCGCAAGCTGATCGGCGACGACGACTTCTTCACGCTGTTGCGCACCTGGGTGAAACGGCACCGGTACGACGACGCCACCACCGCCCGGTTCATCGCACTCGCCGAGAACATCTCCGGCCGATCGCTCGACGACTTCTTCCAGACATGGCTGTACACCCCGGCCAAGCCGGCCCTGGCCGCCGCCGCCCGGTCCGCGGCGGCACCCGGCGTTGCGCCGCGGTCGTGGGCGGCCATCGACGGTGTCCATCAGTTGGTGCGGGAGAACTGAGGTCCACCCCGCGCCGCACTCGCGGCCCGCACCGGCGCCGTCCGGTGCGGGCTCACGCGGCCCGCGCCATGACCAGGTGGCTGATCACCGGGACGCCGACGCCCTTGAGCGCGGTGGGCTCGGTGCGCACCGGGCCGGGCGGGGCGCCGCCCGCGGCGTACGCCGCCGGGCCGATATGCACCTCACCCGGCCCGGCCAGGTCGCACAGCCGGGCGGCCACGTTCACCGCGCGGCCCCACACCCCGAAACCGGCCGGTGGCCACGACGGCGTGACGAACACCTCGCCGAACTCCAGCCCGACGTGCACGGACGGGCGCACCACCTCGGTGCCGCCCGCGGCCACCAGGTCCAGGCCCGCCCGGATCGCCCGGCCGGGCTCGTCGCCGAGCGTCTCGTCCAGCCCGAACACGCACATGAAGCCGTCGCCGAGCACCTGCTGGATCCGGCCGCCGTGCCGCTGCACGACGGCCACCAGGTCGTCCATGAGCGGGCGGACGACCTGATAGACGATCTCCGGCTCGACGGCCTCGACGAGCTGCGTGAAGCCGGACAGGTCGGCGAAGAGCACCGCGGCCCGGCGCCGTTGCCCGCAGGAGCGGTCCGGTGCGGCGGTGCGGCGGTCTGACGATGCAGCGTCCACGAGGATTCAGAGCATCGCGACGCCCGGGTGATACGTCACACTTGCGCGTTCACTCTCAGGCGGCGCCGTAGGCACTGAACGTGCACCAGTTCACGTACGCCGCCGGGGACGTGCGATCGATGCGCTCCCGGGCGGCGTGCAGGCCGTGCGCGAGCGTACGTCCCTGGGAGAGCTGCTCGTGCAGCGCGTGCATGAGGTCCACCGCGGCCACGTCCGGCACCGCCGCGACGCTGGCCACCACGCCCGCGGTGCCCCGGGCCAGCAGCGAGCTGATGAACCCGACCACCTCGTTGCCGGCGTACGCCACATCCGCCCCGGACTGGCAGGACGCCAGCACCAGGCGGTGCGGCGCGGCGCCGCTGGTCTGCAACTCCTGCACGGTCAGCGGCCCGTCGCTGAGCACCAGCGAGGAGAACAGCGGATTGTCCGCGCGCAGCCATCCGTGACAGGCCAGGTGGACCAGGTCGGCGCCGTCCAGGCGGCGCAGCACCTCCGCGGCCGTGCTGTGCGGCGGCACCAGCGCCGCGGCGTCCGGGTAGAGACCGCGAAGCCGGCGCACCTCGTCCGAGGCGCCGGGCAGATTCGGGCCCTCCACCAGCACCACCGGGCCGCCGCCGGGGCGGCTCCCGGCCGCCGCGCGGGTGCGCGCCCACATCCCGGCCGACGGCGCCAGCGACACCGGCGCGTCCCACAGCGCCGACCACGGGATCCCGTGCAGGTGCCCGACCGGGACCACCACCAGCTCCGCGCCGCCGGGCAAGCCGAGCGGATCGAACAGCAGCCCGCGCAACGCGGCCAGCCGCGAGTCCGCCGACAGCCGGGCCGCGGCCAGCGACGACTCCGGCAGTGATTGGGTCATCCGGCGCAGCGCGAAGAACAGGGTGCGCATCCGGTCCAGCACCGCCGACGCCGGGCCCAGCGTCACCAGGCGGCTGCGGCGGCGCTCCACCACCACCGCGATCAGGGTGCCGCCCAGCACGGCGTACTCGACCAGTACCCGGGAGCCGAGCCGGTCCCGCAGTTGCGCCGGACGCAGGGTGGTGTCGACTGCGCGGTCCGGGCTGCGCCGCCGCCAGCTCGACCGGCGGATCCGGTCCTCCAGGGATTTCAGCCGTGCGCTCACCGGGTCCGGGGTGCCGACCACCCGCTCCGCGGAGGCCACCGTCTCCAGCTCGGCGTGGATGCCGCGCAGCTTCTCCAGGTCCTCCGGGTCCACGCCGCCGGGCGGTTCGACGGCCAGCAGCGCCGCTGCGCGGGTCCGTTCCATCCAGGACAGCGCCTGCATCGCGGACCCGTTGCGCACCACCACGCCCAGCGCGAGCTGGCCCAGTTCGGCGCCGTGCCCGGACGCGAGCGCCCGCAGCTCGACCGACGGCAGCGCGGTCCGGTGCCGGCTCAGGTCGTTCAGCCCGCGGCGGCAGTGCGCGAGCACCGCGCCGTCGTCGGCGGTCAGCGACGCGGCCATCGCGGCGGCCACGCTGCCCCGCATCCGCACCAGCACCGGAAGGCGGCGCGCCAGGTCGGCGGCGTGCCGCAACGCGGACACCGCGTCCCGCTCGCGGCCCAGCAGCGCCGCGATCCGGCCGGTGATGCTGTACGCGTCCACCGCGTACGACCAGGTGCGCTGCGCCTCCAGACGGCGGCACACCCGGCGGGCCTGGCGCAGATCGTCCGCGGTGGCGGCACCGGCCCGCAGGCGCGCCTCGGCGCGCACCAGCGTCGCGCGCGCGGTCCAGGTGGGTCGACGTTGCCGGCGGAACGTCTGGGCCGCGGCGCCCGCGGCCGTCTCCGCGTCGCCGGCATCACCGGAGAGCAGCGCGAGCTGAGCCACCCGCAACTGCGCCTCGGCACCCATCAGCGGCACCCCGCTGATCCGGAATTCGTCGGCGGCGGACCGGGCGGCCGACGCGGCCTCCGGGATCAGGCGCAGGTCCATCAGCGCGTCGGCGTACTCCACATACAGCTCGCCCAGCGGCAGCCCGGCCGCCTCGTGCGCCTGGGTGGCCTGCTCGAACAGCCGCAACCCCTCGGTGAGCCGTCCGGCGTGCACGGTCACCCAGGCGCGGCTCTGCAACACCGTGGCCACCTGTGACGGCCCGACCCGCGGCGCGATCCGGCCGGCCTGGTCGAGCAGGCGCAGGGCGTCCGCGTACCGGCCGTGCTGCGCCTCGATCAACGCCAGGTTGTTGCCCGCGGCCACCAGGAACCGGCCGGTGGTGGGCGCGGCCAGCACCACCCGGTACGCGTCGGCGGCCGGAGCGAGCAGTCCGACGTTCTGGTCCAGCACCGCACGCTGGAAGATCAGCTCCACCCCGCGCGGCCCGGACACCAGGGGAGAGGCGAGATCCAGGTCACGCCGCGCCCCGGTGATGTTGCCGAGTTCCTGCTTCACCGAGGACCGTGTCATCAGCACCTCGGCCAGGGTGGCGGACAGTCGGTGCCGCCGGGCGACCGCGGCGGCCTCGTCCAGCAGCCGCTTGGCCTCGGCGGCGTTGAACTGGGCACGCTGCGCCCAGGCGACCGCGCGCAGCGCCACCGCGAGTGCCTCCGGGGGTCCCGCGCGGCGGGCCAGCCGCACCAGATCGGCCGCGACCGGCCCGAACCGCTGGGGATCCGACACCGCGCCCTCAAAAACACGCCGGGCATGTATCACGAGGTCGACGGGCGTCTCTTCTAGGTCGGCCAAGAGACCCACTTCCGCGCTGGGCACGCATCGAGAGAGAGCAGGGACAGGAGCGAGATGAAGTTCGAGAAAGACTGGCTGGGATACGCTTTCGAGGGCGACTATCCCGAATCCTACGGTCCCGACGACACGGCGCGGCTGCGCACCGTCCTGCAGCAGCAGCTCGGCCAACTGGGGCAGGGCGGCGCCACCACCGACGACCGGCTGCTGGGCATCCTGATCGGACGCCGGTGCGCGAACTCGGGCCGCTCCCAGATCGAGGCGCGCGGCCGGCGCGACGGTTCCCTGTGCATGGTCGCCCGCGGTGAGATGGTGCTGCCCGCGGCGGACGCGCCGATGGTCCAGCACCTGCTCGGGGCGTTCCAGCCGCCGCCGGCGGGCGCTGCCAAGCCGGGCGCGCATCTGCGCCTGCGCCAGCGTGAGGTGGGCCCGTCCGAGGTGGACCGGACCATCGACGCGGTCGCCGCGGCCCGGGTCACCGCATGGCCCAACTACATGGCCGCGATGGCCGCGGTGTCCAAGGGGGTCGGCGGCCCCGAGCCCGCGCCGGCGCCGGGCACCATGGCGGAGCTGACCGCCGGCCTGGGACCGGCGCTGCGCACGGTCCGGGTCGGCGTCATCGACACCGGCATCACCCAGGACCTGCGCGGCGACGAGTGGCTGACCGGCGTGCCGCGCGAGGACGACAACATCGACCCGCTGGACCAGTTGCCGGCCGGGCCGGACGGACTGCTGGACTACCAGGCCGGGCACGGCACCTTCGTGGCCGGCGTCATCCAGCGGGTGGCGCCGCACGCGGACATACGGATGTACCGCGCGGCCGACAGCGACGGCTTCGCCACCGACCACGACATCGCCGAGGCCATCCTGCGGGCGCACGACGACGGCGCGCAGATCATCAACCTGTCGCTGGGTGGCCGCACCGCCGACGACCAGCCACCGCCGGCCACCGCCGAGGCGATCGCCGCGGTGCAGCGCGAGTCGGCCGGCGCCACGGTGATCATCGCCGCGGCTGGTAACAACGGCGACCGGGCCCCGGTCTGGCCGGCCGCCCTGCCCGGTGTCGAGGCGGTCGCCGGCCTGACCGCGTACCTGACGCCGTCGGCGTGGTCGTCCTACGGCCCGGACGTTCGCTTCTCGACGGTGGGCGAGGGGATCCGCTCGCTGTTCGTCACCGGGGTCGAGTCGCCGGTGTTCGACCCGGTGCCGGACGTGTTCGGCCCGGACGCCTGGGCGATGTGGAGCGGAACGTCCTTCGCGGCGCCGCAGATCGCCGGGGCGGTCGCGCGCATCTGCTACGAAGAGGACCGGGAACCTCGCGCGGCGGTCGACCGGCTCGACGAGTTCGGCAAGCCGATCGAGGGATTCGGCAAGGCGATGCGGGTCCTGCGCGGTCTGGACTGACGCCATGCCGGTGTCCCGATTGTGCGTGCCCGGGCGGTCTCTCCACGGCCGCCCGGCTCATTACCGGCAGAGTGGAGACACAATGTCCACAGAGACGGCCGACTGGGATCTGCCGACGCTGATCAAGGCGAGCATCGACCACGGCGAAGAGGCATGGAACGAGCTGGTGCGGCGGTTCTCCGGCCTGGTGGCGTTCGTGATACGCCACTACCGGCTCTCGCCGACCGACACTCAGGACGTCAGCCAACTCGTCTGGTTGCGCCTGGTGGAGCACCTGGGCCGGCTGCGGGACCCGCACGCGCTGCCCGGGTGGCTGGCCACCACCACCCGGCACGAGTGCGAGCGCTACCTGCGGGTCAACGGGCGCAGCGTGGCGGTCGACCCGCTCACCCTGGGCGCGGACCAGACCGACGACGCGTCGAGCGTGGACGATGTGCTGCTCGCCGCGGAACGCCGGCAGGTGCTGCTCGACGCGTTGAGCTCCCTCGCCCCGCAGCATCGCGAGCTGCTGCTGATGCTCAGCGCCGACCCACCGTACGCGTACGCGGAGATCAGCCGGATCCTCGGCATGCCGATCGGCAGCATCGGGCCGACCCGCAGTCGTGTGCTCGACAAGTTGCGTGACACGGACGCGATTCGGGCATATCTGGAGGCGGATCGGTCCGAACAGATGGGAAGGTGTCCGTGATGCCTTGGCGTAACTGGAGCGACGACGACGAGCTCCTGCGCGACATCGGCGACGCCGCGCGGCCGGGACCCCACGAGCAGCAGGTCATCGACGCCGGGCGGGCGGTGTTCGCCTTTCACGGCGCTGCTCTGGACCGGGACCTCGCCGCTCTGCTCTACGACTCCCGCCTGGACGGCCTGGCCGCGGTGCGCGGCCCGGTGTCCGGCGCGCCCCGCAGCCTGGTGTTCGGGCTGGGCGACCTGCGAGTGGAGGTCGAGCTGAGCGACGAGGGTATCGAGGGGCAGCTCATCCCGCCCGGGCCGGGCACGGTGCGGCTGCTGGACGCGACCGGCCCGGTGGCCGAGACGTCGGCCGACGACGTGGGATGTTTCGCCCTGCCGCAACGCGACGGGCCGATCCGGATCGAGTGCGTGGTGGACGGCCGCCGGCTGGCCACCGAATGGATCGCCGCCTGACACCGGCGGGGCGTGTCCGGCGGGGCGCGTCCGTGTGGTGTTCGCCGCGATGTCAACGCGGCGGCACACCCGCCGGGCACCATGGGGACATGACGACCGACGATCTTCAGCTCGCCCGGCGTGCCGCGGCGGCCGGCGCCGCGGTGGGCCTGCGGCACTTCGCCGCGCTGGCCGGACTGGCCCGCGAGACCAAGGCGGACGGCAGTGTGGTCACCGCGGCGGACCGGGCGGTGGAGGCCGCCGTCCGCGAGGTGATCGCCGGGGACCGCCCCGGCGACGCGATCCTCGGTGAGGAAGGCGGCGAACAGGCGGGGGCGCAGCGGCCCGGGGGGAACGGACGCCGCTGGATCATCGATCCGATCGACGGGACGGCCCTGTTCGTCGAGGGCGACGACCGGTGGCTGGTGCTGATCGCCCTGGAGGAGAACGGCGTGATCACCACCGGCGTGGCGGCCATCCCGGCGCAGGGCCGCGTCTGGTGGGCCGCGCGCGGCCGGGGCGCCTTCGAGGCGCGGGACGGCGACGGTGCTGCCAGCGACGGTGCTGCCGGCGACGGTGCGGCCGGGTCGCCCGCCGGCGACGGTGCGGCCGGGTCGCCCGCCGGCGACGGTGTGGCCGGGTCGCCCGCCGGCGACGGTGCGCGGCGCATCATGGTGGCCCCGGCGACCACGGACGTGGCCGCCAGCCGCCTCGGGGTGATCTCCGTGGGCACCACCGTGGCGGCGCCGCTGCAACGGGTGGTGGCCGACCGTCCATGGCCGTTCCACCCGGCGCTGATGGTCGCCCGCGGAGATCTGGACCTGGCGGTGCAGGCGAACGGCCAGGTGTGGGACTTCGCGGCGATCTCGCTGATCGTCACCGAGGCGGGCGGACGGTACAGCGGGCTGACCGGCCGGCCGGAGCCCGCTGCGGGACCGTCGCTGTACTCGGCGAGCGCCGGCCTGCACGACGCGGCCCTGGACGTTCTCGCCCCGCCCCGCGCGGCCGGCACCCACTAGCCCCGCCGGCGCTCAGGTCAGGTCGCGCTTGAGGACCTTACCGGTGGCGGTCATCGGCAGGCTGTCCACGAAGGTCACCGTCCGCGGGTACTTGTACGCCGCCATCTGCTCGCGGCACCACGCCACCAGCTCCTGCTCGGTGACGGTGGCCTCCGGGGTGCGGATCACGTACGCCGCCACCTCCTCGCCGTGCTGCGGATGCGCGACGCCGACGACCGCGGCCAGCGAGACCGCCTCGTGCGTCATCAGCACCTCCTCGATCTCGCGCGGGTACACGTTGAATCCGCCCCGGATGATCATGTCCTTGGCGCGGTCGACGATGTAGTACCAACCGTCCTTGTCCCGGCGTCCCAGGTCCCCGGTGCGGAACCAGCCGTCGGTCATCACCTCGGCGGTGGCCTCCGGGCGGTTGTAGTAGCCGCGCATGATGTTGTGCCCACGGATCGCGATCTCCCCGATCTCGTCGGGGTTCTCCACGTCGTCGCCCTGCTCGTCGATGAGCTTGGCCTGGATGCCCCAGATCGGGATGCCCACCGAGCCGGGGCGCGGCTCGGCGTCGGGAGCCGAGAAGGTGGCCACCGGCGAGGTCTCGGACAGCCCGTACCCCTCCAGGATGGTCACGCCCAGCCGCTCGCGGACCTGCCGGATGATCTCCACCGGCAGGCTCGACCCGCCGGACACCGCCATCCGCAGCGTGCGCGCGATGCGTGCCACGTCCACGTCGTCGGTGAGGGCGTTGAGCAGGCCCCAATACATGGTGGGCACCCCGGCGAAGAAGGTCACGTTCTCCTGCTCCAGCAGCTTCACCGCGCCGGCCGGGTCGAACCGCGGCTGCAGCACCAGCGTCGACGCGGTGGCGAACCCGGCGTTCATGTTCACCGTCGAACCGAACGAGTGGAACAACGGCAGCACCAGCAGATGCGTGTCCACCCCCGGCTCGGTGCGGAACAAGCGGTTGCAGGTCAGCGCGTTGAGCACCAGGTTGGCGTGGGACAGTTCGGCGCCCTTGGCCTGGCCGGTGGTGCCGGAGGTGTAGAGGATGACCGCCGGGTCGGTCTCGGCTCCCGAGCGGGTCGCGAAGGTGCCCGGCTGCCCGGCCAGCGCCCGGCCCAGCGTCTCGGCGCCCTCGATCGGCGCGGGCGCCGCCGGGTCCGCGGTGATCAGGAAGAACTGCTCGCAGCGCTCGGCCTGGTCGAACCCCTTCTTGCCCTCGGCGCCCATCGGCAGCTCCGGCGTGCCCTCGAAGCAGAGATAGGCGCGGGCCTGCGAGTCGTTCAGGTGGTAGGCCACCTCGCGGCCCTTGAGCAGCACGTTCAGCGGGACGACGACCGCGCCGGTCTTGAGGATGCCGTAGTAGGCGATCGGGAACCAGGGCAGGTTGGGGCAGGACAGGGCCACCTTGTCGCCGGGCTGGACGCCCCGCGCGACCAGGAGGTTCGCCACCTGGTTGGCGGCCGCGTCGACCTGCGCGTAGGTCATCCGTTGCGCGCCGAGCACGACCGCGTCGCGGGCCGGGTAGTTGCGGGCGCTGTCCTCGAGCAGGATCGACAGGTTGAGCATGCTTCTCCCTCGGGTGTGTTCTGCGTCTCATTCCAGCATGCCAGCTCACCTGCCGGAACCCGCCGTCTCGGCGCGCACCAGCCGCGGCGTGACGCTTGCGAGCGTTGCGGCCACCGCACACACCAGCGCCACCAGACTCGCGGCGCCCCACGGCACCACCAGGGGAACGGCGCGCTGCAGCTCGGCGGCCACCGCGTCGCGCACCCCCGTGAGCGCGACCGCGGCTACCACCGCCCCGAGGAGCGTCCCGGCGACCACGGCCAGCAGCGCCTCCGCCACGGCGACCAGTTTCGCCTGGCCGGCGGCGGCGCCGGCCAGGCGAAGCGTGCGGAACTCCGCCCGCCGGCCCGCGGTGGACATAGCCATCGTGTTGGCCACGGCCAGCACGGCGTACCCGGCGGTCAGCCCGAGCAACACCCACAGGAACAGCCGCACCAGGCGGCCCTCCGCGTCGATGTCGATCTGCACGTACGCGCGAGCGGACATCGTCCGCGCGCCGGTGGCCGGAACCGGGGCGCCGTCCAGCAGCACCACCGGCGTCAGAGCCACCGGGTCGTGCTCGCGGACCAGGGCGCGGGGCAGGCAAAGTCCGGCCGGGGCGTCCCGGGTCACCGCGCGTACCGGCACCCTCGCGGCGGTGCCGTCCGCCCACCACAGCCGCACGTCGTCGCCGCGGCGCAGGCCGAGCCGGGCGGCCGTGGCCGGCGTCAGCACCGCCCCGCGGTCCGGCCCGTCCACCCCGGCAGCGTCCAGACCCTCGGTGGCGCCGCCGTGCCCGACCAGCACCCGGGTGGGCAGGGCGGAGCGGCCGGGCTGACCACGCACCGCTGCCGCAGCAAGGCCGGGCGCGCCGTCCGGCGCGAGCACGAGGGCGGCGGGAATGTCCGCGGCCCGGTCGGTGCCCTCGACCCCCTCGATGGTGGCCACCATGCCGGTGAGCAGCACCGTGAACGCCACCGCGAGCAGAGCCGGGGCGGCCGTGGCGGCGGTGCGGCGGGCGGCGGTCCGGGTGCCCTCACGCACCAGCAGCGCCGTCGCGGACCGGCGCACCGGCCACGTCACCGCCCGCACCAACGGGCCGATCAGCACCGGCGCGAGGAGCGCGGCGGCGCCGATCAGCAGCATCGCCGCGCCGGTGCCGGCCGTCGTCCGCTGGGTCAGCGGCACCCGGGGCAGCAGCGCCAGCAGGACCGTCCCGCCGACGGCGCCCAGCACCCCGGCCAGCCACCGTGCCGGAGTCATGGCGCGGCGTTCCGCGGCCGTTTCCCGCAGCGCCTCCAGCGGCGGGACGCGGCTGGACCGCCACGCCGCCACGACCGCACCGGCCAGCGCGACCACGACCCCCAGGATGTACGCGGCGGCCCAGGCCACCGGCTGCGCGGTGACCGTGAAGCCGGCCGGCTCCAGCCCGGCGCGGACCAGTGGCCCGGCCAGCAGGGGCGCGGCCAGCGCACCGGCCGGCACACCGGTGAGGCCCGCCGCCGCGCCCACCACCAGGGTCTCCGCCACCATGGTGCGGCGCACCTGACCGGGTGTGGCGCCGACAGCGCGCAGCAGGCCGGTCTCCCGCCGTCGCTGCGCGGCGCCGAGCCCGCAGGTGGCCGCGACCACGAACACCGTCACGAATACGCTCAGCGACACCATCGCGATGAGAAGCTGCGCGCCCAGCCAGCGGACCCGGCTCACCGCGTCCGGTTCCAGCGCACCGCGATCCGAGCCGGCGAGCACCGTGCCACGGTCACCCACCACGCGGCGGACCGACTGCGCCACCGCGGCGGGGTCGCCGTCGACGAGCAGGCCGATCACCCGCACCCCGGAGGACCGGCGCAGGGCGTCGTCGGCGGGAACGTACCAGCCGGGGCCGTCCGCCGTGCCGGTCACCGTCCACGTCTGCGGTCCGTCGGCGGTGAGCACCCGCACCGTCTCACCCGGAACCACAAGGTCGCCCGGGGAGGCGCCGCCGTGGCACGGTTCCGCGCCCTGGCATGCCGGGTCGCCGGCGACCACTTCGCCGCGGCGGACCGGCGGCCGGCCCGCGGTGAGCCGGTAGCCGCCGAGCGCCGCCGCCGGCCAGGAGTGTCCGTCGCGCAAGGACGCCTCGGCGTCACCGGCCGGCCGCCCGGCGGCGATGCGTTGCACATAGAACACCGGGTCCGCGACGGCAGCCCGGACGCCCGGCACGGCGCGCAGGCCCGAGGCGATCCGGACCGCCTCGGGCGTGGTCCACGATCGGTACTCCGGGTTCCCGTACTCGTCCTGGCCCACCGACGGGCTGTGCACCGCGACGGTGCTCGCGTCGTACCGGTCCGGCGCCTGGGGGCGGGAACTGGCCGCCAGCGATCCGGCGCCGCTGACCAGGGCGACCCCGGCGGCGATCGCGACGAAGGTCCCGGCGAACGCGGCCCGCCGGTGCCGCACGGTCTGCCAGGCGAGTCTCATCGCCGAGCCTCGCCGAGCGAACTGGTCTCCTCCAGCGCCGCCGTGCGCATCGCGATCTCTCGCGTCCCGGCCGGTCCGCTGAGCGCGTCCACGATCCGGCCGTCGCCCAGCCACACCACCCGGTCGGCGTGCGCCGCGGCGAACGGATCATGGGTCACCATGACCACGGTCCGCGCGCGCCGGTTCACGGCGGCCCGCAACAGGGCGAGCACCTCCCGGCCGGAAGCCGCGTCCAAGGCGCCGGTCGGCTCGTCGGCGAACAGCACCGCGGGCCTGGTGAACAGCGCCCGCGCGATCGCCACCCGCTGCTGCTCGCCGCCGGACAGCTCGGCGGGCCGGTGCCCGGCCCGGTCCGCCAGCCCGACCTCGTCCAGCGCCGCGGTGACCTCGGCGGGCACCACACGGCGGCGGGCCAGCAGCCGGGGCAGTGCGACGTTCTGCGCCGCGGTCAGCGCCGGCAGCAGGTTGAACGCCTGGAACACGAACCCGACCCGGTCCCGGCGCAGCACGGTCAGCCGCCGCTGGGAGAGCCCGGCCAGGCGCACCCCGTCGATCACCACCTCGCCGGAGGTGAGCCGGTCCAGGCCGGCCGCGCAGTGCAGCAGGGTGGACTTGCCGGAGCCGGACGGTCCCATCACCGCGACGAACTCGGCCGCCGCCGCCGTGAGATCCACCCCGGCCAGCGCGGTCACCGCCCGGCGCCCGACGCTGTACGTTCGGGTGGCGGCGCGCAGTTCCACCGCGAAGCCGTTCTTGGTCATCGTCATGGGCCCACCCCATCGGACAAGCGGGACCAGAACACGGGTGCGCGATGGAGTCCGCAAGGTAGAGCCCGCACTACCGCGCTTCTCGGGTGCCCGGCGGTACCGTCCATGGGTCATGGCACCCCGCAACGCCCTGGAAGCGCTGTCCCTGCGGCCGACCAGCCTCCTGTGCTCCGCGTGGCCGTGGCGGTCGGTGGCCTATCTGGCCGGCGGGGCCCTGCTCGGCTCGGGGACGATGCTCGTGGCCGGCGCGCTGCTGGTCGCCGGTCTGGCGCTGACGCTTGTCGTCGTCGGAGTGGTGCTGCTGCTGGCCACGGTGCTGTCCGGTGTCCTGGTCGCCCGGGTGGAGCGCGCCCGGATGCGCCTGGTCGACGCCGACGTGCTGCCCGACCCGCACCGCCGTCCCGCGCGGCCGGGTCTGCTCGGGTGGCTGACCACCCGGCTGCGGGAGCAGGTCACCTGGCGGGAACTCGGCTACGCGACGTTGTCCGCCTTGCTCTTCTGGTGGATGGACGCGGCGGTGGTGATCGCCGCCGTGCTGCTGCCGCTGGCGGTGACCGGCGCGCCGCTGTACATCCGCGACGAGCCGTTGGGACATACCGTGCTGATGGCGTTCGGCGGCCCCCCGTTCGCGGTCCTCATGGCCTATCCGGCAACGGCCTGGGCCGGAGCCCGCGCGGCGATGACCCGGGCGATCCTCGCCCCGCGCGCTGCGGACGCCGACGCCCGGCTGGTCGAGGTGACCCGGTCCCGGGCACGGCTGGCGGACGCGTTCGAGGTGGAACGCCGGCGGATCGAACGTGACCTGCACGACGGCGCGCAGCAACGCCTGGTCGCGCTCAGCATGCATCTGGGCCTGGCCCGGCTCACCGTTCCCGCTGGTGCACCTGCGGCCCCCCACGTGGCCGCCGCCCAGGACCTGGCCCGTCAGGCGCTGACCGAGCTGCGTGAGCTGATCCGCGGCGTGCACCCCAAGGTGCTGACCGATCGGGGGCTCGCCGCCGCGGTGGACGATGTCGCCGCCACCTCCGCGGTCCCCGTGACACGGCACGTCCGGCTGCCTCGCCGGTTGCCCGCCCCGGTGGAGGTCACCGCCTACTTCGTGGTCGTCGAGGCGCTGGCCAACGTGGCCCGGCACAGCGGCGCGGCCCGGGCAGCGGTGTCCGCGTACGAAGCCGAGGGGAGGCTCGTGCTGGACGTGCGTGACGACGGTCGCGGCGGCGCCGATCCCGGCCGGGGGAGCGGACTGATCGGGCTCGCCGACCGGGTGGCGGTGGTGGGCGGCACGCTGGCGCTGTCCAGTCCGCACGGCGGGCCCACCCTGGTGCATGTGGAGATCCCGTGCGAGTCGTGATCGCCGAGGACGGCGTGATCGTGCGCGAAGGCATCGCCGCGATGCTGCGCCACTTCGGGCACCAGGTGGCCGCGGCGGTGGGCGACGCCCCGGGACTGCACGCGGCGGTCGCCCGGCACCGGCCCGACGCCGTGGTCACCGACGTGCGGATGCCACCCGGCTACGCCGACGAGGGCCTGCGCGCGGCGATCGAGCTGCGCGCCGCCGATCCCCGGCTCCCGGTGCTGGTGCTCAGCCAGTACGTGCAGCACACGTACGCGGTGGAGCTGCTGGAGGCGACGCCCACGGCGGGGGTCGGCTACCTGCTGAAGGACCGGGTCGGTGAGGTGACGGATTTCGTGGACGCGCTGGAGCGGGTGGCGGCCGGGCACACCGTGGTCGACCCGGAGGTGATCCGCCAGTTGCTCAGCCTGCGCCGCGACCCGCTGCGCCGGCTGACCCCGCGCGAGCACGAGGTGCTGGCGCTGATGGCCGAGGGCCGCTCCAACACGGCCATCGCCCGCACCCTGGTGGTCACCGAGGCGGCAGTCGCCAAGCACATCGGCAACGTGCTGGCGAAACTGGACCTGCCGCCGGACGGCGACGACCACCGGCGGGTGCGGGCGGTGCTGGCGTATTTGCGCGAGGCCTGAGTGCCGGGCGGACGGCCCGTGTCAGGGCAGCTCAGCGCCGCCCGCCCAGTCGTGGCAGTCCCCGCCGGTGAACGTCGCGCCGTCGCCGTCCGCCCCGACCACCCCGACCTGCCGCTGGTCGATCGGGCCGGTGTCCGCCGCAAGCAGAGCGGCGACCACTGCGGTGGCCGGCACGCCGGTGCCGAGCAGGGCCGGTAGCGGCGTGCGGGACCGCGCACCGGACGGGCCACGCGCACCATCTGCAGATCGCGCGGCCCTGTTCGTAACGTGTGAGGTGCAGACTGCACAAGTGGAGTGGTTGCCCGTCGCCCAGGATGCCGCGGTCGGCGCCGCGCCGGTCGCGGTGCAGGCGGCCGGCGTGCCGCTGGTGGTGCTGCGGCCGGTGCCCGGCGGGCCGCCGGTGGTGTTCGCCGACCGCTGCCCGCACCGGCTGGTGCCGTTGTCCGCGGCCGTCGCCGACGGCGGCCGGCTGCGCTGCGCCTACCACGGCTGGGAGTTCGACGGCTCCGGCGCCTGCGTCGCGGTGCCCTCACAGACGGGCGCCCCGCCACCACGCGCCAGCCTGCCGGCCGGTCCGCGGGTGCGGGTGGCCGGCGGCACCGTGTTCGTCAGCGCCGCCGACGTGGCGGGCCTCCCGAGCGACCCCGGCGACCTGCTCACCAACGCCGAGCCCGCGCTGCGCCGGGCCTGGCATCCGGTCGCCCTGACCAGCGAGGTGCCCTGCGAGGTCACGCTGCTCGGCGAGACCTACCGGGTGGCCGTCGGCGGGGTGACGCCCCGGCCGTACGGCGTGCGGCACCGGTGGGGGCTGGTGTGGATCGCGCCGCGGGAACCGGTGACCGATCTGTTCGACGACCCGGACGGCGACGACGCGGCGTACACCGGCGCCTGGCTCCCGCCGGTGCGCACCCCGGCCAGCGCGGGCGTGGTGGCGGACAACTTCCTGGACGTGGCGCACTTCCCGTTCGTGCACGCGGGAACGTTCGGCGCGGCCGAGGCGAAGCTCGTCGAGCCGTACCCGGTGACGGCCGAGCCGCTGGGCTGCCGCAGCGTGCAGGAACAATGGTTCGACAACCCGCAGGACCCGGCGGTGACGGCCGGGCGGCGCCCGCTGCGCCAGCGCCGCCGCGCCACGTACGTGCACCGGGCGCCGTTCCAGCTCATGCTGCGCCTGGCGGAACTGGACGCGGGCGCGGTCAAGACGATCCTGTTCTTCGCCCAGCCGGAACACCGCGACAGCACCCGGATCTACACGAAGATGCTGCTGCACGGCATCGGCGGGGTGCGCGACCCGGCCCCGGACGTGGTGGCCCGGGAGGTGGCCTTCGAGGAAGCGGTGCTGGCCGAGGATCTGCGGCTGCAGCGGGCGATGCGGTTGCCGGGGCTGCCGCTGAGGCCGCGGGACGAGTTGCACGTCCGCGCGGACCGGCTGGGCGTGGCGCTGCGGCGTGCGCTGACCGCGTTCCTGGCGGAGGCCCGCTCATGATCGACCTGCTGCTGCGTGACGCGCTGGTGCGGGAGCCGGGCCGGGACGCCGGCCGGCGCCGCGACATCGGCGTGCACGACGGCCGCATCGTGGCGCCCGGACCGGCGCGGCAGACTCGCGACCTGGACGGCCGGTTGGTGACGCCGCCGCTGGTGGAACCGCACCTGCACCTGGACGCGGTGCTGACCGCGGGGCAGCCGCGGCACAACGTGTCCGGGTCGCTGTTCGAGGGCATCGCCATCTGGGCGCAACGCGTGGCCACGCTGACCGAGGCGGACGTGCGGCACCGGGCGCTGACCGTGCTGCGCTGGCAACTGGCCTGCGGCGTGCAGCACGTGCGCAGCCACGTCGACGTGTGCGACCCGGACCTGCGGGCGCTGCGCGCGCTGATCGAGGTGCGCGACGAGGTCCGCGGCATGATCGACCTGCAACTGGTGGCCTTCCCGCAGCAGGGCATCCTGTCCTTCGACGGCGGCGCGGACCTGATGCGCAAGGCGGTCGAACTGGGCGTCGACGCGGTCGGTGCGATCCCGCACTACGAGCTGACCCGCGAGGACGGCGTGGAGTCGGTGCGCTTCGCCATGGCCCTGGCGCAGGAGCACGGGCTGCGGGTGGACATCCACTGCGACGAGACCGACGACGAGCATTCCCGCTTCGTCGAGACGATGGCCGCCGAGACGATCCGCCGGGGCATGTCCGGCCGGGTGACGGCCAGCCACACCACGGCCATGCACTCCTACAACGCGGCGTACGCGTCCCGCCTGATCGCCAACATCGCCCGCGCGGGCCTGCACATGGTCACCAACCCGCTGGACAACGCGGTGCTGCAGGGAAGGTTCGACGCCGGTCCGGTACGCCGTGGGCACACCCGCGTGCGGGAGTTGCTGGACGCCGGCGTGAACGTCGCGATCGGGCACGACTCGGTCATGGACCCGTGGTACCCGCTGGGCCACGGCGATCCGGTGCAGGCCGCGTTCGTGCTCGCCCATCTGGGCCACATGAGCGGCGACGCGCACCTGCGCACCCTCATCGACATGATCACCGCCGCGCCCGCCGCCGCCCTCGGCGTGGCCGGCTATGGGCTTGACGTCGGTTCACCCGCCGATCTGGTCGTGTTCGACGCCAGGTCCGAGGCCGAGGCCCTGCGCCTGCAGGCGCCCCGGTTGCTGGTGCTGCGGGCGGGCATGGTGGTTGCCGCCACCGAGCCCGCCCGCAGCGTCGTGACCTGGCACGGCGAGCCTATGGATGTGGACTTCCGGTAGCCCGCCGGCGGTCCGCCCGCTCGCTCAGCGGACCACGGCCACCTCCTGCACGTCGCGGTCGCGCTGGAACCGGAACAGCACGGCGTACAGCAGCGCGGCTATCACGAAGCCGGCCTCGAAGGTGACGTCCCCGAGACCGGGCACCGCGGTCGGCACCGGACCCACGTACTGCTCCTGGTTGGAGAAGAGCCAAACGGACACGATGATGCCGGTCGCCATGGCCACCGCGCCCGCCCACGGGTTGTGTCCCCGGTCGTAGAGGAAGCCGTCCACCCGCTTGCCGCGCCGCAGATACCAGTCGGTGAGATAGACGGCCAGCCACGGGCCGATCCAGTAGGCGATGACGAGCAGGAAGCTCTCGTATTTGTGCCCGGCGTCGGACAGGCCGGACAACGCCAGCAGGAAGCCGAGCACCCCGAAGACCCCGGCCACGATGGCCCGGCGCAGGCTGAGCGGCAGGCTGATGCCCAGCGCCAGGAACGACATCGATCCGGAGTAGATGTTCAGCGCGTTGGCGGAGATGGCGCCCAGCGCGATGGCCAGCAGCGTCAGATCCGCGATCACGGTGGGCAGATGGCTGGTGAAGGCCGCGGTGGGGTTGTCGATGCCGGGCGCGGCGATGGTGGCCGACGCGGCGCCGACGATCTCCAGGAACGCGCAGGAGACGAAGACCCCCAGGCCGGCCCCGAGCCCGGTGGCCCGGCGGCTGGTGTCGGGGTCGAGGTAGCGGGTGTAGTCGGTGGCGTACGGGTTCCACCCGGCCGCGTACCCGAAGGCGGCGCCCACGGTGAGCAGGAACCCGCCGACGCCGCCGGTCCCGTCGGCGACCGTGGACGGCGCGGCCTTGCTGAGGGTGATGATCGAGGTGATGCCGAAGATCACGGCGAGCACCGGGAACGCGAAGCGTTCGAAGGCGTGCACCAGGTTGTGGCCGAAGAACGCCACGGCGACCTGCAGCAGCACCACCACGATCAGGCACAGCCAATCGGTCAGGCCGGTGAGGGTGGCCAGGGCGAGGGCGCCGCTGACGCTGTTCACCGCAAACCAGCCGACGCCCGCGACGACCGCGTTCAGGCCGGCCGGAAGGATATTGCCGCGGTAGCCGAAACCGATCCGGGACAGGATCATCTGCGGTACGCCCATGGCCGGGCCGCGGGCGGACAGGATGCCGTGGGTGGCCGAGCCGAGCGCGGTGCCGAGCACGATGGCGGCGACCGCCTGAGCGAAGGTCTGCTGGAAGTACAGCACCGAGATCACGCCGACGAAGACCGTCGCGAACTCGAGGTTGGGCGACATCCAGGTCCAGAAGAGGCCGAGCGGCCGCCCGTGCCGCTCGGCCAACGGGATGAACCCGGCGCCGCCCGGCTCCACGGCGGCCACCCGGGCGCCGTAGGTGCCTTCGCGTACCTCGGCCGAGACCTCGGCCGGAGCGTCCGTAGCTGTCATGGGGCACACCTTTCGCGACGATGCCCGCGGCACGGCTGCGGCCGTTCCTGCGCGAAGTAGACGCCCGTCGTGCTCCGGGCGCATTCCGGTCACGTTGCCGTGATGTTGCGGACGGTATCGATTGTCGCCAATTGGCGCGGTGGTTGACCGCTATCCGATAGGCGGGCAGCGTTGTCCCGGTGACTCAAGGTGAGTGACTGGAGGTCTCCGGATGACCACGCTTCCCGACCTGCCGATGCCCCGTGAGGACGAGTTCCCCTTCGACCCGCCACCGGAGTACGCCGCGCTGCGCACCGGCGACCCGGTGGTCAAGGTGTCCTGCCCCACCGGCATCGAGGCATGGCTGGTGAGCACGTACGAAGGGGTCCGTGACGTGCTCGGCGACGGACGCCGCTTCACCTCCCGGCCCGGCCAGGTGGCGCACATTCTGACGTCGTTCGATCCCGAATCGCCGGTGAACGGCGAGTTCTCCCGCCTGGACGGGCCGGAACACGTGCGGATCCGGCGCAACTTCGCCCCGCAACTGTCCCACGCCCGCCGGCTGGCCGAGCTGCGCCCGCTGGTGGAGGACATCGTCGGACAGGCGGTCGACCGTCTGGACGGCACCGCGCAGCCGCTCATGCTGCACAAGCCGTTCTCCCGGTGGATCACCACGGCGGTGATCGCCGAACTCATCGGGGTGCCGCCGGACCAGCGCTTTCTGCTGCACGACGCGGCCAAGGCGCTGTTCGACCCGGCCACCACGGCCGAGGAGCTGGACACCGCCCTGCAGCCGCTCTGGGCGTACCTCTACGGCCTGGTGACCACCCGCCGCGCCGCGCCGGGCGACGACGTGATGAGCCGCATGATCCGGCACTCGGCGGACAGCGACCGTCCGCTGACCGACCTCGAACTGGTGCGGATGAACGGCGCCCTGCTGGTGGCCGGCTTCGACACCACCGCGTCCATGCTCACCCACGGCCTGCTGGCGCTGCTGTGCCACCCGCGGGAGTGGGCGCGGCTGTGCGCCGACCCGGGCCTCGCGCCGTCGGCGGCCGAGGAACTCGTCCGCTACCTCGGCGTGGGCGTCGGGCTGATGCGCCAGGCCACCGAGGACACCCGGGTGTGCGGGCGGGACATCGCGGCGGGCGACTACGTGGTGGCGGCGGTGCAGTCGGCCAACCGCGACCCCGCGCTGCACCGCGACGGCGACGTGCTGGACGTGACCCGCAAACCCGGCGCGCACGTGGGCTTCGGGCACGGCGCGCACGCCTGCGTCGGCCAGCAGATCGCCCGCATGGAGCTGACCTCGGCGCTGCGCGCCCTGGCGACCCGGGTGCCCACGCTGCGGTTGGCCTGCCCGGCGGACGAGGTCGAGTTCAAGAAGGACAGTGTGGTGCGCGGCCCGGTCGACATGCCGGTCGCGTGGAAGGAGGTGGCGCCGCGATGAAGGTCTCGGTGGACCGTGACCTGTGCATCGGGTCCGGCATGTGCGCGATGACCGCGCCCGCGGTCTTCGACCAGGACCCGGAGGAGGCGGTGGTGGTGTTGCGCGACGAGAACCCGCCGCCGGTCCTGCACGACGCGGTCCGCGAGGCGGTGCAGCGCTGCCCGGCGGCGGTGATCCGGGCCGACGACTGAGCCCCGGCCCGCGTCAGCGCTGCCCGTCCGCGCCGGCGGTCAGCGCGGCTCGCGCAGCCGGTACAGCACCTCCCCGGCATCCGGCACGACGAGGGTCTGCGGGTCCGCCCGGTACGCCTGCACGTCCACCGCCGCGGGGGAGAGGTAGTCCAGACCGACCGCGCGCACGACGTGCTCCGGGATGCCGGTGGCCAGCGTCACGGTGACCCGGCCGTGCTCGCCGGTCTCCGGATCCCACGTGCCCGCGCCACGCAGATGGGTGGAGTGCGCCAGGTCGCCCCAGTGATGGTCGCGGAACCGGTCCCACTGCTTCACGAAGTAGTCCCGCACGTGGTATCCGATGTCCGCAACGGCCGGGTGCGTCTCGGCGATCGTGGTGATGTGCGGCGCGTACACCACGACCTGGCCGCCGTCGGCGACGATCGGCTCGACCTTGTAGAACCCCTTCGCGCCGGTCCACATGTCGTCGTACTTGCGCGGCACGATCGACAGCACCCGGCGCACCGGGGCGTCCAGGTAGCGGATGTGCGTACCGGCGGAGACGTCGGCGCACGCCGCCCAGGCGTCCGCGGGCGTGCCGAAGGACGCGGCGTGCAAGCCGGTGCCGCCGGACTCAACCACCAGGCACAGCGCGAGCTTCTCGGTGGGTATCAGCGCCACCGCGTCGTCGATCATCGCCCGTACCGGCGTGATCCCGCGCGTGCCGATGATGTCCGCGCTGGTGATCAGCGCCCCCAGCCAGTGCGAGAAGTCGATGATCTGCTGACCGGCCACGCCGGGCACGAAATACTTGGTGCCGCCGGAGAAGCCCACCACCTCGTGCGGGAAGACCGGGCCGACCACCAGGCACACGTCGTGCTCGACCACGGCGCGGTTGACCACCACGTCCACGGACTCGCGCAGCCGGCCCTCGGACAGGTCCGCGACCCGCCCGGCGGACAGGGTGCCGACGGTGGTGAGCCGCGCCGGATCCCACCATTCGTGGTTGCGCACCGTCACGCCCTCGTGTACGCCGAGGTGGCGGGTCAGGTGTTCGTCGCTCATCGCGGCGTGCGTGCCGAGCGCCACCAGCACGGTGATCCCGGTGGCGCGTCCGCGCAGCGCGGCGGTAACGGTTTCCAGCAGCATCGGCAGCGGACAACTGCGCGTGCCGTCGGGCACGATCACGCACACCGACCTGCCGTCCAGGGCGGCGTGATCGAGCTGCCGGGTGACGAACGCGCGCACCTCGTCATCGCGCAGAATCCGGCCCGTGCCGCCGATGGTCGCCGCGTCGCTCACCCCTCCACCCTGACACGCCCGCCCCGCCCGCGCCTGCTGCCCTCGCCTGCTGCCCTCGCCTGCTGCCCTCGCCTGCTGCCCTCGCCTGCTGCCCTCGCCCCGCCGCCCCGCCCTGCCCGTCGCCTCCGCTCCGCGTCTGGCCTGTGCCCTGCGTCTGGCCTGTGCTCCGGGTCTGGCCTGTGCCCCGGGTCTGGCCTGTGCTCCGCGTCTGGCCTGTGCCCTGCGTCTGGCCTGTGCTCCGGGTCTGGCCTGTGCCCCGGGTCTGGCCTGTGCTCCGC
>NZ_BMMX01000022.1:80900-99650 GCF_014646155.1 Mangrovihabitans endophyticus
CGCGTCTGGCCTGTGCCCTGCGTCCGGCCTGTGCTCCGGGTCTGGTGCTCCGCGTCCGGCCCGTGCCCCGTGTCCCGCCTCCGCCCCGTGTCCCGCCCGTGCCCCGCGTCCGCCCCGCCCGTCGCCCGTGCCCCTGCCCGTCGCCGAGGGCACGCCCGTCGCCCGGGCACGCCCTCGCGGGGCGATCTTGGACTTTCTGGTTGGTCATAACGGTCCATAAGACCGTGTTTCCGGCACGCAAAGTCCAAGATCGACGCGCCGGGCCGACGATGCGCCGTCGATCTTGGACTTTGTGGGCCGGACTAAACATGACATATGGGGTTACTCCCGACCGGAAAGTCCAAGATCGACCGGTGCGGTGCGGTGCGGTGCGGTGCGGTGCGGTGCGGTGCGGTGCGGTGCGGCGCGGTGCGGCGCGGTGCGGTGCGTGGCGGCGCGGCGCATGGCGGTGCGTGGCGGTGCGTGGCGGTGCGGTGCGTGGCGTGGCGGTGTGGGGCGTGGCGGTGTGGGGCGTGCGCGGCCGGGGGCGTGTGTGGGGCGGGCGGCGGGGTGGGACGGCGGGAGGGGGGTGGGTGGCTGTGGGGAGGGATGGGTGGGTGGGTGCTTTCCATTACCGGCCTGTGAACGTACGGTTATCTATATGTGGGAGCGCTCCCAAGCTTCGTCCCCTCCTCCCACGACCCCGTCCCGAGGAGTTCGCATGCGCCTGAGACCCCTTGTCGGCAGCGCCGTCGCCGCCGCAGCCGTGGCGACCGCCGCCGTCTGCCTGCCCACCGTTGCCGACGCCGCCGAGTCGTCGTTCTACGTCGATCCGGACACCAGCGCCGCGCGCTGGGTGGCGGCCAACCCCGGCGATCCCCGCGCCGCGGTCATCCGTGACCGGATCGCCGCGGTGCCGCAGGGCCGATGGTTCACCCAGAACAACACCGCCACCGTGGCGGCGGAGGTGGACGCGTTCGTCGGCGCCGCCGCGTCCGCCGGGAAGACCCCGATCATGGTGGTCTACAACATTCCCAACCGCGACTGCAGCGGGGCCAGTTCCGGCGGCATGCCCAGCCACGCGGCGTACCGGCAATGGATCGACCAGGTGGCGGCGGGCCTGCGGGACCGGCCCGCCGCCATCATTCTGGAGCCGGACGTGCTGCCGCTGATGACCAACTGTCTCAGCGCATCGCAGCAGGCCGAGGTGTACGCCTCGATGGCGTACGCGGGCAAGGCGCTCAAGGCCGGGTCCAGCCGGGCCAAGGTGTACTTCGACGCCGGGCACTCGGCGTGGCTGGCGCCCTCGGAGATGGCCGCGCGGCTGGTGCGCTCGGACATCGCGAACAGCGCCGACGGCATCTCGGTCAACGTCAGCAACTATCGCACCACGGCCGAGTCCATCCCGTACGTGCGCAGCGTCCTGCAAGCCGTCGGCGACTCCTCGCTGCGCGGCGTGATCGACACCAGCCGCAACGGCAACGGGCCGGCGGGCAGCGAATGGTGTGACCCGGAAGGCCGCGCGATCGGCACGCCGAGCACGACCGTGACGGCCGACCCGATCATCGACGCGTACCTGTGGATCAAGCTGCCGGGGGAGGCAGACGGGTGTATCGCGGGCGCCGGCCAGTTCGTCCCGCAGCGCGCGTACGACCTGGCGGTCGCCGCCGGCCCGGTGTCCCCGACCACGCCGTCCTCGCCCAGCCCGTCCTCGCCCAGCCCCAGCTCGCCCAGCCCGTCGCCGTCGTCGCCCAGCCCGTCGCCGTCCTCGCCGACGCCGCCCGGCCCGGGCGGCGGATGTGCGGTCGCCGCCACGGTGAACGCCTGGTCCACCGGATTCACCGCGGACCTGCGCATCACCAACCGCGGCCCGGCGATGACCTCGTGGACGCTGACCTTCACCGTCGGCGGCACGGTCCGGGTCGCCAGCGGATGGAACGGGACCTTCACGCAGTCCGGCACCACGGTCACGGTGAGCAACGCGTCCTGGAACGGCGCGCTGGCCACCGGCGGCACCGCCAGCATCGGGTTCCAGGCGTCCCACGACGGCGGCAACCCGGCACTGTCCGGCTTCGCGCTCAACGGCGCCGCCTGCACGGCCTGACGTCCGCGCGAAGGGTGCCGCACCTGCGGCGCCCTTCGCCCACGAAGGAGACAACCATGCGTTTTGCTCCCCTCGCGGTGGCCGGCGTCGCCCTGGTGGCGGCGGCCGGCTTCGCGGTCACCCCGGCGCAGGCGGCCACCGCGTGCGACGTCGCCTGGACGGCCAACCAGTGGAACGCCGGATTCACCGCCGACGTCCGCCTCACCAACAACGCCGCCCCGATCGCGTCGTGGACGCTGACCTGGACGTTCGGCGGCAGCCAGCAGATCACCTCGGCATGGAACGCCACCGTGTCCCAGTCCGGCCCGGCCGTCTCGGCGAGCAGCCTGGCCTGGAACGGCACGCTGGCCACCGGCGCCTCGGCCACGTTCGGCTTCCAGGCGACCGGAACCAACGCCACCCCGTCCGACTTCGCGGTCAACGGCGTGTCCTGTGCCGGCGACGGTGGGACCCCGCCGACCTCGCCCACCCCGACCTCGCCCACCCCGACCTCGCCCACCCCGTCTTCGCCCAGCCCGTCCCCGTCGCAGCCGCCGGGCTGCGGGTCCGGCGCGGCCTGCGACGGGTTCGAGACGCAGGCCGGCGGCACGCCCTCCGGCGACTGGTCGGTGACCTACCCGGACTGCCAGGGCACCGGGACCGCGGCCATCGACCGCACCACGGCCCACTCCGGCGCGGCCTCGCTGCGGGTGAACGGCGCCGCCGGCTACTGCAACCACGTGTTCGTGCGCAGCACCCGGATGCTGGCCACGACCACTGACACCTGGTATGTGCGCTACTGGGTGCGGCACACCACCGCGCTGCCGGCGGCGCACACCACCGCGGTGGCCCTGCGCGACGCCGCCGACGGCGACCGGGACCTGCGCTTCGGCGGCCAGAACGGCGCGCTGCAGTGGAACCGGGCCTCCGACGACGCCACGCTGCCGGAGCAGAGCCCGGCCGGGGTGGCGCAGTCCGCCCCGCTGCCGGTCGGCACGTGGAACTGCGTGGAGTTCAAAGTCGACGGCACGGACGGCACCATGCAGACATGGCTGAACGGCGAATCCGTACCGGGACTGCTGGAGGACGGGGTCCCCACGCACGACATCGACGGTCAGTGGCTGAACCGCACGTACCGGCCGCGGCTGACCGACCTGCGCCTGGGCTGGGAGAGCTACGGCGACGGCGCGGACACCCTCTGGTACGACGACGTGGTGGTCAGCGCGGCGCGCAACCACTGCTGACATCCCGGCCGCCGGACGTGCCGCCGGGCTGCGGTGGCGTGTCCGGCGGTCCGGCTCCCCGCGGTGTGACGGGCGTCACCCGGTGCCGCGAACCGGGGCCGGGCCCGGTGACGTCTTGCCGGGTGTGAGACCACGCTGGGACCACGACGACGACCTCGACGAGGGCGCGTTGCTGCGCCGGGTCGCCCGCGGCGACCGTCAGGCGTTCGACGCGCTGTACCGGCGCACCGCACCCTGGCTGACCGTGCGGCTGCGCCGCCGGTGCGCCGACGACGACATCGTCGCCGAAGTGCTCCAGGACACCTATCTCGCGGTGTGGCGCGCGGCGGGCAGCCAGGCGCATGGCCGGGCCGGCGGCAGCGCGGTGGGATGGCTGTGGACCATCGCCGCGCACCGCCTGGTCGACGCGTTCCGCCGCCGGGCACGCGCGCAGCGGCCGACGGTGCCGACGCTGGATTCGGTGGCGCCCGCCGCCGAGGACGTGGTGCTGGCCGGCGGGATCGACGCCGACTTGGAGCAGGCCCTGCTGGCCCTGCCGCCGGAACTGCGCCAGGTGCTGCGCGCGATGGTCCTCGACGGGCTGAGCGTGCGGGAGACCTCGGTGCTGCTCGGCATGCCGGAAGGAACCGTGAAGACCCGCGCGCGGCGGGCCCGGATCGCGTTGCGGGAGGCGCTGTCATGACCCCACATCCCACCGGCGCTCTGCTGTCCCGGTACGCCCGCGGCGCGGACGGCGTCGACGAGGCGACCGTCTGGGCTCTTGAGGCGCATCTGGAATGCTGCGCCGCCTGCCGGGCGGCGCTGGCCGGGGCGGTCGACCCGGCGACGGTGGCCCTGCTCGACGAGGTGGCCGTCCGGATCGGCGCCGGGGTGGCCGCCGGACCCGGGCCGGCGCGCCCACGCCGGCTGCGGCGCACCGGCGTCGCCGCGCGGACGGTGCGCTGGCTGGCCGCCGCGGCGGTGACCGTGCTGGCCGCGGTGGCCTGCGAGAAGAGCTTCGCCAGCATGCCCTCGCTGGTGCTGCTGGTGGCGCCGATGGCGCCGCTGCTGCCGGTGGCCGCGGTGTGGAGCCGGCACACCGACCCGGCGTGGGAGCTGGTCGCCACCGGCGCCCGCGCGGGGCTGTGGCTGCTGCTGCGCCGCACCCTGGCGGTGCTGCTGGCGGTGACCCCGGTGCTGGCGGTGGCGGGCTGGCAGACCGGGCACGCCCCGGCCCGGTGGCTGCTGCCGTGCCTGGCGTTCACGGCCGGCAGCCTGGCGCTGGGCGCCGCGATCGGCGTGGACCGGGCGGCGGTCGCGCTGGCGCTGGGCTGGTCCGCGGCCGTGGTGCTGCCCAGCCTGGCCGGGCAACGGCTGCCCGGCGTGCTCGACAGCGCCGCGTGGCCACTGTGGACGGGCGTGCTGGCGGTGTGCGTGGCGGTGCTGCTGGCACGCGGCGCCGGGCGGCGGGCCGGCCCCGGCCGCCCGTGACCGCGCCGCCGGCCGGGAAACCCGAACGACGACAACGCGAGGGAGACATCATGATGCGCGCGGTGAGCGCGGCGGAGACCGCACCGCCGGTGTACGCCTGGGCGGTGCACGCCGAGGCGCTGGTGGCGCGGGCCGGCCGGCACGTCGCGGTGGACCGGCTGGACCTGGCGCTGGGCACCGGCGTGCACGGGCTGCTCGGGCCCAACGGCGCCGGCAAGACCACGCTGATGCGGACGCTGGCCACCGTGGTGCGGCCCTCCGGTGGCCGGCTCCACCTGCTCGGTGAGCCGGTCACCGGGCGCGCCGACCTGCGCCGGATCCGGCGCGGGCTGGGCTATCTGCCGCAGCATTTCGGTTTCTACCCGCGGTTCACGGTGCGCGAATTCGTGGAGTACATGGCCTGGCTCAAGGAGATGCCGAAGGGGGCCATCCCGGGTGCGGTGCAGCGGGCCATCGACCGGGTCGGCCTGGCCGGGCGTGCGGACCGGCGGATGAAGACGCTGTCCGGCGGCATGCTGCGCCGGGCGGGCATCGCCCAGGCGATCGTCAACGATCCGGACCTGCTGCTGCTGGACGAGCCCACCGTCGGGCTGGACCCGGAGCAGCGCGTCGGCTTCCGCGAGCTGCTGCGGGAGATCGGCACGGACTGCTGCGTGCTCACCTCCACCCACCTGGTCGAGGACGTCGCGGCGGCGTGCGCCGACGTGGTGCTGATCAGCGACGGGCGGCTGGTGTGGCAGGGTGACACGCAGCAACTGGCGGACCGGGGCGGCGCCGGCGACGCCGGGGACAGCGCCACCGAACGCGGCTACGCGGCCCTGCTGCGCGCCCACCGCGGCGGGACCGGCACCACGGCCCAGGCCCGCGACGGCCAGGCCCGCGGCGGCCAGGACCGCGGCGGCCGGGACCGCGACGGGAGCCCGGCGTGACCGCGCGTATCCTGCGCATCGAGCTGCGCCGGTCGGTGGCCGTGCCGGTCGCCCTGGTGCTCGCCGCGGTGGGCACGGCGCTGCTGCTGACCTTCACCGAGGGCTTCGCCGGCCGGTGGATGCAACTGGCGGTGGCCGGGCGGGTGCTGCTCGCCGCGCTCTGGCCGCTCACCCTGGCGGGCGGGGTCTGGATGGGCCGGCGCGACGCACGCAGCCGGGTGGGCGAACTGTTCGCGACCACCGCACGCCCCCGCAGGCAGCGGGTCCGGCCGGCCGCCGCGGCGCTCGCGCTGTGCGCGGTGGCCGGGTACGCGCTGCCGCTGCTGGCCGGCGCGGCCTGGGTGATCCCCACGTCGGGATATTTCCCGGCGGACGCCGTGACGGTCAGCGCGATCGGGGCGCTGTCCCTGGTCGCCGCGGGCTGGCTGGGCCTGGCCGCCGGGCGGGCCGCGCCCCGTCTGGTCACCGCGCCGCTGCTGGCCGTCGCCGCGTTCGCGGCAGGAACCCTGCTGCCGGACTGGCTGACCACCCGGGCCTCGGTGTCCGACGGCGGTCTCGACCAGGCGCCCTCCGCGCTGCTGCTGACCCCGGTCATGGTGAATCCTCCGGCGGACTTCCAGACCATCACCACCCGGGTCGACCTGGTGCAGGCGCTCTGGCTGGCGGCCGTGGCGGCCAGCGGCCTGCTGCTGTTCGGCGCCCGCCGCCGCGGACTGGCCCTGGCTGCGGCGCCCGCGGTGGTGGCCACCGCGGCGGCGCTGGTGCTGTTGCCCACCGGCGGCTACCGGGCGGCGGCCGCGGTCGACCCCGGCGCGGTGGCGCTGGTCTGCGATCGTGACGGACGGCCGGTCTGCGTGCGGCGGGCGCACGCCGGACTGCTGCCGGACGTGACCGCTCCGGCGCGCCGGGCGCTGACCCTGATGGCGGACCGGCTGCCCGGCTCGCCGGGCCGCGCGGTGGAAAGCCGCGCGCTGCCGTTCTGGGCCGACCGGGACGCCGCGCAGCGCGCCGGCGTCACCCCGGCCGGCACGCTGGTCTTCGACAGCCCGGACATCGGCCCGCGCGGCCACGCCGGCTTCGACCGCGACCCGGTGACGACGATGCTGGAGGCCGCCTTCCGCGGCGACTGCGGCGACGGCCCGGAGACGCCGGACGCGGTGCTGGCCCGTACGGTGGCCGCCGCCTGGCTGAGAGGCCGGCCGCCGGTGCCGCTGCTGTGGTCGGACGCTGCGACGGACCGGACAGCCGACCGGGCGTACCGGGAACTGACCCGGCTCTCCCCGGACGACCAGCGGCGCCTGGTGGCGCGGGCGCGCCTCGCCGCGCTGCGGTGCGACACCTCCCCGCTGGCCGCGCTCCTGCACCCCGGGTCCGCATGAGAGGGCTGAGGTTGCACCTGCGCGGCCGCCGGGTCCCGACGGCCGCGGCGGTCGCCGCCGGGACCGTCGCCGCGATGTGGTGCGGCTGGCGGGCCTGGCCGGGCACCCCGGCCGCGTGCGCGGAGGCGGTCAGCCTGACGGTGATGCTCGCCGTGGTCGCGTTCGGCCCGACGCTGGGCGGCGCGGACGAGAGCCTGGACCGGACCGCGGCGGTGCGCTGGCCGGCCGTCCGCGCCGGGCACCTGCTGCTGGCCGCCGCGGTGGTCGCCGGGCCGCTGCTGCTCACCGCCGGCACCGCGGCGCCGTTCGGGCCGCCCGCGCTGGCGCTGCGCGACACCGCGGGACTGCTCGGGCTGACCGCGCTGAGCGCCACCCTGGACGGCCCGGCCCGCGCCTGGATCGCGCCGCTGACCTGGACACTGATCGCGGTGATGCCGTTCACGGCGCCGGGCGACGGCCTGGCCGCTCAGGTCGTCACGTGGCCGGTGGCACCGGCCGGCGACACCACCGCCGCGGTGTGCGCGACGGTGCTGGCCGCCGTCGGGGCGGCCCGCTACGCGCGGCGCGGCTGTCCCCGCGTGGCAACCCCGGACGCGCCGGCCTGACCGCGCGGCCCGGCGGCGCCGTGCCGCGGCGGATCGCCGGCCGGGAACCGGCGCACACGCCTGGCGGTCAAGCGCGACGCGGCACAGGATGGAATGCGTGGCCTACCCCGATACGCACTCCGGCCGGACGGCACCCCTGCTGCGGCGCAGCCGTGACGACCGGCCGCCGGTGCGCGCGGTGCATCTGGGGCTGGGCAACTTCTTCCGCGCCCACCAGGCCTGCTACACCGCGCAGGCGGCGGACGCGGACCGGTGGGGGATCGCCGCGTTCACCGGCCGGTCCCGGGCGCTGGCCGACGATCTGACCGCGCAGGGCGGCCTCTACACGCTTGTCGTGCGCGGGCCGCACCACGACGAGTTCTCCGTGCCGGGCGCGGTCGCCCGGGCGCATCCGGGCACCGACCTGGACGCCTGGCGGGACGCGCTGGCGGACCCGCGGGTCGCGCTGCTCACCCTGACCGTCACCGAATCGGCCTACCTGCGCGGGCCCGGCGGTGGCCTGGACACGCAACGCGCGGACGTACGGGCCGACGTCACCGCGCTGCGCCGCGGTGAGGGACCGGTGACCACGGTGCCCGGGCGGCTGATCGCCGGGCTGGCCGCCCGCCGCGCCGCCCGCTGTGGACCGCTCGCCGTGGTGCCGTGCGACAACCTGCCGGGCAACGGAGCCCTCACCGCCCGCGTGGTGGCGGACATGGCCGGGCTGGCCGACCCGGCGCTGAGCACCTGGATTCGCGACTCGGTGTCGTTCGTGACCACCATGGTCGACCGGATCACCCCGCAGACCACCGACGACGACCGGCGCGTGGTGCGCGACGCCACCGGCCACGACGACGCGGCCCCGGTGGTCACCGAGCCGTACGCGGAATGGGTGCTCAGCGGCGACTTCCCGGCCGGGCGTCCGGACTGGGCCAGCGCGGGCGCCCGGTTCGTCGCCGACGTCACCCCGTACGAGCAGCGCAAACTGTTGCTGCTCAACGGGGCGCACTCGCTGCTGGCGTACGCCGCAAGCGCCCGCGGCCACGACACCGTCGCCGAGGCGGCGGCCGACCCGGCCTGTCGCACGTGGCTGGACCAGTGGTGGGACGAGGCGTCCCGGCATGTGCCGCTGCCCGGCGCGGAGCTCACCGCGTACCGGCGCAGCCTGCTGGACCGCTTCGGCAACCAGCGGATCCGGCACACGCTGGCGCAGGTCGCCGCGGACGGCTCGGAGAAGATCCCGATCCGGTTGCTGCCGGTGCTGCGCGCCGAACGGGCCGCGGGCCGCATGCCGCACGGCGCGGTGCGGTTGCTGGCCGCGTGGATCGCCCATCTGCGCGGCGCCGGCGCCCCGGTGGCCGACGCCGGCGCGGACCCGTACCGGTCGCGGGCCGGCTCGCCACGGGACCTGCTCGCCCTGCTGGCCCCGGACCTGGCCGCCGACGACGAACTGGTGGCGGCGACGGACGCGGCGCTGGCCGGCTGACGCGCTAGGTACGCGCTCTGGTACTCCTCGGTCCATGGCACCGGATCCAGCGCGTGCAGGCCGGGCAGGGTGTCCGCGCCGTACTCGGAGATCAGGATCGGTTTGCCGTCGGCGGCCCAGGCGCGCAGCTCCTCCTCCAGCGCCCGCTCCGCCGCGTCCAGCTCGCCGGTGTGCACGTACCAGCCGTAGTAGCGGTTGAGCATCAGCACGTCGGCGAACTGTGACACCCGGCAGGCGCCGTGCCGGGCCTCGCCGTAGCCGGCGAACGACACCGGCCGGCTCGGGTCGAGCTCGCGGGCCAGCGCGAACAGCGGCCGGAAATAATCCTCGGCGCCCTCGGCGTCGGACTCCGGCTCGTTGGCCACCGACCACATCACCACGCTGGGATGGTTGCGGTCCCGGGCGATCAGTTCCCGCAGGGCCTGCGCGTGCGTCTGCCGGGTGCGCTCGCCGACGGTGTCCGGCCCGAATGTGCGGTACGCCGCACGCGCGGCCGTGCCCTGCGCCAGCCTGGTGTTCAGCCCCACCGCCGCGGTCTCGTCGATGACCAGGATGCCGCGCCGGTCGGCCAGATCCAGCACCCGTTCGCTGTACGGGTAGTGCGACGTGCGGAAGGAGTTGGCGCCGATCCAGTCCAGCAACGCGAAATCGTGCACCAGATACGCGTCGTTGTGCCCCTTGCCGATGACCGGGATGTCCTCGTGTCTGCCGAAGCCGCGGAAATGAAACGGCTCGCCGTTGACCAGGAACCGGGTGCCGCGCACCTCGACCGAGCGGAAACCCACCGGGAGCCGGTACTCGTCGACCGTCTCGCCGTCGCGCAGCAGGTGCGCGCGCAGCTCGTACAGGTATCCGTCGCCGGGCTGCCAGCGGCGCACCCCGTCCACCCTGAGTGTGCCGGTCGCGCCGCGGCCGGTCGCCACCACCGCGCCGCTCGCGTCGTGCAGCACCACGCGGACGTCGTCGCCGGGGACCCGCCAGGTGAGGGTGCCGTCCGCGGCGGCGTCGACGTCCACCTCGGACAGTCCGCCGTGCGGCACCGCGCACAGCCACACGCTGCGGTGCAGGCCCGCGTAGTTGAAGAAGTCGTGCCAGTAGCGTTGCCGGCCGTCCTCGACCACGCCGGGCGGCACGGACGCGAAGGTGAGCGTGTTGTCGACCGCCACCGTGACGGTGAGTTCGCGCCCGGGCGTGGCGTGGTCGGTGACGTCGGCCTCGAACGGGGTGTATCCGCCCTCATGCGTGACGACCTCGGTGTCGCCGGCCCAGACCGTGGCGCGGTGGGTGGCCGACTCGAGGTGCAGCAGGATCCGTTGCCCGGCCCACCCGCGCGGCACCACGACGGTGCGCCGGTACCACGCCACCCCGACATGGTCACGGCCGCCGGGGAGGATGTCGTTGTACGACGCGGGAACGGCCATCACGTGGTCGAAGACCGGCCCGGTGCCGTGGCCGGGTTCGGGTTGTGCGCCGAGGGCGAACTCCCACAGCCCGTCGAGGGATTTGCGTTCCCGGTACGCGGAGTCCTGTGGTCGCAGCATGATCCCGACGGTATCCGCGGCACTGTCCGCCACGCACGCATGCCGGCGGCGGTCGTGGCGTGCGGGCGCCGTCCCGGCGGGTCGACCCCTCGTGTGAGGTGGTGCAGTCGGGAAAACGGCCGGCACGCGCGCTATCCGGATGGCAAAAAATGGACGAACGTGCATTTTGGACGGCGGAGGCCGGTTCGGGGCGTGGCGCCAATGCGCGTGCCGGAAAGGGGAGGGCGGCCGAAGGCGTCCGTGTTGTCCGTCCAAAACGGACCTCTCCGTTTCCGCCGTTCTGGTGCGCCGTCGTCCGGAAATCGCGGTGCCGGTTCGGGGATGGCGTACAGGGAAAAGTCCGCTTTCTTGAACTATGGAGACAGTCGCATTTCGGGGGTTGTTAGGGTGCATCCGCACGGGAAAGTGTCCCTCCGATTCGGACTTGTCGGATGGGGATGCGGAGGCGGTGCGGAAGCGCTACCAAGCGGGCACTCTCTGTGTAACTGTGGGAACTCGGCGTGATGACCGTCCCGCTGGTGGCGGCGTGGTGGGGCACGTGGAGATGGAGCGAAACGCAGGTGCGCGGTACGGCAGGACGCAATGGGGACATGCCGGCGTACGGGGGAGAGACGACCGCAGCGGAGGGGAGGCCGAGCGCAGGCCCGCACGAGGCGCGCCGGTTCGTCGGACGCGCGGCGCAGCTCGCCATGGTGACCGGCATGCTCGCGTCGGAGCGTCCACACGCGTCGTTCGCGGTGGTCGAGGGCGATCCGGGCATCGGCAAGAGCCGGTTGCTCGCGGAGCTGGCGGACTGGGCGTCCGGCCACGGCACCGCGGTGCTGACCGGCCGCACTGCGGAGCAGGGCGTCTCGCATCCGTTCGAACTACTGCTCGATGTCCTGGCCGGCGCCGAGGACGCGAGCTCGTCCGGCGCGGACGGCGGGGGACGGCCGGCGCCCGTCGGCCGGGCGTCCGGCGGCATGCTGCTGGAACGACTCGCCTCGGCCGAGCACGCCGCGCTCACCGGCGGGGTGCTCGGGGTCGAGCGGCACCGGCTGTACCGGGCCGTCCGCGACTCGCTCACCGCCGCCGCGGGGCGCCGCCGGCTGCTGGTGCTGCTCGACGACGTGCACGCGGCCGACGAGGCATCACTGGAACTGCTGGACTATCTGGTGCGGCACCCGCCCAAGGCGAACGTGGTGGTCGTGCTCGCGGCGCGCACCGGCCGCCTGCCCACCCGGCTGCGCGGAAGCCTGTCGCGGTTACGCGACGACGTTGCCCGGGTGATGCTCGCGCCGCTGTCCGCCGCCGAGGTGGACGAGCTGACCACCGCGGAGAGCCCGAACCGGCGCCGCTGGCTCTACGAGGCTAGCTGCGGCAACCCGCTGTATCTGGAGATCCTGTCGGCTGGCGAGTCCCGTCCGGTGTGGGAACTCGGCCGCTCACCGGCCATTGTGGACGACCGGGTTGCGGTGGCGATCGACGACATGATCCGCGCCGAGCTGCGGGCCCTGCCGTCGGACCAGCGCCTGGTGGCCGCGGCCGCCGCGGTGGCCGGGGACAACTTCGACCCGGCGTACGTGGCACACGTCGCCGACCTGCCGCCGGCGCGCACGGACGCGGCCACCGACGCGCTGGTGGCCCGGGACGTGCTGCGCAGCGCCGGCGCCCAACTGGTGTTCCGGCATCCGCTGGTACGCGCCGCCGCGTACGGGCTGGCGGGTCCCGCGTGGCGGCTGGCCGCGCACGGCCGGGCGGCGGCCTACCTGGCCGGGTTGGGTGAACCGCCGAGCCGTCAGGCGCCGCACCTGGAGCAGGCGTTCCGGCCCGGCGACGTGGCCGCCGCAAAGGTGCTGGCCGCCGCGGCGGAGCAGGTGCTGGACACCGCGCCCAGCGCGAGCACCCATTGGCTTTATGCGGCCTTGCGGGCGTTGCCGGACCGGCCGGACACGCTGGACCGCCGACACCAATTGTGGCTGCTGCTGGCCCGCGCGCTGACGGTGTGCGGCCGCCTCGCCGAGAGCAAGGAGATCCTGCACCGGCTGGTCGCCGTGGCGTCCCGGCACCGCTGCCCGGCGTTGGAGTTGCTGGCCGCCAACGAGCGGCTGCTCGGGCGGCTGCCGGAGGCCCGCGCCATCCTGCTGGGCGAGCTGGCGCGCGCCAACGGGGAGTCCGTGGGGCACGAGGACGCCGCCGGGCCGGGCGCGCAGGCCGGGCCGGACACGACCGCCGGCACCTGCGACGACGTGGCGGTCCGGCTGGAGCTGGCCGCCACCGAGATCCTCGACGGCGGTCTGGCCGACGCCGAGGTGCACGCCACCGCCGTGCTGGAACGCTGCGGCCGGGACCCGGCCCGCCGCGGCGCCGCCGCCGCGGCCAGCACGCTGCTGACCCTGGTGCGGGTGCAGGCCGGCCGGCACGCCGCGGCCGGCGCCCAGCTCGCGCACGCCCAGTGGGCGGTGGACGGCCTGGACGACGCGGAGCTGCGCGGCATGCTCGACCTGGTGTCGCCGCTGGCCTGGACCGAGCTGATGGCCGAACGCTACGACGACGCGATGCGCCACCTGGACCGCGGCGTGCGGGTGGCGCGCCGGTTCGGCCGCAACCACGTGGTGCCGGAGATGTACCTGGTCCGGTCGGTGGTGCACGGCCGGGTCGGCCGGGTCACCGAGGCGCTGCGCGACGCCGAGGACGCCGAGGAGATCGCCATGGCCGTCGGCGGCCGGGAGCTGCACCGGTTCGCCACCACCATGCGGCTGCGCCCGCTGCTGTGGCACAGCGGGCCGGCACGAGCCGCCGCCGTGCTGACCGGCATCCGCCGGGCGCCGTCGCTGCGCTCGTCGTGGTGGCGCGCCTCGGCGTCGGCCGCCATCGCCGAAGTCGCCCTGGACCTGGGCGACCTGCAGTTGTGCCGGTCGGTGCTGCCCGACGCGGGGAACGCGGAACTGCCCGCCTCGGTCGGCCCGGCAGCGGTCCGGCTGCGGGCCCGCGCCGAACTGATGAGCGGCAACCTGTCCGCCAGCCGGGACCTGGTGGACCGGGCCCGTGAGCTGGCCCACGCCGGCGGGCTGCACGGGGAGATGTCCGCGACCGCGCTGGTGGAGGCCGAGCTGCTGGCGGCCGGTGACCGGCTCGATGACGCGATCGGCGCCGGGGTGAGCGCGGTGTCCGGGGCGCAGACCGCCGGGCTGCCGGTGCGGGAGGGGCAGGCGCGGGTGCTGCTCGCCGAGCTGTACCACCGCGGGTCCGAACCGGCCGCCGGCCGCGAACACCTGGGCATCGCCAAGGCGCTGTTCCAGCGCAGCGGCGCCGACTGGCTGGCCGGGCAGGCGACGAACGCGCAGCGCCGGCTGGGCGCCGGGCAGCCGCGGCGGCGGGCCTGCGGTCCGGGCGTCGCGACGCTGTCCGGCCGGGAACGGGAGATCGCCCAGATGGTCGCCCAGGGACTGACCAACCAGGCCATCGCGGACCGGCTCTTCCTCAGCCGCCGCACGGTCGAGGCGCACATCGCGCGGATCTTCGCGAAGGTGGGCGTCTCCTCCCGCGTCGCCCTGGCCCGGTTGTACGGCACGCCCCCGTCCTGAGGGCCGACAGCGGCGCCGATTACGTATACGTGCGGATGCTGCGCCGCCCCCGCGCCGCGCACAGTGTGCGTGCCGGGTTTCGCACCGGCGCATCGCCCGTACGCGAGGTGCGGGCGCTCCGGCAGCAAGGCGGAACGCGTGTCCCAGGACCTACTGCGAGTCTTCGACGAGGCGGCGGAGAACCTGCCGTACGGACGTCAGGCGGTGATCGAAGTCGTCGGCGGCGCCGGTGCCGGGAAGACCACCCTGCTGGCCGCCGCGATGCGCCGGCTGACCGGGCGGGGCGTGCCGGTGCGGGCGGGCAGCGCCGCGCCCGGTGAGCGCGGCATCCCGTTCCAGGTGTTCCTGCACGCGTTCGGCCAGGCCGCCCCCGTCGACGCGGGCGGCGACGAACGGTTCTGGGACGCCGCCGCGGCCCGCGCCGGGCGTGACCCGGTGACCTTCGACCAGTTCCGGCTGTGCCGCGCCGGGCGGCGGCGGATCGCCGGCCGGGTCCGCGACGGCCTGGTGCTGATCCTGGACGACCTGCAGTGGGCCGACCCGCTGTCCGCCGACCTGATCGCCCACCTGCTGCGTTATCCGGTGCCCGCGCCGCTGGTGCTGGTGCTGGCGTACCGGCCGCAGGCCCGCGCGGGGTGGGACGGCGCCGCGCGGCGGGCCCGGCTGGGTGACCGGCCGACCCGGCTGGAGCTCGGCCCCGGCCCGGCGGGTGGCCCGGCGCCGGGCGCGCCCCCGGCGGCGCTGTCCGGGCTCACCGACCGGCAGCGGGAGATCGCGCGGCTGGCCGGCACCGGCGCCACCACCCGCGCCATCGCCCGGCAGTTGTCGGTCAGCCCGCGCACCGTGGACGCGCACCTGAGCCGGATCTACCGGACCTTGGACATCGGTTCCCGCGCCGGCCTGGCCGCGCTGGTGGCGCACGGATGACATCGATCGGTGTCATCCGTGCGAGGCGGACGGCGAGTAGCCGGGCGCCCGGCGGTCAGCCGTTGTCCACCAGCTCCGACTCGTCCATGGTGAAGCCGGCGTCCGCGCCGCCGGCCATCAGATCCGCCGCCGCGGTGCGCCCGTGGTTCTCCACCGACACCCGGAACGCCTCGGTCAGCATCCCCACCATGCTCTGCGTCAGCGCCAGCGTCTCCTGATCGACCTGCTCCCACGAGGTGGCCGCGGCGTCGCCGGTGCCACGGCGGGCGGACAGCAACCGGGCGCACGTCGAGCGCACCAGATCGTCGGTCAGGTGCCGCAGCGTGTCCAGCACCTCGGTGAGGATCTGCAGCGAGGGCACCGTCTGCACGCCGCTGCGCTGCAACTCCAGCGCGGACCGCAGGGCCCGCGGGCGCACCGTGCGCACCGTGCCGTCCTCGGTGCGGCCCACCACGCCGTGCCGGCTCAGCGCGCACACCAGAGCGGGATGGTCGGTGCCCAGGCGCTGCAGCATCGCGGCGAGCTTGTCGGAGTCCGCCTCGGCGCCCTGCGCGCCGAGGATGGCCTCGATGGCCACCAGGTTGAAACCCTGACGCTGCAACGCCTTGATCGCTTCCATGCGCCGCACGTGGCCCGCGTCGTAGTACGCGGTGCGACCGACCCGCACCGGCGGGGCCAGCAGTCGGCGGGCCTGATGTGCGCGGATGTTGCGCGGCGACATGCCGACCGTGCGGGCCAGCTCCTCGACGGTGTACCGCTCTGCGCCCGGACGCGATCCGGTTCGATCCGGCGTGGACATGGTGACCGTCATCGATCCTCCCGGGGTGTGGCTGAGATTCACGATACGGATCACGCGCGCCGCGTGGAATGCAGTGAAATTGCTGCTCGCGCGGACGCCGCCGACCGCCTACAATTCGCCGGCCCGATTGCCGTCCACCATTCCGGCGTGGGTTGCACGAATCGCGTCAACGACGGATTGCCAAACGTCGTGCATCGATGGTATCCGAGCGCGCGAACACCGCCGGAACGGCCGGTGCGCGCACCATGAGAACCGCGCACGGGCCTGCCGGCGCAATCGAGTCGAGGAGTGCACGATGTCTCCCGGAGAACGCGCGGCCTTCATCGCCGCCTACAGCAAGCTGGTCGCCGACGTGTGGGCCGACCCGGCCGCCGAGCAGGCGCTGGCCGACGACCCGCGCGCGCTGCTGGCCGAACACGGCCTGCGGCTGCCGATCGATGTGCCGGTCACCGTGGGGCGCGACGCCCAGGACGCGCAACCCGACCTGGACGCCCAGGCCACGGCCTGGACGCGAGCTGCGCCTGCTGCTGCCCGTGCTGCAGCACTGGCTGAACCATCCTGCCATCGATTCGTGGCGGCGAATCCCGTCGAACGTCATGAACGGTGTCAACCGGGTCCCGGGCCTTGTCCGCCGGAAAAGGACGGCCCTAACTTTCTCTGCAGCGGCGGAAAACCGCTCTCCATTCTTCGGAAGGAAAACCGATGAGCAGCCAAGGCCAGAACCCGGACGCGACCGAAGCCGAATTCCTCAACAAGTACACGTCAATGATGGTCTCGGTGTGGAAGGACGAGGACGAGGAGCGCAAACTGCTGGCGGATCCGCGCCAGTACGGCCGCATCGCCCCGCGCGCCGTCACCCGCCATCCGCCCGATCCGCCCTGGATGATCTGGAACGGTCACTGGTGCTGGCGGAGGACCCCGAGGTCCGGTTCAACCGGGCGACCTTGCTGGCCGCGGTGGGCCGGCACGCCGAGGCGGTGGCGGACTTCACCGCCTCGGGCGACGCCCCGGACAGCCGACGGGGGAGGGCGATGGCGCTGCGGGCGCTGGGCCGCGACGCGGAGGCGGACGGCGACCTGCGGGCGTGCGCGGCGGCGCAGGCTTAGCGCATCGGCTGGCGTCCTGGGGCGTGGTGGCGGCGTGGACGTGTCACTCTTGGTCCAGGGCACCGGTGCGACAATGCGGAGGTGGACGATGTCCGAGTCGGGATTCGGGGCGCGCCCGCGCAGCGAGACGTTCCAGTACGCCGGAGCCGACATCGACCTCGTGGACGCGACGACCATCCTCGCCGCCGCCCGCGTCAACCCGGTCGAACTGCTCAGCCGGGCCGCCTTCCCGGCGCCCGTCAAGCGCGTCGACGTGACCGTGACCAGCGCGGACACCCCGGACGGGCCGGTGCACGTGTTCACCGCCCGGATCAGCACCGCCGACGATCCGCTGTCCACCGAACGGATCCGCTCGCTGGTGCTCGGCAACGACCCGGTCGGGCTGCTGCTGACCCGCCGCATCCAGGCCGGTGACCCGGTCACCACCCGGATCGTGGACGGTGTCGGGGCCGCTGCCGCCGCGGCGTACCGGAAACTCGGCCTGGACCGCCCGGACCGCCCGGTGGCCGGCCGGGAACCCGGCACGCTCGCCGACGCGGCGGTCGGCCTGCAGGCCGACGTGACGTACGACGAGAGCGGCACCATGGTGCGCCTGCGCGCCGAGGTGCCCCGCGAACAGGTGCAGCCGGCCCACCTGAGGGCCTTCGTCGGGCTCACCCTGCAGGCCGTGTGCGAACTCGCCGGCGAGGAGTCGCTGCGCGGACGACGGTACGTGGTGAGCCGCGACAGCCTGCCCAAGGCGCCGCCGACCACCCAGACGGTCACCCTGGACCAGGTCGGCGGGCTGGCCGACGTGGTGGCGGAGTTGCGGCAGATCGCCGTCTCGTTCCGGCATCCGGAGGCGATGGCCCGCTGGGGTGCCCGCCGGCCGCAGGGCATCCTGATGTACGGGCCGCCGGGCACCGGCAAGACCATGCTGTCGCGTGCCCTGGCGAACGAGATCGGTGCCGACTTCCGGGAGATCCGCACCCCGGAGATCCTGGACAAGTGGCTGGGCGGCTCGGAACGCAACATCAAGCAGATCTTCCGCGACGCCCGCCGCTACCGGGTGCCGACGCTGATCCTGTTCGACGAGTTCGACTCGATCATCAGTTACGCGGGCGTCGGCGGGGACGCGGCGAGCCAGGCGATCAACGCCGTCGCGGGCATCTTCAAGCAGGAGATGAACGACCTGATCGAGGCGAACCCGAACGTGATCGTGGTGGCGACCACCAACTTCCCGCACCGGGTCGACGATTCACTGATCCGTTCCGGACGCTTCGACGTGAAACTGTCGGTGCCCAAACCCGACGAGGCGGGCCGCGCCGAGATCATTCGCAAGATGATCCGCGGTCTGATCGCGGCGCACGAACAGCCGGGCTTCCGGATGTTCGATGACGATCTGGACCTCGGTGAGCTGTCCCGGCTGAGCATCGGGATGACGGGAGCGGACATCAAGGAGGTCCTGCGCCGGGTGCAGTTGGCGAAGGCGATGCAGGACGCCCGTACGGGTGGCCGCGTGACGCCGATCAGCACGGCCGAGTTGCGGGCGAGCATCGCGGCGTTGCAGGGCCCAGGCTCAGCATAACCCGCACCGCACCACGTCACGTCTCACCGCGCCCCGCCGCGCCTGCCCCGTCGCGCCGCGCCCCGCCCCGCCCCGGACCCGCCCCGCCCC
>NZ_BMMX01000023.1:0-71236 GCF_014646155.1 Mangrovihabitans endophyticus
ACCACCTCATAACCCAGCTCCGCGAAACAGATCGCATAAGTCGCACCCAGATAACCCGTACCCAGAAACGACAACCGGGGCTTCGAGCTGATCCGGGGATCCGGGTTAATCATCGAGCTTCCCTCCGCACCATGCTTCGCTGCCGAACTGCATCGAAGATACTTAATTGATCCGACTTCTGACGCCATTCTCTAAAGATTTCCCCGCACCGTTTGCGCGCGGCCAGTCGCTGTTCGCTATCGGACCCCGCGATAGACGAAAGGATTTCCGATAGGCTCTCGACGATTGGATTTCCGATGACTATTCCCCCTCCCGCAGCCAGACGGTCGGTCCATGGGGTCTGATCGGTGCACACAACGGGGCAGGACGCCGAAAGGCTCTCCGCGATCACATGCCCAAAATTCTCGCCTCTCGTGGGAAAGACAAACGCGTCGTAGGTGGCGAAGGTCGCCCGGACCTCAGAGGGCTCAAGTTCACCGCAGTATCTAACCCTTACATTGGGGGGAAGACGATCGATGACTCGCTGGCAAGTTCGCCAGTACTCTTTATCCTCAATTGGACCATAGATGTCATACTCGACTTCGCGTTCCACGCGCTGGAGTGCTTCCAACGCGGCGGCGAGATTTTTCTTCGGACTCACACGGCTGATAAAGACCAGCTTGGCGACCGTTGATGTGGCGACAGGTCTCAGCGGCTCCCGGGGTAAGCCACTCTGATTCTGATTAACCACCACAGAAGCACCAATGAACTGTCGCCTAATATCGGCCGCTTCTAGTTCGGCACTCGCGTGCCAGAACACCTTGGAGCCTCGAAGCAGGTATCTCCACATCGCAATGAAGGCGCGCTTCTTTACTGACTTGAGCTGGAGCGCGCCCGGCGACAACTCTCCACGAGGAGCGATCAAGATCGCGCTCGGCCGAATCATGCGTAACCATGAGGCCAGAATAGGAACAAGCGAAAATCGCGGATTGAACAGACTATTTACATACAACAGATCCGGAGAGTCAGCACGGAGCCGTTTCCAGACAGCGAACCACTGACGTCGACTGGAAGCGTTCAGATAATAGATCTTCGAATTGCCGCGGTCGACCCACCTACCAGACAATCCGGGGTAAGAGTGCTTGTCTCCAAGATCACGGTCACTGGTAATGAGTCTCAAATCAACGTCATTTGGCAGGGTGTCGATAATGTGCGCCACCGACCGAATAGGGCCGCCGGCTCGGAACCCGGGCTCGAACACTGGGCAAGTCATGGTGACCTTGTAAGGCTGCACAGGTGTCGGCATTCAGGACCCCCGTCCGATCCGGATCCCCGCCCAATCGTGATGTCTACGCGAAGTGGAGATTAGGTAGTTCGTAACGCGACGTGCGGTGTCGATGATCTGATAGTCTTCGGCACAGCTAGCAGAACCGCACGAGCGCATCAGCGCGGCCTTCAGGGCCTCGACAACTTCGCCGACGTCGATGGCAGCCATCATAATCGACCCCGCATCCAAGGATTCCGGACGCTCGATTGAATTCCGCAGGGTCAGCGCCGGAAAGCCAAGGATTCCGGACTCTTCGCTAATAGTTCCGCTATCCGAAAGCACGCATTTCGCCTTCGTCTGGAGGTGCACGTAGTCTAGGAAGCCGAAAGGCTCATGGAATGTAATGCCCTCCAGGCTGCTCAGATCGTCCGCGCGCTGCTCCAAGCGTTTCCGTGTGCGCGGGTGCGTGGAGACCAATACCGGCAGCTTCCACTCATCCCGCACTGCGCGTAGACAGTCGATCAGCTTGCCCAGCCGCTCCGGATCGTCGACGTTTTCCTCTCGGTGGGCACTCACAAGGAAGTAGCTGCCAGGTTCCAGGCCGAGCCGGTCGAGCACGGTACTGGCGTCGATCTTCGGACGGTAGTAGTCGAGCACCTCGCGCATGGGTGAGCCGGTGTGCATGATGCGCCGGGGGTGTAGGCCCTCGGCGAGCAGGTTGCGCCGGGCGTGCTCGGTATAGACGAGGTTGAAGTCGCTGATGTGGTCGACCATGCACCGGTTGGTCTCCTCCGGCACGTTGAGGTCGAAGGACCGGTTGCCGGCCTCCATGTGGTAGACCGGCACCTTCAGACGACGGCCCATGAGGGCGGCAATGGAGCTGTTGGTGTCGCCCAACACGAGCAGCGCGTCGGGGCATTCCTCTCGGATCGCCTGCTCGACGCCGACGAGAACACCGCCCAGGACGCTCCCGAGCGACGAGGTGTCGACGCCAAGGAAGCGGTCCGGTTTGCGGATCTCCAACTCCTCGAAGAAGACGTCACTGAGCATCGGATCCCAGTTCTGCCCGGTGTGGACCAGAACGTGATCGAGAGTCTCGTCGAGCCGGCTGATCACCCGGGAGAGCCGGATAATCTCGGGCCGGGTGCCGACAACTGTCATAATTTTCGTCATCGTCCCGCTCCCAGCGTGGAGCGGCCGAGGGCGGACTCGGCCATCCGCATTTCTTTGATCATGGTCTTCCATGCTGGCGGTCTATAGCCGGTGAGGGCGAACAAGCCGTCTGCCCTCATCGACCTGTCGCACCGGACTTTCGAGTCAGGTGCGATCGTGCCGTGCCAGCCATACTCGTCGGCGATGACGTGGAGAAGGTCGTGCTTGGAGATCGGGTCGGAGGCGACGTGCAGGAGGCCGCTCAGCGCGGGATGGTTCCTGATCACCGACTTCACCAAGCGCGCCATCTCCGTGGTGGTGACACCGCTGTAGATCGCCTCGGTAAACCCCCGGACGGTGCCCTGACTGGACAGAAACCATTCAAGGAGGGAGCGCTTGGATGAGATCTCGCGCCCGATGATCGACGTTCTGAGCACGAGGCCGGTCTGCCCGGCCTCGCCCATGAGCTTCGATCGTCCGTAGAAGTCCACCGGGTCGGGGGTGTCCTCCTCGGTGTACCGGCCACGCCGCCCAGAGAAGACGCAGTCGGTGCTGAAGTGGATGAAGCGACGCCCCCTCTCGTCGCACTCACGCTCAAGAACGTGAGGGAGCATCGCATTGACAGCGATGGTGTTGACCTTGTCCTCGACCCTCGGGTCCTGCTTGATGACGCCGATGCAGTTGATGACGACATTGGGGTCGACCTGATCGATGACGGCTTTGATAGACCCGAAGTCGGAAGCGTCGATGCCATCCAGCACGAGGGCTCCGAAGTTGAAGTTGCCTGGCCTCTTACGAACGGCACCGGTGACGTGGAGGTCACTGTCGCTCGCCAGCTCTCGGAGTACGGTGTGGCCGAGCATTCCTGATGCGCCAAGAACGAGAATCTTCATGCCTTTACCTCCGAGCGAGCCCTGGCGGCGTTCCGCAGGATCTCCGTCAACGACTCGGCGCCTACGTCCTCGCCCATGAATTTCTGGTAGTAGTTCCGGCCGGAGAGGCCCATCGACACCAGGTCTTCCCTCGGCACATCTCGTGCCTGCCGGATTACCGATCCGAGCTGTGTGGCATCTTCCGGCGGGCAGACGAAGCCAGCCGCCGCATCCGTGACAGCGCGGGCCGCGTCACCGGCGCCGCAGATGATCATTGGCCGAGCGCACGCCATGATGCTTTGCACTTTGCTGGGAATGGTCAGTTCGAACAGTTCGCGCCTGGCAAGCGAGACGATCTGCACGTCGGCTGCGGCCAGCAACGGCGGTATGCGCCGCGGATCCACCTCGCCGAGGAAGTGGATGTTGAAAAGACCTCGCTCTTTAGCGAGGCCGATGAGGCGTTGCTTCTGCACGCCACTGCCAAGCATGACTAGGTGGACGTCCGGCAGGTCCCGGACCCTGTCCATGGCGTCGATCAGCGTCTCAAGTGCCTGTGCAACCCCGTGGTTGCCGGCGTACATCAGGACGAAGTCGTCGTCGGCAATGCCGAGCTGTGGCCGCAGCCCGGAATCGGCCGGGCATGGCTTCATGATCTCTTCGTCCACCCAGTTGTAGACCAGGGAGATCTTCTCAGCGGAGACTCCACGGGCGACGAGCTTCTCCTTCATCCCGGGTGTCGTCACCGCGACATGTTCCGCACCCCGGTAAGCCGCTTGAGTGAATCGGGACAGAGACGACTCGGCCACCCTCCGAGCGACGCCTTCATGCAAGAACCCCGAGGCGAAGACCGAATCCGGCCATAGATCCAGGATCAGAAGGACGTAGGGAACACCCGACCTCCTCCGCGCATACATGGCCGCTGACGCGGCGGTCGCGGGCGAGGAGTAGACCAGCGCAACATCGGACTGTCTGATCGATCCTTGCCCGAAGACCGTGGACGAAAGCGCGTACGAGGCCAGATTCGTCATACGGCCAACAGCGGAGTGGCCGTGGCTGGGGAAGAGCGGGTTGCGGACGACTCGGAAGCCGTCGACTTCCTCGCGAGACCGCTGCCAGGCCCTATATCCCGTGTGGACCTTCCCGGTCGGATAGTTCGGGATGCCAGTGACGATCTCGACGGCGAGCCCACGGCGGCGGAGGGCTCGCGCGATCCATAGCGGGGTCTTGGTGGTCTCCGGCGGAAACCATTGAGTGACGTAGGACACTGACAGAGGGGCGGCGGCCCCTCGATTGCGTACGTCTGGACGTTGGCTCATCGGATCTGGCCGTCCGACTGCGCGACTCCCACCTCGGCTCGGATCTCGGGCAAGGTGCGCAGGAGGTCTTCGACCTCGGATACGGTCAGGCGCGTGGCGTTGTCCGAGTTGAAGTCGAACAACGGTTTCCTGTCCGTCTCTCCTTCGTCGAAGTAGAGCGAGTAGTTGAGGTCGCGGCTGTCGATGGGGATGCGGAAGAAGTCGCCGTAGTCCTGTGCGTGTGCGAGTTCCTGAGCCGAAGCCAGGGTTTCCGCCATCTTCTCGCCGTGCCGGATGCCGAGGATGTTCATCTTCGGGGCGACGCCGAACAAGTTGCACAGGGCGGTGCCCAGGTCGGCCACCGTGCTCGCGGGTGCCTTGCGGATGAAGATGTCGCCGGGGGCGGCGCGGGTGAAGGCGTGCTCCACCAGGTCCACCGAGTCGGCCAGGGACATCAGGAAGCGGGTCATCCGGGGTTCGGTGACGGTGAGCGGTTCGCCGGCGCGGATCTGCTCGATGAACAGCGGGATGACCGAGCCGCGGGAATACATCACGTTGCCGTACCGCACGCAGGACACGTTGGTGGCGGCGTTCGGGTTGTTGCGGGCGTGCGCCTGCACGACCTTCTCCATCAGCGCCTTGCTCATGCCCATCGCGTTGATCGGCTGGACGGCCTTGTCGGTGCTGAGGAAGACGGCGGACTGCACACCGTGGCGCTCGCACGCGTCGATGACGTTGCTGCTGCCGATCACGTTGGTGCGGATGGCTTCCAGCGGGAAGAACTCGCACGACGGGACCTGTTTGAGGGCGGCGGCGTGGAAGACGTACGTGACGTCCTTGACGGCCTTGCCGACGGAGTCGGCGTCGCGCACGTCGCCGACGTAGAAGCGGACCCGGTCGTCGCGCAGGCGGCGGCGCATGTCGTCCTGCTTGGCCTCGTCGCGGCTGAGCACCCGGACCTCGTCGGCGCCGGCGGACAGCAGCCGGCCGACCATGGTGCGGCCGAACGAGCCGGTGCCTCCGGTGACGAGGAAGCGTTGGCCGGTGAGTGAAGGCAGCAAGGTTGTCCTCCCGTCCGGCCGCGCGGGCGCGGCCCGGCATTTGCTGCGAGACGATGTGGTTCCCGACGACAAACGAGCTGCGCCGGAGGCGGGTACCGGACGGCCCGTCCGTCGCCGGTGTTTGCGCCGGATTCGCCTGAACGGGGTAGTCCGAACACCCCGGCCGGGCTGCTGCCGTTAGGTGGAGGAGGCCGCGCTTCGGTCAGTCCGCGCCGTTGGTGCTTGTGCGGCGCGTGCCGGGCGCTCTTGTCTCTCAACACAGGGCGCCACCGGTCGGGACGGGACGCGACGCGGCGGCGCGACAGCCCAGCCGAGGAGTGTCGTGCAGAACGAGGATCAGCCCGGCGGCACGCCGGAGGAGCAGAAGGCCGGCGGTCCGGAGCGGTATGCGTTCGAGGCGCCGCAGCGTCCGTCCGGGGTCGAGTTCAAGAAGGTGCGGCGGGCGGTCGCGCCCGGCGCGCAGCCTCGGAAGACGGCGAAGGGCCGGCGGCGCTGGCCGTTGATCACGGCCGCCGCCGTGATGCTGATCGTGCTGGTGTGGGCCGGCATGGTGGCGGTGCAGGGCGTACGGGCGAAGGGGCACCTGGAGACGGCGGCCGGGCTATTCTCCCAGATGCAGCAGCAGTTGCAGCGCGGTGACCTGGCGGCGGCCGAGGGGACGCTGGCGGCATTGCGGGCGGAGACCCGCGCGGCGCACGAGCAGACCACGGGTGTCGCGTGGTCGGCGGCCAGTCACGTGCCGCTGGTCGGGGACGACCTGGCGGCGGTGAGCCAGGTCGCGGCGGTGCTGGATGTGCTGGCGAGCGATGCGCTGGGTTCGCTGCTGGACGCGGCGAAGGGGCTGGACCCGCAGTCGCTGGCGCCGCAGAGTGGCCGGGTGGACCTGGCGCCGGTGGTGGCGGCGGGTCCGCGGATCGCGGCCGGGCTGGCGTCGATCCGGTCCGCGCGGCAGCGCCTGGCCGGTGTGGACACCGGCGGGCTGATGGGCCCGGTGCGTACGGCGGTGGAACAGCTCGGGGACGGCCTGGCGCGGGCGGAACAGGTGGCGGCGACGGCCGACCGGGCCGCGAAGCTGCTGCCGGTGATGCTGGGGGCGGACGGGCCGCGGACGTACCTGGTGCTGTTCCAGAACAATGCGGAGGTCCGCGCGACCGGGGGGATGCCGGGCGCGTACATCGTGGTGAAGGCGGACGCGGGCGCGATCCGGATCGCGGACCAGGGGTCGGCGGCGCGGGACCTGAAGGTGTTCGACCCGCCGGTGCAGGATCTCGGGGAGGATCTGACCGCGCTCTACACGGACCGGCCGGCGGTGTTCCCGGCGGACGTGAACCTGACCCCGGACTTCCCGACCGCGGCGGCGCTGGCGCGGGACATGTACCGCAAACGGACCGGGGTGGCCGTGGACGGGGTGCTGGCGACCGACCCGGTGGCGTTGTCGTACCTGCTGAAGGTGACCGGCGCGGTGACGATGCCGCAGGGTGAGCCGTTGACCGCGGACAACGCGGTGCGGTTGCTGCTGTCCGAGGCGTACGCGAAATATCCGGACCCGACCGACCAGGACGACTATTTCGCGGGGGCGGCGCGGGCGACGTTCGACGCGTTGCTCGCCGGTCGCGGCGACCCGAAGGGTTTGCTGGCGCAGATGGCGCGGGCGGCCGGGGAGCGGCGGCTGCTGATGTGGAGCGCCCGGCCGGACGAGCAGGCCACCCTGGCGGGCACGGTGCTGGAAGGCCGGTTGCCGGAGGAGGACAAGGACGCGCCGACGGTGGGGGTGTTCCTGAACGACGGCGGCGGGTCGAAGCTGAGCTACTACCTGACCGAGGCGGCGACGCTCACCGCCGGGGACTGCGCCGAGGACGGCGGGCGCCTGCTCACCTTGAAGCTCACCCTCGGGTCCACCGCGCCCGCGGCCGGCCTTCCCGCGTACGTGCGAGGGCTGGCCCTGTCGGGTGACCCGCACACCTCCCGGACCAATGTGATGGTGTTCTCCCCCACCCAGGGCGGCATCCTGTCGGTCACCTCCGGCGGGCAGGAGGTCGACCTGGGCAGCGGCATCGAACGCGGCCGGATGGTCGGCGTCATCACCGTCGACCTGCCGCCGGGCGCCTCCCAGACGTACGAGGTCACGCTGCTCACCGGCCCGCTGGACGCGGCGCAGACCACCGTGACGCCGCACCTGTGGACGACGCCGGGGGTGCGGCCGTGGGACACGCGCGTGGACGCCGGCGGGGCGTGTCGCCCGAACGTCTGACAGACCGCCCGGACGGTGACTCGTTGGGACTGGAGGATCAGTCCCACATATGAAAGAGGCAACCATGAGCCGATCTCGGGCTTACACGGTGCTGTCCTCGCTGATCGCCACGCTCGCCATGACGGTGGGCCTGCTGACGTTCAGTGCAGGGGCGGCCACCGCGCGGCCGAAGCATTATCCGCCGCCGGCACCCGTCCTGGTGTGCAACCGGCCCGTGGTGAAATATGGCGTCACCGTGCGCATCACCGGCCGCAAGTACGCGTACCGGGAGCGGGTGTGGATCACCATCTCGTTCCGGCCGAAGGGTTCCAAGTACACCCGCGTGGTGCGGCGGACCAGCACCATGGCCAACTCCAAGGGCAAGTTCATCGTGCGGGCCAACATGTCCCGGGCGGGCCTGGTGTTCATCACGGCCAAGGGCAAGCGGTCACACCAGTCGGCCACGGTGAACGTGTACGTGATCAACAAGAAGAAGGGTCACGGCGGTTGGTGGGTGAGCCGTGCGGCGTACACCGGCGGCGTGCCGGGCAGCGGCGGCGGCGTGAGCTATGTGACGCCGGTCTCCCAGGATCAGCCGGTGGGCGCGTGGCTGGCCGTGGCGGGCGTGGCGGCGATGGGCGTGGCGGGCAGCGCGATGGCGACCCGCCAGACGATCCGGCGGCGCCGGGCGGCGTGACGCCCCTCCCCTGTCATTCCTGAAAGGACGGCCCCGGCGCTCACCAAGGGCGCCGGGGCCGTTCCGTTCGCCGGGCCTACTCGTCGCCGGGTTATTCGTCCTCGTCGCCGGGTTATTCGTCGCCGTCGCCGTCGCTGTTCGTCCTCGTCGCCGGCGCTGTTCGTCGCCGTCGCCGTCGCTGTTCGTCCTCGTCGCCGGCGCTGTTCGTCGCCGTCGCCGGCGCTGTTCGTCCTCGTCGCCGGCGCTGTTCGTTCACGGTGCCGCCCCGGCTCGGTAATCAATTGTCAGATCGATGTTGGTTGGTATCGTCGTCGCGGGGGTGGCGATGGGTGCATCCGAGGTCGAATGGGCGCGTTTCCGCGATTATCAGCATCTCCTGCACCGGCTGCCCGCCCCGTTGGAGGCGGACGGGAAGCCTTTTCACGGCTTCGGCTACGAGTTCCACTCCACCGAGCTGGACGACGGTGTCGAACTCGCCGTCAACACTTTGCGGCGGGGGCATCTGCTGGTACGCCGCACCCGCCCCCTGATCCGCCGCTCCGACCCGGAGGCGTACCGCCTGCTCGTCGTCCTGCGCGGCCGGGCCGACATCACCCAGGACGGCCGGGGTGGCTGCTTCCGGCAGCTCGACCTGGGCTTATATGACACGTCGGGACCGTTCGAGGTGTGGCGCCCCGCGGACACCACGCCGTCCACGTTCGCCATGCTCACGGTCTCCCGCAAGCGGCTCGCCGTCCCCCGGGGAGTACCCTCCGGCGTGATCGGCGAACCGGTCGCCGGCCGGTGGGGCATCGCGGCCGTGCTGGCCGGTCACCTCCGCGAACTCAGCCGGCAACACCGCCACTACACCGAAGCCGACGCGGCCCGGCTGGCCGGGTGCACCGTGGACCTGTTCGGCGCATTCTTGGCGCACCTGGCGGACGAGCGTTCCGCGCACACCACGGACGCCTGGCGCCGGTCCCTGTTCGCCCAGGTGCAAACCTTCGCCGAGGCCCGGCTGGACGACCCGGACCTGGGCCCGCAGACCATCGCGGCGGCACACCACATTTCCGTACGCTTGCTGCACAAAATCTTCCAGGAGAAGGGACTCAGCGTGTCAGCCTGGATCCGCGACCGGCGACTGGAACGCTGCCGTCGCGACCTGGCGGACCCGCAACACCACGGCGCGACGGCGTTCAGCATCGCGCTCCGGCGAGGCTTCCGCAGCGAATCCCACTTCAACCGAACCTTCCGGAACGCGTACGGGCTGACCCCCGGCCAGTGGCGAGACCAGGCCCACTCCGCCCAGTCGCCGTAGCAGTCACCGGGTGGTCGCAGCCGACACGGCGTCTCCGGGTTGCCGCGCCTTCGGGCTGCACGGCGTCTCCGGGTTGCTGCGCCTTCGGGCTGCGCGGCGTCTTCGGGCTACACGGCGCGGTTTGGTCGCACGGCGTCGTTCGGTCGCACAGTGCCGCTTGGTCGCACGGCGCCGTTCGGTCGCGCGGTGCGTTGGCCGTGCCGGGCCGGGCAAGACCGGTGCGCTGATGGTCAACCTCCGAGTCGGGCGACGCCCGCACGATGGATGCCGATGCACATGAGTCACTACCCGTAGGCGATTCGGCTCCGGCAGTGATAACGGGGGCTGCCGGAGCCCCGCCCCCGCCTCACCCCACGTCCCGCCGCGTCACGCCCCGGTCCCGCCCGGCCTCGCCACGTCTCGCCCCACGTCCCGCCGCGTCACGCCCCGGTCCCGCCCGGCCTCGCCACGTCTCGCCCCACGTCCCGCCGCGTCAATCTCCCTCCCGTCGATCTGAGGAAGCGCCCGGCCGTAGCCGGTGGCTGCCACCGTCCACTCGGCCGTAGCGCAGGGCTGCCACGCCGAGTTCATGACGTCCATAGACGACGGCCGAACGAGCGGTGACAGCCACCGGCTACGGCCGGACCTCACCCGGCCGACACACCCGGGCCGATACACCCGGCCCTTCACGCCCCCGATCCCCTCGCCGCCGCCCCATCCGCCGGCCGCCCCATCCGCCCGCCGGCCCATCCGCCGCCGCCCTCCCTTCGCCGCCACTCCCTTCGCCGCCGACCTCTTCACCGCCGCCCCCTTCACCGCCGCTCCCATCGCCGCCGCGCCCTTCACCGCCGCGCCCTTCACCGCCGCCCCCTTCACCGCCGATCTCGGGGTTTCTGGTCGGACATACCCGGCAAGCACCCCCAAGTCCCCTCGCGAAGTCCACGATCGCCCCCGCCAGCGCGTCGATCTTGGATTTTTGGGTCGTATAAGTCGGATAAGCCGTGTCAAAACCGGCACAGGAAGTCCAAGATCGACGCGCTGGCGGGGGCGGGGCGGGGCGGGGCGGGGTCGACGCGCTGGCGGCGCGCGGGCGGGGGCGGGGCGGGCGCGCGGGGGCGGGCCATTTGGAGCGCGAATGGGCGTGGCCGTGTGAAAGTCTGTTCGGACCGTGTCAGAGCCTGCACGAAAACGTTGCGTCAAGAGGCTATCGCCGCGCGAAAGCACGAGAGTGCGCAGTTCGGAACGCGAGAGCGGGCACCTTAGTGACGCAGGACACAAATGATGCCGGCGACCATGACTCGAATGGCAAGCCGATACGCCCAATGGGCTCTATCGCAGGTCGCCATGCGGCAGGCTGCCACCTGTCTGATCATTCTCTATTGGCATGAATGAGGCACGGTGACCATTTGCTCACCGCCAATGTGGAGACTTAATCTGCAGGGAGGTGCGTTTGAGGAGTCCAGATGGCGGCTGGGGAGCTCCACGGGTTCGCGGCGTCGGATCGCAAGTCCGGAGGCGCGCGGACGCTGACAGCTCTGCTGATCGCCGCGATCGCTTGCCTGGCCGGCGCGATGGCCTTTCCGTTCGTCTTGACGGTCCTGTCTGCCGATGAGGACTATTCCGCGGTGGGGAACGTCGGCGAGGGCGCGTCGGCCTTGGTCGCAGGTCTGGCGCTCATCGTCGTGACGCTGTCGGTGCTCGTGCAATACAAGCATTTGCAGTCGTCGCGAGCCCAGTCGCTGGACGACTTCGGCGACGATCTGATTCTCATCGCCATGGAACATCCGCACTTCCGTCAATGCTGGGGTCCGCGCGTCTCCCCCGAGCATATCGACGAGGAACTCTTCTACTATTGCAGCAAGGTCGTCAAGTTATGGATCCGCTCGTGGCAGCTCGGACGGATCACCGAGCAGCAGGCGCGCGAATACCTGGCCAGGTTCTTCGACAGCGAAGTGCCCCGCAGGTTCTGGGAACAATACGGCAATTGGCATCTACCACCGACAGGTGCCCATAACCATGAGGAACGCTTCCACGCGATAATGGATGAGGAATATCTGCGCGCCGTCAAGGCCGGGCCACCCACGCGCCCCTACGAGATGCCGGCCTCAGCGAAGCCGCGCCTCGCGAGCGCCGACACCGTCGATGCGCGCAAGCAACTGGGGGCGTGCGGCGCAGAGCCGCGCGAGGGCCAACGCCCGATACGGTGATTCGCCCTGCCGGCCCTTGTCGGGAGAGCCGGATCCGAGCATTCTGATCCGCAGATCAGCGGGGCGGTTCGATGAGCCAATCCCCGGACTTGATGGTGCCGAGGAGGTCCGCCAGGGCGCTCTTGTCGACGACGAGCACCGCCTCAGGGAACCGCGAGTTGCGCAGGCCGATCTGGTCACCGGCGGGGGCGGCTTCGACACAGTGGTCCCGTCCGACGCATGCCTTGCTGCGGATCCACGAACCGGTAACGCTCATCTGGTGCCGCTCCTGGGCCGTTCCTAGGCCCGGGGGCCGTGTCCTTCATGATCAGGTTGGCTGCGTCGCGCCGCGCCTGAGGCAGAAAACGCCCAGGTCACACGCACGAGTGAAGCCGCCCCGGCAACGGGACGCCACCGATGCGGGCGCATCCGCCTCCCCCCGTAGCGTATTCGGTACAAACCCCTCGATACCATCCGGATCCCACGCATGCCGGGCGACGCCGCTCCCTGGGCGAAGTGAGACCACGCCCGGACGAGCACACCGCACCGGCGCCCGCCGACCCCCGCATGTAAGGACTCTGTTCGGGTCGCATCAAGAATTGCTCAGCGGCGAGCCTCCACACCGATTCCGCGCTATCGTGTCCCCCTTTTTGGGGACCGCGCAAATAATGACGGTGATGATTACCGATGGCACAAATGGGGGAGTAATCACGTCCGGCGGCGTGCATAGCGTTGGCTGGTCCGATTGATTTCTGCAGAGCGGAGAGAGTGATGTCCAAGGCGAAGACGATGGCGCTGGTGTCGGGTGGCCTCCTCGCCGGTACGGCCCTGATGGGGTGCTCCTCATCCGCCACACCGACGCCGGTGTCGGCACCCAGTTCGCTCGCGGCGGGAACGCCCGTGACCAGCCCCGCGGTCAGTCCCACGGCCACCTCCACGAGCACCGGTGGCGGGGAGGACGGCGACGGGGGCGGCGGCACCGCGATGTGCACCGTGGACGACTTGAGCGGCGGCACCAAGTCCGATGAGGGCGGCGGCGCGGCCGGGCACACGGGCAAGTTTCTCATTGTGACGAACATGTCCGACTCGGCGTGCGGACTGAAAGGCTTTCCCACTGTGGCATTCTCGGCGGACGCCGAGGGAAAGCAGGTCGGCAGCACCTTCAAGCACATGGACAGCGACACCCCGGAGAAGATTGTCATCCAGCCGAAGAAGGACGCGTACGTGACGGTGTTGCTGGCCGACACGGGAGCGGAGGGTGACGATTGCCAGCCGACCCAGGTCCAGGGCTACTCGCTTCGGCTTCCGGGCAGCGACGACAAGCTGATCGTGCAGGGCATGCAGAAGGCGTGCGCGGCGCAGGGCAAGGGCGTGGGCCAGGTAGGCCCGTTCATCCAGGGCACGCCGGAGTAACGAGCACACCGAGCCAGCGGCCACCCGAGCCGGCGGCCACCCGAGGGTCGCCGGCCGGACGCACTCGCCGGCATCCAGTCATTTTGAGTAAGTCGCATCGACGGATGAGTAACAATCGACCGGCGGCATGAGAAAATTCCACCATCGCCGGTCCGCGCTTGCGTCGGAGTCCGCGCACGTGCCGAAATCCGCCAAGGCCGACATCCCCAATTAGTCGGATTCGGCGCGGATCTTCGGGCTGGGCCTCGATGGTGGCGACGGTTGACACGACCGGTTTCAATGGTCGCTACCCCCTTTCCCGAACGCTTCCGGAGCGGATCCATGCCCGAGCAGATCAGAGCATTGGCGTCCCTGGTGCTGGATCATGAAAGGGTTGTCCTGGCCGCGTTGACCGCTTCGCGGGTTGTCTTCTACGACACCAATGGCCACGCGCTGTCCGATCCGGCGCCGCTATCGGTGGGGCCGGTCAACGCGATGACGGTGGTGTCGCACGAGGGTCGGGACGCGCTGGCCACCGGGGGCGGGGGCACGGGCATTCGCCTGTGGACGGGGCACGCCTCGACGGAGCATGTGCGCCTCGACGACACCGTCGGCGACGTCACGGCGATGCGCCAGTTGACGCTGGCCACGGGGCGGCGGGTGCTCGCGGTGGGAACCGCGGACGGTTCGGTGCTCGGGCTGGATCTGACGAGTCTGGCCTGGATGGACCTGCCGGTCGATGCGGGCCTCCAGGCGATTTTCGCCCTGTCCGCGGTTTCCCTGCCGCAGCGGGACGGGCTCGTTTCCCCACCGCAGCGGGACGGGCTCCTTGCGGTGGCCGGCGAGGACCGCGCGATCCGCGTCTGCGACCTGGCGTCCGGTCACATTCTCAGCGTCTATTCTTCGGCGCACGACCACGCCATCCGAGCGCTGGCATTCATCCCGGACGGCGCAGACCCGGCAAGCAGCGGTCCGAATGGTGGCGCGGACGGCCGGCTCGTGTCGGCCGACGATGACGGGTGCATCAAGCTGTGGCGTCTCGGCGATCACCTGGAATTGATCCGCGAGTTCGAGCACCGGCACCACCAATCCGTCTCCTCGCTCGCCATCATGCCGGGGATCGGCGGCGAGGAGGCCACGCTTTTCTCGGCCGGACGCGACGAGGTCATTCTGCCCTGGAAGCTTGACGGGTCGCCGGTTGATCCCCCGCTGATCGGGCACATCGGCTCGGTGACGGCGGTCGTGGCGGTGGTGACTCCGCACGGCGACCGGGTTCTGGCGTCGGCCGGGCTGGAGGGGAAGGTCCGCCGCTGGAACGCCGACTCGGACCGGTCGCAGTTTCCCACCGAGTCGATCGGGCGGATCCATTCGCTCACCACCGTGCTCGACGGCGACGAGTTGCTGCTTGCCGCCTCGGGCGACGACGGCCGGATCAGGGTGCGCGACCGCGCGGCCACGCCGGAGCGGTCGGTCCCGCTGCCCGGCAAGCATGACGGGTCGGCGTTCCGCGTCGCCTGCCTGCCGGACCGACTGCCCGGCGCGGGGCTCGTCTCGGTCGGCGAGGACGGCACGATGCTGTGCTGGGCGGACCTGGCCGCCGAACCGAGGGTCCTGGCCGCGGGTCTGGGCAAGTTGTTCTCGGTCTGCGACGTCGAACTGCCCAGCGGCGCCCCCGGCATCGCCTGCGCCGGGGAACGGGGCGTCTTCGTGCTGGATCCGGCCGATCCCGAGGCGACCGCCGAGCTGATCTTCGCCGGCCACAGCTATGCCCTGGTCAGTGGGGAGCTGACGGACCGCAGCCAGGGCGTGGCCGCCGCGGGTCGGGACGGCGTCGTGCGGCTGCTGAACCCGGCGAAGGAGGAGCCCGTCGAGACGTGGATCGGGCACGACGGGCCGGTGCGGTGCCTGGCGAAGGTGTCGCGGCCGGGCGAACGTAACAGCCTGCTGTCCGCGGGCACCGACGGGACGGTGCGGATCTGGGACACCCGCACCGGCAGCCGCATCCTGGCCCAGCACGACGGCACCGTCTTGGACATGACCGTCGTGAGCCTCCCGGACGGGCGGCAGATGCTGCTGTCCAGCGGGGAGGGCGGCAAGGTGATGTGCCTCGACCTCAACGCCATCAAGGACGCGGAACCCGTACGTACGGAATTGTCGGTCGTTTCCGCGCTGTGCCCGGTGCCGGACGGCGGTGCCATGCGGGCCGCCCTGGGCAGTGTCGACGGGAAGATCCGGCTGGCCACGTTCTCCGCGACGTACGGCGACATGCGGTTCCGCGGCGCCTCCGACCGCGCGGTGCAGCACGACCGTTTCTACCGCAAGAACCTCATCGCCGAGATGATGAGCATCCTGCTGCACACCTCGGAGGAATCACACGAGGCCGGCCCGACGGTGCTGGCCGCCGAGGGCGCCTGGGGGTCGGGCAAGAGCAGCATGCTCGCGGTGCTCCGCCGGGAGCTGGACGAGCTGGACCGGGAGAAGTCGGCGCGGGAGGGCGCGCCGGCCGGGCGGCCACGGTTGCCCCGCCTGACCGCCGCCCGCGCGGACGTGCTGCTGGGGCGCCCCTCGCCGGGCAGTCGTCGCGTCAACTCCCGGGTGGACAGTTTGACCAAGCCGCAGCGGCGGCGGCTGGTCACCGCCTGGTTCAATCCGTGGGCGCACCAGACGAGCGAGCAGATCTGGGCCGGGCTGGCCCAGTCGATCCTGGAGGCCGCCGGCGCGGCCCTGCATCCCGCGCGGGGCGACCGGGACTGGTATTGGCTGAGCCGCAACCGGCGCCACAGCCAGACCCGCCACCTGCGGTGGGCGCTGCGGCGACGGACGCTGTCGCCGCTGCTGGCCGTCGTCGTGGCCGCGCTGCTGGTGCCGGTGCTCGCCAAGCTCATCGACCCGGACCTGGAGTGGAACCTGCTCGGGCACGACGTGCTCGGCGCGCAGGTGGCGATGGTGGCCGCCGCCGCGGCTCTCGCCGTGGGGCTGCTGCACTCGCTGCTGCGCTATTACACCGGGCACGCCTCCCGATGGCTGCCGTCCGAATTGTTCGCCGGCCCGCTGCCCAGCGGGGGTCAGAGCGTCACCGGCGCCGGGCTCGCGGATCCCATCCGCGATCCGCTGTACCGGGCCCGCGCCGGTTACCTCTACCTTGCCCAGCATGACGTGGCGAACGTTCTGCAGGACCTGGGCACGGCCGGGGTGGAACTCGTCGTGTTCGTCGACGACCTGGACCGGTGCAATCCCACGACCACCGCCGAGGTGCTGGAGGCCATCAACCTGTTCCTGTCCGGCCAGTTGCCGAGCACGCGTTTCGTGCTGGGGCTGGATCCGAACGTGGTCGCCGCCCAGTTGGACAGCACGTACGCGGGCCTGGCGGCACGGCACGCCATCAGCAGCGAGGACCCCTCCCCCGGATGGACGTTCCTGCGCAAACTCGTTCAGCTTCCGGTCGTCCTGCCGCGGTTGAGCGACGCCACCCTCGACCGGTTGATGTCCGACCTGCTGCAACCGGCGATCACCGACGGCCCTGCGCCTCCGGGCGCGCCGGGGCAGGCCGTGGCCGGGTCCGGCTCCGACGGCGCGCTGCCCCCGGACGGCGCGGGCGAGCCGGACGGCGACCCCGGTGACGCCCCCGCGGCGAGCGACGCGCCCGCCCCGGCCGGTTCGGACGGCGAGCCGGCGACCGGGAGCCCGGCGGAGTACGGGTCGGGCGAACCGCTGCCGGTCTGCAGCCAGGTGGCGCGGGACCGGCACCCGCTGGTGCGTACGCTGCTCGACGAACGCATCCGGCAGCAGCCGGAACGCTCACCCCGGGACATCAAGCGCCTGCTGACGGTCTGGCAGTTTTACGTACGCGTCCTGGACCGCCTGGCCGACGCCAGCCAGGCCACCGGGGACAACGTGGTGGTCCGTGCACGGAACCTGGTCGTCTTCGCCGAGATCATCACGCGGTGGCCGGCCTTGTGCAGCCGGCTGCAGGCAGCGGCGCCCGCACCGGCGGCGGCCGTCGCGGATGCCGCCGCGGCGGGTCCTGCGGCACCGGACTGGCGGGCGCTCGACGAACTCGCCCGCGTCGCCAGGGATCATTTCGCCTGGGACGACGCCCTCGTGCGTCTCGGTCTGGACGGGGAGACGGACCGGGAGGCGACGCGGCACCTGCGGCAGATCCTGCGCGACTATGAGGGCGCCGCGGTGGCCGAGCTGGCCCGTCGCGTGTGGTGACGCGGCGGGGTGCCGGTCAGCGGCGCAACTGCACGACGGAGTAGGCCACCACGGCCAGCGCGCCGACCACGCTCACGACGCCCGGAACGAGCTGCCGGGTCGCGAGGAAATAGAGGGCCAAGGCGGCGTAGGCGACAAAAACGGAACCACCGAGGAACGTGGCGATCCGGTGCGCCACCGTGGTCCGCAACGGCTGGGAACGCGACGAGCGATCGAGGAATTCGTCAGCTCCCAGGGCACCGCGCATGTATTGCCGGCCCAGTTCCCAGTCAGCAGTCTGGGGCAACGTCGGCACCGAACTGTCGGAGGCGGAATGACTGGATGAGTTGTCGGAGATATTCATTGCCTGAGCCCCCATCCCGGGCCTCGTCAGCAGGAGCTGAAACATCAGTCTAATTCACCAGCCTGTCGGCGTCATCGCCCAGCAGGGTAAGCACTTGTGCCGTTCCTGAGGCGATCAGAGTCAGATATACGCCATCCGTCGGAGTCAGCGGCGTCCCGTCGGTTGACTCCAGCCGCAGGATGCCCCACGACGATCGGTCCTCCCGCACCGCCACGGTCAGGCAGGACATGCGGGAGCCGTCCGGTGCGGTCTCGATGTCGAAGATCGGCTGCGGATCGCCGCTCAAGGCGAGATCGAAATAGGTCTCCGAGCGCTCCGACGGGGACGCCCCCTGGCATGCGATGACCGGTTCCGGTTCGGCCCCGCCGTCGTAGCCGCGCCACTGGTAACGCTTCAGGATCATCGAGTCGCGATCACACTCCTCCTTGGTGTGCGGTCGCGCCGACACCAGCAGGTACCACACCATCCGGAGCCCGGCCGTGTTCGACTGCTCCGGCAACCGCCGGCCCTTCACCCCGGCACGCATCGCCGAGGTCATCACGATCCCGTTCAGGAGCTTGTGCAGCCCCTCACGCGCGGTGGGATCCTCCGCGGTCCGGTCCCGCGCCTCGGTCACCAGAATCGTGATCTTCATGAACCCGGAGAGCGCATCCCACATCTCGTCCTGACGTCGTCGTTCACTCGCCCGCCGGATGTTGGAATTGATCACCCGCAGGGCGGCCAAGAAGGCGGCATAAATGGTGAACAATGCGGCATAGATCCGGATGCGGCTCGTCGGCACCGCCGCCACGGAGGAGATGAAGAGCGGCACGAAAGGCAACAACCGGGACAGAAAAAGACGCACCGAGTCGCGGCGCGAGTCGCTGCTCGACTGCAACTGCCACCGCCTCGCTCTGCGAATGCCCGCCAGCATCAACAATGAACGTGCCAAATTATAGTTGCGCGGGCGATCCGGATGTCCATAGCCGAAAGGGTTACCTCACCGGTCCGAATACCTCTACCTGTCCGCGCACCCAGCGCATCAGGAATACGATCACATGTTCCGGCACCATCCGGTCGTACATCTCGTCCTCCAGATCCGCATGCAGCCCCCTGCCGCCGATCCGGCAGATGCGCAGGCGATCCACCAACGCGGCTCCGTGCTGCGTGACACTCATGCCGAGCTCCAGGTAGGGCAGCACGAGGACGAACCCGGTGTGGTCAGGTAGCCGGCGACGGCCGACGCCTGCGCCGGGGTGAGCTCGTCGAGCAGACCGCTCACTGCGCCGCTCCTCATCCGCCAACAAGAACGCGTCGTGGCGGAGAAGCTACCACCAGTGACCCATGATCCGGCAGGGTCGAGACGCACACCTCGGCTCAAGAGCCGGAAATCGCCGACCGCATGGCCGACTTGCTTTGATCATTTTCTGCCACGCAGAATTCCGGTCCACCATGAACACAAGATTCCGGGATGCCCGGCGAACGGCGGTCGCCGCCACCACGATCGTCACGCTCACCTCGATGATCTGGGTCATTTCGGACTTCGCGTACGCCGCCGCGGTGGCCACGGCGATGTCGCTGCTGTTCGCCGGCGTCACCCTCGTCCTCGACCTGATCGACCGGCTCCGGCCCGCCCACGCCGAATTGGACACTGCCGTGGCGGTGGACGAACTCGCCGACGCGGTCGGGCGCGAATGGCAGGCCGAAGCCACCTCGCGCGGCCTGCGCGACGACAGCGTCCTGCGGCTGCACTGGGCGCCGAGCCCGCAGGCCGGGGACAGCTTGGACGCGGTTCTGCAAAGCTCCGGCGGTCGCCCCCTGAGGATCAAGCTGGACGGCGAGCTGCGCGACGAATTCGATCCGGCCGTGGTCTCGCTGGCCACGGAATACCACAAGATCCCCAGTCGCCGGCTGGTGCTGCTCGGCGAACCCGGTTCCGGCAAGACCGTGCTGGCCATGCTGCTCACGTTGGGCCTGGTCACCACCCGCCAGCCGGGCGGCGCCTGCCCGGTGCTGCTCAACGTGGCCGGCTGGGACCCGGTGCGTGAAGGCTTCGACGCATGGCTGATCCGGACGGTCGCGCAGATCTATTACAACGGGCAGCCCCACGCGGCTCGGGAACTGCTGCGGCACGGGCTGCTGATCCCCGTGCTGGACGGCCTGGACGAAATCCCCGAGGCTTCCCGCCGGGCCGCCGTCGAAAAGATCAACCTGGCCGTACGCGGCACCCGTCCCGTCGTGCTGACGTGCCGGTCCAACGAGTACACCGACGCCATCCGGGACGGGTCGGCGGTGCTCAGCCGCGCGCCGGTGATCGAGTTGAAGCCGGTGACCGTCGACGATCTGGAGCGCTACTACGGCAGCCTCTCCTGGCGCGACGGCGTCAAGTGGCACGCCGTCTACGACCGGATGCGCGCCGAACCCGACGGGCCCCTCGCGGCGGCCATGTCCACGCCGCTCATCGTGTCGCTCGCCCGCATCGTCTATCAGAACCTCACCGACCTCCCGCAGGAACTCCTCGACGCCGACGTGTTCGACAGCCGGCACAAGGTGGAGAACTCGCTGATCGGGCGGACCGTCCCGGCCGCGTACGCGGACTCGCCGAAGGCCGCCCACGCGGAGCGTTACCTGCGTTTCCTGGCCGATTACCTGCACGACCACGGCGAGCGCGACCTGCACTGGTGGAAGTTGAGCGCGCGGAAGCTGTCCGCGTGGACCGGCCCGATCCTCGGCATCTCGGTCGGGCTGCTGGCGATGGTCGGCGTGGCGGTCTGGGTGGCGACGTTCACCCCGCCGGACTCGGTGCCCCCGGACACCACCATGGTGATCGGCGCCTCGTGCGGTGCGACGCTCGGTCTGCTGCTGACCGTCGCATGGTTCGCCAACGCCGACCGCCGTCCCGGCCGGTTGTCCTTCAAGGCGGAAGGCTCGTCGGCCCGCCTGCGGGACGGATTCACTTCCGGAGCGGTCGCCATGGCCGTGCCCACGGTGGCGGTGCTCGCCGGCTACGCCCTCACCATCAGCATCGCCTCCGTGTGGTCGTTGCGAAACATCCAGAGCTTCGCGCAGGCGGTGAGCACCGCGATCGCACTGATCGTGCTGACCGGCGTCACGGTCGGCGTGCAGCGGTGGTTCGACGCGGCGGACCTGACCGCCGCACCGGTCGACCCGTTGACATCGATGCTGCAGGACCGCCGGCTGTCGTTCGTCATGGCGGCAGTCGGCGGGCTGGCCTTCGGGGCGGCGTTCGCGCCGACGCTCTACATCGGCATGTGGGTCGGCACGGTGGCCGAGCAATACGTGACCCGGTGGTCCGGCTGGCCGGGCTCACCCGATCTATGGCTGTCGCTGGACGCGCGCAGATACGACGTCACCCGGCTCAACTTCGCGACACCGGAGATGGCGACGGCGGCGCTCCGGATGCTCCCCGCGCTGGCTGTCGTGCTACTCACCCTCGCCAGCCGCGCCTGGCCACGATATGTGGTCGCCACCTGGGTGCTCTTCGCCCGCCGGCAGTTGCCGCTGCGGCTCGCCCGGTTCCTCGCCGACGCGCAGCGCCGCGGAGTCCTGCGCCGCTCCGCGGCCGCCTACCAGTTCCGCCACGTGCGGCTACAGGAACAACTATCCACCATGGACCATTTTGGCCAGGCGCGGCGTGCGACCGCGACGAGTGCCGCGGCACGCCGAACCCGTTTCGTGGCCGGGCTCGCGTCGGCGGCCGTGGTGCTCGTCGCGCTGACGGCCGTCGTGGTGGCCGTGGTTCCGAAGAACACCGCGGCTCCGGCGTTGCACGGCGACTACGTCTCCGTGCTGTCGACCGACGACGGCCCCGCCGCCCCGGGCGCGATCCAGCACGCCGTCTTCAGCCCCGACACCTCACTGATCGCGATCGCCGAAAGCGACGACCCCAGGGTGCGGTTGTTCTCCGCCCGGGATGCCACCGCCCGCGGCACTTTCCGGCTGCCGTACCGGGGCATGTATCCAGGCACTCTGCTCTTCAGCCCGGACTCGTCAACCCTCTTCATCGAGGGCTCCACCGACGACGGACGTTCCGGCACGCTCTGTGACCTCGCCACCCGCCACGTGTTCACCTTCCCCCTGCCGGGCCTGCCCGACCGGGAACACCGCATCTGGTTCTCCCGGGACAGCCGTGTTCTCGGTGCCATCGTCGACGGCGAGGCCACCTTCGTCGACGTGCGGGCCGACAAGGTCACCCTGAGCGCATCACCCACACCCGGCCTCTTCCTCTCGCTCGACAACGACACGACGCCTCCGGGCGCCGTGGTCACGTTTGACCCCTCCGCCGTGGCGGAACTGCGCACCGCCGCCGGCCGTCTCGTCAGACGATTCCCCGACGTCCGGCTCGGCGACCGCAGCGCCATCAAGCTCGGCGCGACCGAACGCGACGCGCTCACCTACTCGGAGTCGGACGGATTGCGGTTGTGGAACGCCGCCAGCGGCGACTTGATCGCGAACTTGACCCGTCACGAAGAGGACATGGCATGGGGCTTCTCCGGTGAGGACAAGTTCGTGCAAGCGATCGATCGCAACCGCGTCGGCCGCGTGTGGGACACCGCCGACGGCAGGCTGCTCGTGCGGACACCCCCGATCAGCGAATCCACCGTCGCCGAACGCATCACCTACAGTCCCGCCGGTGACGAGTTCGCCGTCGTCGACACCGCGGGCACCATCCGTCGCTGGAACACCCAAGGCCACGAGCTACCCGTCATCGCCACCGGGCAGGAGAAGTCACGCATCACGTACTCGCCGGACGGAAGTCTCGTGGTCGCCGTCGTACCGGACGGCGACGGCGTCCGTTACACCCTGACGCCGACCTCCGGATCGGGTGTCAGCATCGGCCTGCCCTCCGCCGACGATCCGCCCGCCATCGAATCGAAGTTCTACACCGACAGCCTCCTCGCTCTGCATTTCTCCGATCACTGGCGCATCTACCGGACAGCCGACGGGGCCGCCGGATTCGCCACCGACCTGATCGACCAGGACACCACCGCCCTGCTGGCACCGGGCCTGATCGCGGTGTGGGACGGAAACAAGCTCGCCATTGTCAACGGTGTCAACGGCACCCGGCTGACCAGCTTCGCCGTGGCCGAGGACTCCCGCCGCGAAGACCTGGACCCGTACTTCGGCATCGCTCGGACCGACGGCGTGGTCGAACTGCGGGATCCCGCCGACGGCCACTGCGTCGCCCGGCTCGTCGGCCACGCCGGTGCGATCGCCGAGGTGCAGATGAGCCCGGACGGCACCGAGGTGGCCACCAGCGCGGACGACGGAACCGTGCGGCTGTGGGACCTGGCGAAGCTGCGGGCGCAACGGACCTGCTGAGCCGCCGCCTGCGCATCTCGTCTCATCGCCGCTCGGCTTCATCGCTCGGCTTCATCGCCGCTCGGCTTCGTTGAGGCGTGAGTGGCGGCGGCTGTATGTCGCGTAGACCACCAAACCCAGCACGAACCACACCGCGAACCGCAACCATGTCACCGGCGCCAGGAACGTGATCAGCCAGATCGAGAACACCACCCCGATCGCCGGGACCACCGGCATGCCCGGCAGCCGGAACTCGCGCGGCACCTCCGGCCGCCGGTATCGCAACACGATCACCGCCACGCACACCACCACGAACGCCAGCAGAATGCCGATGTTCGTCAACTCCGCCGCCTCCCGGATCGGCAGGAAACCCGCGATCACCGCCGACGCCACCCCGGTGATCCACGTGACGCGGGTCGGCACGTGGCGCACCGGATGCAGCCGCGCGAACCACTGCGGCAACAGTCCGTCGCGGCTCATCGAATACCACACCCGGGTGACGCCCAGCATGAACGTGAACATCACCGTCAGAATGCCGATGATGGCGCCCACCGCGATCAGGTCCGCCACCCCCGACAGCCCCACCGCCGCGAACGCCGACGAAAAGCCGCTCTCCGGGTCGATCTGCCGGTAATCCTGCATGCCGGTCAGCACGAGCGTCGCCATCACGTACAGCACCATCGAAATCACCAGCGAATAGAGGATCGCCTTGGGAAGGTGGCGGCGCGCGTCGCGGGACTCCTCCGCGGCGGTACTCATCGCGTCGTACCCGAAGACCGCGAAGAACACGGTGGCCGCGCCGGTGATCGCGCCGCTCACGCCGAACGGGAAGAACGGCCGGTAATTCTGCGTACGGATGTGGAAGACGCCGACCGCGATGACCAGCAGGACCACCGCGACCTTGATCGCCACCACCGCCGTCTCGGTGCGCGCGGCGGCGCGGATGCCGAGGGTCAGCAGGTACGCGATGAGCAGGCACAACAGCACGGCGAACAGGTCCACCACGTGCCCGTCGCCGGTGCCCGGCGCGCCGAGCATCCAGGCGGGGAGGTTCAGGCCGAGCTCGCCGACCAGGAACGAGAAATATCCGGAGATGCCGATCGCCACCACCGCCACGATCGCCGTGTATTCCAGCAGCAGATCCCAGCCGATGAACCAGCCGACGATTTCACCGAGCACCACATAGCCGTACGTGTAGGCCGATCCCGCCTTGGGGATCATGCCGGCGAATTCCGCGTAGGACAGGGCGGCTGCCGCGCTGGCCACCCCGGCGAGCAGGAAGGAGAACAGCACGGCGGGCCCGGCGGTCTCGTGTGCGACCGCCCCGGCGAGGGCGAAGATGCCGGCGCCGATGATGCCGCCGACTCCGATCGCGGTGAGCTGCCAGAGCCCGAGCGTGCGGGTGAGGTGAGCGGCCCGCTCGTCCTCCACGTCGTCGATGGGCTTGCGCCGGAACATGCCGGAGCCCTGGCCGAATCGTTGCGGTGTGGACGTCATGCGCAGCCGCCTCTCCAGTGGACCTTGTCCACCCATGGGAATATCACGCCGCGCCACCAACCGCATCCACCGACATGGATATGTAACGTGCCGGGCACCCCGCCATCTCGCGCCTCACCTCGCCCACCGACTTTGTCGTACGTACGTTCTAATCTGTCGTCGTGGATGAACGATGGCACCAAATCCAAGCCGCCGCAACCTCGTGCGCCGCCGCGCCCGTCTGGCCCCTGTCCGACGCGGAAGTCGTCGACGCACTGCGCACCGTGCACCGCGCCGAGCAGGCGCTGCACGCCGCCACCCTGCACCTCGTCCAGCAACTCGACACCCGCGACATGCCCTCCACCCAGCACGCCACCTCGTTGACGAACTGGCTGACCTGGCACCTGCACATCAGCCCCACGCAGGCCCGCGCCCTGATCCGGCAGGCCAGAGCCGTCGACCGTCGGCCCCGGCTCGATGACGCCCTGGCCACGGCTCAGATCAACGGCGAACAGCTCGGCGTCATCGCGCGCAGCCTCAACCGTCTCGACAAGGATCCGGACGTGCCGTCGTCGATCACCGACGACGCCGAGACCACCCTCATCGCCTGGGCGGCCGAGCTCGACCCGACGGCGCTGCGGCACGCCGGCGACCGCATCCTCGCCCAGCTCGCCCCGGACCTGGCCGAGCAAGCCGACCTGGCCGCCCTCGCCCGCGCCCGCAAACGCGCCGAACGGGATCGCTACCTCACCCTCACCCCGCTCGGCGACGGCCGCACCCGCCTGCACGGCATCCTCAGCACCGAAGCCGCCGCCGTCGTCACGTCCGCCCTCGACCCGCTGTGCTCACCCCGACGCCGCCCACCGTCCGCCGCAATCGCCACGCCCACAGCGGCAGCCACGCCCACAGCGGCGGCCACGCCCACACCAGCAGCCACGCCCACACCAGCAGCGACGGCCACGCCTGCGAACGTCCCCACAGCGGCAGCCGCAGCCGCCCTATCGTCCATATCGGACGCCGCGCGGTCGGCCGCCGCCACGCCGGACGACGAAACGCCGATAGTCGACACGCGCACCCCGGGACAACGCCGCGCCGACGCGCTCACCGACGTCTGCCATCTCGCGCTGCGCACCACCGAACTACCCACCCACGGCGGCGACCGGCCTCAGATCGCCATCACCGCGCCGTACGACCTGCTCCATCAAAAGCTCGGCATCGGCACCCTCGACGGAGGGGAGCGGCTCCACCCCGCCGACGTACGCCGCCTCGCCTGCGACGCGAACATCCTGCCCATGGTCCTCGGCACCCACGGTCAGGTCCTCGACCTGGGGCGCACCCGGCGCCTCGCCACCAGCCCGCTGCGGCGCGCGCTCGCCACTCGCGACCGGGGTTGCGCCTTCCCGCACTGCGATCGCCCGCCGCGGTGGTGCGACGCACACCACATCACCTCGTGGCTCGACGGCGGCCCCACCTCGGTGGACAACCTCGTGCTGCTCTGCGGCCACCACCACCGCCTCATCCACCGCGAACCCTGGACGATCCGGCTCGGGGCCGACCGGCACCCCGAGTTCGTTCCCCCACCACGACTCGGCCTCGGAACCGGGCCGCTCCGCAATCGCTGCCATCCGCGCACATGACACCGGCCGCGCAGCACCAAGCTGACTTCGCCGAGTTCGCTGCGCCGGGCTGACTGCGCCGAGCTGACTGCGCCGGGCTCGCTGCGCTGGGCTCACTGCGCCGGGAATTCGAGCACGCTGCGCTAAGAATTGCGGACGCAGCGTGCGCTAAATTCCGCCATATTCGACATTAGACTCGGCCCATTCTTGATCGACTTGATCGGTTCTCGCCGGAAGCTATCATCTAAGACCCCGCATTCAACATCACTGTTTCGCGGTGCGCTCGATTTGGAGATTTCGGTGGCAGGACGGCGCTTCGCGGTGATCATCGGGGTCAATGATCCCGGCGTTGATTCCCGGTTGCCCGCGCTGCGCTGCGCCGAACAGGACGCCCGCGCGATTCGCGACGCGCTCTGCGACGCCGAGACCGGCACGTTCGACCCCAGCGACGTCATGCTATTCGCCGACTCCGAAACGACCGCCGCGCGGATCAAAAGCGCACTGTGGTCACTTTGCTCCAAATCCGACTCTTCGGATTCGCTGCTGGTTTTCTTCGCCGGCCACACCCTGATGCCGTCATGGAGTCACGGCACGGATGTCTATCTGGTGACCCCGGAGCTCGACGCCTCCGTGTTGTCGGTCGATCCGGACGCGGGATTGCGGATGGCTTTTCTGGATCACGACGTGGTGCAGCGTTTTCCCGGCAACACCATGTTGATCCTGGACTGTTGCCGGGCCGGAAATCTGGCGACCACCCGGAGCATCGACGTGATCGGCGTGGGAGAGCGCCTGGAGCCGCGGCACGCGGTGCTCGCCGCGTGTGCCCGTGACGGCGTCGCCCGCGAAGACCCGGCCACCGGTCACGGCGTGCTCACCGGCCATGTCCTGCACGCGCTTGCGGGCCGGGCCGCGGACAGCCGCGGCTACGTGACGTTCGAGGCGATGAGCAGCCACGTCTCGGAGCAGGGACTCGACCCGACGCCGAGGGTGCTGCTCCAGTCGCAGGGCACCACCGTGCTGACCCGGCCGGGCCCGGAGGTGTCCGGCGCGCGGCGGCATGTGCCACCGCCGGCCCCGAAACCCCCGGCTCCCGTCGAAACCGTCGGCCTGGGCAACCCTCTCGACCGGCACGCGGCGGAGATCGCGCGGCTCACGGCCCACTTGTCGCGCAAGGCGCGCGAGGTTCCACCGTCGGGCGTACGCGCCTCGTCCACCGGTTCGTCCACCGGCACCTCCCGGGTGGAGTATCTGCGGGCAGCCGTCGAAGCCGACGCGGTGGGCTACCTCAACTACGAGGCGGGCAAATTCACCGCGATGGACGCGACCGCCGCGTTCGACATGAACGACGCCCTGCCTCTTCTGCAGACCACCGGCCAGGGGCAGCCGCCCTTTCCGCTCGACCCGCGGTGGTTCGGGCATGTGGCACGCGGCGACGGGCGCCAGATGCTCTGCGTGCCGCTCGACCGGTCGGAGGGCAAGGCATCGCTGTGCGCGGTGGTCAACCCGCCGACGTGGCTCGTCGACCTCGGACAGCCGGGGGCGAAGATCCTGGCGACGCTCTGGCGGGCCGACTTCGCCAAGGCGCCGGTCGAGGCGGAGATCCAGGTGCTCAGCGGCCTGCGCGCGGCCTTCGGCCGACTGCCCCGCGAGATGTTCGAGCGGTGCCTGGACCTCTACCGCCAGGTGCTGAACTCGTTCCACATCGTGTTCCAGCCGGTGATAAGGATCGGCGAGTCGCCCAACCAGGTCGGCGTGCACGGCTACGAGGCGCTGGCCCGGCGATCACCGGAGGACCAGAGCGCACCCCTGGCGATGCTGCAGGTCGCCGAGACGTGGGGCGATCATTTCGTGGTCGAACGGGACAAGATCATCCTGGAGAAGGCACTGTCGGCGTACGCGCGAGCCCACGCCGACGGCCCGTGGGACCTGCCGAAGCCGCTGTCGATCAATGTGTCGGTCCGTTCGCTGCTCAACGACTCCTACGTCGAAGCGCTGCGCGAAGCCATCTCCCGGTTCCACTTCAACGCCGGCGACATCACGCTGGAGATCTCCGAGCAGGACGCCATCGGGCCGCGCGCCGGTGAGCATTGGCGGGACGCACCGCACGCCTTCTTCCACAAGCGACTCGTGGAGATCACCGGCGATGTGGGCGTCGCCTTCGCCGTCGACGACTTCGGCGCGGGCCACGCCTCGGTGTCCCGGGTCGCCGAGCTGCCGCTGACACACATCAAGGTCGACCGCGCGATCCTGCACCACCGCCAGGCGTTGGAAGAGCTCAGACTCGTCGTCGACGTCGCGCGCGATCCGATGACGCGGGGACAGACGCAAGCGGCCCGCACCGTGATCGTCGAAGGGGTCGACGATCAGACACCGCTGACGCTGCGGCAGATCTACCGCCAGGGCATCAGGCACATCCAGGGCCACATCACCGGCGAGCGCGGGGCACCGGACCTGCGCCGTCTCCGCGCACAGGTACGCGAGGATCTGGCAACTCGCGTGAGAGGTGACGATGAGGATCGTACGGCTGGACTTGCCCTCGGAGATCCTGACGGAGGCGTCACTCCCCTCCGCAGGGGTGCGTGACCTGCAGGGCGCACTGGTCATCGCCCTGCAGGGCGTGAACCTCGCGGCGAGCATGGTCACCCTCACCACGCTCAAGCAGTACGCACCGGCCCTGGCCGCGGCCATCCGCGGGTGGCGCCTGCGTCAGCACACGAGCAGACCGATCATCCTCACGGCCAAAGGCGAAGGCGTGGACCTGACGATCGAACTGCCGCCGAACGTCGGCACGCAGCGCATCCTCGAACAGCTCGCGGTGCTGCTCGACCAGCCGGACTGAGCGGCCGGAGCGGGCCGAGCCGGCCGAGCGGGTCACGGGTTCACGGTGCGCAGGTGCGCGCGGAAGCCGGAACCGAACGTCTCGGTGGGCGTGCCGTCCCAGTCGAGGATGAGGTCGTTGCCGCCGGAGCTGCAGACGCCCCACGGGTTCCAGGTCCAGGCCAGGTAGCCGACGCCGTTCTGGTCCGCCCAGGCCATCACCCTGTCCAGGTAGTCGTGGGCGCAGGTGTCCTGGCCGATTTCGCCGGCCACCACGGGCACCTCGGCGGCCACCGCACCGATGGTCCGGTCCCAGCAGGCGGTGTCGACGCAGGCGTTGAAGTTGTACGAGTGCCACGACGCCATCAGGTTGCCGGTGGGGTCGTCAGGCATGTAGGCCAGCCACTGCGACAGGTCGTTCGTCCAGGTGAGACCGGCGGTCATGATGACGTTGGTGGCGCCGGTGGCGCGTACCGCGTCGACCAGGTCCTGCATGCCGGCCACCTGGTAGCCGATGCCGTTGCACGTCCCGCCGTCGCGCAGGCAGGTCCACTCGGCGGTGGGGTCGGCCCAGTTGTCGGAGGCGTCCGGGTACGGCTCGTTGAACAGGTCGAAGACGACTGCGTCAGCACCGGCGAACATGGTGGCGACCCCGGCCCAGAACTGCGGCGCGTACTGCCGGTCGGGCATCGGCTTCTGGCAGGTGGCGTTGACGTCGGAGCAGGCGGAGATGTTCCCCGTGTACTGACCGTGCGACCAGTGCAGGTCGAGGATGGGGGTGATGCCGTTGGCGACGATCAGGTCGACGTAGTCCTTGACCGCGTTCTGGTACGCGGGACCGCTGGGCGAGCCGGACAGGCCGAGCCAGCAGTCCTCGTTGAGCGGTATCCGTACGGCGTGGACGTTCCACGCCTTCATGGCGTCGATGCTGTCCTGGTCGACGGGGCCGCCGTCCCACATTCCCTTGTCCTGGACGCAGGCGAACTCGCCGCTGGACCGGTTGACGCCGAGCAGCCGATAGGTGTCGCCGGAGCCGGTGACGAGCCGGTTGCCGGACACGTGCAGTTCCGGCGCCGAACCACCCGAGCCGGGCGGCGTGGTCGGCGGCGTCGTGGGAGGCGTGGTGGGCGGCGTGGTGGGCGGTGTCGTCGGCGGCGTGGTGGTGTCGCCGGTGCAGGGTGTGCCGTTCACGCTGAACGCGGACGGTGACGGGTTCGTACCGTTCCACGAGGCCAGGAAGCCCAGCGACGACACGGTGCCGCCGCTGGGCACGGCGGCGTTGTAACCCGCGTCGGCGGCGGTCACGTGCGCGCCCGACTGGGTCCAGGTGGCGTTCCAGCCCTGGGTCACCTTCTGCGCGGCGTCGGGGAAGTCGAACTCCAGCTTCCAACCGGTCAGCGGGTCGCCCAGGTTGGTGAAGCTGACGCTGCCCTGGAAGCCGCCCTGCCACTGGCTGGTCACGTCGTAGCTGACCGAGCATCCGGCGGCGGACAGGCCGGGCGCGGACAGCGTGGCGGCCGATGCGGACACCGTGGCGGCGGTACCGGCGACGAGGAGCCCGGCGGATGCGGCAGCGACCAGGGCGGCGCGGTACGTCATGGGAGTCTCCTTCGACGCCGATCTATGGGAGCGCTCCCAAAGCGTCCGCCATGTTTCCCGCGTACGTCAAGGGAATGTCCCCGACGATCTCCCACGCCACCCCGGGCGGGCTCAGCCGGCGGCGTCGAGCCGGATGTCCGCGTGCCTGCGTACGCCCGGGTCGGCCAACCGCGGATGCAACGCCCCCTGCGCCCGCACCTGCATGCTGACGTCCCGGCCGGCCAGCTCGTCCGCGAGGTCCAGCACCCTGTCGAGGGCCGCGTCGGTGAGCACCTGCACGGCCGTCATGTCGAACACGAGCACGTCGGTCTCGGCCGTCACGTTGTCCCGGACCATGCGGCGCAGTTCCGCCACGGCCCCCTCGTCCACGCCACCACTGACGGTGATGACCAGATGCCGCGTGGCGAACGCCGTGTACCGCAGCGACCGCGTCGGACTCTCACTGGATGTCATGGGATCCACCGTGGCGCATGGAACGAGCGCGATCCATCGGGGTTGACCCTGAAAGCCACCCTCAGGGAAGCGCCCACCCTCAGGGAAGCGCCCACCCTCAGGGAAGCGCCCACCCTCAGGGAAGCGCCCACCCTCAGGGAAGCGGGGACGCGCGGGGCCGCGGCCCGTACGGCGTACGCTGACCTGCGTGGATCAAGAAGAGCGCATCGCCCTGTTCCTGGACTACGAGAACCTGGCGATCGGCGCACGTGATCACCTCGGCGGCATGCGGTTCGACCTGCGCCCGGTGTCCGACGCGCTCGCCGAGCGCGGGCGGGTGGTGGTGCGTCGCGCGTACGCGGACTGGTCGTATTTCGACGACGACCGCCGTCGGCTGACCCGCTCGCACGTCGAACTCATCGACATCCCGCAACGGATGGGCGCCTCGCGCAAGAACGCCGCCGACATCAAGATGGTGGTGGACGCGTTGGAGCTGGCGTTCGAGCGGGAGTACATCTCGACGTTCGTGTTCTGCACCGGCGACAGCGACTTCACCCCGCTGGTGCACAAGCTGCGCGAGCTGAACAAGCGGGTGATCGGCGTGGGCGTGGAGAAGACCACGTCGGCGCTGCTGCCACCGGCGTGCGACGAGTTCCTGTACTACGACCGGCTGGACGGCGTGGAGGTTCCGGCCCCGCGCGCCCGGCGCGGTCGCGCGGCGAAGCCGGCCACGCCCGCGACGGGCACCCGCGCGCCCGCGACGGAGACACAAGCACCCGAGCCGGCACGGGACTCCGGACCGGAGATCCGGGACTCCGAAGTGGACACAGCACCACCCGAAGCGGGCGAGCCGACCGACACGGGCGAGCTGACCGACACGGGCGAGCTGACCGACACGGGCGAGGCACCCGAGGCGGCCGATGTCGGGACGACCGACACGGACGCGCTCGCCAAGGTTGTCGCGCAGACCGTGGCCGGCTTGCAGCGCAGTTCCAGCGGCACGGTGACCGCGTCCACCCTCAAGCGCACGCTGCTGCGCAAGGATCCCACCTTCAACGAGGCCGATTACGGGTTCCGCGCGTTCGGTGAGCTGCTGCGCCACCTGTCTGGGCTGAACCTGATCGAGCTGAGCGCGGGCACCGCGAAGGGCGACCCGGAGGTGAGCCTTCCGGAGCACGGCGACCGGGAGGCCGCCTTCGCGATGCTGCGCACCGTGGTGGCGGAACTGGCCGACGGTGACGAACCGGCGGCGTTGTCCGGGCTCAAGAACCAGGTGCGCAAGGCGGCGCCCGGCTTCAGCGAGAAAAAGCTGGGATATCGCAGCTTCCTGCAGTTCTGCAAGGCGGCGGCGACCAGCGGCGCGATCCGCCTGGAGTGGAGCGCGGACGCCGACGACTACCTGCTGACCGCCGCATAGCCTGCTGACCGCCGCGTAACCCGCTGACCGCCGCGCGGCCTGCTCACCGCCGCGCCACGCACCGCACGGCGATGGCGCGGCTCAGGACGGCGTGACCCGGTAGACCGCGCCGGCCATGTCGTCGCTGACATACAGCGCCTGGTCCGGGCCCTGCACCGCCATCACCGGGCGGCCCCAGCGCGAGCCGTCCGCGTCCTGGAAGCCGGTCAGCAACGTCTGCTGCGGCCCCAGCGTGCCGTCGCGCCAGGCGAAGAACGACACCTCCGGCGGCCGGGGCGGGGTGCGGTTCCACGAGCCGTGGATGCCGACGAGGGCGCCCGGCCCGTACGACCCGGCAAGCCCCGGCGACGTGGCGAAGCTCAACCCCAACGGCGCCGAGTGCGCGCCCATGCCCTGCTCGACCGGCGGCAGCGCGGCGCAGTCGAGCTTGCCGCCGTCGGCGTTGGTCTGCACGTCGCGCACGAACGGCCGCCGGGTGTAGCTCAACGGCGTGCCCTTCTCCCCCGGGTTCACGTCCGGGTCCGGATTGCAGTACGGCCATCCCAGGTCGCGGCCCTGCGTCAGCCGGGCGAGCGGCTCCAACGGATGATCATTCACGTACGCCTGGAGCACGTCGCCGCGGTCCGCGTCGCCGTCGCCGTCGTAGTCCTGGTCGTACGGGTAGGCGATGTTGTCCCGGTTGTTGACCGCGGTCCACACGCCGCCGTCCGGGTCGATCGCCAGCCCGGTGCCGTTGCGGACCCCGCTGGCGAAGACGGCGGGCTCGCCGCCGCCCGCCGGTGCCCGCAGGATGGTGGCCCGCTCCGGGTCGGCGTCCCGGTCCTCCGCGGAGATGTTGCCGGTGGAGCCGACCGAGATGTAGAGCGAGCCGTCGGCGCCGATGGCCACGCTCTTGAGCGCATGCGCGTACTTGCCGCCGAGTTCGGGGCTCTTCGCGTCGGGCAGCCCGTCGACCACCACCTGCTTGCCGGACACCGCCCCGGCGCGATAGGTGAACCGATCCACCTGGTCACTTTCGGCCACATAGAGCGTGTCACCGGTGAAAGCGAGCCCGTGCGGCTGGTTCAGCCCGGAGACCAGCGTGCGCTGGGTGGGCGCGGCCTGCTGAGTGGGCGCGGCCTGCTGGGAGGGCGCGGCCTGCTGGGAGGGCGCGGCCTGCGGGGTGGATGCGGCCTGTGGAGTGGGCGCGGTGGCGCCCTGGCCGGGGATCAGTTCGACGACGTCGCCGAATTTGGGCCGGGACACCAGCAGCCGCCGGTCCGGGGTCCAGGCGAGCAGCCGGGCGCTGGGCACCCGCGCCCACACGGTGACGCTCCAGCCGGGCGGCGCCTGCAGCCGACGGGTCCGGTCGAACGGCGCGGCGCCGGTGCCGGGGAGCGGACGGACGACCGTCTCGGCCAGTTCCGGCACGTCCGCGGCGGTGGAGGCGGCATCGCCGGACGGCGCGGGTGACGGCTGTTCGGGCGCCGGGATGGACGGCTCGTCGGAGCACGCGGCGAGCGCGAGGGCGGCCACCGCGAGAGCGGTCAGGCCGCGAGTCAGAGCGCCGGCCGTCGCGGCGCGCACGATCGTCTGCACCGCGCCCAGGCTACTGCGCTCCGCCCGATCCGCGCCGCACCCGATTCACGCCGCGCGGAGCGCGCGCCGGGCCGGGGCCCCGCGGTGTACCTTGCGCCACCATGAAGATGCAGTTCACCGCCGAGGTGTGGCACTGGCGCGGCCCGTCCCCGTACCACTTCGTCACCGTGCCCGAGCGGCTCTGCGCCGAACTGGCCGACATTGCCGGGGAGATCAGCTACGGCTGGGGCATGATCCCGGTGCATGCGAGCCTGGGCGGCACCGCGTGGACCACCTCGCTCTTCCCCAAGAACGGCGGCTATATCGTGCCGATCAAGGACAAGGTACGCAATGCCGAAGACATCGACGTCGGCGACGTGGTCACCATCGTGCTCACCGACCGGGCGAGCTGAGCCGGGGACGGCGGCGCCTCGGCCGATCGGATGGCTCGGAAATCTCCTGTTGGCTCTGATCCGAATAGGATCTAGTGTCGACACCAGGCGTAGCTAGGCGTTCACTGTTAGCCATGGATGGCTCGATCGGCGGCTCGCGCGACCCAGGGGCGCTCTGTGCCCTCAAGCTGAGGCTCTGGCGTGATCGCTGCGGACGACCGTCCTGCCGCGAACTGGAGAAGCTGCTCGGCGAGGCCGGGCACCCCTCGTACACGCTCGACGACGTACGGGAAACCCTGGCCACCGGCCGGAATCTGGATTGGGCGTTCGTCGCGGCGGTGGTGACCGCGTGCCATCGGTTCGCGGCGTCCGCGGGCATGGCGGGCTTCGCGGCCGAACCCGACCTGGGACCGTGGCGCCGGGACTACGACGAGATGCAGCGGGCGCTGTCCCGCACCGCGCGGCCGGTGCGCGCCGGTGCGATCCCCGCGATCGCCGAGGCGTACCAGCGGCGGCGCGTCGGCGCGGAACTGAGCGGCAAGGCGGCGGTCGGCCACACGTACGTGCTCGGCGGACCCGGCGGGGTGGGCAAGACCCAGATCGCCGCCGGTCTCATCGCCCAGGCCGACCCGGCCGCCCCCATCGACCTGGTGGTGTGGGCGACGGCGACCTCGCGGGAAAGCGTCCTGCGACGGTACGCCGAAGCGGCTCAGCAACTCGGCATCGCCGACGACGACGGCATCGAGGCGACGGCCGAGCATTTCCTGACATGGCTGGGCGACACGCACGGGCGTCGTTGGCTGGTGGTGCTCGACGATCTGCTCGACCCGGCGCACCTGAGCGGGCTGTGGCCGCCGAGCGGGACCGGCACCACGGTGGTCACCACGCGGTTCGCCGAGACGGCGAGCGACCACATCGCCGTACCGGTGGAACCCTTCGGCCCGAACGACTCCCTGCGCTATCTGCGCGAGGCGCTGGGATCGGACCGGCAACGACTGGACGGCGCCGACCAGCTCGCCCTCGAACTCGGGCACCTGCCCCTGGCGTTGGCGCAGGCCGCCGCGTACGTCCGCGAACAGGACCTGGACTGCCGCGGCTACCTCAAACGTTTCCGCCATCGGCGGCTCGCCGACGTGCGGCCCACCGCCAACGGGCACGCCGACGCGCTGACCGCGACCTGGACCTTGGCCGCCGAGGCCGCGGACGCGCGCCGCCCGCACGGCGTGGCGCGCCCGCTGCTGGACATCGCCGCGCGGCTGGACGGCAACGGCATCCCGGCCGCGCTGTTCACCGCCCGCGCGAGCCTGGACGCCCTGGCCCGGGACACCATCGCGGCGACCGTGGCCGACGCGTCGGACGGCCTGCGCAACCTGGCACGGCTGAGCCTGTGCCGGCTGGACGACGACCGCACCGTCGTGCGGGTGCACGAGTCGTTGCAACAGGCGGTCCGCGACACGGCCGGCGCCGACACCGACGCGGGCGAGCACGCGGTCCGCGCAGCCGCCGACGCGCTGCTGGAAATCTGGCCGGCCGTGGAAGCGGATGCGACGCTGCTGGACATGTTGCGCAGCAACGCCGAGACGCTGCTGTGGACCAATGTGGACACATTGTGCCGGGCGGCGTTGCATCAGGTGGTGTTCCGGGCCGGCAACAGCCTGCCGCGCCAGGGACTGTTCGCCGCGGCCGTGGCCTACTGGGAGCGCCTCCTGCCGGTGGTGCGGGACCGGCTCGGCGCGGACCACCCGGACACGCTGACCGTGCGCAACAACCTCGCATGGGCGTACGGGCGCAACGGCGACGCCGAGCGGGCGCTGGCCGGCCTGCGCGACCTGCTGCCGGTCCGGCGCCGCGTGCTGGGTGACGACGACGTGAACACCATGGCCACCCGGCACGGGATCGCGGTCTGGCTGAGCGACACGGGCGACCGCGAGGAGAGCGTGACGCGGCTGCGCGAGCTGGTGGCACAGTACGAACAGGCGCTGGGCGCGGACCACCGGGACACCCTGAACACCCGGCTGACCCTGGCGGACCAGCTCGGCCAGACCGAGTGCCCGGCGGCGGCGGTGGCGGAGCTCGGGCCGCTGCTGGACGATTACCGGCGCACGCTGGGCCCGGACAGCCCGGAGACACTGGACGCGGAATACACCATGGTGTGCTGGCAGGCGGAAGCGGGCGACACGCGCGCGGCGCTGTCCCGGGCGGAAACCCTGCTCGGCGGCTACCACCGAACCCTGGGCCCGGACCACGTGGACACACTGTGGGCACGGTTCCTGCGAGCGGACCTGGTGTGCCGCGCGGACGGCCGGGCCGTGGCGGCGGTGGCGATGCGCAAGCTGCTGGACGACGTGCTCCGCTTGACGGCGGAGGGCCGATCGGAGGCAGACGACGTCCGTACGGCGATCGACCGCTGGTCCACCCCGGACGACGAGTAGCCCCGTCATGCGGCACCCGTCATGCGGTGTCGGGCGTGCACACGCGCAGCCCGAGCCACGCCGCCAGGGCGTCGATCTCCCGCCGCACCGCCCTGGTCATCGCCGCGCTGAACGGGACGTCACGGTGGATCGCGTCCACCCGCAGCACCCCTGCCTCGCGGTCCGCGGTCGCGTCCAGCTTGCCCACCAGGCGGTCATGGTGCAGGACCGGCATCGCCCAATAACCCCAGCGGCGCTGCGCCGCCGGTTTGAACATCTCCAACTGGTAGTCGAACGCGAACAGCTCCGTCATCCGCTTGCGGTCGAAGACCAGGCGATCCAGCGGCGACAGCAGCGCCGTGCGGCCGCGGAACGGCTGGTCCAGCAGCGCGGGATCGACCCGCCACCGTCCCCGCACCCCCTCCACCACCGCCGGCTCCCCCACGTCCCGCACGTCGTTCGGCTCGGTCGGCGCCTCCGGCGCCCGCGCGCGGGCGATGCCCAACGCCCGCAGCCGGCGCTCGTCGCGGAGGCGCAACGCGTCGTCGAGCGGGACGACGTCGTCGGGATAGACCCGCTCGGCCAGATCCCACAGCCGGTCCGCGCCGCGTTTGCCGACCGCGGCGACCTCGCCCCGCTGCACGAGGAAGTCGAGAAGCTTGCGAACGTTGCGGTTGTTGGTCCAGCCCGACGACCGCCACGGAACCACGCAACTGTCCGGCAGCTCGCGCGCGGTCAACGGCCCGTCGGTGCGCAGCCGGGCGAGGATGTCCCGGCGACAGCCGTCGTTGGCGTCCACCCACTCGGCCTGGCTCTCCTGCCAGGGGCGCAGCGGCGGCAGGCCGGGCCAGGCCGCCATCTCGGCCCGGTAGAGCGCGATGTCCTCCGGCGGCCGGATCAGGCCGTGCAGCTCCAGCAGCGCCTGCTCGTCCAGCGCGTCACGCAGCTCGGCGCGACGGTAGCCGGGCCCGAGGCGGCTCCACAGCACCAGGTCGGCGCTGGGCGCGACGGCGGCGGCCGGATCGTTCTGCAGCAGCGTCAACCGGCGCACCACGTCGAACATGTCACCGGGCCGCTGCGCGTCGAGCAACTGCGCACGCACCGCGAGGCGGCGGGCGTCGGCGCGGGACAGCGTGTGCTCGATCACGCGCCGACGATAAACCTCCGGTACGACACATTCGGGCGATCGCGGCTAGCGTCGTGACCATGGCTGCTCCGTCATCGACCACCGCCCGGGTGGAACCGGCCCTCGACCGCCGACGGCGGAACCTGGTCCTGGCCATCTGCTGCGCCAGCATGATCGTCGTGGTGATGGACGTGTCCATCGTCAACGTCGCGCTGCCCACGATCCGCCGCGACCTGGGCGCTTCGGTGTCCGGCCTGCAGTGGACCGTCGACGCGTACTCGCTGGTGCTGGCCGCCTTCCTGGTGCTCGCCGGGTCGACGGCGGACCGGGTGGGACGGCGCCGCATCTTCCTGACCGGCCTGGTCGCCTTCGGCCTGGGTTCGCTGCTGTGCGGCCTGGCGCCGAGCATCGGCTGGCTGATCGCCGCGCGGGCGTTGCAGGCCGTGGGCGGCACCATGCTCAACCCGGTGGCCATGGCGATCATCGCCACCACGTTCCCCGAACCGGCCGAGCGGGCGCGGGCGATCGGCATCTTCGGTTCCATGTCCGGGCTGTCGCTCGCGCTGGGCCCCATCCTCGGCGGTGTCCTGGTCGACGGCCTCGGGTGGCGTTCCATCTTCTGGGTCAACGTGCCGGTGGTGATCGCCGCGATCGCCTGCACCGTGCGGTTCGTGCCGGAGTCGCGGGCCGCGCGGGTACGCCGGTTCGACCCGGTCGGCCAGACCCTGGTGACGCTGGCGCTGGGAAGCCTCGTCTTCGCCATCATCGAGTCCAGCAGCCTGGGCTGGGCTTCGCCGGTCATCCTCGGCCTGCTCGGCGTCGTCGGGCTGAGCGTGCTCGGCATCATCGCCTATGAGCCGCGGCGCACCGATCCGCTGCTGGAGCTGCGCCTGTTCCGCAGCGTGCCGTTCAGCCTCGCCATCACGACGGCGTTGTGGTCGTTCTGCGCGTTCGGCGCATTCCTGTTCGTCACCACGCTGTACCTTCAGGACGTACGCGGAATGTCGGCGCTCGCCGCCGGTCTGAGCCTGTTGCCGGTCGGCATCCTGATCGTGGTGATCGCCCCGCGCACCGGGCGTTTTGTCGGCACGCGCGGCCCACGCCGGCCGCTGGTGGTCTCCGGGGTGGCGCTGGCCCTGGGCGGCCTCGCCTCGCTCTGGGTCGGCCCGGACTCCCCGCTGGCCCTGGCGCTGGTGGTGTTCCTGTTGTTCGGTGTCTTCCAGGGCACCGTGAACGCGCCGATCACGAACACCGCGGTCTCCGGGATGCCCCGCTCGATGGCCGGCGTCGCCACCTCGCTGGCATCATCCGGGCGGCAGACCGGCACCACCCTGGGCGTGGCGATCTCCGGGACGATCGTCGGCTCGACGGTGGGTGATCCGGCGGCGTTCCACCATGCGACGTACGGCGTGTGGTGGCTGACCGTCGGACTCGGCGCGGGCATCGTCGCGGCGGGCCTGCTGAGCACCGGCCGCTGGGCCGCGGCCACGGCGGACCGGGCGGCCACCCTGTTCGAGGAGGTCGACCGGGGCTAGCGCCGGCGTGCGGACACGGTCCAGTGTGGATAGGGTCGCACCGGATACGCCCGCACCATCACCATCGTGGTCGGGTCGGCCATGTTCGTGCTCGGCACGCTTGGCGTGTTCGGCGTCAGCCTGGGCGGTTGACCGGCTTCTCGCCCTGTTCAGGCCCATACTGAGGGCATGACTGCCGGTTCCGTGCCCGTCCCGATGCGCCGCTGCCCGCGGTGCGGGCATCCGACCCGCGCGGACCGGATGGTCAAGGGGTACGGGCGGGACTGCGCCGCCCAGCTCGGCCTGATCGGCCACACGGTGGACACCGGGCACGCCGGCCCGGATCTGCTGGACCTGCTGGGCGCGGAGCCGGACGACTGCTGCGACGGCGGGGACCGCCCGGCGGACCTACCGTGACGCCGGGCTAGGAGTCGGCGGGGGCGGGCCGATGCGCGCGCCGCAACACCAGGGTCACAAAGCCCAGGATGTCCCGGTAGCCCCGTAGCCACTGGCGTCGGTGTTCGCGTGCCAGCGCCAGCACCTCGCCGGCATCCGGATGGCCGGGGTTGTCCAGCGCCCATTCGGTGAGCGACCCCACCCAGGACCACTCGTAGTCGTCCCACTCGGCGGGGTCGCTGACGTGGGCGTAGATCGGGGTCCAGCCGGCCGTCTCGGCACGTTCGACCAGGCCGGCGAGGTCGGTGAAGTCGTCCGGCTTGGCGCCGAGCGCGTCCAGGGCTTCGGACGTCGGCGGCGCCTGCCAGAAGCCCTCGCCCACGAGCATCACGCCGTGCTCGTTGAGGTGCCGTCCGGCCGCCCTCAGGGCCGGCGTGAAACCGCCGTACACGTGCGTGGATCCGACGCAGAAGACCAGGTCGTAGTCGCCGTCCGGGACGTATTCGCGCGCGTCGCGCTGATGCAGGTTGAGCCGGTCGGACAGGCCGCGGCTCTCCGCGGCCACGGCCGCCCGGTCCAGCGCGTACGTGCTGATGTCGACGGCGTCGGCGAACCCGTCGGGGCAGTGGGTCAGGGCTTGCATGGCCCACGCCGCCTCGCCGCAGCCGAGGTCGAGGATGCGCGCGGCCGGTCCCCGGCCGGTGCGGCGCAGGAGCCGGTTGACGGTCACGCCGGACAGCGGCGCGGCGATGGGGTGATGCGAGTGCGCGATGCTGCTGAGCCGTTGACGATCCACCAGCAAAGTGAACACGACGAGGCGGCGGACCAGCCAGCGGCGGCGGTTGCGTCGCCGCCGGAGGCGGTTGCGTCGCCGCCGGAGGCGGATTAACGTACAACCACATGGTTGTAGATTTGCCGCGTGAAGGAGAGGCTGACGCGCTGTTCCACGCGCTCGCGGACGCCACCCGTCGCGACATCCTCACCCGGGTGATCACCGCCGAGCAGTCGGTGTCCGCGCTCGCGCGGCACTACCCGATGAGCTTCGCCGCGGTGCAGAAGCACGTGACGGTGCTGGAACGGGCCGCGCTCGTCACCAAGCACAAGCGCGGAAGGGAGCAAGTCGTGCACGTGAACCTGGACGCCGTGCGCCGCGCGACGCGGTTGCTCGACGCGTACGAGCAACTGTGGCGGCAGCGCACGACGGCGATCGACCGCATCCTCAAGGAAGACCGAGAAGGGAAATGACAGCATGCCCGTGATCAGCTCGACCAAGGACGTCGAGAAACTGACGCTGACCTTCGTCGCCGAGTTCGCCGCCGCACCGGACCGGATCTGGCAGGTCTGGGCGGATCCGCGCCAGTTGGAACGCTGGTGGGGACCGCCGACCTGGCCGGCCACGTTCGAGCGGCACGACTTCACCGTGGGCGGGGACTCGCGCTATTACATGACCGGGCCCGAGGGGCAGAAGGCACGCGCATGGTGGACGGTGACGGCGATCGAGGCCCCGCATCGCCTGGAGTTCACCAACGGCTTCGCCGACGACAACGGCGAGCCGCTGGATCCCACCGACGTGTTCCGCACGGTGGTGACGCTGGAGGCGACCACCGACGGGACGCGGATGACCACCGTGGAGGTGTTCGCCCATGCCGACCAGATGGAGCGCCTGATCGGCATGGGCATGGACGAGGGCGTGAGTCTTGCCATGGGCCAGATCGACGGTCTGCTGGCCGACGCGGATTGATGCCGGCCGGGACAGCCTGAAGCGCGCACGACCCGGGCGGCGGTCAGTGCACGGTCAGTCGGATGACACGTGCGCCCGCCGCCCAGGCGCGACCCTCCCGCGCGAGGCGGGCCACGGCGAGAATCACGGAGACGACGCCTTGGTGTGCTCGGCCAGCGCGTGGCGCAACTCCGCCGGCGTGCTGCCGTAGAGCCAGCGAGGGTCGCTGCGGCGCGGCGCGCGGGGCATCGCGTAGTAACCCTCCCGCGCCCAGTCGTGCCCGCCGCCGCGGTGCCAGGTCACGGACCAAGCGGGGTAGGCGTCGTCGATCTCCTCGCAGACCGTCAGGATGCCCGACGGCCAGCCGAGCCGCTCGGCGAGCACGCGCCGGTTCCGGCGAGCCAGGTCCCGGCCGGGCTGCCCGAGCGGCTCCGCTGCGCCGCTCACGACGCCACCCGCAGGCCGCACGCCGTCCGCCACGCTGCCCGTGTCCCACCTGGAGAGAGTGTCCACCCCACCGCCCAGATCCACCTCGGCTCCGGCTTCACCTCGGCGTCCGCGCCCGCGCTGTCGCCCGCGTCGACGCTATCGCCACCCGTGAATTTACATGCCGGGTGAACGTATATCGGCGCCCGCCCGAAGGGAAGAGTGGAATGTCGGGTAATGGACAAGTCACCCTGCCGAGTCCCGGACGATCCACTCGATCGGATGAGCCGCGGGCCGGGCGCCGGACCGCCGTCCCTCGTTCAGGATCATCCGGTCGGCTCGTCGCGGCGATCTAGGTATGCGCCGACGACGGCAAGATGCCCGATTACCGATCATCCGGTTCCCGCGTTTCTCCCAGTGAGGGGCGACGTCAGCCGGTGCGGCGGGGGACGTCGACGCGAGCTTATTTGAGAAGGGGACATGAACAGTGGTAGGCGGGCTTCGCACCTGATGGGAGGTATCTCGGTTGATGACCGGTTTTCACCGCGTATCGATGGATGCCTCCGCTGGGCTGTGAGCCGTACCTCCCACGGGTTAACCGGGATGGTCGCAAGCGCCGGATGGACGCGCCGTGATCGGCGTACCGACACCCGATCGCAGGCCTCCCCGCAGTCAGGGAACGTGGAATGCGGCATCGGAACCGCCTCCACCGGTGACGGTGCCACACCTCGTTCCCGCGCCCCGGGCGGCGGTCCCGGCGGCCCAGGGGCGCACCTAACGTTCGCAGGAGGAACGCGCGCATGCGCAAGCTCACCAAACGGTCGACCGCCATTGCCGCATCCGTCGCCGTCGCCGTCGGCGCCGCAGGCGTGGCCTGGGCGGCGTGGAGCCTCACCGGCTCCGGCGACGCCCAGGCCAAGGCCGACACGGTGAAGTCGCTGAAGGTGACCAGCGCCGGTCTGCCGCCCGGCGGCCTGACGCCGGGCAACGCGACGGCCGTCCTACTGACCGTGGAGAACAAGAACCCCTTCCCGGTACGGATCACGTCGATCACGCTGAGCAGCCTCAAGTCCGGCAAGAGCGGCTGCGAAGCCGGCGACAACGTGGACATCGTCAACTCGGCGCCGCTGCCCACCGACGCGGCCAAGGTCACCGTGCCCGCGGGCACCGAGGAGAACCCGGCAACCGCCAAGATCACTTGGGACGGTCCGCTGAAGATGCGGCCAGACCCGGCCAACGCCTGCCAGGGCGCGCCCTTCAGCTTCAATGTCAACCTCAACGCGATCAGCGCGGCGAGCTGATGACGCCGGTGGGGCGGAGCGGGAGCGCAGTCTTCGCCCCGCCGGATCACGCCACGAACTCGGTGGAAACAGGAGCGAGAACGATGCGCAAAGCCCGGCTGGATCGTCGCGGCAAGACGATCCTGAGCGTGGCGGTGGCGGTGGCGGTCGTCGTCAACGCCTCGGTGGCGTGGGCCTACTGGTCACTCAGCGGCTCCGGCAACGCGGTCTCCGTCGCCGGATCGGCGGTCGAGCTGGAACTCAACGGCCGCTCCGACGAGAGCAAGCCCCTGTATCCGGGCGGAAGCACGAATCTGACCGTCACGGTGACCAACAAGAACGACTTCCCGATCAAGATCACCACGGTGTCGCCGGGCCCCGGAAGTGTGACAGCCGACGCGTCGCATCGTGACGCCGGTTGCCGCAGCACCGGCGTATTCGTTGCATCAGATGTGCTCCGCGTCGCCTGGGAAGTGCCCAAGAACACCATCGGGGTGTTCACCGTGTCCGACGGGCTGAAGATGAACAACAGCTCGGACTCGGCCTGTCAGGGCGCCACCTTCTCGATTCCGGTGCGGGCCACCGGCGTGAGCAACGCCTCCTGACCCTCGCGGGAGCGGGCCGGCCGGCGCGCCGCTCCACGCTCACCCCCCTCGCGCGCCGGTGAAGCACCCCTGGAGTGTCCGTGCATCGATGGCAGACAATCGCTGTCGCGGCGGCAGCCCTCGTCGGCACGGCCGGGCTCGGCCTGGCGATGCTGCGCCCGCACGACCCGAACGCCCAGCCGATGACGCTCAGCGCCGCCCCGGCAGCCGCGGGCCGGTACGCGTTCGCGGTACGCGCGGGCGCCGTCGACAGCCTCTATCCGGGCGCCGACCGGCGGCTGATACTCACCTTTTCCAACCCGTACGACTTCGACCTGGTCGTGACCGGGATGCGCGCACGGGTGGCGTCCACCTCCAAACCCGGCTGCGCGCCGATCGACACCAACCTCGAGGTGCGTGACTACATCGGCAGGCTCCCGGTGCGGGTGGACGCCGACGACACTCGCGAAGCCGGCAGCATCCCGTTGCACATGCCCAACACGGTGGTGGACGCTTGCCAGGCGGCGGTGTTCCACATCGCGCTCACCGCCGACGCGACCCGAGTGTCCCCATGAGCCGACCGATGCGCCTGCTGGCGACGCTGGCGGCAGCCGGTGGCCTGGCAGCGGCCGGCGGCATCGCGTACGCGGGATGGCTCGCGGATTCGGAGGGCGAACGCTTCACCGTGTACGCCGAGCGGATCCCCCGGATGGCAGCCCCTGTCGCGTACGTGCCGCACCACCCCAAGCCACGCACCGCATCGCCGTCTGCGGCATCCTCATCTCCCGCATCGCCGTCCCCCGCGCCCCCGTCCCCGTCCTCCGCGGCTTCGTCTTCCGCAGCTTGGCCCTCCGGGGCTTCGCCTTCCGCGGCTTCGTCTTCCGCTGCCTGGCCGTCCGGGGCTTCGTCTTCCGCTGCTTCGTCTCCCGGGACTTCGTCTCCCGGGGTTTCGTCTCCCGGGGTTTCGTCTCCCGCTGCTTCGTCTCCCGCGGTAGGCGCGGCCGAGGCGGCCGGGCCGGCGCCACGGATACGTTGGCGGCCGGTCGAGGTCGGCGCCACCACGCCGGTCCAGGGCTACGTGGTCACCCGCCACCTGGGACCGGTGGCCGCCGTCGCGTGCAAGGTGCCGGCCACGGCGCGACCACGATGCACCGACGCCGACGCCCCGCCCGGATACATTGCCACCTACACCGTGCGCGGCACCTACGGTTCGTTCTGGCAGGGGCAGGACAGCGAACCCAGCCGCCCGGTGCTACGTGCGGGCACCCCGGAACCCATGATGATCGACGGCACTCCGGTCGCGCCCGCCCCGTCCGGCGCCGCACCGCCACCCGTCGACGCGGTACCCTTGGCGTCCGGCCCAGCGCCCGCCCCAACATCGGCGGCCGCGCGCACCACCACGGCACCGGCGACCCCACAGTCCACACCGGACACGCGCGCGCCGGCGACCACCGCCCCGGGACCGGGCACCACGACCACTCTCCCGGCCCGCACGTCGAACCCGACCACGCCGAGCGCGTCAACGGCCCCGGCCGGTCCCGCAGCCAGTGCGTCGACAGGCACCATCGGACCAGGATCCGCCAAGCCAACGCTCGCGACCCCCAAACCCTGACCACAGGCACCCACAAACACACCAACACCCCGCACCCCGCACCCCCACACCCCCTCCCCACACCCACACCCACACCCGCCCCCGCGCCCCCGCGGCCCCCACCCCGCACCACGCGACCCCCGCGGCCCGCACCCCGCACCCCCGCGCCCCCACACCACTCACCGATCTTGGACTTTGCGGGTGCACATATCGTCATCAAAACCACATACCTCCCCCGCAAACTCCAAGATCGACGCGCTGGGCCAGCCCCACTGGAGCGATCTTGAAGTTTGTGCGCTCGAAATCGCCATAAAAGGCCCGTAAAGCCCCCACGAAGTTCAAGATCGGCGGGGCGGCGGCAGGAGGGCGCGGGACGGGCGCGGCGGCAGGAGGGCGCGGGAACGGCGGGAGCGGCAGGAGGGCACGGGACGGGCGGGGCGGGGGACGGCGCTTGACCTTGCGGTGTTCTGAACGGCTATGAAAGCCGCATATCGCCTCACGATGCCCCGGCACCCGCAGACCTTGGAAAGTTAGCGGGCTCACGAGCACTCACGTCTCCAAGATCCGCGACACTGACCCACCCAGCAACACGCACCCACCCAGCGGCACCCACCCAGCAACACGGACCTAACAGCAACACGCACCCACCCAGCAACGCGAACCGGACAGCAACACGGACCCGCCCACGGAACGGGACGAAAGCGCCGGGAAGACACGAGCGCCGACGGCTGACCGTCGGCGCGTGGCGTGGAACCGGTGATGGTCGATCAGGCCGCGTCGCGTTGCGGAGTCTGGATCGCCGGGCGGGTCTGCATCCGACGGCGGGCCATGCCGATGGCCGCCTGGGGGCGGCGGGCCACCGCCGGTGTCGCCTCGATCGCCGGGCTTGCCGCGTGCACCGCCGCCGGCTGTGGGGCCGGCGAGCGTACCTGCAACGCCATGGTGAACATGGACCGCGACGCGTGGTCGTATCCCTCACGGTAGGCGTGATCCCGCTCCAGCCCGTGTTTGTACCACTGGTGGATGCGCCCGAAGGCGTACCCGCTGGCGATGACGAAGGCCAGCGCCAGCAGGATCTGCAGGAAACTGTTGTCCGGGGAGATCATGTGGGGATGGGCTCCTTGGTGTCGGGTGAGCTGTTCTCGGGTGAGCGACGCTCGGGGGAATGGGCGGCCCGCATCGCGGAACCCTCGGCGTGCGGCGCCGATGCCGGTGCCGCATGCGCCGGCGTGTGACGGGTTGCCAGATGGAAGAGCGTGTGGGAAGCCTGGTCGTAGCCTTCGCGGTACGCCGTTTCGCGCTCCATGCCGTGACGGGACCACTGGTGCACCCGGCCTGCGGCGTACGCGACGAAGACGATGGCAGCGACGGCGAGTGCGACCTGGAGTGCCGTGGAACTGGGCGCGGACATGCTGAAAAGCCTATTCGTTGCCAATGGGGATGGAAACGGCTGTTGTGCCGATGATCCCCTCCGGCCAGGCACGAGGTTTATGCCCGATTATCCGGGGTGTTTGTAGTGACAAAACCGAGCGCATCGGTTAGGGGCCTCCTGGCGCGCCACGGGTAGCGTCGTGCCCATGGTGGATCAGCCGATGGTCGTGGTGCGTGGCGAAGCCCTCCGCGACGTGCCCCCTGAGCTGGCTGTCGTCTCGGTGACCGCGATGTCGCGGGACAAGGACCGGCAGACCGTCCAGGCACGCCTCGCCGAGCGCGCCGACCGGGTGCGGGAGGTGCTTGACGCGTACCGGGAAGCGATCGAGAAACGCGAGACCAGCGGCGTGCAGCTCTACCCGGAGTTCAAGCGCGGCGAGCGGGTCTCGGTGTACGTGGCGAACGTGACCACGACGGTGACGGTCACCGACTTCGGCGTGCTCGGCGACCTGATGCTGCGCCTGGGCGCCCTGGAGCAGACCCGGATCGCCGGGCCGTGGTGGCAGCTCCGCCCGGCCAGCACGGCCGGTGCCGAGGTGCGCCGCGAGGCTATCGCCGAGGCGCTGCGGCGCGCCCGTGAGTACGCGGCAGCGGTCGACGCCGAACCGGACCGGCTGGTGGAGATCGTGGACGAGGGCGCGGACGGCGGTGCCCCCCGCCCGATGATGATGCGGACGGCGGCATTCCACGCGGAGGCCGCCGATGCCGCCCCGCATCTGGACATCGAGCCGCAGTTGCAAACCGTCCGCGCCGCGGTGGTGGTCCGGGTGGCGATCACCCCACCCGCGAACTTCCCCACCGGACCAGAGACGACCGGGCCAGAGACGACCACCGGACCAGAAACGACCAGCCCAGAAACGACCGGGCCAGAAACGACCAGCCCAGAAACGACCGGGCTGTGACCCTGTAGCGGATGTCTCAGGCGTTCGGGATCCAGTTCATGGAGTCCGGGTTCGCGCCCGTACGACCCTTCTCGCCCCGGTCCAGGTCGCTGATCGAGGCCATCGACGGCTCGTCCAGCTCGAAGTCGAAGAGGTCGAAGTTCTCCCGGATGCGGGACTCGGTGGAGCTCTTCGGGAAGATGATGTCCCCGCGCTGCAGGTGCCACCGCAGCACCACCTGCGCCGGCGTCTTGCCGACCTGGCCGGCGACCGCCTCGATGGCCGGGTCGTTCAGCACCGCGCCCTGGGCGATCGGCGAGTACGCCTCGGTGGCGATCTCGTTGTCCCGGTTGTAGGCGCGCAGTTCGTCGTTGGCCAGATACGGGTGGACCTCGATCTGGTTCACCGCCGGGCGGACCTCGGTCTCGGCCCGCAACCGGCCCAGGTGGTGCTGGGTGAAGTTGGACACGCCGATGGAACGGGCGCGCCCGTCGCGGTAGAACTCCTCCAGCGTTTTCCACGTCTGCACGAAGTCACCGTCGTACCGGCCGGGCAGCGGCCAGTGGATCAGGAACAGGTCCACGTAGTCGGTGCCGAGCGCCTTCAGGGTCTCGTCGAACTTGCGCCGGGCGTCGTCCGGCAGGTGCCCGTCGTTGTTCAGCTTGCTGGTGATGAAGAAGTCGGTGCGCGGCAGCCCGGAGGCGGTGAGTGCGTCGCCCACCCCCTGCTCGTTGCGGTACATCTGGGCGGTGTCGATGTGGCGGTACCCGACCTCGATCGCCGTCTCGACGGCCGCCCGGGTCTGCGGCGGCGGCACCTGGAAAACGCCGAAACCGAGCTGCGGGATGGTACGTCCGTCGTTGAGCAGAATGCCGGGAACTGCGGAAGCCATGGTGCTCCTCACGTCGTGATTTCCGTCTTCACACGTGGGGTTACCCGTTTCAACCGCGTGTGCACCTGTGATGGACGAGACTCGGATCATGCGCAGCCGCCGTCCGCTGCTGCTCCGGATCGCGAACGTCAACCCGGACAGCGTGAACACCCACTCCGACCGGGTGCTTTACCGCACCATCGGGGTGTTCATCCTGCTCTATTTCGGGTACGCGACGGCCGGCGGTGCCGCGTTCGTGGACGCCAGCGTCGACTACTCCCACCCGTGGTGGCAGTGGCTGGTCGGCCCGCTGGTGGCGACCGGTGTGGTCGCGTACGACCGGGCGGTGGTCGGCCGGGTCGGCGTCAGCTTCGACAATCTCGGCTCGACCGACCCGGCGGACCTGTTGAAACGGCCCACCTTCGGGCTGTACGCCGGACGCATCGCGCTCGCCCTGCTGTTCGCGCTGATGATCACCGAGCCGTTGATGCTCACCCGCTACCGGGGCGAGATCGACGCCCGGCTCAACGAGGTGCACAACGCGCAGATCAGCGCGTCGGAGGGCACCGGCGCGGTCGCCACGTACCAGGCCCGGCTGGCCGAGTTGAAGCAGTTGTCGGTCGGCGAGGACGAGGCGGTGGCCGCGCTGAACGCCAGCGCCGCCCAGAAGCGCCGCGACGCCCGCGCGCTGTACCAGCAGGCGCTGGCCGACTCGGCGGGCGACGGGGTGTCCCGCAAGGCCGGGTGCCCGGCCGGCGGCTACTGCGACAGCCTGGTGCAGCGTTCCCGCGCGCTGGACGATGAGGCCGCCGCGTTGGACGTGCAGGCCGCCCAATTGCAGCAGAGTCAGCAGACCGCCCGCGCCGCACGGGACGCCGAGATCACCGACCTGACCGCCAAGATCAGCGAGCAGCGCACCGCCAACGCCGCGGCCATCCGCGCGGACAGCGGCTTCGGCGCCCGTACGACGGCGATGTGGCACCTGATCAGCAGCGACTTCTGGGGCATCGGCGTGTTCTACATCGGCATCGCGCTGCTGCTCGTCGCGTTGGACTGCGCCGCGGTCGGGCTGAAGTTCGTGTCCCGTGGCAACGCCTACGAACGCAACGAGGCCCGCATCGCCCGGCAACGCGAACACCAGGCGGTCATCGCGTACCGGCGCGGCGTCGACGACGCCCGCACGTACGGCGAGGCGAGCGCCCGCATCCTGGCCGGCGGCCTGGACCGGGCGGCGCAGGACGAGCAACTGACCCAGGCGGCGGCGGACCGGGCGCGGGCGTTGCTTTACGCGGCGTTGCAGACACAGCTTGCCGACCCCACGGACGAGACCACGGACGAGACCACGCCCGAGACCACGCCCGCGGCGAAGACGCCGGGCGATCAGCCCACCGCCGGAGACCCGCACGACGCGGCGATCAACCCGCGGTCGCCCCAGCATCGGCGCCCGACGGGCGGGCCGGCCAACCGCAGAGATCGGCACCACAGCGCGGGAGCCACACGGACATAGCAGGCGGACACCGCAGGTGGCGTCCGCGACTACTCAATTTGTGACCCGAAGCGGCAACGACACCGGCGGTCGAGATATCATTCATGCGACGCGTCGCCACGCCCACGCTCTGTAATCGGTGACGGCGTCGTCTCCACAGTTCGGGCCCCTCACCGGGGCCCGTTCTCGTTTCCCAGCTCCCTCCGCAGCCCGAGGCGGCGACGGAAGCTGCCTGAGGGACGCGGCGAGCGACCGCTCCAACAGCCGTCCCTCCGCTACGCACCTGCCGGCTTGAAGAGATTCTGAGTCGCCGCCTGTAGTAGAACGCCTCTCCCGTTCGTCATGGACCATGAGCGACACGAAAGGAGAGGCTCATGGACGTGGTCACCGGCGCTCAGGTGGCGGTCACGCTGACCGTCCCGACGTCACGGGAACACATGTGGGACCGGATCACTGCGGTGGACCGGATCGGCGAATGGAGCCCGGAAGCCACCGGCGCGGCTTGGAGCGGCGACGGCACCTCCGACGGCCGCACGGCCGGCCCGGTGGCGGGCGCGCGATTCACTGCGCACAACCGCTTCCCCAACGGCTTCGAAAGCACCGTGACCTGCGTGGTCGTCGAAGCACGCCGACCGTCGGTGTTCGCCTGGACGGTGGTCAACGACTCCGGTGAGGTTGGTTCGACCTGGCGCTACGAGCTGCGCGACGGGAGCGAACCGGAAACCAGCGTCGTCCACCATTCTTTCACCCACGGTCCCGGCCCCAGCGGCGTCCGGCCCCTGGCCGAAGCGAATCCGCAGGCCGTCAACGACCGTCTTGTCATGCTGTGCCGGAACATGACGACCACGATCGCCGCCATGGCCGGCGACGCCACGATGTCGGGAGAGACGCGATGAGATATCTGATGCTGGTGTGCACCGACCCGACTTACCGGCCCGACGGCGACGACGGTGCGCCGGACGTCGATGACTGGGTCGCCGAGATGGACGGCAAAGGCATCCGCCTGATGGGCGAGCGGGTCCGGCCGGCGAGCGACGCCACCACCGTGCGGGTCCGCAACCGCGAGGTGCTGCTGACCGACGGCCCGTACGCGGAGACGAAGGACCATATCGCCGGCTTCGACATCCTGGAGTGCGCCGACCTGGACGAAGCCATCGAGGTCGCCGCGAAACACCCGATGGCCTGGGGTGGGGTGATCGAGTTGCGCCCGTTCTGGCCGGCCGACGAGGACTGACCGGGCGGCGAGCGCACCGCATGACGCCGGAGAGGGATCTCATCGCGGAGATCTACGCCGACGGGTGGAGCCGGATCGTGGCCATCATGATCCGGCTGACCCGTGACTGGAGCCTGGCCGAGGAATGCACGCAGGACGCCTTCGCGCGGGCGCTGCATACCTGGCCGACGTCCGGCGTGCCGGACCAGCCGCTGGCCTGGTTGACCACCACCGCGCGACGCCGGGCGATCGACCGGATGCGGCGGGCGGCGACGGAGGCGGCCAAGTTGAAGGAGGTGGCCGCCGCCGTGGAGCCGCAGCCGCCGCCGTACGTGCGGGACAGTCAGATCCCGGACGAGCGGCTGGAGCTGATGTTCACCTGCTGCCATCCGTCGTTGAATCTCGACGCCCAGGTGGCGTTGACGCTGCGAAGCCTGGCGGGCATGAGCACGGCGGAGATCGCCCGCGCGTTCCTGGTGCCGGAACGCACCATGGGCCAGCGGCTGTTCCGCGCCAAGCAGAAGGTGGCGCATGCCGGCATCCCGTTTCGGGTGCCGCCGGCGCACCTGCTGCCGGAACGGCTGCCGGCCGTCCTGCACGTGTTGTATCTGCTTTTCAACGCCGGCTACGGCGATCCGCAGAAGACACGGTTGTGCGCCGAGGCCATCCGCCTGGCGCGAGTCCTGACCGCGGCGATGCCCGACGAGCCGGAAGCGCTGGGCGTGCTGGCGCTGATGCTGCTGCATGACGCCCGGCAGACCACGCGCGTCGACGCGGCCGGTGCATTGGTCCTGCTCGCCGACCAGGACCGTACACAGTGGAATGCTGCGCAGATCGCGGAGGGCGCCGCGCTGTGCGAGAGGGCGTTGCGTCGACGGCGGGCCGGCCCAATGCAGTTGCAGGCGGCGATCGCGGCCTGCCATGCGACCGCGCCCACGGCGGCGGACACCGATTGGGCGCAGATCGCCGGCCTCTACGCCCACTTGGCGAGCCTGCACCCCGGCCCGGTCGTGGAGCTGAACCGCGCCGTCGCGGTCAGCATGGCGGACGGCCCGGAGGCGGCGCTCCCCCTGATTGAGGCGGTCGCGGCGTCCGGCCGGCTCGACGACTATCACCTGCTGCACGCCACCCGCGCCGATCTGCTGCGCCGGACCGGGCGCGCGGCGGAGGCGGCGGACAGCTATCGCGCGGCGTTGCGGCTGGCACCCACCGAGGCGGAGCGGAGTTTCCTGCGCGGGCGGCTCGCCGACCTGCCCCCGCAAAGCTGATCACTGCCCCCGCAAAGCTGATCACTGCCCCCGCAACGCTGATCGCGGTGTGCCACAAGCGTTTTTCGATGAATCAACACTGTGGACAAGGTGAACTCTGCACAAACTGTCCACAGTGGAACCATGAGTGGCGCAGGGATGGTAGGTGTTTACGGGTGCCGCGGGTTTCCGTGGCGTCGGCATGACGGGGGGTGACCATGTCTGTGTTTTCGCGCGGTGAAACGCCGACCGCCGGCGAAACGCCCAGTGCGGGCGAAACGCCCGGTGCGGGCGGCGCGGTGGGAGTCTCGCTTCCCGTCGCGGTCCTCATGGCCGCCGTGGCGGCCGGGATCGTGGCCCAGGGCGGCTACTACCCGCCGGGCCGGATGCTGGTCACCGCACTGACGTTCGTCGCGGCGATCGCCGCATGGTTCAGCACCGGCCGCCGCAGCACCGCCTCCCGCAGCACCGCCTCCCGCAGCACCGCCTCCCGCAGCACCGGCCGCCGCATCACCGCCTCCCGCAGCACCGCCTCCCGCAGCGTCACCGCCCCGGCGGCGAGCCTCGCTCTCCCGACCGCCGCCGGCGCCCTCGCGCTCTGGGCACTCATCCGCGGCTTCGCGGCCGCCAGCCCGGCCCTCGCGGTGGCCGCCGCGGCCACGCTGGCCTGCATGGTGGCGGGCGTCGCGTTGCTGCGGCGCACCAGCCCCGCCGAACGAGTCACGGTGACCGACACCATGATCGCCATCGGCGCCCTGGTGGCGGCCACCGCCTGGATCGGTGTCGCATGGCGGGTGCCACGTCTGGCGGTGCTGGTCGAGGGGCGCCTGTGGCGAGGGGCGTCGACACTGACCTATCCCAACGCGGCAGCCGCGCTGCTGGCGGCCACCGCCCTGCTCGCGATCGCGCTCACCGTGACCAGCCCGCGGTCACCGGTGCGGCTCGCCGCGAGCTACCTGATCCTCGTCGGGGTCGGCGCGGCGCTGAGCCGCGCCGGCATCCTCGCCCTGGTCGCCGGCCTGCTGCTGATCGCCGCGCGCAGCGGCGTGCGCGCGACGACGCGGGCCGGCCTGCCACCCCTGGCCGGTGCGGGCGTCGCGGTCGCCGCCCTCGTCCCCTCGATGCCCGTCGGCTCCCCACCGCATCCGCTGCTGAGTCTGGCCGGTCTGATCGTCGGCCTGGTGATCGCGGTGGGAGTGCCCCGGCTGCCGTCCCGAGCCGGGCTCGCGGTCCTCCTCGGCTTGGTGGCCGCGGGCGGGCTCGCCGTCGCGGTCGTGGGGAACGCGGACGCCGTGCACCGGGTCCTCGACAGCCGCGGCACCGTCGCCTCGTCCGGCCGCAGCTTCGGCGCGCGCGCCGCGCTGGACGTGATCGCCGGGCACCCGGTGGCCGGGACCGGAATCGGGCGCGCGTTTCTGCTGTGGCGCGAGCCCGGCGGCAACGCCCGCGTCGCGCACCTGGTGCACAACGAATATCTCCAGGTCGTGGTCGACCTCGGCCTGATCGGCGCGGTGCTGCTCGCCGGCCTGCTTGCCGCGATCGTGCTCGTGATTCGGCGTGGACGTGCCTGCGGCGCGCCGGCGCAGGTGCGCACCGGCGCCATCGCCGCGCTCGTGGCGCTCGCCGTGCACAGCGGCTTCGACTTCCTGTGGCACCTGGCGGTGATACCGCTCGTCGCCGGTCTGCTCGTCGGCCTGACCGCGGCGGCCACGGGAGACAAAGAAACAACCCTACCGAGGAAAGGACACAGATGAGACGAGGGAAATGGACCGTTCCGGCAGTGGCCGCAGCAGCGGTCTCCGTCGGGGCGGCCCTGGCGTTCGCCGTGCCGGCCAGCGCCGGAGTCAACCTGCAGTCGGAATCGGATGCGACGGCGGCGGTGAAGCTCGGCGCGAACGCCCGGCTCGATGCGAAGGGCGCGGTGGTCTTCGCACCGGTCTATCTCACCTGCACGCCGGGGTCGGACAGCTATCTGCAGGTCAGCGTGACCCAGGCGGTGGGAAACGACATCGCCAGCGGCAGCCGGTACAGGGAAATCGACGACTGCACCGGTGAGCGTCAGAAGATTCAGGTATCGGTCACCCCGACAAACCATCCGTTCCAGCGCGGCGTCGCCTTCGGGGAGGCGATGCTCACCGTCTGCGACTACCGCGGTTGCACCAGCCCGTACGACGAACACACCATCAGGATTCGATAACGCCGAGATTCGATAACGCCTGCCGGTGCTTCGGGTCCCGCAACCGGGTCCCGAAGCACCGGCGGTCGTCAGCGCAGCGCCGGTGCCGACAGCACGGCCGCGGCGGGAGCGGGGGCGGGGGCCGGCGCGGTCACCGTCCAGTCGGGGTGACCCGGCATCGGCGGGGTGGTGCTGCCGTACAGCCACGCCCGCAGGAACGAGCGCAGATCCCGGTGCGCCACCACGGAAGCCAGCGCGATGAAATCGTCCGTGCTCGCCGACTTGCCCTGGTAAAGCCGCACCCAGGCGCGTTCCACCTGCTGGAACCGCTCGGCGCCGATCTTCTGCTGCAGGGCGTACAGCACCAGCGCCCCACCGTCGTACACGTTGGGGTTGAAGACGTCCCAGATCGAGTCGGACCGGGCCGGGGCGGCGACCGGGCCGTACCGGGCGCGGTACTGGTCACCACGGGCGTAGACGGCCTTGAAGTAGCTTTCCAGGTCCGCAGAGCGGGTGTATTGCTGGAAGACGCCGGTCTCCTGCGCGTACTGCAATTCGTACCACGTGGCGTGGCCCTCGTTCTGCCAGACGTCGCTCCACGTCCACGGCGCGACGCTGTCGCCGAACCACTGGTGCGCCAACTCGTGCGCCATGATCGGGTCGAGGATGAACGCGGGGGCACCGAACAGCCCGGTGTCGTACAGCGACAACGACTGCGTCTCCAACGCGAACCCGAGGTCGGCGTCGATGACCAGGGAGCCGTACGCCTCGAACGGGTACGGGCCGACCTTGTCCGCCATCCACGCGACCTGGGAACGCTCCACGTCCGCGGCGGGCAGCAGGGAATCCGCGAGCCGGCGCGGCACCACGTCGCGGATCGGCACGCCGTTCACCGACGGCCGGCGATGCACCACGAAATCACCCACCGCGACCTGCACCAGCTCGCTGGCCATCGGCTGGGTTTCCCGGTACGTCCAACTGGTGTGACCGCCACGGGTGCGCCGACACACGTACGCGCCGTTGGCGGTGGCCGTCCATCCGACCGGCGCGGTCAGCGTGATGGTGTAGGTCGCCTTGTCCCGCGGGTGGTCGTTGCTGGGGAACAGCAGGTGCGCCGTGTTCGGCTGGGCGGCCAGCACCGTGCCGTCCTGCGTGGTGACGAAGCCGACCGGCGAGTCGGCGTCGGCCGGGATCGGCGTCGCGGTGAAGCCGGTGACCCGGACCGTGAAGCGCTTGCCCTTGGCAAGGTGGCGCCGCGGGGTGACGATCAGCTCGTCCCCGTCGCGGCGGAACGCGGCGCGCCGCCCGTCCACCGTGACGCCGCGCAGCGCATCGCCACCGAAGTCGAGGTCGAACCGGGACAGACTCTGCGTCGCGACCGCCGTGATCGTCACGTCGCCGGTGACCGTCTGCCGCGGGTCCTTGCGCGGGTAGGTGAGGTGCACATCGTAATGACGCACGTCGTAGCCACCGTTGCCGAGCAACGGATAGAGCCTGTCCCCGAGACCGGCCGAGCCGGGTGTGGCACGCCCCCCGGCACCGTATGCCGGAGCGACCGCCCCGGTGATGCCGATGAGCGCGGCGACGCCGAGCACCACCGCGCGGGAGAGGCGTTTACCTATGTAAGCCGTCATGGTCGCTGACGCTACGCGGCCCCCGGTGGCTGCAACATTGATTTGCATCGCATCGTGATGTGTCCATCGAGCACCCGCGCGGCGGAACCGGGCATCGGGAGCAATTTCGGCGAGCGTCGGCGCCACCCGCCCTGTTGGTGCGACAGTCGGCCTATCGGCGTTCTCTGATGGTGGTGAATCCATGGCTACGACGACTGTTCACCGCGTCGGCACGGCGCTCGCGACATCCGGCCTGGTGATCGCCGCCGTCGTGCTGGCCGGCTGGTCCGCACCGGTCCGCGTGCTGGTGCAGGTGGTGCCCGGGGCGCCAATGATGACCCCGTTGACGGCGGTGCTGTTGATGCTGCTGGGGACGGCGGTGCTGCTGCGTGCCCGGCCCGTGACCCGGCGGGTCGCGCAGCGCTGCGGCGTCGGCCTCGGGTTGCTGGTGTCCGCGGGCGCCGTGGTGGTGCTGTTCGGCTATCTCAGCAGCCTGCCGATCGGCATCGACCGGCTGCTGTTCGTCACCCAGACGCAGGAGGTGCGTGGGACCGGCCGGTCGTCACCGCACACCGCCATCGCCCTGCTCTGCTTCGGTCTGACGGTCGCGCTGCTCGACGTGCGCCCGCCGCGGTTCCGGCCGGCGACACCCCTGTTCGTCGCGGGCGTCACGGTGTCGTTGACCGGTCTGCTCGGGTACGCGTACGGCGTCGCCTATCTGCACAGCCTCGACCGGGTCACCGGCATGGCCGTACACACCGCGTTGTGCCTGCTGTTGCTGGCCGGCGGGATCAGCGCCGCACGCCCGGACCGCGGCGTCGCGCAGATGCTGACCAGCCACGGGCCGGGCCGGGTGCTGGCCCGGCGGCTGGGGCCGGTGATGCTCCTGGTGCCGTTCCTGGCCGGCGTGCTGAGCAGCGGAACCAACCGGATCGCCGGCGCGGTGCCGCAGTTCCTGATCACGCTGGTGATCATCGGATGTGTGCTGGTGCTGATGGCGGCGGTCGGGCACGTCACCACCACGGTCGACGCCGCCGACCGGCGCCTGCGCGACCAGCAGGCGTTCACCAACACCCTTCTGCATTCGCTTCACAGCGGCGTCGTCGTCCTCGACCCGCAGGCACGGGTGATCGACGTCAATCCGCGCTGGTGCGAACTGGCCGGGCGACCGGCCGACGCGATGCTCGGCGCCCGGCCGCCGTTCCCCTGGTGGCCGGGCGACCGGGCGACGGACCTGGGCCGGCACCTGGCCGGAACCATGCGCGGGGACGTTCCGGTGCGGACCGAACAGTGCCTGGCGCGCCCCGACGGCAGCACCGTCACCGTGCTCGCCACCATCGCCCCGGCCCGGAACGCGGACGGCACCACGCTGGCATGGGTGTGCACGCACACCGACATCACCGAACTCAAGCGGGTCGAGGCGGCGCTGCGGACACACACCGACGAGCTGGAACGGGCCAACCACGAACTGGCCGACAGCAACCAGCTCAAGACCGACCTGATGGCGATGCTCACCCATGAGATCGCGCAGCCGCTGAGCAGCATCGTCGGCAGCGCCGAGCTGCTCGCCGACACGTCGTCGCCGGAGGCCGACACCCCGGCACTGGCCCGCCGCATCGGCGCGGCGGGACACCGGCTGACCCGGATGGTCTCGGACATGTTGCTGATGTTCCGGCTGGAGACCCACGCGGCCACCGCCCGGCCGCAGCCGGTCGACGTCGGCGAGCTGGTCACCACGCTCGTCGCCGACCTCGCGCCCGCCGACGACCTGCGCCACGAGTTCGACGTCGGCCTGCACGCGTACGCCGATCCGGACCACCTGCGGCAGATCCTGACCAACCTGGTCACCAACGCCCGCAAGTACGGCCAGCCACCGGTGGTCATCCGGGCGCAGCGGATCGGCAACCACGTCCGCTTCACGGTGCGTGATCACGGATCCGGTGTGCCGGACGAGTTCGTCCCGCACCTGTTCAGCCGGTTCACCCGGTCCGAGACGATGGCCGCGGCGCCGGGCATCGGCCTCGGGCTGTACATCACCCAGCAACTGGCGCAGGCCAACGGCGCCACCATCGTCTATCGGCACGCCACGCCGCACGGCGCCGAGTTCGTCCTCGACATACCCGCGGCTCAGATCCCGGCGTTCTCCCGGGAGGCCGGCGGGCGCTCCGGGGTGATGTCGCCGGGTTGAGGCGGCGAGGCCACCGCCAGCCACTCCCGCACGACGGCGACGTCCGCCTCGGACAGGCCCAGGTCGGCCGCGTCCGCGCGGCCGAGCACATTGTCGAGGAATGCCGCCCCGATCTCCGCGGCCGACGGCGGCGGTTGCCGGTACAGCGGACAGCCACCGTACGCGGCGCCGCGGGTCACCAGCGCGATCGTGTTGCGCCGCACCTCGACGTCGCGAGCGACCAGTTCGTCCCGCGACCACCGGGTGGCCTCGGTGAGGTTGAAGCGGTGCGTCTCGGCGTAATCGGCAAGCACCTGATAGATCGCCGCCCAGGTGGACGTCTCCAGGCGCGGCAGGCCGAGCAGCCGGCACAGTTGATCGACCGGCTCCGGGACGGCCACCCCGCCGGGCGTCGCCGAAGCGGTCGCCGCCGGAGGCGCCGGATGCCGGCCGTCGTGCCACAGGTAGTGCTGGGAGAAACGCGCCTCGGGCAGTTGCAGACCCTCCAGCGCCTTGACGAAACCGCCGTGCCCGAACCAACTGGTGGTGTCCACCGCCCCACCGAGCAGCCGGCGCACCTCGTGGGCGAGCGAGGCCAGGTTGAGCGGCTCACCGGCATCGGTGTACCGGTCGGTGACGATGCTCCGGAACCGCTCGTACGCCTGATCCGCGCCACCGTCCGATGCGGCGTCCGCCATCGCAGGGCCGGACGGCCCGTCGCCCAGCGGCTCGTCCTCGTCGGCGTCGACCGGTTCGCCCTGCACCAGTTCGAGAAGCTGCTCGCTGCCGATCAACCGGTCCGCCACAGCGGTGAACGCCTCCGCGGCATCCAGCGGCGACACCACCGTGGTGCGCCGATCCGCGCGGCGCAACCGCTGCAGCAGCGGCGTCATGTCCGAGTCACCGGAACCGATGACGAATTCGTCGTACACACCCTCGCCCAGCGCCTCCAGCGCATCCACCACGATGCGGATGTCCGCGGCGTTCTTGGTGTGTGTCAGCCGGGGACAGTCGACCACCTCGAACCCGGCCCGCGTGAACGACGACCGGAACCGGTAGAACTGCAGCCGGGGCATGGACGCCGCGGGGTCCGGATGCGGCACCCACCCGGCCGGGTTCATGTAGCAGCGCAGCACCAGCCAGCGGCGTGGCCCGTCAACCGTCAGCGACGTGGCCAGCCGCGCCGCCCAAACGCCAGGGTCTTCGGCGAATTGCATCGCGACGTCCGGGTCCTGCTTGAGGAGTCCGGTGAAGACGTTGTCAAAGTCCAGATAGAGCGCGGCACGAACCCGGTGCATGGACCGAACGTACCCGCACCCCCCGACAGGGGTGATCATTTGGTCGTGGTGTTTCGGGCGCGCGGCCGACGAGGATGACGTGATGCGGACGATCACCGTGCTCGGAAGCTGCGGGGCCTTCCCCGAGCCGGACCGGGCGTGCAGCGGTTTCCTGATCGAGTGGGACGGCTTCCGATTGGTTCTCGATCTCGGGTACGGCACACTGCCCCGCCTGCTGAATCACCGTCGCGATGGTGCGGTGGACGCGGTCGTGGTCACCCACGAGCATCCCGACCACTGCATCGATCTGCACGGCCTGTTCCGGCTGCACCGGTACGGCGGAGCGGGCGGCGACCGGATTCCGCTGTTCTGCCCGCCGGGCGTGCTGGACCGGCTGGCCGGTCTGGAACCCGACATGGATCTGGGCGACGTCTTCCAGCACCGGCACCTGCCGGGCGTTCACCGGATCGGGCCATTCGAGCTGCACGGCATCCCGCTGCCGCATCATGTGCCGAATGCGGGCGTACGGTTGACGGCTCAGCGCACCGTCCTGGCGTACACCGGAGACACCGGTCCGGACCCGGCCCTGGCGACGCTGGGCCGCGACGCGGACTTGTTCATCGTGGAGTGCACCGACCGGCCCGGCGAGGCGGAACAGCCGCACCGGAACCTGATGACGGCCGAGGAGGCGGGGCTTTGGGCGGCACGCGCGCGGGCGCGGCGGCTGATGCTGACTCACTTCTGGCCGGGCAACGACCGGCGGGACGCGGTGCGACGGGCGCGACAGTCGTTCGACGGCCCAGTGCTCACCGCCGAGGAGGGCACGACGACCCCGTTGGCGTGACGGCGCGATCAGAGATCGACCACTTCGACGGTGACCGTCGCGGTGTCCCCGGCCTCCAGCTTCTCCGCCTTGCGCACAGCCCGCTTGACCGGCAGGACGAAACCGCCCCGCCCGCTGTCCGGAAAGATCGAAGTGGACCAGGTGCTGCCGCCGACGGTCGCGCGCACACGCACCGACCCGAAGCCACGCCGCTGCCCGGCGGTCCGCTCACGGATCTCGGTGGACTCCGCCGCGGGAAGGCTGACAAACGTCCACGTCTCGGCCTGCCGGGCTGCCCAGATCCACAGTTGCGCGTCAAAGACGACGACCATGCGTGCAGCATGACACGGCGCCCGCCCGGCCGCCGACCGCGGTGCGCGGGCGACCTGGCGTCCATCGGGTCACCGGGTGTCTATCGGGTCACCGGGGTTTCTATCGGGTCACGGGCGCGTCCTCGGGCAGCAACGCACGGTAGACCACGGTGCCCGCCTCGACCGAACAATCGGTGAGGTAACCGCCCTGCTCGCCAACGGCCACGAGGAAGGAACGCTCGTCCGTGGCACCGTCGAAGCGCCGCTCCACGCGAGACATGCGGCGGGAGAGGAGCTCCAGCCGCACGGCCCGGCTCGACTCGAACTGGGACAGCACCGCATCCGCGTCGTCCCGTTCCAGATTCCCGGCCAGCTCGTCCAGCACCGACCTGACCAGGTTGATCTGCCGGAGTACAGCGCGCCGGTTCTGCAGCGCCATGTCGGCCGTGCGCGCACTGGGCGTGCCCGCCACGCGCGTACCGTCCCGGAAGCTGCCCGCGGCCAGGCTCAGCACGCCCTCGCGCACCGGCGACCGCGCGACCGCCCCCGCCAGGGCGCCGGCCAGCACATGTGGCACGTGCGACGACAGCGCCACCACCTCGTCGTGGAATCCCGCCTCCATCGGCGCGACGCGGGCCTCGAAGACGTCCGTCACCAGGGTGACGAGGGCGCGATAGCGCACCGGGTCGACGGCCGGGTCGGGGCACAGCACCCAGGGCGCCCCGACCAGCAGATCGGGGCGCGCCGACGCCAAGCCGGCGTTTTCGGTACCGGCCATCGGGTGCCCGGCGACGAACCGGTGGCCGAGACCCGCCTGCCGGGCGGCCTCGGTGACACCGAGCTTGGTGCTGCCCACATCGGTGACGACACAGTCGTCGGATGTGGCCTTGGCGACCTCGGAGAGAATCTCCGGCAGGGCGACGAGGGGCCCGCACAGGAAGACGACGGCACGATCGGCGACCGCTTCGTCCAGCCGGTCGGCGAAGCGCAGCCCCCAGCTCCGCCCCAGGTCACGGGTCTCGGCGCGCGGGTCCCACCCGATCACCTCGTGACCGGCCTGATGCAGTCGCAGGAGGAGCGAACCGCCGATCAGGCCCGTGCCGACGACGGCGAGACGATTCCCAGCACTGTCCGGCATCGGCCGACCTCTCGACATCGTCATCTTCGACCGCCGCCGCTTCGATCGCCGGGACGGGTGGTCAGGCGGCCAGGCGCCGCACCGCCGCCGCGACCCGCTCGTCCGAGGCGGTCAGCGCGAACCGCACATGCCGGTCGCCGGCGGGACCATAAAGCGCGCCCGGGGAGGCCAGGATGCCCCGCTCGGCCAGCCAGTCCAGGGTGGCCCAGCAGTCCTCGTCGCGGGTCGCCCACAGATAGAGGCCCGCCTCGGAATGGTCGATGGTGAACTTGGCGGTGGCCAGCGCCTCGCGCAGGGCGGCACGCCGCCTCGCGTACCGGGAACGCTGGATCTCCACGTGCTCCTCGTCGCCGAGCGCGGCCACCATGGCGGCCTGCACCGGCGCGGGCACGATCATGCCGGCCTGCTTGCGCACCGCCAGCAACTCGGCGATCAGGGCCGGGTCGCCGCTGACCGTGCCGGCGCGGTAACCCGCCAGGTTGGACCGTTTGGACAGCGAGTGCAGGGCCAGCACGCCCGAGTAGTCCCCGCCGCACACCTCGTCGGACAGCAGGGACACCGGCTGCGCCTCCCACCCGAGGGTGAGATAGCACTCGTCGCTGACCACCACGGCGTCGCGTTCACGCGCCCAGGCGACCACCTTGCGCAGGTGCTCGACGGGCAGCACCCGGCCGGTCGGATTGGACGGTGAGTTCACCCACACCATGCGGACCGACGGATCGGGACCGATCGAGGTGAGGCCGTCCACCCGCATCACTTCGGCGCCGGCGAGTTTCACCCCCACTTCGTAGGTGGGATAGCAGATCGCCGGGATCGCCACCGCGTCGCCCACGCCGATGCCCAGCAGGGTGGGCAGCCAGGCGACCAGTTCCTTGGAGCCGATCGTGGGCAGCACGCCCACCTGGCCGGACGCGCCGCAGGCCCGCGCGATCCAGGCGGTGATGGCCGCCTGCAACGGCGCGGACCCGACGGTCGTCGGATAGTGCGGGCTGTCCGAGGCCGCCGCCAGGGCGGACCTGATCACGTCGGGCACCGGATCGACGGGTGACCCGATGGACAGGTCCACCAGCCCGTCGGGATGCGCCGCCGCGGCCGACTTGACCGGGGCGATCACATCCCACGGGAAGTCGGGCAGGGCCGACGACAGCGGCGCCCGCATCCGCTCAGTGCTCGTTCAGATTTGCGGGCTGAGCGGCGACGAAGGACGCATCCCTCTCGATCTTGCCCACCTTCGCGGCACCCCCGGGCGAACCCATGTCCTCGAAGAACTCGTAGTTCGCGTTGGTGTAGTCCTTCCACTGCTCCGGCACGTCGTCCTCATAGAAGATCGCCTCCACCGGGCAGACCGGCTCGCAAGCCCCGCAGTCGACGCACTCATCGGGGTGGATGTAGAGCATCCGATTGCCCTCATAAATGCAGTCGACCGGGCACTCTTCGATGCATGCCTTATCGAGCACATCGACGCAGGGCTCAGCGATGATGTAGGTCACGGGTCTTTCCCTCCAAAGCCTCGCCGCATTCAGCCGCGACGGTACAGAGCCTAGTATCTCGCCGGGAGGAGGTGGCACGTGCTCCGTCGGCAGGATGTGGGACACCGGGTCGTGGTACGCCGCATTGTAGGCGGTTCGCCCGGTCGGCCGCAGTTCACGGACGCCCTGGGCGAGCTGGTGGAGCTGACCGAGACGGATCTCACGGTCGCCACCACGCGCGGACCCGTCCGGGTGCCGCTCTCTCAGGTGCACCGCGCCAAACGGGTGCCGCCGACGAGCCGCCCGCCGGCCGGTGACGTCATCGCCCTGGAGATGGCCGCGAACGCCGCGTGGCCGGCACCCGTGCAGTCCCGGCTGGGCGACTGGGTGCTGCGCGCCGCGCAGAACTGGACCGGCCGGGCCAACTCGGCGCTGGCCGTGGGCGACCCGGACCGCACCCTGGAGCACGCGGTCGACGCGGTGGTGGCGTGGTACACCGACCACGGGCAACGGGCGCTGATCAACGCGCCGATGCCGCTGGCCGCGCCGGTGAACGCGGCGCTCGACCGGCGCGGCTGGACCGCACGCCCGCTGACCCTGGTGCAGACGGCCGGCCTGGCCGGCCTGACGGACCTGCCGGAACGCCGCGACCTGCCGCCGGTGGACCTGGCCGACACCCCGGCGCCGGACTGGTACGCGATGGTGGCCGAGCACAAGGGCACGCTGCCGGACGCGGCCCGGCGCATCCTCACCGGACCGGCCGAGACGGTCTTCGCCACGGTGCGCGACGAGCACGGTGATCTGCTGGCGGTGGCGCGCGGCACGGTCACCGATCCGGGCCGGTGGCACGGCATCTCGCTGGTGCAGACCGCGCCGCACGCGCGCCGCCAGGGCCTGGCCCGGCACGTGCTGCGGGCGATGGCACGGTGGGCGGCCCAGCACCGGGCCACCCGCGCCTACCTCCAGGTGGAGGAGCGCAACGCGGGAGCGGTGGCGCTGTACGCCGGGCACGGGTTCACGACTCACCACACGTACCTGACGCGGGAGGCCCCGGCGTTCTGACCGTTCCGGCGAGCAGCTCTCGCAGCACCGTCGCCTGCGGGTGCTGCGGGTCGTCCAGGGCCGCGAGCGCACGGTGCCAGCACCCCACCGCGGCGGCGGAGTCGCCCCGTGCCCGGTGCGCCCGTCCGAGATGGAGCAGGGCGTCCGCCTCGGCGTCGGTCTCCCCGAGCCGGGCGAACAGCTCGGCCGCCCGCACCCCGTACGCGACCGCGGACGGGTGGTCGGCCAGGCTCGCGGCGGCCAGACCGAGGCTGTCTGCGGCGAACGCCTCGCCGGCGAGATCGCCGAGTTGCCGGCACAGGTCCAGAGCTTGCCGGCTGGACTCGGCGGCCCGATCGGGGCGGCCGAGAAGGAGATGCTCGCGCCCGATCAGGTTGAGCGCCAGGGCGGCGCCGGGCCGGTCTCCTCCGGCCTGGCAGAGATCCCGAGCCAGCAGGGCGTAATCCAGTGCGGGGCGGGGCCGCCCGACCCGGTTCAGCAGTTGCGACATGCCGAACAGCGGGTACGCGCGGGTCAGCCGCTCGCCGCGGCGCAGGCTCACCTCGACCAGCCACCGGTATTCGTCGCGGTCGCGATCCGGCGGCCCGGCGCCGCGCACCGGACCCGGCTGCGACACGCCATCCGGTAACGGGCCGGCGGCGGTGCGCGCGACGCGGCGGGCGGCGGCCAGGTCGTGCCGGTGACTCCACAGATGGAAATAGCGCCACACGTCGGCGAGGCGCGACTCGGGGTATCCCGCGGGATCGGTGTCGGCGGCGTGGATCAGCAGGATCGTCAGGGCCGGCCGTTCGGCCTGGCACCAGGCCAGCCCCTGCGCGGGATCCACCAGCTCGGCGAGCGTGACGCCGGGCGGCGGCGCGGCGGCGCGGATCGGCCGGTACGCCGGCCAGCGCAACCGGTCGGCCAGCTCCAGCGAGTGCAGGTAGTGGTCGGCCGAGCGGTCCCACGCCGCGGCCCGCTCGGCGGGGCTGTCGTGTTCGCGGGCCAGTTCGGCGGCGTACGCGTGCAGCAGATCGTGCAGCCCGTACCGGTCCGGTGTCAGCTCGGTGACCAGGTGGGTGGCGGTCAGTTCGGCCAGCGCGCGCCAAGCCTCGGTGACCGGCAGCCCGGCCAGGCTGGCCGCCGCGGGAAGCGACAGTTCCGGCCCCGGATGCAGGCCGAGCAACCGGAACATCCCGGCCGCCGCCGGGCTGAGCTGCCGGTAGGTGCAGGCGAAGAGGCTGCGCAGGTCGCCGCCGCCCTCCCCGGCGCTCAGCACGTCGAGCTGCCGCCGGGTATCCCGCAGTTGGGTGAGCAAGGCGGTGACCGGCACGTCCGGGCGAGCCGCGATCCGCCCGGCCGCGATGCTCAGCGCCAACGGCAGTCCGGCGCACAGGTCGATCAGCTCGGTGACCGCCGCCTGCTCAGCGGCCACCCGCGCGGCGCCGAGCCGACTGGCCAGCAGATGCCGGGCGTCGGCCGCATCGAACAGATCCAACATGATCAAATGGGCGCCCTCCGCGGCGGACAGGCCGATCATCTGGCGGCGGCTGGTCACCACCACCACGCAGCCCGGCCCGGCCGGGAGCAGCGGCCGGACCTGCTCGCTGTCCCGGGCGTTGTCCAGCACGATCAGCATCTGCCGCCCGGACAGCAGGCTGCGGAACAGGGCCGCCTGCGCGTCCGGGCTGTCCGGAATGCGAGCGGCCGGCACGGCCAACGCGTCCAGGAAGTCGCGGATCACCTCGGCGGGCCCCGACGAGGCGGTCACCGGATCGAAGCCGTGCAGATCCGCATAGAGCTGCCCATCCGGGAAACGGTCCGCGACGAGGTGCGCCCAGTGCACGGCGAGGGTGGTCTTGCCGATGCCCGCCGCGCCCCCGATGGCCGAGATGATGATGGTGCCGCCGGACGCGGCGGCCTCGTCGAGGCGGTCGATCAGACCGTCCAACATCTTGAGCGCCGCGCCGCGGCCGACGAAGCCGGGCAGCGCGAGGGGCAGTTGCCGCGGAACCGGCGACGCCGCACCCGCCGCCGGACGGACCGGCGTCGCCGGACGGCCCTGACGCAGCACCTCCTGATGGGTCTCGGTCAGTTCGGCACCCGGCTGCAGGCCCAGTTGCACGTCGAGCCGGTCGCGGATGTCGGCGTAGACGCGCGCGGCGGCAGCCGGATCGCCGCTGCCGGCCAGCGCGCGCATCAGCAGCGCGTGCGCCCGCTCGTCCAACGGCTCCCGCTCGACCAGACGCCACAGCGCCGGCAGCGACCGGTCGCACCGGCCGATCCCGGCGGCCAGACGGGCGTACTCGGCCACCGCGGCGGCCCAGGCCCGGTGCAGGACCGCCCCGGCGGCGCCGGTGCCCACCTCGTCCAGGTCGGCTGCCGGTGCGCCCCGCCACAGCGCCAGCGCTCGCTCGTACCGGCCGGCGGCCGGCTCCGGCGCCGCAGCCGCGAGCCCGGCTGCCTGGCTGACCAGGGACTGGAACGCGAGCCAGTCGAGCTCGTCGACGCCGAGCTGCAACCGGTAGCTGCGGCCGGTCGAGACCAGCCGCCCGTCGACGGCGCGCGGCGGCCGTCCCGGATCCAGGACATGCCGCAGCCGCCCGACGTAGGCCTGGATGAGGTTGTCCGCGGCCCCTGGCGCCCGTGGTCCCCACAGACCCTCGACGAGCTCGGCGCGGTGCACGACTTCGCCGGCGCGCAGCGCCAGCAGGCCCAGGACCGCGCGCTGCTGGGGTGGCCCGAGCGGCAACGGGCGGCCGTCGCGGTGGGCGGCGATCGGACCGAGGATGCGCAGCCGCAGGCCGGGTTCCGCAACGGTGGCGGCGTCGGCGGGCAGTGCCCGCTCCAGTCGTTCCAGCAGACCGGGCCGCGGATGCCGGGTACGACCCTGCTCAAGATCACGCAGGGTGCCCACCGGAATGCCGGCGAGCCGGGCGAGGTCACGTTGGGACAGACCGACGTCCCGGCGGCGGGCGCGGATCTCTCTCGGGTCGGCCGGTCCCGTCATCGCACCCCCCGCCATCGATCGCCATCACGATAGATAGTGCAGTTGATCTCGACAAGCGTTCTCCGCGTGGGCGTACCAGGCCGCCGCGGCGGCGACATCGCCGGACCTCTGGGCCAACTGGCCCAGGCTGACCGCGGCGGACGCCTCCCCGATCCGGTCGTCGAGTTCCCGGCAGAGCGCCAGCGCCTGCCGGCAGCTCTCGGCCGCCGCCGCATCCCGGCCCAGCTTCGCCTGGTAGCGGCCGATCTGGTTGAGCGCGAGCGCCGACCCGCCACGGTCACCGATCCCCCGGAACCAATCCAGCGCATACCCGGCGAAGGCCGCCGCCTCGGCCTGCCGGCCATTGCGGTCGAGCATGTGGGTCAGCCCGAACATGCAGTACGCCGCGGTGGTCTGTTCGCCTCGCTGCCGCGCCCTCTCCACCAGCCATCGATACCGGTCGCGGACGCTCACATCGGAGTCGGCATCCGCCCGCGGTTCGGCGCTCGCCGGTCCCAGACCGGTCAGCCGCACGTCGGTCAGCACCACCCGGAGCGCCTCACCCAGGTCCGCGCGGTGACTCCACAAGTGGAAGTACAGCCACAACGTCCACCGCTCCCCCGTCATGTACGCGGCCGGGCCTTCCGCCGCGTACCGGCCGATCAGCGCGGCCAGCGCCGGACGTTGCCGCTGACACCAGACGAGCGCGGCGGCGGGGTCGGTGAACCGCTCCGGGCGGACCCCGGGCACCCGCGTCAGGGTGCGCAACGGCTGACAGGCCGGGTAGCGCAGCCGGTCCACGCCGTCCAGAGACGCGAGGTAGTGGTGGAACGCGCGGTCGATGGCGGCCCGCTGCTCGGGTTCCGGCTCATGCTGCGCGGCCAGTTCGGCGGCGTACGTCCGGACCAGGTCGTGCAGGCCGTACCAGCCGGGTGCCTGCTCGCTGATCAGGTGTGCGGTTGCCAGCTCCGCCAGCGCCTGCCCGGCGGCCCGGCGTGCCAGCGCGGCGAGGCTGGCTGCCAAGGGCAGCGTCACCCCGAGACCCGGGTAAAGGCCGAGCAGCCGGAACAGCCGCGCTGCGGGCGGCGTCAGTTGCTGATAGGAGCTCCACAGCAGCATCCGCAGATCGGTGCCGGGCCCCTCGCCGGACAGCGCGTCGAGGTGCTGCCGCGCATCGCGGAACTGGCTGATCAGCGACGTGATGGAGAGACCCGGGCGGGCGGCGCAGCGAGCCGCGGCGACGCTGAGTGCCAGCGGCAGGCCGGCGCACAGGGTGATCAACTCGTCCACTGCCGCCGGCTGGTCCGCGATTCGTTCCTCGCCGAGCCGGGCGGCCAGCAGGCGCCGAGCCTCCGCCGGGGTGAGCAGATCGACGGTCACCTGCTGAACGTTCCCGTCCAGGGTCAGGCCGGCCAGTCGTCGCCGGCTGGTCACCAGGACCAGGCTGCCGGGGCTCGGCGGCAGCAGCGGCCGCACCTGGTCGCTGTCCCGGGCATTGTCCAGCATGATCAGCATTCGGCGACCGGACAGGAGGCTGCGGTACAGGGCGATCTGGGCGGCCAGACCGCTGGGCGACTCATCGGCCGGCACGCGCAGCGCATCCAGGCACATGCGGATCGCTTCCGCGGTGCCCAGCGGAGGCGCGACCGGATCGCATCCGCGCAGGTCCAGGTGCAGATGACCGTCCGGAAAGCGGCCGGCGACCGAGTGTGCCCAGTGCACCGCCAAGGCGGTCTTGCCGATGCCGGCCGGGCCGTCGACGACCGCGACGACCGCCGCCTCCCCGGCACCGAGGGCGTCGAGGCGGTCGCTGAGCCGGCGCCGTTCCCTGTCGCGGCCCACAAACCCGGGGATCCCGGCCGGAAGCTGGCGGGGCGGCCCGGCGCTGCCGACGCCGTCGCTGCCGGCTGGTTCCTGGCGCAGCACGCTCAACTGGGCCTCGGCCAGCTCGGCATCGACGCGCATCCCGAGCTGCTCGTCCAGCCGCTGCCGAACATCCGCGAACAACCGCAGCGCCGCCGCCTGCTGTCCCTCGGCGGCGAGGGCACGGATGAGCAGCGCGTGCGCCCGCTGATTGAGCGGATCCCGGCCGGTCAGCCGCCAGAGGTACGGGATGGCCGGCCCGCCGCGGCCCATCGCCACCGCGAGGCGACCGAGTTCGGTGACGGCGACGGACCACTCGTGCACCACGGCGGCCAGTCCCGGCCCGCCGCGCAAAAGGTCCACATCGGACATCGCTTCGCCGCTCGGCCACAGCGCCAGCGCCTGCTGGAGCAGTCGGCTCCCGCCCGCGGCGTCATCGGCGGAGATCGCCGCACCGGCCCGCCGGGTGAGGTCGGCGAACAGGGCCCAGTCCAGTCGGTCCGGTCCCAGCCGGAGCCGGTATCGGCGCCCGCTGGAGACGATCACACCGTCCGGGTCGCCGGGCGAACGGCCGGGGTCGAGGATCCGGCGCAGCCGTCCGACGTACGTCTGCACCAGGTTGACCGCGGTGAACGGCGGCGACTGGTCCCAGACGGCGTCGATGATGTCGTCGCGATGCACGTCCACGCCGGCGTTCAAGGCCAGCAGACCCAGCACCGCCCGCTGGCGCGGTGGTCCCAGCGCGATCGGCGCGCCGTCCCGCCAGGCGCAGAGCGGGCCGAGCACCCGTAGCCACAGGCCGGTACGGCGCTTGCTGGTCACCAGCAGACAGTACGACCGATCCGATCATCAACGACAGCACCTGTGGGGTACGGGAACGCGTGCAGCGGGCGTCCAGCGCTTGACCAGGGCCGGCCATCGAGACTTGCGGCGATCAATTCGTCGAGCCCGGGGAGGGTCCGTGCACCGCTTGATCGGACGACTGTTGGCCGTGGCGGCGCTGGCGCTGCCGCTGACGGCCGCCCAGCAAGGGCCCGCAGCGGCAGCGGATGCCGCGGCGGCTGCCTCGTCGACTCCGCTGACCTACCGCGTGTACGCCACCCGGGAGGGCCTGGTCGGCGGCACCACGTCCAACGGTCACGTCATCACGGCCAATGACCACTTCGTGGCGTTGCCGTCGGCCACCGCACTCTCGCCGCGCGGCGGCACCGCGAAGTCGGTGCGGGTGTGCGGCCCGAAGGCCTGTGAGACGGCCCCGGTCTGGGACATCGGGCCGTGGAACACCAAGGACAACTACTGGGACGCCAACCGCCAGGAGTTTGCGAACCTCCCGCAGGGCCGGCCGGAGGCGCAGGCCGCCTACCAGAACGGCTACAACGGCGGGAAGGACGAGTTCGGGCGCACGGTCGGCAACCCGGCCGGCATCGACCTGGCGGACGGCACGTTCGCCGCCATCGGGCTGAGCGACAACGGGTGGGTGACCGTCTCCTACCTGTGGACCACCGGCGGCGGCGCCGACACCACCCCGGCGGCCTCACCGCGAAGTTCGCCGGTGGTGCAGTACGGGACACAGATGCAGGTCTACGGCCGCGCCGGCAACGGCCACGCCTACGCCAACGT
>NZ_BMMX01000023.1:71335-90347 GCF_014646155.1 Mangrovihabitans endophyticus
CACACCTACGCCAAGGTCTACACCCCCGGCAACGGCTGGAGCTCCTGGAACAACCTCGGCGGCAACCTCACCTGACCCCACTCCGCCCCCCAAACGGGTCGTCCCCTGCGTGACGCACGCAGGGGACGACCCGTTCCCATCGGGCGCTGTCCGGTCAGCCGACGCCCTGGGCCGCGTCCTTGTGGACGTGCACGCCGGCGCCGATGTCGATCATCTGGTCCTGAGTGAGGCCCAGCCCCTCCCAGAACTGCACGATCAACTGGATCCCGGTCGGCTGCCGCACATAGAGCTCCCAGCCGGTGTCACCGTCGGCCGGGGGCTGCGACCCGTCCGGCGTCATGGCGGGACGGCTCTTCACCAGCACGCCGTCCTTGCCGCCCACCGTGACGGTGGTGCCCTCCGGCACCCCGTGCGCGTCCTTGGACTGCAACATGATGCCGATCTTGCCGACGAAGCTCTGCGGGTCGTAGACCGGATCCCGTGACGGGTCGGCGTTCGGGCCGGGGTTCTTCGCCCGGTCGGGTGCCAGCAGCAGGCTGTAGTTGTCATCGGTCTGAATGAACCAGCCGTCCGGCACGGTGTCGATGGTGAAGCCCTTCGGCTGGGCGCCGGTGTAGGCGACCAGGCGCACGCGGCCGTCGCCGGCGCCGTCGGCGGAGGCACCGACCGAGCCGTTCGCGGTCGTCCGATCGCCGGTTCCGGTGCCGGCATCGGCGCCGACGCCGCCGGTGCCGATGCCGCCCGCCGCGATGGCGACCGCGGCGACCAGGGCGGCCACCCCGGTGGCCGAGGCGGCGACGGCCCCGGTGACGCGGCGGCGGTGCAGCGCCGCACGGCCGCGGGCCACATCGGCGTCGATCTGCGTGCTGTCGGGGTGCGCCGGAGATCCGGCGAACTGGTCGAGACGATCGTGCAAGTCCATCATGAGCTCACTCCCTGGCGGAGAACAACGGAGTGGGACGCGGCGCCGTGCGGCGCGGCACCTCCCGGTGGGCGGAGGGCGGTGCGGAGTTTGTCGAGTGCGCGAGCGGTCTGGCTCTTCACGGTGCCCACCGAACATCCGAGCGCGTCGGCGGTCTCCTCGACCCCGAGCTCGTGGAAGTAGCGGAACACCACGGCCGCCCGCATGCGCGGTGGCAGATCACGCAGCGCTTGGCGCAGGGCGTCGTCCGCCGGGCCGGTCGCCGGGTCGCGCGCCGGGCCGGGCTGCTCGGGCAACTGCGCCATCGGACGTTCCCGGCGCCGCCAGACCCGGCGGCGTTCGTCGGTCAACACGTTGACCAGGACACGCCGCACATAGCCGTCCGGGTTGTCGGCTCGCCGGAACGCCGGCCAGGACACGTACAGCTTCGTCAGCGCGGCCTGCACGAGGTCCTCGGCGAGATGGGTGTCCCCGGCCGTCAGCAGCCTGGCGGTGCGCACCAGGGCGGCGCGCCGGCCGGCCACGAAGTCGTGGAACTGCTCGTCGCGCTCGGTCCGTACCGAGCTTCTGTCTTGTCTCACAACTCCCCTGACCGGCACCACGCCCGCCGAGGTTGCACGACCCGCTGGGCTCGCCGACCAGCGGGGCACGCGCGGCTCATCGCGGCATGGTCACCGCCGCACCGTCCGGTGTGGCCGGGCGCTGCGGGCCGAGGTGTATGCCGCCAGAGAGCGGGATCGGTAGTCGCGTCCCAGGGCGGTGGCCGTCCAGTAGCCCAGCAGGGTGCCCACGATGGCGAACCCGCCGTACAGCCACACCTGGGAGAAGAAGAAGCCGGCGCCGCCGCCGAACGGGGTGTCGCCGCTCACGAACGGTCCGACCAGGATGGTCAGGAGCATGCCGCCGACCGCGGCGGCGGTCAGCTCGGGCAGCCATCCGCCGGGACGGGACTGCTGCGCCCGGATGAAGGTGATCACCGCCAGAAGCACGCCGATCACCGCGAACATGACGATGGAGGTGTGGCTCTCGGCGGTCTCGTCATCGCTGAACCAGATCCGGATCACCAGGCGGGCCACCACGTTGACGGCGAACAATCCCACCGCCAGGGCCGCGATCCGCATCCAGTGTCGTCCCACCGCATCCTCCCCAGGGTCAGCCGGCGTCGCCGCACACGAACCGTGACTCGGGAGCGTACCGCCAGTGAACTTCTCTCGCTTCAGCTCCTTGCCATCCTTGCGGATGATGCGCCGCGTGTCCTGTGTGAAACCTGGGAGTCCGCTGGAGATCAGGCATTTCCGGCCCCCTCCCGCCAGGCCACCAGGTGCGCCCGGACCGTACGCGGTGCCGGGCGACCCAGCACGGTCAGCAGGTCCGGGCCGAGCCGAGCCATGTCGATCATGCTCCCGGGGGCGCCCGCGGTCCCGGGCGGCGTCTCCACCGCGGTGAACTGCCGTCTCGCCGCGGCACGCAGGCGGGCGGTGTCGATCGAGGGCGTCAGTTCCCCGTACGCGTCGGCGCGGAACACCAGTCCGTGGGCGATCGCCGCGGGAGCCAGCGTGAGGGTCTTGTCCCCGGCACGGACGGTCACCGGCGCGGCGACCGCCGGTTCGGCGAGTTCGGCGACGAGCCGGTCGACGTCGGCACGGGAGGACACCGGTGGACGCGGGGTGAGCCCCACTGCGGCGACACCGCCGGTGAGCCAGGTCCGGCGGACGGCGACCGCGGCGGCCTCCGGGTCGAGATTGGTGCCCGCCGAGCCGTACGTCGGGCGCGGGGTGAGGCCGTCGAAGGTGATCGACGGCCGGATGAGCGTGATCGCGCTCGGGTCCACGCGGCGGCGCAGCACCGCGTCGAGTTTCGCCTGGTCGAGGCGGATGACCGGGCTGACGATCCGGTGCCCGGACAGTCGCGCCGGCCCGCGCATCGCCCGCGCCACGGTGGCGTCGATGTCCAGCGTCATGCCGATGTCGGCGGGGGCGATCCGCAGCCGGGCGCCGTCGAAGTTCACGTCGACCGGTTCGGTCGCGCGCGGGCCGTACGCGTCGGCCAGCGCCCGCTCCGCCTCGGACCGCGACTTCGCGCCCAGGTCCAGGCCGAGCACGCGGGTACCGCGCGGGACGTCCCCGCTGAGCACGTACGCCACCAGCCCGGCCCCGCCGAGCAGCACCGCGGCCACCACCGCGACCACGACGATCCGCCGGACGCCGGGCCTGCCCACCGACGGCACCGGGTCATCGTCTGGCGGCAACCGAACCCCGCAGGATCATCCGATATGCGTACACGGCGAACGTGAGGCTGCCCGCCAGGATCATCACCAGAGCCACCCAGTCGGACCCGCCGATCAGGAAGTCACCCTCGGTGCGCCGGGCACCGGCGGCGGCCAGCATCATCAGCGTCCACAGCACCCACGGCGGCCCGATGGCCCACCGTCGCCCGGTGGTGGTCACCGCGAACCAGGCGATCGCGGTGTTGCCCAGCACGGCCGCCGGCACGGAGACCCCGATCGGGACGCCGCCCAGCCGCCACGTGGTGGTGAACAGCTCCAGCATTCCGCTGAGCACCGTGGCCAGCACCGTGACCACCACGCCGGCGACCCGGATCACGGTGTCCCCGCCGGAGCGACGGCGCACCGGTGGCTCGGGCGGTGCCGCCACCGGCTCGGCGGTCATGCTCACGGCCCGGCCGGATCCGTGCGCGCCGCCGACAGCCCGGCGAACAGATCGCTCTCCCAGCCGTGCGGTCCGGACGCGGGCCCGCGCTCGCCCTTGGCCAGGCGGAAGTACTCCACGCCCATGAACTCGGCGCCGAAGCCGCCGGCGATGCCGTACAACCACGAGTTGTCCGGGATCTGCGTGGCGTGCGCCCGCATCGCCGCGGTCTTCTTGTCGTAGTGGTCGGTGCCGTCGATCCGCGCCGCGATCTCCTCGTCCGTGCTGCCGAACGGCAGGTCGGCCACGTCCTCCACACCGGCGAACGGGTTGTCGTCGAGCTCCCGGAACGCGGCCATGCCCTCGGCCAGCACCCGGCGCGGCATCGCCGTCCAGTAGATCTTCTCCGGCCCCTGGTCACCGGCCAGCTCGGCGGCCCGCATCGCGACCCGGTGCGCCTGGATGTGGTCCGGATGACCGTAGAAGCCGTTCGGGTCGTACGTGATCATCACCTGCGGGCGCACCTCGGAGATGATCTTCACGAGGTGGGACGCGGCCTCGTCCAGGTCGGCCTGCCAGAAACAGCGCGGGTGGTTGTTGGTCGCCAGGCCCATCATGCCGGAGTCCCGGTAGCGCCCGGCGCCGCCGAGGAACCGGTGGTCGGTGACGCCAAGCGCGGCGCACGCCCGCTCCAGCTCCACGACGCGGTAGCCGCCGAGCTGATCGGCCTGAGCCGCCTCAAGCTGGGCGAGGTCCGGCACGTGGATCTCGCCCTCCTCGCCGAGCGTGCACGTCACCAGCGTCACGTGCGCGCCGGCAGCGGCGTAATGAGCCATGGCCGCACCGGTGCCGGTGACCTCGTCATCCGGGTGTGCGTGCACGAGCAGGAGGCGTCGGTCGGGCAGGGCGTCAGTCACCCGCGCCACTCTACGCGCGATCTATCCCACCTTTGTCGCGGCTTTGCCGGGCGCGAAGGCCCCCTGATCAGCGATGCTGGTGTCCGTGGACTTCCCGGACCTGGCGCGACGCACCGCCGGCTTCCGCAACGGCGCACCCTATGGGGTGACCGTCGGCGCGGACGGCGCGCGTGTCGTCTTCCTGCGCTCCGCCGGGCCCTACGCCGCGTCCCCCGACCTGTGGGTGCTCGACGTGGCGAGCGGCACCGAGCGGCGCGTCGGCGGCCCGGCCCCGGACTACGGCATCGACCGGGACGCCACCGTCGCCACCTGGTCCCACGACGGCCGGCTGCACCGGGCCGATCTGCTGTCCGGGCGGGTGGCCGAGGTGCCCACCGACGGCCGGACCACCGATCCACAGCCCTCGCCGGACGGTACGCATCTGGGCTACCTGACCGCCGACGGCTGCCTCCGCGTGATCGGGCCGCACGGCGACGAGCTGCTGGCCGGCGAGCCGGGCGGGGCCAGTTGGCGGGACCCGGGCGGGGTGCGCTGGGGCTCGGCCGGCGAACCGGCCGATCTGTTCGGCCGCGCCCGCGGCTGGTGGTGGTCGCCGGACGGCGGCCAGATCCTGGCCTGCCGGCTCGCCCGCGCCGTCAGCCTGCACCTGCTCGACCTGGACGGCGGCTGGGTGGACGTGCACTGGGACCGGGAGACCTACCCACACCTGGCCGACGTGCGCTGGGACGACATCGGACCGCCGCTGATCACCGTGCTGCGCCGGATGCAGCAGCACGGGCTGGTGCTGGCGATCGATCCGCGCACCGGGGAGACCCAGGTGCACGCCGAACTGGCCGACGCCCGCTGGGTGGAACCGGTGCCCGGCACCCCCCGGCAACTGGCCGACGGGCGCGTGCTGGTGGGCGGCGAACTGGCGCACGACGGCTTCGACGCCCGCTGCCTGTTCGCCGACGGCAGCCTGATCACCCCGCCCGGCCTGTACGTGCGCCGGGTGATCGGCGCACATTCGCGCACCGGGACGCCGGCCGGATCGCCGGACCTGATCGTGGCGGGCACCGACGGTGAACCGTCGATGCAGCACATCTTCCGGGTACGCACCGGGGCGTCCGGCGCGGGTGCCGAGGCCACGCCGGTGACCACCGAGCCGGGCTGGCACACCGCGGCCGTCGGCGGTGACGTGCTGGTCGTGGACGACCGGGTATGGCGTGGCGGCACCGCGGTCGGCGCGCTCACCTCGCACGCCGCACCCCTGCCGTACCGTCCCGCTCCGGTGCTGGATCGGGTGACCGACCGCCGCCTGCCGGCCGGGGTGCTCTATCCCACCGACTGGGTCTCCGGCACCCGCCTGCCGGTGCTGCTCACCTTCGGCGCCGGGCCGGGCCACCAGCAGGTGATCGCCGATCCGGCCGCGTGGCAGGAACGGCAATGGTTCGCGCAGGCCGGCTTCGCGGTGGTCAGCGTGGACAGCCGCGGTACGCCCGGGGTGGCGCCCAGCTTCGAGAAGGCGGTGCACCGCCGGCTGGCCGACGTGACGCTCGCCGACCACCGCGATGCGCTGCACGCGTTGTGGGGCAAGCACCCCGACCTCGACCTGGACCGGGTCGCCGCGCGCGGTGTGGGACTGGGCGGCTGGCTCGCCGCGCTGGCTGTGCACCGTCACGCCGGCCTGGTGCGCTGCGCCGTGGCCCGGGACCCGATCACCGACTGGGGCCACACGCCGACCGCGTACGCCGAGCGCTACCTGGGACGGCTCGCCGACGCACCGGACGTGTACGCGCATCACAGCCTCACGGATGAGCCGGACACGCCGGACCTGCTGGTGGTGGACCGCGCCTTCGGACTGCACCAGGAACTCGATTTCATCCGCCGCACCATCGGAATGGAGCATCCATGACAGTGCTGCTGAGCGACGGCCCGCTGCCCACCGCGGGCCTGCCCGTCAGCGAGGCCGACTATTTCTCGCTCGGCCCGACCGGGTCACGCGTCGAGCTGTGGGACGGCAGCCTGCACAGTTGCCCCCGGGAAACGCCGCGGCACCAGCTCATCGTGGGCGCGCTCGCGGTGGCGCTGCGGGCCGGACGCGCGGACATGAACATCCTCTACAGCGTCGCGGTACGCCTGGATCCCGGCCGGATCGCCGTACCTGACCTGATCGTCACCGGGCCGATCGACCTGGACTCCATGGTGGTCGAAGCGCCCGAGGTGAAGCTGGTCTGCGAGGTGGTCTCCGCGGGCAGCGCGGCGGTGGACAGGGCGATGAAGATGTACTGCTACGCGGCGGCGGGCATCCCCTGGTATCTGCTGGCCGAGCAGGAGTACAACGCTCTTTACAGCTATGTGCTGACCGAGGGGGTGTACGTGCAGGACTCGGTCATGCATCTTGGAGGGGTAGTCGGGGTTAACCTTGACTAGCGACTAGGAGGGGGCCACGATGGACGCCAACGACCCGGAGGTGCCCATGACGACTGCGCTCTTCGACACCGAGACGCCCGCGCCCATGAGCTTCGGTCTGCCCATGAGCGAGGAGCGCTACCTGGCGATCGGCAAGACCCGGGAACGGATCGAGCTGTTCGACGGGAGCTTATACATGACCCCTGCCCCTACCCCCCGCCACCAAATAGTGTCGCGCCGACTGGCCAACGCGCTCGAGCCCGAGGCAGACCACCGCCATGTCCTGGAGGCGGTGAACGTCCGCCTGAAGCGCGGCCGAGTCCTCATTCCCGATGTCGTCGTGGCCTCGGCAGACATCGATGTGGACGAGTCCGTCATCGATGTCGCGCAGGTCAGCTTGGTCTGCGAGATCGTCTCGCCGTCAAACGCCAACGTCGACCGAGTCCTGAAGATGCATTACTACGCGGCGGCCGGCATCCCGTGGTACCTGCTGGTCGACCACCGAAGCGGCACGCTGCACCTGTACGAGCTGACCGGCAGCCACTACATCGAGCACTCCACTGCCGAACGCGGCCAGACCCTGGAGCTCACCGAGCCGGTCACCGTCTCCCTGTGCCCGGACGACCTGCTGCCGCCGCGCTGACCCGTCGCCGGTCGCCCCTCCCTCCCGCACCGGTCCCCCGTCTCCCCCGTCAAGCACGGGTCGCCCCATCGCGCACGAGTCGCCTAGGGTCGATGCATGACCCACTTCGACGAGGCCTGCGCGGCGGTGCAGGCGGCGCTCGACGCCGGCGCTCGCTATGCCGACGCCCGCGTGATGGTGCGCCGCACCGAGACGATGAACGCGCGCGACGGCGACGTCGAAGACCTCTCCTCCACCGAGAGCGCCGGCGTCGGTGTGCGATCGCTTGTCGGGTCGAGCTGGGGCTTCTTCGCCGTACCGGACCTGTCGCCCGCCGCCGCGGCAGCCGCCGGCCGGCGCGCCACCCAGATCGCCCGAGCCAGCGCGCGCGTGCCCGGCCCGCCGATGGAGCTGGTGCCCACCGCCGCGACCGAGGCGAGCTGGGCCAGCGCGTGCCACCTCGACCCGCTGGCCGTACCGCTGTCGGACAAGGGCGACCTGCTGGTCCGCGCCACCGCCGCGGCCAAGGGCGCGGGAGCCGACCTCGCCGAGGGCATCTACCAGATCTGGGACACCCGCAAATGGTTCGTCTCCAGCGACGGTCACCGCATCGACCAGCATGTGCGCGAGTGCGGCGCGGGCATCACCGCCAGCGTGCACGGCGACGGCGAGATTCAGCGCCGCTCCTGGCCCTCGCACCGGGGGCAGTACGGCACACGCGGCTGGGAACTGGTCGACGAACTCGACCTCGTCGGGCACGCGCCACGCATGGCGGAGGAGGCGCGGGCCCTGATCACCGCGCCGCCGTGCCCGGCCGGGGAGACCACCCTGGTGCTCGGCAGCGAGCAACTGGCGTTGCAGATCCACGAGTCGGTGGGGCACGCCATCGAGCTGGACCGCATCCTGGGCTGGGAGGCGGCCTTCGCCGGCACGTCGTGGCTCGACCTCGGCCGGCTCGGCTCGCTGCGGTACGGCTCGGAACTGATGAACATCACCATCGACCCCACCATCCCGGGCGCCCTGGGCAGCTTCGGATTCGACGACGAGGGCACCCCGGCGGCGCGGCGCGACGCGGTGCGTAACGGCGTGTGGGTCGGCGTGCTCGCCGGGCGCGACTCGGCGGCCACCGCCGGACTGGACTATGCGGGCAGCGTGCGTTCCGACGGCTGGGCGCGGTTACCCATGGTCCGGATGACAAACGTGGGCCTGGAGCCCGGACCGCACACCCTCGACGAGATCATCGCGGCCACCGACGACGGCATCCTGATGGACATCAACCGCTCCTGGTCCATCGACGACCGACGGCTGAACTTCCAGTTCGGCTGCGAGATCGGCTACGAGATCAAGAACGGCAAGCTGGGCCGCATGCTGCGCAACCCGACCTACACCGGGATCGGCCCGGCGTTCTGGCGGTCCATGGACATGCTCTCCGGCGAGACCGTCGCCTGGGGCACGCCGAACTGCGGCAAGGGTCAGCCGGGCCAGATCGGGCACACCGGCCATCCGGCGGCACCGGCACGGTTCACCGGCGTACGGGTGGGGGTGCGCGGATGAGCGAGCTGACCCTGGCCGGCAAGGTCGTCGAACTGGTTCGGGCCGCGGCCGGCCCCCACGTGCAGACCGAGGTCGGCGTGCACCACAACGCGGAGGCGCTGACCCGGTTCGCCAACTCCGCCATCCACCAGAACGTGGCCGAGGCGACCACCACCGTACGGCTCCGGCTGCATCTCGACGGGCGTACCGCCGCGGGATCCACCACGGTCATCGACAAGGCGGGACTCACCGCCCTCGTGGACCGCACGCTGGCAGCCGCCCGGATGAGCCCGCCGGACGCGGCCTGGCCCGGCCTGGTTCCGCCCACCCCGCTGACCGCCGCGGCCAGCGGCCTCGACGAGGTCAGCGCGGTCGCCGACCCGGAGTTGCGGGCCGCGCAGGTGCGCGCCTTCGTGGACGCGGCGGGCGGGCTGGAAACCGCCGGCTTCTGCCGCACCACGCTGTCCTCCGCGGCGTTCGCCAACAGCGCCGGGCAGGCCGTCGAGGGACGCGCGGTGGAGGCCGCCATGGATGGCATCGCCCGCCTCGACGGCGCCGACGGCGTGGCGCGCCTGGCCGCCGCGAGCCTGGCCGACATCGACGGTGCGGCACTGGGCGCGCGGGCCGCGGCCAAGGCTCGCGCCGGCGGGCGGCCGGTCGAGCTGCCGCCCGGGCGCTACGAGGTGGTGTTGGAACCGGCCGCGGTCGCCGACATGCTCGACAACCTGTCCACCTTCGGGTTCAACGGCAAGGCGTACGCGCGGGGGCAGTCGTTCGCCGAGATCGGCGCGCAGCAGTTCGACCCGGCCGTGACGATCGTCGACGAGCCGACCCGCGGCGGCGGCCTGCCGTTTGACATCGAGGGCACCCCGCGGGGGCCGGTGACGCTGGTCCGCGACGGCGTCACCGCGGCGGTCGCGCACGACCGCACGTCGGCGGCGGAGACCGGTCAGGTCTCCACCGGGCACGCATCGCCCGCCTCCCGCTCGTGGGGTCCGATGGCGTTGCACATGCGCCTGGTGGCCGGTGCGGCGAACGGCTCCGGCGTGTCGGCCGGTCCCGCGGCGGACTCCGCGGCGCCGCTGGTGTCCGGGGTGGAGCGCGGGCTGCTCATCAGCGACTTCTGGTATACCCGCGTGCTGGAACAGAAGTCTCTGGTGATCACGGGGCTCACGCGCAACGGCGTGTGGCTGATCGAGGACGGCGAGGTGACCTCGGCGGTCGGCAACATGCGGTTCACCCAGTCGTACCCGCAGGCGCTCGCCCCCGGCTCGGTGCGTGCTGTGGGCGGCCCGTCGGTGCCGATGCCGGATCGCTGGTCGGGCGTGCGTTACACGGCGCCGGCGCTGCACCTGGCATCGTGGCACCTGACCGGCAACGCCTCCGGCTGAGCGGGGTGGCCCGTTCCTCGCGGTCGGTGGCCCGTTCCTCGCGGCAGGTGGCCCGTTCCTCGCGGTCGGTGGCCCGTTCCTCGCGGACGGTGGCTCATTCCTCGCGGTCGGTGGCCCGTTCCTCGCGGTCGGTGGCTCATTCCTCGCGGTCGGTGGAGAAGGCCCGTGCCAGCATCGCCGCGATGGCCACGCCGACGATGGCGATGCCCACCTGCACGCCCAGCACCAGCCAGTCGTAGCTGTGGCCGCCCACCACCAGATAGTGGTGGCTGTCCACGCCCCACCGGCGGGCGATCCACGTCCCGGCCGCCGCCGACCCCATCCCGATCAGCACGGTCGGAATCAGGCCGATGCGCTGCCGGCCAGGCAGCAAGACGCGCGCCACGACGCCGATGATCGCGCCGAACACGATGGCCACCACATAGTCCTGCACCGCCACCGAGGCCTCCTCCACTGGGCTCCGCCGAGCATCATGCCGCCACCGGGCGATGCGCGCACCACGAGATCAATCCGCCGACCGATCCGCCCGGATCTCCATCGCGCCGACCAGCCCGGCGACGAACCGGTAGACGTGCACCACCGTCTGGTCGGCCAGCACCGCGCCGGCCCTGTCCCGCACCGTCTGGTGCACCGTGACGGCGATGCGGCCGTCGTCCTCGTCCGCGAACCCGACGGGCTCGACGGTCGGATCGATCTCCGCCCACTGGCGGCGCCAGTAGTCGCGGACCTCCCGGTGTCCACGGACCATGCCGCCCTCCCAACCGTTGGGCCAGGCCACGTCGGGAGTCATGGCGGCCAGCACGGCGTCCACGTCGCGCCGGTTGAAGGCTGCGTAAAGCTCGGTGAGAAGGTCCACGCGAGCGGCCTCGCGTTGCGGTGACGGCACCCCGAGCGCAGCTTGTGCCTCCTCATCGGACAGTGCACCGGAGCGGAAGCCGGTGGTGCCGAAGTCTCGCAGCTCGCGCGCGGCGTCACGCAACGCGCCATAGGCTGCCCAGGCCAGCGCGCCGCCGGTGGACACCCGGCGCACGCCCACCTCGGCCAGCTCCGGAACGCTCGGCGCACCGGTCACCGCGAGCACGTTGACCGGCGCGTCCATCGCCTCGACGAGGCGCCGGATGTCCGTCGCCGCCCGCAGCCCCGGGGCGTAGACCACGTCGGCGCCGGCCGCGCGGTAGGCGCGCAGCCGGACGATGGTGTCGTCCAGGTCGTCACGACCGTACAGATGGTTCTCGGCGCGCGCGGTGAGCACCAGGCCGTGCCGGGCGCATGCCCGCGCCGCGGCGGCCACCCGGTCCGCGCCCGCCTCGGCCGTCTCCACGGCGCCGGCCGCCGGGTCATAGTCCTCGATGGACAGCCCGGCCGCGCCCGCCTCGGCGAGCAGATCCACGGTCTCCGCGATGCCCTCGGCGGTGTCCGCGAAGCACCGCTCGGCATCCACGCTCACCGGCACCCCGACCGCGGCGGTCAGCGCCGCCACATGGTCGACCAGCTCGGCGCGGGTGACCTGCTGGTCGAGCTTGCCGAGGCCGGCCGCGAGGCCGGCGGAGGTGGTCGCCAGGGCGGGGAAGCCGGCGGCCTCCAGGAGCCGGGCGGAGCCCACATCCCACGGATTGGGCATCACGAAGGTGCCGGACTCGTGCAGGGCTCGGAAGCGGTCACGCATGTCACTCATGGCGGCCACTCTCGCACGGCGCACCGACAGGTTCCGGCGGTTTTCAGTCCTCGTCGAGCTTGGCCAGCCGGGCCGCCACGTCGTCGGCGAACCGGCCGAGCAGGCGGCCGAACTCATCCCGGTCCGCCTCCGACCAGTCGGCGATCGCCTCGGCGAACCAACCCAGCACGCCCTGCATGTATCGCTCGACAGTGCCGGATCCCTCGGCCGTGAGCTCCACCAGGCGGGCACGCTGATCCTGCGGGTCGGTGACCCGTCGCACCAGCGCACGCCGCTCCAACTGATGGAGCTGGCGGGTGATGTGCGGGCCGACCACCTTCATACGCTCGGCGATCTCACCCACGCGCAGGGGCTGACCGGCGGTGTGCAGGGTGATCAGCACGCTCAGCGCCGGGCGGTCCGCGGTGATCCCGGCCCGCGCCACGGTCCGCTCGTACAGGCGGCTGCGATTCATCAGCATGCCGAGCTGGCTGATGCGAGGCAGCACGGCCCGGAGAAAGGGAAGGTCGTCCCCCGAGTCGCGGGTGGCCGTCATCACACTCCTTAGATACCTAAGTTAGGTATACAGTCGCGGCAGATAGATACCTATGTTAGCTAGTCGGTCGCTACGCGACGGGCAAGGCGGATGGAGGCATCATGCACCAGACATCCCGCGGCAAGATCCTGATCTCCGGCGCGAGCATCGCCGGGCCGGCATTGGCGTTCTGGTTGAGCCGGTACGGTTTCCGCGTCACCGTGGTCGAAAAGGCACCGACGGTACGCGGCGGCGGCTACCCGATCGACATCCGCGGCACCGCCCTGCAGGCGGTCGACCGGATGGGCCTGCTGCCCGAGCTCCGCGCGGCGCACATCGACACGCGGCGGCTCACCTTCATGGACGGCGACGGCAGCCGCGTCGCGTCGCTGCGCCCCGAGGCGATGACCGGGGGCGCCTCCGCACAGCGCGACATCGAACTCCCCCGCGGCGACCTGACCGCCAGCCTCTTCCGCGCCGCCCGCGACAACGCCGAGTTCCGCTTCGACGACTCCATCGCCACCCTCGCGGACCAGCCGGACGGCGTCGACGTCACCTTCCGCAGCGGCATCAGCGAACGCTACGACGTGGTGGTCGGCGCGGACGGCCTGCACTCGCACACGCGCGGACTCGTCATGGGCCCCGAGGAACCGTTCCACCGCTACCTCGGCTACTGCTTCGCCGGCTTCACCATGCCCAACGTGCTCGGACTGGCCCACGAGGGAGTGATGTGGAACGTGCCGGGCAAGGGCGCCGTGATGTACGCGGTCGGCGAGAGTCCACAGGTGCACGGGTTCCTCACCTTCGCCCGGCCGGAGCCGCCCTTCGCGGCATTCCGGAACCCGCAGGCGCAGCGAGACCTGATCGCGGCCACCTTCGCCGGGCTGGGGTGGCACGTGCCCCGGATGGTCGCCGCCATGCACGAGGCCGACGACCTGTTCTTCGACGTGGTCAGCCAGATCCACCTGCCCCGCTGGTCGGCCGGACGGGTGGTGCTGATCGGCGACGCGGCACACGCGCCGTCCTTCCTCGCCGGGCAGGGATCCAGCCTGGCGCTGGTCGACGCGTACATGCTGGCCCACGCGATGGCCACGCATCAGGACCACGCGACGGCCTTCTCCGCGTACGAGAAGGAGACCCGCGATTTCGTCTCGCAGAATCAGGCGCTGGTGACCGTAGGCGACGTTGCCCTGCTCCCGAGAACTCCGGAGGCACTGGAACAACGCCACGAGATGCTGCGCCGACTGAGCGCGTTGCCGCCGGACGGCGGACACCCGGAGTACACGGCGCTCACCCTGCCCGAGCCGGCGCTCTCCTAGCGTCCACAGTAGACGCATGTGGCAACCCGCGCTGTAGGCGCTTCGAAGGTTGCCGCAGCGGGATGTCACGGTGGCGAGCGTGGGGCGGCCATTCGGCGGCAGCCACAGGGAGCCCGGCCGTAGCCAGCGGCTGCACACAGGGAGCCCGGCCGTAGCCAGCGGCTGCCACAGGGAGCCCGGCCGTAGCCAGCGGCTGCCACAGGGAGCCCAGCCGTAGCCAGCGGCTGCCACAGGGAGCCCAGCCGTAGCCAGCGGCTGCCACAGGGAGCGCATGGCAGCCCCCGCGCACGGCCGGATCGAGGGAGACAGCCCCGCGCTACGGCCGAGGCCGCCCCACGCCCCTCTCCCCCTCCCGCACCACCCCCGCCGCCGCACCACCACCCCCGCCGCCGCCCCACCCTCGCCCCCGCCCGCCACCGCACCACGCCCGCACCGCCCCTCCCCGCCCCTCCGCGCCCCTCCGCGCCGCTCGATCTTGGAGTTTGGGTGCCCGTTTCGCACCGATACGGCTGCTATATCTGCCCACAAAGTCCAAGATCGCGGGGGCTGTTGGGGGCGTGTGGGCGGTACGCCGGGACGCGTTCTGTCACGCGGCTGCGGCGAACCTGTGACAAAACGAGTCTCGTCTGACGCACAATGTGTCCCACCCTCGGCGTAACGTGTGCCACACAACGCGGACGCCCCGCGGCTGGTGCTTTCGCACGCCCGGACTTCGGCGCATCAGCGGCTCGGCGGCCAGCGGGCAGGCAGCAAGCGGGCAGGGAGACGGAAAAGTATGACGACGACGGCAACGAGGCCGGGCGCCGCGCGTGCGCGCGCTGCGATCGCGGCGAGGACGTTGCGTGCGGACCGGTGGTGGTTCCCGCCGCTGGTGACCTTCGTGGGTCTGAGCGCCTGGATCATCTACGCGACGGTCCGGGTGTTCATGCACAAGTGGTACTACGTGTCGGACTATCACTATCTGACGCCGTTCTACTCCCCCTGCATCACCGACCGGTGCGTCGAGGGTTCGGCCGAGTTCGGCACGCCGCTGCCCAGCTTCTGGCTCATCCCGGAGGCCGCGTTCACGCTGCCGTTCCTGCTGCTGTTCCGGCTCACCTGTTACTACTACCGCAAGGCGTACTACCGCGCGTTCTGGTTGTCCCCGCCAGCCTGCGCGGTGCCGGACGGGCACAGGACCTACACCGGGGAGACCCGCTTCCCGCTTCTCGGGCAAAACCTCCACCGGTACGCGTTCTACGCCGCCGCCATCATTTCGCTGATCAACACGTACGACGCGATCCGCGCGTTTCAGAGTCCCGACGGCTTCGGCTTCGGGCTGGGGAACATCATCCTGGTCGGCAACGTGGTGATGCTCTGGGCCTACACGTTGTCCTGTCACTCCTGCCGGCACATCGCCGGTGGCCGGTTGAAGCACTTCTCCGCCCACCCCGTCCGCTACCGCTTCTGGACCTTCGTGTCGAAGCTCAACACGCGGCACATGCAGCTCGCATGGATCACGCTCGGCACGCTCGCAGTCACCGACTTCTACGTCATGGCCGTGGCCGCCGGATGGTTCCCCGACCTGCGATTCGTCGGCTAGGAGGCGCAAACGATGACCACCAGGATCGAACGACACCACTACGACGTCGTCGTGATCGGCGCCGGCGGGGCGGGTCTGCGCGCCGCCATCGAGGCCCGGCTGGCCGGGAAGAAGACGGCGATCATCTCCAAGTCGCTGTTCGGCAAGGCGCACACGGTGATGGCGGAGGGCGGCGCGGCCGCCGCGATGGGCAACGTGAACAGCCGCGACAACTGGATGGTGCACTTCCGCGACACCATGCGCGGCGGCAAGTTCCTGAACAACTTCCGGATGGCCGAGCTGCACGCCAAGGAAGCCCCGGAACGGATCTGGGAGCTGGAGACGTACGGCGCGTTGTTCGACCGTACGAAGGAAGGCAAGATCTCCCAGCGCAACTTCGGCGGCCACGAGTACCCCCGCCTCGCGCATGTCGGCGACCGCACCGGCCTGGAGCTGATCCGCACCCTCCAGCAGAAGATCGTGTCGTTGCAGCAGGAGGACAAGGCCGAGTTCGGCAACTACGAGGCGCGGATCAAGGTCTTCGCCGAGACCACCATCACCGATCTGTTGCTGGACCACTCGGCACCGGGCAGCGCCAAGGTGGCCGGAGCCTTCGGCTACTACCGGGAGACCGGCGAGTTCATCCTGCTGGAGGCGCCCGCGGTGGTGCTCGCCACCGGTGGCGTCGGCCGCAGCTACAAGGTCACCTCGAACTCCTGGGAGTACACCGGGGACGGGCACGCCCTGGCCCTGCGGGCCGGCGCGTCGCTGATCAACATGGAGTTCCTGCAGTTCCACCCGACCGGCATGGTGTGGCCGCCGTCGGTCAAGGGCATCCTGGTCACCGAGTCGGTCCGCGGCGACGGCGGGGTGCTGCGCAACTCCGAGGGCAAGCGTTTCATGTTCGACTACGTGCCGGACGTGTTCCGCCGGCAGTACGCCGACACCGAGGAGGAGGCGGACCGCTGGTACACCGACCCGGACAACAACCGCCGGCCGCCGGAGCTGCTGCCGCGTGACGAGGTCGCGCGCGCGATCAACAGCGAGGTGAAGGCCGGGCGGGGCAGCCCGGCGGGCGGGGTGTTCCTGGACGTCTCCACCCGCATGTCCGCCGAGACCATCACCCGCCGACTGCCGTCGATGTACCACCAGTTCAAGGAGCTGGCCGACGTCGACATCACGAAGGGGCCGATGGAGGTCGGGCCCACCTGCCACTACGTGATGGGCGGCGTGGAGGTCGACCCGGACACCGGATCGACGAGCGGCCCGGTGGAGGGGCTGTTCGCCGCGGGCGAGGTCTCCGGCGGCATGCACGGCTCCAACCGGCTGGGCGGCAACTCGCTGTCCGACCTGCTGGTGTTCGGCAAGCGGGCGGGAGAGCACGCGGCGGCGTACGCCGATGCCCTGCCCCGCCGTCCGAAGGTGTCGACCTCCGACGTGGAGGCCGCGGTGGACACCGCCCTCGCCCCGTTGCAGCGGCAGAGCGGCGAAAACCCGTACACGCTGCAGCAGGATCTGCAGACGGTGATGGGTGACCTGGTGGGCATCATCCGCCGGGAGGGCGAGCTGGCCGACTCGCTGAAGCGGCTGCAGGAGCTCAAACAGCGGGTGGCGAACGTGGGCGCGGTCGGCGGACGGGCGTACAACCCGGGCTGGCATCTCGCGCTGGACCTGCGCAACATGCTGGCGGTGTCGGAGTGCACGGCCAAGGCGGCGCTGGAACGGGAGGAGTCCCGCGGCGGTCACACCCGCGAGGACTTCCCGTCGATGAACCCGCAGTGGCGGCTGGTCAACCTGGTCTGCTCGATCGACGAGGGCGGCGACGTGCACCTGGACCGCAAGCCGGTGCCGAAGATGCGCGACGAGCTGATCACCCTGTTCGACCGCGCGGAGCTGAGCAAGTACCTGACCGAGGACGAGCTGACCGAGTTCGACGCACTGTCCGGGGAGGCGGAGTAACCATGGGCACCAAGCGCCATTTCCGGGTCTGGCGGGGCGATTCGTCCGGCGGCGAGATCCAGGACTTCGATGTCGAGGTGAACGAGGGCGAGGTCGTGCTCGACATCATTCACCGGTTGCAGGCCACGCAGACGCCCGACCTGGCATGCCGGTGGAACTGCAAGGCGGGCAAGTGCGGCTCCTGCTCGATGGAGATCAACGGCATGCCCCGTCTCGGGTGCATGACGCGGATGTCCACGTTCGAGGAGAACGAGACCGTGACGATCACGCCGCTGCGCACCTTCCCGGTGATCCGCGACCTGGTCACCGACGTCTCGTACAACTACGAGAAGGCGCGCGAGACGCCCGCCTTCGCGCCGCCGCCCGGGGTGAAGCCCGGCGACTACCGCATGCAGCAGGTGGACGTCGAGCGGTCGCAGGAGTTCCGCAAGTGCATCGAGTGCTACCTGTGCCAGAACACCTGCCACGTCATCCGCGACCATGAGGACAACAAGAACGCGTTCTCCGGTCCCCGGTTCTTCATCCGCGCGGCCGAGCTGGACATGCACCCGCTGGACGCCAAGACCGATCGCAAGGAGTACGCCAAGGAGCACCAGGGCCTGGGGTACTGCAACATCACCAAGTGCTGCACCGAGGTGTGCCCGGAGCACATCAAGATCACCGATAACGCGATCATCCCGATGAAGGAACGCGTCGTGGACCGGCGCTACGATCCGCTGGTCTGGTTGGGGCGCAAGATCTTCCGGCGGGACGAGCTGGCGTCCAACGGCGGCGGTGCCGGCATGGAGCCCAGCAGTTCCCGCGGGGTGACCGGCGACGCGGCGGGCACACCGTTCTCCAGCTCCCGCCAGCCCGTCGCACCCGACCTGGGACCGGACGGCAAGCTCGACGTGGCAGAGTTGCTCGCCCCGCACGCGGGCGGCCCGTCGCCGTTCGGTGACGAGCAGACGTTCCCGCTGCCGGACACGGGCATCTCCTACAACCACCCGGAGTCCGAACGCCCCGCCCACTGACACACCCACCAACCAACCACCGGGCCGTGGTGTGGTGTGGTGCACCGAATCCCGGCGCACCACCCCCACCACACCACCGCACCCGCGCCACACCGCACCCACGCCACGCCACGCCACACCCACACCCGCGCCACACCCACGCCCGCCACACCGCGCCCGCGCCCGCGCCACGCCACACCCACACCCGCGCCACACCCACACCCGCCACACCGCGCCCGCGCCCGCGCCACGCCACACCCGCGCCGGGCTGGCGCGCGCCGCAGGCCAGACCGCGCCGATCTTGGACTTGCGGTGCCCGTTCCGGTACTGCATAACCGACTTGTCGGACCAAGAAGTCCAAGATCGGCGGGCCATAGACGCCCCACGCGGTCGATCTTGGACTTGGTGGTCGGACAAATCGGGAATGCCAGGTCGAGTCAGGCACCGCAAGTCCAAGATCGGCGCGGAACCGCGCAGCGCAGGGAGGCCGGGACGCGGGGCGGGCGGCGCGGGACCGCGCGGGGCGGAGCGGGACCGCGCGGGGCGGAGCGGGCGGGGCGTGGCGCGC
>NZ_BMMX01000024.1:0-66755 GCF_014646155.1 Mangrovihabitans endophyticus
CGGGTGTCGTCCAGCGTGGCGACCTGCACGGCGGCACCGGCCGGATCGGCGCTGGCCGGCGTCAGGGTGTACGGCTTGGCGGCGGCGCGGTGGGTGTCCGGGGTGTCGAGCCAGCCAGTGACCACCGCGTGCAGGTGTTCAAGGCGAATACTCGATGGGTCGAGGCCGGGCAGGACGATCTCGAAACGGCTCGGCATCGCGTCACCGGTTCCTCGGCTGGGCGGGATGTACCCGCATCGGCTGATAGGTGCGGGTCGGCTGGTCGAAGTGCAGCAGGTAGGTCCCGGTGAAGAACCGCAACCGGTCGGCAGCCGCCAGGCGATGCCCGAGCGCCAACGCCACCGTCTTCGGAATGGTCGCCGCCACGACGACACCGCGTCGCATCCCACCCGCGGCGGCCTCGCTGCGGAAGATGTCGGTGAGCGCATCCGCCAGCTCGACCGACAAGGCGGCCATCTGGGCTCCGGTCAGGGTGGGCCGATACGGGATCCCGTCTGCGGCAGCCGGCCAGTGCACGTGCAGATAGTCACTGACCATGCAACCGGCGAACGCCTTCGCCGGGTCCATGGGCTGGGTGAAGGTGAGCAGCAGGCCGAGTCGGCGCCGGCCGCGGGTTCGGCCGGGCATGGTGCCGGCCGTACGGGCGAGCGGGTGCGGTCCCGCTTTTGCCGTGGCCGGATCGAACAGGACGTCGCCGCCGCGACCGGGCAGTTCGAGCAGGCGCAGGCCCTCGATGTCCGGCAACTCCGCCCCCACCGCCAGGGCGGCGGGCCAGGCGAGATTCGGGGCAACCGTGTAGCCGGTGTCGTCACGGTCGCCGTTCAGCACCGCCTCCGTCGTGGCGGCGAGTTCCGCGCACGGGCGCGACAGGTCGATGATCCCGTTGGTCGTGGCCGCCTCGTAGTCGACCCACCGGGTGACCGTGCGCAGCGAGATCCGCCGCTGCCGGGCCTGCTTGACCGCCGCGTCGTGCAGATCGGGCATGGCATCGTCGAGCATGCGCAGATAGAACAGCGTGCCGGTGTGCTGGTGCAGCCAGCCGCGGAACACCAACGCGAGCAGCAACAGCAGCAGACAGGCCACGAGCAGGATCCACCGCCCAGCCGTGCTGCCCGCCGGGGTGCCCGGCGCGACCGGCAGCCAGTCCTCGATGATCAGCCCGCCCGTGGCGGTCGTGCCCGCCAGCGCCGCAGCCGCCAGGAAGTTGGCGCCGCCCAGCCGCCACGGTGTGCGCCGGCGATCACGCCACCGGCGCACCTTGTCGCGACCGATCATCGTGACACCCCTGAGCCTCCTGATCGCACATCCCGGTCGCCATTCGTAACGGCACCGTGACAACGTGCGCAAGGCCCGGCACGTTTTTCCGTCCGATCGATGGAAACCGTTACCGCCCGGCGGTGGGAGCGCGCCTGCCCCGCAGGACTGAATCTCCGATCGGTCGATGCCGTCCCGTAACCGCGGCGGCACGATGGCCGATGTCCGGTATGGAGGGAGGACCGCGTGGGGCAGTTCATCAACCCGTACACTTTCGTGCCGTTCCCAGGTCGTGACGCAGTGCTGGATCGAGGCGAACCGGCAGGTCATGACCGGCCGGTGGCCGACGGGTGGCACGGCACGATCGAGTGGGAGTTCGAGTGCGTCAGCCCGCTGCTGGTGCGCTGGCCGACAGCCGAGGCTCGGACCTACGACGTCCCGCACCGGCCTGGAGCCGACGGATCACGGCGGCCGGTGCTGCCGGGTTCATCGGTGCACGGGGCTATGCGCGCATTGCACGAGATCCTCGCCGGTGGGTGCCTGCGGGTGTTCGACCCGCAGTTCTCGCCGTCGTACCGGGATCCGATGCGCGAGGGCGGGTTCGACCGGTGGCGGCTGGCCCGCGTCGAGCAGGTGGACAACGACGGCCGTCCCACCCAGGTACGACTGAGCGAGCCGACCACCCGGGTCAAGGGCAAGCTTGCCTTTTCGGCGTTCATCGACGCCGCGGCGCTCCCGCCCAATCTGACCAGCGGCGACCGGCTGACGATCAGCTTGCCCGAGGCGTCCGACGTGATGTATCGACCGGAGTACAAGCAGGTGACGAGCGTCCGGCGGGACGCCGACGGTGACTGGGTGGTCCTGCTGACTGACGGCGGAACCCGCTACCGGAAGGCGGAACAGAGCAACGGTCCCCGCCCCCAGGAACGAGTCCCAACTGCGTACTTCATCGCCGCTGGGCGGCTCGGCTCCCGAACTATCGAGGTGACGGACGCCGCGTGGGCCGCCTATCGTACTGCTGCTCTCGGCAGCGATGACTACCGCCGCGCCAACCAGCAGCTTCGCCAAAGTCTGCGGGCCGCCGAGGAAGAACCGCGGGACGGCGCCGAGCAGGCACATCCTGGCGCACGTGAATTGGCTTTCGCGGATTATCCGGCGGTCCGGCCGATCCCGGTCGAGCACGAGAACGCGCGAGGCGGATCACGCCACCCGGTGTACCCGTTCCTGCACCCCGGGCAGGTGGTGTGGGCGCGGGTCGAGAACGAGACCGTGGTGGAGTTGAAGGCGTCGTGGTTCTGGCGGCACTCCGGCGAGGGCACATCGGCCGATCGGGTGCCGCCCGGCTTGCTGCCGTGCCGGGAGCCGGATGCGCTGTGCCCGTCGTGCCGGATGTTCGGGTCCGCCGAGGCGCTGGAACCCGGCACCGAGCAGGCCGGGCCGGCCGCGCAGTTCAGCTACCGCGGTCACGTCCGCGTCCAGGATGCGATCGCTGCCGAGGACGCGCGCATCGAGCAGGTCCGGTTGGCGCCGATGGGTGCGCCTAGGCCCGGTGCCGGCCAGTTCTACCTGCGCACCGGCGGCCCCGGAGGCAAGGGCCGTCCGCAGATGGCCGGGGAGCACGAACGGCCACTGCGCGAGTGGGGTTCGGGTGCCGATGACGGGCAAGCGCGGATGTTCCGGGGCCGGAAGATGTACTGGCGAACCACGGACACGCCGCCCCGGCAGCGATTCAAGGCCCGCTCGCACCACAGCGAGGAGCTGGTCTCCTCCGTGAAGGTGTTCACCGCCGGGAGTCGGTTCGCCGTCCGGCTCACCGTCGAGAACCTGACCGCCGCGCAGGTCGGGGCGTTGGTCTGCACGCTGGATCCGGCCCGGCTGTTCCACCGCGCCCGCGCCAAGGACAGCACCGTCGCCGCGCAGAGCCGGCCGGAGGGCCTGGACGCCGCCGACGAGACGTTCGTGGTCCCGCTCGGCGGCGGGAAGCCGTTCGGGTTCGGCTCGTGCGCTACCCGAGCGATCCGGCTCCACCGCCTCGACCCGGCGGCCCGTTACCGCCACGGCGACGACGGCCACCGCCTGCTCGGTGACGACGAGACGGACGCGCTGGTCGACGCCTTCGTCGGCGGTGACCATCCGGAGTGGCTGCGCAGGCAGTGGAGCGTCGCGTCACGGGCGCTGCGGCTCGGGCATGTCGACGGTTCCCTCGTCTGGTATCCGCCCGGCGCCGACTGGCGAGTTTTGGAAGGGGCACTTGCCTTGCCGGATTCTGATGAGCGCCAAGAGGCCGAGCGCAATTTCGACTCGCCGTTCGCGTTCTTCCAGAACAGCGTTGGCTGGCAACGGGTGACAAAGAAGGGAGTCCTGGCGTTTCCGCTGACCGAGCTGCCCACGATCACCGAGGCCGACCAGCGGTTGGAGATCGAGAAGTGAGGACGTACGTCGACGTGGCCGCCGTACGCATTCAGCGCTGGCTCGGCCGCAGCCGCACCCTGGCCGGCCGCCGCCACGCCTCGGCTGCCCTCGCCGAGGCCACCAGCGCCGAGGTCATCGACAAGCTCATCGCCGACCTGCCCGACGTGCACCGCAACACCGAGGCAGGCGACGTCGACGGGGTCGTCAACCTGGAGGTCCCCGGCCCCGAGCACGCCGAGCCGGCGGCCCGTGCCTGCCTGGCGCACCTGCGTGCCCGGTTGCCCGCCGTCGAGCTGTCCGCGGTCTGGGGCCAGGGCGACGACTACCTCACCGCGTACGCCAAGGCCATCAAGCCTCGGCTGCGCACCCGTCAGGTCATCACTGACCTGCCCGCGGTGGCGGACTTCCCGCCGCTGGCCACCTGCGACCTGTGCCGGGCCGACGCCGCCGTCCTCGTCCGCCCGCAGCGCGACAACCCCGAACGCACCGAACGGGTCTGCGCCGACTGCCGGATGCGCGACGAGCACCCCGGCGGACGCCGCGCCGGCCCCGAGAAACGCCTTCGGGAACACCTTGGCGAGGGCAAGTTCGCCGACACCTTCGCCGACCTCGCCCGGCTGCCGGTCACCTGCAACGCCCGCACCGAGGAACTATCCGGCACCGGCAACACCCAGCTTGCCACCGTCTACGCCGACGGCAACGCGATCGGCGACCTGATGGACAAGGCCGCCCAATACGGCACCACCGACAAAGCCGGGCTCGTCCACCAGATCGACCAGGCGAATCTGGACGCGGTCTGCGAAGCCGTCCTCGACTTCGTCGACACCGACCGCAGCCCTTTCCTGCCGCTCACCCCGCACATCATGGCCGGCGACGACCTGCTGGTCAGCCTTCCGGCCGCCGCCGGCTGGCCGTTCGTCACCCGGTACCTGCGTCTTTACACGGCGAAACTCACCGCGCTCGGCGCCGACTTGCACCTGAAAGTGCCGCCGTCGGTGTCCGCCGGGATCGTCATCAGCCACGCCACCGATCCGTTCGCCGAGACCGTCACCCACGCCGAACACCTGCTCCGCACCGCGAAACGCGCCGTACGCGGCAGCGCGGCGTCGATCGCCTGGCTCGACCTCACCGCCGACGGACCCCACCCGCCACCGAACAGGCCGGTGCTCACCCTGGACACCCTCACCGGCGTCCTCGACCAACCGCTGCGCCGCCTCGCCGCGCTACCCGCCAGCCAACGAAGCACGCTGGCCGGGCTGGCGATCGCTTCCGACCGAGACGCCCGGCTCACCGAACAGATCCGCCGCCTCGACCTCACCGAGGTCACCCCGTTCCTGAATCCCGATCCCGCCCTCGGCGGGCTCGGGCTCACCGACGCGCTGCGCCTGGTCCGGTGGTACGCATGAGCACCCTCGACTTCACCATCACCTTCCACACCGGATTCCGCGTCGCCACCGGCAACGCCCGCGACGGCCTGGACGACACCGTCAACGCCGACGACCCGTTACCGGCCAGCACCCTGAAAGGGCTGATGCGCGCCGCCGCCCGCACCCTGCTCCCGCCGGACGGCACCACTGACCATCCCCTCGTGGTCGCCGTGTTCGGCGACCGCCACCACCCGAGCCCGTGGAACTGGTCGTCGGCGGATTTCGCCGACCCGCCCACCAGGCACCCCCGCGCCCACGTCGCCATCGACCCCGAGACCGGCACCGCCGCCCGCGACATGCTGCGCTTCGCCGAGGAACACTGGGCCACCACCGCCACCTTCGACGTGCTGCGGACCGGGCCGCTGCCCGCGGAAGACGCCGACCGGCACCGGATGCTGCTGGCCGCCGCCGGCTGCGCCGTGCACGCCCTCGGCAGCGACCGCCGCCGCGGCCTCGGCTGGGTCACCGTCACCTGCCCCGACCGGCCACCCACCCACGCCGACATCGACCGCCTGCTGAACCTGCGCACCGCGGAGACCCCCGCATGAGCACACCCACGCCGGCCGTCATCCGGCTCACCGTCACCGCCAGCCAGCCCCTGGCCATCGGCCGCACCCCACAAACCGGACAGCTGCGTACCGCGCAGCCGTTGGTGCCCGGCAGCGTCGTCCGCGGCGCGTTCGCCGCCCGCTGGATCCGCCAGCACGGCACTCCCCGGACCATGAGCCCCGACGGCCGCGAAAGATTCCTGACCGTGTTCGAGTCGGGAGCCGTCCGCTTCGGGCCGCTCTACCCACACCACAGCGCCCTGCGCTGGCTGTCCGCGCCCACCCACAAGTACGGCCGCCCATCCGACTGCACCACACCGGAACCCGACCTCGCCGACACTGAGGCCGACCCGGTCTGCACCGGCTGCACAACCCCGCTGGAAAGCGCCCGCGACGGACTCGACGGCGCCGACGGCCTGCTCACCGACCGCACCCACGCCGGCCTCGACGCCGACGACCGCCCGATCGACGGACAGCTCTACACCCGCCAACGCATCCGCGGCGGAACCCGCCTCGACGGCCTGCTCACCGGCCCCACCGACCTACTCGACCAACTCACCACCGACACCAGCCCGCTGCTGCTCGGCGGCAACCGCACCGCCTCCGGCCGCACCACCCTCACCCACCAGCCCGCCACCATCGACCCACCCGAAACCACCGGACAGACAGTGATTCTGCGGCTGCACAGCCCGGCCATCTTCGTCGACGACTACGGCCGGCCCCTACCCGCGCCGCATCCCCCCGACCTCGCCCGCCGCCTCGGCATCGACAACGTCCACATCGAACGCCACTGGGTCCGCACCGACACCGTCGGCGGCTGGCACCTCGCCAGCGGCCTACCCAAACCCACCGAACAGGTCACCGTCGCCGGCAGCGTCTACCGCCTCCGGTGCAGCAGCCCCCCACCGTCGCAAGCGCTCGCCGCCCTCGCCCACCACGGCATCGGCCTGCGCCGCCACGAAGGATTCGGGTGGATCAGCTACCCCCGCGCCGGAGATCCCGCATGAAGCTCACCCTCGTCCACATCGCCCTGACCCTGCGCACCGACGGCGCCGTCGCCGCACCCGAAACCACCGACCAGAACACCGCACCGACCGATCCGGAGGCCGACCGCAACCGCCTCCCCGCCGCCCGCGACGGCCACGGCCGCCTCCACACCCCCGGCACCTCACTGGCCGGGCTGCTCCGCGCCCACCTCGGCGAACACTCCACCGCTCTGCTCGGTCCACCACCGGACACCAAATCCCTGACCACCTCGCCGCTACGCATCCTCGGCACCACCACCACACCACCCACCATCGACGGCACGACGGCCGGCACAATCTGGCGGGGGCAGACCGCCGTCGACCGCCGACGCGCCGCCCCCGCCGTCACCACGCTGCGCACGGCGGAACTGCTGCCCGCCGGCACCACCATCGACCTGTACCTGCGCCTCGACCACCCCGACGCCCACTGGCCCGCACTCGCCGAGCACCTGACCACCTGGCAACCCCAGATCGGCCGGGGACACACCACCGGGCGCGGCCACACCGACACCACCACCATCCGGTACGGCACCCTCGACCTCGACCAGCCGGACGACCTGCACACCTGGCTCACCCGGGGCGGCCCCGACCTCGTCCGGCACGTCGCCACCACCGACCTGACCGTCACCCCGGAACCCAACGCCACCATCACCGTCGACTTCCACGTCCACGGCGAACTACACGTCGGCACCGGCGACAAACCCGCCGGCACCACCCCCGCCCTCCGCGACGGCCACCGCCGGCCCATCATCCCCGGCACCACCTGGAAAGGAATCCTGCGCGCCCGCGCCACCTGGATCCTCGCCCACCTCGGCATCACCACCTGCGCCACCGACCACCAATGCGGCACCTGCCCCACCTGCCGCCTGTTCGGCTACACCGCACCACCCAGCAAGACCGGCGCCACCGGCCGCCGCGGACACGTCACCTTCGCCGACAGCCCCCTGCGCCAACCCGGAAACACCCGACCCGCCCGACCCGTCCCGCACACCCACGTCGCCATCGACCGCGTCACCGGCGGCGCCCACGACGGACTGCTCTACACCCTCGAAACCTTCCCCGCCGCCCACACCACCCTCACCATCGGCTGCCCGAAACCACTCGAACCCTGGATGCGGGCACTCCTGCTCCTCGCCCTGCGCGACCTGCACGACGGCTACCTAGGCGTCGGCGCGAACACCACCCGCGGCTACGGCACCCTCCGCGCCACCGACCCCAAAGCGCTCACCCCGACCACCGACCAACTCGCGGCCCTCGCCGCACTCACCCCGACAGGACAGCCATGACCACACCCGTGCCCGCACGGCTGCGAACCCACGGCTGGCTCGACTGGCCGGCAACCGCCGACATCCTCACCAACGCCACCTGCGCCTGGGCCGACACCGACGGCTTCCACATCGCCGAACGCCCCGACCACCTACCCGCCACCAGCCACCTCTGGGCCTGGACCACCCACACCTGCTGGCGCGCCCGCATCGACAGCAGCCAAACCCTACTCACCGAACTCACCCTCAACCCCACCGAACCACACCCCGACACCATCGAGGTCCACAGCCAGCCCGGCATCGCCTGGCCCACCGACTACGGACCCATCGGCCCCCAACCACCCGGAGTCCTCACCACCACCTACACCCGCTACACCACCCCGAACCACAACGACGCCACCGGAACCACCTATATCCACGGCGAGAATGAGTCATAAGCACACCTGACCATCACGCGCAATCACTCCTGCGGGTGACCCATCCGGGCGCCCCGCACTGGGCTCAGGTGTGTAAGGTCGCTGACCAGCACAAACACGCCTCAGCCATTCATGAGAATCAGCGCGCGACAAGACCCGCGAAGCCAGGCGTGCACAAGGCCGCCATTTCCGCAGCTCAGACCCCATAGAAAACCGATGGGGCACGAAAACCAGTCACGCCACCAGGCGTTTAGAGACACAAAAACGCAATGAGTCCAATCCTAAAGAGGCGCACGAAAACCAGTCACGCCACCAGGCGTTTAGAGACTTCTCCGCATATCATGCAACGTATCGTGAAAGCGTACGCACGAAAACCAGTCACGCCACCAGGCGTTTAGAGACGGTCATCGTCAGTCCGGTCAGCCGGCCGGGCACCAAGCACGAAAACCAGTCACGCCACCAGGCGTTTAGAGACACCTCCTCACCTCATCGTCGAGGGAGGTTCGTGCACGAAAACCAGTCACGCCACCAGGCGTTTAGAGACCCGAGGTGGTAGCCGGGGGCGAGGGGGCCGGCACGAAAACCAGTCACGCCACCAGGCGTTTAGAGACCCGGTCAGGAGCCAGGTCAGCATCTCGGCCGCCATCAGGCACGAAAACCAGTCACGCCACCAGGCGTTTAGAAACAGGAACATGTAGGCGCTGATCACGATCATCGCGACGCGTGCGAAAACCGGTCACGCCACCAGGCGTTTAGAAACCAGGTTCCATCTCGCCTCACCTCGAAGAAATCCCGTAACGCGTCAACAACGCAACGCGGCGGCCTTCCCAAATCCGAAACCCGCCACGTGAAGGCTGGCGACATAGGCATATATCAGTCATTTGACAAGTGCTTATTCTCGTGCAGCTAGACAGTTTTCGACTCCAATAAATCTCTGCGAATGAGCTTTGATACCCTCTTCCTAAACTCTGCGGATTTGGAGAAATTGGCATGGCTGCTGTTGAGCGAACTCTCGTGCTGTTGAAGCCGGACGCGGTCGCCCGAGGGCTCGCGGGTCGGGTGCTTCAGCGGTTCGAGGACGCCGGCCTGAAGATCGTGGGTACGAAGATGGTGCGGATGGACGCCGAGCTGGCGGCCAAGCACTACTTCGACCTGGAGGAGCGGTTCGGCAAGTCGGTCTTCGACGTGACCGCGACGTTCATGCAGTCCGGCCCGGTCATCGCCCTGGTCCTGGAGGGCGTCGAGGCCGTCACCAACGTGCGCCGGCTCGTGGGTGTCACGTTCCCGAACCAGGCGAACCCCGGCACGATCCGTGGCGACTTCGCGCACACGTCGAAGGCGTACACCGAGGCCACGCACACGGTGGCTGCGAACCTCATCCACGCCTCCGGCAACGTGGAGGAGGCCAAGTACGAGGTCGAGCTGTGGTTCTCCGAGTCCGAGATGTTCGACTACCAGACCGTGGGCGAGCGGTTCCTTTTCTGATGGTCGACGAGGAAGCCCCCGCGCGGCCTGAGATCGGCCAGGTCCGCAAGCAGTACGAGGACGAGCGCTACTTCCAGGACAGTTGGGCGGCGGCGCAGTATGCGTACGCGCTGGCCGTCCGCCTGCGTGAGGTGGGTGAGGTCGACGAGGCCCGCCGGTACGCGAAAGAGTGCCTGTGGCTCGCCGAGACGCTTCCGGCGAACACCCTCGACGACGTGACCACCGAACAGCAATCGGTCGGCGGGGTGTCGTTGCCGGAGCGGTTCCATGACGGCGTGGTCCGGTCCCGGCTCGCGGATCTGCTCACCGCGGCCTGAACGACAGACGCGCCTGACCGGTCGGGCGGTGTGAGTGCTGGACGTCAGCTCAGGTTGGCGTCCAGGTACTCCTGGACCGGCCCGAAGAACGGGTATGGCACGTGCTCGGCGAGGGTGTCGGTGTCGCACCATTCCACCTCTGCCAGTTCTTCCTCGTCGGCGGCGTAGGCCGTGCCGTCGAGGTAGTCGCAGGCGACGTACAGCATGGTTCGCCCGGTGTTGGGGTGGACCCTTTCCCCTAGCCGCGTCGCCGCTTGGACGGTGAGCCCAGTTTCTTCCAGCGTCTCGCGCACGGCGGCCTGTTCGGCCGACTCGCCGGCCTCGACCCCGCCGGCCGGGAACTGCCAGGACAACTGGCCTTCCTTGACGCGCCGCCGGACCAGCAAGACTTTGCCGTCGTGGACGATGACGGCGGCGGCGATGGGTGGGCGATCGTCGGTGGTCGGCTGGCTCATGGGTCACCTTCCAGGGCGCGCAGAACAGGCGCGTAGATGCGCTGTCGAGGGATGAAGCGGGTGATATCGGTGCGCGGCGCCCAGAGCGCGCTGAGGTTCTCGACGACGTCGCGGTTTTCGACCTGGCCGGCGAGGTAGTCGCAGAGGAAGTAGCTGGCGTGGACGCCGGAGAGTGGGTGGACGCGGCTGCCCAGCTCGGTGCGGACGGTGCAGTGGATGCCGGTTTCGGCGAGGGTTTCGCGGGTGGCGACGGTGGTGGGGTTGGCGCCTGGTTTGACGACGCCGGCCGGGAATTGCCAGTCGATGCCGCTGGGGTCGGCGTCGCGGCGCTGGACCAGGAGGACCTCGGTGTCGGTGACTACGACGGCGATGGCGACGGTGAGAGCTACGGCGCCGCCGGCTGCGTTGGCTTCGGCGTCGTCTTCGGCCTTGAGGTGGCGGGCGAAGCGGAGTTTGGCCGGTTCGTCGGCGCGTTCGTAGGCGGTGTCGAGGGCGCGTTGCAGTTCGGGGCGGATGACGATGTCGGGTCCGCCGGCCCAGGCGGCGATGGTGCGTTTGGCGACGCCGAGTTGGGCGGCCATCTCGTCCTGGGACATGCGCAAAGCTGCCTGGAGTGCGGTGGCGTGCCTGCCGGTCCACTGGTCGATGACGGTGTGCCGGGCGGGCTGGCTCATGGTCAGTCGGTGACCGCGAGGGTGGTGCCGGCCGGGTAGGTGTCGACGTCGCCGTTGGCTCTGGTGACCGTCACCGCCGCCGTCGAGGTGATCGTGTCGCCGGGGTGGAGGTCGGCGCGGTCGGGGACCTCGACGACGAAGGTGCCGTGGCCTTGCCGGACTTCGACCAGGCCCTCCGCGCGGAGGACGGCGAGGGCGCGGCGGACAGTTTCGCGGGCGAGGCCGAATTCGTCGTGGAGATCCTTCTCCGAGGGCATCCGGCGGCCCGGTGATAACTCTCCGCTACGAATGCGATCCCGCAACACGGTCGCGAGCTGCCGGTATGCAGCACCTTCGCGATCGGGCGTGATCATGCCCTTACTCTAGGTATAGACATGCAGGCGCCTAGTGGCGTATGCGTCTAGACGACCTCACGACCAAGGGCCAGCCCAGGTGCATGGCGAGAACCTGGGCTGGCCCCAGCCGACCGCGCCCCGGGGAAGTTGACCGTCAAGCGCGGGAATGACGGTCGTCGGAACGGGTCGGCGCCTTCCGGGCAGGCAGAGCGAATCGTGGATGCCCACCGGAAGCTCGGAGATATTGATCTGGTTTGCGCCGGCCGACCGAAAGGCGGCTGACACGGCGCCTCCACTCGACGACGAGCAGGGGCCGGCCTGGCAGTGTGGTCAGCTACACCGGCCAACGGGTGTCGGGTGGCTGGATGTCCCTTGCGGTTAACGGCGCCTCGTTCCAAAACGGCAGCCAGCCCAGGAACCGGCGATGGAGATCGACCAGGAGCAGGTCCGGGCGAGCGTCGGCCGCCTCCATGTATCGCTCGTGCATGAAGGCGAGAAGCCTGCCGGGCCGCATCACCTTGGGCAGCGAGTCCTGCGCGACCCGGCACGGCCACGCCTCGGTCGGATCGCAGATCACGCAGTCCTGCGTGGCGTCGTCCGGAAGGTGATCACCAGGCGCGCTCATCCGTCGTCGCCGTTCCGAACGAGCAGGATGCCGCGCAATTCCTCAGGCGTGGCGCCGTGGAGTCTCGCCGGCCCGCCGAACGGGCGCCCTCGGCGCCAGGCGTGATAGCCCGCCGGGTACGCGAAGCCCGGAACCTTGTTCTCGTGAAGGTAGGCGACCGTCCAGCCGGGAAACTCGTCCTCCAGAGCCTCGCAGGCGGCGACGCTCTCGGGTGGATAGCCCAGACGTTCGGCGAGGATGGGGCGGTTCTTGTGCGCCAGCTCCGCCCGTTCCCGGGCCAGCTCCTCCTCATGCCTGCGGTGGGCGTCCTCGTCGTAGCTGCCGACCCACGCCGGCCAGTCCCCCGTCATGACGTGAGCGCGATCCGCGCGAGGGTGGACTGCAACCGGTCCCGCACCCTGCTCGGCACGTCGTGTTCGACCAAGTCGACGTTCTTGATGACGTCGTCGAGGCAGTCCCAGTAACACAGCTTGACGTAGGCAGCCAGCCCGAGAGGATCGTCGGCGAAGCGCAGCGCGACGGCATCCAGCGCGGCGTCGCACGGCCACGGCGCTCCGCAGCCCAAGCAATCCCACCCTGGCCGCACCGGCGCGTGCAGCAGTGATGCGGGATCACTCATGACGATCAGCCGCGCTGGCGCGGAACCTCTGCGCGGGGGTGAGGTCGACGACCCGGCTGTGCTGCCCCGGATAGATCTGGGTCGGCCATCGGCTCCAGTCCGGCTCCGGTCGTTTGGCGATCTCGGCCCTGACCGCTGCGTCGCGGGCGTCCACGCACGGCCACAGTGCGTTGCACACGCATCTCTTCGCGCGGAGCACCTGCCACCAGCGTCGGTTGCGGGGTCTGTGCATGCGAATCACCCACTCAGTCACGAACCGGCCGACCTGCACGTCTGCGCCACGGGGGCCGCAAAAAGTGCACGCCTTGTGTGACCTAGAATGCACGTACAGCCACGTACGTGCAAGCCTTGCAAATCCAGTCTCCGCAAACGCGAGGTCGTGTGCATGCGGGGCCATGCGACCGTGCACACTCAGGGGAAGGATCGAAGGGATGCACGAGGTGGCTGGACGCAAGACGCCGACGATTCGGCTACGCCGCTTGGCCGGCGAGCTGAAACGCCTCCGCATCGCCGCCGCGCTGACGGTCGAACGAGTCGCCGAAGAGACCGGCCTCGACCAGTCCTCGCTCTACCGAGTCGAGCGCGCCCTGAACAAGCCGCAGCGCAGGACCGTCACCACCCTGCTCAACCTCTATGACGTGCCGAAAGACCGTCAGGAGACGCTGCTCGGCTGGCTCCGAGACTCCGGCCAGCAGGGCTGGTTCCGGGCGTACGAGCCGTACCTGCCGGAGCAGTACCAGACCTACATCAGCTTCGAGTACGACGCCGAACGCCTGCGCAACTACGAGAACATGTTCGTCCCGGGGCTGCTCCAGACCGAGGACTACGCACGGGCCGTCGTCGAAGGCGTCGGGCTGAACCTGGGCGACGAAGACGTACAGCGGCGAGTCGAGGTCCGGGTGCAACGCCAAGCCGTCCTGCACCGGCCGGCGCCCATGCAACTTCACGCCGTGGTCAGCGAAGCGGCGATCCGCTGCACCGTCGGCGGTCCGGCAGTCATGCGCGCCCAGCTCGACCGGCTGGCCCAAGCGGCGAGCCAGCCGAACGTGCGCCTACAGGTCATCCCGTTCACCGCCGGAGCCCACCCCGGCCTGGTCGGCTCGTTCGTCGTCATGGACTTCGCCGACCCGTTCGACTCCCCGCTGGTCTACACGGACGGGCCACAGGGCGACGCCTTCTTGGAAACTCAAGAGGAGGTGGCGCGGTTCGCGGCTATGTTCGATCGCACGGCCGGCTTCGCGCTGAGCCCGGCGCAGTCGAAGAAACTCATCCAAGACGCGGCCAAGGCCGTATAGCAGGGAGGTTCGCCGTGGACCTGAGCAGCCTGACGTGGCGGAAGTCGAGCCGTTCCAGCGCGAACGGCCAGTGCGTCGAGGTCGCCATCACCGACGCCGAGGTCCTGGTCCGCGACACCAAAGACCGCAGCCAGGCCCCGCATCGCTACACCCGGGCCGAGTGGGAAGCGTTCATCGGCGGCGTGAAGGACGGCGAGTTCGACCTCTGACTTGCGGTGCAACCGCCTTGCTTAGGGTTCGGTTTCACAGAGTCGAGCCCCATCCGGGTACGGGTGGGGCTCGACCTCTTTGGCTTTCATTCAGCGCATAGATCGACGTGTACCCGATCGCCTCATTTCGGAAGCTCGACCGGCACCGACCCCGTCTGGCCCGACTTCCACGCGCCGGACGGCGACCGCCCCCGGAGCCTTTGACCGCCCACATGCATCGGAAGCGCATCGGAACTACATCGACGATGGTTGTTGCCTCATCGGCGGCGCACGGGTTTCCCGGTTGACTGGTTCTCACCAGCAAGCAGCGCCTACGAAGGAGGTGAATCGATGTCCCGCTCGACCTCGACCGACCCGCGACGCGGCCGGCTCGCCTGCCACTGCCGCACCGCCGCCGGCCGCCACGCCGGGGACCGGCCGAACATCCGGTCCGCGGCCGGCGCCTGCCCACGTGACACGTAGGCGGCCCAGGTGACACGACTGATCGGCGCCCCCACCGCACGCAGGAACGCCAGCACGTCCTCGGTCGTCCACCAGTCCTCTGGCAGGTCACCGGTCGCCTCGGCCATCACCGGCGAGGGTACGCGACCCCACGGCTCCACCCCTCGCAACCTCACACCCTGACTTTCCTCGCCCCGCCCGCCGATCATTCGCTTGCTCGAATACAACGCCGAGTTGTACGGCCCGCTTCATGCGAACACAACGCGACGTTGTACTCGGCGGCGGGCGGCACCCGATCCCGGAAGGACCCCCGTGTTCCGCATCCCGCTGCCCGACGAACCGACCCCGGCCCACCTCGACGCCATCGAGCGCGAACAGCGCCTCCTCGAAGCCGAGATCGCCCTGGTCGACGCCGAGATCCGCTTCCTCACCGCCGAGCCCACCCCGACCCAGCTCGACTGGCGCCGGCTACGCCGCGCCCAGAACCGCGTCCTGCGCGAGCTGGTCGCCCTGGCCGAGCGCTACCTCCGCTCGATCGACGAGGCGGCCTGATGACCGCCCCCGACCAGGCAGCCGCCGCCGTGACGGCACGGCCCGGACCCCACAGGAGCCAGCCATGAGCCTCGGAATCTTCTCCCTGCTGCTGATCGCGGCACTGGTCATGCTCGCCATCGACTGCAAGACCCGCGGCCGGATCGTGTTCGCCGCGTTCTGCGCCCTGATGCTCGGCCTGACCATCGCCGGAAGCCACGGCGTGCTGGCCGACCCTTCACACGCGCTGATCGACGGCGTCCGCGACGGTCTGTCCTCGATCGGGCGGTCGCTGGGCGGTGGCCGATGACCGGCGCCCAGCTCGCCCGGGTCCGCTGGGGAGTGCGCGGCGCCCTGTCCCTGGGCGTCGCCACCTCGGTCGCCGCGAACGTCCTGCACGCCGACCCGAACCCGATCAGCCAGGCCATCGCCGCCTGGCCGCCGCTGGCCCTGCTGCTCACCGTCGAGCTGATCTCCCGCGTCCCGGTCCAACAACGGCGGCTGGCCGCCGTCCGGCTCGCCGCCACCGCGTCCATCGCGGGCATCGCCGCCTGGGTCTCCTACTGGCACATGGCCGGCGTCGCCGCCCGCTACGGCGAGGCCGGCGCCGCGCCTTACCTGATCCCGCTGTCGGTGGACGGCCTGGTCGTCGTCGCCTCGGTCTGCCTGGTCGAGCTGGCCGGACGCCTCGCCGACCTGACCCGCCAACCGGACACCGGCCCGGCCATCGCGTCCGAGGTCCCGCAGCCGGTAGCGGACACCACGACGGACAACGCCTCGGACACCCCACCGGACAGACCCGTTCGCCCGGCACGCAAGCGAAGCGCCGCCACCGCCGTCGCCCGGATGCGGACCCGGCACCCCGACATGCCCGCCCGCGAAATCGCACGCCGCCTCGGCGTCACCGACCGCACCGTCCGCCGCCACCTGTCCGCCGCGGCCTGACCAAATCGGAGCCCACCATGCCCGACACCACCGACACCATCACCAAGGCCCTCACCTCGCTCGGAGCCACGGCGGACGAGATCGCCGAAACCCTCGTGATCGGCGGATGGCGCGGGCTGCGCAACGACGCCGGAGCCTGCCCGATCTCCCGCTACCTGACCTCGGTCCTGCCGGGCGCCGACGACGTGGTGACCGGCACCGCGCAGCTCACCGTCCTCAGCAGGCACGCGGAGCTGGACGTCGACCTTCCGCCCGCCGTCGAGCAGTTCGTCCGCGCGTTCGACGACGGCGGCTTCCCCGACCTGGTCGTGACCGTCACCGACGCCCAGGGCGACCCGATCGACGACCTCACCCGCTAGCTCTGCCCGGGGCGCGGCCAACCGGCCTCGCAAACCACCGGCCGCGCCCCGGCCCCCGATCGGCCCGCAGACCTCCCGGAGGAACCCCCATCATGGCAACCCCGAACCCCGACGACGGCTTCGACTGGAACCAGGCCGAGGCGGACGTCAACCGCGTCGTCGACCTCGGCGCCGAACGCCGCAACCGCCAGCCGGACGGCTGGTCCACCGACATCGACGACGAACACGACGACCTCGGCGACACCCCCATCCCCGTCGACCCCACCGACAGCAGCTCCGCGACGAGTTGGCCGCAGGCCGCCTCGACGCGCCGTCCGATCGTTCCGGCCTGGCTGCGCTCCAAGGCCGAGGCCGTCGCCCTCGCCCGGTGGATCGTCGGCCACTACACCCACGTCACCGCCTACCACTTGACCCGCACGCCGCTCTACGCCGGACGGCTGGCCGTCCGCTCGCCGCGCGGCGCCGTCCGCATGATCGGCGGCACCGCCCGCTGGGTGACCGACGCCGAAGGACTACCCGTCCGCCTCGCCGCCGTTCGCCGCGAAGACGCCCACGAATACCTGCGCCTGTCGCGGCAACGCGACGGCCGTGTCCGCCTGCGCACCCTGCTGCTGCTCGCCACGCTCACCGTCGGCGCGGTCGGCGTGCTGTTCCTGCTCGTCGCCACACCCCGATGGGCCTGGTACACCACCCTCGCCGGCCTGATCGGCGTGCTCGGCCTCATCGGCACCACACCGGACAAGCCGCTGATGGACGTCGCCGCCGTCAAACCCCGCGTCCGCAAACTGACCGCCGACGTGCTGATGCGCGCCTTCCTCGCCGCCGGACTGTGCAAGCCCGACAACCCGATCACCTTCCCGATGCCGATCATGCGCGACGGCCCCGGCTGGCGAGCCGTCATCGACCTGCCGTACGGCACCAAGGCCGACACCGCCATCAAGAAGCGCACCGACCTCGCCGCCGGCCTCGACCTCGACGAGGTCCAGGTCTGGCCCGAACGGGTCCGCGGCACCGCCGGCTCCGCGCGACGCCTCGCCCTGTGGGTCGCCGACGAGGACCCGTACGCCAAGCCGTCCGGCCTGTGGCCGCTGCTCGCCAAGGGCGGCGTGGACATCTTCGAGGCGTTCCCATTCGGCGAGGACCAGCGCGGACGGCCCGTCGGGCTATTGCTGATGTTCACGTCCCTGCTCGTCGGCGCCATTCCCCGGATGGGCAAGACGTTCGCCGCTCGCCTGCCCGCCCTCGCCTGCGCCCTCGATCCGCTGGTCGAGCTGCACATCTACGACGGCAAGGGCGGCCAGGACTGGCGCGCGTTCGAGCCGATCGCCCACCGGGTCGGCTTCGGCATCCGCGACGACGTCGTCCTCGACCTGGTCGAGGACTTGCGCGCCCTGGTCGCCGACATGAACCGCCGCTACGACACCATCGCCACCCTGCCCGCCGACCTGTGCGCCGAGTCGAAGGTCACCCGCGACATCGCCGCCCGCCGCGCCCTCAAGCTGTGGCCGGTCCTGGTCTCGATCGACGAGTTCCAGCGCTACAGCGGCCACTCGCAGCACGGCGACGAGATCGTCACCCTGCTCACCGAGCTGTGCAAGGTCGGCCCGTCCGTCGGCATCATGATCAGCCTCGCCACCCAGAAGCCCGACGGCAAAGCCGTCCCGACCGACCTGCGCGACAACATCGGCACCCGCTTCGCCCTCAAGACGATGACCTGGCAGTCGTCCGAGGCCGTGCTGGGCGCCGGTTCCTACACCGCCGGCCACGACTCGTCCCGCTTCCAGCGCGCCCACAAGGGGGTCGGCATCCTGCTCGGCGCCGACGACTCCGGCTCGGTCGAGGACGCCGTCACCGTGCGCACCAACCGCACCCCGCTGGCCGACATCGACACCGTCATCCGTCGCGCCCACGCCCTGCGCACCGACGCCGGAGCCATCACCGGCCAGGCCGCCGGCGACCCCGGCGCCGACAGCCGGGCCGGCTCTCTGCTCGACGACATCCTCACCGTCGTCCCTGCCAGCGAACCCAAGGTCTGGTCCGAAACCGTCGCCGCCCGCCTCGCCGAGCTACGCCCCGAGGTCTACGGCGGCTGGAAACCCGAACAGGTCGCCGCCGCTCTCAAGCCCTACGGCATCCCGGTCGGCCGCCAGGTCTGGAGCACCGACCCGGCCACCGGCGACAAGGCCAACCGCAAGGGCATCCACCGCGACGACATCACCGCCGCAGTGACCCGCCGTAACCAACATCGCCGCGCCGCCTGACGCTAGCGCGCCGCTAGACCTAGCCCCGTCACCCGCTAGGTCTAGCGGCACCGCTAGCCCCGGATACCGCACCTGATCAGGCCGCTAGCGCTCTATCCCAGATCTCGCACACCCCTCGACAACGCCGCCTGGAGGACGTTGTGGACTCCCTCGCCATCGCCGCTAGCCTGCTCTGCCCCGCCGCCACCCTCGTCACCCTCGGCTACGCCGCCGTCTGTACGGCGTCCCCGTTCGGCCGTTGCCGTCGGTGTCGCGGCCTCGGCCGCACCGTCAGCCGATCCGGCCGGCGCGTCCTCCTCTGCCGCCACTGCGACGGCGCCGGCATCCGCATCCGCACCGGCCGCCACCTCTTCCACCTCGCCGCCCGCATCCACCGCGACGGCACCCACTGACGAGGCCCATTACCGTGACCCGCACACCGCCCCATGACCCCGCCGCCGAGCGGGCCGTCATCGGCGCCGCCCTGCTCAACCCGGAACTGCTCGGCGACCTCGCCGACCAGCTCCAGGCCGACGACTTCTACCGCCCCGCCCACGCCGCCCTGTGGCACGTCCTGCTCGACCTGCACACCGCCGGCACCGCCGCCGACCCGATCACCGTCACCGCCCACCTGGCCGAGGCCGGCGACCTCGCCCGCGTCGGCGCCGCCGCCTACCTGCACACCCTGATCAGCGGCGTCCCCAGCGCCGCCAACGCCGGCCACTACGCCCGCATCGTCGCCGAGCACGCCCGCCGCCGCGACGTCGCCGACCTTGGCGTCCGCCTCACCCACCTCGCCGAGACCGGCGCCGACACCAGCGACCTACTCACCCACGGCCGCGCCCTGCTCGACACCGCACCGGCCAAACCCTGGCCCGCACCCATCTCGCTCACGAACCGCACCGCACCCCGCCCGTTCCCCGTCGACGCCCTACCCGGCTGGCTCGCCGACATGGTCGCCGCCGTCGCCGAGTTCACCCAGACGCCCACCGACCTGGCCGGCTGCATCGCGCTGGCCGCCCTGTCCACCGCCGCCGGAGGCCGCGCCGAGATCGAGATCCGCGGCTCCTGGCGCGAACCAGCCAACCTGTTCACCGTCGTCGTCCTGCCGCCTGGCTCCCGCAAGTCCGCCGTGTTCGCCGCGATGATCCGCCCCCTGCTCGCCGCCGAGGCCGCCCTCATCGACCGCACCAAACCGGCCATCGTCGAAGCCGAACTCGCCCTGCGCGTCGCCACCAAAGCCGCCGACCGCGCAGCCACCACCGCCGCCAACGCCACCAACGGCCGGGACCGGCTGCTCGCCGACGCCACCGCCGCCGCGATGACCGCCGACGCCATCACCGTCCCGCCGCTGCCGCGCCTGGTCGCCGACGACGTCACCAGCGAACAAGCCGCCACCCTGCTCGCCGAACAGGGCGGACGCCTCGCCGTCCTCTCCCCGGAAGGAGGCATCTTCGCCACCCTCGCCGGCCGCTACTCCGGCACCCCGAACCTCGAAGTCTTCCTCAAAGGCCACGCCGGAGACCTGCTGCGCGTCGACCGCCGCTCCCGACCCGCCGAACACGTCGACCGGCCTGCCCTCACCCTCGGCCTCGCCGTGCAACCCGAAGTGCTGCGCGACATCGCCGCCATGCCCGGCTTCCGCGGCAAGGGCCTGCTCGCCCGCCTGCTGTTCGCCGTGCCCGCCAACACCGTCGGCCGCCGCCGCATCGGCACCGACCCCATCCCGACCCTCGTCGCCGACACCTACGCCGACCGGCTCCGCACCCTCGTCCTCGGCCTGGCCGACCACCGCGACCCGCTCGTCCTCGCGATCACCCCGCAGGCCAACGAACGAATGCTCGACATCGAACGCGACGTCGAACCCCGCCTCGCCCCGTCCGGCACCTGGGCGCACATCGTCGACTGGGGCAGCAAGTACGCCGGAGCCGTCGCCCGCATCGCCGCCCTGCTCCACCTCGCCGCGCACGGCCCCCGGCACCCACCAGGACCGATCGACGCCGCCACCCTCGACCAGGCCGCCACCCTCGGCGCCTACTCGCCGACCACGCCGCCACCGCCTTCGACGACATGGGCGCCGACCCGCTCGTCGACGACGCCCGGCACATCCTCGCCTGGATCGAACGCACCACCAGCGACCGCTTCACCAAACGCGACCTGTTCACCGCCCTGTCCCGAGGCCGGTTCCGCAAGGCCGCCGACCTCGACCCGGTCCTCAACCTCCTGGTCGGCCACGGCTACCTGCACCCCGCCCCGGCACCGGAACGCCGAGGCGCCGGCCGCGCCCCCTCGCCGGCCTGGCTCGTCCACCCCGACCTCACCCGACCCGCCGCCACGGTCGCCCCGATCACCGCCGGCCGCGCCTCATGATCACGCCGCGCAATCCGCAGAACCGCAGAACCCCGCCCAGGCCGCCATTGCGCGGATAGCGCGGATTCCGCGGACCCACCCACGCACCGCGCCGCTCCACCAACCCCTCCGAAAGGTCCCGCAGATGACAACCGATCCGCGCGGCACCGCCGACGAGATCACCGAACCCACCCGGCTCATCCTCACCATCGAGCAGGCCGCCCGCCGCCTCGGCATCGGCCGCACCCTCATGTACTCCCTCGTCATGACCGGCAAGATCGAATCCGTCACCATCGGCCGGCTCCGCCGCGTCCCGGTCGAAGCCCTCAGCGACTACGTCGTCAAGCTCCGCCAAACCCAGCACGACGACCAGGCCGCGTAGGGGAGGGCAACTATGGGACGCAGGCCAAACGGCGCATCGAGCATCTACAAGGGCGGCGACGGTGTCTGGCACGGCCGGGTCACCGTCGGCGTGAAGGACGACGGCACGCCGGACCGCCGCCACGTCCGAGGCAAGTCCGAGGCCGTCGTCACCCGCAAAGTCCGGGTGCTGGAGCGCGACCGCGACGGCGGTACCGTCCGCAAGCCCGGCCAGAACTGGACCGTGGCGAAGTGGCTCACCCACTGGTTCGAGAACATCGCCGCGCCGAACGTGCGGGAGAACACCGCAGCCGGGTACCGGGTGGCGGTCAACGTCCACCTGATCCCCGGCCTCGGCGCCCACCGGCTGGACAAGTTGACACCCGAGCACATCGAGAAGCTGACCCGCAAGATGCAGGTGAACGGCAGCGCGGCAGGCACCGCCCACCAGGCACACCGCACCCTGCGGACGGCCTTGAACGAGGCGGTCCGCCGCGGCCACCTCACCCAGAACCCGGCACGGCTGGCGAAAGCACCTCGGCTTGAGGACGAGGAGATCGAGCCGTACACCGTCGCCGAGGTCCAACGCCTGCTGATGGCGGCCGGAGCACGCCGGAACTCGGCACGCTGGGCCGTCGCTCTCGCCCTGGGACTGCGGCAGGGCGAAGCGCTCGGTTTGAAATGGACCGACATCGACCTGGACGAGGGGACACTGGTGGTCCGCCGCGCCCGACAACGGCCCAAGTGGCGGCACGGCTGTACCGAGCCGTGCGGCCGAAAGATGGCCGGGCACTGCCCCGACCGGCATCCGCTTCGGAAGGAGACGGCCGACACCAAGTCGAGGGCCGGCCGCCGCCGGGTCGGTCTGCCGGACCAGCTCGTCGTCCTGCTCCGGCAGCACCGCGAGACACAGGACTCCGAGCGGAAGGCAGCGCGCCAGCTCTGGACCGAAGGCGGCTGGCTGTTCACGACGCCGACGGGCGGCCCGCTCAATCCGCGCAGCGACTACACCGAATGGAAACGGCTCCTGGCCGACGCGAAACTGCGAGACGGCCGACTACACGACGCCCGGCACACCGCAGCCACGGTGCTTCTCGTCCTCGACGTGAACGAACGCGCCGTCATGGGAATCATGGGCTGGTCGAATTCCGGCATGACCCGCCGCTATCAACACCTGACCGCCGAGGTCCGCCGGGACGTCGCCAGCAGGATCGACAACCTCCTGTGGTCACCCCACGCTTCGAGTACTCGAAGTGGGTGAACAGCCATTCACGGGTCGTTATCCGGTGACGACGGTCCCGCCTACCTGACCATTACGGAGCCGGGCCCCGGCGGCCGGGAATGCCGGCGACCGACTCCACGTCACCATTCGTTGCTACGGAGCCCGGCCTTGGCGGCCGGGAAGTGGCCGGGATCAACGCTGCCCTGGCCGACTTGCAGACCGTCGCTACGGAGCCCGGCCTTGGCGGCTGGGAAGAGAAGGTGCCGATCAAGTTCGTGATCGAGACCCTGCTGTCGCTATGGAGCCCGGCCTTAGCGGCCGGGAAGAGCACGATCTACCTCAACAGCCAGGTCCGGATCACCACCGAGTCGCTACGGAGCCCGGCCTTGGCGGCCGGGAAGAGGACACCGCTACCTACATCTACGACGCCGGACTGACCTGGTCGCTACGGAGCCCGGCCTTGGCGGCCGGGAAGAGCGGCTCCGGAGTCCGTCGTCGAAGCGTGGGCGACCTGGCTGTCGCTACGGAGCCCGGCCTTGGCGGTCGGGAAGAGGGCTCGCCGCATTCGCGGGCTCTGAGCTGCGATTTTAGAGGCTCGCCCGAGCGCTGCCGCGCAACACCCCGGACGCATCGACGCGGATCGTCAAATTCGTGGGGTAAACGGCCTCTGACCTGCGTGCGAGCGCTCCCCGGGGTTTGACCCGTCACCGAAGCGCTCGCAACGAGATGCCCCGTACTGCGATCAACGGCAGACGCATTCGCGCATCGGTGGACAATCCGCCGCCAGACAGAAGTGACTCCCACCACCAACCTCGCAGCCAAGATCATCGCAGCCGCCACGCCGACCGTCGGTGAAGCCAAATGAGACCGGAATTGAGACCGCGGACGCGAACGCCCGGCAGCCCGGACCGGGCTGCCGGGCGTTCGCCCTGCTCATGGCGGTGGTGAAGGGATTTGAACCCTTGGAGGGCGTAAACCCTCACACGCTTTCGAGGCGTGCTCCTTAGGCCACTCGGACACACCACCGCGAAGTAGGTTACCTGACGGCTCCACCGTTGCGCCGCCGGGTTACCCGGGCGCGTACGCACCGGCCCCGAACTGGCACGATGGCACTCGGCGCGAAGTGATCAGGCGAGACGAGACGGGGTATCGGCGTGAGCGTGCACATCGGCGCGGCACCGGGCGAGATCGCGGAGCGGGTGCTGCTGCCCGGCGACCCGATGCGTGCCAAGTGGATCGCGGAGAACTTCCTCGACGATGCCCGGTGCTACACCGAGGTGCGGGGCATGCTCGGCTTCACCGGCACCTGGCAGGGTCGGCGGGTCTCGGTGCAGGGCTCGGGCATGGGCATGCCGTCGGCGTCGATCTACACCCACGAGCTGATCAACGAGTACGGCGTCACCTCGGTGATCCGGATCGGCTCGTGCGGGGCACTCGCCGCGGACCTGAACCTCGGCGACGTGCTCGCGGCGATCGGCTCGGCCACCGATTCGAACATGAACCGCGCCCGCTTCGACGGCCTGATCGACTACGCGCCAGTGGCGGACTTCGGTCTGCTGCGCACCGCGGTCGATGTGGCCGAGCGGCGCGGTGTCGCGATGCGCGTGGGCCCGATCCTGGCGGCGGACGCGTTCTACACCGACCGTCCGGACCTCTACGACGCTTTGGCGCAGTACGGCGTGTTGGCGGTCGAGATGGAATCGGCGGCCATTTACACGACGGCGGCCCGCTACGGCGCTCGCGCGCTGACGATCCTCACCGTGAGCGATCACATCAAGCGCGAGGAGCGGATGGATTCGGCGCGGCGCGAGAAGGGCTTCGGCGACATGGTGCGCATCGGCCTGGACACCGCGATCGCCTGACCCACACGGGCTCCGTCAGCGGAAGAAGCCGCGCATCAACGCGGCGCAGTCCGCCTCCAGCACACCCGAGTACACCTCGGGGCGGTGGTTGAGGCGCCGGTCGCGCACCACGTCCCACAGCGACCCGACGGCACCGGTCTTCGGCTCCCAAGCGCCGAAGACCAACGCGGACACCCGGGCGAGCACCAGCGCTCCCGCGCACATGGTGCACGGTTCCAGGGTGACCACCAGGGTGCAGCCGTCGAGCGCGCGATCACCCCGTGCCGCCGCGGCCCGGCGCAACGCCAGCACCTCGGCGTGCGCGGTGGGGTCGCCGGTCAGTTCGCGCTCGTTGCCGGCGGCGGCGAGCTCGGTGCCGCCCGCGTCGAAGACCACCGCACCCACCGGCACCTCGGTGGGGTTCGACGCGGCCACCTCCAGCGCGCGGCGCATCCACGCCTCGTGGCCGGGCCGGGATTTCACGAGTCGCGCAGCTCCTCCATCTCGTCTCCGCACCCCAGCCGCTGGCATATCTCGGCGGTCACATCGGACGGCAGCATGCCGTCGCGCGCACACAACGTGATCAGTTTCTGGGCACCCACACCCAGGTCGGCGAGCAGGTCCGCATCGCCCAGCGGGTCGGCGTCGAGTTCGACCGCGGAGGACTCGTCCTCCGCGGTCTGCGCGGATGCCGGCACGTCGATCTCCAACGCGGGGGTCTCCAGGTCGCCGAGCAGCACCTCGCCGAGCCAGGACTCCTCGGCGTATGCCGCGTCCGACCCGAAGACCCGCAGGTCCTCGCCCTCGTCCAGGCGGATGATGACGAGGTATTGATCGTCTGCCTCGACGAAGAGCAACGACACGGAGGCGTCCGGGTCCGCGTCACGCAGCCTGTCCGTCACCTCGTCGATGTCGAGCAAGCGGCTCTGAAGTGTCAGTTCCGAGACCGACCATCCGTCCTTGCCCATGGTCGCGGCGGCTGCGAATGTCGACACTGTTCCCCCCACGCGAAGTTCTCCGCGGAAGACGGTAGTCGCTGCTGCAACGGCTGCCTCGCGCCACGCCTAGATGTGGCGTGTCAACCCACCAATCGGCGGCGGGCGGCGATCAGTTCGCGCAGCCGGGCGCCGTGCAGGCGCTGCGGGTGACGGTGCTCGCGCGCCGCCTTGGCGTCCGCCAGAGCGGCGAGGAGTTCCAGCCGGCGGCGGCGACGATCGGGGTCGAGCCGTGGCGGTGTGGGGGGCATAGACGCGAGGTTGCCGACTGGCGCGAGGTTCGTCAAGGCCGAGTGCGCTCGGCCACGGAGACCGCACTGACGGTGGGCGACAAAGCCGCGCAGGATCTGACAATCACCACAGGGGCCAGTCGTTTGTGGTGATCCAGCGCACCGCCACCACCGCGGTCGCTATGGACAGCCCACCGGCCGCGGTCAGCGCGATCCCGGTGGCCACGCCGCGATCACCGAGGATCATCAGCATGGTGGCGACGATCCAGGCGCTGATCGCCGCGGCCACCGTCCACCACGCGTACGTGAGAAGGTCCCGACCGAGCATGCCGAACAGCGCGAACCAGGCCAGGGCGGCACCGACGCCCGCGGTCAGTTGCGGGCCGCGCACCGGAAACGGTTCCCGGTACGTCGGGCGGGCCGCCTGGCTGGACAACAGGGTGGGTGGTTGAGGGCGCCACCCGGGTGGCGGCGCGGCGGCCGGCGGCCAGCCTCCCTGTTCGCTCATGGTGTCAGCTTATCCGCGACGAGCACCGCGGCGATGCGCAACGATGTCTGTCATATTGGCTCGGTGCATTCAGTCCGTACCGTTGCAGCATCGGCCGCGCTCGTGTTCTGCCTCGCCGGCTGCGGTTCGGCGGCCGGCACGGCCGCGCCATCCGTGACGCCCCGTTTCGTCGAGCCGTCGTCCTCGGGGCCGTCCGCCGCGCCGAGCGCACCGGTGACGAACGCTTCGGCACCCGATTCGCCGGCGGGCTCTGCGGCACCTTCCCCGACGGCGAGCCCGAGCCCGTCGGGGAAGGTGGAGTACGTCTTCCCGGTCCACGCGAGCAACGTGGATTTCCACACCACCCATGCGAAGTACCCGGCGACCGACATCTTCGCCGACTGCGGTGAACCGGTGGTGGCCACCACCAGCGGGGTGGTGCTGGAGGTCAGCCTGACCGACGAGTACGTCAAGGGGCGACCCGACGGACCGTTGAACGGCGGGCGATCGGTGTCGTTGCTCGGCGATGACGGGGTCCGCTACTACGGCTCGCACCTGCAGCGGGTGCTGTCCGGAATCCGCGCGGGCGTGCGCGTGCAGGCGGGTCAGGAGCTCGGCGAGGTAGGCCATACCGGGAATGCCAACGGCGTGTGTCACCTGCATTACGGCATCTCGCCGCCGTGTGCCCGGACCGGCGACTGGAAGGTGCGCCGCGGCGTGATCTGGCCGGCGCCCTACCTCAAGTCGTGGCGCAAGAAGGGCGGCAAGAGCCCGGTCTCCGAGGTGGCCGCGTGGAAGAGTGAACACGACTGCAAGGCGTGAGGCGGGAAGCGGAAGGCGCGGGTTGCATCGCCCGCCCGAGAGAAGTGCGACCCGCCGATAATGCGTTCTGGTCCGCCCGCTTTCCGAGGAGGCACGCCATGCCGGGTCAGGTCAGAGCCGTCGAGAACGAACAAGACGGCCTGCTCGCCTATCTCGCACAGATGCGCGACGCCGTGCGGCTCGCCGCGTACGGCCTGGATCCACAGCAACTGCGCGCCACGCCCACCCGCAGCACACTCACCGTCGGCGGCCTGATCAAGCACTGCGCCTTCACCGAGGAGAGCTGGCTCACCACCGTGCGAGGCGAAGCGCAGACCGTCGACGAGCGGACGTGGGGGGAGAATTTCCGGCTCGCCGACGGGGAGACCCTCGACGAGGTGCTCGCCCGCTATGACCGGATCGCCGAGCGGACCGAGGCGACCGTGCGGAAAATCGACGACCTGGGCCATCGCATCCCGATCGACCATTCGATGCCGTGGAACAGCAAGGACCTCGACCACTGGACCCTGCGCTGGGTGCTGCTGCATCTGATCGAGGAGACGGCCCGGCACGCCGGTCACGCGGACATCATCCGGGAATCGGTCGACGGCGCCACCGCGTACCCGCTGATGGCCGCGGCCGAGGGCTGGCCGGAGACGGAATGGGTCAAGCCCTGGCGGCCCGGCGCCTAGGCTTCAGACCTTCTCGCCGCGATCGAGGCGGATCACCCGCCGTTCCGTCACGACCGCGGTGACCAGGTCGTGCGGTGTCACGTCGAAGGCCGGGTTCGCCGCCGCGAACGTGGCGCTGACCTCGGCCGCACCGCGGTCCTCGATGTCCACCGCGGCACCGCCCGGGGTGTCGTGGTCCACCGTGGACTCCGGCGCCACCACGACGAACGGCAGCCCGGACCGGCGTGCACCGAGCGCATGGGCATAGGTGCCGATCTTGTTGACGACGTCGCCGTTGGCGCAGATGCGATCCGCACCGAGGATCACCGCGTCCACCTCTCCGCGCGCCATCAGGAACGGGCCGGCCGAATCCACCGCGACCCGGAACTCGACCCCCCACCGTGCCAGTTCCCACGAGGTCAGCCGGGCGCCCTGCAGCAGCGGGCGCGTCTCGCTGGCGATCACCCCGGCCAGCGCGCTGCGCCGGTGCAGTTCACCCACCACCCCGAGCGCTGTGCCGATGGTGACGGTGGCCAGGCCGCCGGTGTTGCAGTGGGTCAGCAGCCGCGGACGATCGCCGCACAGTTCGAGCATCAGGTCGGCGCCCCGCGCGGCCATCGCCTCGGAGGCGGCGATCTCCTCGTCGCGGATCGCACACGCCTCGGCCAACACGGCGGTCGGGCCCTGCGGCAGCTTGCCGGCCGCGCGCCGAGCACCACGGGCGAGATTCACCGCGGTCGGCCGGGCCGTCTCGATTTCCCGTACGGCCTGGGCGAGCCGGTCCGGTTCCGCGTGATGCAGGCGCGCGGCCAGCGCCACGCCGAAGGCCCCGGCGACCCCGAGCGCAGGCGCACCGCGTACGGACAACGACTGGATGGCCTCCACCACCTCGGCCACGGTGGCCAGGCGGAGCATCCGCAGTTCGTCCGGCAGCGCGGTTTGATCGATGATTTCGACGGCCCCGTCCACCCAGTCGATGGTTCGCATGCGCCAAGGCTATCGACGATCCACGCGGTCGCCGGTGGCTGACCGTAGGCTGATGCGCATGGCATCCCGTGATCCCGTGGCCGATCTGCGGCGCATCGCCTTCCTGCTGGAGCGCGCGAACGAGGCGACGTACCGGGTGAAGGCGTTCCGGTCCGCGGCGACCGCGGTCGCCGCGCTGGACGAGGGCGAGCTGACGGACCGGGCCGAGGCCGGCACGCTGGCGAAAGTGCCCGGCATCGGCGAGGTCACCGCCCGGTGCGTGACCGAGTCGCTGGCCGGGGAGGAACCGGTCTATCTGCGCCGCATGGAATCCACCGCAGGTGTCGATCTGGGCGGCGCCGCCGCCGGGTTGCGGGCCGCGCTGCGCGGCGACTGCCATGCCCATTCGGACTGGTCGGACGGCGGCTCACCGATCGAGGAGATGGCCTTGGCCGCGGTCGAGCTGGGGCACGAATACCTGGTGCTGACCGATCATTCGCCGACCCTGACGGTGGCCCGCGGCCTGCCGCCGGCCCGGTTGCGCCGCCAACTCGATCACGTGGCACGGGTCAACGACGCGCTCCCGGAGGGCTTCCGCATCCTGACCGGCATCGAGGTCGACATCCTGCCGGACGGTTCGCTCGATCAGGAGGAGGCCCTGCTGGCCCGGCTCGACGTGGTGGTCGGCTCGGTGCACAGCAAGCTGCGGGACGAGGGCCCGCGCATGACTCGGCGGATGCTGACCGCGATCGCCAACCCGCACCTCGACATTCTCGGGCACATGACCGGGCGCAAGGTCGCCGCGGCGGGCGTCGGCGACAAGGGACACCGCGCCGGGCGTACCCGCCCGCCGAGCGCGTTCGACCTCGACAAGGTGATTGCCGCGTGTCTGGAGTACGACAAGGCGATCGAGATCAACTGCCGCCCGGACCGGTTGGACCCGCCGAAGCGGATGCTCACCGTCGCGGTCGAGGCCGGATGCCTGTTCAGCATCGACACCGACGCGCACGCGCCCGGCCAGTTGGACTGGCTGGGGTACGGGTGCGAGCGTGCCGCGCTGTGCGGGGTGCCGGTCGACGCGGTGGTCAACGCCTGGCCCATGGGGCGGCTGCTGGAGTGGACCGGATCGCATAAATAGGTAGTGTCTGCGTCGTGGGAGACGTTGATGAGCTTGCCGACCGTTACGTCGACGAGTGGGCCGCGCTCAGCCCGTCCGGCGCCACCTTCGTGGGGATCTCCGGGTTCGACGACAAGTGGGACGATCTCTCACCGGAGGGGTTCGCCGCGCAGGCCGATCTCACCCGCCGCACCATCGCCGAGCTCGACGTCATCGACCCGGCGGACGAGTCGGAACACGTCGCCAAGGAGGCGATGCTGGAGCGGCTCGGCCTGAGCCTGGCGCAATACGACGCCGGCTACGAGGTCTCCGACATCAACGTCATCTCCAGCGGTCTGCACGGCATGCGGATGACCTTCGACCTGATGCCGCTGAACGGCGAGGAGGCGGCGGCCAACATCGCGGCCCGCCTGGCCGCATTTCCCGCCGCCCTCACGCAATATCAGCGCTCGCTGCGGGAGGCCGCCGACAGGGGTCTGGTGGCCGCCCGCGCACAGTTGCTCGCGATCGCCGGTCAGTGCGACGCCTGGACGGATCCGGCGCGCGACGACTTCTTCCACCGGCTCGCCGACCGGGTCGGCGCCAACGGCGCCCTCGATACCGAGCTGCGTCGTGGCGCCGCCGCGGCGACACAGGCCACCGCCGACTTCGGCCGGTTCCTGCGCGCCGAGCTCGGGCCGCGCGGACGGGACAAGGAGGCTGCCGGGCTGGAGCGGTACACGCTCGCCTCGCAGTACTTCCTCGGTGCCCAGGTGGACCTGCTGGAGACGTACGCGTGGGGCTTTGTCGAGCTGCACCGCATCGAGCAGGAGATGCGCACGGTGGCGGCGGAGATCGCCGGTTCCGGCGCGAGCGTCGATGACGCGGTGGCGCGGCTGGACGCCGATCCGGCCCGGACCGTTCCCGGCAAGGAGGCGTTCCGGGACTGGATGCAGCAGCTCGCCGATCGCGCGGTCAACGAGCTGAACGGCACCCATTTCGACATCCCCGCGGCGATGCAGAGGTTGGAGTGCTGCCTCGCGCCGACCAGCGACGGATCGATTTACTACACCGCGCCGTCGGAGGACTTCACCCGACCGGGCCGGATGTGGTGGGCGGTGCCGGAGGGGAATGAGGAGTTCTCCACCTGGCGGGAGACCTCGACGGTCTACCACGAGGGCGTTCCCGGGCATCACCTGCAGATCGGCACCACCCAGTTGCGATCTGACCGGCTGAACCGGTGGCAGCGCCTGTTGTGCTGGTGTTCCGGGCACGGTGAGGGCTGGGCGCTGTACGCCGAACGCCTGATGGACGAGCTCGGCTACCTCGCCGACCCGGGTGATCGCCTGGGCATGCTGGACGCGCAGTCGCTGCGGGCCACCCGGGTGATCGTCGACATCGGCATGCATCTGGAGCTGGAGATTCCGCGGGACAACCCGTTCGGCTTCCGGCCGGGCGAGCGGTGGACGCCGGAACTGGGTTGGGAGTTCCTGCGGGCGCACTGCCGGATGTCGGATGAGGTGCTGCGGTTCGAGTGGCGGCGTTACCTCGGCTGGCCCGGTCAGGCCCCGTCGTACAAGGTCGGCGAGCGGATCTGGCTGCAGGCCCGCGACGAGGCGAAGGCGCGCAAGGGCGCGGACTTCGACCTCAAGGAGTTCCACCAGAGCGCACTCAACCTGGGCGCGCTGGGTCTCGACCCGCTGCGCCAGGTGCTGAGCCGGATCTGACCGTCGCGGCCGGGTCTCGGCCCAACCGTCTCAGCGTTTGTCCCACAATTCGGGAAAGTAGCCGACGGACAGCGTGTCCGTTTACACACGCGCCGTAACAATATGACGCTTCGCTTTCATTCAATTACTAAAAGCTAAATATCGATGTGCGTCATTTGCTGCTTCGTTCGCCGACCGAAATGATCATTTCTGCGCTCGATATTCCGGAACCGCCATGTGCTAGCCATGCCCAGCTCAGACCCTGATACCTCGCGTCCGGGCGTTCGGCGTATCCCCCGATCAGATGAGCCAACTCTGACCCTTGGAAAGGGGTCGCATGATTATTTCTCGGATAGGTTGACTCGGATTGGTGAGTCACCCGACTACTCAGGGTAGCCACCACACTTGCCTGACGCGCGCGCAGCTTGGCGGAGGAATGAGCAATGGCAGTCTCGGTGGACAACCGCCCGTCCCGGTTACGCACGGCGCTCGCGGCTGTTCTCACGGTCCTGGTGCTCGTGCCGGTGGGCGTCCTGTTCCTGTGGGTCTGGACGGACACCGCCGATGAGCGGGACAGCACTCAGCTCGAACAGCAGGGCGTGCAATACCTCACGGCGTTGAATCCCCTGATCAGCGGCCTGGCGGAGGCCGAGTCCTCGGCGCTGTCCGGCGTCTCAGCACCGCCGGCGGCGCTCAGCGACGCGGTGGGCCGGGTCAACGAGATCGATCAGCAGCTCGGCGACGCGCTGCGCACGCACGAGCGGTGGACCGGCCTCCGCGACAAGATCAGCCGACTGGCCGGGGTGTCGGGTGACCCGGTCACGGTCTTCACCGCACATGTGGAGGTCACCGACCTCGCCCTGGCGCTCTACAACACCGTGCGCAACAACTCCGCGTTGGTCCGCGACCCGTACAACGACATCTCCCACCTGCAGCAGGCGATGGCCGTCGACCTGCCGGGCGCGGTCGTGCACGTGAGCCGGATGGGCGACCTCAGCATGCTGGTGGCAGGCGCGTCGGCCAAGCAGAAGGCCGTCCTGGCGCCCCAGTTCGGTGCCGAGGTGCAGCAGGTCAACACCTCGGTCGACAGCCTGACGGACAACCTGCAGGCGGCGGTCGACGACACCGACAGCACCACGCTCAGCGGCAACCTGGTGAGCACGCTGGACTCGTTCCGCCGGGGCGTGGAGTCACTGACCCGGGGCGCGAACCCGGGCGGCACGCCGGACGCCTCCACCATGGCGACCGCACAGACCCAGTTGCAGACCTCACTGACCGGGCTGGCCGGCGTCACCCTGCGCGAGATGGGCAGCCTGCTCGAAGACCGCATGGACGCGCTGAACCTGCGACGTGTCGAGATCATGGTCGCCGGGTCCGTCGCGGTGCTGCTGGTGCTCGTCGCCGTCGCGGTCTGGATGACCACGGCCATGCGCCGCCGCCCGGCGCCACCGGACCGGGTGCCCGGAGAGACGACCCGCGACATGCGGGACATGACCCCGAGCGCCGATCGCGGATACGGCGGTTCGTCGCTGGACACCGTGCCGTCCTTCGGCGACCCGACGCGGCGGGAGCGGTCCGGTGCTCTTCGGTAAATTCCGCATCCTGGGCAAACTCGCCCTGCTCGTACTCGTACCGCTGCTCGGCGTGGTCGCGTTGAGCGTGCCGATCGTGGTCAACCGCATCCAGGCCGCGCAGGACGCGCAAGACGTCTCCGACACGGTGCGACTGGCCACCCGGGTCGGTTCCGCGGTGCAGGAGTTGCAGGAGGAACGCCTCCTGTCGGTCGGCTATCTGTTCGGCCTGATCCAGCAGCCCGAGCTGGTGGTGCAGAGCGCGAAGGCGCAGGACGCCATCAGCAATCTGACCGTGGGTGATCAGCCGTTGTCCGAGGGCTTGCGGCGGGCGATCGCGGACGCCGCCAAACTCAACAACACCCGGCAGAGCGTGCTCAACCGCTCGATCCGCCCAGACCTGATCGTCAGCGACTTCACCGCGATCATCACGCCGATCATCAAGCAGATCGGCCTGGCCGGCGGCGCCGACCTCACCACGGCCGTGGGCCGTCAGGTGTACGCGCTCGAACAGGCGCTGCTCAGCGACGACATGATCAGCCAGGCGTCGGGTTACCTCACCGGCGCCGTGGTGACCAAGCAGGCAGGCTTCGTGGGGTTGTTCTCCGCGACCCTGGTCCAGCTACAGCTGATCATCGGAAACGGCGAGCCGTACTTCACCGACACGCAGTACAAGCTGTACCTCGGCGCCCAGGAGGCGTTCGCGGCACGCGTCGGCGACCGGTTCCTGAGCCAGGCGGCGGTGGACCCGGACGCCGCGGTCAAACTGCTGAACGTCACCACGCTCTTCCCGTCTCTGCGCTCGGTGATCGTGCTCGGCGGCTTCGTGGAAAAGCGTGTGGCGGCGGATGTGAACCGGGCCGTCACCGACAACCGCAACAGCGCCCTGCGCACCGCCACGCTGATCGGTGGCGGCTCGCTCCTGCTGCTGTTGATCGTGATCGGGCTGAGCCTGTTCATGGCCCGCGCGGTCGCCCGGCCGCTGCGCCGGCTCACCGTCTCGGCCGACCGGATCGCGCGAGAGGCCGAGACGGAGCTGGAACGGGTCGCCGACGACGACGTCGAAGCGGCCCGGCCGATTCATCTGGATCCGGTGGACATCCAAGCCGGCGACGAGATCGGCGATCTGGCCCGCGCGTTCGACCGGGTGCAGACCACCGCCGCCCGGCTGGTGGAACGCCAGGTGGTCGGCCGACGCAACGTCGCGCAGATGTTCGCCCACGTCGGGCGGCGCACCCAGAACCTGGTCGGCCGGCAACTGGCGCTGATCGACAACCTGGAGCGCAAGGAGACCGACAGCGAGCGGCTGCGCGAGCTGTACCGGCTGGACCACATGTCGTCGCGTCTGGGCCGCAACGCCTCCAGCCTCGTGGTGCTCTCCGGTGGTGCGGGCGCCAACGAGCACATGGCACCGCTCCCGCTGTCCGACGTGGTGCGCCTGGCCCTCGGCGAGATCGAGGACTACACGCGGGTCGATGTCGAGGTGCCCGAGGACCTGGTCGTGGTGCCCGCCCTGGTCGCCGACCTCACCCTGCTGCTCGCCGAGTTGATGGAGAACGCGACGTCGTTCTCCCCGCCGCACACCCAGGTCACCGTCTCGGCCTCGGAGCTGCGCGGCGGTGCCCGCCTGGCGGTGGCCGACCACGGGCTCGGCCTGGCGCCGGAACGCCTGGCCGAGGAGAACGCCCGGCTGACCCGCCGGGAACGACTCGACCTGGCCCCCAGCGAGGTGCTCGGCCTGTTCGTCGTGGGCCGCCTGGCGCGACGGCACGGCATCGAGGTGACCCTGACCGACACAGCGGAGGGCGGCGTCACCGCCCTCGTGGACCTGGGCCCGCAACACCTGATCCAGCGGGCCGACCCGATGGCCTCCCCCGCGCCGCTTCAAGCGACCGTGACCAGCCATCACGCGAGCGAATTCGTGCCCCTGCTGGCCGGGGCGTCGGTACGCTCGGTGCCCGGCAGCGCGCAACCCTTCGACGCCGAGATGCTCAGCCGCGCCACGCTGACCTTGCAGGCCGCGCAGTCCTGGAACGCCTTCCAGCCGGCCACCACCGCGCCGGAGCTGGTGCCGGGACCGGTGTACGAGGCCGAACCGGTCTACGACCCGCGCACCCCGGAGGCATACCAGGCACCGCAACCGGCCGCCCCAGCACCGGAACCGGCGGCGCAGCAGCGTCCGCGCTGGGACGACGGCACGCCGGTCGCCGGTCGCGTGCCGGCCGCCCTGCCGGAACTCCCGGTCGCCCACCCCACATCGGGCCTGTACGCGGAGACCGAGCGGCCGGTGGTCATGGAGGCGCCGTGGGCCGGCAGCCCGGCGAACGCCGACCGCCCCCCGGACGGGGCACCGAAGCTGCGCCGCCGCGTGCCGGGTAGCCAGTTGCCGGCCGAGTCCGGGGCGAAACTCCCCTCCGCACCACCGTCGGCGGACGACGCCCAGGCCGCCCGGGAGGCGTTCGAGGCCTTCGAGGCAGGCGTGTCGCGGGCGCAGTGGGACGTCATCGAGACCGACATGTCGTCCCCGCCGTCCGCCGGCCATCCACCGCTCGCGCGCCGCGTGCCGGGCGCCACCCTTCCGGTCAGCGAGCCGCGGGCGGCCGAAACCCCGGCCACACCCGCGCAGCCTCTGGACCCGGACGCGGCCCGCGATCTGATCGAACAGTTCGAGTACGGGGTCGCGCTGGCACTGAATGAAACTCAGCCACAACACGAGGGACAACCGCGATGACATCCCCCTACAGCACGGAAACCGGCAACGGCCGCGACTTCGCGCAGTCGCAACTGAGCGCCGAGGCGAAGACCTTCAACTGGCTGCTGGACTCCTTCACCTCCGGCACCGCCGGCGTGGTCGAAGCCATCGCCGTGTCCTCGGACGGGCTGCTGATGGCGATGTCCGCGATCAAGGACCGGCCGAACGCCGAGCGGCTCGCCGCGGTCGTCTCCGGGCTCACCAGCCTGGCCGGCGGCGCGGCGAACTGGTACCGGCTGGGCAGCCTCAACCGGGTCATCATCGACATGCAGGACGGCTATCTCCTGGTCACCGCGATCAGCGCCGGTTCCGTGCTGGGGGTGATCGCCGACCGCTCGGCGAACCTCGGCACCCTCGCGTACGAGATGACACTGTTCGCCACCCGGGCCGGTGGCGCGCTCAGCCCCCGCCTCATCGCTGAATTGAAGAACGCCGTTCAGCAATGACGCCGCCGGCTGGCTCCGACGAACCGGGACGCCCGGCCACGCCCGGCGTCCGGCCGTTCCTGCACCGGTCCGGAGCGGCGGCGTACCGCCCGCAGCCGCCGGCGGGGCCGGACGACCAGGTGCCGGACGGTCACATCAGTGGTCTGCGGCCGTTCGTCATCACCTCCGGGCGGGTGGACGGCGTCGATCCCGACATCGGCATGGAGACCCAGGTCACCGTGCATCCGGATGCCCGCCCGGCGCGGCTGCCACCGGAACAGCGGGCCATCGTCGCGCTGTGTATCGAACCGCATTCGGTGGCCGAGATCTCCGCATTGCTGAAATTACACCTGGGCGTCGCGCGGATCCTGGTCAGCGACCTGCGCGCCTGCGGCCAGCTCGACGTGCACGTGTTGGACAGCGAGTTCCCCGACCCCGAGACCATCATGCGAGTGATCCGTGGACTTCGATCCATCAACTGACCGCATCGTCGGCACCGCACGAGTGCCGAACGAGCGCAAGCAGAACAAGCCCCCGGTGCCGGTCAAAATCATCGTGGCCGGCGGCTTCGGGGTGGGCAAAACCACGACGGTCGGCGCGATTTCGGAGATCTCACCGCTGACCACCGAAGCCGAGATGACCATGGAATCGGTCGGCGTGGACGATCCGGGACCGGATTCGGCCAAGACCACCACCACGATCGCGATGGACTTCGGCTGCGTGACCATCGACCACACGCTGAAGCTGTACCTGTTCGGCACACCCGGTCAGGCGCGTTTCGCCTTCATGTGGGACGACCTGATTCGTGGGGCGCTGGGCGCGCTGGTCGTGGTGGACACCAACCGGATCGACGACTGCTATCCGGCCGTCGACTACTTCGAACGGGCCGGCCTGCCGTTCGTGGTCGGCATCAATACCTTCAATGGTCAACTCGGATACAGCCTGGACGAAGTACGGTGGGCGCTGGCGGTGCGAGACGAGGTGCCGGTGCTGTCGTTCGACGCTCGATTTCGGGGCTCCGTAAGGGATGCGCTGCTGGTCGTGCTCGATCAGGCACTCGACCGCGCGATCAAGATGCGATCGTCGTAGGGTGTGCGTCGCATCGCTTGCATCACGGTTCCCTATCGCCGTTTGAACGGGCACAGTGGTAAAAGTGACTTCCTGACGGGAGGACGGGTGACGTGCGAGGCGGACTGGACGACGCGCTCGACAAGCTGGCGCGCCGCGATGAACTTCGCCGCCGCGCCGCCGGCGAGGCGACCGGCGCGCTGCCGGCGGTGAACGAGCTGGTCGAGGCCATTGCGGGTGTTGTCGGCCGCAACCCACGGCTGGAGGTGACCGTCGGCGTCGAGGGTGTGGGCGAGCCCACACTGCTGCACTTCTACGTCCAGGACGGCGTGGTGCACGTCAACGCGGACAATTCCGTCGCCGCCCAGGCACCCGAGGCGGAGCCCGACTCGGGCCGGCGTGCCGACTTCGACATCGATCTGGAAGATTCCCCGGACGAGCCCTACTCGGCGCCGCCCGCGCACTCCGCGCCTCCGGCATACTCCGCGCCTCCGGCGTACTCCGCCCCGCCCGGCGGATACGACGCGCCGGGCGGATACGACCAGAGGGACGGCTCCGCGGATCCCACGCGCCGGCTCAGCTTCGACGACCGGGATCGATACGACCCGGGCACCGGATACGACACCGACGCGTACCCGTCGCAGCCGACCTCCGCCCAGCCGATGTCTGCCCAGCCGATGTCGGCCCAGCCCGCGTCCGCGCAGCCGGACCCGCACCCGTTCGCGGCCACGCCACCGCCCGAGGTCCCTCCCCAGCCCCCGCGCATCCAGCCGGAACACCACTGGGCGCCGGAGGAGCCGTCGGCGGCCGAGCGCGCCGAGGGCGGCGGGACGCAGCGGGGCGGCATGCCGCAACCGCTGCGTGAGCCGATCCCGCTGGAGGTGGACAGCGAACAGACCGAGAAGGCGGCCAAGCGTCTCGCCGCGCTGCTGCGCGACAACCCCACCCTGCTGCGCCAGTCCCCACCCGAGTAGCCGTCCCGTCGCTGTGCTGCGGTTCCGCTCAGTGACCGCCACCGGCCAACCGGGTGATCGCCGTCTCGATGCCGGACACCCGGTCCGCGAGCAACCCCACCGCGCCGACCGCCCGGACTATCGGGTCGCCGTCCGCGCCGCCGAGCGCCTGTTCCCGCCGGAACGCCGCCTTCACCTCGTCCCACCGTTGCGCCTGCTCCGCGCCGAGCCGCCCGCGCAGCTCCGCCAGCTTCAACAGGTTGGCCTCGGCGCCGCTGGTCAGCGTCTGCGCCTCGCCGAGATAGTGATCGTCGATCAGGGTTTCCAACTCGGCGTCGTTCATCACCGGCACGATGCGCTCGGCCAGCTTGTTCATGTTGCGGTAGGAGCCCTGCAACCGGAACGGCGGCTCGGTGCGCGCCGCGTCCGACTGTCCCGCCGACGCGATGTACGCCCTGTTGTTGCGCAGCACGACCCGCTGCACGTGACGCATCTTGCGCAGCACGGACAGGATCTGCTCCAGCTCGACGGCCGAGTACGCGTGCCCGAGACGGTCCGGGCGCACCGACTCGTCGCCCTCGGCCAGGCGGATCAACAGCGGCACGTCCTCCCGGTCGCGGGCGGACAGCGGTGCGAGCACCGGGTTGGAGGTGAGCGCGTTCTCCAGGTAGGAGAGCTCGAACAGGTCCTCCCGCCCGGCCAGGACGTCACCCAGGTTCCACACGTCCGCGCGGTTGGCGAGCATGTCCGGCACCCGGAAACGCTGCCCGGTCTCGGTGTACGGGTTGCCGGCCATGCACACGGCGAACCGCTTGCCCCGCAGGTCGTACGTGCGGGTTGAGCCCTCCCAGACGCCCTCCATCCGGCGCTGGGTGTCGCACAACGAGATGAACTTCTGCAGCAACTCGGGTGAGGTGTGCTGGATGTCGTCCAGATAGAGCAGCACGTTGTTGCCCATCCGCAGGGCGAAGGAGATCTTCTCCACCTCCTGCCGCGCGGTGGCATCCGGCGCCTCGGCCGGGTCGAGGGACGTCACACGGTGTCCCAGCGCCGGCCCGTTCACCTTGACGAAGACCAGCCCCAGCCGGTTCGCGACGTATTCCATCAGCGTCGTCTTGCCGTACCCGGGCGGCGAGATGAGCAGCAGCAGCCCGGACTGATCGGTGCGCTTGGCGTCGCCGGTGGCACCCAACTGCCGTGCCAGGTTGTCGCCGATCAGCGGCAGATAGACCTCGTCCAGCAGCCGGTTACGCACGAAGGCGTCCATCACCGCCGGGCGGTATTCGTCCAGCCGCAGCCGGGACCGTTCGGCCGCTACCAGCGCCGCGCGACGACGCTGATATTCCCGGTACGCCGGGACCTCGACGTCGCGGAAACGACCGGTCCGGGTCAGCAACTCGTCCAGCCGTACGCTCATCCGTCCCTCGGTGATCCGCGGGTGCACGCCGAGCAGTCCCTCGACGGTCGTGGTCAACGCGGCCGACGAGTCGTACCGGTCGAGTCCGGTCCCGGTCATCTCGACCGCGACCGCCTCCACGAGATCTTCCGCCTCGCCCGCCGAGGGATGCGCCGCCCGGAAGGCGGACAGCCACGCCTCGACCAGTTGGCGTCGCGCCGCCGGATCGGCGTCCAGCGCGCGCAGGTCGTCCGCGTACTGCCGGGCCGCGGGTGCCTGCGCCCCGCCGAGTGCCCGGTGGAACCGGTCCAGGAAGGTGCGTACTGCCGCGCTCGTGACGAACCCGGCTTGCGGCACTGCCAACTCGTCCACCAGGTAGTCGCCGATCGCCGGGTCCGCGGGGACGCCGAGGCCGGTTAGGTACGCCCCGGCCGCGTCGCCCAGTTCGGCACGCAACGCGACCATCGCGGCTCCGGCCGAGCCGAACGTGTCCCGCGCCCGCACCAGCGACCCGGCACGCAACGTCCAGGTCGCCCGCTGGTCCGCCGGGGCCCCGAACGCCCAGAACAGTTGCGCCCCGGCGCGTACCGTAGGGCGGTACCGCAGCAGTCCGGCGCCCGCCTCCAGGCGCAGTAGCGCACCCAGGATCAGGGTGGCGTCGGCGTCGTGCACGCCCCGCTCATGTCCCTCGTCGAAGCGCGCCTCGGCACCGCGCCGCACCAGGTCACGCAGCGTGCCATCGGTGAACGCCGACCGGCAGCCGTCCGGGTCCGCGGCGAACAACGCGGCGGCCAGGTGCTCGGCGCGGTACACCGCCGGGCTCTCCGAGATCAGCGGCCGGTCCCAGAACTCCGCGGTGGACGCGAACGTCTCGTCGGCGACGGGGGCGCGGTAGTCGGTGCCGGTGACCGCGAACGCCAGCCGGTCGCCGTCGGGCACCATGGTCAGCTCGATCGGCTGCGTGTTCACCGCGAACGCGTGGCGGCCGAGCCGGATGGTGTGCCCGCCGTCGGCGTACAGGTCGTGACGGTCGCGCAGGGACCGGCCGGCTTCCTGCCGCGCCGACTTGATCCGCCCGTCCAGCTCCTCGGCCCGTACGCCGTCGCCGAGCTCACGCAGTTCGGCCGCGACCGACCGCAGTTTCGCCACCATCGGATCGGTGGCGAAGTAGGTGTTGACCTCCTCGATCTCGTCGATCGTGGCGACCCGCCGCCGGACGCTGGTGAGGATCCGGTCCGCGGAGGCGACCAGCCGGTCCGCGCGGCGCGCACGCTCGTCGAGCAGTGACTGGCGGCGGGCGGCGAACGCTTCCGAGATCTCCGCACGCTTGCCGGTGAGCCGGTCCAGGAAGTCGTCGAAGTCCCCGAAACGGGATTCCAGGGACTCCACCTGAAGCATCAGGCGCCCGAGTTGGTCATCGCACGCCTGCGGGGTGTCGGCCACCGCGAGCGCGCCGGTGATCGACTGTCCGAGCAGGGCGAACTCGGCGGCGAACGCGGCCCGGCCCTCGGTGGCGGCGAGCTCCCGGCGGCGAGCGTCCAGGGTCGCCCGCGCACGGTTCAGCCCGCCGACCACCTCGCCCAGGCGTTCCAGGATGGTGACCCGGACGGTGGCGTCCGCGATGTCCAACCCGCCGACGATCTCGGTGACCGCCTGCAGCCCGTCGGACTGTTCGGCGATGTGCCGCTCCACCGGCTCGGCCGCGGCCACCGTCTGCACCGCACGTGCCCGGTCCGCCAGTGCCTCCACCTCGGTCAGGTATCCGGCCAGCGAGTCGGGTTGCTGGAGGAACGCCACCGCACCCCGGCCGGCATCGTCCAGTTCGGAGTCCAGCGAACCGGCCAAGTCGTCGAGCCGTGCGGTGTCGACGTAGCGCATGTCCCGCAACGTGACCACCCGACCCTGGGCGTGCCGCAGCGCGGCCAGCCGACGGATCCACGCATCCGCGTCGGTCGGGGTCTCGCCGCGGGTCCGCCGGATCAGCGAGCCGACCGCCTCGGCCGTCTCGTCCACCGCGGCCGCGGCCTGCGCGGTCAGCGACTGGACGGTCTCGAATTCCTCCAGCACCTGTGCCGCGGTGGCCCGCACGTCGACCAGCGGGGCGCGCAGATCGCCGAGCTCCGATTCGCCCAGCCAGTGGTAGTGGTCGAAGATCCGCGTGCAGGCGGCGACCATGGCCTCGTACACCGCGCCGGACGGGGTCATCTCGTCGGCCATCCGGGACACGGACAGGCATTCGGAGATGCCGCGGACCAGCTCGGCGTTGCCGATCCGCTCCAGTGGCCCGGTGCCGGCCGGCAGGGACGCCGCGTACGTGTCCGACACGTACGGCGTCTGCCAGACCTGCATCGGATGCACCCGGGACGGCTCGTCGGAGGTGGCCCGGAACACCACCAGGGTGCCGTCGTCGAACAGCGAGTAGCCGTGACAGACGATCGGGCTGGCCACCTCCTTGCGGATCAGGTTGTAGTTCAGCAGCAGGTAACGGCCGTCCGCGCGGGCGTGGAACACGAACATGACGTCCTCGCCGTTGACCGAGCGCAGTGACCGCTCGAACTCCAGGTCGGACACGTTCGCGTCGAACGTCTTCGTGACGCCGGTGGACAGGTAGTACCCGCCGGGGAAGATGATGCCGTGGTCCTCCGGCAGGCGGTGGCATGCCTGACCGATCCCGTCGAGGCGCACCACCTCCTTCGTCCGGATGTTGAACACCAGGTGGCGCCAGGCTTCCTCCTTGTACGGCCGGATGCGTAGCAGGATCAGCGAGCCGATCCGCGCGTACCGGACGTCGGCATCGGCCAGGCTTTGCAGCGGCTCGTCCACCGGCTCGGCATAGACCCCCGCACCGTCCGCGGTGTTGTTCTCCACCTTGACGGTCAGCGTGCCGCCGACCGTCTCGACGAAGACCTCGTCCTCGATGGAGATGTGCGGATGCCGCCCCTGCACGTGCTGTTCCCGGGTGGTCTCCACCCACTCGAAGTCGTGCGCCGTCGGGAACACGTGGTCCCGCTCGCCGCGGGCGTCCACATAGCTCACCTGGCCGGTCGCGTCGACCTTCCAGCGCAGCACCCGCAGATCGTCGGCGCGCGGTCCGGTCTGGAACACCGCCAGCAGCAGACCTTCCAGGCGGCGCAGTTGCAGCAGCTTCGCTTCGCGGTAGTAGCGGTACAGCTCGGCGAAGTCGCGCTGGAAACCGGAATCGTCCAGCAGCCCCCGCACGTCGGCCGCCGGGTCGAACCGGAAGGCGTCGCCGTCACGGGCGAAGCCGTGCACCGCGAACACGTCGTCCACCGACGTCTGCGAGCGCAGGCCGATGAAGACGTTGTAGCCGAACAGCATCGCGCCGCCGACCTGGGCCACGTCCCGGGGCACGCAGTTGTTCTCGGTGCGGATCCGCTCGGTGCCGATCAGACGCAGCTCGGTGCTGCCGAAGGTGGTGACGCGCCGTTCGTTGAGCGCACCGGCCCGGCGGGCCAGCTCGGCACACTGCTCGCCGAGCCGGGCTCGCAGAACCTCGTATGTGCCCGCGTCGAGCGTGGCGGTCACTTCCCGGTGCCGTTGATCGCCAGCTTCTTCTCACCCAGCCCCATCGCATCCACCATGGCGAGCAGTTCGCGCAGGCGGTCCGCGTCCTCCTTACCGGACGCGCCCTTGATCTGCTGCAGCAGGTACGCCGAGAGGGTCAGGTTGCTGACGTCCGAGGTGCTCACCGCGCCCAGCAGCTTGCCCAGGTCCTGCGGCAGCGAAGCGCTGCCGTCCAGATAGGGCTGCGCGAGACCGCCTGCCACGGTCGAGTTGGCGACGAACCCGTCCACGCTCTTGCCCAGCGCGATCGAACCCATCAGCTTGTCGAAGAAGACGCTGTCCCCGCCGACGATGTCGATGTTCGCCTTGGACAGGCCCGTCGACACCACGCTCGCCTGCGCCTCCGCGACCTGCCGGTGCACGTCGATGCCGGCCAACCGGATCTCCTTCTCCGCCTCCAACCGCAGCCGGTACTCCTCGTGCTCGCGGGACGCCTCGTCCAGCGCGGCCATCGCGGCAGCCTTCTCGGTCAGCCCCTCGGCTTCGCTGCGCAGCTTCTCCCGCATGCCCTCGGCGGCGGCCAGCGCCTTCTCCCGGTCCACCGCGGCCTCGGCGCGGCCCACCTTCTCCACCGCCTCGGCGCTGCGCTCGTCCACCTGCACCTGCGCCAGCCCGGCCGCCGCGGATTCCGCCTGCATGCCCTCGGCCAGCCTGATCTTGGCGCGCGCGTCCAGCTCCGCGGCCTGCTGCCGGGCCTCGGCCAGGGCCGCCGTCTCGCGAGCCTTGTGCGCCGCTGCGGCCTCCGCCGCCTCGGCCGCCTTGATGTCCTTGACCAGGCCCTCCTGCGCCTGCGCCTCGGCCGCGATGATGGTCGCCTGGCGGGTGCGCTCGGCTTCCTCCACCATCCGCAGGCGCTTGATGTTCTCCTCCTGCTCGGCGACCGTCTTCTCCACCGCGATGCGCTCCCGCGTCACCTCGGCCATCGCCCGGCGCTCGCCCTCGACCTCCTTGTCCTTGGCGATCGTGGACAGCTCCACCTCCCGGTCCCGGCCGACCACCTCCAGCATCCGGTCCTTCTCGATGCGCTCGGTCTCGATCGCGATGACCCGCTCGCGGTTCTTCTCCGCCACCGCGATCTCGCGGGCCTGGTTCTCCCGCTGGACGCCCAGTTGCTCATCCGTGCGCAATGCCGCACCGTGCGCCCGCAGCCGCTCCTGCGCCTGCACCGTCTCGATCTCGGCGCTCTCCCGCGCCCGCATGGTCTCGATCTCGCGCTGCTGCTTGATCTCCGCGTCGGCCTGCCGGCGCTGCAGTTCGAGGATCGCCTCGCGGGCGTCCACGTCCTGCCGGGTGATCTCCTTCTCCTCGTTGCGCCGGTAGTCGTTGGTGCGCACCGCCTCGATCGCGGTCAGCTCGGTGATCTTCCGGATGCCCTGCGCGTCCAGGATGTTCTTCGGATCCAGCGAGTGCAGCGGCGTCTGCTCCAAGAAGTCGATCGCCGCGTCCTCCAGGCTGTAGCCGTTGAGGTCCGTGCCGATCACCGCGACGATCTGGTCGCGGAAGTCGTTGCGCCGGGTGTAGAGATCGACGAAGTCGAGCTGCTTGCCGACCGTCTTCAACGCCTCGGAGAACTTGGCGTTGAACAACTCCTGCAGCGTCGCCTCGTTGCTGGCCCGGTCGGTGCCGATCGCCTGCGCCACCTTGATGACGTCCTCGACGGTCTTGTTGACCCGCACGAAGAACGTGATGCGGATGTCCGCCCGGATGTTGTCCTTGCAGATCAGACCCTCACGGCCGGTACGCGTGATCTCGATCGTCTTCACCGAGATGTCCATCGTCTCGGCCTTGTGCAGCACCGGCAGCACGACGGCGCCGGTGAATGTCACGTCCACGCGGCGGACCTTGGAGATGATCAGCGCCTTGCCCTGCTCGACCTTGCGGAACAGGCGGCTCACGACGAACAACACGCCGAGAGCGATGAGAACGATGACGGCAATGAGGATGCCGAGCCCGGTGGAGATGACGTCCATCAATGGTCCTTTGTGGGGTTGAGCCGGTGGTGAATGAGAGAGAAGTCGACGAAGCAGCCGTCACGACGACGACGGCGGCGTGTCCGGACGCAGGGCCACGTCGGCCGGCACGACCCAGAAGAACTCCCCGTCCGGGTCGACGTCGTAGAGCAGTGCCACGGTCCCCGCGCCCAGATCGTCGTGGCCGGCCTGGCGGACCTGCACCAGGGCGGACGAGCCGTCCCGGGCGTGCACCTCGGCCTGACCGAAGGCATCGGTCACCCGGCCCGTGCGAATCACGCAGGTCAGGCCGATGAAGTCGGCGCGCGACGGCGCGGTGCCGGTGGGCCAGACCCGTTTGAGGCCGGTCAGCGCGAGCCTGGTCAGCAGCCAGGCCGCGACCAGCGCGGCGAGCAGCACGAGCCAGCCGGCGACGGGCAGTAACTGGGTGCCTGCCAGGCTGCCGAACCAGGCGAACGCCACGAGCAGGGACACCACCACCGGCACGGGCACACCGGCCAGGCCGGCGAAGCCGAGGGCGTCGGTGTCGATGTCGGCATCCGGGTCGGCGCCACCGACGATCACCACGATCCAGTAGCCGACGACCACGACGAGCAGCGGGGTGAAGACGATCGTGGGGAAGCTGAGCACCGCGTCGACGAACCCGCCCATGCCGCTCGCCCCCTCCTGTAGAACCTGATCATCGCAGGTCCACGCAACTCCGCCGGCCCCGGCACGACTGCCGCCGGATGCCTCCCGGTCTCCGCCCTGGTGCGTGGTCTGGGCTCGCCCGTTCAGCCAGATTCGCCGGGCGGACAGGCCCAGCGCCCTTGATCTTCGCGACGACAGCTACTTAGCGTCACTGAATCCCTGTTGTCGTCGGCGATGAGCACGCTGGGTGATCATCACCGGCCCGGCCGCGTCTCGGAGAGTTCCATGCCGCCCAGAGAAGTGCACCTCGTCGGCGGCACACCGTGGGAGGCGATGCTGCTCGCTCCGGTGGCCGTTGCCCTGCGCGACGCCGGCCTGCTCGAACCGGTTCTGGTGATCTGCGGCCGCCGGCTCGCGGCCACCCGGCGAGTGCTTGCCGCCTTCGGCCTGTCGCCGGACGTACGGGTGCCGCCGCCCGCGCCGGTTTCGGTCGACGCCGATCCACGCGGTGTCATGATGCAGCGGCTCGACGCGTTGTGGGCGACACGCACCCCGGCGGCCGTCATCGTGCCCGGCCGGGCCCTGGCCGGGGAGGCCGCCCCGACCGGCCTGGCGGCGGCGCTCGCCGCGCACTGGCGACGCGTCCCGGTGGTGCAACTCGACGCCGGGGAGCGCCGCGCGGATCTGGCGGACACGCTTGCGGATGACGCCGACCGGCGGCTCGCCGCCCAGGTGACCACGATCCATCTGACCGCTACGCCGAACGCCGCCATGAACCTGCTCGACGAACGCGTGCCGGCCGGCGACGTGCTGGTCACCGGCAGCACGGCGGTGGACGCGGCGGTCGCCGTGGCCGGTCGCAGGCTGCGGTACGAGACGTCCGCGGTGGCCACCGCGCGGAGCGGTCCGGCGCGTCCACTGATGCTCGTCGTCGCCCGTCATCCACAGACCCGTGGCGCGGCGTTGGAGGGCGTCCTGACCGCCGTCCGGGCGTTGGTCCAGCGGCGTACGGACATGGAAGTCGTGATGCTACGGCCGCCCGGTCCGGCGGCGCGCGAGCATGCCGGTCGGCTGCTGGGCGACCTCGACCGGGTCACCGTGCTGACCGCCCTGTCGCATGCCGACCTGTGCCGCCTGGTGAGCGAGGCGTCCCTGCTGGTCAGCGACGTCGGCGACCTGGTGCCGCTGGCGCCGTCGTTCGGCGTACCGGTGCTGAGCCTGCGGTGGAGCGACGACCTGCCGGAGGCGCTGCACGCGGGGTGTGCCCGGCTGGTCCCGTGCGAGACGGCGCAGATCGTCGCGCACGCCGACGATCTGTTGGACAGCCCGGTGCGGCGCGACGCGATGACCGCCGGCGGCAACCCGTACGGCGATGGGCTGGCCGGGCGGCGGGCCGCACAGGCGTCGGCCGCCCTGCTGGGTCTCGCCGCCCCGCCGGAGCCGATGCCGTCGCCGGGCACCGTGCCGTTCGGGGCGACCGCCTGATGCCCGCCGCGAAGCACCGCATGGGGGTGGTCGACTTCTACGTCGGGTCGTGGATCGCCGACGACCGCGGCGGTGTGCGCCGGGTGCTGGCCGCGGACGTCGAGGTGGAATGGAACCTGGACGCCCCGGTCGACGACGAGGAACTGGTGCAGACACTGCACCGCATCGCGGTCTTCGCCGACACGGTGGAAGTGGTCTCCCGGGCCCCGGCGCCGGACGGTGTGGCGCTCGTCTACGACATGGTGGCGCCGTTCGGCACCGCACGGATGGCGGAGTTCCTCACCGTGGCGCACGGACGGATCACCGAGGTGCGCCAGGTGTACGACCTGGTCGCGGTGGACCGGTTCTTTCCGGGCCTGTACGACCAGTGAACCTTGTCAACCGCTCAGCGTTCCTGGATGCCGCTCAGCGCTCCTGAATGCCGCTCAGCGGTCCGGGGTTGAGGCTGCGCGGCGCGTTCCACTTCTGAATGCCGGAGCCGTCGCAGTCCGTCGCGATCGCCTCGCTCCACCCCGAGTACTGGTACGCCAGACCCAGCGACCCGGCCGCTTCCAGGCAGTGCCCGTACGCGTCCACCACCTGGTACGAGTCGGCGAACAGCGGCGCGTCGGCGTACACGGTCCACTGCAGGTCCTGACCGCCGACCGAGCAGCGATCCACCCAGACGTATCCGCCGTTGATGCCGGGGCTCTGCAAGCACCACGTCTGGCCGGTGTAGGCGCCGTTGGTCGGGACCGTGTAGATCTGCCCGGTGGCCCGGTAGTCGCCCGCCGGGATGGCCGGGCCGGTCCACTTGTGGTTCCAGTAGACGTCTCCGGTGAAGGTCTGCTTGCACGGGTACGTGATCAGCGCGGGCGCCTTGCCCCGGTCGAGGAACCAGCGACCCAGCGGGTCCTCGTTGGTCAGGTCGAGGCAGCGGCCGTATTCGGCGTAGTTCACCAGTTGGCCGGTCCCCACGCCGGCCGCGCCGGCGCCGGCCGAGGCGTCCGGCACGAACGCCCGCCCGGTGACTCCGGCCCGCCCGCAGAAGCCGCCGCTCTGCAACACGATCTGGGTGTAGACCGCGCCGGGGCTCTCCTGGCTCAGGCAGAATCCGTTGCGGTTGGTGCCGTCCGAGGTCGACCAGTACGTCTGGGCGTTGACCTCGTAGCTCCACTGCTGCCGCGGGCTGGCCGACGCGGTGCACGCCTGGAAGGTGACCGCGGCGCCGTTCGCCGGGGTTTTGGGGGCGGTGATGCACAGCCCGTACGGGGTGCCGGCCCCCTTGGTGGTGCGCGACTTGGACAGGGACAGGCTCAGGTTCCGCGGGTAGACGAACTTGACCTGGTCCTCGTCGCTGTCACAGGGCACCGCCCAGACGTAGTGGCCGACGCCGGGACCTTCCTTGTCGCCGACGCACAGCGTCCCGTTGGTTCCGGCGATGACGACCCGGCCGCCGGGGATGGTTTCCTGCGTGGTCCGGAAGGTGTAGGTGGCGTAGAGCGTACGGCTCGCCGTTCCGGCCGTGCCGGTGGAGCGGAGCAGGCCGAACAGCGGCACCTGCTGGAGGATGCCGTCGTTGCAGGCGACCGCGCTCTGCACCGCGTCGTTGATCGCCGGGACGTCCGCCTTCTTGTTGGTGCCCAGCGACCTCAGCAGGGTGTTCACCGGCGTTCCGGCGGTGAGCTGGTTGAGGTTGGTCAGCTCGCCGAGCGGGCCGAGGGTGTTGACCATGCCGGACGGATCCACCAGGAAGTATCCGATGGTGGTCGAGTAGTCCGGCTGACCGGAGGCCGCCGACGCGTTGATCCGCTGGTCGCACCGCGGCAGCTTGTTGAGCACCCCGGTCACGCCGACCGCCGCGGCGCGGATCTTGGCCAGTCCGGCGTCCAGTCCGGCCTGCGCGGCGGCCACCGCGGCCACCCGGTCGGCGGCCCGCTGGCTGTCCTTGATCTGGCCGACCACCAGGACCGACAGGCCGGCGCTGAGGGTCACGCCGACGAGCGTGACGAGAAGGGCGAGCGGCATCGAACCGCCGTCGTCCGGGCCGGGACGACGGCGGCGACGCCAGGGGTACGCGAACGTACCGCGACCGGCGAACATGGGGCCCTCCTCGGCGGCGTGCGGGCGATGGTTCTCAAGTTCGCCTATCGGCAGGAGGGCGCCGGACCTGAGCCCGACCGGCCGGGTGTCAGCCGGCCCGCACCGGCATGCGCCGGTCCAGCAACTCGAACAGCCGTTCCCAGTGACGCTGCTCGCCGGCCTCGTGGTGGGAGGCCGTGTCGGACATGGTGAAGCCGTGCGGGGCGCCCTCGTAGACCTCCGAGGTGTGCGTCACCCCGGCCTCGCGCAGCGCCGACTCCAGGGCGGCGATGTGCTCCGGGGTCATCGAGGAGTCGTTGTCCGCATGCGCGAAGTACACCTCGCCGGTGATCTGCCCCACCGCGCGATGCGGGCTGTCCGGCGCGTCACCGACGACCCGCCCGGCGTGGAAGCTGGCCAGCGTGGCGATCCGGTCCGGGTACGCCTCCATCGCCTTGAGCGCGTTGGTGCCGCCCATGCAGTAGCCGACCGCGGCGACCGGCCCGTCGGCCACGTCCGGCAGTCCCTGCAGGTAGTCGAGGTACGCGCCGGCGTCACGCACGATGGCGGCGGTGTCCAGTGCCTGAATCTGGGGCATGATCTTCTGGAAGATGGTGCCGCGCCGCTCCGGGTCGTCGATGCCGGACAGATCGACCAGCGGTGCCCGGCCCGCGCGGTAGAAGAGATTCGGCACGAGCACCGCGTACCCCCGGTCGGCGATCCGCCCGGCCATCTCCTCCAGGCGGGGGCGCAGGCCGAAGGCGTCCATGAAGAGGAGCACGGCGGGGTTCGGGCCGGCACCCTCCGGCAGGATCAGGTACGCGTCGGCGGTGCCGTCCGGCGTCGAGATGTCGACCGTTGTGCTACGCATGTGCGGTCTCCCTAAATTCGACCGAAAATTCGCGTCAGACCCTAGCACCGAAATGGGGAGACGTCCCCGTTACGGTCGGTACGCTGTCGCCATGGCCGGAGCACGACTGCGCGCGGACGCCGAACGCAACCGGGCGGCGCTGCTGACCGCCGCCCGCGAAGTGTTCGGTGAGCAGGGGCTGGACGCTTCACTCGACGAGATCGCCCGCCGGGCGGGCGTCGGCAATGCCACCCTCTACCGCCGCTTCCCGACACGCAAAGATCTGATCGCCGCGGTCTTCGCCGACCAGAAGGCCAAGCATCTGGAACTCGCGGAGCACGCCCTGCAGGAGCCGGACCCGTGGACCGGGTTTCTCCGGTACGTGACGCGACTCTGCGAGTTGCAGGCCACCAACCGCGGACTGTCGGAGCTGCTCGGCGGGGTGGAGGGCATCGACGACGAGCGGCTGACGCAGTTGCGGACCACCTCGCAGCGCCGTGCCACGGAGGTCATCCTGCGCGCCCAGCGCGCCGGACGACTGCGGGTCGACTTCACCCTCGGCGATCTCGGGCTGCTGATGATGGCCAACGCGGGCGTGCTGCACCGCACCGACGACCCACAGGCCTGGCGCCGGCAACTCACGCTGCTGATCGACGGCCTGGCGACGCGCTGAGCCCAGGCCGCCCGGCTTCTCAGGCGAAGCCTCGACCCGCCTCGGCGAGCGCCGCGCGGACCAGTTCGGCAAGGGTGACGTCCGCCGGCCGGTCGAGCCACAGGTCCAGCGAGACACGCATCGCCATCAGGAATGTCGCGGCGGTCAGCCGCGCGCGCACCCGCAGCGGATCGTCGTCGGCCGACCGTGCGGTCACCGCGGCGGCGAGTTCACGTTCCCAGGTCGCGAAGGTGCGCAACTGAGTCGCGATCAGCGACGGCTGGCTACGCACCATGCGGTTGCCGGCCACCCATTCCGGGTCGAGATCGCCGACGTGCAGATAGAACTCCTCGGCCGCCGCAGTCAGAGCCTGCCAGGGCGTCTCGTGCGCGGGCCGGCTACGCACAATGTCGAGCAGCGCCCGCATCCGCTGATGCTCGCCGTGCAGCAGCGCCTCATCCTTGTTCGCAAAATAGTTGGAAAAGGTACGTCGGCTGACCCCGGCGGCGTCCGCGATCGCCTCCACGGTGACGCGGTCCGGACCATGCTCCATGGCAAGACGCAGCGCAGACTCGTGGAGCGCCTGCCGGGTCGCGGCCTTCTTCCGCTCGCGCAGGCCCATCTTCCGCTCGCGCAGGCCCAGCTCGGCACCGGAGGCAACCATCAGACCACGATAGCCGTGCGGCACCGCCAAGCAGCCGGAACCTCACGCACCCCACCCCTTGCGCATCGGCCCCCGCCCGCCGTCTCCGTGCCCCGCCCGCTCCCGCCCCGCCCGCTCCCACCCGGCCCGCTCCCACCCGGCCCGCTCCCACCCGGCCCGCTCCCACCCCGCCTCTCCCACCGCCCCGCCCGCTCCCGCGCCGCCCCGAGGGGCCACCCAGTCCCACGCGACGATCTTGGAGATTCGGTGGTCGATATGTCACCTTATGCCTGAGGTGCCGGACCACAAACTCCATGATCGGCACACAGGCCGCACCCCAGCCCGTCGATCTTGAGCTTTACGGTCGGATAAGTCGGGCTTGGCGGGGTGAATCCGGCACAGGATGTCCTAGATCGGCGAACGGGGACGACGGACGGGGGCGAGGGGCGGCGGACGACGGACGACGGGCGGCGGACGACGGACGACGGGCGGCGAACGGGGACGGCGGGCGAGGGGCGGCGGACGACGGACGACGGACGAGGGCGGCGGGCGAGGGCGACGAGCGGGGTGGGGCGGGGCACGGGGACGGCGGGCGGGGGCCGACGCGCGAGGGATGGGGGTGGGCGTGCGGGGGTGGGGCAGGGTGGCGGCTTCGTGCCCGCTACGTGCTGGTGACACCGTTCCGTCCGCAATCCGACCCCCTCCGGCCGGTGCAATATGGATCACGTGTGCGATTCTTGATGCGAGATGCTTACTCAGAGCTAGCGTGCCGAGACGGAGAGCATTACCCGCGACGGGATCCCGCAGTTTTCTCACACCGAGCCGCCGGGTGTCGATGGAGTGCGGTGAGTGGGAGGGGTAGCCGATGGAAGATCCGGTGGACGACGCCGAGCAACTGTCCGTTGCCCTGCTCGAAATCGAGGACGCCGTCGTCTGGGACGCCGTTGCCTCACTCGACCGCGCGGTCGTCATCGAGCAGCAGGCCTTGCGGCTCGGTGACGAGATGCTCGCCGCGCGTGCCCGGCTGTGCCAGGCGAACATGTGGATGCGGTCCGGAGACGTCGCCACCGCCGCGCGTCAGATCAGCAAGATCCATCAGTGGGCGATCGACCACGACGCGCGGCGCTTGCAGGCTCGTACGCACCTGGTGTGGGCCAACATCCATCGGCACCTGGGTGACGCGGCGCAGTGCCTGGAGCATTCCGTGCTGGCCGTGGAGCTGCTGGACGATCAGGCCACCCCGCACATGCAGATCTGGCATCGCACCAAGCTCGCCGACGCGCTGGGCCTGAACAACTCGCTGGAGGCCGCGCGGCAGCGGTACGCACAGGCGGAAGGTCTGGCCTACGAACTCGACCAGCCCGACCTGTTGATCATGCTGCTGAACAACTGGGCGTACTGCGAATATTCGGCCGGCGCGCACGAGGGTGCCGAGGAGGTCGCCTCGCGGTTGCAGGCGCTCGCCGCCCGGCACGGGCACCAGTTGGAGCCGAACGCGCTGGACACCATCGGGTCGATCCAGATCGAGAACGGGCACTTCGCCGAGGCGGAGCGCACCCTGCAGATCGGCATCGCACGGTACGGCGAGGGCCGGTACGAGGACGCCGACGCCCTGCCGGAATACCTGCTGACCCTCGCGCAGGCGCAGCGTGGTCTGGGTGCCACCGACCGGGCGCAGCAGAGCCTGGACCGGTCTCGCGCACTGTGTCTGGAACGCGACCTGGGCGACGTGCTGGTCCGGGTGCAGCAGGAGCAGGCCGAGTTGCACGCCGCACGCGGCGAGTTCGCCGAAGCGTTCGCCGCACACAAGGTCTTCTTCGCCTCGTTCAAGCGGTTGCAGTCGCAGCAGCGGGAGGCTCAGGCGCGGACCCGGCAGGCGATGTTCGAGGCGGACGAGGCGTTGCGGGAGGCGGAGCGCTTCCGCGAGCAGGCGCGCCGCGATCCGTTGACCGGCCTGCGCAATCGTCGTTTCGTGGATGAGGAACTGCCCCGGCTCCTCGACGCCTCCGAGTCCTTGACGGTGGCCATCGTCGACCTGGACCACTTCAAGCGCATCAACGATCAGCTATCCCACGACGTCGGAGACCAGGTGCTGGTCCAGGTGGCGAAGGTGCTGGAGACCGAGCTCACCGCGGTGGCGCCGGACGGCTTCGTGGCTCGGCTGGGCGGCGAGGAGTTCCTCATGGTGCTCCCGGGCGCCACCCTGGGTGTGGCCACGGTACGCCTGGACGGCATCCGCCGGGCGGTGGGTGGATACGAGTGGAACGGCATCACCCGCGGCCTGCCGGTCACGGTCAGCGTCGGCGCCGCCGACCTGTACAGCGCGCCCGCGCCGACTCAGGCCGACCTGCTGTCCATAGCGGACCGGAACCTGTACGCGGCCAAGCGGGCCGGCCGCGATCGGGTGATCTCCGCCATCCCGGAGGCTCGCCACCTGTACCGCGATGGGGCATCCGCCGCTTGAGGGATGGCGGTTCCTCGTCTGGGCTGAAGACTAGGCTGGGCGTCAGCGACGGACCCCCACCCGTCGAGCGGTCGAGGGACAGGAGGCGGTCGTGCAGCCAGACGGTGACGTTCCGACGTCGGCCGAGGCCGTGCATCCCGGGGCGAACATGACCGTGCCCCACTCCGCTCGGATCTATGACTACTGGCTCGGCGGCAAGGACAACTTCGCCGTGGACCGCGCCGTGGGCGACGCGATGGCGAAGGCCATTCCGGGCATGCGCTACATGGCCGGTGAGAACCGCAAGTTCGTCCATCGAGCGGCCGAGGACCTGGTCGCCGCCGAGGGCATCCGGCAGTTCCTCGACATCGGTACGGGCATCCCCACCCGCCCGAACCTGCACGAGGTTGCCCAGTCCGTGGCCCCGGACACCCGCGTCGTCTATGTGGACAACGACCCGCTGGTGCTGGTGCACGCGCGCGCCTTGATGGTGAGCACCGGCCAGGGGCGCAGCGAGTATGTCGCGGGTGATCTGCGCGACCCGTCGTCGATCCTGCACGAGCCGGTGCTGACCGCCACCCTCGACCTGACGAAGCCCGTCGGCCTCACCTTGATCGCGATCCTGATGCTGCTGTCCGATGCGGAGGATCCGTGGTCTCTGGTCGCCGAACTGCGCGACGGAATGCCGTCCGGCAGCCTCCTGGCGATCACCCATCCGACCGCCGATTTCAATCCCGGCGAGGTGTCGCAGGCGGTCACCGCCGCCACCGGTGCGGGCATGACGTTGGTGGCGCGCCCGCAGGAGCAGGTGCGCCGCTTCTTCGGCGACTGGGAGATGCTGGAGCCGGGCTTGGTCCCGGTGTCCGCCTGGCGTCCCCGGGAGCCGGTGGCGGATCCGCAGGCCGCGTACTACTGGGCCGGGGTGGCCCGCAAGCCCTGACACGCTTGCCTCCTTGGAGGCCGGCCGGGCGGCCTGGCACGGGGGAGCCCGACCGCCCGGCCGGGGTCCTCAGGGCCGCAAGCGCGGCCGTTTCGGTGGCGGCGGCGCCGGCAACTGCCCAGCGCGCACCAGGACCTGACGGTGCGCTCCGGTGCGCCCAGCCGGGTCGATGACCACGCCTTCCACTTCAAGCCAGAGGTCTCCGTCGATCGGGACCGGCTTGTCCCACTGCACGTGACGCACCAGCAACGTCAGCGGCCCGACGCCGTAGCAGTAGTCGGTCTCGGCGAACCGGCGCACCGCTCCGCGGGGCACTCCGCGGTGCAGACGCCCCTCTCGGATGATCGGGGCGGACGCCGACCAGGGGCCGGCCACCCGGTGTCGTCGTGCGCAGCGGACGGCGTCACTCACCCGCATCGGGCTCACCGTCCTCCGTGTCCGGCGCGGGCGGGTTGGCGGGCCGGCTGAGCGCATAGCGCACGCCCCCGAACCGATGCGTCACGGTGCTGGCGCGCGTCGACGCGGCTTGCACGTCGTCGGTGGGCGCTTCGTCACGGTGCATGAGCGGCGGGTTCCCTTTCCGGGCGGCGTCCAGGGCGTGGGGGTCATTGGGGTCAGGGTGCTCGGGACCGATGTTGGGAACCGACATGGTCAAGCCTCCGCTTCGGACCGCCCCCGCCAGGGAGCCCGGTGCGCAACCGAGTGGTCACGCAAAGATGTCACCCTCAGTGACACACTTTCGACATGGTACGTGCGTTATCATGCTCACAATCATGGGATTTCGCAAGGCCAGATGCACGTGCATTTGCACGCTACGTCTCCTGGTGGAAGCACTGTGATACGAACGGCTCTGATCGATCGCCGATCGGAGAGGAACTGAGGGAGCTTCGGATGAGCCACATTGTTAACGGCATGGCCGCCGGACAGTTGCACGGCGTGACATGGCAGAAGAGTGGCCGTAGCGGGCCGAACGGTAATTGCGTGGAATGTGCCGCCCTCCCGGGCGGCGGAGTCGCGATGCGCAACTCCCGGGACCCCGAAGGGCCGGCACTGATCTACACGCCGGCAGAGATCGAGGCGTTCATCCTTGGCGTGCGTGACGGGGACTTCGACAACCTGCTGAGCTGATCAACCCATCTCGGCCGCACGGCCGATGCCGGCAGGCCCGCCTCTGGCCAGGCGGGCCTGCCGGCCTTTATCCGGCAGGGATGCCCGCCATCGCTCAGGCGGGCCGACCCACCTCATTGAGCAGGCCTTCGAGGATCTCCGGCGTCCGGTTCGGAGGCTCGGCATCGATGCAGACGCGCTCCATCGCGATCGCGTAGTGATCCACATCCTCGCGTTTGTCGAGGTAGATGGAACTGGTCAGGTGCTCGACCCAGACCACGTCCGGCAACTCCGGTTCCGGGAAGCGGAAGATGGCGAAGGAGCCTCCCGCCGCGGCATGGCCGCCGGCGTGGAACGGAATGATCTGAAGCCGGATGTTGGGCCTGCGAGAAGCCTCGATCAGCTCCCCGATCTGAGCCTTCATCACATCGACGCCACCGATCGGACGCCGCAGCACCGCCTCGTCGATGACCGCCCACAACTGCGGCGACTCGTCACCGCGGTCGAGGATCTGCTGACGCTGCATGCGCAGTTGCACCCGGCGCTCGATCTCGTCGGCCGGCACGCCGGCGTGGCCGAGAAGCATGATCGCTCGGGCGTACTCCGGGGTCTGCAGCAGGCCGGGGACGAACTGGATCTCGTACGTCCGGATGAGTGACGCCGCCGCCTCCAGGCCGAGGAAGGACTGGAAGCCCGGCGGCAGGATGTCGCTGAAGTGATGCCACCACCCCGGGCTGTTCGCCTGCCGCGCGAGGGCGAGGAGCACCTCGCGCTCCTTCAGGTCCGCGACGCCATAGAGGGTCAGCAGGTCGGCGACGTCCCGCTCCTTGAAGCTGACCCGGCCGAGCTCCATCCGGCTGATCTTGGAACCGGAGGCACGGATCTCCCACCCGGCGTCCTCGCGGGTGATGCCCCGGTTCTCCCGCAACCGGCGAAGTTGCGCACCGAGCAATATGCGCAGGACCGTAGGGCCGCTGCTGGGCGACTCCTCCTGCGTACCCGTGCTCACCTGACTCCTTATGCCGCGAGCTGCGATTCAACGACTTGCCGAACGAGATCCTCTGCATCCTAGGCGGAGATCGTCACCCACGAAACGGATCGTCACCCCAAAAACACGATCAGGCGCACGAGCCGAATGCACGTGCATGCGACCTTGCGAACGCATGTGTCACGGGGGATGATAGCCCACAGGCACGTCATGGCCCGCTGACACAGCGTGTCGAAAACTTCGGCCTTACGGCCGACGTGATCGCCCGCGCGGCTGACCCTCGTGATCTTGGAGGCCATTCCGATGTCCACACCGACCATCGCACCTCTGCACCGCGACCCGGCCGACGTGGCTCCGGCGGACAGTTACCACAAAGCCGACCGCGTCTGGGTTTACCGAGGCGGCTGGCACGCCGGGATCATCGAGTCCTCGTCTGCCCTAGCCGTCACGGTCACCTACCGTCCGGGCGAAAACCGGGGCACCGGCGTCGACACCTTCATGCCGTCTTATGTGACGGCCCGCGCCGACGAGGACCCGCTGGACCGGCCGGCCGGACGCGCCACCCGGCGCGGCTCCACGGGCCAGCCGTTCCCGGTTCGGATGCCGACCACCGACCAGCTCTCCGCATGACGCAACATCTCACCGCCGATGGGTGCAAGACCGTCCAAATGAGGTATTCGGCATAGAGCAGATAATCCGCCCAGGCAGCATGCCCTGAGCGGATCGCCACGGGGTGGCCCGCCAGAATGAGGTCATGGCCGCTGACATCGAGGCCGACCATGTCGCTGTGTGGCCGCACCGCACCCTGGATCTCGCTGGGGCCCGTCGCGCGGGCTGGCGGCCGACCGCCATTCGCGAATTCGTCCTCAAGGTCCATCAGCGCTGCAACCTCGCATGTGACTACTGCTACGTCTACGAGATGGCGGATCAGAGCTGGCGGGATCGGCCTGCCATCATGCCGCCGGAGATCTGGCAAGCGGCCGGGCGGCGCATCGCGGAGCACGCCGAGCGGTTCGGCCTCGACGGCGTCACGGTGATCCTGCACGGCGGCGAACCCCTGCTCGTGGGCGCGGACCGCCTCCTCCGCATGATCGGTGCCCTGCGGGCCGCGATGCCGCACGGCTGCGAACTGGCCGTCGGCATGCAGACCAACGGCGTACGTCTCGACGACGGCATGCTCACCCGGCTGGCCGGCGCCGGCGTGCGGATCGGGGTCAGCGTCGACGGCGACGCCGCCGCCCACGACCGGCACCGGAGGTTCCGCGACGGCCGTGGCAGCCACGACGCCGTGCGGAGCGCCCTGGCGCTGCTGGGCGAGGACCGGTTCCGGGCCAACTTCGCCGGGTTGCTGTGCACGGTGGATCCGAGACGGGACGCCCTGACGACGTACCGGGAACTGCTCCGGCACCGACCCCCGGAGATCGACTTTCTGTTGCCGCACGCCAACTGGGGCACTCCCCCGGAGCGTCCGGACGGCCCCGGCACGGCACCGTACGGGGAATGGCTGGCCGCCGTCTTCGACCGTTGGTACGGCGCGCCGCGCCGGGAGACGGGCATCCGACTCTTCGATGACATCATCGCCTTGGCACTCGGCGGGTCCGGACGCTCCGAGCAGGTGGGCCTGAGCCCGGTCACCGTCGCCGTGGTGGAGTCCGACGGCGCCATCGAACAGGTCGACTCGCTGAAGAGCGCCTACCCGGGCGCCGCCGCCACCGGGCTGGACGTCCGAACTGACTCCTTCGAGGCGGTGCTGCGGCATCCCGGCGTGATCGCCCGGCAGATCGGCGCGCATGCCCTCGCCGACTCGTGCCGGGCGTGCCCGATTCATCGAATCTGCGGTGCCGGACACTATGCACACCGGTACACCCCGGGGACCGGGTTCCGGCATCCCACCGTCTACTGCCCCGACATGACGGTCTTGATCGGACATATCACGGAGAGACTGGCGGTGGACGTCACCCGTCTGCGGTCCATCGTCGCGCCGGGCCGAACCACCTGATGTGCCCTGCTGCGGCGGCGTCGCGGTGTTACGTTTTAACAGTGGGGCACCCGCAGCCAGAGATCGTCCGCGGCCACCAGCAGTGTTGCCGAGTCGACGCGTCGCTGTCGCGTGCCTTCGAGTTCCTCGGGCGGCGCTGGAACGCCGCGGTGCTCGGGAGCCTGAAGTCCGGGCCTGCCGGCTTCCGGGAGCTGTCCCGGGCCATCCGCGGGGTGAGCGATTCAGTGCTCTCCAACCGCCTGTCCGCCCTCACCGCCGCGGGGCTCATCACCCGGACCGTCGACGAGGGGCCGCCGGTCTCCGTGTCGTACGCATTGACCGAGGCCGGGCACGCCCTGATGCCGGCGCTCGACCAGATCGCGAACTGGGCGAGCGAACACCTGCCGCGCTGAGCCGACACGGCCCGGTGATCCATTTCACCTTTATTCGCAGTGGCTATCTGTCGAGATGCCGCTAGCTTTTTAGAAGTGAGTACTACTACCGAAGCCCCCTTGGGCCGCCTCGACGACGCCGGCCGGACGCTGCTCTTCTCCGGCGCCCGCACGGTCAACGCATTCGCCTCGACGCCGGTGTCCGACACCGAGCTCGCCGAGATCTGGGACCTGGCGAAATGGCCGCCGACCGCCGCCAACTCCCAGCCGCTGCGCGTCCTCTACCTGCGCACCAGCGAAGCCAAGGACCGGGTGGTGCCGCTGATGAACGAGGGCAACCGGGACAAGACCGCCTCCGCGCCGGTCGTCGCCGTGCTCGCCGCGGACACCTCGTTCCACGAGCACATGCCGACCCTGTTCCCGATAAAGCCGGAGCTACGGGACGTCTTCGACGCCAACCCCGCGATGCGGGAAGGGTCCGCCAAGTTCAGCGCGTCGCTCCAGATCGGCTACTTCCTTCTTGCCGTACGCGCCAACGGCCTGGCCGCGGGCCCGATGGCCGGATTCGACGCCGCCGCGGTGGACAAGGAGTTCTTCCCCGGCGGCCGCTTCACCTCCCTGCTGGTCGTCAACATCGGCCACCCGGGCGAGAACGCGTCGTACCCGCGCGGGCCGCGCCTGCCGCACGAGACCGCCGTGCAATTCCTCTGAGCATGTTTCGCACCACCCCAGGCGGGTAGCTGAGGGCGTCGGCACGCGGTCGCGGAGGTGGTTCCATGCTTGACCCCGAGGAGAAACTCGCGTTCGACTGCATGGTGACCCAACTACGCGCCGACGACCCCCAGTTCCACCGCCGCACCGACCAGATCCTCCGACCACGCCGGCGATTGCGGATGATCGCCGCGGTCGTGTTGTGGACCATGGCTCCGGTCTGCGTCCTTCTCGGCGGATGGACCGGCCTGATCGTGGCGGCGATCTCCGTTTGGTACGGCATTCACCTGCTGACCAAGGTGCCGGGATCGGTCACCACGCCCCTCGGCGCCGCGACCCGGCGCCTTCCCGGCGCATCGATCTAGGCGGTTTCGACGCTCCTGCGACGCGTCGAGATCCGAAAGGGGGAGACATGGCGAACCATGATGTCCACACCGGTCAGGAAACCGATCGGGACACGTCGCGGGCGATGACCCACGACGAGGCCACCGAAACCGTCGAACAGGACCCGGCGCTACGCAACTCAGTCGGCGGCGACGATCGCCGGACCGAGCCCGGCCCGAAGGACCTCCCCGAACGCGACGAGGACTAGGCCAAACTCCGCCAGGTCTAGGCTCACCGCCAGCGGTCGCCGGTGAGGCGCTCGTACACCTCGACGTAGCGGCTGCGGGTCGCCTCCACCACCTGCTCCGGGATCTCGGGGCCGGGCGGAGTGCGATCCCAGCCCGTCAATTCGGCCGCCGACCAGTCCCGCAGGAACTGCTTGTCCAGGTATCGCGGCGTCTCGCCGGGACGATATTCGTCGGCTGACCAGAAGCGCGACGAGTCGGGCGTCAGCAACTCGTCCGCGATCACCAGCGTGCCGCCGTGGACACCCAGCTCGATCTTGGTGTCCGCGATGATGATCCCCCGCGACCGCGCGATCTCTTCACCGCGGCGGTACACCTCCAGAGTGATCCGCCGCAGCTCGGCCGCGACATCCGGCCCGACCTGGGACTCCACATCCGCGTACGTGATGAACTCGTCATGACCCTCACCCGGGGCGACCTTCGTCGTCGGGGTGAAAATCGGCTCGCTCAGGCGGGACGCCTCCCGCAGACCCTCGGGCAGGGCGATGCCCGAGACGGTGCGATCCTTCTCGTACTCCTTGAGGCCGGAGCCGGCCAGGTAACCCCGGGCGATGCACTCCACCATGACCATGTTCAGGCGCTGGCAGCGCACCGCACGGCCGACCCAGTCGGAGGGCACGTCGGTGGCGGACAGAACATGGTTCGGCGCGACGTCACTGAGCTGCTCAAACCACCACAGTGAGAGCTGCGTGAGAATCTTGCCCTTGTCGGGGATCGGCGTTGGGAGCACGACGTCATAGATCGAGACGCGGTCGGAGGCGACCAGGATAAGGTCGCCGCGGTCGACGTAGACGTCGCGAACCTTGCCCGAATGCAGCAGCTCCACGTGCTCTCCCAGCTCGAAGCGAACTCCGTGGGACAACGCTATCGGATGCCGCCGACCACAAGCGGACAAGCCCAGCGCGTACGTCAGAACGTCAGACCTTCACGCTAGGTTCAGACACCGTGACCGAGCTGCCCGCAGGAGCGTACGAACACCTCATCACCGAGAGGCGAGAAAGCCAACTCGCCCGCCTCGATGCCGCGCTGGTCGATCGAGCCAATCTGGACTCGGCAGATTCACACGAGATGCTCGCCCGGCATGTCGCGACGGTGGCACGGCGCGCGCTGCGGGCAGTCAAGGGCACGGACCACGACAAACTGGAGCGCCAAATCGCGCTAGCAAACCGCATCGTCGCGATGCTTTACGACGATGCCGATCCGGACGACGTCGTGAGCACACGAGACAAGCCGTTACTGCGGGCGGTGGCGGACCGACCCGCAGCACCGGCTAAGCCCGCCTTCCCGGTACGCCCGGAGGTGCCATTCGGCACAGGGGTGTTGCTCACCAATGGGCGTGGTCAGCCGCGCATCGGGACGGAAGTAGCCCGCGAGATGGCATCAGCAGATGAAGTCGATCTGCTGTGCGCCTTCATCAAATGGCACGGCATTCGTGTCATCGAGGAAGCCTTGGCCGAGCTCCGGTCGCGGGGTGGCAGGCTTCGGATCATCACCACCACCTACATGGGCGCCACCGAACAACGGGCACTCGACCGCCTCGCCAGCCTCGGTGCGGAGATTCGCGTGTCCTACGAAACGCGCACCACACGCCTGCACGCCAAGGCCTGGCTGTTCCGGCGGCACAGCGGGACCCATACCGCGTACGTTGGGTCGTCCAATCTCTCGAAGAGTGCGTTGATCGATGGCTTGGAATGGAACGTCCGGCTCTCCCAATTGGAACAGGCGTCTCTGCTGGACCACTTCGCCGCGACCTTCGACGAGTACTGGACCGATCCGGCTTTCGAGCCCTACGACCCAGCCCATGACGGCGTCCGGCTGCATGATGCGCTGCTCCACGAGTCGGGGATGAGCGATGCGACGCTTCCCCTCTCCATCTCCGCCTTGGAGGTGCGACCGTACGGTTACCAGCAAGAAATCCTCGAACGGCTCGACGCTGAACGCACCGTGCACCGCCGACACCGCAATCTCGTGGTCATGGCGACCGGCACCGGAAAGACGATCGTCGCCGCCTTGGACTACCGGCGACTCCGCCGGTCGGGTGCAGCCAGGACCCTTCTGTTCGTAGCTCATCAGGATCACATCCTTGATCAGGCAATAGCTGTCTTCCGGCAGGTTCTCGACATGCCCATATTTGGCGAGAAGTTCGGCGGCGGGAGCCGGCCGGCTCGCTGGGATGCGGTCTTCGCCTCGATCCAGTCACTCCACCGACTCAACCTCGACGAGGTCGAGCCGACCATGTTCGACATGGTCATCGTCGATGAGTTCCACCACGCCGAGGCACCGACATACGCCAAGATCCTGCAGCATCTCACGCCGCGCATCATGCTCGGACTCACCGCGACGCCCGAGCGCACGGACGGAGGCGACATTCGACGTTGGTTCGATGGGCACACCGCCATCGAGCTACGCCTCTGGGAGGCGCTGGAAAGGCAACTCCTCGCACCTTTTCAATATTTTGGAATCGCCGACAACACTGATCTGTCGCACCTCGGCTGGAAGCGGGGGCATGGATATGACCGTGCCGAGCTGGGCCGGGTCTACACGGGGCACCACGCGCGAGCAAGGCTGGTCGTCAAGGCCGTCGCCGACACGGCAGATGCGAATACCATGCGAGCGATCGGATTCTGCGTGAGCATCGGCCATGCGGAATTCATGGCGGCCCAGTTTGCCAAGGCCGGAATACCTTCGGTCGCCCTACACTCACGCATTGACCGTGCCGCACAGCGCGATGCGGTACGGCGGCTCAAAGAAGGGACTCTGCGGGCGATCTTTACGGTCGACCTCTTCAACGAAGGAGTCGACATCCCGTCCGTCGACACCATCATGCTCCTCCGCCCCACCGAGAGTGCGACGATCTTCCTCCAGCAGCTTGGTCGCGGCCTCCGTCTCGCCGACGGCAAGCCCTGCTTGACCGTGCTCGACTTCATCGGTACACAACACGCCAACTTTCGCTTCGACCTGCGCTACCGGGCACTGACCGGGGCCACACGACGAAAGTTGGAGCGGGACGTCCACCATGATTTTCCCACCCTGCCGGCCGGTTGCGCGATCAAGCTCGACCGAGTATCCAAGCAGACGGTGCTGGCCAACATCCGGTCCGCGCTGCGCATCGGACGCCACGACCTGGCTCAAGAACTGCGTGAGCATCCCGAACTGACCCTTGCCGCCTTCCTAGACGAGACGGGACTCGAACTTGAGGATCTATACCGCAGCAAATCGATCGGCGGCTGGACCGGCTTGCGTCGCCAGGCAGGCTTGACAGCACCGGCGACCGCAGACGACGCGCGCATGGCATCGGCCATCGCACGCATGCTGCACATAGATGATCTCGAACGCCTGGAACATCTCGGCAGGATCGGCGACGGGAGCTGGCCGGATGGACGACTCGGCTACATGCTTGATTACTCAGTCGACAACCGGGCAGCGGAGATCGCGTCCGACGCCGATCGACGTCGCGAACTTCGGGAGATTGTCGAGCTTCTCAAGACACGTGTCAGCCGGGTAACCCATCGACTCGATAGGTCAGGCGCCATCCCGCTCCATGTGCATGCCCGGTACACCCGCAACGAGGCGCTGGCCGCGTTCGGTGTCGCCAAGCCGGAATCCAAGGTGGCGGGCGTGCAATGGGCGAAAGCCGAGAACGCCGACATCTTCCTCGTGACGCTGGAAAAGACCGAGGAGCATTTTTCCCCGACGACCATGTACCAGGATCGGGCGCTGTCACCCGACCGCTTCCAATGGGAGTCGCAGACCGCGACCTCGACGCGATCGGCCGTTGGTCAGCGCTATGTCAATCACGAACGCCTGCGGTCATCCGTGCACCTCTTCCTCCGAAAGACGAAGATCCCGGACGGCGCACTCGGTGCTCCGCCTTACCTCTACGCGGGCCCCATGACCTACCTGCGACACAGCGGTGATCGTCCGATGCGGATCGAGTGGCAACTCGAATACCCCCTACCCGCCGACGTCTTCCACGCCGCTCGCGTGGTAGCCGGTTGACGTGCGCGGCCCCGCCGACGTGATCGCCGACGGGGCCCACACAGCTCTCGTGCACTACCCCGCGGCTCGATACGCCTTGCCCGCTTCCGTCGGGGTTGTCGCGTCGCGGTAAAGCCCGTAGGCCACCGAGTCGCCCACTGCCGGCAGGGAGAACCACGCGTACCGCTCCACGTACGGCGTTGCCTCCAACTGCTTGGTCGAGTTCGAGATGAACGACGTTATCTGCTGGGTGTTCGGGAACTTCGGGCTGCCGGTGAAGTTCATCAGGCCGTACTCGGTGATCCAAATCGGCAACTGGTAGCGGTCGTGCACCGCCTTGACGTACCCCATGAACTGGCCGACCGCGGCGTCGCTGAAGTCGGAGCCGTACCAGTGCAGGGTGATGAAATCGACCCGCAGGTTGCGCTGACGCGCCCCGCTCATGAAACGGTCCAGCCATCCGCCGGGCGTGTCTCCCCCGTACGCGACGGCGGGGCTGCCCAGACGCATGCCGGTGTTTTGCAACTGCGGCCATAGGTCGAGCGCCTGGTCCACGGTCATCTCGGCCTGGCCGGCGAGGTCGGGTTCGTTGAAGCCGAGCAGCGTCGTGCCCTCGGTCTTGACCTTGGCGAGGTTGGCCGGCGTGACCACGTTTTCGTCCCAGATCATCGGGACGAACTCGGCGTCGGCGGGCATGTTGTCGTTGTTGGTGCCCCAGTTGTAATACCAGTGCGCCCCGACGTCCTTGACGGCCCCGGCGAGACCGTTGAATTCCCAGGTGCTGACGCCCTTCTTGGCGCTGGCACCGGGCGGTCGGGTGGTGGGCGCGGTGGTCGGCGGCTTGGTCGTGGGGGCGGTGGTCGGCGGAGTGGTGAACCCGGGGCCGCCGGACACGGTCCATGACTGGTTGGCGTTGCCGGTGCACGACCAGATCTGCAGCCGGGTGCCGCTGGCCGAGCTCATGCCGGTGGCGTCCAGGCATTTGCCGGATCCGGTGTTGACGAGCTGCCGTCCGCGTGCGGCCCACTGCTGCGCTCCGGTGCCGTTGCAGTCGTAAAGCTGCACCTTGGCACCGTCGGCGTGCGAGGCCGCGGCCACGTCGAGGCACTTGCCGAGCGCGGTGACCCGGTTGCCGTCCACGGTCCACCGTTGTGCGCCGGTGCCGTTGCAGTCCCAGAGTTGCACGGCGGTGCCGTTGGCGGAGCCAGCCCCGGCGACGTCGACACACTTGCCGCCGATGCCGGTGATGGGACCGGCGGACGCGGCCATCGCCGTGCTCACACCGAGAACGCCGAGCCCGGCGACGACGGTGCCGGTGACGAGGGCCGCGAGGGTCTTCTTCCGTGGTGCCATACCCGCGAAACTAGGCGAGCACGGTCGGCACGATCAGCCGGGTGGCGTCGACTTAACCGTGCGCTAAGAAGATCGGGACTGGCGGGCAACGCTGCCTTTGGCTGCGCTTATTTGTGTTATCCGACAAGCCAGGCACCCGCCCCGCCCAGCCCAAACCCAAGCCCACCCTTCGCCCCACCCCCGCCCGCCCCGCCCGACCCGCGCCGCCCCCGGCCCGCCCCCGGCCCGCGTCGGGTCCGCGCCCGGTCCGCGTCGGCTCCGCCCCTGGTCCGCGTCGGCTCCGCCCCTGGTCCGCGTCGGCTCCGCGCCCGGTCCGCGTCGTCGATCTTGGATTTTGCGTGCCCGGAATACCCGTGCAAATGCGTTATGTCGGACCGAGAACTCCATGATCGAAGCCTCCATCGGCGCCGCTCGCGTCGATCATGGAGATTGCGTGGCCGATATGGGACAGCACAACCGACTTGTCCGACCACTAAGTCCAAGATCCACGCCCCCGGGGGATGCGAGCAGGGGCGGGCGGGGGCGGGGCCGGGGGTGGGCGGGAACGCGGGGCGGGCTTGGGGGCGGGGCGGGGGGCGGAGGCGGAGCGAGCGG
>NZ_BMMX01000024.1:66855-81893 GCF_014646155.1 Mangrovihabitans endophyticus
GGAACCCGGAGCGGGCGGGGAACCCGGAGCGGGCGGGGAACCCGGAGCGGGCGGGGAACCCGGAGCGGGCGGGGAACCCGGAGCGGGCGGGGAACGCGGAGCGGGTGGGGAACGCGGAGCGGGCGGGGAAAACGCCTTGCCTCGTAAGTGTGGGCGCGTCGAGACTTCGACGGCATGTTGATCCGGGATTACCGTGCCGCGGACTGGGACTCGATCGCCCGCATCCATGATGCCGCCCGCCTCGACGAGTTGCGTGACACGGTCGGGGTCGAGGCCTTCCTCACCCTGGCGCAGACCGCCGAGAACGAAGGGCTCTTCGACGGTCGCCTCTGGGTGGCCGAGGACGACGGTGTGGCCGAGGACGACGGTGCTGTCGCCGGGTTCGTGGCCCTGGACGATGACGAGGTTACATGGCTCTATGTGGACCCGGCTCGCTATCGGCGCGGCGTCGGGCGGGCACTGCTGCGCCACGCGGTGGCCTCCGCCGGCCCCTCTGTCGAGGTGTCGGTGCTGGACGGCAACGCCGCGGCGATCGCCCTCTATCGCAGCGAAGGCTTCCGGATCGAGGAGACGAAAACCGGCTCGCTGGCGGGCAACGAGTCATTCCCGGCTACCGGCCACCTCATGCGGCGCCACCAGCCGTAACGGGAGACGGCCACCTCCTGCGGCGCCACCAGCCGTAACGGGAGACGGCCACCTCCTGCGGCGCCACCAGCCGTAACGGAGATCGATGGCGGTTGACAGCCGCGAGGTCGGATGCTTGGCTGACAAACAGATGTTACGGGTTTGTTTCATTTGTTTCAGGCAACGCTCGCCCGTGATGCGCCCCGCCGAGCCCCGCGAGGAACCATGAGGAGATCTGCGCCCACCGCCGCCGCCCTCGCCGTCACGCTGACGATGACCGCGGCCGCCCCGGCGTCCGCCTCGTCCGGCCACCATGACCGGTGGTCGCACGCTCCGCGGGCGCGCGTCTGGATGACCACCGTCGACCGGTCGCAACTTCTGCGGGAACAGGATCCGGTGACCTTCCACCGGGGCACCTCCACCGCGCCGACCATCGTGCTGGACCCGAGCCGGACCTATCAGCGCATGGACGGCTTCGGTGCCTCCCTCACCGACTCGTCCGCGACGGTGATCTATCGCCTGCCCGCGGCGACGCGCGCGGACACCATGCGCAAGCTGTTCGACCCGCGTCGGGGCATCGGGGTCGACTTCCTGCGTCAGCCGATCGGCTCGTCCGATTTCACCGCGGCGGCCGAGCATTACACGTACGACGATGTGCCGGCCGGCCAGACGGACTTCGCGCTGCGGCATTTCAGCATCGTCCACGACGAGGCGAAGATCCTCCCGTTGCTGCGACAGGCTCGGCGGCTCAACCCGCGACTCACCGTGCTGGCCACCCCGTGGAGTCCGCCGGCTTGGATGAAGACCAGCGACTCGCTGATCGGCGGGCGGCTCAAGGACGATCCGGCGATCTATCATGCGTACGCGCTCTACCTGCTCAAGTTCGTCCGGGCGTACGCGGCGGCTGGTGTCCCGGTCGACTATCTGACGGTGCAGAACGAGCCGCAGAACCGGCACCCCAACGGTTATCCGGGCACGGACATGCCGGTCCGCCAAGAGGCCGAGGTGATCGAGGCGCTGGGACCGCTGCTGCGCCGGTTCAGCCCGCGCACCAAGATTCTCGCGTACGACCACAACTGGAGCACCCACCCCGGCGACGTGGACAGCACGCCGCCCGGCGAGGATCCGGAGACCGATTACCCGTACGAGATCCTGGCCGGTCCCGCCGCGACATGGGTGGCCGGTACGGCGTACCACTGCTACTCGGGTGACCCGAGCGCGCAGAGCGCCCTGCACGAGGCGTACCCGAACAAGGGCATCTGGTTCACCGAATGCTCGGGCTCGCACGGCCCGGACGACACACCCGCGCAGTTCTTCCGCGACACGCTCGTGTGGCACGCGCGCACCATCGCCATCGGCACCACTCGGAACTGGGCAAAATCGGTCGTCACCTGGAACATCGCGCTGGACAGCACGGGCGGCCCGCACAACGGCGGCTGCGACACCTGCACCGGCCTGGTGACGGTGCAGCCGGACGGGAGCGTGACGACGAACGCGGAGTACTACACGATCGGTCACCTGTCGAAGTTCGTGCAGCCGGGCGCGGTCCGGATCGGCAGCACATCGTTCGGCACCACCGGGTGGAACGGCCAGATCATGGACGTGGCGTTCCGCAACCCGGACGGCTCCACCGCCCTGGTGGTGCACAACGAGAACGACGATCCCCGATCGTTCGCGGTCTCGGTGGGCGATCGGATCTTCGAGTACACGCTGCCCGGTGGCGCGCTGGCGACTTTCACTTGGCCGCGGGGCCGATACCGTCGGGTCGACCTGGGCCGGCACACCACGGTCCGCCGAGTGGCGGTGGACAGCGGCGGCAACCCGGATCCGGGTCAGAACAGGAAGGGTCGGGCGGGGTAGACGTACCCCGGCGCCCAGAATGGCGGATAGCCGTAGTAGCCGTAGACGTCGTTGTAGTACTCGGATTCGTCGACCAGTTCGGGGTCGTATCGCGGCGCCTCGGCCACCTGCCCCTTGGACTGGTCGATGTGGACCTTTTCCTCGTCCACGCTGGTGATCGCCTCGATCGGGATGAACGACGGGGTGGCTCCGAAGCCGAGGATGCCGCCATGTTCCACGCGCAGGAAGCGGATCTTCTCATCCTGGCTGTCGATCAGCAGGTCCTCGATGAAGCCGACTTCGGAGCCGTCGCGGTCCACGACCGTACGGTTGCGGATGTCGTTGTCGGAATCGGCGATCGTCTTGCTCGAATCCGACATTTTGACCAAAGTGGTTATCGCGTCGCTCATCGTGTCCTCCTTCTGGCAGGACGGTGGATCAGCGGTCCGCCATCACGGCTGAACCAGGGACGTACCCGTGAACGACGGCAGCAAACGCTCCGGCGGCCGGCGGCCGGAGCGTTTGACCCAGCGGCTCAGCGGCCGTCGGCCAGGACCGGCCTGCTCAGGTCGACCCCGAGCAACGCCGCCATCTCGGTCAGCACGCCCGGCGCGGTCGGGTCGTCGCCACCGCCTTCCATCGCGTCGGCTGCGGCCTGCAGCTCGCCGACCGCGGCCGGGAAGTCGAGGTCGTTGTCGAGATGCGCGGCGAGCCGTTCGGCGTACGCGGTGAGGGACGGTCCGGCGGACCGGCCGGACGCGGCGATCAGCCGGCGCAGCAGGTCGGTGGCGTCGTCGAGGTATTCGTCGAACCACTCCATCTCGTGCCGGTGGTGGTAATGGGCCAGGATGCCGAGGCGCAGCGCCCGGGCGTCGTACCGGCCGATGACGTCGCGGGCGAGCACGATGTTGCCCCGCGACTTTGACATCTTCTGACCCTGGTAGCCGACCAGCCCGGAGTGCAGCCAGACCTGCACCAGGGAACCGCCGTCGACGCTGCGGTTCTGCGAGATCTCGCACTCGTGGTGCGGATAGACCAGGTCGGCGCCGCCGCCGTGGATGTCGATGCGGCTGCCGAGTTCGCGTCGGCTCATCACGGAACAGCCGATGTGCCACCCCGGGCGGCCGATGCCCAGGGTCCCGGAGTATTCCGGCTCACCCGGACGGGCGGGCTGCCACAGGATGAAGTCCAGCGGATCCCGTTTACCGGGCCGCTCCGGGTCGCCGCCGTTCTCCCCGGACAGCTTGATCATCTGGTCACGGTCGTGCTCGGCCAGCGATCCGAACTGCGGGTCGGTGGCGACCGAAAAATAGATGTGGTCGTCCAGCCGGTACGCGTGACCGCTGGTCAGAAGCTCTTCGATGGTCGCGACGATCTGGTCGATGTTTGCCGAGGCACGCGGCTCGGCGTCGGCGCGCACCAGGTCCAGCGCCTTCTCGTCGGCCCCGAACTGCGCGATCTCGCTCTCCACCAGGTCCCAGTACGGCACGTCCAGCGACTGCGCCTTGGGCAGCAGCGGGTCGTCGACGTCGGTGATGTTGCGGACCATCCGGACCGGCCGGTTGAGGCTGCGCAGGCGGCGGATCAGCACGTCGTAGGTCAGCAGCATGGCGATGTGGCCGACGTGCATCGAGTCGTACGGCGTGATGCCGCAGACGTACAGGTTCACCGGCGACTCGTGCGGTACCTCGACGTAGTCACGAGACTTGGTGCAGTAGAGCTTCACGCAGATTCGCCTCTCCGGTGGGTGGTGCTCATTGAACCTTTTTCACCGAAAGGTTCATTTGATCGGCTCCCAGGTGGTGCCCTGTGGCGTGTCCTTGATGCCGATACCCATCCGCTCAAGGTTGCTGCGGATCTGGTCGGCGAGACCCCAGTCACGGGCCTCGCGTGCCTTGACGCGCTGCGCCAGCATGTCCAGCACGGTGGCTTCCAGATCCGCCGGCAGGGCCGCCGCCTCCACCGCGGGCTCGTCCAGTCCCAGGCCGAGGAGGTTTTCCGCGACCGCGGCCACCAGCCTCCGATCGTCGACGGGGAGATCGTCGTTCTGCAGCGCCTCCTGCAGGACGGCCAGTACGCGTGCGGTGTTCAGATCGTCGGAGACGGCCTCGTCGATGCGACGCACGACGGCACGCGCCTCATCCCCGGCCGCCGCCATCGCGGCCTGGTAGGTCTGCGTGCGGTCGATCGGCAGCGGACCATCGACGCGGGCGCGCAACCGGCGCAGCGTGGTGCCGGCGGCGTCGATCGCCGCGCGGCTGAAGTCGGACTGCGCGCGGTAGTGCGAGGTGAGCAGCCACAGCCGGTAGGCCGCCGGGTCGACGCCGTCCTCGACGAGTTCCACCAGGCGCAGGCCGGTCCCCTTCGATTTCGCCATTTTGGCGCTCTTCACGTTGATGAATTCATTGTGCAGCCAATAGGGCACCCAGTCGGCCCCATCGTCGAGATAGGCTTCGCTCTGCGCAATCTCGTTGACGTGATGCAATTCACGATGGTCGACGCCACCGGTGTGGATGTCGAAATGGCTGCCGAGAAGGTCGATGCTCATCACCGAGCATTCCAGGTGCCATCCGGGCGCACCCCATCCCCACGGGCTTTCCCATCGCATCAGCCGACGCTCGCCCGGCTGCTCGGTGCGCCACACGGCGAAGTCGGTCTTGTTCCGCTTGCCGGCGACGACATCGACGCGCGCGCCCTCGCGCTGGTCGTCGGCGCGCAGGCCGGCCAGCCGCCCATAGCCCGGCGAGGTGGACGTGTCGAAGTACAGCCCGGTGGGCAGGCGATAGGCCGCGCCCTTGCGCTCCAGCACCGCGGCGAACTCGACCATCTGCGGGATGTAGTCGGTGGCCCGCGGGTAGAGGTCGGCGGGCAGGATGCGCAGCATCTCCAAGTCGGCGTGGAACGCCGCCTCGTAACGCCGGGCCAGGTCGTAGACGCTCTCGGTGGACGCTCGCGCGGCCTCCTCCAGCTTGTCGTCGCCGGAGTCGGCGTCCGCCACGAGATGACCGACGTCGGTGATGTTGACGACCTTGCGAATCTCGTATCCCTTCCAGCGCAGCGCGCGCTGCAGGGTGTCGCTCAGAACGTACGCCCGGAGGTTCCCGATGTGCGGATAGTTGTAGACCGTGGGACCGCAGCTATAAATGCGCACCTGGTCGTCGACCATCGGCCGGAATTCCTCCGAACGGCGGGTCAACGAGTTGTAGACGACCAGTGGCGTGCCGCGGTCCTGCATGGTGAATTTCCTCCGGGATATTGCCGGCCGTCGGGCGGTGAGCGCGGTGGTCGAGGTGTCGCACGAGTGTACTGCGCACGAGTGAATGCCCCTCATTGCACCGGCATTCCGGCCAGCGCGGCGAGCACACCCAGGCCGCCCGCGGCCAGCAGCGCGGTGACCACGCCGCGGCGCAGTCCCAGCAGCCACACCGCGGCGGCGGCCAGCACCGGCACCTGCCACAGGTGGGTCAGGGACAGGGCGAGCGACACCGCCGAGCCGAGGATGGCCCCGATCGCCGCCGGACCGGCTCCGGACAGAAACGCCTGCACCGCGGGCGCGGCCCGCAACCGGTCGAAGTGACGCGCACCGGCCAGCACGAACACGAATGACGGCGCGAACGCGACCACCGCGGCCAGCACGCCGCCCAGCAGTCCCGCGGCGGCGTACCCCACCACCGCCACGGTCTGCACGACCGGACCGGGTGTGATCTGGCCGAGCGCCACCGCGTACAGGAATTGGTCGCCGGTCAGCCAGTGGTGGTGGTCCACCGCGTCGGCGCGCATCAACGGGATGATCACGAAGCCGCCGCCGTACGACAGGGCGCCGACCTTGAGCGCGGTCCATGACAGCGCGCCCAGCACGCTCGACGAGGCGAGCGTCGCGAGGGCGATCGGGGGCAGGCCGGGCGCCGGGCGCCGCCGTCCGTCGCGGGTGGTCCGGTGACGGGCGCCGTGCACGCCGGTCTCGACCAGTCCGGCGGCGACCAGCACCAGCACCAGCCAGGGGCCGAGCAGTAGTGCGGCGAGGGCGCCGACCACGAGGTATCCGATCCATCGGCAGCGACCCGGCCGGCCGGGTCCGGCCCGGCGCCAACTCGCCGGGATCAACCTCGCTCCGGCCTGAACGGCTACCGCGGCCACCGCCGCGCCGGCGCCCGACGCCGCACCCAGCACCGGCGCTGCGGGGCTGCCGGACAGCAGGAGGACCGCCAGCACGAGGATGGCGATCAGTCCCGGGACGATGAAGCAGGCTCCGCCCAGCAGGGCGCCACGCCAGCCGCGCAGCCGCCAAGCGCACAGGATGGACAGTTGTGTCGATGCGGGGCCGGGCAACAGGTTGGTGGCCGCGATGCCGTCCTCGAACTCCTGCTCGCTGACCCAGCCCCGGCGGGTCACGCACAGCTCCCGCAGCAGGCTGATGTGGGCCGGTGGACCGCCGAAGCCGGTGATGCCGATGCGTAGCCACTGCGCCGCGATGGTGCCCAAGGACACCTCGGCGCCGGGCGCGGCCGGCTCCCCGGGCATGGCGGCCTGGCCAGGCGGTGGCATGGCCCCATCATCCCCGGTGCCACGCCGCGCCGCCGTCCGGCCATCGCCCCGTCGTCACCGCGCCCAGGGCACCGCCGCGACGCCGGAAGTTTCGGCGGCGAGCGGGAGCGCCCGCTCGCCGCCGACCGCCGACGAACCGGGCAGCCAGCGGAAGTTTCCGGAATATTATTGACACATTTCGATGGCTTGTCGAAGACTGGACACGCCCGATGCGGGAGCGCTCCCATGGCATCGGGTGAGCGATCGCCGCCTCCACCATCCACCGGAAGGAGCGCTTGCAGTGATCACCGATTCGAGCCGCCCTCATCCCGGCCGATCTCGTCCACGAGCGACGGTCTTCATGCTGGCGGCAGCCATGCTGGCGGCCGGCGTGGCGCTGGTCGCGGCGCCCGCCACCACGCGCACCGCCGCGGCGGCTGCGGCGGCCGTCGAGGATGAGGGCGCCGACTGCGCGGTGCCCGCCCTGCCGGACGCCGGTTCGTTGCCCACCAACGCCAAGCTCCCCGACCCGTTCACCCGCCTCAACGGTTCGCGCATCGCCACCACGTCCGACTGGCGATGCCGGCGCGAGGAGATCAAGAAGCTGGCGGAGAAGTTCGTCTACGGCGAAAAGCCGGCGAAGCCGCCGACCGTCAGCGGAACCGTGTCGACCAGCAGCATCACGGTGAACGTGTCGGCCAACGGCCGCAACGCGAGTTTCTCCGCGGGCGTCGACCTGCCCAGTGGCACCGGCCCCTTCCCGGCCGTGGTGGTGCTCGGCGGGTTCGGTGCCGACACCGCCACCATCAAGGCGGCCGGAGCGGCCGTGATCAGCTACGACCCGTACGCGGTCGGCCAGGAAGGCACTGCACGGGGCAACAAGCAGGGCGCGTTCTACAGCATCTACGGCTCCTCCAGCAGCACCGGGCTGCTGATGGCCTGGGCCTGGGGAGTGAGCCGCATCATCGACGTCATCGAGCAGTCCAACGGCACCATCCTGCGGGCCGACGCGACAGGTGTCACCGGGTGCTCCCGATTCGGCAAGGGCGCCTTCGTCGTCGGCGCGTTCGACCAGCGCATCGCGCTGACCATGCCGATCGAATCGGGCAGCGGCGGTGCGCCGATCTTCCGCGGGATACCCGGCGAGTCCGGTGCCCAGCCGTTGAGCAGCGCGTACAGCGAACAGCCATGGCTGGGTGACGCGTTCGGCTCGTTCACCGGCAGCCCCACACGACTGCCGGTGGACACCCACGAGATGGTCGCCATGGTGGCCCCGCGCGGCCTGTTCCTCATGGAGAACCCACACATCGACTGGCTCGCCGCCCGGTCCGGCAGCGTCGCCGCCCTGGCCGGCGCCGAGGTCTACAAGGCACTCGGCGCGAGCAGCAACATCACCTATTGGTCCGACGTCCAGGACGGCAACCATTGCGCCGTACGGTCCGAATGGCGCACGCCCCTGCAACAGAACATCCGGGCTTTCCTGCTGCGTAACGCCAGCGCCGCCGGCACGATCCGGATCGCGGCGAGCAAGCAGGGCCGGCTGGCCGACTGGGTGGACTGGCAGACGCCGACCCTCGGGTCGGGCCCGTCCTCCCCGCCGCCCACCTCGCCCAGCTCCCCGCCGCCCACTTCGCCCAGCTCCCCGCCGCCCAGCTCGCCGCCGCCGCCCGCCGGGGGATGTTCGGCCACGGTGTCCGTCAACGCCTGGAACGGCGGGTTCGTGGCGACCGTCCGGGTCAGCGCCGGCACCTCGGCGCTCAACGGCTGGCGCGTCGGCCTGACCCTGCCCGCGGGGGCGACGGTCAGCAACGCCTGGAACGCCGATCCGAGCGGCAGCAGCGGGGCGATCCAGTTCACCAACGTCAGTTACAACGCTTCGGTGCCGGCCGGCGGATACACCGAGTTCGGCTTCCAGGCCACCGGCACGAGCGGCACCCTGACCCCCACCTGCACCGCGACCTGATCCCGAGCCGGCCCGGCGGTGCGGTGCGGTGCGGTGCAACGATGCACCGCACCGCACCGCACCGGGCCCGCGCCGGGCCGGGCCGCAGTGAACTCAGCCCTTGAAGTAGTGGCCGGCGTCGAGGTCGTCGATGATGCCCGGCTGCGCCGGGTGCCAGTCGAACAGTTTCCGCGTCGCCGCGTTGGACGCCGGCACGTCGGCGCCGAAGAAGCGGCCGATCCAGCCGAAGTGCTCGTCGGCCTCCTCGGCGGAGACGGACTTTACCGGCAGGCCCAGGCCGCGCCCGATCGCCTCGGCGATGTCCCGGGTGGGCACGCCCTCCTCGGCGACGGCGTGCACGTTCGTCCCGGCGGGCGCCCGTTCCACGGCGAGCCGCACGAGCCGCCCGGCGTCCAGGCAGTGCACCGCGGGCCACCGGTTGCTGCCATCGCCCACGTACGCCGAAAAGCCGCGCTCCCGCGCGACCCCGACCAGGACGGACAGGAATCCGTGGTCACCTTCGCCGTGCACCGACGGGGCGAACCGCACCACGACCGGGCGCACGCCGCGCTCGGCGTACGAGAGCGTGATGGCGGCATTGGCCATCCGGGGGTTGCCGTTCGCGTCCGGCATGTCCCGCTCGGTCACCGGGCGGCCGTCGGCGAGCCCGACCACGCCGGAGGCGATCAGGAACGGCCGCCCGGTGCCCTCCAGGGCCGAGCCGATGGCGTTGATGGCCGCCCGGTCGGTCTCCGCCGCGGCCGCCATCCGGGAGAAGTCGTGGATGAAGCCGAGGTGGATCACACCGTCGGAGGCGGACGCACCGGCTCGCAGGACGTCGAGATCGCCCAGCTCGCCGCGCCGCACCTGCGCCCCGCGGGCGGCGACGGTCTCGGCGGCGGCGTCCGACCGGGCGAGGCCGGTGACCTGGTGTCCGGCCTTGAGGAGCTCGGGGACGACGGCCGAGCCGATCCACCCCGACGCTCCGGTGACGAAGTAGCGCATGAGCACCTCCAGTGATGTCACTTGATGACATCACCGTAGCAGATGATGTCATCAAGTGACATGACTAGAATCATGCCCGTGGTGCGATGGGAGCCCGACGCGGCCGGCCGGCTCCGCGCGGCGGCGATGGAGTTGTACGTCGAGCGCGGCTTCGAGCAGACGACGGTGGCCGAGATCGCCCTGCGGGCCGGGCTCACCGCGCGGACGTTTTTCCGGCACTTCGCGGACAAGCGTGAGGTGCTGTTCGGTGGCTCGGCGGCGCTGTTCGACGAGGTGATGCGGGCGGTCGAGCAGGCACCGGCCGGCGCCGCCCCGATGCAGGTGGTCGCCGCCGCCCTGGACGCAGCGGCAGGCGTGCTCGGCCAGCACCAGGACTATTCACGGCAACGCCAGTCCGTCATCAACGCCAACCCCGAGTTGCAGGAGCGGGAGCTCATCAAGCTCGTGTCGCTGGCCGCCGCCCTCGCCGACGGCCTGCGGCGCCGGGGCGTGCCGGAACCGGACGCCAGCCTCGCCGGCGAGGCCGGCGTCGTCGTGCTCCGCGTCGCCTTCGGCCGCTGGTTGACCGAACCCGGCGACCTGGAACTCTCGCAAGCCATGCGCGAGGCGCTGGACCGGCTTGCCGTCGTCGCCGCGAGGTGAGTGCGTGTTCCGCGACCTGATGCGCGCCACGCTGGTAGACCGGGTGCCGCGCGATCACACGGAGACCGACGCCCGGTTCCGGCGGCGCCGTCTGGTGGTGGCCGCCACGCTCGTGGTCGGCGCCGCGCTGCTCGGCTATTCCCTGTCGATCGCGCCGGGTGATGCGCTCTTCTATGTGATGACCATCGCGGTGGCCGCCGTCTGGATCGTCGGCAGCCTGCTGTCCGGGCCGCTGCATCTGGGCCGCATCGCGTTCCGCGGCCACCTGCGCCGGCCCGTCGCGACGCCCATCGGCACCGGGTTGCTCATCGGCGCGGTGTTCGTGCTGGGCGCCCTGGTGGTCCAGCACCTGCCGCCGCTGCGCGACTATGCCGACAGCGTCCTCGACCATGCCCGGTACGGAGCGCTTCTCCTGATCACCGCGGTCACCCTGCTGAACGGGGTGGCGGAGGAGATCTTCTTCCGCGGCGCCCTGTTCGCCGCGATCGGGCGCCGCCATCCGGTGCTGCTGTCCACCATCGCGTACGGGCTGGCCACCGTGGCCACCGCCAATCCGATGCTGGTGTTCGCGGCGGTGGTGCTGGGCACCGTGCTCGGCCTGCAGCGCCGGGCGTCCGGCGGCATCCTCGCGCCCGTGCTGACCCACGTCACGTGGTCGACAGTGATGCTGTTCGCGTTGCCGCCGATCATCGGCGGCTGACGTCGGCGACCGCTACTTGGCGAAGATGAAATACCGGTATGCGCCATAGGTGGTGGCGTTCACGCTGTCCCCCGACGTGCCCGGAAGATATGCCGCACGCACCCGGTACTTCACGCCCACCGCGTGCGTGCCGGTCAAGGTGTAGGTGCTGTGCCCGGACGAGTCCAGCGTCAGCAACGAGCTGCGCCACGCCTGCCACTTGCCGCCCGAGTACCGCTCGAACATCAACTTCTGCTTGCGTTTCGGGTACGCCGTCATGGCGGTGGTGAAACGCGGATTGGTGGTCCGGTGCACATAGGCGTACGACGAAACGGTCTTGTACTGCTTGGCGACGGTGGTCGACACGCCGACCCGGGTGGAGACGGTCGACTTCACGGTCCGTGGCGCGTACCGGGCGTCGCCGGTGAAGACCGCCGCCAGGGTGGTGTTGCGGGTCAGGCGCAGGCTCACCGCAAGGTTGCCCTTGGCGTCCACCGTGCCCTTACGCAAGGACCGGTCGGCCTGATCGGTGCCGTACGGGTCGGCCCGGATGTCCACCGTCCGGTTCTGGTACGTCGTTCCGAGGTGCGCAGTCACCGTGACCGTCGTCCCGTACGCGTTGACGGTGCCGCTGGGCGTGATGGTCAACGTCGGCGTGGACCGCGCGGGCGCGACGGTCGCGGTCGGTGTCGGCTTCGTGGTCGGCGGCGTGGTGGTGGGCGGCGTGCTGGTCACGGGTGATTCGCCGAGCACCCAGAGGGTGTCGATGCCGAGGACCGTCGCGGTGATCACGAAGACCCGGCCGCTGCCGGGCTCCCAGCCCATCGCCACGATCTCCGGGTAGTCGTCGGCGCCCATCGGGAAGCGGTAAATGCGCGCCGGATCGGACGAACCCGGCGGATAGAGGGAGAGGGTGGGGTCCTGCCACGTGGTGTTCACCCCGACGGCCAGGCCACCGGTCGCGACGTCGATGAGGGGCGCCCGATAGGACGTCCCGCCGCCGGCCGGGGACAGGTCGGCGGCCGAGAAGTACCGGAACCCGCCGGCGCCGGAGGCGACGAGCCGCGTCCCGTCCGTGCTCCAGGCGAGCGCCCGGTAATCGGTGACGTCATCCAGGGAGAAGCTGCGGTGCACGACCTCGGCGGGCGTGTCGCCGGTGACGTCGAAGAGCCAGATCTCGCTGCCTTTGGCGGCGGCGACCCGGCCGGGCGCCGCCGGACTGGCCGCCAGGTGCGGAGCCCCCGTGGTCAGCATGTCACCGCGGCTGGCATACAGCGGGGTGACCGTGCCGTCGGTCAGATCGAGCGAGGCGACATCGCCGTCGCCGTTGTACGCCGTGAAGGAGAACCACAGCTTGCCGGCGGCCAGGACCAGGTGGTTGAGCCGGAAGCCCTCGGACACCGGGTAGCGCCGGGTTTCCGTGAGCGTGGCCGCGTCGTAGGCCACGATCGAGTAGTCGCCGGTCACCGCGGCGTACAGGGTCGCCGAGTCGGGTGACAGCAGCAGACCGTCCACACCGGCCACACCCGTGATCTCGCCCGCGGTGGTGCCGTCGTCGTTCACCGCCAGGATGCGGCCCGCGCCCGAATCACTGATCAGCATGCGGTGACGCACACCATCGACCACCGTGTCGCCCACCGAGCTCAGCGACGACATCGCGTGCTTGGCGGTCGGTGGCGGAACGACCGGCACCACGTCGGCCGCGGCCGGTCCGGTGGCGAGCGCGACGCCCGCCACGGCGACCCCGCCGGAGATGGCCGCCGCGATGACGGCACGCAGCATGGTGGTCCGCATGTGGACGCCCCCGTGTGTGATACGGCGCCCGATCGTCGGACGCGGCGAGCGAACGCTACCCGACGGTCGGCCCCCGAAGATCATCCGAACGGCCGATCTCACCGCAGGCCGAAGCGGCGTACCTCGTACAGCATCAGGGCGCAGGCCACGGCGAGATTCAGCGACTCCGCCGTGCCGACCATGGGGATCTTGATCCGGTCGTCGCTGTGCTCCAGCGCGTCCGCCGGAAGGCCGCGGCCCTCGCTGCCCAGCAGCACCGTCAGCGGGGTCGGGTATCGGATGTCGCGGTAGTCGTCGGCCGCGCCGCCGGACGTCGCCACGGTACGGACGCCGTTCGCCGCGGCCCAGTCGAAGAGGTCGTCCAAGGTGTCCGCGTGCGCCACCTCGACCGCGAACAGCGAACCCATGCTGGCTTTGACCGCGCTCGGCGCGTACGGGTCGCTGGTGTCCCCGACCAGGATGACGCCCGCCGCGCCGGTGGCGTCCGCGGTGCGGATGATGGTGCCGAGATTGCCGGGGTTGCCGATTTCGTGCAGCGCGACGAACACGGCGTCCGGCCGCACCGTGAGCTCGCCCAGATCGCGCACCCGGCCACGGATGACGGCGGCGAGCCCCGACGCTCCGTCCCGTTCGGACAGTCGCAGAAACAGCTCCCGGCTGATCCGGGCGACGCGGGTGCCGGCGGCCTCCTGCTCGGCGACCATCCGCATGGCCGGCGAACCGGCCAGCAGCTCCGGCGCCACCACGAGCGCCTCAATCTCACAGCCCGCCTCGACCGCCCGCCAGACCGGCTGCACGCCGTCCACCACGAAGGCGCCCGCACGCCGCCGATGCTTGCGGTCGGCAAGCTGGCGCATCCGCTTCACCAACGGATTGGCCGCGCTGGTGATGATCTCGGTCATCCGGCTCCGCTCCCCGTCCATGTCGGCACCAAACCTATTACTCGGCCGGATAACCTCGGCTGCCGCCGGTAGGCGTGCGCCCGTACGGGCGGTAGCGTCTCGGCATGGACGACGTCCTGCGGGAATTGGCCGCCTTGATGGCGGAGCGCGGCGGGATCGACGCGCGCATCACCCACCTCACCGGTCGACCGGCGGGACCCGGCGGTCTGCGGGACTTTCTGGCCGCCCGGGTGCTCGGCATCGAGCCGGCGAAGGACACCGGTTACGACGGGGTGTTCCGCTCCGGGACGCTTGCCGGACGCACGGTCTGCATCCGAACATACGACGAGGCCACGAACGACGTCGGCGCGGATGCGTGCGACCACTATCTGGTGTTCGGCGGGCCGGAGCAGCCGGACGGTTGGCGGCCGTCCGCGATGTCATTGTTCGACGCCAAGCGGCTGGCCGACCGGCTGACCGACCGTTGGGTGCGCACCGGCGTCGCGGCCGGATTGCGAGCGGCGGATCTCGACGCGGCCCGGATCTATCCCACAGAAGGGCCGGAAGCGTTGCTGAGCCTGACCCCGGAGCAACGGGCGGCCCTGGCACTGTTCGCCTGACGCAACGCCAGGTGCACGCGAACCGACATCGCGCACCACCACCCACCCACCCACCCGGCCACCCCCGCACCCCCGCACGCCCCGCACCGCGCGTCGCCCGCACCCCCGCACGCCCCGCACCGCGCGTCGCCCGCACGCCCCGCACCGCGCGTCGCCCGCACGCCCCGCACCGCGCGTGCCCCCGCACGCCCCCGGCCCCGAACGCCCCGGGTACGCGCCGATCTTGAACTTTTCGTTGCGACATAACCGCCATAAGCGATCGAACCGGGCACACAATCTCCAAGATCGGCGCGGATGCCGGATCGATCTTGGAGTTTGCGTGCGGGGTTAGGGGTGTTTCGTCCGGTTTGCCGGGACACAAATCTCAAGATCGCGGCGGGTCGGCTCGGTCGCGGCGGGCGCCCGTGGGGCACCGGCGGGTGCCGGCGGGTGCCGGCGGGTGCCGGCGGGTGCCGGCGGGTGCCGGCGGGTGCCGGCGGGTGCCGGCG
>NZ_BMMX01000025.1 GCF_014646155.1 Mangrovihabitans endophyticus
CTCGCCACCGACCGCCATAGCAGATCAACGAAGCCGAATCCGCCAAGCTACGGCTTGTTTCCCAGCGGACCCTAACTACGCGGCATTGGGGCTAGCCCCCGGCGCCGGTCAGGACTCCGGCTCGTACGCCAGGTTCGGGCGCAGCCAGCGCTCCACCACCGCCAGGTCGACGCCGCGCCGCTTCGCGTAGTCGGCGGTCTGGTCGGCGCCGATCCGGCCCACGGTGAAGTACCGCGACGCCGGATGGGCGAAGATCAGGCCACTGACGCTGGCGGCGGGGGTCATCGCGAACGATTCGGTGAGGCCGATGCCCAGGCGGTCGGCGCCCAGCAGGTCGAACAGGTCCTGCTTCTCGCTGTGGTCCGGGCTGGCCGGGTAGCCCAGCGCGGGACGAATGCCGCGGAACCGCTCGGCGTGCAGGTCGGCCACCACCGGGTCGGCGCCCGGCTCGAACCACTCCCGCCGCACGTGCAGGTGGAGATATTCGGCGAAGGCCTCGGCCAGCCGGTCGGCCAGCGCCTTGACCATGATCGACCGGTAGTCGTCGCCGTCCGCCTCATACCGCGCGGCCAGCTCGTCGGCGCCGTGAATGGCGACCGCGAACCCGCCGAGATGGTCGCCGGACGGCCCGACATAGTCGGCCAGGCACCTATTGGCCCGGCCCCGCGGCTTGCTGGTCTGCTGGCGCAGCATCGGGAAGCGCCGGTCCGCGACCACGATGTCGTCGTCCTCGGCGTGCGCCGGCCACAGGCCGTAGACACCGCGCGGCCGGAACGCGCCGTCCGCGATGATCTTGTCGAGCATCTCGTTGGCGTCGTCGTACAGCTCGCGGGCGACCGGTTCGTCGAGGATCGCCGGGAACTTGCCCTTCAACTCCCAGGCCAGGAAGAGGAACTGCCAGTCGATCATCTCGCGCAGCGCCGCGACGTCCGGTTCCATGATGTGCACGCCGGTCTGCGCCGGCACCGGCAGATCGGCGAAGTCGACCGTCTCCCGGTTGGCCCGCGCCGCCTCCAGCGACAGCAACGGCTGCGCGCGCCGGGACTCGTGCTGCTCGCGCAGCCGCTGCTGCTCGGCTCGGTTGGCGGTATCGAGTTCCACGGCCCGGGCCGGGTCGAGCAGGTGGGACACCACGCCGACGACGCGGGAGGCGTCCAGCACGTGCACCGTTGAGCCGTCGTACTCCGGCGCGATGCGCACCGCGGTGTGCTGACGGCTGGTGGTCGCGCCGCCGATCAGCAGCGGCAACCGCAGGTCGCGGCGGCGCATCTCGGCGGCCACCGAGACCATCTCGTCCAGCGACGGGGTGATCAGACCGGACAGGCCCACCGCGTCGGCACCCTCGGCCGCGGCGGTGTCCAGGATCTTCGCCGTCGGCACCATCACGCCGAGGTCGATCACCTCGTAGTTGTTGCAGCCCAGCACCACGCCCACGATGTTCTTGCCGATGTCGTGCACGTCGCCCTTGACGGTGGCCAGTACCACCTTGCCCTGGCCGCGCCCGCCGACCTTCTCCTTCTCCAGGAACGGCTCCAGATAGGCCACCGCGCGCTTCATCACCCGCGCGCTCTTCACCACCTGCGGCAGGAACATCTTGCCGGCGCCGAACAGGTCGCCGACCACCTTCATGCCGTCCATCAGCGGACCCTCGATCACGTCGAGCGGCCGGTCCAGCATCTGGCGCGCCTCTTCGGCGTCCTCCTCGACGAAGTCGACGATGCCGTGCACCAGGGCATGCGACAGTCGCTCGGACACCGACCCCTCGCGCCAGGAGAGGTCCACCGCGCGCTTGGTGCCCTCGCCGGTGACCGTGGCGGCGAACGAGACGAGCCGGTCGGTGGCGTCCGGTCGGCGGTCGAACAGCACGTCCTCGACCAGCTCCAGCAGATCCGCCGGGATGTCCTGGTAGACCGCGAGCTGCCCGGCGTTGACGATGCCCATGTCCAGGCCGGCCTGGACCGCGTGGAACAGGAACGCCGAGTGCATCGCCTCGCGGACCACGTTGTTGCCGCGGAACGAGAACGACAGGTTCGAGATGCCACCGCTGGTGCGCGCCCCCGGGCACCGCTTCTTGATCTGCGGCAGGGCGTCGATGAACGCCTTGGCGTACCCGTTGTGCTCGGCGATGCCGGTCGCCACGGCCAGCACGTTCGGGTCGAAGATGATGTCCTCGGGCGCGAACCCGGCCGTGCCCACCAGCAGGTCGTAGGCGCGCGCACAGATCTCCACCTTGCGCTGCGTGGTGTCCGCCTGGCCCTGCTCGTCGAAGGCCATCACCACCACGCCGGCACCGAACGAACGGATCTTCCGGGCGTGGTCCAGGAATGCCTCGTCGCCCTCCTTCAGGCTGATCGAGTTGACCACGCCCTTGCCCTGCACACAGCGCAGGCCGGCCTCCAGCACGCTCCACTTGGAACTGTCCACCATCACCGGAATGCGGGCCACCTCCGGCTCGGTGGCGATCAGGTTCAGGAAGGTGGTCATCGTCTCCTCGCTGTCGAGCAGGTCGGCGTCCATGTTCACGTCCAGCAGGTTGGCGCCGCCGCGGACCTGCTCCAGGGCGACGTCCACGGCGCCCTGGAAGTCGTCCGCCTCGATCAGGCGCCGGAAACGGGCCGACCCGGTGACGTTGGTCCGCTCCCCGATCATCACGAACCCGGTGTCCGGGCCGATCTCGAACGGCTCCAGACCGCTGAACCGGGTGGCCGGCGCGGGGGTGGGCACCCGCCGCGGCGCCTTGCCACGCACCGCCTCGGCGATCCGCGCGATGTGCGCCGGCGTCGTGCCGCAGCATCCGCCGACGATGTTCACCATTCCGGCGTCGGCGAACCCGGCGAGCAGCGCGCCGGTCTCGTCCGGTGTCTCGTCGTAGCCGCCGAACGCGTTCGGCAGGCCGGCGTTGGGGTGGCTGGCCACGTGCGTGCCGGCCAGTCGAGCCAGGTCTGCCACATGCGGGCGCATCTCGGTCGCGCCCAGCGAGCAGTTGACGCCGACGACCAGCGGCTCGGCCGGCTCGATGGACCGCCAGAACGCCTCCACGGTCTGCCCGGAGAGGGTCCGGCCGGACAGGTCGGTGATGGCAACCGAGATCCAGAGCGGGAGCTGCGGTGCGACCTCCCGGGCGGCGGCAACGGCCGCCTTCGCGTTCAGCGTGTCGAAGATCGTCTCGATCAGCAGCAGGTCGACGCCGCCCTCGGCGAGCGCGCTGATCTGTTCCGCGTACGCCTCCTTGACCTGCTCGAAGGTGACCGCCCGATAGGCCGGGTCCTCGACCTTCGGCGACAGCGACAGGGTCACGTTCAGCGGGCCCACCGAACCGGCCACGTATCGGTCGCCGAACTCGTCGGCCACCTCGCGGGCCAGCCGGGCAGCGCGCACGTTCATGTCGTGCACCATCGACTCCAGGCCGTAGTCGGCCTGCGCGATGCGGGTCGCGGTGAACGTGTTGGTGGTGGTGATGTCGGCGCCCGCCGCCAGGTATTGCCGGTGCACGTCCCGGATCACATCGGGGCGGGTGAGGTTGAGCAGATCGGGGTCCCCGGTGACGTCCTTGGGGTGATCGGCCGCGATCAGATCGCCGCGGTAGTCCGCCGGGCTGAGCTTGGCACCCTGCAGCATGGTGCCCCACGCCCCGTCCAGCACCACGACGCGCTCGGCCAACAGATCACGCAGGCTTTTCATCGGCACTCCTCCTCCGCTCGAACGTCGGAGGCGCCCTTGTTTCGCGTGCCGAAGACCCCGGCTCGCCCAGGCGACCAGCGGGAACACCCACGGCTGCGCCTGGCTCAGGCCGAGCGTGGCGGGTCGCGCCCGTCGCAGCGCCTCTCGGCCTGTCCGGGCAAGTTTAACGGCACCCGAGGGGCGCGGGGGGCCAGCACCACCGCGGGGGGAAGGCTGACCCCCCTGACGGACGACCGCCACGCCGCCACGCTGAAAGCCATGACCATCACCCTGCAACCGCCCGCCCCCGCCGCGGGCAGCGATTTCGCCGAACTCAACCGCCGCGTCAAGGCGCGCGGCCTGATGCGCCGGACGCCGTTTCATTACGCCGTACGGGTGAGCGCGATTCTCGTCACCACGGCCGCCGCGTGGGCCGCCGTGGCCACGCTCGGCGCCTCCTGGTGGACGTTGCCCGTGGCGGCCCTGATGGCGGTGACCTCGGCCCAGTCCGCGCTCATCGCGCACGACGTGGCACACCGGCAGGTGTTCCGCAGCGCCCGGCGCAGCGAACGGGCCGGGCTGATCGCCGGCAACCTGGCCATCGGCATGAGCTACGGCTGGTGGCTGGACAAGCACACCCGGCACCACAACAACCCGAACCACGACGATCTGGACCCGGACGTGGCGCCCGAGGTGCTGGTGTGGACCCCGGAGGCGGCGGCGAACCAGCACGGGCTGCGCCGCCTGATCGCCCGCCACCAGGCGCCGCTGTTCTTCCCGATGCTCACCCTGCTCGCGGTAAGCCTGCGCCGGTCCAGCATCCGGGCGCTGCGGGACGGAACCGTACGGCGCCCCGCGCTGGAGGGCGCCGTGATGGCCGTGCACGCCGTCGCCTACCTGGGGGCGCTGCTGACGCTGCTGCCGCTGCCGCTGGCGCTCGCCTTCATCGTCGTGCACCAGGGACTGTTCGGGATCTACCTCGGCCTGACCTTCGCGCCGAACCACAAGGGCATGCCGCATCCGACCGGAGCCGAGGACTTCCTGCGCAAGCAGGTGCTCACCTCGCGCAACGTCCGCGGCGGGTGGCTCACCGACGCCGCCCTGGGCGGCCTGAACTATCAGATCGAGCACCACCTCTTCCCGGCCATGCCGGCGCCACACCTGCGCACGGCGCAGCCGATCGTCCGCGACTACTGCGCCGAGATCGGCGTCCGGTACGAGATGACCAGCCTGACCGATTCCTACCGTCAGGCCCTGCGCCACCTGCACGACGTGGGCGCGCCGCTGCGCGACGGGCGCTGACCGTGCGATCGTGCAGCCGTGTCGTGGCGGCACGATCGGGAGGCTGGGATGGATCTGCAACTTCGGGACAGGGTCGCGGTGGTCACCGGCGGCAGCGTGGGGATCGGGCTCGCCGTCGCGCGGGGGCTGGCGGCCGAGGGCGCGCACCTCCTGCTGTGTGCGCGCGACGAGGAACGCCTCGGCGCGGTCGCCGGCGACCTCCGGGACGAATTCGGCGTACGCGTCGTCGGGGTGCCCGCCGACGTGGCCACCGCGGCCGGGGCGGCGGCGGTGGCCGACGCCGCCGTCCAGGCGTACGGCGGGGCGGACATCCTGATCAACAACGCCGGCACCGGCAGCGAGGAGACGATCCTCGACGCGGACGACGCGCGCTGGTACGCGTACTGGGACCTGCACGTGATGGCCGCGGTCCGGCTCGCTCGCGCCCTGGCCCCGTCGATGAAGTCCCGCGGCGGCGGGGTAATCCTGCACAACGCGTCGATCTGCGCCAGCCAGCCGCTGGGATACGAGCCGATCTACAACGTCACCAAGGCCGCGCTGGTGATGTTCTCCAAGTGCCTGGCCGAGGAACTGATCGGCGACAACATCCGGGTCAACGCCGTCAACCCCGGCCTGGTGATGACCCCGGACTGGGAGAAGACCGCGCGGGCGCTGACCGAGGGCACCGACACGTCCTGGCAGGACCACCTGCGGCAGGTGGCCCGCGACAACGCCCCGATCGGCCGGTTCGCCGACCCGGCGGAGATCGCGAACCTGTTCGTCTTCCTGTGCTCGCCGCTGGCGAGCTACTGCGCCGGCTCCACCTACTACATCGACGGCGGGTGGCTTCGCACCACCACCTGATCGGTCCACCGACGTCCGTGGGCAGAACACCTAGGCACGCGGTATGTCCCGGCGACCGAAAGCGACGGAGCCGACCAGGGTGAACCCCACGGCGAGGGCGGCCAGCGCGGCCAGGTTGCCGGCGTCGACAGCGCCCAGCGGGGGGTTCCCGATGTGCGTCGTCGGAGCGACGTCGAGCACCCACGGAGCGAGGTCCAGACTGGGGCCGAGCAAGGCGATGAACGCCGCCACGGCGTATGCCGTCCAGGTGAGCGCGAAGCCGCGCGGCCACAGGCCGTACACCGCGAGCGCGAGACCCGCGAGCACGAACTCCGCGGGCAGGTAGTCCAGTCCCGCCCGGATGGTGGCGCCGACCTCGTCGGCGCTGCCGACCGACCAGGTGGTCGACAGCGTGAGAACCACGGTGGAGCCGACCACGATGAACGCCAGGCCGACCGCGACGACGGCGACGTGGGCCGCCAGCCACCGGAGGCGCGACAGCGTTCCGGCGAGCCGCGACTCCACGCGGCCCTCGGCCTCCTCGGCGCGCAGAGCGCCGACCGCTTGGATGACGTACCCGGTGCCGATCACCGCCAGGTAAAGCTGTGTCGCGGCGAGATAGCCGGCCAGCGGCCTGCCGGCGCCGATGCCCATGGCCTCGCCCAGGGCGGGATTGCCGGCCATCGCGTCGAGGAACTGGTGGGCCAGCGCGCCCATCATCGCGGTGAACATGATGCCGCCGGCCAGCCAGCCCGCGGTGGCCGGACCGTGGATCCAGACCGCGAACCCGATCGGCGATCGCCGGAACCGTGTCGCCCGGGCCGGATTCGCGCCGCCACGGAGCAGGGCGCTGCCGAGGTCACGGCGAGCGGCAAGCCACACGGCCGCGCCGCCCGAGGCGAGACCGGCGACGGCCGGCAGGGCCAGCACCCACCACCGCTGCTGTTCCCCGAACGGCGCGGTCTTCTCCGCCCAGCCGAGCGGCGACAGCCACGTCAACCAGTTCCCGGCCACATCGCCGACGCCGCGCAGGACGTACGCCGCGGCCAGCACGACCAGGCTCCACGTGTAGACGCCGCGGGCGTGCGGCACCAGTTGCGCCAGCAGGGCGGCGAGCCCGGCGAACACGGCGGCCAGCAGGCCGAGCGCCGCGCTGTAGAGGATCGCCCCGCGCGCCGGAACTCCGGCAGCCACCAGGCCCGCGGCGAACAGGATGGAGGTCGCGAGTATCGCCGCGGTGGCCACCGCGAGGGCCGCCAGAACCGGCTGGTGCCGGGCGATCCGGCCGCCGAGGATCGTCTCCCACCGCCCCGACTCCTCCTCCCGGCGTGTCGAGCCGGCGATCAGGCCGATGCCCAGCAGCGGCAGCAGGAACGAGGCCAGGAACCCGAACTCGTCCTGGATCACCCCACCGAGGCTGTCGATCCCCTCGACGCGGCCGTTGATCGCGGCGAGCGCGCTGCCGGACGTGACCGCTTCGGCATAACTGTGGATCTTGGCGGGGGTGTCGTAGAGACCGGCGACCGCGACGGCCGTCGCGATCATGCCCGCGGCGAGGGCGATCACCCAGATCAGCGTGCGCCGACGATGCGTACGCCAGGTAATCGCGACCATGGCGCTCATCGGTCGGCTCCGGCGAGCGGTCCGGCCGCCTCCCGGGTGTCGGCGGCCCCGCCGTACGCGCGCAGGAACAGCGCATCGAGGCTCGGCGGAGCGACGGTCAGGGTGTGGATCTGCGCGGCGTGCAGCCTGCCGATCGTGGTGTCGAGGTGATCCGGGTCGATGGTGAACCTGGTGTCGACATGCCCGTCGCGTTGTTTGCTGACGCAGTCGGCCACCCCGGCGGCGCCGGCCAGGCCCTCGGGTTCCCGGGCGGTGACCGCATGCACCGACGTCCGGGTGTGGCGTCGCAGGTCGGCGAGGCTGCCGGTGGTGACGGTGCGGCCCCGCCGCACGATGCTCACCCGGTCGGCCAGCGCCTCCACCTCGCCCAGGATGTGGCTGGACAGCAGCACCGTGACGCCGTCGTCCCGGCGCTCGCGCACGCACTGCTGGAAGGTCTGCTCCATCAGCGGGTCGAGTCCCGAGGTCGGCTCGTCGAGGACGAGCAGGTCGGCATCGGCGGCCAGCGCGGCCACGAGGCCGACCTTCTGACGATTGCCCTTGGAGTAGTCCCGGATCCGCTTCGTCGGATCCAGATCGAAGCGCTCGATCAGGTCGGCGCGGCGTCCCCGGTGCACCCCGCCGTGCGTGGCGCCGATCACGTCGAGACATTGACCGCCGGTCAGGCCGGGCCACAGCGCGACGTCCCCGGCGACGTAGGCCAGCCGCCGGTGGAGCCGGGCGGCCTCGCGCCAGGGATCGGCGCCGAACAGCTCGACCCGGCCGCCGGTGGCCCGGATCAGCCCGAGCAGGATGCGGATGGTGGTGGACTTGCCCGCCCCGTTCGGACCGAGGAATCCGTGCACCTCGCCAGGGCGAACGGTGAGATCCAGGCCGTCCAGGGCACGGACCTTTCCGAAGGTCTTCATGAGTCCCGCCAGGTGCACGATGTCGGTGGAATGACTCACGAGGACTCCTCCCCGGGCGCGGCCACGAACGCACCCGTCATATAGACGGCAGTCACCTCATTCGCCCACCGGGTGATGCCTTCCGGCGTGAGCGGGTCGACGCCGATCGCGGCGGCGATCGGATTCCGCAGCAGGATCAGCGCGAGGTCGTTGACCAGGAGGAACGCCGCACGCACCGCCGGGTCCGCACTCGGCCGGGCGACGCCGGTCTCGGTCATCGAATCGAGCAGCCGACGGGTGAGGGCGTACCACCGGCCGAACAGCGCCGCGCCCGCCGGATCGTTGACGAGCAACAGGCGGCGCAGGTAGGCGGGCAGCGGGGAGCCGTGCGGGAAGGCACGCGCGAACATCTCGGCGACCGACATCCCGCCCTCTCCGGTCAGCACCTTGGACAGTTCCTGACCGTCCATGTCGAAGAGCGCATCGAAAGCCTGCGCGGCATAGCCGTCCACCGCCGCCCGCAACCCGTCCTTGCTGCCGAAGTGATGCACCACCAGCGCGGGTGACACGGCAGCCGCCGCGGCGATCTCGCGCACCGTGACGGCATCGTGCCCCCGCTCGGCGAACAGGCGCAGCGCGGCGTTGCGGATGTTCGCCTTGGCCGTGAGGTCGCCCTCATCCGTGGCTGAACTCATGTTCAGCAGACTAAACGCTTGGTCAGCGTGCGGCAAGGAGCGTGTGCACGGCAACCTCGGCGGCCTGCGCGATGAGCGCGTTGTCGTAGTCGGCGTCCTTCTCTCCCCGGCTCGACATGATCGTGAGCACCACGGGCGCCCCGGTCGGCGGCCACAGCACGGCGATGTCGTTGCGTCCGCCGTACCCGGCGGTGCCGGTCTTGTCAGCGACCACCCAGCCGGCCGGGACGCCGGCCCGGATGAGCTCGTCCCCGGTCGTGTTGGTTCGCATCAGGCGGGTCAGCAGGGCGCGGTCGCCGGGGGGAAGCGCGTGGCCGAGGAGGTACGCGCGCAGGTCCGCGGCGAGGGCACGCGGGGTGCTGGTATCCCGCTTGTCCCCGGGGGTGCCTTCGTTGAGCTCGGGTTCGATCCGGTCCACCTCGGTCACCCGGTCGCCGAGCGCGCGCAGGTCGGACTCCAGCACCGCCGGGCCGCCAAGCTCGGCGAACATCAGGTTGGCTGCCGTGTTGTCGCTGTACCGCAGCGCCGCGTCGATCACCTCGCCGAGCGTCATCCCCTCGGTCACGTGCTGCTCGGTTATCGGCGAGTAGGACACCAGATCGTCCTGGCCATAGGTGATCGTCTTGGTCAGATCGGCCGGTACGGTCCGGGCCAGCAAGGCTCCGGCCAGCAGCGCCTTGCCCGTGGAGGCGTACGCGAAACGCTCATTGGCTCGATGCACCACGGCACGGCCGGTCCCGGTGTCCAGGGCGTACACCCCGAGCCGCGCGGCGAAGGTGGCTTCCAGCCGGCCGAACTCCCGGGCCGCAGCCGAAGCCGCGGGCGCCGCCGACGCGGCCGGCGTGCCGGATCGTGTCGAGACGGCGCCCGTGGATACCTCGTCCCTCTGGCACGCGCTCAGCGGCACCATGGTCAGCGCGGTCGCGGCCGTCAATGCGGTCCACCGGATATCGAAAATCATGCACTGCACTGTGGCATCCCGGCGCACGCGGCCCGCTTCGCCGCCGGTTGCCGCAGATCACCCAGCCGATGGCGGCGCCTCCGCGGGGATGTCCATGGTGCCGCTGCCGACGACGACCGCACACCCGCCGACGATCACCTCCGTGAGCTCCCCGTTCTCCCGGTGCGCCGTGCCGTGCAAGGTGCTCGGGCGGCCCATCGCCACCCCCTGGGTGATGGTCAGACGGTGGGTTCCGTGGCGCCGGGGCGACCGGTGCGCGAGGCTGGCGACCAGGGAGGCCGCCGCCGAGCCGGTGGCCGGGTCCTCGTCGACGCCCATGCCCGGTGCGAACAAGCGGGCATACACGCGGGCGGCGTCACCGAGGTCACCGGCGAAGAGGTACAGGTGGGGTGACCAGCCGCCGGCGATCGAGGACTGCCACGCGGACCGGTCGAGCCGGGCTTGGTCGACCAGGTCCGGACTGGCCAGCCGGATGAAGCAGTACCGCAGTCCGATGCCCGCGTACCAACTGTCCACGATGGCGTCGCCGGGCAGGTCGAGGGCTGCGGCCAACGTCGTCGCCGACGGCGTCTCGTCGGTGCTTTCGTACGGCGGCGCCGGCAAGTGCAGCCGGATCGTCTCACCGTCGACGTTGACGGGGACCGGACCGATGCCCTGCTCGAAGGTGAAGGCCCGCCGGCCCGGCCCGGATCCGGCCAGGACGGCGGCCGTGCCGATGGTCGGATGGCCGGCGAACGGCAACTCCTGGACGGGCGTGAATATCCGGACCCGGCAACTGTGCGCCGGGTCGCGGGGCGGCAACACGAAGGTGGTCTCGGAGAAGTTGAACTCGCGAGCCAGGCGCTGCATGGTCTGCGCACCCATGCCGGAGGCGTCCGGGAAGACCGCCAGTTGGTTGCCGCCGAACGGGCGGTCGCTGAACACGTCGACCAGGGCGAAGGCGTACCCCATGAGTCAGGCCACCACCAAGTCCATCTCGACGCTTGCCCCGAGTGGCAGGGCCGCAACGCCGATCGCGGTGCGGGCCGGATAGGGGGCGGTGAAGTGCTTGCCGTACTCCTCGTTCATCGCCGCGAAGTCGGTCATGTCCGTCAGGTAGACGCCGACGCGGACGACGTCGGCGAGACTCTTGCCGGCCGCCTCCAGCACGGCCGCGAGGTTCCTGAGAATCTGTTCGGTCTGCCGGCCGGCGTCCCCCTCGATCAGCCTTCCGGTGGCCGGATCCTGCGCCACCTGTCCACTCAAGAACAGCAGGTCGCCGCCGTGTACGGCCATCGAGAACGGGCCCACCGGTGCGGGCAGTCCCTCGGCGGTGATCGCGATACGGACCATGGTCAGGTTCTCCTCTCGACGGGTGCCGGCCCTGTCCCGAACGCCGATCAGGGCGGGGACAGGCGGTCACCGCTGGCTTGCAGCCGATGCAGCCGCTCCAGCAGGGCATCGATGTCGGTGCCGCCGAAATCGTCGGCGAGCCGCTGCTGCACGTCTTTCCATAGTGGAAACGCCTGCGCGCGCTTGCGCGCACCGAGCTCGGTCAGGCGAAGAACCCGCCGACGCCGATCCGAGCCGGGCACCATGTCGACCAGTCCGGCGTCGATGAGGGGTGCCGCCTCGCGCGTGCACGTCGTGCGCTCCATCCCCAACCGCCGGGCCAGGTGACTGACGGACATCGGTCCCTCGTCGGCCAACCGGGACAGGATGCTGTAGCCGGTCACCCGCATCCCGACCGCGGCGAGGGCGCGGTCGTACAACCGGTTGATCGACCGGGTGGCCATCCGCAACGAGGTGCACACGCACGAGGACTCCGCTGGCTCCACGGCGATGAGTGTATATACACCCAATGCGTTTGACCAGCCTCTGCCGGGATCGCAGGGATCAGCACCTGGGCCGGGCCGGGTCTCGGCGTGAGTAGTGTTCGGCGACCGCGGCGAAGGCGGCCTTGGGTTCCCACGGGAGGCCGGGGAAGGTGTCGCCGGTGCGGCCTTCGAGGACTTTCACGATCCCGAGGCTGGCGAGATCGAGGTCGTCGCGGGGGTCACCGCCGGGCCGGTGGGGAAAACTGTGGAGCGCGAAGAGGTGGACGAAGGCGCTGTCGATGCCCTCGCTGTCGAAGATATGGAGCAGTTCACTCAGGTAAGTTGCTTGGCCGGCCTCGTCGCGCTCGTACGCTCCGTTGAGCCGCAGTGGTGCATGAGTGGCGGGGTCGTACTCGACGATCTCCATGCTGCGGGGGGCGATGTCACCCGCACCGCGCCACGTCGCCGTGCCGAAACCGGTGACGGCGACCGGCTTGGGTTGGGCGGCCAGGTTTCGCACGGCGTCGCGGAACTGGTCGGCCACCTCGGCGGAACGGATGAGTTCGAGGGTCACGAAGTCGAACAGGTCCCAGTCGACTCCCTCGAACGGGATCGCCGCGTAGGTGACTTCTCCGTGGAAGCGTGCACGGATCGCGGCCACCGCGTCGCGGAGGAACCGGTCGAGCCGGGAACGGACCTCGGAGATCCGCTCGGCGCGTCCGGTCGGATCGGCCAGCAGCCGCCCCAAACGTTCGTCGATGCGGTCGCCGTCGATGAACCCACGGTTCATGATGCTCAGCTCAACCCCGGCGACGAACACCACCCGCGCGCCGGCCGCCCGCAGCCGCTCGGCTCGTTCGGCGCAGTCAAGCAGCAAACCGAGGACCTGGTCGGGTTGCAGATCCAGCGGGTACGGCGAGAACCAGACCTCCAGTCCAAGCTCGGCGGCCAGCCGGGCGGCGGACTCCAGGCGCTGCGGGTGTCCGCCGATGACGTGCACGGCATTGCAGTGCAGCTCATCCCGGATGATCGCCAGCTCGCGGCGAACCACGTCACTGTCGAAGCGCTCCAGCGAGTCGACCCCGTCGATGAGAAAGCCCGTGTCGTAGGCGATGCCTTGCGCTCGCATGTCCATTCCTCCCGGATTGCTTGGCGGTGCGGCGACATCAGGACGGTAGCAGAATATTGCGTGCACGCAATATTGCGTGGACGCAGTTCATCTGCCATCGTGTGGTCGTGACCGGTGCACCAGGCCTGCGCGCACGGAAAAAGCGCGCCACCCGAGATGCCCTTCAGGAGGCGGCGCTGCGCTTGGCGTTGGCACGCGGCCCCGACAACGTCCGCGTCGAGGACATCGCCGCGGCCGCAGGGGTCTCGCCCAGGACCTACAACAACTATTTCTCCAGCCGCGAGCAGGCGGTTGTCGCCGCCGTCGTCGGGGATCGCGCGGCACAGGTTGCGGCGGCCGTGGTCTCCCGCCCGGCCGAGGTCGGCGTCGCCGACGCCGTCATCGATGCCGTCGTCGCCCTGTATTCCGATTCGGACGACCACCCACGCGACGCCTTACTGATGATCGCCAACAGTGCCGTCCTGCGCGCCTGCTACGTCGACACCATCACCATGATCGAGGGTCCGCTCACCGATGCTGTGATCGAACGCTGCGACCGCATCGGACGCTTGACTGCCCAGGTGCTGTCCGCCAGCGTCGGCGCGGCCGCCAAGATAGCCGTCCGGCAGTGGCTGCAAACCACGAGCGCACCGCCGTCGATGCCCGGTTTCGTCGTGCCGTCCGGATCGTTGCCCGACCTCGTCCGCGCCGCCCTGACCCCGCTCGCGCCGGCCTTCGATGCAGCCACCACGCACTCAGCCCGCCGCCCGCCCGGCGCATGACAGAGCCGTAGGCGTGGTGTGCCGGCCCGCCTCCGGCCCCTCGGCGCCACCCGCGGTACCGGGAGAGCGCGACCGTGTCTACTCGCGGAACTCGCCCGCCGGCCACGTGTCCGCGGACTCGTGCTTCTGCCGCTCCGCGTCGCGCAGTTCCACGCGCCGGATCTTCCCCGAAATCGTCTTCGGCAACTCGGCGAACTCGATCCGGCGGATCCGCGCGTACGGGGGCATGTGCTCGCGGCAATGCGCGAAGATCGCCTTCGCGGTCGCCTCGTCCGGTTGCCAGCCCTGCGCCAGCACCACGTAGGCCTTGGGCACCGCCAAGCGAACCGGGTCGGGCGACGGGACCACCGCCGCCTCCACCACCGCCTCGTGCTCGATCAGCACCGACTCCAGCTCGAACGGCGAGATCCGGTAGTCCGATGCCTTGAACACGTCATCGGTACGGCCCACGTAGGTGAGGTATCCGTCCGCGTCCCGGGACGCGATGTCGCCGGTGTGGTACCGGCTGCCCGCCATCCGCTCCGCGGTCAGGTCCGCGTCGCCGTGGTATCCGGTCATCAGGCCCACCGGCCGCGGATCCAGGTCCAGACAGATCTCGCCCTCATCGGCCGGCGCGCCGGTGAGCGGGTCGATCAACGACACGCGGTACCCCGGCACCGGGCGGCCCATCGAGCCCGCGCGCACCGGCTGCCCCGGCGTGTTGGCGATCTGCACGCACGTCTCGGTCTGCCCGTACCCGTCGCGGATCGTCACGTCCCACGCGTGGCGTACCCGCGCGATGACCTCCGGGTTGAGCGGCTCGCCGGCGCCCACCGCCAGCCGCGGCGGGGTGCGCAGCGCGGACAGGTCCGCCTGGATCAGCATCCGCCACACGGTGGGCGGCGCGCAGAAGCTGGTGACCCCGCAACGTTGCATTTCGGACAGCAGCCGCCCCGGGTCGAACCGGGTGTAGTTGTGGATGAACACGCACGCCTGCGCGTTCCACGGGGCGAACACGTTGCTCCACGCGTGTTTCGCCCATCCCGGTGACGAGATGTTCAGGTGCACGTCGCCCGGCCGCAGGCCGATCCAGTACATCGTGGACAGATGACCCACCGGGTACGAGACGTGGGTGTGCTCGACGAGCTTCGGGCGCGCGGTGGTGCCGGAGGTGAAGTACAGCAGCAGGGTGTCGTCCGCGCGTGTGAGGCCGTCGGGCGTGAAGGACGCCTCCCGCCGGTACGCCTCCCGCAGGTTCAGCCAGCCGTCCACCGGCTCGCCCACGGCGATGTGGATGGCGTCCGTGCCGGCGAACTTGCCCGCGGCGGCCGAGGTGGCCACGACGTACCCGGCACCGCCGCGCGCCACCCGGTCGCGAGCGTCCGCGGGCCCGAGCAGCGGGGTCGCCGGAATGAGCACCGCGCCCAGTTTCATCACCCCCAGGATGGTGTCCCACAGCTCGACCTGATTGCCGAGCATCACCACGATCCGGTCGCCGCGTGCCACACCCTGCTCGCGCAGCCACCCGGCCACCCGGTCGGATCGGCGGGACATCTGGGCGTACGAGAACTTCTGCTCGGAGCCGTCCTCCTCGACGATCCACAGTGCCGGATCGTCGTTGCCGTCGGCGATGACGTCGAACCAGTCCAGCGCCCAGTTGAAGGTGTCCAGCCGCGGCCACGCGAAATCCGCATACGCTCGGTCGTGGTCCGCGCCGTGGGTCAGCAGAAAGTCGCGTGCCGCGCGGAAAGCCGCCGCATCCCGAGTGCTCATGGGCGCGCTCACGCGGTCGCGGACGGCACGCCGCCCAGGTCCAGGATGCCGATCGCCTCTTCGCGCATCTCCACCTTGCGCACCTTTCCGGTCACCGTCATCGGGAACCCGTCCACCACATGCACGTAGCGCGGCACCTTGTAGTGCGCCAGCCGCCCGGCGCAGAACTCCTGCACCGCCGCCGCGGTCAGCGGCTGCGCGCCCGCGCGCATCACCACCCAGGCCATCAGCTCCTCGCCGTACTTGGCGTCCGGCACGCCGATCACCTGCACGTCGGTGATGTCCGGATGGGTGTAGAGGAACTCCTCCACCTCGCGCGGGTACACGTTCTCGCCGCCCCGGATCACCAGGTCCTTGATGCGGCCGACGATGTTGACGTACCCGTCGTCGTCCATGGTCGCCAGGTCACCGGTGTGCATCCACCGTCCCCGGTCAATCGCCTCCGCGGTGGCCTCCGGCTGCCCCCAGTACCCGAGCATCACCGAATATCCGCGGGTGCACAGTTCGCCCGGTTCGCCGCGCGGCATCACCAGACCGCTCGCCGGGTCGACCACCTTGGACTCCAGGTGCGGCATCACCCGTCCGACCGTCTCGGTGCGCCGGGCCAGGCTGTCGTCGACGCGGGTCATCGTGGACACCGGGGACGTCTCGGTCATGCCGTAACAGATGGCCACCTCGGTCATGTGCATCTCGGCGACCACCCGCTTCATCACCTCGACCGGGCACGGCGACCCGGCCATGATGCCGGTGCGCAGGCTGGACAGGTCGTACGAGCCGAAGTCCGGCAGGCCCAACTCGGCGATGAACATGGTCGGCACCCCGTACAGCGAGGTGACCCGTTCGGCGGCGACGGCGGCCAGCGTGGCAGCAGGGTCGAAGCCGGGCGCGGGCAGCACGATGCACGCGCCGTGCGAGATGGCGCCGAGGCTGCCCATCACCATGCCGAAGCAGTGGTAGAGCGGCACCGGCAGGCACACCCGGTCCTCGTGGGTGTAGCCGATCAGCTCCCCGACGAAGTAGCCGTTGTTGAGGATGTTGTGGTGCGACAGCGTGGCGCCCTTGGGGAAGCCGGTGGTGCCCGAGGTGTACTGGATGTTGATCGGGTCGTCGAAGGCGAGCGTGGCGGCGCGGCCCGCCAGGTCGGCCGGGTCGCCGTCGAAGGCGGCCAGCTCGGCCCACTGCGGCGAGCCGATGAACACCACGTCGGCGAAACCGATCGCGCCGACCATCTCGCGATAGTCGCTGGTCTTGTGCGATTCCGCGCTGATCAGCAGGGACATGCCCGACTGCTGGACGACGAATTCCAGTTCGTGCGTGCGGTATGCCGGATTGACGTTGACCAGGATCGCCCCGATCTTGGCCGTGGCGTACTGCGTGATCACCCATTCCGCGCAGTTCGGCGCCCAGATGCCGACCCGGTCACCGGCGGCCACGCCGCGGGCCATCAGCCCCAGCGCGACCCGGTCGACCACCTCGTTGAGCTGCGCGTACGTCCATCGCCGGCCGGAGGCCACGTCGACCAGCGCTTCCCGCTCGCCGTACCGGGCCACCGACCGCTCCAGGTTGGCGCCGATGGTCTCGCCGAGCAGCGGCACGTCGCCGACTCCGGAGGCGTAAGAGAGCTGTCGCATTCCGGCAGCATGATCCCGCTCCGCCGGAACGGGCTACCCCCGTACGGGGGTGCGCGTGACATGCTTGCCACATGACGGAAACACCCGGCGACCAGGACGTTCTGCACGTCGCCCTGAGCCGGATCCGTCAGATCACCGCTCTTCCGGTGGCCTTCGGCGGAACGGTGGCCGCCGTGGGCGGTGCGGCGCGGCCGGTCCGGTCGCCGCGCTCGGCCGTGTCCCTGCGGCTGACCGAGTGCGCCGGCACGGTCACCGGGGCGCTGCCCGGCCTGCGCATCGTCGCCGGCGCGGGGCTCGGCGGGCGCGTCCTGCTCACCGGGCAGCCCGGCAACGTCACCGATTACGCCGTCGACCCGCGGATCAGTCACGAGTACGACGGGCCCGTCTCATGCGAAGGGCTGCGCGCCATCGCCGCGGTTCCGGTCGCCGTGGGCGGCGAGGTGCTCGGCCTGCTGTACGCGGGGACCCGCGAACCGCTGGCGGTGGGTGAGCGCGCCCAGGACGCCATGCGGCGGGTGGCCGCGCACGCCGGCACCGAATGGGCCGTACGCCGCGAGGTGCGCCGCCGGATCACCCACCTGGAGACCGCGGCACTGCGCCGCGAGGCTCGGGACCTGCCCACTGCTGCCGAGCGGGAGGAGCTGCGCCAGGCGCACGCGGACCTGCGGTCGATCGCCCAGGAGGTCACCGACCCTGCGGTACGCGCCCGGCTGCACGCCGTGTGCGACCGGCTGGCCGGTGCCGGACGGGCGCCGGCCACGCCCAACCCGCTGTCGCCGCGGGAACTGGACGTGCTGGCCATGGTGGCGGTCGGGTGCAGCAACGCGGAGACCGCCCGCCGCCTGGGCATCCTGCCGGAGACGGCGAAGAGCTATCTGCGCAGCGCCACCCGCAAGCTGGGCACGCACGGACGGATGGACACCGTGGTGACCGCACGACGGCACGGGTACCTGCCGTAGGCCGTCGTTCGTCGTCCCGGCCGAGCCGAGTTCGCCGAGCGGCACGCGATGATCGGGTTATGGTCGGCACCATGTCGATGCGCCGCGTGATGGTGACCGCCGAGGGTGTTCGCGTGACGCGGGCGGAGGTGCCCCGGCCTGCGCCGGGTGAGGCGCTGGTGCGCACGGTGGTGGCCGGGGTCTGCGGTTCGGATGTGCACGCGTGGCATGGCCGGCATCCGTTCGTCAGCCTGCCGTACGCGCCGGGGCACGAGGTCTGCGGCGTGGTGGTCGACGGGGATCTGCCCGCCGGACGCCGGGTGACGGTGGAGCCGGACCTGCCGTGCTGGACGTGCAAGCAGTGCCTGGCCGCTCGGCAGAACCTGTGCGAGCGGTTGCGGTTCTTCGGCTGCGCCCACGATCAGGGCGGGATGGCGGACTTCTTCACCATCGACGTGCGCCGCCTGCACACGGTGCCGGACGATCTCGACTGGCGCACCGCCGCCCTGATCGAGCCGTTGTCCACCCCGATGCACGCGATCCGGCTCGCCGAGGGCGTCCGCGGGCGCACCGTGGCGATCCTCGGCGCCGGCACCATCGGACTGCTGTTGCTGCGTGCGGCGCGGGCGCAGGGCGCGAAGCGGATCGTGGTGACCGCCCGCTCGACGGCCAACCGGGAACGGGCGATGCGGTTCGGCGCGGACGCGGCGGTGCCGACCGACGCCGATCAGGTGCGGGACGCGCTGGGTGAGAGCGCGGACGTGGTCTTCGACTGCGTGGCCGCTCCGGAGACGGTGCCGGCGGCGATCGCGATGGCGAACAAGGGCGGCACCGTGGTGGTGGTCGGCGTGCCTGCCGGCGAGGTCCGCGTTCCGCTGCCGATGCTGCAGGACAGCCAGATCCGCGTGCAGGGCAGCGCCACGTACCTGCCGGAGGATTATGCGGACGCGATGGCGATGCTCGGCGCCGGAACGGTGTCCGCGGCCGATTTCGTCACCGCGGTGCATCCGCTGTCCGACGCCGCGTCCGCGTTCGCCGACGCGGAGCGCGGCGCTCAGATCAAGGTGCTGATCGCGCCGGATCCCGCGGAACTCTCACCGCTGCCGGAACCGGCCCGCGGTGCGAGGATGGCCGCATGATGCGGTACGACGTCGTGGTCGTGGGCAGCGGTTTCGGCGGCAGTGTGAGCGCACTCCGGCTGGCCGAGAAGGGCTACCGGGTCGCCGTGCTGGAGGCCGGCCGCCGGTTCACCCCGCAGACGCTGCCGAGGACGTCGTGGGATCTGCGCAACTTCCTCTGGGCGCCACGCCTGGGACTGCGCGGCATCCAGCGGATCACGTGGCTGTCGCAGGTGGTGGTGCTGTCCGCGGCCGGGGTCGGCGGCGGCTCGCTGGTCTACGCGAACACGCTGTACCGGCCGCCGCCGGCCTTCTTCGCCGATCCGCACTGGGCGGGCATCGCCGACTGGGCGGACGAGCTGGCGCCGCACTACGACCAGGCCGCCCGGATGCTGGGCGCGACGACGCAGCCCACGATGACCCCGGCCGACGAGGTGATCGCGTCGGTGGCGGCGGACATGGGTGCCGGGGACACGTTCCGGCGTACGCCGGTGGGGGTCTTCTTCGGCACGCCGGGGGTGACCGTGCCGGACCCGTACTTCGGCGGCGCCGGGCCGGACCGCACCGGTTGCCTGCAGTGTGGCGACTGCATGATCGGCTGCCGGCACGGCGCGAAGAACCGCCTGGACCTGAACTATCTGCACCTGGCCGAGCGGGCCGGCGCGGTGATCCGGCCGGACACCGAGGTCACCTCGCTGCGTCCGGGCGGCGACGGCTGGCTGATCGGCGACGACGTGACCGCCCGGCAGGTGGTGCTCTCCGCAGGCGCGCTGGGCACCCAGCGGCTGCTGCACGCGATGCGCGACACCGGCGTGCTGCCCCTGCTGTCGCCGCGGCTGGGCGAGCTGACGCGGACGAATTCGGAGGCGCTGCTCGGCGCGCAGACCCGCACGGTTCCGGACCCGCCGTATTCCACCGGCGTGGCCATCACCTCGTCGTTCCACCCGCAGGACGGCACGCACATCGAGCCGGTCCGGTACGGGCCGGGCAGCAACGCCATGGGCCTGTTGTCCACGCTGCTGGTGGACGGCGGCGGGCGCCTGCCGCGCCCGCTGCGCTTTCTCGGCGAGGCGCTGCGCCACCCGGTCCTGTTCGTGCGGTCGCTGTCGGTGCGCCGATGGAGCGAACGCACCATCATCGCCCTGGTCATGCAGTCGGTGGACAACTCGCTGACGGTGCACCGCACGCGGCGCGGCCGGCTGGTGGGCGGTCTCGGCCACGGGCCTGCGAACCCGACGTGGATCCCGGCCGGCCACGAGGCGGTCCGGCGCATCGCGGACAAGATCGGCGGCGACCCGGGCGGGACGGTGGGCGACGTGTTCGACATCCCGATGACGGCGCACATCCTGGGCGGCGCCATCATCGGCGACTCGCCGGACACCGGCGTGGTGGACGCGTATCACCGGGTGTACGGATATCCGGGACTGCATATTGCGGATGGTTCGGTGATTCCGGCAAATCTCGGGGTGAATCCCTCCCTGACCATCACCGCGCTTGCCGAACGAGCGATGTCGATGTGGCCCGGCAACGGCGATCCTGACCCGCGGCCGCCGGTCGGTGCGCCGTACGTGCGCGTGGCCGCGGTGTCGCCGCGCTCGCCCGCGGTCCCCGCGCACGCTCCGGCCGCGCTGCGCATCGGCACACCGCCCACCGGGACACCGCGCACCGTCCCGCCGCCGGGTTGATCGGCGACGGGACGGGCCGTGTGTGTCCACTGTGGTGAGATCAGGCCCTTGTGCAGGCGCTGCCGTTCAGGGTGAACGCGGACGGCGCGGCGAAGCTGCCGCTGTAGGTGCCCTGGAACCCGAAGGACGTGCTGCCACCCGCCGGGACGCCGCCGTTCCAGGCCAGGTTGCGGGCGGTGAGGGCGCCGCTGGACCCGCTCAGCGTGGCGTTCCAGGAGTTGGTGACCGCCTGCTCGGAGGGCAGCGTGAAACCGAGCGTCCAGCCGTTGAGCGCGCTGCTGCCGGTGTTGGTCACCGTCACGTTGGCCACGAAACCATTGCTCCAGGTGTCCGTGCTGTATCCGACCGAGCAGGATGCGCCGCCCGCGGGCGGGGTCGTCGGGGTGCTCGTCGGCGGCGTGGTGGGCGGGGTCGTGGGCGGGGTGGTGCCGCCGCCTCCGCCGCCGTTGACGCTGGCCGAGAAGGAGTTCACCGCCAGGCCCGCGCCGCCGATCCAGGGCTCGAAGCCGGCCTGGATGCTGGTCAGATACCAGGAACTGGTGATCGCCCCGCGGCTGCGCACGTCGGAGATGAAGTCCAGCACGCTGAAGTCCCAACTGGCCAGCGGGGACGGCGCCACGTAGGAGATCACGTTGTTGGAGCCGTTGCTGCCCTGCCAGACCTGCCAGTTCCGGCCGCCGATGGTGGTGTTGCCCACCGGGGAACCGATCGGTTGGATGGAGCCCTGGCGGTTGAACCAGATCATAATCTCCATCTGGTTGACGCCGTCGGTCTTCGGCGTCGGGTCGAGCCAGATGTCGTACGCCGCGTCGTAGGTCGCCCCGGATACGAAGGTGTAGTTGATGCTCGACCGCGCGCTGCTGATGTCGCTCACGCGCATCGGCAGCACCGTGCCGGGCGAGCAGTTGGTGTAGTGGCAGCCGTAATAGACCGCCGGATAGGACACCGGGGCGCCACTGGTGTTGCCGGTGCCCTGCTGACTGGTGATGCCGAACCCGGTGCTGGTGACGTTGATGCACTGCTGGGCGGAAGTCCCCCAGCGGTTGTTCATCACCACGTACCGGCCGCCTATGGTGGTGCTGCCGAACTGCTCGCAGATCTGCGTGTCGGCCTGCGCCGGGCCGGCGACCACGAAGGCGGTGATCGAGCCGGCGGCGAGCAGGGCCGTGGCCGCGATCGCGCGGATGGCACGTCTCATGGTCACTCCTTGCAGGGGATACCCCGGGGGCGGGGCGCGCTGTGGGAGCGCTCCCACGCAACCTACAACAGATCGAAACCGGTGAGAAGTGTTTCCACCAGATTTCGCGGTGTGCTCCCGCGCCCCGGTGCGGCACATGCCACCAAGGACATTGCGCCATAGCAAGCGCAATTTGCGCCCAGAACGGACGCACGACAGAATGCTGGCGCATAACTCCATTCGCCAGCACGGAGCATTGACACCATGGCCAAACAGGTAATTACCCTCCTCACCGACGACATCGACGGCGGCGAAGCCGATCGCACGGTCGAGTTCGGACTCGACGGTGTGAACTACACCATCGACCTTTCCGAAGAGAACGCCGGCCAGCTTCGCAAGACGCTCGACCCGTACCTGAGCGTGGCCACCCGGGTCGGCCGCAACGGCGTCGGCAGCCGGCGCGGCGCCGCCCCCGCCCCCGCGCCGCGCGCCAATCGCGACCAGAACCAAGCGATTCGCGAGTGGGCCACCCAGAACGGATACACCGTCTCCGAGCGGGGCCGCATCCCCGGGTCCATCGTGGAGGCGTACCACAACAACCGGTGACATCGCGTTCCGGACCGGGGAGAATACGGCGTCGCCGCGCTCCGGCGGCGCCGTTTCTTCCACATTCGGAGAAGTCATGAGCGTTGTCATCGTCACCGGCGCCTCGCGGGGCATCGGACGGGCCATCGCCGTACGACTCGGCGAGGCAGGAATGCACGTCGTGCTCGCCGCGCGACGCGCCGAGGAATTGACCGCAGTCGCCGCCCGGATACCGGCGAGCACCGTGGCACCCACCGACGTGCGCGACCCGGCAGCGGTGACCTCCCTGGTGGAACGGGCGGCCTCGGTCTCCGGGCGCATCGACGCGCTGGTCAACAACGCCGGGGTCGGCGGCTCCTCCTCGGTGCTGGCCGATCCGCGCACGGTGGACGACATGATCGACGTGAACCTGCGAGCGCCGATCGCTTTGATGCGCGCGGTGGTGCCGGTGATGCGCGCGCAAGGCGGCGGCGCGATCGTCAACATCGGCTCGGTGGCCGGCGAGGTGGGCATCGGCGGCGCCTACTCGGCCACCAAGTTCGCGCTGCGCGGAATGACCGATTCGGTGCGCCGCGAACTGGCCGGCACCGGCATCGGGGTGACCCTGGTGGAACCCGGCTTCATCGCCACCGACACCAACGGCCGCCGGGGTCTGCCCGGTCCGGAGATCGTCGCGGCGGCAGTACAGCGGGCGATCCGCCGCCCGCGCCGGCGCATCGTGGTGCCGGCCAGATACCGGGTGCTCATTCCGCTGGCCGCGACCCTGCCGGCGGCGGTCGACCGGATGTACGCGGGACAGGCCGCCCGCGGCGACGGCCGGGTGGGGCTGCGCCCCGACCCGCCGCCCGACGAGCCCACCTGACCGGGCCATTGCGCGGTTCACCCCGCCTACATCAAGGTGACCTCGACGGTGAAGCCGCGGGCAATCGCCCCTTCCAGGTGCGTGGCATGCGCGCCGAGATACTGGATCTCGCCGCTGCTGTGCTCGGTAATCACCCGACCACCACATAGTCATCGGTGCCGGTGGTGTCGTCGCCGCAGATGCAGCACCGCATCCGCTGCGCCACCGGTCCGGTCCACTCGGCGGCGCTCATTCGGTGGCATCCAGGTGGAACCCGGGCGCTAGGGCCCTGTTGAAATGGTCCGCATGCGCTCCCAGGTACTGGATGGCGTCGCTCGGTGCGGCCGACAGAGCCAACACGATGTAATTGTCGGCTCCCTCGGTGTCGTCGCCGCAGATGCAGCACCGCATCCGAGTGGTCACCGGGCCGGTCCACTCCCGCTGGTCTGCGCCCATCACTCCCAGCCTCCACTCACACTCTGATCGCCCAGCGCGACGAGCTCCGCGCCTGTCACCTGGCGCGGGTAGGCCACCGTTCCCTGGACGACTGAACAGCTATCGGCGGCAGAGGTGCTTGCGGCCGACGTCCGTCAGGAACGGGCTACGAGGCGAGGGGGAACTCAGCTCGCAGGCTCGTACCGGTGATCTTGAGGTCGAGCTCGCCCTCCAGGGCGCTTGCCAGACGGTGCAGCAGGGGAAGCGTCGGCGTGACCGCGCCACCCTCCAGCCTTGAGATCACGGTCTGCGTCGTTCCTGCCCGCGTGGCCAGCTCGGCCTGGCTGATGCCCAGGACCGTCCGCCGGTCATAGACAGCCTGGCCGAGGGCGATGCGGGTACCCGCCTCGACGTACTCGGGACTTTCCCGATGCTCGTCCGGAACAGTCCACTTGGTGTGGTACCCCTTCATCGCCTGCCCCCTTCACGGTCGTAGAGATGGGTCGCTGGCCCATGCTCGCCTTCGCACGCCTTCTGGGCAGCGACGGCGCGCTCGACCTCGCTTGTAGGGCTCACCGAGCGTGGTCGGCGACGCAGCCAGCCTGTCCGCGTGGTATTCAACTGTTCGGTATGCGGGAGCGGCAACGTGTCCAACCAGCGGCGGACCTCGGGTTCCAGTTCGACGTCAAACCGCTCCCCCATATACGCGAGCATATAAATTGGGCAGCGCCGAAATCCAGAGGGCCGACTTGGCAGTCAGGTGACTGCTCGTATGGTCGAGTTGAGTCGCACCGCCGGTTCGAGCCGCCGGGTCGCGGGTACTCCCCGCTCATGCGAGTCGTCATCGTGGGCGCCTCCGGCAACGCCGGCACCGCCCTGCTGCGCCGTCTTCGCCCGGAGCCGGGTGCCTCCCTGGTCGGGGTGGCCCGGCGGCTACCGCCCCGCACCGCCGACTATGCCGATGTGGAGTGGCACTCGTGCGACATCGGCGCGCCGGACGCGGCCGCCCGGCTGGCCCCGATCGTCACCGGCGCCGACGCCGTGGTGCACCTGGCATGGCAGATCCAGCCCAGCCACCACCGCCGGCGTCTGTATCGCACCAATGTCCTCGGCTCCGCCCATGTCGCCGAGGCGACGGTGCGGGCGGGCGTGCCGGCGCTGGTCTTCGCCTCGTCGGTGGGCGTCTACGCGCCGGGGCCCAAGGACGCGTACGTGCGGGAGAACTATCCGCGCACCGGCGTGCTCGCCTCCTCGTACAGCCGGCACAAGGTGCTGGTCGAGGGCCTGCTGGATGTGGTGGAGGCGCACCACCCGGCGCTGCGGGTGGTGCGGTTGCGCCCCGGCTTGATCTTCCAGCGCGAGGCGGGCACCGAGATCGGTCGCTACTTCGCCGGCCCGATGTTCCCGGCCGGCCTGCTGCGCGCCGGCCGCATACCGGTGCTGCCCGCCCACCGCCGCCTGCGGATGCAGGCCGTGCACGCGGACGACGTGGCCGAGGCGTACGCCCGGGTGCTGCTCGGCGACGTCCGCGGCGCGTTCAACATCGCTGCCGCACCCGTGCTCGATCCGGTGGTGGCCGGGCGCGCGTTCCGCGGCGTGGGCATACCGGTGCCCGGTGCGGTGCTGCGCGGCGCCGCAGCGTTCTCCTGGCGGCTGCGCCTGCAGCCGATCGATTCCGGGTGGGTCGACCTCGGCCTGCAATCGCCGCTGATGTCGTGCGACCGGGCCGCCGCCGAGCTGGGCTGGCGACCGCGGCACGACGCGGTGAGCGCGCTGCGGGAACTGGTCGCCGGCATGGCGGCGCGGTCGCATACCGCGAGCGCGCCGCTGTCGTCCGATCCCGAACTGCCCGGGCGGTTCGGCGGGTTGGTGCACGGCCGACTGCCCGGCCAGGGCGACCCCTACTAGGTCGGCCCGGCCGGGCGTCGCCGCCGGTCAGGGCAGGAAGTAGTTCGGGTTGGGCAGTTGGAACGTCTTGTCCGCATGCCCGCCCTTGAGATCGCTGTACTGGTCGCCGAAGTTCGCCACGATGTCGTAGCCCAGTGACTCGATGTGTGCCCGGGTGGCCGCCTTGTAGTGCACGGTCGTGCAGGAACCGTTCGGGTCGTCGGCGCACGCCGCGCGCAGATAGTCCGGGTAGTCGGCCACCGCCGGCTTGGTGAACAGGCCGTCCTCGCCGTCGCGCAGATCGGTCGGCTTCGGATAGCCGGCGTCCACGCCGACCCCGTCCGCGGTGAGATTACCCAGCGTGGCGGCCTCCTGCGTGGCCGGCCGCCCGGTCAGGTAGAAGACCGCGTAACCCTCCCGCTCGGCCGCCCGCGCGGTGTCCAGCATTCCCGGTACGGCCGGGAAGCGCTGCTCGGTGACGAACGTGGCATTGGTCGACGGGTTGTACGCCCAGTTGCTGTACACCTCGTAGTTCCACGTGGCCAGCGTGGTGTCGTCGACGTCGAAGAGGACGGCGCGCGTCTTGTGGGTCCGGTGCGCAGCGGCGAGGTAGCGCTTGCCGTCCCGGGCGACCTGCCGGGCCTCGCGCGCGTAGAAGCTGGTGTCGCCGAAGACGCCCGAGCCCAGCGGGTCGCCGTAGTAGTTGCGCAACTGCTGGCGCAGGACGTCGATGTTTGTCACGTCGTCCGCGGAGTGCGGGGTGATGGTCTTGATCGCCGGGCCGCCGGACGACGCGGCGTAGCCGATGCCGACGCCGCCGAGGGTGGCGGTCGCGAGCGCCGCGACGGCGGTGATCAGCAACCGCCGCGAGAGGTGCAGGGACACAGATGCCTCCGGATGAGAGAAGGGGCGAGGGAACGGTAATCCCGTCGATCCCTGCCCGCATCCCTCACGCGGCGACGGCGGCCGGGCCGGTCAGCCAGTGCAACGCCTCGGTCGCGCCGACCGGGGTGGAGAACAGGAAGCCCTGACCCAGCGGGCACCCCAGCCGCAGCAGCATGTCCCGGTGGGTGGCGGTCTCGATGCCCTCCGCCACCACCGTGAGGTTGAGCGTCTGCGCCAGGCTGATGATCCCGCTGACCAGGGCGGCCTGCTGGGAGTTGTCCACCATGTCGTCAACGAACGTTTTGTCGATCTTGAGGACGTCGATCGGCCGCTGCCGGAGGTACCCCAGCGACGAATAGCCGGTGCCGAAGTCGTCGATGGCCACGCGTACGCCCATCTCCTGCAATGCCGAGAGTTCCGCCCAGATCCGCTCCTCGTCGCCCATCAGCAGCGTCTCGGTGATCTCCAGCATCAGCGCCTGCGGAGGCACGCCGGCGTGCTGCAGCGCGGTCCGCACATGGTCGACGAAGCCGGGCGCGCGGAACTGCCGGACCGAGACGTTCACGCTGACGTACGGCGCGCGGCTGCGCGGCAGCAACCGGCGCCACTGCGCGACGGTGCGCAGCGCCTCGTCCAGCACCCAGCGGCCGATCGGCACGATCAGTCCGCTCTCCTCGGCGACCTCGATGAACTGGTCCGGCGTGATGATGCCGCGGGTCGGGTGATCCCACCGCACCAGCGCCTCGAATCCGGCGGTGTCGTCCGTGGCCAGGTCCACGATCGGCTGGTACTGGAGGATGAACTGGCCCTCCTTCACCGAGTGTTCCAGCGCCGAGCGCAGCTCCAGACGCTCCACCATCGCGCCGTGCAGCTCCGACTGGTAACGGCGCCACTGCCCCTTGCCGGCGCCCTTGGCCACGTACAACGCGAGGTCGGCCTGACGCAGCAGCTCGGTGGCGGTGTTCGCCTCCGGTGTGGTGGTGATGCCGATGCTCGCCACCGCGTGCAGTTCCTCGCCGTCCACCACGATCGGCTCGGCGAGCGCGGCCAGGATGCGCGTGGCGGTCTCCTCCACCGCGCCCGGGTCCTGCACGTTCTCCACCAGCGCGGCGAACTCGTCACCGCCCAGGCGGGCGGCCGTGTCGTCGGCGCGCAGCGCGCCGCCGATCCGGTCGGCCACCGCCATCAGCAGTTCGTCGCCCACCGCGTGGCCGAGCGTATCGTTGACGATCTTGAAGTCGTCCAGGTCGATGAAGAGCACCCCGACGACCGAGCCGTCCCGGGCGGCGCGTGCCAGCGCGTGTTCCAGCCGGTCGGTGAACAGCACCCGGTTGGCCAGGCCGGTGAGCGAGTCGTGGAATGCCTGGTGGGTCAGTTCGCGCTCCAGGCGGCGCCGCTCGGTCACGTCCCGCAGGGTGACCACCAGCCCGGCCACGCTCTGATCGGCGCGCAGATCCCGGCAGTGCAGCTCCAGCGTGACCTCGGTGCGGTGCGCGCCCAACGCCCGGAAGTCCATCCCGTCGCTGGGCCCGTCGCCGGCGCGGACCGCGCCCAGCACGTCCGACAGCCGGCGCTGGTCCACCGGATGGATGATCTCCGGAAGCGAGACGCCGACCGGGTCGCGTCCCAGCACCGCGACGGCCGACGGGCTCGCGTACCGGATCTGGTCCACCTCGTCCACGATGAGGATGACGTCGGAGGTGTTCATCACCAGGGTCCGGAAGTAGGTCTCGCTGTTGCGCCGGGCCACCTCCTGGCTCAGCTCGATGCGCTCCAGCGCCAGCGCCACCTGGGTGGCCAACACCTCCACGGAGGACCGCAGCCCGCTGAGCATCCACGCCGGCGCGCCCACCGTGAGCACCCCGACCAGCGGGTCGCCGGCCGGCCGGTCGCCCAGCACGAGGGGGCAGCGCAGCACCGTGCTGAACTGGTTGAGCCGCACCGCCGCAACCCATTCCACCTCACGGGTGGGCACGATGCGAGCGGTGGTGCCCCCGGCCCGGTCCGCGGCCGCCCGTGCGGCGGTGGCCCCGGTCGGCACCTCCTCGGACTCGGTGATCGCCATCGACAGCACGACCCGGTGCCGGACGTCGGCGGGCAGCAACTGGGCCACCGCGGCGCGTACCGCCTCGGCCACCTCGTCCGTGCCCGGCGCGGCGACAAGCGTGGCGGACGCCCTGCGCAGGGCGCGCTCGCGGGCCAGAGCGAGCCGGTGGCTGGTCATGATGCCGGCCATCCGGGTCAGCACCAGCAGGAAGGTGACCGCGCTGAGTACCGCGATCACCGACAGGTCGGTGACCCGCCCGGCGGTGTGCACCTCGACAAGCAGCACCGCCGGGGCGACCAGCGAGGCGAGGGCGAGCAGCACCAGACGCAACCGGCTCAGGTCGTCGGCGGATGTGACGGCCGGGCGGGTCATCTCCGTCATCGACGGGTGCAGCGCGGCCAGCCCGACGGCGAGGTAGAACAGCAGCCGGGACAGCCCGGCCATCTGCAGGACCAGGTCGTTCAGCGGGGCGAGGTGGACGCCGACGTCGGACACCAGCAGCACCGCCACGCCGCCACCGACGAGCTTGGTGGCCTCGGCCGACGGCGCCGCCCCGGCCAGCAGCCGGACCAGCAGGGCCAGGCAGATCAGGTCGCCGGCAGGGAAGGCGAGCGACCAGAACACTTCCGGCATCCCGGCGCCGAACTGATGCAGGTGCGGCCGGATCACGAACGTCCAACCGAGCAACGCCAGACCGGTGCTGACGGTGAGGGCGTCCAGCACCGCGCCGCGGTCGCGGGTCGCCGCGGTCCGGCGGCGCACGAACAGCGCCAGCGCGAGCGCGAGCACCGGGTAGCTCACGAGCAGCACCAGCACACCGGTGACGAAGAGCCACGGCCGGCTCTCCGCGAGGTCGGTGCCGCGGATCCGGAACAGATCGGCGGCCACCGCCGACATCAGGACCACCGCGATCAGCAGGCGCCAGGGCGCGGGGGCGGTGGGCCGATGACGGCGCAGACCCAGCACGATCGCGGCGGCGGCGCTCAGCCCGGCGATCGGGCGCAGCACCGGTTGCAGGGCCGGCGCCATCAGGAAGGCGGCGGCCAGGCCCGTCATCCACACACCGAGGAGTGCGGCTGCCAACCGTGTCGGCATCGTGCTCCCTCCCGCGCGGACTCGCTGAGGCTCTGATCGGTGGCCCGCCACCGTTGTTGAGCATTGACGGCGGGACAATCGGGCCATGCTCGACTTCGTGCGTACGCACACCCGCCTGGCTCCCGTCCCGTTCGTTCCGGAGATCTCCCTCTTTCAGGCCGACGAACCGATCGCCCTGTGGGAGCGCACCGAGGCGGACGGCACCGCGCAGCCGCCGCCGTTCTGGGCGTTCGCGTGGGCCGGCGGCCAGGCACTGGCGCGGTATGTGCTTGATCATCCCGATCTGGTCGCCGATCGGTCGGTGCTCGATCTGGCCACCGGCTCGGGTCTGGTGGCGGTCGCCGCGGCCCGGGCCGGCGCGCGGACGGTGACCGCGAACGACATCGACCCCCTCTCACTGGCCGCGGCGCATGCCAACGCCGAGGCGAACGACGTACGGGTGCAGCAGGCCGCCGGCGATCTGCTGGACACCGACGCGGAGGCCGATGTGGTGCTGGCCGGGGATGTCTTCTACAGCCGCGCGATGGCCACGCGGGTGCTGCCGTTCTTGCGCCGTGCCGCCGCTCGTGGCGCGCTGGTCCTGGTCGGCGATCCGGGCCGGGCCTACCTGCCGGACGACCTGCGCCCGCAGGCGGGCTACGAGGTGCCGGTGGCGGAGGAGCTGGAGTCCGTGCCGATGCGCCGGGTGACCGTCTGGCAGGTCTGATGTGCCAGATTGTTGAACAAATCTTGTGCGATTGTTCAACAATCTCTAGCGTCGGGGGCGCCTCCCTTCGAACCCACTAAGATCGAGGAGCGCCAATGTCCACGCAGACCCCGGCACCCGCGTCCGCTCGCAGATCCCGCCGCACCGCGCTGATCGGCGCCATCTTCCTGATGGCCACCAGCGCCATCGGACCCGGTTTCATCACCCAGACCACCACCTTCACCGCGCAGCTCGGCGCGGCCTTCGCCTTCGGCATCCTGGCGTCGGTGCTGGTGGACTTCGTGGTGCAGATGAACATCTGGCGCATCGTCGCGATCACCCGCAAGCGCGCCCACGAGATCGCGAACGCCGTGCTGCCGGGCGCCGGCCCGCTGCTCGCGGCCCTCGTGATACTCGGCGGGCTGATCTTCAACATCGGCAACGTGGCCGGTTCCGGACTGGGCCTGAACGCCGCGCTCGGCCTGGACCCGAAGATCGGCGGGGCGATCAGCGCCGCCATCGCCATCTCGATCTTCGCGGTGAAGCGCGCCGGCATGGCCATGGACCGGCTGCTGATCGTGCTCGGCATCATGATGATCGTGCTGACGTTGTACACCGCCGCGGTCTCCGGGCCGCCGGTCGGCGAAGCCCTGCGGCAGACCGTGTGGCCCGAGCGCATCGACTTCGCCGCCGTCACCACGATCATCGGCGGCACGGTCGGCGGCTACATCACCTATTCCGGTGCGCACCGGCTCCTGGACAGCGGCGCCACCGGGCCGGAGCACGTCCGCGAGGTGACCCGCGGGGCGCTGACCGGCATCGCGGTCACCGGCCTCATGCGGTTCCTGCTGTTCCTCGCGATCCTGGGCGTGGTGTCCGCCGGGGTCGCGCTGGACACCAGCGGCAACGCCACCGCCCAGGCCTTCGAGTCGGCCGCCGGCGAGCTGGGCCTGCGCGCGTTCGGCGTGATCCTGTGGGCGGCCGCAATCAGCTCGGTGATCGGCGCCGCGTTCACCTCGGTATCCTTCTTCGACGCGTTCTCCCGCCGGTTCTCGCAGCCGCGCGTACGCTCCTGGACGACGGTGGCGTTCATCGCCGTCACCACGGTCATCTTTCTGCTGATCGGGACGGCACCGGCGGCGCTGCTGGTGTTCGCCGGCGGCTTCAACGGCCTGATCCTGCCGATCGGTCTGACCATCCTGCTGGTCGCGGCGTTGCGCCGCCGAGACATGCTCGAAGGGTACGAGTATCCGGTGTGGCTGTTGGCGCTCGGGGGCATCGTTGCCGCGCTGACCTGGTACATGGGTGTGGTGTCGGCGGGCACCATCTTCGACTACCTGGCGGGTTGACATGGATCTCAACAGCGACCTCGGCGAGAGCTTCGGCATCTGGGAACTCGGTGACGACGAAGCCATGCTCGACGTGGTGAGCAGCGCCAACGTCGCCTGCGGCTTTCATGCCGGCGACCCGCGCACGCTGCTGACCACCTGCGAGCAGGCAGTCGAGCGGGGTGTGGTGATCGGCGCTCAAGTCGGCTACCGCGACCTGGGCGGGTTCGGCCGCCGGTTCATCGACTACGAGAGCGCCGACCTGGTCGCCGACCTGATCTACCAGCTCGGCGCGCTGGACGGCCTGGCACGGGCGGCGGGCGACGGCGTCAAATACGTCAAACCGCACGGCGCGCTCTACAACACGATCGTGCACCACGAGTTGCAGGCCGCCGCGGTGGTGGAGGCGGTCCGCCGTTATGACCCCGATCTGCCGGTGCTCGGCCTGCCCGGGTCGGCATTCCTGCGGCTGGCCGCCGACGCCGGCCTCACGTGCGTACGGGAGGCGTTCGCCGACCGTGGCTACCGGCCGGACGGCAGCCTGGTGCCCCGGCGCGACGTGGGCGCCCTGCTGCAGGACCCGGACGAGGTGGCCGCCCGGATGGTGCGGCTGGCCACCGAGGGGCAGCTCGTCGCGATCGACGGCACGGTGATCGACGTCGCCGCGGACTCCATCTGCGTGCACGGCGATTCGCCGGGCGCGGTGGCCATGGCGCACGCGGTGCACGACGCGCTGGCCAAGGCCGAGGTCGAGATCACCGCATTCGTGGGGCCGGGCGCGTGACCCGTCTCCCGGGAAGCCCAGCATGACGGCGTTTCTGACCTGCGGCCGGGAGGCCGTGCTGGCCGAGGTGGACGATCTCGACGCGGCGCTGGCCCTGTACGCCGCGCTGCGCGACGCGGCGCTGCCGGGTGTGCTCGACCTGGTGCCCGCGGCGCGCACCGTGCTCATCACCATCGATCCGGCGATCACCTCGCCGGCCGCGGTACGCGAGGCGGCGGGCAAGCTGACGGTCGAGCGCCGCCGCCCCCCGGACGCCGGCCGGGTGGAGATCCCCGTCCGGTACGACGGCCCGGACCTGGCCGAGGTGGCCGAACTGCTGGGCGTCTCGGCGCAGGAGGTGGTGCGCCGGCACACCGGCTCGCCGTGGACCGTGGCGTTCGCCGGGTTCGCGCCCGGCTTCGGCTATCTGACCGGCGGCGACCCGCTGCTCGACGTGCCCCGGCGGCGGTCGCCACGCACCCGGATACCGGTCGGCTCGGTGGGGTTGGCCGGGCGTTTCTCCGGTGTCTACCCCAACGAGAGCCCCGGCGGCTGGCAGCTCATCGGCCGCACCACCGCCCGGATGTGGGATCCGGACCGGCCGGAACCGGCGCTGCTGATGCCCGGCATGTCGGTGATGTTCCGGGCCGTGCCGACGGCGACGCACACCTCGAAAGGCGGCTCGGCATGACCATGACCGTTCTGCGCACCGGGCCACTGGTGGTGCTCAAGGACCGCGGCCGGCCCGGCCACGGCAACCAGGGCGTGGGCCCGTCCGGCGCGGTGGACCGTCTCGCGTACGCCCGGGCGAATGCCCTGGTCGGCAACCCGGCCGGGCACGCCGTGCTGGAATGCACCCTGGGCGGCCTGCGGGTGCGGTGCGACGAACCGGCGACAATCGTGCTGACCGGCACCGACGCGGTGCTCACCGTGGACGGCTCCCCGGCCGGGCCGGAGCAGGTGGTGCGGGTCAGCGCCGGCGCCGTCGTGGCGGTGACCGCGCCACGCCGCGGGCTGCGCAGCTACCTCGCGGTGCGCGGCGGCTTCGACTCGCCGCCGGTGCTCGGCTCCCGGTCCACCGACCCGCTCGGCGTCGGACCGCCCCGCCCGGCACCCGGCGACGTGCTGCCGATCGGGCCGGCACCGGACGGACCGGCAGCTTCCCCCCGCGCGGATCCCGGTGACGGACCGCTGGAGGTCGACCTCGGGCCGCGCGACGACTGGTTCACCGCCGCCGCGGTGGCCACCTTCCTCAGCGCGGCCTACACCGTCTCGCCGGCCAGCAACTCCGTCGGGCTGCGGCTGGACGGCCCACCGCTGGCCCGGTCCCGCGACGACGAGCTGCTCAGCGAGGGTGTGGTCCGCGGCGCCGTCCAGGTGCCGCCGGACGGGCAGCCCATCGTGTTCCAGGCAGACCACCCGGTGACCGGCGGCTACCCGGTGATCGCCGTGCTCACGCCGCGGTCCGCGGACCGGGCCGCGCAGGCCCGGCCAGGGGCGCGTCTGCGCTTCGCGCGGGCGGCTGATTGACTGGCCCGGTGACGACCGTGGACAGGGCGGGCTCCGCCGCGCGGGCGGCGGAACAGCTACGCAACTCGATGATCAACGGCGATCTGGCACCCGGCACGCGCCTCGCCGAGGCATCCCTCACCGGACCGCTCGGCGTGTCCCGCAACACGCTGCGCGAGGCGTTCTCCACGCTGGTCGAGGAGGGGCTGCTGGTGCGCCGGCCGCACCGCGGCGTGTTCGTGGCCGTGCTCAGCTCGGCGCAGATCGCCGACATCTACCGGGTGCGCGCCATCCTGGAATGCACCGCGCTCGCCGAGGCGCCGGTCGACCCGCCGCAGGCGGCCGGCATGCGCGCCGCGGTCGAGGACGCCCGGCGTGCCATCGCGGCCTCCGACTGGCGAGCGGTGGGCACCAGCAACATGCACTTCCACGAGCAGATCGTGGCGCTGGCCGGCAGCCAGCGGCTGAACGGCTGGATGAAGCAGCTCACCGCGGAGCTGCGGCTGGCCTTCGCCGGGGTGCCCGACCCGTCGGCGCTGCACCGCCCGTTCGTGGCGATGAACGACGAGATCACCCGCGCGTACGAGGACGGCCGCACGGACACCGCTGCCGACCTGCTGCGCGACTACCTGCGCACCTCGGAACGCGTGATGCTAGGCAGCCTGCCGTAACAGCTTCTGCAGGCCGAAACCGTCGTCCACCTCGGCGTCCGGCGCCGGCCACGCATCGGGGTCCTCCCCGCGGGTGCGCCCGGAGATCATCAGAACCGCGGCGGCGGTCTCGGCGCGCCGGGCGCACACGATGTCCCGGCGCCGGCTGTCGCCCACGAACCAGCAGGACCGGGCCGGCACACCGAGTTCCGCCGCGGCCGACCAGATCATCTGCGGGTTGGGTTTGCGCACCCCGGCCTCGTCGCTGTAGACCTGCGCGCCGAACAGCCCGGCCACCCCGGCGCGGGCGAGGAAGTCGCGGTGCGCGGCACCGCACAGCGTGTTGCTCACCACCGCCATCGGCAGCCGCGCGGTGTGCAGCAGGTCGGCGATGCCCGGCCGCAACGCCCAGCCGTGCCGCCACGCCCAGTCGTAGCTCAGCTTTCCGACCACGGCGCGCACCTTGGCCCGCGCGGTGCGCGGCCACTCCCCGATCACGAACCGCTCCCACACCTCGGCCTGCGGGAGCTCGTCCGGCTCGTCCCGGTCGCGCCACCGCGCGTACGCCTGCGCGCCGGATGCCAGATCCCGCTGGATCTCCCCCGGCGTGCGCACACCGGCGATCAGGTTGTAAAGGCGCAGCACCAGCTCCGGAGGCGCGTCGGCACGCTGCGGCGGCGCGTCGGCGAGCACGCCCCCGAAGTCGAGCAGCAACGCCTGCGGGCGGGGAAGCATCCGCCCACGCTATCGAAAGCCGTCGGCACCTCGGCCCAGCGTCCAGGCCCGGACTCCGCCGAGAATGCCCGCGGTGTTCGGCACCACCACCACGTCGTCGCCCATCCGGGCCAACTGCGTGGCGGTGATCAGCCGCGCGTTGCCGCCGCCCAGATACAGCCGGTCCCAAAGGAACACCGGCCGCAGCCCCTCGACGACGTTGCGCACCCGTCGCGACCACAGCGCGTCGCCCAGTCGCCGACGCTCATGCTCCCCGATGTAGGTGTCGTAGCTCATCCCCCAGCGGACCGGCGCCTGCGACACCTCCAGATGCGGTGCCAGCGCGCCGCCGTCGAACAGCGCGCACCCCAACCCGGTGCCGAGCGTCAGGATCAGCTCGCACCCGGTGCCGGCCACCACCCCGGCGCCATGCACCTCGGCGTCGTTCAGCACCAGCGTCGGCAGGCCGAACGCCTCGGCCAGGGCGGTCCGCGCGTCGAACCCGAACCATGCCTGCATCAGATCCGGGTCGATCCTGGTGCGCGGACCGCTGCGGGTGATGTAGTGCGGTGTCGCGACCACCACGCCGTGACGCAACATGCCCGGCATGCCGACGGTCACCCGGTCCGCGGTCGGCAGCCGTTCGCCGAGACCCACCAGCGTCTTCACGAACAGGTCAGGCGGCAGTGGGTACGGCGTCGGGATGCGCAGCGCCTGCGCTCGCATCGTGCCGGCATCATCCAGGACCGAGCCCTTGATGCCGCCCCCACCGCAGTCGATCGTCAACGTGAAAGCCACAGTCACGAGTTTGCCCTGTAAGCCGCGGCGTCGTCACGGCGACGCGGGCAACCGGCTCACCCCACCGGGTCCCCCATGTCGGCGGCGCGCGGCAGGGCACGCAGGCGCACCCGCGTGATGGCCCGCCCGGAGATCTCCACCACCTCCGCGGTGAAGGCCGGCAGGGTGACCACCTCGCCGGGCGCGGTCGGGATGTATCCCAGCGCGGCCAGCACCATGCCCGCCACCGTCGTGTAGTCGCCGTCCTCCGCCTCGGCGGGTTCGAAGCCCACGTCCGGCAGGTCGTGGATCGGGAAGGAACCCGGCATCAACAAGGCGCCGTCCGGTTCCAGCACCGAGCGCTGCACGTCGCGGTCGCGCTCGTCGTAGATCTCCCCGACGATCTCCTCGACGAGGTCCTCCATGGTGACGATGCCGTTGACCGCGCCGCGTTCGTTGACCACCATCGCCAGTTGCTGACGTTCCACGCGCAACTGTCGCAGCGCGTCGGACACCCGGAGCATCTCCGGCAGGAACAGGCCCGGCCGGACCAGCCCGTCCACCGTGCCGTCCGCGTCCACCAGGGCGCTCAGGTGCACCACGCCGTGCACGTCGTCCAGCCCGGCCGGCCCCACCACCGGCGCGCGGGACCGACCGGCGTCGATCATCATCCGCAACGCGTCGTGGGCGCTCGTGCCCCGGTGCAGGGTGAGCACGTCCCGGCGGGGCACCAGGATCTCCCGCAGGCTCCGGTCGGCGATCGCGAACGCGCCGCTGATGATGGTGCGCTGCTCGGCGGTGATGTCCTGCTGCGCCGCGACCATGTCCCGGAGTTCCTCCGCGGTCACCTCCTCGCGCTGCGCCTTCGGATCCCCGCCCGCCAGCCTGACCACCACGTCGGTGGCGACGCCGAGCAACCACACCGCCGGACGGGAGATCATCGACAGCGTGTCCAGCGGGCGGGCCACCACCAGCGACCAGCCTTCCGTACGCTGCATCGCGATCCGTTTCGGCGCCAGCTCGCCGAGTACCAGGGTGACGAACGTCAGCACGATGGTGACCAGGACGACGGCGGTGGGCTGCGCGGCGCGGCCGAGGAAGCTCAGCGGCTCCACCAGCGGCTTGGACAGCGAGACGGCAGCCGCCGCGGAGGCGAGGAACCCGGCCAGCGTGATGCCGATCTGGATGGTGGCCAGAAATCTGTTCGGGTCACGGCTGAGCCGGGCCAGCACCCGGCCACGCCGGGAGTCGCGCTCCAACCGCTGCACCTGACTGTCGCGCAGCGACACCAGCGCCATCTCGCTACCCGCGAAGGCGGCGTTGACCAGCACCAAAACCAGCACCAGGAGGAGCTCGCCCGCTATCCCATCCATCGTCACATCCTTGGGGGTGTTCCCGAACCGTCGGTGGGGTTTACCCAGCCGAGGGGCCTCTGAGGCTTGGGCGAATGATGCCCGACTCCCGGACACGCCACCCGCACGGGTGGCGACCTTCCGGAAGTGCTCCCCGCACGGGACGCTCAGAAACGGGCGAACGACCGTAACGGCATGCGCGGACCGCGGCGCGGCGCCATGATGCCGCCAGCCGCGAGCAGGTCACACACCCGGCCGCGATGGCCGCGGAACGGCTCCAGCAACTCCAGCATCCGCTCGTCGGTGCCGCGCGCCTCGCCGGCCAACGCCCAGGTCACGGTGCTCGGGATGTGGTAGTCACCGACGCTTACCGCGTCCGCGTCGCCATACGCTGTGCGCACCACCTCCGCCGCCGTCCACGCCCCGATGCCGGGCAACGCGACCAGGCGCCGGGTGGCCTCGGCCGCGTCCACGCACCTCTCCAGCCGATCGGCCACCGCCGCGGCGCGCAGCAACGTCTGCGCGCGGCGCTGCTCCACCCCGAACGGATGGAACACCCAGTACGGCGTCGCGGCCACCGCGGCCGGGTCGGGCGGCAACAGCAATTCCGCCGGTCCGGGTGCCGGCTCCCCGAAATGAGCCACCATGGCCCGGTACGCGCGATGCGCCTCTTTGCCGGTGACTTTCTGTTCCAGAACCGCCCGCACCAGCCGGGGAAAAACGCGCCCGGTGGCGGGCATGCGCACACCGGCGAAGGTACGCGCGAGCCGCGCCACCATCGGATGCCGCGCGGCAAGCTCGGCGAAGCCGGCAACATCGTCGCGCAGACCGGCGATGGCGTCGGCCCGGTCCACGACCCAGTCGGCGCCGCTGCCGTACCCGGTAGCCACGAGCGCCTCGCCATCCCGGGCACACCACAGCGTGCCGGGGCCGTCGGGAGTGCGCAGGGCGAGCCAGAAGCCGCGACCATCAACCCGGGCGCAGGCGTCGTGCCGCACCGCAACGAGAGAACCGACCGTACGGGCAAGGTCGTAACGCTCCGGCAGCTCCAAGCGTCGCCTCACCGGGGTGGTCACCGCACCACTGTGCCACCCCACTCATCCCCCCGCCCCCACCGCCCCCGTCACGTCGCCCCGCCGCCGCCCCCCGTCACGTGGCCCGCCACCGCCCCCGTCACGTGGCCCCGCCGCCCCCGTCACGTCGCCCCGCCGCCCCCGTCACGTCGCCCCGCCGCCCCCGTCACGTCGCCCCCGTTACGTCGCCCCGCCGCCGCCCCCGTCACGTCTCCCCCGTCACGTGGTCCCGTCGATCTTGAGCTTCGTGTGCCCTTTTCATACGGCTTTCACGTGGAATGTCTGCCCGACAAGTTCAAGATCGAGGCCGTGGCGCGGGGCCGCCGGATCGATCTCGGAGTTCCGGTCGGACTTGTCGCATAGGACACCCCAAACCAGGCACCTCAGTTTCGCCATCGCTCTGGTTTGCGTGACCGTGACGGCGGACGGGTCCTTCGGCAGCGGGGGCCCGCCTCCGATGGTGGCCTCGGCCGTGGCGCGGGGCCGTCACCACCCACCCGGCATCCGGCTCCACCCCGACGGTGTTCCCGGCCGTCACTGGTGGCCGTCACCACCCACCCGACACCCGGCCAGCCGTAGCCGGTGGCTGTCACCGCCTGCCCGGCCGTAGCGCAGAGCTGTCATGCCGGGCCCATGACGTGCGTGAGCGACGGCCGAACGAGCGATGACAGCCACCCTCTACGGCCGGATCTCACCACCGGGCGCAGGCGCAGCGGGCACCGGGCACAGGCGCACCGGGCACACCCCGCCGCCGGGGCGGTCGAGCCGTTGCACGCCCCGCCACACCATCACAGCCGACAAAGCAGACACGAGGGCCGGCGTGAACCGTGCCAACGCACACGCCTCGGGGCGCCGTCAGAAACGGCGAAAGTCGAGTGGCACACAAACCCCAAGATCGATGCGCTGGGGAGCGCGTCAAACGAACGAGAGGCGCCGAACGAGCCGGGAAGCGCGTCGAAGAACGAGAGCGTGCCGAACGGACGGGAGGCGCCGAACGGACGAGAGCGTGCCGGGCCGGCCTGTCGGTGGCTCATCCCGGGTCCGCTGCGGTCCCGGGCGGATCGGCGGGCCCAGGCCAGCGAGGGCATGCCGATGGCCCTGGCCGCGCTCCCGGCCAGGGCCATCGGGGGCGAACACCGACACCCGAGTAGGTCCGTGTCGCCCAGTGCCGGAGCTGGTAGCCCGGCCCGATCGGTCTCGCGCCTCCTTTCGTCAGCCGACTCCTGTCGTCGGGCCGTCTGCCGGGGCATCCGTCCTCAGGGTGGGACGGGCGCCGGGATGCGATGGGGGGTCCTCCGCGTACGCGACGGGTGCCTCGCTGAAGGAGCCGCGTCGCGGAGTTCGCATCCCGGCCCGCCGGCAGTTGCTCCGCGGGTCAATGCGAGCGTGCCGACTTACTGGTTGCCGCCCTGCTGCCGGCCGCCACGCCCCTGCTGCTGGTCGCCCTGCTGCTGGTCGCCACCGTCCTGCTGGTCGTTGCCGCCCTGCTGGTCGCCACCCTGCTGCTGGTCGTCGCCACCCTGCTGGTCGTTGCCGCCCTGCTGGTCGCCACCCTGCTGGTCGTTGCCGCCCTGCTGGTCGCCACCCTGCTGGTCGTCGCCACCCTGCTGGTCACCGCCGCCGTTGCCGCCGGTCACCTGGATGCGGACCACGTCGAAGGCCGGCGTCTGGTTGGCGCGCTCCATCATCGGGATGCGGTGCGAGCCGTCACCGGCCCACGAGGCGCACTGCGCGAGGCCCGCGTCGGGCAGGCCCGGCACCTGGATGGTGACCTGGTCCGGGGCGCGGCCACCCTGGCTGTCCTCGGTGGCCACGAAGAACGCCGGAACCGGGTCAGGCGCGGGAGCCTCGTCGGTGCTCTGCAGCATGCGGCAGGCGGTGTGGAAGTGACCGCGGGTGATGCCGTCCTCCAGCACCGAGCTCTCCACGTAGTATCCGCCCTGGCCGGCGGCCAGGAAGCGGTCCCGGATCAGGTTCCGGGTGCTGACCCGCATGGTGAACGCCTGGTTCACGCCCACTTCTTGCGGCGCGTCGGTGATCAGCAGCGACGGGTTGTTCGCCGCCGCACCGACCTCACCGAAAGCGGTGGAGACGCACTTGTCGCCCTCCTGGAAACCGGTGTGCGGCTGCAGGGTGCTGTTGTCGCAGTTGTTGGCCAGCACGCCGAGTCCGGCACCGGGCGGCGGCGTGGCGTCGTCGCCCGACTGGCCGCCGTTGTTGTCGCCGCCGGCCTGGTCGCCCGCGCCGGCTCCGCCGTTGTCGCCGTTGTTGTTGCCGACGTTGTCCATCACCCATTGGCGGCACCGGGCGCGCAGCTCCGAGGCGCTCACCGTGTCACTGGCACCGTCGTCGGAGTGCTGGGTGACCCGGCCCTTGTTCGTGGTGTACGTGCCGCGCTTCGTCTCCGAGGAGAGCTTGTTGGTGCGTGGCGGCCGGAGCCGGTCACAGGCGGCGAGGGCGCGATCCGTGGACCGGCGGGTGCTCGCGTCCGAAACCTGGGTGACGGTCACGACGCCACCGAACGCCACGAGGGTGGCGGCCACGGCGATGATCCGCCGCCGGCCTCGCAGCCAGGTCGATTTGCTGTTGCGCCGGTACTGCGACCTTCGCATGGGTGACACCTTTCTCTGTCGCACATTTTGGGCCGACGGTGGAGGCCGCCCCGGGATGTGGTGAGCCGGGCTAGGGGTTACCGCGCCCGGAGAATGCGCATGGTGGTGATGACGCCGGCGGTGAGCGCACCCGCCAGCACGAGGAGCAAGACCGTGGTGCTGACGCCGGACACTCCGCCGCCGGAACTGGTCGCGGCGGCGAGCATCTGCCCGTCCACCGGCACCGGACCCGCGTTCGGCTTCGGCGGCGGCGCGGTCGGCAACGATCCGTAGTCGACCAACCCGGTGCTCTCCAGCAGAGCGATGTGGGTGAGGACGAACTGGTTCGCCTCCTGCGCCAATTTGCGTACGGCGTCGTTGCGGGTGCTGGCCCGGATCGTCGCGATGGCCGGGAAGATCTGGCCGTGCGCGGCGCGGAGCCGGTCCACGTAGATCTGGTCGAAGGTGGTGCTGTTCGCCGCCCGCATCTCGGCCAGCCAGCCGAGCTGGTTGTTGTTCGGCTGGTTCGGCAGCGCGATGCCCAGCGTCTTCGCCACGCCGACGTCGAGCTTGTCGAGCAGCACGTGCTGCCCCGAGATGGTTTTGCCGATCTTGATGACCTTGGGGTTCTTCGACTTCTCCTGCGCCATGTTGCCGGCCGGGATCTCCCACAGGCCGGCCAGCCGAACCTTGACCACGAAGTCCCGGTCCGCCGCGCTCAGCGGCCCGCTGCCGGTGTCAGTCATGGCACCGTCCGGCGGCACCGGCACACCGTCGGCGGCACGGGCCGCACCGGCGGGCGCCAGCAAGAACGCCAGGACCGTTGCCCCGATGCCCACCATGACGCGGCGGGCGCGTCGATCGATGCGGGCGGCGATCATCTCGTGACCTCTTTCGACTTTCGACGTGTTGTGGAGATCGAACTAAACAGCCGAACAATGCCGTACGCAATGCGAATCAGCATCTGTTGTGGAAGTCCTATGGCGTACTTAAAAATTAATTCAGAATCGCGGATGATCGGCGGGCTGCCGGCTACCGGCCGAATACCCACCGATTCTCATCCGTCAATGCTTAGTAGCTGTAGTCCGAACCCGAGTCATCACCGCCGTCGGAGCTGCTGTCGGAATCGTCCGCGGGCGGCGCGACAGCCTTGGACTTCTTCGGAAGACAGGTCAGGTTCTTGGTGCCGTCCGGCGTCACCACGAACCACTTGCCGGCCACGTTCTGGCCGGTCCACTTGCCGGGCTGCTTGTCACCGATGTACGTGTAGACCGGCCACTTGCCAACGGTCACCTGCTTGGTGCCGTCCTCGCGGGTCACCGTGCCGACGTCCGCGGGGTCCACACCGTCCAGTTCGGGCAGCTCGTCGTTGACCCGCACCGGCGGCCAGACCTTCTCGCAGTCGTCGTTACAGTTGGAGACGACTTCCGGCTTGGTCTTGTCATCGTCGAAGCGGTACAGCACGAAGCCGTCCTGGTTCTGGACCGTCTCGCCCATCCGCTTCACCTTCGCGGCCGTTAGCTGCGTGGTGACCTCGTCCGTGGGGACCTCGACGGTCTCCGAGCCGGCCTCCTCGCTGCCCGCGTCGGCTTCGGCACCCGCAGAGGCGGTGGCCGTCGGCGTGGCCGCCACGGCGTTGGCCGCGGGTTGTGCCGCGCCGCCATAGTCGGCTGCGTTGTATCCGGCCGGAGCGCAAGCCGCGAGCGCGAACGCCGCGGCGACAGCCGCACCGGATACCACCAATCGCTTGTCCGGAACCACGTGCCCTCCCACTGACGTCTACTGCTCATGCGTTTCCGGGCAGTAGTACGAGTGCGGATGCCGCGCGGTTGAAGACGGCCCTCAAACAATTTCTTTCTTTTTCATTGAACCGTACGGCCACAAAATCCGTATCGATTGCCCGCACCACCGTGAGGTGATCTCAACGACCCCCGGCAGCCAGCAAGGTCCAGCAGGCGACAGACGGCCGGCGGCAGGCGGCAGGCGGCGGGCGACAGGCAGGGCGGCGCGGGGCCGGGCATGCGAAAGCCCGGTCGCTGCATGGCGACCGGGCTCGGTGCGACGTGACGTGGTGCTAAGGGTGACGTGGTGCTATGAATGACGTGGTGCTATGGCGTGGACGGCTGCGGAGCCGTCGCTCAGGGCACGCGGACCAGGGTTTCGCTGCCGCCCTTCGCGTCCACCGACTGCACCTGCAGGTGGGCGATCTCCTCCCGTGGCAGGGCCGTCACCGCCTGCAACATCAGCGGGTCGGGGTTCGCCGCCGTGCCCCAGCCGTCGTCCCCCACCGTCCAGGTGGACAGCGTCTCGGTCGCGCCGTCCGTGCGCACCGCCACCAGCCGGCAGGTCAACGGGCCCTTGATGTTGGAGACCATGAAGGACACCTGGGTGCCCCAGTCCTTGCTCTCCAGGCCCACGTCGGCGCGTACGCCCGTACGGGTGTCGGTGCCGCTGAAGCGCTCGCCCGGCAGGTCCGGACCACCGAGGCCCGGCCCGTCGTCCGGGGGCAGCGGGTCCAGTTGTGCCGTGCCGGCGCTGCGCTGCGCCGTCGGTGACTGCTGTTCCTGCTGGTCGGGGGCGAAGACCTGACCGCCGACGAAGAGCGCGCCGATGGACAGCATGGCGAACACCACGACCGCCGCCGCCAGCGAGTAAAGCCGCCGGCTGTTGGCGCGGCGACGTTCCTGCCGGACGTCGCCGATCACCTTCTTCAGCACCAGGCCGTCGTGGCGTTCCTGCTCCACGGCCACCATCGCGTCCGCGTCCACATCCGCCAGGATGTCCGCCACCGGAAGGAAGGATTCCAGCTCCAGCGCGCACGCCGGGCATTCGATGAGATGGTCCTCGAACCGGGCTGCGTCGCGTTCATCGAGCACTCCTAACGCATACGACGCCACGTCGAAGTGCTGCTCCTGTGTCATTCCGTCACCCCCCGCTGCTGCAGCGCCGTCCGCAGCGCCCGCAATGCGTAGTACACCCGCGACTTGGCCGTGCCCAGCGGCAGACCGAGCACCTCCGCCGCCTCCGGAACGGTCCGGCCACGGAAGTACGTCTCCACCAGGATCTCACGGTGCGACTGGCTGAGCGCGCGGAGAGCATCGGTCACGGTCATCGTCTGCAGCACGCGGTCGGTGTCGTCCGCGGTGCTCGGGAAGCTTTCCAGCTCCCGGTCGTACGTCTCCGGCGGGCGGGCACTCATGCTGCGGTGGTCGTCGATGGCGATGCGCCGGGCGACGGTCACCAGCCACGGCCGCAGCGACTGCTGGCCCTGCGCACCCAGCCGGTGGGCGTTACGCCAAGCCCGCAACAACGTCTCCTGGACGATGTCCTCGGCACGCTGCCGGTCGCCGCCGGTCAGACGCAGTACGAACATCAGCAGCGGGCCGGCGTGCTCCTCGTAGAGCATCCGGACCAGCGTGTCCTCGTGGTCCGCCGTGCCCGACGGCGTGCCGTGCCGGGGAGCCTGTCGCGGAATCACCGCACCATCATTGTCCGCACCGCGGCCTCCGTCGAGAGCCTGCCACCGTCCGCCGGGTCGTTGCCGCGTCATCACGCACACCCTGTCCGGCGTGAGCCGATCCTCGGCCAACGCATGCATCGATTCCTCCTGCCGGCGCTCATCCCGTCGCCTGTGATACGGCCGGAGAGCCCGTCGGGGATCAACACCGACGGAGGAATTTCTGGACGGACGGCGACCACGCTCGAACTCAAAGGTCCTCCGAGACTGTGACGATCAGGCGGATACCGATCAAACCCATCCATGTACGCCGATACGGCGCGGGGGCATGCGAATAATACTCAGCGCATGGCCGCGCCGGAACGACTCAGGCCATCCGAGCTTGTGCCCTTAGCCCAGCGCACACACGGACCTCACTGTCCGTGCAACATGACGCCGCTCACCGGCCGCGGCGGGCGCTTAAGCGCATTCGTGCCATCACCGTGCGTACGCGGTCGCGGTGGTCAATGCCCGGTACAGCACCCGGGAATCCCCCAGAAGTGCGCGCAGCCGACGCTCCAATCCGGCGATCGGTAGGAGGTTCTGCGGAGCACGCGGATCCTTGTACGCCGCCGACGCGAACCGGGGCAACGTCGCGCACGACAGATCGGCCAACTCGACGGCTTGCGCCGCGGGCATCTCCGACGAGCACTCCACCCGCACGATCCCCGCCCACGGTGCGCCGCCCGCGCCGGGCAAGCGGAGGTACCACGACCAACCGCCCCACATCGTCCCGATGGCGAACACCGGGGTGCGCTGACCCGGACGCAGCGCGGTGACCACCGTGTTCAGCGCCGCCGGGAGATATTGCGACTCCTGCCGCTTGACGTACCCGATGGTGCGCGGCAACTGCCGGCGGCTGCGCAGCGGCCCGTCCACCACCAGGAGATCGGACTCGTCCTGACCATGCGAGCGGGCCGCTGCGGACACCTCGATCTCCAACGCGGTCAGCGGCACCTGGACCGCGACCGGCAGCTTGCTCGCCTCGCCGGCGCCGCCCAGCCGGTGAATCTCGTACCGCACCGGTCCGGCCGACAGCGCCTGCGCCGACGGGCTCGCCGTGAACAAGCCCCGGCCGACGCGGTGGTCGGCCAGTTCGGCGACGCCGCGGCCCAGATCGCACCGGACCACACCGGCCGCGTACGAGGCGGCCAGTCCCGCGTACGACGTGCCGTCGTCCTCCTCCGTCCACAACATCGCGTCGTTGCGGCGCACCCCGTCGACCAGGAGCACCACGTCCGGGCAGCGCAACCCGGCCGGCGCCTCGATGGGCGCCCAGCCGGACGCCGGCACCTCGACGTCGGTGTCCACCTGGGCGCTGCTCGGCGAGCCCGGCCCCTCCCCGCTCCCCGGCTCGAACGAGGTCCCGTAGGACGGATCCCACGAGTCGACGTACATCTTCACAGCCCGATCCTCTCCACGCGGGCGGTGCGCGCGTCCTTGCGCACCTCGAAGCGGACCGGCACCCGTTCGGCAAGGGCGGTCACGTGCGTCACCACGCCGACCATCCGGTCACCGCGCGCGGCCAGGTTCTCCAGCGTCGCGGCCACCACGTCCAAAGTCGCCGCGTCCAGCGTGCCGAAGCCCTCGTCCAGCACGATCGACTCCAGGCTCGCGGCGGTCGTGGACATGCCGGCCAGTTGCTCGGACAGCGCCAGCGCCAACGCCAGCGACGCCTGGAACGTCTCGCCACCGGACAGGGTGCGCACCGCCCGGCGCAGACCGGCGTCGTGGTGGTCGATGACGAAGAATTCGCCCTTCTCGTGGATCAGGTCGTACTGCCCGCCGGTCAGGTCGCGCAGGATCCGGGACGCGCCGTCGACCAGCAGGTCCAGCGCCTCCTCCAGCAGCCACCGCTCGAAGTTGTTCGCCCGCAGGTGACCCGCCAGGGACTTGGCCACCCGGCCGTCGCGCACCAGGACGGCCCGCTGCTCGGCGAATTCGCGGGCCTGCTCGCGCCGGTCGGACAGCCGTTGCCAGGTGGCCGCGGCGCGTTCCGCGGTCACCGCCGCCGCCCGGATCAGGTCCGCGGCGGCGTCGTCCCCACCGCGCCGGCCGGGTTCCGGCTGACCGGCGGCGGTGAACAGCGCGACCACCGCGTCGTACGCCCGGGTGGTCGCCTGCCGTGCCGCCGCCACCGCCGCCTCCGCGTCGGCACGCGCCGTCGCGCGCTGCTCCCGTTCCCGTGCCGCCCAGCCGACCAGCGCATCCCAGGCGCCCGCCAGGTCGTCGCGGTCGGCCGGCGGCGGTCCGAAGCGAGCCACCGCGTCGCGGCGTTCGTCGAAGGACCGCCACGCGGCGCGCTGCCGCTCCACCGCCGCGGTCAGCGCCCGCTGCGCGCGGCGCTGCGCCTCCCGGGCGGTGCGCATCTGACCGGTCGCCTCGTCCAGGTGACGCTGCAGGCGGTCCAGCTCGGCCAGGCGTCGCTGCAACGCGTCGACACCCGGAGCGTCGGCCACCGCGGCGCGCACCTCCGCGAGCCGGGACAGGTGATGCTCGTACTGGGCGCGCTTGCGCTCCAGGTTGCTCTCCAGCTTGCGGGCCACCGCGTCGCGCTGCTGCCAGGCGCGCTCGGCCGCCTCGGCCGCCTCCCGCGCCGCCTGGCCGGCCGCGTGCGCCGCCTGCACCGCCGAATCGGCGGGCACCGAGGGGACCGCCGCCACCGGCTGCTCGCAGACCGGGCAGGTCTCCCCCGCCTGCAGGTGCGCCCGCAGCGCGACCGCCCGGTCCACGCGCTGCGCCTCGGTGTAGTCCGCGCGCGCCTGCTCCAGCACCTGCTGCGCGCCGGTGTGCGCGGAGCGGGCCAGGTCCGCCGCGGCCGCCGCGTCGCGATGCTCCACCTCGGCCACCGACAGCTCACCGGCGAACCAGTCCGCCTGCCCGGTCAGCCGTTCCTGTTCCGCGTGCCGGTCCAGGAGCAGGCGCAACGATCCCGCGTCGCCGGCCGCGGCCAGCTCGCCGCGCACCTTCTCCTCGCGTTCCTCGGCGACCCGCACCGCCTGCGCCGCGGCCTCGGCGTCGGCCTGCGCGGCGGTCGCCGCCTCGGCCACCTGCGCGCTGCCGTCCGGCATCCGCACCGCGGCCAGCGCGGCCAGTTCGGCGTCCAGGGCGTCGCGGGCGACGGCCGCCTCGGTCTCCCCGGCCCGGCTCTCCCGCAGCCGCGGCACCGCCGCCTCCACCGCGGTGGTCAGGTCACGCATCGCGGTCAGGTGCCGCTCCGCCTCCGCGACCGCCTCGTCGTCGGCGTCGGACAGCGACTCCAGCACCTGGTCCACCGTGGACAGTTGAGCCTCGGCCTTCGCCGCGCGACCCGAGGCGAGCGTCTGGACCTGCTCGTAGACGTGCAGTCCGAGCAGGTTGACCAGGATCTGCTGCCGGGTGGCGGGCTTGGCGTGCAGGAAGTCCGCGAACTGGCCCTGCGGCAGCACCACGCAGCTAGTGAACTGCTCGTACGGCAAGCCCACCGCGTCCTGCACCGCGCGGTCCATCTCGTTGGGCGTGCCGGCCAGCACCTCGCCCAGGTCGTCCAGGCTCATCCCGGTGTCCAGCCGGGTCACGTCGAAGCCGGGCGGCATCAGTTGCAGGCCGGCGGCGGCGGTCTTCACGTTGCCCCGGCCGTCGCGGCGCACCACCCGGGTGGCGACATATCGGGATCCGGCCGACTCGAACACCAGCCGCACCCGCGCCTCGGCGGCGGACGGGGCGAGCGCGTTGCCGATGCCGCGGGTGCCGCCCCAGCGCGGCACGGTGCCGTAGAGCGCGAAACAGATCGCGTCCAGCACCGTGGACTTGCCCGAGCCGGTGGGGCCGACCAGGGCGAAGTAGTCCGCGTCGGTGAAGTCCACGCTCGTCTCGTCGCGGAACACGGTGAAGCCGCTCATGTCCAAACGCAGCGGTCTCATGACTGGGCGCTCACCTCGTCGTACAGCTCGTCGAACAGCTCCCGGACCCCGTCCTCGCCACCGCCGCGGTTGTCCAGGTAGTCGCCGAACAGCTCGCGCGGAGACCGTCCGGCGCGCTGCGCGGGCGCACCGGCGCGGTCCGGCATCATGTCCGGATCGATGCGCACCTCCAGCGCGTTCGGCAGCAGCTCCTGCACGTCCTCGCGCAGGCCGACCCGGGGCGTCTCCCGCACGATCACCCGCAGCAGGGCATCCGGCGCGTCGACGGTCGCGAGCTGTTCCAGCGTGCCCCGGACGGTACGCAGCGACACCGCGGTGGTCACCGGCACGTCGCGCACCCGGGCGGCCTTGTCGGCGCTCACGTCGACCACGGCCACCGAGCAGATGTTCTCCTCCTCGCCGAAGTCGACGGCGATCGGGCTGCCGCTGTATCGCACCGGGCAATGCGCGATGACCCGTTGCGCCCGGTGCAGGTGGCCGAGCGCGACGTAGTGCGCGTTCGGCGGGAAGACCGTGGCCGGCACGGCGTATCCCATCACCGTGTGCGCCTCCCGCTCCCCACCCCCGGCGCTGGCACCGAAGATGGTCAGGTGTGCGGTCAGCAGGTTGATCACCCCGGGTTCGGCGAACGGCTCGCTCAGCCGCGCGATCAGGCGGGCCACGTGATCCGCGTACGTCTGACTGGCCTCCGCCGCGCTCAACTCGTACATCTCCGCGGCCCGGACGGCGTACCGCTGGGAGAGGAACGGCAGCGCGACCATCTGCCAGCGTTCGCCGCCCGCCGTGCTGCCGGAGATGACCAGCTCATCGGGGTTGTCGCGGACCGCGCCGCGGAGCACCACGCCCGCCGCCTCGGCCCACGGGCGCAGCGCGTCCAGCGCCGGTCCGTTGTCGTGGTTGCCGCCGATCGCCACCACCTGAGCGCCGGTCTGCCGCAGCGCGGACAGGGCACGGGTCACCACCCGGGTCGAGTCCGGGGTGGGCGTCGCGGTGTCGTAGAGGTCGCCGGCCACCACGACCAGATCGGGCTGCTCCTGGCGGGCGATGTCCACGACCTGGCCCAGCACGCGGATGTGCTCGTCGTGCCGGGACCGGCCCTTGAGGACCTTCCCGACATGCCAGTCGGAAGTGTGCAGGATGCGCATCGCGAAACCCTAGAACGGAATGTCGTCGTCGGACGAGCCGCCGCGGGATCCGACCACCGCGAACGGGTCGGCGCCCTGCACAATGGACCGCATCGTGCCGGACGGCGGCGGACCGGACTCGGACTTGCGAGTGGCCCACGCCGGGAACGGGAACTCCACGCACAACGGCACCGGAATGTCCGGCTGGTTGACGAACATCGTGCCCGGCCGGGCGAGCAACGCGCGCTGACGCATGGCCGGTGGCAGGAACCCGTACTCCGGGCGGGAGGCCTCCGCCGGGTCCAGCCGACCGACCACCCGGACGGCCGAGTTGGTCACGATCCGGCGTTCCACCTCCGAGGCGGTCTGCTGGGCACCGATCAGGATCACCCCGAGCGACCGGCCCCGCTCCGCGATGTCCAGCAGCACCTCCTTGATCGGCGAGGACCCCTCCCGCGGCGCGTACTTGTTCAGCTCGTCCAGCACCACGAACAGCAACGGCCGGGATGTGCCGGTCTTCTCCTTGTCCTCGAACTCCGACTTGAGCGTCACGCCGACCACGAACCGCTGCGCGCGGTCCGGCAGGTTGTGCAGGTCGACCACGGTCACCTGGGCGCTCTCCGCGGTCTTGATCTGGTGCGGGCGGCGCTGCGCGAGATCGCCGCGGATCAGCCGGGACAGGTCCCGCTTGCTGCTGATCAGGCGGCGGGCGAACGCGTTCACCGTGCCCATGCTGACCGCGCTGCCGGCCCAGGTGGTCCGGGTCTCGTCGTCGGTGAGGCGGTCCACCACGTGATCCACCAGATCCTCGTATGACCCCAACCGCACCCCGTCGAGGCTGATCCCGCCCTCCGCGGGCACCGCATAGCGAGCCAGGTGAGCCGCTACCGAGTGCACCACCATGGTGTATTGCTGCCGCTCGTCGTCGGCGTCCGCGAACACGTACGGCAAGAGGCGTTTCTCGCAGAACTCCGCGAGCGTCCAGTAGAAGCTGTCCACACCGGTGAGCCGGCTTGCCACATCCGGCGCCCCGGAGGAGTCACCGGCCCGCGGCGGCGCGTAGACCCGCACATCGGGGAAGGCCGTCGCGTCCAGCTCCAATTGCTTGTACGCCGCGACGGTGCGCTCATCCAACTTGGTGTTCGGGTGGTCGAGGAACAGCAGATCCTCACCCTTCACGTTGAAGATCAACGCGCGGGCGTTCGCGCCGTCGGCGCCTAGCTGGCCGGAGCGGAACACCGAGAACAGCAGGAACGTCGCGAAGCTCGTCTTGGTAGCCACGCCGGAAATGCCGGAGATGGACACGTGGGCACCCCGGGTGCCGTCCAGGAAGTCCGCGTTGAGGAACACCGGCACGCCGTCCCGCCCGGTCCCCATCGGCACCCGGCGCTCCATCCGGTCGAAGTGCAGCGCGGCGGCTCGGGCCTCGCCGGACGCCCGGCTCACCACCGCGCCCGGGGCGGGCGGGACATAGAGCTCCGGGTCGACACGGGTGGTGGTGACCTCGGCAGCCTCCTGCACCTGGGCGGGCAGCGTGCCGTCGGCGATGGCGAACACGTCCGAATCGAACTGCGCACCCTCGTGCCGGGCACGCACCTGGGTGACCACGCCGGCGATCGTCACCGGCTCCCGGTCCGGGAGCTCACGCTTGGTCACCACGACGTCGTCGAGCTGCAGGTAGCTGCCCGGCGCAACGGCCGTCCAGAACTGCAGCGGCGTGGCGTCGGCGGTGCCGAGCACGCGGCCGACCTGCTCGCCTGCGGGGGAAGATTCGTCAGACACGCCGATCATGTTGCACCAGGTGTACGACAAGAGGCGGACGGCACGTCGGTTGGCACGCGTTTTCCACAACTTCTAGTGGCCATCCACAGACTCATCCACAAGAACTTGATCAGCGGACGTCGGCGACCTTCACGGCAGTCGCCGTGCGTACCGGAGAAAGAGCATGTCCTCCTCGGCCAGCACGTGCCGCAGCGCCATCCGCCGCGCCACCCCGGACGGCCCGGACGCGATCCGCCCCGCGGAACCGCCCGCCAGCAGCGGCGACACCGTCAAACACAGCTCGTCCACCAGGTCCGCCACGAGGAGCGCACCGAACAGACGCGGGCCGCCCTCGCACAGCACCTGGGTAGCGCCGCGCTCGCGCAGCAGTCGCACCGCAGCGGCGAGGTCCACCGATTCGTCACCCACGGTCACCACCTCGGCCACCTTCTCCAGAGCCGTACGCCGCGACGACGGACCGCGGTCACCACCATGCCGGTGGGTCAGAATCACCGGCCGGACCGGCGCGTCCGCAAAAATCGCCTGGGCCGGATCGAGGTCCAGCGACCCGGACACGACCACCATGAGCGGGAACTCGGACAGCCCGTGATCGCGCCGCCACGCACGGCATTCCGGATCCGGACGGAGGGCGTCATACTGCTCCGCGCGTACCGTCCCGGCGGCCACCACGAGCGCGTCGCACACCATCCGCAGCGTGTCGAAGATCCGCTTGTCGCCGGGTCCGGCCAGTCCCCCGGAAACCCCGTCCACGGACACCGCACCGTCGAGGCTGGCGATGAAGTTCATCCGGAGCACGGGACCGTCGCCGCGCGGATAACAGGCCGCGACGTCGCCGACCGCCGGATCGGCCGGAGCGGTCGCGCCGGCGATCCCGGCGGGGCCCGTCACGGCCTCGGCGGGCGGCCAGATCTTGACGAGGCTCACCGGCGCTTCACGGTCCTGGCGGGCCGGTGACCGGCGGCCGTGGCTCCGGCGGGCGGTGCTGGCAATCGCACCACGAACCGCCTCGGCAGTCGTCGTGGCGGCGTTCGCGACAGGCGCGGCAAATCATGTCCGCAGCGTATGCCGTGTCGCGCCGGAACGTCGGCCGCTGACGCCAGACACCGGGAATACCGGCCGTCACGCACGGCTGCCACGGCTCCACGGCCGTAGCCGGCGGCCGTCATCGGGGCGTCCAGAGGCATCTCAGCCACGCCCGACCCCCGATGTGCGGAGCGCTTGCCGCCACCCGCCATCCTGGGACCGGTGCCGGTGAACGCCGCCGGCACCGCCACACGTTTCCACAAACAAGAACATCACGAGTGATCAACGGAACACACGGCAACGCCGCCGGTGGCGCGGCGACGTACGAGACAGATCCGCGCCGACAGACGATAATGCCAGCGAAGTCGCTGCCCACGGGTAGCGTGCCGGGAGGAGCGCCATGAGCAGACAGCCGTTGCGGTCGCCAGGCCGCCCAACGCTGGACGCTGTGGCTGCCCGCGCCGGCGTGGGACGGGGCACAGCGTCCCGCGTGCTGAACGGATCGTCGCAGGTCAGCCCGCAAGCCAGGGCCGCGGTCGAGGCCGCGATCGTGGAGTTGGGCTACGTGCCCAACCGGGCGGCACGCTCCTTGGTCACCCAGCGCACCGACTCCGTCGCGCTGATCGTGTCGGAGTCGCAGGAGCGCGTCTTCGGCGAGCCGTTCTTCGCGGGCGTGCTGCGCGGCATCAACTCCGCGCTCATCGAGACACCGCTGCAGCTCTGGCTCGCCATGGCCGCCTCACCGGAGCAACGGGAAAGGGTCGAGCACCACCTCACCGACCAGCATGTGGACGGCGTGATGCTGCTCTCTCTGCACGACGACGATCCACTGCCCGGCATGCTGCGCCGCCGCCGCATGCCGTTCGTGCTGGGCGGCCGGCCGGTGCGGCTGGAGCCGGACGACGCCTTCGTCGACGTGGACAACGTCGCCGGGGCCTGCCAGGCGGTGGAATACCTGTTGGGGCAGGGCCGCCGCCGGATCGCCACGGTCGCCGGGCCGCAGGACATGGAGGTCGGCCGGGCGCGGCTCGCCGGCTATCGGTCGGCGGTCGCGGAGCACGACCTGGATCTGGTGGCGTACGGCGACTTCAGCGAGGCCGGCGGCAGCGCGGCGATGCGGTCCCTGCTGGACCGGGCACCGGACCTGGACGCGGTGTTCGCCGCGTCCGACCTGATGGCCAGCGGCGCGTTGCGGGTGCTGCGGGAGACCGGCCGCCGGGTGCCGCGGGACGTGGCGCTGGTCGGCTTCGAGGACGCCGCCGTGGCGCGGCAGACCGATCCGCCGCTGACCACCGTTTACCAGCCGGTCGAGGAGATGGGCCGCCGGATGGCGCAGTTGCTGATCGCCCGGATCGCGGGCGAGGACGGCGATTCGCACGTTTTGCTGGACACCCATCTGGTCCGTCGAACGTCCGCCTGATTCCGCATAGGCTCGCTGAAGCGTGCCGGGCAGGCGCGGAATCCCCGGCACCAAACGGGCCATGCCGGGCGAGTCATCGAGGCCGAGCGCGGCTTAGCGGTCGGGACATGCCGCCGCAACCGGTGCGAAACGCCGTGTTGGCACGCTGGATGCCGCACGGACGGCCGTGCTGTGCCGTCGTGCCAGACGGGAGGAGTTGCATGTTGCTGCGGGTACGCGTCACTCTGCCGGACCGGCCGGGCGCGCTCGGGCAGGTGGCGCGCACGCTGGGCGTCGCCGGTGCCGACATCGTCCAGGTCGTCGTGCTGGAGCGGCTCGGCGGCCGGGCCGTCGACGACTTCACCGTGGTCTGGCCGGGCGCCTCCCGTGTGGAACGCCTCCTCGCCGGGCTCGCCGCCATTCCGGGTGTGCAGGTCGACGGCATCTGGAAGGCCATCGGCGCGCCGGTGTCCGGCGGCCACGACGCCGAGTTGCTGGCGCAGGTGGCCGCGAACCCGGCGGATGGCCTGGCGACGCTTGTCGACGCCGTGCCGGGGCTGCTGGCTGCGGACTGGGCCGCCGCTGCGGTCGTCCCGCCGGACTGGGCGGCACGCTCCGGCGCGCCACGCCCGCCATCCGCCGAGCCGACCCTTCCGGTGGGCAGCGAGCCCACCGCGGCGTACGCGAGTTGGCGCGCGCCGTCTCCGCTGCACCTGCCGGAGGTCACTCCGCTGCGTGCCCGACCGTTGATCGGCGCCGACGGCACACGGTATGCGGTGGCCCCGTTCGGCCGGGCCGGCCTGGTGCTGGTGGTGGCGCGTGCGGAGGATGCCGAACTGCCCGCCGCCGCCTTCCACGTCACCGAGGTGGACCGGGTGGCGCAACTGGTCCGGGCCGCCGCCGTCATCCTGGGCGACCGGTTGGATCACGCGGGCACGTCACCGGTGGCCAACCAGTTGTGACGGACCCCTCATGACCTTTGAGGCGTCGGCAATGCACGGTTAACACCGCCGGGGCACTCTGGAATTCGGTCCCAGAGACTCGATCCGAACTAGGGAGTGCCGCATGGCGTTGTGGCGGATCCGGGCCACGGTCGATGACCGGCCGGGTTATCTCTCGGTACTGACCGCCAGCCTGGCGCTGCGGTCGGTCAACATTCTCGCGGTACAGGTGCACACCACCGAGGCCGGCGCGGTGGACGACTTCCTCGTCGACGCGCCGGACGCGGTCACCGAGGCCGACCTGCTGGGCGCCATCGCCCGGGGCCGTGGCCGGGACGCGTTCGTCGCCCGCGCCGAGGCCCAGGGCCTGGCCGACCAGCCGACCCGGGCGCTGGCGATGGCGGGCCGGCTCGTGCACGACCCGGACACGCTGGGCGAGGCGCTGATCGCGCTGCTGGACGCCGCGGAGGTGCGGTGGCGGCCGGAGGGCATCGACACCGTCACGTACGGGCTGGCGCCGAACCGGATGATGCTGCCCGACCCGGCCGGCGGGTCGTATGAAGTGTTGCGCCGCGCCCCGGAGTTCACCCCCGCCGAGTACGCCCGCGCCCAAGCGCTCATCGAGGTGTCCGGCGCGGTGCTGCACCGGCATGTCGAGCACCGGGCGCTGCTGCTGCCCAGCGGCGACGAGCTGCTGCTGCGCGCGGGTACCCCGCAGGACGCGGAGGCGGTGCGCGGGCTGCACGAGCGCTGCTCCGCCGGGACGCTGACGCGCCGTTATCCGGGACGTGCCGGCATCACCGCCACGCCCCGCCTGCTGGAACCGGCCGCCGGGCTGACCCTGGTCGCCGAGCGTGACCACGAGGTGGTGGCCCTGGCGACGCTGGTGGTGGAGGGCGATCTGGGCGAGGTGGCGCTGCTGGTGGAGGACCGCTGGCAGCGGCTCGGCATCGGCACGGCGCTGCTGCGCCGGCTGGTGGCACACGCCGAGCGGACCGGGCTTGCGGCGCTGACCGCGCACACCGCGACGGACAATGTGGCGATGCTGCGCACGTTGCGCCGGATCGGGCCGGGACGCACCGACCGCGACGGACCGGTGCTCAGCGTGACCTTCCCGGTGGCGACCCGGTCGGCAACCGCCGACGAGAGCCCGGCCACCTCCGGATAGCCGACGGCCGTCAGGACCGCCGGGTGCCGTGCTCCACACAGGTGGCGGTCCACCCGGCCGGGATCACCTGCACCTTCATCCGGCGACGGCAGGACGGGCAGTATCGCGGCGGTTCCAGCTCCCGTGCGACCGCGCAGGCGGCGTGATCGCCCCGCCCGGCGGGCTCGCCGCACCTGTCACACCACAACGCCGCACCGGCATCCGGTGTCGTCATGGTCACAGCGTCGCCGACAGCGCCTTGACCGGCATCTTCAGGTCGTCCAGGAGATCCAGGTCCGCCGTCGCCGGTCGACCCAGCGTGGTCAGGTAGTTGCCGACGATCACCGCGTTGATGCCGCCCAGCAGGCCCTCGCGCGTACCCAGATCGCCGAGGGTGATCTCCCGCCCACCGGCGAACCGCAGGATGGTGCGCGGCATGGCCAACCGGAACGCGGCGATCGCGCGCAGCGCGTCCTTGCCGTCCACCACCGGGCGGTCACCCAGCGGGGTGCCCGGACGCGGGTTGAGGAAGTTCAGCGGGACCTCGTGCGGGTCCAGCTCGGCAAGCTGGGCCGCGAACTCGGCGCGCTGCTCGATCGTCTCGCCGAGGCCGAGGATGCCGCCGCAGCAGACCTCCATGCCGGACTCGCGAACCATCTTCAGCGTGCTCCAGCGCTCCTCCCAGCTATGCGTGGTCACCACGTTCGGGAAGTAGGACGCGCAGGTTTCCAGGTTGTGGTTGTAGCGGTGCACGCCCATCTCGACCAGTTCGTCGACCTGCTCCTGAGTGAGCATGCCGAGGCTGGCCGCGACCTGGATGTCGACCGCCTCCTTGATCGCCTTGACGCCGTCGCGCATCTGGTCCATCAGGCGGCGGTCCGGGCCGCGCACGGCCGCCACGATGCAGAACTCGGTGGCGCCGGTCGCGGCGGTCTGCTTGGCCGACTCGACAAGTGCGGGGATGTCCAGCCAGACCGCGCGGACCGGCGAGGTGAACAGGCCGGACTGCGAGCAGAAGTGGCAGTCCTCCGGGCAGCCGCCGGTCTTCAGCGAGACGATGCCCTCCACCTCGACCTCGGGACCGCACCAGGCCATCCGGACGTCGTGGGCGAGTTGCAGCAACTCCGGCAGGTGCTCGTCGCCCAGCCGCAGCACGGCGAGGATCTCCGCCTCGTCCAGGCCGACACCGTCGGTGAGCACCTTGGCGCGGGCCCGGTCGAGGATCGTTGGGGCCTGGTCGAGGATCTCTGGCATGCCCGTACCCTACAAGGGTCCCGTGGGCGCGGGGACTGTCGGATCGCAGTGATAGTTTCCCCACCCGGAACACGCGAGGGCGGCGAGATGACGGGATCGTGGTGGCGAGCTGGTTGACGGCGCTGGAGCGCCTGGCCCACGCACGGGAGAAGGCGGGCCTGACCCGCGCGCTGCGTCCCCGGTCGGCCGATGACCCGGTGGTGGATCTGGCCGGCAACGACTATCTCGGCCTGGCCGTCCACCCCGCCGTCGTCGCGTCCGCCGGCCGGGCCCTTGTCGCGTACGGGCTGGGCGCCACCGGCTCCCGGCTGGTGCGCGGCTCCACCGATGCCCACGCGGGGCTGGAGCGTGACCTGGCGGACTGGCTGGGCACCGAGTCCGCGCTGGTGTTCTCCTCCGGCTACCTGGCGAACCTGGGCGCGGTCCGGGCGCTGGCGCAGTACGGCACGTTGGTGGTGTCGGACCGCTACAACCACGCCTCGCTGATCGACGGGTGCCGCACCAGCGGCACCGAGGTCGTGGTCGCGCCGCACGCCGACCCGGTCGGCGTGGCGGAGATCCTGGATGGTCATCCCGGCCGCCCGGCGGTGGTGGTCACCGAGTCGATCTTCTCGGTGGACGGCGACTTGGCGCCGCTGGCCGCGCTGCACGAGGTCACCACGGCACGCGGCGCCCTGCTCCTGGTCGACGACGCGCACGCGGTGGGCATCCTGGGTCCGCAGGGCGCCGGCGGGGTCGCGGCTGCGGGCCTGGCCGGTGCGCCGGACGTGGTGGTGACCGCCACCATGTCCAAGTCGCTGGGCGGCGCGGGCGGTGTGGTCGCCGGTCCGCAGCAACTGGTCCGGCATCTGGTGGACACCGGCCGCACGTTCATCTACGACACCGCGCTGCCGCCCGCCGTGGCCGCCGGGGTGCACGAGGCCCTCCGGGTGGCGCGCGCCGCCGACGACCGGCGCGCGCTGCTGCGGTCGCGGGCCGCGCTGACCATGAGCCGGTTGTCCGCCGCCGGGCTGCGCGTCTCCGACCCGGCCGCGGCCGTGCTGTCGGTCTGGGCGCCCGGTCCGGAGGCCGCGCTGACATGGGCGGCGGACTGCCGCGATCGCGGCGTGGCGGTGGGATGTTTCCGGCCGCCGTCCACTCCGGACGGGTCGTCGCGGCTGCGGCTGACCCTGAACGCGGGGGTGTCCGCGGAGGATTTCGAGCGGGCCCTGGACGTGATCGTGGAGTGCGCACCGTGACCGCCACCGACGCTCCCGCCACGGCGCCGACCGGACCCGACGACACCGCACCAGACGCCCACGACCGCTCGCCGGAGCCCGCGGAGCGGACCGCCGCGACCGCGCCGCGCCCCGAGGAGACCGGCGAGTGGCGTGGCGTCGTGCTGGTCACCGGCACCGACACCGACGTCGGCAAGACCATCGCGACCTCGGCGGTGGCCGCCGCAGCGACCGCCGCCGGGCTCCGCGTCGCGGTGATCAAGCCGGGGCAGACCGGGGTGGCCGGCGGCGCGCCCACCGACATCGAGCTGGTGACCCGGCTCGCCGCGCCGGCCACCACGCGGACCCTCGCGTCCTATCCGGATCCGCTGGCGCCGCTGGCTGCCGCGCGGGTCGCGCATCTGCCGCCGCTGGAGCTCTACGAGGTGGTGGACGCGGTACGCGCCGAGGCCGAGGGCCACGACCTGGTGCTGGTCGAGGGCGCCGGCGGGCTGCTGGTGCCGATGGGTGTGCGCCCCTCCGGCGAGCCGTGGACGCTCGCCGACCTGGCCACCACCCTGGGCGTCCGCGCGCTCGTGGTGGCCCGGGCCGGCCTGGGCACCCTGAACCACACCGCGCTGACCTTGGAGGCGCTGGGCCGTCGCGGCGTACCGGCCGGGGTGGTCCTCGGCGCCTGGCCCGCGGAGCCGGAACTGGTGCACTGGGCCAACCTCAGCGAGCTGGTCCCGCACCTGGTCGGCGCGCTGCCGGACGGCGCCGGCGCGATGGATCCGGGGGTCTTCCGTCGCTCCGCGCCGGGATGGCTGACGCCCGCGCTCTACGGCGTGCTCGACAACTGGCGGGTGTGGGCCGAGGAGGCGGGCTCCGCCTGACCGGCGTGTGGCCGGTCCGACGTGTGGCCCGTCCGACGTGTGGCCCGTCCGGCCGACAGATTGTGCGACATTCACGGCGATGAGCGCGCGGGCCCGGCATTTCTGCTCGCCGGCACCCTTGCGTACCGGAAAATGTCACTAAGCTCGAAAGCCGTCCAGTCGGTGTTTTCCGCGCTAGGGAGGCTGTCGTGACGCTCTACGGCTCCGCGTCCTCGAACGGTTTCGAGTACTCCCCCGACTACCCCTACCTCGATGCCGTCGGCGCTCAGGAACAGGCGCGGCTGGCCGCGGTGCGCCGCTACCAGTTGGTGGATCAGCCGGTGGAGAAGGAGTACGATCGGATCGCGTTCGTGGCGGGCGCGCTGTTCGACACCCCCATCGCAACGGTGTCCCTGGTCGAGCAGGACCGCGTGTGGCTCGCCGCCTGCCAGGGCCTGAGCGGCATCCGCGAGGTCGGTAAGGAGCCCGGCCTGTGCGCCTCGGTGATCGCGCAGGACGACGTCTATGTCATCAACGACGCGGCGGTGGATCCGCGTACGCTCGCGCACCCGCTCGTCCGCGGCGAACTGGGCCTGCGGTTCTACGCGGCGGCGCCGATCCGCACCACGGACGGTTACCGGCTGGGCACGGTCAACGTGATAGACAACCGCCCGCGCGACGCGTCTCGCCGGCAGTTGATGGCGTTGGAGCACCTCGCCGCGATGGTCTCCGAAGAGCTCGAACTGCGGCTGATGGTGATCCGCAGCGCGGCCGCCGAGCAGCGCATGCGCGACAGCGTGAATTAGGCCGCGCGGCGGCGAGGCCGTCTCAGAGCACGAAGGCGTCGGTCCACAATTGCCGGGAGCGCCCGGAGAGCACCTCCATCAAACCGATGGCCTGGCTGTCCGTCAGCGCGGCCACGAAGTCGATCACCGCTCGGCCGCGGGCGACGCCGATCAGGTTGGGCGTGCCGTCCGGCAGTTCCGCCTCGGCCAGCTCCACCAGGTCGCGGATCCGGCTGGGGATGCGTTCGGCCTCGTCCGGATCGGTCAGCCAAGCCAGCAGCGCCTCCACCAGGGAAGCCAACAGCCGCGCCTGGCCGCGCTGGTGAAGCGCCAGGTCCGGGCGGGCCAGCACGAAACGGTTCTGCACGAACTTCAGCACCTGCACCTCATGCCACTGGCCCGGCGCTAGCTGCACGTGACCGGAACGGACGGCCGGTTGACCGGCCACCTCGACCGCATCCACCAGCCAGCGTGTCCACCGCGCGGAGAACGCCGCGACCTGCGCTTCCGCTTCGAGTGAACCGTCGAACGGCGCGGAGAGCAGGCCGTCGGCGAGTTCCGCGCGCACCTGCTCGACCGCCGCGGCGAAAGCCTGGTCGTCGGCGATCCACGGATCCTTGCGATGGAGTTGGCGCCGCAGCGACTCGATGGCCGAATCCTCGCCCGGTGACCGCTGCCACGCCGCCAGTTCGGCGGCGACCATGCCCGGCTGCAGCACACCCACCCGGTGCACGTCTTCCAGATCATGGATCGCGTACGCGATGTCGTCCGCCGTGTCCATCACCGACGCCTCGACCGTCTGCTGCCAATCGGCCACCCGCCCGGCGAACGGCGCCCGCGCCTGCACCATGTCGTCCACCTCGGTGGAGTAGGCGCCGAACTTCACCGACCCGGCATCCGGATCATCCGGCGATGCGGCGGCGCCCCGCGGCGTCGGGTCCATGAAGCGCGGATGCGGCTCCGGGTGCGTACGCCGGGTCCAGGGATACTTCAGAATGGCCGCCCGGACGGCGGCGGTCAGGTTCAGGCCGATGGTCGCCTGCCCGCGGATCTCGGTGCTGGTCACGATCCGGTACGACTGGGCGTTGCCTTCGAATCCGTCACGCAATTGCAGCCGTTGCCGGGCGAGCTGGTCGAGCACCCGCTCACCGAGGTGCCCGAACGGCGGGTGGCCGAGGTCGTGCGCGAGCGCGGCGGCCTCCACCACGTCCGGGTCGCAGCCGCCCAGCTTCTCGACGATGTCCGCGTCACCGGCGACCCGCTCCGCGATGGCCCGGCCGACCTGGGCAACCTTGAGGCTGTGCGTGAGCCGGTTGTGCACCAGCAGCCCCGAGCCGCCCGGACTGATCACCTGCGTCACGCCCCCGAGCCGGGCGAAGAACGGTGAGCTGACGATCCGGTCCCGATCCACCCGGAACGGGCTCCCCGCGAGGTCGCCGGGCGCGACCAGACCGTCCCCGAACAGGCGCGTCGCGCGCGGATCTTCCATGCCGGTCGAGGCTACCCGCCCCCGCTACACGGGTGCGGTGGATCGGCGCTCACGCCACCGACTGCCACCACCCGTCGACGGCCGGTGGCTGGTCGACGTCCACGCGCTCACCCGGCCTCGGCACCGCCAGCGCCACGTCGCGGGCCTTCGCCTCCCGCCACACCCGGTCCGCCGGCTCCGACCAGTCGTGCAGCGCCAGGTCGAACGTCGCCCAGTGCACCGGGATCATCAGCCCACCGCGGACGTCCACATGGGTGGCCACCCCGTCCTCGGGCGTCATGTGGATGTCCGGCCACTCGTCGCCGTACGCGCCGACCTGCACGAGGGTCACGTCGAACGGACCGTACTGCGCGCCGATCTCGGCGAAGCCGGGAAAATAGCCCGTGTCGCCGGAGTAGAACGCCTTACGCGTGGGTCCGGCGATCACCCATGAACTCCACAGCGTGCTGTCCCGGTCGAATCGGCGCCCGGAGAAGTGCCGGGCCGGGGTGGCGGTCAGCTCGATGCCCGCGACCGTGGCCTTCTCGTGCCAGTCCAGCTCCACGATGCGGCCGGGCGGCACGCCCCAGCGTTCCAGATGCGCGCCGACGCCCAGCGGCACCAGGAACGGCGCCGCCTGCAGGTCCACCAGGTTCTGGATGGTGACCATGTCGAGGTGGTCGTAGTGATCGTGCGAAATGACCACGGCGTCCAGCGGCGGCAGTTCGCGCAGCGCCACCGGGGGCTCGTGCAGACGCTTCGGCCCGGCCAGCCGGGACGGCGAGCAACGATCGCTCCACACCGGGTCGAGCAGGACGCGGCGGCCGTCCAGCTCGATCAGGGCGGAGCTGTGGCCGTACCACGTGACGAACAGGCCGTCGGCGGCACCGCCGGTGTCGGGCTTGAGCAGCGGCACCGGCACGTGCGGCCGGCGGCGTTCACGTCCACCGATCGTCCTCGCGAGCAGGGCGGGCATCGAGGCGAAGGTGATCGGTGAGGGGCTGGACGGCACGGGGTTGCGGAACTTGCCGTCGGCGAACTGCGGTGACGCGTCCCGCCGGCGGGCCCGCTCGCCGGCGGCGCGGCCACCCATCTGCCGAGGGATGTCCCGCGCTGCCCACGCCAGTGTGGCACCCAGTCCCAGAGCCACGAAGGTGCCGATCCGTCCCTGTTTCGCCATGCGCAATGTCCTCCTGGTGAACGCGTCCCAGCAGCCAGTCTGACCGGCGGCGCGTGGTCTTGGCCACCGCTTGTAGTGCGGCGCACTGTCCCGGCGGCAGGGCGGGCAACAGCCGTCACACGCGCACCGCCCGCAGAGCCACGGGCCATGAATCTGGTGTGTAATGATGTAATCAGGTAATCATACTCACGCCATCGACCCAGCCACACCATCGACCCAGCCACACCATCGACCCGGAGGACGCCATGCGCCACCACACCCCGCCCGGCAGCCGCACCGAACCGCCGCCCGCCGACGACGCCGCCGCCTGGATCACCGGCGCCGTGACCGAGGGGTGGTTCACCGAACCGCCCGAGGTGGTCATCGACCGCGATGAGATCATCGTTTGGGGACGGCTGCCTCAGCCGGAGCTCGCCGCCGAGGCGACCGAGGCCGACCGGGCCGCCGCCCAGTCCGGACGCATCAACCAGTTCCGCGAGGACACCCGCAACGATCGCATCCGGGTCGCTCGTCAAGTGGAGCATCGCTACCAGCGCAAGGTGGCGTGGGGCCTCCGGTGCGGAGACACCGCCGAGCTTTTCACGCACCTCGCCGCGCCGGTGATGACCCGGTTGCGCCAGCCCGAACGCCAGGTGCTCGACACGTTGGTCGAGGCCGGCGTGGCGCGGTCCCGCTCGGAGGCCCTGGCCTGGTGCGTCAAGCTGGTCGGTCAGCACAGCGAAGACTGGCTGGCCGAGTTGCGCTCCGCGATGGCGCACGTCGACGAGGTGCGCCGGCAAGGACCCGCCTGAGACCGCAGGGGTCCTCATCGCAGGGTCCTCATCGCGAGGACGACACACCCGCGTCCCGGATCTTGCGGAGCGCCAGGGCCGCGACCGCCGTGCCGGCACCCACCGCGCCGCCGAGCGTGGCGCCCACCGCGCCGCGGCTCCACCCGCCCGGCCTGCCGCCGGACCCGCGTTGCGGGGCGAACACGTTGCCGTTCTGCGGCGCGGTCGCCCGCCGACTCAGGCCGAGGCGGCTCATCATCGGCCCGACCAGCGCGTCGTAGACGCGGGGCAACGCCGCGAAGCCGAACTCCATGACCCGGTTGGCCGCACCCACCGAGACGTCCGCGCGGGGCCGGTCGGCCAGCCGGACGATCGCGTCCGCCACCCGTTCCGGGGGATCCACCGGGGGCGGCGGACGCCCCACGAAACCGGCGTAGTTGGCGGCGCTGGTGAAGATCGGGGTGTCGGTGCTGCCCGGCGACACCATGCAGACGTGAATGCCGGGCGCGTCCCGGGTCTCCTGGCGCAACGTGCGGGCCAGACCGCGCACACCCCACTTCGCCGTGACATAGGGCGCCATCTGCGGAGCGGTGATGTGCCCGAGCAGCGAACCGCACAGGATCAGGGTGCCGCGACCCTGGCGACGGAAGCGCCGCAGCGCGACGCGTGCCACGTTGGCCGGGCCCAGCAGGTCCGTCGCCACCACTCGGTCGAAGACGTGCGCCGGCACGTCTTCGAACTTCCCGTACGCCATCACGGCAGCCGTGTCGACCCAGACGTCGATGCGGCCGAACTGCTCGACGGCGGCGTCCGCCAGCGCTTCCACCTCCACCGCACGGGTGATGTCGGTGGGCACCATCAGTGGCGTCCCGCCACACGAGGCCGCCGCCGACTCCAGCCCGGCCAGCCCACGCGCCGCGAGTACGAGCCGATCACCCCGTGCCGCGAAGGCGCCGGCCGCCGCCCGCCCGATCCCGCTCGACGCGCCGGTCAGCACCACCACCCGTGAAGTCATGGCAGTGTCTTTACCCGCAGCGCGGGAATTGATCCCTTGGTGCCGAATGATCTTCGGATTCCGCGTCGGCGCCGGTCACCGTACGAGCAGATCCAGCAACCGCTCCAGCTCGGCCCCCGGGTCCGCGGCCAGTCCCATGTGGACCGGCCCGGCCCGCAACACGGTGCTCCGCGGCGCCACCAGCCACCGGAAACGCTCGCCCTGCGTCATCGGGCTGGGCGTGCCGGCGTCGGTGCAGGTCCGTTCCCAGGATTCCAGCGCCACGCGGACGGCCTCGACGTCGGCGCCCGGGTCCAGCGCCCGCAGCCGATCCGGATGCAGGTGGGTCCGCGCCCGCAGAAAATCCCGGCGATGGCAGTAGAGCAGCACCCCGACGTTGATCACCTCGCCGCGCTCCACTCGGGGCATCGCCTGGATGATCGCGTATTCGTACGGCGTCCTCACGGCATCCACGCCTCCGGCCGCGCGGCGCGCGCGCTCAGATGCGCCACGTACGCCGCACGCTCGGCCTCCGGATCGTCCAGCCATGCCTCCGGAACCATCGCGACCACCTCGTCGATGAGGCGCGGGGTCAGCCGTTCCGCGATGTCGGACTGTCCCGTCGCGTACGGGAGAAGCACATGATCGTCCGTGCGGTAGGGCCGGTGCACCACCGCCTCGGCCCGTGCCCAGTTGTGGTGGAAGTACAGCGTCGCTCCGTGATCGATGAGCCGGAGCCGACCGTGCCAGACCAGCAGATTGGGGTTGCGCCAGCTCCGGTCCGCGTTCTCCACGAACGCGTCGAAGGCCAGCACCCGAGCGGCCAGGTCGGCGTCCACCGGATGCGCCGCCGGGTCGTACCCGAGGGCGCCCGGCAGGAAGTCCATGCCCAGGTTGACGCCCGCACTCGCCTTGATCAGCGCTTGCACCTCTTCGTCGGGCTCGGCGCGGGCCACCACCGGGTCCAAGTCGACGACCACCAGGTCGGGCACCGGAAGCTCCAGCCGGCGGGCCAGCTCGCCGGCGATCACCTCGGCGACGAGCGCTTTCGGACCTTGCCCGGCACCGCGGAACTTCACGACGTAGGTGCCCAGGTCGTCCGCCTCGACGATGCCGGGCAGGGAGCCACCCTCCCGCAGGGGCGTGACGTATCGGGTGGCGACGACCTGGCGAAGCACGCCGATCACCCTAGCGGGCGCGGCTGCCCGGACGGGACGCCGCCGCGGGCGCGCTACGGCGTGTCTCGCGGGTCCAGCCGGATGGACAGGCTGTTCACGCAGTGCCGGGTGTCCTTCTCGGTGAGGCGCTCACCCCGGAACACATGCCCCAGGTGACTGTCGCAGTTCGCGCAGCGGATCTCCGTACGCACCATGCCGTGGCTGCGATCCTCGATCTCCTTGATCGCGCCCGGGATGGCGTCGTCGAAGGACGGCCAGCCGCAGTGGCTGTCGAACTTCGTGTCGCTCGGGTACAGCTCCGCCCCGCAGGCGCGGCAGCGGTACATCCCCGCCGTCTTCGTGTCGACATATTCGCCGGACCACGCCGGTTCCGTCCCGGCCTGGCGCAGGACGCGGAACTCGGCAGGGGTGAGGCGGACCCGCCACTCGTCCTCGGTGACCGGCAGGGTGGACTCGTCAGAGGTCATGTGTCAACGGTACGTCGCACTGGGAGTGCGTGCCGGACGCCGCCGCGCGCGTTGGATTCGTCATGCGAGAGGCACGTTTCCGGCCGACTCGACGGCAGGCGGTGGCCGGTGGCCTCTGCCAGGGCTCGGTCGCCGCGGCGGTTGCGATCACCGCCGGATTGTCCGCCACCGTGGCCACCACCGGCTGGACGGGCACCGGGCCGCCGTGGTGGTTGTGGCCCGTACTGGCGCTGGCGCCGCCCTTGTTCGGCGCGGCGGCGTGCCTGATGTTCCGTGCCCGCGGGCGCGGACTGGCGACGAAGCAGGGCATTCGGACGCCCCGCGCGCTCGAACCGTGGAGTTCGGTGGTCGACCTGCGCGCGGAACGGCGGGGCAACCGCACGGTGGTGTCGGTGTACCTGGTCGGTGGCCGCAGCGTGCGGCTGAGCGCCCCGTACACCGGTGAGCTGTTCGCCACCGACCCGCAATTCGATCTGAAGCTCTCCGAACTGGTCCACCTGTGGCGCAGCCACCGCTTCGGCGGCGTGGCCGCCTGAGGGCAGTGCCGTGGCCCCGCGGGGCGGAGCAGGGCTTGACCGCCTGAGGGCTGGGCCACACCCCCGGATGCCGACAAAACAGACATTCGCGGTTAAGATGCCTCCGATATTCGGACAATCCACAACAGAACGGAACTCCTCATGACCTTCACCCGCCGCTTGGCCGCCGGCCTGCCCGCCCTGGGCGTCTCCGCCTTCGCCGTCCTGGCCTTCACCGGGGCACCGGCCGCGGCCGCCGGCACCGGCCTCACCGCCGCGGCGCCGGTGCTCCGCGCCGCCGGGTGCGCCGAGGACACGCGCATCAAGTGCGAGGGCTACGGCTACGACGACGAAGAAGGGGCCACCGACGAGACCGAGGAGGGTCCGGGCGACGAGACCGAGGCCGGGGACGAGACCGAGGAGAACGGCGACGAAGCCGAGGACACCGACGGCTCGGGCGGCATGGACGAGGTCGACGACGAGCGCGGCAACCCGGGGTACGGCGGCGTGAGCCCGACCACGGCGCCGACGCCGAGCGCGACGATCAACACGGTTCCGCCGACCACCAGCCCGACCACCAGCCCGGCCACCACGGCGCCCGCCGCCGGGCCGGCCGGCGGCGTCAGCCCCGACGAGGCGACGCTGCCGCTGACCGGTTCCCAGGCGGGCGTGACCCTCGGCGTCGGCGCCCTGCTGATCGCCGGTGGCGCGGCCATCGTCTGGTACACCCGGCGCCGCCGCAACGCCTGACCCGGCGCTGCCGGAAGCAGTCCGGAAGGCGCAGCACGGGGCCGCCGCATCCCTCGCGGATGCGGCGGCCCTTTTCCTTCTCCGCAACACCCCCGGCCGGCGACCGTCTGGCATAGGGTCTCGTCATGGCGAGCAAGACACCGGCGTTGCAGCTCGAAGTCGACGGCCGTGACGTGCGGCTGAGCAGCCCCGACCGGGTGATCTTCCCGGGGCGTGGATTCACCAAGCGCGACGTCTTCGAGTACTACGTGGCCGTCGGCGACGGCATCATGCGGGCGCTCGGTGGCCGCCCGACCACCTTGCAGCGGTTCCCCGACGGCGTCGACGGCGAGATGTTCTTCCAGAAACGCATCCCTACCCGAGGCGTGCCGCCGTGGATCGCCACCGCCACCATCACCTTCCCCAGCGGACGTACGGCGGACGAGTTGTGCCCGGCGGACCTGGCCCACGTCGCCTGGGCCGCACAGATGGGCACCGTGGTGTTCCACCCGTGGCCGGTGCGCGGCGACTCGCCGGACCACCCCGACGAGTTGCGGGTCGACTTGGACCCCCAGCCGGGCATCGGGTTCGCCGAGGTGGCACGGTGCGCCGGCCGGATCCGCGAGGTGCTCGACGACCTCGGCTGGACCGGATTTGTGAAGACCTCGGGCGGCCGTGGAGTGCACGTCTATCTGCGCATCCGGCCGGAGTGGACGTTCGTGCAGGTGCGCCGGGCCGCCATCGCGCTCGCCCGTGAGGTGGAACGCCGCGATCCGGACCGGATCACCACCGCCTGGTGGAAGGAGGAACGCGGCGACCGGGTGTTCCTGGACTACAACCAGATGGCTCGCGACCGCACCATCGCCTGCGCCTACTCGCTGCGGGCCAACGCGCGGGCCACCGTGTCCACCCCGGTCACCTGGGACGAACTGGGCGACGTGCAGCCGGACGACTTCGACCTGCGGACGGTGCCGCAGCGGCTGGCCGAGCGCGGCGACCCGCACGCCGCCATCGACGACGTCGCGCACGACCTCACGCCGCTGCTCGAATGGTCGGAGCGGGACGAGAGGAACGGCCTGGGCGACCTGCCGTACCCGCCGGATCATCCGAAAATGCCCGGCGAGCCGAAGCGGGTGCAGCCGTCCAAGGACCGCGACCGGCCACGCGGCTGAGACCAGCGCGCCTCACAGCGCGATCTTCATGCCCTCGTGCGAAGCCGCGAAGCCGAGCGACGCGTAGAACCGATGCGCGTCGCGGCGCCGTTTGTCCGTGGTGAGCTGGGCGATCCCGCACCCCCGGGCGCGGCCGCGGTCCAGCGCCCACCGGATCATGTCCCGCCCCAGCCCTCGTCCGCGCAGGTCGCTCCGCACCCGCACGGCCTCGATGATCATCCGCTCGGCGCCGCCGCGGCTCAGCGACGGGACGAACGTGAGCTGAAACGTGCCGACCACCGCGCCGTCGCGCTCGGCCACGATGAGCTCGTTGCGGGGGTCCTCGTCGATCGCCTCGAACGCCGCCCAGACCGCCGCGTCCCGGCTCGGCGAGACCGGTTCGCCGTGCGCCGCGCGTTCCCGTGCCACGTCGTCGTCGGCCAGCAGTTCCAGGATGACCGGCACGTCCGCGCGCGCGGCGCAACGGTAGGTCAGCATGCGGCCATCCTGGCACGGCCACGCCTCACCGGGCCGGGCAGCGCAGCCCCTCGCGCGGCACGGTCAGATCGATCAGATAGGCGTCCACCGCGTCCACGATGCACGTGGTCGAGGGATAGGCCGTGTGCCCCTCGCCCTCCCAGGTCAGCACATGCCCGTCGCCCAGCATGCGGGCCAGCTCCGCGGTGTTCTCGTACGGCGTGGCCGGGTCCCCGGTGGTGCCCACCACCACGATCGGCGGGGCACCGACCGCCGCCCCGGTCGGGTACGGGTCGTGCCTGCCCGGCCAGAAGGCGCACGGCAGCATGCCGGTCGCGAGCGCCGCCCCGAACAACGGGTACTTCGTCCGCCACTCCCCCTGCAACCGGCGGATCTCCGCCACGCCCGGGACGTTGACCGCGTCCGCGCAGTTCACCGCGAAGTTCGCGTCGAACAGGTTGGGATAGCTGCCGTCCGGCCTGCGTTCGGCGTACTGGTCGGCCAGCTCGAAGATCCCGTCCGCGTCGCCGGCTTGCAGGTCGTCCACCGCGCGGGCCAGCTTCTGCCAGCCCGACTCGGTGTAGAGCGACGAGATCAACGCGACGAAGACCCAGCCGCTGGTGGCGTCCCGCCCGTCACGCCCGCGCACCGGCGACGCCTTCGCCTTGGCGAGCGCGTCGGTCACCGCACCGCGCGCGTCCGGCGCGATCGGGCACTGCCCGGCGTGCCCGCTGCACCACTTCGTGAAGTTGGTGAAGGCCCGTTCGAAGCCCTTGGCCTGCGACTCGGACCCGGCCACGAAATCCTGCTTCGGGTCGATCGCGCCGTCCAGCACCAGCGCGCGGATGTGCTCCGGAAAGAGCTGCGCGTACGTGGCGCCGAGCAGCGTGCCGTACGAGTAACCGAGGTAGGTCGTCTTGGCGTCGCCCACCGCCGACCTGATCGCGTCCATGTCCCGGGCCGCCTGCTCGGTGCTGAACAGCGACAACTCGTCGCCGTACTTGTCTGCGCACCCCTGCGCCACCCGTTTGTTGAGCGCCACCACCTGGTCGAACTCCGCCTGCTCGACGGGGTCCGGCGGGGCCGCGAACAGCGCGTCCTGGTCGTCCCCGCCGATGCACTTGACCGGGTCGGACCGGCTCACCCCGCGCGGGTCGAAGCCGATGATGTCGAACCGGTCGGTGATCTCCGACGGCAGGCCACCCAGCCGCTGCCCGAACGACAGGTAGACCGCGAGGTCGATGCCGGAGCCGCCGGGGCCGCCGGGGTTGACGAGCAGCGAGCCGATCCGGTCGGTCTGCGACTGGGCGCGGATCCGGATCATCGCGACGTCGAACGTGTCGCCGGCTTGCGCATCGGTCCAGTCCCGCGGCACCGCGACCGACGCGCAGTCGTAGCTCATCCCGGGAGCCCCCTGACCGACGAGCTGACGCGGCACCTGCGGGCACGGCTGCCAGTCGGCGCGCGTGCCGGGCACGGCGGGCGCCGGCGCACCGCCGGACGGCGCCGGCGCCGCGACGCTCCCGCCGTCCGGGGCGAAGGCCGGCACGGTGCACCCGGCGGTCGCCACAATCGCGGCGAGCAGCCCGGTGGCGAGCCGGGACCGGCGCGTACCGGTGGGCTGACGGAGTCGACGCACGGTGCGGCCCTTCTGGGGGTAGCTGTCGGGTCTCGGGTAGCTGTCGGGCCGGCGGGCCCTCGTCAGACCCTAGCCAATCGCCCTGCTGTGTTTCGCCGTCCCGGACGAGCCACGACGGCCACTCGCGAAACCGACCCCGGTCAGCGGCTGTTCAGCACCTCGGCCAGATCGAACCGCACGGGACGTTCCAACTGCTCGTATGTGCAGGTGCGCGGCTCCCGGTCGGGCCGCCACCGTTCGAACTGGGCGGTGTGCCGGAAGCGTGCGCCCTCCATGTAGTCGTAGCGCACCTCGACCACCCGTTCCGGGCGCAGCGGCACGAAGGAGAGGTCCTTGCCGTTGTTCCAGCGGCTCACCTCGTTCTTGCGCGGGGTGCGCTCGCCCTGCTCATGGGCGGCCCAGTTCCATGGGTGGCCGTCGAACGTGGTGACCAGTTCCTGCATCTCGGCGAACAGCTCCTGCCGCACGGCCATCGAGAACGATCCGATCACGCCGACCGAGACCAGCATGTCGCGGTCGTCGTACAGGCCGAGCAGCAGCGATCCGATGCGGTCGTCGCCGGACTTGTGCACCCGGTATCCGGCCACCACGCAGTCCGCGGTGCGCTTGTGCTTGATCTTGGTCATCACGCGCTTGTCCGGTTCGTACGCGAGATCACCGTCCTTGGCGATGAGACCGTCCAGCCCGGCGCCCTCGAACTCGGCGAACCAGCGCCGCGCCGTGTCCACGTCCCGGGTGAGCGGTGTGGTCCAGATCGGCGGCCGGGCCGTGCCGAGGGCCTCCTCCAGACGCGCACGGCGGTCCGCGAAGGGCCGGTCCATGAGATTCTCGTCGCCGATGGCGAGCAGGTCGAACGCCACGAAGCCGGCCGGCGTCTGCTCGGACAGCAGCTTGATCCGGCTGGCCGCGGGGTGGATCCGCTGCTGCAGCGCCTCGAAGTCGAGGGTGTTGCGCGCGGTGTCCGCCACGATGATCTCGCCGTCGATCACCGCCCGCTCCGGGAAGTTGGCCAGCACCGCCGCGACGACCTCGGGAAAGTACCGGGTCATCGGCCGCTCGTTGCGGCTGCCGATCTCCACCTCGTCGCCGTCGCGGAAGATGATCGACCGGAAGCCGTCCCACTTGGGCTCATACATCCGCCCGGCCGGGATGTCCGCGACCGGCTTGGCCAGCATCGGCTTGACGGGTGGCGTGACAGGCAGATCCATGGGCACATCCTCGCACCTCAGCGCAGGCGACAGGGGTCAGCCGCGCACCCAGGGGCGGTCGGAGCGGGACCGGTGCCACCAATCGCATTCGACCACCGGGACATATCCGTCGCGCGGCTTCGTCGCGGTCAGTTCGCACAGGTACGCGCGGCGGGCCTGGTACGGGTCGACGCCGGCGGGCCACCGTCCGATGCCGTGGTTGAGCACCGGTTCCAGGGCGCGATACCAGTTCCAGGCCATCTGCGCCGCGCCGTAGTCGTTGGGATGCAGCGTGTCGCGCATGCTCAGGCCGTGCACGCTGCTCTGGTCGACCAGGTGGACCCGGGCACCGGCGGCACGGACGATGTCGGTCAGCGCGTCGTTGAACGTGTCGATGCGGCGCTGATTCGCCTCCTTCGAGGATCCGATCAGCTTGGCCACCATGATCTGGGCACCGGGCACTTGGTGCCTGATCCGGCGGATCAGGACGGCGAACCGGTCCTGCGCGCCGCGGGCACGTTGGTCGCTACGCATGTCGTTGGTGCCCAGGTGCAGCAGGACCACGTCCGGGCGGTACCGGCGCAGCCAGCCGTCGACGTTCCCGGCGATCCGGGCGATGGTCCAGCCGGAATGACCCTCGTGGTCGTTGTCCGCACCGGTGCCGGCGTGCTGGGAGCCGACGAAGTCGACGTCGACACCCGCGGCGACGAGCCGGTCGTAGAGGTCGCGGCGGTACGAGTCGTAGGTGGCGGTGCCGATGCCGGCGGTGATCGAGTCGCCCAACGGCATGATCCGCACCGGACGACCGGCGCCCCGCGCGGGTGTCCGCTTCGTCCCCGCGGCGGACGCGTCCGGACGGGCCGTGACAGCGACCGGGCCCGCACCGGAGGCCACGTGGCGCGGGGCGGCGGGCGCGGTCGCCGCCAGCGTGATCACCACGGTCGCGGTGACGGCACCCGCGGACAGGGCCGCTACCACGCCGGGCGACCGCCACCACGCCGATGCGCCGGTGCCCGGCAACCAGTACCGCACGGCTATCTCATCCGGCCCAGGCTTCGCTCGGCTCACGGACCGGACTACTGTCGTGCGCCGCGTGGCCGGGACCGGTCGGGCTGCTCCAGGACGTCTGCGTCACCGGGGCCGAGAGCGCCTGCGTCGCCGGGCCGGTGGACGCCTGCGTCGCGCCGGCGAATCCGAGCTCTGCGCCGATGGCCTGCCAGCGCTCGAACAGCAGCCGGTCGAGCAGCACGTCCTTGACGTCCTGATGCGCTGCTCGCAACTCGGCCACGGCGGCCTCGTACCGTTCCACCCTTTTCAGCAGGTCAGCACCCTCGTGAATGGTCATGACCGCAGAATACTGAAATATGAACTTCTTTCTGGGTGTTTCGGGGAAAGCCTCATGAGCACCGTACCGCCCCGTCCGGGCGCAGGGGTCTCGTCGCCGAGTCCGGCCGCGACGGCACACGATCCGTCGCGGCCGGGCCGCCGCACACCGGTCGCCGGGCGGGGGCGACCCGCGTGACTCAGTCGCGGGCGAGCTTCCCGCCGACCGCCACCACACGCTCGGCCAGGTGATCGAGTGCCGCATTCTGCACGTCGGTCAGCGGCGCGTCATTGCTGCCACCGGTCACGTGCGACACGCCGTACGGGTTGCCGTCGGCGAACTTGAGCGGATCGGTGTATCCGGGTGCCACCACGACGCCGCCGAAGTGGTAGATCGTGTTGTAGAGGGCCAGCAGCGTGGACTCCTGTCCGCCGTGCGCGGTCATGGTCGCGGTGAAGCCCGCGTACGCCTTGTCGGCCAGCTTGCCCTCCGCCCACTGCGGGCCCAGGCCGTCCAGGAACTGCTTGAGCTGGCTGGCCACGTTGCCGTAACGGGTCGGCGATCCGAACAGCACGGCGTCCGCCCACACCACGTCGTCCGGGCTGGCCTTCGGCTCGTCCTTAGTCTGGTCGAAGTGCTGACTCCAGGCCGCGTTCGAGGCGATCGCCTCAGCCGGCGCGAGTTCCGCGACCTGGCGCAGCCGCACCTCGGCGCCGGCCTTCTCCCCGGCCTGCTTCAGGCGCTCGGCCATGCCGTGCACCGTGCCGGTCGACGAGTAGTAGATGATCGACAGTTTGACTGCCACGGATCCTCCTCCGGAATTACTTGCCGGTCAAAAATTTGCCGAGTCAAGTAACTCCCCGGGCGACCGACGCCCAAACCCCTAGAGGCGCAACTCACTCCCCTGCGGCCCGACCCCGTCCGCCTGGTCGTCGTCCATCCACACGCCGTCGCTGGCGAGGTAACGGAACCGGTAGTGACCCGGATCGAGCCGTACGGTGATCGTCCGGGTGCCGTCGCGGCGCAGCTTCAGCTCGTGCGTGCCGGGCTCCCAGTCGTTGAACGAGCCGACCACGCTCACCGCCCCGGCGGGCTGGTCGGCAGGCAGGCAGAAGGTCACACGGGTCTTGTTGCCGAAGAGCTTGCTTCTCTTGATCATCATTCCTCCGAGGGCCGTGCCCTATCGGTACAACGACCGGCTGGGAATCCGGTGACGACGCGCCGCCTAAGGTGACGTCATGTTTTCCGCACCACCACCCGAAGAGCGCGAACCGGTGCGCGCAGCGTCGTTCGGCGACCTCGATGCGGCCACCGTCTACGCGATCATGAAGCTGCGCTGCGACGTGTTCGTGGTGGAGCAGAAGTGCTACTACGCCGACCTGGACGGACGCGACACCGAACCCGGCACCCGGCACGTCTGGCTGACCCGCGACGCACAGATCGCGGCGTACCTGCGCATCCTCGACCTGGACACGCCCGGCGCGGCCCGCATCGGCCGGGTCGTGACGGCACCCGCCGCGCGGGGTTCCGGGCTGGCCGGCCGCCTCATGACGCACGCGCTGACGGTGATCGGCGAACGGCCCAGCCGGCTGTCCGCCCAAGCTCACCTGACCGGCTTCTACGCCCGGTTCGGATACACCGCCGAGGGGCCCGAATACCTCGAAGACGGCATCCCGCACGTGCCGATGACCCGGCCGGCACAGCTACCGGATCAGGGCAGCGCGGCGATCAGCTCCGCGGTCGAGCGGCGCCGCCCGGTGTAGAACGGCACCTCCTCGCGGACATGCCGCCGTGCCCCGGAGGCCCGCAGATCCCGCATCAGGTCCACGATCCGGTGCAGCTCGTCGGCCTCGAAGGCGAGCATCCACTCGTAGTCACCGAGGGCGAACGACGCGACCGTGTTCGCCCGCACATCCGGGTAGCCGCGGGCCATCTGACCGTGCTCGGCGAGCATCGCACGCCGCTCGGCGTCGGGCAGCAGATACCACTCGTAGGACCGCACGAACGGGTAGACGCAGAGGTACGGGCGCGCCTGCTCGCCGGCCAGGAACGCGGGCAGGTGACTCTTGTTGAACTCGGCCGGCCGGTGCAGCGCCATCTGCGACCAGACCGGGGACAGGCTCCGGCCCAGCCCGGTGCGCCGGAACAGGCCGTACGCCTCCTGCAACGCGTCCGAGGAGCTGGAGTGCCACCACACCATCACGTCCGCGTCGGCGCGCAGCCCGCTCACGTCGTACGTGCCGCGAACCACCACGTCCTTGCCGGCCAGTTGCTCGAAGAGCGCATCCACCTCGGAACACAGGTCGTCGCGCAGGGCCGGCAGCGGCGCGGCGGCCCGGAACACCGACCACATGGTGTACCGGATCGTGGCGTTCAGTTCCCGCACCCGCGCGGCGTTGCTCTGCTGCTCCTCGGTGTTCTGAGCCTCGGTGTTCTGCGGCTCGGTGTTCTGAGCCTCGGTGTTCTGAGCCTCGCTCATGACTCCTCCAAGTCCTTCCACACGTCTTCGGCGGCGGCCTCGCCGCTGGCCACACAGGCCGGAATGCCGACACCGTCGTAGGCGGCGCCGGCCAGGGCCAGGCCACGCCGGCCACGCAGCGCCGACCGCGCCGCCGCCACCCGGTCCGGATGCCCCGGCGCGTACTGCGGCAGCCCGCCGCCCCAGCGCTGCACCCATGAGGCGAACGGCGGCGGCAGCGGAGACCCGATGAGCTCACCCAGCTCGGCGTGCGCCCGGCCGGTGAGCACCCGGTCGTCGCACTGCAGCCGCTCCTCCTCGCCGGCCCGGCCGGCCGACACCCGTACGGTCACCGGTCCGCCGTCGCGGTCCAGATGCGCCCATTTGCGCGTGACGAAGGTGGCCGCCTTGATCAGCGTGCCCTCCGCGGGCGGGACCAGCAGACCGGACAGCTCGGGCAGCGGGGTGCCCGGCGGCAGCGCCAGCGCGACAAGCGCGACGCTCGCGTAGTCCAGGGCGGACACCGTCGCGGCGGCGTCGGTGTCGACACCCCGCAGCAGCCGGGCCGCCGGTCGCGCCGGCACCGCCAGCACCACCGCGTCCACGTCGTCGTACTGCGGTTCGGGCACCGGGCCGAGCAGCAGGCGCCAGCCGTGCCCGGTGCGGGTCAGGCCGCGTACCGGCAGTCCCAGGCTGATCCGCGCGCCGGCCGCGGCGGCGGCCGCGGCGACCAGCGTGCCCAGCCCGCCCTCGACCGCGGCGAAGATCGGTCGGCCGGGCACCCGGACGGTGGCTTCCTGCGCCGCCCGGACCGCATCGCTCAGGGTGTGCGCCGTCCGCGCAGCCTGGGCCAGGCCGGGCATCGTGGTGGCCAGCGACAGCCGATCCGCCCGGCCCGCGTAGACCCCACCGAGCATCGGCTCGACCAGCCGGTCGGCTATCGCGTCGCCGTACCGGTCGCGCACCAGCGCGCCGACCGCCACATCCTCGCCCGGCGCGAGCAACGGCCGGCCTCGATCGCGGTCCGCGCCCGGAGCGGCGGCGGCGAGCGCGCCCAGCGCCGACGGATCCCGCGGCACCCCGACAAGGGTGCCGCCCGGCACCCGCTCCAACCGGCCGCCGACCGCGATCGCCGCCGCGGCGGGCCGCGGATGCACCAGCCGGTCACCCAGGCCGAGACGCCGGGCGAACCGGACCGCCGCCGACTCGGTCCCGTCCGGCGCGCTCATCAGGAAGGACTCGGCGCCCCGCTCGACCATGCCGCCGGCCAGTTCGCCGGTGCGCAGCTTGCCGCCGAGCAGGCCGCCCTGCTCGTAAACGATGATCTCGGTGTCGGCGCTCGCGCGGTCGCGAAGCCGCACGGCGGCCGCCAGGCCCGCGATTCCGCCGCCCACGACGGCTACCCGCTTGCGCACGCCGTCCAGCGTGTCAGGTCACGCGCCCCCGCGGCCACCCGGGTGCCGGGTGTGTGCACCGGACGACACCACGCCCGCCGCGGCGCCGGTTTCCGAGTCCCGGTGCACCAGCTCCACGAGGCGGGTGAGCACGTCCGGATCGGTGTCCGGCAACACGCCGTGGCCCAGGTTGAACACGTGGCCGCGCGCGGCCCGGCCCTCGGCCAGCACCCGTTGCGTCTCCTGCGCCACCACCGGCCACGGCGCGAACAGCGCCGCCGGGTCCAGGTTGCCCTGCACCGCCCGGCCGTCCACGGCGGCGACCGCCCGGTCCAGCGGGGTGCGCCAGTCCACGCCCACCACGTCGGCACCGGCCTCGCCCATCGCGCCCAGCAACATGGCGGTGCCGACGCCGAAGTGGATCCGCGGCACACCCGCGCCGGCCAACCCGCTCAGCACGGCGGTGCTGTGCGGCAGCACGTAACGCCGGTAGTCGGCCTCGGACAGGGCGCCCGCCCACGAATCGAACAGTTGAACCGCGCTCGCCCCGTTCGACACCTGGACACGGAGGAAGTTCAGCGTGATCTCGGCCAGCCGGGACAACAGCCGGTGCCACAGCTCCGGATCGCCGTACATCATCGCCTTGGTTCGCGCGTACGTCCGCGACGGGCCGCCCTCGATGAGATAGCTGGCCAGGGTGAACGGCGCACCGGCGAACCCGATCAGCGGGGTGTCGCCCAGCTCGGCCACCAGCAGGCGCACCGCGCGGGCGACGAAGTCCACGTCATCCGCCGTGATCACGCGCAGCCGATCGACCGCGTCCGCGGTGCGCACCGGCTGCGCCACCACCGGACCGGTCCCGGCCACGATGTCCAGGTCCACTCCCGCCGCGGCCAGCGGCACCACGATGTCGCTGAACAGGATGGCCGCGTCCACGCCGTGCCGGCGCACCGGCTGCAGGGTGATCTCGGTGACCAGCTCCGGCCGACGGCACGACTCCAGCATGCCGACGCCCTCCCGGATCTTGCGGTACTCCGGCAGCGACCGGCCGGCCTGCCGCATGAACCAGACGGGGGTGTGCGGCACGTCCAGACCGCGGCACGCGCGCACGAAGGCCGATTCGTCGGGAGAAGAGCTCACCGGGACATGGTGTCACGGCGCGCCGATCGACGATGGACACGGTCCATCGGCATAGGCTGCGACATATGGCATCCCCCTCCGCCGAACCCGAGGCGTTCACACGCGCCGTCGCGGGGCTGCGGACCGCCACCCCGCGCCCGGACATCCTGCTGGAGGAGATCGCCGCGCCGCAGCGCCTCGCGCCGTACGGGTTCGCGCTCAGCGCCACCGTGCTGCGATCCGGCGACGAGGTGGCCGGCGGGCGACTCATCCTGCTGCACGACCCGGAAGGGCACGAGTCGTGGCGTGGCACGCTGCGCCTGGTCGCCCTGATCACCGCGGAGCTGGAGGCGGACATGGCCGGCGACCCGCTGCTGTCCGGCGTCGCCTGGACCTGGCTGACCGACGCGCTCGACCAGCACGCCGCGGGCTACACCGCGATCGGCGGCACGATCACCCAGACCACCTCGACCCGGTACGGCGAACTGGCCGGTCCCGCGCCGACCGCGGACCTGGAGATCCGGGCGTCGTGGACGCCCACCTCCACGGAGACCTCCGCGCACCTGTTGGGCTGGTGCGCGATGCTGGCCTCGGCCGCCGGGCTGCCGCCACCCGGCGTGACCGCGCTCAGCGACCGGCACCGCGCCGGCGCCGGCTGAGGGCCGGGCACGGGCCGCGCTCAGCAGACCCCGAACGTGTCGCACACCGTGGCGATCGGGATGGCCAGGCCGATGCCCTCGGCGTCCCGGGCCTTGGCGGTGGCCACGCCGATGACCTCGTCCGCCGCGTTCACCACCGGGCCGCCGGAGTTACCGGGGTTGATCGGCGCATCGAACTGGATCATCGGCCCGTCCGGGTCGTCCGGCCGGTACGCGCTCACCACGCCCGTGGTCACGCTGTCGTCCAGGCCCAGCGGCGCGCCCACCACGACCACCTGTTGACCCGGCTGCACCTCGGCACCGGCGGCGGCCTTGAGACCCACCACCTCCCGGTCGGTGCGCAACAGCGCCAGGTCCTTGTCCCGGTTGACCTTGACGATCGTCGCCGCGACCTTGTCCGAGCCGCGTTCCAGCGAGACGGTGCGGCGGCCGGCTTCGAACACCGACCGCACCACGTGAAAGTTCGTCATCAGGTTCGCCCGGCCACCGTCGGCCGCGGCGCCCACCGAGAACGCCGTACCGGTGAACCCGCCGGCGCGTACCCGGAAGACGCTGGGCAACACAGCGGCCGAGATCGCGGCCGGGTCGAAGACGCCGGCCAGTTGCCGCTCCAGTCGCTCCGCACGCTGCGCCAGGGCGGACGATCGGGTCTGCTCGCCGTCCAGCAGCGCCGCGATCCGGTCCTGGTCGTGCCCGATCTGCTCCAACCGGTACGCCTGCCAGCCCGCCCCGGCCAGCAGCGCCAGCACCAGCAGCCAGATCAGCGGACGAGCGCGCCGGGGCGGCCGGGCCGCGCCCGTCGGCGCGGCCATCGGTTCCGGTACGGGGGCGGGCGCCGGCTGCGGCGGCTCGAACATCGACGGGTACGGGTCGCCGAACCGCGCCGGACGGGGATGACCCGCGGGCCGGGGCCGCATCGGCGCCGCCCATTCGCCGGACGGATGATCGGGCAGGCTGAGCAGCGGATCGGCGGGCCGCCGCCGCCCGAAACCGTCGCCGTGCATGTCGAAGCCGGTCGTCACGGCAACTAGTACGGATGAAAGTGGTCCCGCGGACGAGCCCGCCAGGGATGAAATTTCGACGCGCGAGACGCTGCCGACGGCGCACGCAGATGTCACCAACGGGGTGCGCGGAGATGTCACCAGGGTGCGCGCGGCGATGTCACCGGGTGGCGTGCAGAGATCGAGAACCGACGCGCCGGGACCCGGCTGCGCCCACGCGAGGCGGCATCCCCGTACGGTAGCGGAGTGACCGACGAAGCACCCCAGCATCGTCGGGACACGCCGGACCATGACGAAGACGGACCGCACGACGTGCCGCCCGGCCAGGAATCCGGCGGTCCCGTCCTGCTGACCGCCCCTCGCGAGGGCACCCCGCGCCCGGTGGAGACGCACGACGAACTGGCCGAGGTGGTGGCCCGGATGGCGGCCGGCACCGGCCCGCTCGCGGTGGACGCCGAGCGGGCCTCCGGATACCGCTATACCCAGCGCGCCTATCTCATCCAGTTGCGCCGGCAGGGCACCGGCACGGTGCTGATCGACCCGCTGCCCCTGGACGATCTGCGCACCCTGGACGCCGCGCTGGCCGACTGCGAGTGGGTGCTGCACGCCGCCAGCCAGGATCTGGCCTGCCTCGCGGAGCTGGGCATGAAGCCGCGCCGGCTGTTCGACACCGAACTGGCCGCGCGGCTGGCCGGGTTCGAGCGGGTCGGCCTGGCCGCGCTCACCGAGCAACTACTCGGATTCGCCCTGGAGAAGCACCACTCCGCCGCGGACTGGTCCACCCGGCCGCTGCCCGAGTCCTGGCTCACGTACGCGGCCCTGGACGTCGAGCTCCTCACCGATCTGCGCGATCGGCTCGCGGCCGAGCTGGAGAGCCAGGGCAAGGCGGGATGGGCCGCGGAGGAATTCGCCGCCCTGGTGGCCAGCGCCGACCGCCCGCCCCGGGTGCGTCCCGACCCGTGGCGGCGCACCTCCGGCATCCACCGCATCCGCGGTGCCCGCGCCCAGTCGCGGGTCCGCGCGTTGTGGTACGCCCGGGACGGCGTGGCTGCCCGCCGCGACTCGGCACCCGGCCGGGTGCTGCCGGATTCGGCCATCATCGCCGCGGCCGAACGCGACCCGAAGGACGAGCGTGCGCTGCTCGCGCTGGCCGGCTTCGGTGGCCGTTCGGTGCGCCGGCTGGCCCGGATCTGGCTGGACGCGCTGGACGAGGCGCGCGCGCTGCCGGACGACGCGCTGCCGGTGAGTCAACCGATGGAGGGCCCGCCCCCGCCGCATCGATGGGCGGAACGGGACCCGGTCGCCGCGAACCGGCTGGCACGGTGCCGACAGGTGGTGATCGCCACCGCGCAGGAGCACAACCTCCCGCCGGAGAACCTGATCAGCCCGGATTTCGTACGCCGTCTCGCCTGGACGCCGCCGGAGGAGATCAACCCCGACACGGTGGGCGGCATGCTGCGCGGACTGAGCGCCCGGGCGTGGCAGGTGAGCCTGATCGCCGAGGGGCTGGCAGAGGTGCTGCCGGACCCCCCGGCCGACCCCATCTGACCCGTCCCCCACACCAGGTTGGTAACGACCCACCCCCACACCCCCGCCCCCGCCGCCCCCGCCGCCTCGGCCCCGCCACCCCGCCGCCCCGCCCCGCCGCCCACCCGGGACCCCGGAGTGCGCGTCGATCTTGTACTTTCGTGGCCCGTTCTGACCGGACGTGACCGATATTCCCGACCACAATCCTCAAGATCGACGCGGTGGCGTCGGCCCGGCTCATCGATCTTGAGATTTGCGGGAGTGGTATGCGCCCTTTTGGGGCGGTAAGTGACTGCGCAAAGTTCAAGATCGACGGCAGACGGGGCGGGCGGGAGGCCGGGGCGCGCGGGGGCGCGGGGGCACAGGGGCGCGCGGGCAGGGCCGGGGCGGGCGGGAGGCCGGGGCGCGCGGG
>NZ_BMMX01000026.1 GCF_014646155.1 Mangrovihabitans endophyticus
GCCTCAAACGCTACATAGCCCGCCAAATCTGGCGCACCCTCCAAGCCACCACTTGACACCAACACTCACAGATCTTGGAGTTGCGGGTCGGACAGGTCGGTTATGGTGCACCAGATCGGGCACACAAAGTTCAAGATCACTCCGCCGCGCCCTGGACGCCCCATCGATCTTGGACTTCGTGGTCGGACAAGTCGGTAATGGCGTGCCGGAATGGGCACCTTAAGTCCAAGATCGACGGGGCGGGCGCGGCGGTCCGGGCGGGGCGCGGCGCGGCGGGCGCGGCACGGCACGGCGCGGCGGAGGCGGGCGGGGCGGGGCGGGCGGGCACGGCAGGACGGGCCCGGGGGGGTCAGCGCTCCGAGTTGCGGTGGTCGACGGTGCGGGCGTAGCGGGGTGGGACGAAGGCGTCGCTGTCCGTCCGGTCGGAGTAGTGGGTCATGGCGACGTCCACCGTCTTGCCGTCGAGAACCCCGGTGAAACTGCCGAGGGCGCCCTCGGTGGTGACGCATGCGCCGAACCGGGCGATCGGGCCGCCGACCACCCGATCGAGGGTGATGCACGTCGCGTGGTGACCGGCGATCGTGGTGTCGTGCTGCTCGACGTCCACGTCGGAATCGAGTGCTGCGGCGTTCAGCAGGGCGAGGACCGTGGCCGGCATGATCATGCCGGTCCGGGCGGCCTCCGCGACGGCCTCCGCGTCGACGCCGCCGGTGCCGGACGAGGGCGGCGCACCCGCCGCCGAAGCCGACGGCCCGCTGGACGGCCCAGGAGCCGAGGGCCCGCTGGACGGCCCGGGAGCCGAGGGCCCGCTTGACGGCCCGGGAGCCGAGGGCCCGCTGGACGGTCCGGGAGCGGACGGCCCGGCACTGGAGGGTCCGGGAGCCGACGGCCCGGCACTGGACGGTCCGGGAGCCGACGGCTCGCCGCTCGCCGGTCCGGCGGTGGCCGATGGTGCGGCGGCGGCCGATGCTGCCGGATCCGTGGGGGATTGCTCCGACCGGGTGGTGATCGTGCAGTCGAGGTCGCGATCCTGCTGCACGCAGGTGGTCACCGCGTCGTCGGTGACGATCCAGCGGCCACCGGGATGCACCAGTGCGGTGCGGCGTGGCCGTTGTGCCTGCGCGATCGACGCTGTTTGGCCGTCGGCCAGCCGGTAGGTCGCCGAATAGGTGAGCGTCTGCGCGGTGCCGAGCTGAGTGGCCACTTCGGAGATCAAGTCATTGCGGGCGATGCCCTGCGCCGCCGCGGACTCCCCGAGATCGCCGCAGCCGGCCACGGTCACCGCCGCGGCGAGCATGCCGGCGGCGGCGGTCAACGCGGAGGGAAGGCGCACGATGCACACCTAAGCCGATGCGCGCAAGCCCGCGCAAACCAGAATCCGTCGATGCGTCACCCGGTGCGTGCCCGTGCCAGCATCTGCAGGCGAAGCACGTACCGGCGGATGGTTTGCGCGTGCGGTTCGCTCTCGGTAAACACCGCGACCAGTTCCACCGACGCCGGTCCGCGCTCGGGCACCTTCTGCGGCAGCCCGGCGACCTTGGTGACGACCGCGTGCAGGTCGACCAGGTCCAGATCCAGCGCCACCCGCAGGCAGACCTCGTCGCCCTCGTGCACGTCGACGCCACGGAAGTGCGCACGTACGGAGCGTTCGCTGATGTCCCGGATGAACCCCGTGGCGTCCGGCAGGTCGGGTCGGTGCAGCAGCACCGGCTCGCCGCCGCCGCCCCGCACGAAGTGACGTTGCTGCTCCACCTCGACGGCGCCGGTCAGGGTCACGTCGAAGCGGTTCTCGTCCACCCGGGTGACCGAGCCCGGCACCACGTACCGTCCACGTGGACCGGCCGGCCAGCGCAGCGTGACCGGCGTCCCGGTCCCGGGCACGTGGGCCAGCGGCAGCGACAGGGTCAGGACGCTGCCGTCGGCGCGGATCACGCGCGTACCGGCGTACGGTCCGGAAAACGGCGCATCCTCCGCGTGGGCCGGCGGCGGCGTGCTGAGCTCGATGAGCGAACCGGGCTGCGGAAGCGGTGAACTGGTCATGGTGACCTTGCCGATCGGCAGGTCGGCGGCGGTCCTGAGGGTATGCGCGGCCCGCGCTCGGGCGGCCCGATACGCTCTAGCGCGTGGTCGGCCGCAGGGTCGCGGTCTGAGAATCCGCCCACACGCAGCGGACGGAGAATCCGCGCAACCGCGGTGATCTGAGAAATCCGCACACACGAAACGAGGAGCGACACGACATGGCCACCATCGAAGCGATCGTCGCCCGAGAGATTCTCGACTCCCGGGGCAACCCGACCATCGAGGTCGAGGTCGGTCTCGACGACGGCACGATCGGCCGCGCGGCGGTTCCGTCCGGCGCGTCCACCGGCGCCTTCGAGGCGCTCGAACTCCGTGACGGCGACAAGGGCCGTTACCTGGGTAAGGGCGTGGAGAAGGCGGTCAGCAACGTCGAGGACCGGATCGCCGAGGAGCTGATCGGGTTCGAGGCCAGCGAGCAGCGCCTGATCGACGAGAAGATGCTCGACATCGACGGCACCGCGGAGAAGTCCGAGCTGGGTGCGAACGCCATCCTCGGGGTGTCCCTCGCGGTGGCCAAGGCCGCCGCGCTGAGCGCCGAGCTGCCGTTGTTCCGCTACATCGGCGGGCCGAACGCGCACCTGCTGCCGGTGCCGATGATGAACATCCTGAACGGCGGCGCGCACGCCGACTCGAACGTCGACGTCCAGGAGTTCATGATCGCCCCGGTCGGCGCGCCGACCTTCCGCGAGGCGCTGCGCGCCGGCGCCGAGGTCTACCACGCGCTGAAGTCCGTGCTGAAGAAGAAGGGCCTCGCCACCGGCCTGGGCGACGAGGGCGGCTTCGCGCCGAGCCTGCCGTCCAACGCTTCCGCCCTGGACCTGATCGCCGAGGCGGTCGGCGCGGCCGGCTTCACCCTGGGCACCGACATCGTGCTGGCGATGGACGTCGCCGCGACCGAGTTCTACAAAGACGGCGCGTACGTGTTCGAGGGCGCGCCGAAGTCGGCCGACGAGATGGTCACCTACTACGCCAAGCTGGCCGACTCGTACCCGATCGTGTCGATCGAGGACCCGCTGGCGGAGGAGGACTGGGCCGGCTGGTCGGCGATGACCGCCCAGCTCGGCGAGCGGCTGCAGATCGTCGGCGACGACCTGTTCGTCACCAACCCGACCCGCATCGGCCGGGGCATCACCGAGAGCGCGGCCAACGCGGTGCTGGTGAAGGTGAACCAGATCGGCTCGCTGACCGAGACGCTGGACGCCGTGGACATGTCGCACCGGGCCGGCTTCAAGACGATGATCAGCCACCGTTCCGGTGAGACCGAGGACACCACCATCGCCGACCTGGCCGTCGCGGTCGGCAGCGGCCAGATCAAGACCGGCGCCCCGGCCCGGTCGGACCGCGTCGCCAAGTACAACCAGCTCCTGCGCATCGAGGAGGAGCTGGGCGACGCCGCGCGTTACGCCGGTGTGGGCGCGTTCCCCCGTTACCGCACCGCATAAGCCCCTTACGCCGGATCATGGAGTTGTGGCATCCGCAAGGCAGGGAATAGTTTCTCTGCGTCGGATGCCGCAATTCCGGTGAGTGGGAGGGGCAGGGATGACGCAGCGCCGTACGCCGAGCGGGCAGGGGCCGTCCCGTCGTCCGGGCGCCACCGCGCGTCCGACGACCACCCGGACGCGTACCCGTGAGACGGTCCGCACCCGGATAGAGCCTCGGGCCGGCGTCACGCGCCTCCCGGCCTCCCGGGTGCGTCCGGCCGCGGCCCGGCGCACCGGGGCCACCGGCGCGACCAAGCGAACCGTGGCCACCCGCCCGCGAGCATTCACCGGGCGGGCCACGGTACTGGTGATCGTGCTTGTCGCGCTCGCGCTCGGCTACACCTACCCGGTCCGGGTCTATCTGGCGCAGGAGTCACGGATCGCCCAGATGGAACGTGACCAGGCAGACCAGCGCGCGGTGATCGCCGAGAAGGCCGAAGAGGTCGACAAGTGGCAGGACCCGGAGTATGTGCGGATCCAAGCCCGGGAACGATTGTTCTATGTGGAGCCCGGCGAGGTGCCGCTGCTCGTCTACCGGGACGAGGCCGGCGCCGCCCGTGACGCGGGCGCCACACCGCCGGCGGTCAGCGACGACCGCTGGTACGACACGCTCTGGTCGAGCGTCGAAGCAGCCAATGCGGAGCCCCGCCAGTGAACCAGGATCCGGTGAACCGGGATCTCGACGTCGTGCACCGTCAACTGGGCCGGCGTCCGCGCGCCACCCGCGCGGTCGCGCACCGATGCCCCTGCGGGAACCCGGACGTGGTGGAGACCGCGCCGCGTCTGAGCGACGGCACCCCGTTCCCGACGCTGTATTACCTGACCTGTCCGCACGCCACCGCCGCGTGCAGCCGTCTGGAATCGGCCGGCCTGATGCGCGCCATGCAGGACCGGCTGTCCACCGACCCGGAGCTGGCTCAGGCGTACCGAACGGCGCACGAGGATTATCTGACCCGGCGGGCGGCCATCGCCGAGGTGCCGGAGATCGACGGGGTGTCCGCTGGTGGCATGCCCACCCGGGTCAAATGCCTGCACGTGCACCTCGGTCACGCGCTGGCCGCCGGTCCCGGCGTGAACCCGTTCGGCGACGAGGTGCTTGAGGCGATCGGGCCGTGGTGGGAGGGCGGCCCGTGCGTGCCCCGCGAGACACCAGGATGACCATCACCATCCGGCAGGCCCGCACCTCCGACGTACGCGGCATCCGCGACCTGGTCGACACCTACACCGCCGACCGGCGGCTGCTCAGCAAGGCCACCGTCACGCTGTACGAGCAGGTCCCGGAATTCTGGGTGGCCTGCGACGCGGAGGACCGGGTGGTCGGGTGCGGCGCCCTGCACGTGATGTGGGAAGATCTCGCCGAAATCCGCACGGTGGCGGTCGCGCCGCAGTGCCGGGGTCAGCGGATCGGCCATCGGGTCGTCGCCGAACTGCTGACCATGGCCCGTCGGCTGGGCGTCGCACGGGTGTTCTGCCTGACCTTCGAGACCGGGTTCTTCGGCGCCTTCGGCTTCGCCGAGATCGACGGCGCGCCCGTGCCGCATGCGGTCTACGAGCAGTTGCTGCGCTCGTACGACGAAGGCGTGGCCGAATTCCTCGATCTGGAACGGGTCAAACCCAACACGTTGGGAAACACGAGAATGCTGCTGCACCTGTGAGGGTCGCGTCGATCGACTGCGGCACCAACTCCGTGCGCCTGCTCATCGCCGACGTGGCCGACGGGGCGCTGACCGACGTCGCCCGCCGGATGGAGATCGTCCGGCTGGGCGAGGGCGTGGACCGCACCGGCATGCTCGCGCCGGAGGCGATCGAGCGGACGCGGCAGGCGCTGGTGCGGTACGCCGCGGAGATCGCGGAAGCGGGCGTGCGGCGGGTGCGCATGTGCGCCACCAGCGCCTCCCGGGACGCGTCCAACGCCGCCGACTTCCGGCGGATGGTCCGCAGCGTGCTCGACGTCGACCCGGAGGTGATCAGCGGGGACGAGGAGGCGCGGCTGTCGTTCGCCGGGGCCGTGCACGGCCTGCCCGCCGACCCGCCGTACCTGGTGGTCGACATCGGCGGGGGTTCCACCGAGTTCGTGACCGGGCGTTCCACCGTTGACCACGCGATGAGCGTGGATGTCGGTTGCGTCCGGATGACCGAACGGCACCTGCGCTCGGATCCGCCGTCGGCGTCGGAGATCGCGGCCGCGGAGAAGGACATCGTGGAGGCGGTGACCGGGGCGCTTGCGGCGGTCTCCGGCCGCGCGGCGCACACCCTGGTCGGACTGGCCGGCTCGGTCACCACTGTGACGGGGCTGGCCCTCGGCCTGCCGACGTACGAGGCGTCGGCCATCCACCATGCCCGGGTGAGCCGGGACGCGGTCGCGAGGGTGACGGCGGACCTGCTGGCGGGCACGGTGGCGGAACGCCGGGCGTTGCCGGTGATGCACCCGGGGCGTGCGGACGTGATCGGGGCGGGCGCGCTGATTCTGCGTACGATCATGGACTGCTCGGGCCACGCCTCGGTGGTGGCGAGCGAGCACGACATCCTCGACGGCATCGCGTGGGGCTTGGCCGTATAGCCACCCGCACCCTGTCGCCCCCGGCCGCGCCGTCGCCCCGCGGTCCCCCCGGCCGCGCCGTCGCCCCCCCCCCGGGCCGCGCCGTCGCCCCCAGGCCGCGCCGCCGCCCCACCGTCGCCCCGCGGCTGCACCGTCGATCTTGGACTTCCTGTGCCGGTTTTGAGGTGCTGCCACCCCTTATGTCGCCACGCAAAGTCCAAGATCGATGAGCCGAGAGGCGTGGCGCGGAACGATCTTGGAGTTTGTGTGGCGACATAACGGCCTTTAGGGGTGGTTATCAGGCACCGTTAGTTCAAGATCGACGGGGAGGTTGCGGGGCGGCGGGGCGACTGCGGGGCGGCGGGGCGACTGCGGGGCGGTTGCGGGGCTGCGGGGCGGTTGCGGGGCTGCGGGGCGGCGGGCGGTTGCGGGGCGGGACGTCACGGGGCGGGGTGGCTCCCGGCTGCGCGTACCGGTGTGATCTGCTGAGGGCGTGGTCAGCCGCACGCCCGCCGACGTCGTCACCGCCGCCGCGGCCATCGATGACCTGTCCCGGCTCGACGCCGCCGTCGCCGACTGCTTCGCCTGTCCCCGCCTGGTCGGCTGGCGTGAAGAGGTCGCCGCCGTCAAGCGTGCCGCCTTCCGGGATCAGGACTACTGGGGGCGCCCGGTGCCCGGGTTCGGGCCGCCGGACGCGGAGATCGCCATTCTCGGCCTCGCGCCCGCCGCGCACGGTGGCAACCGTACCGGGCGCGTGTTCACCGGTGACCGCTCCGGTGACGTGCTGTTCGCCGCCCTGCACCGGGCCGGCCTGGCCAATCAACCCACCAGCGTTGCTGCCGACGACGGGCTGACCCTGCGGCACACCCGGATCTTCGCCGCCGTCCGTTGCGCCCCGCCGGGCAACAAGCCGTCACCTGCCGAGCGCGATGCGTGCGCGCCGTGGCTGCACCGGGAGGTGGCGTTGATCCGTCCCACGCTGAAGGTGGTGGTGGCGCTCGGCGCGTTCGCGTGGGCGGCGTGGTGGCCCGTGGCGCGCGCCGTCTATTCCCTATCCCCGCCCGTGCCGCGGCCGAAGTTCGGGCATGGCACCCTGGTCAGCGTGCCCGGCGCGCCGGATCTGCTGGGGTGTTTCCACGTCAGCCAGCAGAATACTTTTACCGGCCGCCTGACCCCCGCCATGATTGACGACGTGCTGGCGAATGCGCGACACCGTGCGGGCCTGGCATGATGCGTGCGCAACCGGTCGTGTGAGGAAGTCGAGTGGATCTCGCTGTAGTCCGTCGTTGGTGGCCGCTGGCCGCCGTGCTCGGGCTGCTCTTTCTCACCTCGCTGGCGGCCACCCGCTCGGCTCCGCAGTTGGACCGGTTCGACCCGAACCCGCCGCCGACGGCCACACCGCCCCCGCTGCTCCCGCCCGCGCCGGACGCGACGGCGGCCGCGCCGACTTCGGCTCCGACTCCGGAAGCCGCCGACGGGCTTCCCGACTGGGTCGGCACCGCCGCCCTCGTCGTGCTCGTGGTGCTCGCGTTCGCCGTCGTGGTCGTGGCCGTCACGGCGATCGTGCGTGACCAGATGCGGCGGGCGATGCGGCGCAGCGGCCGGCGTGCGCCGCGGCGTGAACCCAACCGGACCGCGGAGGAAGTGGTCGCGGCCCTCGACGCCGGCCTGGAGGAGTTGTCCGACACCGACCGCGATCCGCGCCGCGCGGTGATCGCCTGCTGGGTACGCCTGGAGCAGGCGGCGGCTGCGGCGGGCACCACGCGTCACCCCGGTGACACCCCGGCCGACCTGGTCGGGCGCCTGCTGGCCGAGCAGCAGGTGGACGCCCGCCTGCTCGCCGCGATGGCCGAGGTCTACCGGCAGGCCCGGTACGCGACACGCTCGGTGGACGATCAGATGCGCGCACAGGCGCGGGACGCGCTGGCACGCCTGCGCGCCGACCTCGGGGCCACGGCGGTGACCGGATGAGCGGCCGGGACGAGCCGGGCGGCCTGGAGGAGCTCTTCGCCTTCGAGCCGGAGCCGCCCGCTGCGGAGGAGGCGCCCGAGCCGGCGCCGAAGCGCCGCTCGCCGGCCCTGTGGGTGCTGCGCAACGTCGCGCTGATCGCGATCGCCACCGTGGTCACGGTGGCCGGGCTGCACGCGAGCGGCATCAAGGTGCCGTTGCTGCTGATCGTGTCCGCGTTCGTTGCCCTGCGGCTGCTGATGTTCGCGGTGAGCGAGGTGGCGCCGCCGCCCACGCCCAAGCGCCGGTCCGACCGCCGCGGCGAGGAGAGCGGCGACTACCGCTGGGACGGGGCCGACTCGCTGCGCGCCGCGGTGCGCCGCTGGGAACGCAGCCTGGAATGGGCGCAATCGGATCCGAAACGATTCTCGCGTAACGTGCTGCCCGTACTGGCCGAGCTGGCCGACGAGCGGCTGCGCCTGCGGCACGGCATCACCCGGTCCACCGATCCCCGGCGGGCACGGGAGCTTCTGGGCGACCCGCTGTGGCGGACGCTCGGCGACCCGAGCGGGAAGCCGCCCAAACCGCGGGACCTGGCCGGTTACGTGGAAACGATGGAACAACTGTGAGGAGTGGATCTGTGACGGACGCAGGCGTTGAGCCGCTGCCGCCGTACGAGGTGGGACGGCTGGCCGGCGCGGTGCTGGACTCCGTCGGCAGCGTGGTGGTGGGCAAGCGCGCCCCGCTCGAACTGGTGTTGGCCGGCATCCTGGCCGGCGGGCACGTGCTGCTGGAAGATCTGCCCGGCCTGGGCAAGACGCTGACCGCCCGGTCCTTCGCGCAGGCGCTCGGACTGGATTTCCGCCGCCTCCAGTTCACCCCGGACCTGCTGCCCGCGGACGTCACCGGTTCCTTCCTGTACGACCAGCGCAAGGGCGACTTCGCGTTCCGTGCCGGGCCGGTGTTCACCAACATGCTGCTCGCCGACGAGATCAACCGCACGCCGCCGAAGACGCAGGCCGCGCTGCTGGAGGCGATGCAGGAGAAGCAGGTGTCGGTGGAGGGCGTGACCTATCGCCTGGACCCGCCGTTCCACGTGCTGGCCACCGCGAACCCGATCGAATACGAGGGCACCTATCCGCTGCCCGAGGCTCAGCTCGACCGGTTCCTGCTGCGCGTCTCGTTCGGCTACCCCAGCGCCGATGAGGAGTGGGAGGTGCTGCGCCGCCGGATGGCCCGCCAGCGGGAGGAGGCTCAGCTCAGCCCGGTGGTGGACGCGCGGACGTTGCGCCGCATGCAGGCCGCGCTGGAGTCGGTGGCCGTCGAGGACTCGATCGGGCGCTACATCGTGGCGCTGACCGGGGCCACCCGCGAGCACGCCTCGGCGCTGGTCGGCTCGTCGCCGCGTGGTTCGCTCGCGTTGCTGCTGCTGGCCCGGGCGCGGGCGGCGATGGCAGGCCGCGACTTCGTGGTGCCCGAGGACGTGAAGGACGTCGCGGGGCCCGCGCTGGCGCACCGCATCACGCTGCGTCCGGAGATGTGGCTGCGCCGCGTCGACCCGTCGTTCGTGGTCGACGAGGTGCTGCAGGCGGTCCCGGCGCCGGCCAGCGGCGCGATGCCGACGTACGCGGGCGGGTACGCGGAATGAACCTTTGCCAACCCGGCATCGAGCCCGTCGGCCGCACGGAGTGGGCCCCGGCGTGAGTGATCAGCCGCAGGCGGGTGCCGTCGCGGAACCGACCGCCGAGGGCTGGCCCGCCCCGGCGTGGGTGCCGACGCGTGCCCTCGGCCGGACCGTGCTGCTCACCGGTCTGCTGCTGGTCCTCGGAGTGGCCTTCGGCCGGGTGGATCTGGTGTTGATCGGGGCGCCGTTCGCGATCGGCGCGGCGATCGGTCTGCGCCGGATGCCGGGGTCGGCGCCCGAGGTCACCATCACCGCGGACACCGAGCATCTGGTCGAGGGCGGGTCGGTGGACGCCTCCTTGGTGGTGGCAAACCCCGATGTGATCGCGTACGACCTGGTGGTGCTGCGCACCCGGACCTCGCCGTGGTTGCGGCTGGATCATGCCGACCGCCCGTTCGGCATCGTGGTGCCGCGGGACGGCTGGGCCGCGGTGGACCTGTCCGGCGAGGCGTTGCGCTGGGGCCGGCAGGACGTCGGTCCGGCGGCCGCCCGCGTGGCCGCGTGTGGCGGGCTGCTCGCGTGCCGGCCGGTGGTCACCCCGCCGCACCGGGTGCGGGTCTACCCGGTGACCGATCCGTTCGCCGCCACCGAGGCGATGCCCGCCGCGGCGGGCCTGGTCGGCAACCACCGGTCACGCCGTCACGGCGAGGGCGGCGAACTGGCCGGGGTGCGTCCGTTCGCGCCCGGCGACCGGTTGCGCCGCATCGACTGGCGGGTCTCCCTGCGTACGCGTGACCTGCACGTCGCGGCCACCCTGTCGGACCGCGACGCGGAGGTCTTGTTGTTGCTGGATGTGCTCGGCGAAGCCGGCGCGTCCGGCGGTGTCGGCGGCGCCGCCTCGGTGCTGGACACGACGGTGCGGGCCGCCGCCGCGATCGCCGAGCATTATCTGCAGCGCGGTGACCGGGTGTCGCTGATGGAGTACGGCGCTTCGGCGCGGCGGTTGCGCGCCGCGACCGGCCGCCGGCAATACCTCACCGTGCTGGAATGGCTGCTGGACGTGCGCGCGGACAACACCGACCAGGTGCCCGACGAGCACGTCTTCGGGGCGCACCACGTCTCGTCGGACGCCTTGGTCGTGGTGCTCACCCCGCTTGTCGACCCACGCGCCGCCGACATGCTCGCCTCGCTGACCCAGTCCGGGCGCTACACCGTGGCGGTGGACACGCTGCCCGCCGGGGTGCAGCCGCCGCAGGGTAATCAGTGGACCCCGGTGGCCACCCGGCTGTGGCGGCTGGAGCGGGAGAACGTCCTCGGCCGTCTGCGGGAACACAGCGTGCCGGTGGTGACCTGGGCGGGCGCCGGAAGCCTGGACCTGGTGCTGCGGGACGTGGCCCGGATGGCCTCGGCGCCGCGCGCAGGAGGCCGCTGATGATCGACCGTCTGACGTCGCGGCTGGCCCGGATGCGCCGGGTCGTCGACCGGGCGACGCTCACGCCCTTTCTGCTCCGGTGCGGCATCGCCGTCTGCGGCGCGATCGCCATGCTTGTCGCCTGGCCCGCCGCGCTGATGGCCAGCCGGTACGCTGCACTGCTGCTGATCGTGGCGGTCTATCCGGCGGTGGTGCCGCGTGGTCGCGGCGCCACGCTGTCCGCGCTGGTCGTGGTGGCGGGCTGGATCGTCGACACCACCGGCTACGGCGCCGAGGTGGCGCTGTGGCGGGTGCTGTCCGTGGCCACGCTGCTCTACCTCGGACATTCGTTGACCGCGCTGGCGGCCGTGTTGCCGTACGACGCGGTGGTGAACCTGGACGTGGTCGGCTCCTGGGGGGTGCGCGCGCTGGTCGTCGTGCTGATCTCGGCCGTGCTGACGGTGATCGCGCTGGGACTGGCGTCGGCCCTCGCTGGTGGCGCGTTCCTGGTGGCCACGATGGTCGGTCTGTGCGGCGCGGTGGGTGCCACGCTATTGCTCACGCGTCTCCTGCGACGAGCCTGAAATCTGCGCGAAATATGTGCTGCACGGCACTTGACAGATGAGGTTGTCCTGCGTCACAGCGACGAGCATCCGGAGCCTCGGGCGCGGACAATAGAGGCGTGATTCCGCAGCGTATCGTCGTCGTCGGGGCCGGTCACGTGGGGCTGTACGCCGCACTGCGACTGTCCAAGAAGCTCTCTGCCCGCCGCGCCGAGGTCGTCGTCATCGACCCGCAGCCGCACATGACCTATCAGCCGTTCCTCCCGGAGGCGGCGGCCGGCAACATCTCGCCGCGGCACTCCGTGGTGCCGCTGCGCCGTGAGCTCCAGCGGTGCCGCATCGTCTCCGGTGAGGTCACCCGGATCGAGCACGCGACCAAGACGGTCACCATCCAGCCCATCGACGGGCCGACCACCGAAATGTTGTACGACCACATCATCGTGGCGCCCGGTTCGGTGTCGCGCACCCTGCCGATCCCCGGCCTGCGTGAGCGGGGCATCGGGTTCAAGACCATCGGCGAGGCCATCTATCTGCGCAACCACATCCTCGACCGGCTCGACGTCGCCGCCGTCACCCCGGATTCCGACGTACGCAAGGCGTCGCTGACCTTTGTCTTCGTCGGCGGCGGGTACGCCGGCATCGAGGCGTTGGCCGAGATGGAGGACGTGGTCAAGGACGCGCTCAAGTACTACCCCGAGCTGGACCCGGAGGAGGTCCGGTTCGTCCTGGTGGAGGCGACCAACCGGATCCTGCCCGAGGTCGGGCCGGACATGGGCGCGTACGCGGCTCGCCAGCTCGACGCCCGCGGCATCGACCTGCGCCTCGGCACCCGGCTGGAGTCCTGCGTCGACGGGGAGATCGTGCTGTCCGACGGCGACCGGTTCGGGGCCGAGACGCTGGTCTGGACGGCGGGCGTCAAACCGTCGCCGATGCTGGACCGCACCGACCTGCCCCGCGGACCTCGTGGGCACATCACGGCCCTGCCCACGTTGCAGGTGGTGGACGGCGACCGGGTGCTCGACGGCGCCTGGACCGCCGGTGACTGCGCGCAGGTGCCCGACCTGACCAAACCCGGCGCCTACTGCTCGCCCAGCGCCCAGCACGCCGTGCGGCAGGCTGCCGTGCTGGCCGACAACATCCGCCAGGTGATCCTGGGCGGCGCCCCGAAGGAATACCGGCACAAGTACGCCGGAAGCGTCGCCAGCCTCGGGCTGTACAAGGGCGTCGCGCAGGTTTATGGAGTGAAGCTGAAGGGCTTGCCCGCCTGGTTTATGCACCGCACTTATCACATGAGCCGAATTCCGTCGTTCAACCGGAAAGTCCGAGTTGTTGTCGACTGGACCTTGGCGTTCCTGTTGCGTCGGGAGACCATTTCGCTCGGTCAGTTGCACCAGCCGCGCGAGGAATTCACCGAGGTCACGCCGCCACTGGCAGAGGCGCCGGTGGGTGCAGGAATGCGCTGAGATCCGCAACCGCCGTTTCGGGGCACATTCCGCCCGTCCGGTGCCTTGCCGGGCGGGCGGCAGCGGCTACGGTGAGCATTGCACCTGGCCCGGGTGGTGGAACGGCAGACACGGCCGCCTTAAAAGCGGCTGCCCTAACAAGGCGTGCGGGTTCGAGACCCGCCCCGGGCACCCTGAGCATCCGCACAGAGCATCGGCTGTTGATTGGGGTCTGTTGCGTGCCCCACTGGGGGCACGTATGGGTTCCGCAACGCCTTCCGCGGCGAGGATCTCGTGCACGGTGGCGCTGAGCATGGTCGCGGTGTCTGCGGTGGTCGCTCACCGCCGCAGCCTGGGCGGCGGGTACAGCGGTGAGGCGATGGGTTCCATTCATCCGGTGGGTCGGGGTTGTCGCCAGCGGTGGGGCGCGGACACTGGCGGTGTCCGCATCGGTCGCCGGCATGCGGGGTGGAGTGGAGGCGTTGGTGAGCGACGAGAGGTGGCGGTCAGCGCCGGCGGCTGTCGACGTGGCCCGCGCGGGTGTCTCGTACGACTGGCTGGCCAGCATCGGCGGCAGGCTGTACTGGGTGGAGTCGTCTCCGGACGCCGGGCGTGATGCGGTGGTGACCTGGTCGGCCGGGTCGGTTGCCGTTCTGCCTGGTGACGGAGTGGGCAGCGGCTTACACGCCTACGGGGGGATGCCGTTCGCGGTCCTGCCCTCTGGTGAGGTCGTGCGGGTGTGCGACGAGTCGGGGCAGCTCACCGGCGCGGTCACGGTGTCTGCCACCGCGCATGACTACGGGGATCTGACCTGGTCGGGCGTTGAGCTGCTGGGCGTCCGGGAAGACGCCAGTGGGGATGACCTGGTTGGTGTCGAGATGTCGTCTGGACGGCTGCGGGTTCTGGAGGCGACGGACGGGTTTCTCGCTTCACCACGGGTGTCCGGGGAACGGCTGGCCTGGGTGCGCTGGGACCGGGGTGTGATGCCGTGGGATTCCAGCGAGGTGTGGGCGGCGGGCTACATGCCGGACGAGCAGCTCGTGGGCCCCGTACGCGTAGCCGGCGGGCCAGACGAGTCGGCGTTCCAGCCGCAGTGGGGCGTCGATGGGTGGCTGTACTTCATGTCGGACCGGTCCGGGTGGTGGAATCTTTACCGGTGGCGTGACGGGCGGACCGAGCCGGTCGCCCTGGTTGAGGCCGAGTGCGCGACCGCGCCATGGGAGTCCGGCTACGCCAACTACGCGATGCTGCCGGACGGGCGGATCGTGATGACCGTCCAGCGAGGCCCGGTGCACGAGTTGGCGGTGGTGTCCTCCGGCGCGATGGTGCGGCTGCCTGTGCCGTACACGTCGATCAAGCCGTTCCTGGCGGTGATGGGTGACCGGGTCGCGGTGATTGGCTCGTCGCCGACCCGTACGCAGGAGATCGCCCTGGTCAGTGCGGATGGCTCGGGCCGGGTGGAAGTGGTCCGGCCGGGCGCGGATCACCGGTTCGCTGACGTGTCGGTGCCGCAGCTACTTCAGGTCGAGTCCGGCGGTGCCCAGGTGACGGCAGTCCTCTACCCGCCGTCCGGTGAAACCGGTCCCGCGCCGATGATCGTGCGCCCGCACGCTGGGCCGACCTACCACAGCGATCTTCGGCTGGATGGTGAGGTGCAGTTCTTCACCAGCCGGGGGTTCGCGGTCGTCGATGTCGACTATCGGGGCAGCACCGGCTACGGGCGTACGTTCCGGAAGGCTCTCGACGGGCAGTGGGGCCGGTTCGACGTGGCGGATTGTCGTGCTGTCGCCGAGCATCTGATCGAGGCCGGTCGGGCGATACCGGGGGCGGTGTTCATCTCCGGGGCCAGCGCTGGCGGCTACACGGCGTTGCGCGCAGCCTGCGAGGAGGGACCGTTCGCGATGGCGGTGGCCCGGTCGGCGATCGTCGACCCGCAGCGGTGGACGACGACGGCGCCGAGGTTCCAGCGCCCGCACGCCGCGGTCCTGGCCTCGCCCGACTCGGCGGTCCGAGCCGACCAAGTGCGCCGGCCAGTGCTGCTGATCCACGGCGTACGGGATCAGATCGTGCCCATCGGCGACACGACGGCCCTGGCAGACGGGCTGCGCGGGCGCGGCCTGCTCGTCGAGATGCTGACGCTGGAGAACGTCGGGCACTATGTGTCCGGGACCGGGTTGGTGGCGGCGCTGGAGGCGGAGCTCGACGCCTACCGGAGCGTGCTCAAGGACGCCGGCCTGGCGGTGCCGGGCTGAACAACACCGGCAGTCGGAGTCGTGCGTACTCGGTGACCGCCTGCACCTCGGGCTGATCGAGGTCCGGTTGTAGTTCGGCCAGCATGAGCACGATGCGGTGGGCGGCGCGGAACGACGCGACGGTCGCGGCGTGGTCGATCGCCTGGCGAGCCACCACACAGGCGTGCTCGATCTGTCGGCTGCGCGCCAGGGAGGTGGCGTGCAGCGCGGCGTCGATGGCCAACCTGCGAACCCGGTGGGGTTCGAGCAGGTCGACCGCTCGTGTGGCCTCGCGTTGGGCGAGTTCGTGCAGTCCGAGGTCGAAGAAGCAATGGGCTTTCTCGTCGGCCAGGTCCGCCTCCCCGAAATAGCCGATCCAGGCAGGCTCGTCGCCGGGCCGGCTGCGGGCCAGGTCGGCTTCGGCTTGTAACAGGGCGGTGGCGCAGGCGGGTTCGTCGCCGCGCCGGGCGTGGGCGCGGGCCAGCACCGTGCGGCAGGCGGCCCGCACCGCCGGTGTGCTGGCGTGTTCGGTGCCGCGTAGCGCGGCAGCGGCAAGCCGGGCGGCTTGGTCCGGGTCGCCGCAATGCAGGGCGAGGTGGGCGAGGCTGACCGCGATGAGATAGCCGCCGTAGAGACGATCGGCGGACCTCGTCGCGATCTCCAACGCCCGCAGATAGTGCTGTTGGGCGAGTCCGTCATCGCCGAGGTCGACCGCGTCGTAGCCGGCGAGTTCGAGACATCCCGTCGCGAGCTGCGGCGCCCGGATGCTCAGGTCGTCGAGATCGGTGAGCACGTCGGCGAGGTCGGGATAGGTGGATCCGGCGCCGTGCTGATGGTCAGCGCCACGAAGGTCACGGAGCCGGTCCGCGGTGGACCGGTCGTCGCCGTCCCGAGCACGCCGGGCGTCGCGAGTCGTCGACAGCAGCCAGTCCAGCACGGGCCGGTCGGTCGCCTCGGACCGGAATCCAGCCGTCGTCCCGACGGTGTCTCGGGTCAGCCGGAGCACCCGCTCCCGGTGCAGGATCGGTATGAGCCGGCAGAGCCCGCCGCCGGCGCCCAGGACTCGGTCGCAGGCGTCGACCAGGTCGTCGATGGGCATCCGCTCCGCCGACTCGATCTTGCGGACCAGGTCCTTGTGCACGAACAACGCGGCGCCGAGATCAGCCTGCGACATGCCCCGAGCGAGGCGGAGGCGCCGGACCTCGGCCCCGAAGAAGTGCAGCACGGACCGGGCCGGCTGCAACTGCTTGGGGGTCTGGCCCATCGCCACCACCATCGGGACCGAACGGAACGTCTATTGTCGATGAAATCGCGGACGTGCGACAACGCCCTCGCCCGCGATGGGGACAGGCCGGTTGTCCGCATCCGCCCCCTGCCCGAACCCGGACCGGTTAGGTCTGCTCGATGCATGCGTATCGGCTACAGCATGTGGGGTTTCCTCGGTCACGGCATCGTGGACACCCCGGACGGTTCCCGCGCCTACCGGCGGTCGTTCATCGACGGGCTCATCGCGGCCGGTCATGCGGTCGTATTTCTCCAACCCGACCGGGATCTGACCGAGGCCAGGCAGACACCGTGGGGTCGCTACCGATGGGATCCGGGCTTTCCCGACCTCGACGCGGTCATCTACGAGTGGCGGTGGCCGCTGCCCGGCCGCAACACCACCGACTGTGACGCCATCGGGCACACCTGTGACCTGCACCGGCAGATCGACCTGTTCGACCACTACACCGAAGCCGGCACACCGACGCTGATCTGGGACCTCGACCGGCAACTGCCCGGTGACGACCCTCGGCGGCTGCTGACCAATGTCATGGTCGGCGAGTTCGCCCTCACGCCGACGCCCGGCGCGGTGTCGCTGCCCTGCCCGGTGCCCGACGCGTTGCTGGACACAGCCGACCCGAAACTGCTCGCCAGCCTCTCCCGACCGCTTCCGCTGGTCTATGTCGGGAACCAGTACGACCGCGACGAGGCATTCGACCGCTACTTCGCCCCCGCCGCGGCCCGCGTGCCCCACCAGGTCGCCGGGAAATGGACCCGAACCCAGCGATGGCCCCACGTGCGGTTCACCGGCCGGTGCGGCTTCACGCAGGTCGAGACGCTGCACCGTCATGCCCTGGCCACCGTGTTGCTGCTGCCTGACCGGTACGCACACGCCGGGCACATGACCTCCCGCTGGTTCGAAGCGCTACTCGCCGGCTGCCTGCCCCTGACCCCGGCCGAGATCCGCTTCGCCGACGCCTACGCACCCCGCAACCTGCAAGTCACCACTAGCGAGGACGTGATCGACAAGATCACCTGGATTCAGTCGATCGCCGGCAGCGCCGAGCACGCCGACCTGATCGCTGGCTGCCTTCCCCTGCTGGAGCCGTTCCGCTGCTCTACCCAGGTCGCCGCCGCGCTCACCGTCCTGGAGGGACTGTCATGATCACCGGCCCGGTCTTCGGCACCTTCACCGACGCCTACCTCGCCGTCCTGCGCGAGATCCACGACCAACCCCGCTACTCCACGGTCGCCAGGGGCAAGACCGCACTCGAAACCCCGAACGTCAGCTTCACCATCGAAGATCCGATCGCCCGCACCCCGTACCTTGCCGCTCGCCGGGCGAACATCGTCTTCAACCACGCCGAGGCGCTGTGGTACCTGTCCGGCCGCGACGACCTCGACATGATCGCCCACTACGCCCCTCGGCTGCGCGGCCTGTCCGAGAACGGCACCACGTTGACCGGCACCGCGTATGGTCCTCGCCTGTTCGCCCCCACCGGCCCCGACGGCCGGTCACAGTTCGCCCGTGTCGTGGCGTTGCTGCGGGACGACCCGGACACCAAACGCGCCACCGTGCTGATCATGCGGCCGGACGAACTGGCCGATCCCGCCAACCCGGACGTCGCCTGCACCCTCGGCCTGCAGTTCCTGCTCCGCGCCGGACGGCTGCACGCCATCGCCTACATGCGCGGCAACGACGCCGTGATCGGCCTGTACGGCGACACCTTCGCCTTCACCCTCATCCAGGAATTCGCCGCCTGCCTGCTCGGCGTCGAGGTCGGCAGCTACACCCACCACGTCGGTTCCATGCACATCAACACCCTCGACCTCGCCAGGGTCGAACGCATCCTCGCCGAGCCGGCCCGCCCCGACCTCGGCCACGCGACCATGCCCTCCACAACCGGCTGGGACGACCTGCGAACCGTCCTGGCCTGGGAAGAGAAGCTCCGGCGCGACCAGACCACCTACACCGCCGATTCGGCCGACCCGGACCCCTACTGGTCGCAGGTGATCGCCCTGTTCGAAGTCCACCGGCAACTCACCCACCACCCCGAGACAACTGTCGCCCTCGAAGCCCTCGCCTTGCTGCGTCCCGGCCACCGCTGGCTCGTCGAACAACGCTGGCCCGACCGGATGCCCGCCGGAGTGACACCGTGACCACCGCCATCGACGTCGACTGGACCCGCTGGACCGTCGTACTCCTCAAACCCGACTGCATCGCCCGCGACCTCGTCGACCCCGTCCTCACCTGGGTCGGCACCGAAGTCACCCTCGTCGACCAGCGCCTGGTCACCCCCACCGAGCAGCAAATCTTCGCCCACTACGACGACCTGCTCACCACCCGCCGCGCCCACTTCACCTGGGTCGACGTCCCCGCCGACCTACGCCGCACCTACGTCGGCCGCCGCGTCGGCATCGCCCTCGGCTACGCCCCCAACGCAGCACCCCGCCTGCGCGACCTGCTCGGCCACTACGACCCCACCCACGCTGGGCTGCTGACGATCCGTGGCCGCTTCGGACAGGACTCGCTGCGCCAGGCCCAAGCCGAGCACCGGCTCATCGCGAACGTCATCCACTCCTCCGACGACCCCGTCGGCGCCGAACGCGAATTCGGCATCTGGTACGGCCCCGCCCACCGGCACCTGCTGCACCCGCCCACCCAAGGAGGCCAACCATGACCATCGCCGTCGGCCCGCGCCTGCTGCCCATGCTCTCCGACCAAGCAAAAGCCAACCTCGACCCGTACATGGCCCTGATCGTCGGCTACCGCAAATCCGGCCTGTCGCTCAACCACATCATCGGTTGCCCTCTCGACTGCGGCTACTGCGTCCGCCACTTCTGGGGCAACTACGACGTCAAGATCCCCCACCTGCTCTGCCCCACCGACCAGGCCATCGAGCAACTCGTCACCCACCACGCCTTCCAACCCCACGTGACCCCGATCCAGCTGTTCAACAAGGCCACCGACCCGTTCCTCCCCGGCGTCAAACCCCACCTGTTCCAGGTCCTGCAGACCCTCGACCAGCGCGGCTTCACCAACCACGTCCTGGTCATCACCCGGTTCAAGGTCACCACCGCAGAGATGACAGCCCTGGAACAGCTGCGCCACCTGCGGGTCACGCTGCTGTTCACCTACTCCGGCATCACCGACCCCCGGATCGAACCGATCGCCAAGAGCAACACCACCCTCACCTCGATCCGCACCGCCGCCAGCCACAAGCAGCGAACCGGCGTGGTGCTCTACTGGCGGCCCATCGTCCCCGGCTGGAACGACACCCCCGACACCATGGCCCACGTCCTGGACGCCGGCCGAGACGTCGACGCCATCGTGTTCACCGGCTACTACCACAAACCCGAAAACGCCGACCACCTGCGCAACCTCGGCGTCGCCGTGCCCTACGCCCACGACTACGCCCGCCGCAAAGTCTTGCCCGCCGACCTCGACGCCCGTGTCGTCGCCGCCTGGCGCGCCTCCGGCATAACCACCCCGCTGTTCCGCAAGACCTCCTGCGGCGTCGCCTACGCCCACGCCGCCCCCGACTACAACGGCCACTGGGGCGTCCGCGAACTTTGCGACATCTGCCCCACGGCCCAGCGCCAGCGCTGCGCCGACGACCACCACGAACCCACCTCCGCAGACCTCGACGCCGTCCTCGCCCACCTCGGCTACACCACCGACTACCTCATCGAAGAAGGCCACATCTGGACCCGGGGCCTCGGCGAACAACACCGCTACGCCATCCAGCACACCCTGCGCCACCAGATCTGGGAACTCGACCAACCCCACTACCTGCACGCCCACGGCCGCTCCCTCAACGGCCACACCACCGACCCCGACCAGGTCAGCGCCATCGCCGAAATCCGCGAACACTTCGAGAACACCGCCCGCTACGAGGATGACTGACCCACCGACACGGTCCCGGACGCGTCGCAGCCGGCAACCGTCGTGGAAGACTCGGCACGGAGGTGCAGACAGGTGGAACTCGTCGCGATCGACCTCGAAGGCAGCGGCGCCCAGGACCGCGACCACGAAGCCATTCTCGAAATCGCCCTCGTCCCCATCGTCGACTGGCAACCCGACATGACAAGGGCCTACTGCACCCTGATCAACCCCCAACGCCCAATCCCGCGCAGACCGTGGATCTCTCCCGGACTCACCGACGACAGTCTCCGGACAGCGCCCACGACCGCGACCGTTGAACCCGAACTCGCCCACCGGATCAACGGGAAATACCTCGTCGGCCACAACGTCGGCGTCGACTGGCGCCTCCTGCACCGCCGTTGCCCGACCATCACCCCAACCGGCCTCATCGACACCCTCCGCCTGGCCCGCACGATCGACCCGAAAGCCCAGCACGGACTTACTGCCCTGCTCGAACGGTACGAACTCACCAGCGAGGTACACCGTCTTGCACCAGGCGGCAACCCACACCAGGCCCTCTGGGACACCGCCGGTTCCGCCCTGCTCCTCACGACGCTCGCTACACGAGTACTCGGCGAGCAGCCCGAGACCGAAACCCTCCTCAAAGCAGCCGGCATCCCCACCGACAGGCCGGCGACACCCCCCACTGCGACGCAGCCGAGCCTCTTCGACGCGACAGGCTGAGTGGTAACCAGAGCCGTTCGGCGATCTCTCTGGCCGCCTCGTGGTCAGGCCCGTACAGCAGCTCCAAGTTTTCGTATAGCGAGATCAGCTCGGCCTCCGCTTGCTCACGATTACCTTCGGCGAGTAGCAGCATCGCGATGTTGCGTCGCAGGTCCACTGCTTCCTCGGAGACATCTCCTTCGCGGGCGCGGACATGGGTGAGGACCTGCCGGAACTGCTGGGTGGCGAGGGTGGTCTCGCCGAGGTCGGCCCGGTATCCCGCAGGGACAGCAGCGTCTGATGCCGCTGGAGGAGGCATCAGCCTGACCGGCGCTAGCTATGTGCGCAGCCCGGCCGAGACGTTGCGCAACTACGGCTGGCTGACGGTGCTCGGCGACGACATGGCCGAACGGATCGGCGGCGGCGACCGGCTCCGGGCTTCGGGCGCGTTCGTCGAGGTGGAGCGGTTGGCGGCGGACGGATGAGCGGGCCAGGTCCGCGATCCGGGTGCCCGCCAGCCCTTCACCGTACGGGCTGGCGGTGTTGCTGAGCTTGTCGCGAACCGCCGGGGTGGTCATGGAGGCGACCGCATGACCGGGATGCCGAGGTGAATAGGCGGCCCGAGCGCCGGCGTTGGTGGAGTTGGTGTCACTCCGCACGACCACGCACCCCGTGCCGGAACAGATCGTCACGGTCCTCGACGAGAACGACGAGAACGCCGTCATTGGCTGGCGTCCCGAGCCGGAGGTCGATACGCAGGGTCGGCAGCGTGCCGTGGGCATCTTGCGGACCCTCCGACAGAGGCGGTACCGGGATGACGGATCCTGTCGGCGATTTGTAGCCCGACTACCGGGTGGGCCGAGCGTGACCCGCGTGAGGTTTCCGGCTGGCTTGGCGGCGTCAGCTCCGGCGCGCTGAAGGTCGGTAGGTCGCCATCCCAACTCCGCGACATGGGGTATTGTCTGTATTACTACTTACAGGAGCTTACACATAGTAAGACCTTTTTATAACTTGTGCACCTTTCGCCGGGAGGTCGCCGTGACCGTGCGTCTGGAGCCGAGTGGCGGTCGGCCGAATCGGCTCGCCCGGCGGGTGCGGGCGCCCTGGCCTCGTGCTCGGCTGGTTCGGTCCGGGTCGACCCGCCGCCCCGGTGCTTCCGCGGTGGTCCTGACGACGTGGGGTGTGCGGGTGCAGGAGGTGCTGCCGTCGGTCTCGGTGTGGGTTGCCGGGACCGCGGCAGATGCTCGCGGTGTACGCGCGGGTATTGGTGGCGCGGCCGCGATGAGCGTGGCGGTCGAGTTGTCCTCGCCCGCGATCCGCAATTTCCCCCATGGGTTTTGGGAGCGATGATGCGCGTTCTGCTGGTCGAGGACAATCCCGGTGATGTGGATCTTGTCGCCGAAGGCTTGGAAGAAAGTCCACTTCCTGTCGAGCTCGCCGTCGCGCGCGATGGCGTTGAAGCTCTCTCCTGGCTTGGTCTGCGTCGAGGAGCTGAACCTCCGGAGATACCTAGTCTGATAATTCTCGATCTCAATCTCCCTCGCCGAAACGGATGGCAAGTTCTGGAGGAAATCCGGCGGGACTCAGAATTTTTTCGCGTTCCGGTCGTGGTGTTGACGTCGTCGGATGCTGCCGAGGATATCGATGCTTGTTATGACCGGGGAGCGAATTGTTATCTGACTAAGCCGATTGATTTGAAGATGTATATGTCGGTGGTGCGGCATATCGAGGCGTTCTGGCTTCACCTGGTGGCGTTGCCGGGGGTCGGCGGTGGTCGGCCGAGGAGAGAGGGATAGCCCATGGCAGAGGACGGAGGTACTCGTGTCCTGCTGCTGGTGGAGGACAATCGCGCCGACGCGGAGCTGGTCAAGGAGTATCTGGCTCAGTCCGATGATGATGATTCTGGTATCCGGGTGATTCACGTGTCGCGTCGGGACGATGCTGCGGCGGTTCTGCAGCGGGAACGGGTCGATGTCATCCTGTTGGATCTGACGTTGCCGGATGCGCGGGGTCTGCGGACTTTGGAATCGATTCGGGATACGGCCGGTGATGTGCCTATCGTCGTGTTGACCGGGGCGGAGGAAGACGGTCTGGCGGCGTCGTGTCTGGACGCGGGTGCGCAGGATTATCTGCTGAAGTTCGAGATTCGTCCGGTGGCGTTGCGGCGTGCCGTCGGTTATGCGATCTACCGCAAGACCGGTGAGGACCGGCGTAGCCTGGCGCAGGTTTTCGCGCAGTACCGGGAAATGAGTTCCCAGAACAGTACCACCATGGTTACTGCGTCCATGGCGGGTACTGGCGCGCTGCGGATGCGGTATCCGGACGGCTTCGATGAGATCGTCGGAATCTACCAAGAGTTAGTGGTCACGTACGTGGATTGTCTTTTTGTCAAACAAGCGAAACCGCGCGTTCAGATGGAGGAGATCGTCACCCTGATCGGTGATCGCAGTGGCGGGCCGCGTGACCTGCTCGACGTGCATGTTGCGGCATTGGACCGGGTGACCGCGGCGCACGAGGGTGAACGCGCGCGGGCCATTGCGGTCGAGGGCCGCCTGATGGCATTGGAGATGATGGGAATGCTGGTCGAGTTCTACCGAGTGGGTCAGCGACGTCATATGGCGTGGAGTACGGCGTGACCTATCAGCTTCGCCTCTACGTCACCGGGCGTACGCCGTCATCGATCCGGGCGATCGACAACCTGCGGGATATCTGCGCCAAGGAACTGTACGGCGACATCGAGGTCGACGTGATCGACGTCCTGGAGAATCCGGCCCTTGCCGACGATGAACGCATCCTTGCCACCCCGACGTTGATCAAGCGGCTACCCGAACCGGTGCGCCGCATCGTGGGTGATCTCAGCGACCGCGAACGCGTCCTCATCGGACTCGACATCGCCGGGGAACCGCTCGTAACGCTCAAAACCCAAGGGAACTCGTCATGACAGCGCTAATACCAGTCACCAAGATGCAACTACTGAACCTTTTCCAACCTGGCATCGAGCCCGTCGGTTGTGCGCCGTCGACCAGCGGCGGCATCGGCCGGCCTCGCCAGGTGGAAAAAGGTTCACTGGAAACCGGCATCGCCGGCCTCGAAGACGACTCCGCGGCACCGGTGTGACGGCCACGGCGAAGGGGCCGCCGGAAGCGGCCCTGCTGCGTGTGCTCTTGGTCGAGGACAACCCGGGCGACGCCGAGCTCGCTCGTGAACAACTGACCGGGCTGCCCGGTGTGCGCTTCGAGGTGAGGGAAGCCGATCGATTGTCCGAGGCGTGGGACAGCATCGCTCGCGAAGCCGTCGATGCGGTCGTCCTGGATTTGAATCTGCCCGACTCGTGGGGAATCGACACCTTGCGCAGGCTCCGGGAACGCCATCGCGGACTCCCCATCACCGTGGTGGCCGGCAGCCTTCCGGACGATTTCCGGAGCCTGCTCGTCAGCGAGGGAGCCTCGGACGTCATCGACAAGGACGACTCCCGGCCATGTGTGCTGGCACGCAGCGTGATGTATGCCGTGTCCCGCCAGGAAGCGACCTTACAGGCGCAGAGCGTTTCCGCGCTCGTGCGCGCGGACCCGGACGCCATCATCGTGTATGACGACGATGGCGTGGTCCGTTTCGTCAACGATGCGGCGACACGGATCTTCGGACGACCCGCGGAACGCTTCGTCGGTGCGGAGTTCGGCTTCTCCTTCGCCAGTGGAGGAACGACCGAAATCGACATCATGGCGGGATCCATGCACCGCGTCGGAGAGATGCGGACGGTCCGGGTGGAGTGGATGGGCTGCCAGATGTGGTTGGCGGCCATCCGCGACGTCACCGAGCAGCGCATGGTTCTGCGACAATTGCACGAGGCCCAGAAGCTTGATGCGCTCGGCAGGCTCGCCGGCGGTGTCGCGCACGACTTCAACAACATGCTGGCGATCGTGCTCAGCGCCGCGGACGTCCTGGAGGACATGGTCGCTGGCAACCAGCAGGCGATCAAGCTGATCGGCCAGGTGCAGCGGGCGAGCACTCGTGCCTCGGCGATAGCCAACCAGTTGCTGGCGTTCGGCCGCGATTCGTCGACAAACCCCGAGCCCCTGGACCTGAACAATTTGGTCCAGGGATGCGTGGACATGCTGTGCCGCCTCCTCGGAAAGAATATCGACGTGGTGGCGCAGCTCGATCCGAACATCGGCACCATCTGCGCCGATGCCACCCAGCTCGAACAGATCCTGATGAATCTGGTCATCAACGCCCGCGATGCCATGCCCGAAGGTGGTCGAATCCGGATCACCACGGCCGCCGTCGTCCTCGGCCCGGACGACCCCTTTAGGTCGCCCGATCTGCAGCCGGGTGAATATACCCGCGTCTCGGTCGAGGACAACGGGACGGGGATGCCCGAGGAAATCCGCAGCAAGATTTTTGAGCCGTTCTTCACTACCAAAGAGCCCGGCAAGGGAACCGGTCTCGGGCTTGCCACAACCTTCGGAATTGTGGCGCAGGCGGGCGGCTCCATCGCGGTCGACAGCCGAGCCGGTGTCGGTACGACCTTCACGGTCCACCTGCCTGTGGTTCGGCCGTCGCCACCCGTCCATTCCCAGGTGGATGGCGAGACCGCTCCGCTTCCCAGGAGCGGCAGTGTCCTCGTGGTGGATGATGAGGCGGACCTGCGCGACGTCGTCGCCGACATGCTCGGGGCCGCCGGCTACGACGTCGGTGTGGCGTGCTCGGGCGCCGAGGCGGTCGCGTTGGCCGAGACGCGCCGATTCGAGATGCTCCTGACCGACATCAACATGCCGAAGATGAATGGCTTCGAGTGTGCTGATCTCATACGGGAGATCCATCCCCGCATCGCAGTCGTGTTCATGACGGCCAATCCCGTCGAGGCGGACGACCGCGTCGGGGCCAATGCCGAAGCCGCAATCCTTCCGAAGCCCTTCCAACAGAGGGCGCTCTTGGGTCGCGTTCGGCAATCATGGCCCCAGCCGGAGCGATGATCACGGCACCGTTGTGCCGTTCACGCGTCCAGGCCGGCTTCGGTGAGGGCTTCGTGTATGCGGCCGGGGCAGAACACCATCGATGAGGTGCCACCGTCTCCCGCATGCCCTGTGTCACCGCGGCCGTCGTGCCGAGGGTGGCGTTATAGCAGGTCGGAGGCCCGAAGTGGCGGCTGTCGGGGGTCTGTCACCCTGCCGGGTGCTGTTCTAGATCGACGCTCGCACTCGTAAGTGTACTTTTCAGCCACGTATGTTGCAAAAGCCCTCTAAAGGGCGTACTCCTTAAATAGACTAAAACGGACATATAGGCAGGAACAGGATCATGCACTCAGGATCGGGGTCTGGGGCGACCGGGCGTGTCGCCTCTCCCCGGCTGGCGCGGGTGTGGCGATCGGGACGGTGGTGAGATAGGTGCTGTCGGTAGTCGGGTCACGACACGTGGCTGTCGTGGGTGCAGAGCACGATTCCCGATTTGCGGTGGCCGCCGGCGGTGAGCCGGTTGTGCGAGTTTTGGGGCCCCGGTTCGGCGCGATGCGTTGCGTCCCCGGCGTCTTGAGTCCCGGCGGGTTCGAGCCGTTGGCGGACCAGCGCCGGCGATGACCGTCGCGACAACCTGACTGTCTGCTCAACGGGCGAACGTGTCTCCGTCCTCCGAGGGCGGCTCTCGCGGCGCCGGTTTGTCGTCGGTATCCGATGTGTCGCGTGCCGATTCTCTTCGCGTCGTGGTGTTGACGTCGTCGGATGCTGCCGAGGATATCGATGCTTGTTATGACCGGGGAGCGAATTGTTATCTGACTAAGCCGATTGATTTGAAGATGTATATGTCGGTGGTGCGGCATATCGAGGCGTTCTGGCTTCACCTGGTGGCGTTGCCGGGGGTCGGCGGTGGTCGGCCGAGGAGAGAGGGATAGCCCATGGCAGAGGACGGAGGTACTCGTGTCCTGCTGCTGGTGGAGGACAATCGCGCCGACGCGGAGCTGGTCAAGGAGTATCTGGCTCAGTCCGATGATGATGATTCTGGTATCCGGGTGATTCACGTGTCGCGTCGGGACGATGCTGCGGCGGTTCTGCAGCGGGAACGGGTCGATGTCATCCTGTTGGATCTGACGTTGCCGGATGCGCGGGGTCTGCGGACTTTGGAATCGATTCGGGATACGGCCGGTGATGTGCCTATCGTCGTGTTGACCGGGGCGGAGGAAGACGGTCTGGCGGCGTCGTGTCTGGACGCGGGTGCGCAGGATTATCTGCTGAAGTTCGAGATTCGTCCGGTGGCGTTGCGGCGTGCCGTCGGTTATGCGATCTACCGCAAGACCGGTGAGGACCGGCGTAGCCTGGCGCAGGTTTTCGCGCAGTACCGGGAAATGAGTTCCCAGAACAGTACCACCATGGTTACTGCGTCCATGGCGGGTACTGGCGCGCTGCGGATGCGGTATCCGGACGGCTTCGATGAGATCGTCGGAATCTACCAAGAGTTAGTGGTCACGTACGTGGATTGTCTTTTTGTCAAACAAGCGAAACCGCGCGTTCAGATGGAGGAGATCGTCACCCTGATCGGTGATCGCAGTGGCGGGCCGCGTGACCTGCTCGACGTGCATGTTGCGGCATTGGACCGGGTGACCGCGGCGCACGAGGGTGAACGCGCGCGGGCCATTGCGGTCGAGGGCCGCCTGATGGCATTGGAGATGATGGGAATGCTGGTCGAGTTCTACCGAGTGGGTCAGCGACGTCATATGGCGTGGAGTACGGCGTGACCTATCAGCTTCGCCTCTACGTCACCGGGCGTACGCCGTCATCGATCCGGGCGATCGACAACCTGCGGGATATCTGCGCCAAGGAACTGTACGGCGACATCGAGGTCGACGTGATCGACGTCCTGGAGAATCCGGCCCTTGCCGACGATGAACGCATCCTTGCCACCCCGACGTTGATCAAGCGGCTACCCGAACCGGTGCGCCGCATCGTGGGTGATCTCAGCGACCGCGAACGCGTCCTCATCGGACTCGACATCGCCGGGGAACCGCTCGTAACGCTCAAAACCCAAGGGAACTCGTCATGACAGCGCTAATACCAGTCACCAAGATGCAACTACTGGAAACCGGCATCGACGGCCTCGACCAAATCGCTGAGGGTGGGCTTCCTGCCGGACGCAGCACCGTCATCGCGGGCACCGCGGGAAGCGGGAAGACCGTCCTCGCCCTGCAGTTCCTGGTCGACGGCATCCGGCGTTACGGTGAGTCGGGAGTGTTCTGCACTTTCGAAGAGGATCCGGCCGACCTGGTGGCCAACGTGTCTTCGTTCGGCTGGAATCTCAACCAGATGATCGAGGACAACAAGATCGCCGTGGTCGACGCCACGCAGCATGTCAGCGATAACGTCATCGAGGTCGGACACTTCGACCTTTCCGCCTTGCTGGCCAGGATCGAGAATGCCGTACGACGGGTCGGCGCGAAGCGCGTCATTCTTGATGCGATCGGCGCATTGTTCCCACAATTCTCCGATGCGAACATGGTGCGGCGTGAGCTGCGTAGGGTGCAATCCGGCTTGCGCTTGCTGGGCGTCACGACCGTCGTGACGATGGAACGCACCGATGAAGAAGGCGGCGTGGGGCGCTTCGGCGTCGAGGAGTTCGTCGCGGACAACGTCATCGTGCTGCGGAACCGGCTTGAGGTGGAGAAGAGGCGCCGTACGATCGAGATTCTCAAATTCCGGGGTGCCAGCCACCAGAAGGGTGAATACCCCTTCACCATCGATCTGCGCAACGGCATCACCATCATTCCTCTGTCGGCCATCGAACTCGTGCAGAAGTCGTCCGAAGTACGAGTTTCCTCCGGTGTTCCGGAACTGGACAAGATGTGCGGCGGCGGCATGTACCGCGACTCCATCATCCTGATCAGCGGTGCCACCGGAACCGGCAAAACCCTCATGGTCACCGAATACGTCAAAGCCGCGATAAATGCCGGTGAAAGGGCGATTCTGTTCGGTGCGGAGGAGAGTGCGGAGCAGTTGCGTCGCAACGCCGCCTCATGGGGTGTGGACTTCGCCGACGCCGAGCGGCGCGGTCTGCTGCGGATCATCTGCCGGTACCCCGAGATCATGGGCCTGGAGGATCACACGATCCAGATGAAGCGGGACATGGAGGAGTTCAAGCCCGCCCGCATCGCGGTGGACAGCATGTCGGCCTTCGAACGTGTCTCCACCCCGAAGTCGTTCCGTGAGTTCGTGATCGGGATGACCAGTTACATCAAGCACCAGGAGATCACCGGGCTCTTCACCAACACGACGTCCATGCTCCCCGGTGGGGAGTCGGTCACCGAGACACACATCTCCACCATCACCGACACGATCATCCTGCTGCGTTACGTCGAGCTCAGCGGCGAAATGCGGCGCGGTCTGACGGTGCTCAAGATGCGCGGCACCTGGCACGAGAAGAACATCCGCGAGTACGCCATGGACCGCGGGGGCATTCAGATCGGACAGCCCTTCACCGGTGTGCACGGCATCCTCACCGGCTCGCCCTCGTACGGCTACGCCGATGAGCGGCAGCGCTTGGCCACCATGTTCCCGACAAGCGTGGCGGACCAGTCAACGCTCCCGGCATGAGCGCCGGCGGCTGCGCACGCCCGGGAACATGTCGGGTCGCCGGCATGGTGAGCAGATAGGACAGAGAAGCAGCGGAGGCTGTCGACCGCGCGCTCGGTTCACGGTTGGCCGAGCGTGCGGTCCACGGCACCGGCGAGCTTCACCACCTAATAGCCGGACGACTGCATCAGCCAGTCGACTCGACGGGTCAATGCGGCAAGGCCGAACGGCTTGGCCATGTAGTCGTCCGCGCCGATCGTGTATCCCAGCTCGACATCGCAGGTCCGGCTCCGGCCGCTGAGCATGAGCACCGGGATCTGCGCCGTGCGGGGGTCGTCGCGGAGCTGGAAGCAGACGCTGAGCCCGTCGGCGGCAGGCATGACGACGTCGAGAACGATGAGTCCGGGAGGCTCCCGGTGCACGATTTGCAAGGCGGTCACGCCATCCGCCGCACTCAGCACGCGGTAGCCGGATGCTTCGAGTCCGAACTTCATCAGGTCGCGGAGATCATCGTCGTCGTCGGCGATGAGCACGGCGGGTCGAGATGTGTTGCGCAGCCGTGTGTCCATGGGCGGGCCAGGCTCGGTAGAAGTGTTTTCGATCCGGTCTGGGGCTCGAACGGCCATGGTCATCCTCCCGGGGGCTGAGTGCGGGCGCAGTACCGCGAACATCGGCGGCGGCGCCGCACTGAGAAGACGAGTAAGAGGTGCGGATGTGGTGCAGTCCCGGAGCCCGGACCAACCGGTGCGGGCTTGCGAGACTTCAGACGTGGACGGCTGAACGGGCCAATGCCGCGATGCGGGTGCCGGCCAACCCGTCACCGTACGGGCTGGCGGTATTATTGATCTTGGCGCGTATCGCCGGGGTAGCCATCGCGGCAGCCGCCCGGACGATGTCGCCCGGTTCGCAGAGCACCGCGAATCCCGCGGCCACCGCTTCGGGGCGCTCCGTGCTCGTGCGCACCACCACGAGCGGGCGGCGCAACACCGTCACCTCCTCCTGGATCCCACCCGAATCGGAGATGATCACGTCGGCGTGATGGGCCATGCCGAGAAACGAGCGGTAGTCGAGCGGACTGATCAGGTGGATCGCGGTGCCCGATGATTCGATGCCGGCGGCGCGCAGCGCTTGCGCGGTGCGCGGATGTGCGGGGAACAGGACGGTACGGCCGAGCCGGTCCAGTTGGTCGATGATCTGAGCGAGCCGGGAGCGGTTGTCGGTGTTCTCCGGGCGGTGGATGGTCGCCAGCACGTACGGCCGATTCCGCGGGCCGCAAGCGGCGCGCCCGCGACCCGTCGGCAGGAGGTTGCGAACCGCTTCCACGATCGGGTTGCCGGTCAGATGGATCCGGTCCTCGGTGATGCCGCTCCGGAGCAGATTGTCGACGTTTGCCGAGGTGGCGGCGCAGTGCACGTCGGCAACCGAGGAGACGAGCATGCGGTTGATCTCCTCGGGCATGGTGCGGTCACCGCTGCGCAACCCCGCCTCGACGTGCACGACCGGGATGCCGAGGTAGTGGGCGGCCTGGGCACCGGCGTTGGTCGAGTTGGTGTCGCCCTGCACGATGACACAAGCCGGTCGGTCCACGGCGAACCGCTCGTGCAACTGGCGGAGCATCTCCGCGATCTGCACGCCGCGCGGCTGTCCGCGCAGACCGGTCACCGAAGGTGGAAGATCGGGCAGCCCGCAGGACAGCAGCACCGCACGGGTCAGTTCGGGGTCGTAGTGCTGTCCGGTGAACACGGGCACTCCGTCCTCGCCGAGCGAGGCCATGACGGGAGCCAATTTGATGATCTCCGGGCGAGTGCCGAAGACGACGGCGATCTTGCCGTTCAGTGACGGCGGTGCGGGTGTGGCGGTCACCGGGGCCGTCCGCGGCGACGTAGCCTGCCGACGATCAGGGCCGCGCCGCCCGCGCCGGCCGCGAGCATCGCGAGGATGACCATGCCGGCGGCGGGGGCTGCCGGAGTAGGCACGACGACCGCGTTCGGCCCACAACCGGCCGCGCCGACGACGACCGCCACGGTGCTGCTGAGCAAGCTGATCTCCATGGCGCGGGCCCGGATGCTGCCGGCGCCCGCCGGCACCGTGGTGCTGTGCAGGGCGAGCGTGGCTATGCCGGGGACGGTGAGGCCGCTGTTGGGCCCGGGACTGCTGGCGATGGTCGCGACGGGTATGCCGAGGGTGTAGACCTTGCCGTTGATAACCTGCACGGACGTGCTGGTCGTCGGCCCGTCGGAACTTGCGGTACAGGAGGCGACGATCGCATCGGCTTTGAGCACCGTGGTCGCCGCGAGGGTGATCTGAGCCGGGCTGCCACCGGTGGTCACCGAACAGACGCCGCCGGCGCCGATGGACACCAACCCGGTGGATCCCACGATGCCGGCGCAGGCGGCGGAGGTTCCGTCATCCAGGGCTACGGCGTTCTGGACCAGGACGCCCGCAGTGATCGGTGACTCCGCACCGAGCACCGACAGCAGCGGCTGCTGACCGTCCACCACGGTGCCCTGCGTGCCGTCGTTGCTCGCGGTTGCGCTCCCGCTGTCGACCACCGATCCGCCGGCGAGCGTGACCGTGGCGGCCGTCGCGGTCGCGGCCGAGGTGTCCGCCCGCGCCGGGCCGGCCAACCCCAGTTGCAGGGCGGTGGAGGCCATACCCGTGACGACGAGATGGACGGCCAGGTAGGCCGCGAGGCGTCGCCGCCGGGCGGCCGAGGCGATGTCGCCAGCCATGCTTGCTCCTCTCACACGGACACCTGTTCGCGTCGAGCCCGCGCCGGTAGCCGGTCGTCGGCGGCGCGGGCGGTCTTCGCCCAATCGCTGCGCCCGCGCAGCAAACGGAACAGGCCACGCCAGGCCGCGGCTTGCAGGAAGTAGCTGTAGGCGAGGTTCGCCACGGCCAGCAGCCAGGCCCGGCGGCGGGTGATCATGCCGGCGCAGCGCGAGCGGTAGAACAGCCCCCATGCAGCGTGCGGGAGGACGCCGAAGGCCAGTGCGAGCGGGAGGACGCCGAGCGCCCCGGTGAGCAGCCACCGATCGGATCCCGCTGGGTCCGCCATCATGTAGGCGACGTAGACCAGAGCGGAGAGCGGGAAGACCACACTGCCGGTGATCTGGGTGAACGGGATCGCGAGGTAGTAGCCGATCTCCAGCACACCGGAGACGCGGATGTGCGGGCTGTTGGCCACCTGCCACAGGTACTTGAGGCATTGCAGATTGCCCTGCGCCCAGCGGGTGCGTTGCCGCAGCAGCGCGCGTGGCTGGGTCAGTCCGGCCTGTGCGACGAAGGTGTCGTGGCAGTACTCGGAGCGGTAGCCGGACAGCAGGACGTGCAGACCCAGCTCGAAATCCTCCAGCAGCGCGCCGCTCCAGGGCGTGCCATAGGTTGCGGCAATCGTGTCGAGGGTCGACATGCGGGTGAACTGGCCGTTGCCGCCCATGGCGACGCTGCCAGTCCGTCTGCGCAGGAACTGCATCGCGGCGATCGGGCCGACGAATTCCATATCCTGCAACTGGATCAGCAGGTCTTGGTCCCGGCTACGGGCCGGGTCCCCGGTGAGCCGGCCGATGTCCGTGACGGTCAGCGCGTCGGGGTCCGCGGTGACCCGGACCTGAATCTGGACCGCCCCGACGGCCGGATCACCGAACAGGTCGTCGCCGCTGATCACATCCGGGCAGAACGCCTCAAGGCGGCCGTCGGCGTCGACCACCCCCACGATCACCCGGCCGCGGTCGGTGTCCGGTGGCAGGTACGCGGAGATCTGACGCCAGGCCGCGTTCAGGGCCGGCCCCTTTCCCTGCCGGGCATCCGGGGGACGGCGTTCGACCACGTGCACCGACGGATAGCGACGGGTCAGCCAGGCGAGCAGCGTGGGGGTCCGGTCATCGGACGCGTCGTCCACCAGCCAGAGGGTCGCTTCCGGGAAGACCTCGATCAAGTGGTCGACGCAGTCGGCAACGACGGCCTGCTCGTTGAGGCACGGCACGATGATGTGCCACTGGAATTGCTCCCGGTCGCCGAGGGCGACTTCGCGGCGGGCCAGGAACGGGCGCAGGACCGCGATGATGTACGACGTGAACAGCACGCACAGCAGGAACGCGGTGCTGTTGATCAGGGCAAGGACCCAGTTCTCCGTGTCCACGGCGGTTACCGTGCCGGCCGCATGCTGAGGGCGGACCGGGGCGCGTCGGCGCCTCGGCCGGTGATCAGGATCTGGATCGCCAGGTAGCCGCTCGCCAGCACGCCGAACACGCTGACCGCGGTGCCGATGAGCACATGCGTCAGCGCGTATCCGGTTTCCACGCCGAAGTTCCGCATCCCCAGCACGATGGCCAGCATCCGGGCCTGGTTGGCCAGCACCAACATGGTCGTGGCGACCAGGAACGCGGCGACCGGCCGGATGAGCGGAATCCGGCGCACCAGGGCGAGGAACGAGCAGACCGCGGCGACCGGAGGCATCAGCAGCACGGCGGAGCAACCGTAGGTGACGGCGTGACCGGCCAGCCGGCCGTCCACGTGGTAGGTCACGGCATCGGTCAGACAGACCGCATCGGCGAGGCCGGACGCGCGGACCGTCGCCGCCGACAAACATGCTTCGCTATGGCGAACCGCGTCGTCGAAAACCAGACCGGCCAGGACGATGCCGGCCATCAAGGCGGCCGCGACGATGCGGGCCGGCCCGACACCGCGGGTCCAGGCGACAACGGCGGTCATGTGGTCGCCCTGGTACGCCGTCGGGCGTCGAACAACCGCTTCTCCGCCAGCGCCCAGGTGCCGCGGAGGCTGGTGGCCTCCGTCCGGGAGGCCCAGGCCGCGGTCGCCCGGTATCCGGCTGCGGCCAGGCGGGTGAGTGCGGTGGCAGCCACCGCGTCGACTCGCGTGGCGACGAGGCCGTCCAGCAGCAACCCGACCTGCCGGGTCGACAGCCGTGCGGTGACCACGTCGGTGAGTGCCTCGTCGACGAGCCGGACGGCGCGCTGGATCTCCACCGCGGAGTGGATGAAGCCCAGGTCCACCACCGCGATCGACGATGCGTTCCCATTCATCCGGCCGCGCCGTTCCTCGCCGTCGAGCAGAAGTCCCCAACCACGCCGCCCGGGCAGCCGGGTCAATGTCTCGCCGGCCCGTCGTTGCGCCTCCCGCCGGTCGGCGGCCAAGGCGGCGAGGTCACGTTCGCCGACCGCCTCCAGGAGCGGGCCGAGCAGCCGGGCGACCGTCCACAGCATTTGTTCCGTCAGTTCGGGCAGCGGGCCGCGCGGTTCGTGATCGCAGCCTGCGAGCACGCCGAGCAGGCGGTCCCCGGCCGCCAGCACGGGGACACCGGCATACGCCCTGATCCCGTGTCGTAGGGCGATGGGCGCCTGTGCGTAGTTGGGGACCGCGGCGATGTCCGGAACCAGCGTCGGTCCGAGCCGCGACACCATGCGTCGGCAGATGGTGTCGTTCCACGGGATCGGCACCCCGGTCTGCAGCCAGGGTTGCTCCCGGGTGACCGCGATCGGCTGGGCCGCGGCGCCGAGGAAGCGGGAGACATGCCAGACCGGCAGGCCGGTGAATCGCGACGCTAGGTCAACCGCGTCGCGGGCGGCCTCGGAGGAACCGGATCCGGCGGAGACCCACCACGATCCCGGCTGCCTGCCACCGGTCGGCGCGGTCGCGACGGCGGTGGTGGTCGCGAAGCTGGCGGTCGTCACACCCGACCGTTCGGCGTCCGTCCGCCTGAACTGAGCCCGTCGCCTGAACTGGGCCCGTCGCCTGAACTGGGCCCGTCGCCTGAACTGGGCCCGTCGGCGGATCCGGTCGGTGCCCGGCCCGGCGCGACCGGCTAAGCAGCATGGCCGCCGCGCCGAAGAGCCAGTCATGGGGCACCCGCGCGCTCGTCCTCGTTGGCTCACCTGGCATGTCATCGCCGCGATCACCGTCACCCTTGCCTGCGGGGCCGGCACCGCGCTGTTGAGCCGGGAGATGGCTGCTACGCACAGCGCCGAGCGGGAGATTGAGGCGCGTCACGGACTGGAGACGGTGACGTACGCGCTCGGTGCCGCGCTGCAGCGCTACGCGGACGTCTCGTCATCCACCGCGGTCGCGCTCGGCGGCCAATCCGATCTCAGCGGCGCCGACTTCGCCTCGCTCACCGAGGCAGCCATGGCACTGCCGGCCGCGATGTCCACCGGTCTGATCGTTCCGTCGACCGCCACCACGCGCGCGCGGCTGGACCTGACGTGGCTGGACTCGCCGAGCAGCAAGATCGAGCTCAGGCCGGACCGTTCCGTCACCGACCACCGCTACCTGATGATGTCCGCCTCCGCCGACCAGGTCCGCGTGCCGTTGGGCATCGATGTCCCGTCCGGCACCGCCGCCGCGACGCTCCGGCAGGATGCCCGCCTCTCCGGAATCGCGCGCGCGAGCGGACCGTCGCCACCCGCCGGGGACCCGCGGGTCCCGTCCGGGGCCGACGATCCGCTCATCATGATCGTCGCCCCGATTTACGGCACCGTCGGCGTCCCCGACGCCGGTCTGTTCCGCGGCTGGCTGGAAACCCTTGTCGACGCCCGGAAACTCGTCCGCGGCGCCGTCGGCGACGTGAATGTCGACCCGGTGGATGTCACCCTCGGGGCCGGCTCGATGGCCGTCACCGCTTCGCTCGCCGCGCCCGGAGAATCCACCGACGAGCCCGTCGAGAGTCGTTTCGCGTCCCTCGGTCAGAACTGGACGGTGACTCTCACGAGCGCCACCTCACGGGGCGACATGTCCGGCCGGCTGCTGGCGCCGCTGACCGCTGCATTCGGCTCGGCGCTCAGCCTGGGCATCGGTCTCTTCATCTTCCACCTCGGCAGAAGCCGCCGCCGCACGCTCACCGAGGTGAACCGGGCGGTGGCCGAATTGGCCGCCGACGTCGAGCGCGGCAGCCTCGAAGCGGAGCGCCTGCGCGCCCGGAGCCGCGAACTGCAGTCGTCGAACCGCCAGATCGCCACCCGCCTGGAGCGTCCGCTGAGTGAGGTGAGCGTCGAACTGGCCACGGCTCGGGATTTCTTCGCCACCGGGTTGCTCGACCGGGGCCACGATGTCCTGCAGCACGCCCGCCGACGGACCGAGACGATGCACCGGCTGGTGGGCGATCTGCTGATGATGGCCAGCATGGACGACGCGGCGATCCGCTCGGAGACCGTCGACCTGGCCCGTCTGCTGGAGCGCGTCCTCGACGAGCGGCAACTGAATTGGCCGGGGAGTCTGGGCCAGGTCACTGTCGACCCCATGCCCGAGGTCATCGGCGATCCCGCCCTGTTGGCGCTGGTCATGGATCGCCTTCTGGAGAACGCATTGACGTATGTCCCACCCGGCGGCATACCGCGGGTAGAGGTGACCGCCGACTTGACCGGTCCGGGCTGGCGCGGCGAGTACTGGCGGATCGCCGTCCGCGATCAGGGCATCGGTATCGAGGCGGCGGAGCGGCCGTTCGTCTTCGAGGCGTTCCGCCCGATAGCCACCACCGACGGCCGGCACGCCGGCAACCGGGTCAGTCTGGCCCTGTGCCGCAAGATCATCCGCGCACACGGCGGCGACATCGACGTCGACGAGAATGCCGGTGGGGGATGCGTCGTGCGTTTCACGCTACCGACGAGAGCCGAGCGCAGGCACCACCGGCGGGTTCCGTTCCGGACGGTCGCGCGGCTGCGATTTCCGGACCGGATCGTCGAAGGCCGGACTGTCGACCTCAGTGAAGGCGGTGCCAGGTGCGCGGTGAGCGAGCCCGCGATCCAGCCGGGAAGCCTGGCCGACCTGGAACTGGTGATTGACGGGCAGGCGTTCTCCACGACGGCGCGGGTGCTCGTCGCGGGGCGCACAGAGCCTGATGGCAATCTCCGGCTGGAGTTCGTCGGGCCCGGCCCGGCTCTGACGGCGGCTATCCGCCGGGTCCTCTATGCCGTCGACAACGGCTCTGGCACGGGGCCGAATATCGGCGAGATCACCAGTCTGACCACCGCGGAGCTGGCAATGTCGGCGCCCGCGGTGAAAGCCACCGCGTGGGAATCGGAACGAACGACCTCGGCGACACCGGACTCCAAGACAGTCGCGCATCGAGGAGCGGGTCTCCATCGACATTCGCGGCGTGCTCGACGACAGTGACGCGCTGCCAACACGCGTGGTTCGAGGACCACGGCTTTGCCGATCTATCGGTATCATATGTACTATTCACAACAAATGTACCATTTTAAGGCATTCTGCAGTGCAGGGGAGTCCGATGGCGCTGCCTCATGACATCGACCGCGAGCGACGCTATCGGGTTGTCGTCGTCGGCGCCGGCGTCGCGGCCGGGGTCCTCGCCGTCCTCTGCCTGCTCGGATGGGGGCTCGACGCGCCCGTGCTGTACTCCTACGGCGGCGCCTACGCGTACACCACACCGCTGTCGGCGATCCTGATCCTGATCCTGGGACTGTCCACGGCGGTCGGTCATCGGCCGGGCGACACGCGCAGCCGCGCCGTCGCCACGCTGTTGGCCGGCGTCGCGGCGGTGCTGTGCACGGCCGTCCTCATGGAACACCTGTTGGCAATGAGCTCCGGAATCGAGTCCTGGTTCTGGGTGGACACCGCCACCCTGGCCGGAGCGGAGCACCCGGGGCGCCCGTCGGTGCAGACGACGTTGGGGATGTTGATCCTGGCCGCCGGCGCGATCGCCGTCACCGCCGGAAACGGCCGGTCCCGTCGATTCGCCGCGGTCGCCGGCCTCGCCGCGGGTGTGATCGGCGTTCTGGGCGCCCTCGGGCAGGTCGTCAACTCCACGAGCCTGTACTCCTCGGCTGCGGTCGGCGCCAGCGGTCTGGCGTACCCCACCAGCGTCGGAATGATCCTGATCGCGGCCGCGCAGATGGTCGTGGCGTACCCGCACCTGACGACCTTCACGGCATCCGCGCGAGCGCGCGTCACGATGACCAGGCTGTTGCCCGCGGTGATCCTGGTGCCTCTGGTCACCGCGATCGCCTGGGGCACCATTCATGCCACACCGGCGTCGGCCACGCTCGGTTCGCTGGTCGCCGCCGTCGGCATCGTTGTCCTTGCGGTCCAGGTGTGGGTCACCGCGCGCGCGATCACCGACACCGACCGGGACAACCTCGACCTGGTCGAGGCGTTGCCGAACGGCACCATCCATGTGCGCAACAACCACGTCGTCTCCGTGAACCCGGCCGTCGGCGAGATTCTGGGAGTGTCGAGCGCGGACCTCGTCGGCCGTAGCGTCGATGAGGCCTTCGCCGGACCGTTGACCGACCTGTACACGGCAATCCACCGCCTCCGCCGCCGCGCTGACCATCAAGCCGCGACGGAGATCCGATTGACCCGTGCCGACGGGCGCGAACGCATCGTCATGGTCAACGGGCGGCCGCTGCAGGCTACCGGCCACTGGCTCTACGTCCTGCAGAACATCACTGATCAGGCCCACGCGCAGGAGAGACTCGCCGCCGCACACGCGGCGCTGAAGGATCGGCTCAGCAGCCAGGAGATGCGGCTCCTTCGATACGGTGCCGTCGTCGAGTCCTCTCTGGACGCCATCATCAGCAAATCGCTCAACGGAGAGATTCTGGCCTGGAACAGCGGAGCCGAACGGCTCTACGGATACCCGGAGAACGAGGCCCTCGGGCAATCCGTGCAAATGGTCGTCCCGCCCGACCGGCAGGACGAGTTTCGCGACATCCTCGACCGGGTGCGGCGGGGGGAACCGACGGAGGCCCTGGAAACGGTTCGCATCACCAAATCGGGCCGGCGCATCGACGTCCAGCTCACCGTGACTCCGCTGCGGGCGCCCACCGGGGAGGTCGTCGGCGCGGCCGCCATCGCTCGCGACGTGACCCACGTGCACGAGCAGGAACAACGGTTCCGGTCGGTGTTCGAGGCCAGCAGCACCGCGCTCCTGATCGTGGACGGCGCGGGACGCGTCGAATCCGCCAATCGCGAGGCTCTGCAGATGTTCGGATATCCGCGTGAGGAATTCATCGGCCGCACGGTCGATCACCTGGTTCCCACCGCGAGCCGGGGATCACACGCCGACCACCAGCGGCAGTTCCTGGCCGATCCGCAGGCCCGGGTCATGGGCCGCGGACGGGACCTCACCGCCGTACGCCGCGACGGCACCGAATTTCCCGTCGAGATCGGGCTGAGCCCGGTCCACCTCAGCTCCGGCGTATCCGTGGTCGCCTCGGTGATCAACCTCAGCGACCGCGTTCGCACGCAGCGCCTGTTGGAGGATAAGAACGCCGATTTGGAGCGGTCGAACCGTGAGCTGCAGGACTTCGCCCACGTAGCCTCACATGACCTCCAGGAGCCGCTACGGATGGTGGTCAACTACACCGAGCTGCTGGCCTCGCGATACCAGGGCAACCTGGACGAACGGGCAGACAGGTACATCGGATTCATCATCGAGGGCGGCCACCGGATGCGTCAGTTGATCAAGGGTCTGCTGGTGTACTCCCGCGCCGGCTCATGCGGCCTGAACATGCGGCCGATCGACCTGTCGCAGGTGGTCTCGAACGTGCTGTGCGACCTGCAGTCGTCGATCTCCGAGACCGGCACCGAGATCGAGGTCGGCGCGCTTCCCGTGGTGGCGGCCGATGCGACGCAGCTCAGACAGGTGTTGCAGAATCTCATCTCCAACGCCATCAAGTTCCGCGGGACGGCGGCGCCGAGCATCCACATCTCTTCCCGTGCGGAGGCAGGGGAATGGGTGATCTCGATAGCGGACAACGGCAAGGGCTTCGACCAGGACTACAGCGAACAGATCTTCCTGATGTTCCGCCGTCTGCACGGAATCGGGGAGTACGAGGGCAGCGGCATCGGTCTGGCCGTCGTCCGGCGGACCATGGAACGCCACGGCGGGCGCGTCTGGTGCGAATCGCAACCCGGCGTCGGAACCACCTTCCATCTCGCCTTCCCCGTCGCGCCGACAGCGGCCGTGCCGCCGACCGAATCGCAGACGGAAGGCATCGCGGGCGGGGAGACGCGAACGTATTCGCCGGTCTGAGGGTGGTCCCTCGCCGCGAGCCGGGGGATCGGTGAGATGTCACCGACCCGCCGGCGGAGTGGCGCGTTCAGCCCGTTCGCCAGGCGTCGCGCAGCCGCACGCGGGCGCCGCTGTGCAGCACCGCGTTCTGGTAGATCCGCGCGGAAAGCCAGAGCAGCAGCGGGATGGCCACGACGATGCCGCCGAGCGAGACGACTGCCTGCCACGCCGGGACGACCCCCAGCGCGAGCCGCACGGGCATCAGCGTGGGCGCGAAGATCGGTATCAGGGAGAGTGCCGCCACGAATCCGGAATCCGGGGTGGACGGCAGGATCGACACGCCGATGACGTAGCCGACGATGAGCAGCATCAGCACCGGGGTCACGACGGCTGCCACGTCTTCCTGGCGCGACACGAGCGAGGCGACACCGGCGAAGGCAAGCGAGTAGGCGGTGTAGCCGAGCAGGAACCAGATGATCAACCAGACGACGGTGCCGGCCGTTGCGGAGGCGTGCATGTGCAGCGCCCCGGTGGCGGTGCCGGCGACGATGCCGCAGAGCGCGATGGCGGCCATCTGGATGAGGCCGACCGTGCCGAGGCCGAGGACCTTGCCGATGAGCAACTGGCGTGGCCGCACGGTGGCGAGCAGGATCTCGACCACCCGGCTGGTCTTCTCCTCCACGACGCCCTGGGCCACGGCCTGCCCGTTGATCAGCAGGGACATATAGATCAGGACGCTGGTGATGATGCCGAGGGCCAGTTGCTGGCCGTCGGTCTCCGTGGGCCGTTCCAGCGGCGTGACCCGGACTCTCGCCCCGGCGACCGCGGCCGAAACCGTGGCCGGGTCGCCGCCCAGTGCGCTGACCTGTCGGTCGAGGGCGGCGCGTTGGGCCACCAGTTGCAGCACCGAGCGCAGGTCGTCGTCGAGGCCGGTCTGCACGACCACGTCGATCGCGGCGGGGTCGTCACCGACCAGCAGGCCGTCCAGCTCACCGTCCCGCACCCGGGCCCGTCCGGCGGCCTCGCCGACGTCATGGACGCGCAGGTCGATGTGAAGAGCCCGGGCGACGGCGGTGAGCCGGTCCGTCGTCGACGCCGCGGCGGGGGTGACGCCGACATCCTGATAGGACGGTCCGCCGCTGGAGATCTTCGAGACCAGGGCGATGCCCACCAGGATGAGGATGCTGATCAGGGTCGCCACGCGGAACGCCTTGGAGCGGAGCCGGGTGCTGATTTCGCGTCTGGCGATCAACATGATGGCCCGGTCGTTCGAGGTCTCGGCGCTCATGAGATTTCCTCTCTCGGGCCGACGATGTGGCGGAACAGCTCGGTCAGCGAGGGCCGACGGCGAGCGAACTCGTGCACCGGTCCGGTGGCGAGCGCGGCTCGCAGGATGAGCTGGTCGTCCGCGTCCTCGCCGAGCGTCAGGCGGGTGCGCCCGTCGGAGTGGTCGTGGACGGTGACGCCGGGCAACCGGTCGGCCCAGCCGGGCGCGGCCTGCGGCGCGTGGACGATCAGTTCTTCCCGGCCGCCGGCCCGCAGGTCGTCCACGGTGCCGGCGGTGATCATGCGGCCGTGGCGGACGATGCCCACCCGATCGCAGAGGCGCTCGACCAGGTCGAGTTGATGGCTGGAGAACACGACCGGCACGCCCGTGCCGGCCTTGTCCCGCAGCACCGCGCTCATCACGTCGACCGCGACCGGGTCGAGGCCCGAGAACGGCTCGTCGAGGACGAGGATCTCGGGGTCGTGGACCAGTGCGGCGGCAAGCTGCACCCGCTGCTGGTTGCCGAGCGACAGCTTGATCACGTCGTCGTCCCGGCGGTCGGCGACGCCGAGCCGCTCGGTCCATGCATCTACCGAGGCATGCGCCGCGGAAGCCGTCATGCCGTGCAGGCAGGCCAGATATTCGAGCTGTTCGGCAACCCGCATCCGCGGGTAGAGACCGCGTTCCTCCGGCATGTAGCCGATTCGCCGGCGGGTGTCGAGACGGACGGGCGTGCCCTCCCATCGCACCTCGCCCGCGTCGGCGGCGATGACGCCCAGCACGATGCGCATGGCGGTGGTCTTGCCGGCGCCGTTGCTGCCGACGAGACCGAAGATCTCACCGGCGCTCACCTGGAAGGTGATGTCCTCCAGGGCGGTGATCTCCCCGAACCGCTTGCTGAGCCGATCGATTTCCAATTGCCGTGCCACGGCGCCCCCTGCGAGCCGGATGTCTGCCATAAATGTGATATCACTATGATAGAAACACCGGCAAGAAGGAAGTGACAAGCATGAGCACTCATGGTGAGCGCCGCACCGACGGGGCCGCCGGCCTGCCGATCCTCTTCGGAGCGATCGTGGTCGGCGTGGCCGGCATTGTTCTGATCTGCTTCGCAACCGGCGCCACCGTGGCCGCCGGGGTCGTGCTCCTCCTCGTCGACGCCGTCGTGCTGCGCGGCCTGACCGTGGTTGCTCCCGGCCAGGCGCGGGTCGTTCAGCTACTCGGGCGGTACACGGGCAGCGTTCGCACCAGCGGGCTGCGCTGGGTCAACCCGTTCACCACACGGCACCGCATCTCCACCCGGATCCGCAACCACCAGACCGAGGTCACCAAGGTCAACGACGCCGACGGCAGCCCCATCGAGATCGCCGCGGTCGTCGTCTGGCAGGTGTGCGACACGGCCAAGGCGGTCTTCGAGGTCGACGACTTCGAGCAATTCGTGGCGATCCAGGCTGAGACCGCCGTGCGGCACATCGCGAACTCTTACCCGTACGACGCACACCGCGACGGGCAGACATCGTTGCGCGACAGCGCCGACGAGATCACGGCGAAGCTCGCCGAGGAGATCGGCGCCCGGGTCGCGCCGGCGGGCGTCGCGATCATCGAGGCCCGGCTGTCCCACCTCGCGTACGCGCCGGAGATCGCCCAGGCGATGCTCCGCCGCCAGCAGGCGAACGCCGTGGTGGCGGCGCGGCAGCGGATCGTCGAGGGCGCGGTCGGCATGGTCGACATGGCCCTGACCCGCCTCTCCGACCAGGAGATCGTGGATCTCGACGAGGAGCGCAAGGCGGCCATGGTGTCCAACCTGCTGGTCGTGCTCTGCGCCGACCGGGACACCCAGCCCGTCGTCAACACCGGTACGCTCTACCACTGATTCGCCCATGGCTGACCGCAAGAGCATCCTCCTGCGTCTGGACCCCGCCGTGCACGACGCGCTGACCCGGTGGGCCGGCGCGGAGTTGCGCAGCACCAACGCCCAGATCGAATATCTCCTGCGGGAGGCGCTGCGCGCCGCGGGGCGGCTGCCCGACGACGCCGGGAAGATGCGGCGACCCGGCCGCCCCAAGCGCGATGCGGGCGGCGACGCGACGCCGTGACTGGCTCTCAGCCTGCTCACAGCTCCCATGCTCACCTGGGGCGGCATGGAGCGCCTACCCTGGAAGAGCGCACAAACTCGTGCCTCAACCTCAAGGAGGCTGGACACAGTGAAGACAACGAACCCGGTGCTCTCGCGCCTCGGCCAGGCGGCCGAGCGGGAGCGGTCGGCGGGGTACGCCTCGGCCGGGCCGTACGGACCGGCTGCCGGTCAGCCGGGTTACGGTCAGCCGTACCCGTCCACCGCCGGTGACTACCCGGCGGCGCCGCCCGCGGTGCAGCCGATGACCATCGACGACGTGGTGGTCAAGACGGTGACGCTGCTGGGCGTCACCGGTGTCTCGGCGGTGGCCGCCTGGAACCTGATTCCGGACGCGCTGCTGTCGGCGGCATGGATCGGCGCGGCCGTGGTCGGTCTCGTGCTCGGTCTGATCATTTCCTTCTCGCGGATGGCGAACCCCGCCCTGGTGGTGGCGTACGCCGTCGTGGAGGGCGCGTTCGTCGGCCTGGTCAGCAAGTTCTACCAGGAGATCGCCGGGCTGCAGAGCATCGTGCTGGAGGCGGTGGTCGCCACCTTCGGGGTGTTCTTCCTGATGGCGATGCTCTATCGAGCGCGCGTCATCCGGGCCACGCCGAAGTTCGTCCGCGGCATGATCGCCATCATGGCCGGCCTGTTCGCCGCCATGCTGATCAACTTCGTGCTGGCGCTGTTCGGCGTCAACACCGGCCTGCGGGACAACGGTGCCCTCGGCATCATCTTCAGCCTCGTCTGCATCGTGGTCGCCTCGCTCAGCTTCATCCTCAGCTTCAACGAGGTGGAGCAGGGCGTGCGGATGGGACTGCCGCAGCGCTACTCCTGGACGGCGGCGTTCGGCATCCTGGTCAGCCTCATCTGGCTCTACCTTGAGGTGCTGCGCCTGTTGAGCTATCTGCAAGGCGACGATTGAACCGTTTCACCGTGGCGAGGCCGGCAAATGCCGCCGCTGGTCGACGGCGCGCAACCGACGGGCTCGATGCCAGGTTGAAAAGGTTCATTGACGCCGCCATCGCGCGCACCGGCGCCCGGTCCGCCATCGTGCGGGCCGGGCGCCGTCGTCTTCGCGAGCGCGCATAGGGTCGGCGCGTGAGCGCGGACGCATTCGCCACGGCGGTGGACCGCCTGATCAACCAGGTCGGGCACTGGGAGCAGGGACGTTGGTCGGCCGCGGCGCGGCCATCAGGCGCCACCGGGGGCGCCCCGGCCGGTTCGCCGCCCCGGCGGTCGGACGTGGTGCATGCGCTGGTGCAGCGCCTCGCGGACCTCGGCGCCGAGGCCGAGCGCCGGGAGCGGCGGCCGGTGCCCCGACTGGGTGACCTCCTGCTGCCGGATCAGATCCGGGTGATGGCCGACGACCTGGTCGCGGCCGGCGCACCGGAGGACACGCTGGCGCGCGCCACCGACGAGATCGCCGCCGCGCGCCAGGCGTTGTCGTGAGCCGCCGCGTGGCGGCGATTAGCTGAGGCGTTCCAGCACCATGGCCATGCCCTGGCCGCCGCCCACGCACATGGTCTCCAGCCCGATCGTCTTGTCGTGCCAGTCCAGCGAATTGAGCAGGGTGCCGGTGATGCGGGCGCCGGTCATGCCGAAGGGATGGCCGACCGCGATCGCGCCGCCATTCACGTTCAGCTTGTCGATCGGGATGTCCAAGTCGCGGTAGGACGGGATGACCTGCGCCGCGAACGCCTCGTTGATCTCGACCAGGTCGACGTCGGCCATGGTCATGCCGGCCCGCCCCAGCGCCTGCCGGGACGCCTCCACCGGGCCGAGCCCCATGATCTCGGGGGAGAGCGCGGTGACACCGGTGGACACGATGCGGGCCAGCGGTGTGATGCCGAGCTCGCGGGCCTTCGTGTCGGACATGATCACCACGGCGGCGGCACCGTCGTTGAGCGGGCAGCAGTTGCCCGCGGTGACCCGGCCGTCCGGGCGGAACACCGGCTTCAGCCCGGCGACGCCCTCCAGGGTGACGCCGGGCCGGGGGCCGTCGTCGGCCGACACCACGGTGCCGTCGGGCAGTGTCACGGGAGTGATCTCCCGCTGCCAGAAGCCGTCGGCGATGGCTTTCTCGGCGAGGTTCTGACTGCGTACGCCGAACTCGTCCATGTCCTCGCGGCTGATCCCGCGGTCCTGGGCGAGATTCTCCGCGGTCTGGCCCATCGCGATGTAGACGTCCGGGACCTGGTCGTCCGCGCGCGGGTCGTGCCACGTCGTGCCGCCCTGCGCGGCCCGCTGGGTGCGGGCCGTCGCCTCCGCGAACACCGGGTTGTGCCAGCTACCGCCGACCATGGCCTGCGCCTCCGGTGGCAGCCCGTCCGAGCTGCCACGGGCGAACCGGGAGACCGTCTCGACGCCCGCGCTGACGAAGATGTCACCCTCGCCTGCCTTGATCGCGTGGAACGCCATCCGGGTCGTCTGGAGCGAACTGGAGCAGTATCGGGTCACCGTGGCGCCCGGCAGACCGTCCAGGCCGAGCAGCGTGGCGACCACGCGGGCCATGTTGAAGCCCTGCTCGCCGCCAGGCAGCCCGCAGCCCAGGTAGAGATCTTCGATGAGGGTGCGGTCGAGCTGCGGGACCTTCTGCAGCGCGGCGTCCACGATGGTGGCGGCGAGGTCGTCCGGGCGGACCTCCCGCAGGGAACCTTTGACGGCCCGGCCGATCGGGGAGCGGGCGGTGGCGACGATGACAGCTTCCGGCATGGAAATACGTTAACTCGCGAGTAACTTGTTGTCACACGCTCGCACGTGCCGTCCCGACCAAAGTCAGACGCCGGTCAGCGCGGCTTCCTCGACCGCGGGGAACAGTGCGTGCGCCCACACGCGGTAACCGTCCGCCGACGGATGGAAGCCGTCGTAGCACAGCGTGCCGGCATCCGCCCGGAACACCGCGCCGGTCTCCGCCCCGAGGTCGACCACCACGCCGCCGGCCGCCTCGACGGCGTGCGCCTGCGCCCTGGCCATCCGCCGACCGAGCAACCCGGCGATCTGGCGCAGCGGCGGGGCCACGGCGCGCAGCGCACCCAAATCCGGGCAGGTCCCGACCACCACCTCCACCCCCGCACCGCGCAGGCGACGCACCGCGGCGCCGAGGTGCTCGGCCGCCTCCTCCGGAGGACGCAGGCTGGCAGCGTCGTGCGCGCCGATCAGCACCACCGCGACGTCCGGTTTGTCACCCAGCAGGGCGCGCGCCACCTGGGTGGCCAGATCGGTGCAGCGGGAACCGGCGACGCCGACGCTGGACAGCAGCACGTGGCGGGCGCCGCTGGCCTGGGTGCCCTCGGAGAGCAGCCGGGCGAGCTGGCCGCCGACGGTCTCGGACAGCCATTCCACGCCGACGCCGACCGCGGCTGAGTCGCCGAGCAGGACAAGGCGCAGCCGCGGCGCGTCGGTGGGACCCATGGACGTGCGCAACGCCAAGCCCATGGTCGGCTTGGCGTACCGCCGGGCCTTGGCCGCGATCGCCTCGCCGACCAGTACGGCGATGCCGCCCATGGCGCTGGCCATCACACCGGCCGCCGTCACCCGGCCGATCCGCCCCGTCAACCCCGTCATCTCGCCTCCCTGCCTGTCCGCGCCCGGACTCCGTCGGTCCGGTCTGCTCATCCGTCGTCGCGCAGCTCCGTCAATGATCCTCCGGAGTCCACCCTACGGCGCTGGCTGCCGACCGGCCGGTGGGCACAGCGCGCCGCGGAGAGTCCGGCGCGGCGGGACGGTGCCCGAAGCCGAACCGCTGCTCACCGAACCACGGATGCCGCCGCAGCCTGGCCCAGCGCCCGCCCGGACCCCGGTCGCGTCCGCCCACCTTCGCGCCGGTCACCTCGGTGCCGGCGGTGCGCACCGCCTCGTGCGCCGCCCGCGGCAGGCTGCGCAGGCCCTCGGGGCCCGGAGCCGGCGCGCGCTCGTCGGTGCCGAGTGCCGCCATCAGCGTCGGCATCATCACCGCGGCGGCGCGGGCGTATCCCTCGGCGGAGGGGTGGAAGCGGTCCGAGCTGAACATCCGGACCGGGTCGGCCTCGAACAACGGACCCAGCAGGTTGCCGATGGAGACGGTCCGGCCGCCCGCTTCGATCACCGCCACGGTCTGCGCCGCCGCCAACTGGCGGCTCCAGGAGCGGGCCAGCCAGCGCAGCGGCGGCTTGATCGGCTTGATCGCGCCGATGTCCGGACAGGTGCCGACCACCACCGTGCACCCGGCCGCGCGCAGGCTCCGCACCGCGTCGCCGAGGTGGCGCACCGCCGCTGCCCGCGCCGAGACGTGGGTGACGTCGTTGGCGCCGACCAGGATGACGGCCACGTCGGGCGCGTACTCCAAGGCGGCGTCGACTTGATAGGGCAGGCCAGAGGACATCGAGCCGACCACCGCCAGGCGGTGCAGGCGCACCGGTCGGCGCAGGCGCCGGGAGACGCCGGTGGCGAGCAGTGCCCCGGGAGTCTCCCGGGGCCGGTGCACGCCGTACCCGGCCGCGGACGAGTCGCCGAGGATGACCATGCTGAGCGGCTTGCCACCGAACTTGGCGCCGTAGACGCCGTCGCCGCGTGGCGGGGGCGCCTCGGCCATCGGGATGATCCGTCGCGCATCGGCCGCCTGACGCATCAGCAGCGCGACGGAAAGCCCGCCCACTCCCGCGGCCGTCCCGGTCACCGCGCCCGCGACGCGCCCGGCCATCCTGAGCCGCCGCCAATCGTCGTGGGTGAGCCCGAGGGCTCCACCGTGCCCGGATGCCATCCGGATGTCGCCCGTCATCGTCCTGCTCAGGTGTCGCATGTCTCCCTCGCTGTCGTCCGATCGGGGGCCGTCCCGGTCGGGAAGATCGGAAAACCGTGAGATTTCGAGGCTAACTCTTCATGGCGACATTTCTCCGCATCCGACGACGACTGTTCATCCGCCGGACAGCGATTGCGGCAGCGATTCATCGTGCGGACAGCCGGGACACCGGTGGTTTCTTCTCCGCGTGCCGAGCGGTCATGGCGAGGGCACGTCATGCTGGAATACGACATCCGCACGCCCGGACGGTGGCGGACACTCGGAGAGGGGAGAAGCGCGATGGCCAGGACGCTGAAACGGACGGCGGCGTTCTCCGCGCTTGCCAAGGCGCTGATGTCCGGCGCGCGCGGCGGACCGTCGATCGGCAAACGGCTCGGCGCGCTGCCCCGGATGATCAAGGCGACGGCCAAGGGCGACTACGACGGCGGCATGCGGCTCGCGCTGATGGCCGGGGCGACGGCGTATGTGGTGTCCCCGGTGGACGCCATTCCCGAGGCGTTCTTCCTGATCTTCGGGTTGGCCGACGACGCACTCATGGTGACCTGGCTGGCCGGTGCCGTGCTCGGCGAGACCGAACGCTTCCTGGCGTGGGAAAAGGAACGCGGGCGCGTCGTCGTAGGCTAAGGCGTGCGCTACTACGACAACGTCGTCGACCTCATCGGGGACACCCCCCTCGTCCGGCTCAACCAGGTCACCCGTGGCATATCCGCCACCGTGCTGGCCAAGGTCGAATACTTCAATCCCGGCGGATCCGTCAAGGACCGCATCGCGCTGCGAATGGTGCAGGACGCCGAGGAGGCGGGACTGCTCAAGCCCGGCGGCACCATCGTCGAGCCGACCAGCGGCAACACCGGCGTGGGCCTGGCCCTTGTCGCGCAACTGCGCGACTATCGGTGCGTCTTCGTCTGCCCCGACAAGGTGAGCGAGGACAAACAGAACGTGCTTCGTGCGTACGGCGCCGAGGTGGTGGTGTGTCCGACCGCCGTCGCGCCGGAGGATCCGCGCTCCTACTACAGCGTCTCCGACCGGCTCACCCGGGAGATTCCCGGCGCGTGGAAGCCGGACCAGTACAGCAACCCGGCCAACCCGCGCTCGCACTACGAGGAGACCGGCCCGGAGATCTGGAAGCAGACCGACGGGCGGATCACCCACTTCGTCGCGGGTGTCGGCACCGGAGGCACGATCAGCGGCGCCGGGCGCTATCTCAAGGAGCAGGGATCGGTACGGATCATCGGCGCCGACCCGGAAGGATCGGTCTACTCCGGCGGCAGCGGACGGCCCTACCTGGTGGAGGGTGTCGGCGAGGACTTCTGGCCGCAGACCTATGACCGGACCATCTGCGACGAGGTCGTGGAGGTGTCCGACAGCGACTCGTTCCAGATGACCCGCCGCCTGGCCCGCGAGGAGGGTCTGCTGGTCGGCGGCTCGTGCGGGATGGCGGTGGTGGCCGCCCTCGACGTGGCCCGGCGCGCCGGGCCGGACGACGTGGTGGTGGTGCTGCTCCCGGACGGCGGCCGGGGCTATCTGTCCAAGATCTTCAACGACGGCTGGATGGCCCGGTACGGCTTCCTCTCCTCGGTCGACGGCGAGCCCACGGTCGCCCACGCGCTGGGCGCGAAGGACGGCCGCATGCCGCCCCTGGTGCACGTCCATCCGACCGAGACGGTCCGGGACGCCATCGACTACATGCGCGAGTACGGCATCAGCCAGCTTCCCGTTCTCAAGGCCGAACCACCCGTGGTCACCGGCGAGGTGGCCGGCTCGATCGCAGAGAAGGCGCTGCTGGACGCCCTCTTCACCGGACGCGCCCACCTGCACGACACCATCGAGCGGCACATGGCCGAGGCACTGCCCATGGTCGGCGGCGGTCAGCCGGTCTCCGAGGCGGTGGCGCTGCTGGAGCACGCGGACGCCGCGATGGTGCTGGTCGACGGCAAGCCGGCGGGCGTGCTCACCCGGCAGGACCTGCTGACGCATCTCGCCTGAGCCGCGTCGCTCGACGGGTTCCGGCTCGGGCTCAGGAGAGTTCGGCCGGAACCGTCACCACATCGACGAAGGCGTTCCGACGCAGCACGGTGATCGGCAGGTCGGTGCCGATGGCCGGCCCCAACATCAGGCGTAGGCGTCGAGTGCCTCCGATGAGACACCCGCGTCGTCGGTGTGCTCGGTATCCATGCCTATCGCAACGCCGGGCGGTTCGGTGGCGATGTCACCGGGCCGTCCGCCCAGGGCGAACACCGGCGGCGTGGTCGTCCCGTCGCAGTGCTACGGAACGTGGGGATGGGTCGCACAGAAAGTCCGATCCGGATCGTGGTGGATCGGGTTGTATGTGATGAGACGGAAATCGCCGCACCGGACAGAGGAGGGCAGACAGGGATGGTCGCCGTTGACCGGACCGGGCTCGACCGTACGAACGGTGACGCCCCACCGGCGGATGTCGTCGATCGCCTGCTGTGGCGGGACGCGCAGCAGATGCTCGGCCGCCACTGTGGACCGGGACCGGACGACCAGAAATGTGTCTGGTGCGGGTGGCGTTGGCCGTGCGCGCCGCGCAGGCTCGCCGAACGGGCCGCGGCCGCTGCTCGCCGCCCGTGGCGGGAAGCGTGGACGTTGCGGCACGACCTGAACAGCATCCGGTCGACGCCCGGACTCCGCGAAGCCGACAACGATCGCGGCCACCGGCCGATCGCCCCGGGCGGTCGTCGGCACGCCAGCGCCAACCGGGGGTCTTTCGACCGATGACTTCGACGGCGTCCGGGAGCTGACCGTCCCCCGGCAGGCCCGAACCTTCGGCTCGGACGTCGTCTGACCGCGGTGACGCCGCTGTGCCCCGCCAGCACATCGGCATCCCGCACTCGGCCCGCCCACGAATCCGAACGACCGGCACGCCTCCGCCGGTAAGCGCCTCCGGCCAGGCGCACTCCCCGGGTTCGGGCGGGCGAGGCCGACGGGAACGCGTGACCACGGTTCCCCCGCTTGATGCGGTCACGCGTTCCCGTCGGCCAGGCAGCGCCGGAGGGCGCATCCGGGGTCAGATCAGCGCCCGCCGGTACCGCACCTGCGGGGTGAGCACGTTCCCGATCTGCCCGTCGCGCCGGGTGCCGTCCGCGGCCCAGCCGCACCGCTCGTAGAAGCGCCGCGCCGCCGCGTTGGCGGCCAGCACCCACAGCACCGCCGACGACGCGATGATGCGCAACGCGCCCAGCGCATCGTCCATCAGCAGGCGGCCGATGCCGGAGCCGACGTGTTCCGGTGCGACGTGGATCGCGTACAGCTCGGCGTCGCGTTCCGGGTCGGACTCGGCACCGGCCGGTCCTACGTAGGTGAAGCCGACCACGTCCGCGCCCTGGCAGGCCACGGCGAGCCGGTGGGTGTCGCGCTCGGCGTCGAACCGCGCCTCCCACCACGTACCCAACGCCTGCGGCGAACCGAACATGAGCGCCTCCGGCGGCAGGAAACCGGCGTACGCCGTCGCCCGCGACCAGTAGTGCAACGCCCCGATCGCCTCGCAGTCCCGGCTTTGGGCGGCGCGGACCACGGTCATGACGTGACACCTTCCCGGCGGGCCGGCACCGCCACCCGCATCAGATCCTCGGCCAGCACGATGGTGCCGGCGAACGTCTCGGCGGCCTCCGCGGCGAACCGGGACGCGTCCGGGTAGCGCTGCGAGAAATGGGTCAGCACCAGGGTACGTACGCCGCACTCGTGCGCCACCGCACCGGCCTGTCCCGCGGTGAGATGGCCGACCTGTTCCGCCAGGGCCGCCTCGGTAGCCAGGAACGTCGACTCGATCACCAGCATGTCCACCCCGTCGGCCAGCGCGTACACGGTGTCGCACAGCCCGGTGTCCATCACGAAGGCGAACTTCTGCCCCGGCCGGGGGGCGCTGACCTGCTCGATGGTCACCCCGCCCCACCGGCCGGACCGCTGCAACTCACCCACGGCGGGTCCGCCGATGCCGTACGCGGCCAGCCGCCCGGGAAGCATGCGGTGACCGTCCGGTTCGGTGAGGCGGTACCCGTACGTCTCGATCGAATGCCGCAGTGGCAGGGCGGTGAGCAGGCCGGCCCGCGTCGGTACGGCGAAGCCGGCGCCCACCGGCTCGGGGCGTACGTCGGCGTTGTCCCTGAAGCTGGTGGCGTACCGGAGCCGGTCGAAGTAGGCCCGGCCGCCCTCCGGGAAGTGCGCGGCCACCGGGTGCGGCGTCCGGTCCAGGGCCAGCCGCTGGATCACCCCGGCCAGGCCGAGGCTGTGATCGCCGTGGAAGTGCGTGACGCAGATCCGGGTGAGCGGGCTCACCGCGTGGCCGGCCAGCAGCATCTGCCGTTGGGTGCCTTCACCCGGGTCGAAGAGGATCACCTCGTCGTCCCAGCGCAGCAGGTAGCCGTTGTGATTGCGTGCCCGGGTCGGCACCTGACTGGCCGTGCCCAGAACGGTGAGCTCACGCATGAACGCCTCCCGTGGGTGGGCATGAAACGGCCCCCGGGGACTTCCATGCACGCCCGCGAACAACGTTCGCCGACGTGCAAGGTCCGGTCGGACTAGGCCGGATCCCCGGGGGCCGGGTGGCTATCTGGAATTCGCCGCACCGCTGCCACACGGTCTCGACGACTTGCAAAGCTGCGCGAGCGCAGCCACGAAGCTGTCAAGGACAGCGGCTAGCGGACAGCCACCTCACGAGTCCCATTGCTATACAACTTCGGACCACCTCCCTTCACGTGTACCGCCACGTTAGCCATCGCAGGGGCAAGCCGACAACGGATTTGTGTGAACCTCAGGTCAACCAGTCGCGCAACTTGCGCCGGCGAACGTCCTCCAACGTCACCGGGAGCTGGCCCAGCGCGTCCTGGCCGGCCTGCTCCTGACGGGCGTAGGCGACGCCGTACGGGAAACCGTCCGCGGCCTGCGAGGCCAGCTCGCGCAGCAGTTCCCGGGCGACCACCGCGTCCTGGTGCGCGCCCAGCACGTCCTGCAACCGCGACACGGCATCGGCGAGCTGTTTCGCGCGCCGTCCCTGGTCGGGCACCATCACCTCGATCGCGTACCGGGCCCGTTTGTACGATTTGCGGGCGCCGTGCAGCGCCGCGTCGTCCAGCGTCAGGCGCGCCTCGTCGAGTTCCCGGTCGGCGGTGCGCAACGCCTTGTCCGCCCGCCGTCGCGGGTCGCCGTGCGGGCGGTCCGGTCCGGCCACCAGATCGTCGATCGCATCCAGCAATGTCAGGTAGCGCTCGCCGTCCAGCGCGGTACCCAGCTCCCGCCGCCCGCACCGCTCCGCCTCGCCCAGATGCTCGCGGATCCGCTCCGCGATCGCGGCCACCTCGTCGGTCTCCCGCTCGACCACGGACAGCAGCTTGCGCTGCATCACCTGCGCGTCGCGCACCGTTCCCAGCTTCTCCGCCAGCCACTTCAACTCGGCCCGCACGTGCGCCGACGGCTCCGCACGAAAGCTTTTCCGGTACGTCTTCAGCACGCTCCGCAGCCGACGAGTCGCGACGCGCATCTTGTGCACCGCCTCGGGGTCACCGGCGCGAACGCCCGGATCGTGCGCCACGATCGCGTCCCGCTGCTCCCGGGCGTACCGCAGGGCGGGGTCCTTGATCCGCGCCGAGGGTGCCGGCGTCAGCTTGTCGCCGAGGGCGCGGGCGAGCTTCGACGGCCCGGAAGCGGGCCGGGCGCCGGCGCGCAGCAGCAGACTCTCCACCCGCTCCAGCAGCGCCACGTCGCCGTCGACCAGTTCCACCTCCAGTTCCCGCCACCGCCACACGCGGTCGTCCACGGTGGCGGTCACCTCGTCCTGGGCGATCAGCGCCAGGGTGCGGCCCCGCGCGTCGTGCAGCGGGGTCTCCACCCGGTGCGTCTGCAGACGGGCGACCGGGCGCAGCTCGCTGGTGCGCACCAGGGCGCGCACCACGGCCCGAAGCTCGCCCGGCACCGAGTCGCCGTCCGGCGGCATCTGATGCTCGGTGCGGCCGGTGCCGTCGCCGGGCGTCTTCAGATGCCAGCCCGCATCGGTGCCCCCGGATCGGCGCCGCAGGGTGCGACGATGGCGCGCGAGCCGCAGATCGTCGGTGTCGTAATAGATGGCGTCAAGATCGTGAACGCGCGGCGTGCCGGCGTCGTCCAGTGCGGGCAGGTCGAATCCATCGGGGACGTCATACTTGCGTTCGGTCTCGGTCGCTGTCTGCACCCCTTCATGGTGCCTTGCCGACGGCGGGGACACATCCGTCTCCGGCGACCCGGCGACCCGGCGACCCGGGCCTGCCCGCGCCCCGCCCGCCGCCTGTCGCGTCATCGGCTGTTGCGGTTGCGGAGATACTGCGCTCGCACGAAATGAGCAGCCGCGGCCCCGAAGTACATGGTGGCCAGACCCACGTGAAAGCTGTTCTGTGCCAGGGCGTTCTGCGCCTGGGCGGTTCCGGACCAGCGGATCTCGGCGTCGGTGCTGCCGATTCCCCGTCGCGCGCACCAGTCCTTGGTCAGGTCTTGGCCGTGCTTGAAGGCTTCCTGGGCCTCCTCCGCCTGCTTCATCATCGAGCAGGCGGTACGGAGCATCGCTTCGCCCACGAGCCACGTCGCGCGCTCTTCATCGTTGACGTATCCCGGCATGTCGCCTCACCTCCGATATGCCTCCACCCCCTCGACTCAGTGTGAGGTTAAATGTCATTACTTTTCTATATTTGTCGCCTAGAGGAATGACAGAGAGTAACGGATCATGGCGTGGTGTTGACAGGTGCCGACCGCCCGTCCGCTTGCCGCAGCCGGGCGCGAGGATGCGGCTGGGGTGGCGCAAGCCAGGCGCGCGCGTCAGCTCGGCCGCAGAGGTGGCCGCAGGGTTGGCGGGAGGTACTCAGCGGGGACGATACGCGTCCGCGCGGTGTTCGACCGCCGTGACGAGAACGGTGTGGTCGTCCTCGTCGATCTCGTACAGGACGCGGTAGGTCCCGCGCCGGGTCGACCAGGTGCCTTCGAAGGGCGGCAGCATAAGCCTCTTCCCGACGCGGTGCGGATCGTCGAGAAGCGTCGTGGTGATGAACTCGTAGACGGCGGTGGCGATCTTTTCGGGCAGGTTTCGCGCGGGAGCCCGTGCTGCCGGTCCGGCCACGCGGAGCCGGTAGCGGTCGGGGCCGCTCACCGCGGGCGCTTGGCCATCAACGCCGCGAGTTCTTCGGCGTCGAGGACGTCACCCGCTTTCGCCGCCGCCCGGGACTCGGCCAACTGCCGCATGGCCTCGGGGCTGGACAAGACCTCAAGGGTCTCCTCCAGCGCTGCGAGGTCGTCGGCCGAGACGAGGACGGCGACGGGCTGCCCGTGCCGGGTGATCTCGACCCGCTCGTGGGTCCGGGACACCTCGTCGATGAGTTCCGAGAGCCGGTTGCGCGCGTCGGTGAACGGCAGCGTGGTCATGCTCGTGGTCATGCTCGCAGTATGGCCAAATCTGGCGTGAAGTCTGTACAGATTCGGGGTGTGCTGCCCGGCCGTCGTCGTGCCGGGCCTTCGATCACGGACCGAAGCCCCGGCACGCCCGTCAGTCGGTGGTGGCCACTCCGACCGGGCAGGTCATGCCGTTCGGGCCGTGGTTGCAATAGCCGTACGGGTTCTTCGATCCTGACGAACGATGCGGTACTGCCGCTGGCCCGGACCCCTCCGGCCTCGTCCCGTGGCGCCTAAAGGTCGAGAACCGTTCGGAGAGCGGCGTCGACCGCTGTCAGCTCGTTGTGCGAGAGGTGGCCGACTATGCGGCCGAGGCGCTCTGGCTGGATCGCGGCGGTCTGTTCGGTCAGGACATAGGTGGTCTTCCCGTTGATCTCGATCTCCGGCCGGAAGCTTGTCGGCCTGGCGCTGGTCGAGGTGGGTGCGACGAGCAAGGTCGAGAGCGGAAGTAAGTCGGACTGTACGACCACCGCGAAGCGGTTGCCGCGCTGCTCGTGTCCCCGGGCATCCCCCGGGGCTTTCAGTTCGTGGACGTCACCACGCACGCAGCGACTCCATGTCGGCGAGCACCGCCCGCGCCTCAGCAACGTCGTCCGGGTCTGCCGCGACCGCTTCGGCCTCGGCGCGTAGCTGTTCGGCCCGGCGGAGACGCCAGGCGGCGAGGATGGCGTCGCGAATGACCTGGGAGCGGTCCCGGTCCCCGGAAGTCAGCTCCGCGAGGGCCTCGTCGACGTCGTCGTCCGCTCGGAACGTAATGGTGGTCATGAGACGAAATGTATTGCAAAGTGTCTTGCGAAGCCACCGGCTGAAGCCGTCAGGCAAATGCGAACAGCCGCCGTGGCGGTTGTCGTGCCGAAGAGGAGTCGCCGACCAGGCGGTTCATGCCGACTCGGAACCGGGCGTCGGTTGGCTGGGTGAATGCCAGCTCCTTGAATCCGTTCTCCGCAAAATGGGCCCTCACGCGGGAGCTCGGATCCGCGCTCCCGTTGCCGCGACCGCGAGTCCAGATCACGATTCCGCCCGCGACCAGCAAGTCGGGTAATGCGGCAATTGTCCTCCGTGCATCCTCATCGCCGATGTTGCCGAAGACCCCGCATGTCATGACCAGGTGAGCCGGAACTGCATCAAGGTACGTGTCTATCAGGCCCGCATCTCCGGTCCGCACGTCGACATGGGGCAAGTTCAGTTCCCCGGCCGTCGTGCGAGCCCTTTCAGCCAGTGCGGGATCCAGTTCCGCCAACACCGCTCGGACTGTTCGGCCAGAGTCATGGCGTGCCAGCACAGGCAGCACATCCCGGCCGTCACCGGCGCACAAGCTGATCAGCCGTCGCTGTCCGCCCGGCTCGGCAGGTGCCTCGGTCAGCGCTCGCACCAGAAACTCCTGAACGACTACCAGCCTCCGGGACAGCGACGAGTCGGGGGTCTCGTAGTCCTGGTGCCAGCGAACCCAGTCTTTGACCACCCCGCCATCGTGGCGAAGCAATCTGGCGGCTGCAAGATCTCGCCGCCGCGTGGACGGTGCGAAGAGGTTGTGGGTGGCATCGGCCACCGCCGATGGGTGGCCGATGCCCGCCGGCTATACGGTCTTGGCGACGCCAACCGGACAGGTCATGCCATTGGGGCCATGGTTGCAATAACCACCCGGATTTTTCGCATCCGACAGGTATTGCTGGTGGTAGTCCTCGGCGTAGAAGTAGTCGCCCAGCGGCTTGATCTCGGTGGTGATCTGCCCGTGACCGGCCGCCGTCACCACCGGCTGGAACGCCGCGCGGGACGCCTCCGCCGCCCGTGCCTGCTCCGGTGTCGTGGTGTAGATCGCGGAGCGGTACTGGGTGCCCACATCGTTGCCCTGGCGCATGCCCTGCGTCGGGTCGTGGTTCTCCCAGAATGCCTTGAGCAGGCTGTCGAAGCTGGTCTTGGCCGGGTCGTACACCACCTGGACGACCTCAGCGTGCCCGGTCGCGCCCGAGCATGTCTCCTCGTACGTCGGGTTCGCGGTGAATCCGCCGGCGTACCCGACCGACGTCGAATAGACGCCCGGAAGCTGCCAGAAGATCTTTTCCGCGCCCCAGAAACAGCCCATCGCGAACACCGCGACCTGGTGACCCTCGGGCCACGGGCCCTTGAGCGGGGTGCCGAGAACGGTGTGTGTGTCGGCGACCGGCATCGGTAGCGGGCGGCCGGGCAGCGCCTTGTTGGGGGTGGGCAGTTCGAGCTTCTTGTGCCGCAGGAACACGGTCACTCCCTTCATCCGAGCTCGTCAACGCCGGGGCGTAAGCAATCCTTACCCGAGTTCCTTACCGATACGCTCGGCGAAGGACGCGGCCTCCTGGTCGGAGGCGTAGCGGTGCCGCGGCCAGAAGAAGCCGCGCAGCCCGTCGCCCCTGGTGCGCGGTACGACGTGGGTGTGCAGGTGCGGCACGGACTGCGACACGATGTTGTTCTGTGCGACGAATGTCCCCTGCGAGCCCAGCGCCGCCGGCACCGCGGCCGCGACCGCCTGCACCAGACGGAAATATCCGGGCAGCCGGTCGGCCGTCAGGTCGGTCAGTTGCGCCACATGCTCGCGGGGGATCACCAGCACGTGTCCCTTGAACACCGGGCGGGTGTCCAGGAATCCGATCCCGTCGGGCGTGTCGACCACCCGGAACGCGGGCACGGAGCCCGCCACGATGCCACAGAAGACGCAATCCGCCACGTCGTGAGACTAGTCTGTGGTGTCGCACTGCCCGGCCCGCGCTCATGCCAGGAGGAGAACACGTCCATGACCGCCGACGCGCACGGCTTCGACACGCTTGCCATCCACGCGGGTCAGGAACCCGACCCGCGTACCGGGGCTGTCGTGCCGCCGATCTATCAGACGTCGACGTACGCGCAGGATGCCGTGGGCGCGCCCCGGCTGGGCTACGAGTACAGCCGGTCCGGCAACCCGACCCGGGACGCCCTCCAGGAGTGCCTTGCGGCGCTGGAGGGCGGGCGCCGTGGGCTGGCCTTCGCGAGCGGCCTGGCGGCGGAGGACACCCTGCTGCGGGCGGTGTGCCGGCCCGGCGACCATGTGGTGATCCCGGACGACGCGTACGGCGGAACGTACCGTCTCTTCGCGAAGGTGGCGGAGAACTGGGGCCTGGACTGGACCGCGGTGCCGTTGAGCGACCCGGATGCGGTGCGTGCCGCGTTCCGGCCCGGACACACGCGCTTGATCTGGAGTGAAACCCCGACCAATCCGCTGCTGAACGTGGCCGACATCGCCGCGCTGGCCGGACTGGCGCACGAGTTCGACGCGCTGCTCGCGGTGGACAACACCTTTGCCTCGCCGTACCTCCAGCAGCCGCTCACGCTGGGCGCGGACGTGGTGGTCCACTCCACCACGAAATACCTCGGCGGGCATTCCGACGTGGTCGGCGGCGCGCTGGTCACGGCCGGCGACGAGCTGGGCGAGCAATTGGCCTTCCACCAGAACGCGATGGGCGCGGTCAACGGCCCGTTTGACGCGTGGCTGACCCTGCGCGGCGTGAAGACCCTCGGCGTACGGATGGATCGGCACTGTGACAACGCCGAGCGGGTGGTGGCGTACCTGGAGAGGCACCCGGCGGTGACCCGGGTGCTCTACCCCGGGCTGGCGTCGCATCCCGGACACGAGACCGCGGCCAAGCAGATGCGCCGCTTCGGCGGGATGGTCTCGTTCCGGCTGGCCGGCGGTCCCGAGCAGGCGGTCCGGGTGTGCAACCGGGCCCGGCTGTTCGTGCTCGCGGAGTCGCTGGGTGGGGTGGAGTCGCTTATCGAACATCCGGGACAGATGACACACCTGAGCGCGGCGGGCTCGGCGCTTGAAGTACCCGCCGATCTCGTGCGACTGTCTGTCGGCATCGAAACGATCGATGATCTGCTCGCCGACCTGGAGCAGGCGCTGCGTCCCCTGTAGAGGGAGGGGCCTTGGAGCTCGAACCGAAGACGTGGGTGGGCGCCACCGCGAAGCAGATCGCCCGTGCGGTGCGCCGGGGTGACACGTCGGCCACACAGGTCGTCGCCGACCACCTGGAACAGATCGGCATTTCGGACGACTCGCTCGGCGCGTTCCGGGTGGTGCGCGCCGGGGAGGCGATCACCGAGGCGGAGAAGGTCGACGAGCAGGAAGATCTGGCCAACCTGCCGCTGGCCGGGGTGCCGGTGGCGGTGAAGGAGAACACACCGGTGGCCGGGCTGTCGACGTGGATCGGATCGTCCGCCGTGCAGAGCCCGCTCGCCGAGGACGACCACGAGGTGGTCCGGCGGCTGCGCGGCGCCGGCGCGGTGGTGGTCGGTCTGACCCGGATGCCGGAGCTGGCGCTGTGGGGCGTCACCGACGACGTGGACGTGGCCACCCGCAACCCGTGGGCCCTGGATCGTACGCCCGGCGGCTCCTCCGGCGGCGCCGCGGCGGCCGTGGCGGCGGGCCTGGTGCCGATCGCCCAGGGCAACGACGGCCTCGGCTCGCTGCGCATCCCGGCGGCGTGCTGTGGCCTGGTCGGTTTGAAACCCGGTCGTGGTGTGGTGCCGTGCGACCTCGGGCGGGAGGACTGGTTCGGGCTGGCCGAGAACGGCGTGCTGACCACCACGGTGGCGGACGCCGCGCTGGGCTTCGGCGTGCTGGCCGGTCGCGGCCCGGTGAAGCTGGTGGAGCCGCAGCGCCTGCGGATCGGGGTGTCGCTGCGCTCGCCGGTGGCCGGGGTGCGGCCGGACGAGCCGAACCGGTCCGCGGTCTCCACGGCGGGACGGCTGCTGATCGGCGCGGGACACGACATGGTGACCGCGAATCCGCCGTACTCGCCCCTGCTGGGCTTGACCGGCATGGCCACGTGGCTCGCCGTGGCGTACCGGGAAGCCGAGTTCCTCGACTGGGCGGCCTTGCAGCGGCGCACCCGGCAGCATGCCCGTCTGGGCCGTTTCGTGTGGCGCCGGGGATGGGTTCATCAAGCGCAGCGGGATTCGTGGCGTCGCCGTGCCGTCGGGTTTTTCGCGGACCGCGGGATCGATCTGCTGGTCACGCCGGCGTTGGCCGCCACGCCGCCGACCGCGTACGGGCATGCGACGGGCAGTTGGCTGTCGAATTTGCGGACTAATATCCGGTACGCGCCGTATCTCGCGCCGTGGAACATGGCCGGGCTGCCGGCTCTGGTGGTCCCGGTCGGGTTCCGCCCGGACGGGTTGCCGCTGGGCGTCCAACTGGTCGGGCCGCCGGACTCGGAGCTGCTGCTGCTGTCCGTAGCGGGGCAGCTCGAACTGGCCAACCCCTGGCAGCGACTGGCCATGGTCTGACCCGCTCCGCCGCGGTGGCACGATGGTGCGGTGACATCTGAGGTAACCGCGTTGGTGGCGCGCTCCGACATCGAGGCGGCGCGGCGGCTGCTCACGCCGGTGGTGCGCACCACGCCGTTGGAGGAGTCCCGGCCGCTGACCCAGGCGCTCGGGCTGCCGGTGCTGCTCAAGTGCGAGAACCAGCAGCGTGCCGGGTCGTACAAGGTGCGCGGGGCGTACACCCGGATCGCCCGTCTGCCGGACGCCGAGCGGGCCCGCGGCGTGGTGGCGGCCAGCGCCGGCAATCACGCGCAGGGCGTCGCCCTGGCGGCCGGGCTGCTCGGCGCGAAGGCGACCGTGTTCATGCCCGAGGGTGCGCCGCTGCCGAAGGTGACCGCCACGAAGGGGTACGGCGCGGCCATCGAGTACGCCGGCGCCAGCGTCGACGACGCGCTTGTCGCGGCGCGGGAGTTCGCCGAGCGTACCGGCGCGGTCCTGATCCACCCGTTCGACCACCCGGACGTCATCGCCGGGCAGGGCACCGTGGGCCTGGAGATTCTGGATCAGTGTCCGGAGGTGGGCACCATCGTCACCGCGGTGGGTGGCGGCGGGCTGATCTCCGGCGTTGCCGTCGCCGTCAAGGCGGCCAGGCCCGATGTCCGCATCATCGGCGTGCAGGCCGGCGGTGCCGCGGCCTATCCGCCGTCGCTGGCCGCCGGTGCGCCGGTGCGGCTGGACGCCTCCGCCACGATCGCGGACGGCATCGCCGTGCTGCAGCCGGGCGTGCTCACCTTCGCTCACGTGGCGAAGCTGGTGGACGACGTCGTCACGGTCACCGACGACGATCTGTCCGCCGCGCTGCTGGTGCTCCTGGAGCGGCACAAGATGGTGGTCGAACCGGCCGGTGCCGCGGCGGTGGCCGCGTTGCTCGGCGAGTCGATGGACGTGACCGGGCCGGTGGTGGCGATCCTCTCCGGCGGCAACATCGACCCGATGCTGCTGCTCAAGGTCATCGAGCATGGTCTGACGTCGGCGGGTCGCTTCCTGCGGCTGTCGGTGCGGTGCACGGATCAGCCGGGCGAATTGGCCCGCCTGCTCGGGAAGATCGCCGAGCAGCGAGCCAACATCGTGGACGTCTTCCACACCCGGCAGAACCCACGCCTGGGTTTCGGTGAGGTGGAGGTCGCCCTGGCCGTGGAGACCCGAGGACCGGACCACTCCACGTCGCTGATCGGCGCGCTGCGTGCGGGCGGACACCAGGTCACGCTGTTGTCCTCGTGACGGTGGCGTGCCCAGTCCCGGCCGTGGCGTGCCCAGTCCCGGCCGTGGCGTGCCCAGTCCCGGCCGTGGAAGGCGCGAGCCCGCCGCGCGCCGAAGGCGCACGGCGGGCTCCCAGCATGTGGACGGCTCAGCCGCCGAAGGGCTCGAATTTCACCACCGTGACCTTGATGTCCGCGCCGCTCGGGGCGGTGTAGGTCACCGTCTGGCCAGCGGTGGCGTCGAGGATCGCGGTGCCCAGCGCGGACTCCGGGCTGTAGACCGTGAGGTCGGTGGTCGCGGAGATCTCGCGCGAGCCGAGCAGGAAGGTCTCGGTGTCGCTCTGGTCGTCGTCGAAGTAGATCGTGACGACCGTGCCGGGGGCCACCTTGTCGGCGCTCGGGGCCTCGCCCACCTCGGCGGTGCGCAGCAATTCCTTCAAGTAAAGGATGCGGCCTTCCTGCTTGCTCTGCTCCTCGCGGGCGGCGTGGTAGCCGCCGTTCTCCCGCAGGTCGCCTTCCTCGCGTCGGGCGTTGATCTCCGCCGCGATGGCCGGCCGGGCCGCGATCATTTCGTCGAGTTCGGCCTGCAGCCTGTCGTAAGCGTCCTGCGAGAGCCAGGTCTTCGACGCCTCTGAACTGGTCACGGTCGATCTCCTTGCTGTACGGCGAGCTGTTTGAACAATGAGCGCGATAGCTTGAGCTGATTAGGCTGAACGGAGCGAATCACCAAGCTTACCAGCGGTACTCGTGTCACCCGGTATGCGTTATGTTGCTGAATTGAGATCCACACGGATCTCTGTCCCGGGTTGCCGGTTGCCCGCACCGTCGGCGTCAGCGGTTCTCGCGCGCTGCCGGTCGGGCATGCTTGCCAGCACGCGGGCCGGTCCGTGCCGCGACCGCGGTGCTGTCGTCCAACGTAGCCGTCATCCGGCCGGACGGCACCCGACTACTTCCGCCGCGACGGCCTTCTGGGTGGTGGGAATCGGCGTGCTGGCGGTGATCGTGGCGCTCCCGTCGGCCGCGTGCAGCGTCACCTGGCGCTGGCCGACCACCGTCTTGTCGAAGGTGAGAGCCCGCAGGGCGCAGGTCGCCGACCCGCTGTCCGGCACACGCACCGTGTAGTCGAGGACGATCGCGTCGGCGGTGTCGTCGGTCCACCCGATGACCTGGGCCTTGTAGTCGGGCCGACCGTAGGTGTCGTACAGCTTGATGGAAAGTGTGACGGCGACCACAGCGATCACCGCGGCGAACACGATCGGCATGACCGGGCGGCGGCGCGGCTCGCGTCGGTGACCGTACCGGCCGGGCGGAAACGCCGCAGTTGTGGTGCGCGTCTCGCTCACAGGGGGTGCCTCTCGTGCGTTCGTTGTCGGAGGGGTCCGACAGAATGGTCATGTCCATTCTCGCAGCCGACAAGGGCGACCGTCGGGTGGCCAGGTCGAGGAGTTTTCGTGGCTGAGCAGTTGCGTCTGATGGCGGTGCACGCGCACCCGGACGACGAGTCGAGCAAGGGTGCGGCCATGATGGCGCGTTACGTCGCCGAGGGCGTCCGGGTGATGGTCGCCACGTGCACCGGGGGCGAGCGGGGGAGTGTGCTCAATCCCAAGATGGATCGGCCGGAGGTCTGGGCCGACATTTCGAACATTCGCCGGGCCGAGATGGCCAAGGCGCGGGAGATCCTCGGCGTCGAGCAGGCGTGGCTGGGGTTCGTCGATTCGGGCCTGCCCGAGGGGGACCCGCTGCCGCCGTTGCCGGAGGGGTCGTTCGGGCTGGTGGATCCGGCGGAGGGCGCGTTGCCGCTGGTCAAGCTGATTCGTGAGGTCAAGCCGCACGTCCTGACGACCTATGACGAGAACGGCGGTTACCCGCACCCCGACCATGTCATGTGCCACCGGATCAGCGTGGCGGCGTTCGACATGGCGGGCGACCCGGAGGTGCACCCGGAGTTGGGGGAGCCGTGGCAACCCAGCAAGCTCTACTACAACTCGGGCTGGAGCAAGGCGCGGATGCTGGCGCTGCACGAGGGGATGCTGGCGGCGGGCATGGAATCGCCCTATGCCCAGTGGCTGGATCGGTGGGCCGAGCGCGAGGATCGGGGCGACCGCATCACCACACGCATCGAGTGTGGTGACTATTTCCACGTTCGCGACGATGCCCTGCGCGCACACGCCACGCAGGTCGATCCGGACGGTTTCTGGTTCCACGTGCCGCTGGAACTGCAGCAGAAGGTTTGGCCGACGGAGGACTTCGAGTTGGTGCGGTCGCTGGTGGACAGCCCGGTCCCGGAGTCCGATCTGTTCGCCGGCATCCGGGAATCGGTGCAGGTCGGCTGAGGCGTATCCTCGTCACGTGGAGTTCGTGGCAGTCAACAATTTCGGTGATACCCGCTCGGGCGGCCTGGCCGGCCCGATGGGACTGTTCATCATCGTGTTGCTGTCCATAGCAACAGTTCTGTTGATTCGCAACATGAACAAGCGCCTTCGTCGGCTTCCCGACAGTTTCCCGGATGACGAAGCCGCCCGGCGGAAGTCGGAGATCGCCCGGCTGGAGGCGGATTTGGACCGGCCCGCCGCGGACCGCTCGCCGACCGTCGATGAAGGCTCGCGAGCAGGCGATTCGGCTCCCGATCCGGGTGTCGGCATGCAGCGGACGGGCGGCTCGGACGGCGCCGGCGAGGGCACCGCCACGACGGATCGGGACTGAGTTCGCCGGTCGGTGTGACGGGTGTCCGACGCGGGCGAATGGCGAAGTTCCCGTGTGAACAATGACAGTCGCACGCGCCCGACCCCTGTTGCGTTCATCGAGATTGGCTTAGCCTTCCGCCGGGGGCTGTGACGCCCTTGGACCCTGTGCGGAAGGGGGCATTGATGATGACCACTTTCCGCCCCCCGCAGACTCCACTGCAGATGCACGTGCAAACGCGAGTGCCGTTGTTGATCAGGGGGATGGCATGACCGCCCCCCTCACGATCGGCAACGACGTCCGCCCCGGTCGCACCCCGTCGGGCAGCGACCCGCTGCCCCGATGGAATCTGCATTGGGTCCTCTGGTCCGGTGTCGTCGGCGCTGCGGCGCTGGCCGCGGTGCTCGGGCTCGTCTTCCCCGGCGACCGTCCGCCCGGCGCCCCGCTCGTCGTGGCAGGCGGGGCCGCGGTGGCGCTTACGGTCGTCGTGGCCGGTCAGCTCGCCCGGATCCGATTTCGACTCGGGCGCGGCACGGCGCATGTGTCCTGGGGCGAGGCCGCCTTCATCGTGGCCTTCGTGCTCGTCCCGCCCGGGTGGCTGCCCGCCACGACGCTCCTCGGCGCGACGGCGGTGTTCTTCCTGCTGTCCCAGATCGGCGAGGCGCGACCCCCGCTCGAAGCGCTGTGGATCGCCGCCTCGCTCACCCTGGGAGCCACGGCCGGCGCCGTCGTCGCGTCGTCCATCGCGGACCAGTCCGGGGTGCCCAGCGGACGCTTGGCCGTCGCGCTGGCCGCCGGTGCCGCCACCAGCCAACTGGTGATGTTCGGGGTCGGCACGCTGCTGCTGTTCGCCGACCGGGACAGGCTGCTCCGCGTCTCTTTGCGGCAGGCCGCACGTGGCAAGGCGCCGGTGTTCGTCGGCAACGTGCTCGTCGGCCTGGGCGTGGTGACCCTGCTGGACGCGCCGTGGTGGCTGCTGGGCGCCCCGGCGGTGTTCTGGTTTCTGCAGCGCACCTACCGCTACCACCTGCGCGGCGAGCATGACCGTCGGACCTGGGCCGCGTTCGCCCGGGCGGTGGCCGCCCTGCCGCAGCCGACCCAGCGTCAGGTGGTGGAGGCGGGCCTGTCCGGCGCCGTGGAGATCTTCGCCGCCCGGCGAGTGGAGGTCGACGTGCTGGCGCCCGGCGGTGAGCGGCATCGGCGCAGCCTCGACGCCCCGGGCTGGGAGGCCATGGCCGCGGACCGCACCGGGCCCGTGGTGACCAAATCGATGACGGTGGGCCGGACGCCGATGGGCAGCCTGTCCGTCTGGCTACCGGACACCACCGTTCCCCTCGCGGGAGACGAGTCGGTGCTGTCCGCGTACGGCGATGCGCTGGCCGGCGCCGTGCACGACGTCGCGGCGCACGAGCGGTTGTTCCGGCTCGAAGCCCGGATGGCGCGGGACCTGGTGCACGATCCGGTGACCGGGCTGGTGAACCGCAGCGCGTTGCTGGCCGACGGTGACACGCTGCTGCGCTCGCAGGACCGCGATCAGCAGGTGGCCGTTCTGCTCCTGGACCTGACGAAGTTCAGCGAGGTCAACCGCACACTCGGGCACCGGGCCGGCGACGAGGTGCTGGCCCTGGTGGCGCAGCGGCTCCTCGACCTCTCCCGGGCCGGAGACCTGGTCGCCCGGTTCGGCGACGACGAGTTCGCCGTCTTCGTGCCCGCCGTCGCGGCCCTGGCGAGCTCCGCGACACCGTTGAGCGAGACGCCCAACCCCCTGCCGTGGGCTATGCGCCGCGCCCGGGAACTGGTGGACGGCGTTTCGCAGCCGATGGAGGTGTCCGGCGTGCGGTTGGTGATCGAGGGCGCGGTCGGGGTGGCGGTGGGGCCGGCCTCCCACGCCGACATGGCCGAGCTGGTGCGCCGGGCGGCGCTCGCGCTCGGCGAGGCCAAGAGCCAGCAGACCGTGGTGGCGGCGTACGACAGCAGCCGCGACGTCAGCAGCACGGACCACCTCGCCATGCTGGCCGACTTCCGGGACGCCCTGGAGGCCGACGACGAACTGATGATCGTCATGCAGCCGGCGGTCGATCTGAAGACCGGCATGCCCACCGGCGTGGAGGCGTTGGCACGCTGGCGGCATCCCCGCCGCGGCCAGTTGTCACCCGCCGTGTTCATCAGCGGCGTGGAAGACAGCCAGCTCCTGGGCGCCTTCACCCGGTACGTGCTGGACCGCTCGCTGGCAGCCGCGGCCGACTGGTCGTCGCACGGCGTGGACCTGCCCGTCTCGGTCAACGTGTCGGCGCGGACCCTGCTGGACGCCACGTTCCCCAGCCAAGTGGCGCACATGCTGCGCCGGCATCGGCTGCCCGCCGACACGCTGGTCCTGGAGATCACCGAGTCGGTGGCGGTCAGCGAACGGGGCACGGTCGACCAGGTCCTCGCCGCCCTGCGCGAATCCGGCGTGCAGCTATCGGTCGACGACTTCGGCACCGGGTACTCGTCGCTGGCCTTCGTCACGCGCGTGCCGGTCGACGAGATCAAAGTGGACCGCTCGTTCGTGGATCAGATGATCGACTCCCCGGCCGCCGAGGCGGTGGTCCGAGGCGCCGTCGAACTCGGCGAGCGGCTCGGCGTGCGCGTGGTCGCGGAAGGCGTGGAGACGGCGGAGCAGCGGGCCGCGCTGATCGCCATGGGCTGCAGCTCGGCGCAGGGCTACCACTTCTGTCGCCCGTTGCCGCCGGACCGGATCGTGGGCGCCCTGCGCCGCCTGGCGGAGACCGCGGACCGCGCCCGGATCGTCCCGCTGCGCGCCGACGACGCGTCATAAGCCGGCCTGGCGTTAGCGTTGGGGCATGGCCAACCGACTCGTCAACGCCACCTCGCCCTACCTGCAACAGCACGCCGACAACCCGGTCGACTGGTGGCAATGGTCGGACGAGGCGTTCGCTGAGGCGCGCCGGCGCGACGTACCGGTGCTGATCTCGGTCGGATACGCCGCCTGCCACTGGTGTCACGTGATGGCCCACGAATCGTTCCAGGACGAGGAGGTCGCAGCCCTGCTCAACGACGGTTTCGTGGCGATCAAGGTGGACCGCGAGGAACGGCCCGACGTGGATGCGGTCTATATGACCGCTACGCAGGCGATGACCGGTCAAGGCGGGTGGCCGATGACGGTGTTCGCCGCGCCCGACGGGAGCCCGTTCTTCTGCGGGACCTATTTTCCCCGGGACACCTTCGTGCGTCTGCTCGGTTCGGTCCGCAAAGCCTGGCGCGAGCAGCGCGAGGACGTGCTTCAGCAGGGCGTCGCCGTGGTGGAGGCGGTCGCCGGGGCGCAACTGTCCGGCGGGCCGGCCACCCCGGTGTCCGCGCCGCTGCTCGACACCGCGGTGACCACCCTGACCAAGGAGCATGACACCACCCACGGCGGGTTCGGCGGCGCCCCGAAGTTCCCGCCGCACATGAACCTGCTGTTCCTGCTGCGCCACCACCGCCGCACCGGCTCGTCTGACGCGCTTGAGATGGTGCGGCACACCTGCGAGCAGATGGCCCGCGGCGGCATCTACGACCAACTGGCCGGCGGCTTCGCCCGGTACGCCGTGGACGCCACGTGGACCGTTCCGCACTTCGAGAAGATGCTCTACGACAACGCCCTGCTGCTGCGGGTCTACACCCAGATGTGGCGCCTCACCGGGGACGTGCTGGCCCGCCGGGTGGCCGACGAGACGGCCGCGTTCCTGCTGCGCGACCTGACCACGCCGGCCGGCGGGCTGGCGAGCGCGCTGGACGCCGACACCGCCGGAGTGGAGGGACTGACCTACGCCTGGACCCCGGCCGAACTCACCACGGTCCTGGGCGCGGACGACGGGCCGTGGGCGGCCGACCTGTTCCGGGTCACCGAGGCCGGCACGTTCGAGCACGGTCGCAGCGTGCTGGTGCTCGGCCGGGACATCGACGCCGCGGACCCCGACCTGGTGCGCCGCTGGCGTGACGTGCGCGCACGTCTGCTCGCCGCGCGCGCCGAGCGTGCGCAGCCCGCCCGCGACGACAAGGTGGTGGCGTCCTGGAACGGCTTGGCGGTGACCGCGCTCGCCGAGCACGGCGTGCTGACCGGCTCGGCGCCGTCCCGGGACGCTGCGGTGGCGCTGGCCGGCACGCTCGCCGATCGTCACCTCGTGGCGGGCCGGCTGCGCCGGGTGTCCCGCGACGGCGCCGTCGGCGAGCCGGCCGGGGTGCTGGAGGACTACGGATGCGTCGCGGAGGCGTTCTGCGCCGTGCATCAGCTCACCGGCGACGGCCGGTGGCTGGATCTCGCCGGGCAACTCCTGGACGTGGCGCTCACGCACTTCGCCGCGCCCGGCGGCGGGTTCTACGACACCGCCGACGACGCCGAGAGGCTCGTCGCCCGTCCGGCCGACCCCACCGACAACGCCACCCCCTCCGGACGGTCCGCGATCTGTGCGGCCCTGGTCTCGTACGCGGCGCTGAGCGGACGGACCCGGTACCGGCAGGCCGCGGATGAGGCGCTGGCCGCCGCCGGATCGTTGATCGCCGGCCATCCCCGCTTCGCCGGGTACGCCGCTGCGGTGGCCGAGGCCACGCTGACCGGGCCGCACGAGATCGCCGTGGCCACCACCGACCCGCGGGATGACCCGCTGGTGACGGCGGCCCACCAGCACGCGACCGCGGGCGCGGTGGTGGTGGCCGGGCGGCCGGATCAGCCGGGCGTCCCGTTGCTTGCCGGGCGTTCGCTGGTCGAGGGCGGCCCCGCCGCGTACGTCTGCCGGGGGTTCGTCTGCGACCGTCCGGTGACCACCGTGCCGGAGCTGGCCGCGTTGCTCGCCGGCTGAGACCCGGCCCGACCAGGGCCGTCGCCGGTGGATTGACTAGGCTGTCTCGGCGATGGACACGCGGACCGGGCTGCCGGTGGTCGGCATGGTGGGTGGCGGCCAACTGGCGCGGATGACTCATCAGGCGGCGATCGCCCTCGGCCAGTCACTGCGCGTGCTGGCCGCGTCGCCGGATGATGCCGCCGCGCTGGTCGCGGCCGACGTGCGGATCGGCAGCCACACCGACCTGGCGGCGTTGCGCGAGTTCGCCAAGGGCTGCGACGCGGTGACCTTCGACCACGAGCACGTGCCGACCGGGCACATCCGCGCGTTGGCCGCCGAGGGCGTCAAGGTCTTCCCGGGTGCCGACGCGATCGTCTTCGCGCAGGACAAGCAGCGGATGCGGGAGCGCCTGTCGGAGCTGGGCGCGCCGGTGCCGCGGTGGCGTCCGGCCGCGACGGCGGACGACGTGGCCGCGTTCGCGGCGACCACCGGTCGCCCGGTGGTCGCCAAGGCGGTTCGCGGGGGATACGACGGCCGCGGGGTGTGGATGCTCGACGATGCCCAGGCGGATGCCGAGCTGCTGGCCACCGGCACGCCGCTGATCCTGGAGGAGCGGGTGCCGCTGCGCCGGGAGCTGGCCGCGCTCGTGGCCCGGTCGCCGTTCGGGCAGGTCGCGGCCTACCCGGTGGTGGAGACCGTGCAGCGGGACGGCATCTGCGTGGAGGTGCTGGCCCCGGCGCCGGGCATCACCGAGGAGATGGCGACCCGCGCGCAGCAACTGGCCATCGACGTGGCGCACCAGTTGGGCGTCGTCGGCCTGCTCGCGGTGGAGCTGTTCGACCTGGGCGACGACCTGGTGGTCAACGAGCTGGCGATGCGCCCACACAACTCCGGGCACTGGACCATCGAGGGCGCGCGCACCTCGCAGTTCGAGCAGCATCTGCGGGCGGTGCTGGACTACCCGATGGGGTCGACCGCCCTGGCCGCGCCGGCGGTGGTGATGGCCAACGTGCTGGGCGGCGCACCCGGCGGCATGTCCCTGGACGAGCGGCTGCACCATCTTTTCGCCGCCGACCCCGGGGCGCGTGTCCACCTGTACGGCAAGCAGGTCCGACCCGGACGCAAGATCGGGCACGTGACGGTGCTCGGTGACGATCTCGACGAGGTCCGCGCACGGGCGAGCCGCGCGGCGCGCTGGTTGCAGGAGGGCGAATAGGTGGCACCGCAGATCGGCATCATCATGGGCAGCGACTCCGACTGGCCGACCATGGAGGCGGCGGCGCTCGCCCTGGCCGAGTTCGACGTGCCGTTCGAGGTGGGTGTCGTCTCGGCGCACCGCACCGTGCGCAAGATGGTCGACTACGCCACCTCGGCCGCCGACCGGGGGCTGCGGGCGATCATCGCCGGCGCGGGCGGCGCGGCGCACCTGCCCGGCATGGTGGCCTCGCTGACCCCGCTGCCGGTGATCGGCGTGCCGGTGCCGCTGAAGCATCTGGACGGGATGGACTCGCTGCTGTCCATCGTGCAGATGCCGTCCGGCGTGCCGGTGGCGACCGTGTCCATCGGCGGCGCCCGCAATGCGGGGCTGCTGGCGGTGCGCATCCTCGGCGCCGGCGACCCGGCGGTGCGGGCGCGCATGGCGGACTTCCAGACCGGGCTGGAGCGACTGGTCCAGGAGAAGGACGCCGCGCTGCGGAACAAGCTGATGGGCTGAGCGCCCGGCCGGCTTCCGGCCGGGTGTGCTCAGCGCATCCGGCCCAGCGCGCCGCGGAACCGTTCGTGTGCGCGCCGCCGGTTCTCGTTGGTGGCGCCCGCGAACAGCAGCACCACCCCGACCGGCACCAGCACCAGCCACGGGCCGACAAGCGTGGTCGCGAAGTGGATCGCCGTGACCACTGTCGCGGCGGCCCCGATCACCACCGGTGCCTGCTGCTGCAGGCGCGATCCGATGATCAGGGTCAGCACCGCGCCGAGCAGGAGCAGCACCTCGCGCAGATCCCCGGAGTCGGTGGCCAGCACGATGCCCAGGGACGGCACGAAGGCGGCCAACAGCGACGGCCCGTACGCCGCCCAACTGCTCAGCTCGGGTCGGCTGCGCGCCTCCAGAAGGCCGACGAGCAGCGCTAGCGCGGCGAACGGCAACGTGTACGCCTCCGGCACCGCCACCTCGGACAGCGTCATGAACATCCAGATGCCGACGATCTCGAAACCGACCGCCAGCCAGAACAGGTTGCGGCGCTGGGTGGCGGTGCGGCCGGGACGGCTCGCGGCCAGGCCCAGGACCGCGCCCCAGGCGGCCATCAGCGCGGCCAGATGCGGCGGCGAGTCGAACGCCAGGGCCCCGGCGAGCAAGGCGGACGCGTAGCCGCTCCATTCCACCGTGAGCGCTTCCCGGGCGTACGCGGGATTGCCGAGCCGTGGCACGGCCGCTTCCACGATGAGCAGTGCGGCGCCCACCGCGAGCACGCCGAACGCGGCCCACGCCGGCGTCAGACCGGCGCTTAGCTGCGCCGTCAACACGAAGAACTGCGCCATCACGGCGGCGAACAGCCAACCCAGGATCCGCGCGTGCGCGGTGCGTCCGGTGACCGCCGCGACAAGCCCCACGCCCACCGCGCTGCCCAGCGTGAACAGCGTGAGCGGCCGGGTGGCCAGGCTCCCGGCCAGGCCCGCGCCGCCGGCCATCAGGCCGACCACGAAGACCGCGTTGCGCACCGAGCGGAGCAGGGTCGCCCGGGTGGCGACCGGCGGCGGGGTGAGTGCAAGCCCGAGCATCACGATGGTGAAGACGGCAAGCGCCGCGCCGGTGGCGGCGGGCCATGACGCGCTCAGCGTCACCGGTGCGATGAGCAGCGTGATCGCCAGCCCCGGCAGGATCACCGGAACCGCCTCGGCGGGATGACCGCCGAAGCCCAGCGCGGCCAGTGCGGCGGCCACCGTGAGCAGCACCGCGGCCAGCACGCCGGTGCCGTCCACGACGCCCGACGACGGCTGCAGCATCGCCGCGACGGGACCGTCCCATACGGCGTCGAGCTGCTGGAACGGGTCGACCAGCGCGGCGCGCAGGGCGGGCAGCAACGAGATCAGCGCCAGGACGGTGGGCAGGATCGCCACCGCGACGGCGCCGGTTGCCGGGTCGACGATGCGGTGCAGGCCCGCGCGCCGCGGTGCCCGGTCGAAGGTGCCGTGGGCGCCCCGCAGCAGCTCGGCGATGACGCCGAGCAGGGCAGCCGCGGCGGCGTACAGAGCGGTGGGGAACGAGGTGGGTATCGAGGCGATCGCGGTGACCGTCGCTCCGCCCACGATGCCCACGGTCGCCCACGGCAGGTAGGGCGCCGCGCGCCGGCCGGCCAGCGCCAGCAGGGCCAGGCTGAGGCTGGAACCGGCGAGCGCGGCGGTCAGCACCACCTGTGCCGACCGTCCCTGTTCGGCGGCCAGCGCGGCGAGCACCCCGGGCGCCGCGAGCAACGCCGCACCGAGCGCCGCTCCGCCGATCTGTTCGCGGTGCCGGGGGACGCCGGTGTCGGTGTCGGACAGCACCACCGCCTCGTCGGCCCGGTTGTCGTCCAACGCGCGGTGCGCGGCCTCCGGGCTGATCGCGGTCCGGGCCATCACCGCGACCAGGACGCCCGTCGCCGTGATGAGTAGGAAAGCCATGGCGCTGGACCAGGGCCGGTTCAGGCCCGCGCCGGCGAAGTGCAACGACACCACCACTGCGACCGCCGCGCGGGCGATCGCGGCGCGCGGCTCGACGGCGGCCACCGCGGCGATGCCGTACGCCAGCGCCACCGCGCCACCGATCAGCAGCGGTGACCACCAGGGCAGGCCGAACGCGGCCGGGGCGCCGATGGCAGCCAGCGCGGCGCACACCGCGCCCACATCGAACGAATACGGCGGGGGAAGGGCGGCGGCCGCCGCCACCGCGATCAGCGCCAGGGTGACCGGGGCCTGCCATGCGCCGGGCGCGGTGCCGGCACCGTACCCGCTCAGGTCGGACGCCCACAGCGGTCCCGGCATGGCGATGATGCGCAGCCCGGCGGCGAGGGCCTGCCAGGCGGCGATCGCGCCGGCCACACCCCCGGCCAGGGCCAGCCCGCGGACCGGTCCGCGGCTCCAGGTGCCGGGCAGCAGCCGGATGCCGAGCCCGACCAGCACCACGATCAGGCCGGCAGTGAACAGCGGCGCGCCCGGGAAGGCGAGCGCGGCGACCCGCGCCAGCGCACCGCAGATCGCGACCGTGGCCGCCGCCGCGGCGACGTCCGGGCCGTCGAGTTGCCAGTCCGGGCGCCGGTTGCGGTCGATGGACGGCGCGAAGATCAGCAATCCCGCGGCGGCGAGGAGCAGCGCGCCCACCCAGATGTCGGGTGCGGTCGCGCCGGGCGACAGGATCGCGGCCAGCGCCAGGGCCGCCGCGCCCAGGCCGGTTCCCGCGGTCAACGGGAAGCTGATGTCGCGGCGGGCCACCTGGAACACCGCGGCGTAGGTCAGCGTGCCGGCCACCGCGAGGAACCCGAAGGCCAGCGCCGGAACCGTGACGGTCTCGGTGGGCGGCGGACCGCTGCCGCGGTCGGACACCGCCAGCGCCGCGGTCACCGCGGCACCGGGCAGCGCCAGCGCGGCGGCGCCGGAGGCCCAGTCGCCCACCACCCAGGCGTACAGTTGGCGCGCGATCTGCCGGGCCGCGATGGTGATCATGACGCCGGCCCCGGCGAGCGCGGTGAGCACGGCCGCGGTCAGCCAGACGGCGCTCAGCGCCGCGCCGGCTCCGAACAGGCCGACCACCCCGGCCGCGGCGATGTGCGCGACCGCGATCCGGTGGCTGCGGGCCATCAGGCCGGACGCGCCGAAGGCGATGGCCGCCAGCACCAGCGGCCAGGGCGCGGTGGACCAGGGCAGTCCGAGCGCGGACGGCACCGCCAGCACCGTCAGCGCCGCGCCGGCGACCGCGCTCTCGTGCCGGACATCCGTCGGCAACGCCATCGCGGCGGCCACGGTGACCAGGAGCGCGCCCAGCACCAAGAGCCAGCCGGAGGGTCCCGCGGCGGCCGCGATCCGGTCCGCGTAGCCCGCGGTGTCCGCATGCCAGAGCGGACGCGCGGCCTGCACCGGTGCGAACGCGGCGCGCAGGGCGTCCACCGCCACGAACACGCCGATCAGGGAGAGCGCACCGGCCGCGGCGAGTTGCGGCCCGCGGCGCACCTCCGTGGGCACCCTGGAGATCACCGCACCGGCGCAGGCGACCGCCGCCGCAGCGACGGCCAACGCCCACGGCGAGGCGGCGACCGCCGCGACGCGGGCACACCCACCGATCACGGTCAGCGTCAACACCCCGCCCGCGATGTTGCGGGCGGTGAGCTGGTTCAGCATGTGTGCCGCGGCAACCGCGGTCAGCGCGGCGAGCAGCAGGATCAGCGCGGATCGCACCGCGTCCGGCACGGCGTCCGCGCCGATCAGCGCGCCGCCGCCGTACAGCAGCGCACCGGCCACACCGGCGCAGAGCAGGGCGAACGTCAGCTCGCTCAACCAGACCGCGGAGGGCGCCGTGGCGGCCGGTGGCCGGGCCGGCACGCTACCCGCGGCGGGTGCCCCCGCGGGTCGCGGTCCCGGGAAGATCCGGCTGGGCAGCCAGCGCCGCCGCCCGGACATCGACGGGATGACGAGATCAGGCTCCTCCGGGCGGGTCTCCGGCCGGTCCGGGCCGTACTCCTGCTCGGCGAAGTCCCGCGCGCCGGCGTCCCGGGCCTCCGCGGCGGACATCGCCTCGCCGTCGCTCGGCGCGGGACGCCGCGGCGGCCACGTCATCCGGACCCGCTGAATCACCGTGGTCAGCAGCACCAGGTCGACCAGGGCAACCACGGTCAGCGCCAGCGCCCAGCCGGCCGGGCTCTCGATCAGCGGGTAGCCCAGCAGCAGCGGCACCGGCTGCAGGGCGAGCACCGTGGCATAGCGCGGCGCGGCAAGCCGGACGAGCCCCGCGTAGACGAACGCGACCACCGCGGTGACCAAGAACGTGACGCCCATCAGCAGGGTCACCGTCACGCCGGCCAGGGCGCCGCGGCCCTGCAGCGCATAGCCGACCACCGGCACCAGGATCAGGCCCACCGCGGCGACCGTCTCCGCGGTGGAGCTCAACTCGCGCTGCAAGATCCACGGCGCCGCAAACAGCGCCAGCGCGGCCATGAGCAGCAGGACCAGCGAACGGCCGACCGGATTGTCCACCGCCACCGTCGCGGACACCACCGCCGCCACGGCCAGCAACAACGCGCTCAGCACGAGGAGGATGTTCTGCACCGACTTGGTGGACGCCTCGGGCGGATGCGGCTGGTGTTCGGTCCGCGGCGGCCGGTCGGCGGCCGGAGTCTCGGTCGGCGGTGGGTCGTCGATCAGCGCGGTCGCCCCGTCCGACGCCACGCCGGGACGCGCCGTCCGGGCCCAGTCCGGCGGACCGCCCGCGGAGGCCGACCGCTCCGCGCGCTCGGCGCGGCGCTCCCGGGTCTCCCGGCCGACGCGCGGGCCGGGTGGTGTCGGGACGGTGCCGTGCTGGCTGGTCGGCTGCGGCGGCGGTGGCACCTCCGAGGCGCGGGTGGACCCGTCCGGCTTGCGGCGCAGCAGTCGCCGCGGCTTGCCGGTCTGCGCATTACGCCGCCGATGTTCGTGCGCGAGGATGTCCCGCTGGAACTGGGCAGCCTGCAGCTCGCCGGCGATCTGCGAGCGCTCGGCTGCGGCGGCCATGTCACGGATCTTCAGATCCGCGATCGACGCCTCGATGCGGGTCAGCTCGTCTTCGTAGTGTTCGGGCTCGTCGGCCTGCGCCACGGCACCTCCTCGCGTCCCTATCTAGAGCATGCCGGTACGACACCTCATTAGAACAGGCTCACCGAGGTCCAGAACCGCAGAAACAGCCGCGAACGGGGCAGGTTTCCGCTTCGCCGGGCGATTCGCCGCCGGGATCAGCCGGGGCGGCCCATGCCGCGGTAGGTCCAGCCGGCCGCGGTCCACAGCGGCTCGTCCAGGCAGTTGCGGCCGTCGATCACCAG
>NZ_BMMX01000027.1 GCF_014646155.1 Mangrovihabitans endophyticus
GCCACCCGGCGGGCGGCGGGCGGCGGGCGGCCGGGCGGGGCCGGGGGTGGTGGGGGCGTGTGTGGGGTGGTGGCGTGTGTGGGGTGGTGGGGGCGTGTGTGTGGTGGGGCCACCTTCATTATGACTTGCTGGACTGGCTATGCGAATCGGTCGTGATGCTGATTTTTCCGCCCTGAGCCGCGCGTATGTTTGCCGGACCGCTCATACGCCACATCACAGGGGGAGAACTGTGCCGGATGCGCGAACGCAGGAGATCGCCGGTGAGCAGACGTTTGTGGACCGGGTCTATGCCCGGGTCGAGGTGGTGCGCGCGCAGTCGCGGGAGCTTGCCCGCGAGGGTCACAGCCGCGCTGCCGCCGGTCCGGTCGGCGCTCTGGTCGAGCGGGATGCGATGGTGCGCCATGCCGCGTCCCGGCTGCGGGCCCTGGACGCCGAGGAGGAAGGACTCGTCTTCGGACGGCTGGACTTCGACGACGGCGAGAACTACCACATCGGCCGGCTGGGGCTGCGCGACTCGGACCGGGAACCGCTGCTGATCGACTGGCGGGCGCCGGCCGCCGCCGCGTTCTACCGTGCCACGCCGGGCGAACCGATGGGTGTGGTGCGCCGGCGAGTCCTCATCTGCCGCGGGCCGAAGGTGGTGGACCTGGACGACGACATGCTCAGCCCGGATGACGCCGGCGAGCTGGCCGTTCTCGGTGAGGGTGCGCTGCTGGCCGCGCTGCGCCGGGCGCGCGGCCCGCACATGCGCGACATCGTCACCACCATCGCGCGGGAGCAGGACGAGGCGATCCGCGCCCCGGCCCGCGGCGTCACCCTGATCACCGGCGGGCCAGGCACCGGTAAGACGCAGGTCGCGCTGCACCGCGCGGCGTACCTGCTGTACACCGACCGGAGCCGGTTCGCCGGCGGTGGCGTCCTGGTGGTCGGCCCGTCCACCGTGTTCACCACCTACATCGGACGGGTGCTGCCCGCGCTCGGCGAGGACAGCGTCCACCTGCGGGCCGTCGGCGAAATGGTGAGCGGGGTCCGCGCCGTGCGCCGCGACGCTGCGGAGGTCGCCGCGATCAAGGGTGGTGAGCGGATGCCCGCTCTGCTGGCCGACCTGATGTGGCAGACCCCGCCGGGCGCGCCCCTGCGGCTGCGGCTGGTATACGCGGGACAGGTGCTGACGCTGCCGTCGGACGAGTTGGCGCGGGCGCGCCGGGCGGTCCGGGAACACGCCGAGGCGACCGGGACCCGGCCCAACGCGGCCCGCCCGGTGGCCGCGGCGGTGCTGCTGGATTCCTTGTGGTCGCGGGTGGACGGCGCCGACTTTGATCGCGACCTGTTCGACGACGAGGTGGGCGACCGGCCCGAGTTCCGGCGGTTCCTCGCCGCCTGGTGGCCGCGGCTCACCCCGGACCGGGTGCTGGCGTGGCTGGCCGACCGGGAGCGGGTGCCCACGGGGGGCGCCGCGGCGGCCGGGGCGCTGGCGGCCTCGTACCGGCACCCGGACTGGTCGGTGGACGACGTGCCGCTCCTGGACGAACTCGCCGGGCTGCTGGGTGAGCCGCCGACGGCGCCCGCGGAGCGGCCCGCTGGCACGGCATCGCGGCTGCGCGAGCTGACCAGCGGTCCGACGCTGATCGACTGGTTCGCGCTCGGCTGCGCGCTGCGCGACGGATGGACCCTGTTCGCGCCCGGCCTGGCGACACCGATCGCGCTGGCCGGGCCGGGCATCGACAACGACGCGGTGACGGCCGCGCAGCGCTGGGCCGAAGGTGTGCTCCTGGGTGAGGGGCACCGGGTGGTGGGCTGGGGCGACGGCTTCGACCCGTACGGCGAGGAGGCGTACGTGCCGGTGCTGGCCGAACCGCTGCCGGCCGCCGAGCAGGAAGAGGAGGTCGACGAGGGGGAGACCTACGCGCACGTGATCCTCGACGAGGCGCAGGATCTGTCCCCGATGGAGTGCCGGATGATCGCCCGCCGGGCCCGGTACGCGTCGATGACCGTGGTGGGGGACCTGGGCCAGGCCACTCATCCGCTGGCTGCCGCCGGGTGGCCGGATCTGCTGGCCCGGCTCGGCCGCCGCGACGCCCGGACCCTGGAGCTGCGCACCGGTTACCGGGTGCCGCGGACCATCGCCGAGTTCGCCACCCGGTATCTGACTCCCGGCATCGCGGCCACCCAGTCGTACCGCGACGGTGGTGACCTGCGCGTGCGGGCGGCGAGCGACCTGGACGCCGAGGTCCGTCGCGCGGTCGCGCGGGCCCCCCGCGACGGCTCGGTCGCGGTGATCGCGGCGGACCACGCGATCGAGCGCCTCGCGGGCCTGGTGACCCGCGACGACGTGTCCCTGGTGCCGGCGAGTCTGGTGAAGGGGCTCGAGTTCGACCACGTCATCGTGGTGGAGCCGGCCGACATCGTGGACGCCGAGCCGCGCGGGCACAGCCGGTTGTATGTGGTGCTGACCCGCGCCGTCGGCGCGCTGGTGGTGCTGCACCGGCGACCGCTGCCGGACGGCCCGCGCTGACAAGCCGCCGGGTGGCTGGGCGCCGGGTGGCTGGGCGCCGGGGTGGCTCAGCGCCGACGCTTGCCGTTGCGCCGCGGCGGCGCGCTGCTGGCCCGGACCTCCAGCGCCGGCGGCACCACGATTTCGCTCGGCAGCCGCTGCTCGGCGGGTGTCTCCATCTGCTCCAGCAACAGCCCGAGGCTGCGCCGGCCCAGTTCGCCGAAGTGCTGGCTGACCGTGGTCAGCGGCGGCAGGAAGAAACCGGAGTCCGGCATGTCGTCGAAGCCGACCACGCTCACCTCCTCGGGCACCTTGCGTCCCGCCTCGTGCAGCGCCCGCAGCACGCCCAGGGCGATCCGGTCGTTGGCGCAGAAGACGGCGGTCACCGACGGGTCGGCGGCCAGCGCCTGGCCGCGCTCGTAGCCCGAGGCCGCGTCCCACCAGCCGAACTCGACGGGCGGGACGACCGCGCCCGCGGCGTACAGCGTGCTCCGCCACCCCTCCACCCGCTCGTGCGCCTCGGGCCAGTCCGCCGGTCCGGCCGCGTGGTGCACCGTGGCGTGGCCGAGGTCGAGCAGGTGCCGGGTGGCCAACCGGGCGCCGCCCTCGTTGTCGATGCGCACGGCGGGCACCGCGTCGGCGTCCCCACCGCCGCCCACGGTCACGCAGAGCACGTCCGGCGGGACCTGCATCAGCGCGTTCGTCACCGCCTGCTTGGGGGCGATGGCGATGATCCCGTCCACCGCGTGCTGGGTGAGCCGGTCGACGGCGTCCAGCACCGACGCCCGGTCCAGCGTGCGCACGGTGGCCACGCTGACCAGGTAGCCCGCCTCGCGAGCGGCGCTCTCGATGCCGTAGAGCATCGAGGCGGGACCGAACAGGGTGGTTTCGAAGCCGATGATGCCGAGCGTGTGCGACTGGCGGGTGACCAGGGTGCGTGCCGCGAGGTTGCGCCGGTAGTTCAGCGATCGCATCGCTTCGAGCACCCGCAGGCGCGTCTCCTGGCGGACGTTGGGGTGTTCGTTGAGCACCCGGGAGACGGTCTGGTGGGACACTCCGGCCAGCTTGGCGACGTCGCGCATCACCGAACCGCGTGGGCGGCCCGGGGTGGTCCGGGTGGGTGGAGGCTCCTCCGCGCTGGATTTGCGGGCTGGCACGCGGGCCCCCTTTGTGCTCGTTGCTGCTCGTCGGGCGTTCCCTTTCCCGATCACTGAGATTGTAGTGACATCCCGGTGACGGGCAACGACACCTGGCTCGGGACGCGCGCCACCGTCGCTGGTTGCAATCTCCCGGTAACAAATGCGCGACGCGGTCTTGACCCTGAGTTTGATAACGGTAACACTCGCGATGCAATGTGGCGTACGCCACGTGAGGCGGAGTATTGCGACCCCTGGCGCGGGTCGGCGGGGCCGCCATGGCAATGGGCGCACATGCAGAAGCTGGAAGAAATCGTCGTTCGACAATTGCTATGTGACCGCTAACATGAAGGTCCGCGCCGCGCGTGCGGACCGGAGGAGGAAGCTGTGCGCAAGTTGATGACCGTGGCCGCGCTCGGCGGCCTGGTGGCCGCTTCCGCGCTGGCCGGCTGCGGTGACGGTGGTGGCGGTTCCGGCGACTCGCTGACCCTCGGCTTCTCTCAGGTGGGTGCCGAGAGTGGGTGGCGCACCGCGAACACCAAATCGATCCAGGAGTCGGCCAAGCAGGCCGGCATCGACCTCAAATTCTCCGACGCGCAGGGCAAGCAGGAGAACCAGATCAAGGCGATCCGCTCCTTCATCACGCAACGGGTCGACGTCATCGCGTTCTCCCCGGTGGTCGAGTCCGGCTGGGAGACCGTGCTCAAGGAGGCCAAGGATGCCGACATTCCGGTGATCCTCACCGACCGGGCCATCGACTCGCCGGACAAGTCCCTCTACAAGACGTTCATCGGCTCGGACTTCGTCCTGGAGGGCAAGAAGGCCGGCGAGTGGCTGGTCAAGGAGTACGAGGGTCAGGACGACCCGGTCAACATCGCGGAGTTGCAGGGCACACCCGGCGCCGCCCCGGCCAACGACCGCAAGGCGGGCTTCGCCGACGTGATCAAGGCGGAGCCCAAGTTCAAGGTCATCGCGTCGCAGACCGGGGACTTCACCCGCACCGGCGGCAAGCAGGTCATGGAGACCTTCCTCAAGGCGCACCCGGACATCGACGTGCTCTATGCGCACAACGACGACATGGGCCTGGGTGCGATCGAGGCGATCGAGGCCGCGGGCAAGAAGCCCGGCACCGATATCAAGATCATCACGGTCGACGCGGTGCACGACGGCATGCAGGCGCTGGCCGACGGAAAGATCAACTACATCGTGGAGTGCAGCCCGTTGCTCGGGCCGCAACTGATGGACCTGGCGAAGAAGGTCAACGCCGGCGAGGAGGTGCCGCAGCGGGTGCTCACCGAGGAGACCACCTTCACCCAGGACCAGGCGCAGGAGGCGCTGCCGGACCGCAAGTACTGATCACCGTGGTCCGGGCCGCCGGCACGACGGCCCGGACTCCGCACCCGCGGAGGAAGCGCTCGATGGCAGAACCGTCGCCGGTCCTCGTGATGACCGGCATCCGCAAGACGTTTCCCGGCGTCGTCGCGTTGGACGGCGTCGACTTCCGCCTGTTTCCGGGCGAGGTGCACGCCCTGATGGGCGAGAACGGCGCCGGCAAGTCGACCCTGATCAAGGTGCTGACCGGGGTGTACGGCGTCGACGAGGGTGAGGTGCTGCTGGAGGGCCGCCCGGTCCGTTTCGCCGGCCCGCTGCAGGCGCAGCAGGCCGGTGTCAGCACGGTCTACCAGGAGGTGAACCTCTGCCCCAACCTCTCCGTGGCGGAGAACATCTTCATCGGCCGTGAGCCGCGGCGTGCCGGGCTGATCCGCTGGGCGCAGATGCGCCGCGCCGCCTCCGCCCTGCTGCGCCGGCTCGGCCTGGAGGTGGACGCGTCCGCGCCGTTGAGCACCTACTCGCTGGCGATCCAGCAGATGGTCGCGATCGCCCGGGCGGTGGACGTCTCGGCCAAGGTGCTCGTCCTCGACGAGCCGACCTCGAGCTTGGACGCCTCCGAGGCGGCGCAGCTATTCACCGTGGTGCGCCGGCTCCAGGCCGACGGCGTCGCGGTGCTGTTCGTGACCCACTTCCTGGACCAGGTCTACGAGATCGCGGACCGGATGACGGTGCTGCGCAACGGCCGGCTCATCGGCGAGTACCGCACCGCCGAACTGTCGCAGCGCGACCTGGTCACCACGATGATCGGCCGGGAGCTGGCCGACCTGGCCGGCATCGAGCCCGGCCGGCCGGACGCGCAGGCGCCGCGGGGCGAGCCGGTAATGCGCGCGCAAGCCCTCGGCCGCGACGGGGCCATCGCTCCGTTCGATCTCAGCATCCACCCCGGCGAGGTGATCGGCCTGGCCGGGCTGCTCGGATCCGGGCGCACCGAGCTGGCCCGGCTGCTGTTCGGCGCGGACCGTGCCGACCGGGGCGCGCTGCAGGTCGACGGGCGTCGGGTGCATCTGCGCAGCCCGCGCTCCGCGATGGCCCGGGGCGTCGCGTTCAGCTCGGAGAACCGTCGCACCGAGGGGGTCATCGGGGATCTCACGGTGCGGGAGAACATCGTGCTCGCCCTGCAGGCGGCGCGCGGCTGGGCCCGGCCGGTGCCCCGGCGCACCCAGGACGAACTGGTCGGCAGATACCTGACCGCGCTGCGCATCCAGCCCGCCGATCCGGAGATGCCGGTGCGCAACCTCAGCGGCGGCAACCAGCAGAAGGTGCTGCTGGCCCGCTGGCTGATCACGTCGCCGCGACTGCTCATCGTGGACGAGCCCACCCGGGGCATCGACGTGGGCGCCAAGGCCGAGATTCAGCGGCTGGTCGCGGAGCTGTCCGGGGGCGGCATGGCGGTGATCTACATCAGCGCCGAGCTGGAGGAGGTGCTCCGGCTGAGCCACAAGATCGAGGTGCTGCGGGACCGGAAGCTGGTGGCCGAGCTGGACAACGACGCCACGGTGAACGCCGACCGGATCATGCAGACCATCGCCGGGGGAGCGGCGTCATGAGCGTCTGGCGGCATCGGCTCTTCTGGCCCGTGCTGGTGCTGGCCGCCCTGCTGGCCAGCAACCTGTTCTTCGCGCCCCGGTTCTTCGCGGTGCGGCTGCAGGACGGCCACCTGTACGGCTCGCTTGTCGACATCGCCCGCAACGGCGCGCCGCTCATCCTGGTGGCGCTGGGCATGACCCTGGTCATCGCCACCGGCGGCATCGATCTGTCGGTCGGCTCGGTGATGGCCATCTCCGGGGCGCTCGCCTGCGTGCTGATCTCCGATCTCGGGGATCAGAACAGCGTCGGCGGGGTGCTCGCCGCGATCGCCGCGGCGCTGCTGCTGTCGCTGCTGGCCGGGGTGTGGAACGGCCTGCTCGTCGCGGTCGCCGGCATCCAGCCGATCATCGCCACGCTGATCCTCATGGTGGCCGGCCGGGGCATCGCACAACTGATCACCAGCGGCCAGATCATCAACGTACGGTCCGGGCCGTACCGGGTCATCGGTGGCGGGTACGCGCTGGCGCTGCCGGTGTCCGTGCTGATCGCCGCGGCGGCCGTGGCGCTCGCCGTGGTGCTCACCCGCCGCACCGCCCTCGGCCTGCTGATCGAGTCGGTGGGGGACAGCCCCACGGCCAGCCGGCTGGCCGGAATCCAGGCGCGCACGTTGATGCTCATGGTGTACGTGTTCGCCGCGGTCTGCGCCGGCGTGGCCGGGCTGATCTACAGCTCCAACGTGGCCAGCGCGGACAGCAACGCGGCGGGCAACCTGATCGAGCTCGATGCGATCCTGGCCGTGGTGATCGGCGGCACCGCGTTGGCCGGCGGCCGATTCTCGCTGGCCGGCAGCGTGCTGGGCGCGGTGATCATCCAGACCCTGAACGTCACGTGCGTCTCGATCGGCATCCCGGTCGAGACCACGCTGCTGTTCAAGGCCATCGTGGTGATCATTCTCTGCCTGATGCAGTCCGCCACCTTCCGGGCCGTGGTCACCGGCCGTTTCCGTCGCCCGCCGCCGGCGTCGCCGTCCCCGGCCGCCGCGCCCGCGCCGCGAACGGAGATCCCGGCATGATCGACGTCAAGGCGCCCCCGCTGCCGCCCAAGGGTGGCGTCCCGGCCGCGCGCCGTCGCGCGTACCGGCCTGACCGCCGCCATGTCCCGGTGCTGGCCACCCTCGCCCTGCTGATCCTCATGTACGTGCTGGGCGTGGCCAACTACGACGGTTTCTCCGACATCCAGGTGCTGCTGAACATCGGCGTCGACAACGCGTTCCTGCTGGTGGTCGCGGTCGGCATGACGTTCGTGATCCTGACCGGCGGCATCGACCTGTCGGTCGGCGCGGTGGTCGCGCTGACCACCACGGTGGCGGCCACCCTGCTGCACGCGGGATGGCCGTCCGCGCTGGTGCTGCCGCTGGTGCTGCTCGTGGGCACCACGCTCGGGCTGGGCATGGGGTCGGTCATCCACTACTTCAAGGTGGAGCCGTTCATCGCCACCCTCGCCGGGATGTTCCTGGCCCGCGGCATCTCCCTGCTGATCAACCGCAACTCGATCCCGATCACCGACGGCTTCTGGACCTTCATGGCGCAGCGGCGGATCCGGTTCGGGCCGGGCATCTTCATCTCCACCAGCGTCGTGGTCGCGCTCGCCGTGGTGCTGACCGCCGCGCTCGTGCTGGCGTACACCCGGTTCGGGCGCACCGTCTACGCGATCGGCGGCAACGCCGACTCCGCCCTGCTCATGGGCCTGCCGGTGACGCGCACCCGGGTCGGGGTCTACACCATCAGCGGGTTCTGCTCCTCGCTGGGCGGGGTGCTGCTGAGCTATTACATGCTGTCCGGTTACAGCCTGCACGCCCAAGGGATGGAGCTGGACGCCATCGCCGCCGTGGTGATCGGCGGCACCCTGCTGGCCGGCGGGTCGGGGTACGTCCTGGGCACCGTGCTCGGCGTCATGGTGCTCGGCCTGATCCAGACGATCCTCACCTTCCAGGGCACGCTCAGCACCTGGTGGACCAAGATCGTCATCGGCATTCTGCTCTTCGCCTTCATCGTCCTGCAACGCCTCGTCACACGGAAGGCACGGTGAACGCCATGCAGCAGTACACCATCGGCGTCGACTTCGGGACCCTGTCCGGGCGCGCGGTCGTCGTCCGGGTGGCCGACGGCGCCGAGGTCGGCGCGTCGGTGCACGAATACCGGCACGGTGTCATCGACCGGGCGCTGCCCGACGGTGGCCCGTCGCTGCCGCCGGACTGGGCGCTGCAGGACCCCGAGGACTATCGCGACGTGCTGCGCATCGCGGTGCCCGGCGCCGTCGAGGCGGCCGGCGTGGACCCGGCGCAGGTGATCGGCATCGCCACCGACTTCACCGCCTGCACGGTGCTGCCGGCGCTGGCCGACGGCACCCCGCTGTGCGAGCTGGGCGACCTGGCGGGACGGCCGCACGCGTACCCGAAACTGTGGAAGCACCACGCCGCGCAGCCGCAGGCAGACCGGATCACCGACCTGGCCCACCGGCGCGGTGAGCCGTGGATCCGCCGCTACGGCGGGCGGATCTCCTCGGAATGGGAGTTCGCCAAGGCGCTGCAACTGCTGGAGGAGGACCCCGACACGTACGCGCGAACCGAACGCTGGATCGAAGCGGCCGACTGGATCGTCTGGCAACTGTGCGGCAAGGAGACCCGCAACGCGTGCACCGCCGGATACAAAGGCATTTACCAGGACGGCTCCTATCCGGACAAGGAGTATCTGGGCGACCTGAACCCGGACTTCGCCGACTTCGCCGACACCCGGCTGTCGCACGCGATCGCGCCGCTCGGCGGCCGGGCCGGTGGGCTGTGCGCACGCGCCGCGCAGTGGACCGGCCTGCCGCCGGGGATCGCGGTGGCGGTGGGCAATGTGGACGCGCACGTGACCGCCCCGGCCGCGCAGGCGATCGCGCCGGGCCAGATGCTCGCGGTGATGGGCACCTCCACCTGTCACGTGATGAACGGCGCGACGCTCGCCGAGGTGCCGGGCATCTGCGGGGTGGTCGACGGTGGCATCCTGGCCGGCCTCTACGGCTACGAGGCGGGACAGAGCGGCGTCGGCGACATCTTCGCGTGGTTCGTGGACCACGCGGTGCCGCCGGAGGTGCACGAGCAGGCGCGCGCCGCCGGCCGCAGCGTCCACGAGATCCTCTCCGAGCAGGCCGCCGCGCAGCCGGCCGGCGCGCACGGACTGGTCGCCCTGGACTGGCTCAGCGGCAACCGGTCGGTGCTGGTGGACCACCACCTGTCCGGGGTGATCGCCGGGCTCACCCTGGCCACCCGGCCGGACGAGATCTACCGCGCGCTGATCGAGGCGACCGCGTTCGGCACCCGTGCGATCGTGGAGGCGTTCGACGACGCCGGCGTGCCGGTGACCGAGTTCGTGGTGGCCGGCGGGCTGAAACGCAACACGCTGGTGATGCAGATCTACGCCGATGTGCTGCGCCGCCCGATCAGCGTGGCGACCTCCGATCAGGCGCCCGCGCTGGGCTCGGCCATCCACGCCGCGGTAGCGGCGGGGGCGTACCCGGACGTGGCCGCCGCCGCGGCGGCGATGGGCAAGGTGGAACGCGACGTCTACCGGCCGGAGCCGGCGAACTCCGACGTCTACGACGCCCTGTACGCGGAGTACATGCTGCTGCACGACTACTTCGGCCGCGGCGCCGACAAGGCGTTGCACCGGCTGCGCCGCATCCGCAACGAGGCGCTGGCCCGATGACCGCGATGACCGGCCGCATCGGCGAGACCGTGGACCGGGTCCGCGCGGAGGTCGCCGCGCTGCACAGCCATCTCACCCGGTGGGGCCTGGTGACCTGGACCGCGGGCAACGTGTCCGCCCGGGTCCCGGGCGCCGACCTGCTCGTCATCAAGCCCTCCGGGGTCGCCTACGACGAGCTGACCGCCGCCACGATGGTGGTCTGCGACCTGGACGGCACCCTGGTGGCCGGCGATCACGCGCCGTCCAGCGACACCGCCGCACACGCCTACGTCTACCGGCACATGGACCACGTCGGCGGGGTGGTGCACACGCACAGCCCGTACGCGACCGCGTGGGCGGCCCGCGGCGAGCCGGTACCCTGCGCGCTCACCGCGATGGCCGACGAGTTCGGCGGGGACATCCCGGTCGGGCCGTTCGCGCTCATCGGCAGCGACGCGATCGGCAGGGGCATCGTGCAGACGCTGTCCGGCCACCGCTCACCGGCGGTGCTGATGCGCCAGCACGGACCGTTCACCATCGGGACGACCGCCAAGGACGCGGTGAAGGCCGCGGTGATGTGCGAGGACGTGTCCCGCACCCTGCACCTGGCCACCCAGCTCGGCCCGGTCGCCCGGCTGGACCCCGCGGATGTGGACCGGCTCTACGAGCGGTACCAGAACGTCTACGGTCAGCGTTGAGAGGGGACGCCGTATGACAGTGCACGAGATCTGGTTTCTCACCGGCAGCCAGGCGCTTTACGGGCCGGACACGCTCGATCAGGTGGCCGGGCAGTCCCGGCACATCGCCGCCGCGCTGGACGCCGCCGACCTCGGGGACGTGCGCGTGGTGTGGAAACCGGTGCTGACCGGCGCCGCCGAGATCGCCGCGGTGTGCCGGGAGGCGGACGCCACGCCGGATGCCATCGGCGTGATCGCCTGGATGCACACCTTCTCCCCGGCCAAGATGTGGATCGCCGGCCTGGACGTGCTGCGTACCCCGCTGCTGCACCTGCACACCCAGGCGAACGTGGCGCTGCCCTGGGCCGAGATCGACATGGACTTCATGAACCTGAACCAGGCGGCGCACGGTGACCGCGAGTTCGGGTACGTGCAGTCCCGGCTGGGCGTGTCGCGCAAGACCGTCGCCGGGCACGTCAGTGATCCCCGGGTGATCGACCGGGTGGCCGCCTGGGTGCGCGCCGCCAAGGGGCTGGCCGAACTGCGCACCCTGCGGGTGGCCCGCTTCGGCGACAACATGCGCGACGTGGCGGTGACCGAAGGGGACAAGGTCGAGGCGCAGTTGCGCTTGGGCGCCTCGGTCAACACGTACGGGGTGAACGACCTGGTCGCGGTGGTCGACGCGGTGCTGGACGCGGAGATCGACAAGCTGATCGCCGAGTACGCCGAGACGTACGACGTGGATCGCGCGCTGCGGCCCGGTGGCGAGCGGCACGCGTCGCTGCGGTACGCCGCGCGCATCGAGGCCGGGCTGCGCCAGTTCCTCACCGACGGCGGGTTCCGCGCCTTCACCACCAACTTCGAGGACCTGGGCGGGCTGCGCCAGCTCCCCGGCCTGGCGGTGCAGCGCCTGATGGCCGACGGGTACGGGTTCGGCGGCGAGGGCGACTGGAAGACGTCGGTGCTGCTGCGCACGGTGAAGGCGATGACCCCCGGCGGCACCTCGTTCATGGAGGACTACACCTACGACCTGACTCCCGGCCGGCAGCGCATCCTGGGCGCGCACATGCTGGAGGTGTGCCCGTCGATCGCCACCGGCACGCCGCGGGTGGAGATCCATCCACTGGGCATCGGCGGCCGCGAGGACCCGGTCCGGCTGGTCTTCGACGCCGCGCCGGCGCCCGCGGTGGTGGTCGGGCTGGCCGACATGGGAGACCGGTTCCGCCTGGTGGCCAATGAGATCGAGGTGGTCGACCCGACCGAGCCGCTGCCCCGGCTGCCGGTGGCGCGGGCGGTCTGGAAACCCGCACCCGACCTGGCCACCTCGGCCGAGGCCTGGCTGACCGCGGGCGGGCCGCACCACACCGTGCTGTCCACCGCCATCGGCGCCGAGGAGCTGACCGACCTGGCGGACATGCTGGGCACCGAACTGGTGGTCATCGACGCGGACACCACGCTGCGCGCACTGGTCAAGGAGTTGCGCTGGAACCAGGTGTACTACCGGCTGGCGCGCGGGTTCTGACCGCCCGGGGCGGCGCGAGAGCTGCCGTGCCGACGGGTGCTGCCGCGTCAGCGCGCGCCGGCCGGCTCGTCGTCGTACTCCTCCATCGCCGTCAGGTCCGCGACGGTGCCGTCGCGGACCAGCCGGCGGGCGCGCCGGTAGTGGCGGCCGAACATGATCACCGCACCGGCCAGGTAGACGACGGTCAGCCCGACCATGACCATCTGGCTGGCCGACTCGTTCAGCACGATGCTTGTCACGAACTGCACGCCGAACAGCGCGATCAGCGCCGTCGCCCCGCGCATGCTCAGCCGCAGATTCACCAGCAGGCTCACCGCGAACAGCGACTGCGCCGCGGTGATCAGCAGCTCGTACCGCTGGTGGGTGTCCAGCGGCAGGCCGCTCAGGCTCTGCGAGGACACCGCGAACACGATGGGGATGGTGCCCACCAGCAGCGTCCACTGGTTCACCTTGCTGGACAGCAGCGCGCCCAGTGACTGCGAGGCGCGCAGCCGCCACGCGTACAGGCAGGCGACGATCAGCTCGGGTGCCTCGCTGGCCACCGGCGCGGCCCACTGCACCAGCAGGAACCGGTCGATGCCGAGCTGCTCGCCGGTGCCCACCACCGCGTCGGCGAAGTGTTCGGCGGTGACCACGATGACGCCGGCGGCCACCACGAACAGCCCCACCAGCCACCAACGGCGCGCCCGCCGCTCGTGATCGGCGATCCACTTCGAGGTGCCGGCCAGGTCCGGCTCCTCCACCGGCGCCTGGGCCAGCCGCCAGGCGTACCCGCCGAAGACGGCCAGCAGCACCACCGCGTCGATCAGCGTGAGGGTGTGCCGCAACGGCAGCGTCAGCGAGTACAGCGTGGCGATGCCCAGGAACACCACCTCGACCGACATGGCCGAGGTCAGCCGCACGTGGCCGGGCGCGGGCACGCTCGGCTCCTGCCGGGTCTGCCCCGGGTTGCGGCGGGCGACCAGGGCGGCCACCAGCACCACCAGCGGCCAGCCGATGCCCACCAGCACCCGGTTGGCGCCGGTCATGTTCGCCAGCGCGAGGGTGCACGGGTCCTCACCTCCGGATGCCGCGCAGTGCCCCTGCTCGGCGACCGTCTGCCCGGCCCGCATGGTGAACACGAAGTCGACGCCGTACTCGGGCAGCACCGCGAGGAAGGCCAGGAAGGCGAGCGCCACCCCGGCGCTGACCTCCACCTCCGCCGCCTCGGCCGCCCAGGAGAGCAGGAACGCGGCGCCGACGATGGCGCCGCCGAACATGAGGGCGGCCACGGACGGTGACAGCTCGATCATGGGAAGGCCCGCGTAGTCGGCCACCCCCGCGTACGCGCCGGGCGCGCTTGCCGCGCCGGCGATCGGCAGCGGCCACGGTCGGGTGCGTGCGGTGGTCGGCATGCGCCGGTGGTACCCCGATCAGGGCCAGGTCATGTCCCGGACCCGCCACGACCTCGCACTCGGCGCCCCCGGCCACCGGGCGAACGTAGAGTGTGACGCGGGTGGCGCGCCATGGCGAAAGGGGTGACATGGACGAGCCGATGCTGGACCGCATCCGGCGGGGCCTGATCGGCGCCGGGGAGGTGCTGGACGGTCCGTACGGGCCGCGCCGCATCACCTACGCCGACTACACCGCCTCCGGGCAGGCGCTGGACTTCGTCGAGGATTTCCTGCGGCAGCATGTGCTGCCGCGCTACGCGAACACGCACACCGAGGCGTCCGAGACCGGCCTGCAGACCCAGGAGCTGCGCGAGGAGGCCCGCTCGATCATCCACCGCGGGGTCGGCGGCGGCCCGGACGACATGGTGGTGTTCTGCGGCTCCGGCGCCACGGCCGCGGTCAACAAGCTGGTCGGCATCCTCGGCCTGCGCGTGAGCGAGAGCCTGGACGACCGGTACGCGCTGTCCGGGCGCATCCCGGCCGGTGAGCGCCCGGTGGTGTTCGTGGGGCCGTACGAGCATCACTCCAACGAACTGCCGTGGCGCGAGTCGATCGCCGACGTGGTGGAGATCGGCGCCGACCGCAACGGCCACGTCGACCTGGCGGACCTGCGGCGCGGCCTGGAACGGTACGCGGCGCGCCCGCTGCTGATCGGCAGCTTCTCGGCGGCCTCCAACGTCACCGGCATCCTCACCGACACCGAAGCGGTGGCCCGGCTGCTGCACGCCCACGGCGCGCTGTCGGTGTGGGACTACGCCGCCGCCGGCCCGTACGTGCGGATCCGGGTGGGCGAGTCGGCACCCGGCGCGGGAGACCACAAGGACGCGGTGTTCCTGTCGCCGCACAAGTTCGTCGGCGGCCCGCAGACGCCCGGCGTGCTTGTCGCGCGCCGTGCGCTGATGACCAACCGGGTGCCGGTGGCGCCCGGCGGCGGCACGGTGGCGTTCGTCGACCCGTCGACGCACCGCTATCTCGACGACCCGGTGGCCCGCGAGGAAGGCGGCACCCCGGCGATCGTGGAGTCGATCCGGGCCGGCCTGGTGTTCGCGGTCAAGGAGGCGGTCGGGCCGGCGTTGATCGGCGAGCGGGAACACCGCCTGTGGCAGCGGCTGCGCAACCGGTGGGACACCGACGACCGCATCGAGGTGCTCGGCGACCCGCGGGCGGAGCGGTTGTCGATCGTGTCCTTCCAGATCCGCAGCGGCGCGCGCCGGCTGCACCACAACTTCGTGGTGGCGCTGCTCAACGACCTGTTCGGCATACAGTCCCGCGGCGGCTGCTCCTGCGCCGGCCCGTACGGGCACCGGCTGCTCGGCATCGGCGACGACCTGTCCCACGCCTTCAGCGCCGAGATCGCCGACGGATGGGAGGGCATCAAGCCGGGCTGGGCACGGATCAACCTGAACTACTTCATCTCCGACGCGGTCGCCGACTACCTGGCCGAGGCGGTGGCGCTCATCGCGCACGGCGGCGAGCGGCTGCTGAGCGACTACCGGTTCGACCCGCGCACCGGCCTGTGGCGGCACACCGCCCGCGTGGCGCCCCGGGTGCGGCTGACCGATCTGCGGCTCGCCGGCGACGGCACGGTCACCATGCCGCCCGGGCGCCGCCTGCTGGGCGAGGAGGTGCTGCCGGGCTACCTGGACGAGGCCCGCCGGCTCATGGCCGAGCGTCCCGAGCCGACCGACGGGACCGGCCCGGACCTGCCGCCGAGCTTCGAGAAGCTGCGCTGGTTCCTGCTGCCCGACGTCTGCCTGACCGGCCCGCGTCCGGACGACCCACGCCCGCACGAGCGAGCCGGGACGGGCTGAGCAGCGCGTGCCGGACCGGGTCGTCGGCCCCGCGGGCCGACAGACGGGTGCGGACCTGACGAAAGCCCCGTGTTGTGCCGTCCGGCCCTGTCGGTGAACCGGCCCGAAGGCGTAGGTTTCTTGGTGATGTCGGCGGTGTTGCCCGCGAGATCCCCCGCCGCGGGCGAAGGAGGTGCCCGTCATGCTCGTGCTTGTGCTCGTGGCGGCCGTCGCGGTGGTGCTGATCGTGGTGATCGTCTGGCCGGCCGTCCGCGGTCACGGCGACGACGCCGCGCCCACACCCGCGATCGGGCCGGAATCAGCGGCCGAACACATCCCGGAGTCGCTGGAGGGCGCCCTGGTCGGCCAGTTGCTGCGCTGCGAGATAAGCCGGGCCCAGTTCCGCGCCGAGATGGCACGGGCGGCGCAACGCGACGCCGACCGGCATCCGCTGGTGATGCCGCCGGACATCGCTCCGCCGGAGGCATGAAGAACGCCGGCCGGGCTGATCGCCCGGCCGGCGCTGCTGTGATGCTGCGCTGGCTGGTGCCGCTGTCTCAGCCCTTGACGCTGCCCGCCAGCAGGCCGCGGACGAAGTAGCGCTGCAACAGCAGGAACACCGTCATCGGCACCAGGATCGAGATGAAGGCGCCCGCGGACAACAGGTGCCACGCGGTGCCCCGGGTGCCGCTGAGGTTGGCCAGTCCGACGATGATCGGCGCGACCGTGTCACCGCCGCCGGCGAAGGTCAGCGCGACCAGCAGGTCGTTCCAGACCCAGAGGAACTGGAAGATGCCGAAGGCGGCCAGCGCCGGCCGCAGCAGCGGCAGCAACACCTTGAAGAAGATGGACACGTGCCCGGCGCCGTCCACCCGGGCCGCCTCCAGCAGCCCGGACGGGATCTCCTTCATGAAGTTGTGCAGCAGGAAGACCGCCAGCGGCAGGGCGAAGATGGAGTGCGACAGCCAGATCGGCCAGAACGTGCCGGCGATGCCCGCGTCCACGTACAGCCGCAGCAGCGGGATGAGGGTGACCTGGATCGGCACGATCTGCAGGGCGAACACCGCGACGAACAGGACGTCGCGCCCGGGGAATTTGATCCACGCGAACGCGTACGCCGCGAGGCAGGCCAGGGTGATCGGGATGATCACCGCCGGGATGGTGATGACGAAACTGTTCACGAAGTAGTTGCCCAGCGAGGCCGAATTGCTCGTGTCCAGCACGTCGCGGTAGTTGTCCAGGGTGAACGTGGGGTCGTTGAAGAACGTCCACCATCCGCTGCGCCGGACGTCGCTGCGCGGCCGGAACGAGGAGACGAGCAGGCCGAAGGTGGGCACCGTCCACAGGACGGCCAGCACCACCGCGATCAGCGACGCCCATGGTGAGGAGAGCCGCTTGCGCGCCTTGCCGGCCGCCGATACCTCGGGCGGGGTGACGGGTGGGGTCGTAGTGATCGGGGCACTGGTTGCGCTCATCGTGCCTCCGCTGCGCGCAGTTGCCGGACGTTGTAGACGACGATCGGGATGACCAGGACGAACAGCAGGACCGCCAGGGCCGCGCCGAGGCCCTGGTTGTCGCTGCGGAAGCTCTGGCTGTAGAACTCGTTGGCCACCACGCTGGTCTGGAACTGCCCGCCGGTCATGGTGCGGACGATGTCGAAGACCTTCAGGGTGGCGATGCCGATGGTGGTGAGCACCACGACCACGGTGGGCCGGATGCTGGGCAGGGTGACGAACCGGAACATGCCGAACGCGGTCACGCCGTCCAGGCGGGCGGCCTCCACGATGTCGTCCGGGATGGCCTTGATCGCCGCGGACAGCACGGTCATGGCGAAGCCGGCCTGGATCCAGATCATCACCACGATCAGTAGCAGCGTGTTGAGCGGCGAGTCGACGAGCCACTGCCGGGGGCTCGCGCCGAGCCAGACCAGGACCTGGTTGAGCAGGCCGATCTGCTTGATGTTGCCCTGATCCGGGCGGAACTCGTAGACGAATTTCCAAATGATCGACGCGGCCACGAACGAGATGGACATGGGCAGGAAGATCAGCGCCTTGGCCACCGACTCCAGCCTGGCCTTGTCCACCAGGATCGCGTACAGCAGGCCGACCGCGGTGGCCACGAACGGCGTCACCACCACCCAGAGCACGGTGTTGCGCAGCACGGTGAGCTGCCCGTCGTCGGTGAAGATGGTCTGGTAGTTGCCGAGGCCGATGAACGCCTTGCCGGCCGCGTCGAAGAAGGACTGGTAGATGGTGCGCAGGCCGGGGTAGATGAGACCGACGGCCAGCATCAGCATGGTGGGCGCCAGATAGGCGAACGCGACGATGCGATCACTGCGCCGACCGGTGACGCGTCCGGCGAAGAACAGGATCAGACCCATCACCGCCGCGAACAACAGGATCGCGGCGAGCATCTGGGCGAACTTGGCGGGCGTGCTTTCCGCGACGGAGAACAGGGCCCCCACCTCCTTGGGGAAGGCGGGACCGGCCGGGCGCGGGACTTCGCGTCCTCGCTCCGGCCGGTCCGGCGTACGTCAGATCACTTGGGCCAGGCTTTTTCGATGTTGTCCACGGTGGTCTTGGTGTCCTGACCGGTGATCCAGTTGGTGGCCTGCTTCCAGAACGCGTTCGAGCCGATCGCGGCCGGCATCTGGTCGGAGCCGTCGAAGCGGAAGACCGCCTTGGGGTCCTGCAGGATCTGCGCCGACAGCTTGTCGATCGGGCTCTTCAGGTTGTTCACGTCGAGGCCCTTGTTGGCGCTCACCCAGCCGGAGGAGATGGCGGCCTTGTTGTTCGCCCAGGTGTCCGACGACAGGTACGTCTGGAACGCCTGCACCTCCGGGCGGTCGGAGAACGCCAGGGTGAACTCGCCGCCGCCGAGCACCGGCTTGGTGGTGGCGTCCTTGCCGGGCAGGTAGAAGGCGAACACGTCGCCGTCCTCGGCGACCTTGGTGTCCTCGTCCCAGTTGGCGGCGTAGAAGTTCGCCTGCCGGTGCAGCGAGCACGCGCCGTCCACGATGGGCAGCCCGGCGTCCTGGAAGGTGGTGGTGGCGATGCTCTTCACGTCGCCCAGGCCGCCGTTGACGTACTTCGGGTTCTTCAGGTAGGCGCCGACGGCGTCCAGCGCGGCGGTGCTCTCCGGGCCGTTGAACGGGATCTCGTGGTTGACCCACTTGTCGTACGTGTCCGGGCCGTACAGGCGCAGCATCATGTCTTCCATCCAGTCGGTGATCGGCCACCCGGTGGCCTCACCGCTGGCGATGCCGGCGCACCACGGCGTCTTGCCGTCCGCCACCATCTTGTCGCTCAGCGCCTTGAGCTGGTCCAGGGTGGTCGGCACCTGGTAACCGGAGTCGGCGAACTCCTGCGGGGAGTACCACACCAGCGACTTCACGTTGGCGCCCAGCGGCGCGGCGTAGAACTTGCCGTCGACCGTGGCGTAGTCCTTCCAGTCCTGCCCGAAGAACTTGTCCACGTTGTCGGACACCTGCTGCGGCGCGGGGACCGCGCGGCCGGTCTCCACGAGCTGCTTGAGCAGACCGGGCTGCGGCACGAAGGCGATGTCGGGCGGGTTGCCCGCCTTGGCGCGCACCAGGACCTGGGTCTCGAATGCCTTGTCGCCCTCGTACTTCACGGTCACGCCGGTGCAGTTCTCGAACGGCTTGTACGAGTCGATCTGCGGTTTGTCCTCGGGCGTGACGATGCTGGTGTAGACCGAGACGGTCTTGCCCTTGAGGTCGCCGAAGCTGGTGTACTGAGCACAGTCGACCGGTGCGGCGGATGGCACGCTCGCTTCGTCGTCCGAGTCGCCGCTGCTGCAGGCGGCCATGCCGAGCGTCAGACCCACGCCCAGCGTCCCGGCGAGCGCGGCACTCCAGCGCTGCCTGGTTGGTTGAATGAACATGCCTCTCCCGTTCTGTGTCCGCATTGACCGGGTAGACGTACGGTATTCAGTCGTTACCCCGCGCGGTCAGTCAAGAGGTTTCTTGCAGGTTGCGCAACGGTTTCCAGGATTCTTCCCGATAACGATTGGGAGCGCGTCCAGTAAGCAAACCTCACTGTTTGTCCTGCTTCTTGGTGGTGCGTCGTTCACCTCGGATAACGCTACGAGAATCCGGTACCGCCGGGCGTACGAATCACCCGGTACGCCGTGAAAACGCACGTCAACCGCGGCCCTCGGAAAACGGCGATCTGGCCCGATAAGGCATCAACTACCGTCAAACCGCGCCGATGACGCCACTCGTCCTTTCCCGGCGATCGGGCGTGTACGCGTGTGCGGGCGGCGCGAGTGGGTAAGGCTGGACGTCCGAGATCGGGTCGGCGCACGCGTGGGAGGACCGGAACAGGTGGTGAACGTCCTGGCCATGGCCGCCGTCGCCGCGGCCGCCGTGGCGTTGCTGTACCTGGTCCATCGCTACACGGCCGTGGCCGCCGCACCGCTGCGCGCCGGGCCGTTCCTGTCCGGGCACCGGCCCGCCCAGCACGCGGTGTCCCGTTTCCACGTGCGCTGGTACGTGCTGACCCTGCTCTTCCTGGCGTTCGACGTGGAGATGCTGTTCATGTACCCGTGGGCGCTCGTGGTGGCGCGCGTCGGGACGTCCTCGGTGGTGGAGATGTTCGGGTTCCTGGGCGTGCTGATGGCCGGCGTGGTCTACGCGTGGCGGGAGGGCGCGCTGCGATGGTCCTGAGCAACCGTCTGGCCGGATGGGCCGCCCGCCGCCCGCACGCCCTGCTCGTCGAGGTCCCGGGCGCCACCGCCGTGCGGTGGGTCGCGGAGGCGGAGCTGGCCCGCGCGGGCGCCGTCGCCGCGGACTCGGCCGCGGACGCGGACCTGCTGGTGGTGGCCGGGGCGCCCGGCGCGGAGCTGACCGCGGTGGTGGACGAGGTGTGGGCGCAGATGCCGGGGCCGCGGGCCCGGATCTGGATCGCCGAGCCGGGCGCGGCGGCCGGGGCGGTGGCACAAGCGCTCGCGTCGCTGATCGGTCCCGGCCAGGCGGCGGACGCCGGGCGGCGCCGCGACGCCTGGGCGGCCGGACCCGCCACGCCGGACGGCGGCGGCAGTGCCGAGGACGGTGACGAGGGGGATGGCATGCAGATGCCCGGCGGCCTGATGATGGCCGACCGCGCCCCGGACCGCGACGGTCTGCAACTGGACGTGCTGTCCGTGCCGCTCGGGCCGGTGCTCGCCGACTGGCCGGCCGGGCTGGTGGTGGACGTGCAGGTGCAGGGCGACGTGGTGCAGCGGGCACAGTGGCGGCTGCTCGGCCCGGCCCAGCCGTCCGGCCCGGCCTCCGACGGGGCGGATGCCGATCCCGGCCGTGGCCCCGGCGGGCGTGCCGCGTCCCGGCTGGGCGCGCTGGCCCGCCTGCTCGGCGTCGCCGGCTGGCCGGCCGCCGCGGTGCAGGCCCGCCGCCTGCGCGACGCCGCGTGGTCCGGAGCGCCCGCCGCGCCGGTGCGCACCGGTCTGCGCCGCCTCGACCGGCGGCTGCGCCGGTCGAGGGCGCTGCGCTGGTCGACCGACGGACTGGGCGTGCTGACCCCGGACGAGGCGCGCAGCCAGGGCTTCCCGCGGTGGGACGCGGCCGGTGCGGACACCGCGCGTACGGGCCACGACGCCACCGCCCGCTGGCGGGGATGGCTCACCGAAGCCGACGCGCTACTCGCCGGCGAAGGCGCCGGGCGCGGCGCCGCGGAGGGAGACGGAGCCGGGCACGACGCGGGGCGCGAGGACGACGCGTCGGTCGCCCGGGCGCGCCTGGACGCCGCCGTACGCCTGATGGCCGGCCTCGACCTGGCCGCCGCGCGCGTGGTGATGGCCAGCCTCGATCCGCACTGCGGCGCTCTGGCCGGTGCGGCACGGCGACCGGAAGGGACGACCAGCGCATGACCGCCGCCCCGGTCTGGTCGGTGCTGCCCGCGGCGGCGCTCGTCCTCGCGTACGCGAGTGGGGCGGCCGTGCTGGACGGCCTGCTCGACCCGGCGGACCGCGACCGCGGCGCCGGCGTCCGCGCCGGTCGGCCGTTGTGGGAGACCGCGCGGCTGCTGCGGCAGCGGCGCCGCAGCACGGTCACGCCGGACGCGCTGCTGTGGCGTGCCGGCGCCGCGGGCCCGCTGGTCGTCGCGCTGCTGATGGCCGTGGTGGTGCCGATGGGTGGCCGGGCGGTGGCCGACCCGGTGGTCGGCGTGGTCTGGTTCAACGCCCTGGACGTGGCGCTGTGGCTGCTCGTGTGGTCGGCCGGGTGGGGTGCCAACGGCGTCTACGCCCTGGTGGGCGGCTATCGCTATCTGGCGCAGGCGCTGGCGTACGAGCTGCCGCTGATGTTCGCCCTGACCGGCCCGGCGGTGGCCGCGGGGAGCCTGCGGATGTCCGAGGTGGTGGCCGCGCAGCACGGCCTGTGGTTCGTGGTCTGGATGCCGGTGGCGTTCGGCGTGTTCCTCGGCGCGGTGGCCGGGTTCAGCCTGTGGGGCCCGTTCGGATACCCGGCCGGCCGGGACGTGGCCGGCGGCGTGCTGGCCGAACCGTCCGGTGTGGACCGCCTGGTGCTGCTCGCCGGCCGGTACGCGCTGCTCGCCGCGGGCGCCGCGATGGCGAGCGCGCTGTTCCTCGGCGGGCCGGCCGGGCCGGTGCTGCCGGGTTGGTTGTGGAGCGCGCTGAAGACCGCGCTGGTGCTGGCCGCGCTGGTGGCCGTGCGGCGCCGGATGCCGGTGTTGCGGGCCGACCGGGTGATGCGCCTGGCCTGGCTGGTGGTGCTGCCGCTGACGCTGGCGCAACTGCTGGTGGTCGCGGTGATCGCGGTGGTGGTCGGCGGATGAGAGACGCGCCTGGTAAAGGGGGATGACATGCGTGTGACGGCGTTCGTGCTGCTGGCGCTGCTCGCAGTGGCCGGCGGGGTGGCGGTGTTCGTGGTCAACTCGATGGCCCGCGCGACCATCGCCCTGGCAGTGTCGTTCGTGGCCGCCGGGGCGGCGATCCTGCTGGTGGACGCGGCCTATCTGGGTGTCATCACGATCCTCATGATGCTGATGGAGATGGGGATCATGGCCATCTTCATGATCATGTTCATGATGAATCCGGGCGGCCTGATGCCCATGTCGATGATGCACAACAAGCGCGGCGCGCTTGTCGTGTCGATCGTGGTCTTCCTGCTGCTGGCCGGGGGCGCGCTGGGGACGCCGTGGCCGCAGCGCCGGGGCACGCCGCCCAGCGACCCGACGCTCGCGCTGGGCGAGGCGATCATGGGCGGGAAGATGCTGGTGATGATGACCGTGTCGGCGGTGCTGTTCGCGACGATCGTGTCCGCGATGGTGCTGGCCACCGGCCGCGGCCGGTACGACGGGGAGCCGTCGGCACGCCCGGCCGATGACGCGTGACCCTGCAGATGTTTCTGGTGCTGGCCGCCGCGTTGTTCGCCACCGGACTGTTCGGCGCGCTCAGTCAGCAGTCCGTGGTGATGGTCATGATGGGCCTGGAGCTGATGATCAACGCGCTGGTGGTCGCGGGGGCCGCCTTCTGGTACTTCCTGGCGCCCGCGCGGCCGGACGGGCAGGTGTTCGTGCTCGTGGTGCTCGCCGCGATGACCGTCGAGATGGCCCTCGGCTTCGCCGTGGCCACGCTGCTCATGCGGGCCCGCGACGCGGACATGACCGACATGGCGGGGGATCTGCGCGGATGACCGCGGTGTTGTGGGCGATGATCGCCGTACCGGCCGTCGCCGGGGCCGCGCTGGCGCTCGCCGGGCGTCGCGCCGAGCGAGCCGCGCCCGCCGTCGCGGTCGGCGTCGCCGTGGCCGTGCTCGCCATGACCGGCACGGTCGCGGCGGGCCGCCCGACGGTCACCGTGCCGTGGGTCGCGGGCGGCGGATTCGGCCTGGCCGTCGACGGACTCGCCGCGGCGGTCGGCATCGCGGTGGCCGCCGTCTCGCTGCTGGTGCTGGTCTTCGCCGCGGCGGACGTCACCGCGGGCCGGAACCGGTTCTTCGGCCTGATGCTGCTGTTCATCGCCGCGGTGCTGCTCACCGTCGCGGCCGCCACGCTGCCCGCGCTGCTGCTCGGCTGGGAGATCATGGGTGCCACCTCGTACGCGCTGATCGCCTTCCGCTGGCGCTGCGACGCCGCGGTCGCCGCGGGCACCACCGCCTTCCTCACCACCCGCACCGGCGACCTGGGCCTCTATCTCGCCGCCGGCGCCGCGCTGGCGTCCGCGCCGGGGATGTCCCTGGACGGGCTCGCGTCGTTGCCCGCGCCGTGGCGGCACGTGGCCGCGGCCGGGGTACTGGCCGCCGCCCTGGGCAAGGCGGCCCAGCTACCGTTCTCGTTCTGGTTGTCCCGGGCCATGCTGGGCCCCAGCCCGGTGAGCGCGCTGCTGCACTCCGCGGCGATGGTGGCGATGGGCGGCTACCTGCTGCTGCGGCTGCATCCGTTGCTCGCCGCGGCCGGCTGGGCCGCCCCGGCCGCGGCCTGGGCGGGCGCGGCGACCGCGCTGCTGCTCGGTGTGGTGGCGCTCGGCCAGTCCGATCTCAAGCAGACGCTCGCCGCGTCCACCGCGGCGCAACTGGGCTTCGTGGTGGTGGGCGCGGCGACCGGCGCGGTGGCCGGCGGCGCGGCGCATCTCATCGGCCACGCCGCCACCAAGGCGCTGCTGTTCCTGGCGGCCGGTGCCTGGCTGAGCGCGCTGGGCACCCGGAAACTGGCCGCCCTGCGCGGGGCCGGCCGCCGGGACCGGACCGTCGGCGCCGCGGTGGCGGTCGGCGCGGCGGCGCTGGGCGGGGTCCCGCCGCTGGCGTTGTGGGCGACCAAGGACGAGGTGCTGTCGGCGGCCCGGGACATGTCCGTCCCGCTGTACGCGGTCTGCCTGGTCGCGGCGGTGCTGGCGAGCGCGTACGCGGGGAAGGTGCTCGGCGTGGTGCTGCGCCCGCTGCCGGCCGCCCCGGAGTCCGGGTACGACACCGAGCAGCCCGGCACCCGCCGGGTCGGCGTGCTGCGGCGCGTGCCGCTGGTGGTGCTGGCCGCCGGCGCGGCGGTGCTGGAGATCCTGGCGTTGCCGCCGGTCGGCGACGCGTTCCGGACGCTGCTGGGGGCGGACGGCGAGCCGCGGCCGATCGTCGCCGCGGAGGTGCTCGCGGGCGTGCTCGCGGTCGCCGTCTTCGCGGTCACCGCGGTCGCCGCGCCGCGGATCGGCGCGCCCACGTGGACCCGCTCCTGGCTGGGCCTGGAAGCGGCGATGCACGCCGGTCTGGTGCGCCCGGTGCTCGCCCTGGCACGGACGCTTGCCCGGTTCGACGACCGGGTGCTGGACCGCGCGGTGGAGGGGACCGCCCACGCCGCCGTTCGCGCCGCGCATGCCGCCGCGCGCTTCGACGACGCGGGCGTCGACGGCGTCGTCGCCCGCGTCGCGGCCGGATGCCGCCGGCTGGGTGACCTCGCCCGCCGCCCGCAGACCGGCCAGGTGCACCAGTACTACGCCCAGGCGATCGTCCTGCTGGTCGCCGCCGTGCTCGTCCTGATCGTGGTGAGGTGAGAATGCTTCCCCTGCTCGTGTTCGTCCCGGCGCTGGCGGCGGTGGGGTTGCTGGCCGCCCGCGGTCTGCGCGACCGCGCCGTGCGGTGGATCTGGACGGCGGTGTCGGTGGCCGAGGCAGGCGGCGCGGCGGCGATGTGGGCGGCACGCCCAGCTTCCGGTTTCGGATACGAAGTGGACGTGCCGTGGATCCCCGGCCTCGGCTCGCGGTTCCATCTGGGCCTGGACGGGCTGTCCCTGCCGCTCGTCGCGATGACCACCGTGGTGTTCGCCGCGAGTGCCGTCTACAGCCTGCGGCACGGCGACCGCCCGCGCCGGCTGGCCGCCCTGTTCCTCGCGCTGGAAACCACCTGCCTGGGCCTGTTCAGCGCGCTGGACCTGATCGTCTTCTTCGTCTTCTTCGACCTGTCCATCGTCGGCATGTACGCCGTGGTGGCCGGCTGGGGGCACGGCGCGCAGGCCGCGCGGTCCGCGTTGAAGTTCTTCCTGTACACCTTCGTCGGCTCGCTGGCGCTGCTGGTGGGCTTCATCGGCCTGTACCTGTCGTCGGCCCCGCGCACCTTCGACATGGTGGCGCTGACCGCCCAGGCGCCGCTGTCCGGCCGCGGCGTCGCGGGCGGCCTGGTGCTGCTCGCGGTGACGATCGGCCTGGCGGTGAAGACGCCCACCGTCCCGTTCCACACGTGGCTGCCGCCCGCGCACACCGACGCGCCCGCGGCCGGTTCCGCGGTGCTCGCCGGGGTGCTGCTGAAGATGGGCACGTACGGCTTCGTCCGGATCGCCATGCCGATGCTGCCGGAGGCGTGGCGCCGGTACGCCATGGTGGCCGTCGTGGTCGGCGTGCTGAGCGCGCTGTACGGCGCCCTGGTCGCCCTGGCGCAGACCAGTTTCAAGCGGATGGTCGCCTACACGTCGGTCAACCACATGGGATACGTGCTGCTCGCCCTGGGCGCCGCCGGGATGGTCGGCGGCTCGGACTCCCAGGCTCGATCGGTGGCGGTGACCGGCGCGATGACCCAGATGGTCAGCCACGGCCTGATCACCGCCGCGCTGTTCCTTCTCGCCGGGGTGCTGTACGACCGGGGTGGCACCTACCGGATGGCGGACTGGTCCGGCCTGGCCGGCGACGCCCCGCGCTTCGCCACGGCCACCGCCCTGGCCGCGTTCGCCTCGCTGGGCATCCCCGGGTTCAGCGGGTTCATCGCCGAGTTCCAGATCTTCACCGGCAGCTTCGGGTCCACGCCGATCGGGGCCGGGCTGGCCCTGCTGGGCATCCTGCTGACCGCGGGGGTGTTCCTGTCCGCGTTGCACCGGATCCTGCTCGGCCCGTCCCGCGGTGCGCTGGCCACCGCCGGCGCTTCCGGGCACGGCGATCTGCGGCGGCCCGGCGACCTGAACGGCCCGGAGACCGCCGCGGTCGCCGCGCTGCTCGTGCTGTCCCTGCTGATCGGCCTCTTTCCGGGACCGCTGCTGGACGTGATCGAGCCGGCCTCGCGCGGCGTCGCCGCGCTGGTGGCGCGGTGAACGAGAAGCCGCTCGCGCTGCTGCCCGAGCTGATCCTGCTGCTCGGCGCGGTCGCCACCCTGCTGTCCGGGTCCTTCCTGCCGCGTCGCAGGCAGGGCGTCGCCGGGCTGGTCGCCGCGCTCGCGCTGGCCGGCTCGGCGGCCGTCGCGCTCGCCGGGCGGTCCGACCAGACCGTGTACGGCCACTCCTTCGCGATCGACGTGGCGACGTCGGCGATCCGCGTGCTGGCACCCACCGCGACGCTGCTGGTGCTGCTGCTGGCCACCCCGCGGATCGCCGGGAACCGGCGGCAGACCGAGTTCTACGTCCTGGCGCTGCTCGCCACCCTCGGCGCCCAGATGCTGGCCGGCTCGTCGGATCTCCTCGTGCTCGCCGTGGGCTACCTGCTCGCCACGGTCCCGCTGTACGGCCTGGCCGGCTGGGGCCGCGACGCCGGAGCCGCCGAGGCCGCGCTCAAGCTCTACCTGTTCGGCGCGCTGGCCGGGGTGGTGATGCTCGGCGGGGTGGGCCTGCTCTACGCGTCCGCCGGGGGCACCCGCTACGACGAGCTGGCGTCCGGGCTGCCCGCCGCGCCGCGCGGCCTGGTGGTCGTCGGCGTGGTGGGGGTGCTGACCGGCCTGCTGTTCAAGGCGGGCGCGGCGCCACTGCACTTCTGGGTGCCGGACACCGTGCACGGCGCCACGGCCGGGGCCGGCGCGGTGCTCACCACGGTGCCCAAGGTGGGTGCGCTGGTCGCGGCGTACCGACTGGTCACGGTGATCCCGGCGGACGACGGCTGGCCGGTGTTCGTCGCGGCGGTCGCCGCGGTCACCATGACGCTGGGCAACCTGGCGGCGCTGGCGCAGACCGTGCCGCAGCGCCTGCTGGCGTACTCGACCATCAGCCAGGTGGGCTACCTGCTCATGGCGGTCGCGGTGGCCGGCCACCGCGACGCGCTGCCCGCGCTGCTGGTCTACCTGGCGGCGTACGCGCTGGCCAACGTCGGCGCGTTCGCGGTCGTCGCGGCGACCCCCGGCCGTCGCCGGCTGTCCGACTATCGCGGGCTGGCCCGGCGGCGCCCGGCGGTGGCCGCAGCCCTGGTGGTGTGCCTGCTCGGCCTGGTGGGCACCCCACCGACGGCGGTGTTCCTCGGCAAGCTGACGGTGTTCGAGGCGGCCTGGGACGGCGGCTGGGGCTGGCTGGTGGTGCTCGCCGCGGTGAACACGGTCGTCAGCCTCGCCTACTACCTGCGCTGGCTGGTCCCGGTCTTCGCCGCCTCCCCGGACCCTTCCCCGGCGGGGTCCGCCGGCCGGTCGGCCGAGCTGGCGGCGGTCGTCGCCGCCGCCGCGGTGCTGCTGGCCGGCCTCGCCGGCGGCGCCCTGTACGACGCGGTCGGCGGCACGCTGCTGCGCTGATCCCGCCGTGTGCGGCAGATGTGACAAATCTGCGCGCTCCCCGTGCGCCGTTTCAGGTGTCGCCGGCGGAAAAGCGGCAAAGGACAACTACCGGAGGTTGTGTGACGAGGAGGCGAGACGACGATGAGACTGCGTCGAGGAGGGGCCGTGGCGGCGGCGGTCCTGGTGCTCTCGGTGGCCGGCTGCACCGGCGACAACGACACCACGCCGGCCGGTGAGGCGTCGACCGCGGCCGCACCGACCGGCGGTTCCGGCGTCGTCGACGTGGTGGCCCGGCTGGAGCCGTCGGTGGTCACCATCCAGACCAGCGAGGGTCTGGGCAGCGGCGTGGTCTACCGGGCGAACGGCATCATCGTCACCAACCAGCACGTGGTCGGCTCGGCGAAACAGGTCAAGGTCGCCTTCGCCGACGGCACCCAGGCGAACGGCCAGGTGACCGGCTCGGACGAGGTGACTGACCTGGCGGTGGTCCGGGTGCAGCGCACCGGGCTGCCCGCCGTCACGGTGCGCCAGGATCTGCCCAAGCCCGGCGAGACCGCGCTGGCCATCGGCAGCCCGCTGGGCTTCGAGAACACCGTCACCGAAGGCATCATCTCCGGCGTGGGCCGGCAGATCCCCGCGTCCACGACCGGGGGCCGCCCGCTGGTCGACCTGATTCAGACCGACGCGGCCATCTCGCCGGGCAACTCGGGTGGGGCGCTGATCGACGACCGGGGCCGTCTGGTCGGGCTGAACGAGGCCTACATCCCGCCGTCGGCCGGTGCGGTGTCACTCGGGTTCGCCATCCCGTCCAGCACCGTGGTCGATGTCGCCGACCAACTGCTGTCCACCGGAACCGTGGCGCACCCGTACCTCGGTGTCTCGCTTGTCACGCTGACCGGTGACATCGCGCAGTCGCTCGGCATGAAGGTGAACACCGGAGCGCTGATCCGCCAGGTGCAGTCCGGGTCCCCGGCAGCAAGCGCGGGCCTGCAACCCGGCGACGTGATCGTGACGTTCAACGGCACGGACGTGGCAACGGTCGGCGACATCTACGCCGCGCTGCGCAAGGTCGACCCGGGCACCGCGGTAACCCTCGGCATCAACCGCGGCGGCTCGCAGAGTCAGGTCAAGCTCACGCTGGGCACCTTGTCACGCTGACCGGGGCGCTGGCGGCCCGGCCGAGGTGACCGGCCGGAGTGACCGGCCGGGGTGCCGCGCCCGGCCCGGCCTCAGGCCGGCCCGCCGGTGTCCGGGCGGCGATCGGTCACGCAGTACACCCGCCCCGCCGGGTCTCGCAACGTGGTCCAGTCCCGGCCGTCGTACGCGTGCGCCGCGCCCAGGGCCAGATGCCGGGCGACCTCCGCCCGGCGGTCGTCGCTCGCCAGGTCCAGGTGCATGCCCGGCAGTGTCCCGCCGATGCGCTGCAGCAGCAGCCGCAGCGGCATGCCGTCCGGGCGGACCAACGCGTCGAACTCATCCGACGCGCCGTGCAGGCGGGTCCAGCCGGTCAGCACCGACCAGAAGTCCGCCTCGGTGTCGAAGACCGGCCGCGGGATGTCCAGGCACATCTGATCGACCAGGCTCCGGCCGGCGTCGCCGGTCACAGGGGCCGGGCGTGCCGTTTCGCCGTGCCAGGTGACCAGGCAGAACGGTAGCCCGGCGGGGGAGCGCAGGACGGTCAGGCCCGGCTCGGCGGAGACGACCACGGCGCCCAGTTCACCGGCCCGCCGGGTGTGCGCCGGCACGTCGGCGACGTGCAGGTCCAGGTGGGCGCGAGCCGGCCCGTCGCCGGTGACCTGCACGCGCAGGTAGGCGTCGCCATCCGGCGGCACGAGAGTGGCGAAGGCCCCGTCCGGGCCGCGCCGGGGCGACCACTCGCCGCCCGTGACGGCCCGCCAGAGGGGCTCCGCGGTGCGGTCCGGTCCGTCGAGAAAGCCGGTGATCCACCTGATGCCGTCGGTCGCCTGCACGCTCGACAGGATAGACACGGCACCGCCGGTACTTCCGCTCGTCGCGTCTGGGAGCGCTCCCATTTTTGCGGATGGCGCACACGGCCGAGATGGCCCCCGGGTGCGCCGGCCGTCGGCCGGCGGATCACGATCTCCGCCGCGACCTCGTAACTTCCGGCTCCTCACGGGCCGGTGCCGATGCCCGTCATCTCGCCGTTCGGCGCCTTTGCGGGCCGGATCGACGAATCGACAAGCGTTGAGGTTCCGGACTTGTTTCGATACGGTTTCGGTCCGAGTCGACTCGCTCCCACCCTGCCACGCCGCGGACGGCCGCCGCGGCGTGCGGATGTGCTCCCGACCTCAGCACGCTCCCCGGAAGGCGATCATCGTGCAACATCAGAATCCCCGCGGCAGCGGGCGACCGACTCCCCGCCGGCCCCTGCGTCTCGCCCTCGCCGGCGCCACCGCCGGCTTGGCCGCCTTCGGCGCGGTGGCCGTCTCCGGCACGGCCGGTGCGGCGAGCACGCTCGGCGCGTCGGCTGCGGCCTCCGGCCGTTACTACGGTGCGGCCGTGGCGGCCTACAAGCTCAGCGACTCGGTCTACAGCGGCATCCTGGACCGCGAATTCACCATGGTGACGCCGGAGAACGAGATGAAGTGGGACGCCACCGAGCCGTCCCAGGGCTCGTTCAGCTACGGCAGCGCCGACCAGATCGTGAACCACGCGGTGGCGGCCGGCCAGCGGATCCGGGGTCACGCGCTGGCCTGGCACTCGCAGCAGCCGGGCTGGGCGCAGAACCTGTCCGGCAGCGCGCTGCGTCAGGCCATGGTCAACCACATCACCAACGTGGCCGGCCACTACCGGGGCAAGATCTACGCCTGGGACGTGGTCAACGAGGCGTTCGCCGACGGCAGCAGCGGCGCGCGGCGCGACTCCAACCTGCAGCGCACCGGCAACGACTGGATCGAAGTGGCGTTCCGCACCGCCCGGGCGGCGGATCCGAACGCCAAGCTCTGCTACAACGACTACAACACCGACGGCGTCAACGCGAAGAGCACCGCGGTCTACAACATGGTCGTCGACTTCAAGGCCCGCGGCGTGCCCATCGACTGCGTGGGCTTCCAGTCACACCTCAACTCGGCCTCCCCGCTGCCCGGGGACTACCAGGCCAACCTGCAGCGCTTCGCGAACCTCGGGGTCGAGGTGCAGATCACCGAGCTGGACATCGCGGGATCGGGCACCGCGCAGGCCAACGACTTCGCCGCGGTGACGCGCGCCTGCCTGGCCGTCGCGCGGTGCGCGGGCATCACCGTCTGGGGCATCCGAGACACCGACTCGTGGCGGGCCAGCAGCACCCCGCTGCTGTTCGACGGCAACGGCAACAAGAAGGCGGCCTACACCGCGGTGCTGGACGCCCTGAACGCGGCCGGGCCGACCACGCCGCCCACCACGACACCGCCTACCACGACCCCGCCCACCACTCCTCCGACGACCCCGCCCACCACCCCGCCGGGCGGTGCCGGCTGTTCCGCGTCGGTGTCGCTCAACCAGTGGAACGGCGGCTTCGTCGCCACCGTGCGGGTGACCGCCGGCTCGTCCGCGCTCAGCGGCTGGGCGGTGTCACTCGCGCTGCCCTCCGGGGCGTCCGTCGTCAACACGTGGAACGCCCAGGCCAGCGGGTCCAGCGGCACGGTGCGCTTCAGCAACGTCAGCTACAACGGCAGCGTCGGCGCGGGCGGCTCCACCGAGTTCGGGTTCCAGGGCACCGGCACCGGCCCGAGCGGATCCGCGACCTGCTCCGCCAGTTGATCACCCAGCCCCGGTGCGGACCGCATCCGCGCCGGGGCCCGAGCCGGGAGACACCATGCGACGTACCGTCAAATCCCTGCTGATCAGCGCCGGAGCCGCGGTGCTGGCCGGTGCCGCCGCGCTGCTGAACGCCTCACCCGCGCAGGCCGCCGCCCTCCAGGAGGTGACCTCGTTCGGCGCCAACCCCACCCATCTGCGCATGCACCTGTACGTGCCGGACCGGCTGCCGGCCAACCCGGCGCTGCTGGTGGCGGTGCACTACTGCACCGGCTCCGGGCCGGCGTTCTACTCCGGCACCCAGTTCGCCTCGCTGGCCGACCAGTACGGCTTCATTGTCGTCTATCCGTCGGCGACGCGCACCGGCAACTGCTTCGACGTCTCCTCGCCCGGCGCGCTGCGGCACGACGGCGGCAGCGACCCGGCCGGGATCGTGTCCATGGTCCGGTACGTGCAGCAGCAGTACCACACCGACGCCGCACGGACCTTCGTCACCGGGGCGTCGTCCGGCGGCATGATGACCAACGTCATGCTGGGCGACTACCCGGACGTGTTCGCCGCCGGCGCCGCGTTCATGGGCGTGCCGTTCGGCTGCTTCGCGGCCAGCGCCGGGGATCCGACGAACCCCGCCAACCAGGCGGGCTGGAACAGCCAGTGCTCCAGCGGCCAGCTCATCCAGTCCCCGCAGCAGTGGGGCGACCTGGTCCGCGCCGCGTACCCGGGATACTCCGGCAGGCGTCCGCGGATGCAGTTGTTCCACGGGACCGCCGACACCACCCTGCAATACCCGAACTTCGGTGAAGAGATCAAGCAGTGGACGAACGTGCTCGGCGTGAGCCAGACGCCGGTGCTCACCGACACGCCGCAGTCCGGCTGGACCCGCACCCGGTACGGTTCGGCCGGCGTGCAGGCGCCGGTTGAGGGGATCAGCGTCGCGGGCGCCGGGCACTCGCTGCCGCAGTCCGGGATGGAGCGCCTGGTGATCGCCTTCTTCGGGCTGGACCAGTCCACGCCCACCACGCCGCCGACGACCACGCCCACCACGCCGCCGACGACGCCACCGACCAGTCCGCCGACCTCGAGCGGAACATGCCGGGTCAGCACCGCGGTCAACGCCTGGAACACCGGGCTGACGGACTCCATCACGATCACCAACCTGGGTGCCCCGGTCACCTCCTGGACCCTGGACTTCACGCTGCCGGTGGGACAGACCATCGTCTCGGGCTGGAACGCCACCTACACCCCGAGCAGCGGTGCGGTCCGCGCGCGCAACATGAGTTACAACGGATCCGTGCCGACCGGCGGCTCGGTCACCATCGGCTTCCAGGCCGGCCACACCGGCAACGCCGCGGCGCCGAGCGGGTACGCGCTCAACTCCAGCTCGTGCACGGCGGCGTGATCGCCGCGGGGAAGACCGCGCCATTGCTCTCCGGCCGGGTTCGCACGAGCCCGGCCGGACGCTCGTGGTCACCTCGGCCGGAGCGTTAAGGAAATCCCGCACACGTGCCGATGGGAGGAATTGCCGGCGCCTGTCCGGGGTGTCGGCATCCCGTGCATCTCCAGGAGGCCGTGCCCGTGTCAGCGAGTCCGTCGACCCTGCCCCGCTTCGCCATCGTCGCGACGGCCGCCGTCGTGGTCCCCGCCGTGGTCGCCGTCGTCAGCGGCGGCGGCGCCGTCGCCTGGCTGGTGGCCGTCATCGGTGCCGTCGTGGTGGCCGCCGCGGCATGGGCCCTGCTGGTGATCCCGCCGTCGCGGGAACTGACCGAGGTGACCGCGCTCGTCACCCGCTCCGCCGACGGCGACCTCGGCGTCTCCCGCGGCCGGGCCGGCGACGGCCGGGCCGTGCGGGAGGTGCTACGGCTGCGGTCCACACTGGCGGAGATGCTGGCCGAGATGGAACGCATGTCGGCCGAGCACGAGCAGGGCGACATCGACGTGGTGATCGACGCCAAGCGCTTCCCGGGCCAGTTCCGCATCATGGCCGAGGGCATCAATGAGATGGTGGGCGCGCACATCGCGGTGAAGAAGAAGGCGATGGCGGTGGTGAAGGCGTTCGGTGAGGGGAACTTCGACGCGCCGTTGGAGCAGTTGCCGGGTAAGAAGGCGTTCATCAACGACACCATCGAGCAGGTGCGGGGCAACCTGAAGGGCCTGATCGCGGAGATGGACCGGATGTCGGCCGAGCACGAGCGCGGCGACATCGACGTGGTGATCGACGTGCGGCGGTTCGACGGTCAGTTTGCCACCATGGCCACGCAGATCAACGATCTGGTGGGCGCGCACATCGCGGTGAAGAAGAAGGCGATGGCGGTGGTGAAGGCGTTCGGTGAGGGTGATTTCGACGCGCCGTTGGAGCAGTTGCCGGGTAAGAAGGCGTTCATCAACGACACCATCGAGCAGGTGCGGAGCAATCTGAAGGGCCTGATCACCGAGCTGAACCGGGTGTCCTCGGAGCACGACCGCGGCGACAGCGACACGGTCATCGACGCGAAGCAGTTCGCTGGCTCCTACCGCACCATGGCCGAGGGCATCAACGAGATGATCGCGGCGCACATCGCCGCCCGCAAAGCCATGGTGGTGGTCCGCGCCTTCGGCGACGGCGACTTCGAGGCCACGCTGGAGCGCTTCCCGGACAAGCTGCGCTTCATCAACGACACGGTCGAGCAGGTGCGGGCCAACCTGAAACGGCTGATCGAGGACACCACCATGCTGGCCGACTCGGCGGTGCGCGGAAGCCTGAACGTCCGCGCCGAGGCGTCCCGGCACAGCGGCGGGTTCCGGCGGATCGTCACCGGGGTCAACGACATGCTGGACGCGGTCGTCGGACCGTTCAACGAGATCGGGCGGATCCTGTCGGCCCTGGAGAACGGCGACCTCACGCAGAGCATCGACGAGACCTACCAGGGACAGTTGGAACGGTTGCGGGTGGCGGTGAACAACACCATTGCGACGCTGGCCCGCACGGTGAGCGAGGTGACCAGCTCGGCCGATCAGCTCTCGAACGCGGCGGGCCAGATCAGCGGCGCCTCACAGTCGCTGTCGCAGGCGGCGACGGAGCAGGCGTCGAGCGTGGAGACGACCAGCTCCAGCGTCAATGAGATGGCGGCCAGCATCAACCAGAACACCGAGAGCGCGAAGATCACCGACGGCATCGCCGCGAAGGCCGCCACGGCGGCCGCGGAGGGCGGATCCGCGGTCAAGCGGACGGTGGGCGCGATGAAGGAGATCGCGGAGAAGATCGCGATCGTGGATGAGATCGCGTTCCAGACCAACATGCTGGCGTTGAACGCGACGATCGAGGCGGCGCGGGCCGGGGAGCACGGCAAGGGCTTCGCGGTGGTGGCGGCCGAGGTGGGCAAGCTGGCCGAGCGTAGTCAGGTGGCGGCGCAGGAGATCGGCGAGCTGGCCTCGGGCAGCGTGCAGACCGCCGAGCGGGCCGGCACGCTGCTGGACGAGATCGTGCCGGGCATCGAGAAGACCTCGGACCTGGTGCAGGAGATCGCCGCCGCCTCCAGCGAGCAGTCCGAAGGTGTCAACCAGGTCAACGTGGCGATGGGGCAGATGAACAAGACCACCCAGCAGAACGCCTCGGCGAGCGAGGAGCTCGCCGCCACGGCCGAGGAGATGACCGGCCAGACGGCGCAGTTGCAGCAGATGATGCGGTTCTTCACGGTGAACGGATCCGGTCACCGGCGGGAACTGCTGGCGCTGAACGACCTCAACGCCGGCATCGCGTCGCCACCGCGGCGGGCGCACCGGCCGGAACCCGAACTGGACGCCATCGACGAGGGAAAGTTCGAGCGGTTCTGAGGCGCTCGGCGACATTGCACCAGGCCGGCATCGCCGGGCGCCGCCACGGGCCCCGGTGATGCCGGCCTGCTGCTGTCCGGCACCCCCGAGATTCGATAGCCGAGAGTAGTTGGCCGAGAACGTTTAGCGATTTGACCGGAATGCCGATGGGTCTCATGTCGGGCGCCGTCCGCAGCGCCCTGCCCTGTGTCGAGGAAGGTGACCACGTGGCGCGAAATTCTTCGGTCATGCCCCGCTTCGCGGTGGTCGTCGGGGGTCTCGTGGCCGTCCCCGCGATCGCCGTCGCCCTGGGCGGGGCACTCGGGTGGCTGGTGGTGGCCCTGGGCGCCGCCGCGGTGGCAGGGCTGACCTGGTCCCTGCTGGTGGCGCCGCCGGCCCGGGAACTGAACGAGGTGGCCGCGCTGGCCGCGCGCTGCGCCGGGGGCGACCTCACGCCGACCGCGGTGCCCGCCGACGCGAGCCCGGCGCTGCAGGAGATCGCACGCGTGCGGGGAACGCTGACCGACCTGCTGGCCGAGACGCACCGGATGTCGGCTGAGCACGAGCGCGGCGACATCGACGTGGTGATCGACGTGCGGCGGTTCGACGGTCAGTTCGCCACCATGGCCACGCAGATCAACGATCTGGTGGGCGCGCACATCGCGGTGAAGAAGAAGGCGATGGCGGTGGTGAAGGCGTTCGGTGAGGGGAACTTCGACGCGCCGTTGGAGCAGTTGCCGGGTAAGAAGGCGTTCATCAACGACACCATCGAGCAGGTGCGGGGCAACCTGAAGGGCCTGATCGCGGAGATGAACCACATGTCGGTCGAGCACGAGCGCGGCGACATCGACGTGGTGATCGACACCCAGCGGTTCTCCGGGCAGTACGTGACCATGGCGGCCGGCATCAACGACATGGTGGCCGGGCACATCGCGGTGAAGAAGAAGGCGATGGCGGTGGTGAAGGCGTTCGGTGAGGGCGACTTCGACACGCCGTTGGAGCAGTTGCCGGGCAAGAAGGCGTTCATCAACGACACCATCGAGCAGGTGCGGGGCAACCTCAAGCGGCTCATCGCGGACACCACGCTGCTGAGCGAGGCCGCGGTGCAGGGCCGCCTGGACGTGCGCGCCGACGCCAGCCAGCACAGCGGTGGCTTCCAGAGCATCGTGACCGGCATCAACGCCACGCTCGACTCGGTGATCGGACCGTTCAACGAGATCAGCCGGATCCTGTCGGCGATGGAGAACGGCGACCTGACCCAGACCATCGACACCGCGTACCACGGTCAGGTCGAGCGGCTGCGCAAGGCGGTGAACAACACCGTGGCCACGCTGGCCCGCACGGTGAGCGAGGTGACCAGCTCGGCCGACCAGCTCTCGAACGCGGCGAACCAGATCAGCGGCGCCTCACAGGCTCTCTCGCAGGCGGCGACGGAGCAGGCGTCGAGCGTGGAGACGACCAGCTCCAGCGTGGAGCAGATGGCGGCCAGCATCAACCAGAACACCGAGAGCGCGAAGATCACCGACGGCATCGCGTCGAAGGCCGCGGGCGCCGCGTCCGAGGGCGGGTCCGCGGTGGAGCAGACGGTCAAGGCGATGAAGGAGATCGCGGAGAAGATCGCGATCGTGGATGAGATCGCGTTCCAGACCAACATGCTGGCGTTGAACGCGACGATCGAGGCGGCGCGGGCCGGGGAGCACGGCAAGGGCTTCGCGGTGGTGGCGGCCGAGGTGGGCAAGCTGGCCGAGCGTAGTCAGGTGGCGGCGCAGGAGATCGGCGAGCTGGCCTCGGGCAGCGTGCAGACCGCCGAGCGGGCCGGTGCGTTGCTGGGCGAGATCGTGCCGGGCATCGAGAAGACCTCGGACCTGGTGCAGGAGATCGCGGCGGCGTCCAGCGAGCAGTCGCAGGGCGTGAACCAGGTCAACGTGGCGATGGGGCAGATGAACAAGACCACCCAGCAGAACGCGTCCTCCAGCGAGGAGCTCGCCGCTACGGCCGAGGAGATGACCGGCCAGACGGCGCAGTTGCAGCAGATGATGCGGTTCTTCACGGTGGCGGGCCAGGCGCGGCGTACCGGCGGGGACATGTTCGACCTCTCCGACCTCAACGCCGGCATCGGGCAGCGTGCCACGTCCCAGGTCCTGTCGGGTCCGGCCGACCTCAGCGAGGTCGACGAGGGCAAGTTCGAGCGGTTCTGAGGGGATCACGATGACCAACTCCACCGACCTCGCCCCCGGCACGGCGGCCGGCCGGGCCACCGGGCGCGGCGGGCGCTACCTCACCTTCGTCATCGGCGGCCAGGTGTTCGCGCTCGGCATCCTCGACATCACCGAGATCCTGGCGTTCCGCACGTTGACCGCGGTGCCGATGATGCCCGCGTTCTTGCGCGGCGTGATCAACCTGCGCGGCCGGGTCGTCCCGGTCGTCGACATGGCCACCCGCTTCGGCATGAACACCACCGAGATCTCCCGGCGGACCAGCATCATCATCGTCGAGGCGGCCGGCCGCCTCGACGACGGCTCGGAGACCGCCCTGCACCAGGACATCGGCATCATGGTGGACGCGGTCAACGAGGTGATCCACCTCGACGACGCCGACATCGAACCGCCGCCGCACTTCGGCGCGGGCATCCGCGCCGACTTCATCAGCGGGATGGCGAAGTACCGCGGCGACTTCACCATCATCCTGGACATCGACCGGGTGCTGTCGCTGGACGAGCTGATGGCGCTCGGGCAGGCGGCCGCGGGCGCCGCTGACGGCGGTGCGGAATGACGCACGCCACCGGCGTGGCGCCGCCGGGCGGGGTCCCGGCGCCCCGCGGGGTTCCGGCGCCGATCAGCGTCGCCGACATCGTGGCCGGGCAGGAGATCCTGCCGCTCACCGCGAAGGAGTTCGCCTGGATCGGGACGTTCATGCACCGGCACACCGGCGTGCAGCTCAAGGCGGGCAAGGAGTTCCTCGTCATGGGCCGGCTGACCCAGCGGCTGCGGCATTACGGGCTACGCGACTTCGGCTCCTACATCGAGTTGCTGGGGGACCCGGGGCACGAGGTCGAGGTGCAGACCGCGATCAACCTGCTGACCACCAACGAGACGTACTTCTTCCGGGAGCCGAAGCATTTCGCGTTCCTGCGCGAGGCGGTCGACGCGTTCCGCGCCGACCCGGCGAACCGGGGACGGGTGTTCCGGTTGTGGAGCGCGGCCAGTTCCACCGGCGAGGAGGCTTACACCGCGGCGATGGTGCTGGCGGAGGCGATGCCGTCCGGTCAGTGGGAGATCGTCGGCACCGACGTGTCGACGCGGGTGCTGAACGTGGCACGGCGGGGGCTCTATTCGCTGGCCGCGGCGGAGAAGATCCCGCAGCCGATGCTGAGCCGGCACTGCCTGCGCGGCACCGGAGAGTTCGAGGGGCAACTGCTGATCGACGGCAAGTTGCGCTCGAAGGTGTCGTTCCGGCCGGGGAACCTGCTGGAGAGCTTCGCGGACCGGGAACCACAGGACATCGTCTTCCTCCGCAATGTCATGATTTATTATGATAATCAGACCAAGCAGGACCTGATCGCGCGGATCGAGCAGGTTCTTCGCCCGGGCGGACATCTCCTGATCGGGCACTCCGAGACGTTGCACGGCATCGGCACCGATCTGCGCATGGTGCAGCCGGCGGTCTACCGGCGGGAGGCGGGTTGAGATGACGACGCCGACCGTGCCGGAAACGGTTCTCGCCCCCGGGGGATTTCACTTCGGCGGCGCCGGCGAGCGCATCCGCACGCTGCTCGGATCGTGTGTGGCGGTGACCGTCTGGCATCCCGGCCGGCGCATCGGAGGCATGTGCCACTACATCGTCCCGGGGGAGCCGGGCCGTGACGACCACGACCCGCGGTACGCGCACGGCGCGATGGCGCTGTTCCTCGCCCGCATGCGCGAGGCCGGCACCGCACCGACCGAGTACCGGGCGAAGGTCTTCGGCGGTGGGGTGCAGTTCGAGGGCGTCCCGCTGGCGATCAACGTGGCGGCGCTCAACGTCGAGGCCGGGCTGCGGCTGCTGGAGCGCAGCGGCATCCCGGTGAGCGCCCGGCAGGTCGGCGGCCGGGGTCCGCGTGAGGTGATCTTCGACGTGGGCGCCGGGGACGTATGGGTCCGGCACGAGAACGTGGGAGAGGCGGACCGGTGACCGCGGGACAGATCAACACGCTGATCGTGGACGACTCGGCGGTGGTGCGCCAGGTGCTGACCGCGATGCTGCAACGCGACGCCCGGATCAACGTCATCGGCGCCGCCGCGGACCCCATCTTCGCGATGGAGCGGATGAACCAGCAGTGGCCGGACGTCGTCGTGCTGGACGTGGAGATGCCCCGGATGGACGGCATCACCTTCCTGAAGAAGATCATGGCGGTGCGGCCCACGCCCGTGGTGCTCTGCTCCTCGCTGACCGAGGCGGGCGCGGAGATGGCCGTACGCGGCATGAACGCCGGCGCGGTCTCCTTCGTGACCAAGCCGAAGAACGGGTTGAAGAACTTCCTGGAGGGCGAGGCGTCCTCGATCGCCGCGGCGGTGCGGGAAGCGGCAAGCGCCAACATGCGCCGGCACGGTGCGGTCACCAGTTCCCTGCATGAGAGCGCGCGCCTGGCACCGCCGCGGGACACCGGAACCGGCGTCGCCGAGGCGATGGCGGTCACCACCGAACATCTCGTGGCGATCGGCACGTCGACCGGCGGCACCCAGGCGCTGGAGGTGGTGCTCACCGCGCTGCCCCGGGTCAGCCCCGGCATCGTGGTGGTGCAGCACATGCCGGAGAAGTTCACCGCCGCGTTCGCGCAGCGGCTGAACGGGCTGAGTCAGATCGAGGTGCGCGAGGCGGCCGACGGCGACCGCGTGATGCCCGGCCTGGTGCTGATCGCACCCGGGGGCAAACACACCTCCCTGGTCCGGCACGGCGCGCAGTACCGGGTGCAGGTCAAGCCCGGTCCGCCGGTGAACCGCCACTGTCCCTCGGTGGACGTGCTGTTCCGCTCGGTGGCCAAGTCGGCGGGCGCCAACGCGCTCGGCGTGATCATGACGGGCATGGGCGACGACGGCGCCCGCGGCCTGCACGAGATGCGCCAGGCGGGCGCCCGCACCATCGGTCAGGACGAGCGCACCTGCGTCGTCTACGGCATGCCGAAGGTGGCCGCCGACATGGGCGCGGTCGAGCGTGAGGTCCCGCTGGCCTCGATCGCCGGACTCATCCACGACTACGGCGCGACCCGGTGACCCGCAGCACCGAATCGAGAGGAGCACGATGAGCGCGGTATGGGTGGTGAGCGCGCTGCTGCTCGGCGCGGCCGTCGGCTTCCTGCTGGGCCGCCGTCGGCCGGCGACGCACCCCGAGACGGCCGACGCGTCCGGCGCGGACCCGTTCGTGGTCAGCGTCGGCAAACTCGGCAGTGAGGTGGGCCCGGTGTGGTCAGCGCACGTCGAGTCGTCCCGCTCCCAGATGGAGGAGGCGATCGGGTCGCTGATCGCCCGGTTCGCCGGCATCGTGCAACTGCTCGACCAGGCGCTCACGTCGTCCCGCGCGGGCGGCGGCAAGGGCGAGATGGACGTGTTCCTGACCAGCCGCAACCGGCTGGGCGAAGTGGTGGAGTCGCTGGAACAGTCGCTGGCCAAGCGCCGGCAGGCCGTCCAGGAGATGCGTGACCTGCTGGGGCGCAACGAGGAACTGCACGCGATGACCGAAGAGGTCAGCCGCATCGCCGCGCAGACGCACCTGCTGGCGCTCAACGCGGGCATCGAGGCGGCCCGGGTCGGCGAGGCGGGACGGGCCTTCAACGTGGTGGCCTCGGAGATCCGCCAGCTTGCCGAGTCGTCCGGCAGCACCAGCGAGCGCATCGGGCAGAAGGCGTCCGAGGTGGGCGACGCGATCAGCGCCGTCTGCACCGCGGCCGAGCAGGACGCCGAGGCGGAGATCGCCGCGGTGGCCGACGCCAACGGCAAGGTGTCGCAGGTGCTGGACGAACTGCGGGCGCTGGTGGACCGGATCACCGGCTCGTCGGCCGAGCTCGGCGGCGCCGCCGAAGGCATCAAGTCGCAGATCGAGGAGTCGCTGGTCCAGTTTCAGTTCCAGGACCGGCTTTCCCAGACGCTGGAACACCTGCGGGACTCCATCGACCGTACGTCCCAGGAACTGTCGCAGACGCCCGGCGGCGTCCCCCGTCCGGTGGACACCACACGCATCCTCCACGAGCTCACCTCCAGCTACACGATGGTCGAGGAGCAGGCGACCCATCGTTCCGGCGCGCCGGTCAGCGTCGCATCGTCAGACATCACCTTCTTCTAGGCGGGACAGATGGCCAAGACAATTCTCGTGGTGGACGACTCGGCGTCGGTGCGTCAGGTGGTCGGCATCGCCCTGCGCGGGGCCGGCTATGAGGTGGCCGAGGCGGTGGACGGCGCGGACGCGCTGCGCAAGCTCGACGGCCGCAAACTGCACCTGATCATCTCGGACGTGAACATGCCGAACATGGACGGGATCACCTTCGTCAAGGAGGCGAAGAAGCTCCCGGCCTACAAGTTCACCCCCATCATCATGCTCACCACCGAGTCGCAGGAGTCCAAGAAGGCCGAGGGGCAGGCGGCCGGGGCCAAGGCGTGGGTGGTCAAACCGTTCCAGCCTCCGCAGATGCTCGCGGCGGTGTCCAAACTCATCATGCCGTGACCGGGGGGCCTGAGATGGGACTGTCATACGCCGGGGACCTGACCGTGCAGACCGTGGCGGAACGCCTGCCGGAGCTGCTGGCGGAACTGCCCGAGGACGGCGAACTGGAACTCGACCTCTCCGCCATCGACGAGGTGGACACCGCGGGGCTGCAACTGCTGCTGGTGATCAAGCGGGAGGCCACCGCCCGGGGCTGCCCGCTGCGGTTGACCGCCGTCGGCGACTCGCTGGCGCGGCTGCTCGCGCTGACCCGGCTGGACATGCGGCTGGATCCCGCCCGGGACACCGCGGAAGGGGAGACCGCATGACCTTCGAATCCGAAATGCTCGCCGCCCGGCAGACCTTCGTGGTGGAATGCCGCGACCTGCTGGACGAGATGGAGCACCTGCTGCTGGGCATCGAGGACACCGACGACCCGCAGGAGAACGTGAACGCCCTGTTCCGGGCGGCGCACACGGTGAAGGGATCGGCGGGACTGTTCGGTCTCGACCACATCGTGCGGTTCGCGCACGTCGTGGAGGCGGTGCTGGAGCGCCTGCGCTCCGGGGAGATCGAGGTCAGCACCGAGCTGATCGGGGTGCTGCTGCCGTGCCGGGACCACCTGGCCGACCTGGTCTACGGCGCGGAAGTCACCGAACACGCCACCGACGAGCAGGAAGCCACCACGGACGCGCTGCTGGCCCGCCTCGCGCCGTTCGTGGACGAGAACGGGGGAGCGGGATCCGGCGCGAACGCCGCCGAGGCGGCGGCCGACGGGGCCGCGTCCGGCGAGCGGGACGTGCACCTGAGCCTGCGCTTCGGCGCGGACACCCTGCGCGACGGCATGGACCCGCTGTCGTTCGTCAACTATCTGGCCACCCTCGGCACCGTGCAACGCGTACGGGTGATCGACGACCTGCTGCCGGAGGCGGACGCGGTCGATCCGGAACGGTGCTATCTCGCCTTCCAGGTGCAGGTGCGCACCGCGGAGCCGATCGAACGCGTCGAGGAGGTCTTCGAGTTCGTCGCCGACGACGGCGACATCCGGGTGCTGAACCCGGGCACCCCGGCGGGTGCCTGGCAGGACCTCATCGACTCGTTCGGCGACGCCGGCCCGGCCGTCGCCGAGATCCTGCGCGAGTTCGGCGCGTTCGACGACGCGGCCGTGCTCGACGCGGCCACCGCCATCGCGGACGCGGTGAGCGGGGTGCCGGAGCCGGCCACGCCCGCGGCGCCGGCGTCGAAGGCGGCGAGCACCACGGCGGATGCCGCTCGCCCGGCCCCGAGCGGCCAGGGTGACAAGGCCGCGAGCGGCCAGGGTGACAAGGCCGCCCGCGACGGCCGCAACATCCGGGTCGACGCGAGCCGGCTGGATCGGCTCATCGACCTGGTCGGCGAGCTGGTGGTGGCGGGTGCGGCGGCCAGCGTACGCGCCGAGCGGACCCGCGACGGCAGCCTGCTGGAAGCCGTCGACGACATGATGCGCCTGGTCGAGGAGGTTCGCGACAGCGCCATGCAGTTGCGCATGGTGCCCATCGGGACCACCTTCGCCCGGTTCCAGCGGGTGGTGCGTGACGTCAGCACCAGCCTCGGCAAGGACATCTCCCTGGTCATCACGGGCGGTGAGACCGAGGTGGACAAGGCGCTCGTGGAGCGCATCGGCGACCCGCTGACGCACCTGGTGCGCAACGCGGTCGACCACGGCATCGAGTCGCAGGAGCAGCGGCTGGCTGCCGGTAAGCCGGCTCGCGGCACGCTGCGCCTGAACGCGTACCACGAGTCCGGCAGCATCGTGATCGAGGTCTCCGACGACGGCGGCGGCATCGACCGGGACAGGGTCTTCGCCAAGGCGGTGGAACGCGGCCTGGTGGACGAATCGGCGTCGCTCACCGACTCGGAGGTCTACGACCTCATCTTCGAGCCGGGGTTTTCCACCGCGCCGCAGGTCACCGACCTGTCCGGGCGTGGCGTCGGCATGGACGTGGTCAAGCGCAACGTGAAGGCGCTGCGCGGGACGATCGAGGTGGACAGCCGCCGCGGCGAGGGCTCGACCCTGCGGATCCGGCTGCCGCTGACCCTGGCGATCATCGACGGTTTCCTGGTCGGCGTCCACGGTTCCTCGTTCGTGATCCCGCTGGAGCAGGTGGTGGAATGCGTGGAGCTGCCCTCCGGCGTACCCGACCGCAACTGCATGGATCTGCGCGGCGAGGTGCTGCCGTTCGTCCGGCTGGGGTCGGCGTTCGCGCTCGGCGGCGACAAGCCCAAGCGGGAGAACGTCGTGGTGGTGGAGAGCGCCGGCACCAAGATCGGACTGGTGGTGGACAGCCTGATGGGCGAGTTCCAGACGGTGATCAAGCCGCTGGGTCCGCTCTTCGAACACGTACGCGGGGTGGGCGGATCGACGATCCTGGGCACCGGCGACGTGGCGCTGATCATCGACGTGCCGGGCCTGGTACACCGCTTCGGCGACCGGGAGCGCGCACGGCAGTTCGAGGCGGTGGCGGCACACGCCTGACCAACGGCGCGGCACGCGGGGCCGGCCGCGCGTCGATCTTGAACTTTGCGTGCGGACAAAAGCCCTCTAAAGCCGCCTATCGGTCCCACTTTCTCCAAGATCGGCCGACCGGGCGGATCGCGGTCGGACAGGTCGGTTGCGCCGTGTCCGGGTGCGGTGTGGGTGGCTTACAGGTTGGCCGCGTCGATGGCGGACTGCAGCGACTCCCGGTATCCGTCGGACGTCACGGTGGCGCCCGAGACCGTGTCGATGTCGGCGCTCTGCGCGTCGAGAGCCGCCTGCCGCAGCATCGGTAGCGCGTACGCGTTGATCTCCTGGTCGCGGTGGTTGCCGTTGGGATAGACCGGCACCGCGACGTCGGTGATCCGGCCGCCGGACACGGTGATCGTCACCTGCACGGGGCCCCACCGGGTCTGCACCGAGTCGCCCTGATAGGTGCCGCTGCCGTCGGACGAGCCGGCCGTCCCCGAGCCGGACGACCCGGAGTTCCCGTCCGTCCCGGAACTGCCGTCCGTCCCGGAACTGCCGGACGACCCGGAGGTGCCGGACGACCCAGCGCTGCCGGAATCGCCGCCGCCGGTCGTGCCGCCGTCGCCGTTGGACGAGGTGGAGCCGGAACCGGTGGAGCTGGAACCGGTGGAGCCGGAACCGGCGTCCGACGGTCCGGCCGCCACCGCCACGGTGCCCGATCCGCCCGCACCCATGGTGCTGGTGCGATAGCTGAAGGCCAGCACCACCACGGCGATGGTGGACAGCAGCCACAGAGTGATTCGTCGCATTGTGTTGTTCTCCGCTACCAGTGATCGGTTTACCAGGCGAATCGTTCGGTGTGCACGTGCGCGGCCGGCACCCCGGCGGTGCGGGCGGCGGCCCGTGCCGCCTCGGTCCACTCCGTGGGGCCACAGATGTACAGGTCGTGCGCGGCGATGTCCGGCGCCACCTGGCGCAGCGCGCCGTCGTCGGTGTTGTCCGCGTACTGCGCGGGCAGCCAGGACGGCCGGTCACCGGCGCGCGGGCCGAGCAGGTAAACCAGCCGCACCCCGCGATGCGCCGCCAGCCAGTCCAGCTCGGTGCGGAAGGCCAGGTCCGCCTCGGTGCGGGCGCGGTAGACCAGGGTGGCCGCGCCGGGCGGATACCGCAGGTCCCAGAGCAGGGCCAGCAGCGGCGTGATCCCGATGCCGCAGGCGAGCATGGTGACCCGGCCGCCGCGGTACGTCTCACCGGTGAGCCGGCCGTACGGGCCCTCCACGAGCACCCGGGCGCCGGGGCGCAACGCGGCCACCCGGGAGCTGTCGTCGCCGAGATCCTTGACCGTGATCCGCAGCAGGTCGCCGCGCGGCGGCCCGGACAGCGAGTACGGGTGAGCCCGCGACCAGCCGGGACCGTCCAGGAAGCGCCACAGGAAGAACTGCCCGGCCCGCACCGGCAACCGGTCCAGCCCTCGCCCGCGCAGGTAGAGCGAGGTCAGGCCGGGACCCTCGGGCACCACGTGGCTGACGGTCAGGCGGTGTCGTCCGCTGCGCCACAACGGCAGCACCACGCGGAAGCCGAGCACCGCGGCGGCGGCCAGCGCCCACAGACCCCACCAGTAGAACCGGGCCGCGGGGGAGGAGACGAAATCCGCTCCGGTCCACAACTGGTGCGGCAGGGCCAGGCCGGCGCCCAGGTACGCGTACAGGTGCAGCAGGTGCCACGACTCGTACCGCAACCGCCGCCGGGCCGCACGCACCGACGTGACCACGACCATCACCAGCGCGGCGAAGCCGAGCGTGGCCAGCAGCATGCCCGGGTACGACACGATCAGGTCCCACAACTGGGCCAGCACGGTGGCGTGCACCACTGCGGCGTACCCGAGGGTGATCAGCACGACGTGGGCGAGCATCAGGTGGAACGAGGTGAACCCGGTCCAGCGATGCCAGCGGGCCAGCCGGTCCTGGCCGTACGCGCGTTCCACCAGCGGAATCCGGGCCAGCATGAACACCTGCAGAAGCATCAGGTCCGACGCCCACAGCCCGGCGAGCCGGCCCAGCGCCTCGACCGCGCTCCAGCCGCCCCCGCCGAGGTGCGCAATGCCGCCGCCCCGCACCCACAGCGCGGTCACCACGATCAGGCTGAGGCCGGCCAGAAAGCCCGCGGCGTCGGCCCACCAGCGGGGCGTGGGCGCCGGCGTGCGGGCCGGCCGGGCGGTGACCGGAGGCGCGGCGGCCGGTCCGGCGACTGTCGTCGTCATGTCATCACTGTCGGCCACCGACATTTGTCCTGCATACGCGCAAGCTGTGTGTTTGCTGTACGCGCCGGCCGGGTGATCCGGGCCCTTCGGCCCTGCGCGGGGGCGCCCCGGCCTCCTACCATTCTCCCGACCGTTGAGGCAGCAGGGGAGAGGGGCCACGGTGACCGCAGTCTCGGATGACCGGACCATCGCGGAGGACGACGATCTGGTGCGCGCGCTCGCCGCCCCGGACGACGCCGAGATCGCCGGGCTGCACGCCTGGTGGCGGGCGAACAACTACCTCACCATCGGCCAGATCTACCTGCAGGCCAACCCCTTGCTGCGGGAACCGCTCGCGCCCGAGCACATCAAGCCGCGGCTGCTCGGCCACTGGGGCACCAGCCCGGGCCTGTCCTTCATCTACGCGCACGTCTCGCGGCTCATCCGGCGCACCGGGCAGCGGGCGGTCTATCTCGCCGGCCCGGGGCACGGCGGCCCGGCGCTGGTCGCCGCCGGATACCTGGAGGGCACGTACAGCGAGATCTATCCACCGGTGAGCCAGGACGAGCCGGGCATGCTGCGGCTGTTCCGCCAGTTCTCCGCGCCCGGCGGCATTCCCAGCCACGTCTCGGTCACCACGCCCGGCTCGATCCACGAGGGCGGCGAACTCGGGTACGTGCTGGTGCACGCCTTCGGCGCGGTGATGGACAACCCCGACCTGCTCGCCGTCACGGTGGTCGGCGACGGCGAGGCGGAGACCGGCCCGCTGGAGGGCTCGTGGAAGGGCATCTCCTTCCTCAACCCCGCCCGTGACGGGGCGGTGCTGCCCGTCCTGCACCTCAACGGCGCGAAGATCGCCGGCCCGACGGTGCTGGCGCGCAAGGACCCGGAGGAGGTTCGCGCGCTGCTGCACGGGCACGGCTACCAGGTCATCGAGGTCGAGGGCGGCGACCTGCCGGGGATGCACCAGCGGTTCGCGGCGGCGCTGGCCCAGGCGTGGGGACGGATCCGCGCGATCCAGGCGGCGGCCCGCGGCGGCAGCGCGGGCGAGGACGGTTCGGTCGGCGGCGGCCGGCCACGCTGGCCGTTGATCGTGCTGCGTTCGCCGAAGGGCTGGACCGGTCCGGAGCGGGTGGACGGCGTGCAGGTGACCGGCACGTGGCGCGCGCACCAGGTGCCGCTGTCCGGGGTGCGGGACAATCCGGACCACTTGGCGCTGCTGGAAGAGTGGCTGCGTTCGTACCGTCCGGAGGAGCTGTTCGACTCCTCCGGCGCGCCGGTTCCGCTGATCCGCGACCAGGCTCCGGCCGGCGAGTTGCGGATGAGCGCCGCGCCGTCGGCCAACGGTGGGGTGCTGACCCGTGACCTGGACCTGCCGGACTACCGCGACTACGCGGTGGAGGTGGCCGCCCCGGCCCGGTCACGCGCCGAGTCCACCCGCCGGCTCGGCGAGCTCCTGCGCGACGTCTACGCCCGTAACCCCGACACGTTCCGGCTGTTCTGCCCGGACGAGACCAACAGCAACCGGCTCGGCGCGGTGTTCGAGACCTCGGACCGCGCGTTCATGGAACGCGTCACGGACGGCGACGTGGCGATCGGACCGGACGGACGGGTCATGGAGGTGCTGTCCGAACACAACTGCCACGGCTGGCTGGAGGGGTACACGCTCACCGGGCGGCACGGCATGTTCGCCACGTACGAGGCGTTCGCCATGGTCAGCGCGTCGCAGACGGTGCAGCACGGCAAGTGGCTGCAGGAGGCCAAGAACCTGGACTGGCGGGCCAAGGTGCCGAGCTTGAACATCCTGCTGACCTCGACCGCGTGGCGCAACGACCACAACGGATTCTCGCACCAGGGCCCGGGACTCATCCAGGTGGTGCTGACCCAGCGGGGCGACGTGGCCCGGGTCTACCTTCCCCCGGACGCCAACACCCTGCTGTCGGTGGCCGACCACTGCCTGCGCTCCCGGTCGTACGTCAATCTGATCGTCATCGACAAGCAGCCGCAGCTCCAGTGGCTGACCATGGACGAGGCGGTCGAGCACTGCGCCCGCGGGGCCGGCATCTGGGAGTGGGCGGGCACCGACGACGGCAGCAGCGACCCGGACATCGTGCTGGCCTGCGCCGGCGACGTGGTGACGATGGAGACCGTGGCGGCAGCCCAGATCCTCCGGGAGCGGCTGTCCGGCCTGCGCGTGCGCGTGGTCAACGTGGTCGACCTGATGACGCTGATCCGGCCGAAGGACCACCCGCACGGCATGAGCGGGACCCTGTTCACCGAGCTGTTCACCGACACGGTGGACGTGGTGTTCGCCTTCCACGGCTACCCCGGGGCGATCCATCAACTGGTGCACGGCCGCCCGGACGCGGACCGGTTCCGGGTGCGCGGCTTCATCGAGCAGGGCACCACCACGACCCCGTTTGACATGACGGTGCGCAACCGGGCCTCCCGCTACCACCTGGTGATGGACACGATCAACAACGCCCGGCGGCTGCCGCGCGGCGCCACCGACCTGTACGCGTGGTGTGAGGCGCAGCTCGCCCGGCACGAGACCTATGTGGTGGAGCACCTGGAGGACATGCCGGAGGTGCGGGACTGGTCGCTGGGCGACTGGGCCGGACGCGGCTGAATCGTTCTCGTCTCCGGGACGTTCCCGGGGCGGGGCGAGGGACGGGCACGAACCGTCACATGGCTGTCACAGGAACGTGTGACGTCCGCCACCTCGGGCATAGATCCTTTTCTTTCAGATGTCGCGGCCGTCGATGGCGGTGCTTTCTCCCTCCCCGTGAGCAGGCGCCACCTCGGTCGCGACGTCGGCTCGTGGCAGGCGCGGGACCGATGCGGTCCCGCGCCTGATCCGCGCTTGTCCCCGGACCGGCGACCAGCGCGGATAACAGTTCCTTGACAACTGGGCCGGTCCACGGAAGAAGTCGTTTCCCCCCGGGGTGTTCGGGTACCGAAGCTGAACCAGGAGGGCCCGGCCGGTCCGTCTCGACCGGCCGCCAGACGCAGAGGGTGGGCCATTCGAACCAACCGAGGGGACGACACGATGCGGCGACTCGGCGGCCGTTACGAACTGGACAAGCCGGTGGGCAAGGGCGGCATGGCGGTCGTGTGGCGTGCGCACGACCGGGTGCTGCGCCGCACGGTGGCGGTCAAGGTCCTGTCCCCGGAGCTCGCCTCCGACGGCGCTTCCAGCGAAGTGGTGCACCGCGAGGCGCTCTCCGCCGCCCAGTTGTGCCATCCGCACATCGCCGGCGTGCACGACTACGGCGAGGCGGAGCAGGACGGCCGCCAGGTCCCCTTCCTGGTGATGGAGTTCGTGGACGGCCCCACCCTGGCCACTCGCATCGCCCGCGACGGAGCCCTGGGCTGGCGGGAAGCCGCGACGGTCTGCGCCGAGGTGGCGGACGCGCTGGCCGCGGCGCACGAGCACGGACTGGTGCACCGCGACGTCAAGCCGAGCAACGTGATGCTCCCGCAGTCCGGCGTCAAGGTCGTCGACTTCGGTGTGGCCGCCAGCACCGGCCAGGACGCCGCCGACGCCGCCGGCCGAGTCTGGGGCACCCCGGCGTACCTTCCACCCGAGCAGATCGGGCACGGCCCGGCGCTGCCCGAAGGCGACGTGTACGCGCTCGCCCTGCTCCTGCACGAATGCCTCACCGGCCGCCCGCCGTGGCCTGCCGGGGACGCCGTCGAGATGCTGGCGCAGCGCCGTCGGCAGCCGATGCCGCAGCTCCCGGACCTGCCCGGCCTGCCCGCCGAGCTCGTCGAGCTGCACCGCCGGTGCCTCGCCGAGTCGCCCGGCGAGCGGCCGTCCGCCGGGGAGGTGGCCGGCATCCTGCGCGAGACGCTGGCCGTCCACACGGCCGCGGATGCGCCGGCGCTGCGCGCGGCGGCTGCTCCGGTGTCGCCCCCGGCCGCGGTGGGCGCGCCCACCTCGCCCGCTGGTGCGCCGGTCGCGGCCGTCGCGCCGGACCGCCGGCACCGCTGGCGGGCCCGGTCACGCCGGGTCGCGGTGGTCGCCTCGGTACCCGCCGTGGTGGTGCTCGGCATGCTCGCGGCGCAGGCCATCGGTCTCGGCTCGCCGGAGCAGGCCGCCGAGGCCGGCCAGCAGGACCCGGCCGACCAGGCCGGATGCGCGGCCCTCTACACCAGTGACCGCGACCCGGACGGCTCCTTCGCCGCCGAACTGGCCGTGACCAACACCGGCGCGGACCCGCTCGACAACTGGTCCGTCGACTTCGAGGTGCCGCAGGGGCACACCATCACCGAGGTCTCCGACGCCGGGTGGTCGCAGCACGAGCGCGGCGTGACGCTCAACGCGCGCGACGAGCTCGCCCCCGGTGCCACCCGCACCCTCTCCCTGCAGGGCACCTTCGACAAGGACGGCGACGGCGTGCCCGACGACTTCACGGTGGACGGCACCGCCTGTGCCCGCGCCGTCACGCGGGTGCAGGTGTCCGGCTCGCCGCTGCCGGTGGGTGGGAACGGTGGCGGCGCGTCAGACGATTCCTCCGGCACCGCGAACCAGGCGGACCGCCCGGCCCGCAAGACCGAGACCACCCGCCGCGGGTCCCCGGCGAAGACGACGAAGCCGGCCGATCCGAAGCCCAGCGCCACCCCGTCGGAGGACTCCTCCCCGTCCGCGACGCCGAGCGGCGGCTCCGGCACCCCCTCGCCGAGTGAGTCCACCACACCGCCGGGTGACGCGGGTTCCGGGGATTCCGGCTCGGGAGGCTCGGGCTCGGGTGACTCCGGTTCCGGTGGCGCGGGTTCGGGCGGCGGCTCCGGCTCGGGCGATTCCGGTACGGGTGACGCCGGCTCCGGTGACACCGGTACGGGTGACGCCGGTTCCGGTGACACCGGTACGGAAGGCTCAGGTGGCGGTTCCGGTTCCGGCGGCACGGACGCCGGCGGTTCCGGTTCTGGCGGTTCCGGTTCTGGCGGTTCGGGCACCGGCGACTCCGGCGACACGGGCACCGACACCGAGGCGTCCGGGCCGACCCAGCCGCAGCCGGACGCGCCCTCAGCGGACGCTTCCGAGCCCGCGACGACCACCGCGGCGCCGCAGCCCACGACCTCCTCCAGCAGCTCGGTCTGACATCCCGGGCGCGCGGCAGCGCGGTCCGGTTCGGCCCGGCGCACGGTAGCGCGGTTCCGGCTGAACCGGGTAGGCCCCCGGCGTACCGGGGATGGTGACTCGGCTGCGAAAATGGCGGCGTCGGGAACTTTTCGTAGCCGCGCAGCGACTGCCTGGCGTTCTGATCGAGGAGGCTGGGCTTTGCGTGTCCGGATGCGTGCCCTGCCGGTGGCCGTCGCGGGGGCCGCGTTCGCGGTGATGCTCGCCGCCCTGGTGTTCGGCGGCGCCGTCGACGACGCCGAGCTGCCCGGCATCCCCAGCCCGGGCGCCGTCACCGAGTGGACGCTGCCCGTGCTCACCCTCGTCGCCACCCTGCTCGGAGTGCTCACCGTCGGCGCTGCGATCACCGCCGCGTTTCTGCTGCCCGGCGACGGGCGCAGCGTATCCGCGTACGGCTGGCTGCTGCTGCGCCGTACCACCTGGCTCGCGCTGAGCTGGGCCGTCGTGGCGCTCGCGCTGATCGTTGTCACCGTGTCCGACGTGCTGGCCGTGCCGCCGTCGGGGCTGAGCACGACCGCGCTGGCCGGGTTCGCGTTCTCCATCGCGCAGGGTCAGGCCCTTCTCCTGCAGGCCGGGCTGGCCGTGCTGATCGCCGTGCTGAGCCGGGCCGGCACCGGCCGGGGCCTGGCCGCGACCGTCGCCGGGCTGTCCGTGGTGGCGCTCCTTCCACCCGCCTTCACCGGGCACTCGGCGGGCGCCGGCAACCACCAGATCGCGGTCACCAGCCTGGCCATTCATGTGCTCTCCGCGTCGCTGTGGGTGGGCGGCCTGGCCGGACTGGTCGCGGTGCGCCGGCATCAGCGCCTCGCCGACGCCGCCGCACGGTACAGCCGCCTCGCCCTCGCCTGCTTCGTCGCGACCGCGGCCAGCGGCGCGGCCAACGCCGCGGTCCGGCTGGGTGCCTGGGCGCCGTTGCTGACGTCCCGGTACGGGCTGCTGGTGCTGGGCAAGGTGCTGGCGCTGCTGGCCGCCGGGGTGATCGGCGCGCTGCACCGGCGGCGCACCCTGCCCGCGCTGCGCTCCGGCGCACCGCGCGCCTTCCTGCGCCTGGCCGCCGGGGAACTGGTCCTGCTCGGGTCGGCCGTGGGGCTGGCCGCCGCCCTGTCCCGCAGCCCCACGCCGGTGCCGCAGAACCCGGTGGCCCCGGACCCGCTGGTGGAGCTGCTCGGATTCGACATGCCCGGCCCGCCCACCGCGTTGCGGATGATCGGCGACCCGCTGCCGGACTTGTTCTTCCTGGCCGTGGTGGCCGTCGGCGTCCTCGCGTACCTGGCCGGCGTGCGCCGGATGCGCCTGGCCGGCCACCCCTGGCCGGTGAGCCGCACGGTGTCCTGGCTCGCCGGCATGCTGTTGCTGGCCGCGATCACCGATCTCGGCGTGGCCAAGTATGCGTACGTGCTGTTCAGCGTCCACATGGTGCAGCACATGGTGCTGTCCATGGCGGTGCCCATCCTGCTGGTCGGCGGCGCGCCGGTGACGCTGGCGTTGCGGACCCTGCGGCGTCCGGCCGACCGGCAGACCCGTGGCGTACGGGAATGGCTGCTGATCGCGTTGCACAGCCGGGTCATGCGGTTCCTCAGCCATCCCGCGGTGGCGCTGGGCATCTATGTGGCAAGCCTGTTCGGTCTCTACATGGGCGGTCTGCTGGGCACGCTGATGCGTTACCACCTCGGGCACCTGGCCATGCTGACGCACTTCGTGCTCGCCGGATATCTGCTGTTCTGGGTGCTGATCGGCGTCGACCCGGGGCGGCGGCGCATCCAGCCCGCGATGCTCACCCTGGTGCACTTCCTGGCGATGGTGGCGCACGCGTTCTTCGGGTTCGTGCTGCTGCAGTCCACCACCGTGATCGCGGCCGACTGGTACACCGCCGTGCACCCGTCCTGGGCCTCGTCCCTGCTCGCCGACCAGCGGCTGGGCGCCGGCCTGGCCTGGGGGTTCGGCGAGTTGCCCGCGGCCGCGATCATGCTGCTTCTGGTACGCCAGTGGATCCGCGCCGACGAACGGGAGCAGGCCCGGCTGGACCGGGCGGCGGACCGGGCGGTGGCCCGCGGCGAGGAGGACGACCTGGCCCGCTACAACGCCTTCCTGGCCGCCGCGGCGGAGCAGGACCGGCGCGCCGCGGCCGCCGGGCCGGGGGCCACCGGCGTGGCGGTGCCGGAGCGGCGAGCCGCGTCCGACCGTACGGGCTGAGTGGGCGTGGGACCTTCGGCCCTTGGCCCGGCGCGGGCCGGCGGGTAGGAAGAAGGTGTGATCCGTGTCTTCCTGCTCGACGACCATGAAGTCGTCCGTCGCGGCCTGGTCGATCTCCTGCAGGCCGACGGCGACATCGAGGTGGTCGGCGAGTCCGGCCTGGCCGAGGAGGCCCGGCGCCGCATTCCGGCGCTGCGCCCCGACGTCGCCGTGCTCGACGCCCGGCTGCCCGACGGCAACGGCATCGACGTGTGCCGCGACGTGCGTGCCGTCGACTCGTCGATCAAGGGGCTGATCCTCACCTCGTACGAGGATGACGAGGCGCTGTTCGCCGCGATCATGGCCGGGGCGTCGGGGTACGTGCTGAAGCAGATCCGCGGCACCGACCTGGTCGACGCGGTGCGGCGGGTGGCCACCGGGCAGTCGCTGCTCGACCCGGCGGTGACGCAGCGGGTGATGGAACGCATCCGCAACGGCGTCGAGCAGCCGCGGGAACTGGCCGGGCTGACCGATCAGGAGCGGCGCATCCTGGAGTTCGTGGCAGAGGGGTTGACCAACCGGGAGATCGCCGGCCGGATGTTCCTGGCCGAGAAGACGGTGAAGAACTACGTGTCCAGCCTGCTGGCGAAACTCGGCCTGGAACGGCGCACCCAGGCGGCCGTGCTGGCCACCCGGCTGCTCGGCGACCACCCGCACTGAGAAGCCGATCCGCTCGCACTCTCAGTCGGCGGTGCGCTGCACTCTCAGTCGGCGATGCGCCGCACCCTCAGCCGGCGGTGCGCTGCACTTTGCCCGCGGTGACCGCCACGTACTTCTCCGGGCGGAACGCGATGATCACCCGTACGTCCGCGTCGGTGATCGGATAGACGTTGCCGTACCGTTCCTGCAGCGACCGGTAGAACGAGGCGTCGGCGTCGTCGTCGACGACGCCGTCCAGACGGCCGCGCACTTCCAGGAAGCGGTACGGGTCGTCGGGGTCCGCGATGGACAGCGCGACCCGCGGCTCCGCGGCGAGATTGCGGAACTTCTGCCGCGCCTTGGTGTGCGTCATCCGGATCAGCTCGCCGTCCCAGGCGAACCACATCACGCTGGATTGTGGCGATCCGTCCGGCCGGACGGTGGCCAGATGCGCGTACGTCGGACGGTCGAGCAGGTCTGCGTGGCTTGATGGTGGCTTCACCGCCCCAGCCTGGCACGGGCACGGCCGAGGCGCAGGATGAGGGGCTCCCTCGTGCCTAGCCGGCCGCCGGGTCGCGCAGGAAGTCGATGAGCATCCGGGTGATCTCGTCCGGACGTTCCATGCTGGGCAGGTGACCGGCCCAGTCCAGCTCGACGTGGCGTGCGCCGGGCATCTCGTCGGCCAGCCGGGCGGCGATCTGCCGGAAGTCCGGCACGTCGTGGGCGCCGCTGACCAGCAGACACGGCACGGACACGGGCTTGTCCGGGGCGGTGTTCGCGGTGGTCTGGCCGTGCGGCGCGGCCGGGGCGGCTCCGGCGGTCTGTGGGGTTCCGGCGGTCTGCACCGCGAAAGCGTGCCGCTGCATGATGCGCAGGCTGGCCCGCGCCTCGGGGCCCGCCTCGGGACCGAGCCAGGTGGCCACGTTGAGGTCCGTCGCGGCATCCAGATCGCCCGCGTCAAGGAGGGCGTCCTCCCGGTCCCCGAACTCCCGCAACGTCACGCTCCGCTTGTGCCCCGCCACGGCGGTGCACAACAACGCCAGCGCGGTCACCCGTCCCGGCCAGCGGGCGGCCACGTCCAACGCCACCCGACCACCCCCGGAGGCGCCGACCAGCGCGAACCGCTCGCAGCCCAGGAAGTCCATCAGGTCGGCGACGTCCCGCGCGTCATCGTCGCGCCCGACGGGCATCGGGCTCTCGCCGAAGCCGTGCAGGTCGCAGCGGACGACCCGGTAACCGGCCGCGGCCAGAGCGGGCACCTGCGGATCCCACATCCGCCGATCGGCGACGGCGGCGTGGAGCAACAGCACGGGCGGCCCGTGACCGGTGACATCGTGGGCAATCATCGAGTGACCGTACGCCGGCAGCCGGCACGCGCACACGCGAGTTTCGCCCCCCGGACTCCCGTGGCTCGTCCGTCACGGCGCGTCGCCCGGCGACGCGCCGCGTGCTCGTTCAGCGCTTGGCGGCGACCAGTGATCGTGCACGCTCCGGCCACGCGGAGATGCTCGGTGCCAGCCGCATGCCCGCCGCGCTGACCGCCGCCCGCAGGGTGGCTTCGTCCGAACCGGCCAACTGGTCGTACGTGGTGATGCCGGCGGCCGCGAGTGCCATGGCCATTTTCGGTCCGATGCCGGTGATCCTGGTCAGGTCGTCCGGCTCGGCCTCGGCAGCGACCGGGCCGGTCGCGGGCTCGGCAACCGGGGTCTCGGTGACGGGAGCCTCGGTGACGGGAGCCTCGACGGTCGCGGGCTCGGCGACGGGGGCTTCGGCGATTGGGGTGTCGGCCGGGGTCATCTCCGCCGCCGGGGCGGAGGCCTGCGCCGGGGCCACGATCGTGGCGGACACCGTGTCCGCGGTCGGCGCGGGTTCGGTGACCGGGCCGGACCCGGCTCCGCGCGGCGTGGTGTCCATCGTGCTCGTGGACGCGGCGGGCTCCGCCGCGTCCGGACTGGCGTCCGGCTCGGTGGCGGCGTCCGGCTCGTGCGACGACGCGACCGGCTCGGCCGCAGCGTCGGCGGCTGCCCCGACCGGCTCGCCCGCCGCCTCTGCGGCGATCGGCTCGGCTTTCGTGTCCGACGTGGTCACCGGCTCGGACGTGGCCGCCGGTGCGGGTTGAGAGGTGGTGGAACGGATTCCCCGCAGCAACCAGCCGGCCGCAAAACCGACCACGATCCCGGCAACGAGGTAGAGGAACGACACGACTTGCCTCCGGGCAGAAATGATGCGCATGTTCCGCGCAGCCTTCCATATCCTGCCCGTCGATGTCAGCACCGGGACCAGGACATCCGACATACTTCGCCGTGCGTGTCGCGATGGACGACAAATGGCGCACCGCGCGTCGCCACCTCATCACGGAACGCGCGCACCGAGGAACGCGCCCATCGAGTAGCGTCAATCGCGTGACCGGCCCGCTCGGCGCGGCCGGTGCGGCTCAGGACGGCCTGGCCCGCCCCGCTTCCGTGGCGGGGGCGAACAGCCGGGACGCGTTCCCGCCCGCGATCAGGCGCATCTCCGGTTCGCCCAGTCCTGTCCCGTCCAGTTGCTGCGCCAGGGTGCCGCCGCCCATGTCGTACGGGAAATCCGTGCCGTACACGATCCGGTCCGCGCCCACCATGCCGGCCAGGAACCGCAGCGGTCCCGGCGCGTGGGTGAGGGTGTCGTAGTGGAACCGCCGCAGGTAGTGCGAGGGCGGGTGGGCGCAGCCCGACGCTTCCCGGCGCACGCGGTGGCCGTGGTCGAGCCGGCCGATCTGGTACGGCAGGTACCCCCCGCCGTGCATCAGCACCGGGGTGAGTCCGGGCAACTCGTCGAGGACTCCGCCGAAGATCAGGTGCGCCGCGCCGACGGTCGATTCCAGCGGGTTGCCGACCAGGTTGGTGAGATAGAAGCGTTCGAATCCGGGCCGGGTGCCGGGATGGTACGGGTGCAGCAGCAACGGCACCCGCAGCCGGGCGGCCTCGGCCAGCACCGGTCGCAGACCGGGGTCGTCCAGCGGCGTGTCCTCGACCCGCGGCCCGATCTGTGCGCCGCGCAGGCCCAGGCCGGTGACGGCCCGGCGCAGCTCGGTCACGGCCGCCGCCGGATCCTGCATGGGCAGGGTGGCGACGCCGGTGAGCCGCCCGCCGGTCCCGGCGGTGAAGGCGGCGAGCGCGTCGTTGCTGAGCCGGGCCAGATCGGCGGCGGCACCGAGGTCGGTGAGCCAGTGCATCATCAGCGGCGGGGCGAGCGAGACGACGGCCGTGTCGATGCCGCGGGCGTCCATCGCGGACAGCCGCGCCCGCTGGTCGTGGAAGGCGGGTTGCAGCGGCCACCGGAAACCCTGCCGGTGCACCACGAACTCGCGCCCGTCGACGGGTTCGACGCGCAGCCCGTCCACACCGTCTCCGGCGCGGGCGGCGGCCAGGATCTCGGCCGGCGCGAAGTGGTTGTGCACGTCCACGGTCAGCATGGGGCGGCTCCTCAGCCGGCGAGCAGGTCCAGGGATTCGAACCGGCGCAGCAGGTCGGCGCGGGCGAGCGCGACCTCGTCGGCCGCCGGATCGCGGGGGAACGGGAGCCGCACCGGCAGGTCGGCGACCAGCCGACCGCCGGGCGCGAGCATCAGGATGCGGGTGGACAGTTCCACCGCCTCGCTGACGTCGTGCGTCACGAACAGCACGGTCTTGCGGGTCTCCTGCCACAGGTCGTGCAGTTCGCGGCGCAGCGACCGGGCGGTGATCGCGTCGAGGTGGCTGAACGGTTCGTCCATGAGCAGCAGGTCCGGTTCGATGGAGAAGGCGCGGGCGATCCCGACGCGCTGCTGCATCCCGCCGGACAACTGGCCGGGGTACTGGCCGGCGGTGTGGCCCAGCCGCACCATGTCGAGGTAGCGCCGGCAGCGCTCGCGGTCGGCGGGTCCCCGAGCGGGCTGCACGAACAGCAGGTTGTCCAGCACCGAGCGCCACGGCAGCAGGCGCGCGGACTGGAACACGTACCCGAGGCGGGCGGGCCGGCCGTTCTGCGTGATGTCCACCTGGCCCCGGGTGGCGGTGTCGATGCCGGACAGGATGTTGAGCAGGGTGGACTTGCCGCAGCCGGACGGGCCGACCACGCTGACGAACTCCTGGCCGTCGACCGTGAACGAGATGTCCTCGATGGCCACCACGGGCGGGTCACCGCCGGGGAATTCCTTACGCAGTTCGCGTACGCGCACACCGGCCATGAATCATGCCCTCCCGGATGCCCCGGCGGTGACCGGTCCGGCGCCGTCCGGGCTGTCGTGCTGCCGCGCCGGGCGCCAGCGGAACACCCAGCGCGACAGGCGCCCGAAGACGACCCGTTCGATGAGCAGGGCGACCAGCACGAAGAACAGGGCGTATCCGACGATGCCCTGACTGCGGTGGGCGTCGTACCAGAACTTGATGACCCATCCGGCGCCCTCGGTGGAGGCCCACACCTCGGCCAGCACCAACCCCTTCCAGGCGTTGGCCAGGCCGTACCGCAGCGCGGCGAAGAAGAACGGCATCAGCGCCGGCAGGATCACATGCCGGATGACCGCCGTCCGGCCGACCCGGTACGCGGTGCTCATCTGCAGCAGATCGGCGGGCACGTTGCGGGCGCCCTCGGCGACGTTGATGACGACGAAGGGCACCGCTGCCAGGGTGACCGTGACCACCGGCGCGAGGTCGCCGAACCCGAACCACATGCCGGCCACCAGCGCCCAGGCCAGCGAGGGCATGGCCAGTCCGGCGACGGCGAAGTCGTGCAGGAAGTCCTCGGCCCAGCGGCGCAACCCCATCAGCAGGCCGAGCGGCACGCCGGCGGCGAAGGCCAGGAACAAGCCGACGCCCAGCCGCTGGAAGCTCAGCCCGAACGATGCGTACACGGTGTGCGGGGCGAGCGTGTCCCGGCGCAGCTCGGCCACCATGAAGGCGGCCACCGCCGACGGCGTGGGCAGCAGGTCGGTGGGCAGCAACGGCACCGCCACCTGCCAGGCGGCCAGGAAGCACCCCCAGGACAGCAGACGCGCCGCCCGGGGGCTCCGCACCCAGGCCATCGGAGTCCGGGTCATCGGAGTCCGGGTCATCGGACCGCCGCCGTGACCCGCCAGCGCAGCACACGGCGCATCCCACGCTGCACGACGACCCGTTCCAGGAACAGCGCGAACGCGAAGAACAGCAACACCCAGGCGAGGAATCCGGTCATGGAGAACTCCTGGAACTTCTGCCGCATCATGAAGCCGATCCCCGCGGTGCCCACGATGACCTCGCTCAGCGTCGCGATCTTCCAGGCGATGGAGAATCCGTACCGCACGGCGGTGAACAGGTAGGGCGCGAGGAACGGCAGGTAGATGTGCCGCACCACCGGGGCCGGGCCCCGCCCGAAGGCCCGGGCCATGTCCACCAGCTCGTGCGGCACCGCCTTGACGCCCTCCACCACGTTCACCGCGACGTAGGAGAACGAGGTCACGATCACCGCGGCGACCGGACCGGCCGGCCCCAATCCGAAGATCATCGCGGCGACCAACGCGAAGATCAGGCCCGGCGTGGTGAGCGTGGCCAGCACCCAGTCCGACAGGAACGCCTCCCACCACCGGCTGCGGCCCATCAGCATCCCGGCCGCGGCGCCCAGCGCGTACGCGACGGCGAAGCCGATGGCGATGGTGCGCAGGGTGGCGCCGAAGTGGATCCACACCTGGCCGGACGCGACGATGCCGCCCATCTCGGTGAGGATGGCCCGCGGCGGCGGCACCACGAAACCCTCCACCAGGAACGTGGAGACGCCTTGCCACGCCCCGAGGAACACCGCGTACCCGGCGAGCCGCCACGCCCACCGGCGCCACCGTTCACCGGTGTCACGCACGAGCGTCCGCGCCCTGCTCATCCTCCCGCCGCGCTCAGGAACCGGTGGCTTCGAAACGCGGCACCGGCGCGTCGCCGGCCATGAAACCGGAGCGCTTCATCAGGTCGTACAGGCGCATCTCGCGCTCGATCCACGGCTGGTCGAGTCGCACAGTGTCGACGAACCAGTCGTGTTGTGCCAGGTATTGCTGCATCGCCGTCACATCGGCTTCCTTCTCGATCGAGAAGTGTTGCGGATAGTTCTTGATGATGGCGGCCTGGTTGTCTCGCCAGAGATCGATGCCCCGCTGCCACAGGTCCGCGAATGCCGTCGCCTCGTCGACGTGATCGTCGTACCAGGATCGGGTGGCGGTGAACAGATTTCCCATGATGCCCTTGTGGGTGCAGTTGCAGATCGAGCCGTAGATCTCGTACGGGAGCCGATTGTCGTACATGACCTTGAGCTTGCCCTCGCGCAGCAGGCCGATCGCGGCCTCCGGGATGACCAGCGCCGCCTCCACCTCACCGCGGTCGACGTGCTCGGCCATCACGAAATGGTCCTCCACCACCAGGTCGAAGTCGCCCCGGCCGACGCGGAAGTCGAGACCATGCAGTTCCTTGGCGAACATCCCCCAGAGCAGCGTCGAGGAGACCGCGCTGGGCAACGCGATCTTGGCACCCTTCGGGATGTCGGCGAGTGTGCGGTACGGCGCGTCGGCGCGGGTGACGGGAGTGATGCGCAGCAGGTTGTACTTGCCGAAGGTGACCGTCGTGATGCCGGTCTGCTTCTCCAGCAGGGGCAGCTCGTAGGTGGCGGTGGACACGATGTCGCCGTGCCCGCCGGCGAAGAAGGTGAACTCGTCCCAGGTGGACGACGTCTGCACGACCAGGCCGGTGTCCTTCTCCCAAGCGTCGATCATGCCCCGGTCGGTCATGAAGTCCCAGATGGCGTCGGGCGCGAACGCGAACCGGATGGGCGCCGCGCGGCCCGGCGCGGTCTTCTGGTCGTCATCGGCCAGGAAGCAGCCGCCGAGCCCGGCGGGCAGGGCCGCGGCGCCGGCGCCGGCCAGGCCCAGGCGCAACACCTCCCGGCGCCCCACACGGGTCCCGTTGTCTCGGTGCGCGCGGCCGGACCGTCGATTGTTCATCAATCTCCCCGCTGGGCGTGGCGTCACGTGGCAATCAGCAGTGCTGGGCGAAAATGCGACGCCGCTGTGTCGGTGCGGAGTCGATCTCACACCGTTTTCCCCCGTGATCGCGTTTCCCCCGTGATCGCGAGTTTCCCGTGATCGCGTTTCCCCCGATGATCGCGAGTTTCCCGGTGATCGCGCGTTTCCCCCGTGATCGCGAGCGATCACCGACGTCGCCATTCTTGTGGATGCGTAGCGATTCGCAACAGCGTGACTCACGACATGTCACCAATTCAAGTAGGTCGATGGTACTAGTGCTTTGGACGCGCGCAGCCGTCAGCCGATCAAGGGTCACCTCCAGGGGGCACGCCGTGCTGTCGACGACGCCACCGCAGTCGTCGTCGATCTTGGAGTTTCGGGTCGGATAAGCCGGACATGCCTCCACAAAACGACCCCGAAAAGTCCAAGATCGCCGTACCGGGCGCGTGGATCTTGGCGTTAGTGTTTCGGCAAGACGGGGTTTAGTGGTGCGAATCGGGCACCAAAAGTCCAAGATCGGCGCGGCGCGGGGCGGGGCGGGGCGGGGCGCGGTGGCGGGGTGGGGTGGGGTGGCGGGGCGCGGCGCGGTGGCGGGGCGCGCGGCGCGGGTCGGCGGGGCGGGGTGGGGTTTGGGTGGCGTGGGTGGGGGGATCGATCTAGGGTCGGGGTGTGGGTGTCCGTACGTGGATCGAGGGCTGGCCGGTCTACCGGCAGTTGACCGGGGACGACCCGCTGGGTCGTGGCGCCGCCGCCGAGTCCCAGCGGTCCCGGGCGCTCACCGCGCGCACCTCCACCGCCGACAGCGTCGCCCGCTCCGTCTGCCCGTATTGTGCCGTCGGCTGCGGGCAGCGGGTCTACGTCAAGGATCGCCAGGTCGTCCAGATCGAGGGCGATCCGGACAGCCCGATCTCCCGTGGCAGGCTGTGCCCGAAGGGTTCCGCCAGCAAGAGCCTGGTCACCAGCGACCGCCGTCAGCAGCGGGTGCTCCACCGTCGCCCGTACGCCACGGATTGGGAAGAGCTCGACCTGGAGACCGCGATGGACATGATCGCGGACCGGATGGTCGCGGCTCGCGAGGCCACCTGGGAAGACGCCGACGACGACGGGAATCCGCTGAACCGCACGCTCGGCTTCGCCAGCCTGGGCGGCGCGACGCTGGACAACGAAGAGAACTATCTGATCAAGAAGCTGTTCACCGCGATGGGCGCGTTGCAGATCGAGAACCAGGCGCGCATTTGACACTCCGCCACGGTTCCCGGTCTGGGGACCAGCTTCGGCCGGGGCGGGGCCACCGGATTCCTTCAGGATCTGGCAAACGCCGATTGCATCGTCATTCAGGGCTCGAACATGGCCGAGGCGCACCCGGTGGGCTTCCAGTGGGTGATGGAGGCCAAGAGCCGCGGCGCCACGGTGATCCACGTCGACCCGCGGTACACGCGGACCAGCGCGGTGGCCGACATGTACGTGCCGGTGCGGGCGGGCGCTGACATCGCATTCCTGGGCGGCGTGATCAACTACATCCTGAGCAACGAGAAGGACTTCCGCGAGTACGTGCTGGCCTACACCAACGCGTCGACGGTGCTCAGCGAGGACTTCCAGGACACCGAGGACCTGGACGGGCTGTTCTCCGGATACGACCCGGAGCACGGCGCGTACGACCAGAGCAGTTGGATGTACGCCGGGCGCGAGCACGAGGGCCGCCAGGCCGAGCAGTCCGGGCAGGAGCGGGAGACGGCGGCCGGCCTGCGCGCCGAATCGCACGGACCGCCGATCGGCCACGACACCGAGAAGGACCCGACGCTGGCGCATCCGCGGTGCGTCTACCAGGTGCTCAAGCGGCACTATGCGCGCTACACCCCGGAGGTCGTGGAGCGTCTGTGCGGCGTGCCGACGAGCGATTTCCTGCGGGTGTGTGAGGCGTGGACGGCGAACTCCGGGCGGGAGCGCACCAGCGCCCTGGTGTATTCGGTGGGCTGGACCCAGCACAGCGTGGGCGTGCAGTACATCCGGGCCGGCGCGATCATCCAGTTGCTGCTGGGCAACATGGGCCGTCCCGGCGGCGGCGTGATGGCCCTGCGCGGGCACGCCAGCATCCAGGGCTCGACGGACATCCCGACGCTGTTCAACCTGCTGCCCGGCTACCTGCAGATGCCGCATCACCGGCAGCACCCGACGTTCGACAAGTGGGTGGACGCGCTGCGTCATCCCGGTCAGAAGGGCTTCTGGTCCGACGCGCGGGCGTACGCGATCAGCCTGCTCAAGGCGTACTGGGGTGAGGCGGCCACGGCGGACAACGACTTCGGCTACGGCTGGCTGCCCCGGCTGACCGGAGACCACGGCACGTACCGCCAGGTCCTGGACATGATCGACGGGAAGATCAAGGGGTACTTCCTGCTCGGCCAGAACCCGGCGGTCGGGTCCGCGCACGGCCGCGCCCAGCGGCTCGGCATGGCCAACCTGGACTGGCTGGTGGTGCGCGACCTGTTCATGACCGAGAGCGCCACGTTCTGGAAGGACGGCCCGGAGATCGCCACCGGGGAGATCGTCACCGAGCAGTGCGGCACCGAGGTGTTCTTCCTGCCGGCCGCCTCGCACGTGGAGAAGGAGGGCACCTTCACCCAGACGCAGCGGCTGCTGCAGTGGCGGGAGAAGGCGGTCGACCCGCCCGGTGACTGCCGCAGCGAGTTGTGGTTCATGTACCACCTGGGCCGCCGGATCAGGGACCGGCTGGCCAGCTCGACCGCACCCCGCGACCAGGCGATCCTCCGGCTCACCTGGGATTACCGGCTGCACGGCGAGCGCGGCGACGAGCCCAGCGCCGAGGACGTGCTGCGCGAGATCAACGGGTACGAGGTGGACACCGGCACGCCGCTGTCCAGTTACACCCAGATGAAGGCGGACGGTTCCACGGCCGGTGGCTGCTGGATCTACACCGGCGTGTACGCCGACGGGGTCAACCAGGCGGCCCGCCGCAAGCCCGGCGGCGAGCAGAGCTGGGTGGCGCCGGAGTGGGGCTGGGCGTGGCCGTCCAACCGCCGCGCGCTGTACAACCGCGCCTCCGCCGACCCGGACGGCAAGCCCTGGTCGGAGCGCAAGAAGTACGTCTGGTGGGACCCCGAGGCGGGCTCCTGGACCGGGCACGACGTGCCGGACTTCGAGAAGGGCAAGGACCCGTCCTACCGCCCGGACGCCGACGCCACCGGCGTCGACGCGATCGCCGGTGACGACCCGTTCATCATGCAGGGTGACGGGAAGGGCTGGCTGTACGTGCCCAGCGGGCTGATCGACGGTCCGCTGCCCACGCACTACGAGCCGGTCGAGTCGACGGTCCGCAACCCGCTCTACACCCAGCAGGCCAACCCCACCCGCAAGGTGTACGACCGCTCCGACAATCAGCTCAACCCCAGCCCGCCGCAACAGCACGCCGAGGTCTTCCCGTACGTGTTCTGCACCAGCCGGCTGACCGAGCACCACACCGCGGGCGGGATGAGCCGGACGCTGGCCTACCTGTCGGAGTTGCAGCCGCACATGTTCGTCGAGGTGTCACCGGCGCTGGCGGCCGAACGCGGGCTGGAACATCTGGGCTGGGCACACGTGGTGACCGCCCGCGCGGCGATCGAGGCCCGTGTCATGATCACCAGCCGGCTGCGCCCGCTGCGCATCGACGACCGGATCGTGCACCAGATCTGGCTGCCCTACCACTGGGGCGGGCAGGGCCTGGTCACCGGCGACTCGGTGAACGACCTGATCGGCATCGCCCTGGACCCGAACGTGCTGATCCAGGAGAGCAAGGTGGGCACCTGCGACATCCGCCCCGGGCGCCGTCCCACCGGCGTCGAACTGCTGGCGTACGTGGAGGCGTACCGGAAACGGGCCGGCATGTCCGGCGACCGGTACGCCTCGATGCTGACCAAGGATGAGCATGACGGATGACCTGCTGGACGGCCTGAGCGACCCGGCGCGCGCCGCGGGCTGGGCGGACGCCCCGCCACGGGTGGGCTTCTTCACCGACACCAGCGTCTGCATCGGCTGCAAGGCGTGCGAGGTGGCGTGCAAGGAGTGGAACGCCGTACCGGACGACGGCTTCGACCTGCTGGGCACGTCGTACGACAACACCGGCGGCCTGTCCGCCAACTCGTGGCGGCATGTGGCGTTCGTGGAACAGCCGGCCCTCCCGCCGGTGGACCCGGTGTCCGCGCCGGTGGACGCGCTCGCCGCGGCGGCCGAGGCGACGCCCGACTTCCGCTGGCTGATGATGTCGGACGTGTGCAAGCACTGCACCCACGCCGGGTGTCTGGACGTGTGCCCGACCGGTGCGTTGTTCCGCACCGAGTTCTCCACCGTGGTGGTGCAGGAGGACATCTGCAACGGCTGCGGCTACTGCATCCCGGCCTGCCCGTACGGGGTGATCGATCAGCGTGCCGGCGACGGCCGCGCCTGGAAGTGCACGATGTGCTACGACCGGCTCGGCGACGGGCTGTCCCCGGCCTGCGCAACCGCCTGCCCGACGGAGTCGATCCAGTTCGGTGAGCTGTCCCGGCTGCGCGAGAAGGCGGAGCGGCGCGTCGCCACCCTGCGTGAGCAGGGTGTGAGCAGGGCGCACCTCTACGGCGCCGACCCGGACGACGGCGTCGGCGGTGACGGCGCGTTCTTCCTGCTGCTGGACGACCCGGAGGTGTACGGGCTGCCACCGGACCCGGTGGTGGGCACCCGGGACCTGCCGGCCATGTGGAAACGGGCCGGGCTGGCCGCGCTCGCGATGGCCGCCGCGGCGGTGGTGTCGTTCGCCGGGGGCCGGCGATGAGCCCGCGCGGGGGAGACCGCTCGATGGTGCCGGCCGCCGACTTCCGGTCCTACTACGGCCGGCCCGTGGTCAAGCCGCCGGTGTGGAAGCGTGACATCCCCGCGTACCTGTTCACCGGCGGGCTGGCCGCGGGCTCGGCGCTGCTGGCGGCGGGCGCGCAGTTCACCGGCCGGCCCGCGCTGCGGCGCACCGGCCGGGTCAGCGCGCTCGGCGCCCTCGCCGCCAGCACGTACTTCCTGATCAACGACCTGGGCCGGCCGGAACGCTTCCACCACATGCTGCGGGTGGCGAAGCCGACCTCGCCGATGTCCACCGGCACCTGGATCCTCGCCGGGTTCGGCGCCACCGCCGGGCCCGCCGCCCTCGCCGAGGTGGCTCCGCTGCTGCCCGAGCGCGGACCGCTGGGCCTGCTGCGGCGCGCGCTGCCGCCGCTCGGCGCGACCGCCGGCATCGGTGCTGCGGCGCTCGCCCCGGCGCTGGCCACCTACACCGCGGTGCTGCTGTCCGACACCGCCACGCCGAGCTGGCGGGCGGCGTACCCGCACCTGCCCGTGGTGTTCGCCGGCAGCGCGCTGGCCAGCGGCGCCGGAGCGGGACTGATCGGCACACCGGTGGCGCAGGCCGGACCGGCCCGCCGGATGGCGGTGTGCGGGGCGGCGCTGGAACTCTACGGCGCGCACCAGGTCGAGTCGCAGGGTTTGCTCGGCGAGCCGTACCGGCAGGGCCGCGCGGGCCGGCTCCTGCGTGCCGGGCGGGCGCTGACCGCGGCGGGCCTGGCCGGCGCGGTGCTCGGTCGGCACAGCCGGGTGGCCTCCGCGCTGTCCGGAGCGTCATTGCTGGCCGCGTCGGTGCTGACCCGCTTCGGTATCTTCGAGGGCGGGGTGGCCTCGGCCAAGGACCCGAAGTACACCGTGGTGCCGCAGCGGGAACGGCTCGCCCGCCGACAGGCCGCGGCCGACGGGTCCTGACCCGTCCGGCGGGTACGCTCGGCCGGTGTTCTCACCCCACGGACCGTCCCTGCGTGAGCTGTGCGTCCAGGCGCTGTCCTCGGTGGAGCGCGGCTACGACCTGTTGGCCCCGAAGTTCGACCACACCCCGTTCCGCACCCCCGCGGGCATCCTCGACGCGACCGTTCACACGTTGTCCGGCCCTGCGCTGTCCGGCCCCGCGCCGTCCGGCCCCGCGCCGTTCGGCAGCGGGCTGGACGTGTGCTGCGGCACCGGCGCGGGCATGACCGTGCTCCGGCGGCTCTGCCGGGGACCGGTCACCGGCGTCGACTTCAGCGCCGGGATGCTCGCGCAGGCGCGCGAGGCGCACCCGGACGCCACGTGGGTGCGGGCGGATGCGCGCGCCCTGCCCTTCGCCGACGGCTTCGACCTGGCCGTCACCTTCGGAGCGCTGGGACACTTCCTGCCCGGTGAGCGCCCGGCGCTGTTCGCCGGGGTGCACCGCGCGCTGCGGCCCGGCGGGCTGTTCGTCATCGGCCTCGGCACGCCGGCCCCGGTCAGCTCGGTCTGGTACTGGGCGACACTCGGCTTCGACGTGGCCATGCGCGTGCGCAACGCCGTCTGGCGCCCGCCGTTCGTGATGTACTACCGCACCACCCCGCTGGCCGCGCTCAGCGAGGACTTGGCGGCGGCCGGTTTCCTGGTACGCATCGTCACCGCGACGCCATCCGAGGGCGCCGGGGGACTCTTGATCCTGGCCCGCAAGCCCGGCCCCGCGGCGTGACGGGGTCACCGGGCCTCTCCGCCGGCCACGCCATGCAGGAACACGTCAACCACGGTTCCGATCGGGAGCTCCGCGTCGCCGGGCACCCCGCGCCGGCCGGACAACATCCCTAGGAAGATCACGGCGAGTTCGTCGACCGGTAGCCGCAGGGTGGCGCGATCCGGTTCGAGAAGCCGGATCACCGCCCGCCGCGTGCGTTCGGTGGCATCCGCCCGTCCGTCGGCCGCGCCGGGATCGTGGTGCGCGCCGGCCTCGCGCGGCTTGGCTGCCGTGCGTGGCGTGCCGGCCTCGCGCGGCTCGGCGGGCCCGCCCCGGCGGCCGGCCGAATGCACCGCGCCGATCACCGCGCCCATCCGCTCCAGGTAGGCGCGCAGCGTGGTGGCGGCCTCGGTCAGCCTGGCCGCCAGCGGCTGGTCCAGCGGCACGGCGTCGAGCTCGGCCAGCACGTGATCGTTGCGCAGGGCCGCGGCCACGCAGGCGTTCAGCAGCTCATCCTTGTCCGTGAAGGCGCGGAAGATCGTAGCCTCGCCGATCCCGGCCGCCTTCGCGATCTGGAGGGTGCTGACGGCGGCGCCGTGTTCGAGCAGCAGCGGCAGCGCCGCAGCCACGATCATTTCCCGCCGTTGTCCGGTGCTCATTCCCGGCGCGCGGCGCCGGTCAGTCGTCTCAGTCATGCCGCCATGCTACGGAGTGAGTACTCACTCCGGCAACCCGATTTCGGGTCAGCGCACCTCCAGCGTCGTCCCGTCGGCGCGGGCTGGGATCAGCTCGCCCACCACCGGGTATCCGGGCAGCTCACCCGCCACCAGCAGGCCGCCGGAGGTCTGCGCGTCCGCCAGCAGCAACAGCTCGTCCTCGCCCACCGACGCGGCCAGGTGCGGGCGCACCCAGTCCAGGTTGCGCCGCGTGCCGCCGCTCACGAAGCCGTCCGCCAGCGCCCGGCGGGCCCCCTCCAGGTACGGCACCGCCGCCGTGTCCACGCGCGCCGTCACCCCGCTCGCACGGGCCAGCTTGTGCAGATGGCCCAGCAGGCCGAAACCGGTCACGTCGGTCGCGCACACGGCGCCCGCGTCCAGCGCGGCCCGCGAGGCGTCCCGGTTCAGCTCGGTCATCGCCGCCACCGCCGCCGCGAACACCTCACCGGTCGCCTTGTGCCGGCTGTTCAGCACGCCGATGCCCAGCGGCTTGGTGAGCGTCAGCGGCATGCCCGGTGCGCCCGCGTCGTTGCGCATCAGCCGGTCCGGGTCGGCCACCCCGGTCACCGCCATGCCGTACTTGGGCTCCGGATCGTCCACGCTGTGCCCGCCCGCCACATGACAGCCCGCCTCCCGGGCCACCGTCAGGCCGCCGCGCAGCACCCGTGCCGCCAGGTCCATCGGCAGCACGTCCCGCGGCCACGCGAGCAGGTTCACCGCCACCACCGGGGTGCCGCCCATGGCGTACACGTCGGACAGGGCGTTGGCCGCGGCGATGCGCCCCCAGTCGTACGGGTCGTCCACCACCGGGGTGAAGAAGTCGGCGGTGGCCACCACCGCCGTGCCCGCCGCGATCCGTACCACTGCCGCGTCGTCGCCGTCGTCCAGCCCCACCAGCAGCTCGCCCGGACCGGCCGGGGCGGACTCGCCGACCAGGCCGGCGACCACCTGCTCCAGCTCCCCGGGCGGGATTTTGCAGGCGCAACCGCCGCCGTGCGCGTACTGGGTCAGCCGGGGTGCGTTCGTCGTCGTCACCCTCCGACTGTCCCACGCGGGTCCGGGTTAGGGTGATCGACGGAGGCGTTCAGGTGGCTGGTGCCCCTCCCGGTCTTCAACACCGGTGCGGCCCGGCATCCGGGCCGGGCGGGTTCGATTCCCGTCCGTCTCCGCCAGCTTCACCCCGGCGTCGCATCCCGCGGATCAGCATGCCGGGCAGTGCGGGACTCATCGATCGGCGGGAGGCGCGGTGGGCGAGGTGACCACGGACCCGCGGCGACGTGTGCCGCGCACCGACGCGGTGCTGGCCGACGCTCGCCTGCGGGCCGCCGCCGCGCGGATCGGCCGGCCCGCGGTGAAGGCCGCGGTGGTGCGGGCGCAGGATCGCGTCCGGGCCGGCGACCTCGACCCCGCGGCGGTGGCGGACGCGGCGCTGGCGGCGTTGCCGGACACCCCGGGCGGTCTGCGCCCGGTGCTGAACGCGACGGGCGTGGTGCTGCACACGAACCTCGGCCGGGCCGCCCTGTCCGAGGCGGCCCGCGCGGCCGTCGCGGACGCCGCCGGGCACACCGACGTGGAGATGGACCTGGACACCGGCCGCCGCGCCCGGCGCGGGCGCACCGCCCTGGCTGCGCTGGCCGCCGCGGTGCCCGGCGCGGGCGGCGTGCACGTGGTGAACAACGGCGCCGCCGCGCTGGCGCTCACCGCGACCGCTCTCGCCGCGGGACGAGAGATCGTGCTCAGCCGCGGCGAGATGGTGGAGATCGGCGACGGGTTCCGGCTTCCGGACCTGCTGGCATCCACCGGTGCCCGGCTGCGTGAGGTGGGCACCACCAACCGGACCACCGTCGACGACTACGCCGCGGCGGTCGGCCCGGAGACCGGCTTCGTGCTCCGGGTGCACCCCTCCAACTTCGTGATCCGCGGCTTCACCCACACCCCGGACCTGGCCGAGCTGCGCGGCCTGAGCGTGCCCGTGGTGGCCGACATCGGCTCCGGGCTGCTCGCGCCGGATCCGCTGCTGCCCGGTGAGCCGGACGCCGCCGGGGCGCTGCACGCGGGCGCCGCACTGGTGATCGCCAGCGGCGACAAGCTGCTCGGCGGCCCGCAGGCGGGCCTGCTGCTGGGCGAGCGGGCGCTGGTGGAGCGGCTGCGCCGACACCCGCTGGCTCGTGCGCTGCGGGTGGACAAGCTGACGTTGGCGGCGTTGCAGGCGACCCTCACCGGCCCGCCGACGCCCACATGGCAGGCGCTGCACGCCGACCCGCAAGCGTTGCGGGAGCGCACCGGGCGGCTGCGCGACACGCTCGCCGCGGCCGGTGTGGATGTGGACCTGGTCGCCTCCGCCGCGGTGGTCGGCGGCGGGGGCGCGCCGGAGCAGGAACTGCCGTCGTGGGCGCTGGCGCTGCCCGAGGCGTACGCGGCGCCCCTGCGCCGGGCCGCGCCCCCGGTCGTCGGCCGGGTGGTGCACGGTCGGCTGCGGCTGGATCTGCGGTGTGTGCCGGTCACGGCGGACGCCGCGGTGGTGGACGCGGTGCTGGCCGTCGCGGGCGGCTGAGATGCACGTCGTCGCCACCGCCGGCCACGTCGATCACGGCAAGTCCACGCTGGTCCGGGCGCTGACCGGGCAGGAACCCGACCGGTGGGCCGAAGAACGGCGCCGGGGCATGACGATCGACCTGGGTTTCGCGTGGACCACGCTGCCCTCCGGGGCGACCCTGGCGTTCGTCGACGTGCCCGGCCACGAGCGTTTCGTGCCGAACATGCTGGCCGGTGTCGGCCCGGTCCCGGCGGCGCTGATCGTGGTGGCCGCCGACGAGGGCTGGATGCCGCAGTCCGCCGAGCATCTGGCCGCGCTGCACGCGCTCGGCGTGCGGCATGCCCTGGTCGCGGTCAGCCGGGCGGACCTGGCCGACCCCGGCCCGGCGGCGGCGCGGGCGCGCGCGGAGATCGCGCCCACGTCCCTGGGCGACGTGGAGACGGTGCCGGTCAGCGGCGCCACCGGGGTGGGCCTGGACGATCTGCGCGCTGCCCTGGACCGGCTGGTGGCCCGGCTCCGGCCGCCGTCGGTGGACGCGCCGATCCGGCTGTGGATCGACCGCTCGTTCACCGTCCGCGGCGCCGGCACGGTGGTCACCGGGACGCTCGGCGCCGGCCGGTTGCGTGCCGGTGACGAGGTGGAGTTGTCCGGGCAGCGGCGTCCGCTGCGGGTGCGCGGTCTGCAGAGCCTGGGCGAGCCGGCCGGCGAGGTGACGGCGGTGGCCCGGGTGGCGGTGAACCTGCGCGGCATCGGCCCGGAGGCCGCCGGTCGCGGCGCGGCGCTGCTCACCCCGGGCCGGTTCCGGCTCGCCGACCTGATCGACGTCCGGGTGCGGGGCGACCCGGTGGCCGACCTGCCGGCCGCCCTGACGCTGCACCTCGGATCGGCCGCGGTGCCGGTGCGGGTGCGTCCGTTGGGCGCCGACACGGCCCGGCTGCGCCTGGCCCGGCCGCTGCCGGTGCGGCTGGGCGACCGCGCGCTGCTGCGCGACCCGGGGCGGCGGCACGTGTCCGGCGGGGTGACGGTGCTCGACGTGGCGCCGCTGGCGCTGCGACGCCGCGGCGCGGCCGCCGCCCGGGCCGCCGATCTGTCCACCATGGACGGCCAAGCGGACCTGCGCGGTGAGCTGCGCCGCCGCCTGCTGGCCCGGCGCGCCGACCTGGCCGCGATGGGAGTGCCCGACGATCCGGCCGCCGGGGTGCCGGCGGCCGGGGAATGGCTGGCCGATCCGGAACACTGGGCGGCGCTGGGGACGCGGCTGAGCGCTGAGGTGGACCGGTACGCCCGGGAGCATCCGCTGGAGCCGGGCGCACCGGTGGAGGCGCTGCGCCACCGGCTGGGCCTGCCGGACCGCTCGCTCGTCGAGGCGCTGGCCGGGTCGCCGCTGCGGGTGCACGGCGGTCGCGTGTCGGCGGGCCACGCGGACACCCCGCCGGAGCTCGCCGGGCTGGTGGCACGGGCCTTCGACGGGCTCGCCGGGCGCCCGTTCGCCGCGCCGGAGGCGCACCGGCTGGCCGAGGTCGGGCTGGGCGCCCGGGAGCAGGCCGCCGCGGAGCGTGCGGGCCTGCTGCACCGGCTGGCGGAGAACGTGGTGCTGCCGCCGGGCGCGGCGGAGCGGGCCGTCGCCGCGCTGGCCGACGTCCCGCAGCCGTTCACGCTCAGCGCCGCACGGCGCGCGTGGGACACCAGCCGGCGCGTGGCGGTGCCGCTGCTGCAACTGCTGGACCGGCGGGGCGTCACCCGCCGGTTGCCCGACGACCGCCGCGTGCTGACCGAGCGCTCAGAACAGTGACAACTGTCCGGGGGTGGGATCTCGGTGCCCGGCCAGGCCGCGCCGGAACACCCACCGTCGCAGGTCCGGGGCCGGCTCGTCGGTGTGCGGGGGCGCGGCGCCGGTCAGCGCCCACAGCGACGGCCCCAGGTTGATGCCGCGGCGCGACAGCGCGGCGCGCATGGCCGCCGGCCGCACCGGCAGCCGGGCCGTGTCCAGGCCCGGCATCGGCAGGTCCGCGCGCATCCGCATGATCAGCCGGTTGCGATCCACCGCGGCCCGGCTTTCGGCCGCGCCGAGATGCTCCGCGGCCTGGTCGCCGACCACGTCACGGACCGCCTGCCCGGCGTCGGCCGCCAGCGCCGTCCACGCCGCCTCCACGGTGCCGAACGCGGTCAGCAACCGGGCCGCGGTGGCCGCGCCGAAACGCCGCACCCCGCGCAGGTTGTCCGACGGGTCGCCGCGCAGCGCCGCGTAGTCGCGGTACTGCCACGGATGCACGCCGCACAGCAGATGCAGCGTCGCGGCGTCCACCAGCACCGACGAGTCGAACCCGCCGTTGCGCACCCGCAGCACCGAGGTCCGCTCGTCGATCAGCGCGAACGCGTCCCGGTCGCTGGTCATCAGCACCGACCGCCAGCCGGCGCCGCGCGCCGCCTGGGCGGCGCTGGCCAGCACGTCGTCGGCCTCGTAACCGGGCGGAGTCACCGTGCACACCCCGGCGGCCCGCAGCAGTCCAGGCGCCGCGGCGATCTGCTCGACCAGCTCCGGTGGCTTGTCCGGGCGGTGCGCCTTGTATGCCGGGTACTGCTCGCGCCGTGCGGAGCGTTCCGGGCAGTCGAAGCCCACGATCACCGCGTCCGGGCGCAGATGTCCCGCCGCCCGGGCGAGGAAACCGACCAGTCCGCGCAACGCCCACACCGGACGGCCGGCCGCGTCCACCATGCCCTCCGACGCGCCCGCGTGGTAGGCCCGGTGCAGCAGGCTGTTCCCGTCGAGCACGAGCAGCAGCGGGGGCGCCATCGGACCACTGTATGCCCGGGACCACTGTATGCCCGGGACCCCGTAGGCCCGGGACCCCGGCGTGCGCGTGACACTGCGCCGCCGGTGGTGGTGCGGGTCAGCCCGGGACGCGCCCGGCCAGCCGCCGCCCCCGGCGGCTCAGCGCGTCCACCCGCGCCCGCACCCGGTCGGGCGGGTCGTCGCGCACCCCGTCCAACAGCTTCGCGTAGTCGCCGGCGAGCTCACGGTAGTCGTGGCGGAAGGCGTCGTCGCCGGTCGCGTACCACCGGTCCAGGTCCATGATCTGCTGCGCGAGCACCGCCACCTCGGCGCTCAGCACGCCGCGCCGGCCGGCGAGCAGTTCCCGCGCCGCGGCGCGGGCGGCGGCCAGCCCCGCGGCCCGACGCCCGGCGGCCCA
>NZ_BMMX01000028.1 GCF_014646155.1 Mangrovihabitans endophyticus
GCGCCGTCCCGCGCCCTCCCGCGCCGCGCCGTCCCGCGCCACGCCGCGCCACGCCACCCCGCGCCGCGCGCCGTCCCGCGCCCCGCCGTCCCGCGCCGCGCCACGCCACCCCGCGCGCCGATCTTGAGGATTGTGTGCCAGGCTTGACCGCTTATATCCGGCTTATCCGACCGAGAAGTCCAAGATCGATCCGCCCGCTGCGGACCGCGGGGCTCTTTGGGCGGTTGTATCGGATATTTCCGACCGGTACAGGGTCAAGATCGGCGGCCACCCGCGACGCGCGACCACGGGAGGCGACGGGCGGCGACGGCCACCCGGGACGACTGCGCCACCCGGGACGACTGGGCCACCCGGGACGACTGCGCCACCCGGGACGACTGCGCCACCCGGGACGACTGGGCCACCCGGGACGACTGCGCCACCCGGGACGACTGCGCCACCCGGGACGACTGCGCCGCGGGCGGCGACTGCCCTGTTGACGAGGGTGTCACAGGCCCAGCGCCTCGCGCAGGAACCGCGCCTCGTAGGTCAGCACCGCCTCCGCGGTCTCCGGCCGCGCGATCATGTGGCTCGCGTCGTGCAGCGGCAGCACCGTGTGCGGCCGGCCCGCCTCCAGCAGCGCCTGGCTCAGGCGCATCGTGTGCACCGGCAGCACGTTGTCGTCCAGCATGCCGTGGATCAGCAACAGCGGGCGGCGCAGGTTCGGGGCGTCGGCGATCAGGGTGTTCCGCTCGTACGTCTGCGGGTCCTCGTCCGGGTCGCCCAGGTATCGCTCCTGCCAGTGGCTGCTGTAGAGCCGGGCGATGGTGACCGGCGCGCCCGCGGCAGCCGCGTGGAACACGTCCGGGCGGCGCAGCACCGCCAGCGCGGCCAGCGTGCCACCGGCCGACCAGCCGCGTATCGCGACGCGGCCCAGGTCCATCTCCGGATGCCGTTCGGCGACCGCGTGCAGCGCCTCCACCTGATCGGCCAGCACCGCGTCGGCGCGGTCCCGGTGCACCGTGCGTTCCCAGCGCGGACCCCGGCCGGGCACCCCGCGCCCGTCCGCGATCACCACCGCGAAGCCCTGGTCGGCGAACCACTGCGACACGTGGTAGGCCGCCCGGGAGGCGACCACCCGCCGGACGGCCGTTCCCGCGTACGGGTCGAGCAGCACCGGCAGCGGCCCGGAGCCCGGGTTGTGTCCGGCCGGGAAGAGCACCGCAGTGGGCAGCTCGCTGCGGCCCGCGCGGATCAACCGCACGACCGGGGACACGTCCGGCGCCGCGCTGTCGTCGTGCAGCGTGCCGGTGCCGCCACCGCCGGACGGGCGCACGGCGACCGCGGAGCCGTCCAGTGTGGACGAGGTCACCACCAGTGTGCCGCCACGCAGGATGCCGCCGTGCATGCCGGGTTCCGTGGTCTGCCGGACCAGGCCGTCCGCCGCGTTCCACGTCCACAGATGCGTCTGGGTGGGTTCGTCCGAGGCCGCGATCAGCGCGGTGCCGCCGTCCACCCCGAGCAACCGGAACACCTCCAGGCCGGGCGGGGTGACCGGCTCCCCGTCCACGGTCAGGCGGCGGGTGTCGCCGTCGTCGACCGTCCACAGCAGAGCGCCGTCGGCGGTGTGCGCGGGGAAGCCGGGGACGATGGTCGTCCACGCGTGGTCGGTGTCCTCGCGCAGCACCGACGACGCGCCGCTCTCCGGGTCGACGGCGAGCAGGCGCATCGTGCGCTGCGGGCGGTCCTGGGTGACCGCGAACAGCCCGGTGTCGTCCCACAGCACGTCGACGAGGTATTCGGCAGCGCGCAGGTCCGCCTCCACCCGGCCGTCCGGACCGGCGATGAACAACGAGACGCGGGCGTTGGGCGTGCCGGCATACGGGTAGCGCAGCGTGCGCGGCACCGCATCCGGGCGGGCCGGGTCGGTCAGGTGCCAGGTCGGCACCCCCGCGTTGTCGACGCGGGCGACGGCCAGCCGGTCGCCGTCCGGCGCCCACCAGAAGCCGCGGTCGCGGGACATCGACTCGGCCGCCTCGTGCTCGGCCAGCCCCCAGGTGACGTCGGGGCCGTCCGGTTCGGCCACGGCACGGTCGCCGGCACCGTCCGCGCCGATCACCCGCAGGGCGCCCGCGGACACGTACGCGATCCGGCCGCCGTCCGGGCTGAACCGCGGATCGCTCGCCGGTGCGGCGGCGCCGAGCCGGGTGAACCCGTCGGCGAGCAGGAAGAGGTGGCCGGACAGGACGAAGGCGGCACGGCGCGCGTCCGCGTCGGTGACGAACGCGGAGATGCCGGCCGAATGGTCCCGGGACCGTTCCCGGCGCACCCGGTCCACGTCGTCGGTGCCGGCCGGGGGCGCGTCGAACGCCCGCGGGTCGGCCAGCAGTTCCTCCCGGCCGGTCGTGGTGTCGTACGCCCAGAGGCAGCGCACCGGATCCTCCGGCCCGCGGGTGCGCAGGAACAGCACCCGGCACCCGTCTGCGCTGATGACCGGCTGGACCGCTCGGCCAAGGGAGAAGTTCTGGGTGCGCGCCCAGCGCGCGGGAAACGACGCCACGCGGCAAGTCTGGCGCATCGCGCCGCGCCGCGTCGTCCCGTCAGGCGGCGGTGAGGCGCTCGCGCAGTTCCTTGGCGAAGAAGTCCAGGAAGCCGTCCGGGTCCGGCCCGGCGTTCATCAGCGTACTTCGGACCGGTCCCGCCGGCTTCGCCGAAGGTGCGCACCAGGTCGGCCCGCGGCTCGGTGGCGAACAGCCCGGTGCCCTTGGCCGCCGCCAGCTCCGCCGCGTCCCTGCCGCCCGCCGCCACGGCGATGCGCGCAGGCTTCCCGTGCACCGGGCGGCCAAACGCGGCACCGCGCCCGCGTCTTGACCCGGAGCGCGCTCCAGGTCTTAGCGTGGCGGGCATGCAGACAGTCGAACTGGGCCGCACCGGCGAACACGTCAGTCACCTCGCGCTGGGCGCCATGCAGATGGGTAACCGCACCGCCGAGCCGGACGCGGTGCGGATGCTGGACCGTTATCTGGACGCGGGCGGGTCGTTCCTGGACACCGCCGACTGCTACGAGTGGTGGGCGTTCCCGGGCAGCCGCGGCGGCCAGAGCGAGGAGCTTCTCGGGCGATGGATGCGCGGTGGGCGCCGGGACCGGGTGTTCCTGGCCACCAAGGGCGCCGCGATGCCCATCGAGCCGAACGACCTGTGGGGCGCCGACGGCGTGCCGGACTGGGATCTGGCGTGGCGGACGTTCTCCGGCGCCGGGCGCGACTCGCTGCGCCGATCGCTGGAGGGCAGCCTGCGGCGGCTGGGCACCGACCATGTGGACCTCTACTACGTCCACGTGGACGACCGGTCCACGCCCCTGGAGGAGACACTGGAGACGCTGGACGGGTTCGTGCGCGCCGGGACGGTGCGGCACATCGGCTGGTCCAATGTGCACACCTGGCGGCTGGAGCGGATCCTGGGACTGTGCGCGCAGAACGGCTGGACCGCCCCGGTCGCGGTGCAGCAACAGCACTCCTATCTGCGCCCGGCGCCCGGCGCGAACACGTTGAGCATCACCGGCGCCGAGCAGCTCGACCATCTGGCGGCCAATCCGCAGGTCAGCCTGGTCGCGTACTCGCCGCTGCTCAAGGGGATCTACGACGACGCCGCCAAGCGGGACGGGCACGCGGCGATGGCGGACTACGCCGGACCGGACAGCGACGCGCGGCTGGCGGTGCTGACTCAGGTGGCCGCCGAGGTGGGTGCGACGCCCAACCAGACGGTGCTGGCATGGCTGCTGCACCAGGACGCCCCCACGGTGGTGCCGCTGGTCGGCCCGCGCACGCCGGACCAGCTCGACGACGCCCTGGGCGCGCTGGAGGTGAAGCTCACCCCGGACCAGGTGGAGCGCCTGACGGCGGCCGGCGCGTAGCCCCGGACCGCGCCGCCCGCGGTCAGGAGCCGTGCCAGGTGCGCCACAGCGCCGCGTACGGGCCGTCGCGCCGCAGCAGGTCGTCGTGCGCGCCGATCTCCACGATCCGGCCAGCGTCCATCACGGCCACCCGATCGGCGTCGTGGGCGGTCTGCAGCCGGTGCGCGATGGCGATGACCGTGCGGTCGGTCAGCACCGCGCCCAGCGCGCGTTCCGCCGTGCGCGCCGTGCTCGGGTCGAGCAGCGCGGTGGCCTCGTCGAGGATCACGGTGTGCGGGTCGGCCAGCAGCACCCGGGCCAGGGCGAGCTGCTGGGCCTGGCCACCGTCGGGCGGATGCTCCCCCAGGTCGGCGTCCAGGTCGCCGGCCCAGTCCGCGCCCACGGTGGCCAGCGCCTTGCGCAGCTCGCCGTCCGGCGCGGGGGACATCAGGTTCTCCCGCAGCGTCTCCCGGAACACGTGATGCTCCTGGGTGACCAGCACCACCTGCCGCCGCAACGTCTCCGGAGGCAGGTCGCCCACCGGCACGCCGCCGACGGTCACCGTGCCGGCATGCGGGCGGTCGATGCCGGCCAGCAGCCGCCCCAGCGTCGACTTGCCGGCCCCGGACAGGCCCACCAGGGCCAAACGTTCCCCGGGCCGCACCGTCAGGTCGATGCCGTGCAGCACGTCGGGGCCGCCCGGGTACGCGTACCGCGCGCCGCGCACCTCGATGCGGTCGTCGCGCGGCGGCGCCGGGCACGGGCGGCCCGGCGCCGGGACCGCCGCCAGGCCCTCGATGCGGGCGAACGCCGCGGCGCTGCGCTGCACCTGCTCGATCCAGATCAGGATGGTGTCCAGCGGGCCGACCAGTTGCCGCAGGTAGAGCAGGATGGCGCCGAGCGCGCCCAGGGTGATCTCGCCGTGGAAGTAGCGCATCCCGCCGACCAGCAGCACCGCCGCCACCGGCACGCTGTAGGAGAACTCCACCCCCGGGAAGAAGCGGGTGCGCAGGGCGAGGGTGCGCAAGCGGCTGGCACGGTTGACCGCGATGGCCGCGCGACCGGCCGCGAGGCGCCGCTCCTGCAGGCACAACGCCTCCACCGTGCGCGCGCCCGCGGTGGTCGCACCGATCTCCTCGGCCACCGCCGAGTCGGCCGCGCCCTCGCTCAGGTAGGCGTCGCGGGCGCGCCGCAGGTACCACCGCGTGACCACCCCGATGCCACCGAAGCCGAGCAGCGCGACAAGGCCCAGAAGCGGGTCGATCAGCATCACCGCGGCGACGAGGAACGCGATCTGCACCACGCCCATGAAGATCTCCGGGAGGATGTCGCGCAGCGCGGTGGCGACGGTGTCCACATCGGTGGTGCCGCGCGCCGCCAGGTCGCCGGGCGGCACCCGCTCGACCACCGCGGCAGGCATGGCGAGGGCACGATCCAGCAGGCCCTCGCGGATCCGGGCGGCGGCGCGTTCGCCCATCCGATGGCCGAGCCGCACGCCGTGCCGGGCGAACAGCACCTGAGCCGCCGCGCACGCCAGCACCCCGGCGGCGAGCAGGTCGATGCGCCCGGTCTCGCCGGTGCCGCCGGTGACCGTGTCGATGATGCGGCCCAGCAGCCACGGCCCACCCAGGCCGGCGACCGCGGCGAGCGCGTTCAAGCCGATGGTGCCCGCCGCGGAGCGCCGGTCGGCGCGGACCAGGCTCCACGCGGCGCGGCGCACCTGCGCGCGGCCGGCCACCGGCAGCACGCTCACGCCGGCTCCCCCGCCGTCCGGGTGACCAGGTCGCGGTAGCCGGGCTCGTCGGCCAGCAGGCGGCGGTGGGTGCCGGACGCGGCCACCCGGCCGTCGACCAGATAGTGCACCACGTCGGCCCGGTCCAGCAGCACCGGTGACGAGGTGGCCACCAGGGTGGCCCGGCCGGCCCGTGCCTGCGCCAGCCGCTGCGCGATGGCCGCCTCGGTGTGTGCGTCCACCGCGGACGTGGGCTCGGTGGCCAGCAGCACTTCCGGGTCCGCGTACAGCGCGCGGGCCAGCCGCACCCGTTGGCGCTGGCCGCCGGAGAGGTTGCGGCCGTCGCGTTCCACCCCGGCGGACAGGTCGCCGGCGCCGACGTCGCCCGCGGCCGCCGCCCACACCGCCCGCCGAACCGCCGGCTCGTCGGCGTCGGCGCGGCCCGCGATCACCTCGCGCAACGCGCCCGCGAACACGGCGGCGTCGTCGTCGGCCATCAGCACCCGCGGCCGCAGATCATCCGCCGCGACCGCGTCCACCCGGATGCCGCCCCAGGTGGCGTCGGTGGCGCCGAACCGGCTCAGCCGGTCGAGCACCGCCCGCGCGTCCGCCGTGCGGGCGGTGGCCAGCGCGGCCAGCGTGCGCGGCGGCACCGACACGCCGGACTCCGGGTCGTGCAGCGTGGCGGCGGCCGGCGGTCCGCTCACTCCGGACGGGTCCGGCGCGGGCAGCCCCAGGAACGCGGTGACCCGCCGGGCGGCGACCACCCCGCGCATCATCTCCGCGCCGGACTCCACGAGCAGGAACACCGGGACGGTCAGGATCGCCGTGTAGGCGTACACCGCGACCAGCTCGCCGACGGTGATCCCGCCGGCCGCGGCGGACCGGGCGGCCAGCCAGGTCACCACGGCGAGGAAGACCCCGGGCAGGCCGCGGGTGAGCGCACCGAGCCAACTGGTCGCCTCGGCCACCCGGTAACCCTCGTCGCGCAGCCCGGCCGACTCGCGGCGGAACCGGTCGGCGTGCGCCTGCTTGCCACCCAGGCCGCTGAGCACCCGCAGCCCGGCGAGGGTGTCGACGAGCCGGGACGCGAGATCGCCCTGGCGCTCCCGGTAGCGCTGCCCGGTCGCCTGCAGCCGCCGCAGCAGCGGCGTCACGGCGAGGATCACGGTCGGCACGCCGGCCAGCACCACCGCCGCGAGCATCGGCGAGATCCGCCAGACCAGCACGGCCACCACCGCGTACCCGCAGAGGGACCCGACGCCCGGGCCGACCGCCATGAAGGCGCGGCCCACCCGCCAGACGTCGCCGATGCCGATGGTCACCACCTCGCCCGCGGCGACGCTGCGCGGCAGTGCCGCGCCGAGGCGGGTGGCGTGGGCGATGATCAGGTCGGCCACGCGCAGCGCCACCTGCAGACGGATCTTGGTCATGGACCGGTGGCGCATGATGCCGAGCCCGGCGCTGGCCGCGCCGAGGCCGAGCACCGCGCCGGCCCACCACGCCAGGGTGCCCGGCCGGTGCGCGGCCAGGCCACGGTCGATGGCCTGGGACAGCAGGTGCGGCATCACGGTGAGACCGGCCATCCAGGCGCTGCCGAAGAACCCGGCGGTCGCGATCAGCCGCTTCTGCCGAGCCGCGAGCCACCGCAGAAACACCACCGGTCCCCGTACGTCCGCCACGCCCGCCACGCCCGCCATCATGGACCGCCGGTACGCGGTTTTCGACCCGATTGTTAGCGTCGGCACATGCGACGCACCATCGGCGGCCGACCGTACGATTTCGCGCGGCAGATCGCCGTGATGGCCATCGTCAACCGCACCCCTGACTCATTCCACGACCGCGGAGCCACGTTTGCGCTGGACCGGGCGATCTCCGCCGCCCGGTCCGCGGCCGAGGACGGCGCCGACTGGATCGACGTGGGCGGGGTGCCCTTCGCGCCGGGGCCGGAGGTCACGGTCCGCGAGGAGCTGGACCGGGTGCTGCCGGTCGTCGAGGCGGCGCGCGACATGGCGGTGGTGTCCGTGGACACCTACCGTCCGGAGGTGGCGGAGGCGGCGATCGCGGCCGGCGCCGGCGTGATCAACGACACCTCGGGCCTGCGCGACTCCGCCATGGCCGACGTGGTGGCGGGCACCGGCGCCGCCCTGGTGATCACCCACAGCCTGGCCCCGCCGCGCACGCACCATCCGCGCCCGCAATACCGGGACGTGACGGCGGAGGTGGCGGGCTTCCTGCGGGACCGGGCCACGCTCGCCCTGGCGCGCGGGCTACGACCGGAACAGATCATCATCGATCCGGGGCACGACCTGCACAAGAACACCATGCACACGCTGGAGCTGACCCGGCGCCTGAGCGAGATCGCGACGCTGGGCTATCCGATGCTGGCGGCGGTGAGCAACAAGGACTTCATCGGCGAGACGCTGGACCTGCCGCAGCACGAACGCCTGGCGGGCACGCTGGCCGCGGTGGTCTTCTGCGTGATGCGCGGCGCCCGGATCGTGCGCGTGCACGACGTGCGGGCGGCGGTGGACGCGGTCCGGATGACCGAGGCCATGTTGGGGTGGCGAACACCCGCGACGGCACGGCACAACATGGACTGACCCCCCACCCCCACCCCCACCCCCACCCCGGCCGGCACGCGTCGCCCACCGCGTCGCCCACGGCGTCGCCCAACGGCGTCGATCTTGAACTTACTGGTCCGACTAGTACGGAATATCCGGTCGAACTGGACCCGGAAAGTTCAAGATCGACGCGGCCGGCCGGTGGCGGCCCCGGCGGGCGAGCGGGGGCGGGTCATGCGCGCGGACATCTGGTGCTCCAGGCGGCTGACGAACTCCTCCGCCGTCGCCAGTTCGTCGCGCAGCGTCCGGACGCGTTGCAGCGCCGCCGCGTGGAACTCGGCCAGCCGGTCGCGGACCGCGCTCGTCGCGGCGCCGCTCTCCAGGGCGTCCAGGAGATGCAGCACCTCGCGCATCTGGTCCAGGGTGAAGCCGATCGGCTTCATGCGCCGGACCAGCCGCAGCCGGCCGAGGTCGGCCTCGGTGTAGAGGCGGAAGCCGCCGTCACTGCGCGCCGACGGGGTGATCAGCCCCGCCTCCTCGTAGTGCCGCAGCGTGCGGATGCTCAGCCCGGCCCGCCCGGCGGCCTCACCGATCTGCATCATGCGGACACCGTAGTGTCCCGCCGCTCCCGCGGGGAGCGTGCGCGCGACGCCGGCCACCGGCCCGCTCAGTGGCCCGCGTTGAGGTGTCCCGCCAGCGCCCGGTGCATCCTCGCGCTCGGCTCGTTCAGGCCGGAGATCTCCACCGTCTTGCCCCGTGCGGCGTACCGGGTGGTCACCGCGTCCAGCGCGGCCACCGACGAGGCGTCCCAGACATGCGCCGCGGACAGGTCGATGATCACCGTCGCCGGGTCGTTGCGGTAGTCGAACTGGTGCACCAGGTCGTTGCTGGAGGCGAAGAACAGCGATCCGTGCACCGAGTAGACCCGGATGTCGCCGGACGGGTCCAGCACGCTCGTCACGTCGACCAGATGCGCCACCCGGCGGGCGAAGATGACCATGGCCGCCAGCACCCCGAGCACCACGCCCACCGCAAGGTTGTGGGTGGCCAGGGTCGCCGCCACGGTGGTGAGCATGACGATGATCTCCCCGGCGGGCATCCGCCGCAGGGTGGCCGGCGCGACGCTGTGCCAGTCGAACGTGGACACGGACACCACGATCATCACGGCCACCAGGGCGGCCATCGGGATCAGGGCCACCACGTCACCCAGCACCACCACCAGCACCAGCAGGAACGCCCCCGCCAGGAAGGTGGACAGCCGGGTGCGGGCGCCGGACGTGCGTACGTTGATCATGGTCTGGCCGATCATCGCGCAGCCGCCCATGCCGCCGAACAGGCCGGTGACGATGTTCGCCACGCCCTGGCCCCAGGATTCCCGGGTCTTGTTGGACGGCGTGTCGGTGATGTCGTCGACCAGCTTGGCGGTCATCAGCGACTCCATCAGGCCGACCAGGGCGATGCCCAGCGCGTACGGGGCGATGATCTGCAAGGTGTCCAGCGTGAACGGCACGTCCGGCCAGGCCGGCATCGGCAGGCTGTGCGGCAGCTTCCCCTCGTCGCCCACGGTGGGCACCCGGACCTGGGTCAGCACGGCGAAGCCGGTCAGCGCCACGATCGCGATCAGCGGCGCGGGCACGGCGGTGGTCAGCCGCGGCATCAGCACGATGATCGCCAGCGCCACCGCGACCAACGGGTAGACCGCCCACGGGACGCCGAGCAGGTGCGGCAACTGGGCACTGAAGATCAGGATGGCAAGCGCGTTGACGAAGCCGACCATGACGCTGCGCGGGATGAAGCGCATCAGCCGGGCGACGCCGAGCAGCGCCAGCACGATCTGGAAGAGGCCGCCGAGGATCACCGCGGCGACCAGGTAGGCCAGGCCGTGGTCGCGGGCCAGCGGGGCGACCACCAGCGCGATCGCCCCGGTGGCGGCGCTGATCATGGCGGGCCGTCCGCCGCAGAAGGCGATCGTCACGGCCATGGTGAAGGAGGCGAACAGCCCGACGCGCGGGTCCACCCCGGCCAGCACCGAGAACGAGATGGCCTCCGGGATGAGCGCGAGCGCGACCACCAGGCCGGCCAGGACTTCGGTACGCAGCACGCGCGGCGATCGCAGGAAGGAGTTTCCGGACGGAGCGGCGGAGCGCAGCCGGGTCGGCCAGGTGACGGGCATGAGCCGGAACCCTACCCTCACGTAAGGAGAGAGTGTCCCGGTCCGGTGTCCGTTAGTGACCCCGCACACCCCGGGACCTCGCGAGCGTTACCCGGCGGCGACGTGGGGAACCATCGGCAGACATGAGAGCTGTTGTGCTGGACGACTTCGGTGACCCGGACGTGCTGGAGATGCGGGAGGTGCCGGATCCGGCGGTCGGGCCGGACACGGTGCTGATCCGGGTCCGCGCGGCCGGGATCAACCCGGTGGACTGGAAGATCAGGGCGGGCCGGCTACGCGGCGCCTTCCCGCACCACACCCCGCTGATCCCCGGCTGGGATGTGGCCGGCGTGGTGGAGGCGGCCGGTCCCGCGGTGACCCGGTTCACCGTCGGGGACGAGGTGATGGCGTACGCCCGCAAGGACTCGGTGCAGCACGGCACGTACGCGGAACTGGTTGGCGTGACCGAGACGGCGGTGGCGCCCAAGCCGGCCGCCTTGACGTTCGCTCAGGCCGGAGCCCTGCCGCTGGCGGGCCTGACGGCCGCGCAGGCGCTCACCGCGGTGGACGGCGGCCCGGGCGACGTGGTGCTCGTGCACGCCGCGGCGGGCGGCGTCGGCCACCTGGCGGTGCAGATCGCCCGGGCACGCGGCGCCACGCGGGTGATCGGCACGGCGTCGGCGGGCAACCACGACTTCCTGCGGTCGCTGGGCGCCGAGCCGGTCGAGTACGGCGCGGATCTCCCTGCCCGGCTGGAGGAGCTGGTCGGCGGCGACGGCCGGGTGGATGTGGCCCTGGACTTCGTCGGGGGCGAGGCCCTGCAGCAGAGCCCCCGGCTCGTGCGTAACCCGGCGCGGCATGTGTCGGTGGTCGACCCTGCCGTCAAGGAGCAGGGCGGGCGCTACGTCTTCGTGCGCCCGCACGGCGAGCAACTGGCCGAGCTGGGCGAGCTGGCGGCCCGGGGGCGGCTGCGCGTGGAGGTGGCCCGGGAACTGCCGCTGGCCGAGGCGGCGCGGGCACACCGGTTGCAGGAGGAAGGCCACGTGCGCGGCAAACTCGCGCTGCTGCCCGGCTGAGCGGGAGCGCACGAACCGGACCGCAACCGGCGTGCGCCCCGACTGCGCTCCCCCCTGCGCCGCCGGGCCCGAAGTGCAGGGCATGACCGACACGCAGATTGTGGAACTGGCCCTGCAGGCGATGACCGTCGCGGCGAAGATGGCCGCACCGATCCTGCTCACCGCCCTCGCCATCGGATTCGCGATCTCCCTGTTCCAGTCGGTGACGCAGGTGCAGGAGCCGACCCTGTCGTTCGTGCCGAAGGCCATCGGCGTGGGCGTCGCCCTGCTGGTGTCCGGCAACTGGATGCTGCACGAGATGGTGACCTTCACGACGCAGTTGTTCGAGAAGATCCCCACGCTGCTCGGCTGAACCATCCGTAGCGGTCCGCGAACGGGCCGCCGGCGTCACCTCCACACGCCGGCGGCCCGTTCGCGTGTCAGCCGACGGTGAAGGCGCGGCTGGCGCCGGTGAACGGGGTGATCACGCCGAGCAGGTTCTTCGCATCGCCGTGGTGCACCACGCGGTAGGTGCCCGCGGGCGTGTCGGCGGGCACGGTCCAGGTGATGTGCGCCGTGGAGACGCTCAGATACTCCCGCTCCCAGCGATAGGTCGTCTGCCATTCGGAGTCGGTGACCACCGTGTGCCACTGCCCGCCGGCCTGCCGCTGGATCTCCACGAAGGTGCCCTCGTCGCGCAGGTTGTTGTTCGGGTGGCCGGTGACGAAGTCGACCCGCACGGTGGCGCCCCGGCCGTACGCGGCGCCGGGCTGGACGAGCACCGAGCCGAACGACTTGCCCAGCGGCGGGGTGTCCAGCACCACGCCGGGCCGCGCGCTGATCCGGTTCTGCGGCAGCGCGGGCGGGCGGACCGTGCTGGGCGTGGTTCGCCCATCGCGCAGCGCCGCCGCCAGCTTGGCGAGTTCCTGCTCGTACGCGGGTCCGGTGTACCGCCCGAAGTGGGTGGCCGCGCCCTCGTAATGCTGCAGGTCGTACTCCTCGGGCGTGGCCACATATCCGGCGTACGTGTTGGCGTACCCGGCCAGGATCTGGTGCGTGGTGACCCCGCTGAGCTCGGCGTCGACCGCGTCGCGCACCCGCTGCCCGGCCACGATGGTGAACTCGCCCGGTGCCGTGGTGACGGCCAGTTGCCCGATGCGCAGCACCTGCAACGGCATGACCTGCGGCGTCCACGGAGGGTGCTGGCTGCCGGTGCCCAGGAACACCTGCTTGGGCGCCTGGCACGCGCGTACGTCCGGCGGGGTGGGGTTGACCACGATGCCGGCCAGCAGCAACAGCGGGTTGGTGCGCATGTCGCCCTCGTCGACGATCGGCGGGCCGGGCCCGTCCTCGGCGCCCGCGGTGAAGTTCTGCCCCAGCGCGCCCGGACAGGTGTGGTGCGGCTGCCCGTCCGGGGTGTACGCGCCGGACACCTCGACGTCGGAGAAGTCGACGTAGCGGCCCCGGAAGTCGATCGGGCCGGTCAGCTCCTCGGTGGCCGACGCGTACAGCTCCTGCGCCTTGTCGGCCTGCCGCTGCCCGATGATGCGGGTGTTCTCGAACTCGTCGTCGGTCGGGCCGAGGGCACCGCCGTCGCGCAGGTTCGGCGACATGTCGCCGGCGTTGGTCTGCGCGAACGCGGCGACGAAGGCACCCCGGTGCGCCCAGTCCACGCCGTGCACCCCGTCCTCGATCAGGTGTGCGGCGTACCCCTTGTTGTCGGCGCTGATCAGATGGTTGGACGGGGTCATCGACGTGCCATGGGTGGGGAAGAAGTCGATCATACCGACGCCGGTGCCGCCCTGTTCGAAGCGCAGCACGGTCATCCGGGTGTCCACCGCGTCCGGAAAGCGCGCCTGGTCGGCCGGCGGGTCGGCGCGAAAGGCCGGCAGCGAGCGGTTCACGTTGGCGCCGCGCAGGGTGCCCTCGGCGATCTTGACGGTGCCGGGCGCCAGGCTCGCGTCGGCGGCGTCGATCGCCCGCACGATCCCGGACACGATCGCTTCGAAGACCGGCGCTTCGAAGCCGAAGGTGGTGAGGTTCCAGAGCGTGTACTCGGAGAAGCCGCCCGGCCCGGAGTGGGTGTGGGTGGCGGTGATCACCACGTTGGCGTCGCCGTAGACGTCGCCGTGTTCCGCGGCGAGGCGGCGCAGCACCTCCTGCTGCACGGCCTGGCTGACGAAGTCGATCTCGGTGCTGACGAAGGCGACGTGCCGGCCGGCAGCGTCGGCCACCACGAACGCCCGCGCCCACTGCCGGGACGCCAGGCCGGCGGTGGTCTGCCCCGGATCGGCGTACCCGAGCATGCCGACTTCCGCGGCTTCGCCGGTGATGTCGCCGATGCCCACGCCGACCAGATATCCGCCCGGTGGCGCGGCCGGCGCCGGGCCGCCGGTCAGGGCCGTCACCAGCAGCAGCACCGCCGAGGAGACGGCGAGAAGACGGGTACGCAGCGACACGTCGGCCTCCCGGAGGGGCAGTGAAACCGGTCGATATGGCCAAAGGTTAATGCCTCTCACGTTTTACCGCAGCGTGAGCTGAGCGAGGGCTGTGAAATACTTCCGAGACTTGCGGTCGAAACTTCCGGCCGTACGGGCTCGGGAGGGGAACGCCTGTGACCGTGGACGGCAGCCGCGTGACGATTGCGACGATCGCGCGCGAGGCGGGGGTGTCGGTGCCCACCGTCTCGCGCGTGCTGAACGGGCGCACCGACGTCTCGCCCCAGACCCGCGACCGCATCGAGCGGCTGCTGCACGAGCACGGCTACCGGCGGCGCGCCTCCCGTCGGCAGCCGGGCCGGGCGGCGCTGATCGACCTGGTCTTCAACGACCTCAACAGCCCCTGGGCGGTCGAGCTGATCCGCGGCGTGGAGGAGGTCACCCACGCCGCCGGTGTCGGCACGGTGGTGTCCGCGGTGCACAGCCGGTCGTCGTCCACCCGGCAGTGGCTGCAGAACCTGCGCGCCCGGGCCTCGGACGGGGTGATCTTCGTGATCACCGAGATGACCCTGCCGATCCACGCCGAGCTGCAGCGGCTGAACATCGCCGCGGTGATCGTGGACCCGGCCGGCGGGGTCGCCACCGGCGTGCCCACCATCGGCGCGACCAACTGGGCCGGCGGGCTCAGCGCCACCCAGCACCTGGTGGAGCTGGGACACCGCCGGATCGCTCTGGTCGCCGGGCCGAAGAACGTGCTGTGCAGCCGCGCCCGGCTGGACGGGTATCGCGCCGCCTTGGAGGCGGCCGGCATCCCGGTGGAGAAGTCGCTGATCGCCCAGGGCGACTTCTACCACGAGTCCGGCTTCACCGCGGGCACCGAGCTGCTGGCCCAGCCGGACCCGCCGACCGCGATCTTCGCCTCCAGCGACCAGATGGCGCTCGGGGTCTACGAGGCCGCACGCCGGCGCGGCCTGCGGGTGCCGGACGACATCAGCATCATCGGCTTCGACGATCTGCCGGAATCCCGCTGGGCATCGCCGCCGCTGAGCACCGTGCGACAGCCGCTGGCGGAGATGGGCGGGCTGGCCGCGCGCACCGCACTGCGGCTGGCGGCGGGCGAACCGATCGAGACGCCCCGGGTGGAGCTGGCCACCGAGCTGGTGGTGCGCGACAGCACCGGCACGGCGCCGCAGCCCGGCTGATCAGTGAGCCGGCCCGATCAGCGAGCCGGCCCTTTTCAGAGCTGGTCGTCCAGGGTGGCCACGCCGTCGACCGCGGCCGCCTGCGGGATGCGTCCCTTCGCCGCCTCGTCGCCGTCCAGGCTCCAGCGCAGAAACTCGGTCGTGGTGCGGGTGACCGCCTCGAAGGAGTCGCCGGTCGTCAGGTGCCCGCCGTCGGTGATCGACAGCATCGCCCGGGACCACGGTGTCGCCGCGAAGACGGTGTGCCCGGCGGACCACGCGATGGTGTCGTCCTTGCGCCCGTGCACATAGAGCATGGCGGCCGGCGGGCCGGTGAACGGCGCGCCGAGGAAGTCCGTGCCGGCCAGCACCACACCCGCCGTGAGCCGGTCGTCGCGGTGGGCGCTGAACAACCCCACCGTGGTGATGCCGCCCGCGGAGTGACCGGCCGCGCCGAGCCGCGCCGGGTCCACCGCGGCGCCCAGCGGGTCACCGCCGCGGGCGAGCACCTGATCGATCACGGACGAGGCGTCCGCCGGCTGGTTGACGATGTCGCCCGCGTCCAGGTCGTCCGCGCCGTGCGAGGTGTGCGGGTAGGTCGGCGCGGCCACCACGAACCCGGCCTGCGCCCACCGCGCCAGCATGCCCGCGTAGTCCTCCGGCTGCGCCGTGTACCCGTGACTGAACAGGATCATCGGGAACCGGCCCGGCGCCACGTCGGCGCCGTCCACCGGGTCGGGACCGGCGGCCGGCGCCGCGCCGGACGACGGGTACCAGAACCGGGTGGGCAGCGCCCGTGCGCCGCGGGCGAAATCGACGTCGCGGCGGCCGACCGCGAACGCACGGTCCGGCGCGCTGCCCGCTGGCGGCACGTACGCGGTGACGCTGCGCGGCGCCAGCGACGACGACGCGGTCGACGCGGCGATCGGCGTGTCGCTGCTCAGCCCGGCCTCCCCACAGGCAGACAGCGCGCCGGTGCCCGCCGCGGCGGCAGCCAGGAGCAGAGTTCGTCTACGCATGGTGATCAGTCTGCCCCGCGCATCTGTGACGACCTTGAGAAAGTGGCGAAGCATACGTCACCGTTGGTGATGAGACCGGCGACCCGGCCCGCCGTCGCCGGCGGTCCCCTCATCGCCGGAAGAATCCGAGGAGTTCCCGGGCGACCGCCTCCGGCGCCTCTTCGGGCACGTAGTGGGCCACCCCGGGGATGACCACGCCGGTGACGTCCTTCGCCACGAGGCGCATCACCTCCTCGATCGCCGTTCCGTACGACAGTTCGCCTCCGATCGCCAGGACGGGCATGTCCAGTTGACCGTCGTGGTGCCAGCCCACGACCTGCGCGACGGATTCCTCGGCCCGATAGAACTGGAAGCTGGCATGCAGCGCGGCCGGGTCGCGCAGCGCCTCGACGTACAGGTCGACGGCGTATTGCGGGATGGCGTCCGGGCGGCCCGCCTTCGAGGCGAACTGGTGCCCGAAGTAGATCTCCTCCCGGCCGGCGACCATGCGCTCGTTGATGTCGTGCAGCCGGTTGAAGGCGAAATGCCACAGAAATTCGTTCATGGCCGGATCCATCATCAGCGGCGGCGAGGGTGACAATCCCGGCAGGATCGCCTCGGCCACCGCCAGTCTGGTGACCCGGCCCCTGTGGCGAGCGGCCACCGCGTACGCCACCATCATGCCGAGGTCGTGCCCGGCCAGGTCAAAGCGGTCATGGCCGAGGCCGGTCATCACCGACGCCATGTCGTCGGCCAGGTTCGCGGCGTCATAGCCCGTCGCCGGTTTCGCGCTGGCGCCCATGCCGCGCATGTCCGCTGCCACGACGGTGAAGTGTTCGGCCAGGGCGGGCATGACCAGGCGCCAGGAGTACCAGAACTTGGGCCACCCCGGCAGCAGCAGAAGCGGCGGCCCGTCGCCGCCGACGACGGCATGCAGGGAGACGTCACCCACGTCGATGAACCGGCTGCTGAAGACATCGGTGAATCCCGGAGCAAGATTCGGCACGTCGGAAACGGTGAATCGCATGGATTCCCCTCCCCCGGGGAGCGGCGCAGAGGACCGCGCCTGAGATGGATGATCTATCCACTTCACCCTATCAAAGCTAGTGGATAGATCATCCAGTAATCTGGACGCGTGACGTCCGCCCCGCTTCGCAAGGATGCCGCCCACAACCGGCAGCGCATCATCACCGCGGGCCGCCGCATGGTCGACGAAGGCGAGCCGCTGCTCCTCAACGACGTGGCACGCAGGGCGGGAGTCGGGGTCGCCACCACCTACCGCAACTTCCCCACCCCGGAGGCCCTGCTGGAGACCATCGCGGCGCCCTGCTTCGCGTCACTGATCGACGAGGCGCGGGCCGCTCTCGCCGCGCCGGACCCCGGCGAGGGACTGACCGCCCTCCTCGGCACGATCGTGGACGCCCAGGTCACCGATGCCTCGCTGTCTCCGGTGATGGCGGCTGCCCGCAACGCCCTGCCGCAGACACAGACCCTCAAACAATCCCTGGTCGTCTCGGCGGCCGAGGTGCTCAGCCGCGCCCAGAACCACGGCGCCGTGCACCGCGACCTGACCGTCGAAGACCTCGTCGCGATCGTGTGCGGCATCGCCCATGCCGCACACGTTCGCGCCCACGACCGGGAGGCCGTGCGTGTCGCCGCGAGGCGCTACCTGCACGTCGCGTTGCACGGCGTACGCCCCTGAGCAGAACCGGACCCCTCAGACCACCAGGCTCAGCAGCAGCACGCAGGCGAAGCCCACCACCGAGATGATCGTCTCCATCACCGACCAGGTCTTGATGGTCTGCCCCACGGTCATCCCGAAGTACTCCTTGACCAGCCAGAACCCGGCATCGTTGACGTGCGAGAAGAACAGCGAGCCGCACCCGATGGCCAGCGCCAGCAACGACACCTCGGGCGTGCTCAGCGTCCCGGCCAGCGGGGCCACGATGCCCGCCGCGGTGATCGTCGCCACCGTCGCCGACCCGGTCGCCACCCGGATGCCCACCGCCACGAGGAAGCCCAGCAGCAGCGCCGAGATGTTCGCGTCCTTCGCGGCGTCCGCGACCACGTTGCCCACGCCAGCGTCGACAAGCACCTGCTTGAAACCACCGCCGGCGGCGACGATGAGCAGGATGCCGGCGATCGGGGGCAGCGCGCCGCCCACCACCGCCGAGGTGCGCGCCCGGTCGAACCCGGCACGCTTGCCCAGCGTCCAGGTGGCCAGCAGCACCCCGGCCAGCAGCGCCACCACCGGCTCCCCGATGACCTCAAGGGCGCCACGCACGCCGTTGTCCTCGGCGAGGGTGAGTTCGGCGACGGCCCGCAGCAGCATGAGCACGATCGGCAGCAGCACGGTCAGCACGGCGGGCCAGAAGCCGGGCGCAGGCCGGGGCGGCTCCGCGGCGGGCTCGTCGCGCGCACCCGTGACGGCGTTGTCCAGCTCATCCGGCCGGGCCGGCTCATCCGGCCGGGCCGGCTCATCCGGCCGGGCCAGCTCATCCGGCCGGGCCAGCTCATCCGGCCGGGCCAGCTCGCCGGGTGCTCCCCCGTCGGCGCCGCGCCCGCCGACCGCGGCGGCATGCCGCTCGGCTACCAGGCCGGCCGGCACCGCGACCGGCACCCGGCGGGCGATGAAGTTGCCGAACACCGGGCCGGCCACCAGCACCGTCGGGATCGCGCAGATCAGCCCGAACACCAGGGTCAGGCCCAGGTTGGCGTGCAGGTTGGCGATCGCGGCCAGCGGCCCCGGGTGCGGCGGCACCAGGCCGTGCAGCACGGACAACCCGGCCAGCGCCGGAATGCCGATCTGCAGCAGCGGCACCGACGTGCGGCGCGCCGCCAGCAGCACGATCGGCACCAGCAGGACCACACCGACCTCGAAGAACAGCGGCAGGCCGACGAGCGCCGCAACACCGGCCATGGCCCACGGCAGGGCCGTGCCGGAAACCTTGGACACCACCGTCGCGACGATGCCGTCCGCACCGCCGGACTCGGCCAGCAGGGTGCCGATCATCGCACCCAAGGCGATCAGCAAGCCCACGCTGCCCACCGTGCTGCCCACCCCGTCGGTGAACGACTCGACGGTCGCCGACGGCACCGCGCCGGCCACGATGCCGAGCACCGCCGCACCCACCACCAGGGCCAGGAAGGGATGCCACTTGGCGAGCGCGATCAACAGGACCACCGCCGCGATGCCGAGCACCGCGGCGAGAACGAGCTGAGAGGTGCCGGCATCGGTGATGGCCTCGGCGGTGAGGGGGGTCATGCGGTGCGCGTACCCCGTACGGGTGAACTCTAAGCACCGATTCGATCACGCAAAGATTCCGGGGTGACGCGGCGGTCGATCTCCCAGAAATCGTCACTCATCCGTGTCACGATCCCTTCCGGGAGACCGTCATCGCCGGAGGGGGTGCCGCAGTGAAAAAGGTCGTCGGCTGGATCGTGCTCGCACTGGTCATCTTCTACATCGGCACCAACCCGGGTCCGGCGGCCGACATCGCCCGGAGCCTCGGCGACGGCGTGGCCAACGTGTTCCGCAACATCGGCGCGTTCTTCTCCGACCTGGCCTCCTGAGGATCTGGCCTCCCGAGGGACCTGGCCTCCCGAAGATCTGGCCTCCCGAGGGACCTGGCCTCCCGAGAGACCTGGCCTCCCGGCAGCACCGGTGTGCGGTCCGCCGGCGGCGCCCCGTGTGAGAGACGGAAACGCCACCGGCGGGACTGCTCACACCGTGCGCGCCAGCCGGTCCGCCAACAGCTTCGCGAAACGCGCCGGGTCTTCCAGGTCGCCGCCCTCGGCCAGCAGCGCCGTCCCGTAGAGCAACTCCGCGGTCTCCGGCAGGGCCGGATCGTCCGCCTTCTGCTCGTGCGCCGCCCGCAGCCCGGTGACCAGCGGGTGGTTCGGGTTCAGTTCGAGGATCCGCTTTACGCGCGGCCCTTCCTGGCCCATCGCCCGGTACATCCGCTCCAGCGCGGGCGTCATGTCGTCGGCGTCGCTGACCAGGCACGCCGCGGAGGTGGTCAGCCGGTGTGACAGGCGCACGTCCTTGACCTGCTCCTCCAGCGCCCCCTTGAGATAGGTCAGCAGGTCCGCGTACTCGCCCTCGGCGGGCTTGTCCTCGTCGGTGTCCTCGCCGAGGTCGACCGCGCCCCGCGCGATGGACTGCAGCTTCTTGCCGTCGTAGTCCGCGACGGCGTCCACCCAGATCTCGTCCACCGGGTCGGTGAGCAGCAGCACCTCGTAGCCCTGGGCCCGGAACGCCTCCATGTGTGGCGAGTTCTCCACCTGGGCGCGCGACTCGCCGGTCAGGTAGTAGATCTCCTCCTGGCCCTCCTTCATCCGGGAGATGTAGCCGGCCAGGGTGGTCATCTGCTCCTCGCCGGACTCGGCATCAGACCCGGCGGCGGTAGACGCGAACGACGAGATGTCCAGGATGGCCTTCTGGTTGTCGTCGGCGGCCAGCAGGCCCTCCTTGACGACGCGGCCGAACTCTTGCCAGAAGGTGCGGTACTTCTGAGCATCCGAGGACATCATGTCGGTGACCGTGGCGAGCACCTTCTTCACCAGGCGCCGCCGGATCATCTGGATGTGCCGGTCCTGCTGCAGGATCTCCCGGGAGATGTTCAGCGAGAGGTCGGCGGCGTCCACCACGCCCTTGACGAATCGCAGGTAGTCGGGCATCAGCTCGCGGCTGTTGTCCATGATGAAGACCCGCTTGACGTAGAGCTGCAGCCCGTGCGGGGCGTCCCGCTGGAACAGGTCGTGCGGGGCGCGGGTGGGCAGGAAGAGCAGCGCCTCGTACTCGAAGGTGCCCTCCGCCTTCATGTTGATGATTTCGAGCGGATCGCTCCAGTCGTGGCTGATGTGCCGGTAGAACTCCTTGTACTCCTCCTCGGAGACCTCCGAGCGAGGCCGCGCCCAGAGCGCCTTCATCGAGTTGAGCACCGCGTCACCCATGCGGATGGGGAACGAGATGAAGTCCGAGTACTTCTTGACGATCTCCCGGATCTTCCCGTCGGCCACGTAGTCGAACAGGGCGTCCTCTTCGTCGGCCGGGCGCAGATGTACGGTGACCGCCGTGCCGACGGCGGCGTCCGCGTCGTCGTCGATGGTGTAGGTGCCCTCGCCGCCGGACTCCCAGCGGATGCCGTGTTCGGTGCCGGCCTTGCGGGTGACAAGTGTGACCCGGTCGGCGACCATGAACGTCGAGTAGAAGCCGACACCGAACTGGCCGATGAGCTCCCGCGACTCGGCGTCCGACTCGCGCAGCTTGCGCAGCAGTTCGGCGGTGCCCGATTTGGCGATGGTGCCGATCAGCTCCACCACTTCGTCACGCGTCATGCCGATGCCGTTGTCGCGGACGGTCAGGGTCCGCGCTTCGGTGTCCGCCTCGATGTCGATGTGCAGGTCCGACGTGTCGGCTTCGAGGCCGTCCACCAGCACCGCGAGCCGCAGCTTGTCGAGCGCGTCCGAGGCGTTCGAGATCAGCTCCCGCAGGAAGATGTCCTTGTTCGAATAGATCGAATGGACCATTAGCTGCAGAAGCTGCCGCGCCTCGGCCTGAAACTCCAGCGTCTCCATGACACCCCGTCTCCGTGGGATCAACCGTTTGCTGGAGAGATGGTATGACTTCGCCCTCCGTGAGCGGTCACGGACGCCCGGTGCGCCCGGCTACCGCTGATCGCGGCGGGAGTGGCGGAGTAGCCGGCGGAACCGGCCGACCATGTTCCCGCCGGCGGGATGCTCGTCGGCCTCCGGCCCGTCGTTCCACCAGCCGATGCGCGTGTCGCGGACGTCGGTGTACCCGAACACCGCCGAGAAGTCGCGCCGGTTGCGGGGCCGGTGGTCGTCGTCGTGTTCCGCGGGCGAGGCGGCTCCCGCGCCCTCGGACGCGGCGGCACCGTCCCCAGACTCGCCGCCCCCAGACTCGCCGCCCACCGTCGCGGCGGCCCCGACCTGATCGGCCGCGACCTGATCGGCTCCGGTCTCGGCGGCCCCGGTCTCGGCGGCCCCGGCCTGGTCACCGTCGGTCTGGTCGGCACGGCACCGCCCGCCGGCCCGCGCCTGGTCGCCGCCGACAGTGGCGGCGCGGCCGAGGAAGCGTGCACGCAGGTCCTTCGTGGAGGAGGTCTGCCAGTCGTCGGTCATGCGCAACCCACTCCGTCGCCGTCACTGTCGCCGCCCCGACGATAACCGCATCGGCACGTCGCGTCTGTCCGCCAATGATCTGCCAACAACGCCCGAAAAGAAAGAATCAAACGAGTGAAGCCTCTGTCCATGCCGACGGTCACCGCGATGGTGGCGAGGCCAGGGCATCCGACCCGCGCCCTAAAATACATCGATCACCGTGGGTGTGTCGCGGGTTCCGGCGTGCCGTCCGGGGTGCTCGCCTGGTCCGCCACCGGCGCGTCCGGGCGCCCCCACCGCAGGTGGTTGAAGAGCAGGTTCAGCGCGAACACGATAACCACCGTCGTGGTGATCGAGCTGCCGAAGACGATCTGGATCTCGTCGGGGAGCTTGCCGTAGAACGCGGGTGCCACCACGGGGACCATGCCCGCACCGATCGCCACCGCCACGATCAGCAGATTGTGGTTGCCGTCGAACTCCACACGGCGCAGGCTGCGGATGCCCACCGCCGTCACAGTGGCGAACATCACCAGGGCGGCGCCACCGATGACCGGGCCGGGGATCGCCGCGATCACCTCACCCAGCTTCGGGATCAGCCCCAGCAACACCAGGATGACGCCGGCCGCGGTCACCACGTACCGGCTGCGTACCCGGGTGACCTGCACCAGGCCGACATTCTGCGCGAAGGCGGTGTCGAGAAACGAGTTGAAGGTGCCGGCCAGCAGCCCGGAGACGCCGTCGGCGGCCAGACCGCGCGCGATGTCGTTCTCGGTCAGTTCCCGTCCGGTCAGTTGCGCGACCGCGATCATGTCGGCGGTGGATTCGACATAGATCACGAGCATCACGACGCACATCGACACGATCGCCGCCACGGGGAACTGCGGTGCGCCGAAGAAGAACGGCCGGGCCAGGCCGAACCAGGCGGCGTCGGCCACGGCGCCGAAGTCGACGAGTCCCATGAACGACGCGGCCACCGTGCCGGCAGCCAATCCGATCAGCACCGCCAGCGAGACCAGGAATCCGCGGCCGAAGCGGTTGATCAGCACGATCAGCAGCACGATCGCTCCGGCCAGGGCGAGGTGACTGAGGGCGCCGTATCCGGGCGCGCTCTCGTCGTTGCCGGCGATCAGGCCGGCCCCGGCGTCGATCAGCGACAACCCGATGACCGTGATGACGGTGCCGGTGACCAGCGGCGGGAACAGGTGGATGATCTTCGCGAAGGGCTTGGCAATGAGCAGCCCGAACACCCCTGCGGCGAGCATCGAGCCGTACACCGCGGGCATGCCGTACCGGCTGCCGATGAGGATCATCGGGTTGAGGGCGGTGAATGTCGCCCCCGCCACGATCGGCAGGCGCACCCCGAGGATCCGGCCGACGCCGAGGCTCTGCACACAGGTGATCACGCCCGCCACGAACAGGTCGGCGTTCACCAGGACCGCGACGGTCGAGGTGCCGAGCCCGAGCGCGCCCCCGACGATCAGTGGCACGGCGACACAGCCGGCGTACATGACCAGCACGTGCTGCAAGCCGAGAACGGCGAGCCGCCCGGCCGGCAGCATCTGGTCGACGGGATGCCTGTCGGCGGCCCTCGCTTCGGACATCGGAGCCTCCCTGGTGGCCGCACGGGCGGGATGCCAGGGATTCAACGCCGCGGATGTTTTCCCCGCGCTTCGCCGTGTTGCCGGCGTGTGAATGCGGGAAGCCCGTGGTCACCCGGCGGGGCACCGTGCTCAGTCCGGGCAGCCCGGCCCGGTGGGCAGCCCGCCGTCGATCCGGTAGCCGGAGATGTCGCCCCGCACGTACGGACGCAGGTCCTCGACGGTGCGCGGCGCCGCGTCGTGGTCGACCAGGTAGGCGGTGGTGGCCTGGTCCAGGGCACGGCAGGTGGCCTGCCCCGCGACCTCTCGGGCTCGGGCGGTCAACCCGTCGGGATCCAACGCAGAGTAACAAGCAGCCGATATACCCAGGGTGATAGCAGCTCCCACAGCAAGATGACTGACGTGCATGAAGACACCTTAAGCGATATCACGCAGAGTTTCTATCGATCGCCACGGCAGAGAGATGCTACTCAAAGTGTTTGACGTCAGACTGTGCGGGAAGGCCGCCGAGCGCGTTCACGGCGCGGACCCGGGCACACCCGCCGGTGGCAGCCTCTCGGTGCTGGCCAGGATCTCCGCCACCACCGGTGACCACACCGCCGGGGGCGGGAACTCGTGGCCGACCCCCTCCATCGCCACCAGCCTGGCGTGTGGCATGCCGGATGCCAGCTCCCGCGCCCGCGCCATGTCCGTCATCGTGTCCAGCGTGCCGTGCAGCACCAGGGTGGGCGCGGCCACCGCCGCCAGCAGGTCCGCGCTCGGCGGGGTGGCCACCACGATGCGGTGGTTCCGGTGGCAGGCGCGCATGTCCCGGGTGCGGTCGAAGACCCGCTCCGCCAGGCGGCGCAACTGCGGCTCGTCGGCGGTGAACGGGCCGCCCGCCCGCTGCGTCTCGCGCACCAGATGGTCCACCACGGCACCGCGATCGGACCAGTCGATCTCGCCCGGCGTCGCCCCGGCGTCGGCTCTCCCGGCCACCGCGGGCGGCGGTCCCGGGCCGATCCGGGTGCCGGGCGTCGCCGACGCGGCGCACATCAGGGTCAGCGACCGCACCCGCGCCGGGTGTGCCAGGGCGACGCGCAGCGCCAGCCCGGCTCCGCTGAAGATGCCCGCCAGGTGGACGACGCCGATGCGCAGCGCGTCCAGCAGACCGGTCACGTCGGCCACCAGGTCGCGCAGCGTGTACGGCGGAGCCCCGGCCGGGAAGGACGTGGAGCGCCCGGTGTCGCGCTGGTCGTACGCGATCACGAACCGCCCGCCGGCCGCGAGCCGGCGGCAGAACTCGTCGTCCCACCAGTCCATCGACCGGGCCGACCCGGCGATCAGCAGGATCGCCGGGTCGCTGCGTTCACCCCAGGTCCGGGCGCACAATTCGGCGCCGGGCACCGGGAACATGGTGTCGTGCATCGCGGTCCCCTCGTCGCGGTGGCCGCATTCTCGCCCGCGCAGACGACGATTCGGCCGGCAGCGGAGGACGAGTTGTGTTAAATCTGCGATATATCGTCCCGGCTCACGCTCGGGCCCGGCTCACGCTCGGGTCAGCACGCCGCCGAGGAACGCGAACGCCGCGGGCAGGCAGGCCGACCAGTAGTCGAAGTTGTGCCCGCCCCGCCCGTAGCTCGCCCGCGCATCCGGCAGGGCCCGCTCCAACGACCACACGTTGTCCGCGAACCCGTCGCCCAGCCCGCACCACAGCCGCACCGGCACGTCGCGCAGCCGGTCCGCGCCGTCGAAAACGTCGTCCCCGCGCCGCACCGCCGGGGCGAATGCGGCGACGCCACGAAACGCCTGCGGACGGGACACGGCCAGGCTGAGCGCCCCGTGACCGCCCATCGACCAGCCCCAGACGGCGGTCCGGGAGGTGTCGAACCCGCGCTGCCCGCACCAGACGGGCACCTCCGCACGCCACATCCGCTGGTTGTGCGGCACGCCACCGGTCGCCCCGGCCAGCACGAACGGCGCGGCGCCGGCGCGTACGGCGGCGGTCAGGTACCGGGCGAACCCGAACCCCGGGAAGTCGGCCGCGGTGGCCGAGGCGCCGTGCAGCACCAGGCACACCGGCAGGCCGCGGCCGTCGCCGTGACCGGCGGGCACCGCGGTCCAGAAATCCACCTGCACGCCGCGCGCCGCGGACCGGCGGGTCTCCAGGCGTTCGTCGCCCGCGGGCACGTCCGGCAGCACGCGACCCGGCCCGTGACCGAGCCACTCCCGGCCGGCCACCGCCCCCACCACCATCGCCGCCGCCGCACCACCGGCCAGCATCGTCCGTCGCCGCATAACCTCCGCCGCCCCTCCGCCACGTTCCTTGCGAAGGGATCAACGAGCGTCCGCGACCGGCGGTGCTGAACGCGGCGAACCAGGGCAAGCGGCCCAAAGCGAGCGGCCCAAAGCAAGCGGCCCAGAGCAAGCGACCCAGAGCAAGCGGCCCAAAGCGAGCGGCCCAGAGCAAGCGGCCCAGAGCAGGCGGCCCCCATGCGGAGCTCAGGCGCAGGGCCGGACTCAGGGCGGGCTCAGGCCACCGGCACGGGCACACCCGCGGACCGCCCGGACCGGGCCGGGGACGACGCGACCGCCTGCGGGGCGGCGGTGGCGGCTGCTTGCCGCTGACGATGCAGCCAGATCACATCCCGGCCGAAGCTCCACACCAGCGCCGCCAGCGCGCCCGCCACCGCGACCCCGGCCAGCGCCCGCGGCAGCACCTCGGCGGTGGCCACCACCAGCACCACGCCCTGGGTCGCCGCCACCACCTTGCGGGAGAACCGCGGCGGCAGGGTCGCGGTCAGCCACGGCATCGGCCACGAGGCCGCCACGAACACGTACCGGAAGGCGCCGATCGCCACCGTCCACCAGCCGAACATGCCGGCCAGGTGCACGCTCAGCACCAGGATCAGGAACGCGTCGACCTCCATGTCGAAACGGGCGCCCAGCGCGGACGACGAGCCGGTGCGGCGGGCCACCTGACCGTCCACACCGTCCAGTGCCAGCGCCACCCCGACCACGCCGACCAGCAGCGGCACCGGGATCTCGGCCCGGAAACCGGTCACCACCAGGGCCGTCACCGCGCCGACGCCGACCGAGCGGGACAGCGTCACCAGGTTGGCCGGGCCCAGGCGGCGCAGTCCGGCACGGCGCAGCCCCTCCGCCAGCAGCACGGTCAGCACGACGCCGTACGCGACGCCGGCGAGCCACCCCCCGGCGCTGAGGCCGACCGTGGCGGACAGGCCGGCGAGCAGGAGCATGTGGACGGCGAGCCCCACCAGGGGACCCCGGCTCGATCGCGCCGTCACAATCTCTGTACTCAATGTAACCAAGCCTCCCGGTGGCAAGATCGGTTTCCGCGTAGGGTTGCCGCTGTCCCTCCCGAACACGCTGCCGGCGCCTGTTCGGTTCAATCGGCCGGGAACTGCCCGGTCCCCACCGGGAAGAGGTGTCATGGCGGGTCACGCACGCGCCTTTTGGGTGCCGCACCCGGGCAAGGGCGAGATACGCACCACGGAGGTGCCGGACCCCGGCCCGGACGAGGTGCTGGTGCGCACCCTGCACAGCGGCGTCAGCCGGGGCACCGAGACGCTGGTGTTCCGCGGCGGCGTGCCGGCCAGCCAGCACACCGCGATGCGGGCGCCGTTCCAGGACGGCGACTTCCCGGCGCCGGTGAAGTACGGCTATCTCAACGTCGGCGTGGTCGAGGCCGGCCCGCCGGAGCTGGCCGGGCGCACGGTGTTCTGCCTCTATCCGCACCAGACCCGGTACGTGGTGCCGGCGGACGCCGTGACCGTGGTGCCCGACGACGTGCCGCCCGCGCGGGCCGTGCTGGCCGGCACGGTGGAGACGGCGGTGAACGCGCTGTGGGACACCCCGCCGCTGATCGGCGACCGGATCGCGGTGGTCGGCGGCGGCATGATCGGCTGCTCGGTGGCCGGCGTGCTGGCCCGGTTCCCGGGGGCGCGGGTGCAACTGGTGGACGCCGACCCGGCACGCGCCGCGGTCGCCGACGCGCTGGGTGTGCGGTTCGCCCTGCCCGCGGACGCCGACGGCGACTGCGACCTGGTGGTGCACGCCAGCGCCACCGACGCGGGCCTGAGCCGCTGCCTGGAACTGCTCGCGCCGGACGCCACCGTCACCGAGCTCAGTTGGTACGGCGACCGGCAGGTCAGCGTGCCCCTGGGCGAGTTCTTCCACGCCCGCCGGCTGACCGTGCGCAGCAGCCAGGTGGGACAGATCGCACCGGCCCGGCGCGGCCGTCGCACGTACGCGGACCGGCTGGAGCTGTCGCTGCGGCTGCTGGCCGATCCCGGGTTCGACGCGCTGATCACCGGGCATTCCGCGTTCGACGAGTTGCCGCGTGTGCTGCCCGAGCTGGCCGACGGCACACGCCCGGCACTCTGTCACCGCATCGACTATCCGGGCACGCCCGGCAGTACGAACCATCCGGGCACGCCCGGCGATGAGGGAGAGTGATCCTTGTTCAGCGTCACCGTCCGCGACCACATCATGGTCGCGCACAGCTTCACCGGCGAGGTGTTCGGACCGGCGCAGCGGCTGCACGGCGCGACGTTCGTGGTGGACGCCACGTTCCGTCGCGCCGAGCTGGACGCGGACAACATCGTGGTGGACATCGGCCGGGCGCTGGAGGAACTGCACGCGGTGTGCGGCGCGCTGAGTTACCGCAACCTGGATGACGAACCGGACTTCGCGGGCGTGAACACCTCCACCGAGTTCCTCGCCAAGGTGATCGCCGACCGGCTGGCCGACGCGGTCACCGCGGGACGTCTCGGCGCGCAGGCCGCCGGGCTGTCCGGCATCGCGGTGACCCTGCACGAGTCGCACGTCGCGTGGGCGAGCTACGAGCGCACGCTGTGACCGAACCGCCGGCCCCCGATCCGTCGGCCACAGAGCCGCCAGCCAGAGATCCGCTGGCGGTGGTGCTGCCGGCCGGCATCGACGATCCGGCGGCGCCCAGCGGCGGCAACCGGTACGACCGCCGGGTCTGCGACGGCCTGGCCACCCGGCACGACCTGCACGAGATCGCCGTGGCCGGGGCGTGGCCGCAGCCCGCCCCGGCGCACCGCGGCGCGCTGCGCCGGGCGTTGGCCGGGCTTCCCGACGGCATGCCGGTGCTGCTGGACGGCCTGGTTGCCGGCGGCGTGCCGGAGGTGCTGGAGGCCGAGGCGTCCCGGCTGCGCCTGATCACGCTGGTGCACCTGCCGCTGGGTGACGAGACCGGGCTGGAGGCGGCCACCGCAACCCGGTTGCATCGGTTGGAGGGCCGCGCCCTGCACGCCTGCGCCGCCGTGGTGACCACCAGCGCCGCCGCCGCGGAGCGGGTCACCGGCCTGCACGGACTGCCCGCCACTCGGGTGCACGTGGCGCCGCCGGGCAGCGACCGCGCCGCAGCGGCCGTGCCCTCGCCGCGCGGCGCACGGCTGCTCTGCGTCGCCGCGGTCACCCACCGCAAGGGACAGGACGTGCTGGTCGACGCCCTGTCCACGATGGACGATCTGGACTGGGTGTGCCGGTGTGTGGGGGCGACCGACCGGGAACCGGCGTTCGCCGCCGCGCTGCGCGGGCGGCATCCGCGCGTCACCTTCGCGGGCACCCGGGCCGGGGCCGAACTGGACCGCACGTACGCCGAAGCGGACCTGCTGGTCCTGCCGTCGCGGGCGGAGACGTACGGGATGGTGGTCACCGAGGCCCTGGCGCGCGGTGTGCCGGTGCTGGGCAGCGACGTGACCGGCGTCCGCGAGGCGCTCGGCGACGGCGGCGGCCTGGTCCCGCCCGGCGACCCAGGCGCCCTGGCCGCGGCGCTGCGCCGCTGGCTGACCGACGAGGGCCTGCGCACGGCGTGGCGGGGCGCCGCCGCGCGGCGCCGCGCGGCGCTGCCCGGCTGGGACGCCACGGTGCGGGCCCTGGACGACGTGATCTCACCACCACCCACACCACCGCCTGCGGCAGAGGAGGAACACCATGGCCGGTGAATTCAGCGCGAGCTGGCTGGCGCTGCGCGAGCCGGCCGACACCGACGCGCGCTCACGGGAACTGCTGGAACCGTTGCACGCCGGGCCCGGCCCGCTGACCGTGCGGGATCTGGGTTGCGGCACCGGCTCGCTCGGCCGGTGGCTGGCGCCGCGGCTGCCCGGCCCGCAGCACTGGGTGCTGCACGATTCGGACCCGGAGCTACTGGAGCGCGCCGCCGCGACGATGCCGGACCGGGCCGGGGACGGTGCGCCGGTCACCGTGCAGACGGTCCGCGGCGATGTCACCGCGCTGACCGCGGCCGACCTGGCGGACACCGGCCTGGTCGCTTGTTCGGCGTTGCTGGACCTGCTCACCGGGCCCGAGGTGGAGGCGCTCGCCGCGGCCTGCGCCGCCACCGGCACGCCGGCGTTGTGCACGCTGTCGGTGACCGGAGAGGTCACCTTCGACCCCGCCGACGAACTGGACGACGACGTGGCGAGCTGGTTCAACGCGCACCAGCGCCGGGAGGCCGGCGGGCGGCGGCTGCTCGGGCCGGACGCACCGCGGGTGACCGCCGAGGCATTCCGGCGGGCCGGCGCGCGGGTCACCACCCGGCCCAGCCCGTGGCGGCTGGGACCGGACCGTGCCGAACTCACCGGGCAGTGGCTGCGCGGCTGGGTGGGCGCGGCCATGGACCAGCATCCGCAACTCGACCTCGGGCCCTATCTGCAGCGGCGGCTGGACGCCCTGCCGGCGGTCCAGGTGGGTCACGTGGACCTGCTCGCCGAGTTCGGCTGAGCCGGCCGCACCGATTCCCGGCACCTTCGTTTGAACCGTCCGCCCCGGTCCGGCGTACTGGTCGGCAGGAATGACGAAGGGGACGGGACGTGACACGATCGGTCTGGGCCTGGGCGCGGGTGCTCGGCGGCGCCGCCATCATCGGGGTGCTCGCCTGGAAGCTGGGCACCGGCGCGTTCCTGGACGGCCTGCGGGTGGTCGGTCCGGGCACGCTGCTGGCGGCGCTCGCCATCGGATTCGCCACCACGCTGCTCAGCGCCTGGCGCTGGTGCCTGGTGGCCCGCGGTCTCGGCCTGCGGCTGCGCCTGGGTGACGCGATCGCCGAGTACTACCGGGCGTTGTTCCTCAACGCGGCGCTGCCCGGCGGCGTGCTCGGCGACGTGGACCGCGCGGTGCAGCACGGGCGCGACACCGGGAACGTCGGCAAGGGCGTACGGGCGGTGGTGCTGGAGCGCACCGCGGGTCAGATCGTGCTGGTCGCGGTCGGCGTCACCGTGCTGCTCACCGCACCGTCGCCGGTGCGCGGGCATCTGCAGCCGCACGGTCCCGCCCTGGCCGTGGCCGGCGTGGCGGGCGCGGTGCTGCTGGCGGCGGTGCTGCTGGCCGGCCGGCGGCTGGGCCGCGGCGCGTCGCGCTCGGCCACGGCGATCCGGGACGCGCTGGCCGAGATCCGCGCCGGCCTGCTGCACCGCCGCACCTGGCACGGTGTGGCGCTGGCGTCGGCCGGTGTGCTGGCCGGTCACCTGGCCACGTTCGTGGTGGCCGCGCGGGCGGCGGGTTCGGCGGCGTCGTTGCCCCGGCTCGCCCCGCTGATGCTGCTCGCCCTGCTGGCCATGTCCCTGCCGGTGAACATCGGCGGGTGGGGGCCGCGCGAGGGCGTGACGGCATGGGCGTTCGGCGCGGCCGGGCTGAGCGCCGCGCAGGGTCTGACGGTGGCGGTGGTGTACGGCCTGTTCGCCTTCGTCGCCGCGGTGCCCGGCGCGGCGCTGCTGCTGGTCGGCGGAGCGGCGCGGGCCCGGGCCCGCGCCGCGGCACGGGCTGCGGACCGGGCGGTCCCGGCGAGCGCGACGCGACCGGCTCGGGTCGTCGTGGTGGAGAAGGCGCCGGTCCCGGCGTCCCCGGTCGGAGCAGCCCCGGCCGGAGCAGCCCCGGTCACCGCGTCCCCGGTCACCTCGGGTGTGCTGGCCGCCAGTGCCGCGTGATCTCGGGCGCCGGGCCGCGGGTCACCCCACGAAACGGTCGGACAGCGCGTACCGCAACAGCACCACGTCGCCGATCGGCCGGGCCTCGGCCAGCCGGGCCGGCCGGGCCGGGCCCCACGGGAACATTCCGTCGCCGACGAACCGCGGGGCGCGGGAGTCGCCCACGAAGAACGGCGCGATCACCAGGTGCAGCTCATCGGCCAGGCCCGCGGTGAGAAACTGCGTGTGCATGGTGCCGCCGCCCTCCACCATGAGCCGGCGCACTCCCCTGGCGTGCAGGTCGGTGCTCACCCGGCACAGGTCGACCGGGTCGCCGCCGTCGATCACCGTGGCGATGCCGCCGAGCCGGGCGCGGGCCTCGTCCAGCACGCCGGTGGCGCAGTACACCAGCTTGTCGACGTCGCCGTCGGTGAAGAACCGGGCACCGGGGTCCAGATCGCAACGGCCGGTGACGGTGACCTTCACCGGCGTCGCGCCGGCGCCGCGGGCCTGGCGGGCCTGGCGGCGGCGGGCCGAGCGCACCAGCAGGCGGGGGTCGTCGGAGCGTACGGTGGCCGCGCCGACCAGGATCGCGTCGCAGCCGGCCCGGACGTCGTCCACCCGGTCGAAGTCGGCGTCGTTGGACAGCAGCAGCCGCTCCCGCGCGGTGTCGTCAAGATAGCCGTCGATCGACATGCCGCAACTGAGCAGGACGTAGGGGCGTTCCACCACCGATGACGCCTTCCGTTGAGCGACCCGAGACGTCAACAACCACGACGACCGCAAGACCGGTCCACGATAATGCGGACTGCGATTACCGGCACATTGACGGCCTGTTGCGGCATGGTCACGCTGATCTTCGGGCATCCCTGCCCTGGGCTGTCCCTGCCCCGGGGCGGGACCGGTGTTCGTGAAAAGAGGAGAGCCGATGTCAGAGCTACCCGAGGCTACCGTGCGGACACAGGTGACCGTACCGATGCGCTTCTCGGACGGATACGCCACCACGGCGTGCGTGTCGACCTTCGACGGACTCGTCGACGGCAAGGAGCACCTCGCTCTGGGCCTGGGTGACTGGCAGCGGGCGCTGCGCCGGTCCGCGGCCGGCGGGCGGGCGCCGCTGGTGCGCCCGCACAGCGAATGCCTCACCGGCGATGTGTTCGGCAGCCAGCGCTGCGACTGCGGCCCGCAGTTGCGGGAGGCGGCGCAGCGCATCACCGAGACCGGCGGCCTGCTGCTGTACCTGCGGCAGGAGGGCCGCGGCATCGGGTTGTACGCCAAGCTCGACGCGTACGCGCTGCAGGAAGCCGGCATGGACACGTACGAGGCGAACGTGGCGCTGGGCCGCGGCGAGGACGAGCGTGACTACCGGGCCGCCGCGCAGATGCTGCGCGCCCTCGGCGCGGACCGGGTGCGGCTGTTGAGCAACAACCCGGACAAGGCCGGTCAGCTAGACCGGTGGGGCGTGCAGGTCACCGAGCAGATCCCCACCGAGGTGCACCTGTCCGCGGCCAACGTGCGCTACCTCGCGGCGAAGAAGTCGCACACCGCGCACACCATCGACCTGCCGCTGGCCGAGTAGGACCGCCCGGCGCGCCAGGTCCTACTATCGCGGCGTGACTGGCCAACCCACGGCGCCCGGCGCCGCCGATGTCCTGCACCGCGTCTTCGGCTACCGCGAGTTCCGCGGCGATCAGCGGGAGATCGTGGAGCACGTGATCGGCGGCGGCGACGCGCTGGTGCTGATGCCCACCGGCGGCGGCAAGTCGCTGTGCTACCAGATTCCGGCCCTGGTGCGTGCGGGCACCGGCGTGGTGGTCTCGCCGCTGATCGCACTGATGCAGGATCAGGTGGACGCGTTGCGGACGCTCGGGGTCCGGGCCGGGTTCCTCAACTCCACGCAGGATCTCGACCAGCGGCGGGCCACCGAGCAGGCGTTCCTGGACGGTGAGCTGGATCTGCTCTATGTGGCGCCGGAGGGATTGCTCACCCCGGGCACGCAGCGGCTGCTCGACCGCGGCACCATCGCCCTGTTCGCCATCGACGAGGCGCACTGCGTGTCGCAGTGGGGGCACGACTTCCGGCCCGACTATCTCGGCCTGTCGATGCTGCACGAGCGCTGGCCGCAGGTGCCGCGGATCGCGCTGACCGCGACCGCCACCACGGCCACCCGCGACGAGATCGCCACCCGGTTGCGGCTGACGCAGGCGCGGCACTTCACCGCGAGTTTCGACAGGCCCAACATCCAGTACCGGATCGTGCCCAAGAACGAGCCGCGCCGCCAGTTGCTGGAATTTCTCCGCGGCGAGCACGCCGGCGACGCGGGCATCGTCTATTGCCTGTCCAGGGCCTCGGTCGAGCGGACCGCCGAGTTCCTGACCGCACAGGGCATCCCCGCCCTGCCCTACCACGCCGGCCTGGACGCCCGGGTGCGCGCCACCCATCAGGCACGCTTCCTGCGCGAGGAGGGCCTGGTCATGGTGGCCACCATCGCCTTCGGCATGGGCATCGACAAACCGGACGTCCGCTTCGTCGCCCACCTCGACCTGCCGAAGTCGGTGGAGGGCTATTACCAGGAGACCGGGCGCGCCGGGCGCGACGGGCTGCCGTCCACCGCCTGGTTGGCGTACGGCCTGCAGGATGTGGTGCAGCAGCGCAAGTTGATCGACGGGTCGGACGGCGACCTGGCGTTCCGCCGCAACGCGGCGGCGCACCTGGACGCCATGCTGGCGCTGTGCGAGACGGTCTCGTGCCGGCGCGCCCGCCTGCTCGCCTATTTCGGCCAGCCGGGCGCGGACGCGTGCGGCAACTGCGACACCTGCCTGAACCCGCCGCAGTCCTGGGACGGCACGGTGGCCGCGCAGAAGTTCCTCTCCTGCGTGTGGCGGTTGCAGCGGGAACGGGGGCAGAAGTTCGGCGCCGGGCAGTCGATCGACATCCTGGTGGGCAAGCAGACCGAGAAGGTGCGCCAGTTCCGCCACGAGGAGCTGAGCGTCTTCGGTGTGGGCGCGGACCTGCGCGACGCCGAGTGGCGCGCCGTGGTGCGTCAACTGCTGGCGGCCGGGCTGCTCACGGTCGAGGGAGATTACGGCACGCTGGTGCTCACCGAGGCCAGCGACGAGGTGCTGCGCGGCGGACGGCAGGTGATGATGCGCCGTGAGCCGGAACGGGTGCGACCGTCCCGGCCCAAGGCGGCGGCTGCCGCGGCGTCCGCCGAGCTCGCGCCCCAGGCCCAGCCGCTGTTCGACCGGCTGCGCGCCTGGCGTGCGGCGGTGGCCAAGGAGCAGCAGCTCCCGGCCTATGTGATCTTCCACGACGCGACGTTGCGGGCCATCGCGCACCTGCGCCCGGCGACGCTGGATCAGCTCGGCACGGTCAGCGGGGTCGGCCAGAGCAAGCTGGCGAAGTTCGGCCGGCAGGTGCTGGACACGATCACCGAGGACGGCGCCACCGGCACCGAGGACGGCACCGAGGACGGCACCGCCGGCCTCACGCCGGACCGATATTCACCATCCAGTTGACCCCGAAGCGGTCGGTGAGCTGGCCGAACTCGGCGCCCCACACCTGCTTTTCCAGCGGCATGGTGACCGTGCCGCCCTCGGCCAGCTTGGCGAAGTGGTCGCGCAGCGCGGCATCGTCGCCGCTGAGGCTGACGGTGATCGCGCTGCCCTGCGTGGCCGGCCCGCCCGCGGCGCTGTCCGCGGCCATCAGCGTGTAGTTGGCTCCGGTTTCCAGTTGCGCGTGCATGATCTTGTCCTTGACGGCCGGGTCGTCGGCGCCGAACTCGCCGAACGTGTTCAGCGTGAGCTCACCGCCGAACACCGACTGGTAGAACTCCATCGCCTCGCGGGCGTTGCCGGCGAACGCCAGGTAGGGGTTGAGACGCGATCCCATGGCATGCTCCTTCGTCACGGTGTCGCAGACGTCCTCGTGCTGCGTACACCGTGGAAGGTAGACCCACCCCCCGACAATCCGCGGTCAGCCGAACAGCTTCGCCGCGGTTTTCACCGTCTCGATCACCCCGTAACCCAGCAACACGGCCATCAGCAGCCACGACAGCACCAGCCGTACGGTCTGACCGGTCATCACTCGGCCTCCTTCGTCCGCAGCGACGCCCGCTCGGGTTCGTGCAGTTCCTCGGGCACCGGCCGGATCAGCAGGTTCGCCACGAAGCCCACGGCCAGCACGCCCACCATGGTGAACAGAGCCGGACGGTACGCGGCGGCGGTCAGCGTGCCGGGCTTGCCCTGCGCGTCCAGGAACCCGTTGATGATCAGTGGTCCCGCCACACCCGCCGCCGACCATGCGGTCAGCAGCCGCCCGTGGATGGCGCCCACCTGGTAGGTGCCGAACAGGTCTCGCAGGTAGGCCGGGACGGTCGCGAAGCCGCCGCCGTAGAACGACAGGATCACCCCGGCCAGCAGCACGAACAGCGCCGTGGCCGTGTCACCCACGGAGGCCAGCAGCGCGTACAGGACGATGCCGACACCGAGATAGACCATGTAGATCGGCTTGCGACCGATCACATCCGAGGTGGACGACCAGGCGAACCGCCCGGCCATGTTGAACAGCGACAGCACCCCGACGAATCCGGCCGCGGCGCTGACCGACACCGTGGAGGCGCCGCCGTCGCGGAAGAAGTCCTGGATCATCGGGCTGGCCTGTTCGAGGATGCCGATCCCGGCGGTCACGTTGCAGAACAGCACGACCCACAGCAGCCAGAACGACCGGGTGCGCAGCGCGTTGCCGGCGGACACGCTCGCGGTGGTGACCAGGGACCGCCGCTTGACGGCGGCCGGGTCGAAGCCGGGCGGCAGGTAGCCGTCCGGCGGCACGTGCACGATGAGGGCGCCGAACATCATCAGCAGGAAGTACGCCACGCCGAGGGTGAGGAAGAGGCCCACCAGCGCCGGACCGGAGGCGACCGAGGAGGCCACGCTCGGGTCGTAGTCCGCGTCGTACAGCGACATGAGCTGGCGCGACAGCGGGCCGGCGATCAACGCCCCGCCGCCGAACCCCATGATGGCCAGGCCGGTGGCCAGCCCCGGACGGTCCGGGAACCACTTGATCAGCGTGGAGACCGGCGAGATGTATCCGATGCCCAGGCCGATGCCGCCGAGCACGCCGTACCCGAGGTAGAGCAGCCACAACTGGCCGGTGCCGATGCCGAGCGCGCCCACCGCGAAGCCGGCGGACCAGAAGCAGGCCGCGACGGCCATCGCCTTGCGGGGGCCGTTGGCCTCCACCCATGTGCCGCCGAGCGCCGCGGACAGGCCGAGCAGCACGATCGCGATGCTGAAGATCACGCCGATCGCGGTCTGCCCGGTGCCGAAGTGGGCGACCAGGGAGTTCTTGTAGACGCTTGTCGCGTAGACCTGACCGATGCACAGGTGGACCGAGAGCGCCGCGGGCGGGATGAGCCACCGGCTGAAGCCGGCCGGTGCGACCGAGCGCTGACGATCGAAGGCGGACATCACGGACACGCTGGCCCTCCTTATCGAATCATCCCGATGATCATAGGACCGTGGGGCAGGCCCGCGCACGTGGAAGCGCTTTCGGATCGACTGCAACCAATTGCCGAAGCGTTACAGTGTCGCCATGCGCGCACGACTCTCCGACATCGCCCGGCAGGCGCAGGTCAGCGAGGCGACGGTATCGCGGGTGCTGAACGACCGGCCGGGCGTGTCACCGGACACCCGGCAGGCCGTGGTCACCGCCCTCGACGTGCTCGGATACGAGCGGCCGGAGCGGTTGCGCAAGCGCAGCGCCGGCCTGGTCGGCCTGATCGTGCCGGAGCTGGAGAACCCGATCTTCCCGGCCTTCGCGCAGGTCGTCGAGTCCGCGTTGTCGCAGACCGGATACACCCCGGTGCTGTGCACCCAGACGCCGGGCGGGGTCACCGAGGACGAATATGTGGACATGCTGCTGGACCGCCAGGTGTCCGGCATCGTCTTCGTCGCCGGGCTGCACGCCGACACCACCGCCGACCACGAGCGCTATCTGCGGCTGGTGCGCCGCCCGATGCCGATCGTGCTGATCAACGGATACGCGCCGGGCATCGACGCGCCGTTTGTGTCCTGCGACGACCGCCAGGCGGGCGAGACCGCGGTGACCCACCTCGCGGGCCTGGGACACCGTCGCATCGGCTTCCTGTCCGGCCCGGCCCGGTTCACCGCCGTGCAACGCAAGCTGGCCGGTTACCGTACGGCCATGCAGCGCGACGTCGGCCTGCGCGACGGCGAGCTCGACCCGCTCGTCTCGCTGACCCTGTTCGGGGTGGAGGGCGGCGACGTGGCGGCCGGGCAGTTGCTGGACGCCGGCGCCACCGCGCTGGTCTGCGGCTCGGACCTGATGGCGCTGGGCGCGATCCGCGCGGCCCGGCGCCGGGGCCTGGCGGTGCCCCGGGACGTGTCGGTGGTGGGCTTCGACGACTCCCCGCTGATCGCGTTCACCGAACCTCCGCTGACCACCCTGCGGCAGCCGGTGGCGGCGATGGGCAACGCCGCGGTGCGTGCCCTGGTGGACGAGATCGACGGGCACGGCGCGCCGCATTCCGAGTACGTGTACGCGCCGGAACTGGTGGTGCGCGGCTCCACCGCCTCGGCGTCCGGGCGGCGATCCTCCGGATCTTTGGCGGCGCCCGCGGCCTGAGCCGATCCCGCGCCAGTCGATCTTTGAAAGTTCTTGCGCCAACGGTCGCCGACCCGCACCGCCTCGACCAGCGCCGCCCTCGCGCGGCCTCCGAGGTCCGGTCCGTCACGCTGCAAGCCGAATCACTACCAAAGCTTCATATCGGACATAGACATCGAGCCACGTCGCTTTACCGTTCCGTAACACGCCTGCTAGCTTCCCTGCAACTTGCGCAAGAAGTTCCGTCCCGTCCCCAGGAGGCTTCTCATGCGTCCCCGAACCCTCCCCCGCGCGGTGCTCGCGGTGACCGCGGTCGCCGTGCTCACCGCCGCGCTGTTGTCCGCCGGTGCGGTACGCCGTTCCACGGTGGCCCAGGCGTCGGCGGCCACGCCCGGCGCGCACGACGTCATCGTGCACCTGTTCCAGTGGCCGTGGCGTTCCGTCGCGTCCGAATGCACGGGCGTGCTCGGCCCGAAGGGCTTCGGCGCCGTGCAGGTCTCCCCGCCTCAGGAACACGTGGTGCTGCCCGGCCAGGGCTACCCCTGGTGGCAGGACTACCAGCCGACCAGCTACCAGCTCACCTCCCGGCGCGGAGACCGGGCCGCATTCGCGTCCATGGTGAACACCTGCCACGCCGCGGGCGTCAAGATCTTCGTCGATGCGGTGATCAACCACATGGCCGGCGGCGCCTCGTCGGGCACCGGCAGCGGTGGGTCGAGCTATTCGCACTACGCCTACCCCGCGGTCCCGTACGGCAACGACGACTTCCACCACTGCGGCCGCAACGGCAACGACGACATCGTGAACTACGGCGACCGGTGGGAGGTGCAGAACTGCGAGCTGGTCGACCTGTCCGACCTGAAGACCGAATCGTCGTACGTCCGGGGCAAGCTCACCGGATATCTCAACGATCTCGCCTCGCTGGGGGTGGACGGATTCCGGATCGACGCCGCCAAGCACATGCCCGCCGCCGACGTGTCCGCCGTGGTCTCCGGGGTGTCCGGCAGCAAGTACGTCTACCAGGAGGTCATCGAGGGCGGCTCGGGTGAGCCGGCGCCCGAGGAGTACACCGGGATCGGCGACGTCACCGAGTTCCGCTACGGCGACGTGGTCGGCAACGCGTTCGCCGGCGGCGACCTGTCCGGGCTGAACTCGCTGCCCGCGCAGATGCGCCTGTCCTCCGGCGACGCGGTGGTGTTCATCGACAACCACGACACCCAGCGCAACGGACGGGCCAAGCTCACGTACCAGAACGGTTCCGCGTACGCGCTGGCCGAGGCGTTCATGCTCGCCTACCCGTACGGGGTGCCGAAGGTGATGTCCAGCTTCACCTTCAGCAACTCCGACGCCGGGCCGCCCGCCGCCGGTGACGGCACCACCTCCACGGTGAGCTGCGGCAACGGATGGCAGTGCGAACACCGCATGCGCACCACGGCGAACATGGTCGCGCTGCGCAACACCGCTGCGGGCACCGGCGTCACCAACTGGTGGAGCAGCGGCTCGAACCAGATCGCGTTCGGCCGTGGCAGCGCCGCCTATGTGGCGTTCAACCGCTCCGGCAGCGCGCTCACCCGTACCTTCCAGACGTCGCTGCCGGCCGGGACGTACTGCGACGTGATGGCCGGGGACGCCACCGGCGGGTCGTGCACCGGACCGGCGTACACGGTGAACGGCAGCGGCCAGGTGACCGCGACCGTCGCGGCCAACGGCGCGCTGGCGCTGCACATCGGCGCGCGCGGCACCGGCGGCACCACCCCGCCGCCGGCCGGCTGCCCGGCCGTGGCGGTGAGTTTCGCGGTGAACGCCACCACCGTGTGGGGCGAGAACGTCTATGTGGTGGGCAACACCGCGGCGCTGGGCAACTGGAACCCGGCGAACGGGGTGCCGCTGTCGTCGGCCACCTACCCGGTGTGGCGCGGATCGGCGGACCTGCCGGCGGGCACCACGGTGCAGTACAAGTACGTCAAGCGCAACGGCGACCAGGTGATCTGGGAGAGCGATCCGAACCGCAGCCGCACCACCTCGTCGTCCGGGTCGTGCAGCGAGACCTGGACCGACACCTGGCGCTGAGCCGGACCCCGCCGTCCCCCTGCGGGCCGCCGCGCACCTGACATGCGCGGCGGCACGCCCGTCGTCACCCCACGGAGGGCGCGTCGAGCACCGCGGCGCGGCCCGCCTCCAGCCGGGCGACCGGCACCCGGAACGGCGAGCACGACACGTAGTCCAGCCCCGCCTCGTGGAAGAAGTGCACCGAATCCGGGTCGCCGCCGTGTTCGCCGCAGACGCCGAGCTTGAGGTCCGGCCGGGCGGCGCGGCCCTCGTCACTGGCGATGCGCACCATCCGGCCCACCCCGTCGCGGTCCAGCGACTCGAACGGCGAGATGCCGAAGATGCCCAGCTCCAGGTAACGCCAGAAGAACGCGCCCTCCACGTCGTCGCGGGAGAAGCCCCAACCCATCTGCGTGAGGTCGTTGGTGCCGAAGGAGAAGAACTCCGCGGCCTCGGCGATCTGCCCGGCGGTCAGCGCAGCCCGCGGCACCTCGATCATCGTGCCGATCAGCACCGGTACGCCGGAGTCGCCGACCACCTCGGCGAGGATCTTCTCCGCCTCCGCCCGTACCGTCTCCAACTCCTGGACCGCGCCGACCAGCGGCACCATGATCTCCGGGCGCGGGGTGCCGCCCTCGGCGGCCAGCGCCACCGCGGCCTCGGCGATCGCCCGCACCTGCATGGCGAACAGGCCCGGCACCACCAGCCCGAGACGCACGCCGCGCAGGCCGAGCATCGGGTTCTGCTCGTGCATGCGGCGCACCGCGGCGAGCATCTGCTCCTGGCGGGTGGCGCGTTCGCCCCGTTCGCGGGCCACCGCGACGTGCACCGCCAGGTCCTCCAGCGCGGGCAGGAACTCGTGCAGCGGCGGGTCGATCAGCCGGACCGTGACCGGCAGCCCGTTCATCTCCCGCAGCAGCGCGAGGAAGTCGTCGCGCTGCAGCGGCTGCAACGCGGCGAGCGCGGCCTGGCGGTCCGCGTCGGTGGTGGCCAGGATCAGCTTCTCCACCAGTTCCCGGCGGTCGCCGAGGAACATGTGCTCGGTGCGGCACAGGCCGATGCCCTGCGCGCCGAAGCGGCGGGCTCGCGCGGCGTCCGCGGCCGTGTCCGCGTTGGTGCGCACCAGCAGCCGGCGGCGCTCGTCGGCGTGCGTCATGATCCGGTGCACGGCGGACACCAGCGGGTCGTTGGCGTTCGCCGGGTCGAGGTCGCCCTCGAAGTACTGCACCACCTCGGAGTCGCGCACCGGAACCTCGCCGAGGTAGACCCGGCCGGTGGTGCCGTCCACCGAGATCACGTCGCCTTCGGCGATGGTGTGCCCGGCCACCGTGAACTCCCGCTCGCCCACGGTGATCTCGTCCGCGCCGCAGACGCAGGTCTTGCCCATGCCCCGGGCCACCACCGCGGCGTGGCTGGTCTTGCCGCCGCGGGAGGTGAGGATGCCGCGCGCGGCGATCATGCCGGGCAGGTCGTCCGGGTTCGTCTCGCGGCGCACCAGGATGACCCGATGCCCCGCCTCGGCGCGCTGCACCGCGTGCTCGGCGGTGAACACCACCTCGCCGGAGGCCGCGCCGGGTGACGCGCCCACCGCCCGGGTGACCGGCTGCGGCTCGTCGGACAGGTCGAACCGCGGGAACATCAGCTGGGCCAACTGCGCCCCGGTGACCCGGCGCACCGCCTCGTCCATGTCGATCATCTCTTCGTCGACCAGGTGCGCTGCGATGGTGAACGCCGCCGCCGCGGTGCGCTTACCCACCCGCGTCTGCAGCATCCACAGTTTGCCGCGCTCGATGGTGAACTCGATGTCGCACAGGTCGCGGTAGTGCCCCTCCAGGGTCGCCATGATGCGCAGCAGTTCGGCGTACGAGTCCGGGTCGAGCCGTTCCAGGTCCTCCAGCGGCACCGTGTTGCGGATGCCCGCGACCACATCCTCGCCCTGCGCGTTGGCCAGGTAGTCGCCGTAGATGCCCGGTTCGCCGGTGCCCGGGTCGCGGGTGAACGCGACGCCCGTGCCGGAGTCCGCGCCCAGGTTCCCGAAGACCATCGCCACCACGCTGACCGCGGTGCCCAGATCCTCCGGGATGCGTTCCTGCCGGCGGTACAGCACCGCGCGCTTGGCGTTCCACGACCGGAACACCGCCTCCACCGCGAGATCGAGCTGCTCCCGCGGGTCCTGCGGGAACTCGTGGCCGGTGTGCTTGGCGAACACCGCCTGGAACGCGCCGACCAGTTCGCGCAGGTCCGCCGCGTCCAGGTCGACGTCGTCGCGGACGCCCTTGGCGGCCTTCGCCGCGTCCAGCGCGTCCTCGAACTCCTCGCCGGGCACGTCGCACACCGTCTTGCCGAACATCTGGATCAGCCGGCGGTACGAGTCCCAGGCGAACCGTTCGTCGCCGCCGGCCTGCGCGGCGAGCCCGGCCACCGACGCGTCGCCCAGCCCGACGTTGAGGACGGTCTCCATCATGCCGGGCATGGAGATCGCCGCCCCGGACCGCACCGACACGAGCAGCGGATCGTGCGGGTCGCCGAGCCGTCGGCCCATCGCCTCTTCCAAGGTGGACAGATGCGCGCCGATCTCGTCGTCCAGGCCCGCCGGGCGCACGCCGGAGGCGAGATATTGCTTGCAGGCTTGCGTGGTGATGGTGAATCCGGCGGGCACCGGCAGGCCCAGGTTGGTCATCTCGGCGAGGTTGGCGCCCTTGCCGCCGAGCAGGTCCGCGAGATCCTTGTTGCCCTCGGCAAACTCGTAGACGAATTTCATGGCACCACACCTCCGGTGAGCACGGATCCCGCCTGGGGCGAAGGATCCGTGGTCCCGCCGCCCCCTCGGACATGATTCGTAGGCTATGGCGGGTCGGCGCCGAAGGACAGTCGGGAGCACCTTTTTGCAGGCCGCATGCGCAAAGGTGCGCGCGCCGACCCGGGCGCAAGCGTGTCCGCGCGCCGGGGCGGGTCGGAGGGGGCACGAAAACGCGCCGCTGCGAATTCCACGGGGGAAGAACTCGCAACGGCGCTGACGGAAGGCTAGACCACGCTCGCCGGGCTGTCTATCCCACCCGCTGCACCACGGTGCCCACCAGTTTCCTCCAGTCGGCGTCGAACTGCGCGCCGGTGCTCGCCGACCGGGTCACGCCCAGCCGGTAGATCGCGTACTGGTCGACCAGCAGCACGTTCCGGGAGGCCAGCACCGCCACTGCGGTGTCCGCCAGGCCGGGGTGCTCCGGCTCGTACGTCTTGTGACGCTCCAACACGAACCCGGTCCACTGCCCCTCGGCCAGCGGTGTCGTCTTCGTGGTCTCGGTGAACGCCGGCTCGGACGTGTCGCCGGTGGGGCGCGCCGGAACCGACACGGACGCCCGGCATCCGTCGGCCACCGCCCGCAACGCCGCCAGCCCGGCCTGGGCGCCCGCCTCGTCCGGATAGACCAGCGCGCTCTGGTGCAGCGTCTGCGCGCCCTCCTCGCCCTCGTCCACCAGGGACTGGGTGACCTGGTCCGCGCCGGGCGGCACCGGCACGGCGGTGGCGTCGGACGGCCCGCCGCAGAACCGCACCAGCCGCTGCGGGTCGGGCGTCTCGCCGGGCGGCTGCCAGGTGGGCCCGATGTCGCTGCCCTGCAGCAGCGCGCCGCGCATGGTCGTGACGGTGATCAGGCCGCCGTCCGGCGGGTCGGGCGCGTCGTCGGACGAGCCGCATCCGGCGATCGTGACTGCCAGGACACAAGCGGCCACGGCCCGCAAGGCCACCGCACGACCCGCCACGACACCCCGCGGGGCGGCACCGATCTCGAACATCGGGCCATCCTGCCACGCCCCGGCGGCTCAGTATCCCCAGGCGGCCAGCGGCTCGCGCAGCACCTCGTCGATCGCCGTCAGTTGCGGCGCGGTCAGCTCATCGCGGTACGCCGCCCCGCGCCCCGCCGGGAAGTCGAACCGCGCGAAACCCCGCTCGTAGGCGGGCGACCAGTCCAGGCCGAGGAACTCCAGGGCGCGCCGGAGCTGGCCGCGCGGGTCCGCGACCACGTCCTCGTAGCGCAGGTCCAGCCACTGACCGGCCGGATGCGCGGCGCGGGCCTGCGCGTACGCGTCGGTGAGCATCCGCCAGCCCAGCGCGGCCAGCACCACGAACGAGCGTCCGGAATCCTCCCATTGCTCGCGCAGCGCGCCCGGCAACGAGCCCAGATACCAGTTGTCCGGCCCGCGCCAGCCGTCCCACCAGCCCATCTGCAGCCAGGAGTTGGCCACCGCGCGGCCGTCGCGCACCACGTGGACGACCTTGAGGTCCGGGTACGCGGCGTGCAGGTATCCGGTGCGCGGCCAGCCGGTGAGGTGGTGCAGCAGCGGATCGCAGCGCTGGGCACGGATCCGGGCGTCGAAGAAGGCGCGCAGCGCCCGCGCGGCGTGCGGGGTGAGGTCACCGGCGAGCAGATCCCGGCAGGGCTTGCCGAAACCGGCCAGCACATGCCGGTCGAGCAGTTGGTACGCCTCGGACGGGGCGACCCGCAGCCGCCCACGTTCCAGCAGGCGGCGGCTGTGCCGCAGCGCGGTCATGGCGGGCGGCCGGGGCGCGGCGCCGCGGTAGAACGGCCCGTTGAAGCGGCCGGTCAGGTTGAGCCGCGGCAGCTTGTCGTCCAGGCCGGAGATGAAACCGGTGCGCGGATGCCGGCACAGCAGCTCCTGCACCAGGGTGGACCCGCACCGGCCGGTGCCCACCACGACGGCCAGGCTCATCGCCGGTCTCCGTACCCGAGAGACCGCCGCAGCGGCGCGGTGAGCACCGCCACCACGGCCCGGTGCCGGCGCGGCATCGCCCGGCGCCACTCGTCGTCGGCGGTCAACGGCACCTCGCCGGTGCGATGCCGCGACGGGTTCCCGGCGACCGAGTGGGTGGGCGCCAGCCGCACCCGCGCACCGGTGGTGAACGGCAGCCCCGAACCGCTCACCCCGGCCGGCTCGCGCACCCCGGCGAAGTCCATCACCGCGCGCACGGTCGCCTGCGGGTCCGCGATCAGGTCCTCGTAGCGTACGCGCAGGTAGGCGCCCGGCCGGCGGGCCCACAGGCGTACCGTCACCGCGTTCCACACGGTCCACAGCAGCGCCGCCTTCCAGACCGGGTGGCGGGTCATCTGCGACGACGGGCCGCTCCCGCCCTCCCCGGCGGTCCCGCCGTCCAGCGCCCGGCGGCGCCGCCAGGAGAACGCCGCCGCCCTCGGGTCCCGGACCAGGTGCAGCACCTTCAGGTCCACGCCGAGGCCGCCGACCAGCGCGCCGTACGGCGGCAGCTTCGAGGAGTCCACCACCACCGCGCCGCCGGTGTGCCGGTGCAGCGACGCGTACAGCGCGGTCAGCGCCGCATCGTCCGGGTGCGGCGGCACCGCACCGGTGCGCAGCAGGCGCGGCAACCGGCGCATCCGCAGCCGGCGCCGCAACGTGCCGGGGTCCACCGCCGGCACCCCGGCCAGCACCGCCGTCCACACCGGACAGTCACGCACCGGCAGGCCGCAGCCGCACGGCCGGTTCTCCCGCAGGCCGCGCTGCCACAGGTAGCGCAACTCGCCCGCGGCGAAGAACCCGTCGATCTGCCCGAGCACGGTGGTGAGCAGGGTGCTCCCGCTGCGCCCGCTGCCGGCCACGTAGAGCACCGTCATCGCGCCGCCGCCGCGTACGCCGCGCGTAACCCGTCCAGGTGCACGCCGGGATCGAAATCGCGGCCCACCTTGGCCCGTCCCGCCCGGCCCATGCGCAGCGCGCGGTCCGGGTCCGCGGTGAGGCGGTGCAGCGCCGCGACAAGCGCCGCCGGGTCCTCGGCCGGCACGATCTCGCCGTCCACCCCGGGTTCGATGAGCTCCGGCAGGCCGCCCAGGTCGGTGCCGACCACCGGCACCCCGCAGCCGAACGCCTCCAGCACCGCCAACGGCTGGTTCTCGTACCAGCGGGACGGCACCGCGGCCACCGCCGCGTCGCGGACCAGCGCGTGCAGCCGGTCGCGGTCCAGCCGGCCGTGGAACCGGGCCCGCCCGGCGGCCAGCCGTTCCAGCTCCGGCCGGGCCGGGCCGTCACCGGCGATGTCCACCGGCACGCCCGCGGGCAGGTCGGCGGCGGCGCGCAGCAGCACGTCCACACCCTTCTCCGGGGCGAGCCGCCCGGCGAACACCACTCCCCCGCCGGCCCGTGTCTTGGCGGCCGGCAGCCGGGCCGGGTGCCGCAACACCCGCAACCGGTCCGGGTAGACCCCGGCCCGCTCCATCACGTGCGCCAGGAACCTGCTGGGCGCCAGGAACACCCCGACGCCGCGGTACGCGGACAGCCGCCGGTGCAGCCACGACTCGGCGGACAGCAGCGTGCTGGCCGCGCGGGAACCGTCCTTGCAGGACCGCCGGGCCGCCTGCCACACGCCGCCGGTGAGGCACGCGTCGCACGGCCGTCCATGGTCGAGCATCTGGTAGCTGGGGCAGGCGAGCTTGTAGTCGTGCAACGTCATCACGCACGGCACGCCGGCCGCGCGAACCGCGGCCACCACCGACGGGGATAGCTGGTGATAGACGTTGTGCAGGTGCACCACGTCGGGCCGGAACGCGGCCAGCACCCGGTCCAGCCCGGCCCGCGCGGACCGCGACCAGATCATCCGGGAGGCCGCGGCCAGCCGGGCGGCGGCGCCCGGCGGTGGCGGCTCCAGCTCGACGAAGGACGGGAAGTCTCGCGCGTACGGCAGACCGGGGTCGTTGTCCGGATGGGTCATGCCGAACAGCGCGACCTCGTCGCCCGCCGCGCGCTGCATCGCGGCCACGTCCAGCAGGTAGGCCTCGGCCCCGCCGCGGCGATACAGGAACTTGTTCACGTGCAGGACACGCATGGCTCCCGGTCCCGTCCGATCTGAGTCCCGCCTTATCCAAGTCCAGCCTGATCCGGGTCCTGGCCGATCCGGCGTCGGGCGGCTCACGCTAGCATCACCGGCGCACCGCCAGAACATCGAGGCTGCTGAGACTCTTCGGGGACGGCCCCGGGTCTCGGCCGAGGAGGAGCCGTGGCGCCGGACGATCCGTCTGCCCTGCGCTGGTTCGCCCGCCGGGTGGTCCGCCACGTGCGCTGGGCGCGGCGGGAGGGGCTGCGCCGGCTGATCGTCGAGGACCGGCTGGACCCGCGCGAGCGCTGGCAGGCCGCCGCGGTCAAGCGCCGCTGGCGGCGCCGGCACCCGGTGCCGCCGGGCAGTGCCCGACCGGTGTACGTGGTGGGCCTGCAACGGTCCGGCACCAACATGCTGCTGCGCCGGATCGGCGCGGCGCCCGAGGTCGAGGTGCGCGGCGAGAACGACCGTCGGGTGTTCCGGCGGTTCCGGCTGCGCCCGGACGCGGTGCTGCACGACGTGGTGCGCCGCAGCCGCCACGCGATCGTGCTGGTCAAGCCGCTGTGCGACAGTCACCGGGTGGACGAGCTGCTGGCGCTGACCGGCGGGGGCGCGGTGTGGATGTGGCGTGACGTCGACGAGCGGGCGCGGTCCGAGGTGGCCAAGTTCGGCGACGCGAACCTGCGGGCGCTGCGGGCGATCGCCGACGGCACCATCGGCGACGGCTGGCAGGGCGGACGCCTCGACGACGACGCCCGTGAGCTGGTGCGTTCCTTCGACTACGACACCATGGACCGGCACACCGCGGCGGCGCTGTTCTGGTACGTCCGCAACCGGCTGTTCTTCACCCTCGGCTTGCACCGGCGTGCCGACGTGCTGCTGCTGGCGTACCGGGAAGCGGTCGGTGATCCGGACGGCACCGACGCCCGGCTGGCCGCCTTCCTCGGCCTTCCGGGCTTACCGGGCTCACCGGCCGGCAGCGCTGGGCAACCCGGCAGCGCTGGGCAACCCGGCAGCGCTGGGCAACCCGGCAGCGCTGGCGCGTCCGGGTCGGGGGGCGCGCTGCTGCCGCTGGATCCGCGGGTGCGCGAGTTGTGCGACTCGCTGACCGCGCGGCTGGTCGCCGCCGGGCGGGAGGCCGCTCGTGGATAGACCCATCTTCCTGGTCGGCTGCCAGCGGTCCGGCACCACCATGCTGCGGCTGGTGCTGGACTCGCACACGGCGATCAGTTGCGGCCCGGAGACCCGGTTCCTGCCCGACCTGCGCCGCCTGGTCGACCCGGCGCGGGACTGGCCGCGCCTGCAACGGTTCGGCTTCGACCGGGCCGACTGGCTGCGGCGCATCCGGGAGTTCTTCGGCGGTGTGCACGACGACTACGCGGCCGGGCGCGGCAAGACACGCTGGGCGGACAAGACCCCGCTGTACGCGCTCAGCCTGGACTTCGTCACCGAGGTGTTCCCGGACGCGCAGATCGTGCACGTGATCCGGGACGGCCGCGACGTGGTGGTGTCGCACCGCAAACGGTTCGGTTACTGGTCGGCCGTCAAGTGCGTGGTCAAGTGGCCGCGGTACATCCGGGTGGCGCGGGCCGCCGGGCGGGCGCTGCCCGGCGGACGCTACTTCGAGCTGCGGTACGAGGACGCGGTGCGCTCCCCGGAGCCCACCCTGCGGGCGCTGTTCGCGTTCCTCGGCGAGACCTGGGAGGAGGACGTGCTGCGGTACGCGGACCGGCCGCACGACGTGGCGGCCAAGTACACCGTGGAGGCCGACCGGCGGCGCGCGGCGGCGGGCACCGACGCGGCCATCTACGACTCCCGGGTGGGCACCTATCGCCGCGAGCTGGATCCGTTCCTGCGCCTGCTGGTGCGGCTCTTCTCCGGACGCACCCTCAAGGAGCTGGGGTACCGGTGAGCATGCGGATGACGGGGCTACGCCCCCGGGCCGCCTCGACGGGGCTACGCCCCTGGGCCGCCTCGACGGGGCTACGCCCCTGGGCCGCCTCGACGGGGCTGCGCCCCTGGGCCGCCGCCGCGACGGCGCTGCTCCTTCTTCTCGCGGCCGGGTGCACCGGCGGCGAGCCCACGCCGCCGCCCGCACCGTCCGGATCCGCCCCGCCGTCGGGGTCAGTCCCGCCGCCGGGATCGGCCCCGCCGTCCCCGGGGTTGTCCGGATCGGCGCCGGCCGCCGGCGAGACGCTGTTCGGCGCGCACTGGGACTGGAACCGGTACGCCGAGCAGGAACCCTTCCTGCGCCGTCTGACCGGCTCGCACACGTACTACGAGCTGAGCTGGTGCGACGTGGAGAAGACGCCGGGCCGCCCGGACTGGTCCACCCTGGACCGTGTCGCGCGGCTCAGCCGGGACCTGGGCATCGCCCTCGACCTGAAGATCCGGGTCGGCCTGTGCTGGGCCACCGGCGGCACCCCGCAGTTCACCCGCGGTCAGGCCGGCAAGACCGAATCCGCGATGCCCCGGGACCTGTCCCGGTACCGGGCGTTCGTGACCTCGCTGGTGGGCCGGTACCGCCCGTACGGCGTGCACACCTACGCCGTGGAGAACGAGGTGAACGCTCAGCAGTACTGGGCGGGCACCCCGCAGCAGTACGCCGATCTGGTGCGTGCCGCCGCCACCGCGATCCACGCCGCCGACCCGGCCGCGACCGTCGCCGACTCGGGCATCAGCAGCGTGGCGCTGGGCATGGGTGTGGCCGATCGACTGCTGGCCGCGGGCCGGGACGACGCGGCCGTGGCGGCGTACCGCGCGTACTTCGCCCGCCGCATCGGCACCCGCGGCAAGCAGATCCCGGACGTGCGCGACGCCGCGGGGCTGCGGCAGGCGCTGGCGCATCCGACGAACGCCCGTAACCTGGCGTACCTGGCGGTCACCCGGCAGTTGCTGGACCAGAAGATCGTGCAGGTCCGGCAGGTGCACTTCTACGAAACCCCGGACGGCGTGCCGTCGCTGCTGGACTTCGTGCGCGCCACCACCCCGTCCGGGATTGCGGTGCAGGCCTGGGAGGTGGGCCGGTTCGACAAGACCGCGAGCGCGTCCGACCCGGTGGTGGCCCGCGAGATGACCCAGGTGGTCACCCTGCTGGCGGCGGGCGGCGTCCGCGACATCATGTGGCTGCCGCTGGCGTACAACCCGGACAACCGGGCGGGCGCCGAGGTGCGGGCGGGACTGCTGGACCCGGACGGCACGCTGCGCCCGGCGGGCACGGCGATGGCGGCGCTGGCGGCGGCGGCGCGCGGCGCGACGGCCCGGCCGGTGACCGTGGCGGGTCTGACCGGCGTCGGCTTCACGAGCGGGGCGAGCACCGGCGCGGCGAGGACGACGCTGGTGGTGTGGGCGACGGGCAAGCCGGTGGCGACGCCGCAGCCCGGCCCGGCGGTGCGGCCGTTGGCGGGCGCAGCGGTCAGCGGCGGGGGGGGTCGGGTGATCGGCGCGGACCCGGTCCAGGTGACGAGCCGGGAGCCGTTCGACAAGGCGGTAGCCGCCCTGACCCGCTGACCCGCTGACCCGCTCCGCGCGGAGCCCGGCCTGCTCCTCAGCGGCGGCCCGCGGCCATGTCCATCAGGTGGCCCAGCACCTGCGCGCCCGCCGTGCGCAGACCGTCGTGCTGGTGTTCGTTGGTCACCCAGGTGCGCACGTTACCCACCGCCGCCGCCGTCTCCAGCGACAGGTCCGCGTCCACGTACATGTCCTCGGCGTAGACCGCCGCCAGCACCGGCACCTCGTTGGACGCCAGCCGCTCCCGGTCGTACAGCAGCGGCCAGTCGGCGGCGTTCGCCAGCAGGTCGGCCGCGTGCGCGAACGGGCGCAACGCGGCGATCTCGGCGAACATCCACGGGTACATCATCTCGCCGGTGAACAGCAGTGGGTCGGCGTCCGCCGCGAACCGCGGATGCTCGCCGATGGCCCGCGACGCCGCCCATCCGGTCGGCACGGCGCCCTGCCCGTACGTGTACTCCTGCAACGCGAACAGCGGCGTGTCGACGAAGCCGGTCGCTTCCATCACCGCGTACCGGAAGGTGTCGGACAGCTCGTCGCCGTGCCAGACTTCGTCCAGCAGCCAGTGCAGCCGGGCGTACCCGTCACTCATCCCGAACGCGTTGCCCAGCAGCCGGAACCGGCCCACGCTGAGCCGGTCGCCGTCCGGCAGGCGCACGTCGTCGGCGGCCAGCCGGTCCGCGATCCGCCGCACCGCCGCCACGTCGGCCGGGAACGACCGGTAGAACTCCGCGTTCTTCGCCGCCACCCGCGGGTACGTCCGCGCGTACACGTCGTCCGCGGTCGCGGTCAGGCTCGGCAACCCGCCGGTGACATAGCAGGTCCGCAGGCCCTGCGGGGCCGCCGACAGGTACGCCAGGGTGACGAACCCGCCGTAGCTCTGCCCCAGCGTGTCCCAGGCCGCGCCGCCTGCCAGCCGTGCGCGCAACACCTCCGCGTCCGCCACGATGCTGTCCGCGCGAAAATGCTTGAGGTACGCGGCCAGCCGCTCGCCCGGCATGCCGCGCACCGTCCGGGCGGTGATCGGCGTGCTGCGCCCGGTGCCGCGCTGGTCGAGCAGCAGCACCCGGTGGGTGCGGGTGGCGTGGCCCAGCCACGATTCGGCGCGCAGCGGCCGCGGCGCCTTCCCGCCCGGCCCGCCCTGCAGGAACAGCAGCCAGGGCAGCTCGTCACGGCCCCGGTCGGCGGCCACCACTTCACGGGCGAACACCTCGATGGTGTCGCCACCCGGCCGAGCGTGATCGAGCGGCACGGTGACGGTGTGATCGACGAACGTGAGCCCCGGATGCGCGATCATGCGCGCGAGTGTACGGCCTGTCCGGCCCTCGGCGGGTGGTCGCCGGCGCTACCACGCTCAGCTCAGCGGCTTGCGCATCTGCTGGGTCACCACCGTGTAGCCGGCCGTCTCGTACAGCCGGATCGCCGGTTCGTTGTCGCCGAAGACGTTGAGCTCCAGCCCGGTCGCGCCGCGGTCGCGTGCCGTCCGCTCCGCCAGCGCCAGCAACGCCCGGCCGTACCCCACGCCCCGGTGCGCCTCGAAGATCTCGAAGTCGTACAGGAACGCGCACCCGGGCGCGCCACGCGGGTGCGTCAGCCCCAGCCAGGCCACTCCCACCGGCGTGCCGTCCGGACGCGTGCCGGTCAGGAACAGCATGCCGTCGGTATCCTGGCCGTCCGGCATCAGGGCGTCGTTCCCGGTACGGGCCAGCTCGACCGCCTCGTCCGCCGCCCAGACCCCCGCCTCGACCTGCGCCAGCGCGTAGCTTTCGTCCACCGCCCGGCGCCACGTCGCGAACTCGGGCGGCGTCATGGCCCGCACCCGCACCTCGGTCATGGCGCTCGCACCCCGGTCATGGCGCTCATCGTGGCAGACGGACGCCGTCCCGGCGCGTGGACGGTGCCGCGCGGGCGCGTGGACGGCGCCGTGCCGGCGCGTGGACGGCGCCGTGCCTCGATCAGGGTGCGGGTCGAATGCGCCACGAACACCCCATGCCCTCGTAGGTGAGCGTCCATCCGGCGCAGCGCATCGCGGTACCGCGCAACGGTGAAGTCCGGCACCCACCACACGCACTTGCGCAGCAGATAGACCACCGCACCGACGTCGAAGATCTCCATCCGGCAGCGGGCGGTGCGCAGGTCGACAACGCGCAGCCCGGCCAAGGTGGCCGCGGCGGCCTCGCGGTCCGGGTCGCGGTCCGAATCGCGGTCCGGGTCGCGGTCCGGGTCGCGGTCCGGATCACGGTCCGGGTTCCCGACCGAACGGCCGGCCGGGTCTCGCTCCCGACCCGAGCTACCAGCCCGATCCCGATCCGACGTACCGGCCCGGCGACCGACTCGCGCCCCCTCCTGCTCCCGCGCCTGCCCCTGCCCCCGTGCCCGCGCCCGCGCCTCCCCCTGCCCCCGCGCCTGCCCCTGCCCCCGTGCCCGCGCCTCCCCCTGCCCCCGCGCCTGCCCCTGCCCCCGTGCCCGCGCCTGCTCCCGTGCCCGCGCCTGCTCCCGCGCCCGCGCTCGCGCTCGCGCCCGATCCTCGTCCCGCGCCTGCTCCCGTGCCCGATCCTGCCCCCGCGCCTGCTCCTGCTCTTGCCGCCGGTCCTGCTCCTGCTCTTGCCGCCGGTCCTGCTCCTGCTCTTGCCGCCGGTCCTGCTCCTGCTCTTGCCGCCGGTCTTGCTCCGGCACGGAGCCACGGCTCGTACGCGGTAGCGGCCCGCGGAACCACTCGATCAGCTCGAACGCTGACGCCGGTCCCACATGCTGCGCCAGATATGTGCCGTCGTCCGCGAGCACCCGGGCGATCTCCGGCCAGTCCGGCGCCACCGGGTGCCGGCTCGTGACCAGGTCGAACGCCGCATCCGGCACCGGCAGCGGACATCCGGGCGCAGCGTCGAGCACCCGCACGCCGCGCGGTGTGAGCAGCCGTCGTGCGCGCTCCGCGTTAGGCGCCCAGCCTTCGGTCACCACCATGGTGGGCGGCAGGACTGGTGCCTGCGCCACAATCTCCCCGCCGCCGGTGTCGAGGTCGAGCGCCGCCGACGCGGACGCGTACCGGGCGGCAGCCAGGCGCGCATACCCCCATGGCGGCCGCTCCTCGGTGGCCCGGCCATCGAGCCACCCGAAGTCCCAACCGGACACGTCGACGGCGGCGGCCTCGTCGACGAGTTCCTCGAAGGTCCGCACACGATCAGAATGCCGAGGCGGTCAACCGGATTGCCGTAGCGGCCGACCAGATTGCCGCAGCGGCCGACGACCGGATTGCCGTAGCGGCCGACCGGGACACCGAGACGGCCACCGCAACGACGACCGCACGCGCAGCGAGCCACGCGCACAACAAGCCAGACGGGCGCAGGAGCCCAGGCAGCCAGGCAGCCAGACGCGCACAACAAGCCAGACGCGCACAGGAGCCCAGGCAGCCAGACGCGCACAACAAGCCAGATCCACGGCGGACCGCACGCACAGTGAGCCGAGGCACGCAGCGAAACCACGCGCGGCGCGAGGCGACTGCACCCCGGGCCACGCGCGCCCTAGATCACCTGCGCAACGGGTAGTGATTGCGGCGGACGGGCTGCCGGTCCGGGTGGCTGCCCAGATGTGGCGGCGGACGGTACTGCGGATGTCCGTCGGGTGCGAGGCTCACCTGCCACGCCTCGCGGTGCACCAGCCGATGATGATAGCCGCACAGCAATGCCAGATTCCCCAGGCTGGTCGATCCGCCGTCGGCCCAGTGGACGATGTGGTGGCCGTCGCACCACCTCGGCGGCCGGTCACATCCCGGGAAGGTGCACCCCTGATCGCGCACCACCAACGCCCGACGCAATGCGCCCGTTGCCAGTCGGCGCGCACGCCCCACGTCCAGTACCTGTCCGTCGCCGTCGAGCACCACCGGCACCAACCGGGCATCGCAGGCCAACTGCCGCACCGTGTCGCCGTCCACCCGCTCCCCACCGTCCAATGTGCCGACGCCGAGCTTCTGTGCGAGCACGTCGAACGGCACCGTCACGGCAAGCTGTGGCCGGTCCCCACCATCGGCGGGCAACTCGGCCGCCCGCAACGCGAGCCGGCACACGTCGACCAACGCGTCGGCACGACGCTGTCCGGGCGTACGCGCATCTGCCGGGTGCTCCCCGACCGAGCCGGCGCCGACGCCTGTGCCATGGCCGCCGCCTGTCTCATGGCCAACATCCGTACCGTGGTCGCCGCCTGCGCCATGGCCGACATCCGGACCATGGTCGCCGCGGCTGCCAGCGATGCCGTTCGGGCCGCCCTCCCCACCCGGACCGCCCCCACGAGAACCGCACTCGCCGCCCTGCGAGCCGCCGCCCGGACCAGCACCCGGCGAGCTGCCGCCCTGCGAGCTGCTGCCCGGCGAGCCGCCACCCGGCGAGCCGCCGCCGCCACGTGTGCGGGCTCGGGTGGTTCGCGGGCTGCACAACGGCTCCAACGCCGCCGAGACCGTCGCCGCCTCGGTCACACCCAGCACGCCCCGCAGCCGTACCCGCCCGTCCCCGGCCGGACTGAGCGTCAGGAACCGGTCCCGCTCGGCCCGGCGATCCGCCCGCCGCAACGCCTCCCGCTCGACGCGCTCGGCCACTTCCGGCGCCACATGCTCCAGCACCCGCCCGGCAGCCCGCTGCAACTGCCCGGGATCCAGCTCCGGCGCCCACCCCACGAGCACCCGCTCTGCCTGATCCACCAGCGTGGCCGGCACGTCGGCGTGCGCGACCAGGTCATGCACGCACGAGCCGACCACCGTGACCTGATCCTCACCCACCCGACCGGCCACCAGCGCCGCATCGAGCACCGGCCGGGCCTCCACCGTCCGCGCCTGCTCCACCAGGCGACGCGCGCGCCCGCCGCTCACCCGCAAGCGCCGGCTCAGCCAGGAAACCGTTGAGCTGGCCTGCTGCGCCGACGCCACATTGCGCGCGTCAACCTCCCGCACCAGATGCAACAAGGCCGCGTGCACCGCTTGAGCAGCACCCTGCACGGCCTGCAAAGCCTCGACCACCTCACCGTCGGACAACGGCCAGACCGACGCGTGCGCGCACCCCGCCGCCGCGGCCACCAACTGCTCCCACTCGTCTCGCACACGGATACATTCGCACATACGTACGACAAGAATGGCCCTTTGGATCTTGGTAACGTGCCCATCGGGACCTCAATCCGACCGGCAAGGGTAAGGACCAGCGCCCCGGTGAGCCGGAAGCGCATATGCGTCGAATTCCGGCACGCATGCGGCGACATGCGCGAGGCGAGCTTCGACACGGCCGGCCCAGGACATGGCAGCCTCAGGACGATCCGGCGCACACCACGGCCGTCCCGCACAGACCCAGCCGCACACCACGCCTGTCGCGCACAGACCCAGCCGCACACCACGGCTGTCGCGCACAGACCCAGCCGCACACCACGGCTGTCGCGCACCGCTCAGCCGTCGCGGAGGGCTGTGTTCGGGACGTCGTGTCGGTCCTGAGCTACGGCTGAGCCGAAGGAAGCAGCCCTCGACGACGGCCAGCAACGGCAACACGGCCGGCCGACACGACGCCAGCCGAACACCCGAGGACAACCGGCCAACACGACGCGGCCGGCAACGGCAACACGGCCGGGCCCACGATGGCGGCCGGGCACCCGGACGGATGCCCGGCCGCTCCGCTACGACTTGTCCACCCGGCACTGCCTCGTCGCGGTCGCCGACGGGTCCGACTCCGAGGTCGCCGTCAGCTTCACGAAACCGGTGTCCGCCGCGTCCGTGCTCGCCGCCACCGCCACGTCCACCGTGGTGCGCGCGCCGAACTTCGCCGTCGCCAGCGCGTTCGGCAGGGCCACCCGCCAGCCCCGGCCCGCCACGTCCGCGGACAGCCGGTAGACGTCCGAGGTTGTGTACGCCGTCACGTCCTCCGGGTGCTGTTGACCGCCCGCCGAGTAGGCGCCCGTGTTGGTCAGGTCGAACGTGCACCGTACGCCTCGGTGGGTGGGCTTGCCCCCGGAGGTGACCGTGCCCTTGCCGAGGGTCACGCCGTGGGTGCTCGGGCCACCGGAACCGTCCAGCGACCGTACCGCGACGGTGTAGGTAAGCACGCCGGTCCGGTCGCGGCGCACGCCGAGCGCGTAGAAGTGCAGCCGGTTCGCCTCGTCGACGTACTCGTATTCGCTGCCGGAGCGGGTTCCGGCGTGGAACAGCGCGTCGGACAGTTGCCGGTAGTCGCCCATGGTGATCTTTTGTGGCGTGCCGTCCGGCCGATAGAAGTCGATCATGTTGATGTCCTGCGGATTCGCGTCGATGGTCCACACGAACGGCGCCCGGTCGGCGTCCTTGGTCTTGCTGAGCATGACACCGGCGTCCGGGGTGAACGAGTCGGCGCCCATCCGGTCGATCACCTCGACGGTGTAGTTGTCGAAGCCGCCGCCGTCGCACAGCGGTTCGGCGGAGGTGTCGCAGGACGGTTCCCGGTCGGCGTCCATCGCCACGTTGAGCCCGGTCAGGCCGCGGGCGCCGGCGTCGACCTCGCGGGCGGTGACGGTCGCGACGATCAGGCCGCTGGATGACAGCGCCTGACGGGACAGCCGGAGCACGTTGCGCTCGTCCACCAGCCCGATTTTGGCCTTGTCCCGCAGGGTGTGCAGGGATCCCATGGATCCGCCCTGCACGGCGGGGATCTGCCAGCGGGTGTGCGGGCCGCCGGGCCCGTTGAAGGAGCCGCGGGACATCATGCTCCACGGCCCGGTGTACGAGCGGCGCAGCGGTGAGCCGTACGGGTTGTTGTAGTTGTCGCCGATGCTGAGCAGGTGGCTCAGCTCGTGCGCGTACGTGCCCTGGCCGGAGCTTTCCGCCTGGGTGGACGAGCCGCCGCCGGCGTTCGGCCAGATGGTGGCGGCCGACGCCCAGGACGTCCAGTCGACGTACCGGGTGGTGGCGTAGTTGGGCCGGCTGTCGTCGGGCGGCCCGAACGGCTCGGTGACCGCGTCCTTGCTGCCGAACTTCATCTCCCCGAACTCCTGCCAGGTGGACGATTCGTCCTGCCCGGCGGAGAGGATGAAGACCAGGTCGTACGCGTCGGCCACGGCATCGCCCACGTCGGCGCGCCAGGCGCCGAGCGCGTCGGTGCGGATGTTGCGGTTGCAGGTGTCACCGGTGGGGCACATGCCGGGGTTCATGTCGTTGGTGATGCCGTACTCGTAGGATTTGGCGGGCAGTTGGTAGGCGCCGAACGCGGTGAGATCCACGCCGTACCGTCCGCCGGAGTCCTGCATCCAGTATTCGTGCAGGGTGTGGCCGTGGTTGAGGGCGTTGGGGGTGTTCAGCAGGTCGCGGTAGTACCCCGGAACCTGCGCCCGGGTCAGGCCGGACACCGACGGCTGCGGGTTGCCGAAGAGGGTGGTGCCGGCCCGCCGGGTCACCACGAAGGGCTCGTCCGGGTAGTCCACGGTGACCAGGGCGATGTCGAAGTCGCGGACCGATCCGCGCACCGACGGGTCGGACCAGTCGGCGCCGGGTACCGCGACGAAGTCGTTCCACGTCATGCTGTCGGGGTTGGCCCAGTTCTGCGGGTCGACGACCGCGAACGGCCCGGTGGCCGGGTCGGCCGCGTGGGCCGTTCCGGCCGGTACGGCTGCGGTGGCGGTGACCGCGAGCAGTGCCGCGAGGGCGTACTTGAGCTGCATACTCCGGCAACGTAGGCGCGTCGCGCCGACCGGGATACGGACAGATGTCGGTCGCGCACCCGGGTGGCTTGCGACACCTGACGGACGCCAGCCCTTGAACCGACACCGGCCGATCGATGACCATCATTGCCATGGACGGGGACCTGCAAGCCATCGTGGACACCGTGGCCGGCCGGATCGGGCGGCCGGCGCTCCTTGAGGACCGTCATCAGCGCGTGCTGGCGTACAGCGCGCAGGCCGAGCCGATGGACACCGTACGCCGCTCGTGCATCCTGAGCCGGCGCGCCACCCCCGAGGTGATCGCCTGGCTGCGCGCCGCGGGAGTGCACCTGACCCGGACGCCGATGCGCACCCCGGCGGCGCCGGAGCTGGACCTGCTCCCGCGCGTCTGCGTGCCGATCCGGCACCACGACATGCTGCTGGGCTATCTGTGGTTCATCGACGCGGACCATTCACTGTCGGAGGCGCAAATCGGCGCCGCCGCGGCCGCGACGGTGGAGGTCTCGCGGCTGCTGGACCGCGCGGACCGGCTGCGGGACCTGGCATCGCTGCGGGCCGCGGAAGGCGCCCGGTCGCTGCTGTCCGACGATCCGCGGGTACGCGTGAAGGCCGCCGCCGACCTGCGGGCCGACTCGCTGATCGCGGACGGGCCGGTCACCGCGCTGGTGGTGCCCTGCGCGCCGGGCCGCGCCGACCAGACCGAACAGGTGCTGGTGCGCACGCGCCGTCGGCACGGCACCCGGTCCACCCTGCATCTGATCCGCCGCGACCACGGCATGCTGCTGGTGTGCGGCGCCGAACCGCGCCCGGTCGCCGACGACCTGGCCGCGGCGCTGACCGCCGCCCCGGGCACACCCCCGGCGGACCGGCCGGGCGGCGAGGCCGCGGTGGTGGTCGGCATGGGCCGGACCTATCCGCGGACGGCGGATGCGGCGGTGTCGTACGCGGAGGCGGTGCGGGCGGCCCGGGTGGGGGAGCGGATCCCCGGCCTGGGCGCCGTGGTGGCGTGGCCCGAGCTGGGTGTCTATCGGCTGCTCAGCATGGTGGAGCCGGAGGTGTCGGCGGTGCATCCGGGCCTGGCCGCGCTGCTGGCCGGTGACGCCGGCGGGGTGCTGGCCGCCACCCTGGAGACCTACCTCGACCTGGCCGGCAACGCGCACGCCACGGCCCAGCGGCTGCGGCTGCACCGGACCACGCTGTACTACCGGCTGCAGCGCATCGAGCACCTGGCCGGCACCGACCTGAAGGACGGCGGGGAACGGCTCTGCCTGCACCTGGCGCTCAAGATGGCCCGGCTGCGCGCGGAACCGGCTACGCTAACCTCCCAGCAATGAACCTGCACGTGGGATGCGCGATGTGGACCCATAAGGCGTGGCCGGGGCGGCTCCTGCCGTCCGGCCTGGGCACCCACGAGCGGCTCCGGGCGTACGCGCGGTATTGCGACGCGGTGGAGGGCAACACCACCTTCTATGCGACGCCCGCCCGGGACACCGTGGTGTCCTGGGCGCAGCAGACCAGCGCCGGCTTCCGGTTCGTGCTGAAGCTGCCCCGCGTGCTCACCCACGACCGCCGGCTCACCGGCGCCGACGCCGAGCTGCGCGCGTTCCTGCACGCGGTGGAACCCCTCGGCCCGCGGGCCCACGCGCTGTGGATCCAGCTACCCGGCTCGTTCGGGCCGGGCGACGTGGACACCCTGGACCGGTTCCTGCGGCGGCTGCCGTCCGCCCACCGGTACGCCGTGGAGGTGCGGCACCGCGCGTTCTTCGACGAGCCGCGCGAAGCCGGGCGGCTCGAAGACGTGCTGAGCGTGGCCGGGGCGGAGTGGGTGCCGTTCGACACGACCGGATTCTTCGCTACCCCGCCGACCAGCGACGCCGAACGCGAGGCGTGGACCAAGAAACCGCGCCTGCCGTTGCGCACCCGCGCGCTCACCGACCGGCCGATCGTCCGCTATCTGGGCCGGGACGATCCGGATCGGACGGCGCAGGGCTGGCAGGGATGGGTGGGTGTGGTCGCCGGGTGGCTGCGGGAGGGCCGCTGCCCAACCGTCTTCGTGCACACCCCGGACAACGCCGACGCGCCGATGCTGGCCCGGCGGTTCCACGACGAGGTGCGCGCCCGGGTGCCGGAGCTGGCACCGCTGAGCGAACCGGAACCGGTGGACACCGCCCCGGCCGACGGGCAGGCGACCCTGTTCTGAGCCGGCCCGCCCCGTCTTGAGTCGCCCCCGTCACCCGCCGATCAGCCCGGCCAGCTCCGCCTGATCGGCCGCGAACTCCGCCGCCAGGCGTTCCCGCAGGGCCGGGGTGAGCTGCGACGGCCCGTCCACCTCCCGGCGCCGGGTGTGCCGTGCGAAGTCGTCCGGCGTGTGCCGGCGCAGGCCCAGGAAGTCCAGGATCCGGCCGTAGTCCGCGGTCAGCTCCTGCGTGCGCACCACCAGCACCCGCTCGGCGCCCACGTGCGCGTGCCATCGGCGCAGTTGCTCGGCGTACCGGCCCCGGGCCACATAGGAGAACTCGCGTCGCAGCCCCCGGCGCATCCGGTCCGGTTCGGCGTCCAGGGCGTCGGCGAACGACAGCGGTTCGAAGCCGCGGGCCCGCGCGTGCAGGTAGTGCGAGTAGGCCCGTTCCACCGGGTCGCGCACCAGCGCCACGAACCGGGCCTGCGGCAGCGCCGCCGCGGCGCGGGCGGGCACGTCCGGGTCGAACAGGTAGTACGGGCTGGCCTCGAAGGCGCGTACGTGCGGCGGGCGTACCGGGAAATGGGCCCGGTACCAGCGCAGCCCGCGCCGGTGGTGCAGGCTGAAGTACTGCAGTTCCTTGCCGGTGGCCGCGCGCACGTCCGGGTGGGCGGACAGGTAGTGGTACAGCGAGGTGGTGCCGCACCGCTGCGCGCCGATGATCAGGAACTCGGGCAGGGCGCCGAGCGGACCGGGCAGGGCGGCCCGCGCCCAGGCCCGGCCGGTGCGCACCGCCCCGCGTGCGGCGTCCCGGCGTGCGGCGTCCCGGCGGGCGGCCTCCCGGTGGCCGGCTGGTCGGGCACGCTCACGCCGCATCGGGCACCCCGCCCTTGTCCGCCCCACCGTCGTTCGCCCCGCCGTCGTTCGCCCCGCCGTCGTTCGCCCCGCCGTCGCTGGCCCCGCCGTCGCCCGCCGGGGCACGGCCGCCGCCGGACCGCCGCAGCAGCGACCGCAGCACCATCCGGTCCTCGCCGCTGAGGCCCAGCGCGGCCACCACGGCCAGGTAGACCACGCCGATCACGACCAGCCCGATCACCAGCGTGCCGGCGCCGCCCGGCAGCACGGCCCGCGCCGCCAGAGCGGCCAGCAGCGCGGCGGCGCCCGCGACCAGGCCCTTGCCCAGGCCGCGGGTGAACGGCAGCGCGCCGGTCAGCCGGCGCACCTGGAGCACCCGGGCGGTGTTCACCGCGGCCAGCGACACCGCCCAGGCCACCGCCGCACCGACGATCCCGTACGCCGGGATGAGCACCAGGTTGAGCAGCACGTTGAGCAGCAGCGCGGCGACGTTGTCCCCCATGTTCACGGCCACCCGCCCGCTCATGTTGAGCACCGTGCCGCACGGCCCGGTGGCCGCGTTCACCAACTGTCCCGCCGCGAGCACCACGGTGACCGCGGCGCCGGTGGTGAACTCGTCGCCGAACAGCGCCAGCAGCTCGCCGGGGAAGGTCAGCAGCGCGGCGAACGCGGGCAGCGACAGCCGCACGATCCACCCGGTGACCGCGCCGTAGACCCGGCGCACCCCGTCGACGTCGGCGCGGTGGTGCAGGTGTGCCAGGTGCGGACCGAACGCGGCGTTCATCGGGGCCAGCACGAACACGGCCAGGGTGACCAGCCGGGTGGCCACGTTGTAGACGCCGATGTCCGGGCTGCCGAAGAATCCCAGTAGCAGCGTGTCGAGCCAGATCAGCCCGGTCGCGGACAGCGACGACAGCCAGCTCACGGTGGAGAACGAGAACAGCTCCCGCGGCCGGTACGCCGGGGCGACCATGCCGGGAGTGCGGGTCAGGGTGCGCATCCGGGCGCGCAGGGCGAGCAGCGCCAGCGCGGCGGCCGACCAGCCGGCCCCGGCGACCGCCCAGAACGCCCCGGTCAGTCCGGCGCCGACGGCCAGCAGCAGGGCGGTCAGCGCCAGCCGGCAGGCCGGCTCATACACCTGGCCGATCAGGGTGAACGCCCGCTGGCTGCGCCACCCGCGGGTGGCGGCGAGCGCCGCCTCGCACATGGTGGCCGCGGGCAGGGTGAGCGCCATCAGCCGCAGGCCGGTGGCCAGGCCGGGGTCGTGCAGCCGGACGGCCAGCCACGGCGCGGCCACCGCGAGCCCCGCACCCAGCACCGCCGCCGCGCCCGCCGAGATGGCCAGCCCCAGCCGCACCGTCCCGCGCACCGCGGCGGCGTCGCCGTCGGCCAGGTGCACCGCCACGAACCGGGTCAGCCCGGCCCGGAAGCCGGACAGCGCGAGCAGGCCGAGCAGTGACAGCGTCGCGTACGCCTGGGCGTACCGGCCGACCTGGCGCACGTCCAGCCACCGGGCGAGCAGCAGCAGCACGCCGAACACCGCGGCCTGCCCGAGGACCGCCCCGGCCAGGTTGAGCCCGCCGCCGCGGGCGACGCCGCGGATCGAGGCGGTGGCCGAGGTCACGGCGCCGGCTGCGAATTCCGCCGCGCGAGCACCTCCAGCAGGGCCACCAGCAGCACCGCGACCAGCAACCCGGCACCCGCCGCGGGCAACGCGGTCACCGCGATCGCACGCAGCCGGGACACCCCGGCCACCTCGCCCACGCTGCTCACCTGCGCCGGGTTGGCGGCCTGGGCCTGCGCGCGGGCCGCCTGCAGGTGCTGCCGGGCGTCGGCCAGCGCGCCGGTCGCCGCGTCCCGCTGCGCGATGAGCGCCTGGTAGCCGGGCAGCTTCGGGCCCAGCGCCGCCAGTTGCTTACGCCCCTCCTCCAGCACCTTCGCGGCGGCCTCGGCACCGCGGGTGTTACCCACCGCGGCCATGCTCAGCTCCTGCTGGCGCAGGTTGCTCTGCTCGCTGAGGGTGGCCTGGTAGAGCTTGTCCGGCTGGGAGACGTCGTTCGCCGACTCCCAGTCGGTGATCTTCTTGGTGGCCGCCTGCACGTCCCCCTCCGCGGCGGTCACCTGCTCGGTCGCCACGTCCACCTGAGAGGCGAACAGGAACGTCAGCGCGCGGCGGATCATCGACTCGGCGACCGGCGCGACACGGGCTCGGTCGGTGCCCGCGTACGTCAGGGTGAGCTGGCTGCTGGCGCCCACCTGCTCCACGGCCACGCCGTCGCGCACCGTGTCGGCCGGCACGCCGGTGTCACCGGCGACCTGATCCAGCACCTTCGGCGAGGTGGTGGCGGCGGCGAACGCCGCGACGAACTGGTTCGCCGCCTGCCCGCCGGTGTACTGCTGCGCGGCCACCCCGCCGACCAGGGCGGGCGCCGCCACGTAGGCGGTGACCTGGTAGCGCGCGGGCGTCAGAGCGACCACTGCCACCGCCACCGCGGCGGCCAGCACCGGCAGCCCGAGCAGGATCCACCACCGCTGCCGGGCCATGCGCAGATAGTCCACAGTCTCCATCTCTCCACCACATCCGAGCGGGTTCACGGCAGCCGAGCGGCCACCGGTGCCGCCGCCTGCCGCCGGGAAGCCGACGCGCCGGTGGCCGGCGCGCCGGTGGCCGAGGCGCCGGCAGCCAGGGCGACCGCCGCGAACGCCATCAGGTACCACAGGGTCGCCACGTTGGACAGCACGTTGGACACGGCGCTGACCGCCACGAACGCCACCGCGCAGCCGAGGAAGCCGATGGCCGCGCCGCGCCGCGCGCTGTCCGGCGGGGCGCGGCGCACCGCGCTCGCCGCCGCGCGCAGCATCAGGACCAGCATCGCCAGGTACGCCGCCAGGCCCAGCACGCCGGTTTCCACGTACGCGCGAAGGATGTCGTTGTGCGGCTTCTTGGCCTCCGCGGTCTGCGACTGGGTCATGTTCGGGCCGATGCCGGTGACCGGGTTGCGGCCGGCCAGCGACACGATCTGACCCCAGTAGTCCAGCCGCCAGTCCCAGGTGTTGCCGGTCGGCGCGCCGCCCGGCGCGCGGGCCTCGCCGAGCTGGGCGAAGCGGGCGCCGACCGCGGGCAGCGCGGCCAGCGCCAGCACCCCGGCCAGGCCGACCGCCAGCAGCAGCCGCGCGCTGCGTCGCACCGCCGCGACCACCAGCAGGCCCAGCGCCGCGGCGAGGATGGCGCCGCGGGTGTTGGTCAGCAGCAGCACCACTGCGGCGACCGCCAGCAGCACGCCGAGCAGCGGGCGCGCCCGGCCGGCGACGTGCCGGTGCACGGCGGCCCCGAAGATCAGCAGGAACATCAGGAACCGGCCGAGCGTGGTGGACTGGGCGAACGGACCACTGATCCGGGTGAAGCTGCCCTTCACCTCGGCCGGCGGGTGGCCCAGCGCCGACATCACCGCGGTGTACGCCAGGACCAGGGCGAGGGCGACGAAGCAGGCGACCAGCACGCGCCGGGCCATGCCACGCTCGGCGACCAACTGCTCCAGCACCAGGAACATCACCACGACGGTGAGGATGCGCAGCGCCTCCAGCATGCTCACGCCCAGCCGTTCCGCGCCCAGCGCACTGACCACCGCGGTGGCGCCCACCAGCAGCAGGCTCACGCCCAGCGGCGACACCCGCAGCCCACCGCCCCGGCGGGCACGGGCGGCCAGCCACAACCCGGCGGCCAGCAGGAACAGCACCGCCAGCAAAGTGGACGGGTCGAACGCCCGGCTCACCCCGCCGGCGTCCGCGCGGCCCGCGGCGGGCCCGCTCAGCTTCACCAGATCGACCATCGGACGCACCGCAAGCAGCACCAGCACGTACGCGGCAAAACGGGTCAGCGCCAGCAGCAGCACCGCGACGCCGATCAGGGCGGCCACCGGCACCGCGGCGGCCAGCATGCGCCCGGACTGCAGGCACACCGTGATCCAGGCGGCGACGGCGACGGTGAACACCGCGGCGGCACCGGTCAGCACCGGCGTCCAGCGCGCTGCGGTCATCCAGGCCTCCCCCGGCGAGACCGGGAGCCTACCAAGCTCAGATAGAGCCGCTCGACCTCCCGGGCGGCACCGTCCCAGGTGTACGCGGCGCGCAGGTGCGCGCCGTGCTCAAGCGCGCCGTGCCGCTCGGCCGCATCGCCGTCCAGCGCCTGGCTCAGGGCGCGGACCAGGTCGTCCTCGTCGCCGTCGCGGAACAGGCGGTGGCCCGGACCGTCCACGCCCAGCAGCTCCCGGTGCGGGGCGATGTCGCTGGCCACCAGCGGCAGCCCGTACGCGCCGGCCTCCAGCAGGGTGAGCGGCAGACCCTCCAGCCTCGACGGCTGCACGAACACGGCCGCGTTCGTGTACAGCTCGGCCAGCAGATCCTCGTACGCGAAACCGGTGAACACCACCCGCGGGTCGGCGGCGGCCACGGCGTGCAGGTGTCGCACGTACCCGTCGGTGAAGGCCGACCCGCCCACCACCGCGAGCCGCAGATCGGTGCGCACCCGGCGGAACGCGCGGATCAACATCTCGGCCGCCTTCTCTGGGACCAGGCGGCCGACCAGCAGCACATATCCGCCGGGCAGCAGGGCGAAGCGGTCGGTGATGGCGGCGGCGGGCACGCGACGCGGTTCGCCGACACCGTTGGGGATGTAACGCACCTCGCCGGGGAAGCGCTGCCGGTAGTGCGCCTCCAGGGTGCGTGACACCGCGACCCGGGCGTGCGGCACGTGCCCGCTCATCCAGTGCGCGGCGTCCAGCGCGGCCCGCGCCACCCGGCTCCACTTCGCCCGTTGCTGGTCCAGGCCGTGCGCGGTCTGCACCACCCGGACGCCGGACAGATATCGCGGCAGCGGCGCGACCAGGCCCGGACCCAGCCCGTGATAGTGCACGATGTCCGGGCGGTCACGCAGCGCGGCCACGGTGGAGGTGGCGGCGTGCACGATGGCGTCCAGATGCTTGCTGGCGACCGTGGGCACCGGGCGCAGGCGCACGCCACGATGCTGCAGCGGCGGACGATCCTCGTAGCTCCGTCGACAGTAGACGGTGACCTCGTGGCCGAGCGCGACGAGCCGGCTGCTCAACTCCTCCACGTGCCGCTCGATGCCACCATAGGTGGCCGGCACGCCCTTCTGCCCGATCATCGCGATGCGCAACGGACGCCACCCCGGGTCGGCAGGCCGCGTACTCTGCCGGGCGTAGCGCATCTCCGGGACGGCGCGATCCGTTGCCAAGCCGGCGTCGCGGGTCGCCGGGACGGCGTCGCTTTCCGGCGAGCGCCGCGGTCGGATCACCGCGGGACGCGGCGGGCCGGCGGCGAGGGCTTCCTCGCCGCCCGAGGCGTGCAGGTCGTGCAAGCTCAACGTCGCCCCCAGGGGTACGGAGGGTGGATCAAGGCTGGTGGCGGCGACGATCGTACGCATTCCGGCGACGCACGACGCACCCCGCCCCGGTCGATGGGCGTCGATTTACCACGTCGTTCACCCGCCGTACGCCAAGCGCCTACGCACCGGAGCCCACACGCCGGCCCGACACCCGACGCCGGCCACTCCCACTCCCAGCCGCGACGCCCCCACCACCCGCAGAGCCGAACCCCCGTCGAGCCCCCCACGCCCACCGCCGCCCCGGCCCGCCCCGCACGCCCCGCACGCCCAGCCCAGCCCCGCCGATCTTGGACCTTGGGGGCCCGCTTCGTAGAGGCGATTCGGACTTGTCCGACCGCGAACTCCATGATCGACGCGGGTGGCCCGCCCGACCCCGCCGATCTTGGACTTCTGGGTCAGACAAGTCGGTTATGACAGCGCTAATCCGGCACCCAAAGTTCAAGATCGGCGGGGCGGCACGAGCGGGACGCCGCGAACGGGACGGCACGAGCGGGACGCCGCGAACGGGACGGCACGAACGGGACGCCGCGAACGGGACGGCACGAACGGGACGCCACGAGCAGGGCGGCACGACGGGACGCCACGAGTAGGGCGGCACGACGGGACGCCACGGACGGTGCGCCACTCGCGAGCCGCTGCGGGCGGGCGTCTCTTGAACTCTGCGCTGCCGGGAGATTGACTGGGGGTCACCGTGCCGGTGACGGCGGGAGGTCGGCGATGATCGAGGGGCCCGGATGATCGAGGTGCTCGCGAACCGGATGCGCGCCATCCTGGGTCCCGGCCGGGTGATCAGCGACCGGCAGGAGTTGCGCACGTACGAGTGTGACGGCCTCGCCCACTACAAGGTCGTCCCCGCTCTGGTGGTGTTCCCGCACGATGCCGCCGAGTGCGCCGCCGTCGTCGGCGCCTGTGCGCAGGCCGGCGTGCCGTTCGTCGCCCGCGGTTCGGGGACCGGGCTGTCCGGCGGGGCGCTGCCACACGCCGACGGGGTGCTCGTGGTCACCGCGCAGATGCGCGACATCATCGAGGTCAGCGCCGCCGACGAGCGGGCCGTGGTGCAGCCCGGGGTGATCAACCTGCAGGTGAGCCGGGCCGCCGCCGCGGGCGGCCACTATTATGCGCCCGACCCGTCCAGCCAGCAGATCTGCTCGATCGGCGGCAACGTCGCGGAGAACTCGGGCGGGGCGCACTGCCTCAAGTACGGCTTCACCGTCAACCACGTGACGGGGGTGCAGGTGGTGACGCCGGACGGCGAGCTGGTGCGGCTCGGCGGGCGCGCGCCGGACGCTCCCGGGTACGACCTGCTCGGCGCGTTCGTCGGTTCGGAGGGCACGCTCGGCGTGGCCACCGAGGTGACGGTACGCCTTACCCGGCAGCCCGAGACGGTGCGCACGCTGCTGGCGGCGTTCGCCACGACCGACCAGGCCGGCGCCGCGACCAGCGCGATCATCGCCGAGGGGGTGATCCCGGCGGCGGTGGAGATGATGGACGCGCTGGCCATCGAGGCGGCGGAGGCGGCGGTGCGCTGCGGCTACCCGGCGGGCGCGGGCGCGGTGCTGATCGTGGAGCTGGACGGGCCGGCGGCCGAGGTGGACGCGCAGACCGAGCAGGCGCGCCGACTGTGCGAGCGCGCGGGCGCGTTCGAGGTCCGCGACGCGGCCGACGCCGCGGAACGCGCCCTGGTCTGGAAGGGCCGCAAGTCGGCGTTCGCCGCGGTGGGCCGGATCAGCCCGGACTACATCGTGCAGGACGGCGTCATCCCGCGGACGTCGTTGCCCGAGGTGCTGCATCGCATCGGCGAGGCGTCCGCGGCCCGCGGCGTGCGGGTGGCGAACGTGTTCCATGCCGGCGACGGCAATCTGCACCCGCTGGTGTTGTTCGACGACGCGGTAGCGGGCGAGGCGGAACGAGCCGAGCAGGTGTCCGGCGAGATCATCGACCTGTGCATCGAGTACGGCGGGTCGATCACCGGTGAGCACGGCGTGGGTGTGGACAAGGCCCGTTACATGCCACGCCAGTTCACCGCCGACGACCTGGACACCATGCAGCTCGTGCGGTGCGCGTTCGACCCGGACGGGTTGTCCAATCCGGGCAAGGTGTTTCCCACCCCGCGGCTGTGCGGGGAGGTGCCCGGACGGCGCACCGGCGCCCATCCGTTGCAGGAGGCCGGGCAGGCGGAGATCTTCTGATGACGGCGATCGACGAGCTGTCCCGGCCGGCCACCGACGCCGACGTGGTGGGCGGGGTGCCGGCCCGCCGGGTCGCCGCCCCGGCCAGCACCGATCAGGCCGCCGCCCTGATCGCGGAATCGGCGGGCCAGGCGGTCGTGGTCCGCGGCGGCGGCACCAAGATCGAATGGGGCACCCCGCCGGACCGCCTCGATCTGATCATCGACACGCATCGGCTGACCGGCGTGGTGGAGCACGCCGCGGGCGACCTGATCGCGGTGGTCCGCGCCGGCACCCCGCTGCACGAGCTGACGCTGGGCGATCAGCAGCTCGCGCTGGACGCGCCGCTGCCCGGCGCCACCGTCGGCGGCACCGTCGCGGCGAACCTCGCCGGACCGCGCCGGATGCTCTACGGCACCGCACGCGACCTGCTCATCGGCATCACCGTGGTGCGGCCGGACGCTGTGGTGGCGCGCAGCGGCGGCAAGGTGGTGAAGAACGTCGCCGGGTACGACCTGGGCAAGCTGTTCACCGGTTCGTACGGCACGCTCGGCCTGATCACCGAATGCGTGTTCCGGCTGCACCCGCGGGCTCCGGCCGCCGCCACGGTGACCTGCCGCGCGGGCGACCCGGACCGGGCGGGCCGGCTGCTGGCCGCGGTCCGCTCGGCCCAGGTGGCGCCGAGCGCGCTGGAGGTGGACGCCGAGCCGGGCCAGGAGATCACCATCGCGGCGCTGGTGGAAGGCACCCCGGACGGCGTACGGGCGCGGGCGGCGACGCTGTCCGGCCTGCTCGGCGGCGAACCCGGCAAGCCGGGCGTTGCTGGTGGAACCGGCGGCACACCGCCGTGGTGGGGGGTGCTGCCGTGGCCGGACGGCGGCGTCGGACTGAAGATCGGCGTGCCGTTGTCCGCCGTACCCGACGTGCTCCGCGCCGCCGCCGACGCCGGCGTCCGGATCCGCGGCTCGGCCGGCACCGGGGTGCTGTTCGGCGGCCTGCCGGGCGAACCGGCACGCGCCGCCGCCGACGCGGTGGCCGCGCTGCGCACCGCCGCGACGCTCGCCTCCGGACACCTGGTGGTGCTGACCGCGCCGCCGCCGGTGCGCGACCTGGCCGACATGTGGGGTCCGGTGCCCGGCCTGGCGTTGATGCGCCGGGTGAAGGACCGCTTCGATCCGGACCGCCGGTTCGCGCCGGGCCGGTTCGTGGGAGGCATCTGATGGAGATCCCCGCGTTCGACGCCGACCGTCCGCCGCGCGCCGACCTGCTCGCCGACTGCGTGCACTGCGGCTTCTGCCTCACCACCTGTCCCACGTACGTGCTGTGGGGCGCCGAGGCCGACTCGCCGCGCGGCCGGATCCACCTGATGGACCAGGGTGCCGGCGGGGAACCGTTGAGCCCGTCCATGGTGGAGCACTTCGATCGCTGCCTGGGCTGCATGGCGTGCGTGACCGCCTGCCCGTCCGGGGTGCGCTACGACACGCTGATCGAGGACACCCGGGCACAGGTCGAACGCCGGCATCCGCGCAGCGCCCGTGAGCGGGCGCTGCGCGCGGCCATCTTCGCGCTGTTCCCGTACCCGCGGCGGCTGCGGTTGCTGCGCGGGCCGCTGTGGGCGTACCAGGCGAGCGGGCTAGCCGCCCTGCTGGCGCGCAGCGGGCTGCGGGAGCGTCTCGGGCCCACCCTTGCCACGTTGGAGTCCCTCACCCCGCGGCTGCGCCGGGTGCCGCCGCCACCGCGCCGGGTACCCGCCCGCGGAAGCCGGCGCGCGGTGGTCGCGATGATCACCGGCTGCGTGCAGTCGGCCTTCTTTCCGCAGGTCAACGCGGCCACCGTACGAGTGCTGGCGGCCGAGGGCTGCGACGTGATCATCCCGCCCGCGCAGGGCTGCTGCGGCGCGCTCAGCACGCACAACGGACGCCGCGACGAGGCGCGCCGCTTCGCGCGGGCGATCATCGACGCGTTCCAGCCGCTGGACGTGGACGCGATCGTGATCAACGCCGCGGGGTGCGGATCGACGCTCAAGGAGTACGGCGAGTTGCTGGCCGGCGATCCGGCGTACGCGCAACGCGCCGCGGCCCTGGCGGGCAAGGTGCGCGACCTGTCCGAGCTGCTGGCCGAGCTGGGCCCGGTCGCGCCCCGGCATCCGCTGCCGGTCAGCATGGCCTACCACGACGCCTGCCATCTCGCGCACGCCCAGGGTGTCCGGGCGCAGCCGCGCGCCCTGCTGGCCGGCATCCCCGGCCTGGAGCTGCGTGAGATCGCCGACCCGGAGATCTGCTGCGGCTCGGCCGGGGTGTGGAATCTGCTGCATCCGGAACCCGCCGCCGAGCTGGGCGACCGCAAGGCCGCCGGGGTCCTGGCCACCGGCGCGGACCTGCTGGTGACGGCGAACCCCGGCTGCCTGATGCAGGTCGCCGCGGCGGCCCGCCGCCGGGGCGTCCCCCTCGCCTGCGCGCACACCGCGCAGGTGCTGGACGCCTCGATCCGGGGCCTGCCCGCGGAAACCCTCACGGAGCTGCCGGTTAGCCCTACGGCTGGGTGATGTCCGGCCGGGGCGGGGTTGCCATGTTCGCGCCGAGGAAGAAACTCGGGTGCGGCGGCTGGTTATAGGCGGTGTTCTGCCAGGCCAGCGCGGTGCGGTACTGGCTGTCCTGCAACAGGGTGGTGATCCGCCGGTCGGTCGCGATCGGCGTGGCGTAGATGCGCAGCGCCGTGTTGTCGGTGGTCGGCCAGATCACCTCCTCGCGCCAGTCGCCGAACAGGTCGCCGGACAGTGACGGGGTCGCCTTGGTGCCGTTGTTGGAGTGCACGTTCGACCCGGTCAGCAGCCGGGTGTCGGACGACGTGCCGTACTTGTCGATGTGCGTGCCGTCCAGCAACTCGCGCACCGGGTCGGCGTCCCACCAGGCCAGGAAGTTCGTCGACGACGGCTTGCGCGACGACACCACCGCGCCGGACGGGCTGCGCAGCCCGCTCTCCGATGACGACCACGACTCGGCGCCCGCGCTGCCGGCCCAGACGTCGCCGGAGACCCCGCGCCCGTTGTCGCCGTTCGGCGCGGTGGACCAGATCACCTGGCCGGTACGGGCGTCGGCGAACCAGGACGACGGCTTGCTGCCGTCCTCGTCCACCTTGAAGATCTCCAGACCGGGGCGGGACGGATCCAGGTCACCCACGTGCAGCGCGTCGCCGTGGCCGTTGCCGTTGTTCCACAGCTTGGCGCCGTTGTCGTCCACCGCCAGCGACCCGTACTCGACCTCGTCCCGGCCGTCGCCGTCCAGGTCGGCGATCGCGAGCTGGTGGTTGCCCTGCCCGGCGGTCCCCGAATTGGTCGAGCTGTTGCTGTCGAACGTCCAGCGCCGGGTCAGCGCCCCGCCGGTGAAGTCCCAGGCCACGATGACGGTACGGGTGTAATAGCCGCGCGCCATGATCAGGCTGGGGTGACGGCCGTCCAGGTACGCCGTGCCGGCCAGGAAACGGTCCACCCGGTTGCCGTACGAGTCGCCCCAGCTCGACACGTCACCACGCGGCGGCACATAGTCCACGGTGGACAGTGCGGCGCCGGTGCGCCCGTCGAACATGGTCAGGTATTCCGGGCCGCTCAGCACGTAACCGCTGGAGTTGCGGTAGTCGGCGCTGCCGTTGCCGATCACCTGACCGGTGCCGGAGACCGTCGCGTCCGCCGTCTTCATGGCCACCTCGGCGCGGCCGTCACCGTTGTAGTCGTACACCTGGAACTGCGTGTAGTGCGCCCCGGCGCGGATGTTGCGGCCCAGGTTGATCCGCCACAGCCGGGCGCCGCTCAGCTCGTACGCGTCGACGTAGACCGGGTCGGTGACGCCGGACTGAGAGTTGTCCTTGGAGTTCAGCGGGTCCCACTTCAGCACGATCTCCAACTGGCCGTCGCCGTCCAGGTCGCCGATGCTGGCGTCGTTCGCCGCGTACGCGGAGCTGTTCGGGTTCTGGATCGGCACGTCGAGGTAGCCGTTGGCGAACGTCAGGGAGGCCGCGGAGGCCGCCTGCTCGGCACCGTTCACCACCGCCCGTACGGTGTAGGAGGCGCTCGCCGCCGCGCCGGAGTCCAGATAATTGGTCGACCCGGTGATCGGCGAAGCATTGATCCGGGTGCCGCCGCGGTAGACATTGAACGCCACGCTGTCCGGGTCGCCGGCCAGCCAGCGCCAGCTCACCAGGTTGCCGCTGCCGGAGCGCACGCTGATCAGGCCGCGGTCCAACCGTTCCATCTGCCGGCCGGTGCCGCTCGTCGGCGGGCTGGTGGTCGGTGGAGTGGTGGTCGGTGGTGACGTCGGCCCGGTGGTGGGCGGCGTGGTCGGTGCGGTGGTGGGCGTGGTCGCACCGGTGCAGCCGACGCCGTTGAGCGCGAACGACGTCGGGTCGGTGTTGGCGCCGCTTGTCGCGCCGTTGAACCCGAAGCTGGTGGTGGCGCCGGTGCCGAGCGCGGCGTTGTAACCCGCGTCGCGCACCGTGACCTGTGCGCCGGACTGGCTGGCCACCCCGTTCCACAGTTGGGTGATCGTCTGGCCGGACGGGAACGTCCAGGTCAGGCTCCAGCCGTTCAGCGGGTCGCCGAGATTGGTGACGTCCACCGAGGCGCCGAAGCCGCCGGGCCACTCGTTGGTCACGGCATAGGTGACGCGGCATCCGGCGGCGGCGTGCGCATCGACGGCGACCAGGACGGCGGCACCGCAGGCGGCAGCAACGGCGGTGGCACCGAGGGCAGCCCTGGCAGCGGACCTCGCGGCGGGCCCGAGCGGGCCGGTAAGCGCTTTCCTCATGACGGCCTCACATCGATCGTCATCACATTCTGGGAGCGCTCCCAGCATGGTGCGTCGTCATCCGCGCGTCAAGCACCGGAAACACGACGGAAAACCCACCCCGCCCACACCGCCCACCCCACGTCCCACGCCCGGCACCGCACGCCCGGCACCGCACGCCCGGCGCCCCACACCCGGCACCGCACGCCCGGCGCCCCACACCCGGCGCCGGGCGCCCCCCACCCCACACCCGGCGCCGATCTTGGACTTCGTGGCCCACCATAGCCGCCTATAGCGAACTTTTCGGACCCCGAAACGTCAAGATCGACGGGGCAGGCACGGGCCGTGGCGTCGATCTTGGAGTTACTGTGTCCACCCTGTGCCTATATAGACGGTTTGTCCGGCCAACAAGTCCAAGATCGACGGGGCGGGGCGGGGCGGGGGCGGGGGCGGGCCGGGACGAGGGCGGGGCGGGGCCCGGGGGGGGCGGGACGGGGGCGGGACGGGCGGGGCCGGGCCGGGAC
>NZ_BMMX01000029.1 GCF_014646155.1 Mangrovihabitans endophyticus
CGACGCGCCCCGGCCGCCACCGGCGCCACCGCGACCGCCGACGGCCCGGCGGGCGCCGCCGCCGGTGCCGCGACCAGTCCCCGCGAGCTCACCACCGACGTGCTGTCCGCCGCCGACCAGGCCCGCATCGACCAGCAACGCCCCCTGGTCGCGGCGGCCTCGAAGATCCGATGGGAGATCGAACGGCACCCCTACGCCGGGTACACCGGCATCGAGCTGGAAGACGCGCAGGTGGCGCTCTGGTGGAAGGGTGCCCTCCCGCCGCGGATGGCCACGGTGGTGCGCGCCGCGTCGGCGATCGCCCCGGTCCGCGTCCGCGCCGCGGCGCACTCGCTCGCCGAACTGCGGGCCGCTGCCGCGCGGGTGCGCGAGGCACAGCCGCAGGTCGACAGCATCAAGTTCCAGGTCGACGGCAGCGGCCTGGTGGTCGGCACGCACACCGACAAGGCGGGCGCCGCAGACAAGGCCGGCGCAGGCAAGGCCGGCGCCGCGGAGGCCGCATCGGGCACGGCCGCATCGGGCACGGCCGGTTCGGCGCTGTCCGCGTCGGCGCTGTCCGCGTCGGCCGGCGCGGTGCCCGTGACCGTCGTGCGGGAGGACCCGATGCGGCCGGTCAGCCGGGATGACGACTGGGCGCCCTGGAAGGGCGGGGCCACCATCGTCGACGCCACCCGGTCCACCGCCTGCACGGCCGGCTTCGGGGTGCGTTCCGGCGGCGCCAGCTACATCCTCACCGCCGGGCACTGCGGGCAGGTGGGCGACCGGATCCAGGACGCCCGCGGCGAGTTCATCGGCAACGTCGGCCCCCGTCAGCAGGCCCACGACGTCGAGCTGATCCCGACCAGCAGCGTGGACGGGTACGTCTACATCGGCACGCCGACCGACAACGTGGTCGGACTGGTGCAGGGCTGGGACTGGACCTTCGTCGGCGAGCTTCTGTGCCAGTCCGGCGTGACCAGCTCGCGCGAGCTGGGCCGTCCGGTCTGCAACCTGAAGGTGCTGTTCTACTACGACGACGAGGAGGACCTGGTCGAGGCGGAACAGACCGAGGGGCAGACCGCGGCACGCCCCGGCGACAGCGGCGGACCGATCTACTCGGTGGCCGCCAGCGGCAAGCTGATCGCCAAGGGCACCACCACCCGCGTCGCCGGGGCGCGGATCGGTTTCCAGGACTACGGGACGGCTTGGCGGGACTTCGGCGGCATCACGCCGGCCACCCGCTGAGAAACCCGGACCGGCGCGGGGCGGCCCGACCGGCCGCCGCGCGCCGGGCCTCGGCCGTATGCGCCGGGCGCGGCAATCGCAAAGCGACCAACAGACAAGGCGGCCGGGTGGAGCCGTGCCTGCCGTCGCGTTTCGTCACCGGGTCAGGTCCGGTGGCAGCTCCGGGCGGTTCAGCCACGCGTCGAACAGGCCGTCCAGCGGCTTGCGCGCGAAACGCTGCGCGTGTGTCCGGAACTCTTCGGTCGTCACCGTCCCGTGCCGGTGCTCGGCGACCCACGCCCGCAGGAACGCGAAGAACGATCCGTCGCCCATCGCCTTGCGCAGGGCGTGCAGGGTGAGCGCGCCGCGCTTGTAGACCAACGGGTCGAACATCCGCTCGACGCCGGGATCCGCGACGCGGACCGTGGCCGGGCGGCGCGCCAGCTCATCGTGCCATTGGGCGGCCAGGGCGTCCGGCGTCGACTGGCCGCAGGCGCCCGCCCACAGCCATTCCGCGTAGGTGGCGAACCCCTCGTTGAGCCAGATGTGCCGCCAGTTCGCCACGGTGAGGCTGTTGCCGAACCATTGATGCGCCAGCTCGTGCACCACCAGCCGCTCATGGGTGCGCCGGCCGTCCACATGGTTGGCGCCGAACACGGCCATGCCCTGCGCCTCGACCGGGTCCTCCAGCTCGTCCGCGGTCACCACCACGACGTACTCCGGGAACGGGTACGGCCCGAAGAACCCCTCCAAGGTCGCCATGATCTGGCCGTGCCGGCCGAAGTCGTACCGGAAGGCGTCCCGCAGCCCGGCCGGGATCGCGGCCCGCTGGACGATCCCGCCGTCCGCGAGGTCCACGAGCTGATAGCGTCCGATTTGGACGCTCATGAGGTAGGTGGCGGTGGGTTCGCGGCGTTCGTAGACCCACTTCGTCGTGCTCGCGCCGCGCCATCGGGAGACGAGCTCGCCGGTCACCAGCACGGCGTACGCGGACGCGGTGGTGACCGCCACCCGGTACGTCGCCTTGTCGCCGGGCCGGTCGTTGCACGGAAACCAGGATGGTGCCCCGATCGGCTGGCTGGCCACCAGCACCCCGTCGGTCAGCTCGTCCCAGCCGATGTCGCCCCACCGGCCGGAGAGGGGCTGCGGCGTACCGGCGTACCGGATGTCGACGCGGAACGTCTCACCGGCGCCGATCGGCCCCCGCGGTTTGATGGAGAGCTTATGCCCGCGATGGGTGTATTTCACCGGCCACCCGTCGACCCGGACGTCATGAATCCGGAACCGGCCCAGATCCACGGCGAACCGGGACAGCGGCTGGTCGGCGACCGCGGTCAGGGACGCCTTGCCACCGAGCCGGTTGCCGATGATCCGGTAGTCCAGGTCGAGGTCGTAATGCACCACCCGGTAGCCGCTGTTGCCGTGGTCCGGCAGGTACGGGTCGTTCGAGCGTTCGGAGCCCGGTGCCGCGTCGGGTGGTCCCGGCGTCTTGCGCATCACGCCCGGCCGGCGCCCGGCGCCGGCCAGACCGCGATCGGGTTGCCGAGCCAGCGGCCGTCCGCGGGCACCGCGTCGCCGCGGGTCACCAGCGAACCCGGGCCGACGGTGGTGCGCGCGCCGATGCTCGCGCCGGGCAGCACGATGCCGTGCGGGCCGAGTGTGGCACCCGCGTCGAGAGTCACCCTGTCCATGCTCATCACACGATCATGGAACAAGTGGGTCTGCACCACACAACCGCGGTTCACCGCGGCGCCGTCGGCGAGCCGCACCAGGTCGTACTCCGGCAGCCAGTACGTCTCCAGCCACACGCCCCGGCCGATCGACGCGCCGAGCGTGCGCAGCCACGCGGCGAGCAGCGGCGTGCCGGTGACGAAACGGACCAGCCACGGCGCGGCGAGCACCTCGACGAACGTGTCGGCGAGTTCGTTGCGCCACACGAACGACGTCCACAGCGCCCGGTCGGCGACCCGGAACCGGCCGACCAGCAGCCACTTCGCCGCGGTCGCGGTGGCCGCCGCGACGATCGCCGCGCCGCACAGCACCGGCCCGGCGGCGAGCGCGGCCACCTGCGCACCGGCCTCGCGCCATAGCAGCGCGAGCGTGCCGAGCACCCCGACGGCCAGGGCGGCGGCGCAGATCACCGGCACGATCCGGCAGATCTCGACGGCGGCGCGGGCCAGTTTCAGCCGGGCCGGCGGCTGGAACGTACGGCTGGCGTCGGCCGACTCCACGGTCCGGCGCAGCGGCATCGGCGGCGAGCCGAGCCACGACGAACCCTTGCGCGCCTTGCGCGGCGCCGACGACAGCACCGCGACCAGGCTGCGCTTGGGAATCGAGCGGCCCGGCGCGGCCATCCCGGAGTTGCCCAGGAACGCCTGCTTGCCGATGCGGGCCGGGGCGATCCGCAGCCAGCCGCGGTTCAGCTCGTACGTGGCCACCATGGTGTCGTCGGCGAGGAACGCGCCGTTCGCGACGGTGGTCATCGCCGGGACCGCGAGCACCGTGGAAGCCTCCACGCCGCGGCCCACCCGCGCGCCGAGCAGCCGCAGCCACACCGGCGTGAACAGGCTGGCGTAGAACGGGAACAACCCGACGCGGGCCATGCCCATCAGCCGTTCGGTGGCCCAGACCTGCCACGCCACCCGCCCGCGGACCGGGTGGCAGCCGGCGCGCAAGCCGACGCTGAGCGCCCGCACGGCGCCGAGCACGAGCAGCGCGTACCCGAGGACGTAGGCCACCGCGGCCAGCGCGACGGCGCCGGCGATCCGGGCCGGGCCGGGCGCTGCGCCGGTGAGCGTCCGGGCGATCAGGGCGACACCGGGCAGGGCCGCCACCACCGGCAGCGCGACGAGCAGTTGGGCGGTCAGCCCGTACGCCGCGGTCCACAGGCCGGACCGCAGACGTGACGGCCGGGGACGCTCGGCGGGCCACGTCGCGGTGTCCCGGGAGGCCCCGCCCGCCCGGACCGCGCCGGTCACGGTCGCCCCGGCCGCGACGTACGCGCCCTTGCCGACCCGGGCGCCGGGCGCGAGCGTGCTGCGCGCCCCGACCCGGGCACCCGCGCCGACACGGATCTTGCCGATGCGCACCACGTCCCCGTCCACCCAGTGGCCGGACAGGTCCGCCTCCGGCTCGACCGCGGCACCCCGCCCGAGCTTCAGCAGGCCGGTGACCGGCGGCGCGGCGTGCAGGTCCACACCCGCGCCGACCTGCGCCCCGAGCGCGCGGGCGTACGCGGTCATCCACGACGCCCCGGCGACGCCCGTCGCGCCGGTCAGCTCCGCGAACCGCTCGGCCGCCCACAGCCGCAGGTGCACGCCGCCGCCGCGCGGGTAGGCACCCGGTCGCACGCCGTGCAGCAGCAGCCGGGCGGCCCCGGCCGCCAGAGCGATGCGGCCGGGCGGGCTGAACAGCGCCACCGCGAGCGCCGCGACCCACCACCAGGACACCCGCGGGGCCCACGGCGCGGGCATGACCAGCGCGACCGCCTTGCCCAGCACGGCCAGCACGGTCAGCCAGCGCAGCCCGACGAGCGCGAACATCGGCAGCATCAGCAGGGCCTGGATCAGCCCGGCACGCCGGGGCGTCGGCCGCACCTCGCGGCGCTCCGGCGCGGCGGCGCCGAGCCCGTCGAGCAGCGCGGCCATCGCCGACAGGGCCGGGCGCTGATAGATGTCGGCCACCGACACCTGGGGGTAGCGCCGCCGGATCCATCCGACCAGTTGCGCCGCGCTCAGGCTGCCGCCGCCGGAACTGAAGAAGTCGGCGTCCGCGGCGCCCGGCCGCACGCCCAGGATCTCCGCCCAGCCGCCGGCCAGCCACTGCTGCGTGGCGGTCAGCTCGCCCGCCGCCTCCCGCACGCCGGGCAGCGGCCAGGGCAGCGCCGCCCGGTCCACCTTGCCCGAGGTCCGGGTGGGCAGCTCGTCCACCACCGCCAGCAGCGGGACCAGCGCGGCCGGGAGCTGCTCGCGCAGGCGCTGCGCCGCCGCTGCCGGGTCGAACCCGGCCGCGTCCCGGACCACCACGTAGCCGACCAGGAGCTGGTTGCCGGCCGCCGTGCGCCGCACCGCAGCCGCCGCTCCGGCCACCCCCGGCAACGCCTGCAGCGGGGCGTCCACCTCACCCAGCTCGATCCGCCGGCCGCCGAGTTTCACCTGCTCGTCGCCGCGCCCGACGAACACCAGCCCGGCCGGCTCGGCCCGCACGATGTCCCCGCTGCGGTACGCCCGGCGCCAGCCGAGCGCGCTCAGCGGCGCGAACTTCGCGGCGTCCTTGGCGGCGTCCAGATACCGCGCCAGGCCCACCCCGCCGATGACCAGTTCGCCGGTCTCGCCCATCGCCACCGGCTCGCCGTCCGGGCCGACCACGGCGAGTTCCCAGCCGGCCAGCGGCAGCCCGATGCGCACCGGCCCGTCCCCGGTCAGCGGCGCGGCGCAGGCCACCACGGTGGCCTCGGTCGGCCCGTAGGTGTTCCACACCTCGCGGCCCTCGACGGCCAGCCGCTCGGCCAGCTCCGGAGGGCACGCCTCACCCCCGAAGATCAGCAGCCGTACGTCCTCCAGCGCCTCGACCGGCCACAGCGCGGCCAGCGTGGGGACCGTGGACACCACGGTGATGCGCTGCCCGGCCAGCCACGGGCCGAGGTCGACGCCGCTGCGGACCAGCGACCGCGCGGCGGGCACCAGGCACGCGCCGTGCCGCCACGCCAGCCACATCTCCTCGCACGAGGCGTCGAACGCCACCGACAGCCCGGCCAGCACCCGGTCGTGCGGGCCGATCGGGCGGGCGTCCCCGGCCAGGAACAGGCGCGCCTCGGCGTCCACGAACGCCGCCGCGGCGGCGTGGCTCACCGCGACGCCCTTCGGCGTGCCGGTCGAGCCGGAGGTGAAGATGATCCACGCGTCGTCGGCCGGCCGCGGCCCGCCCGGCCGTCCCGTGGGGGAGCGCCGCGGCGTCACGTGAAGGCCGTCGCCGAGCACCGCGCAGACGTCCGCCTCGCCGAACACCAGCTCGGCCCGCTCGTCCGGGTCGTCGGCGTCCACCGGCACGTACGCGGCGCCGGCCGCGAGCACGCCCAGAATCGCGACGTAGAGCTGCGCCGATCCGGAGGAGATCCGTACGCCCACCCGGTCGCCGGCGCCGATCCCGTGCCCGGCGAGGGTCCGCCGCAGGCGGTCCACCTCGGCGGCCAGTTGCCGGTAGGTCAGCGTGCTCGAGCCGTCGTCGATGGCGCACGCCGTGGGGTGCGCGTTCGTGGTCTCCCGGAAGATGTCGAGCAGCGTCCGGCGCGCCGGGGCGGCGCCGGAACGGAAGATCGCCGGAGCGTACGGTGGGGCGGCGGCGGTCACGGACACCAGGCGTACTCCCTCTTCACCCCACGGATGCTTCACCCCGCGAATGCAGCGCACAACGCTACGTGGCTCGGGGCGGAAACGACGGTGAAGTTTCGGATTCGTGTCGAGAGACACAGATCTCTCGACGGTGGGGCTGCTCAGGGCGAGACGTCCTCCAGCGCCCGGTTGCGGGTGCGCGGGGTGAACTGGGCCAGCACCGCGGCGACCACCTGGAAGCTTGAGATCAGCAGCAGCGCCTGCAACGCCGACAGATGCCCCACCAGCGGCGCGATGACCAGCACGCCGATCATGCCGCCGGTCACGCCGAACCCGTCGACCAGGCCGAAACCGGCGGACCGGATCCGGGTGGGGAAGCTCTCCGCGGACAGGGCGAACGTCGGCGGCACCCACACGTTGAAGCCGAAGAACACGATGAAGGATCCGATGAACGCCCATCCGATCGAGTCGCCGAGGGTGGCGATCAGCACCGCGCCGGCGATGGTCAGCGCGGCCCCGATCGGCAGCCAGTAGCGCCGCTCCACGGATTCGGAGAACTTCGCGGAGAACAGGCCCTGCGCGAAGAACCCGATGCCGCCCACCGCGGAGATCATCCCGGCCACCGGCGGGGTGAAGTCCAGGCCGGTGAGGACCGAGGTCGACCCCGTCGAATAGGCGAAGACCGTGGCGTACCCGGTGATCCACATGGAGACCAGCAGGAGGGCGCGATTGCGGTAGCACGGGTCGGCGAACAGTTCACGATAGGCCGCCGCCGTCGGCTTCTCGTGCTCCGGCAGGTCCACGTGCATGTCCGGCTCGCGCAGCGGCCCGCGGCGCAGCGCCCGCTCCTCCAGCGAGCGCACCACCCGCTCGGCCGCGGCGAGGCGGCCGTGCTCGATCAGCCATCGGGGCGACTCCGGCAGGCGCAGCACGGCCAGCGCGGCCAGCGTCGCGGTCAGCACCGCGATCCCGTAGATCCAGCGCCAGCCGGTGGTGAAGTCCGGCCCGGCGAGCGCGATCGGCAGGCCGTCCGGGAACGACGCGGACGCGGTGGTGAACACCAGGCCCAGCCCGATCCCGACCATCGCGCCGACGGTGCACATGACGAAGGTGATGGCGGTGTAGCGGGCGCGAGCCGAGGACGGGGCGATCTCCCCGATGTAGGTGTTGCCGACGGCGAGCACGCCGCCCAGCACCACACCCGTGAGCGCCCGCCCCAGGACGAACACCGGGTAGGCCGTCGCCACCACGGTGACCAGGGAACCCACGGCGGCGAAGCCGAGCACCACGGCGAGCAGCGGCCGGCGTCCCAGCCGGTCCGACAGCGGCGCCAGCAGCAGGCAGCCGACCATGTAGCCGACCAGGAACAGGACCACCGGGAGGGAGAGGAACTCGTTCGCGTTCTCCGCCGTGCATCCGGCCTTGATCTGGGAGCAGGTCTGGATGAAGGACACGTTGATGTTGAAGTTGCAGTAGAACGCGACGAACATCGCGAGCCCGACGATGCCGGACGCGGCGTACGCCACGGCGTGGCGCGGCAGGCGGTCGAGCCGGGCGACGAGCGCCTGCCCGCTGGAACCTGGCTCAACATCAACAGTCGCCATCGGGTGAATCTACACCGATAAATGCCCAACGGCGTCATCTTGTCGAAACATATCGACAAGCGTGACTCCTTGACAGGGCCGTTGTTATCGCTAACAGTCGAGGAACCGAGCTCGTAACAGCATTGCAACATCCATGTTGTGACCGTGAACATCGTCGGCAAGGAGACGTCACGATGCGGAACACGCTGCTGCGTCCACGAGCTTTGTCGCGTTTCGGCGCGGCCGGCGCGCTCGTCGCCGCCCTGCTGATCGGCGCGCCCGGCACCTCCCAGGCGGCCGGCACCGGACCCTGCGACATCTACGGCTCGGCCGGCACGCCCTGCGTCGCCGCGCACAGCACCACCCGGGCCCTCTTCGGCTCCTACGGCGGCCCGCTCTACCAGGTGCGGCGCGCCTCCGACGGGGCCACCACCACGATCACCCCGCTGTCCGCCGGCGGATACGCGAACGCCGCCGCCCAGGACTCCTTCTGTTACGGCACCAGTTGCGTGATCACGGTCATCTACGACCAGACGTCCCGGCACAACGACCTGACCCCGGCGCCCGCGGGCGGCGTCGGCGGCGCCGACAACCCGGCGCCCGCGGACGCCCTGCCGGTCACCGCCGGTGGCCACGCCGTCTACGGCGTCTCCTTCTCCGGCGTGATGGGCTATCGCGACAACAGCACCAACGGCATCGCCACCGGCAGCCAGCCGGAAGGCATGTACATGGTCACCTCCGGCACGCACTACAACAGCGGCTGCTGCTTCGACTACGGCAACGCCGAGACCAACAACCTGGACAACGGCAACGGCCACATGGACGCCGTCTACTTCGGGACGCTGTGCTGGTTCTCGCCGTGCAACGGCTCCGGGCCGTGGGTCATGGCCGACCTGGAGAACGGCCTGTTCCAGTCGGACACCGGCGGCAGCCGGGACGGCTCCTACACCGGCAACCGCGAGCCGTACGTGACCGCGCTGCTGAAGAACAACGGCACGAACTACTTCGCCCTCAAGGACGGCAACGCCCGCAGCGGCGGCCTGACCACACACTTCTCCGGGGCGCTGCCCACCTTCCGCACCGGGTACTCGCCGATGCACCTGGAAGGCGCCATCATCCTGGGCATCGGGGGAGACAACAGCAACTCGGCCATCGGCTCCTTCTTCGAGGGCGTGATGACCAGCGGTGTGCCCAGCGACGCGGCCGACAACGCGGTGCAGGCCAACATCGTCGCGGTCGGATACGGCGACCCCAGCCCGGTCGCGGCGGGCACGCTCAACCCCGGATCCACGATCTCGCTGCGCGCGACCACCAGCGGATACACCGACCGGTACGTACGCCACCAGAACGACAACGCGGTGACCTCGGTGATCAGCTCGTCGAGTTCGGCGCTGGACAAGGCCGACGGGTCGTGGATCGTGCGGCGTGGCCTGGCGGACCCGTCCTGCGTGTCGTTCGAGTCACGCAACTATCCGGGCGACTTCCTGCGCCACTTCGACTACCAGGTCTACCGGCAGCCGATGAACGGCTCGGCGATCTTCCGGGCGGACGCGACGTTCTGCCCGACGACGGGACGCAGCGGCACCGGCACGTCGTTCGCCTCGTACAACTATCCGAGCCGCTACCTGCGGCACTACAACAACACGCTCTACATCGCGAGCAACGGCGGCTCGAACGCCTTCGACAGCGCCACGTCGTGGGCGCCGGACGTGAGCTGGGTGGTCAGCAGTCCCTGGACGGCATAGCGGGGGCGCGCGCCTGTTACGTTCGGCGGTCCCAGCCCGTGACGGCGGCGACAGCGAGGATGACGATGGACGCGATGCCCACCGGCGATCACCCACCCACCGGTCGCCGGCCCACCGGTCGCCCGCCCACCGGTCGCCCGCCCGCGGGCGGCCCGTCGCCGGGTGGCCCGTCGCCGGGGCGACCTGCGTCCCTGCGGCCCGCGGCGGTCACCGGCCTCGCCGCGGGGATCTACGGCGCGGCGCTGTGGATCGCCGCCGCCTCGGGTGGCATCCGGTGGGTGGCGTTCGCGCTGTCCGCCCGCGCCCTGGCGATGGCCGCGGTGGCGGCGGTGCTGGTGATGCTGCTTCCCGCGGCGGTCGCCCTGCTCGCGGTCGGCGGCACCGGGGTGCTGCGCGGCGGCCGTACCCTGCGGACGCTGCGGGCGGGCGCCTGGCTGACGGTCCTGACGCTGCCGCTGCATTTGGTGCTGCGCCCGAGCGTGGGCAGCGTCGTCTACGGCAACATCCCCCCGATCGTCGCGGTGCCCTTCGTCGCGGCGGGCGCGGCCGTGCTGATCCTGATGCGTCGCGCCGACACCGCGCAGTGAGTAGGCACGCGGTGAGTAGGCGCGCGGTGAGGAGGCGGTGAATGGTCAGCGAACTGCGGCTGCCGGGGACCAGCGCGGGTCGCGACCGCCGCGCCCCAGCAGCCGGGTGAACTCGTCCGCGTCCGCCGGCACCGGCACCTCCGGGCCGAACACCCCCATCTTGCGCGGCATCGGCCCCAGCTCGTCGAGCACCGCGTGCACCCGGGCGACCGCGGCCGGATCCGGCGCGTACGGCGTACCGGTCGCCGTCGCGATGTCCCACGGATGGATGACCAGATCGAGCAGCACCATCCCGCCGACCGTGGTCTGCGGAAGTCCCATCCCCGGCGAGACACCCTCCAGGGCCGCGTCCGGCGTCCACGCGGTCACCAGGGCATCGAGCTCCGCGACGTAGCGGCCCCGCCAGTCGGTGCCCAGCACGTCGGGGGTGGACGAGAAGTCGGCGGGTTCCCGGCGGGCCAGCGCCTGGAAGTTGACGACCACCTGGAACAGGTGATTCACCACGTCACCGACGGAGTAGTCGGCGCACGGCGTGGGCCCGGCCAATTGATCGTCGCGTACCGCCCGCAGCACCGGCAGCGCCCGGTCCGCCGAGTCACGCAGTAATGTTGAGATGATCGTCATGTGGTCACGCTACTGAGCGGGTAGCCATGGGTCTTGAAGAAACACGACACCGCGAAACACCACGAGAAGAAGCACCGGGGGAAGAAGCACCACGGCCACGCCGCGACACGGGCGGCATCGTCGATCCCGCTGCCCTGATGCGCCGCGTCGACTTCCGCCGGCATGCACCCGCGACCGCGCTGCTCGCCGTGGTGGAACACTACTGGTTCATCGATTGGGATCTCGATCAGCCGTACGCGCAGCACGTGGTCGGGCATCCGGCGGTGAACCTGGTGATCATGCGGATGGCGGCAACCGATCCGGTCGTCGCCGAGATCGCCGGGCCGGGCCGGCAACTGTTCTCGATCAAGCTGGCGGGCCGTGGATGGGTGCGGGGTGTGCAGTTCCGTCCGGGCGGCTTCGGCGCCTTCAGCGACACGCCGCCCGCGACGCTCATCGACCGCCGGCTGCCCCTGGCCGAGGTGCTGCCCGGCGGCGACGCCGAGGTGCTGTCCGACGGAGCCACGGTGGCCGCGGGTGTCGCCGCAGCGGCGACGGACTCCGCCGCGGTCGCCGTCCTCGACGACTACCTGCAACGCCTGCGGCCCCGGCCGAGCCGGCACGCCCTGCGTGCCATCGAGCTGGCCGGCCGCATCCGCCACGACCGCACGCTGACCAGGGTCGACATGGTGGCAGCCGAGGCGGGCGTGTCGGCGCGATCGGTGCAGAGACTGTTCCTCGAGCACCTCGGCGTGGGGCCGAAACAGGTGATCCTGCGGTACCGCGTCCACGAGGCGATCGAGCGCGCCACCGACGAGGTGGACTGGGCGGCGGTCGGCGCCGAACTGGGATACAGCGATCAGGCGCATCTGGTGCGCGACGTCACGGCGGCGATGGGCATGTCACCGGCGGCGTACGCGGCCTCGCTGCGCCGCGAGGAATGACCGCCGCGTCGAGCCCGCCGTCCGGGCCGCCTGGGCCGGAAACCTCAGCGCAACCGGAGGTCTCCCGGGATTGACCCAGCGCCGGGTTGGCAGCGCCGATCGGAAGCGCATGAGCACCCTCTGGGATCGTCTTGATCGTCGCGCCCGCTCCGCCGCGGTGGCATTGCTGTTCGGGCTCGGCTACCTGTGCCTCGAAGAGGTCGGGCTGCGGCTGGCGTTCGAGCCGGTGGGGGTGGCTGTCTTCTGGCCGGCCGCCGGACTGGGTGTCGGGGTGCTGGCGGCGTCCCGGCGATCATGGTGGCCGCTGCTGATCGCCGTGTTGCTGATGGTGAATGTGCTCGGCAGCATCTGGCATGACGGCTTCTGGGTGAGCCTGGGATTCGCCGTTGCCCACGCGATCGAGGTGACGCTGGGCGCGTACCTGCTTGCCCAGTTCGGCAGCTCTGCTGAGGTGATGCCGGCCCGGTGGGTGTTGCGGTCGTTGCTGCCCGCGGCGGCGATCTCGGCCGGTGTGGCCGGTGTGCTCGGCGCTACCGTCGCCGCGCTGTCCGGCACGACGTCGGTGGGCTTCGGGGTCAGTTGGTGGACGTGGTTCTCCGCCGACCTGCTGGGCATTCTGGTCGTCATCCCGGTGTGCCGGGCCGCGGTCGCGGGTGTGCCGCGTTGGGTGTTCTCCGGGCCGCGCGTTCTGGAGGCCATGGCGCTGCTGGCCGTGCAGGCGGTCATGGCGAGCCTTGTCTTCACCGAGGTGTCCGGCAGCTTGCAGCCGTGGCAGTGGCCGTTCCTGTTGTTTCCCGGCCTGTTCTGGACGGTGGTGCGGTTCGGCCCGCAGGCCACCGCCGTGTTTTGTGCGGCCCTCGCGGTCATGGTCATCGAAGGCACCGCGGCCGGGTTGGGCGCCTTCGGAAACGCCCCGACGCTGACCGGACAGATGCTGTCGGCGCAGGGCTTCTGCCTCGTTGCGCTGGTGTCCGCGCTGATGCTGGCCAAGGTGATCGCCGCGCAGGAACTCGCCCTGTCCCGCGAGGCCTCGATCATGGAAGCGGCGGGGGAGGGCGTCGCGTTCCTCGACCCGCAAGGTTGTTACCGCCGGGTCAATCCCGCATACGCCGGCATTCTGCGCACCACGCCGGAGAGCCTGCTGGGGCGCGACGGGGAACACCTCGTGCACCCGGACGACCTTCCGACGTTCCGCACGGCGTACGAGCGGGCGCTGCACGACGGTGCCGCGAGCGCCGCGCTCCGCGGTGTCCGCGCCGATGGAACCAACTTTTATGCGGAAATCACCATGGTGGCGGATCGCAGTGCCCGCGGCGCGCTGCTCGGGCATCACCGGTTCCTGGACGATGTCACCGCGCGCACCACCGCCAACGAGCACGTGAATCAGATGTTCCTGCTCTCCCCGGAGCTGCTGTGCGTGGTCGACGCGGAGGGCCGGTTCACCCGGCTGAACCCGGCGTGGGAGGCGGCTCTCGGACACCCGATGGAGCGGATGCAGGGGCGGCCGTTCCTGGACTTCGTGCACCCCGACGACGTGGCCACGACCCTGGCGGAGTCGGCGAAGGTCAACGATGGCGCCGGCGCCCGGGCGTTCGAGAACCGGTATCGGTGTGCCGACGGCTCGTACCGCTGGCTGCGGTGGAACTCCGCGACCGACCCGGTGAGCGGAAACGTGTACGCGGTCGCCCACGATGTCACCGAGGACAAGAACATCGAGCAGGGGCTGGCGGAGGCGCGCGACCGTGCGCTGGAAGCCTCACAGATGAAGTCGCAGTTCCTGGCCACCATGAGCCACGAGATCCGTACCCCGATGAACGGGGTGATCGGGTTGGCCGATCTGCTGGCCGAGACCGCGTTGGACGATCGTCAGCGCCGGTATGTGGAGGGGCTGCGCGGTGCGGGCAGCGCCCTGCTCGCGGTGATCAACGACATCCTGGACTTCTCGAAGATCGAGGCGGGCAAGTTCGTGCTGGACGCCGCCGACTTCCGGCTGCCGGCCGTGGTGGCCGACGTGGCGGTGCTGACCGGACAGACGGCCGCGGCCAAGGGCGTCGAGCTGCGCACCGACGTGCACCCGCGACTGCCCGAGGTGGTGCGCGGCGACCCGGGCCGGGTGCGGCAGATCCTGATGAACCTGGTGGGCAACGCGGTCAAGTTCACCAACGCCGGATCGGTGACCGTCCGCGCGTACCCGGTGGTGAGCGCCCGGCCGGCGACGGACGACGCGCCGACGGCGGCGCGCCGGGCGCAGGTGCGGCTGGAGGTGACCGACACCGGCATCGGCATGAGCCCGGCGGTGCAGGCCCGGCTGTTCGAGCCGTTCCAGCAGGCCGACGCGTCGACCAACCGCACGTACGGCGGCACCGGGCTGGGCCTGGCGATCACCCGGCAACTGACCGAGGCGATGGGCGGCACCATCGAGGTGACAAGCTCCGAAGGCGACGGCACCACCTTCGCCGTCACGCTGCCGCTGCCCGCCGGCACCAGCACCGACGTGACCGAGACGGCCGACCCCAGCCGGCTGCGGGTGCTGATCGTGGACGACAACCCCACCAACCTGCTCACTCTGGCCGAGAACGTCCGCGGCTGGGACATGTACGCCGACGTGGCCGACAGCCCGCCCCAGGCCCGGCACCTGCTGCGCCGCGCGGCTGCGCACACCCGCCGATACGACGTGGCCATCCTGGACATGCACATGCCCGGCGAATCCGGCCTGGACCTGGCCGCCGCGATCGCCGCGGACCCGGCCATCCCGGCCCTGCCGGTCATCCTCATGACCTCCGGCGACACCATCACCACAAACCAGGCCCGGCAGGCCGGCATCGGAGCGTTCCTCACCAAACCCATCAGCCGCTCCGGCCTCTACGAGGCGCTGACCACGGTCACCTACGCGACTCACGACGATGGGCGGCGCGGCTGCGTCCTGTTGGTCGAGGACAACGAGACCAACCAGATGGTGGCGGGCGGCATTCTCGGCAAGCTCGGCTACACCGTGGACATTGCGGTCGACGGGTCGCAGGCGTTGCAGATGGCCGCCGAGAACACCTACCAGGCCATCGTCATGGACTGCCAGATGCCGGTGATGGACGGCTACACCGCGGCGGCGCGGCTGCGGGAACGCCCGGCCACGGCGCGCACGCCGATCATCGCCATGACGGCGAACGTCTTCGCCGAGGAGCGCGAGCGTTGCCTGGCCGCGGGCATGGACGATTACCTGACCAAGCCCATCCGGGCTCACGACTTGGAAGCGGCCCTGATCCGCTGGACAAGTCCCACGTCAGGCTCGGCGCCGGCTGGGTCGGTGGCGGGGTCGGCGGCGCCGGCGGTGGCGGTGCCGGCGGTGGCGGGTCCGGCGGTGGCCGTCGACGCCGTCGACTCGTCCACAGTTGACGGCGCCATTGTCGACGGCGCCATTGTCGACGGCGCCATTGTCGACGGCGCCGTTGTCGACGGCGGCGCGGGTGACGGCGGCGCGGGTGACGGCGGCGCGGGTGACGGCGGCGGGTCCGGGGCGGCCCTGGACACCGTCATGGCCGCGCGGCTCGACGAACTTCTCGGCGATCGGACCCCAGCCGAAACCGCCCTCATCGAGAAGATCATCGGCAGCTTCGCCGCCAAGGCTCCCGGCCTGATCGCCGACATCACGGCCGCCCTGACCAGCGGCGACGACGCGGCCCTGGCGTACCACGCGCATGCCCTCAAGGGCGCGGCGGCGAACCTCGGCGCCTGCCACCTCGCGGACACGTGCGCGACAATCGAGGATCACGCCCGCGCGGGAGACCTGACGGCGGCGGCGGAACATCACGTCGGCCTGACGGCCCTCCTCGACCGGGCGACCGCCGAACTGGCCGAAACGCTCGCCCACCTACGCCACGCCGAACCCGTGGGAAGCTGACGCCACCAGACGCCCTCGTGCCCGGGGCCCGTGCCCGGGGCCCGTGTCCGGGGCCCGTGTCGGGGGCCCTCTGGCGGGGTGCCCTCTGGCGGGGTGCCCTCTGGCGGGGTGCCCTCTGGCGGGCGTGCCCTCTGGCGGGCGTGCCCTCTGGCGGTGCCCTCCGGCGGGCGTGCTTCGTGTCGGGCGTGCTCCCGTTGGGCGGGATCTTGGAGTTTGCGCGTCATTTCGTGGTTATATGCCGCCTTTGCGCCACCGGAAAGGCCAAGATCGACGCGCTGGCTAGCTGCGCATGTCCGATGTCGGCGGTGCGCCGGGGCAACTGGCGTCGATCTTGAGTTTTCGCGTCGGACAAGTTGGTCATATGGCACCGAATTGCACACGCAAACTCCAAGATCGGCGTCGGGGTGGGGGTCTGGGGTGGGCGTGGGCGTGGCGGCGGCGTGGGCGTGGGCATGGCGGCGTGGGCATGGCGGCGTGGGGGTCGGGGTGGGCGTGGGCATGGCGTCGGCGGCGGGGTCGGCGTCGGGGTGGTCGGGTGCCAGCCGTAGCTCACGGCTGTCTCGGGGCGTTCGGCCGTCTCCGGCTGCTGCCACCGGCACCCGATGACGGCCGCCCGGTACGGCTCGATCGGGCGAGACCGCCGTGCGCTACGGCTGGGGCGAGACCGCCGTGCGCTGCGGCTCGGGCGAGACCGCCGTGCGCTACGGCTGGGGCGAGACCGCCGTGCGCTGCGGCTGGGGCGAGACCGCCGTGCGCTGCGGCTGGGGCGAGTGGGGTGTGTGCTGCGGCTGGGCGGGGTGGGGTGTGTGCTGCTGCTTGGGTGGTGGTGGCTGCCTGTCGAGCCGCACGCGACAAACTGTCTAGCCGCACGCGACAAAAAGTACTTATGTCGGATTCGTGATTGAGTGGCGGCGGGCATCTGTTAGCGCTAACAAGATTTGGTCCGTGGGCCGCGCGCATGCTTCGCGGAGTCGGGCGTCGAACTTGCACGTCGAAATCGTCCAGGCATTGACGCTTATCGTGATGGAAACATAGGGTGACGTCCGCGGCACCCGATGTGAACGTTAACTCCCGGCGATTCCATCCCGCCGGGACGACGAGCGGCATCGCCGGTGACGACTCCGCGTCGGGTGCCGCGCCTGCGCGCCGCCCACCCGCGCCCACCCCAGGAGGCACTCATGTCGTCCCCCTCCGTGAGCCGCCGCCACCTGCTCTGGGCTGCCGGGGCCGCCGTCGCCGGCCCGGTCCTCGGCGGTCACACGCCCGCGTCCGCCGCGTCCGGGCGGGACGGTGCGGCTCCGGGGACGGCCGCGCACGTGCGTCACCCGCAGGGAGCGCACGGCCGCGCCTGTGGCAAGGGGGCCGCGGTCCCTCCGGTGCGCGACGACATCGGTGTGTCGGCGCACCCGTTTCCGTTCGGCCAAGTCTCGCTGACCAGCAGCCGTTGGCGGGACAACCAGGATCGCACCCGCAACTACCTGCGGTTCGTGGACGTCGAGCGGATGCTCTACAACTTTCGCGCCAATCATCGGCTGCCCACCGGGGGCGCCGCGACCAACGGGGGCTGGGACGCGCCCACCTTCCCGTTCCGCAGCCACATGCAGGGCCACCTTCTTACCGCGTGGGCGCAGGCCGCCGCGGCCACCGGGGACGCCACGTGCCGGGACCGGGCCGCGCACATGGTGGCCGAGCTGGCCAAGTGCCAGGCGAACAATGCCGCCGCCGGGTTCACCGCCGGATACCTGTCGGGCTTCGCCGAGTCGGAGTTCACCGCGCTGGAGAACCGCACCCTGAACAACGGCAACGTGCCGTACTACTGCATCCACAAGACCCTGGCGGGCCTGCTCGACGTGTGGCGCATCCTGGGGAACACCCAGGCGCGGGACGTGTGCCTGGCGCTCGCCGGGTGGGTCGACTGGCGTACCGGCCGCCTGACGCACAGCCAGATGCAGGCCATGATGGGCACCGAGTTCGGCGGCATGAACGACGTGCTCGCGGACCTCTATCAGCAGACCGGCGACGGGCGGTGGCTCACCGCCGCCCAGCGGTTCGACCACGCCGCGGTGTTCGACCCGCTGGCCGCCGGGCAGGATCAGCTCAACGGCCTGCACGCGAACACGCAGGTGCCCAAGTGGATGGGCGCGGCCCGGGAATACGAAGCCACCGGGACCACGCGGTACCGCGACATCGCACGCAACTCCTGGGACATCACGGTCGGCGCACACACGTACGCGATCGGCGGCAACAGTCAGGCGGAGCATTTCCGCGCACCGGACGCGATCGCCGCCTATCTGAACACGGACACGTGCGAGGCGTGCAACACGTACAACATGCTGAAGCTGACCCGCGAGCTGTGGCGGATGAACCCGTCCGCCGCGGCCTACTTCGACTACTACGAGCGGGCGCTGTTCAATCATCTGGTGGGCCAGCAGAACCCGGCCGACGGCCACGGGCACATCACGTATTTCACGCCGCTGAACCCCGGTGGCCGCCGCGGCGTCGGCCCGGCGTGGGGCGGTGGGACGTGGAGCACCGACTACGACTCGTTCTGGTGCTGCCAGGGCACCGGCGTGGAAACCAACACCAAGCTGATGGATTCGGTCTACTTCTTCGACGACACCACGCTCACCGTGAACCTGTTCCTGCCGTCGGTGCTGACCTGGGCGCAGCGCGGCATCACGGTCACACAGAAGACCTCGTACCCGGTGAGCGACACCACCACCCTGCGCGTCACCGGCCGCGTCCGCGGCACCTGGTCGATGCGCATCCGCATACCGGGCTGGACGTCCGGTGCCACGGTCAGCGTCAACGGCGCCGCGCAGCACATCGACACCAGCCCCGGCACGTACGCCGTACTGACCCGCTCCTGGTCGTCGGGGGACACGGTGAGCGTGCGGCTGCCGATGAGCGTGCGGCTGGTGCCGGCCAACGACGATCCGTACGTGGTGGCGGTCGCCTACGGGCCGGTGGTGCTGGCCGGCGACTATGGCGACACCGCCCTGTCCGCGCTGCCCGCCCTGACCACCGCCTCGGTCACCCGCACCAGCAGCACGAGCCTCGCCTTCACCGCCACCGCGGACGGGTCGCCGGTCGATCTCGGGCCGTTCTATGACGCGCAGGGATTCAACTACACGGTCTATTGGTCGGCCGACGGGCGTGCGAGCGGGGCGGCCACCTTCCGGCTCGCCAACGCCGGTACGGGCATGGTGCTCGGCATCCAGAATATGTCCACAGCGGACGGTGGGCTGGCCGTGCAGTGGGACGACAACGGCACCGCCGACCACGACTGGGCGCTGATGGTGGACGGGTCCACGGTGCGCCTGCGCAACGCCAACAGCGGGAAGGTGCTCGGCGTGGACGGCATGTCCACCGCGGACGACGCGCACGTCCTGCAATGGAGCGACAACGGCACCGCCGACCACCGCTGGACCGTGGTGGATGTCGGAGACGGCACCCACAAGCTGCGCAACGCGAACAGCGGCAAGCTGCTCGGCATCCTGTCCGGGTCCGCCGCGGCCGGGGCGCAAGTGGTGCAGACGCCCGACGACGGCAGCCGCGACAACCAGTGGCGTTTCCTGCCCAACGGCGCCCGGCGCGTGCAGAATCTCGCCAGCGGCCTGGTGCTCGGCGTACGCGACATGTCCACCGCCGACGGCGGTCTGGTCATCCAGTGGGACGACAGCGGCACCGCCGACCATCTGTGGACCGCGGTGGTGGACCCCAGCGGCTATCTGAAGCTGCGCAACGCGCTCAGCGGCAAGGTGCTGGGCGTGGAAGATGCGGCGACCGCCAACGGCTCGCGCGTCGTGCTGTGGTCCGACACCGGCACGGACGACCACCTGTGGCGGTTGCGGTACGGCGCGGGCGGCTACTTCCGCCTGCAGTGCGCGGGCGGTGGGCGGGTGCTCGGCGTGTCCGGCGCCTCCACCGAGTGGGGCGCCCAGGTGATCATTTGGGACGACGACGGCTCCGACGACCACCTGTGGCGATTCATCTGACCGGCGGATCGTTCATCATCACTTGCCAAGTGGAACACTTCCTTGGAATATGGCGAGGCGCGTTTTCCCAAACACCGCACGTCATGCTCCGCCGCCACGGAACGGAAGTGCATTGTCCACACAGGGTGACTCGTCGGCGCCGCTGCGCGTCGGCGGCTGGATACCACCACAGGACCCGGCATCCCCGGAGTCCAGCCTGCCACCGGAGGCGCCGACCGCCGGTGCCGCCGACACGGTCGTGCTGCACCTCCCTGCGCCCGCCGACACGCCGACCACCTCCGGCCCGCGCCGGCCGGTCCTCACCGCGTGCGCGGCGCTCGGCGTGCTGATCATCACCGGGATCGCCGCGTACACGTTGGGCCGTCCCGGCGGCATCGGCACGCCCCGCTTCATGGCTCAGCCGCCGGCCAGCACCGCGCCCGCCGCGACACCCGCCACGACGGCACCCGCGTCCGCCCACGCCGCCGAGCCGCTGCCCTCGCTGACCCAGGTCGCCGCCCGGGAAACCAGCACACCGGCCGCCGCCGCGTCACCGTCCGCCGGGGCCCGCAGCAAGCCGGCGACCAGCAAGAAACCCGCCGCCTCGGCGACCCCGACCACGCAGGCACCGCACCGCGGCCCGCTGCCGGTCGGCTCCTCGGCCGGGCTGGAACCCTCCGGCATGCCCGGTTATCGCCTCCGGCACCGCAACCACCGCGGCCGGGTGGACCGGATCACCACGCGCAGTTCCGCACTGGACCGCGCGGACTCCACCTTCGCCGTGCGCGCCGGGCTGGCCGACGACAGTTGCGTCTCGCTGGAATCCACCAACTACCCGGGCCAGTTCCTGCGCCACCGAAACTCCCGCCTGTGGCTGGACCGCCGCGACGGGTCGGCGCTCTACGCGGCGGACGCCACCTTCTGCCCGGTCGAGGGGCGGCTCGGCGACTCCGTGTTGCTGCGGTCGAAGAACTACCCGGACAGGTACCTGGCGGTGCGGCACGGCCAGGTGAGTCTCAGCCGGCACGCGACGCCGTTCACCGTACGTCCGGCGCTCTGACCCGTACGGCCCGTGCCGCCCGTGCCGCCCGTGCCGCCCGTGCCGCCCGTGCCGCCCGTGCCGCCCGTGCCGCCCGTGCCGCCCGTGCCGTGCCCCGCGTACCCGATCCGGGCACAGCCGGCCGCATCTTCAGCGGCGAGGTCGGGTACGCGCCGACGATCTTGGACTTTGTGGTCGGATATGTACGATCTAGACCCCTAAATCGCCCACCCAAAGTTCAAGATCGGCGTGGCCGTGGCCGTGGCCGTGGCCGTGGCCGTGGCCGTGGCCGTGGCGGTGGCGGGGCAGGGCAGGGCAGGGCAGGGCGGGGTCAGGTGGCGTCCGTGACGGTGCCTGTCACCGACCCCAGGTCCTGGATCTCCCGCCCCGAGCCGTGCAGGTCCAGACGGATCTGCTCGGCCGGTTCCGGCAGGTTGTCGGTGATCGTCGGAATCGTCATCTCGCCGGTCAGGGTGCCCGGCTCGATCACCGTCCACGGCGCCAGGAACAGGGTGGACAGCGGGCGGCTCGGCTCCGGAAACTCGTACGCCACGTCGAACAACCAGTCCGGGTCCACGTCCGTCGTGGACAGTTCCGGGCCGTCCGGTGCGACCACGTAGCCCGTCGCGTACATCTCGATGTCCGCCGGTGCCGACAGGGTGAACCGCCACCGCAGCGTGCCGCCCTCGGCGACGGTGTCCGCGACCGGTTCCACGGTGAAGCTCGGCGCCGGGTCGTCGTCGCGGATGTCCGCCTCGCCGATGAAGTCGCCGACCTGCAACCCGCGGATCGCCTTGAGGCCGATGGCGTACACCTGGTCGCGACCGAAACGAGTGTTGCCCTGCACGGTGATCGGCACCGGGATGCGGTGCTGGCCGGGGCGCACGGTGGCCACCCAGGAGCGGGATTCGAGGGTGAGGCCGTCGACGACGAACACCCGGACCTGGCCGCCGCCGCGCCCGGTCACCCGCACCGGCACGGTCACGGTGTGCGCGCCGTCGTCGCCCTCGTCCACGGCGATGCTGCCGACGTCGAGGCGCGGCAGCGCGGTCTGGTGCGGTGCCGGCATGCCGGCGTGCCAGCCCCACGCGTCGACAAGCCAGGCCGATCCCTGCGCACTGCGGGGGATCAGGCGAAGCCGGGCGACCGAGGTGAGGCCGCGCAACGGCACCCGCACCTCCTGCGCCCAGTATCGCTGCACGAGCTCCGAGCCGGGCACGCCGTCGAGGCGCACCTCGCCGAGGTCGGCGCTGCGACCCCGGCGGTCGGTGGCGACCACGTCGAGCCGGGTGCCGGTGCTGCCGGGCGGCACGATGATGCGCATCGCCAGGGTTCCGGTGGCCTGCTGCGGACGGGCCGGGCGGATCACGGTGGACTGACCCGGCGCGGACCAGGTCATGGCGACGGCGTACCGGCCGGGCTCGTCGGGCAGGTCGCCGAACGGCACGAAGTGCGGCGACAGGCTGCTGTATTTCTCCGGCGGCAGGCAGGACCGGGCCGGATCCGGGTCGACCTGCTCGCAGAGCCGCCCGCCGCCGCTCACCCGCAGCGTGCGGTCGGGGATCACGGCCGGGGTGCGCGCGGCGCCGATCGCGTGGTTGAGCACCCGCGCGGGTCCGGCGGACGATGCCCGTACGCCGGAGCCGTCCAGCAACGGACGGACCCGGTCGTCGCCGGCCACGAACAGGCGTGCCGCCGCGGCGATGTAGACCGCGCCCACCCGTTGTTGCTGCGCCGGGGTCAGCCGGGTGGGCAGGCCGCCGGCGCACAGCGGGTCGTCGAGGTCGGTGGGAAAGTCGTCGAACGCGGGGGCCGCGGCCAGTCCGGGCGTCCATTCGGTGTTGAAGAAGTTGTGGTTGGCGCCCACCACGTAGAGCGCGCCGTGCAGGGCCTTGCCGCGGCTCACCCCGCGGGTGGCATCCAGATACATCTCGCCCTGCAGGTCGAAGACGTCGCCGTCGCAGCCGGGCAGGATGGTCGCGGTCGGCACGTCCGGCGCCGGGTTCTGGCCGAAGATGGTCGGGCCGATCATCAGCATGCCGCGGATCCGCCAGCGCACCGGGCCGGGGTAGCCGTCCTGCGCGTCGGGTGGCGGGTTCAGGCTGTCCATCGCGGCGCGGTTGACGCCCTCGCCGCCCCGGGAGTGTCCCATCAGGAACACCCGGGACAGGTCCGCGCGCGGCGCGGCGCGCACGATGGCCGGGGCCGCCGCCCGGCGCGTACCGGACCAGTCCGCCCACCGCGCGAGATGCCGGCGGATCAGCGACGACCGGGCTTGCGCGCCGCCGTCCTCGTCGAGGTAGTCCTGTGCGTTGATCCCGTTGGCCGAGATGGACACGGTCACGTAGCCCTGCGAGGCGAGCAGTTCCTGCGCCGGTCGGTATCCGCGGTAGCTGGGCACCGCGTGCGCACCCTCCGGGCATGGCCATTCGGCGCTGAAGTCCTCGTCGTTCACATAGCAGGTGAAGTGCCGGCCGTGCAGGAACAACGCCAACGGCCGGCGGCCGTGTGCGCCCCGCGGGGCGACGACCAGCGCCTGCATCTCGACGAGCTCCGGATAGCCGGGCAGGGTGATGCCGGGCAGCGTGTATTCGCCGGCCACGGTGGCGTACCGGCCCGGTTTCCCGGGGTCGACCGAGTGCGCCGGCCGTTGCGGCGGGAAGTGCGGCGCCGGGCCGCGGTGCAGCGCTCGCGGGGCGTTCTGGTCGAGCCGTCGCCCGGCGGCACGGACCTGCAGGTCGGTCAGCGGCTCGGTGCCGTCCCGCGGCAGGGTGTAGGTGCGCTGGTCGACGGTGTGGGCGCGGCCGAGCAGGCGGTCGCCGGCCCAGAACTCGACCGCGGCGTCCCCGGTCGGCACGGGCTGGGCGGCCTGCCAGGTCAGCGCGTCGGCGGTGACCCGCCACTGCCGGCCGGGCGGGTCGGAGGGCGCGGCGGCGGCCGGACCGGCCACGCTCAGACAGCCGGCGACGAGGCCGAAGACCAGGGCCACGGCAGGGACGACTCTGCGCATCGTGCATACCCCCATCGACGAGTCGAATCCCTGTCTGTCTAGTCGACGGGTGCAAATGTCTCGATGATCACCTCATGTGTTGGTCACGCGGGGTCATGCCGTGCGGCGAGCGCGTCCAGGTCGCGTTCGGCGTACAGCCGGTGCTCCCACTCCTCGTTCAGCACCGTCAGCAGGACCTCGCGCATCGGGTAACGGCGCGGCCGGGGCCAGCCGGGACCCGCCACCGGCTCGGTGCCGCCGTCCAGCGCCCGCTCGGTGAGACCGTCGACGAGCTCCCGTACGCTCGACATCCGGTCCTGCCGCAGTGTCAGCACCTCGTCCAGGGACGGCCGCACGACCCGGTCCCGCGGCACGCCCGGCGTGTCCGGCATCTCGTCCCACGGCAGGTCCAGCGGGTGCCACGGCGCGGGGTCGCCGTTGATCGTCACGTTCAGGAGTTCCCCGGTGATGTCGACGTTGCCGAGTTCCACCCCGCGCATCACGACATGCTGCAGATCCACGCCGCGAAGCTGGGCGCCGCTCAGGTCGACGGCCCGCAACCGAGCGCCGCTGAGATCGACGTCGTCGAAGCTCGCGCCGGTCATGGTCACGCGTCGGAAAACCGAGCCGGTGAGGTCGTCATCGACGAAGTCCGCCATGACCTGACGATAGCCGGGCCGGACGGGGACGCTGGCTCTCCGCCGGGATCAAGTCCCCTCCGCCGGGATCAAGTCGGCCAGCAGGTCCGTCACCCGTGCCCTGATCTCGTCGCGAATCGGCCGCACCGCCGCGACGTCCTTGCCCGCCGGGTCGTCCAGCTTCCAATCCTCGTACCGCTTGCCGGGGAAGATCGGGCACGCGTCGCCGCAGCCCATGGTGACGATGACGTCGGACTCCTCGGCGGTCTTCCAGAGCAGCTTGGCCGGCGTCCGGCCGGTGATGTCGATGCCGACCTCGCGCATGGCCTCGACCGCCGCGGGGTTGATCTGGTCGGCGGGTTCCGAGCCGGCGGACCGCACCTCGACCGCATCGCCGGCCAGGTGGCGCAGCCAGCCGGCGGCCATCTGGGACCGACCGGCGTTGTGCACGCAAACGAAGAGGACGCTGGGTCTGCCGTTCATGATCGACTCCTGGGTGGTGCGGCGTTATCGGTGGGCGCGCTCTTCTCGGTGGATTCGACAGGCACGGCGGTGTGGGGCTCGGCCGGGTGGGCGACGACCACCGCGTCCGCCGCCGAACCGGCATCCGGATACAGCGCGAGCACCAGCGCCGTCGCGACGATCAGCCCGGCGAGCTGGGCGACGATGAATCCCGGTACGGAGGAGGGCGCGATGCCGGCGAAGGTGTCGGTGACCGCGCGGCCCACAGTGACCGCCGGGTTGGCGAAGCTGGTGCTGCTGGTGAACCAATAGGCGGCGCCGATGTAGGCGCCGACGGCGGCCGGTGCCACGGCGGCGCGTCCGGACCGGGCCAGGGCGAAGACCAGCGCCACCAGTCCGGCGGTGGCGACGACCTCACCGAGCCACAGATGCCCGGCGGCGCGCTCGGTGTGCGACAAGGTCACCGGATCGAGGTCGAACATGAGGTTTGCGAGCACCGATCCGGCGAGCGCGCCGACCGTCTGGGCGGTGACGTAGCCGGCCAGGTCGGCACCGGACAGTCCGGTGCCGGCACGCCGGCCGAGTAGCCAGTCGGCGGCCGACACCACCGGGTTGAGGTGCGCTCCGGAGACCGGGCCGAAGATCAGGATGAGGGCGGCCAGCGCGAACGCGGTGGCCACCGAGTTCTCCAGCAACTGCACCCCGACGTCGCCGGGGGACAGACGACTGGCCATGATGCCGGAGCCGACGACGGCGGTGACGAGCAGCCCGGTGCCGGTGAACTCGGCCAGCAGGCGCCGCCACAGTGGTGCTAGACGCATCATGATCAGTGGACCGTGGCCGAGGTGGCGTCCTCGGCCGCCTGCAGGAACTCCGCGAGGCGGTGCAGCGCCTCCGGGCGGGGACGGTAATAGACCCAGCTCGCGCGGCGTTCGGCTTCGACCAGCCCCGCCTCACGCAAGGTGCGGAGATGGTGCGAAATGGTCGGCCCGGACAGGTCGAAGGCGGGCGTAAGGTCGCAGACGCAGATCTCACCGCCGGGCGCGCCCGCGATCATTGACAGCAGCCGCAGCCGGACCGGGTCGCCCAATGCACGGAACGCCCCTGCCAGCGCGAACGTCGTCTCCGCTGCCGGGGGCGTACCGGACGGGCGTTCGTGCACTGCTGGCCCTTCCAGGGTGGTTGGCCCATCCGGGCTGATTGACCCATCCGGGCTTGTTGGCCCATCGTGAGCTGCTGGTTTAGACACTAGTCTAGGTTGACACAATTCGAAGCCGCATGCCAGCGGCGCCACGATCGGTGGAGGGACAAGGCCATGAGCGGGGTGACGATCCGAGCGATGACGCCGTCCGACGCCGACGCGGTGCTCGCCGTCTATCAGGAAGGGTTGGACGGTGGCCACGCCAGCTTCGAGCAGGCCGCGCCGACCTGGGCCGACTTCGACGCGGGCAAGCTCCCGGGCCACCGCCTGGTGGCCGCCGACGAGCACGACGAGGTGCTCGGATGGGTCGCGGTCGCCCCGGTCTCCCGCCGTTTGGTGTACGCCGGAGTGGTCGAACATTCCGTCTATGTGGCCGAGCGGGCGCAGGGTCGGGGCGTCGGCCGTGCCCTGCTCGGCGCGCTCGTCGCGTCCACCGAAGCGGCCGGCGTCTGGACCATCCAGTCCGCCATCTTTCCGGAGAACACCGCCAGCCTCGCCCTGCACCGCCGATGCGGCTTCCGCACGGTGGGGGTGCGCGAACGGGTCGGCCGGCACGCGGCGCAGGGTGATCGGTGGCGCGACACCATCCTGGTGGAGCGTCGCAGCCCGATGGTGGTCTGAACGGCCCCGCCGCGCTCAGGCCAGGACCGAGCGGGTCAGCGTGCTGCCGTCCGAGGTGACGACGGCGCAGGTGACCCCGCGGTCGTCCGGCCACGAATCCTCCATCGGATAGACATAGAGGAAGTCCAGGCGGAGGCCGACGTCGTCCACGTCGGTGTCGAAGGCGTCATCGCACATCTGCTTGGCCCGTTCCTGCACGGCCCCCGCGCCCGGCCACGACGGGCTGTACGCCAGTCGGCTCACCAGGTAGACCTCCGCCTCGTGCGTGGAGCTGCACGACACGATCGACAGCTCCTGCAGGGCGGCGGTCTCGTCGAGGCCGTTGACGCAGTCGCCGCGCTTCAAGTCCTCGACGTAGACGGTGTCTCGCTGCGGTGCCTCGCTGGGCGTGCCGTCGTTCGTCATGCTCTCGCCCGCAGCGGTGAGCGCCGCCACCGCGACGATCACCACGGTGGCGGTGACCCAGCAACCCGACGCGACCAGACCGCCGATCGCGAGCCCCCGGCCGGCCTGCGGGCGCTTGCGGATCTGTCCGAGTGCGACGACGCCGAAGACGACGCTGAGCAGCACGCCACCGAGGATACCCAGGATCAGCGAGGCGATGGCGAAGCCGTTGGTGCCGGCAGCGGGCGGCGGAGGATAGGCGTGCGGCCCGCCCGGCGGCATGTAGCCCCCGGGTGGGAAGGCCGCCCCGGGCGGCAGGGGTGGGAAGGCAGCCCCGGGCGGCGGGGGTGGGAAGGCTGTCCCGGGCGGCAGGGGTGGTGTCCCGGGCGGCAGGTAGCCCCCGGGCGGGAGGGGTGCGCCGGGGTAAGCCGGATGGCGCGTGGCGTCGAGGGATTCCTGCTCTGGAGTGGCTGCCGGACCGTTCACGCGGGGGACCCTAACAACGTGAAGATCATTTCGTGATCCCGATCGATCTCGAAACGGTATCGACCGTGGCAAGTGGACCGTCGCACCCGGCCGACGCCCGGATGCGCCGGCGAATTCCACGATCGCGCCGCAGAGGAGCGCTGCGGGCGAAGGTGTTGGGGGTGGTGGTCAGTGGGGGTGCAGGCGCACCGGCAAGGTCTGCACGGCGCGCAACAGCAGGCCGGGGCGCCAGGTCAGTTGATCCGGCGTGGTGTCCAGATGCAACTGCGGCACCCGGTCCAGCAGCTTGGTGAACGCGATCTGCGCCTCCAGCCGCGCCAGCGGCGCGCCCAGGCAGTAGTGGATGCCGTGACCGAACGCCAGGTGCGGGTTCTGCCGGCGGTCCAGGCGCAGTTCCGCCGCGTCCGGGAAGCGCTCGTCGTCACGGTTGGCCGACAACAGCAGTGCCAGCACCGTCTCGCCGGCCGGAATGACATGGCCGCCGATCTCCACCGGCTCGGTGGCGATCCGGGAAGTGGCGGTCTCCACCGGTCCCTCGTACCGCAGGAATTCCTCGATCGCGGTCGGCAGCAACTGCGGCTCGGCGCGCAACCGTTCCCACCGCTCGCGCTGGGAAAGCAAGAGGTAGGTGCCGTTGCCGATCAGGTTGACGGTGGTTTCGTGCCCGGCGATGAGCAGCAGGAAGACCATCGAGGACAGCTCGTCCTCGGTGAGCCGGTCCTCGTTGTCGCGCACCGCGATCAAACCGGAGAGCAGGTCGTCGCCGCCGTGCTCGCGCCGGGTGGCGATCAGCTTGTGGATGTAGGAGACCATCGCCTGCATCGCGCCGGGAATCTGTTGCCGGTGCGCGCCGCCGACGATGACGTTCGACCAGGCACGGAATTCGTCCCGGTCGTCGGCCGGCACGCCGAGCAGCTCGCAGATGACCTGAATCGGCAACGGGAAGGCGAACGTGTCGATCAGGTCGACCCGGTCCCGGCCCGCCATGGCGTCCAGCAGGTCGTCCGCTATCCGCTCGATGCGCGGGCGCAACGCCTCGATGCGCCGTGCGGTGAAGGCCGCGGACACCAGGCGGCGCAGGCGGGTGTGGTCCGGTGGATCGGCGGAGAGCATGTGATGGGACACCGCGGAGCGGACGCGGTCCGGGATGCCGTTGCCGGCGGGCCCGCGCGCGGCCTTGGACAGGCGGGGGTCGGCCAGCGCGCGGCGGGCGTCCTCATATCGGGTGACCAGCCAGGCGTACGCGCCGTTGCCCAATGGCACGCGCCGGACCGGGCCTTCGCGGCGCCATTGTGCGTACGCCGGATGCGGGTCGGCCTGGAAAGCGGGATCGGTGAGGTCGTCCCGGACATCCTGCGTCATGGCGTCCCCTTCGGTGTCGTCGGTCCGCATTGACGACGATACGCGGCCCGTCGGGGTGTCAGAGAGCGCGTGCTGGGTATGAACGGGTGCCGTCATCACAGCGAGAGACGGGAGGGAACCCTCATGGCAGTCACCGCCAACCTGGACAAGGTTCTTACCAAGGCGTACGAGTCCACGCCGCCCGACGAACTGGTCAAGGCCCCGGTCGCGGCGCTGTCCGGCGTCTCCGAGGCGGACGCCGAGCACCTTCAGCAGGCGTTCAACATCAAGACGATCGGTGATCTGGCCGGCAACAAGTACTTCCGCGCCGCCAGTGCGATCGCCGATCTGGCCCGCATTTCCGGCTGATACGCCGCCCCACGTCGGGGCCCGGCCGAGCACGCTCGGCCGGGCCCCGACGTGCATCCGCGACGGTTCAGGCCGACGGGGTGGGACTGGGCGGCGCGCTCGGGCCGCCACCCGGGAAGCCGCCGTCCTGCCCGTCGTGAGTGGCCGCCGGGTCGACGCTCATCGTGATGGTCGCCGTCACGCCGCGTGTCACGTGCCGCGGGTCGTACCGCAGGGACAGCAGGCCACCGGTGCTGCCGCTGCCGTCGTACAGCATGTCCTCGTCCAGCTCGGTGCGCTGCGTGGTGTTCTCCCGGTACGGGTCTGCCTCGGCGACCTTCGTGATGAGGCGTTCGTCGAAGTAGAACTGGCCGGTGTGGCAGGTGTGGCCGCCGGTGTAGCCGTCCGGCGTGACCGTGCCGTCGGTGTGCACCTTGGTGTGGATGTGCACGGTGCGGCCCACGTACCAGCCGGGGACCACGCTGGCGAACGTGACGAATCCGGCCCGGTCGGTGATCTGGATGCCGCGCAGATAGGTCAGATCATCGGTGGGCGTCGCGTGGCCGCCGGGGTTGCCGCCGCCGGGCGGCGGGCCGGACGGCGGCGTGGACGGGTCACCGCTGGGCGGTGGCATGCCACCGCCGCCGGATCCGGTCGCGGTGTATCCGGAGTAGACGCCGAGCGCGTCGCAGTGCCAGATCTCCACGCCCGCGTTGCACAGCGGCCGGCAGGTGGACGCGTCGATGACGCGCAGGCGCAGCCGCAACGGAATGCCGGTGCGATCCTCGACCACGTTGCTGCGCATCAGCATGTAGTCGAGGTAGTACGGCCCCTCGATCGACTCGCTGGACAGGGCGCACGCGCCCGCCGCCTCGGCGGCGCTGACGGGCGCACCGGCTGTCTGCGCGAACGCGGCGCGACCGCCCACGACGGCGAGGCCGGCCGCGGCGGCACCCGCGCCGCCGAGGGAGAGCAGCCGCCGGCGGCTGATGAGCCGGGAGACGTCGGCGTTGTCCGCCTCGTCATGCATATCGATGGATGTCATGTCCGGGACTTCATCGAGTTCCGCTGTGGGTGATCTAGGCAGAACCTATGAGTCGGCTGAGCGCCCCGATCCACTCGTTGTCGCCCGGCGGAGGAACGTCACCGCGCCAGGCGTAGCCGAGCGGGGTGGTGGGTATGTCACCTTTCGACAAGCCGAAGCGCGCACCGACGAGTGGAGGGAGCTGATGATGACCGACACGCGCGTGCGGTCGGCGCAGCAGGCGTCGACCGGCGAGTTGGTCAGCCACCTGTCCGAGGAGGTTTCCGCGCTGGTGCGCGGCGAGCTGGCACTGGCCAAGGCCGAACTGACCGAGAAGGGCAAGCGGGCCGGGGTCGGCGCGGGCCTGTTCGGGACCGCGGGCGTGCTCGCCATGTACGGCGTGGGCGCGCTGCTGGTGACCGTCGGCGCGGCGCTCGCTCTGGTATGGCCGGCATGGCTGGCCGCCCTGGTGGTGACCGCGGTGGTGTTCGCGGTCGCGGCCGTGGTGGCGCTGATCGGCAAGCGGCAGGTGAACAGGGCGACGCCGCCGACGCCCACGGAGGCCATGGACAGCAGCAAGAGGGACGTCGACGCGGTGAAGGCCGCCGCCCACACTGGGAGGAACGCATGAGCACCGACATGGCGGCCGGTCCGCAGACCGCGACCCCGACCGATCCGCAGGAACTGCGCGCCGAGATCGCCCGGACCCGTGCCGAGCTCGGCGAGACCGTGGCGGCGCTGGCCGACAAGACCGACGTCAAGTCGCGCGCCCAGCGGTCCGCCGCGCGGGCGGGCGCCCGGATGAAGCAGCGCGCCGAGGTCGCTCGACTGCAGGCGGGCGCGCTCGCGGCGGGCCTCGCGGACCGGGCCCGGGTCGCTTCGGGTACCGCCCGCCACCAGTTCACCGACGGTAGCCCCGCCGAAATCGCCCGCCGCCCGATCCCGGTGGCGACCGTCGCGGCCGTGGTGTCCGCGGCTGCCGTGGTGGCGCTGCTGATCCGCCGCCACGGACGCTGAGCCCGCCACGGACGCTGAGCCCGCCACGGCACGACCCCTAGCCGAAGGGATTCGTGAGAGACTACTCTCGAAACATGTCTCTCACGAATCCCTTCGGCGACGTGCAGGTCACCGACCCGAAGGCGATGCGAGCCCTCGCCCACCCCACCCGGCTGGCCATCCTCAGCCACCTGCAACGCCGTGGCCCCGCGACGGCGACCATGCTCTCCCCGCACGTCGGGGCCACGCCGTCGGTGGTTAGCTGGCACCTGCGCCACCTGGCCGGATTCGGCTTGGTGGTGGACGCCGACCCGGACGAGGTGCCGGGCGACCGGCGACAGCGCTGGTGGACGGCGGTGGCCCGGGGATTCTCCGTCGAGGCCGGCGCCGATCCGGACTCCCAGGCCGCCGCGCGGGCGCTCGGCGACCAGTTGATGGCCACCGCCCAGCAGCAGGTCAACCAGTGGATGGCGGAGGTCGCGCCGGAGCTTCCACCGCAGTGGCAGCGCCACGCCGTCATCAGCAACACCCAGGTGCCACTCACCGTCGAGGAGCTCACCCGCCTGCAGGGCGCCATCGACGAGCTGATCGCGCCGTACGTGCATCGCGCCGAGGCCGACGCCCCGCCGGATGCCCGTGCCGTCCGCATCCTCCGTCACTACCTGCCGGGCCGGTGAACGCCGATTCGCACGGCGCACCGCTGTGGCGCAGCCCCTCCTTCCGCAAGCTCTGGGCGGGCCAGACGCTGTCCCAGTTCGGCGACCGGATCAGCGAGCTCGCGCTGCCTCTGATCGCCGTGGTCACGTTGGCCGCCACCCCGACCCAGGTGGGCGTGCTCACCGCGGCCGTGTGGGCGCCGAACCTGCTCTCCCTGTTCGTCGGGTCGTGGACCGACCGGCAGACGTACCGCAGACGCCTGCTGATCGCCGCCGACCTGACGCGCGCCGCCGTGCTGGTCAGCCTCCCGATCGCGCACTGGCTGGGCGTGGTGACTTTCCCCCAGCTCATCGCGGTCGCGCTGCTCGCCGGCGGGGGCCAGGTGCTGTTCGGCTGCGCGTACGCGTCGTTCTTCACCAGCCTCGTCGACCGCGACCGGTACGTCGAAGCGAACAGCAGACTGAGCCTGAGCCGCTCGGCGTCCTTCGTGGCCGGACCCGCGCTCGGCGGTGTGCTGATCCAGACGCTCACCGCACCCGTCGCCGTCCTCGCCGACGCCGTCTCGTTCCTCGGATCCGCGTTGCTCATCGGCCGCATCCCGGCCGCGCCGGTGCCCGCGTCCCCGGGCACCCACCTGCTCGCCGACGCCCGCGCCGGGCTGCGATACGTGCTGACACACCCGCACCTGCGAGCCGGGCTCGGTTGCGTGACAACGGTCAACTTCTTCGGGTTCGTCGCGCAGGCGCTGCTGGTGCTCTTCGCCGTCCGTACGCTCGGATTGCCCGCCAGCCGGATCGGCTTCGCCCTCGGCGTCGGCGCCTGCGGCGGGCTGGTCGGCGCCATGCTCGCGCCCCGGTTGTCGCGCCGTTTCGGCATCGGCCGGGTGGCGTTCGCCGGCGCCGTGCTGTTTCCCGCACCCACCGCCGTGGTCGCCTTCGCCGACGGTCCGCATTGGCTGACCGCGCTGATCCTGGCCGGCGCCGAAGGGCTGTCGTCCCTCGGGGTGATGCTGATGGACATCAACCTCAACGCGGTGCTTTTCGCGGTCACCGACGATCGGGTCCGCAGCCGTGTCACCGGCACCTTCGGCACCATCAACTACGGCGCGCGTCCGCTCGGCGCGCTCGTCGGCGGGCTGCTGGGCGGCGCCATCGGACTGCGGCCGACGCTCCTGACGGCGGCGATCGGCGGCACCCTCGGCTGCCTGTGGTTGCTGCCGTCACCCATCCCGCGGATGCGCACCCTCGATCAGGTCACGGCCGTCCCACAGCGGCACCGTCCGGACCGCGGACGGCGGCTGACGGCGGGCCCGGGACGGGCGGAAATGGCTCGCGCCGGTCGGTGGGTGCCGGGCAGACTCCGAGTCCGGCGAACGCCGATGAACCCGGCGGATCGCACACGCGCACGGCGGAAACGTGCACGGCGGAGAGGAGCGGACGATGCAGCGGATCAACGAGCGGCTGATGAACTGGGCGAGCATTCTGGAACCGTCCACATTGGCCCAAGCCGAGGCCGCCTCCCGACTGCCGTTCGTGTTCCCGCACATCGCGCTGATGCCGGACGCCCATCTGGGCAAGGGCGCGACGGTCGGTTCGGTCATTCCCACGCTGGGCGCGATCATCCCGGCCGCGGTGGGCGTGGACATCGGCTGCGGAATGGCGGCGGTCCGCACCCAGTACCACCGCGACGAGCTCGGGCCGGGACTGTCGTCGCTGCGTACGGCGATCGAGAAGGTCGTGCCGCTGTCGGCGGGGGCCTACAACGAGAGCCTGACCGACTCGGCGGCGCGGCGGGTCGAGGAGCTGACCGGGAAGGCGGAGAAGGCCGGGTTCGAGCCGGGCCGGTACGCGAAAAGCTGGGAGCGGCAACTGGGCTCACTGGGATCGGGCAACCATTTCATCGAAGTGAGCGCCGATGAGACCGGCGCGGTGTGGCTGTTCCTGCACTCCGGCTCGCGTGGCGTGGGCAACAAGATCGCGGCGCGCCACATCCGGGTGGCGCAGGAAGCGATGCGGCGCTGGTGGATCAGCCTGCCGGATCCGGACCTGGCGTACCTGGTCGAGGGCACCGAGGAGTTCTGGGCGTACATCCGTGAGCTGCGCTGGGCACAGGACTTCGCGTTGGCCAACCGGGACGAGATGATGGACCGGGTGGTGGCGTGCTTCGCCGAGTTCGTCGGCGGGCCGGTGCGGGAGCTGGAGCGGGTGCAGTGCCACCACAACTACACCGAGCGCGAGGAGCACTTCGGCAAGGAGGTGTGGTTGTCGCGCAAGGGGGCGATCAACGCGGCGCCGGGCGTACCGGGACTGATCCCCGGATCGATGGGTGACGCGTCGTACGTGGTGGTCGGCAAGGGTGACCGGCTGGCGCTGCATTCCTCGCCGCACGGCGCGGGGCGCAACTACTCGCGGTCGAAGGCCCGCAAGACCTTCACCCGCGAGCAGCTACGCGAGGCGATGCGGGGCATCGAGTTCCGGGACACCGACGCGTTCCTGGACGAGATCCCGCAGGCGTACAAGCCGATCGACGTGGTGATGCGGGACGCCGCGGATCTGGTGGAGGTGCGGCACACGCTGCGCCAGATCGTCAACGTCAAGGGCGACTGACCGGCGCGGGCCCGGCCACCCGGTGGGGGTGGCCGGGCCCGCTGCGGTGCACCGTCAGCCGCCGCCCAGGCTGACCTCACCCTGGTTGAGCACCCGAGGCAGGAAGTACGCGTTCTGGATCTCGGCGTTGGTGTTGTTCCCGCGCAGTTGCTCCGACCAGATCATGAAGTACGTCCACCGGGGCTGGCTGTTGAACAGGGCGGCGGTGGGCACCTTGCCCATCTCCGCGATGGCCATCGGCTTGTTGCCGGCGATCGACTGGATCTGCTGGTAGTCGCCGGACGACGGGTAACTCTTGTACCACGCGTCCAGCGACACCACGTCGACGTAGTTGTTGCCGGGGTAGTAGTTGGCCCAGCCGCCGGCCGGGTTGTCCTGCACGTTCCACACCCAGATGAGGTTGTCGAGCCCCTGGCTGTCGAAGTAGTCGCGCATCTGCTGATAGATCTTGGCGCCGCCGTTCACGCCGGGGCGTCCACCCCACCAGTTCCAGGTTTCGTTCATCTCGTGGAACGGGCGCCACAGCACCGGCACCCCGGCGTCCTTGAGCTGGCGGAGGTATGGCACCACCTCGGCCATCCGGCTGCGCCACGTCTGGTTGAGCGCGGTGCCGCCGGTGACGACGTCGAGAAACTGGGCGTTGGAGATCTGCGTCTTGACGCCGCCCTCGAACTCGCAGGTGCGCCCCACGGTGGGGGAGCACGCGTGCCAGGTGAGGGTGACCAGCGAGCCGTTGGCCCACTCGGTCTTGGCCTGGTCGATGACCCGCTGCCGGTTGTTCACGTCGTCGGCGCGGAACATCATGTCGCCGCCCCACAGGCCGGGCCACTGTCCGGTGACGTCGTGCACCTGCCGGGTGTACTGGCCGGGCTGGGTGGCGGGTTCCTTGTTGTGCTGTCCGGAGACGGTGTACGACCCGCCGATGGACCGCAGGTAGTTGATGACTGTCGATTTTCCGGTGGCGGCGAACGCCTCGGCGGTGCCGGCGGTGCGCACCATGGTGACGGGCAGCAACACGGCGGCGGCCACACCGACGGCGGCGATGACCCGCGATCGGGTCGATCTCATGGGGATCCTCCTCGGGGGTGGGGGAGGACGATTTAAGCATAGATTACTAATCTAAGAAATAGGCTCCATAAGTACGGAGAGTAGTAGTCGTGTGGCGTTTGATCAGCTTGCGGCTGCGTCAGATCCGGCGGAAACCTTCGCCGTGCTGCTCCGCGCCATGATCGACGCGTGCGGGGCCTGGTAAACCCGTGGGCCGCGGCGCGCCATCGCCTCCAGCATCGCCTCCGCCGCCAACTCGCCGATCTGCTCCACGTCATGGCTCATCGCCGACAACGGCGGCACCGCAAGTTGGCACAGCGCCGAGTCGTCCCACGCCACGATGGACATGTCCCGCGGCACGTGCAGACCCCGCTCCTCGATCGCGTGCAGGCCGCCCAGCGCCATCAGATCGTTGTCGAACACGATCGCCGTCAACCCCGCGACGCCGTCCGGCCCCGCGACGCCGTCCGGCCCCGCGGCGAGCAACTCCCCCGCGGCATCCGCGCCCGCCTGCCACGAATAGTCGCCCTCCGCGGTGCGCAGGGTCAGCCCGCGCGCCGCCGCCTCGGTCTGGAAACCGCGACGGCGCAACTGAGTGTGCGCGAACGCCATCGGGCCGGCGACGTGTCCCACCGTGCGATGGCCCAGGTCCGCCAGGAAGCCGACGGCGGCCCTGGCGAAGCCGGCATCGTCCGTCCACACCGTGGACAATCCGGGCGCGGTCGACGGATCGCCGATGACCACGGCGGGCAGGTCCAACTCGGCGACCAGCGTCACCCGGTCATCGTCCGGGGCCAGGTCGACCAGGATCACCCCGGCGACACGGGACCGCTGCTGCCAGCGCGCATAGGTGGCCCGCTCCGCCGCGCGGTCGGTCACCACCTTCACCAGCACCGAGATCCCGGCGGGGGCCAGCACGCGTTCCAGGCCCTCGAGGAACTCGTGGTAATACGGCTCCTCACCGAGCACCTGCGAGGCACGAGCCAGCACGAGCCCGACGCGCCGAAGTGCGTACGTCACGTCCACCCCTCACCCGTACCCGTGCACGGTACGGTATCGCCTGGACAGGCACCCTGCGGCTGCCGAGCCACCATCGCATCGGAGACGACACTCGCATGGCACGTCGGGAAACGGCCGCCGGAGGGCCGGGCAGCCGCGCGCTGGTGGTGGACGTCATCCGTTCGGCGGGCGCGGTCAGCCGGGTCGAGCTCACCGACATCACCGGGCTGACCCAACCGACCATCTCCAACATCGTCCGCGACCTGCTCGCCGAGGGCATCGTCCGGGAGACCGGGTCCAGCGCGTCCGCGCGCGGCAAACCGCGCACCCTGCTCGCGATCAACCCCACGTTCCGGTACGGCGTGGGCTTCCACCTCGGCGCGGACACCATGACCTGCGTCGCGATCGATCTGACCGGTGGCGTGGTGGGCCGCGAGGTGGTGTCCCGCGCGCCGGACGACCAACTCGCCGAGCGGCTCGCGGCGCAGTACGACGAGTTCGTGGCGGGCCTCGATCTGCCGCGCGGGCGGGTCGACGGGCTGGCGGTGGTGGCGCCGACTCCGCCGCCCGGAAGTTCCGCGGAAGCCGCCGGTGCCGGGTCGTGGCTCGGCCGGGCGCGCGGCGAGCTGCGCGACCGGATCGGCAAGCCGGTCATCGTGGAGAACGACGCCGCAGCCGCCGCGCTCGGCGAGTTCTGGAGCCGGCGGATCTCCCGCGAGCAGGCCTTCGGCTGCATCTATGTGTCCACCGGCATCGGCGCCGGCTTCGTCTTCAACGGTGCGCTGTTGCGCGGCGCCGGCTCCGATGCCGGCGAGCTGGGGCATGTGTCCATCCGGCACGACGGCCGGCCCTGCCCGTGCGGCAACCGGGGATGCGTGGAACGGTACGCGTCGATGGTGGCCACCGTGGACGCCGCCCGGGACCGGGGCGAGCTGGGCCGGCGGTTGAACCTGCGCGGCGCCACGTCCGTCTCGCACGCGTACGACCTGGTGGCGCGTGCCGCGGTGCGGGGTGACGACGCCGCGCTGCAGGTGGTCGACCAGGCCGCGCGCTATCTGGCGGTGGCCGCGACGTCCGTGGTGAACCTGCTCGACCTGGGCCGGCTGGTGCTGACCGGGCCGGGCGTGGCGCTGGCCGGTTCAGTCTACGCGCGACGTGTCCGTGCGCACCTGGACGAGACCGCACACGCCCGCCGGCGACACGGGGTCCGGGTGGAGCTGTCCGCGCAGCCCCGCGACGCGGCCAGCATCGGCGCGGCGGCTCTGGTCGTGCAGGCCGCGGTGGCCCCCGGCCACAGCCCCGACCCGATGCGCTGAGCGTCCCGGCGCGGGACTCGTCCGGGGCGCATTGACAACCTCCTCATCCATCGCAGACGATGTGAAGCCCGCAAGGGTGATCCACAGAGTTCAGTGCTTGATGCGATGCACGGGGGATGTTGAATATGGGATTTGTTCTGTCCGGATTGGGCAGGGCCGGTGTTGTCGTGGCCGCAGGCGTCGCCGTCGTGGCCGCAGGTTCCACCGTCGCCCGAGCCTCGGGAGGTCCGGCCGCGCCGGACTCCCTGGACTTCGTGGCCAGGATCGAGATCGGTGTTCCAGGCACGGCGGACGCCCGCGCGTGCACGGGCGTGCTCGTCCGGCCGCGCGTCCTGGTGACCGCGCGGGAGTGCGTGGTCTCGGCCGATCACCCCGATCCCGCGGCGGGCTCCGCCCTGCGGATCACCGCCACGTTCGCCGGCGGCGACCCGCTGCGGGTCGTCGACGTCCACCCCGACCTGACCGACGACCTCTCCGCCGTCGTTCTCGCGCGCCCCGCGACCGTCGAACCGGTCCCGTTGGGCGCCGCCGCGCAGGCCGGCGAGACGCTGACGGCGGCCGGATTCGGCCGCACCGCGCACGAGTGGGTGCCGGATCAACCGCACGCCGTCTCGTTCGACGTGAGCGCCGCGGCGGCCGGCCGGGTGGACCTGGCCCTGGACGAGTCGTCCGACGCCGGGCTGTGCAGGGGCGATGCCGGCGCTCCGCTGCTGCGCGAGTCGGCGGACGGCCCGGAGCTCGTCGCCGTCGCCACCGCGGCATACCAGCGGGGTTGCTTCGGCGAGACCGACACCGACGGCGACGCGATCGCCGCGCCTGGCGTGGCGCTGGCCTCGCTGCCCTCGGCGACCACCGACCCGTTCGACCAGTTGACGTTGAGCCCGACCGACAGCGGCACCGCCCCGGCGGAGGACGCCCAGTTCGGGGCGGCGGTGGCCGCCGCCGACTTCAATAAGGACGGCTACGCGGACGTCGCGATCGGCAGCCCGCGGGGACGGACCGGTTCGTCCGGCGACGTGCCCTCCGGCACGGTGACCGTCTTCGCCGGTGGCGCCAACGGGCCCGCGACGGGCAAGCGCCTGGTGCAGACCATGTTCAACGCCTCGGACGAGGCCGGTGACCGGTTCGGTGCCGCGCTGGCGACCGGCGACTTCAACAAAGACGGCTATATGGACCTCGCCGTCGGCACTCCGGACGAGGAGATCGGCACCATCAAGGCCGGTGCGATCGCGATCTTCTTCGGATCCGCCAGCGGGCTCGGTTCGCCCAAGGGCATCGACCAGAACGACATCGGCCGCACCGACCTGGCCGGTGACCGGTTCGGCGCCTCGCTGGCCGCGGGCGACTTCAACGGTGACGGCATCACCGACCTGGCCGTGGGCGCACCCGGAAAGGTGATCGGTGGCCGGCGCAGCGGTGAGGTGACGGTGCTCAAGGGTTCCACCTCGGGCCTGAAGCTGGGATGGATCGTCGACCAGAGCGCCACCAACGGCGCCAACGAGGAGGGTGACCTGTTCGGCGAGTCGCTGGCGGCGGGCAACGTCCTCGGCGCGAAGACCGGCACCGTCTACTCCGACCTGGTGATCGGGGTGCCCGGCGAGGCGCCCGGCAGCAACCCGCGCAGCGGCATGGTCTACGTGGTTCCCGGTTCCGCCAACGGCCCCACCAGCGGGGCGATCGGCATCACCCAGTCCAACTCCGGCACCGGCGCCAACGAGGACGGCGACCAGGTCGGCGCCGCGGTGGCGACCGCCGACTTCAACTCCGACGGCTGGGCCGACGTGGCCATCGGTGTGCCGGGGGAGAGCCCGCGATCGGACCCGCGTGCGGGGTCGCTGACCGTCGTCTCCGGTGGTTCGAGCGCGGTCAGCACGGGCTTCTACCTGGAAGAAGTGAGCGTCCCCGGCGGTGACAACCAGGAGGGCGACCGGTTCGGCAGCGTCTTCGGCACCGGCGACTTCACCGGCGACGGCTATGCCGACCTGCTGGTCGGCGCCCCCGGGCGGACCGGCGACGCCGGGCGGGTCTACTCCTTCGTGGGTGGGCCGGTCAGCGCGAGCCGCCCGAATTCGCTGACGCCGGCCGGGATCATCCGGCAGCAGGACGTCTTCGGCACCGACGAGCCGGGCGACCTCTTCGGCGCCGCGCTCGCCCTGGGTGACCTCAACAAGGACGGCAAGGCGGACGCGGTGGTGGGCAGCCCCGGCGAGGGCGCACCGAGTGAGCCGGACGCCGGCATGGTGACCACGCTGTCGCGCCTGACGGGCACTCCGTGACCCGTCCGACCTCGACGATCGGCCGTTTGCTCGCGCTCGGCAGCCTGCTCACCCTGGTGGGCTGCCAGAGCGCGGCACCGGCGACGAAGCCGGCCGCAGCGGCGGAGCAGTTCTGCGCGCCGCTGCCCGACGTCATCGCGCATCGCGGCGGCACCGAGAAGTCGATGGAGAACACGGTCGGCGCCTTCACCGCGGCCGGCGAGGCGGGAGTCACGCTCTGGGAGCTCGACGTGCACTTCGACGTGCACGGCGTGCCGGTGGTGTTGCACGACGACACGGTCGACCGGGTCAGCCCGATGAGCGGCGACATCTCCACGTTGGACGTCAGCAAGGGCATTCCGACCGATGACGGCCAGCACATCCCCACCCTGGACGAGGTCTATCGGGTCGCCGAGCGCTTCGACGCACACGTGCTGACCGAGATCAAGGTGGTGCCGACCGAGGCGCAGTGGGCGGCGGTGGCGGACGACATCGACCGCACCATCGGCCGTCCGGGAGTGACCCTGATGTCGTTCGACCGCTCGATCGTGCGGACCGCGGAGGAGGAGTTCCCGGACACCAGCACCGGCCTCATCCACGGTGCGGGCTATCTCAGCCCGGAGCAGATCCACCAGTACGGCGATGTCTTCTCGCAGTCCCAGACGTCGATCAGCGCGAGCCGGGCCCGTCAATGGCACGACGGAGACGTCGACGTGTACGCCTGGACGGTCGACAAGGAAGCCGACTGGCAGCGGCTGTCGGCGTGGCCGGTGGCCGGGTTCATCACCAACAAGCCGATCGCCTACACCGAGTGGGCCGAGAAACAGTGCTGACGGGCGGGGCGCCGCACCTTGCCCGGTCTTGTTCCGCGACGGCTTCCGTGGGGTACTGACACCCGGGGGTGGTGTCATGACAGACGCACGTGTGGTGTCGACGTCCACCGGCCGGGTGCGCGGCACGGTGACCGATGGTGTGGCCCGTTTCCTGGGCATTCCCTATGCCCAGGCACCGTTCGGGGAGAACCGGCTGCGGCCACCGCAGCCGGTTCGGCCGTGGACCGGTGAGCGGGACGCCACGGCATACGGCCCGACCGTGCCCAAGGGCAATTACCCGGCGTACGTCCGGCACCTGTTGCACGAGGTCGACATTCCGGGTGAGGAATGTCTGAACCTCAATGTCTGGGCGCCCGCGGACGGCGACGCTCAGCCGGTCATGGTGTGGATTCACGGAGGGTCGTTCACCAACGGCTCGGGATCGGTCGCCGAGTACGACGGCAGCGGGTTCGCGGCCGACGGCATCGTCACCGTCACGATCAACTATCGGCTCGGCGCGGAGGGCTTCCTCGCGGTCACCGGCGGCACCCCGAACCTGGGCCTGCTGGACATGATCGCCGCACTGCGGTGGGTGCGCTCGGAGATCGCCGCCTTCGGCGGGGACCCGGCACGGGTCACGGTGGCCGGTGAATCGGCGGGGGCCATGGCCATCGCCACGCTGCTGGCCGCGCCGGCCGCAACCGGGCTGTTCACGGCCGCCGTTCTGCAGAGCGGTGCCGGGGCGAACGCGCTCAGCCCGGCAGCGGCCGACCTGGTGGCCCGGCGGGTCGCCGACCACCTCGGCGTCCCGGCGACCCGCGACGCGATCGCCGGGGTGCCGCCGCAGCGGCTGGTCCAGGCCACGTCGGCGATCTCCGCGCAGGTGATCGCGGGACGCCGCGCCGAGTGGGGAGAGCTCGCGTTGAAGCGACTGCCGTTCGCACCGGTGGTCGACGGCGAGGTGCTGCCCCGGCCGCCGGAGGAAGCGCTTGCCGCGGGCGCCTCCGCGGAGGTTCCGCTGCTGCTGTCCACCACCCGCGACGAGTACCGGTTGTTCGTGGTGCCGAGTGGCCTGATCGAGACCATCGACGACACCACTCTCGCCGCCGTGGCGAACTCCCTGGGCCTGTCGGCGGAGGGCGTCGAGGTGTACCGGGCGAACCGGCCCGGAGCCCCGGCCGGTGACGTGTTGACCGACATTCAGACCGACTACCGCTTCTGGATGCCGGCGGTGCGGCTGGCCCAGGCGCGCCCGGCGGGTGCGGCGCCGACGTGGATCGCCCGTTTCGACGCTCTGGACCGGGCCGACAACGACGGGCTGGGCTCGTGCCATGCCGCCGAGGTGCCGTTCGTGTTCGGCACCACCGGGCTGACCGAGAAGAGCCGCCTGGTGGGGTCGCATCCGTCCGCCAAGGTCACCGAGACGGTGCACGGCGCCTGGGTGCGGTTCCTCCGCGACCGTGATCCGGGCTGGCCCGCGGCCGACGGCACCGCACGCCCGACCGCATTGCTCGGTGCGGGCATCGAGGTGGTGCCGGATCCGCAGCCCGCGGAACGCGACGCATGGAAACCCGCGGAACGCGGCGCATGGAAATAGGCCAAGGCGCCTTTCGCGCCACCCGACGTCCGGGCCCCGTATCCGCCCGGCCGTAGCTGGTGGTTGCCGCCGTGGGTCTGGTGTCCACCCGGCCGTAGCCGGTGGCTGCCACCGTCTGTTCGGCCGTGGCGGAGGGCTGTCATGCCGGGCTCATGACCTCCACGAGCGACGGCCGGACGAGCCGTGACAGCCACGGGCGACGGCTGGACCTCACCACGGCCGCCCGCACACCCCCGCCACCTGCCGGCCGAGCCGTCGCCCCCGTCACCGCCCCACCATCTGACTGACAAAACGGGCACGAGGGTTCGTGTGAAGCCCCACTCCCGCCGATCTTGCGAGTCACGCGTCCGATCCGCCATGCCATGCCTGATTCGCCACGCCATGCCTGACTTGTCACCAATCCAGTCCAGGATCGACCCCGATGGGCGTCGACAGCCCGCCGATCTTGGAATTTGTGGTCCGACAAGTCGGGCATGCCGTGGCGGATCGGACACACTAAGTCCAAGATCGCCGGGGGTGCCGGGGGTGCCGGGGGTGCCGGGGGTGCCGGGGGTGCCGGGGGTGCCGGGGGTGCCGGGGGTGCGGGGGTCCGGGGTTAGTTGTAGGAGATGATTTTGTCGATGAGGCCGCCGCCCGGGAAGTCCAGCATCAGCATGCCGGTGCGCACCACCGGGGTGTGCACCTCCGGCCCCTCGTTCAGGTAGGTCAGCAGGAACGGGTCCACCCCCTGCACCCCGTACGCGCCGCCCGCGACCTGCTGTGGCTGGGCGAACAGGCTGGAGCCGCTGCCGAAGTTCACATACATCCTGGTGCGGTCCCCGGCGCTGGTGGCGTCCAGGAACCGGCGCACCTGGTCGCGTTTCGTGGCGATGGCACCCACGTTGGGCACGGTGTACTCGTCCTGCACGTAGGCCGAGGAGCCGTCGTGCCAGTCGGCGAACTGGGCCAGGCCGTAATGCTCGATCGGGCCGCCGTGCGTTCCGTGCAGCACGGCGAGCACCGCCGTGCCGCGGACCGCGCCGAGGGTGGGCGTCGCCGCTGCCGCGGCGCGGTGCACCGACGGCCCCCAGAACAGGCCCGGCCGTCGGGTGACGTACGCATCGACGATGTCCGGAAAGCTCTGCTGTCCCGTCGCGTCGGTGCACGAGCCGAGCTCGCCGGTGCATTCCTGCTTGAGTCTCATCAGGACGGTCTCGCCGGAGTGCGCGTGCAGGAAGTCGCCCAACGCGGTCAGCACGTCGTCGAAGTTGGCGTTCTGATAGGTCGCGCCGTGATGCACGGTGAGGGTGTTGCCCGCGTTGACGCGCAACCGGATGTCGACCATCCGGATGCCGGCGCGTAGTTGCGCGGTGAGCGTGCCGCCGCTGTCGCCGAAGTCCTCCTGCGTCTGGGTGAGGGAACCGCCGTGCACGGACATGCTCTCGTGGGTGCCGGGCAGGGACAACGCGGCCAGGCTGGTGGCGTCGGGGAGGCGGCGCATCCAGTCGGGGTTGTTCGCGGTGCCGAGGCTGCGATAGGAGGCGTCGGCGGCGAGCGCCCGGCCGGGCGACAGGAGGAGAAGGAGGGCGAGGACACAGGCGCCGGATGCGGCGGCGGCACGCTTCATGGGGAAACGATAACGATCAATGCGCCTCGCGCGGAAGGCGGGCACCCCACGTGGCGGTGAGGCGGTCCGCGGTCTGCGGCCGGGCCAGCAGATAGCCCTGGCCCGCGGTGCAGCCGAGCAGTTGCAACTCGGCCGACTGCGCGGGTGTCTCGATGCCTTCGGCCACGGTGGACAACTCCAGCACGCCGGCCAGGCGGATGATCGCCTCGGCGATGCCCGCGCTGCGGCTGGTGCCGTCGAGCACCGAGACGAAACTGCGATCGATCTTGAGAATGTCGACCGGCAGCCGGCCGAGCAGGTGCAACGAGGAGTAGCCGGTGCCGAAATCGTCGACGGCGACGCGGATGCCCTGCTCGCGCAGCGCGATCAGGGTGGGCACCACGGTGCGTTCGTCGACGACCGCCGACTCGGTGATCTCCATGACCAGGGCCTGCGGCGGCAGGCCGCTGCGCTCCAGCGCGGCGCGCACCGTGGCGGGAAACGTCCCGTCGCGCATCTGCAGCGGCGAGACGTTCACGCTCGCATATAGGCCCGCGGCCCGCGGCGCGCCGCGACGCCAGGCGGCCACCTGTCGGCAGGCCACCTCCAGGACATGACGGCCGAGCCCGTCGATCGCGCCGGTGCGCTCGGCGACCGGCACGAACTCGGCGGGCGACACCATGCCGAGCGTGGGGTGCTGCCACCGCACCAGCGCCTCGACCCCGATCGGTGTCCCCGAGGCCAGATCGATGATCGGCTGGTAATGCACGTCGAACTGGTCCGAGCGGAGCGCCTCGCCGATGCTCTCCGCCAGTGCGACGTCGCGACTGCGACGGTCGGTCATCTCGGGGTGGTAGGCGCGCCAGCCGTGCGCGCCGGAGCGCTTCGACTCGTACATCGCGATGTCCGCATGGTGCCGCAGATCCTTGGCGGTCTGGCCGGGCGACCAGACGGAGATGCCGATGCTGCACCGGATGCTCACCGCGCTGCCGGCCGTCGCGGGTCCCGCGGCGAGCGTGCTCAGGACGCGGTCGGCGACGACGGCGGCCTGGTCATCGGCGGTGACGTCGGAAAGCAGAACGACGAACTCGTCGCCGCCGATGCGAGCGGCGATGTCGCTGCGGCGCACCGACCGGCGCAGCACGTCGGCGAACTCGACCAGCACGGCGTCGCCGACGGCGTGCCCGAGCCGATCGTTGATCTGTTTGAAGCCGTCCAGGTCGAGGAGCATCAGGGCGACCGGTTCCCGATGCTGCAGTGCGCGGTCGGTGGCCTGCTGCAGGCCGGTGACGTTGGCCAGGCCGGTGAGCGCATCGACGACGTTGAGCCGTCGGCTGTCCTGCAGGGCGAGGTACTGGCGAACCGCCAGCGCGGCGGTCATCGACGTCTGCCCGATGGTGAGCGTTCCCCAGAGCAACAACGCCTGTTCCCGGATGGTCACGGTCAGCATCACCACGCTGCCGAAGCCGACCGCCACGTACGGCAGATAATTCGACCAGACGGGCATGGTCTGCGCCGCGGGGCTGGTCTCCCCGCAGCGGCCCGTGCACCGCATCGCGGCGGCCACCGTCATCAGCAGCGAGGCCAGCACCAGCCCGGTGGTGGCCAGCAGGGAGTCCGAGGCGGCGTCACCCCGCACCCGGACCGCCGAGTACGCGGTGTCGCTGACCGCGTACAGCAGAAGGCCGCCGAGCAGCACCGCCTGCGGCGGGACGTGCAACCGGGAGACCGCGCCCCGGAGCAGGACCGCGCTCACCGCCACCAACAGGACCAGGTTGCCGAGCGGATAGCCGAATTCGAACACCCAGCGCGGATGCGGCTGCTCGCGCATGGTGGGGCCGAGCACGAAGTACCAGACCAGCATGAAACCGCTGCTGAGCACCGTGACGACCTCGGCGATGAAGCCCAGTCGCTGGCGTCGTTCCAGGCGGCGGGCGGAGACGGACAGCGCGGTGGCGGACAGCGCGACGAACATGCCGAGGCCGCTGACCACGCCGACCCACCACCACGGCGCCGGACCTCCGTGGAAATTGATGCTGAAAGAGGCGATGCTGGCCAGTGACAGCCCGCGGCCCGCGGCGAGCAGCCACCAGGTCATCCGGGCCTCCGGCCGGCGCCGCGCGGCCCGCAGGCTGTAGCGCAGGCCGAACGCGTCCAGCACGATCAGGGACAGCCCGAAGACGGTGCTGTGCAGGGCGGCGACCGACCAGCCGACCACCTGCCCGGCGAGGGTGAGACCGACCAGCCACCACGCCGTCCGGGGCAGCCGGACCGGCAGAGCGGGCCGGACCACCATCGGCAGGGCTCCTTTCGGGCGCAGACGTCACCCCTTTATTCGGCTCGTCGGCCGGATCGCTGAGCGGGTGCACGAGATCGCCGCCACACCGCGTTGGCGGCGGCCCGGATGGGGGCAGTACGTTCCCTGGCGGCTTCGAGCCGCGCCCTGTCCGCAGCGCGCGGGCCGCCTCCGTACGTATTCGATGGGAGAGACACGATGCAGGCTGTCTACACCGCCTCGGCCACCGCAACCGGCGACGGACGCAACGGGCATGTCCGTTCCAGCGACGGCGTTCTCGACGCGGACCTGGCCGTTCCGAAGGAGATGGGCGGTCCGGGCGGCGCCCTGAGCAACCCCGAGCAGCTTTTCGCCGCGGGTTACGCCGCGTGTTTCCACAGCGCGCTGAAGGGCGTCGCGTCGCGCCGCGGCATCACGCTCTCCGACACCGCCATCACCGCGGACGTCGGCATCGGGCGCAACGATGCGGGCGGGTACGGGCTGGCCGTCACGCTGGAGGCGGAAATCCCGAGCGTGGACGAGGCCACCGCCAGGGAACTGCTGGAAGCGGCGCACCAGGTGTGCCCGTACAGCAACGCCACCCGCGGCAACGTCGAGGTCACGCTCAACCTCGCCTGAGCGGCGTCAGACGTGCACCAGGGCGGTGCCGGTCGTGTTGAGGCGGCGCGGGCCGTCCGTGGTGCACACCACGATGTCCTCGATGCGCGCTCCGTGCCGGCCGGACAGATAGATGCCCGGCTCGACGGAGAAGGCCATGCCGGCACGGAGCGGTTCCGCGTTGCCGGCCACGATGTAGGGCTCCTCGTGGGTGTCCAGCCCGATGCCGTGGCCGGTGCGGTGCAGGAACTCCGCCGCGAAGCCGGCCGCGGCGATCGGCTCCCGGGCGGCGGCGTCCACCGCCTCGGCCGGCACACCCGGTGCCGCCGCGGCCACGGCGGCCCGCTGGGCGGCGTGCAACACCGCGTAGTAGTCGCGGAAGCCGTCCGGCGCGGTCGGCCCCACCACGTACGTCCGGGTGCAGTCGGAGCAGTAGCCGTCCGGCATCGTGCCGCCGATGTCGACCACCACGGGGTCGCCCCGCTGGATCGTCCGGTCGCCGCTGTCATGGTGCGGGCTTGCCGCGCCCGGACCGGATGCCACGATGACGAAGTCGGCGCTCGCGTGGCCGACGTCCCGGATCGCCGTCGCGATGTCGGCGGCCACCTCGAGTTCCGTGCGCCCGGCCCGCAACCAGCGGGGCATCCGGCGGTGCACCTCGTCGATCGCCGCACCCGCCGCGGCCAGGGCGGCGACCTCGTCGGCGGACTTCACCGCCCGCAGCGCACCCAGCGCCTGCCCCGCGGGTTGCCACTGGGACCCGAGGAGCAGGCCCTGCAACGGAAGCAGATGCGCGGCGGGCATGGTGTCCGCCACCCCGAACACGCCGACCGTCGCGGGCAGCGCGTCGGCCACCAGACGCACGGCGTCGTCCCCGTCCGGATGGTCGACCAGCCGCAGACCGAGATCACCGGCCGGTGACGCCTCCGCGGCGGGCCGCTCCAGCCGGGGCACGACGAGCGTCACCTCGCCGGCCGCGGGCACCACCAAGCATGTCAGCCGCTCCGACGGCGTTGCCCGGTATCCGGTGAGATAGCGCAGGTCAGAACCCGGCGTGACGAGCAGCGCCGCCCACCCCTGCTCGGCGACGGCACGCCCGGCGCGCGTCAGCCGCTGACGGAACTCCTCGGCGGACCACAGCACGCCCTCACGGTAGACCCCGCCGCCGCAGTTTCGGTACGGCCGGTCACGCGGGTTCCCGCCGAGCGGTCCCGGCCGCCAGGGCCGTCGGCGTCTGCCGTGCGCGACCGAAGCGGACGAGCAGCACGATCAGCAGCGCGGTCATCAGCGGTGCGCCGGGGAACTTCACGAACCGCGCCAGCCCCCCACCGTCGGGCAGGACCAGCAGCGCCGCGGCCACCGTGATCACCATGATCAGATCGGTGCGCCTCGTCGTCGCGGCCAGCAGGATCAGCGGTGCCAGCGCGTACCAGGGATGGAAGGACGGTGCCAGCGCGACCGTGGCGGTGAAGGCCAGTGCGGCGCCGTGCAGCGCAGCCGGGACCGGATCACCGGCGACGGTGGCGCGGCGCCACCACACCACCAGCAGCACGGCGGCCAGCAGCAGAAGCCCGATCAGCCGCGCCGCCGGAACCAGGTCCACCGAGGCGGAAGCCATCTGGCCGACGTAGGTCGCGGTCATGCCGACCGCGGTGGGCGGGGACGTGAACTGGACCAGATCACGGGTGTGCACCATGCCCGCGACCCAGCCCACGCCCAGCCCGGCCGCTGCGGTCACGGCCACCGTCGTGGCCGCCGCCGAGACGGCCAGCACACCCCCCGACACCGCGGCCTGCCCCGGCCGGTAGGGGCGGCGCACCACCATGAGCAGCGCGAACGGGACCACCACCGCGGCGGTGGCCTTCACCACGATGGCCAGGCCCAGCAACATACCGGCGGCGAGCCAGGCCGGTGGCCGATCCGGCCGGACCGCCAGCACCGTCAGGGCGGTCACCAGCAGCGCGATGATGAGCGCGTCGTTGTGCGGCCCGGCGATCAGATGGGCGCCGACGAGCGGACCCGCCAGAGCCACCCACAGGGCACGGGCGGGCGGCACACCGCAACGGCGGGCGAGCGTCGGCAGGCACAACCCGACCGTGATCACCCCGGCCACCGCGAGCAGACGGAACAAGCCGACCACGGCGACCAGCGACGATCCCGTCATCACCACGGCCGCGGCTATCAGCACGAACAGTGGCCCGTACGGGGCGGGCGTGTCCCGCCAGATCGGCGACACCGCAGTGATCCAGGTGCACGGCAGCTCCGAGACGCCGTACTCGTACGGGCTCAGGCCGTTGCCGAACAACTCACCCTGGCAGGCGTAGGAGTAGACGTCCCGGCTGCCCATCGGCGGTGCGAACAGGAACGGAGCGATCCACCACGCGGCGGTCACCGCCACCCACCGCGGCGAGGCGACATGGTCCCGCCCGGCCCACCACGCGTACCCCTGCACCAGCGTGCCGACCAGCCACGCCGCAAGAATCAGCCCACCGTACGGGCCGCGGGCAATGCTCATCGGGGTGGACGCCAGGTCGCCGTGCGGAAATGCACCGCCCAGCCAGCCGGCCAGGACGAGCAGGCCGGCGCCGCCCAGACCGAGGAACCGGATCGCGGCCAGAGTCATGGTGGCGACCCTCTCGGACGCACGTGACCGCGGAGGGGCGGGCAGGCGAAAGTCAAGGAAGCGGGAAACGACGAGCCCGCCGCGGGAGGCCGCCGGTCACCTTCCCGTCGACCGCCGGACATCTGGCGCGGGTACACCGGCACCATGACGGACTCACGCTGTGCGATTCGGCGCGGAACCGGTGGCACCCGCTCGACCAGCTATCTGCGGCTGGCCGGGAGATTCGACCGGGGCGCCCGCCAAGAACTCCAACGCGCCCTGCGCGACGTGCAGGAGCGGGCGCGGGCGCGGACGCTGATGGTGGACGTGTCGGAGGTCGACTTCATCGGCCGGGAATGCATGGCGCTGTTGCTGCACGCTTACACCCGGGCGATCCGCAGGGGTCACGGGTACGAGATCACCGGTGCTCACGGGCACGTGCGCCGGGTGCTCGAAGCGACCGGCCTGTGCGCCCGCGCGGACGACGTAATCTACGCGCCGGTGTGGCGCGAGGCGGTCGACGTGGCGGCGCTATTCCATGGCGACGACATGCCGGAGTCGATGCCCGGGGACTCCGGCCGCGGCCAGTTGGCCGGCGAGGGAGGCGGAGGAGTGATCCAGGAAGACCGCGACACGATGATCATCGCCGAGATGGCACGCCGCGGCGAGGGTGCCGAGGTTGATGGGATCGACGTCGCGCACATCCTGCAGATCCAGGATCAGCCGCAACGGCCGGACGTGGCGAACGGCGTAAACCAGGGCGCGGCGCAGCTCGACCGCGTCGCCGTCGTCCAGGATGCCGTGCGGCTGGATGATGAGCGTGCCATCGGGGCTGGTCTCCACGTCGACCGTGCTGCCGGCCATCGCGCTGCCTTCCGTTACCCGCTGTTCTCCGGGTTGTCAGGTTAATAGCCGTCGGCAAGCGCGGTCGACTATGGCGGCGAAGAATTCACCTCATCACGGCGAGATCACGGACATCACGTTCAGGCAGCCATCATCCGTACGGGTGATGCGCCGGCGACGCATTCCGGGCGTCGTGGCGTTTCGGCGTTTCGGCGTCGTGCCGGTTCGGGGCCGGCAGGTCGAGCGCTTGACCCAGCCGCAGGGCGAACTGCTCGGCAAGCATCATGCCGTCGATCGCCACGGCGCGCCGACCGCCGGGAGGCGTGGTGCCGCCGGTGCGCAGGCGATCCCGCACGTCCCGCAACGCGGCGATGTGATCATCGAGAACGTGGAGCACGTAGGCGGACAGGTCCGCCTCGGGGACCGGTGAAGAATCGACCTTCATCGCTGAAAATCTCCCCTGACCTTGGCGCCTCTGACAAAGTGAAGCGTTCGTGCGTTCCCTTCGCAGATTGTGTGCGGTGCCGTCGGGCAGGCAACGGGGAACCCGTCGTTTCTTTCGCCTCTCGAATTTCTGGCGGGTAGGTCATTCACTCCGCGTAGCCGGTCGCGCCCGCGTCGTCCCGCGGCTAGCTCCGGTTTGTCCGTTGTTTCCCGTTGCTCCACCGTGTCAGGTGCACTCGCGGCCCCTGCGGCCGGCCCTCGGAGAGGCGCGGCCTCGGGTCGCGGGGCGTCGGGTCGCGGGGCGTCGCGGCCTCCGGGTCGCGGGGTGGAAGGCGTCGCGCGGAGGCGCGGACCTTGGAGAGTCGGGTGCTCGACAACGCCCCAAGTCTCCAAGATCTCGGGGATATGTCGGGTATCCACGGGTGTTCGGCGGCGGCGCGTTTCGTGAAGTGAACATCAACCAACGTAAGGAAACTTAATAGATTCATATATCGGCAGGAGTTGACAGTCTGGGCGGGCGCTCGGATGCTCAATGAGAGCGCTCTCACGGTCGGGTCTGTGATCCCATCCGTGCGCGCCACGGCCTGGGGTGCACCCCCGACCCGCCCCGACGCATCCTCGGCCGGACGCCTTCCCCCGCCGGGGAACTCCACCCGGCGCGGCGTCGAAGTGGGGCGACGACCGTGGACGTGACGATGACGATCACCCGCCGCATCACGGGCATCGCGATCCTGGCGATGGCCGGTGCCCTCGCGCTCGGCCAGGCGGTCTTCTCCGCCGAGGATGCCGCAGCCGACCCGACCACGATGTCCGCCACCGGCCTGCGTGCCGCCGACCCGAGCGTGATCCGGGTCGGCGGCACCTACATCTCCGTGCAGTCGATGAACGGCGGCATCCACGTCCGGCAGGCGTCGTCGCCGGACGGGCTCGCCGCCGCGCCGGCTCGCCAGGTGTGGTCCGACGCGCGCAACCTCGGGGAGATCTGGGCGCCCGAGATCCATTTCGATGGTGGCCGCTACTACATCTACTTCTCCGGCGGGCGCGGATCCGCCCATCGGATGTACGTGATCAGTTCGGCCGCTGCGGACTCCGGGTACACCGGTGAGACCAAGGTGAGTCTGCCGGACGACAAGTGGGCCATCGACGGCACCATGTTCCACTTCAACGGCGACCGCTGGTTCGTCTGGTCCGGCTGGGCGGGTGACACCAACGTCGAGCAGAACCTCTACATCGCTCGGATGAGCAGCCCGTCGGCGTCCACCGGCGCCCGCTACGTCATCTCGCAGCCACGGGAGTCGTGGGAGCGGGTGGTCGGCAACCCGTTCATCAACGAGGCGCCCGAGGCGATCCGGGACCCGAACGGGCAACTGCACATCGTGTACTCCGCCAACGGCAGTTGGAGCGACCAGTACTGCCTGGCGGACCTGCGGCTGCGGGCGGGCGGCGACCCGACGTACGTGTGGGACTGGTACAAGTCCAACGGCTGTCTGTTCGGCTCCAACCGGGCCACGATGATGGCCGGCTGGGATCCGACGCTGAACGTGAACGGGCCGGGCCACCACACGTTCGTGCTGCTCAACGGCGACATCGCCACCAGCCCGCCGGCCGGTCCCCGCTTCCCGCTGATGTTCCACGCGGTGCCCAAGGGCACGCCGTACAACTGGGCCAACCGTGAGTGGTTCACCGGGACCTTCTGCTGGTGGGGCAACACCACCTATTCGCGTGCCAACGTGCCGGGTGCCAACACCGACACCGGCTTCAGCATCAAGTTCTTCGAGTAGCGGCGGTCGCCGGGCACCGAGGTGCCCGGCGAAGCCGTTGCCGTTGACGAACGCGTTCGTTACGATCGTGTTCATGGGCCCGCGACGTGCACCGGTGAGCCGCCGTGACCGGCCGGCGAAGCCCCCGCTGAGCCGAGACGGCCTGGTTTCCGTCGCGCTGCGGATCATGCGCGAGGAGGGGCTGGAAAAGGTCACCATGCGGCGGCTCGCGGCCGAGCTCGACACCGGCCCGGCATCGCTGTACGTGTACGTGCGCAACACCGCCGAGCTGCACGGTGCCCTGCTCGACGAGTTGCTGGCGGGCCTGGACGCGGTGGCAAAACCGGACGTGCTGGACGGGGTGACGGCCGGGAACGCCCGCGGACGGGCGGTGGATCTGATGTGTGCGTACGCCGGGGTGCTCCACCACGAGCCCAGCCTGGCCCGGTCGGTGCTGGTGCTGCGCCCGTCCGGCCCGCACTATCTGCGGCTCGTCGACGTCCTGCTGGCGCTGCTGCGGGCGGCGGGTGTCCCGGCCGGGCAGGCCGCCTGGGGAGTCGACATCCTGCTCCAGCACGCCACCGCGTCGGCCGCCGAGCACGGTGTCCGGCCCGGCGACTCCGGCGCCGACGACGCGGCGGAGGACCAGATGGTCGCCGTACGCGCGGCGGCGCCGGACGCGTACCCGAACATCGCCCGGGTGCGCGACCACCTGTTCGCCGGCACCGGTGAGCAGCGCGCGCGTTGGTCGTTCGGCGTCCTGCTGGAGGGCATCGCGACCACCGCTCTGCCGTCGGACGAATAACACCCACGCGCGAAGCCCGACCTTCGTGCGTCAATCGCGAACATGTTCGTCACGAACCTGTTCTTCACCAGGGAGGCACCATGCACACCACCGACACCAGCACGCCGAGCATCGCCGTCGTCGGCGGCGGACTGGGCGGGCTCACCCTCGCCCGCGTCCTGCACCGGCACGGCATCGCCGTGACCGTCTACGAGGGCGACGCCTCACCGGCCGCCCGCACCCAGGGCGGCATGCTGGACATCCACCACGACACCGGGCAGGTCGCGCTGCGCGCCGCCGGGCTGTACGACCAGTTCCGTGCCCTGGTCCACCCCGGCGGCGAGGCGATGCGCATCCTCGACAGGCACAACGTCGTGCACCGCGACGAGCCGGACCGCGGCGACGGCCTCCGGCCCGAGATCGACCGGGGGCATCTGCGGCGGCTCCTGCTCGACGGATTGCCGGACGGCACCATCCGCTGGGGCGCCAAGGTCACCGGCGCCCGCGCGCTCGGCGACGGGCGCCACGAACTGCACCTGGCCGACGGATCCGCGGCCGTCGCCGACCTGCTCGTCGGGGCCGACGGCGCCTGGTCCCGGATCCGGCCGCTGCTCACCGACGCCGTACCGGCGTACGCGGGAGTGTCCTTCGTGGAGATGGACCTGCACGACGCCGACGTCCGCCATCCCGGCCCGGCCCGGGTCGTCGGTGCCGGCATGCTGTTCGCGCTGGATGCCGGCCGGGGCTTCCTGGCGCACCGGGAAACCGACGACAGCCTGCACGTCTACGCCGGGCTGAAGATCGGCGAAGACTGGATCGACGGCATCGACGCGGCCGACCCGGAGGCGGCCAAGGCCGTGCTGCTCGACCGGTACGCCGACTGGGCGCCCGAGCTGCGGGCGCTGATCGTCGAGGCGGACGGGCCGTTGATCCCGCGCCGCATCCATGCGCTGGTGCCGGAGCTGCGCTGGGACCGCGTACCGGGAGTCACGCTCCTCGGCGACGCCGCGCACCTGATGTCGCCGTTCGCCGGTGAGGGCGCCAACCTGGCGCTGTACGACGGTGCCGAACTGGCCCGCGCCCTGCTCGCGCACCCCGGCGACGTGCAGGCCGCACTGACCGCGTACGAGACGGAACTCTTCCCGCGGTCCGCGGAATCCGCCCGGGAGGCGGCGGCCAACCTGGAAGTCTGTTTCGCCGCGGACGCGCCGCGCGGGCTCGTCGCCCAGTTCGCCGCCTTCGATGCCATGCTCGCCGCGGGCGCGCAGGGCTGACCGGTCCGCGCCCGGCCGGCGGGCATCGGGCAGAATCCCGTCGTGACGATTCGGGACGACGCCCAACCGCCGGCCGAGACGGTCTCCCAGGAACATTTCCTGAACCTCTACCTGGCCAAGACCGATCCGTGGGACCTCGCCACCAAGTGGCACGACCAGCGCAAATACGCGGTCACCGTGGCGAGCCTGCCGCGCGCGAAGTATCGCCGATGCTACGAACCCGGCTGCTCGGTCGGCCTGCTCACCCGCATGCTCGCGGCCCGGTGCGACGACATCCTGGCGGTCGACTGCGTCGCGGACGCCGTCGAACGGACCGCCGACGAGGTTCGCGAGTTTCCGCACGTACGGGTGAAGCAGGCGATGCTGCCCGCCGAGCTGCCGGACGAGACGTTCGATCTGATCGTCATCGGTGATCTGCTGTACTACCTGAGCGGCCCCGACCTGCACACCCTGATCGACGCTCTGGTGCAGCGCCTGGAGCCGGACGGCGACCTGGTCGCGGTGCATTTCCGCGATCGCGAGCACGGGGACGGCTACGACGGCGCGCAGACGCACGCGGCGCTGGCCGGGCATGCCGGGCTGCGTCCGCTGGTGCACCACGATGACGAGTGGTTCCTGCTGGACGTGCTGCGGCGGGTCACCTGACGGCGGCGCGGTCGTCCGCTCGCCGGGCCGTGTCGCCGTCGGCTTTGCCGATCGTGCCGCCGCCGGGTTCGGTGCGTCGTGACCGGGCCCGGCGCAGCACGAGCGCCGTCCCGGCGGCCAGCCCGGCGCCCAGCACCGCACCGGCGGCATTGTTGCGAATATCGGTCAGCGAACCCGCACGGCCGATAATGCCGTACTGGCAGGTCTCGATGAACACCGTGAGGGCGGCACCGGCCCATGCGGCCCGTGCGGCCGAGCGCCACACTGCGAAGCCGACGAAGCCGACCGGAAAATAGAGCAGAATATTGGCGATCTGCTCGGCGTCGGCCGGTGCCGCGGTGAGCCGATCCCACACCACGTCGGGCCGGCCGATCTGGGTGAGAAAATGCGGCGGCAGGGTCGGATCGAGCGCGCCCGCCCTGTTGGGCGTGAGCGTGAGCGCGGCGATGATGCCGAGGGTGGCGGCGTAGAGCACGGCGGCGATCCGGGAACAATCGAGCCGACGTGCCAGGGACCGGCCGGCCGGCCACGCGAGGACGGCGGTAGCGATCGCGACGGCGAGAAAGGCCGGCCCGGTCAGGAAATCCCACAATCCCAGCACGGTCATGGGAAAAGCATGTCAGACGAATACCGGGAAACGGTGCCCGACCGTGCGACAGAATACGTTTCACCATTCGCATTCACGTTCACGCCAGGCCCCGTCCCGAGGCGCCGCGTCCCGTCACCCGTCCGCCCGCCGTTCGCCCGCCGTCGCCCGTCCGCTGCCGTCGATCTTGAACTTTCGGTGCCCGACTCGGCACGGCATACCCGACTTATCCGACCACTTAGCTCAAGATCGGCCCCGCGTCGCGCCATGGTGCCGCCGATCTTGGACTTTGTGGTCGGATAAGTCGGATACGCCGTGCTGGAACGGGCACCGAAACCTCAAGATCGACGGGCAGAGCGACGGGCAGGAGGCGACGGGTAGGGGGACGGCGGGGGCGACGGGCAGAGCGGCGGGCGGGGGCGACGGGCAGAGCGGCGGCCGGGGGCGACGGGCAGGGCGACGGGCAGGGCGGCGGGCGGGGGCGACGGGCAGGGCGACGGGCCGGGGGGACGGGCTGAGGGGGCCTGGTGGGCTGGCGGGGTGCGGGCTGGTTACTCGACTGTGGCGTTATCTGCTGTGCACGTGGTTCCGTCCGGTTCGGAACTGATCTTTGTCGGCTCGGCACCGGTGTCGTTGCCTTCGAACAGTTCGCATACATGGATGTCCGAGGCACCCGCGCCGGTCAGCGTGATTCCGGACAGGGTCACCCGGTCGCCCAGGTTGGCGTTGACACCCGCCAGCACCTTGCCCGGCGCCGTCGCGGTCAAGTCCTCGATGGTCACCGTGCGGGCCGCCTGCTTACTGCAGTTGCCGCACGACCGGTAGAGCTTCCCGAAGTCACTTACCGCGAAGTCGCGAATGGTCACCGATCCGCCCGCCAGCCGGTTGTCCTGGAAGATCTTGTCCGAGCCGTGAGACGCCGATCCGCCCTCGACGAGGACCGTCGCGCCACCGCCGAGGAACGTGGCCGCATCCTCGCCGACGTCCTCCCAGATGACGTTGCGGAGCGTGCAGCTTCCCAGGCAGTGCACGCCGTCCGCGGCCGGGGCTCCGATCGTGACGTTGCTCAGGCTGGCCCCGTCGGCCAGTTCGAACAGCGGATCCTGGCCTTCGGACTGGCCTCCGTCACCGAGTTCGGGTCCGGCCACGAAACGTCGTCCCGTGCCGTCGAAGGTGCCGTCCACCGCGATGGTGGCGTCGACCGTCTCGGTGTCGGCGAGGGTTCGCAGGTCGGCCGCGGAGGCGAGTTGCGTGGTGACCATGGCCGCCGCAACGGATGTTGCGGCGAGTGCGACGGCCAGGGGTCGCCGGCTGCGACTCGATCTATGGTGTGCCACGGGCGTGCCTCCTTGTACGTGCGGTCGCTGACCCGGTGACACGGATTTCGCCCGCGAAACGTTCAAAAGGGACCGCACCCGGGACGGCTCAGCGCGTCGTCTCTCGTACGGCACGGGCCAGCTCAGCGTCCACATCGGCATCGGTGAGCTGGGTGAAATCGCGGTACCACCGGCCGACGGCGGAGAAATCCCGCGGGGCGCTGAGGCACACCACGAGGTCCGCGGCGTCGGCCACGACCGTGCGGGCCTCGCGCGCGCAGACCGGCACGGCCAGCATCAGTAAACGGGGCTGTTGCGGACGCAGCCAGCGCAGGGCGGCCCGCGCGGTCACACCGGTGGCCAGGCCGTCGTCGACCACGACGACCACCCGGTCGCGCACCGAGGGCACGGCTCGGGCACCGCGGTACCGTGCGATGCGTCGCCGCAGCTCGGCACGCTCCTGCGCGACGCTTCCGGCGAGGTCATCCTCGGTGAGGCGGAGATGGCGCAACGCGGCGCGGTCGAATACGGCCGGGCCGTCCTCGGCGACCGCGCCGACCCCCCATTCGGGCCGCCCGGGTGCGGCGATCTTGCGCGCGACGACGATGCCCAGGTCCGCTCCGATCCGTTCCGCGACCGGTGCGGCGACCGGGATCCCGCCGCGGGGCAGCCCGAACACCACAGGCCGGTCCGCCTCGGTGCGCGGCACCGGGCCGGCGGACGTGGTCGGCACGGCGCCGTCCGGGCCGTCCGGGGCGTCCGGGGCGTCCGGGCCGTCCGGGGCGTCCGGGCCGTCCGGGGCCGGGTCCGTGCCGTCCGGGGCCGGGTCCGTCGACGTGCGGGTGGCCTCGTCCAACACCCGGGCGACCTCGTCGGCGAGCGCGACGCCCGCGTGCGCCCGGTCTGTGAAGATCATGTCGTGGGCGTCGGTCATGTCCTTGCGCATACCCGCGACATCCGGGAGCCATGCTCCGGCGACGGTCCGTGAGCGCCTGCGATGGGGTGGCACGGCGCCGCGGATCAGTGAACCCCTTCAACCTGGCGTCGGGCCCGTCGGTTGCGCGCCGTCGAACAGCGGCGGCATCGGTCGGCCTCGCCACGTTGAAAGAGGCCTCGCCACGTTGAAAGAGGTTCAGTGTGGCAGCCGGTGCGGCTCGGCGTGGTGCGGGATCGCCGGCGGGGCCTGATGCGGCACCGCTCCGCGGGTCTCTCCGGTGCGCTGTTCCTGGGCGGGCACCTTGGCGCGGGCGATGCCGTCCGGGCTGAGGCGATAGGTGGCGCCGCCCAGCAACTCGTCCGGGAGGTGGTGCCGGCCGGTGTCCGACACCGCGGTGCCGGCCGGCGCGCTCACCCGGCGCATCCACTCCTGATGTGCCTCCAGCCGGGAGGCTTCGGCGGCTGCCGCCCCGGCGCGCCGGCGCAGGACCATTCGTGCGCCCCAGACCGCTCCGGCGAGCACAGCAAGCAGCACGATGCCGGCGAGGATATCGGCGTCGGTTACTTTCATGCCTTCACGGTAACTGAGATAAATTGGTTCGTAACCGACCGTATCGGTTGGTCCGGCTCGTCCATCGGCGTACCCGATGAGAGTGACGTTGCAATGGTCAACGATCGCTCGTCCCGGACGATGTGGAGAAATAGGCTCGACTATTTTGCTTCTTTCGTCGACGTGGAGCGCCGGGATGGCCGATCACGCTGTCTCCGCACGTCACGCACGATATGGAGGTGATGGCGAACGCGCGGCGCAGGCGGACCCTTACCGTGATCGAGATGAGCGTCGCAGCTCTGCTGCTGGCGTTCCTGGCGGGTCTGCTGGTGTTCGGGTCGGACGATTCGGAGGGGCCGCGGCGGCGCGCGCCATCGAGCGGGGTACCACCGTCGGGCACCGCGCCCACCGGGGCGGTGACGAGCGTGACGTACACGCCGAGCCGAGAAGACTAGGACCAACCACCAAAGACGGATCTATCCGTTTAACCTGACATGAAGTTAAGAATAGGGAAGAAAGCCATCGTGGCGGTGGCTGCCGCGGCGCTGACCGCGGTCAGCGGGATAGCCCTCGCCGATACCGTGTCGAACACCCCGTCGACGGCGCCGTCGTTCAACGGGTCCGTCTACGCCGTCGCGTACCGCGGCGACACCGTCTATGTCGGCGGCTCCTTCACCCGGGCGATCGTCGACGGCAAGCGCTACGACCGCAACCGGCTGGCGGCCTTCGACGCCCGGACCGGAGAACTGTCCTCGTGGGACCCGGGTGCCGACGCCACCGTGCGCGCCCTGGCCGTGCACGACTCCACCGTGTACGCGGCGGGCGACTTCAGCACCGCGGGCGGGGCGTCGCGCAAGAAGATCGCCGCACTGAACGCTTCCACCGGCGCGGTGACCTCCTTCCAGCACACCGTCTCCGGGCAGCCGAACGCGCTCGCCGTCGGCAACGGCCGCCTCTACATGGGAGGCCGCATCGCGGCGGTGGACGGGTCGACCCGCACCAACTTGGCGGCCTTCGCCCTGGCCGGCGGCTCGCTGACCGGCTGGACGCCGGTCACCGACGACACCGTGTACGCCCTGGGGGTGTACGGCAGCCGGGTCTACCTCGGCGGCAGCTTCCACCGGGTCAACGACGTCAGCTCGACCTTGCGGCTGCGCGCGGTGGATGCGGGCAGTGGCGCGCTGATCACCAGCTTCGCGCCGAAGCCGTCCGCCAAGGTGTTCGCCCTCGCGATCGACGCCAACGGCGTCTACGCGGCTCAAGCGGGCCAGGGTGGGCGTGCCGTCGCCTACACCGAGACCGGTGAGGTGCGGTGGAGCCGAGCCTTCGACGGCGACGCGCAGGCGATCACCACGCTCGGCGACACCGTGTACGTGGGTGGCCACTTCGACGTGGCGTGCGCCACCGACGTCACCGGAAGCCAGGGCGCGTGCACCGGCGGAGGCATCAGCCGGATCAAGTTCGCGGCGGTCGACCAACAGGGCAACCTGACCAACTGGGCACCGCAGGGCAACGGCGTGGTGGGCGTGCGCGCCATGATCACCCTGCCGGAACTGGACATGGTGGCCGCGGGCGGTGACTTCACCACGATCGGGGACGTCACGCAGAAGCGGTACGCCGCGTTCCGTCCGGCCGGTGCGCAGACGCAGCCGAAGGCGCCGTCCTCGCCGATGGTCGCCGCGTACAACTTCGACTCGACCGACCTGGACGGCACGTTCGCCGACGGATCCGGCGGGAGCCACACCCTCGTCACCCGTACGCGGTATGGCGCCAAGCTGCGGATGACCGCGCACGGCGGTGGTGAAGCGGTGCTCTTCCCGCCGCCCTGCGACGGCTCGGACTGCCCGCGCATGGTGTTGCAGACCGACGACGCGCCCGACCTCAACCCGGGTGCCCAGAAGATCAGCTTCGGTGCCTCGGTGCGCCTGGCCGCGAGCCAGACCACCGACGGCCAGAACGTGATCCAGAAGGGATACTCGTCCGGCGGCGGCCAGTACAAGCTGCAGGTCGACAAGCTTCCCGGCAAGCCGAGCTGCGTGATGGTCGGTTCCGACTCGTCCACCATCTATCGGGTGACCAGCGGGATCACCGCAGCCGACGGCGACTGGCACGCCATCGAGTGCCGCCGCTCGGGCACCAGCCTGACCGTCTGGATCGACGGCACGCAGACCGGCGCCAAGACCATCCCGGCCGGGCTTGCCGTGTCCAACACCTCGCCGCTGGTCCTCGGCGGCAAGGGACTGAGCGTCAACAACGACCAGTTCCAGGGCGCCCTGGACGACGTCTGGATCAGCATCGGCTGACCGGAGGCTCGGGCACCGACCGGCGCGGTCGCGGAGGCAACCCTCAGCGGGTCTCCGTGGCCGCGCCGCTGAGCAGGCGAGCCGAGTTCACCAGGCCGACCAGGCTGAACGCCTGCGGGGTGTTGCCCAGTTGCCGGCCCGCCTTCGGGTCGTACTCCTCGCTGAGCATCCCCACGTCGTTGCGCAACCCCAGCATCCGCTCGAACAGTTCCTCCGCCTCCTTCTCCCGGCCCACCCGGTGCAGCGCGTCCACCAGCCAGAAGCTGCACGCCACGAAGACACCCTCGGACGCCTGGTAGCGCAGCAGGAAGCCGTCCTTGGACAGTTCGCGCATCACCGCGTCGACGGTGCCGGCCACCCGGGGGTCGTCGGCGGGCAGAAACCCGGACCGGGGGATCAGCAGCAGCGCGGCGTCCAGCTCGCTCGACCCGTACGACTGCAGGAAGGTGTTGCGCTCCGCGTCGTACCCCTTCTCGCAGACTTCGGCGTGGATCTCGGCGCGGATCCGCCGCCACTTCGCGACGGGACCGGGCAGGCCGTGCCTCTCCACCGCCGTGACGGCCCGGTCGAAGCCGGCCCACGCCATCACCTTCGAGTGCACGTAGTGCCGCGGTTCGCCGCGCACCTCCCAGAGGCTGCTGCCCGGGTCCCGCCAGTGCTCCGCCAGGAAGTCCAGCATGGCGAGTTGGAAGTCCCACGACTCGTCGCTGCCGAAACCGCCCTCCTCGCGGCACTGGTGCAGGGTGTTGAGCACCTCGCCCCAGACGTCGAGCTGGAACTGCCCGGCCGCCGCGTTGCCGGCCCGCACCGGCTCGGAGTGTTCGTAGCCGGGCAACCAGTCGAGGGTGTATTCCGGCAGACGCCGGCTCCCGTCCAGGGCGTACAGGATCTGCAGGTCCGCCGGATTGCCGGCGATCGCGCGCAGCAGCCACTGCCGCCATTGCTGCGCCTCCTGCACATAACCGGTGCCCAGCATCGCCTGCAGCGTGAACGTCGAGTCGCGCAGCCAGCAATACCGGTAGTCCCAGTTCAGCGAGCCGCCGATGCGCTCCGGCAGGGAACTGGTGGCGGCGGCCAGGATGCCGCCGGTGGGCGCGTACGTCAGTGCCTTCAACAGGATCAGCGAGCGCCGTACGACCTCCGCCCAGCGTCCGTCGTACCCGCACGTCCCGATCCAGTCGGTCCAGAACTTCTCGGTGTCGCGCACCGCGGCGGCCGGATCGACGGGCTGGGGGCGGGGCAACCACGATTCCCGGTACGTGAGGACGAACGAGACCCGGTCGCCCTCGCCGATGTCGAACTCCTCGCGGTCGACGGGGACGTCCGCGTGCAACCACACCGCGTCCGGGCCGGCGATGGCGGCCATGTCTCCGTCACGGTGCTGGATCCACGGCTCGTTGCGCCCGTACCCGAACCGCAACCGCAGCCGGCTCGCCATCCGGACCGTCCCGCGGAGCCCCTCCACCACCCGCACCACGTCGGCCGCCTCGCCGCGCGGCGGCATGCAGTCGGTCACCCGCACGGTCCCGCTGGGCGTCTCCCACTCCGATTCCAGAATGAGAGTGTCGTCCCGATATCGCCGTCGGGTGGCGGTGCCGCCGGACACCGGTGCGAGCTGCCACCGTCCCGCCGACTCGTCACCCAGCAGCGCCGCGAAGCAAGCGGGCGAATCGAACCGCGGAAGGCAGAGCCAGTCGATCGACCCGTCCAGACCGACCAGGGCGGCGGTCTGCAGGTCACCAATCAGGGCGTAGTCCTCGATCTTTCCGGTCACATCACCCGTACGTACCCGTCCCGAACCGCGGAAAACGCGCCGTCGGCGCGCCCGCCTGCCGCGTAGGTTGAGCCGATGACGCAGCTCTTCGGCGAGATTGCCGCGATGTACGACGATGTGCGCCCCGGTTATCCGGAACAGATCCGTGACGCGGTCGTGGCCTACCACGGCAGTGTGCCCGCCACCGTCGCCGATCTCGGTGCCGGGACGGGCAAGGGCACCGAGTTGCTCGCCGGGCTCGGCGCGGCGATCACCTGCGTCGAGCCCGATCCGCGGATGGCCGCCGTGCTGCGGGGCAGGTTTCCGCACGTACGCGTCGACGTTTGCACCTTCGAGGATTGGGCCCCGCCACCCGGCGGTGTGGATCTGATCGGGTGCGGCATGGCGTGGCACTGGCTCGACCCGCCGACGCGCGACCGGCGCGTCCGGGCGGCGCTCGCACCGGGCGGCACACTGGCCGTCTTCGGCCACAACTACGGCTACGCGGATCCGGAGGTGTCCGCGGCCATCGAGGCGGTGATCACCGGAGTCGACCCCTCGGCGCGGGGCCGGGATCCGCAATGGGTGCGGGATGAGATCACTGCCGCCGGGGTGCTGGATGACGTGCGTGTCCGCGAATGGCGGAGCCGCCCGGTCTGGGCGAAGGAACGGTACCTCCGGTTGATGCAGACGTTCTCCCCGTACCTTCGCAATCCGCCCGCAAATCAGCGGCGGATCCTCGACGGCTTGGACGCGGCGCTCGGTGACACGGTGACCATGGATCTGCGCACGACGCTGGTGCTGGCCCGCCGCGCGGAGGCGGCCTGAACCCCTCGGCCGGCTCAGGCATGCCGGGCCTCGATCAGGAAACGATGCGCGTACGCGGTGAAATGCCCCACCGCGCGGATCTCCGCGTCGAGGCGGCGCAGCCGTCGCTCGTACCGGTGCAGGTCGAAGTTGCGCACCTGCCACGGCACCGCCCGCAGTTGGTAGACGATGGCGCCGACGTCGCGGAACCGGACCGGGATCCGTTCCTCCTGCACGTCCGCGATCTCCAGCCCGGCCTCCTCCAGGCTCTGCACCGCCACGCCTGCGTTCCAACGGCGCAGGTGCAGCGGCGGGGCGCCCAGGGTTTCGTTGAGGTCCGCCAGGTCGTCGCTGCCGACCTGCTGGGTGAGCAGGGTGCCGCCGGGGGCGAGCAGCCGGGCGATGTCGTCGGCGGGCAGCCGCCCGTGCCGGCTGAGCACGAGGTCGAACTCGTCCTCCCCGGCCGGCATCTCGGTGCGTACCTCCACGCCGTACGGCACCAGCCGGTCCCGGGCCACCGGGATGTTCGGCGTCCAGGTCTCCACCGCGACCGTGCCGGCGGGCAGCGGTGCCAGCTCGGCGAGCAGTTCGCCGCCGCCGGTGTCCAGGTCGAGAACGGTGTGCGCGTGGCGCAACAGCGCCCGCGCGAGCCCGGGATAGGACCAGGAGGGATCTCCGCCGTCCACGCGTCCGTCCAGCCAGGCGAATTCCCAGCCGACGATCGGTACGGTCGCCGCTTCGCCGACCAATTCGTCGTATCCGCGCGCGGTGTGCATGTCGTCGACCGTAACGGCACGCCCGGTGCCGGCGCGCGGCGGCATGGTCGCCCCCGTACGCGGGTCGAAGCGGCAAGGGTGCGAGGGCGTGCCGGGTGACATGGTGGAGACTGTCCGGATGGACGACGAGATCCGGGCCCGCCGCGCCGCCTGCACCGATTCGTTCCTCGGCAACGGGCTGATCCGGCCGGCCGATCTGCTCGCCGCCATCGGGTCCGACGTCGAGCCGGACGTCTACGGTGAAGGCGGCGTCGTCCGCGTGCTCGAACACCACATCGCCGACCTGCTCGGCAAGCCCGCCGCGGTGTTCCTGCCCAGCGGCACCATGGCCCAGGCCGCCACCCTGCGGGTGCACGCCGAACAGCGTTCTCGCCGTACGGTCTGCTGGCATCCGTACTGCCACCTGCCCCGGCACGAGGGCGGCGGGTACGCCCGCCTGCACGGCCTGATCGGGCGGGAGGTCGGCGAGCCGGACCGGGTGATCGAGTCGCGCGATCTCGGGCGGGTCGCCGAGCCGCCCGCCGCGCTGGTGCTGGAGCTGCCTCAGCGTGACCTCGGCGGCATGCTTCCGGACTGGGACGACCTGGTCGCGCAGACCACGTGGGCCCGGGAGAACGGCGCGGCGGCGCATCTGGACGGCGCCCGGCTGTGGGAGGCCACCGCCGGGTACGGCAAGCCGCCGTCGGTGATCGCCGAGCTGTTCGACACCGTCTATGTGTCCTTCTACAAGGGCGTCGGGGCGCTGCCGGGATGCTGCGTGGCCGGCACCACGGACGTGGTCGCGCAGGTGCGGGAATGGCGCTCGCGGATGGGCGGCACCCTGCACGCGATGTGGCCGGCGGCCGGTTCCGCGCTCACCCTGCTGCCGGGCGCCCTCGCGGAGATGCCCGTACGGATGGCGCACGCGCAAGCCATCGCCGCCGCGCTGGCTACCACGCCGGGCGTGCGCGTGGTTCCGGATCCGCCGCAGACGCCGATGATGAATGTGCTGTTCGAAACCACTGCGGATCGGTTCGCCGCGCACGCCGAACGGCTGGCCGTCAAGGACGGCCTGTGGGTGTGGCCGCGGCCGGTGGAGACCGGCGTGCCCGGCGTGGTGCGAGCCGAACTCGCCGTGGGCCGCGGAACGCTGTCACACACGCCCGACTTCGTCGCGTCCACCCTCGGCATGCTGGCCGGCTGAGCCTGCCAAGGCCGCCTCGACCACGTCGAACGCCGCCGGGACGGAGTCCGCGACGGTGATCTGCTCGATCGCCGCGCGGCGCACGAACGCGGTGTCCGCCAGTGCGCTCAACCAGCTCAGCAGGCCCTGATAGAACCCGTCCGGGTCGAGCAACACAATCGGCTTGCGATGCAGGTCGAGGCTGGCGGTGGTCCACACCTCGAACAGCTCGTCCAGGGTGCCGATGCCGCCGGGCAGCGTGACGAAGGCGTCCGACCGTTCGATGAGCACGTTCTTGCGCTCGCCCATGTCGCCGGTGACGATCAGCTCGTCCGACGCGACGTCGGCGACCTCAAGATCGACGAGCGACTGCGGGATGACGCCGAGGGTGTGCGCGCCCGCCGTGCGCGCCCCTTCCGCGACGGTGCCCATCATCCCCACGCGTCCGCCGCCGGAGACCAGGCGGTGCCCGCGGCGGCCCAGCTCCCGCCCGGTGTCCCGGGCGAGATCGAGCCACCGCTGATCGAGCGCGTCGGACGAGGCGCAGAAGACACAGATCGCCGCCACGTCATTTCCTTCCGGTGTCGGCGAGCGTCGCGTCGGCCTGCACGATGAACCGGACGGCCTCCGCCACGTCGTCGGTGACGTGGATCAGGTCCAGGTCGGCGACGCTGATCTTGCCGTCCTCCAGCAGCGCCTCCCGCATCCATGACAGCAGACCCGACCAATACCCGCTGCCCATGAGGACCACCGGAAACCGGGTCACCTTCTTGGTCTGCACGAGAGTGATCGCCTCGAACAGCTCGTCGAGCGTGCCGAAGCCCCCGGGCAGCACCACGAAAGCCTGCGCGTACTTGACGAACATGGTCTTGCGGACGAAGAAATAGCGGAAGTCGATGCCGACGTCCACCCAGTCGTTGAGGCCCTGCTCGAACGGCAGCTCGATGCCCAGCCCCACGGACATTCCGCCGGCCTCGGTGGCGCCCCGGTTGGCCGCCTCCATGACGCCCGGACCGCCGCCGGTGATCACCGCATAGCCCGCCTCGGCCAGCGCGGCGCCCAGACCGGCGGCCATCTCGCACTCCGGGCTGTCCGGCTTGCTGCGCGCCGACCCGAACACGCTCACCGCGGGCGGAAGATCGGCGAGGGTGTCGAAGCCCTCGACGAACTCGGACAGGATCCGCAGCGCCCGCCATGCGTCCTTGGTCTTCCACTCCCGGCGGTAGTGGGAGTCGAGCAGCTTCTCGTCGGCGGTGCTCGGCGGCACCGCGTCACGCCGGAGAGTTACCGCCCCGCGGTGACGCTCCGACATTGTCCGGGGAGGCGTGCTCGGGCTGTCCGTCATGGTCCCCACGGTAGTGCGGACGGACAGTGACCGGTGAATAACGGGTCCCGTTTCGGCAACGGGATTGCGGCCTCGCCGCCTTTTTGCCAGATTGAAGCAACGCACGGTGGCTTTGGGGGCGTCTGTGCAGTGACGAAGACCCGAGGGGTCGCAGCGAAACAACGAGGTGGGCACCGCGAAACCACGGGTGAAGGAGCAGGGCCGTGCCGAGCCGATACGAGAACATCAAGCGGCAGCGCCGCATGCAGCGCCGCATCCAATTGGTGGTGGAGGAGCGGCGCATGGCGCTGGCACGGTCGCCGCGCAAGCCGTACGACCCGGACACCACCGTGGAGATCCAGCCGCGAGCGGTCGGCCGGGTCGCCATGGAGCACTGAACCGGTCGCCTCCGCACCCGGCCGGCCGTGCGTCACCCGGACGTGCTTCACTCCGGCGGGCTTCACCCGGACGAGCTTCACTCCGGCGGGCTTCACTCCTGCGTGGAGCCGAGCCAGCGGTGCAGGGTCGCCGCCCCGTCGCGGATCTTCCCGATCTCGACGTGCTCATCCGGTGCGTGCGCCAGCATCGGATCACCCGGGCCGTAATTCAGCGCCGGCACGCCCATCGCCGCGAACCGGGACACGTCGGTCCAGCCCAGCTTCGCCTCCGGCCGTGCGCCGACCGCGGTGATGAACTCGGCCGCGGGGGCGGCACGCAAACCGGGCAGCGCGCCGGGCGCCGAGTCGGTCACCTCCACGTCGAAACCGTCGAACACCTCCTGCACGTGCTCCAGCGCCTGCTTCTCGGTGCGGTCCGGGGCGAACCGCAGGTTCACCTCGACCGCACACGCGTCCGGCACCACGTTGCCGGCCACGCCGCCGTGAATCCGCACCGCGTTCAGACCCTCGCGGTATGTGCATCCATCGATCGTCACCGCGCGCGGACGGTAATCCGCCAGCCGGCGTAGTACCTCGCCCGCGGCGTGGATCGCGTTGACGCCGCGCCAGGCGCGGGCGGTGTGCGCGCGGCGGCCCGCCGTCTTGATCACCGCGCGCAGGGTGCCCTGGCAGCCCGCCTCGATCAAGCCGTACGTCGGTTCGAGCAGCAGGGCGAAATCGGCCCGCAGCCATTCCGGGCGCGACTGGGACACCAGATGCAGCCCGTTGTACTGCGATTCGATCTCTTCCGCCTCATAGAAGAGGAACGTCACGTCGTGGCGGGGGTCGGGCAGCGTCGTGGCCAGGTGCAGCGCCAGCGCGATGCCGGATTTCATGTCCGAGGTGCCGCAGCCGAAGATGAGGTCCTCCGACACCATGGACGGGAAGTTGCCGTCGATCGGCACCGTGTCCACGTGCCCGGCCAGCGCCACCCGCTGATCCCGCCCGAGATCCGTACGCGCCATGACGGTGTTCCCCAGGCGGTCGGTACGCAGATGCGGAGCTTGTCGCAGAACGTCCTCGACATGATCGGCGATCGCCTTCTCATGGCGGGACACGGACTCGATGTCGACCAGTGCGCGGGTGAGCAGAACCGGATCGACCAGCACGTCCTGGGTGAGCGGGTTGGCCATGACCGCACCATACCGGCCGATGGTGAACCTGCTTCCGGTTCGCGCCCGCGCCCCGCCACGGGCCAGTCCCCGGCCGCCGGAACAGGCTTTAGTAAGGTGCGGTCGTGAACACCTCAGCAGCCTGGGGCATCGGCCTCGCCACCGTCACCGCCGAGGGGCAGGTGCTGGACACCTGGTACCCGGCCGGCCACCTCGGCCTGGGCGATCCGCCCGCCGACGCGCCCGCGCTGCCGGTCGGGCTGACCGGGCCGAAGGCGCTGCCCGGCCTGTCCACCGTCGAAGTGCGCACCACCATCGCGGCGCTGCACGAGCCGATCAAGGACGCCTCGGACGCGTACCTTCGTCTGCACCTGCTGTCCCACCGACTGGTCCGGCCGAACGAGCAGAACCTGGACGGCATCTTCGGCATGCTGGCCAACGTGGCCTGGACCTCGGCCGGCCCGTGTCCGCCGAACCGGGTCGACGAGCTGCGCATGGTCGAACGGGTGGCCGGCCGGCACCTCGCCGTGTACGGAGTGGACAAGTTCCCGCGGATGACCGACTACGTGGTGCCCGCCGGAGTCCGCATCGCCGACGCCGACCGGGTGCGCCTGGGCGCGCACCTGGCCGCGGGCACCACTGTCATGCAGCCCGGCTTCGTCAACTTCAACGCCGGCACGCTGGGCACCTCGATGGTCGAGGGTCGCATCGTGCAGGGCGTCGTGGTCGGCGACGGCTCGGACATCGGCGCCGGCAGCTCGATCATGGGCACCCTCTCCGGCGGCGGTACGGACCGGGTGCGCATCGGTGAGCGCAGCCTGCTGGGCGCGAACGCCGGCACCGGCATCTCCCTGGGCGACGACTGCGTGGTCGAGGCGGGCACGTACGTCACCGCGGCCGCGAAGGTCACCCTGCCGGACGGCCGGGTGGTCAAGGCTCGCGAGCTGTCCGGGGTCGACGGGCTGCTGTTCTGGCGCAACTCGGTGACCGGCGGGCTGGAAGCGCGGCCCCGCAAGGGCACCGGCATCCACCTCAACGCGGCGTTGCACGCCAACGACTGACCCGCCGTCGCGGCGGCGTGCCAGACTCGTGGGCATGCCGCCGCAACGGGCGACCCTTGCCCAGGTCGCACAACGGGCCGGCGTGTCCCGCAGCACCGCGTCGTTCGTCCTGACTGGACGCCACACCGACATGCGGATCTCGGAGGATGCCCGGCATCGGGTGATGCGGGCCGCCCAGGAACTGGACTATCGGCCCAACCTGATGGCGCGCAGCCTGCGGACCAAGGTGACCAAGACGATCGCCCTGGTGTCGGACACCATCGCCTCCGACCCGTACGCCGGACGGGCCATCCACGGCAGCCTGGCCGCCGCCGTCTCGCACGGATATCTGCTGTTCATCGGCGAGACCGAAGGCGATCCGGTGGTCGAGCAGAAGCTGATCTCGGACTTCCTGGACCGGCAGGTCGACGCGTTCGTCTACGCCAGCATGTTCACCCGTCACGTACGGCTGCCGAAGCTGCTCCGCGGGCAGCCGGTGGTGCTGATGAACTGCCTGACCCGTGGTGCCCGGCCGACTCATCACGCGGTGATCCCGGACGAGGCCGACGCGGGGCACACCGCCGCCCGCATCGTCCTGGAAGCCGGTCATCGGGACCGGATCTATCTGGTGGGCGACCCCGCGGATCACGTCTTCGCCAGTCGCGAGCGGTTGACCGGCATCCGCGACGAGCTGGCCGCGGCGGGCACCCGGCTGGCCGGCACGGTGGGATGCCACTGGTGGCCGGATTCCGCGTACGACGCACTGTGCCGGGCGCTGGCCGACGGGCTCCGCCCGTCGGCGTTGATCTGCCTGAACGACCGCATCGCCCTGGGCGCCTACCAGGGGCTGCACCAGGCCGGCCGGGCGATCCCCGGCGATGTGTCGGTGGTGTCCTTCGACGACTCCGAGCTCGCCGCCTGGCTGCGCCCCCAGCTCACCAGCATTTCGCTGCCGCACTACCAGTTGGGCTGGCATGCGGTGCAGGCGCTGGTGGGTGAAACCGCGGACGCCGAGGTGCGTCGCCTGCCGATGCCGGCCCGGTTGCGGGCCTCGGTCGGGGCACCCTCGCGTGCGGCGTCACCCTGACGGGGGAGGGAACTCGGCGCGTCGGATCGGTACCTTCCTCGGTGTCGTCCAGCGGACCGAGAACTGGGGGATCATGCCGTCCCAACGCACAATCATCGGAGCGTCGGTGGTGGCCGCGCTGGCGCTCGGCATTCCGGTGACCGTCGCCGCCGTCGGCCCCTCGGCGGAGCCGGAAACTCCGGTGTCCCGTGCCACGCCGGTGCCGCCCACCCCGCCGGAAACGTCCGAGCCATCCGGCTCGGTGCCACCGGTGGTGAGGTCCGTCGGCCCGCCCCCGCCCGGTGCGCCTCCGCCCGGTGGTCCCCCGCCCGGTGCGCCTCCGCCCGGCGGTCCCCCGCCCGGTGCGCCTCCGCCCGGTGGACCTCCGCCCGGTGGTCCCCCGCCCGGTGGACCCCCGCCGCGACCCGGCGATGCGGAAGCGCCCAAGGGACGCCCGCCGGCGGGGCCCCCGCCGCCCGGAGGCGGGCCCGCGGGCGGCCCGGCGCAGGTGCCCACCACCGGACCGGGCGCCGCGCCGCAGGTAATGCCGCCGGAAAGCCACGACCCGGCGGACACGGGCACGGGTGCTCCCACGGCTGAACCGCGCCGCACACCCCCGCACATGCCCCCGTACATCCCGGACCCGGCGGACGAAGCCGTCACCGACCACGCGCGCCCACCGCTGCCCACGACCACCGACGACCCGCTGGACCGCTGACGACTGATCCAGTGGCCGTATGCGGCGGCCAGCCGGGTGGCGGCCGGTCGGGTGGCAGCGGTGGGCGCGCGTGGTCGGTGGCGGCTGGTCGGGTGGCGGCTGGTCGGGTGGCGGCCGGTCGTGCCGGGGTCAGGTGCGCGGCGGCAGCCCGGGTGCGCGGCGGCAGCCCGGCCGCCGGTCGGGTGCGGGGCCGCCGGTCGGGTGCGGGGCCGCCGGTCGGGTGCGGGGCCGCCGGTCGGGTGCGGGGGCCGCCGGTCGGGTGCGGGGGCCGCCGGTCGGGTGTTGGGGCCGATCATGCACATTGTGGTCGGGTGAGTCGGTCATGTCCCCTCAAAGCGGGCCCGCTTTCCTCAAGATCGGCGCGGGCACTCCAGTGTGGCCCGTGGGCCCCCGTCGATCTTGGACTTGTTGTGCCCGTTTAAGAGGGACATGCCGTACTAATCGGACCGCAAACTCCAAGATCGGCGGCGTGAGAGCGGGGGCGGCGTGAGAGCGGGGGCGGCGGCGTGAGAGCGGGGGCGGCGTCGTGAGGGCG
>NZ_BMMX01000030.1 GCF_014646155.1 Mangrovihabitans endophyticus
TGCCGCTGGAACTGCAGCAGATGGTTTGGGGGGCGCGCGGGGCGCGGGGCGGGGCGGGACCGGCGGACGAGTGGGCCGGGCGGACGAGTGGGACGGGTGGGCGCGCCCGGGGCTTGGTCAGAAGTCGAAGCCGCCACCGTCGAAACCGCCGCCACCGTCGAAACCGCCACCGCCGTCGAAACCGCCACCGCCGTCGAAACCGCCACCGCCGTCGAAACCACCGCCACCGTCGAAACCGCCGTCGTCGAAGCCGCCCGCGGCGTCCTGGAAGCCGTCCTGGTAACCGTCGCCGTAGTCCATGCCGCCGAAGCCCGGCGAGAACAATGCGTCGAAGATCAGCATGCCGCCGAGCGCGCCCGCTCCGGCGCCGAGTGCGGTCTTCCAGACCGGCTGCGAGTACCAGCCCGCCGGCACCGGGCGGCCCTGCACCCGGCCTCCCGGGTAGTAGTACGGCGTGTCCGCTCCCGGTCGCGGGCCGGCCTTGTAATGGTGACCCTGGACGTCCACCTCACGGGCCTGGGTCAGCTTGCCGGCGCCACGGGCGACCGCCAGGGGCGGGAGGTCCGGACCGGGGTCGATGCCCATCGCCATGCGCGCGGCACGCACGTACGTCAAACCCTCCAGGGCCGACTCGCGCGCCAGCTCGTACTGGCGAACCGAGTTGGCCTGCTGCAACTGCCCGCCGGCGGCGTTGTAGCGCTCCCCGGCGTCGGCCAGCGCCTGCCGAGCGGCCGGTTCGTCGCTCTGCAGGTTCATCACCTGGCCGCCCAGCCGCTCGTACCACCGCTGCGCTTCGGCGCGCGCATCGTCGAGGCTCACCTGCTGACCAGCCGAGCCGCGCTGCCACAGCGCTACCAAGCCGATGATCACCAGGAAGACGATGAGCAGGAAGAACAGACTCATTCCATAACGGTACCCGGACGAGGAAAGTCATACCGGTCTGGCAAAGTCCCGTACGTGACGTTTTCGACGCTGGCCGTGGTGATCGTCTGTCTGGCCGTGGGGGCGGTGCTGGGCTGGCTGGTGGCACGGTTGCGCGCCGCGACGGACATCGCCCGGCTGGAGGCGACCGTGCAGGCGAGCCGCGCCGGCGAGGGCCGGCTGGAGCAGTCGTTGCGCGCCCTGTCCTACGAGGCGACCGCCCAGTCTCAGGAGGCGGTGGCACGTGCCGTCGCCCCGCTGCACGAGGCGCTGCGGCGCTACGAGCAACGGGTGGCGGAGCTGGAACACGACCGCGTCGACGCGTACGCCGAACTGCGCGAGCAGGTGCGCGCGATGGGACTGGTCTCGGGTGAGCTACGGACCGAGACGAAACAGTTGGTGGCCGCGTTGCGGGCGCCGCAGGTGCGCGGGCGCTGGGGGGAGCATCAGTTGCGGCGGATCGTGGAGGCGGCCGGGCTGCTGGAGCACTGCGACTTCGCCGAGCAGGTCACGGCGCACACCGACGATCAGGCCGTACGTCCGGACATGGTGGTACGCCTGCACGGTGGCCGCACGGTCGTGGTGGACGCCAAGGCGCCGCTGGAGGCGTACCTGGGGGCGATGGAATCCCGCGACGAGCGAGCCCGCAACGACCGGCTGGACCAGCACGCCCGGCATCTGCGCGGGCACGTGGACGCGTTGTCCGGCAAGGCGTACTGGACGGCGTTCGATCTCGCCCCGGATTTCGTGGTGCTGTTCGTGCCGGCTGACCCGTTCCTCGACGCGGCCCTGCAGCGGGACCCGTCGCTGCTGGAGCACGCGTTCCGGCGCAACGTGGTGCTTGCCACGCCCGCCACGCTCATCGCGTTGTTGCGCACCGTGGCGTACTCGTGGCGGCAGGAGGAACTGGCCCGCAACGCGGTGGCCGTGCACGGCCTGGCCCGGGAGTTGTACGGCCGGTTGTCCACCCTCGGCGACCACGTGGGCAAGCTCGGCTCCTCGCTCGGCGCGGCGGTCACCGCGTACAACAAGGCGGTCGGCTCGCTGGAGTCGCGGGTGCTGGTGAGCGCCCGCAAGCTGGCCGAAATGGGGGTCGCGGAGCCATCGCTGGAGTCGCCGGCGCAGGTCGAGGTGACGCCGCGGCAACCCCAGGCACCCGAGCTCGCGGACGGGCCCGGGCCACGCTGGTGACCGGGCGCGGCGGTGAAACAGCACCGCGCCCGGTGGGACCGCTCAGTCGCGGGCGGCGGTCGCCTGCATGTCGCGCGCCTTCATGTCTCGCCGCAGCTCCTTGGGCAGCGAGAAGCTGAGCCGTTCCTCCGTGGTGGTGTACTCGGTGACCTCGCCGAAGCCCCGTTCGGCCAGGTGCGCGAGCACCTGCATGACCAGCTCGTCGGGCACGCTGGCGCCGGAGCTCACCCCGACCGTGGTGGCCTCGTGCAGCCACGCGTCGTCGATCTCGGTGGCGAAGTCGACCAGATGCCCGGCACCGGCGCCGGCCTCCAGTGCCACCTCCACCAGGCGCACCGAGTTGGAGGAGTTCTTCGAGCCGACGACGATCACCACGTCGCAGTCCGGCGCGATCTCCTTGACCACCTGCTGCCGGTTCTGCGTGGCATAGCAGATGTCGTCGCTCGGCGGGGACTGCAGCAGCGGCAGGCGGGTCTTCAGCCGGGCGACGGTCTCCATCGTCTCGTCCACCGACAGCGTGGTCTGAGACAGCCACACCACCTTGGCCGGGTCGCGCACGGTCACGTCGTCCACGCCGTCCGGGCCGTCGACCAGTTGGATGTGCGCGGGAGCCTCACCGGAGGTGCCGACGACCTCCTCGTGCCCGTCGTGCCCGATGAGCAGAATGTCGTAGTCGTCGGCGGCGAACCTTTTCGCCTCCTGGTGCACCTTCGTGACCAGCGGGCACGTCGCGTCGATCGACTTGAGGTTGCGCGCCTTGGCCTGCTCATGCACATCGGGGGCGACGCCGTGCGCGGAGAACACCACGGTGGCGCCCTCGGGCACCTCCTCGTTCTCCTCGACGAAGATCGCGCCACGCTTCTCCAGGGTGCTCACCACGTGTTTGTTGTGCACGATCTGCTTACGCACATAGATCGGCGCGCCGTACAGCTTCAGCGCCTCTTCCACGGTCTGCACGGCACGATCGACGCCGGCGCAGTAACCCCGCGGCTTGGCCAGCAGCACTCGCTTGCGGATCTCAGTCACCCGGCCATGGTACGTGCCACGGCGGACACCTCCCACGCTCACGCAACGCTCCCTCTAGGCTGGGCCGGTGACTCAGCCGGAGCCCAAGTCCAGCGCCGACGAACCGTGGCCGGTCCGCGTCGTCAGCCAGAAGCTTGGCGCGTGGATCGCCAAGCTGGGGTGGGTCTGGGTGGACGGCCAGGTCGCGCAGATCAGCCGGCGCCCCGGGGCCAGCGTGGTGTTCTTGACGCTGCGTGACCCCTCCGCCGATCTCAGCCTCACCGTCACCGCGCACCGGGACGTGCTCGACTCCGGTGCGCCCGGCCTGGCCGAGGGTGCCCGGGTCACGTTGCACGCCAAGCCGGAGTTCTATCCCGCGCGAGGCACGTTGAGCCTGCGTGCGGACGAGATCCGCCAGGTCGGCCTGGGCGAGTTGCTGGCTCGCCTGGAGAAACTCAAGCAGTTGCTCGGTGCGGAGGGGCTGTTCGCCCGGGAACGCAAGCGCCGCCCGCCGTTCCTGCCGCACCGCATCGGCCTGCTGACCGGCCGGGCCAGCGCCGCCGAACGGGATGTGCTGATGAACACCCGTCGCCGGTGGCCGTCGGTCGATTTTCGGGTGATCAACGTACCGGTGCAGGGTCCGACCGCCGTGCCGCAGATCATCGACGGTCTCAAGGTGCTGGACAACGACGAGTCGATCGACGTCATCGTGATCGCCCGGGGCGGCGGCAGCGTGGAGGATCTGCTGCCGTTCTCGGATGAGGCGTTGTGCCGGGCGGTGTTCGCCTGCCGGACGCCGGTGGTCAGCGCGATCGGTCACGAGACCGATGCTCCGCTGCTGGATCATGTCGCCGACGTACGGGCGTCCACGCCCACCGACGCGGCCAAGCGCCTGGTGCCGGACCTGGCCGAGGAGCGACGCTTGATCGAGCAGGCCCGGGGACGGCTGGGCCGCGCGGTGACGAACCTGATCGACCGCGAGTCCCATCGGATCGAGGCGTGGCGGTCACGCCCGTCGCTGGCACGCCCCGAGTTGCTGATCGAGCAGCGGGCTCAGGACGTGGCCGCCCTGCGCGAGCGGGCGGGTCGATGCCTGGACCATCGGCTCGGCCGGGCCGACGACGAGCTGCGGCACACGCTGGCGCGCCTGCGCGCCTTGTCGCCGCGCAAGACGCTGGAACGCGGATACGCGATCGTTCAGCGGGACGACGGGCACGTGGTGCGCGCCCGCGACGACGTACGCGCCGAGGAGAAGCTCCGGGTCCGGCTGGCGGACGGTGAGCTGCGAGTGGAAGTGCGGGAATGAGCGACGAGAAGCTGAGTTACGAACAGGCCCGCACCGAGCTGGCGGGCGTGGTCGAACGGCTGGAACAGGGCGGCAGCTCGCTGGAGGAGTCGCTGGCCCTGTGGGAACGCGGCGAGAAGCTGGCCGACGTCTGCCAGCGATGGCTGGACGGGGCTCGGGAGCGCATCGACGCCGCGCGGGCCGCCCGCGATGACGGTTGATCAGCCGCTGAGGCCGCTCGTCAGGGCAGGGCAGCGGCCAGCGTACGGAGCTGCCCCGCCTCGGCCGTACCGATGATCACGATGCTCCGGCCGCCGTCGGTCAGCACCAGCGCCTGTTCGCCCTGCCGGGCGTCGTAGAGCCGCCATGCCTGCGTGTCGGTGCGCACCGTGCCCCGGGGCTTGGCCTGCTCGCCCAGTTCGGCCGGCAGCAGCACCTCCGCCGGGATGCTGCTCTCCACCAGTTGCACCGCGTCGCCGCCCGGGTCGACGTAGCCCAGCCGCAGCGTCGCCCCGTCCGAGGCGTGCCGGAACGTGGCCGCCGTGACGTGCCAGTCGTCGCCCAGCCCGGACGGCGCCGCCACCTCGAAGGCGTGCGCGGCACGGGCGGAGTCCAACGCGGGCGCGGCATCCACCGAGACCGGGCTGTCTCCGGCCAGCACGCCCCGATAGAACAACACCATCAGAGCGATCGGGACCAGCAGGACGGCCAGCGAGAGGATCATGTCGCGCGGCGTACGCCCCTCGCGCCGCCGCGGTGTCGCCGCGGTTTCCACGCACCCATTGTTAACCATGTCGCGCGGACGGGACGTGGCGCGTCCGGGCGTGTGAGGATCGGGGACCACACCCGCACAGTCGCGAGGAGGCTCGTCATGCCTGGTGCCCGTGTCCCGCAGGACCTCGACCGCAACATCGCCCTCGATCTCGTCCGCGTCACCGAGGCGGCGGCGATGGCCGCCGGCCGCTGGGTGGGCCGGGGCGACAAGAACGGCGGGGATGGCGCGGCCGTCGACGCCATGCGCAAACTGATCAACTCCATCCAGATGAGCGGCGTCGTGGTCATCGGCGAGGGCGAGAAGGACGAAGCCCCGATGCTGTTCAACGGGGAGCGCGTGGGCGACGGCACCGGTCCCGAGGTGGATGTCGCGGTGGATCCGATCGACGGCACCACCCTGATGAGCAAGGGCATGCCGGGTGCGGTCGCCGTGCTGGCGGTGGCGGAGCGGCACGCCATGTTCGACCCCAGCGCGGTGTTCTACATGGAGAAGATCGCCGTCGGTCCGGACTGCGCGGACGTGGTCGACATCGACGCGGGCGTCGCCGAGAACCTGCGCCGCATCGCCAAGGCGAAGAAGTCGAGCATCTCCGACGTGACGGTGTGCATCCTGGACCGGCCGCGCCATCAGCAGCTCGTCGACGAGGTGCGCCAGGCCGGCGCGAACATCAGGTTCATCTCCGACGGCGACATCGCGGGCGCCATCTCGGCCGCCCGGTTGGAGTCGGACGTCGACGTGCTGATGGGCGTCGGCGGCACACCGGAGGGCATCACCGCGGCCTGCGCGCTGAAGTGCATGGGCGGCATGATCCAGGCGAAACTCTGGCCGCTGGACGACGCCGAGCGGGAGAAGGCGGTCGGCGCCGGTCACGACCTGAGCCGGGTGCTGACCACCGACGACCTGGTGACCGGCGACAACTGCTTCTTCGTGGCCACCGGTGTGACCTCCGGTGACCTGCTGCGCGGCGTGCGGTACCGGGCGGGCGGCGCGCACACCCAGTCGATCGTGATGCGGTCCAAGAGCGGCACCATCCGGGTCATCGACTCCTATCACCGGCTGGAGAAGCTGGCGATGTATTCCGCGGTCGACTTCGACGGCCGACTGCCCACCGTCACCCAGCAAAGCACCGACCCCGGCCTGGTGTGACCTGCGGTAACCCCTCGGACAGGTGCCATGATGACAACATGACCAGCGTCTACGAGTCGGCCGGGGGCCGCGAGGGCATGCGCCGGCTGGCGCATGCCTGGCACGAGCGGGTGATGGCCGACGAGGTGGTCGCCCACGCGTTCCACCACGGCTTCCATCCGCAGCACACGGAGCGCCTCGCCGCCTATTGGGGTGAGGCGCTCGGCGGCCCCGCCGACTACTCCCGAGGTCTCGGGGACGAGTCACGGGTGCTGCGGATGCACAGCGGTGAGGGCGTGCACGAGGACATGGATCGACGGGCGATCGCCTGCTTCGACCTGGCGTTGGCGGATGTCGGGCTGGCCGACGCCGAACCGCTGCGAGGCGTGCTGCACGACTACTTCGCCTGGGTCACCACCGAGTGGATGACCCGCTATCCGCACGACGCCGACGCCGTGCCGACGGGTCTGGCGGTCCCGCGCTGGTCCTGGGACGGGCGGCAGCAGGATCAGTGATCACAGGTCGTGCAGCGTGGGCGGCGGGGTGTCGAAGATCGAGTGCTCCGGCTTGGGCCGGCGGCGCCGGAACAGCACCGCCGCCAACGCGCCCGCGATCAGCCCGAGCAGGTGACCCTGCCAGGAGATCGGCTGGTCGGTGGGCAGCACGTTGTAGAGCTGGTACCAGTACAGCAGGCCGATGAAGGCCGCCACGCCGAGGTTCCACCAGCTTCGCTCCACGAACCCGCGGGCGAACAGCAGGCCGAGATATCCGAAGATGACGCCGCTGGCGCCGACCACCACGCTGTTGGGGTCGCCGATGAACCACACGCCCAGGCCACTGATCAGCATGATCAGTCCGGTCGACCAGAGGAAACGCTTGACGCCGCCGGCCAGGGCGAAGGTGCCGACGAGGATCAACGGGACCGCGTTGCCGTAGAGGTGATCCCAGCCGGCATGCAGGAACGGGCTGAACAGCACCCCGTCCAGCCCGTCCAGGCGGCGCGGGATGATGCCGCCGGCGACGTCCAGGTATCCGCCGCCCAGGCCGACGTCGAGCACTTCGATGAAGAACAGCACCGGGATGACGGCGCACATCGTGACGAAGGCGCGGCCCAGGGAGGCGTAGAACTCCTGGGTGCCGAACCTGATCTGCGCCAGGTCGCGCTCCGACTCCAGCCCGTATGCCATCACTCGATAGTTCCAGGTTGGTGCGACAGCCGCCAACCGGTGCTCAGCCGAGTTTGCGGGTCGCCTTGCGGATGGCCGTACGGAACGCGGAGATCTGCGTGTAGACGCCGGGGTAGCCGGGACGGGCGCACCCGAGCCCCCAACTGACGATCCCGGCCTGCCAATACCGTCCCTTGGCGTCGCGGCGCACCAGCGGGCCGCCGGAGTCTCCCTGACAGGTGTCCACCCCGGCCCGCCCGGCACACAGGGACTCCTTGGTGACCAGCTTCACCCCGACTTTCCGGTACGCCTTGGCGCATGTCGCGTCGCCCACCGATGTCACGGTGGCGTATCGCAGGCGGGTCTGCTGGTACGGCTGATCCTCGCCGGTCTGACCCCAGCCCATGATCAGGAATTTGCCGTGGTCACCGGACGTGCCGCGGGTGAGCACCAGAGGGGGCAGCGGCAGTTTGCGGTCGAGCTTGATCAGCGCCCAGTCGTCGCCGTGCAGCGGGTCACGGAATCCGGGCGCCCGCACCACGGCGACGGACCGCGCAACGATCCGCCGGGACGATCCGAGGTCGGTGGTGCCGGCGATCACGGTGATGCCGGTGTCGGGGCCGGTTCCGGCGACGCAGTGCCCGGCGGTCAGCACCACGCGTGGCGCGGTGAGCGTCCCGCCGCAGCCCATGGAGAGCCGCACCATCCAGGGGAAGCGGTGGGCCGGGGCGGGCGCGCCGCCGACCACCCGGGCCGTCGGCCGGTCGTCGGTGCCGGCGCTCACCTCGGCGCCGGTACTCATCCCGGCACGGGTGGCCGCGGCGGGTCCGGCCTGCGCGCAGACGCCGACCGGACCCGCCAGGAGACCGACCAACAGCAGTGAGGCGACTTTCCTGACCATACGGACATTCCACCATCAGGCTGCCGAACAACGAGGGGTACGCGCCGAATGCGCGTACCCCTGTCGAAGCCGGTGTCCGGTAGCGGTCAGTACCAGCCGGTGTTCTGCGAGTGCGACCAAGCGCCGCACGGCGTGTTGTAGCGGCCCTCGATGTAGCCCAGACCCCACTTGATCTGGGTGGCGGCGCTGGTCCGCCAGTCGGACGCCACCGAGGCCATCTTGCTGCCCGGCAGGGCCTGCGGGATGCCGTACGCACCGGAGCTGGCGTTGGACGCCTTGGTGTTCCAGTGGCTTTCCTTGGTCCACAGCTTGTCCAGGCACGGCATCTGATCGATGCTGAACCCGGCGTCGAGCAGCAGGGCACAGCCGGTCGCCTTGTTGCCGCCGTACTCGTTGCAGGACGACGGAATCGGACCGGTGAACGCCTTCTCGCTGCCGCCGCCCGAACTTGAGGACGAGGAGGAAGACGCCTTCTCCGCGGCCTCAGCCGCTTCCTTGGCCTTCTTCTCTTCCTCTTCCTTCTTCTTCTTGGCGATCGCCTTCTTCTCCAGGTCGCGCGCCTTGCTCGCGGCAACCTTGGCCTCGGCCGCGGCCTTCGCGCCGGCGTCGTTCTCCGCCTCCTGGCGGTACGCGCGGTCGGCGGCGTGCTCGGCGTGGCGCTCCTTCAGCAGCTGGATTTCGGCAGCGTCTGCCTGTGCGACGAGTTGCGCTTCGACGCTCTGCTGCTGGACTCCTCGGTCCTGACCGATGTAAACCCCGCCGATGACGCCCAGCACGAGCAGTCCCACGGAGAGCACACGAATTCCGACCCGGCTCCAGAGCCGATTCACGAAGTATCCCTTCGTCGGGGGCAATGACGCGGCGCGCCCGTCGACCGGACAGCGTCCGGCTTCTCGGCCGCACCGCGAGCACCGCGACCCTGCGGGCCGCCACCTCGATCGCCGTCGATCGGGGCGGGGACCACGAAGTCGATCTCCGACCGGGTGGGCCACCCGCTGGCGCTCGCCAGACACGATGGCTCACTGTGAGGGCGATGTGAAATGTCGGCGCGCTGAAGTGACATGGCTCACACATAGAGAGCCCATAAAACAGGGCAAACAGCCCCGGATGACCCACGTTCGAGCGACGGTGGATGCATCACTCTACGGAGTGATGCATCCACCAAACGTCACGAAGGGGCGTCCTCCAAGAGGTCCGTCACGACCTCCGCGATGGGCGAGCGCTCGGACCGGGTGAGCGTCACGTGGGCGAAGATCGGGTGTCCCTTCAGGGCCTCGATCACCGCGGTGACGCCGTCGTGCCGGCCGACGCGCAGGTTGTCCCGCTGGGCCACGTCATGGGTGAGCACCACCCGGGAGCCCTGACCGATTCTGGACAGCACGGTCAACAGCACGTTGCGTTCCAGCGACTGTGCCTCGTCCACGATCACGAACGCGTCGTGGAGGCTGCGCCCGCGGATGTGGGTCAGCGGAAGAACCTCCAGCATCCCGCGCGCGAGCACCTCCTCCATCACGTTGGCGTGCACCACCGCCCCGAGGGTGTCGAAGACCGCCTGCGCCCAGGGCGACATCTTCTCCGTCTCGGTGCCGGGCAGATAGCCGAGTTCCTGGCCGCCCACGGCGTACAGCGGGCGGAACACCACGACCTTCTTGTGCCGGTTGCGTTCCATGGTGGCCTCCAGCCCCGCGCACAGCGCGAGGGCCGACTTGCCGGTGCCGGCCCGGCCACCCAGCGAGACGATCCCCACCGACTCGTCCAGCAGCAGATCCAGCGCCACGCGCTGCTCGGCCGAGCGCCCGCGCAGCCCGAACACGTCCCGGTCGCCGCGCACCAGCCGCACCGTGTTGTCCGGGGTCACCCGCCCCAGCGCGGAGCCGCGCGAGGAATGGATCACCAGTCCGGTGTGGCAGGGCATGTTCTCGGTCTCCTCGACCTCCAGCGTCTCCCCCGCGTACAGGGAATTCACCTCATCCTCGGAGAGCTTGAGATCCGCCATGCCGGTCCACGTGCCGTCGCTGGCCTGCCCGTGCCGGTACTCGTCGGCGTCCAGGCCCACCGAGGCCGCCTTCACCCGCAGCGGCATGTCCTTGCTGACCAGGGTGACCGCCCGCCCCTCCGCGGCCAGCCCCAGCGCGACGGAGAGGATCCGGGTGTCGTTCGCGTCGTTGCGGAAGCCGTGCGGCAGCACGCTCTGATCCGCGTGATTGAGCTCGACGCGCAACGTGCCACCCTCGTCGTTGCACAACACCGGCTGGTCCAGCCGGCCATGCTTGATGCGCAACTCGTCGAGCAGCCGCAGCGACTGCCGGGCGAACCAACCCAGTTCCGGGTGGTGACGCTTCCCCTCCAGTTCGGAGATCACCACGAGGGGAATGACCACCTCGTGGTCGGCGAACCTGCGAAAGGCCGCCGGGTCGGAGAGCAGAACCGAGGTGTCGAGCACGAAGACCCGGCCGGCGGGGGCCGGCGATGCGTCGACATTGCGGTCCTGGGACTGCCCGCTTCCAGTCGCGGCGAGGCTGCTGGAGACATGGGCGGCCGGGCCGAGTGTGGCACCGGCGTCGGTAGGGCGAGTTGTCACAGGCCTGCTCCAGCGGGCGTGCAACCCGGTCCGCCCGCGGTCCGCCTCCTCCGGCGCCCATTCTCTTACACGGGGTCGGGATGCGGGCCCCGTGGCGCTTAGTGTCGCTGGTCCGGGCGGCCGGCTGGCTCGGGATGACCCCTTGCCATGGTTTAAACGCTAGCGGTGATCAGCCCCTCGCGGAAGTCCGAACCTCACAACCGCGATGGTCCACCTGCTGGTCAACGGCCTTGGATCACGCGCCGCCACGCCTCCACCACGTGTCACCGGGGTGGCCGGCAGACGTCCAACGGGCGACCTCCGTACGGGTGAAATTCGCTGCCGTGCGCGGCGCGGTTCGGCAGGTAGTCTGAGATCCGTGGCAGAAAGCGCGCGTCCGATTCATCCGCCGACCGCCGACTCGGCCTGGCGTTACACCGCCGAGCAGGCCGCCCGGAGCCGGTTCTTTTTCGACTTCGACGGGGTTCTCTCGCCGGTCACCGACGACCCGGATGCCTCCCAGCCGGTGGCCGCCGCGCTCGGCGTGCTGGAGGACCTGGCCGCCAAAGTGGACCGCGTGGCGATCGTGTCGGCGCGCCCGGTCAGTTTTCTGCGCACGCGCTTCGAGTCGCTCGCGCACGTCGACCTCTACGGGCTGTACGGCCTGGAGGTGTGGCACGAAGGCCGGGTGGTGACCGAGCCGACGGCCGAGCCCTGGGTGCCCGCCATGGCCGACCTCGCCGAGCGGGCCCGCGCCGAGCTGCCCTCGGAGATCCTGGTGGAGTTCAAGCGCCTGTCGGTGGCCCTGCACTACCGCACCGCACCGCAACTGGCCGACGAGGCGGGCGCGTGGGGCCACGAGCAGGCCGAGCGTCACGGGCTGAAGATTCAGGGCGGACGCATGGTGGTCGAGCTGAAACCCCCGGTGGACCAGGACAAGGGCATGGTGATCAGCGAGGGGGTCAAGGACTCCGGCTGCGCCTGGTACTTCGGCGACGACATGAGCGACATCAAGGCGTTCGACGCGTTGCGCGCCCGCGAGGCGGTGGACCCGGAATTCTTCGGCATGTGCGTCGCGGTGGCGAACCCGGAGACCGGCGCGGACGTGTCCGTGGCGGCGGATCTCACCTTGGAGTCACCGGCCGCCGTCGCGGACTTCCTGACCGACGGCTTGCGCCGGTTCTGACCACAGCCCTGCCGGTTCTGACCACAGCCTAGGCGCCGAAGCGCCGTTGCCTGTTCGCGTACGACCGGAGCGCCCGCAAGAAGTCGATGCGCCGGAAGTCGGGCCAGTTGGCGTCGTGGAAATAGAACTCCGAGTGCGCCGACTGCCACAGCAGGAAACCGGACAGCCGTTGCTCGCCGCTGGTCCGGATGACCAGGTCCGGATCGGGCTGCCCGCGGGTGTAGAGGTGCTCCGCGATGTGGTCCACGTCCAGGATCTCCGCGAGCTCCTCGATGGTCCGGCCGGCCGCCGCGTGGTGGTGCAGCAGGGACCGCACCGCGTCGGCGATCTCACGTCGGCCCCCGTAGCCCACGGCCATGTTGACCTCGACCCCGTCGGTGCGGCCCCGGGTCCGCTCCTGCGCAGCCTTGAGCGCCGCCGCGGTCTCGGCCGGCAGCACGTCCAGCACGCCCACCATGCGCAGCCGCCACGGGTTGCCGTCCTCGGCGAGTTCGGTGGCCAGATCCTCGATGATCTTCACCAGGGGGTCCAGCTCGGCCGCCGGGCGGCGCAGGTTTTCGGTCGCCAGCAGATAGAGCGTGACGTGGCTGAGCCCGGCCTGGTCGCACCAGGCGAGCAACTCCTTGACCCGGGCGGCACCCACCCGGTGCCCGTCGTTGGGGTCGACGTAGCCCATCTCCCGCGCCCAGCGACGGTTGCCGTCGCACATGACGCCGACGTGTTGCGGCACCGGCTTGCCCGCCAGCTTGCGGGCGAGGCGCCGTTCATAAAAGGCGTAGACCAAGGATCGCAGACCCATCGCGCTCAGCCTATCGGCGCGCGTCCAGCGCTCAAGAGCCCGATCGGTTGGGTTCGGGGAAAGACCCCGATCGGCTGGGAGCGGCGAACGCCGCCGCGATGCGTCCGATCATGCGAGGGCCGAAAACCCCGTCACCGAGCCCCAGATCCACCATCCGGTCAAAAACGGCCTGATCCCGGGCGGCGGCGCGGACCGCGGCGTCCACCACGGCCGGGTGCCGGGTGAGCCGCGCGGCGAGCGCCGAGTGACGCAGATGCCGCCCGAGCCGGGCGCGCAGGGCACGCGCGTACCGCGGCGCGACGCGACGTGCACCCCGGCCGGCCGCCGCGCCGGCGAGCGCGCCGGAGAGCACCGCGTAGAAGATGCCCTCGCCGGTGAACGGGTTGATCAAGGAAAGCGCGTCGCCGGCGAGCAGCAGGCGTCCGCGTCCGGGTGGCGGCCGGCGGGTGGACAGCGGCAGATGATGCCCGCGCAGCCCGTCGGGCTGCACACCGGGCAGCAACGCGCCGAGCCGGTCGAGCAGGTACGCGCGGGACAGCGGGGCCCCGCGCAGCACCTCGCCGTACCCGACGTTCGCGGTGCCGTCACCAATCGGGAACGACCACGCGTACGCGGGCCACTGCGCCCGGGTCGTCACGATCACCTGCTCGTCGGTGTGCCGGGCGGGTGCGTATCCGCGCAGCGCGATGGCCACATGTCCGGGCGGGTTGGCCGCGGCTCCGGTGCAGCGGCGCACGACCGACCCGGCACCGTCCGCCCCGATGACGACCCGCGCCGCGTACGCGTCGTCGATGCACACCCGGTCCCCGTCGTCGTGCAGGCGGCGCACCGTGTGCCGGTGCAGTTCGGCGCCGGCCCGCACCGCCGCATCCACCAGCCGGGCGTCGAAGACCCGCCGCGGGACGGTGTGTGCGGGCCGCGGCAGCGCACGGCTCACCGCTTCGCCGCCGGGGGCGACCAGCCGCAGTCGGCCGACCGGCGGGTAGCCGTCCACGGCGTCACGCACGCCGAGCCGGTCGAGCACCTCGATGGCGTCGGCGGCGATGCCGTCGCCGCACGGCTTGTCGCGGGGAAACCGCGCGCGGTCGAGGAGCAGGACGCGGGCGCCGCCGCGCCGGGCGGCCAGCGCCGCCGCGGATCCCGCCGGGCCGGCGCCGATCACCGCCACGTCGAACACCATGCCGTGTGCTGCCATCGCCCCACCCTGCTCCGCGCGCTCCGGATAATCGATTGCCGCGCTGCATAGATTGACAGCATGGTCGATGCCCAGTTCGCGCATCCGCGCCTGGCTCAGTTGTACGACCCGCTGGAGGCGGGCCGCCCGGACCTGGACGTGTACGCGGCGATGGCCGGCGAGTTCGCCGCGCACAGCGTGCTGGACGTGGGCTGCGGCACCGGGACGTTCGCCTGCATGCTCGCCGAGGATGGACACGCGGTGATCGGCGTGGATCCGGCGGCGGCGTCGCTAGCGATCGCGCGGGGCAAACCGGGCGCGGACCGGGTGCGCTGGATCCACGGGTACGCGACGGATCTGCCCACGCTCCACGTCGACCTGATCACGATGACCGGCAACGTGGCCCAGGTGTTCCGCACCGACGCGGACTGGGCCGCCACCTTGCGGGCCACGCACGCCGCGCTGCGGCCGGGCGGGCGTCTGGTGTTCGAGACGCGCGACCCGGCGGCGCGGGCGTGGGAGTCCTGGAACCGCGCGGCGACGTACGAGCAGGCGTCCGTGCCCGGCATCGGCGAGTTGGCCCACTGGGGAGAGGTGACCCGCGTCGACGGGGCCTTCGTGACGTTCCGGCACGTCTTTCTCTTCGCGTCCGACGGTGCCCGGTTAGTCTCCGAGTCGACGTTGCGTTTCCGCACCCGGGAGGAGGTCACCACGTCGCTGGCGGATTGCGGGTTCGAGGTGGCCGAGGTGCGTGACGCGCCGGATCGGCCGGGCAAGGAGATGGTGTTCATCGCCCGGCGCGCTGCGGGGCAGCCCGGTGAACGCCGTCGCTCAGGAGTCGCGCAGGCGCGCGCGTAGCGCGTCCAGTTCCGCCCAGAGCACCGCCGGCAGCTTGTCGCCGAACTTCGCGAACCACTCGGTCACCTTGGGCAGTTCCGCCTCCCACTCGGCGCGGTCCACCCGCAGCACGGCTTCCACGTCGGCCTTGTCCACGTCCAGGCCGGTCAGGTCCAGAGCGGACGCGGTCGGCACCCGGCCGATCGGGGTCTCCACGGCGTCGCCGCGGCCGTCCAGGCGCTCGGCGATCCACTTGAGCACGCGGGAGTTCTCGCCGAAGCCTGGCCACAGGAAACGGCCGTCGTCGGCGCGCCGGAACCAGTTGACATAGAACACCTTCGGCAGTTTCTCCGCGTCGCCGGTGGCACCCTTGGCCATGTCGATCCAGTGCTGGAAGTAGTCGCCGGCGTGGTAACCGATGAACGGCAGCATGGCCATCGGGTCGCGGCGCACCACCCCGACCCGCCCGGCGGCGGCCGCGGTCGTCTCCGAGGAGAGGGTGGCGCCCAGATACACCCCGTGCACCCAGTCACGGGCCTCGGTGACCAGCGGGATGGTGGTGGCGCGGCGCCCGCCGAACAGGATCGCGTCGATCGGCACGCCGCGCGGATCGTCGTATTCGGGGGCCAGCACCGGGCATTGCCCGATGGGGGTGCAGAAGCGGCTGTTCGGGTGGCTGGACGGGGTCGCCGCGCCGGGCGTCCAGTCCTGGCCGCGCCAGTCGGTGAGGTGCGCGGGCGGCTCGCCCATGCCCTCCCACCAGATGTCGCCGTCGTCGGTGAGTGCGACGTTCGTGAAGATCGAATTGCCCCGCGACAGCGTCCGCATGGCGTTCGGGTTGGTACGCCGATCGGTGCCCGGCGCCACGCCGAACAGGCCGAACTCCGGGTTGGTCGCCCACAGCCGCCCGTCCGCGCCGAACCGCATCCAGGCGATGTCGTCGCCGATCGTCTCCACCGTCCAGCCCGCGATGGTCGGTTCGAGCATGGCGAGGTTGGTCTTTCCGCATGCCGACGGGAACGCCCCGGCGATGTAGCGCACCTGCCCCTCGGGCGAGGTCAACTTCATGATCAGCATGTGCTCGGCGAGCCAGCCCTCGTCGCGGGCGGCGACGCTGGCGATGCGCAGGGCGTAGCACTTCTTGCCGAGCAGCGAGTTGCCGCCGTACCCGGACCCGTACGACCAGATCTCCCGGGTCTGCGGGAAGTGCGAGATGTACTTGGTGTCGTTGCACGGCCAGGCGACGTCCGCCTCGCCCGGGGCCAGCGGCGCGCCGACCGAGTGCAGGGCCGGCACGAATGTCGCGCCGGCGCCCATCGCATCGAGCACCGCGGAGCCCATGCGCGTCATGATGCGCATCGAGGCGACCACGTAGGGGCTGTCGGTGAGCTCCACACCGAACATCGGGTTCGGCGCATCCAGCGGGCCCATGCAGAACGGGACGACGTACATGGTTCGTCCGCGCATGCACCCGCGGTAGAGCCGGGTCATGGTCGCCTTCATCTCGTCCGGCGCCATCCAGTTGTTCGTCGGTCCGGCGTCGTCCGGGTCGGTCGAGCAGATGAAGGTGCGTTCCTCGACGCGGGCGACGTCCGTCGGGTCGGTGCGCGCCCAGAACGAGTTGGGCCGTCTGCCGGGATCGAGGCGGACCAGCGTCCCGGAGGCCACCAGCTCGTCGGTGATCCGGGTCCATTCCTCGGTCGAGCCGTCGCACCAGACGATGCGATCGGGGGTGGTGAGCGCGGCGACGTCGTCGATCCAGGCGAGAAGTTCGGGATGGGCGGTGGGGGTGTCGGACACGATGATCTCCTTCGGTCGGCACTGACCGTGAGCGGTAGCAGTGCTCCGGGGATCACCTGAGCCTAAGCCGCTGATACATAAGTTCCATAGGAAGAGCCTGTGGACAACCGCACAATCATCGGCACACCTGCGCGTTAGCGATCGATTATTCGGTCCGCGGCGCACCTTCGCGCGAAGTTCGCACAAATGGTACTAACCATCTAAGCTTCTTGAAATTGGGCTTTCCTCCCATTTCCTACTGATGGAGGCAGGAATGACCAAACCGGGCACAACGGCGGATGCCGACCTCCTCGCCGCCGTCCGCGCTGGCGACACCGCCGCCTACGGCACGCTGTACGAGCGGCACCGACCGGCAGCCCGGCACCTCGCCTTTTCCCTCACCCGTGACCCGTCCGACGCCGACGATCTGGTGGCCGAGACGTTCGCCAAGGTCTTCGCGTCACTGCGCGCGGGCCGCGGCCCGCTCACCGCCTTCCGCGCCTACTTGAACACGACCCTCCGGCACGTCTGCTATCACCGCGCGCGCCGCGACCGTCGCATCCAGTTCACCGACGACCTTTCCCCGTACGACGAGGGCGAGTCGTTTCCCGACCCCACCCTGGACCGGCTGGAACGGACGTACGCCGCCCGCGCCTTCGCGCAGCTTCCGGAACGCTGGCAGGACGTGCTGTGGATGACCGAGGTGGAGGGCGCCGGGCCGGCCGAGGTGGCGCCCCGGCTGGGTCTCACGCCCAACGCCGTCGCGGCACTGGCGCACCGCGCCCGCGAGGGTCTGCGCCGGGGTTACCTGCAGCAGCACGTCGCGACCGTGGAGCACCCGGAGTGCCAGTGGACCGGCGACCGGTTCGGCGCGCATGTGCGCAACCGGCTCGCGCCCCGGGACGCCGCGCGCGTGCACGCACACCTCGCGTGGTGCGCGGAATGTCGGAAACGACTGGCCGACCTTTGCGAGTCGAACACGACTCATCACCGCCTGTATCGACAGCGTCACGGCAACGAGCGCAGGTATTAAGACTCGCTCACGAAAAATGCAGCCCGTGACGGTCGCCGGTACTCTCGGAACGTGCCCGCCCCTACGTCGACTCCGCCCTCCCACGGACTGCGAGCGAAACTCGGCGGGCTGATCCGTGAGGTGAGCAAGTTCGGCACCGTGGGTGGTCTCGCCTTCGCCATCGACTTCCTGGTGTTCAACGCGCTGCTGAAACTCGGCGCGGAGACGCTGGTGGCCAAGACGACATCCACCGTGATCGCCACGACCATCGCCTTCGTGGGCAACCGTTTCTGGACCTGGCGGCACCGCGCGCACCACCACATGGGCCGGCAGTACACCATGTTCTTCCTGCTCAACGCGATCGGCTTGGGCATCGCGCTGGCATGCCTGGCGATCAGCCACTACGGTCTCGGCCACTTCTGGCCCGTGCTGCAGAGCCAACTGGCGGACAACATCTCCGGCCAGTTGATCGGCTCCGCCTTCGGCACCCTCTTCCGGTTCTGGTCCTACCGGCGCTTCGTCTTCCGGGACGCGGAGGTCGCCGAGGCGGCGATGCCGGAGCTCGCCGAGCCGCTGGAGTCGCCGTCGAACACCCCGCCCGCCGAGCGGCAGCCGAGCTCGGCACCCCGCTCGTGACGCCGCTCGCGTGTGACGTTGACGTCACCGTCGCACCGACGCAACGCGGCCCGCACCCATGCCCCCGTAAGGTTGCCGAATGCCTTCTGCCCGTACGCTGACGGATCGCCTGCGCAAGCTGGCTCCCGAGGCCATCGCCTTCAGCGTGATCGGCGCGGCGAACACCGCGCTGTACCTCGCCATCACGTACGTCGCGATGCCCATCGGCGCCGTCAAGGCAACCGTCATCGCCACGGTGGTCACGACCACGCTGGCTTACATCGCGAACCGATACTGGACCTATCGGCATCACACCCGCAGCGCGCTGCGCCGGGAATACACGCTGTTCTTCGGCTTCAACCTCATCGGCATGGTGATCCAGTCCGGTTCGGTGGCCGTGGCCAAGTACGGCGGCGGGCTCAACGAGACAGACCACCGCCTGATCATCATGATCATCACGCTGGCCGCCGCGGGCGTGGCCACCATCTTCCGCTTCTGGGCCTACCGCACATTCGTCTTCCTCAAGCCACCGGTGGACGGTCACGAGGACGCGGTCACCGACCTGGACGCCGCGGCCGGGCTGGCCGAGCTGAGCACCGAGGCGCAGGACGCCGACCTGGACGCGGAACTGGCCAGCGAACTCGACGCGGCGCAGCGAGCCGAACGCCGCTGATCCCCGCCCGTCGACGGCGGCGCACCGGGTCCGAGTCAGATCAGCCCCGGCCCATCGGCAGGTCGTGGTCCTCCTCGCGGTCCTCGTCATCGTCGTCCGCCGCGCCACCCGCCTCGATCAGGTGGTAGAGGGCCCGCTGCACGAGCCGCACCTGAGGGACCGCGGGCAGCACCGCGGTCCGGTCGCCGATCGAATCGATGGTCAGCGTGCCGCAGCCGAACAACCGGTCGATGAGCGACTGGCTCATCAGGTGGTCGTTGATCCGGTTCAACGGCAGGTCGCGGCGCAGCCGCGCGATCACGCCGTCCTGCAGCAGGATGCGCTCGTCGGTGATCACATAGTGGGTGCACCGCCACACCAGCAGCGGGCGCACCGACCGGGTGAGCACAAAGTAGAGGCTCAGCGCCGCGACCACCCCGACGCCGATCAGCCCGCCGTCGTCGGCCGGAAGCATCACCCAGGCGACGATCACCGCGGCCAGCGCCATCGCCAGCACCAGCAACGGCCACACCACGGTCTTCACGTGCGGGTGCAGGTGGAAGACGACTTCCTCGTCGTCCTCCAGCGCATCGTCGGGGAAAGCCATCGCCGTCAGCGTACGTGCAGCACGTCTCCGGCCGAGACACGCGCCTCGGTGCCGTCCTCACGGCGAATCACCAATTGACCGTCCGCGTCGACGGTGCGCGCCCGCCCGGTCACCGCGCCCCCGCCGGGAACCTGTACCGACACCATGCGGTCGATCGTCGCGCAGGCCCCGCGGTAGGCCGCCAACAGCCCGCACTCCTCGGCGTCGCCGGACGCCGCGCGCCATCGGCCGTACCACCCGGCCAGGCCGCGCAGAAGGGCGCGCAACAGCGGGTCGCGGTCCGCGCTCGACGAACCGGCCAGCCGCAACGACGTGGCCGGCAGCCCGTCGGTCGGCGGCAACTCGTCGGCGCGGGTGGTGACGTTCAGCCCGACGCCGACCACTACGGCATCGGCGGCCACCTCGGCCAGAACGCCGGCGCATTTGCCCTCGGCGCCCCGGCCCATCGCCCCGCCCGGCTGCGGCTGACGCACCAGCACGTCGTTGGGCCATTTCAGGGTGGCGTGCAGGCCGGCGACGCGATCCACCGCCTCGCCCACCGCCACCCCGGTCAGCAGTGGCAGCCAGCCCCACCGGGTGCGCGGCACGGCGGGCCACGACCGTTGCGGCGCCTGATCGCCGGGACGCAACAGCACACTCAGGGTGAGGCCGGCTCCCGGCGGCGACACCCAGCGCCGACCGAGCCGCCCGCGGCCGGAGTCCTGCCATTCGGCGACCACGACCAGCCCCTCGGGTTCGCCGTCACGCGCGGCACCCGTGGCGTCGGCGTTCGTGGACTCCGTCTCGGCACGCAGGTCCAGTCGCCGCCACAGGCCGCCGGGCACGATCAGGGCGCGTTCCAGCGCGCGCGCCGACAGCGGAGGGCGGTCCAGGTCGCGGTACGGCGATACGGGCATCGGCACAGCGTACGCACCGCCCGGGGTCAGGGGGGATCTGCGGCGTGCCGGCTGACGTAGACGGTGCTCGGGTTCTCCGGGTACGGCCGGGGCCGGGGACGCCGGCGCTGCCCGGCCGGACGCGGCGGGGTCCAGGGTGCCCTGTCGTTGCGCCGCGTCCCTCCCGCAGCACCCGGGACGGTGGTCCGGGTGTCCGAGTGGGCGGCACGCTCCGACGGCACGTTTGCCGCCCGCGCCCAACTGCGTGGAAGCTCGGTGCGCCGGGGTCCACCGGTCGACGGCCACACCGGGACGGTCACCGTGGGCTCCGACTCGACCACCGCGGTGTCCGCGCCGAAACCGGACGGCGGCACCGGAACGTCCGGCAGCCGCTCGACCGGCGTGGGCCAGCCGTAAGCGTGCTCGGGCACCGGCGTCCAATAGTCACCCGCGGCGGTCTCGTTCTGGTCCCGGTACTGCGGCCGGACCCACCCCTCGACGCGGTCACCTTCCCGGTCGCGCACGGCGGACCGGTTCTGCACGTCCGACTGGCGACGGCGTGGCACGTACCGGTGGTTCACCGGCGGCGCTTCGGTCTCCTCCTCGGCTGCCGGATCCGCCGGGGCCGCGTGCCGCCGCCGTGGCGACGAGTTCAGATCAAGCGGCGGCCAGTCCGGAAACGCCGGGCCAGACTGCGCCGGGCCGGACGACTCCGGACCGGGCAGCTCCGGACCGGGCAACTCCGGGCCGGACGACTCCGGGCCGACGGGCTCCGGGTCGGACGGCGCAGGACCGGGCAGCGCCGGTTCGGGATTGCCGGACTCCGCGGCCCGCACATCCGGTGCCGCCTCGTCGACGGCGGACCGGTCCGGCGTCTCGCGTTCCGGCGATGCATCACGCTCCTCCGCGACCCGGGCCCGATGCGCAGCCTCGTCCCGCAGTCCCTTCGACGGTGGCGTGGGGCGCGCCCGCTTCGGCCGCCGCGCCACACCGCCGGACCGCCGCCGCGGCGGCCGGGGCAGGATCGCGGATCGGCGTCGCTTGCCCCGGCGGGACCAGAGCACATGGCGGAAGCCGATAAGCGTGGCGAGCCCTCCGGCGATCAATGCGATCCCCGCGGCGGTCATCCAGTTCGTCACGCGCTCTGTAACGAATGGGACATTGAGTACGAAACGGTGGCGTCTCGTCCTCGACACGCGGTCGGTGGGCGTGGATACGATCAACGCCGTGACGATCCCAGACCAGCAGCTCGACGTGCACACCACCGCCGGCAAGCTCGCCGACCTCGAGCGTCGCTCCGAAGAGGCCACGCACGCAGGCTCCGCCCGCGCGGTGGACAAGCAGCACGCCCGCGGTAAGAAAACCGCGCGGGAACGCATCGAGATGCTGCTCGACGAGGGCTCTTTCGTGGAGCTCGATGAGCTCGCACGGCACCGCTCGACCAACTTCGGGCTGGACAAGAACCGCCCGTACGGCGATGGCGTGGTCACCGGGCACGGGACCGTCGACGGGCGGCAGGTCTGTGTCTTCTCGCAGGACTTCACGGTCTTCGGTGGCTCGCTGGGCGAGGTCTTCGGCGAAAAGATCGTCAAGGTGCTCGACCTGGCGATGAAGATCGGCTGCCCGGTCATCGGCATCAACGACTCCGGCGGAGCCCGCATCCAGGAGGGCGTGGTCGCGCTCGGCCTGTACGCCGACATCTTCTTCCGCAACGTGCGTGCCAGCGGCGTGATCCCGCAGATCTCGCTGATCATGGGCCCGTGCGCCGGTGGCGCGGTCTACTCCCCGGCGATCACCGACTTCACCGTCATGGTCGACCAGACGTCGCACATGTTCATCACCGGCCCGGACGTGATCCGCACGGTGACCGGCGAGGACGTCGCCATGGAGGATCTCGGCGGTGCGCGCACGCACAACACCCGCAGTGGCAACGCGCACTACCTCGCCGACGACGAGGCCGACGCGATCGACTACGTCCGCGCCTTGCTGTCCTATCTGCCCGGCAACAACCTGGACGAGCCGACCACGTTCGACCTTCCCGCCGACCTCGCCCCGGGCGAAGCCGATCGGGCCCTGGACACGCTGATCCCGGATTCGGCGAACCAGCCGTACGACATGCACACCGTGATCGAGACGGTGGTGGACGACTTCCTGGAAGTCCAGCCGCTGTTCGCGCAGAACATCGTGGTCGGCTTCGGCCGCGTCGAAGGCCGCCCGGTCGGCGTCGTCGCCAACCAGCCGATGCACTTCGCCGGCACGCTGGACATCGCCGCGTCGGAAAAGGCGGCCCGCTTTGTCCGCACCTGCGACGCCTTCAACATCCCGGTGCTGACCTTCGTGGACGTGCCCGGCTTCCTGCCCGGCACCGACCAGGAGTGGGGCGGCATCATCCGGCGGGGGGCCAAGCTCATTTACGCGTACGCCGAAGCCACCGTCGCGAAGGTCACCGTCATCACCCGAAAGGCGTACGGCGGCGCGTACGACGTCATGGGGTCCAAGCACCTGGGCGCGGACATGAACTTCGCCTGGCCCACCGCGCAGATCGCGGTGATGGGTGCGCAGGGCGCAGTGAACATCCTCTACCGCGGCGAACTGGCCGCCGCCTCCGACCCGGCCACGGTGCGCGAAGAAAAGATCAGCGAATACGAAGACACCCTGGCCAACCCGTACATCGCGGCGGAGCGCGGCTATGTGGACGCGGTCATCGCTCCGTCACACACCCGCGCCCAGGTGACTCGCGCGCTGCGCACGCTGCGGACGAAGCGGGAGACCCTGCCGCCGAAGAAGCACGGCAACATTCCACTCTGACCCGCCGTTCGGCCCATTCCGGTCCGCATCGACCGGCGGCACTCTGAGCGGATGCAATCGAGCACGATCACGCTGGTCACCGCCGTCGTCGTCGGATTCACGGTCTTCGCCGTCGGATACTTCTGGGGGATCTTCCAGAAGGCACGAGGGACGCTCAAAGTGGCGAAGGTCGCGGTTCCCGCCGCGCGGTCAAGCTACTACGCGTCGTTATGGTCGGTCCTCAAGTGGGGCGTCGGCGCCCTGCTCATCCTGACGCTGCTGATCGCCGGGACGGTCAACGACAGCGACGCCGCGACACCGCCGCCGAGCCCGCCGCCTTCATCAGGTCCAGGGCGTTGAGCCATTGAGGAATTGCCCCGCCAACAGGAACACCCCGGCGGCGAGCGCGGCCAGGTTCGTCACGAAGAACACGAACACCCAGAAGAGTGCGGGCACGTGCGTGATGCGGGCGAGTTGATCCGCGTCCGACTCCGGCATGCGACCCCGGCTGCGTTGGTTCTGCAGCTCCCCCACCGGCCGCACCCCGCCGATCAGCAAGAACCACACACCGACGTACGCGAAAGCGGCCTGCACCGGCGGATCCGCGAACCACGACACGCCGAAGACGATGGCTCCCGTCACGATCACCGAGACGGCGCCGAAGGCGTTCCGGATGTTGATGAGCATCAGCAGGAGCAGCGCCACGGCCAGCCACAGCAGCAGCGTGATGCGGTTGCCGCCGAGCAGCCACGCGCCCAGCACCCCGATCAGCGATGGGGCGACGTAACCGGCCAGCAGCGTCAGGATCATGCCCGGGCCGGTGGGCCGCCCCGCGGACAGGGTCAGTCCGGAGGTGTCGAACTCCAACCGGATGCCCCGCAGTTTGCGCCCGGTGAGCAGGGCGATCACGGCGTGTCCGCCCTCGTGCGCGATGGTGATCGCGTTGCGGGCGATCCGCCACACCGGGCGGAACGCCACCGCCACGAGCGCGATGGCCGCAGTGACCAGCACCAGGACGCCCGGCGGGTCGGGTTGGGCACCGAACAATTGGTCCCAGATGTCACTCACGTTGTCGATCGACACAGCCCGGCAGCGTAGCCGATGAGGTCAGGCGCGGCGGCGCACCACCACGTCCGCCGGGCCGGTGGCGCGCTTGGACATGACGCGGAGACCGACCACGCCGGCTGTCACCGCGGCCACCCCGATGACCACCAGCAGGACGAGCAACGGGCCTGCGGCGGCGGCGAGCAGCGCCACGTCGGCCACGGCGATCAGCATCCACAAGCCGAGAGCCGGCTTGCTGCCGCATCGTCTGCAGTTCATGGCACACCTCCATCCGTGGTGACCGGTAGATACCCCCTCCGCCGGTGATTCACGCATGGTCATCGCCCAGAGTCATCACGGGAGGTCATCGCGCGGGCTTGAACCCCCGGTAGATCAAGTCCAGGGCAGCCTTGTTCGCGTCCCAGTCGTCCGCCGAGGTCGACCACGAGATCCCGTACGCCTGATCCGGCGCCGTGATGAAGCCTCGCTTGACGACGTGCAGGCGGTTCCCGCGGTCGCTGGTGCGCAGGAACTCCCAGTCCGCGGCCTTGTCCCAGTACGCCACTCCGCGTATCCCAAGCAGGCGATAGTCGCGATAACCGCCGCTGCGCTGGGCTTCCTGCTTCGTCCAGTCCTGCACCGGGTCCGGCTTGGGGTCCCGGGTCTGATCCACGATGAGCAGGCGCCCCTTGCCGGAATTGTCGGTGAACCAGACCTCGGAACCGCGGTGCGAGACGCGCCAACCGCGGGGCACCGGCACCGAGAAGCCGGTGCCGTCCTTGTAGAAGTACCAGCCGTCCGGCAACTCGACCCCGCCGCCACCGCCCGAGGGCTCCGCGGGGACGCTCGTGGGCTGGCTGGTCGTGGGCTGGTCGGTAGCGGGCTGAGCGGCGGCGGACTGGGCGGCCGTGCTCGCCGGGCCGGTCGCGGTCGTTTCGGCGGGCTCCGCCGCCTCGTTCGCGGTGGAATCCGTCACCGCGCCGGACTGTTGCGCCGCACCCGACGAGACGGGTGCCGCAGCGCCCGGCGTGCGGTCGTCGGCGGCGAACGCCAGCGGCACGACCAATCCCAGGGTCAGGATGACCGCGAGCACGATGAGCAGCCCGATGATCGCCTGGCGGCGGGTCAGCGTGGTGCCGAAGACCGTCACACCGCGCGGCTCGCGCCGCTCGGGGAACCGCATCGGCTGCCACGCGGGACGGCGGGACGGCGGGACGTGGCTCATGGCGGGCGGCACGGTGCCGGAGGCGCCCGCGTCCACCGCCGCTGCCATCGGCGGCCGCATCGGCCGACGCGTCGCGTCCGGCCCGGTCGGCAGCGCGGCAGCCGCGGCCTTGGCCCCGGCGACCTTCGCCGCGGTGATCGCGGCCGGTTGGCCGGCACTCCCCTGAGTGGCGCCCTCGGCCGTAGCCCTGGTGATGCTGTTCTTGCCGATGCCGCCGGCCGGGTCGACGTCCTCGGGAGTGCCCGCCTCCTCGGGAGTGCCCGCTGGGGCTTCGGCGCCTGGGGTGTCGTCGGCCTCGGCGGCGTCCGCCGCGGCGGCGTCCGCTTCAGCGGCGTTTGTCGCGGTTGCCTCAGTCGGGGTTGCCTCAGCCTCGGTGGCGTTGGCCTCAGCCTCGGTGGCGTTGGCCTCGACAATAGGGCCGCCATGGCCCGTGCGATCCGACCCGGAACGCTCCTTCTTCGCCCCGCCCATCTCGGCGTCGCGCACCTCGGGGCCGACCGCAGTGGAGTCTGCCGCAGTCGGGTCGGGCGCAGTCGAGTCGCCCTTCGACGGCCCTGTCCCCGCGTCCGTGGCGCCCGTCTCCGTGGCGCCCGTCTCCTTGGCGCCCGTCTCCTTGGCGCCCGTCTCCTTGGCGCCCGTCTCCGTGGCACCCGTGGTCGGGGCGCTGCTGCGTGAACGGCTCTTCTTCCGGGCCGCCTTGCTGCGTCCAGTACCCGCACGGGCACCAACGGTCGGCTTGTTCGGCGGGGTCGTCTTCGCCGATGCGGCGACGGCATCGTGCGCGTCGTCCTCGACATCCCGGGCCTCAGCCGTACCGGGACCGTCGCTCTCCGGCTCCGAGCCCCTCCCGGAGGAAGACCCGGCCGCGTCGTCCGCCTCCCGAGCCGACTCCCCGCTCGGCTCATCCGCATCGATCTCGCCGACATCGGAGCCGGCACCGCCCGCCACGCCGGCCTTCTCCGACCCCGCAACGCCCGCCTTGTCCGAGGTCTGCGCTTCGGCCGTACCGTCCTGGGCATCGGCCGCGCCCGGCTTGATCGCCGCAGTCCCCCGTGCCACCTGCCCGGCCGCTCCGGGCTGTTGGTCGGCCGCCGCCCGGCGTGCCCGGCGAGCGGCGGCAAGGTCGGCGGCCGAGAGCGCGCCGAATGCCGCGGACGCCTTCCCCTGAGCCGTGCCCTGCGCCGGTGACCGGTCGGCGGACGGCGCTTCCGGCGTCGGCGCCGACGTCGGCGCCGACATCCGAGTCTCGGCCGAGCGCCCCCGCACGGTGTCGCTCTTCGCCGTGTCGCTCTTCGCGGCAGGCTCCCGGCCCTCCCGGACCGGCGTGCCGTCCACCCGCGTGGAGTCCAGCGCGCGCGCCTCGACTTTGGGCGCCTCCGTTTTGGGCGCCTCCGTGGACGTCCCGTCCTGCGGGGCATCGGCCGGACGACCCACCGCCGCCTTGCCGGGGACATAGACCGGCGGGCGCGCCGCTCCCCGCGCCGTCGGGCGACGCGGGGTGGCCGGCGGGCGCGGCCCCGGCACCACCGGGCCCGAGCCTGGCACCACGGGCGGCGTCGCCGGCGTCGACGCGCGATCCCGACCCGCGCCCGGCCGGCGCATGGTCGAACTCATCGGGAAGCTCAGCTTCGACCGGCGGCCGGTGGCGCGCAGCAGCAGGCGCTCCGCCTCCTCGGCGTTGATGCGATGCGACGGGTCCTTTCGCAGGAGGCCGTTGAGCACCGGTTTGAGCGGCCCGGCGTGCCGCGCGGGCGGGGGATTCTCGGTAGCCAGCGCGGCCAGCGTGGCGATCGCCGACGGACGGGCGAACGGCGAGGCGCCCTCGACCGCGGCGTACAGCGTGGCTCCTAACGACCAGAGGTCGGCGGCCGGCCCGGCCGTGCCGTCGCGGGCCCGCTCCGGGGCGATGTACGCCGGGGACCCGAGCACCAGGCCGGTGCGCGTGACGTTGGGATCGCCCGGCACCGTGGCGAGCCCGAAGTCGGTGAGCACCACCCGGCCGTCGGCGCCGATCAGCACGTTGCCCGGTTTGACGTCGCGATGCACCACGCCGGCCCGGTGCGCGGCGCGCAGGGCGTTCAGCACACCGAGTCCGATTTCCGCCGTACGTACGGGCGGAAAGGTGCCGTCCGATGCCAGGGTGTCCTGCAACGACCGGGACGGCACGTACTCCATGACGATCCATGGGTCGGCGTCCGTACGCAGCACGTCGAACACACGTACCACGTTGATGTTGTTGAGCCGGGCGATGGCGCGCGCTTCCCGCAGCGAACGCTCGCGCATCTCGCGGCGCTCGTCCGGGGTGAGGCCCGGAGGGGGCACCAGTTCTTTGATCGCCACGTCGCGGTGCAGCACGACATCGGTGGCGCGCCACACGCGACCCATCCCGCCCTGACCGAGCGGCGCGACAAGCCGGTAGCGGTCAGCGACCACGAGCGGGGGGGAAGTAGACATCACGCAGAAAATACCCGGTCAGGTCGAGGCACAGCGAATTGATCAGCCGTGTGTGGGATGCGTGTCACCGGGCCGCAAAGCCCGCGTCGTACGCTTCGTCGATGGACAAGGATCCGCTGGTCAGAGTCGTACGCGGAAACCCGTCGCCGGACGAGGTCGCCGCCCTGGTGATCGCCCTGGTCACGAGATCAGCACCAGCCGATACCCGGCCGCCGCAGCCGACAGCATCAACCTGGGTACGCTCCGCACGCCCCGCCGCACGCCGGCCGTCCTGGCGTGCCTCAGGCTTGCCCGTGCCGCGTTGATATCGCTACGGCGACGACCGTCCACAGCGCCGCGTTCAGGGTCGAAATGACCTTCCGTCAATGAGTACGCTCTCATTGACTTAGATGAGCTTCGGTGTTTCCCAGCTCGCGTCCGCCCGAGCATCCGCCCGAGGGAGGCGGGTCCGAGGGAGGCGGAGCGTCTGTCGGGGGAGGATGGTGCGAGATGATCCCGGAGGAGGACCTCGGACCGGTCTGGCTGCGTGATTACGGGTTCACTGATTTCGGCGACATCGCCGCCGACATCGACGCCATGGAGAAGTTCGGCAGCGAGCTCCGCGCCGAGGTCGCCGAGAACTACGCGCCGCACATGCGTGAGGTCTCCCAGGCCATGATGACCCGGCTGCCCGAGGTCGCCGGCCACTTCCAAGAGCTCAGTGCGTTCCGGAGCACACATGAGGCCGTCCAGGACGCCACGCACGCGAACGTCTACGACCACGCCAACGGCACCACCTACCTGGCGACCGCCGCTCAGGAAATAGGCGCGGAATACCGCAACTCAGACGCCTTCTCCCGCGCCCGCGTCTCCGACGTCGAGCGGGCATTCGAGCGAGCCGCTGCCCCCGAGATGGGTTCGTCCGGATCGGATGCCGGCGAGACCTCCACGACCACCACGAACGACGACGTTGCGGGAGATGCGTGATGCTGGACGCAGGTGGCGGGGGCGGCGGAGGCGGCACCAACTGGTCGGCAATGGACGTGCCGCAGATGTGGCAGACCCTCGCCAATCAACAGGTCCTGTCGTACGACCCGGCGATCGGCATGTGGAAGAAGACGGCAGACTTGACGATCCGCCACATCAACCAGGTGAAGAACTATCGCGAGAACCTGGCCACCGCGTGGCCGCCCGAGAAGAGCCCGGCGGCGGCGGCCTACGTCGAACGCCTGGACAGCCTGATCGACAACCTCCAGGACACGTACGACGCAGCGGTCGCCAACTACGACACCCTCAAGACGGCGATGACGGCGATCGCGGCGTCCCGGGCAGACTTGAAGTCCCTCCACGACGAATACACGCAGAACGCGTCAAAGCTGGAGGCATTCGACGCGGAGCAGGCAACGAAGCCGCCGCAGTCCCCCAAAACGCCAACCCCGAAGCCGCCAGTGGCAGACGGTCGGCAGGAGCAGTTGAACCTCCAAGCACGCAGCATCATGTACGGCTTGAGCAGCGAGCTAATCCAGGCACGGGCACAGCTAGTGCGCCCGAAGCCGGTAGACAAAGGACTAATAGCAGGCGAGACAGAAGAGAAGTCCAGAGAGCTCCAATACCTGCCACCACCTTTGCAGAGCTCCTCAGTTTCAGCCGCGAGCACCGGGGTCACGCACACAAATAGCAGCTCCCCGAATTCGCTAGCATCGAGCACACCGGCGGCCATCACTAGCGATCCAAGTTCGCCGGTTGCGGGTGTCCGACAACCGGGTCTAGTTCTTGGCGGAGCTCAGCCGATAGCGTCGGCGGGACCGGCACCGGTTACTATGCCAAGCCCTCCGACACAGCCGTCGTCAGGGCTAATAAGCCCGGGAACTGTCCTTCCCCCAAGCACAGGGAGGCCGCTCCCACCAGTTGGGAGGCTGGGAGCAGGCCCTGTCCAAGCAGTTCCGCCTCTAGGCGAAACTGAGGGTCGGCCCACTACGAGACCAAGCCAGGCCAACGGACTGCGCGCAACGCCACTCAGCCCAGAGCGCGGTCTTCGAGCTATGCCGCCCGGCGGAGTGATCGGAAGTGTCCCAAATTCTGGTTTGCGGCAGCCATCAAGCCAATTGCGGCAACCCCAAAGGGTCAATCCCATCGGGGGCGTCATAAGCCCCAACGCAGCGGGACGAGGGACGACCGGAATGCCTACAGGTCGAACTGCATCAGCAGGCGGCTCATTGACCCCTTCGGGAAACCTCACACCTGCCCAGCATGGCGGGAAAAGCGCCGAGTCTACGCATCTCTCAGGACGAACTTTCAACCCAAGCGGCAAATCACCGACTGTCAGGGAACAAGTTATCGGGGCGGGCCAGCGGAGCACGGGTCAAGAAGATGAGGAAGACTTTGGGCAGTGGGACCCCAGCAATCCTTGGGAAACAGCGCAGGGCGTCTCGCCGGTGCTGCATCCTGAAACTGAGCCGCGAATCGACCCCGGTCCAGCAATCGGACTCAAATAGTCTGCTTCGATGGATTCGACGGACCACCACCGCGGCAGCCACATCGACCATTATGGCCGCCGCAATGACAAGTCCCGCCACTGCGGATGCCACCAGGGACGAGCAGTGGCATCTCAAATATCTTAACATCAAGGTTGCACACAGCGTCACCAAAGGCTCGGGCATCACCGTTGGAGTAGTCGACACCGGCGTCTCACCACACCCAGACCTCGACCAAAATCTCCTAGACGGGAAGGACGTGATATCAGACAGCACAGGAAATGGCAAGGTAGATGAAATCGGTCACGGCACCGCAATGGCAGGAATAATTGCCGCCCACGGACACGGGAAATCGTCGGGAGTAATCGGAATTGCACCGGAGACTAGAATTCTTCCCGTAAAGGAGGAGAAGCCAGGCTTCGCTAACGCCGGACTCAACATCGCTCCTGGAATCGAATATGCGGCGTCAAAAGACGTCGACATAATCAATGTATCACTGTCCAGTGCCCCAAGTTTGGCGCTACAAAGAGCTGTGATGGATGCACAGAAGCGAGACATTCTAATAGTCGCCGCAGCAGGAAATCGACCCAACGATTTTGCCATTGGCTACCCCGCAGCCATGCCGGGCGTACTTGCCGTTGGCGCTACCGACAGGGAAGGCAAGCATCTGCCTTTCTCAGTGGAGGACAACAAGGTTGGACTCTGCGCTCCGGGAATCGATATCGAGACCACATATTTAAATCGTGGATACGCGACATCTCGCGGCACATCTGATGCGACTGCGATTGTGTCTGGGGCCGCTGCGCTCGTACGTGCGAAGTTTCCCGACCTCTCCGCGCAGGAAGTGATTCACCGGCTGACCGCCACGGCTACCGATGTCGGCCCGCCGGGGCGCGATGAGGAGTGCGGCTACGGGATCGTCAACATCGTGAAGGCGCTTACTGCAGATGTGCCGCCTCTTGATGGTGCGGGCGCGTCGGAGCCTTCGTCCTCGCCGCCCGCTGAATCGAGTCCACCGGCTCCGCCTCAGTCCGCCCCTGAAGGTGAGGCTCAGACAAGTTCGGTGAATGTTCCCGCGGTGGTCGGCGGCATTGTTGGCGTTCTTCTCCTCGGTGGATTGATCTTCTCACTCGTTGTGCAACGACGTCGGCGGCGGACGGACCGGTGAGCGAGCTTGAGGCGATATGCGCGCGGGGGCCGGCCGGGCGTCTCCAGCCGTATCCCACGTACGTCTCGGCGGGCCGAGCGGTAGCTGGTTGACGTCAAAGCGCCGCCGGGAACAGCCGCCAGATGCCGCCGGACCACACGAAACAGCCACCAGGCTACGGCCCGACCACGCAAACCAGCCGCCGACCGGTGGCGGGAGACCCGCGCGTCACGATGGTGGCTGCGTCCACTCGTACAGTGCAACAACGGCGGTTGGCGGCGGCAGCGGATGCTGCGGCTTGTACCGTGATCCATTGTGCAGAACGACATTCTCTACCGCCTGGTTCTCGCCTCTGCCAGCCCGGCCCGTCGAGCCCTCCTGAAGTCTGCGGGCATCGACGCCGAAACGCTGGTCAGTGGCGTGGACGAGTCGGTGGTGGACGCCGACGACGCGTACACGCTCAGTTTGGCTCTGGCGAGGATGAAGGCGCGTACGGTCGCTGCCCGGCTGGAAGCGGACCCGGCCGTCCTGGTCCTGGGCTGCGACTCGGTGCTCGCCTTCGAAGGTCAGATCCTGGGCAAGCCGAAGAATGCGGCCGAGGCGGCGGAGCGGTGGCGGGCGATGCGCGGGCGTTCCGGGGTGCTGCACACCGGGCACCATCTGACCGAACTGGTGTCCGGTCGGCAGGCCGAGGAGGTGGGTACCACCGTCGTGCACTTCGCGGACATCTCGGACGAGGAGATTGACGCGTACGTGCGGACGAAGGAGCCGTTGAACGTTGCGGGCGCGTTCACGATCGACGGTCGTGGCGCGGCGTTCGTGGAACGCGTCGAGGGTGACCCGAGCAACGTGATCGGCCTGTCGCTGCCGCTGCTGAGGCAACTGCTGGCGGAGTTCGGCGTGCGGATCACGGAGTTGTGGCGACGCCGCTGACATCCCGCCGCCACGAGACCGGCCGCTGACATCCCGCCGCCGCTGAACCCGCCGCCGACACCCGCCACCGGCATCGCGTCTCACCGCACGCTGCGCGCGAACTCCCGCGCTGCCCAGACCACCGCCAGTATCGCCAGCACCGCCATGATGACCAGGCCCTGCCACACGTCCGGGGAACCCAGGTCGCCGCGGAACAGCGCCCGCGTCCCGTCCACCGCCCAGGAGAACGGGTTCCAGTTGGCCACGCCCTGCAGCCATCCCGGCGCCAGACTCATCGGCAGCAGGATGCCGGACAGCAGCAGCACCGGTTGGGCGACCGTGTTCATCAGCGGCGCGAGGGCGTCCTCGCTCTTGACAATCAACGCCACGCCGTAGGACAACGCCGAGGTCATCAGCGAGATCAGCGCGAGCATCAGGTAGGCGAGGAGCACGTACCCGATGAAGACGCGCAGGTCGAAGAGCAGCGCGAGCAGCGTGATGATGACGGCCTGCATGAGCAGGGACACCACGTCGCGCAGGGAACGCCCGAGCAGCAGCGCGAGCCGGCTGACCGGGGTGACGCGGGAACGTTCGATGATCCCGGCGCGCAGCTCGGCGATCATGCCGAAGCCCTGGAACAGGCCGCCGAAGATGGCCAGCAACACCAGCAGGCCGGGCACGAAGATGCGGTACGCCTCGGCGTCGCTGGACACGTTGAGGCTGCGCTTGAGCAGCGGGGCGAACAGCAACAGATACATCACCGGCTGGAAGACGCCGACGAAGACCCACACCGGGTTGCGCAGCAGCAGCCGCATCTGACGGTCGAAGATCAGCGAGGTGTCGCGGAGGATCTTCACTTCGATCAGCTCTCCCTCAGTGAGCGGCCGGTCTTGGTCAGGAAGACGTCGTCCAGGCTGGGCCGGTTGAGTTCGATGGTGCCGATGGGCACGTCGGCGCCGTCCAGGGTGCGCAGGATCTGCGGGATGGCCGCGGCCCCGTCGTCCGTGTAGAGCCGGACGCCGTCGTCATGGGTTTCCAGCTTGGTGACGAGTTCCAGCGGGTCGAGCACCTCGGCGGCGGAGGCGACGGCCTGGGGCGGCACGCCGATGCGCACCACATCGCCGGAGATGGTCCGTTTCAGCTCCGCGGGCGTGCCGGACGCGACGACCTCACCGTTGTCCATGATGGAGAGGCGGTCGCAGAGCACGTCGGCCTCGTCCAGGTAGTGGGTGGTGATGAAGACGGTCATGCCCTCGTCGCGCAGCCGCCGGATCTCGTCCCACATGTGTGCGCGGCTCTGCGGGTCGAGTCCGCTGGTGGGCTCGTCGAGGAAGACCACCTTCGGCTCGTGGATGATGCCGAGCGCGATGTCGACGCGCCGGCGTTGTCCGCCGGAGTAGGTCTTGCACTTGCGGTCCGCGTACTCGCTGAGCTGGAAAGCCTGCAGCACACGCCGGGTGCGCTCCTCGGCGGTGGACTTGGACACGCCGTACATCCGGGCCTGCAGGACGAGTTCCTCGTGCGCGGTGCACTCGTCCCAGGTGCTGCCGCCCTGCGCGACGTATCCGATGCGCCGGCGCACCTGTGCCGAGTCGGTGCGCAGGTCGGCGCCGGCAATGACAGCGGTGCCGCCGTCCGGCTCGATGAGGGTGGCGAGCATGCGGAGCGTGGTGGTCTTGCCGGCGCCGTTGGGGCCGAGGAATCCGAAGATCTCTCCCTCGGCGACGTCCAGGTCGACGCCGCGTACGGCCTCCACGGTCTTCTTCTCGCGACCTCGTCGGGACGTGAACGACTTGCGAAGTCCCCGCGTCTCAATCATGCGAGACACGGTATGTCGTCAAGTTTGAATAGGCAAAGTCAATTACACGTCGTTCCACATGTCGGGGGTGGCGCCGCCGTCCGGCATGTACCTCTCGCCGGATTCGATGCGCTGGGCGGTTCGTTCACACCAGGCCATCTCGGCCTCGTGGCGGTCGATGGTGAGCTCCCAGAGCCACGAGACGTAGGACGGCTTGCGCCGCGCCCAGTCGGCTGACATGGCGGCACGCAACTGCTGCACTCCGACGGTGAGCTGGACGATCCGATTGCGTAGCGCCGCGGCGGCCTCGGCACGCGGCAGTGCGGGCAGGAACGAGAATCCGGCCATGAACCGCTCGGGCGAGCCGCCGACCTGCCACCAGGCGTCGCGCAGCAGCGTCATGAACTCCGCGGCACCCTTGTCGGTGATCTCGTACGTGGTGCGTGCGGGGCGTGCGCCGACCTGCTCGGTGGCGACCGGGCGGATCAGCTCCTCCTCGGAGAGCTTGCGCAGCGCGTGATAGATCGATCCGGGCTGCACGTGGGCCCACTTATCGGCGTTCCAGCTCAGCAGCTCACGGCGGACGTCGTAGCCGTGCACCGGCTGCATCCACTGCACCAGGCCGAGGATCATCATGCGCGTCGCGGACATGACCCGAGAGTAATAGCCAAATTTGACTGAAAAGAAACCGTCCGCCGCGACCGCTAGGCTCGGGTTCGTGCGCAAGGTATTGATCGCCAATCGCGGCGAGATCGCTGTCCGGGTCATCCGGGCCTGTCAGGACGCGGGTCTGGCCAGCGTCGCCGTCTACGCCGACGCCGATCGCGACGCGCCGCCGGCCCGACTCGCCGACGAGGCGTACGCGTTGGGAGGCGACACCGCAGCGGACACCTATCTGCGCATCGACAAGCTGCTGGACGTGGCCGAGCGCAGCGGTGCCGACGCGGTGCACCCCGGTTATGGCTTCCTCTCCGAAAACGCGGACTTCGCACAGGCGGTGCTGGACGCGGGCCTGACCTGGATCGGCCCCACCCCGCAGGCGATCCGCGACCTGGGCGACAAGGTCACCGCGCGGCACATCGCCCAGCGCGTCGGCGCACCGCTGGTCCCGGGCACGAGCGAGCCGGTGTCCGGTGCCGACGAGATCGTGGCGTTCGCCGAGGAGCACGGCTTGCCGGTGGCGATCAAGGCGGCGTTCGGCGGCGGCGGACGCGGTCTCAAGGTGGCCCGCACCGTGGCCGAGATCCCGGCGCTGTTCGAGTCGGCCACGCGCGAGGCGGTGGCGGCGTTCGGGCGGGGCGAGTGTTTCGTGGAGCGCTACCTGGACCGGCCCCGGCATGTGGAGGCTCAGGTCCTCGCCGATCAGCACGGGTCGGTGGTGGTGGTCGGCACCCGCGACTGCTCGCTGCAGCGTCGCCATCAGAAGCTGGTCGAGGAGGCACCCGCGCCGTTCCTCACCGACGAGCAGCGGTCCCGCATCCACGAGAGCGCCAAGGCGATCTGCCGGGAGGCGGGCTATCACGGCGCCGGGACGGTGGAATACCTGGTCGGCCAGGACGGCACCATTTCGTTCCTGGAGGTGAACACCCGGCTGCAGGTGGAGCACCCGGTCACCGAGGAGACGGCGGGCGTCGACCTGGTCCGGGAGATGTTCCGGATCGCCGACGGGGAACCGTTGCGCCTGCACGCGGATCCGGTGCCGCGCGGCCACGCCATCGAGTTCCGCATCAACGGCGAGGACGCCGGCCGCGGTTTCCTGCCCGCTCCCGGCGCCGTCACCGGGTTGACCTGGCCGGCTGGGCCGGGGGTGCGGGTCGATGCCGGAGTGACGCAGGGCGATGTGGTCGGCGGCAACTTCGACTCCATGATGGCGAAGATCATCGTCACCGGGGAGACCCGTCAGGAGGCGATCGAGCGCTCCCGCCGGGTCCTGGACGAGACGGTGATCGACGGCATCGCCACGGTGCTGCCGTTCCATCGCCTGGTGGTCCGCGACCCCGCGTTCGTGGCGGACTTCAGCGTGCACACCCGGTGGATCGAGACCGAATGGGCCGGCGGCGTCCCGCCGTTCACCGCGCCAGCGGCGGCCGACCAGCCGGACGCCGAGCGCACCAGCGTGGTCGTCGAGGTGGCCGGCAAGCGGTTGGAGGTCACCCTGCCGGCCGGCCTGGCCGCGAGCGGACCGGCCCCGGCCGCCCGCCCGGCCGCGCGGCGGTCCCGCGCCGGCCGGGCCGCCCCGGCCGCCAGCGCGGCGGCGTTGAGCGCCCCCATGCAGGGCACCGTGGTCAAGGTGGCGGTGAGTGACGACGACCAGGTCGCCGAGGGCGACGTGATCGTGGTGGTCGAGGCGATGAAGATGGAGCAGCCGTTGCCCGCCCACCGGGCCGGCACGGTGACCGGTCTGGCGGTCAAGGCGGGCGAGACGGTCACCCCGGGCACCGTCATCTGCACCATCGAGGAGTGAGGTCGGCCCGCTGGGATCAGCCCACTCCGTCCCGCAGCCGGGCGAACACCAGCCGGGCCGCGTCCTCCGGGGCGGCCGAGGTGCCCGGCAGGGCGCCGCTGAGCCAGAGCGTGGCGAACCCGTGCGCCACCGACCATGCGGCGAGGCCCGCGGCTCGGGTTTCATCCCACTCGCCCGCGCTGCCGCCGACGGTCCGACCGGGATCCGGGCGGGCGGGATCCGGGCGGGCGGGATCCGGGCGGGCGGGATCCGGGCGGGCGGGATCCGGGCGGGCCCGCATCGCGGCCAGGCCCTCGTAGAGCGCCCGCCGCGCTCGTTGCCGCGCGGCGGCCAGATCCGCGTCCTCGGCGCGGTACAGGCCGGGGGAGAACATCACCTCGAAGTGCGCCCGGTGCGCCAGCGCGAACCGGACGTACGCCACTCCGGCCTCAAGAAACTCGCCGGACCCGGCGGACAGTTCCGCGGACAACTTGTCGAAGCCCTCCGCGGCGAAGGCGGTCAGCAGGCCCGCCTTGTCTCCGAAGTGATGCATCGGGGCGGCATGCGACACGCCTGCCCGGCGGGCCAGGTCGCGCAGGCTCAGAGCGGCCGGCCCGGCCTCGCCGATCGCCTCCGCGGTGGCGTCGAGCAGCGCCCGCCGGAGGTCGCCATGGTGATATGACCGCTTCGCCATCCGCCCACTGTATCTAGTCGTTGACAAGTTAGACGCGAGAGCGTAATACTGCTCCTTTGCCTCTCGTCGATCGGCTCCGCGAGCGACGACCGACCGACGACGAGCGGACGACAGGACGTCACGGGCGGGGGCCGCCGGTACGGGACCTACCGGCGGCCCGAGCGCCCGAGACGACCGAGAACGGGGGACCCGGCGTTTCGAGCACCATCACGGTACGCCGCGTTTCTGTGCGTGCGTAGCCGCTGCGGGCGGGCTAACTCGGCGAAACCCGGCCGAACACCGCCGAACTGCAACGGCAGCAACGTACCGTGGTACGGATCACCGTTAGCCTGCCCGCAGAACGAGCATGCTGAACTCAGCCCACTCTCAGGGCTGTCCAAGCACCATGACGGGAGCCCCGAGCCGCGAGGTGGCCGCATCAATGACTGATCTGTTGACCGTGCTGACCACGCCGGCGTGGATCTACCTGGCCATTTTCGGGTTCCTGACGGTCGACGCGATGGTTCCGGTGTTCCCGGTCCAGGCCATCATGATCACTTCTGGCGCGCTCACCGTCTACGGAAACCTGGAACTTCCGGTGGTGATCGCGGTGGGTGCGCTCGGCATGTTCACCGGCGACGCCCTCGCCTTCGTGCTGGGCCGGACCTCCGGGAACGTGGGCGGCAACTGGCTCAGCAGCCGCCTCGCCGCGTTACGGCAGCGCTTCGCACCGAAGAACGACGAGCCCGCCTCCAAGACCCGGCGCGCCGCCGAGCGCTTCACCCGCGGGCTGCGCCAGCCGGGCCCGCTGGTGCTCCTGCTGTGCCGGTTCGTCCCGGGCGGCCGGATGGCCTCCGGTTACCACGCGGGCCGCACCGGCTATCCGATCAAGTTCTTCATCGCGTACGACGGTGGCGCATGCCTGGCCTGGGCAACCTACGGCGGCCTCGTGGGCCACATCGGCGGCACCGCGGTGACCCAGTCGGCCTGGCGGCTGTTCGCCATCGCGGCCACCGCGGCGGTCGTCTTCGGCACCGCAGGCTGGATCCTGGCGCTGTTCGGCGGTCGCAAAGCTGTCGACCAAGAGATCGCCGAGGACGCCACGGCCACCCCGGAGGTGGACACCCAGGAGGCGCCTACCCAGCAGGCGGACACCCAGCAGGCGGCGAGCGACGACGCGTCGGCGGAGCAGGTGGGACAGGCAGCTATCGCGGCTCGTGGTACATCAACTGACGGGCAGCCTCCGCGATAGAACCGGACAGCGACGGATAGATCGTGAAGGTGTGGGCCAACTGGTCCACGGTGAGATTGTTCTCCACCGCCATGGTGACCGGCAGGATCAGCTCGCTGGCCTTCGGCGCGACCACCACGCCGCCCACGATCTGACCGGTGGCCGGCCGGCAGAACAGCTTGACGAAACCGTCGCGCACCTCGGCCATCTTGGCCCGCGCGTTGCCGGACAGCGGCAACATCACCTGGCGCGCGGGGACCTTCCCGCTGTCCACGTCGTTCTGCGACACCCCCACCGTGGCCAGTTCCGGGTCGGTGAAGACGTTCGCCGAGACGGTGCGCAGCCGCAACGGTGTCACCGCCTCGCCCATGGCGTGCCACACGGCGATCCGGCCCTGCATCGCCGCGACGCTGGCCAGCGGCAGCACGCCGGTGCAGTCGCCGGCCGCATAGATCCCCGGCACATTGGTGCGCGACACCCGGTCGACGGTGACGTAGCCGCCCTGAGCCACCTCCACGCCGTACTCGCGCAGGCCAAGATCCGCGGTGTTGGGCACGGCGCCCACGGCCATCAGCGCGTGCGAGCCGCTGACCGACCGGCCGTCGGCGAGCGTGACCGACACACCGTCGCCGGTGTTCACCACGGACTTGGCGCGGGACTGGTTGAGGATCGTCATGCCCCGCTCGCGGAAGACACGCTCGATGGCCATCGCAGCGTCGGCATCCTCATGCGGCATCACCCGCTCCCGGCTGGACACCAGGGTCACCCGCACACCGATGGCCAGGAAGGCGCTGGCGAACTCCGCGCCGGTCACGCCGGAGCCGACCACGATCAGGTGCTCGGGCAGCTCCGGAAGGTCGTAGACCTGACGCCAGTCCAGCACCCGTTCGCCGTCCGGGACGGCGGTCGGCAGCACCCGAGGGGTGGCGCCGGTGGCCAACAGGACGGTGTCGGCGTCCACCGCGTACGTCTCCGCACCCACCGGCGTGATCAACACACGGTGAGTGTGACCGAGCGTGTCGTCACCCATCCGGGCATGCCCGTGCACCACGTCCACCCCGGCCTTGACCAGCTTCGCCTGGATGTCGCCGGACTGGGCCACGGCGAGTTGCTTGACCCGCTCGTTGACCGTCGCGACGTCGACGCTCACCCCGGACAGGCCCGCCGAGCGAATCCCGAAACGGTCGTTGTTCCGATACCCGGTCACCACCTCTGAACTGGCGATGAACGTCTTCGACGGCACGCAGTCGGACAGCACGCAGGCACCGCCCGCGCCATCAGCCTCGACGAGCGTGACGTCCGCGTCGAGCTGGGCCGCCACCAGCGCCGCTTCGTAGCCGCCCGGGCCCCCACCGATGATCACGATCCGGCTCACAGTCTGATTACCTCCACCTCAATTGTGCCGACACGCACCCCTCGTATTCTCTCCCACGGGCCGTGGCGGTTATCGTCATCGCCGTGCGTCACTACGCCGCGTATGGCTCAAATCTTGATCCTGCTCGCATGCGGGCTTACTGCCCGCACTCGCCGATGGTCGGCGTGGGGTGGATCGAGGGGTGGCGGCTGACCTTCGCCGGCGACGGCGAGATGGGGTGGGAGGGCGCGGTCACCACCATCGTCGAATCGCCCGGCGACCGGGTGTTCGTCTCGCTGTACGACGTGCACCAGTGGGACGCCGCGCAGCTCGACGAGGTCGAGGGCGTGACCGCGGGGGCGTACCAGAAGCTCACCGTGCGCGTGGTGACCCTGGAGGGCGAATACAGCGCCTGGGTGTACGTCTACGACGGCTACGAGGGCGGCATGCCGACCGCCTGGTACCTGTCCGAGATCGCCAATGCCGCGGAGAAGGCGGGCGCGCCCGACGACTACGTGATGGACCTGCGCCGCCGGCCCACCCGGACTGCTTCGCCGTCGGACGAATGACCAGCTCCCGACGAGCGTCAGCGTCGTAGCGTGCCCCGCAACGAGTCAAGCAGACCGACCAGTTCGATCCGCTCGGCCCGGTCCAATTCCGCGTACGCCCGGCCGGCCATCGCGTCCGCCACCGATTCCGCCCACATCAGTCGCCGTACGATCGGGCCGACCTGAGGGTACGGAGGCTGCCAGCCGAAGGCGACCGCACCGGTCTCCCCTTCCGGCCCGGCGATGATCGCCTCCAACGGGGTCAGGCCGCTGGCCCGCACCGCGAGGACCTGCACACCCAGTCGGTGCTCGTGCAGCAGATGCAGGTTCACCGCCACCTGCGCGCCGGGCGCGCTGTTCGGCACCGGCATGGCGCGCCAGGCCGCGAACAGCGGCAGCGCGGCGCCGTCCGCCGCGTACGCGACCCGCTTGGTGAGATCGAGCAGCCGGCCGACCCGGGGGAAGTCGCCGATCCGCTCCTCGCCCCACCGACACAGCTCGTGCAGGTGCCAGGCGGCGACATCCATCGGGTCGGTGGTCTTGGCCGCCGCCTCCCACCCCTCCGCGACCGCGTCCGGGGCGATGAAGCCGATCGCCGCGGTCACCGTCTCGGCGCGCACCTCGCCGAGCGCGCCGGCCCGGGCCGACACGTGGTAGGCCCACCCGGACAATCCGAGCAGGCGGGCACGGCGCAGCGTCTGAGGTGATTCGGCGAAGGCTCCGATGAGCTCGGCCAGTCCCGGTTTGGCGGTGGCGGCTGCCTGTTCGGGGGTCACGCGCCCGATTGTGCTCTTCTTGACTGGATCTGGAAAACATTCTCCGTCCTCGCCGGACCTTCGGGGTCCGCACGCCACCGTTCGGCGCGCCCGGCGCACCGTTTCGTCCAGTGAACCCCTCAGCCGGGGTCGTGGGCCTCCAGATCCTCCAGCGCGGCCTGAGCGTCTCCGACGCGCCGACGAGCCGCTGCGGCCTCCCGTTCCGCGTCACGGCGAGCGGACTTCCGCCGGGCCACATCGGCCTGCGCCTCCGCCCGGCGGCGCTCCAGCTCGGCCAGTTCGGCATCGAGGTCCTCGACCGTGTGCCCGGCGTCGCGTTCGGCCGATTCCGCCCGCTCCAATTGCTGATCGGCACGGCTCTCGGCGGCCTGCGCGGCACTCAACTCCCGCGCCAGCGCCCGGTGGCGTTCCTGGAACTCGCGGCGCCGGCGCTGCTCCGCCGCGCGGATCCGGATGTCGGACACCGTGCCGTCCGGCGCAGCCTCCGCCGCCACATCAGCGCCCTCGTCGTCGGCGGCGCCCTCGTCGTCAGCGGCGTCGGCGTCCACTTCGTCGGTGACCAGCCGCAGCCGAGGCCGCGGCACCTCGCCGAATCCCGCGTACGAGACGGCCCGCACCAGCCGTCCGGTGCGGACCTGCGCGGCGATATCCGGTTCGGCAAGCGCCGCGGTCAGCGTGGCCTCCACCTCGGCCAGCGGCAGCTTGCCGCCCACCGAGGCGCCCGATGCGAGCTCGCGCGCCTGCGCGACAAGTGCGGACACCACCTGCCGGCGCTGCGCGGACAACTGCCGCAGTTGGGCACCGTCCAGGCCACGCTGGGCGTCGCGCAGCGCGGTGGACAGCTCGACCAGTTCATCGATCAGATCCGGGCGGCGCAGCGCCAGCAGGTTGACCACCCAGGCGGCCACGGTCGGCTTCCGCAGCGCGGCGAGCCGTTTCGTGGCGGCCCGGTCCCCCGCCTCCCGAGCCTGCGCCACCGCAGCCGCACGGGCGGCGACGAACGAGTCCGGCGGCGCTTCATACATCCGCCGGATAAGCTCGTCCACGTCGTGGGCTGTGGGCACGTCAGTCGATCGTCGTGCCGGGCGTCAGGTGGGCGTAGCCGGTGCCGGACAGCCGCTCCAGGTGGCCGTCCGAGACGCGCGCGCCGGTCTCGTTCAGCAACGCGTCGTGCAGCGCGAAGGCCCGGCCCGGCTTCACCGCCCGGACGAAGTCGATCGACTCGGCGAGCTTGGCCCATGGGGCGTTCAACGGCACGAACAGAGTATCCACCGGCACCCCGTCGTCCGGCACGAAGAACGAGTCTCCCGGGTGATAAAGGTTCGCCGTGCCGTCGCTGACGAGATAGCCCAGGTTCGCCACGCGCGGGATGTCCTGATGAATCAGGGCATGCTGCCCCCCGTACGCGGTGACGGTCAGCCCGGCGGCGGAGAACCGCTGCCCCGGCTCGACCGTGGTGACCGCGTCCCGCAGCGGCGCCAGCTTCGGCAGCACCTCGGCGTGCGCGAAGATGCGCAAGTCCGGCCGCGTGGACCGGGCCGCGACCACCGCGTCGACGTTCAGGTGATCGAAGTGTTCGTGCGTGATCAGCACCGCGTCCGCGCCGTCCAGCGCCGACTGCTCACTGAACGCGCCGGGATCGACGACGAGCACGCCGTCGCCTTCCACGCGCAGACAGGAATGCGTGAACTTGGTGATGCGCATGAGGCCTCCTCCGCAGCCGAATCGTTATTGGCGCTACCCGAGTCTGCCGGAACCCATGCCCCCGCGCCGCACGTCACAGCGGACAACATCGGACACGGGAGGCAATGATGCGCACAGCCGCGCTGGTGGCCGCCACCATACTGATATCCACCGCCACACTCGCCGGATGCAGTTCCGGCGACTCCGCCGGATCCTCGGCACCCGCAGCCGCACCGGCCCGACCCGGCACCGCAGCGGAGCAAGCCCCGGAGCGAACCACCGATCAGGCCGCGCGCGCTCCCGACCTCAGCGTGGACCAGCGCTCCATCATCTACACGGGCTCCATCACCGTACGGGTGAAGAACGTGACCGTGGCAGCCACCCAGGCGACCGGCATCGCCACCACGGCCGGGGGTTTCGTGGGTGGCGACGACCGGCACAGCAGCGCCGGATCGGACCAGGCGACGCTCGAACTTCGCGTGCCCGCCGACCGGTTCGCCGCCGTGGTCGGCAAACTGGTCCGGCTCGGCAACGAAGAGCTGCGCAGCCTGAGCACCGAGGACGTCACCGAACAGACCATCGACCTGGACGCCCGCATCGAGGTGCAGCAGGCGCGTGTGGACAGTGGCCGCAAGCTGCTGGCACGCGCGGAATCGCTGGACGACCTGGTGATGCTGGAGCGCGAGGTGGCCACGCGCGAGGCGGACCTGGCGTCCCTGCAAGCCAAGAAGCGTCGCCTGGCGGACCTCGTGGCCCTCTCCACCATCACCGTGATCCTGGTGGACTCGGACGCGACGACGATCGGCGACGACGATCGGCCGCCCGGTTTCCTGGCCGGGCTGAGCGGCGGCTGGCATGCTTTGGTGCGGTCGCTGGGCGTGTTAATGACGGTGCTGGGCGGGGCCTTGCCGTGGCTGGTGGCCATCGGCGTACCACTGTGGGCGGTCATCTTCCTGCTGCGACGTGCGGGGCGGCGGCGCACGGGTGGCGTTCCGGGCCCGCAGACCAGGCCGGGCTTGAGCTACGCCGGAGCACAAGGTGCGGACAGCACCCCCACCGACTCATCGGACGGCCCATCCGAGCCGCCGCCCCGTCGATCTTGAGGTTTCGGCGCTCGTTTTCACCACGGCACCACCGATTTGTCCGACCCGAAAGTCCAAGATCGACGGGGGCGGGCGCGCCCCCGGGGGCGGGGGTGGGGGGCGGGGGTGGGGGGCGGGGGGGGCGGGGTCAGAAGGCGCCTGTTGCCACGGCCGCCAGCGCCGTGTGCACCATGACGCGTACGCCGTATCCGATGCAGCGCTCGTCCACATCGAAGTTTCCCTGGTGGAGGTCGTGCTTGACGTCCGAGCCCGGCTTGCCGGTGCCCAACCGGATCATCGCGCCCGGCACGTGCTCCAGATAGAACGAGAAGTCTTCGCCGCCCATGCTGATCTCGGCCTCCACCACGCGGTCCGCGCCCAGGGCCGCGCCCGCCGCCCCGGCGATCACCGCCGACGCCATCCGGTCGTTGATCACCGGTGGCACGCCGCGGGTGTAGCGGACATCGACCTCGGCGCCGGTCGCCGCCACCACGTCGCGGATGAGCTTAGTGATCAGCTCGGGCGCGGTACGCCACGCTTCGCGGTTCAGGATGCGGACCGTGGCGCGGGCGAAGCCGGAGCCCGGGATGGCGTTGAACGCCTCGCCGGCATGCACCGCCCCCCAGACCATGGAGACCCCGGCGCGGGGGTCCACCCGGCGGTCCAGCAGCGCCGGCACGTCCACGATCACCCGGCCCAGCGCGTGCACCAGGTCGGCGGTCAGGTGCGGGCGCGCGGTGTGCCCGCCCGGTCCGGTGAGCACCGCTTCGACGGTGTCGGCCGCCGCGGTGAACGGTCCGGAACGGACCCCGACCAGGCCGGCCGGCAACTGCGGGTAGCAGTGCAGCGCAAAGATGGCGGCGACGTCCGCGAGCGCACCGGCCTCGATGACCTCGGGCGCCCCCGACGGTACGCACTCCTCCGCCGGCTGGAAGATGAGCCGCACCCGTCCGGGCAGTTCACCCTGCTGTTCCAGTTGCGCCAGCGCCAGGCCCAGGCCGAGCAGGACCGTGGTGTGCACGTCGTGGCCGCAGGCGTGCGCCACGTTCGGCACGGTCGAGCGGTACGGCACGTCCTTGGCGTCCTGCAGCGGAAGCGCATCGAGGTCGGCACGGAAGGCGACCACCCGGTCCCCGCTGCCGATGTCGCAGATCAGCCCGTTGCCCTTGGGCAGCATCCGTGGGCTGAGCCCGGCGACGGTCAGCTCGCGGGCGATCATCGCGGCGGTCTCGAACTCCGCGTGCGACGGCTCCGGATGCGCATGCAGGTGACGGCGGATGGCGATCAGCTCCGCCCCGCGCGAGGCCAGCCACCGGTCGAGCTGCCCGGGCAGCGGGTCGGCACCTGGCGGAGGGCCGGGGAAGATCGCCATCTCGGCGCCGTCCGGCGTCGTCAGAGCACTCGTCACGTCGATTTCTCTATCGCTTCTCGTCGTTCTGCCAAATCCGTAACGCGCGACAGCGTAGCCCCCTTTTGGTGACGCTGCGCAACCTCATTCGATCACAGCTCCGCACCGCGGGATTACCGCTACACGCAGCGAGATCTCAGTTACAAGTGAACGTTCTCCTCACCATTCCCCGTCAACGATCGACCGAACGTAAAGTGACGAGAACTCACCATTGCCGGTTCAGAAGCGTTCCACCGGTTGGTGTACGCCCCACACGTCACGCAGCGCGTGACACACCTCCCCCACGGTGGCACGCAGCCGCAACGCCTCCCGCATCACCGGCAGCACGTTGTCGGTGCCCGCCGCGGCGGCACGCAGGCGATCCAGTGCACCGCGTACCGCGTCGCCGTCCCGGCCGGCACGCAGTTCGGCCAGGCGGGCGGCCTGGTTGGCCTCGATCGCCGGGTCGACCCGCAGCGGCTCGTACTTCTCCTCGGTCTCGCTGACGAACCGGTTCACGCCCACCACCACCCGGTCGCCGCCGTCGATGTCGTTGGCGATGCGGTACGCCGACGCCTCGATCTCCTGCTTCTGGAAGCCCTGCTCGATGGCTTCGACCGCAGACCCGTACGCGAAGACGCGTTCGATCAGCTTGGTGGCCGCGCCCTCGACCTGGTCGGTGAGCGACTCGATCGCATATGAGCCGGCGAACGGATCGACGGTGCCGGTCATGCCGGTCTCGTAGGCCAGCACCTGCTGGGTGCGCAGCGCCAGCCGGGCGGACTTCTCGGTAGGCAGCGCGATCGCTTCGTCGTACGCGTTGGTGTGCAACGACTGAGTGCCGCCGGCCACCGCGCCGAGGGCCTGCAGCGCCACCCGGATCAGATTGACCTCGGGCTGCTGGGCGGTGAGCGCGACGCCCGCGGTCTGGGTGTGGAACCGCAGCATCATGGACTTGGGATTGCGGGCGCCGAACTCGTCCCGCATGATCCGTGCCCACATGCGCCGGGCGGCACGGAACTTGGCGATCTCCTCCAGCAGCGTGGTGCGGGCGACGAAGAAGAACGACAGTCGCGGCGCGAAGTCGTCCACGGCCAGCCCGGCGTCGATCGCGGCGCGGACGTACTCGATGCCGTTGGCCAACGTGAACCCGATCTCCTGGGCGGGCGTGGCGCCGGCCTCGGCCATGTGGTAGCCGGAGATGGAGATGGTGTTCCACTTCGGAATCTCGGTGCGGCAGTACGCGAAGGTGTCGGCGACCAGGCGCAGCGACGGCTTGGGCGGGAAGATGTACGTGCCGCGGGCGATGTATTCCTTCAGGATGTCGTTCTGGATGGTGCCCTGCAGGTCGGCCGGCGACGCACCCTGCTCCTCGGCGACCAGTTGGTACAGCAGCAGGAGCACCGATCCCGGCGCGTTGATCGTCATCGAGGTGGACACTTTGTCCAGTGGGATGCCGTGGAACAGCCGGCGCATGTCGTCAATGGAGTCGATGGCCACGCCGACCTTGCCGACTTCACCGTGTGCGATCGGGTCGTCCGAGTCGTACCCCATCTGCGTGGGCAGGTCGAACGCGACGGACAGGCCCATGGTCCCGTTGGCCAGCAACTGGTGGTAGCGCGCGTTCGACTCGGCTGCGGTGCCGAAGCCGGCGTACTGGCGCATGGTCCACGGCCGCTTGGTGTACATGGTCGGATAGACGCCGCGGGTGTACGGATACTCCCCCGGCGCGCCGATCTCGCCCGTCGCGGGCGTGTCATAGACCGGCAGTATGTCGAACCCTGATTCAGCCTCCACGACACAATCCTAAAGCCCTAAAGTGTGAGGGAATTGGCACAGCGCGCCCCAACGGATCAACACTGAGCACCCGCGCCATCACGTTCGGTCGAGATGCGGTAAAACACTGGGCCAGCGACTTTCCCAAACCGACCCGGAAGCGGCAAGATAGCCGGGTTGGTCTCGCCCTCTATTAGACCCCCTCGGTGGCATCTCACGTGACTCAGATTCCGACCTGGAGCAGTGGCAACACCGCTTCGACCAGCGGACGCGCGGCACCTGGCACGCTCATCGGCGGGCGCTATACCTTGCGCGCCGCGGTCGGTCACGGCGGCATGGGCACGGTCTGGCGCGCTGCGGACACCCTGCTGCGCCGGGACGTGGCCATCAAGGAGGTGGTGCTGCCACCCGGACTGGCCCCCAGCGACCGTGACGCGATGTATGAGCGGACGATGCGCGAGGCGCGGGCCGCGGCGGCGCTCCAGCACCCGGCCGTGGTGCAGGTCTACGACGTGGTGCATGAGAACGGCCGCCCGTGGATCGTGATGGAGCTGCTGGACGCCCGCAGCCTGGCGGACATGGTGATCGAGGACGGGCCGCTCGCGCCGCGCGTGGTGGCGAAGATCGGCGTCGCGCTGCTGGGCGCGCTGGAGGTTGCGCACGCCCACGGCGTGCTGCACCGCGACGTCAAGCCGGCGAACGTGCTGATCTGCTCGGACGGCCGGTGCGTGCTGACCGACTTCGGCGTCGCCCGGATGCCCACCGACGTGCAGCTCACCACCCCGGGCATGGTGCTCGGCTCACCGCACTTCATCTCTCCGGAACGCGCCATGGGGCACGAGTTCGGACCGCCCAGCGACCTGTTCTCGCTCGGTGTGACGCTCTACACAGCGGTGGAGGGGCGGCCCCCGTTCGACAAGGGCGACCCGATCGAGACGATGCACGCCGTGGTGGAGGATCCGCCCACGCCGGCGCAGCGCGCGGGCTCGCTGACCCCGATGCTGATGGGCCTGCTGGAAAAGGACCCGGACCGTCGCCTCGACGTGCAGACCGCACGCACGATGCTGCGGCAGCAACTGGCCGGCCCGCTGGCCAGCAAGGCGCCGCCGCACATGATGACCGATCCCTACTCGGTGGTGCCGAGCCAGCGTCCACCCGCGATGGAGACCCAGCCCATCCCGAAACCGACGCCGAGCGGCAAGATCGGCGGGTCGGCGATGCTGGCGCCAGGCGACTCGCTGAGCGGCCACCTCGCCAAGATCAAGTCCGCGGCGACCGGCCTCGGCCGACGGTCGAACGGCAACGATCAGCTCACCGAGACGATCGCCGGCCAGTCGGCGCTGGGCGAGCCGACCCGTGCCGGGCAACCCTCACCCGCCCATCCGACCAGCGGCGCCGGCGGGGACACCACCGCGGTGGTTCCGCCCCGGGAACGGTGGGACGGCGCGCGCGCGGCCCGCGAGCCGTGGCACAGTGCCGCCGCCCAGTCCCCGGCCAACCGGCGCAAGGCCAAGCTGGACGATGCCGTACGCACCGCGCGAGAGACCGGCGACCGCCTGGTCACCACCGTCCGGGGTTGGCCGCGCAACCAGCAGTTGATCGCCGCCGCCGGCGCGCTCGCCGTGGTGGTGCTGCTGGTGCTGGTCTTCACGCTTCCCGGCGGCTCCGACGACACCGGCACGCCGGTGGCCGAGCCCAGCGCTTCCGCACCCGCGGCGGCCACCTTCCCGACGCAGGTCTACCAGGACCGCGGCATCACCGTGAACGTGCCCCAGGAGTGGGAGCTGAAGACCGCCAAGAAGGCTAGCTGGGTGGACTACGCGGACCCCCAGGACAGCAAGCGCAAGGTCCGCATCCTGGTGGAGAAGGCCGGCGGCACCCCGGTGAGCTTCCTCGAAATCGCCGAGAAAGGCCTCAAGACCCGGTCGAGCAACTGCCCCGACCCGTACCAGCGGGTGGATCTGCGGCAGGAGAAGATCGACGGCCGCGACGGCGGAGTCTTGGAGTACACCTGCGGCAACGGACCGTCCGCCCGGCACGGCCTCTGGGGCGCGGTGATCGCGGACGGCAAGGCGTACTCCTTTTACCTGACGACGAAGGAGTCGCAGTTCGCCGACAGCAAGCCGGTGTTCGACGAGATGATCACCAGTTACCACCTGCAGGCATCCTGACCGTTGCCGCCGTGCTATCCACTCAGCATGGCTTCTGAAGACCTGCGTGCCCGCGCGACGGCGTGGCTGGCCGACGATCCGGATCCGGCAACCCGCGCCGAGATCACCACCCTGCTGGCGGGGCTGCCCAGCACCGCCGTCGAACTCGACGACCGGTTCTCCGGCACGTTGACCTTCGGCACCGCCGGCCTGCGCGGCCCGCTGCGCGCCGGACCGAACGGCATGAACCTGGCCGTGGTGACCCGGGCCGCCGCTGGATTGCTGGCCTGGCTCGGCGACGCCGACGGGCCGCTGGTCATCGGGTACGACGCACGGCACGGCTCCCGGGAGTTCGCCGAACGCACCGCCGCGGTGGCCACCGGCGCGGGCCGGGAGGCCCTGCTGCTGCCCCGACCGCTGCCCACGCCGGTGCTGGCCTATGCGGTGCGGACGCGGCAGGCGGCGGCCGGCGTGATGGTCACCGCCAGCCACAATCCGCCGCAGGACAACGGCTACAAGGTCTATCTCGGCGCCGCCCTGGGCGGTCCCGGCGGTGCGGGCGCGCAGATCGTGCCGCCCGCGGACGGCGAGATCGAGGCGGCGATCCAGGCCGTGGGTCCGCTCGCCGAGGTCCCGCTGGGCGGTCCGGGCAGCATCCTCGACGAGGGGATCGTCGAGGGCTACGTCCGCGACGCCGCCGCCACCGTCCGGCCCGCCGGTGCGGAGCTGACGGTGGCGTACACGCCGCTGCACGGGGTGGGCGGCCCGGTGCTGGCCGCCGCCTTCGCGACGGCCGGATACGCCGTGCCGCGGGTGGTGGCCGACCAGGCCGAGCCGGACCCGGAGTTTCCCACCGTCGCCTTCCCCAACCCGGAGGAACCGGGTGCGATGGATCGGCTGCTCGCCCTGGCCGCCGATGCGGACGCCGACCTGGCCGTGGCCAACGACCCGGACGCGGACCGCTGCGCGGTCGCGGTGCCCCGCGCGGACGGGCGGTGGACCGCGCTCACCGGCGACCAGCTCGGCGTGTTGCTTGCCGACCGGCTGATGCGGCGCGGAACGCCCGGCACGTACGCGACAACGATCGTGTCCGCGACGATGCTGCGCAAGATGTGTGCCGCCGGCAACCTGCCGTACGCGGAGACGCTGACCGGCTTCAAGTGGATCGTCCGCGGCGCGACGGATCTCGCCTTCGGGTACGAGGAGGCGCTCGGATACTGCGTCTCCCCGGAACTGGTCCGTGACAAGGACGGCATCACGGCGGCGCTGCTGGTGGCGGAGACCGCCGCGGAGCTCAAGGCGGAGGGCGGCTCACTGGCCGGCCGGCTGGCCGAGCTGGAGACCGAGTTCGGGGTGCACCACACCGCGCAGCTCGCGGTGCGGGTGGCGGACCTGGGGGCGATCACCCGGGCGATGACCCGGGTGCGGTCGGCGCCGCCGGCCACTCTGCTCGGCGACCGGGTGCACGACGTCGAGGACCGCCTCCCGGACGCCGACGTGCTCACGCTGCGCACCACACGCGCCCGGGTGGTGGTACGCCCGTCCGGCACCGAGCCGAAGCTCAAGGCGTACCTGGAGGTCGTTGAGCCGGTCGGCGCGGACGGCCTGGACGTCGCCCGCAACCGGGCGGCGGAGGCGGTGGAGCAACGGCTGCGACCCGAAGTGGCCGCCGCCCTGGGTCTGTCGGACGGCGGCCACTCGGGCAGCGTCTAGGCCTGCGTGCGCGGCGTGCCCAGGGCCGCGCTGATCGCCCGGCCGAGCGCGACCACGACCAGCGCGACGCTCGGCCGCACGATCGAGTCCTCCAGATCGGCGGTGCCCGCGAAGCCGGCCCCGCTGGCGATCTGCTCCAGCCGACGGTGCGCCCGCTCGGCCTCATCCGGTGGCAACCGCAGCGCCGGCTCCATGCGCGCCGCGGAGAGCAGCGTGGCCAGCGCCGCCGTACGGTCGTCCGGCGGTTCCTCGGTGATCAGCGCCTCGGCGAGCCGCTTGCGGATCTCCGCCTCGTATGCCGGGTCGGTGGTGGGGTAGCGATGAACGTGGATGTAACCCATCTGGGTCTCGTCCACGTCGTGCACGACGCCGCGGGTCACCAGATCCTCCAGCACCCGGGTGCGCAGCCGGTGACGCAGCCGTTGCACCCACTGCGCGGGTGTGTGCGGGTCGTCCGCGGCCGCCTTGGCCAGCACGGCGTCCGCGATCGGATCGCCGGTCGGCGTCGGGTCCACGACCTTGAGATAACCGTCCACGTACGCGACCCGGCTCGTCAGCGCGAGATCGACCAGCACGGCTGCGGCCATGGCCAGGTCGAGCCCGATGCGGGAACCGGTCGCCTTACCGGTCTGGTCGTCGTAGGCGAGGAGGAGCAGTTCCTCGGCGAGCGGGATGGGGGTCATGGTTACGAAGATAATCGTCCGACGGTAGTCAGTCGCCTCGACCGGTCGGGAACTTATCGGCTTGTAATGCCGGGGCAGCGCGACGAGTCCGGCATCTTCCGCATAAGGGCGGACGCCATTGTCCGGCCTCCACAAACGGTTACCGAGCGTCGCGCAAACCACTACGGCCGCTCATCGCGATCTCGCGTCCTCCGGCCGTCATCAACCAGTCGACCAGACGCGCCGCGGCCTGTCCGTCACCGCCGGTTCGATGCGTCTCCGCGAAGGCCGCAGCGGCACCGGCATGGTCGGCGGCGAGTGACGACAGGTCATGCATCGCCGCCGCGACGTCCTCCGAGGTCCGCAGCACCGGGCCGGGCGCCGCCTGCGCCAAGTCCACGTTGAGCCCCGGAGACGCGGCGAAATCGGCTTGGTCCGGCACGAAGAGCACCACCGGCCGGCCGGTGATCGCGAAGTCGGCGAGCAGTGCCGAATAGTCGGTGATCAGCACGTCGGTGGCCAGCAGCAGCTCGGAGACCGAGGGGTATCCGGAGACGTCCAGCACGCCCGGCGCCAGACCCATCACGTCGTCCGCCAGGCCGGGATGCCGACGGGCCAGCAGCTCGTAGCCCGGCGGCAGGCTCGCCACCACGCGCGGCAGGTCCAGCAACCGGCCCGGGTCACTCCACCCCCGCTTGCGCAGATCCATCGGGCGGCGGGTGGGCGCGTACAGCACCAGGCGGGTATCGCCCGGCAGGCCGAGCCGCCGCAACACCTCCGCGCGTGCGGTCTCGGCGTCCGCGGTGACCAGCAGGTCGTTGGCGGGCCGGCCGAACTCCAGCACCTCGCCGTCGAAGCGCAACTCCTCGCGCAGCACCGGGGTCGCCGACGGCCCCGGCGAGGCCAGCGCCGTCCAGCTCGCCGCGTCCGACTCGATCTGGTCGATCAGCTCGCGGCCCAGCGGGTGCGCGACCGCGCAAGCGCCGAACCGGGCCACCGGCCAGCCGCCACCCAGCCGCAACACGACCTGCCCCTGCGCCGGGGTGAACCAGCGCGGCAGGTCGTCGTTGGCCACCACCCATCGGCTGGTGGCCAACGCCGCGTACCAGGCGGCAGTCTCGTAGGTGACCGGCGCGGCGCCATCGGGCACCGGCTGGCCGCGCTCCACGGTCCACAGCGCCTCCGGGGCGTCCGGCCGGGAGCGCAGCTCGGCGAGCACGGCGGCCTGGTCGTCGACGAACCGGCGTCCGGACGCGCCGTCGAACAGCACGACGTCCCGCAGCGGAGCGCGGCCGGTCGCCGGGAAATGCTCCGCCCGCATCCGTTCCTGGGCGGCCGGGTCGCGTTGCGGTACCTCGACGGTGATGGTGGCCCGTTCACCGCCGGCCGGGCGCAGCACGCTGCGGGCGCCACCGGGCGCCACCGCCGACGTGGGCAGCGCGGTCCGGACGGCGTCGGTGAAGCCGATCGGGCAGGTCGTCTCGTGGTGGTGCCCGGCGGCGCGGAACGAGAAGTCCCACACCCCGGCGGTCAGCGGCAGCGGCCCCGCCAGGCTGGGCGCCGCGGACGGGTCGACCAGCACCTGCCAGCGCCCGTCGGCGGACCGCAGCGGGAAGGTGACGTCCCGCCGCCGGCCGCGTAACCGCAACACGAGCCGGCCGTCCACCGGTTCCGGGGCGTCCCCGCGCAGCAGCAAGGCACCGCCGGTCTGCCACTGCGCGTCGGTGACCACCGGGCCGGCCGGCCGGGTGCAGAGGGCGACCAGTCCGCTCGCGGCGACGGTGGTGTAGACCTCGTCGGCACCGACGACGGTCCGGATCTGCCGGTAATCGTCGTCGGCGATCAGCGCGACCGCCTTGTCGCCGATGCTGATGTCCACGCCGAAGCGCTGCGCGAACAACCCGCCGGCGTGGTTGTCGGTGTGGTCGTCCAGCGCGATGCCGGACAGCGGCAGACGGGCGGTGAACGCGGGGCCGTGCGGGCCATCGGTCACCTCGGCGACCACCGAGCGGACCACCAGCCCCCGTGCGCGGTTCAGCGCGATCCGCACCGGGGCCTTCGGGCGGGCCCGCAGCCGCCCCTCCAGCACCAGGTCGTCGCCGTCGCGGCGGCTTCCAGTGAGCCATCCCGCGGACTTGGTCACCTTGATGCGCAGGCGGCCCTTGACGATCGCCGGGCTGACCCAGACGCCCGCGTCGACACGCTGGCGGGGCATCGGCGCCGTCCAGTCGTCGGGCACCCGCAGGCCGTCGCGGCGCACGCCGATGCCGCGGGTCGCGGCGACCGCGACCGTCCAGGTGCCGCCGCGCCAGCCGGCACGGCCGCGCAGCGCGGACGGATTGAGTTCGATGGTGAAGCCGCTTGCCTGCTCGGCGGGGCTGCCCGTGGGCTCGCGATGCGGCCGGGCGCGCAGCGGAACCTTCCGGCCGCTGCCGTCGGCGGAGAGCCAGAGCAGCCGCAGGCCGAAGCGGGACGGCACGCTGCCGGGGACGTACGCGTGACCGGTCACGACCAGCTTCCCGTCGCGCCACTCCATGCGGCGTACGGCCGATTCCAGCCTGGGCTGCGCGGGCGGCTTGACCACCGGCCGGAAGTCCTGGTCGATGAGCTCGATCAAGTCGTCCACCCGGCGGTCCCGGATGGCCTGCCACTGCGGACGCACCCGTGCGGGCTGCCGGTCCACGGCACCGGGGTCGACCGCCGCGATGTATGCGGTGGCCAGATCCAGGAAGGTGTCGCGGAACTCCGGCGAAGCGCCCGGCAGATATTTCAGATAGCTGCTGAGCTTGTCCCAGATCGCCTGTTCTTCGTAGATCCGGCGCAGGTCGTGATGCCCGGACTCGGTGAGCAGGTCACGGGTCAGGTTGACGGAGAAGAACCGGTCGACCATGTTGCGCAGGTCGTTGTCCGACTGGGTGATCGAGCGGACGGCGCCCTCGCGGACCCGCCAGAAATACATCGGCTCGTTGACCACGGCGACGCTTGTCGCCCGCGCGTGCGCCGGCACGGTGACCGGCACGTCTTCGAAGAGCCGGCCCACCGGGAACTCGAATCCGTGCGCGTCGTAGAACGAGCGGCGGAAGAGCTTGTTCCAGATGGTCCGGTCGCGCAACAGCCGGTGGTTCTGCGAGACGTGCGTACTCAGCCGGGTGGAGGTGATCGCTGCGTTGTGCGGGTAGCCGCTGTAGTGGCCGCGCGAGCTGTACCGGTGCACGCCTCCGCTGGCGAAGTCGGCGCCCTCGGCGTTCAGCGCCGCGACCAGGGTCTCGTACGCGTGGGCGGCGAGGATGTCGTCGCTGTCGACGAAGGCGAGGTATTCGCCGGTTGCGTACGGCAGGCCGTTGTTGCGCGCCGCGCTGAGTCCGGCGTTCTCCTGGCGGATCAGGGTGAACCTGTCGTCGGCCGCGGCGAACTCCTCGGCGATCGGCACGCAACCGTCCGTGCAGCCGTCGTCGACCATGACGACCTGCAGGTCGCGGTATGTCTGACTGCGCAGCGAATCCAGGCAGTCCCGCAGGAACGGCTCGACGTTATAGATCGGCACGATGACACTCACCAGCCCGGGAACGAGCTCAGGCATCGAGGTGCACCCTCCGGTCCGCAGTAATGGGTAGGTTCTCTTTCAGGAAGACCCGTCGGACGACCCGCTCGGCGGCGTGGCCGTCTTCCAGGGCACAGAATCTCTCACGGAAGCGCCCCCGTGCCTCGGCGGCGGCCTCGTCGTCCACCGCGCCGGTGCGGAAGGCCTCGACCAGGTCGTCGAACGTCCGGGCGAAGACACCGGGCGGGTGCGCCGCGAGATCGAACGTGACGCCACGGACCGCGGTGTAGACCTCCCAGTCGGGCGCGAAGATCACCAGCGGCTTGTCCAGCACCGCGTAGTCGAACATCACCGAGGAGTAGTCGGTGATCAGCACGTCGGCGGCCAGGTAGAGCGTCTCGACCGAGCCGAACGACGACACGTCGACGACGCGGGGGTGCTGCGGCGGGAACCCGACCCCGTCGTAGAAGTAGTGGCCGCGCAACAGGATCCTGGTCTGCGGGCCGAGCGCCTCGGCGAGCGCGTCGACATCCAGCACCGGGGTGAAGGTCGCGTGCCACTCGCGGTGTGTCGGGGCGTACACCACCACCCGCTCGTCCGGCTCGATGCCCAGTTCCGCGCGCGCCGCGGCGACGTCGGCGGGGGTGGCGACGGCGAGCCGATCGTTGCGCGGATAGCCGGTCTCCAGGGTCTCGCCCTTGATCGGGAACTGCCGTTCCCACAGCAGCGTGGTGTGCCGGTTCGCGGTGACGCTGAAGTCCCACTTGGCGATGTTGCGGCGCAGCCGCTCGGCGTTGTAGCCGACCGTGGAAGCGGGATATTTCGGCTGGTCGAGGCCCATCGTCTTGAGCGGCGTGCCGTGGTGCGTCTGCACGTGGACCGAGCCGGGACGCTTCACCACATCCGGCGGGAAGGTGGCGTTGTTCACCAGGTACTTCGCCCGTGCGATGGCGCGCAGGTAAGCCCGGCTGCCCGGAGTCACCGAGGGCACACCCTTGGGCAGCGACTTGCGGCGCTCCGGCTTGACCACCCACACCCCACGGACGTGCGGTGCGAGTTCCTTGGCCTTCTCGAAGACCGCCGCCGGGTTGCAGGCGTAGCCGCGGTACCAGTACGCCGCGTAGACCGCGAGGTTCTCATCGATCGGGCGACGCAACTGCCAGCGGTAGTACCAGCTCAAGAAGCGACGGCGCGCGGCGCCCTTGACGCTGGCCGGTGCGTTGCGGACCGCGGTCCGGGCGCCCGCCAGCCCGCGGCTCGCCGCGCTGAACGCACGATAGGCGGCGTACGAGTCGGCCGCGATCAGCCGCTGCCGCCGACCGCCCGCGCTGGCGGCGTGCTTGCGCACCAACGCGGACAGCTCGGCGAAGAACGCGCGACGGCCACCGCGCGGAACCCGCCGCTCGTCTTCCATGATCTTGAGGAGTTCGGTCACCGCACGGTCCAGCGCACGGCGTCGCACCTTCGGCGCGGCCGCGGACACCACCGGCAGGGACAGCGCGTAGTCCCACTGCGCGACGGCGTCGGCGTGTCGCGGCGAGCGGGTGGTGCGCAGCGAAGGCTCGCGATCGAAGCGGCGGATGTAGCAGGCCGGCGTGAAGGTCGCGGTCGTCTCGGCGCGGGCCAGCACGGCGTACGCGAAGGCGATGTCCTCGTACCAGCCGGTGCGGAACTCGATGCCCGCGTCGAGCAGGAACTGCCGCCGCACCACCAAGGCGCCCAGAGTCGGCGGCCAGCGGGTGAGCGCCTCCGCGCCGCTCACCGCCGTGCCCGGCGTGCGCCACGGCCGCACCGTCCGCTTCCAGTTCTCCCGGGCCGTGCCGACCACCAGCACGTCGGGCTTGATCTCGCGCAGTTTCGCTTCGATCGCGGCCAGCGCGCCCGGCACCACCCGATCGTCGCCGTCGACGAACCAGACGTACTCCCCGGTGGCCCGAGCCAGCCCGGCGTTGCGGGCCGGTCCGGGCCCGGCGTTCGCCTCCAAGTGCACCACGGTCAGGCGCGGCTCGATGGCGGCACGCTCGTCGAGCACGACACCGCAGTGGTCGGGGGACGCGTCGTCGACGCCGATGACGTCCGCGCCGCCAGTCTGCTGCTGCCGAAGAAGCGAGTCGAGGCATTCGTCGAGATAGCCCTGCACGTTGTGGGCGGGCACCACGACACTGATGAAATTCGGCTTGGTGAAATCCGGCTTGGTGATATTCGGCATGGGTTGGGGCACAGACCATCCGCGCGATGACGAGAAGGGAGCCGTCAGACTAACACCAGCCAACACGCCGACATGCCCACCCCGATTTCGGTGACGGTCCCGGAGACGAGAGACTGCCCACATGCAGACCACCCCGGGCACCGCCGGTCCCGCTTTCGTGCATCCGTCCGCCGACGTCGAGGAGGGGGCGAACGTGGGCAACGGCACCAAGGTGTGGCACATCGCGCACATCCGCTCGTCCGCCACCGTCGGCGAGGACTGCGTGATCGGACGCAACGTCTACGTCGACGCCAACGTCGTGGTGGGCGACCGCGTCAAGATCCAGAACAACGTGTCGGTCTATCAGGGCGTCACCATCGAGGACGAGGTCTTCGTCGGACCGTGCGCGGTGTTCACCAACGACCTGCGGCCACGCGCGCAGAACCCCAACTGGGAGATCACCCCGACGCTGGTGCGCCGGGGTGCGTCCATCGGCGCGAACGCGACCCTGGTGTGCGGGATCGAGGTCGGCGAGCATGCGATGGTGGCCGCCGGCTCGGTGGTCACCCGCGACGTGCAGCCCTATCAACTGGTGGCCGGCAACCCGGCGCGCCCGCGGGGCTGGGTCGACGAGAAGGGCAATGTGGTCTCCCGCGAGACCACGCGCTGACGGCGGCGCCGTCCGGAGACCGGCACCGGCCCACCCCCGGACGGCCCACCCCCGGACGGCTCAATCCCGGACGGCTCAGCCGCCGATCACGATCCGGCGGATCCCCGGCAGTCGTTGCTCGTCGGTGATCCGCCGGCCGTCCACGATCACCCGCACACCGGGCAGGTCGTCCGGCGTCAGGTTGCGGTATTCGACGTGGTCGGCCTGCACGACCGCGGACGACACCGGCTGGCCCGCATGCGGGGGCAGCCCGAGCGCGGTCAGCTCCTCGGGGGCGTACATCGGATCCGACACGTACGGGTGGGCACCGCGCCGCGTCAATTCCGCCACCGTCGCGAAGACGCCGGAGAACGCCGTCTCCTTCACCCCGCCCCGGTACGCGGCGCCGAGCACCAGCACGCCCTGCCCCCTCAGATCGCCCACCGCCGCGGCGAGCAGGTCGACCGCGTACGCCGGCATCAGGGCATTGGCCTCCCGGGCCGCCCGCACGACCGTCGCCGAGGGGTCGTTCCACAGGTAGAGCCGCGGATACACCGGGATGCAGTGGCCGCCCACCGCGATGCCCGGCCGGTGGATGTGGCTGTACGGCTGGGTGTTGCACGCCTCGATCACCAGCTCGACGTCCACGTCGATGGTGTCGGCGTAGCGGGCGAACTGGTTGGCCAGCCCGATGTTCACGTCGCGGTAGGTGGTTTCGGCGAGCTTGGCCAGCTCGGCGGCCTCGGCCGAGCCCAGATCCCACACCCCGTTGCCGCGCGCCAGATCGGGCCGGTCGTCGAAGTCGAGCACCGACTCGTAGAAGCGCACGCCCTGCTGCGCGGACGCGGCGTCCAGACCGCCCACCAGCTTCGGGTATTTGCGCAGGTCGGCGAAGACCCGGCCGGTGAGCACCCGTTCCGGGCTGAACACCAGCGCGAAGTCGCGGCCGGCGACCAGGCCCGATCCCTCCGCCAGCAGCGGCGCCCAGCGGTTGCGGGTGGTGCCGACCGGCAGCGTGGTCTCGTAGCTCACCAGCGTTCCGGGGCGCAGCCCGCGCGCCACATCCCGGGTCGCCGACTCCATCGCGCCGAAGTCGGGCGCGCCGTCGCCATCCACGAACAGCGGCACCACGATGACCACCGCGTCGGCCTCGGCGACCGCCGCGGCGGTGTCGGTGGTGGCGCTCAGCAGTCCGGCGCCGACCGCTTCCTTGAGCCGCACGTCCAGGTCCGCCTCGCCGGGGAACGGCGCCAGCCCTTCGTTGACCATGCGCACGGTCGGCTCGGAGACATCCGCCCCGATGACCGTGTGGCCCTTGGTGGCGAACTGGACCGCCAGGGGCAGCCCGATCTTGCCCAGGGCGACGACGCAAACCTTCATCGAGAGACCTTTCTGGCTCGCGGCCGAAGCCGCCGGACCAGACCGGCGACCAGGCGGCGGGGGGTGATCGGGGTGACGACGAGCATCAGGCGACCCTGGCGGTCGCGTCGGGCCCGCACCGTGAAGTACCGAACCCCGCGGCGGAAACGCAGGCCGGCGCCGGTGACCCGAGCGGGGCCGGGGAGGTCCTGGACATGCTCCGTGCCCAGGGTGGTGTGGACGAAACGGATCCGCTGGGGGCCGTCGGCCACGGCCAGGCCCCGGGGGTCGAACTCGGCGCGCACATCAGTGCCCGGACCGACACCGCCGGCCCGCTCGCCGTCGGCCTCCGCGAGGTGCAGGGCGGCCCGCGCCGGGCCGGCGGTCATCTGCGGCGGCGCCACGCTGACCGCGCCCAGCTCGGGAATCGGGCTACGCACGCTCACCACCAGAACCGGGCGGCCGTCAGCGGCCCGCTCGGTGGTGATCGCGTTCAGCTCGGGCGGCCCGATGCGCTTGCGGACCAACGCGGTGATGTCGAACCACGCCTGCGCGAAGCCGCGGTCGGGATCGCGGAAGCCGGGCAGTGCGGCGTAGCACCGTTGGCCGTCGGCGACCATCGGCGACAGGCCGTCCCGCAAGTAGTGCCGCACGACCGCCCGCAGGTCGTCCAGACTGCCGAACTGGGCCACGCTGAGCGGGATCCGGCGTTGCACGTCCAGGCTGGCGCGCATGGGCTCGGTGAGGTACTGCTCGGCGAGTTTGCGCACGCCGTCCTGCACCAGACGCTGCTCCTCGGCGTCCGCGTCCAGGAAGCGCTCGCCGAGCAGCTTGCCCAGCTCCCAGGTGAAGTGCCGGCGGTGCACCCGGGCCAGCGCCTCCGGGTCGGTGATCACATCGGCAGCGGTATCCATGATCACCGCGGTGGAGTGCACGAACCCGGACAGCGAGGTGCGGTAGGTGATGTTGCTGGCATCGGTGCGGCGTACCGCGTAGTAGAAGTCGTAGTCCTCGCCGCGCACCGCGATGCGGCGCGCCGCCGCGACGGCGCGCAGGGTGAACGGCTGATCGCTGCCGGACCGCAACTCCTCCGGGAAGCGAAGGTGATGCTCCTCGATCAGGGAACGGCGGAACAGCTTGGTGTTGGACAGCGCCCACGGCAGCGCCGAGTTGACAAGCGTGAGGTCGTCCCGGTCGCGGGCATACACGGCCTGGTTCACGCCACGGCCGCCGACGCCGACCAACTTGCCCAGGACGATGTCCGCGTCGCGCTCGTCGGCCACCCGGACCAGACGTTCCAGGGCCTGGTCACCGAGATAGTCGTCGGCGCCGAGGAAGAACACGTACCGGCCGCGGGCGACCTCCAGCGCACGGTTGCTCGGCGCCGCCGGCCCACCCGAATTCGCCTGGTGGATCACCGTGACGGTGCCCGGATGACGCTCGGCGTAGCGGTCCAGTTCGGCCGCGCTGCCGTCGGTCGAACCGTCGTCCACCGCGACGATCTCCAACCGATCCGCGCCGAGGGACTGTCCCAGCACCGAATCCAGGCACTGGGACAGGTACGGCATGGTGTTGAAGACCGCGACCACGACGGTCACGTCCGGGGTGCTCATTCGGCCAAAACCCTCCGGTACACCCCGTCCAGCACTTCCGCTTGCGCTCGCCACGTCCATCGGTCGAGCAGATCCGGCTTGTCGTACACGGATCGATAGCGTTCCGGATCTTCCAGCACCGACGCAACCGCCCGCACATAGTCGTCCAGATCCTCGGCGCGGAACACCTCGCCCTGCCCCGTCGACTGCACCGTCCGCGACATCGTACGGACGTCGCTGACCACCAGCGGAAGGCGGGCGTGTGAGTACTCGAAGAACTTCGTGATCAGGGCGATCTCGTGGTTCGGCCAGTGGTGGATCGGAATGACGCCGGCGTCGGCCCCGGACAGCAGCGGCACCACATGCCAGTGCGGAACGTACGGCAGCAGGTGCACCCGGTCCGCCACGCCCAGTTCCTCGGCCCGCTTCACCAAGCCGGTCATGTACGCGCCGGTGGGCCGGTTCACCACCAAGGCCACGTGCACCCCGGGTTGCCGGGGCAACGCCTCCACCATGATGTCCAGACCGCGCTGCTGCGCGGCAGCCCCGCTGTAGATCAGCAACGGCGTGTCCGGGCCGACGCCGCACAGCGCGCGCAGATCCGGCGCCGGTTCGCCGTCCGGCGCGGCACCGGGATCGTCCGGGGTGTTCAGTACCACCGCGGGCAGGTCCGGCAGGCCGTGCGCCTTCTGCAACATGCCGGCGAGCTCGTCGGAGACGGTGGTCACCGCGTCCGCGTACCGCGCGTGCTCCCGCTCGTGGGCCATGTGCGCCGGCAGCCAGCGCACGTGTTCGGACCAGGGCCGGATGCCGGGCAGGAACTCGTGCGCGTCCCACACCAGCTTCACGTCCCGGCCCTTTGCTCGCGCGCGCAGCTTGGCGCGAGCGCCGACACCGAGCATCCGGAAGTCGTTGGCGTGGATCAGGTTGGGCGCGAGCTTGTCCACCACCGGGCCGAGCGCGAGTTCGTAGTCCCACAGCGCCGGTTCCAGCCGACGCCAGGCGCGGTCGCCGCGGACGGTCAGCCAGAACCACGTGTAGAGCCGGTCCACCGGGGTATCCAGCTTGCGGCGGTCATGGCGCCACTTCTCGTTCTGCTCCCGGCGCAGGCGCACCCACCGCCGGGTCACCCGGGCGGCGAACGACTCGGCGCGCAGCGCAACCCGCCGCAGCCCGGTGGGTCCGGCCGCGCGCCGCAGCGCCAGATCCGCCCGCCAGGCCCGAACCTCCTGGGTCCGGTACGCGCCGACGCCGTTGGCCGGGTACGCCAGCGGCGCGGACAGCCAGTGCCGACGGAACTCGTGCGGGCGCTTGGCCAGCGGCATGGGGACCGGCACCAGGCGAACCTGCGCCTGCCCCAGGGTCCATTCGTGCTTGTGCCCGTCCGGCGAGCGGCCGAGCAGCGTGACGTCCCAGCCCGCCTCGGCCGCGGACCGCGCTTCCTTCTGCACGCGGGAGTCGCCGTGCACGCCGTTGTCGACAAGCATCACCACCCGGCGGCCCGCGCGCCCCGCGGCCGGGTCTGCGCAAACGCGGTCGCCGCCGCGGCTCGGGTCAGCCGACACGGGACAGTCCGCACGGCACGACCGCGCCGGAACGCGCCGACTCGATGACCGCGGCGGCCACCTCGACCGTCCGCAGCCCTTGACGCAGAGTGACGATGTCGGCGGACTCGCCGGCCACCGCGTCCCGGAAGCGCTCGTGTTCGACCAGGAGCGGCTCGCGCTTCGCGATGGCGTACCGGATCATGTCGCCCTCGGCGACGCCGCGGAACGCCCGCAGCGCCTCCCATTCGGTGCCGACCGCGGCGTTGGCATAGAACGTCAGGTCGGCGGTGAGCGTGTCGGCCACGAAGCAGCCGCGCTCGCCGGTGATCACCGTGGACCGCTCCTTCATCGGGCTGAGCCAGTTGACCAGGTGATTGGCCACGATCCCGCCGTCCAGCGCGGCGACCACCGAGACCATGTCCTCATGCGGGCGCCCGCTGCGGGAGACGGTGCGGGCCGCGACGTCCGCGTACTCCCGGCCGGTCACCCACGCGGTCAGATCGATGTCGTGCGTGGCCAGGTCCATCACCACGCCGACGTCGGAGATGCGGCCCGGGAACGGGCCCTGCCGACGCGTCACCACTTGATAGACGTCGCCGAGCTCTCCGGCCTCCAGCCGGGACCGCAGGCTCTGCAGGGACGGGTTGTAGCGCTCGATGTGCCCGACCGCCCCGATCAGCCCGCGGCTCTCGAATGCGTCGACGAGCCGCTGCCCGGCCTCGGCGGACGGCGCCAGCGGCTTCTCGATCAGCGCGTGCACGCCGGCCTCCGCCAGGCGCAGCCCGACCTCCTCGTGCATCGCCGTCGGGCATGCCACGACGGCGTAGTCGGGACGCGTCTCCAGCAGGCGGTCCAGGTCCGGCAGGATCGGGACGTCGTGCGGTGCCCCGGTGGTGGCGACCGGGTCCAGCACGCCGACCAGGCCCACTCCGTCCAGCGCGTTGATCACCCGGGCGTGGTTGCGGCCCATCGCGCCGAGCCCGATCAGGGCCGCGCGCAGTTGACGCGGCCGGCTCATGCGGACACCGCCGCGTCGTTCACCGCGTCCGCGATGCGGTCCAGTTCGGCGGTGGTCAGCCCGGGGTAGACCGGCAGCGACAGCACCTCACCGGCGGCCCGGTCGGTCTCCGGCAGTTTCCACTCCCCGACCGTCCGGTCCGCGGCGAGGAACGGCCGCAGGCGGTGAATCGGCGTCGGGTAATAGACGGCACTGCCCACGCCCCGGTCGGCGAGCACGGCCTGGGCCGCCGCGCGATCACCGGGGACGCGCACCGTGTACTGGTGGTAGACGTGCCGCGCGCCGGTGGCCACCGCCGGGGGCCGCACACCGGTCAGCCGCGCGTCCAGATGGGCGGCGTTGTCCCGGCGACGTTGCGTCCACTCGGCGAGTTGGCCGAGCTGGACACGCCCGATCGCGGCGGACACGTCGGTCATCCGCATGTTCGCGCCCACGATCTCGTTCTGGTAGCGCTGCTCCATGCCCTGGTTGCGCAGCAGGCGCAAGGTGCGGGCGAGGCCCTCGTCGGCGGTGCTGATCATGCCGCCTTCCAGGGAATGCATGTTCTTGGTCGGATAGAAGCTGAAGCACCCCGCCACGCCGAAGGCGCCGACCGGGGTGTCGCCGAGGGCCGCGCCGTGCGCCTGCGCGGCGTCTTCGACGATCGCCAGGCCGTGCGCCTGCGCGAGCGGCACCAGGCGGTCCATCGCCGCCGGGTGGCCGTACAGGTGCACCGGCATGACGGCGACCGTGCGCGGGGTGATCGCAGCCGCGACGGCGTCCGGGTCGAGGCAGAAGGTGTCCGCCTCGATGTCGGCGAAGACCGGAGTCGCGCCGACGAGCCGGACCGCGTTGGCCGTGGCGGCGAAGGAGAACGACGGGACGATGACCTCGTCCCCCGGGCCGAAGCCGAGCGCCATCAGCGTCAGTTGCAGCGCGGAGGTGCCGGAGTTGACCGCGACGCAATGCCGGCCCCCGACGAGCTCGCCGAATTCGCTCTCGAACGCGGCCACCTCGGGCCCCTGCACCACCATGCCGCTGCGGAGCACGCGGACCGCGGCGTCGATCTCAGCCTGGCCGATCACCGGGCGAGCCGGCGGTATGGCGCCGTCGCTCCCTGCCATGGGCTTCCTCCTGAAAACCTGAATACCGATTGTCGGCACCCGGCAGGCTCGCGTAATGCGGTCATCACGAACCAGTTACCTGCATGTAACCCGGGTGGCGGACGACACAGTACCGCAGGGATCTCACTTTCATCACTCTCGGTGGAGAACGTCCGGCCGACTCGCCGAACGCGGCAGGACCACCCGGTCGGGTTCCCGTCCGGGCGCCGTCCGGGCCTCCGCCAACGCACCGACCACGAGCTGGTGATGCTCGGCGGCGGCCAGCCGTTCGGTCTCCACCGCGGCGAGAATACGTCGCTGATCGTGTTGCACGGTCTCCATCCGGTGCGTCACCATCCGCACCTGTTCCAGCACCGCGGCGCATTCCGCGAGCAGCGCCCGCTGCCGCTGGTCCGCGGCCCGGTTCTGCCGCTCGGCAAGCGCCTGCACCCGGGTACCCAACCGGCCCACGGCACGGCCCAGCCGATGGACGCCGGCCAGCACCGGAAGGCCGACCAGGCCGGCGGCGGCGAATGCGACGGGCAGCAGCCCAACGGCCGCGGCGACCGTCACCGCGACCATGAGCGCGGCAGCGGCCAACACGACGCGGGGTGGCCGGCGACGGATGTTCATGTGGTGACCTCCAGCGGGGAGCGTTGCACGAGCGCCGTCATCAACTCCGCATAGCGGGCGTGACTCCAGGTCCGCTCCACCCGGTCCTGCGCGGCGCGGCTCTGCGCCAGGAACAGGTCCCGGTCGTCGCGGTAGCGCTCGATCACGGCGGGCACATCGGCGGCGTCGCAATAGACCGCCGCGTCACCGAACGTGTCGCGGAAATGCGGCGGCAGCACGGCCACACAACCGGCGGCGAGCGCTTCCAACACGGCCCGGCCGAACGCCTCGACCATGTCGGGATGCGGGTAATAGACGAAGAAGTCCAACTGGTGCAGGAAGCTCCGGACGTCCACCTGGTCACGTTGATAGACGCACCACGAGGACGGGATCTCGCCGCCGAGCACCGCCCGCGCCGCCTTGGCGCCGCCCATGAACCGCACGTCCACGCCGCCGTCGCCGGGATAGACCCGCAGCAACGTCTCCCGGTCGGCGGGCCACTTGGTCCAGTGGTCGCGGGAATGCTTGCCGAGAACCGGGCGAGTGGACCGGAAGCCGGTCCGGTCGATGCGCCAGCGCCGCGCGTCGATGATCCCCGGAATGTCGAACGGCGCGATGGCGCCGCCCGGAAGGTCACCGGCGATCTCCGCACGCACCGCGGGCCCCTGCGGGCACCACAGCGGTTGCACGCCGAACAGCCGCCGTGCATGCGCGGCGCAGGTGGACGGCACATAGCGCCAGTCGCGTCCGTCGCGTTCCCGGGGCGCCTGGTTGGCCAGGATCACCACGGCGCCGGCGGAGATGGCACTGGGCTGGTCGGGCGCGAACTGCACCACCGGTGGGTACCGGATCATCAGCACCGCCACGTCCACCTCGTCGGTCAGGAACACCTGCTCGACCACGCCACGGTCGAGCAGGTCGACGATCGGCGGGCACAGCGCCCGCGGCGCGCGGGACATGAACCGCAGCGCCTCCAGGTGCATCACGGCCACCCGCATGCCGCGCGCGGTGAGCGCCCGGATCTCCTCCAGCATCGACTTCTGCGGACCGCCGTAACGGCACCAGTCCCCGGCAAACACCACGTCGTAGCGGGGGCGCGGACCGCGAGCGCCGGCGATGTGGCGCGGCGCCCGGAACGCCCGGTCGACGGCGTCGCGCGGCCGGTACGGGTCGGCCGCGCCGGAACGGATCCGCTCATGCCACGACGTGTACGCGTCCACGTACGCCTTGCGAGCCGGATGCGCCCAGCCGACCCGGAAGTCACCCCGCGACAGGGAACCGGGGGCGAGCCTGATCAGCGCGTACGGAATTTCGTACAGGTGACGCACCGCCGCCTCGCCGAAGGCGGCCTTGATCCGGTACATGTACTCCGAGTCGGCCGCCTTGCGCACCGTGTCGAAGAATCCGATCCGGTCCATCACCGGCACCCGCCGGAACATCAGCGACGAGGTGTTCAGCCGCCGCGGCTCCGCCCGCCCGGCACGGGTGATCTGCAGGTTGCCGGTCAGCACCAGACCCATCGAGGTGGTCGCGGCCAGCTCGGGTTCGGCCAGCAGCGGCCCGGCCTGATGCGCCAGGCGACCGGGATGTGACCAGTCATCGGAGTCCTGGAACGTGACGAACTCACCGGCCGCCGCGGCCAGTCCGGCACTGCGTGCCGCGTACGTGCCGGCGTTGACCGCGCACCGCACCAGCCGGACCCGAGCGTCCAGCGCCACCGCCTCGCCCAGCACCGAGTCGAATTCCCCCGGCGACCCGTCGTCCACCACCAGGACTTCCAGATTGGTCCAGGTCTGCGCGAGCAGCGAGCGCACCGCGGTGCGCAGGCCCGGCCCCGGCCGGTACGCGGTGAGGATGACCGAGATCAACGGACCGGCGACGGCGGTGCCGCCGCGCCCGCCGGTGACCCGGTCGAAGGGCTCGCCGCCGGGCACGCCGGCCCTCGCGAACGTCACGTCGCCGGGTGGCAGCAAAGCGCGCAGTGCGGCGAACCAGGCGTCCTCATCACCGCCGGGATCGGCGACGAACGGATTGGCGAGGTCGATGCGCACGTTGCGCCGGACCATGTCGGGCAGGCGCGGATACACCCCGAGCAGGTGCCGGACCCGGTCGTACGCTCCGGTGCACAGCGCGAGTTCGCAGTGCAGCCCCTGGTAGCCGGGCGAGATCCGGTCCGGCCCGAACGCGGCGATGATCAGGTCGAACAGGGCGACCGCGTCGGCCAGATCGGTCTCGTGCAGTTGCTGCAGCGCGATCACCCGCGCCAGCTCGGCCAGATCGTCCGGAAGGGTGTGGCCGAGTTGACGGCGCAGCCAGTCGACATCGCCGGCCCGGGCCGCCGCGAGGAGCTCGTCGAGGTCGCCGCGATCGGCCATGGCGGCGCGGGCGAGCACCGCACGGGCATCCGCGGAGCGCATGCGCAGTGCCGTGGCGGCCAGCGTGCCGGGTTCCCGGCTGCGCGCCACCGTGACGTAGTCGTCCAACAGCCGGGCCGGATGCTTCTGCCCCGGCGGGTCGTCGTGCATGGTGCCCTGTCTCCTCATCACATCGCTCCCGGCCGGATCAGATCGCCGGGAGGGCCCGGCCCAGCAGCGGCGCGAGCAACGTGGCATAGACCGTGGTCAGATGGTGTGAGTCGCGGTAGACGAGCACGTCGTCCACGATCACCGGGCAGGATGTGGCGCACAGCCACGGCAGCGGCTCGATCACCGTGATGCCGCGGCCCGGCGCATCGGCGGCTACCGCGCGCCGCACCGGCAGCCCGCGCAGCGCCGCGTCGCGACGCACCGCACACGAGCCGACCCGGTCCGGATGAGCCGCCAGGCACTCGGGGGCGTCCTGCTCCAGGAAGGGGGTGTCGGCGACCCAGGCGACCCGCGCCCCGGTGGCCCGCAACGCGCCGAAGGTGCGCGCCCACGCGGCGCGCCACTCGGCAGTCGCGTCGGCACCCGACGATGCCCCGTGCGGACGGGACGTCTTCAGGCTGGAAGCCACGACCACCAGGTCCGGCCGCAGGGTGCGCATGGTGTCGATGGTGTTCCGTCGCCACGTGTCACATTCGGTGTACGCCCGTTTGTACGTCGTCTGATACACCGTGGCGTCGGCCGCGGTGCAGGCGCTCTTGGTGAACGGGCGCAGCCGCCAATGCCGTTGCCGTGCCAGCAGCTCCAGCGCCGGGAACCACTGGGCGGCGTGCGAGTCGCCCAGCAGCGCCACCGTCACACGCCCGGTGGGATCCCCGTAGACGCAGCGCGCCGGGGTCGCGGTCGCCGCGAAATCGAGATGGCATCCGTCCCGGTAGAGCCTCGGGCGGTCGCTCGCGGCGTGGTCCAGCGACGGCTCCAGATTCGCCGGCACCGAGCCGTCCGGGTCGGCCGCGGCGACGGCTGCGGCCAGGGCAGCCCCCGGATCGGGGCCACGCAGACCGGCGCGTAGATCCGCTGCGGCGGCCCCGACCGGAACCGGCGGCGGCGCGGTGGCCGCGAGCAGCGCCGCGGTCACGGTGACCGCGGCCAGGCCCAGGCCGAACGCGACCCCGCGCAGCGGCGGCCGGCGCAACCCGACGCGACGCCGGAGCGGATCCTCGACCAGGTGGTACGTGCCCACGGCGAGCGCCAGGGCGGCGGTCGCGAGCAACACTGCGGTGACCGGGTCGGCGGTCACACCCAGCGCCGCCGGGGCGATCAACAGCATCGGCCAGTGCCACAGGTACCACGAGTAGGAGTACCGGCCGAGATGCTGCATCACAGCCAGCCCCAGCAGCCCGTTGTCCGGCCCGGCCAGGCCACCCGCGATGACCAGGGCCGCGCCCAGCACCGGGAGCGCCGCCACGTATCCGGGGAACGCGGTCCCCTCGTCGAAGACCACCGCGGACGCCAGCACCGCGGCCAGGCCCGTCCAGACGAGCGGGCGGGCAATGCGGCGCGGCAGGCGGGCGACACGCACCGAGGCGAGCGCGATCAACGCGCCGATGCCCAGCTCCCAGACGCGGGTGTGCGCGCCAAAATAGGCCCACGGCGCGGACCGGTCCGTCTCGGTGACGCTCAGGACGTACGAACATGCGATGAGTGACGCGAGGACGACGAGTGCGGCGCGGTGCCCCCGGCGTACCGTGGTGATCAGGATGATCGCCGGCCAGACCAGGTAGAACTGCTCCTCCACGGTGAGCGACCAGAAGTGCTGGAACGGCGACGGCGCGGTGGCGGCCAGATAATCGGTGCCGTCGAGCGCCAGGCGGATGTTGATCCAATAGGTCGCCGACGCGGCCGCATCGTGCGCGTACCCGACGAACTGCAACGGCGACAGCCACAGCCAGGCGCCCGCGAGGGTGGCGAGCAGCACCACCGTGGCGGCCGGAAGCAGGCGCAGCGCGCGACGGGCATAGAAGGCGGTGACCGAAATCGTGCCGGTGCGCAACCGTTCCCGGACCAGCAGGTCGGTGATCAGGTAGCCGGAGATGACGAAGAAGACGTCCACTCCGACGTAACCGCCGCCCAGCCACGGCACTCCGGCGTGGTTGAGCACCACCAGCAGGACGGCGACCGCGCGCAGGCCCTCGATGTCGGGGCGGAATCCGCTGCCGCGGGGGCGACCCGCGCGAGTACGCCGATGGACGCCGGGCCGTCCGCGACCGCCCGGTACGCGCTGCGGCGCGACGGTCGCCGTGGCATTCGCAGTCACGTCGGCTGTCACGTCGCTGAAAACGATCAGACCCCGACCGGGTTATTCTTTTGTCACCTTATGCCCGTTTAAACCCCACCCCACACCCGCACCACGCCTCGCGCCCCTTCGCGCCCCGTGCGCCCCTCGCGCCCCTTCGCGCCCCGTGCGCCCCTCGCGCCCCTGCGCCCCTGCGCCCCTGCGCCCCTGCGCCCCTGCGCCCCTGCGCCCCTGCGCCCCTGCGCCCCTGCGCCCCTGCGCC
>NZ_BMMX01000031.1 GCF_014646155.1 Mangrovihabitans endophyticus
GCGCCGCAACACCAGCGTGCAGGAGACCACTGCGATCACGGCGAACAGCGCCCAGACGGCACCGGCGCGGCGGTCAACCATCGCATCAGGGTATCGACGCGGGTCCATTCTGCGGTGCGGACCGTAGTTCCGCCGCCCGGTGCAGATGATCAAAGATGATCTGGTCGACGGGTGAGACGCGGCTCCGGTCGGCGTGGGTGAGCCAGACGATTTCCGCGATCTCGCTGGCCGGCTGCAGATCGCCCTGGTAGTGGGCGGTGTAGCAGGTCATGCGCACGACCGTGCCGGCCGGGTGTCCGTGGGCTTGCGCCTGGAACGTTCCGGTGTGGGCGGCGCTGTGCGCCATGATCGTGACGCTGAGTTCCTCGCGGATTTCGCGGACGAGCGTGTCGATGTCGCTCTCGCCGGGTTCTCGTTTGCCGCCCGGAAGGTAATAGGTGTTCTTGCCGGCGGAGCGGGTGCTGAGAATCGCACCGCCGACGATATGAATCCAGGCGATTTTGTCGATGACGGTCACGGTTCGGCTCCCGAGGGCTGGTGAGCGTGCGGATCGCCCGGCCGGACTGGTGCGGCCCGGCCGGGCGTCCCCGTGCGGCCCGGTCAGTCGGGGTCGAGCGGCGTGAAGATCCAGCTCTGGTTGGCCTGGCCGTTGCAGTGGAACACGATCAGCCGACCCCGGTTGGGGGTGGTGGGCTTGCCGGCGACGTCGAGGCACAGATTGGGGTTCTGGGCGTTGAGCAGGTTCACTGTCTCATTGTCCTCCTGGATGACAAGCCAGGTCTGGCTCGTTTCGCTGGAGCAGTTGTGGATGACCAGGATCATGCCGGAGACCACTCTCGCCCCGCCCGGGACGTCCAGGCAACGGTGACTGCCCAACCCGCTCAGCGTCACGATGAGTCCGCCGAACTTCGCGCTCCAGCGCCATCCCAGGTCCCAGCCCTGGTTCGTGCCCCCGGTGCGGTGGTAGACGCCGACCGCCGAGTTGTTGCCCGTCCGCTCGCCGAGCACGTCCATCACGGCGCCGGAGTTCAAGGTCTCCAGGCTCATCGACTCCTGGTCCATCCACCGGTAGGGAGGTGTCGGAAGCACGGTCGCGGTCGACGGCTTGTAGGCCGGGGTGAAGATCCAGCGTTCGTTGCGGGTGTTTTCACACTTGTACAGGATCAGGCGTTTCGCGTCGGTGGGGTCGTGTTGCTCACCCCTGACGTTCATGCACAGGTCGGGCCGTAGCTGGCTGCGGAGTTCGTACTCGCCGTGTTCGTCCAGATAGATCGGACGCCAGCGCTGGCTCGCCTTCCCGGTGCACTTCCACAGCGACAACGACCGCCCCGGACCCGGGTTCCGATCGCTGTTCGTGATGTCGATGCACCGGCCGCTCTCCTGGCCGCGGAAGGTCATCGACATGTCGCTGAACTGTTGGACCAGCCAGCTTTGATTGTCCTTGCCGGTCCGCTTGTAGCTGACGATCGGCGTCCCGTTGGAGGTGCCGTGTTCCTTAGCGTCGAGCACACCCCCGGCGTCCATGCTTTCGATCGCCTGGAGGCTGGAGAAGACCTCCACGGGCGGTTCCGGGAGCTGAACCGTGCCGATGAAGGCCCCGTAGTGGTCGGCTGTCGCACCCGGCAGCCTGCGGGTCGGTAGCGGGCCCTCGTCGGTGGAGTTGACCGCGTAGTCCAGTTCACGGCCCGCCTGGTGGGTCGCCCGGCCGGTGTTGTAGATCCGTGCGCCCGCCGGTGTCTGGAGCTGGTCCGGTTCCTGGTTGTAGTCGCCGAGGGCGACCCAGTGCTCGCCGCGGTTACGGCCGCGGACGAACGCGGCGATGTCTCGCAGCAGCCCCCGCCCGTCGTCGGCAGCGCCGGTGGCGTGCACATTGAAGTACCAGTTCCCGTCATTGAGCAGCACGCCGAGTGTTGCGCGGGCATTGCGATGGGTCCGGGTCCGCCGGTTGGCCACCGCCGCGACCGCGACCGCCGGCTCGTGGGTCACGATGGCCAGGTTGTTGCGGCCACCGACGTACCGTCCCCCTCTCGGGTCGGTCTGGAGAAAGTAGACGTGAGCGCTGTTCCTGTTCCTTCCGGTGCGCCACCGGGTGTATGCCACCTCGTTGGCGTGGCCTACCTGCGGCAGGCCAGCCCCGCCGTTGGCCAGTTGCCGGCCCTGGTAGCGGGTCAGCCGGGTCCCGTAAGCCAGCGCCGGTGAATCGGGACCCGCTTCTTGCACCGCCACGACGTCGGCATCGGCGTAATACCGGCCGATGGTCGTGGTCCATTTGTTGTCTCGTCCGCTCCGTGAACCCTGCAGGTTGTAGGTGATGACCCGGCGGCCTCGCAACGCCGCCTGCGCCGGCTGGTCGGTCACCACCACAACCACGCCCGCGAAACTCACCGCCAGCGCTGCCACCAGCGCCAGCGGAAACCATCGGCCCCACCGGCCTGTTCTTGATATCTGCACCGTCGTGCGCCTCCTCGCCGCTTGACGTTTGACCGTCGGCGCCGGGCCTGCTCGGTGGCGGTGCATGTCATCTCCGCTGGTGCGGTGGCATGCACGACACGCCGACATCCGGCCGGGTGGCCGGTAGGACCGAGTCTTCGCCGGCTGCCGCCGCGAGACATCTGTCAGACGACGGTGTGGTTCGGGTCAGGGGCTCGGCGGGCGGGGCGTGCCGTCACGCCCGTGAGTGTCGCGGGCGAGCAGCACCGCGGTGTCGAGGATGCGGTGCCAGTCGAGCTCTGACAGCGGCCGGGTCGTCAGCGACGCCATGCCGGCCATGGCGTGGAGCAGGCGTTCGCGTAGCAGTGTTCCGGGGGCGCGCGTGGCCTCTGCCAGCCGCTGAGCCTCGACGGAGAACCGGGCGGACCGCGAGAACTGCACCAGCGACTCGGGCAGGGCCGTGGGCGCGTCGCGTGCCGGTTCGTCGCTCTCGGCCAGTTCCACGGACAGGCGCACGCCCAGCGCGATGGCGAGACTGTTCACGGCGGAGAGCGTCGGGTTGCCGCGTCCGTTTTCCAGGTTGGCGATGTAGGGCACGGACAGGCCCGCGTCGGCGGCCACCAGCAGCGCGCCCCCATGCACCCGGGCATGGCGGCACCGCAACGGGTCGCCAGAGACGCGGCACGCATCACGGCCCCGCTGCTGCTGCACGTCCAGCGCGATGATGAGATCTTCCCCGAGGCCGGCCAGCTAGAACTGTTCGATCGGATCGCCTCGCGGACCAAATACCTCTGTCTGGAGGCCGGTTCACACACTCACACCCCGCCCGCCGCCGTCGCCGGCTGGCGGACTTTTATCGCCGAGCGCCTAAAAGACGGCAGCCGAGAGAGCTGGGAGTCACCACCACAATAGATCGCTAGTCCGGATCTGCCGCGATCCGTATGTTGAACCCATTAGCACGGATACAGGGCGGCACGGTCTCGGTGCGTCCGAAGCTCGATCCAAGCGCCGGACACGTCGAGTGGCGGCGGTGCGGCCCAGTCGAGCAGTATTACCGCGCCGCCTAACTCAAGCGACGGGGTGTTGTCAGTGGCAAGGTTCAATCTGCCCCGCAGAAGCAGATCCTGTCCTTCGTTGCGGACTCTCTCGTCTGGCGAGGCTCGCAGGGCGGAGGTTCTGGCCCACGCAAGGTCTTCGTCGATGGTCCACTCGACGCGATACGGGCCGGGTGAGTTCCTGCGGATCGCCGCGCCATCGAACCACGGCGCTACCCACACCACTACGAACCGACCGGCTATCGCCTGAGCGGGCTACATGAACAATCACCAGGTCCCGACAACAGGCGCACCTGGGCACCCGAGGCCGTGCTGGCGGATGCACGCCCCGAGAGTCGCGTTAAAGAAGCTTTAAGGAACGCGTGCTCAGCGTCATGAACTGCTGCCACATCATTGCTCGTATATCTCGGCACAAGCAGTACCGAGACGAAGAGGAGCCGTGCATGTATCGACGCGGAGTCGGCAGCCGGACGCGCAAGCTGGTGATTGGAGGTGCCGCCGCAGCGCTGCTCGGCTCGGCGCTCGCGGTCGGCACGGGGATGAGCCAGGCCGCCGAACAGGGCAACGTCGGAGCCAGCTCCGGTAACATCAACGCTTTGGTGCCGGCACTGGGTTTCAGCCCGGGCGATCCGAACGCGACGGCCGACCGCGTGGGCCCCACCGGGGTAAACGTCCCCGGTCGCTGCCCACCCACTCAAGCCCAGGTGAACGCGCAGGTAGCGCTTCAAAATGCGAACCTTCCGAGTGGAACGGACCTTGAAAGTCGCATCCAACGTTTTGAAAAGACCTTGTCGGCGATGCAAGACTTGAAATGCCCCGCATCCTCCACGACTTTGCTGGGCCGCTTGAATTCCTTGACCGCGCTGCGCGGAAACGCGAACCGCGATGACGTCCTGCGTGGTTTGGGTTTGAACGAGACGCCAGCGGATAAGGCCGCCGCCACAGGATCCGGTGACGCGGCGGCGGGTGGAGCGACGGGGAACGCCGGAGACAGCTCCGGTAACATCAACGCTTTGGTGCCGGAGCTGGGTTTCAGCCCGGGCGATCCGAACGCGACGGCCGACCGCGTGGGCCCCACCGGGGTAAACGTCCCCGGTCGCTGCCCACCCACTCAAGCCCAGGTGAACGCGCAGGTAGCGCTTCAAAATGCGAACCTTCCGAGTGGAACGGACCTTGAAAGTCGCATCCAACGTTTTGAAAAGACCTTGTCGGCGATGCAAGACTTGAAATGCCCCGCATCCTCCACGACTTTGCTGGGCCGCTTGAATTCCTTGACCGCGCTGCGCGGAAACGCGAACCGCGATGACGTCCTGCGCGGTTTGGGTTTGAACGAGACGCCAGCGGGATAAAGCCGCGGGGAATGCGGCGCCGCAAACGCGCCAGCGAAACAAGCGGCTCGCAGAGCGGCGCCGCGGACGACGGCAACCTGATCCTTCGCGGATCCTGATCCACCGCACGGAACCGCCGCGCCGGAGGCCCTCGCACCACGGGCTCTCCGGCGCGCCCGTGTGTGGGCCACGCGCGGTGATCTTCGGCTACTTCGGCACGCTGACCGACTCCGGCGCTGAGGAGTATCGCGAGCGCGCCGATCCCGGGTGCGGCGCGGTACCGGGTCGACCCCGATGACGCGGTCTGCGCGTCGGTTGCGGGTCGTCCGTCACGTGACGTAGCTGGATCTCACCGCCGCCGACATCCAACTTCGCCGAGGAAGATGCGTCGCGAACTGTTGTATTCGCCGGTGGAGACAGTTTTGCGCCGACGTCGTCTATGACGTCTCTGCGTTCGGGCTGGGCGAGCTGCACGGGTACGAGGCGATCGAGAAATCCAGCCTGGCGCTGGGCGACGCGAACCCCGTTGGCCATCACGTCACCAACATCTGCGTGACCGAGGATCCGGACGGCACGGTGCGCGTGCGCTCGAAGGGGATCGGCGTCTCCGCTTCGGGCAGCGTGGGCAGCGTCGTCTACGAAGACGTGGTACGCCGCGAAACGGCCGGATGGCGCATCGCGTATCGCAAGGTGATTCCTCGCAGGACGCCGCTTCACCCCTGACAGTCGGACAAGGGACATTGTCTCGGCGAGTTGTTGAGGGTGCGTCGGCGGTGTGAGCCCCGGTCAACGACCGAAGTGTCTCCCGCTGGCGCGCCTGATCGTTCCATGATCACGTACACGGATCTGCCGCCGAGCTGGCGCGGCGAGACCGGCGTCGAGCGATGATGGCCGCGAGGGCTACAGGCTGGCGAGCATCTGGAGTCGTTCCGCGGTTTCCGATCCGGAGTCGGCGCGCGATAGACGACGAGCAGTTGCCGGTATTCCGGCTGCAGGAATTTCTCGTAGTACAGCTCGAGCGGGCCGGCGAGAGGATGGGCGAACCGGGTGATGCCGGAGGTGCGTCCGCGGATTTCCCGGCGTGCCCAGAGGGTGCGGAAGCGGTCGCTGGCGAGGCTGAGTTCGCCGATGAGTTCGAGCAGCTCGGGTTCGGCGGTGTCGCCGGTGAGCATCGTGCGGAGGCTGGAGACAGCCTTGGCGGTGATGTCGTTCCAGTCGCGGTAGAGCCGGCGCATCTCGGGTTCGAGAAAGACTGCCCGCAGGGGGATCTGCCCGACGGTGAAGAACGGGCACAGGGCGACGGCGAGGCGGTTGGCGGCGGTGACCTGGCCGGTGGCGTCCTGCGTGTAAGCCGGAGTGTGGTGCCAGGTGTCCAGCAGCGGTTGCAGGACATCTGCCGCGGTGGTACGGGTGCGGCGCCGTTTCGGGCGGGGCGTCGGGTGGGCGAGCCGGTGCAGGTAGGCGATCGCATCGTCGTCGAGCTGCAGCGCGCCGGCGAGGGCGGTCAGGATCTGGTCGGACGGGTTGAGGTCGCGGCCTTGTTCCAGGCGCAGGTAATACAAGGAACTCGCCGAGAGTGTCCGTGGTGCTCGCCATCGTTGGTCAGTCCTTCGTGTTCAGGCGGCTTGCAGGCCGAGGCGGATCAGCGACTCTGCGCTGGCGGTCACGGTTTCCTCGTTCGAGCGTGGAGTCCAGCCCAACTGCTCACGGATTTTGGTGTTGTCGGCGCGGCGCACGACGTTGAGCTGTGGGACGAGTTCGGTCAGGCGAGGGCTGAACCGGGCCATGAGTTTGATCAACCAGGCCGGCGCGGCGCGGGTAGGCGCCTTTGCGGCGGCCTCGCCGAGACTCGCGTGCAGGACGCGCCCGATCTCGGCGAACGAGAGGGGCGCGCCCGCCAGGGCCAGATATCGCTGGCCGGCCGCGACCGGCGAAGTCATCGCACGGACGTGCGCGTCGGCAACATCACGCACGTCCACCACGTGAGTCCACATCGGCGGGGCGGCCCGCATACCGCCGTCGAGCATCGTCTTGATGATCTGGATCGAGGGGGAGAAGTCGGGGCCGAGAACCGGGCCGAAGATGCCCACCGGATTGATCACCGACAGCTCGAGGCCGCCACCTTCAGACTCGATGAAGTCCCACGCTGCGCGTTCGGCGATCGCCTTCGATTTGATGTACGGAGCGACACCGGGCTCGTCGGTCCTGGTCCAATCGGCCTCAGTGAAGACCCGATCGGTATTGCCCCGGCTGTAGCCGACGGCGGCGAATGACGAGGTCAACACCACCCTGCGCACGCCCGCGTCGCGCGCGGCCCGCAGCACCCGCAACGCGCCGTCACGGGCCGGGATGATCAGGTCGTCCTCATGCTTCACAGGCGCGCCCGGAAACGGCGAGGCGATGTGCAGCACGTAGTCGGCGCCGGCTGCGGCCTGCGCCCACCCGTCGTCGCGGCCTAAATCGGCGGCCAAGTAGGAGACGCGCTCACGGTGTGGCGCTCGCGCGGCGTCGAGCATCTTCTCCACGTCACCCTGCCGGGTCAGATGGCGCATCGTCGTACGCACCGTGTGCCCGGCATCCAGTAACTGCGCCACCGCGTGCGCGCCCACAAAACCGGTCCCGCCGGTGACAAGTACCGTAGTCATGCCCTGATCCTTCGGCCCACCACCCGCATCCGGAAGTTCCCCTCGATACTGGTCCCAGAAGGGTCAGGCTCCGCACAGCGGCCGCCCCAGCACCGATCCTCCCCCAGGCATCGCCGGCCGGATACCAGAACGGCGCACCCGGCCGGCTCAGGTGCAAGCCCGCTCGTCGGCAAGAGCATCCGGATCTGCCGCCGGTCGGGCGCGGTTGGCGGCATGGCTGTGTGACGGTCAGTACTCCCAGCCTCGGGCATGCTCGCGGCAAAGGGCCGAGGCCGGCCCTATCGTGATCGCGTGACCTTGGCGCGGCAACGGCAGGACTACCTTGATGCCCTCGGCTGGGTGGCCCGCCTCACGGCAGAAGTGCCCCGCGAAACCCTCGGCCGGCCCACCCCCTGCGATGACTTCGATGTCCGCGACCTTCTCGGGCACCTCATCGGCACCGCGCATCGAGGACTCGCCACCGCCCGACGCCTGCCCACACGGGGCATCCCGCACGTGGTCACCGAAATTCCGGACGCCGAACTCGCCTCGACATACACGCATTTGACGGCCCAGATCCACGTCGCCTGGTCGTCGCTGGAGGCCGACGACGACTTGGTCGCCCCCTGGGGACCGTGCACGGCAGTGGAGGCGGCACGGGGCTTCACCGTCGAGACGATCACCCATGGCTGGGACCTTGCCGTTGCCACCGGCCAACCCGCCGAGGCTCCGAACGGCATAGCCGAACGCTGCCTTGCCTTTGCCGCCGAGGCCATCCCGGACCGGCTTCGCGGAGTGATGTACGACCAACCTGTCGTTGGGGCGGTGAACTCGTCGCCGACCGAGCAGCTCGCGAACCTCCTCGGCCACAGACGAAACCGTCGATGATGCCCTTCACGGAGCCTCGCCCGCGTGCGCGACCTCGGCGCCGCCCTCATCTCGGTCACGACCGGACGAGGCGCACACCGGTCGCGAGCAGCCAGACGAGCCAGGCCGCGAACCCGAGGAGCCCGACGAAGATCAGCGCCGAGCCGTCGGCGATCGCGAGGGTGCCGACCCCCGCGGCGAGCAGCAGGCCCCCGCCCACCAGGCCCAGCAGACGCTGCCAAGCCGGAGTCAGCCCACTCGCGTGCGCGGCGAGGGCCGCGCCGATGAAGGTGGTGCCGAGCGTCGGCAGCGCCAGCGCGAACGCCGCCGCGTGAACCTGCCAGACGAGCTCGAACGCGGGCGTCGGCTCGGCGAGCCCGCCGGCGGAGAGCACGAGCCCGATCTGCAGTACGTTGACGAGCACGAAGATGGCCGACAGCGTCGCGCCAGCGGCCACGGCGAGCAGCGACCAGTCGGCGCCCGCTCCGCCGCGCCGCTCCACGAGGCCGTGCAGACCGGTCACGAACACGAGCAGCAGCGGCAGGTACAGGGCCACCAGACCAGACACGATCGCGACCGAGCCGTGGTTGGCCGCGTAGTAGGCCAGCACTTCCCCGATCGGAGCGCCGTAGCTCGGCGCGCCCGTTACCGCAAATACCGCGTTCTCTGTCGCCACCGACACCATGAACGCGATCGCCGCGGCGCCGACGAGCCGCCCCCGAACGACCCAGTCGCGGGCCAGCGTGGCGGCGGTGTTCTGCGGTGATCTCATCTCTTACGCCTTCGTTCAGCCGGATGGGAGGTTGTCGAGCAGGTTCGGGGTGTTCGTATGGTCATCAGTCGGAGCGCACTGCCCCACCTGGCGTTACCGGGCGGTGACATTGTGGACGCAACACTATGACCGGCCCGCTCATGCGCGCATCGGTGAGAAACCCCGGCGTACGCCCGCGACGTCCCCCGACCTGGACTCGGGGTTCACCCCGGGCTCGGCGAGGATAGACAACGACTGAGGAATACGCGCTCATGCCGCGTTCAGTGCGTTCGGCTGGGCGGGCATCGCCATGTGCAGGTGACAGTGGCTTCTGCCCTGGAACATACTGCGCGAACGTGGTACACGGGATTGACTTTCCTTGATATTGGCGTATGTCTATTGCTGTCCCCGCTGTGACAACGTTGTCAAATCCCTCGGAACGGATGGCACCCGTATGCGCCGCTTCGTCGCCTGGTGGGCAGCGATCCTGCTCGCCGTCACCGCCCCCGTCCTGCTGGCCGTCTCCCCCGCCGCGGCCGCCGACCTCGACCTGACCGGATACGTGAACCCGTTCGTCGGCACCGACGACAGCAACTCCCCCAACCCCGTCGGCGGCGGCGCCGGCGGAAGCACCTTCCCCGGCGCCACCGTGCCGTTCGGCATGGTGCAGTTCTCCCCGGACACCCCGACCGGCTCACCGTCGGGTTACCGCGACTCCGACCGCACCATCGAGTCGTTCAGCCTCACCCACTTCAACGGCGCCGGCTGCCCGAACAACGAGGACCTGCCGATCCTGCCGATCACCGGCGGCATCGGCGCCTCACCCGGCAGCAACTGGACCAGCTACGCCTCGGCGTACACCAAGTCCAACGAAGCGGCGGCGCCCGGCTACTACCGCAACCGCCTCGACAAGTACGGCGTGGACGTGGAACTGAGCGCCACCAAACGCACCGGTGCGCTGCATCTCACCTACCCCGCCACCACTCAGGCCCGCGTCCTGATCAACGACTCCCGGTCGGCCACCGGCGACCGGGCCGGCAACGTCACCATCACCGGCAACCGGGTCTGGGGCGAGCACACCGCGGGCGGCTTCTGCGGCGGCCGCACCTACCGCGTCTACTACTCGATCCTGTTCGACCGCACCCCCACCGGCTTCGGCACGTTCGCCGGCGGCACGGTCAGCGCCGGGTCGGCCAGCACCAGCGGCACCAGCACCGGCGCGTACGTCACCTTCGACACCACCGGCAACCAGGTGGTCAACGCCACCGTGGGGATCTCCTTCGTCAGCGTGGCCAACGCGCAGAACAACGCCACCGACGAGGCGGGCGCCTTCAGCGCCGTACGGGCGAACGCGAACGCGGCCTGGAACAGCGCCCTCAACCGGGTGCAAGTCAGCGGCGGCAGCGGCACCGACCTGCAGAAGTTCTACACCGCGCTGTACCACGTGCAGCAGAACCCGAACCTGGCCAGCGACACCAACGGCGAATACCGCGGCTTCGACGGCGCGGTGCACACCGCGAACCATCCCGTCTACCAGAACTATTCCGGCTGGGACATCTACCGGTCCTGGGCGGCCCTGGTCTCGCTGATCGCCCCGGACGTGATGAGCGACATCGTCAAGTCCATGGTGCTGGACGGCCAGCAGGGCGGCCTGCTACCGAAGTGGTCACAGCAGACGGTCGAGGACTTCGTGATGCCCGGCGACCCCGGGCCGATCATCGTCTCCAGCGCGTACGCGTTCGGCGTGCGCGGCTTCGACACCTCCGCCGCGCTGGCGCTGATGACCAAGAGCGCCTCCGGCGGCTCCACCCAGGGATACGTGTTGCGCGGCAACTACGCCACCTACAACGCCAACCACTTCATCCCCGGCAACCCGTCGGAGACCCTGGAGTACGCCGCATCCGACTTCGCCATCGCCCGGTTCGCCGCCGCGCTCGGCGACACCGGATCGGCGTCCGCGGCGGCAACCCGGTCGCAATACTGGCGCAGCATCTTCAACGGCGAATCGGCGTACATCCACACCCGCAACGGCGACGGCTCGTTCGCCTGGCCGCTGGACCCGGCACGGGAGAACCCGTACGTGGAAGGCAATGCCTCGCAGTACACCTGGATGGTCCCGCACAACCTGGACGCGCTGATCACCCTGATGGGCGGGCCGGCCACCGCGGTCCAGCGGCTGGACCACCACTTCACCGAACTCAACGGCGGGCTGTCGCGGCCGTACTTCTACATCGGCAACGAGCCGGAACACAACGTGCCGTGGACCTACAACTTCGCCCGTAAGCCGGCCGGCGCCAGCGACGCCGTCCGCCGGGTGATGGCGGAGTCGTACACCACCGGCGCGGGCGGCCTGCCCGGCAACGACGACCTCGGCGCCACCTCAGCCTGGTACGTGTGGTCGGCGCTGGGCTTGTATCCGGTGACCCCGGGTGCGGACACCCTGGCGGTGCACGGCGGGCTGTTCCCCTCGGTCCTGATCCGGCGGCCGGGCGGCGACGTCACGATCAGCGGCGGCAGCGCCACCAACCGGTACGTGCAGGCGCTGTCCGTGAACGGGTCCGCCACCAGCCACAACTATCTGCGCTACGCGGACATCGGCGGTGGCGGCACGGTGAACGTCACCATGGGCGCATCGCCGTCGTCGTGGGGCACCGGCGCCTCCGACGTCCCGCCGAGCTTCGCCGACGGCGCCACCCAACCACCCGCCGAGCCGAACCTCGGCCCGGACCTGGCCGCCGGACGCCCGGTCACCGGCTCCACCGCCTGCGGCAGCGCGGAGTCCCCGGACAAGGCCGTGGACCAGACCATCCGCGGCAACAGCAAGTGGTGCTCCCCCGCCAACCCGGCCACCCTGACCGTCGACCTCGGCTCGGCGCAGACGGTGTCCGGCTTCGTGGTCAAACACGCCGGGCTGGGCGGCGAGACCACCGCGTGGAACACCGGCGCCTACACCATCGCCACGAGCACCGACAACGCCACGTACAGCACCGCGCTGTCGGTCAGCGGGGCGCGCAACAGCCGCACGTACGCGCCGGTGGTGCCGCGGACCGCCCGGTACGTACGGCTGAGCGTCACCTCGCCGACCAACGACGGCAGCACCGCGGCCCGCGTCTACGAGCTGGAGGTGTACGGCGGCACGGCGGCGGCGGCCGACCTGGCATTGCGGCGTACGGCCACCGCGGACTCCACCTGCGGCGCCGCGGAGAGCGCGGACAAGGCGGTCAACGGCAGCGTGCTCGGCGGCTGGGCGGACAAGTGGTGCTCGCAGGGCAGCGACAAATGGCTGCGGGTGGACCTGGGCAGCCGGCAGCACATCGGATCGGTGCTGCTGCGTCACGCGGGCGCGGGCGGCGAATACCCTGCCTGGAACACCCGGGACTTCGACCTGCAGACATCCGACGACGGCAACACCTGGACCACCCGTGCGCAGGTGCGCGGCAACACCGCGGACTCGACCACCACGTCGCTGAACGCCGACGCCCGCTACCTACGGCTGGCCGTGCTCACGCCGACCTCCAGCGGTGACACGGCTGCGCGCATCTACGAGATGGAGGTGCGCGGCTGACCCCCGCCGGTGGGCGACGGGTCCCGCGTCGCCCACCGGCGGGCCCCTCCCGCGCCTCGCCCGCAGGCAGGCCCGCCCTCGGGAGTGGCCGGTCAGGTGGTTACGGCACGGGCAGATGCAGCCCGCGACGCCGAAGTTGCTCTTCGGCCCGGACCCGTTCGATGTCCCGGTCGATGCCTTCCAGCACGGTCAGATGTTCCTCCACGTCCAGGCACCGGCAGGCCATCTGCAGTCGTTGGTCATAGGCCCGCAGGACCGCGGCCGACCAGGCAACCGACTGCCTGCTGACGCCGCCGTGCCGCTGGGCGTTCAACCGCCGGAGGTCCGCCGCGATCTGCCCCAGGCTCGGCGTCGGCCCGCCGGGCCGCGGGTACGGCGCGGCGTACCGCATGCGCCGGTCGAGCCGCGACAGCGCGCATCGGCGGTGCCGCTCGTCGATCGCCCACCGCAGCCACTGCCAACGCAGTTGCAGCATGAACACCAGCCGCCCGCGATCCGGACGCGCGAACCTCTTGATCCGGACCAAACGCCGCTCCAGGCGACGGTCGGAGTTATGGTTCCGGATCACCTGGTCAAGGCGGTCCACCAGGGAGTCGACCAGCGCCTTGTCAGCGGCGTCGTCATCTCGTAGCCCGCTGACGGGATGTCCGTCCTCGAACTGATTCATGCAACCCCCTCTAACGCGTCTCGTGTCCGTCTCGCGACTCTCGATAGAGTTCGGCCAGACGACGGCGCGCCGCACGAAGATTGCTGCGCACCGCCTGCGGGGACTTACCGAGAATCTGTGCGATGTCCGACGGGCCATAGAAATCCATGGTGTAAGCGATCACCTCCCGCTGTGCTGGAGGAAGCCGGCGCACCAAGTCCACGATCATCGAAGCGTCGCCGTCAGTCCAGTCCTCTCCGACCGGATGGGCCAACTGCTCGGCGATCAGCGATCGTCGCCGTCGCTCCCGGTCACGCATCCGTTCGCGTACGTAAATGCGCCGGGCTGCCTGTCGTACCCACGCCTCCGGGTTGTCGATCCTCGACCATCTCCGGTACGCGTCGAGCATCGCGGCTTCCACGGCGTCCTCGGCGTCTTCCCGCTGCGCGGCCTCGCTCATCATGAGAAACCGCACGAATTGCGTGAAGCGCGCCCTGAAAAAGGCATCGAAGTCGATCCGGCGGCGGTCTTGTTCCGCCCTGTCCGGGCGCAAGGTCTTAACTGGGCGCAAGGTGAAATGCCAAACGGCCATCCGAAACCCCATTGATCCGATGGTGATCGTTGAACCCTCGTCACCGTGACGAGGCCGGCCTCTGCCACCGCTGGCCAGCGGTGCGAAACCGGCGGCTCGCTGCCAGGCTGAAAATGATTCACTGTCGAGGTGCGAAAAGGATCAGAACCAGACCCAGGACCAGGCCGGCGGCGACCGTGGTGACCACCACCGACGCGGTCAGCGCGTAAATTCCGGCCACGCTCGTGGTGACCGCTGTGCACACGGTAAGTACGCCCGTCACGCGCCGGGAATCACCGGATCGCGTGATAGGCCGCTGTCTGGCCGGGGTTTCTCGTGCCATCGTGGACCGCCCTCCACGTCGATGCCCGGATCGGTCACCGGGCGTTCCATCTGTCCAGTGCATCCAGCGGTGGCGGGCGTGCATAGGAGCACCGGCCTCTGACCGTGCCACTCTGCCTTGTGATCACCAAGCCGGGAACAAGTCCGCCGTAGCGAAACAAGGACGTTCTCGGCCGAGCGGTCGGCGGGCGGGAGTGAGCGGGGCGCGGGTACGAAGACGCCGAGCGCGAGGGGTTCACCGCCATGGCTGCGCCGTTGTGGTGATCGTGTTTCCGGGTGGTGACACCTTGACGGCCGGAATGTTAGCGGTAACACTCCGAATAGCTGGTGATCGATGCAGGTGGCTCGGGCCATGCGTGTGTCGGTGCGCGCCAGACCGGCGAGGCGAGGAGGACGCGTCATGGACGAGCGGACCGCGCCGGCGAGTGACCGGATGCCTCCCGTGCGGGTCACCGACGATCTGGCCGGGGCCCGCATCGAGCTACGGCAGTTGCGCTACTTCGTGGCGGTCGCCGAGGAACTGCATTTCGGCCGGGCGGCGGCACGTGAGCACATCGCCCCGTCGGTGCTCAGCTCGCAACTGCGCCGGCTGGAACGCGCGCTGGGCGTGATGCTGGTGGACCGCGGCGGGCGACGCGTCGAGCTCACCGCCGCCGGAGCGCGGTTCCTCATCGAGGTACGCGACATCCTGCGCCGCCTCGGCCGGGCGGCGGTCGCCGCCCAAGGGCTCGCCTCGGAGCCGCCCGCGCTGCGCGTCGGCGTGCCGGAAGAAGGGTACGAGGCGGTACGGCCGGTGTTGCGTGCCCTGCGGTCCCGGCACCCGGATCTGCGCGTCGACCAGGTCAGCGCGGGCGTCCCGGAGCAGTGCCGGCTGCTCGCCGACGGCCGGCTCGACGTCGGTGTGGGCCGCGCGCCGGGCGCCACCGCGGCGATCGCCTCCGAATTGTTCCGGCTCGATCCGATGGGCGTGCTGGTGGCCGAGGACCACCCGATGGCCGGGCGCCCGACGGCGACCGTGGCGGCGCTGGCCGAGGAGACGCTGCTGTTCGCCGACGAGGACCGAGCACCCGAGCTGAACGCGTTCGTCGCCGAGGTGTGCCGCGGCGCGGGGTTCTTCCCGCGGACGTTCCCCGGCACGGTGCAGGACCCGCGCGCCGCCGTCGACCTGGTCGCGCGGGGCTGCTGCGTGCTGTGCGTGCCGGCCAGCGCCGTGACCACCGCCCCGGGCGTGGTGTGGCGACCGCTGGCCTCCCCGGTGCCGCGCTATCCGTGGTCGCTGCTGTGGCGGGCGCAGCAGCCGTCGCGGCACGCGGTGGCGATGGTGTCGGTGGCCCGGCGGTTGTCGGCGGACAACGGCTGGCGCGCCCGCACCGCCGAGCTGGCCGGCTGACGGCCAGCCGGCCGGCACGGCGGGCAGACCCGGTATGCCGGCGAAGGTCGCGGCCCTTAACTGAGCCGGATCATGTTCCAGGACATCGGGGGCAGCACCGCCAGCATCCGGCCGCCGTCCAGTTTCGGATCGTCGAGCCGGCGCGGCTGCACCCGGTCGGGATGCAACCGGTCGTTGACCGCCTCCGGGTCGTCGTCCGCCAGCGCGGTGTGCGCCGCCGACGTCAACCCGCCGAACCCGCGCAGGTCCGCGTCCAGGCTCATCGGCTCGTGCTGATGCCGGTTCACCGCGAACAGCACCGGGCCGTCGTCGCCGGCCACCGCCACCGCGTCCAGCAGCGGCACCTCACCGAACGCCGCGGTCTCGTGCATCGGGGACCGCACCGGCACCTGCAGCACGGTGCCGCGGGCGTGCCGCGACGTCAACGCGTACGGGTGGAAGATGGCTTGCCGCCACGCCGGACCGCCCGGCTCGGTCATGATCGAGGCGATCACGTTGACCAACTGGGCCTGGCAGCCGATGCGTACCCGGTCGGCGTGCCGCAGCAGGCTGATCAGCAGGTTGCCGACCACCACCGCGTCGGTGACCGAGTAGACGTCCTCGATCAGTCGCGGCGTGGCGGCGACCTCCAGGTTCGTCTCGGCGGCGAACCGGCTCTGGTACCAGACGTTCCACTCGTCGAACGAGATGTCGATGCGCTTGCGGTGCCGGCCCACCGCACGCACGTGGTCGGCGGTGGCGACCACCGCGTCGATGAACCGGTCCATGCCCGTCGCGGCGGCCAGGAAGCTGTCCCGGTCGTCGCCGTGCTGCTGGTAGTAGCCGTGCATGGAGACGTAGTCGACCACGTCGTACGCCTCCGAGAGCACCGTCGACTCCCAGGTGCCGAAGGTGGGCATGTCGAGGCTGGAACTGCCGCACGCAACCAACTCGATCGACGGGTCCACCTGGCGCATCGCCTTGCCGGTCTCGTGCGCCAGACGCGCGTACTCGACGGCGGTCTTGTGGCCGATCTGCCAGGGGCCGTCCATCTCATTGCCCAGACACCAGACTTTCACCCCGTACGGCTGCGCGCTGCCGTTGCGGCGGCGCAGATCCGACCAGTATGTGCCGGAGGCCAGGTTGCAGTATTCGACCAGGGCGCGGGCGGCGTCGATGCCCCGGGTGCCCAGGTTCACCGCCATCATCGTGCCGGTGCCCACGGTGGCCGCCCAGCGGTGGAACTCGTCCACGCCCACCCGGTTCGGCTCGATGGAACGCCACGCCAGGTCCAGCCGCGCCGGGCGCTGGTCCACCGGGCCGATGCCGTCCTCCCAGCGGTATCCGGAGACGAAGTTGCCGCCGGGGTAGCGCACGATCGGCACGCCGAGCTCGCGCACCAGATCCGCGACGTCGCCACGGAACCCGTCCGCGTCGGCGGTGGGGTGTCCCGGCTCGAAGATGCCGGTGTAGACACACCGCCCCATGTGTTCGACGAACGAGCCGAACAGCCGGGGGTCCACCTCCCCGACGCGGTAGGCCGGGTCCACGGTCAGTGCAGCGGTCAGCATGGTCATCCCTTCAGGCCGGTGCCGGCGATGCCCTCGACGATGTTGCGCTGGAACAGCAGGAAGACGGCGACCAGCGGGATGGCGCCCAGGATCGCCGAAGCCATGGTGTCGGCGTACCGGATGCCGAAGGTGCCCTGCACGGTGGCCAAGCCGACCGGAATGGTCATGATGTCCGGGTTGCTCAGCACCACCAGCGGCCACAGCAGGTCGTTCCAGGAGGTGACGAACGCGAAGATGGCCACCGCGGAGATGGCCGGCCGGGCCAACGGCATGACGATCCGCCGGTAGATCCGCCAGAAGTTCGCCCCGTCCATCCGGGCGACCTCCTCCAGCTCGCGGGGCAGGCCGTCGAAGAACTGCAGGAAGATGAAGACCGCGACCGCGGTGGGAATCTGCGGCAGGCTCACCGCCCAGAACGTGTTCAGCAGATGCAGCGAGTCGAACTCGCGGAACTGCGGCACGATGAGCACCTGCGGCGGGATCATGATGCCGGCCAGAATGCCCCAGAACAGCACCCGCCGGAACCGGAACCGCAGGCGGGACAGGGCGAACCCGGCCAGGCTCGCGGTGAAGACCGTCCCGGTCGCGGTGAGGCACGCGATGACCAGGCTGGAGCCGAACCAGCGCAGGATGTCGGTCTCGTTGAGGATGCGGCCGAACGCGTCGAAGGTCGGGTTGTCGATCAGCCAGGTGGTGCGGGTGGTCTCCGCGTTCGGCTTCAGCGCCGTGTCCAGCGCCCAGGCCACCGGCCCGATCCACAGCACCGCGAAAGCGATCAGCACGCCGAGACAGACACGGTTGAACAGCTTCGTGCGCGTCTCCACGCGCGCGGCGAGGTCCACGGCCATCTCAGATCTCCTTCTGCCCGCGCCGCACGATCCGGAACCAGATCGCGGACACCGTCAGCACCACGAGGAAGAACAGCATCGACACCGCGGCGGCGTAACCGATGCGGTAGTTGGTGAAGCCCTCGTCGTAGACGTACTCGATGAGTGACCGGGTGGCGAAGTTCGGCCCGCCGGAGGTCATGATGTACATCTGGTCGAACACCTTCAGCGAGGCGATCACCTGCAGCACCGCGACAAGCGTGGTGGTACGCCCGAGCAGCGGCACGGTGATGCGGCGGATCTGCTGCCACGGCCCGGCGCCGTCGATCGCCGACGCCTCGTACAGGTCGCGGGGAATCTCCTGCAGCCCGGCCAGATAGAGCACGAAGTTGAAGCCGAGCGTCCACCACAGCGTGGTCAGCGCCAGCGACGGCATCGCCCAGTCCGGGTCGCCCAGCCAGTTCGGCGCCGTGATGCCGATGTGGCCGAGCATGTTCTGCAGCAGGCCCAGCTCCGGCGTGTAGAGGAACATCCAGATCAGCGCCACCACCGCCGACGGCAGGATGTACGGCATGAAGAACGCAAGCCGGAAGAACCAGCGCCCGCGCGCGGCCCGGTCGGCGAGCAGCGCGAAGGCCAGGGCCAACACGATCAGCGGCGGCGTGGTCAGGATGGTGAACCACAGGGTGTGCCACAGCGACGACCAGAAATCGGCGCTGCGCAACGCCTCCGCGTAGTTGCCGAACCCGGCGAAGGCGCCGAGCCCGGACTGCACCAGGCTGGCGTCGAAGAAGCTCATCACCAGCCCGTACGCCGCGGGCCCGAGAATGAACAGCAGATACAGCGTCAGGAACGGGGCCAGGAAACCGGCCGCGGGCAGGCCGTGCCGGTCCGCACGGGCCGGGCGGGGCGTGGGCTGCGACGCCCCCGCGGCCGGGCGTACGGCGGTCTGCGTGGTGCTCACCGCGCACCTCCCTCGATCGGTGACGGTGTGCCGGCCAGGTCGAGAAGCTGGTCGCGCATCTGGGCGAGCGCGGCACCGGGCTGCTGCTGGCCGCCGAGCACCGTGGCCACCGCGTTACTGGTGACGATTTCGAAGTTCGAACCGGACCCGGAGTACCACCCCTGCGGGTCGTAGACCGCGCCCTGCGCCGCCGCGGCGTACGCGGAGTTCGGGGTCATCGCCCGGTAGGCGGCGCTGTTGCGGAACGGCAGCCAGGCCGGGATGTGACCGCCCTGCGCCCAGGTCTTGCTCTGATCCAGCAGCGACTTGATCAGCGTCAGCGAGCGGTCGCGGCGTTCCGGATCGGTGTCCGGCTGCTTGGGGATCACCAGCGTGTGCGAGTCGGCCTGCACGGCGTACCGGCCGCCGCCGAACACGTTGGGGAACAACGTCATGGAGAACGGCATCTCCGCGGTCTGGAAGGTGGATATCTCCCACTCGCCCTGGAAGTAGAAGCCGGCCTGGCCGTTGGCGAACGTGGCGATCGCGCCCTGATAGTCGATGCCGCCGGGCACCAGGCCGGAGGACGTCAACGAGCGCAGGAAGGTCAGCACCCGCATCGCCTTGCCCCGGTCGATCACCACCTGCGCGCCGTCGTCGGCCAGCATCTGCCCGCCGAGCTGGCTGTACAGCGACTGGAAGATCCGCCACGGGGTGGCTGAGTCACCGTTGATCGACACGACGCCGCCGTACGTCTTGGTCACCTGCTTGGCCCGGCGCATCGCGTCGGTGAACTTCTCCGCACTGTCCAACGAGGTGAGCTTGCCGGCGGAGTCCAGCAGGCCCGCCTTCTCGCAGACGTCGGTGTTGTAGAACATGACGAACGGGTGGGTGTCCAACGGGATCGCGTACGCCTTGCCGTCCACCAGCCCCGCCCGCCACGCGGTCGGGTCCAGTTTGTCCGGCGTGATGCCGGACCGGGCCAGTTCGTCGAGGGGCAACTGTTCCAGCAGACCCGAGGCGATGAGCGTCTTCGCCCGGGTCAGGTGGGCGACGGCCACATCCGGCGGTTTCGCGCCGAGGGTGGCCAGGGACAGCTTGGTGTAGTACGGATTCCCCCAGGCCAGCGTGACGGCCTTCAGGTCGGTGCCGGGATGGGCGGCACGGAAACCGTCCAGCATCTCGGTCATCCGCACGCCGTCGCCGCCGCCGAAGAGGTTCCAGAAATCCAGCGAGCCGGCGGATTCACGGCCCGTGCCGAGCCCGCTGAGCACCGGGGCCGAGCATCCGGCCAGGACGGCGCCCGCACCCAGCCCGGCGGCGCCGCGCAGCAGATCCCGGCGGCGCAGGCCCGCGCCGGAACCGGTGAAGTCGCTCATGGTCGGAGCTTGCCCGCGGCGGCGCGGCCCGGTCCACCGGTGCAGACCCGCGAAGACGCGAAGACACGAACGCGAAACGCGAAGCACGCCCGGCGACCGCGCGAGGGTCCGGCGGTCCCGCGGTGTACGGTCGCGTCATGGCTGTTCCCACCGCGGCGATCACCGCCGGGTCCCTGATCGGCGGATGGCAGCTCGCCCGCCGCACCGGCATCCGTCCGCTGGGCGGCGCCGTGCTGGCCGCCGGTGGCGCGCTCGCGGGCCGCGAGTGGGCCCGGCGCACCAGCCCGGCCACCACGGCGGCGCTCGTCGCGACCTACGTCGGCGCGTTCGGGCTGTCACACCCGCTGGCCAAGCGCATCGGCTCGTGGCCGGCCGTGCTGGCCGTCTCGGCGCTGACCGCCGCGGTGTCCTGGGCCGCCGCGGACCGCAACGCCGCGCACTGATCGTCACCGGTGCAGGAGCATCAGCGAACGCAGCAACGCGCGCAGTGACGGCTCGTCGGTGAACCGCACCGCGGTCATCCCGACACGGGCGGCGGCCCCGGGCATCGGCCCGCCGAGCATTTCCGGCCAGCGATCCCAGTACGCGGCGATCGCCTCCGCGTAGTGCGGGAACCGCGCGGTCAGGTCCGCGGTCGCCGCGGCGAACGAGCGGCCGCGGTCCTGCTCCTCGGTCCAGCTCGGGCTACGCCATTCTCGCGGGGATGCTCAGTCCGCGGACACCGGCACGCCCGGCCGGTGGTCCGTACCCGGCGCCTCGCCGCGGGCCACCGCACCCGGCGCCGCGTCGCGCGCGATGCCCGCCGCCGCGTACGCCGCGTCCTCGTCCAGGGTCTCGGTCTCCAACAGGGTGGTCGCCAACGCGTCGAGTTGTTCGCGATGGTCGCGCAGCAACCGCAGGGCCGCGGCGTAACACTCCTCGACGATGGCGCGGACCTCGCGGTCCACGAGCTCCTTGGTGGCCGGGGCCACGCCGTCCAGCCCCAGCGGGGATTCGCTGCCCGGCGGCGGCAGCACCGTGACCGGCCCGATCGCATCGCTCATGCCCCAGCGGCCGACCATCTGCCGGGCGATGGTGTTGACCTGGTCCAGGTCGTTCTCCGCGCCGGTGGTCATCTCCCCGAAGACCACCTCCTCGGCGGCCCGGCCGCCCAGCGCGCCGATGATCCGGCCGCGCAGGTAGCGGGCGGAGTATCCGTACCGGTCCTCCTCCGGGCTCTGGAAGGTGACGCCGAGCGCCTGCCCGCGCGGAATGATGGAGATCTTGCGAACCGGGTCGGCGCCGGGCGTGAGCATGCCCAGCAGCGCGTGCCCGGACTCGTGGAAGGCGGTGCGCCGCTTCTCCTGCGGGGTCAGCATGATGCCGCGTACCGTGCCGAGCACGATCTTCTCCAGGGCGTCGGAGAAGTCGGCCTGGCCGACGGTGTCGCGGCGCCGCCGCGCGGCCAGCAACGCCGCCTCGTTGACCAGGTTCTTCAAATCCGCGCCCACCATGCCCGGGGTGGCCGCGGCCACGTTCTGCAGGTTGACGTCCGGGGCGACCGGTACGCCGCGGGTGTGCACGGCGAGGATCTGCTGCCGGCCGGCGAGGTCGGGCGGGCTCACCGTGACGCGCCGGTCGAACCGGCCCGGCCGCAGCAACGCCTGGTCGAGGATCTCGGCCCGGTTGGTGGCGGCCAGCACGACCACGCCTTCGCTGCCGGTGAAACCGTCCATCTCGGTGAGGATCTGGTTCAGGGTCTGCTCGCGTTCGTCGCTGCCGCCGATGCTCTGCGCGCCGCCGCGGGCGCGGCCGATGGCGTCCAGCTCGTCGATGAAGATGATCGCCGGGGCGACCTTCTTGGCCTGCTCGAACAGGTCGCGTACGCGACTGGCGCCGACACCCACGATCATCTCGATGAACTCGGACGCGGACATCGAGAAGAACGGCACCTCGGCCTCGCCGGCCACCGCGCGGGCGAGCAGCGTCTTGCCGGTGCCGGGCGGGCCGGACAGCAGCACGCCGTGCGGGATCTGCGCACCGAGGCGGCGGTAGCGTTCCTGGTCGCGCAGGAAGTCGACGATCTCGGTGACCTCCTGTTCCACCTCCTCGATCCCGGCGACGTCGGCGAACGTGGTGCGCGGGCCCTGATCGGGTTGATAGAGCTTGGCCCGGCTGCGGCCGAATCCACCGATGCCGCCGCCGGCCGCCGCGGCGGCGCTGCGGCGCAGGAACCAGATCAGCAGGCCGACCAGCAGCAGCGTGGGGCCGAAGCCGAGCAGCACCTGCTGCCAGACCGGCGCGGGCGCGTCCGGCGGGTTCGCGTTCACCGGCACGCCCTTGGCCTGCAACGCGGCGAGCAGGTTGTCGGCCGCGAAGGAGGGCCGCTGGGTGGTGAACCTGTCGACCTTCTCGCTGTCGCCGTCGTCGGCGGGCTTGTAGGTGACCTGCTTGCTGAACTCGCCCTCGATGGTGTCCCCGGTGGAGGTGATCTCGGCGACGTTGGCGGCGGTCAACTGCTGCAGGAAGAACGTGTACGACACGGTGGTCCGCGGCGCCGGCGCGAGCAGGAACGACGACACGATCCAGTTGATCGCCAACAGCACCAGGAGCATCCATCCGAAGCGCAGCCAGGCCGGGCGTTTCGGCCCCTGCGGCGGACGGCCGCCCTCGACCCGCCACGGTGTGGGCTTGTCGTCGTCACGCCCGGCCGGGCTGCGCCCTGGAGAGGTCATGAGCGCGACGGTACCCCCGTACGGGGGACGTCCATCGCCGTGGTGACGAGCGCAACTGGCGCGCCGGGCTCAGCCCCGCCCGGACCCGGTCGCTGCCTGTCAGTTTCGGGCGGTGTCGCGGGGCAGCCGCAGGGTGAACACCGCACCCCGGCCGGGCTCCCCGTGTGCCTCGATGGTGCCGCCGTGCCCGGCCGCGACCTCCCGGGCCAGGGCGAGACCCAGGCCGAACCGGCGGTGGTCGTCCGGCCCGGCGCGGGCGAACCGGGCGAACAGCCGCTCGGCGTCGCGCTTGTCGAATCCGGAGCCGTCGTCGCGGACCGCCACCCGCACCCAGCCGTCGTCGGCGGCCAGTTCGACGGTGACGTGACCGCCGGACGGGGTGTGGCTCAGGGCGTTGTCGACCAGGGCGTGCACGACCCGGCGCAGCGCCGCCTCGTGCCCGCGCACCCGCCCCGGCGCGGCGCACCGGTCGATCGTCGCCAGTTCCACCTGCTGGCTCGCGGCCCGCGCGGCGTGCTCCTCGACCACCTCGCCGACGACCGCGGACAGGTCCACCTCGGTGCGGTCCGCGCGCTTCGCCGGCTGGCTGGACAGCAGCAGATCGTGCACCACTTCGCCGAGCCGGCGCGTGCCGGTGACTAGCCGGTCGACATCCCGGGCGATCTCGTCCGGGTCGCCACCGCCGCGCAGGTCCATCTGCAGCAACTGGGCCCGCGTGTGCAACTGGGTCAGGGGTGTGCGCAGTTCGTGGCTGGCGTCGGCGACAAACTGCCGTTGGCGGGTCAGCGCCTCGGCGAGCGGGGCGGTGGCCCGCCCGGCGAGCAGCCGCGTCACGAGGGCCGCGATGAGCAGCCCGGCGAGTTCGGCGACGGCCAGGGCGACCAGCAGCCGGTTGCGTTCGTCTTCCTGCTCGTACAGGCCGGTGACGACCTGGAGGGTACGGCCGTCGCGGCGGGTGGTGAGCGCGAGGAAGTCCCCGCCGCCGACGTCGAGTTCGGTGATCTCGGCGGCCCCGCCCGCCGCGACGCGGTCGAGGGCGGCGCGATACGGCAGCCCGGCGGGCACCTCACCGCCGGCGGACCCGGCGACGGCCGGCTCCGGGCCGGAAGCCTCCGCCGCGAACACCCAGACGCCCTGCGGCGGGTGGACGCCGCTGCCGTACGCGTCGGCGGTGCGCCGCAGCAGGTCGACGCTGGCGGTGTGCTGGGTGTGCACCACCACGATCAGCACGAGCACGCCCACCACGAGGAGGCTGAGGGTGATGGCCGCGGCGGTCTGCACGACCATCGCACGGCGGGCCCGGCGCAGCAGCACGCGATCCGGGTCGCGCGTCACGACGGACCGAGCCGGTAGCCGGTGCCGCGAACCGTGGTGACCACCGACGCTCCCAGTTTGCGCCGCAGGTAGTGCACGTAGGTGTCGACAAGCGCGTCGCCGGTGGTGTCCGGGAACACCCGGGCCACGATCTCGCTGCGCGAGAAGGCCCGCTCGGGATGCTCGGCGAACAGGCGCAGCAGGTCGCTCTCGCGCCCGGACAGGGTGACCTCCTCGCCGTCCGGGCCACGAACCGCGCGGCTCAGCAGATCGAACACCCGCTCCCCCACCGCGAGCTCGGACGCCGGGCGGCGGCGCAGGATGACCCGCACCCGGGCCAGCAGCTCGGCCACCTCGAACGGCTTGACCAGGTAGTCCTCGGCGCCCCCGTCCAGACCGGCGACCCGGTCGTGCACCGTGCCCAGCGCGGTGAGCACCAGCGCCGGGGTGGTCACGCCCGCGCGGCGCAGACGCTTGAGCAGGTCCAGACCCTCCACCGCGGGCAGGCCCCGGTCGATGATCAGCACGTCGTAGGTACGGGTGAGGGCGCGATGCAGGCCGGCCTGGCCGTCGGTGGCGTGGTCGGCGGCGTACCCGGCGCCGCGGAAGAGCCGGACCAGGAGCTGACCGAGTTCCCGGTCGTCCTCGACCACCAGGACGCGAGCGAGGCCGCCCGTCTGCTGCTCCGCCATGCCACCACGCTCCCCTGCCTCCCCGGCGCCGACCGGCGCTCGGCGTTCCTCGGCGTTTCAGACTCGCAGCCGAAGATGGGAGTCCTCCAAGAATCACTGCCCTAGTGTCGGGAGCGGACGTTCAGGGTTAATGCCGCTAACGGCAATAAACCCCATTTTTCTTGGAGGACTCGCCCATGGGCACCGTCAACGGCCTGCCGGCCCACATTCTCCTGGTTCACGCGATCGTGGTGCTGCTTCCGCTGACCTCCGTCATCCTCGTGCTCACCGCCGTGTGGCCCGCGGCCCGCCGTCGCCTGGCCCTGCCGAACGCGCTGCTCGCGGTGCTGGTGGTGATCCTGGTGCCGATCACCACCAGCGCCGGCGAATGGCTGGAGCACCGGGTCGACCACACCGCCCTGATGCGTGATCACGCCGAGCTGGGCGACACCGCCCTCTGGTTCGCCCTGCCGGTGGCGCTGCTGGCCCTGGCGGTCTGGTGGCGGGACCGGGAGGCCGGACCGGCGCAGTCCGGCGGCGCGCCCACCGGATCCGGCGGCGGGACGGCGACGATGGTGGCCCGGCGCACCTACCTGGCCCCGGCGTCCACCACCGTCACCCGGGTGATCGCGGCGCTCGCCGTGGTCTTCGCCGTGGCGGCCGTGGTGGACACCTACCTGATCGGCGATTCCGGTGCGCGGGCGGCCTGGACCGGCAACTTCAGCGACGCGCCCACCGGAGGTGACGCAGAGCACGACTGAGCCCGGGGCATTGCCGTCAGCTTCCGACTCGTCCGGCCGATACCCCCAGGCGTACCGCACCGCGTCGCGGGGCACCGGACGAGTCGAGGACCCGATGGCTTCTCTCGCGCATCAGACACCGCAGCCCGCCGACCGCCCCGCCGGGCGCGGACTCGCCGCCAAGGCGTCGGCGGCGTTCCTGGTCGTCATCGTCGTGGCGTGCGCCGCAATGGCCTTCGTGCTGATCACCGCGCGGTCCACCGAGAGCCGGCTGACCGCGTACCAGGAGCAGGCCCAGGCCCTGCAGATCCGGCTGGCCCAGGTGGAGAGCGACTTCTACGCCTTCGACGACCAGCTCAACATGTGGGTGCTGGTGGCCGCCACGCAGCCCGGTCAGACCGCCCTGCTGGAGGAGACCCGCGCCCAGGCCGAGGACGCCGGCACGCACCTGGCCGCGGACCTCGCGGCAAGCGAGCAACTGAGCACCACGGGCGAGCTGCGCCAGGGCACCGCGGACCTGCGGCGGAGCTTGGCGGCCTTCCAGGGCTACGCCGACCAGGTGGGCCAGGCGATGCGCGAGGGCGACATCGCCCTGGCCGCCCGGCTGCAGACGGTCGACAACGCGGACGCCTCCAACGAGCTGATGGACGCGCTGAGCGCGGTCACCGAACTCGCCGACCAGCAGGCGCAGCAGGCGATGGCCGCGGTGCAGACCCAGCAGGAACGGCTCGTGCTGGCCGCGGCCGGCACGGCGGTGCTGATCCCCGCCGTGCTCATCGCGCTGCTGGTGGCCTTCATCCGCGGCGTGGTCCGCCCGCTGCGCAAGCTGGCCGGCGTGCTGTCCACGGTGGCCGCCGGGGACCTCACCCACACCGCCGACGTGTCCAGCCACGACGAGGTCGGCCAGATGGCGCAGGCCCTGAACGCGGCGACCGCCAGCATCCGCACCACGATCACCTCGATCGACGCGTCCGCCGACGCGCTGCGCGGCGCCTCCGCCGAGATGGCCGACGTCTCCACCACCATGGCCTCGCTGGCCTCCCGGGCCAGCGACGAGGCGGGCACCGGGTCGCAATCCGCGAGCGACGTGTCGGCCAGCGTGCACACGGTGGCGGCCGGCGCGGAGGAGATGGGCGCGTCCATCCGGGAGATCTCCGCCAGCGCCAACCACGCCGTGCAGGTGGCCCAGGAGGCGGTGGGCATCGCCCGGCAGACCAGCGAGACCATCGGCCGGCTCAACACGTCGTCGGTGGAGATCGGCGACGTCATCAAGGTGATCACGTCGATCGCGGCGCAGACCAACCTGCTCGCGCTGAACGCCACCATCGAGGCGGCCCGCGCGGGCGACGCCGGGCGCGGTTTCGCGGTGGTCGCCGGCGAGGTCAAGGATCTGGCGCAGGAGACGGCACGGGCGACCGAGGACATCAGCCGGCGGGTGGAGACCATCCAGGGCGACACCTCCGGCGCGATCGAGGCGATCGCCAGCATCTCCCAGGTGATCGAGACGATCAGCGACTACCAGACCACCATCGCCTCCGCGGTGGAGGAGCAGACCGCCACCACCGCGGAGATGAGCCGCAGCGTCAACGACGCGGCCACCGGCGTGGAAGGCATCGCCTCGACCATCACCGCCGTCGCCTCCACCGCCTCGTCCACCAGCGACGGCGCGACCCAGTCCCAGCGCGCGGCGGCCGACCTGGCCCGGATGTCGGCCGACCTCAAGCAACTCGTCAGCACCTTCCGGGTCTGACACCGTCGCGACGGCACGCCAGACTGGGCGACATGGATTTCCGACGTACGTACCGCGCCGCCGCGGTCGCCTATGCCGACCTGGTCTCCCGCATCCCTGCCGACCGGCTGGACTCCCCCGGCCTGGGCGACTGGAGCCTGCGCGATCTGATCGGCCACACCGCCAGCTCCGGACTGCGCGAGGTGCCCTCGGCCATCGCCACCTCAGCCGCCGAACTGCAGGTGCCGTCGGCCGAGGCGTACTGGGCGTTCGCCCGGTCCGCACCCCGGGACATGGTGGAGGCGGCGATGGCCGCCTCCACCCGCGACGCCCGGGAGACCGGCAAGTCCTTCGGCGACCAGCCCGGCACCGCGGTGCAGGATCTCGCCGGCCGGGCCACCGCCGCGCTCGCCGAGGCGGGCGACGACGACGTGGTCGCCTCGGCCATCGGCGGCATGCGCCTGCGCGACTGGATCACCACCCGCACGTTCGAGCTGGCGGTGCACGGGCTGGACACGGCGCGGGCGGCCGACCTGCCGTTCGAGGTGTCGGCGGAGGTGCTCGCGGACGCGGCGGCGATGGCCGCGCGGGTCGCCGCCACGGTCGGTGACGGCGCCCCGGTGCTGCGCGCGCTGACCGGCCGGGGCGCCCTGCCGGAGGGCTTCTCCATCATCTGAATCTCGACAAAGTCCACCGGACAGGTAGACAAAGTGGGTGTTGGTCGCCGAGACTCGGGCCATGGACTTCACCCTTGCGCTCGCCGGACTCGGTGTCGGCATCGTCGTCGGCCTGACCGGTATGGGCGGCGGTGCCCTGATGACGCCCATCCTGGTGCTGGTCTTCGGCGTCCCACCGGTGGCCGCGGTCTCCAGCGACCTCGCGGCGAGTGCCGTCATGAAGCCCTTCGGCGGTTGGGTGCACGCCCGCCGCGGCACCGTGAACTGGCGCCTGGTCGGCTGGCTGTGCGTCGGCAGCGTGCCCTCGGCCTTCCTGGGGGTACTGCTGCTGCGCCTGCTCGGCGACGACGACGCGGTGCAGCACGCGATAAAGGTGTCGCTCGGCGTCGCGCTGCTGCTGGCCGCCGCCGGGTTGCTGCTCAAGGCGTGGATGGGCCGCAAGCGCCCGGGCGGCGGTCCGGCCGCGCCGATCGCCGTACGCCCGGTGCCCACCGTGCTGCTGGGCGTGCTCGGCGGCCTCATCGTCGGGCTGACCTCGGTCGGGTCCGGCTCGCTGATCATCGTGCTGCTGCTGGTGCTCTACCCGAGGCTGCGCGCCAACGACCTGGTCGGCACCGACCTGATCCAGGCGATCCCCCTGGTCGCCGCCGCGGCGCTGGGACACGTGTTCTTCGGCGACCTGCAACTGGACATCGCCGGCGCGGTGCTGATCGGATCCATCCCCGGCGTGCTGATCGGCGCGCGGATCTCCTCGCGGGCACCCGGCGGCGTGGTCCGCTCGGCGCTGGTCATCGTGCTGCTGGCCAGCGCGCTGAAGCTGCTGGACGTGCCGACGCTCGCGGTCGGGGCGGTGGCCGGCACGGCGTTGCTGATCGCGGTGCTGGTGCCGCTGGTGCGGCGGATGCGCGGCGGCGGGCGGACATCACCCGCCGCACCGGCCGAGGTCCCGACCACGGCGCCGGGCGACGCGCCGGCCCCTCAGCAGGCGGGTCACACGGACCACGACGAGCCGGCCCGCGCGGCACGCTAGCGGCCGGCGGGCTCCGCGCCGCCCGCACCGGCGGTTCACACGGCGCTACCGCAGACGGGTCAGCGGGGCACCACCTTCTCGATCGCCCACTGCCGCCAGGTGTCCAGCCGGTGCTGCACCAGCGCCAGTTGCTCGGCCACCGGGCCGGGCCCGGTCGAGCCCGGCGTGGTGCGGCTGGCCAGCGCGGAGCTCACCGTCAAGACTTCGCGCACCGACGGGTCCAGATGCTCGCTGATCACCTTGAGGTCCTCGTCGCTGACGTCCTCCAGCTCGCACTCGCGCGCCGAGCACAGCGCCACCAACTGTCCGGTGATCTCATGCGCGTCCCGGAACGGCACGCCCTTGCGCACCAGCCAGTCGGCGACCTCGGTGGCCAGCGAGAAGCCGACCGGCGCGGCGGCGGCGAGCCGGTCCACGCGTACCGTCATGGTGGCGATCATCCCGGCCAGCGCGGGCAGCAGCAGCCGCAGGGTCTCGACCGCGTCGAAGACCGGCTCCTTGTCCTCCTGCATGTCCCGGTCGTAGGTCAGCGGCAGGCCCTTGAGCATGGTCAGCACGGCGACCAGGCCGCCGGTCAGCCGGCCGCTCTTGCCGCGGGCCAGTTCGGCGATGTCGGCGTTCTTCTTCTGCGGCATGATCGAGCTGCCGGTGGCGAACGCGTCGTCCAGCTCCACCCAGCCGAACTCGGTGGAGGTCCAGAGCACCACCTCCTCGCCCAGCCGGGACAGGTGCACGCCGATCAGCGCGGTGACGAACAGGAACTCGGCCACGAAGTCACGGTCGGCCACCGCGTCCATGGAGTTCGGCGCCGGCGCCTGGAACCCGAGTTCCTTGGCCACCGCGGCCGGGTCCAGCGGCAGCGACGAACCGGCCAGCGCGCCGGAGCCGAGCGGTGAGATCGCGGCCCGGCCGTCCCAGTCGCGCAGCCGCTCCAGGTCGCGCAGCAGCGGCTGCACGTGGGCGAGCAGCCAATGCCCGAAGCTGACCGGCTGGGCGTGCTGCACGTGCGTCAGGCCCGGCGCCGGGGTGTCCACGTTGCGCTCCGCCTGCTCGGTGAGCGCGTCGGCCAGCTCGATCAGCGCCACCGCCACCCCACGGGCGTGATCACGCAGGTAGAGCCGCAGGTCGGTGGCGACCTGATCGTTGCGGGAACGCCCGGCGCGCAGCTTGCCGCCGAGCGTGCCGAGGCGTTCCAGCAGGCCGCGCTCCAGGGCGGTGTGCACGTCCTCGTCCTCGACGGTGGGCCGGAACTCGCCGGTGGCGCAGGCGCTGTCCAGGTCGTCCAGGGCGGCCAGGATCTGCCCGAGCTCCTCCGGGTCGAGCAGGCCGGCACCGGCGAGCACCCGCGCGTGCGCCCGCGAACCGATCAGGTCGTACGGGGCGAGCCGCCAGTCGAACTGCACGCTGACGCTGAGCCGGGCCAGCGCCTCCGCCGGGCCGCCGGCGAAACGCCCGCCCCAGAGCCTGGTCGCTCCCTCGCTGTCCGACACGTTCATGTCCCTTCGTCTGCGATGTCTCGCGGCCCCGACCCTACCGGCGGGGCCGCGCACTAAAGTCGCGGGAATGACCAGCACTCCCGCATTCGATCTGTCCGGCGACGTCGTCGCGCTCACCCGTGCCCTGTGTGACATCCCCTCGGTCAGCGGCCAGGAGAAGGAGATCGCCGACGCGGTGGAGATCGCGTTGCGCGCCTGTCCGCACCTGGAGGTGCTGCGCGACGGCGACGCGGTGGTGGCCCGCACGGCGCTGGGCCGGCCGTCCCGGGTGGTGCTGGCCGGGCACCTGGACACCGTGCCGGTGGCCGGGAACCTGCCGACCACCACGACCGGCGAGGGAGACGCCGAGATGATCCACGGCCGCGGCACGGTGGACATGAAGGCGGGCGTGGCCGTCTTCCTCCATCTCGCCGCCACGCTGAGCGAGCCGCGGCACGACGTGACGTACGTCTTCTACGACCACGAGGAGGTCGCCTCCCGCCTCAACGGCCTGGGCCGGCTGGTGCGCACCCACCCGGACTGGCTGGCCGGCGACTTCGCGGTGCTCGGCGAGCCGTCCAACGCCGCGGTCGAGGGCGGGTGCCAGGGCACCATGCGCGTGCGGATCACCGTGCCCGGCATGGCCGCCCACCCGGCCCGCTCGTGGATGGGCAGCAACGCGATCCACTCGGCCGGGGCGGTGCTCGACGTGCTCCGGGCGTACCAGCCGCGCCGCCCGGTGGTGGACGGCCTGCACTACCGGGAGGGCCTGAACGCGGTGAAGATCGAAGGCGGCATCGCCGGGAACGTGATCCCCGACGAGTGCGCCGTCTTCGTCAACTACCGTTTCGCCCCGGACCGCAGCGTCGAGGAGGCCGAGGCGCACCTGCGGGAGCTGTTCGGCAGCCACCAGGTGGAGGTGACCGACGCCGCCCCGGGCGCCCGCCCCGGCCTGGACCATCCGGCGGCGCGGGCGTTCGTCGAGGCGGTCGGCGGCACCCCCACCGCGAAACTGGGCTGGACCGACGTGTCGCGGTTCGCCGCGTTGGGCGTCCCGGCGGTGAACTACGGGCCGGGCGATCCGCTGCTCGCCCACAAGGGCGACGAGCAGTGCCCGGCCCCGGCGATCCGCGACGCCCTGCGCGGCCTGCAGGCGTGGCTCGCCTGAGGCGGGCTCAGTCGCCCGGCTTGGCACCGTGGCCCGCGATCTGGGCGATGGCGCCGGGCATCGCGTACATGTGCGCGAACGCGCGGGCCTGCTCGCCGGTCCACAGCGACGACCCGTACCCGTAGACGACGCCCTGCCGGGCGGCCGCGTCCAGCAGGCTGAACGGGCTGCGGCTGCCCAGCGGCACCACGGTGCCCTTGTGCAGCCGCACCCGGACGGTGCCGGTGACGCGGCGCTGGCTGCTGTCCAGGAAGGCGCGGAAGTCGTCCAGGATCGGGTCGTAGTAGACCGCCTCGTGCAGCAGATCCCCGTACGTGGTGCCGAGCGACGCCTTGGTGGCCTGCTGCCGGTTGCTGAGCACGAGCCGTTCCAGTTCGCGGTGCGCGGCGATGAGGATGAGCATGCCGGGCGCCTCGAAGCCGACCCGCGCGAGGTTGCCGACCATGGTGGAGCCCATGTGGATGCCGCGCCCCACGCCGTGCGTGCCGCCCAGTTCGTTGAGCGCCTTGAGGATCGCGTAGTTCGGCGTACCGGGGCCGGTGCCGTCGATCGGCGCGCCGTCAGGCGTGGTGCACGAGACCACGTCGCCGCCGTCGAAGCCGAGGAGCAGTTCCACCGCCTCGTCCGGCGCGTCGGCGATCGACCGGGTGTACGTCCAGGCGCTCTCCGGCAGGTACTCCCAGGACCCGTACGTCTCGCCACCGCCGATGGTGGTGCCGATCAGGCCCTCGTTGATGGAGTACGTGGTGGTCTTGGCGCTCACCTCGAACCCGCGCTCGCGCAGGTACTCGCTCTCCGCCTCCCGGGTGAGGCGTTCGTCGCGGATCGGCGTGATGATCTCCATGGTGGGTGCCAGGGCGCGGATCACCGCGTCGTAGCGCACGTGGTCGGCGCCCGCGCCGGTGGAGCCGTGCCCGACCGCGTCGGCGCCGTGCTCCAGCGCGGTCTGCACCACCTTCTCCGCCTGCACCAGCCGTTCCGCGCCGACGCACGACGGGTAGCCGCCGTTACGCAGGTAGTTCGCCTTGATGGCGTAGCTGATGACCCGCTCGTACAACTCGGCGCGGGCGTCGACGACGACGTGGCCGGCCGAGCCGAGTTCGAGCGCGCGGGCCTGCACCGCCTCGCCTTCGCCGCTGTGCAGGCCGCCGGTGTCCACATTGGCGGTGAGCACCTCCCAGCCCTGCTCGCGCAGCGAAACGAGGGCGTAGGAGGTGTCCAGCCCGCCGGAGAAGGCGAGGACGATCTTGCGCTTGGTCATGGTGGGGTTCCCTGATCGAGTGGTCGCGGACGGGGTCAGGCCGGGGGCACTTCGAGGATCGGCACCCGGACGGCGCCGTCGCGGCGCACGTGCCCGGGTGGCAGGACGTAGAACCGGCACCGGTCCGCCTCGATGTCCTTCTGCATCGCCCGCTGCCGGTCGTAGTCGAACGGGTCCAGCCAGAAGGTCGGCTCGCCGGCGGCGCCGGGCGGCGCAACGGTGAAGTCGCTCTCGTAGACGAACGAGCCCGGTGAGGTGTGGAACGGCACGGTGGCCACCAGGATGCGCAGCGCGCCGAAGCGGGTGTGCACCTTCAGCGCGCTGTTGTCGTACTGCGTGACGCCGTCCAGCTTGCGCGCCCGGTACGCGGACAGCGCCAGCGCCTTGGCCGCGTGCCCCAGCCCGACGCTGGGCATCAGCGACCACAGCGACCAGCCGACCCAGGTGCCGGGCGCGGCGCTGGGCGCGGCGCAGTAGCCGCCCACCGGCACCGGCCCGCGGTAGCCGCTGTCCACCATGCCGGCCCGCACCGCCCGCAGGTGCTGCTTGACGTCGGTGTCGAAGGAGAACGTCGAGCGTTCCACCATCGCGGCGAAGGCGTCCTGCGGAAGTCCGGCGATCACCGCGGCCGAGGGCATCAGGATCAGGTCCACCATCACCCACTGCGGCATCGGGATGCCGCGGTCACCGAAGGCGATGCCGTTGATGATGTTGAACAGGTTGAGGAACTCCCCGGTGTCCCAGCCCTTGTCGGCGGTATCGGTGAAGTCGAGCCAGCTCAGCTTGTGCCCGTACGGCGCCTCGTTCAGGTGCGGGCGCAGCGTCTCGTTGGAGGCCAGGAAGAACTCGACCCCGTGACCGGTCAGTTTGTGCAGGTGGTCGACGAAGTCCGGGAAATGCACCTCCACCGAGGGTTCCACGGTCATCACAGGCTCTCCTCGCGCGGGTCGGCGTCGGTACGGCTCCAGTTGCCCAGCTTCTCGGCCAGGGTGGCCCCGGCGTGCGGCCGGGAGTCGCGGGCCACCACGAGGATCGTGTCGTCGCCCGCGATGGTGCCCACCACGTCCGACAGCCCGGAGCGGTCCAGCGCGCTGGCCAGGAACTGCGCCGCCCCCGGCGGGGTGCGCAGCACGGCCATGTTGCCGCTGGCGTCCACGCCGGTGAGCAGTTCCCGCAACAACCGCTGCAACCGTGCGGGCGCCTGCTCGGCGTCGCGCAACGGCCGCTTGCCGTCCTCCGGGATGAGGTAGGACCCGCTGACCTTAACGGCGCCCAGCTCCTCCAGGTCGCGCGACAGCGTCGCCTGGGTGACCTGCACCCCGTCGGCGGCGAGCAGATCGGCCAGCTCGGTCTGCGAACGCACCGAGCGCCCGCGGATCAGCTCGACGATGCGCGCGTGCCGGGCGGCGCGGGTCACCGGAGCGGTCATGACGCCTCGATCAGCCACGCCAACAGGGCCTTCTGGGCGTGCAACCGGTTCTCCGCCTGATCGAACACGGCCGACTGGGTCCCGTCCATCACCTCGTCGGTGATCTCCTCACCCCGGTGCGCGGGCAGGCAGTGCAGCACGATCGCCTCGGGCGCGGCGAGCGCCAGCAGTTCCTTGTTCACCTGGTAGGGCCAGAACGGCGTGCGCCGGTCCAGTCCGTCGTCCTCCTGACCCATGGACGTCCACGTGTCGGTGGCCAGCACGTCGGCGCGGTCGGCCGCCTCCCGCGGGTCGCGCAGCACCTCGACCGACCCGCCGGTCCACGCGGCGATCTCCGCCGCCCGCGACACCACGGCGGGCGCCGGGTCGAACCCGGACGGCCCGGCCACCCGTACGTGCATCCCGGCGCTCGCCCCGGCGAGCAGATAGGAGTGGGCCATGTTGTTGGCCGCGTCCCCCAGGTAGGCCAGCGTGCGCCCGGCCGTGGCGCCGAGCCGTTCCCGCACGGTGAGCAGGTCGGCCAGGAGCTGGCACGGGTGGAAGCCGTCGGTGAGGGCGTTCACCACGGGCACCCGGGAACCGCCGGCGATCTCGGCCAGCCGCTCGTCGCCGAACGTGCGCATCACGATGGCCGACACGTAGCGCTGCAGCACCAGGCTCGCGTCGGCCAGCGACTCGCCACGCCCGAAGTGGGTGTTCTGCGTGTCCACGATGATCGGGTTGCCGCCGAGCTCGGCGATGCCGGCCTCGAAGGACAGCCGGGTGCGCAGGCTGGGCTTGTCGAACAGCACGGCCACCGACTGCGGGCCGGCCAGCGGCCGGCGCGCGTACCGGTCCGCCTTCATCGTCGCGGCCAGATCCAGCACCGCGGCCTGTTCGGCCGGCGTCAGGTTGTCGTCGCGCAGCAGATGACGCGTCACGCGGTCACCTCCGCCAGCGCCTGGCCCAGCGCCGCCAGGAACGCCTCGGCCTGCTCGGCGGTCAGGATCAGCGGCGGGGCCAGCCGCAGCACGCCCGGCTGCACCGGGTTGACCAGGACGCCGCCCGCCCGCAGGCGCGCCGCGACCGCCGCCGCGGTGTCGCTGCCGAGCACGATGCCCAGCAGCAGCCCGGCGCCGCGCACCTGCAGGCCCAGCGACTCGGCGCCGCGACGGATCTGTTCGCCGACGCGCTTGACGTTGTCCAGCAGGCCCTCGCCGGCGATGGTCCGGATCACCGCCAGGGCGGCGGCGCAGGCGACCGGGTTGCCGCCGAACGTGGTGCCGTGGGCACCCGGCCGGAACAGCTCGCCGGCGCGGCCGAAGGCCAGGCAGGCGCCGATCGGCAAGCCCCCGCCGAGACCCTTGGCGAGCGTCACGATGTCCGGTTCGACGCCGTCGGCCTGGTGCGCGAACCAGTGGCCGGTGCGGCCCACCCCGGTCTGCACCTCGTCCACCGCCAGCAGGGCGCCGGCCGCGGTGCAGATCCGGCGGGCCTCGGCGAGGTATCCGGCCGGCGGCACGACCACGCCGTTCTCGCCCTGGATCGGCTCCAGCACCACCATCGCCGTGTCGCCGGTGACCGCGTCGGCCAGGGCGGCGACATCCCCGTACGGGACGTGGGTGACCTCGCCGGGCAGCGGCCGGAACGGGTCGGCCTTGGCCGGTTGCCCGGTGAGCGCGAGCGCCCCCATGGTGCGGCCGTGGAAGCCGCCCTCGGTGGCCACCACGTGGGTGCGGCCGGTCAGCCGGGACAGCTTGAACGCGGCCTCGTTGGCCTCCGCGCCGGAGTTGCAGAACAGCACCCGGCCGGGCCGCCCGGCCAGCGCCAGCAGCAACTCGGCGAGTGCCAGCGGGGGCTCGGCGACGTACAGGTTGGAGACGTGGCCCAGGGTGGCGATCTGCGTGGACACCGCGGACACCACCGCCGGGTGGGCGTGTCCCAGCGCGTTGACCGCGATGCCACCGAGCATGTCGAGGTATTGCCGGCCGTCCTCGCCGGTGAGCACCGCGCCGGACCCGGCGACGAGCCCGAGCGGCGGGGTGCCGTAGTTGTCCATCATGGACTGTTGCCAGCGTTCGGTGAGGGAGGTCATTGTTCGCTCACGACCATCGTGCCGATTCCTTCCGGGGTGAAGACTTCGAGCAGGGTGGAATGCGCGACCCGGCCGTCCACGACGTGCGCCGCGGGCACACCGCCGCGCACCGCGCGCAGGCACGCCTCCATCTTGGGCACCATCCCGGACTGCAGCGTGGGGAGCAGCTTCTCCAGGTCGGTGTCGCTGATCTGGGAGATCAGCGACGCGGTGTCCGGCCAGTCGGTGTACAGGCCCGGCACGTCGGTGAGCACCACCAGCTTGCGGGCGCCCAGCGCCACCGCCAGCGCCGAGGCCGCGGTGTCCGCGTTGACGTTGTGCAGCACGCCGTTCGCGTCCGGGGCGACGGTGGCCACCACCGGGATGCGCCCGGCCGCGATCAGGTCGTCCACGGCGGAGGTGAAGACCCGGTCCACGTCGCCGACCTGCCCCACGTCCACCGCCGCGCCGTCCACCAGCGCGTACCGGCGCACCGCGGTGAACAGCCCGGCGTCCTCACCGGACAGTCCCACCGCGTACGGGCCGTGCTGGTTGATCAGCCCGACCAGTTCCCGGCCGACCTGCCCGGTGAGCACCATCCGGACCACGTCCATGGCCTCCGGGGTGGTCACGCGCAGGCCGCCGCGGAACTCGCTGGCGATGCCCAGCCGGTCCAGCATCGCGGAGATCTGCGGGCCGCCGCCGTGCACCACGACCGGCTTGATGCCGGCGTGCCGCAGGAACACCATGTCCGCGGCGAAGGCCCGCTGCAACTGCGGATCCACCATCGCGTTGCCGCCGTACTTCACCACGATGGTCGCGCCCTGGAAGCGCTCCAGCCACGGCAGCGACTCGATGAGCACGGCGGCCTTCTGCTGCGGCGTCAGCCCGTCGCTCTGCTGCGCCCCGCTCATGTCGAGTACGCCGAGTTCTCGTGCACGTAGGCGTGGGACAGGTCGGTGGTCCAGATGGTCGCGGACATCTCCGCCTCGTGCAGGTGCACGGTGATCGTCACGTCCCGTCCCGTCAGGTCCACAGCAGACCGGTCGGCCGCCGCGGCACCGCCCCGGCAGACCCACACGCCGTTGACCGCCACGTCGACCCGGTCCGGCTCGAACGCCGCCGTCGTGGTGCCGACCGCGGCGAGGATCCGCCCCCAGTTCGGGTCGTTGCCGAACAACGCCGTCTTCACCAGGTTGTTGCGGGCCACGGTGCGGCCGACGGTCACCGCGTCGGCTTCGCTGGCCGCGCCCCGCACCTCGATGGTGATGTGCTTGGTCGCGCCCTCCGCGTCCGCGATGAGCTGCTGCGCCAGATCGTGACAGACCGCGGTGACCGCCGCGGTCAGCTCCGGCAGCGTCGGCTGCACGTCGGAGGCGCCGCTGGCCAGCAACAGCACCGTGTCGTTGGTGGACATGCACCCGTCGGCGTCGATGCGATCGAAGGTGACCCGGGTCGCCTCCCGCAACGCCATGTCCAGCGTCTCGTTGTCGGCCACCGCGTCGGTGGTGAGCACCACCAGCATGGTGGCCAGCGCGGGCGCGAGCATGCCGGCGCCCTTGGCCATGCCGCCGACGCTCCAGCCGTCGCCGGCCACCTGCGCGTTCTTCGCCACCGTGTCGGTGGTCATGATGGCCCGTGCCGCCGCCTCGCCGCCGTCGGCGGACAGGCCCTTGGCCGCCGCGCTGACCCCGGCCAGCAGCCGGTCCATCGGCAACAACTCGCCGATCAGGCCGGTGGAGCAGACGGCCACGTCGCCGGCGCCGACGAGGGCCGGCCGCGCGCCGCCGCGCAGCACCGCCGCGGTGTGCTCGGCGGTACTGTGGGTGTCCCGGAAACCCTGCGACCCGGTGCACGCGTTGGCGCCGCCGGAGTTCAGCACCACCGCCCGGACCACGCCGCCCTTGAGGACCTGCTGACTCCACAGCACCGGCGCGGCCTTGATCCGGTTGCCGGTGAACACCCCGGCCGCGGTGGAATCGGGGCCGTCGTTGACGATCAGCGCGACGTCGCTCGCGCCGCTGGACTTCAGCCCGGCCGCCACGCCGGTGGCCCGGAACCCGCGCGGGGTGGTCACGGTCACGGCGCCACCCCGTACGCGCCGAGTCCGGCCGTCTCGGGCAGGCCGAGCATCAGGTTGGCGCACTGCACGGCCTGGCCGGCCGCGCCCTTGCCGAGATTGTCCAGCGCGCTGACCACGATCACCCGGCCCGCGTCGGCATCGGTGGTGGCCTGCAGGTGGCATGCGTTCGACCCGGCGGTGGCCGCGGTGCGCGGCCAGGATCCGTCGGGCAGCAGACTGACAAACGGCTCGTCCGCGTACGCCTGCGCGAGCACGTCCCGCGGATTCGCGTCGCCTGTGGGGCGCGCGGTCACGGTGGCCAGAATGCCGCGCGGCATCGGGGCCAGCACCGGCGTCATGGACAGCGACCGCGCGCCGGTGGCCTGCTTGATCTCCGGCACGTGCTGGTGCGTCCCCACCTTGTACGGCGTGAGGTCGCCCATCACCTCGGTGGCCAGCAAGCGCGTCGTGGCGGACCGGCCGGCGCCGGACGTGCCGGAGGCGGCGACCACCACGACATCGTCGGGTTCGACCGCACCGGCGGCGATCAGCGGCGCCAGCGCGAGCGTGATGGTGGCCGCATAGCACCCGGTGTTCGCCACCCGGGTGGACGCCGCGATGGCCTGCCGAGCTCCGGGCAGTTCCGGCAGCCCGTACGTCCACGTGCCGGCGTGCGCGCCACCGTAGTAGCGCTGCCACGCGCCCGCGTCCCGGAGCCGGAAGTCGGCGCCCAGATCGACCACCTTCACCCCGGCCGACACCTGCCCGGCGACGGCCGCCGACTGCCCGTGCGGCAACGCGAGGAACACCAGGTCGGCCGCGCTCAGCACGTCCGGCCCGGTGGCCGCGAACGTGATGTCCAGCGCGGCCAGGTGCGGATGCACGGCGGCGACCGGCGCACCGGCGTGCGCATGCGCGGTGGCGGCGACCAGATCAAACTCGGGATGCCCGGCGATCAGGCGCAGCAGCTCACCACCGGCGTACCCGCTGGCCCCGGCGACGGCAACCCGGATTCCCATACTCACCTCCGCATGACTATGCAGAGAACCGTATCAACCCGCGCGACCACCCCGCAACACCGTTCCCCCACCCCTCCCACCCCACCGCACCCCGCCGATTGCGTCGATCTTGGACATTCTGTGCCCGGTTGAGGGTGATAAATCGGTTATGCCGGACCGAAAAGCTCAAGATCGGCGGCCGGGTTCCGGGCGCGGACACGCGGACCGCCCCGGGTGTAGGGCGGGGCGTGACGGGGGGTTGGGGCGGTTCCGGAACCGGACCGGGGTGCCGTAACCGGTTCCGAGCTGGGAGACTCACCCCGTACGTGTTGTGATGACCGCAATGACGGTCGACTTCACTGGAGGCCGTCCGTGAGCGAGGTCCTGCCGTACCGGGACGCCGGTTTGTCCGTTGAGGAGCGGGTCGCCGACCTGCTCGGCAGGATGACCCTGCCGGAGAAGGTCGGGCAGATGCTGCAGCTCGATTCGCGTGGTGACGTCAAGGAGATTGTCACCGAGAAGCTCGCCGGGTCGATTCTGCACACCTCGCCGCCGCGCATGCTGGAGGCGATCGACCTGGTCGCCAAGACCCGGCTGGGCATTCCGCTGATCACCGCCGAGGACTGCATCCACGGGCACAGCTTCTGGCCCGGCGCGACGATCTTCCCGACGCAGCTTGCCATGGCCGCGAGCTGGGACGTCGGCCTGCTGGAGCGGGTCGCGCGGGCCACCGCCGTGGAGGTCGCCGCCACCGGCATCCATTGGACCTTCTCGCCGGTCCTGTGCATCGCGCGTGACCTGCGCTGGGGCCGGGTCAACGAGACGTTCGGCGAGGACCCGTACCTGATCGGCGAACTGGCCGCCGCCATGGTTCGCGGCTATCAGGGCCGCGGGCTGACCGATCCGAGCGCCATCCTGGCCACCGCGAAACACTTCGCCGGATACTCCGAGACCCAGGGCGGCCGGGACGCCAGCGAGGCCGACATCAGCCGGCGCAAGCTGCGGTCCTGGTTCCTGCCGCCGTTCGAGCGGGTGGCCCGCGAGGGCGTGGCCACGTTCATGCTCGGCTACCAGTCGATGGACGGCGTGCCGATCACCGCGAACCGGTGGCTGCTCAACGACGTGCTCAAACGGGAGTGGGGCTTCACCGGCACCCTGGTCACCGACTGGGACAACGTCGGTCGGATGGTGTGGGAGCAGCAAGTCTGCGCGGATCTGACCCAGGCCGCCACGCTCGCCGTACGCGCCGGCAACGACCTGGTGATGACCACGCCGGGCTTCTTCGAGGGCGCACTGGCCGCGGTCGAGCAGGGCCTGCTCGGCGAGGACGAGATCGACGCCGCGGTACGCCGCATCCTGCGCCTGAAGTTCGAGCTGGGCCTGTTCGAGAACCCGCGCGGCCCGGACGCGCAACGGCAGGCGGCGGTGATCGGCTGCGCCGAGCACGCGACGCTGAACCTGGAAACGGCGCGCCGCTCGCTGGTGCTGCTGCGCAACGACGGCCTGCTCCCCCTGGACACCGGCGCGCAGGCACGCACCCTCGCGGTGGTCGGCCCGAACGCCGATGACGTCTCCGCCCAGCTCGGCGACTGGTCCGGCGATTCCGGCCAGGTGGACTGGATGCCCGACGGGCACCCGCGTGAGCTGACCGAGACGGTGCTGGACGGATTCCGCGCGCTCGTGCCGCACGGCTGGACGCTCCGGCACGCTCGCGGCGCGGACATCGAGAAGCTGGTGCCCGACCCGGAAGGTCCGCTGTTCCCGGACGGGCAGCCCCGGCCGCCGATCTCCCGGCCCGCCCCGGCCGACCCGGAGATGATCGACGCCGCGGTCCGCGCCGCACGCCAGGCCGACTGCGTGGTCGCGGTGGTCGGCGACACCGTGGCGCTGACCGGCGAGGGTTGCTCCACGGCCACGCTGGAGTTGCAAGGCGGACAGATCGCCCTGCTGGACGCGCTGGCCGACACCGGGACCCCGATGATCGTGGTGCTGATCAACTCCAAACCGGCCGTGCTGCCACCGTCGGCGCTGCGCGCGCGGGCGCTGATCCAGGCGTTCAACCCGGGCATGCGCGGCGGTCGCGCGATCGCCGAGCTGATCCTCGGCATGATCGAACCGACCGGCCGACTGCCGCTGTCGGTGCCCCGGCACGTCGGCCAGCAGCCGGTGTACTACAACCAGATCCGCGGCCAGCACGGCAGCCGCTACGCCGACCTCACCCAGGACCCGCAGTTCGTCTTCGGCGAGGGGCTGAGCTACACCCGCGTCGAGTACGCCGATCCGGTGCTCGCCGCGCCGGTGGTCGCCCCGGACGGGGTGGTGCGGGCACGGGTGACGCTGACCAACGTCGGATCCCGCCCGGCGACCGAGACGGTGCAGGCGTACATTTCCGACGTGATCACCAGTGTCACGTGGGCCGATCGGGAGCTCAAGGCGTTCACCCAGGTCACGATCGGCCCCGGGGAAACCGTCACGGTACCGGTGGAGATCCCGGCGGCACAGTGCACACTGGTCACCGCCGACGGCCGCCGCGTCGTGGAGCCGGGAGAGTTCGACCTGCTGGTCGGCCCCAACTCCGGCGATCTGCGCGCGGCGCGCTTCCGCATCGCCGAGGAGTGACCCCACCGTGCTGAGCCCGCCCGACGACCTGGATCCCGACGTGCTGACCGGCGCCCTGACCCGCGAGTGGGGGCTGGCGGTGGCGTCCCTGGCGTACCGGGAGGCCGGGTTCGGCAGCCATCACTGGGTGGTGACCGACCCGGCCAGCACCGGCTGGTTCGTCACCGTCGACGACCTGCCCGCCAAGCGCCGGGATGCGGCCGAGGGCCTGGACCGCGCGTTCGCCCGGCTCGGCGGCGCGTTGGACGCCGCCCGCCGGCTGCGCGAGGCGGGCGCGGCGTTCGTGGTGGCGCCGTTGCCGACGGCCGGCGACGAGCCCGTCATCCGGCTCGGCCAGCGCTACGCCGTCGCGGTCTATCCGCTGGTCGAGGGCGTCGGGTTCGGCTTCGGGTTCGACGCCTACGCCGATGAGGCACATCGCCGGGGCGCGCTGGAGATGGTGATCGGCGTGCACGCCGCTCCCCCGCCGGTGCGGGACCGCGCCCTCGCCGACGACTTCGCGGTGCCGCACCACGACGCGCTGGAGGCCGCGCTGTCCGGTGACGCGGCGAGTGACTGCGGCCCGTACGCGGTCCGGGCCGCCGAGCTGATCACCGGCCACGCCGAGCCGATCCGCGCCCTGATGCGCCGGCACGACGAGCTGGCGGCGGGCGCCGACCCACGACGGGCGGTGCTCACCCACGGCGAGCCGCACGCCGGCAACACCATGCGCACCGACGCGGGCTGGCGGCTGGTGGATTGGGACACCGCCCTGGTCGCCCCGCCGGAACGGGATCTGTGGTTGATCGGCGGTGACCTGAGCGCGTACACCGCAGCCACCGGGGTGGAGGTGATGCCGGAGATGCTGGAGATGTACCGCCTGCGGTGGCGCCTGGCGGACCTGGCCGTGGACGTGGACCGGTTCCGCCGCCCGCATCCGGGCGACCGCAACGACGACGAGTCGTTCCGGGTGCTGTCCGGCGTGGTCGCCGGAATACGCCCGTAACGCGGCGCGCCTAGTCTCGCGGCATGGTGGACGCGCCGCAGACGGACGTGACGACGCTGGGGGAATGCCGCATCGAGTCGCCGCTGGGCGCGCTCGCCGAGCGCCAGGGCACCACCCGGCACTACGTCCACGAGTCGGACCGGGTGCTGCTGGACGACACGGTCTCGCTGCTCGGCGCGCGGACCTCGGATCCACCCTCGTTCGAGCCGGGCGGCCCGCGCCGGCGCATCTACTTCGACCCGTCCAAGATCCGCGTCGGCATCGTCACGTGCGGCGGGTTGTGCCCGGGGCTCAACGACGTGATCCGCGGGCTGGTCCTCTCGCTGACCGCGCACTACGGCGTCACCCGCATCCTCGGGTTCCGCAACGGCTACCAGGGCCTGGTGCCCCGGCACGGCCGCAGCGTGATGGAGCTGACGCCGCAGGCGGTGGAGTACGTCAACGAGCACGGCGGCACCATCCTGGGCACCTCGCGCGGCAACCAGGACCCCGAGGAGATCGTCGACACCCTCGACCAGCTCGGGGTCAACGTCCTGTTCGTGATCGGCGGGGACGGTTCGATGCGCGGCGCGCAGAGGATCGCCGCGGCGGTGGCCGCCCGGGACCGCCGCATCGCCGTGGTGGGCGTGCCCAAGACGATCGACAACGACATCCCGTACATCGGGCACAGCTTCGGATTCCAGACCGCGTTCGGGAAGGCGACCGAGTCGCTGCGAGCGGCGCACACCGAGGCCACCGCGCAGCCCGGCGGCGTCGGTCTGGTGCAGTTGATGGGCCGGCACAGCGGCTTCATCGCCTGCTACGCCGCGCTCGCCACCAACGACGCCGACTACGTGCTCATCCCGGAGGTGCCGTTCGCCCTGGACGGTTTCCTGCCGCACCTGCGCCAGCGGGTGGCGACGCGGGGGCACGCCCTGGTGGTGGTCGCCGAGGGCGCCGGGCAGGAACATCTGGCCGAGCTTCCCGCGGCCACCGACGCGTCCGGCAACAAGCGGCTCGGCGACTTCGGCGACTTCCTGCGCGCCCGGATCCTGGAAACGTTCGCGGCGGCACGCCAGGAGGTCAATCTGAAGTACATCGACCCCAGCTACGTCATCCGCAGCGTGCCGGCCAACCCGTACGACAGCGTGTACTGCCTGCGGCTTGCGCAGGCCGCCGTGCACGCGGCGATGGCCGGGCGCACCGACATGGTGGTGGGGAGCTGGCGGGGCCGGTTCGTGCACGTGCCGATCCCGCTCGTGGTCTCCACCCGCAACCAGGTCGACCCGGACGGGGATCTGTGGATGTCGGTGCTGGAGGCGACCGGCCAGCCCACCGCGTTCCCGGCGCCGCACCGCGCGGCGGCGGCCTGACACACCCCCGGCGCAGGCTCGGCTTGTGCCGGGTTGGCAAGCTGGGGTGGTGATCTCGTGGATTCGGCGGCTGACGGTGGCCGGTGCCCTGGCGACCGCGGCGGCGGTGCTGATGATGGCGGCCGGCGCGATCTGGGAGCGGGCCGAGTCCGCCGGGCACGTGTACGCGCCGGAGCAGGTGCCGGACGCTGCGGTGGCCCTGGTGCTGGGCGCGCAAGTGGACTATCCGGGCGCCCGGCCGTCCGCCTTCCTCGCCGCCCGGCTGGACATCGCCCGGCGGCTGCTCGCCCGCGGCGCGGTGCGCGCCGTGCTGGTCTCCGGAGATCATGCCCGGTGGGCGTACGACGAGCCGGGCGCGATGACCCGCTGGCTGATCGAGCACGGCGTGTCGCCCAGCCTGATCGTGCAGGACTACGCGGGCTTCGACACCTACGACTCGTGCCAGCGCGCACGCCGGATCTTCGGCGTGCGGCGGGCGATCGTGGTCACGCAGTCCTACCACGTGGACCGCGCGGTGGCACTGTGCCGCAACGCCGGGATCGACACCGACGGCGTGGGCGACGACACCGCCCGCGCCTACCCCCGGCAGTGGCTGGCCAGCGCGGTGCGCGAACCACCCGCCGGGGTCAAGGCGCTCTACGACACGCTGTCCGGACGGGACCCGGTGTTGCTGGGCCCGAATGAGACCGGCGTCGCGGACGCGCTGCGCACCGCAGCCCGCCGAGGCTGAGACGCGGACTCCCGCCGGTCCAGCAGCCGCTGCACCAGCAGCGCGATCCCGGTCACGGCCAACGCGCCCGCCCAGCCGGTGAGCAGCCCGAGGATCGGGCGATCGGCGAAGACCGCGCCGCCTGAGAACCCGAGCAGGGCCGCCTCGACCGCCCAGAGCAGCACGCCGGCCGCGGTGTACCGGCGGAAGCGTCCCGCCGGGTAGCCGACCGCCCCGGCGGCGAACGCCGTGGTCGAGCGCCCGCCGGGCACATACCGGGCGAACATGATGACCAGCCCGCCGCGACGATGCAGCAGGCGATGAGCCCAGTCGTGGGCGCGCCGGGCGCGACGCAGCACGGTGCGGTTGCTGCGCCGCCCGATCTCGTACGACAGGCAGTCACCGCCGAACGCGCCTGCCGCGGCCGCACCGATCAGCGCGGCCGGCAACGGCCGGCCGGTGCTCGCGGTGATCACGCCGACCGCGACCACGGTGGACTCGCTGGGCATGAAGGGCAGCACGGCATCCAGCCCCGAGACGAGAAAGACGATCACGAGGACCCACGGGGTGCCGGCCAGGGAGCCGAGATCGTGCATGCCCTCACCATGACGGCCCTACCGGTGCGTCAGATGAACACCGCGGGAACGGACATGGACATCCACCGATCCCTGCGTCAGAGTGCCAGGCATGACCTCTCGGCGAGCAGTCCTCTCCGTATCGGCGGCCGCGGCCGTCGCCGCTCCCCTGGCCGGCGCCGGGGGCGCGACCGCCGGCACCCGCACCGGACCGCGCCCGCAGCGACCCGACCCGCAACTGCGGGAGTTGCTGCGGGAGATCGACCCGCGGCGCATCGAGGCCGACATCCGGCGCCTGGTCGCCTTCGGCACCCGGCACACCCTGTCCAGCCAGGATGACCCGGAGCGCGGCATCGGCGCGGCCCGGGACTGGATCTTCGAGCGGATGAGCAGGTACGCGGCCGCGTCCGGTGGACGCATGTCGGTGCGCAAGCAGACCTTCATCCAGCCACCCGCCTCGCGCATCCCGGAACCGACACCGATCACCAACGTGATCACCACGTTGCGCGGATCCTCGTCACCGGAGCGCATCTACGTGGTCAGCGGCCACTACGACTCGCGGGCCAGCGACGTCATGGACGCCACCAGCGACGCGCCGGGCGCCGACGACGACGCCTCCGGGGTGGCGGCCGTGCTGGAGCTGATCCGCGTGCTGGCCACCCGGCGGACCGAGGCGACCATCATGCTCGCCGCGGTGGCCGGCGAGGAACAGGGCCTCTACGGGTCGGATCACATGGCCCAGGTGCTGCACGACGCGGGCGCCGACGTGCAGGCGATGTTCACCAACGACATCATCGGCACCGGCGACGCGCACGACGGCAGCCGCCCCGACCCGCGCAGCGTGCGGCTGTTCGTGGAGGGCGTGCCGACCACCGAGACCCCGCAGCAGGCGGCCATCCGGCAGGCGGTGGGCGGCGAGAACGACGGGCCGGCACGGCAGCTCGGCCGGTTCGTCACCGACGTCGCTCAGAACGCCCCGACCGGCATGGACGTGCGCGTGGTGTGGCGGCGCGACCGCTACCTGCGCGGCGGCGACCACATCTCGTTCCTGCGTCGCGGCTACCCGGCCGCCCGGTTCACCGAGCCGCGGGAGAACTTCGCCCACGAACACCAGGATGTGCGGGTGGAAGACGGCGTGCAGTACGGCGACCTCGCCCGGTTCTGCGACTTCTCCTACATCGCGCGGGTGGCCCGGGTGAACGCCGCGACGCTGTGGTCGCTGGCCCAGGCGCCCGGCACGCCCACGGACGTGGTCATCGACACCACCCAGCTCACCAACGAGACGACGCTGCGTTGGGCGGCCAACACCGAGGCGGATCTGGCCGGGTACGAACTGCTGTGGCGGGAGAGCACCGCCGCCGATTGGGAACACGTGCTGGACGTGGGCGACGCCACGGCGGTGACGGTGGACGTGTCCAAGGACAACGTCCAGTTCGGCGTGCGCGCGGTGGACACCGACGGCCACCGCAGCCCGGCGGCGGCGCCGGTGCCGTCCTAGGCCCCCGCCCGATGGGCCACCCCGGCGTGCTGGTGACCCGCGGTTGCAGCGCGTAATCTCTCCGATGCCCTGGACACGGGCGTTGTCGACGTGTGAGGAGTACTCGTGGCCTTCGGCTATGCCGCCAGCATGCGGGCCCAGCCCGGCAAGCGGGACGACGTGATCAAGATCCTGCTCAGCGGGCTGGACGGGCTGCGCCAGGCGGGATGCTCGGTCTACGCGGTGAGCGTCGAGGATGAGGACCCCGACATGATCCGGATCTACGAGGTGTGGGAATCCGCGGAGCACCACACCGCCTCGTTGCAACTGCCCGAGACCAAGGCGGCGATCGCCACCGCCATGCCGATGCTCACCGGCGAGTTCACCGCACGCCACGGCACGGTCGTGGGCGGCCTGGGCGTGGGCGGCCTGGGCGTGGCATGACCGGATACGAGCGCCACGGCTTCCCGGACGGCACCAGCGACGAACGCGAACTGTTCCTGCGCTGGCTGGCATTCCTGCGCGGGGCGGTGCTGCGCAAGGCGCTGGGCGTCAGCGACGAGCAGGCCCGGTGGCGCCCGGGCGGCAAGCTGCTGCCGCTGGTCGGCATCGTCAACCATCTGACCGGGGTGGAACGCCGGTGGATCGACGGTGACGCGGCCAAACCCGAGGATGAGTACGACCCGCCGCGGCTGAGCATCACCGAGGCGGTCGCGGCGTACCGGGAACGGGGTGCGCGCACCGACCAGGTGGTGCGCGAGGCGGACCTGACGCCGGGCCTGCGCTTCGTCCTGATCCACCTGATCAACGAGACGGCGCGGCATGCCGGGCACGCCGACGCCGTACGGGAACTGCTGGACGGCACGACCGGCGAGTGACCCCCGCCCTGCGGGGCCCTCGCCGGTCGGCGCCGACGACCTAGGCTCCGCGCAGCGCGGCGCCCACCCGGGACGCCGCCGCGGCCACCGCCGCGTCCCGCGCGGCCACCGCCTCCTCGACGGTCAGCGTCCGGTCGGCCGCCCGGAACGTCAGCTTGTACGCCAGCGACCGCTTGCCCGCGCCCAGCCGCTCCGCGGTGTAGACGTCGAAGAGCTGCACCGACTCCAGCAGCTCCCCCGCGCCCGCGCCGAGCGCCGCCTCCACGTCCGCCGCCGGCACCGCCGCGTCCACCACCAGGGCCACGTCGATCAGCGCCGGAGGGTACGTGGACAGGCGTTCCGCCTGCACCGGCGGCACCGCCGGGACCGCGTCCAGGTCCAGTTCCACGGCGCAGGTGCGGCGCGGCAACTCGACCGCCTCGATCACCGCCGGGTGCAGCTCCCCCGCGTACCCGACCACCGCGTCGTCCACCAGCACCTGCGCGCAACGGCCGGGGTGCCACGGGGTGTGCTCGGCCGCACGCACCGCGACCCGCCCGGCCGGCACGCCCGCCGCGGCCAGCACGGTCCGGGCGGCCTGCACCGCGTCGGCCCATCCGGCCGCGCGGCCCGCGCCCCACCAGCCCGCCGGTTCGACGTCGCCGGCCAGCACCGCCGCGACATGCCACGGCTGGTCCGGCACATGCGCGTTGGCCGCCGCCCACTGCGCATCGTCCGGACGCCGGTCCACGCCCATCTCCGGCGCCGCGGACCCGGCCGGGCGGGGACGAAACACCGTGCCCATCTCGTAGAGGGCCAGATCGCGCCGGCCCCGCCCCAGGTTGCGCTTCAGGGTGGCCAGCAGCGGCGGCAGCAGCGAGGTGCGTAGCTGCGGTTCCTGCTCGGACAGCGGGTTGGTGAGCCGCACCGCGGTACGCCGCGGGTCGTCGGCGGCCAGCCCGAACTCCTCGTGCGCCTGCGGTGCGACGAACGGGTAGGACAGCACCTCGACGTACCCGGACTCGGCCAGCGCCCGCGCGACCGTGCGCCGGCGGCGTTGTGCGGGGGTGAGCCCACGGCCGCCGGGTGCCATCGGCAGCACGCTCGGGATGGCGTCGTAGCCGCCCAGCCGGGCCACCTCCTCCACCAGATCGGCCGGGTCGATCAGGTCGGGCCGCCACGACGGCGGGGTGACGACCAGCGGCGATTCCCCGGTGACCGCGCAGCCCACCTGGGACAGCAGCGCCGTGACCCGGTCCGCCGGGTACCCGACGCCGATGCGCCGCGACGGCAGCTCGGCGGGCAGCGACACCGGCGCGGACGGCGCCACGTGGTCGATGTCCAGCACACCCGGATCGACGACGCCACCGGCGTGCGCGGTCAGGATCTGCACCGCCCGTTCCAGGGCGCGCAGCGGCAGTTGCGGGTCGACGCCACGCTCCCAGCGCTTGGCCGCCTCGCTGAACAGCCGGTGCCGGCGCGCGGTGCGCCCCACCATCACCGGGTCCCAGTGCGCGGCCTCCAGCAGCACGTCCACCGTGCCGGGCTGCCATTCGCTGGTCTCCCCGCCCATCACCGCGGCCAGCGAGATCGGGCCGCTGTCGTCGCAGATCACCATGTCCTCGGCGGACAGCGACCGGGCGACCCCGTCCAGGGTGGTCAGCTTCTCCCCGGCGGCGGCACGCCGCACCACCAGGCCGCCGCGCAGCCGGCCCAGGTCGAACACGTGCATCGGCTGGCCGAGTTCCAGCATCAGGTAGTTGGTGATGTCCACCGGCAGCGAGATGGCGCGGATGCCGGCCGCGATCAGCCGGCGCTGCATCCACTGCGGCGAAGCGGCGTTCGGGTCGATGCCGCGCACCACCCGCGCCGCGAACCGGTCGCAGCCCACCGTGTCGTCCACCCGAACCGGGTACGGCGGCTCGGGGGTGCCGGGCGTCGCCGGGCCGGCGGCCGGGTCGGTGAACGCCGAGGAGAACGCGTACGACAACTCGCGCGCCATGCCTCGCACGCTCATCTCGTACCCGCGGTCCGGGGTGATCTCGACCTCGACCACCACGTCGTCCAGGCCGATCACGCCGCGCGCGTCGGCGCCCGGCTCGGCGGCGCCCTCGCGGAGCACCACAATGCCCGCGTGCTCGTCGCTGATGCCCAGCTCACGGGCCGAGCAGATCATGCCGGCGGACATCCGGCCGTACGTCTTGCGGGCGCCGATCCGGAACCCGCCGGGCAGTTCCCCGCCGGGCAGGATGACGACCACCAGGTCACCGGCGGCGTAGTTGCGGGCGCCGCAGACGATCTGCTGCGGCTCGTCGCGGCCCACGTCGACCAGGTTGAAACGGATCGGCTTCTTGAAGCCGGTCAGCTCCTCGACCTCCAGCACCCGGCCGACGACCAGGTCGCCGGTGACGGTGGCGGCCTGGTCGACGATGGACTCCACCTCCATGCCCAGGCCGACCAGGGCGGCCTCCAGCTCCACGACGCCGAGCTGGGCGGGCAGTTCCACGTATTCGCGCAGCCAGGACAGTGAGACCTTCATGACGCGTCAGACCTCCATTCCGAACTGCCGGGTGAAACGCACGTCGCCCTCGACCATGTCGCGCATGTCGGTGACGCCGTCGCGGAACATCAGGGTGCGCTCGACGCCCATGCCGAACGCGAAGCCGGAGTACCGGTCCGGGTCGATGCCGCACGCGGTGAGCACCCGCGGGTTGACCATGCCGCAGCCGCCCCATTCCACCCAGCGCGGCCCGTCGCGATGCTGGGCGAACCACACGTCGAACTCGGCGGACGGCTCGGTGAACGGGAAGTAATGCGGACGGAACCGGGTGCGCGCGTCCGGGCCGAACATCTCCCGGGCGAAGTGGTCCAGCGTGCCGCGCAGATGGGCCATGGAGATGCCCTCGTCCACCACCAGGCCCTCGATCTGGTGGAAGACCGGGCTGTGGGTGGCGTCCAGCTCATCGGTGCGGTACGCACGGCCGGGTGCCACCACATAGATCGGCGGCGTCCGGGTGAGCATGGTGCGCACCTGACCGGGTGACGTGTGGGTGCGCATCACCAGGCCGGGCAGGTCCACATAGAAGGTGTCCATGGCGCCGCGCACCGGGTTGTCCGGGCCGATGTTGAGCGCGTCGAAGTTGGCCCATTCGAGTTCCAGCTCGGGGCCCTCGACCACCTCGTAGCCCATGCCGATGAACAGGTCGGCCATGCGTTCCATGAGCGTGGTCAGCGGATGCCGGGCGCCGCGCGGACGCCGGTCCCACGGCAGGGTGACGTCGACACGTTCCTCGACCAGCACCCGCGCGGCACGTTCCCGCTCCAGATCCACGGCACGCGCGTCGTACGCCGCCTGCACCGCCTGCCGCGCCTGGTTCACCCGCTTGCCGGCGTCGGCCTTCGCGGCCGGCGGCAGCGAGCCGATCTCCCGACGGGCCAGCGACACCGGCGCCCGGTCACCCAGGTGGGCCGGCTTCAACGCGCCGAGGGCATCCAGGTCGGGTGCCTCGGTGAACGCCTTCTCGGCGTCCCGCACCGCGGCGTCGAGCATTTCCGGATCGAGCTGGGCGGCCTGCTTCGGGTCGTACGGATCATTGCGGTAGGACATGGTCGGGCGAACTCCCTCAACACCGGATGAGCGCAAACGCTCGTCGGAACCGAGTGCACCGAGCGCAGCGCGGGCCGCGAGGGCTACTCAGGTGGGTCAGTGTACGGATGCACGGCTGGGCCGCCGCCCGCCGGTCAGGGAGTGAAGCGCGAAAGAGTCAGCCGCGAAACGGCTCGAACCCACGCCCGCGACCAGCGGGCCGGGTAAACATCCGGATCATCGCAGGGACTCCTGTCGTTGCGCTCTGGCCGAAGCATACAGGCACACCGCCGCGGCGGCAGCCAGGTTGAGGCTCTCCGCCCCGCCGTAGATCGGCACCCGCACCCGGTGGTCGGCGGCGGCCATCACCGCCTCCGGCAGGCCGTGCGCCTCGGACCCGAACAGCCAGGCGGTGGGCCGGGCGAGCAGGCGATCGTCGAGCAGCCGGTCCAGGTCGGTGTCGCCGTGCCCGGTGGTGGCCAGCACCTGCAAGCCGGCCGCGCGCAAGTCGTCGACCACCGGCAGCGGTGCGCGGACCACATCGACGTGGAACAGGCTGCCCGCCGAGGAGCGGACACACTTGCCGTTGTACGGGTCGACCGCGTCGCCGGCGAACACCACCGCGCCCGCGCCGGCCGCATCCGCCGTGCGCAGCACCGTGCCCGCGTTGCCGGGGTCCCGGATCTCGGCGGCCACCGCGACCAGCCGCGGGCGCTTGGCCAGCGCCTCGGCCAGCGACACGTCAGCCTGCGCGCAGACCGCGACCAGGCCCTGCGGCTGCACCGTCTCGGCCAGCGCCGCGAGCGCCTCATCGGTCACCGGGGACACCTGCGGAGCACGGGCGGCCAGTTCGGCGTGCCGGTCGAGCGCGGACGGCGTGCCGAACAACTCCAGCACCGCCCCGGCGAGCAGCGCGGAACGGACGGCCTGCGGCCCCTCGGCCAGAAAGCGGCCGGCACGGTCACGGTCGCGGCGGCGCTGCAGCCGGCGCGCCGCGACGACGCGAGGCGTACGCGGTGTGAAGGTCACGGTCCATCCCTGCGGTGAGACGTCCGGTCCCTGTGGGGACGGACACGGCGAGGCGCCTCCCGCCGTGGCGGGAGGCGCCTCGAAGGTGCGTGCGGCCGCAGCCTCAGGCGGCCTGGGCCGCGGCGCCGCCGGTGCCTTCGGCCGCGACGGCGTCCTTGGCGATCTTCACGATCGCGGCGAACGAGGCGGCGTCGTTGACCGCCATGTCGGCCAGGATCTTGCGGTCCACCTCGACGCCGGCCAGGCGCAGGCCCTGGATCAGCCGGTTGTAGGTCAGGCCGTTGGCCCGGGCGCCCGCGTTGATCCGGGTGATCCATAGCTGGCGGAAGTCACCCTTGCGGTCACGGCGGTCCCGGTACGAGTACTGCATCGAGTGCAGCACCTGCTCCTTGGCCTTGCGGTACAGGCGGGAGCGCTGACCGCGGTATCCGCTGGCGGTCTCCAGCAACGTGCGACGCTTCTTCTGGGCGTTCACTGCCCGCTTGACGCGTGCCATGTCAGTTACTCCTTACAGGGGAACGTGGGCGGCGCGCGTCAGCGGCCCAGCAGCTTCTTCACTCGCTTGGTGTCGGCCTTGGCCACGCCGACCGTGCCGGTCATCCGGCGGGTGACATGGGAGGACTTGCCCTCCAGCAGGTGGCGCTTGCCGGCCTGCTCGCGGACGATCTTGCCCTTGCCGGTGACCTTCACCCGCTTGCCCATGCCGGTGTGGCTCTTCATCTTCGGCACTTGGAACGCCTCTACTCTGCTCTGCCTCCCCGCGGCCCGCGGACCGCGCCCGGGAGGAACCTCTCCCGCAGGCGAACGACCGCCGGGCGGGAATCTCGATTACTGCGACCTTCGGCTCGTCGCCGCCCTCACCCGTGATGGGCGAGGGAGGTCACTCGGCGCTGGTGCTGGTGTCGGCGGTGGCCGCCGGAGCACCGGCCGCCTCGGCGTCGCGCGGCTCCCGCGAACGGTGGCCGGCAGTGGCCGCAGCCGCCTTGGTCGCCCGATGCGGGGCCAGCACCATGATCATGTTGCGGCCGTCCTGCTTCGGACTGGCCTCCACGAACCCGAGGTCCGAGATCTCCTCGCTGAGCCGGCGCAACAGCCGGAAGCCCAGCTCGGGACGGCTCTGCTCGCGACCGCGGAACATGATCGTCACCTTGACCTTGTCGCCCGCCTTGAGGAAACGCACCACGTGACCCTTCTTGGTCTCGTAGTCGTGCGGGTCGATCTTCGGCCGCAGCTTCATTTCCTTGATGACGGTCTGCTGCTGGTTGCGCCGGGCCTCGCGCGCCTTGAGTGCACTCTCGTATTTGAACTTGCCGAAGTCCATGAGCTTGCACACCGGCGGACGCGCCATCGGAGCAACTTCGACCAGATCCAGGTCGACATCCGAGGCCAGTTGAAGGGCGCGCTCCAGCGGGACGATGCCCACCTGCTCACCCTCCGGACCGACCAGCCGCACTTCGCGTGCCCGGATCTGTTCGTTGACGCGTGGTTCGACGCTGATGGGGCCTCCTCAGAACGATCGTTCGACGCGGCCCGGACGAACCGGGCCGGCGTCTGCCAATGGCGGTCGGCCCCGGCCGCCCCCGACACGCAGGGACGACGGGAAAGCAGAAGACCCCGGCACATGCCGGGGCCCGCTCGACCGGTCATCGGCGTCCACGAGGACGCTCCCCCCGCCCCGGGAGATTCCCCGAGCGGGTGACCGGACCCGAACACTCCAGGAGTGATCAGGTGGGAGCCGGCGGGCTCCTCTTTCGCGTCCGCCCCTCACGTCGCTGCCTGCGATTCAGCCGACGGGCGTCATCACAGGTCGACGGTGCGGGTGGACGTGGTCGACTCGGCGTGAAGTCTATCAGCCCCGCGCGGCAGCCGCATGCAGGGCCCGCAGCGCCCGCACGCCGTCCACCGCGTACCCCTTGTCGGCCGCCTGCAGGGCATGCACCGACACCGTCTCGTCGTCGGCGAGCTCCAGCGTGGCCCACGGCGAACTGCGGTCGAACCGCACCGCGCGCACCACGTCCCAGGGCAGGTCGTACCCGCCCACCACATTGCGCACGCGCACCCGGTCGGCGTCGGCGCTCACCCGCGGCCGCAGAAACGCCAGCACGCCGAGGGCGATCAGCACACCCAAGCCGATCATCGCGGCCTGGTCGCCGCGCCGAAACTGGCCGATGCCGTCACCCGTCCCGCCGTGCAGGCCGAAACTCAGCACGGTGAACAGGACGACCACCGCAACGGCGGCGATGCCCGCCACCCAGCGGATGCGACGCGGGCGGAACACGACGGGAGTCACGACAACCACGGTACTCACCACCTGGCCTACAGCCGGCAGTTGGCGATGTCGGTGACCAGGATGGCGCGGGCACCCAGGTCGTACAGCTCGTCCATGATCTTGTGAACGTCGTCGCGCCGGACCATGGCCTGCACCGCGACCCAGCCCTCGCGGTGCAGCGGGGAGACCGTCGGCGACTCGATGCCCGGGGTGAGGGCGGTGGCGTTCTCCAGCAGCTCGGCCGGCACGTCGTAGGCGAGCATCACGAAGCTGCGGGCCACCATCACGCCCTGCAGCCGGCGCATCAACTGCGCGCGCTTCTCCTCCGCGGTGTCCGCGCGGCCGATCAGGACCGCCGAGGATCGCAGGATCGGCTCGCCCACGGTGACCAGACCGGCCTGGCGCAGCGTCGCGCCGGTCTCCACCACGTCGGCGATGAGATCGGCGACGCCGAGCCGGACGGCGTTCTCCACCGCGCCGTCCAGCGGCACCACCTCGGCCTTGAGGTCGTGCTCGGCGAGGTAGCGCTCGACCACGCCCGGGTACGCGGTGGCGATGCGCCGCCCGCCCAGTTCCTCGGCGGAGGCCAGCGAGTCGGCCGGGGCGGCCCAGCGGAACGTGGCGCCGCCGAAGCCGAGGTCCAGCAACTCGTGCGCGGCGGCGCCGGAGTCGACCAGCAGGTCCCGGCCGGTGATGCCGAGATCGAGATCACCCGAGGCCACGTACGTGGCGATGTCGCGCGGACGCAGATAGAAGAACTCGACGCCGTTGGCGGCGTCCCGGCAGAGCAGATCCTTGGGGTCGGAGCGCTGGCGGTAGCCGGCGTCGCGCAGCATCTGGGCGGCGGGTGTGGACAGGGTGCCCTTGTTGGGCACGGCGATACGCAACATGACGTGTTTGCTCCAAAATCGTTTGAACGAGGAGGGCTCGGACACGTCACAGATGTCGGTAGACGTCCTTGAGCTCCAGGCCACTGGCGATCATCAGCACCTGAGCCTGGTAGAGAAGCTGGGAGATCTCCTCGGCGGTGCGCTCGGGGCCCTCGTGCTCGGCCGCCATCCACGACTCGGCCGCCTCCTCGACGACCTTCTTGCCGATGAAGTGCACCCCGCGCTCCAACGCCTCGACGGTCGACGACCCGGCCGGCCGCTGCACCGCCTTCGCCTGCAACTCGGCGAACAACTCTTCGAACGTCTTCACAGGATGCGATTGTGGCAGCCCATCACATCGCCGTACACGGACGCCCCCGACAGTGAACCCTTTTCAACGTGCCGAGGCCGGCCGACGCCGCCGCTGGTCGACGGCGCGCAACCGACGGGCTCGATGCCAGGTTGAAAAAGGTTCAGTGGAGACGTGGCTTAGGCTGCCCGTCATGGTCGCCAGACACACCCTCCCCGCACTGGGCGGCGCGGTTCTCGTCCTCACCGCGGCGGTCGCCTGCGCCCCCGCCGACGAGACGACCGGCGGGCCCGGCGCCTCACCGTCGGCCTCCGTGGACCCCTGTCCGCCGGGTGGCCTGCCCACCCTGGCCAAGGGCACGCTCACCATCGGCACCGACAATCCCGCGTACGAGCCGTGGTTCGTCGGCAACAAGCCGGAGAACGGCAAGGGTTTCGAGTCCGCGGTGGCCTACCAGGTCGCCGAGCGTCTCGGATACCCGGCGTCGCGAGTGACCTGGACCCGCGTGCCGTTCAACAACGCCATCCAGCCGGGTCCCAAGTCCTTCGACATGGACATCAACCAGTTCTCCGTCACCGACGAGCGCGAGGAGGCGGTGGACTTCTCCTCGCCGTACTACCTGGTGCGGCAGACGGTGATCACCACCAAGGGGTCGGTGGTGGACGGGCAGACCAGCGTGGCCGGGCTGCGCAACGCCAAGCTGGGCGCGCAGGTGGGCACCACCAGCCTGCAGGCGATCAACGACGCGATCAAGCCGAGCCGGCAGCCCCAGGTGTTCAACAGCAACGACGACGCCAAGCAGGCGCTGCAGAACGGCACCGTGGACGGCCTGGTGGTGGACCTGCCGACGGCGTTCTACATGACCTCCGCGGAGCTCACCGACGGCGTCATCGTCGGGCAGTTGCCGCAGGTCGGCGTGCCCGAACGGTTCGGCATCCTGCTGGACAAGGACTCCCCGCTCACCGAGTGCGTCACCGACGCGGTGGACGAGCTGCGGCAGGACGGCACCCTCGCGGTGCTGGAGAAGACCTGGCTGGCCGGTTCGGACGGCGCACCCGAACTGTCGTGACCGGCCCCGCACCGGCGGCCGGCGGCCGGACCGGCGGGTTCCGGCCCGTTGACGGATTCCGGCCCAGCGCCGTGCAGGCCGGGCGGATCGCGTACCGGCGCCGCCAGACGGTCCGCTCGGTGCTGCTGGCCGCGCTGTCCACCGGCGTGCTCGGCGTGCTGCTGGTGGTCGCGGTCACCGGCGCTCCGGGATGGGAGCGGGTGCGGACCTCGTTCTTCGACCTCGGCGTCGCCCGCGAGTCGTTCCCGGCCATCCTGCAGGGGTTATGGCTCAACATCCGGATGCTCGTGGTGTGCGCCGTGGCGGCGCTGGCGCTCGGCCTGCTCATCGCCGTGCTGCGCACCCTCCGCGGTCCGGTCTTCTTCCCGGTACGCGCGATGGCCACCGGGTACACGTACGTGTTCCGCGGCGTACCGCTGATCATCGTGATCTACCTGTTCGCCTTCGGCGTGCCCGGCCTGCGCCTGCGGGGCACCCCGAGCGTGCTGGTGCTGGGCGGCGCGGCGATGGTCATCACGTACGGCGCTTATCTGGCCGAGGTGTTCCGGGCGGGCATCGAATCGGTGCATCCGAGCCAGCTCGCCGCCGCCCGGTCGCTCGGCCTCACCTACCGGCAGACCATGCGTCACGTGGTGCTGCCGCAGGCCGTGCGCCGGGTGGCGCCGCCGCTGCTGAACGACACCGTCGCCCTGCAGAAAGACGTGGGGCTGGTGTCCCTGGCCGGGCCGGTGGACGCGGTGCGCGCCGCGCAGATCGCCACCGCCGAACACTTCAACTACACCCCGTACATCGTCGCGGCGGTGCTGTTCGTGCTGCTCGCCGCGCCGCTGATCGCGGTGACCGACGCGGTCACCCTGCGCGCCGCGCGGCGGCAGGATGCGGGGGCGTGATGGCGTTGCTGAGCTGCGCCGGGATCCGCAAGGAGTTCGGCGGCCACGTGGTCCTCGACGACCTGAGCCTGGACGTGGCCGAACACCAGGTGGTCGCGCTGATCGGGACGTCCGGATCCGGCAAGTCCACCCTCCTGCGCTGCCTGAACCTGCTGGAACGGGTGGACGACGGGGTGATCACCCTGGACGGCGAGGACATCACCGACCCGCGGGCCGACCCGGACCGGGTGCGCCGGCGCATCGGCATGGTGTTCCAGTCGTACAACCTGTTCCCGCACATGACGGTGCTGGACAACATCGTCCTCGCGCCGGTCCGGGTGCACTCCCGCGCCCCGCAGCAGGCCCGCGTCCAGGCGCGGGAGTGGCTGGACCGGCTGGGGCTGGCGGACAAGGCGCTCAGCTACCCGGACCGGCTGTCCGGCGGCCAGCAGCAGCGGGTGGCGATCGTCCGCGCCCTGGTCAACGAGCCGCGCCTGCTGCTGCTCGACGAGGTGACCTCGGCGCTGGACCCGGAGCTGGTGGGCGAGGTGCTCAGCATGATCCGGGACCTCAAGGAATCCGGCATGACCATGGTGCTGGCGACACACGAGATGGGTTTCGCCCGCCAGGTGGCCGACCGGGTGGTGTTCCTGGACGGCGGCCGGGTGATCGAGTCGGGACCGCCGGAGCGGGTGCTGGGCGACCCGGAGCAGGCCCGCACCCGGCAGTTCCTGGCACGCATCATCGCGGCCGGCCGGCTCTGATCTCCCGGGCTTCGGTGCTGCCGGCCCTGCTCTCCCGCCCCAGCTCTGCCGGCCCCAGCTCTGCCGGCCCCAGCTCTGCCGGCCCTGCACGGCGGGCTCCGCCCGGCCGGGAGTCTCCGCCCGGCCGGGAGTCTCCGCCCGGCCGGGAGTCTCCGCCCGGCCGGGAGTCAGAGCGTCACAGCGAGCGGATCACCAGCGCCGCGTCCAGCACCGCCACCGTCGCCTGCCAGCCCTTGTCCTCGATCGAGTCCTCCAGACCGGCCCGGTCCCGCGCCTGGCCCAGTGACTCCACGGTGAGCACCCCGTGCGCCACCGGCGTCCGCTCGTCCAGTGCGACACGCGTCAGCCCCTGGGTCACCGCGTCGCAGACGTAGTCGAAGTGCGCCGTCTCACCGCGGATCACCACGCCCAGCGCCACCACCGCGTCGCACTGCTGCGTCAGCGCCTGCGCCACCACCGGCAACTCCACCGAGCCGGCCACGCGCAGCACCACCACGTCGTCCACCCCGCACGCCTTGGCGGCCTGCTCGGCACGGTCGATCATGTGATCGACCAGGCTGCCGTGCCAACGCGAGCCGACGATGCCGAGCCGCAACCCGGCCGCGTCGACGGTCTGCATGTGCGGATCACCGAACCCGGCCATGTCTGCCCTCCTCTGCCCTGCTCATCCTCGCGCACGCGGCATGCGCCGCGGCGCATTCACCAAGAATCGCCATCATCAGCCCAAGGCTTCGAACAGGTGGCCCATTCGATCCCGCTTGGTGCGCAGGTAGCGGACGTTCTCCGGGTGCAGCCGCACCGGCAACTCCTCGCGACCCGACACGGTCAGGCCGTACCCCTCCAGCCCGGCGCGCTTGGCCGGGTTGTTGGTCAGCAGCCGCATCGAGCGCACCCCCAGGTCGTACAGGATCTGCGCGCCCGTGCCGTAGTCCCGCGCGTCGGCCGGCAGGCCCAGCTCCAGGTTCGCGTCGACGGTGTCGAAACCCCGTTCCTGCAACTGGTACGCCTGCAGCTTGTGCAGCAGGCCGATGCCGCGCCCCTCATGGCCACGCATGTAGAGCACCACGCCGCGGCCCGCCTCGGCGACCCGCCGCAGCGCCGCGTCCAGTTGCGGCCCGCAGTCGCACCGGTGCGAGCCGAAGACGTCCCCGGTCAGGCACTCGGAATGCACCCGGACCAGCACGTCCTGCCCGTCACCCAGATCTCCGCACACCAGGGCGACATGCTCGCCGCCGTCCACCAGCGCGCGGTAGCCGACCGCGGTGAACAGGCCGTGCTCGGTCGGCAGGCGGGTTTCCACCACCCGTTCCACCTGCCGCTCCCGCCGCCGGCGGTACGCGATCAGCTCGGCGACGCTGATCAGCGCCAGGCCGTGCTCGGCAGCGAACCGTTCCAGGTCCGGGCCGCGCATCATGGCGCCGTCGTCGCGGACCATCTCGCAGAGCACCCCGGCGGGCCGCAGGCCGGCGAGCGTCGCCAGGTCGATCGACGCCTCGGTGTGCCCGGGACGGCGCAGCACGCCACCCGGACGGGCGCGCAGCGGCACCACGTGACCCGGGCGGGACAGGTCCGCCGCGGTCGTCTGCGCCGACCCGAGCAGCCGGATGGTGTGCGCCCGGTCGGCCGCGGAGATGCCGGTGGTCACTCCCTCCCGGGCGTCCACCGTGACCGCGTACGCGGTGCCGCGCCGGTCCTGGTTGGTCTGCACCATCGGGGGCAGCCCGAGCCGGTCCGCCTCGTCCTCGGGCAGCGACACGCAGATGTACCCGGAGGTGTGCCGCACCATGAACGCGACGAGCTCCGGGGTGGCACATTCGGCGGCGAAGATCAGGTCGCCCTCGTTCTCCCGGTCCGCGTCGTCGACCACGATCACCGGCCGGCCCGCCCCGATCTCCTCGACCGCCCGGTCGACACGCTCAGACATGGCGCTCCCCCAGCATCTTCTCGACGTACTTGGCGATCACGTCCACCTCGATGTTGACCGGGTCGCCCACCGACTTGGCGCCCAGCACGGTCAGCTTGAGGGTGGCGGGGATCAGACCGACGCCGAACGACTCGGCGTCCACCGTGGTCACCGTGAGGGAGACGCCGTCCACGGTGACGGAACCCTTCTCCACCACGTACCGGGAAAGCTGCGGCGGCAGCGCGAAGCGCACCACCTCCCACTGATCCGCGGGCTCGCGGGAGACGATCGTGGCCACCCCGTCCACGTGCCCCTGCACCAGGTGACCGCCCAGCCGGCCACCGACGACCGCGGCCCGTTCCAGGTTGACCTGGCCGCCCGGCCGCAGCGCGCGCAGCGAGGAGCGGCGCAGGGTCTCGCCCATGACGTCGGCGGTGAACACCTGGTCGGTGTTGTCGACCACGGTCAGACAGACGCCGTTGACGGCGATCGAGTCGCCGTGCCGGGCGTCGGCGGTGACCAGCGGCCCGCGAATCGCGAGCACGGCGCTGTCCCCGCCGGCGTCGGTGAGGCGGACGACCTCACCCAGTTCCTCGACGATGCCGGTGAACATCGCTCAGTTCTCCTTCGGGCGCAGTGATGCGGTGAGGCGCAGGTCGGGGCCGATCTGCGTGACGTCGGTGAGGTCGAACTCGATGGCTTCGGCGATGGTGGTCACGCCCGCGTCCAGCACGGCCGTGGGGCCGGCGCCGAGCAGCTTCGGCGCCACATAGCCGACCACCCGGTCCACCAGTCCCGCGGCCAGGAACGCCCCGGCCAGGGTGGGCCCGCCCTCCAGCAGGGCGGACCGGATGCCGCGCGCGTGCAGCGCGGCGAGCAGCTCGTGCAGGTCGATTCGGCCGTCCGCGGCAGCGCCCAGTTCGGCGGTGGTGGCGATCCAGGTGGGTGCCGCCGTGTCCCGGACCCGCGCCTGTTGCGGCGTGCGAGCGTGCGAGTCCACCACCACGCGCAGCGGCTGCTTGACCGCCAGCCGGCCGTCCGGCGGGCGGCGCACGGTCAACTGCGGGTCGTCGGCGAGCACCGTGCCGATGCCGGCGATGATCCCGTCCACCGTGCCGCGCAACTCGTGCACGTCCTGGCGGGCCTGCGCCGAGGTGATCCACCGGCTGGTGCGGTCGGGCGCGGCGCTGCGCCCGTCCAGGGTGGCCGCGTATTTCCAGGTCAGGTACGGACGACCGCGGCGCATCGCGGTCAGCCAGGCGATGTTCCCGGCGGTCGCCTCGGCGCGCAGCACGCCCGCCTCCACCTCCACGCCGGCCGCGCGCAGCACCTCGGTGCCGCCGGCCGCCTCGGTGGTCGGATCGTCCACCGCGACGATCACACGAGCGACGCCGGCCTCGATGAGCGCGCGCGAGCAGGGGCCGGTGCGGCCCACGTGATTGCAGGGCTCCAGCGTGGTGACGGCGGTCGCGCCGCGCGCCCGGTCGCCGGCCTGGCCAAGCGCCACGATCTCGGCGTGCGGACCTCCGGCGTACGCGTGGAAGCCCTCGCCGACCACCTCGCCGGCCGGGTCCAGAATCACGCAGCCGACCACCGGGTTGGGGCTGGCGGTGCCGAGACCACGCGCGGCCAGCGCGATGGCACGGCGCATCGCCTCGTCCTCAGTCACCGTCGTCCTCCCTGCTGCACCGGCGCGGACACGCGCAGCGGGGGGAAGAAGAAAGGCGGGAAACCGGACAAAAGGCTCGCTCACGCATGCGGGCCGGACGCGATTCGAAGGCAAGCCCGAATCGCCCCGGACCACGATGCCCAGGCGGCACCCCGGTCCTGCTCCGCGCGCTGTCTCCCATCCGGACTGTCTGATCGGCAACACCGTGCCGGTCAACCGTCGGCCCCGGAATCTCACCGGGTCCACCGTCCGCTCCGATCGGAGCAGCCGGGTCGCGGGCTCATCGCCGCCGGAGCAGCGCATCACCGCCGGTTCGGAATTTCACCGAGTCCCGCCAGCGCGTGGTGGGTTACCGCCCAGTCTTCCACGCCCGGGCACTTTTGCCACCCACCGGTCGGACAGGTCACACCACAGGGCACCCCCACCCGCACCGCACACCCCGCACCGCACCGCCCGCACCGCCCCGCACCGCCCCGCACCCCTTCCACCCGGCACCCCTTCCACCCGGCACCCCTTCCACCCGGCACCCCTTCCACCCCGCGCCCCCGCGTCGCGCCCCCGCGTCGCGCCCCCGCGTCACGCCCCCGCGTCACGCCCCCGCGTCACGCCCCCGCGTCACGCCCCCGCGTCGCGCCCGGAGGCGTCGATCTTGGACTTTGCGGGTCCGTTAAGAACGGCTATACCCGACTTGTCGGACCGCTTTCTCCAAGATCGACGCGACCACTAGATCGATCTTGAAGATTGCGTGCCCGGTTCGATCGCTTATGGCGGTTATGTCGCAACGAAAAGTTCAAGATCGGCGCGGGACAGGACGCCGGCGCGCGCGAGGGCGGGGCGGCGCGGACGCGGACGGCGCGGGCGCGGGCGGGGCGGACGGGACGCCGTACGG
>NZ_BMMX01000032.1 GCF_014646155.1 Mangrovihabitans endophyticus
CCCATCGCCGGGGCCCGTGCCGCCGGGGCCCGTGCCGCCGGGGCCGGCCACACCGCCGGGGGCGGCGTCGGGCAGCGGGTCCGGCCGGGGCGGGTCGACCGGTGTCACGGCCGCCAGTTCCACCCGGAAGCGGGCGCCGCCGCCCGGCCGGTCCAGCACGCACGCCGTGCCGCCGTGCGCGTTCGCGTGCTGCGCCACCAGGGCCAGGCCCAGGCCGGTGCCGGCGCCGTCCGCGCGGGCGGTCGCCGACCGGCCCCGGACGAACCGGTCGAAGATCACCGGCTTGTCGTCCGGGCTGACTCCGGGCCCCTCGTCGTCCACCTCGACGATCCCCCAGCCGCGGTCGGCGCGCAGCCGCACCGCGGTCGGCCCTCCGCCGTACGCGTCCGCGTTGTCCAGCAGGTTGCCCAGCAACTGCGCCAGCCGGCGGCGGTCCACCGTCCACACCTGCGGGCCGGTGGCCGTGACGATGTGCTGGGGCACCTTCCGCGCCCGGCACTCCTGCCGCGCCAGGTCCAGCACGTCCACCGCGACGCGGTCCGCCGGGCGGTCGCTGCGGGCCAGCTCGATCAGGTCGTTGGCCAGGCCCTGGAACCGTTCCACCTCGTCGGCGACCAGCCCGGCCGCGGTGGCCGTGCGCTCGTCCAGCCGGTCCCGCCGCCGGGTCAGCACGCTCGCCGCCGCGGCCAGTGTCTGCAACGGCGACCGCAGCTCGTGGCTGACGTCGGCGGCGAACCGCCGGTCCCGCTCATTGCGGGCGGACAACTCGTCCACCATGTCGTTGAACGATGAGGTGAGCCGGGCCAGGTCGGGTTCGGTGGCCGGGTTCAGCCGGGCCTGGGACGCCCCCGCCGCGATCTCCTGGGCCGCCTTCGCGACCTGGGTGAGCGGCCGCAGCACATAGCCGGTGGAATACCATCCCAGCACCGCGCCGGCCGCCGCCGTGCTGATCGCCACGAACGTGAGCACCAGGGTGAGCACCCGCAAGGTGTGCTCCAGTTCCTGCAGCGAGTCCACCTCGTACAGGATCGCGGTCGGCGAGATCGGCACCGCCAGGACCATCGCCGTGTGCCCGCCGGTGCGCAGCCGCTGCACCGCCGCCTCCCCGGAGACGGCGCGGTCCTGCAGGGCGGGCGTGATCGCGTCGGTGAGCCCCGGGTCGGCGCTGCGCGCGTACCACTCGCCGTCCAGCCGCAGCACCGCCCGCCGGTTCTCCCCGGTGTCCAGCGAGCGCAGCACCCCGACGATGTCCGGCTGGCTGGCCTTCAGGCCGGCGCGCACCACCGACGCGTCGTAGACCGCCGCGCGTTCCGCGGTGCGTTCCCGCTCGGCCAGCAGCGACTGCCGGGTGATCTGGTACGACACCAGCGCCATCGTGGCGGACAACGCGAGCGCCCCGCCGGCGAACCCGGCGATCACCCGTACCCGCAGCCCGGCCCGTCTCATCGCTGCAGCTTGTAGCCCAGGCCCCGGACCGTCACCAGGCGACGGGGCGTGCCGGAGTCGTCCTCGATCTTCTGCCGCAGCCGTCCCACATGCACGTCGACCAGCCGTTCGTCGCCGCCGTCGTACTGCCACACCCGCTGCAGTAGCTGCTGGCGCGACAACACCCGGCCGGCGTGCTCGGCCAGTTCGCACAGAAGCTGGAACTCGGTGCGGGTGACCGCGACGGTGGCGCCCCGCAGCCGCACCTCCCCGGCCTCCGGGGAGATCTCCAACTCGCCGAAGCGCAGCGCCGGCACCTCCTGCGGGTCGGCGACCGTGCGGGCCCGCCGGCGCAGCGCCCGCAGCCGCGCGGTCAGCTCCTGGATGGCCACCGGCTTCACCAGGTAGTCGTCGGCGCCGGCCTCCAGCGCCTCGACGATGTCCGCGGTGTCGTCCCGGGCGCTGATCACCACCACCGGCACGTCGTCGGTGCGGCGTAGCTGCCGGATGCACTCGAACCCGTCCAGCCCGGGCAGCATCAGATCCACCAGGACCGTGTCGGCGGGCCGGGTGCGCTGCACCGACAGGCCCTCCTCCGCGGTCGCCGCGCCCACCGCGGCATACCCCTCATCCTCCAGCGCGAGCACGAGAGACAGGCGGATGCGGTCGTCATCCTCGATCACCAGTACGGCAGACACGCTTGCATTCTGGCCGGTCCCCGCCGGATCGGGCGAATTCCGGACCGGGTACGGCCGCGACTGTCACGCAACCGTCATGTCGCCGGGGAGCCATCGCCACATGCCCCCACCAGTCTGAAGGTCATGTTGCCGGAGATTGTCGTCGTCGTGACCGGGCCGTTGGCTGCGGACGCGGTGGACCGCTGGGGGCGGACCCTCGCCGATGCGGCTCTGACGGGCCCGCGCCGCCTGATCGCCGATCTGACCGACTGCCCGATGGTGGACGCCGCCGCCATCGTCATGCTGCTGCGCACCCACCGCCAGATGGTGCGCGCGGGTGGCACGCTCACCCTGCGGGGTCCGAGCCAGCGGGTGCGGCGCACGCTGCGCCTGGCGCGTGTCGACCAGGTCCTGGCGGTCGAGGACCCGCCCGCCTGCCCGGCGGAGCCGCAGAGCCCCCCGGACGCGGTCGCGCCCCGCCGCGTCGCCGCGGACAGCCAGGTGGCGGCGGAGAACCCGGTCGCCGCGGGATGAGCACGGTGGCCCCGGTGCAGGTGGATGACCGGCCGGACGCCGCGGTGGTGCACGTTCGCACGGACATCGATGCGGGCGTCGCCGCCGTGCTGCGCGACACCCTCACCGATGCGGTCGACCGGCGCGGTCACGTGGTGCTCGACATGGCCGGTGTGGACACGCTCGCGCCGGACGGCCTGGCGACCCTGGTCCGCGCGCATCGCCGCGCCCGCCAGCGCGGCGCCTGGGTGTGCCTGAGCGGGCCGTCGCGGTTCGTCCTGACGGTGCTGCACACGATGAAGGTGGACGGCGTGTTCCCGGTGTTCGACGACTGCGCGGCGGCCCTCGACTGGCTGCACGGCGAGGGGGGCTGACGCGGTGGACTTCTACGACAACCCCGTGGACGAGTTGCTCGCCCGGCGGGTGGCCGACCGTTTCGTGGACGACCCGGAGCTGCGCGGCGGCCACGTCACCATCTCGGTGCAGAACCGGGTGGTGATCCTCAAGGGCCGGGTGGGCTCGCCCGAGCTCCGCGCCGCGGCGGCCCGCCAGGCGTGGGCGATCCCGGGCGTCTTCGACGTCTGCAACCGGCTGCTGCCGGTCTGAGCCGACTGCCGGTCTGAGCCGACTGCCGGTCTGAGCCGACTGCCGGTCTGACTTGCGGCCCGGCCCCGGCGTACGAAGCGGGGCGGGAACCCGCTCGCCGGCAGGTTCCCGCCCCGCACTATCGGTTCGGCCGCACCCGGTCCACGGGGACGGGGGGAGGGGTGACGGCGTAGTCCACGTTCCTCGCCGCAGATGGCGGGCGTCCCGCGGAGTCATGACAATTTCATGACGACCGGTATGTCACAGTGGACCGATGACGAACGCCGACGACGAGGTCACCGACGCCCTGCTCGCGATGAGCCGGGTCCTGGTGGGCGTGGCGGCCCGCTCGCTCAGTGGCATCGCCGAGGACGTCACCCTGTCGCAGTTCCGCGCCCTCGTGCTGTTGGCCTCCCGCGGGCCGCAGCGGGTGGTCGACCTCGCCCAGGAGCTGGGCGTCACGTCGTCGACCGCCACCCGGATGTCCGACCGCCTGGTGCGCAAGGGGCTGGCCGGCCGGCACGAGCGTGCCGACGACCGGCGCGCCTCCTGGATCACGCTCAGCCCGGACGGCGGCCGGCTGGTCGCCGTGGTGATGCGAGCCCGCCGCGCGGCGATCGGCGATCTGGTGGCGCAGTTGCCGTCGCCGCAGCCGCCGGGGCTGGCGGCGACGCTGAACGCGATCGCGGCGGCGGGCGGTGAGCTGACCGGGACGCAGTGGCGCGTACGGATGGGCGCCGCGGATGAGCCGGTGTCTCAAAATTACGTGCAGCAGTGAACCCTTAGCGGCCGTGGTCCGTACGTCCGGTCATGAAGCTGCGTCTGTTCGCCGTCGTCACGGCCGTCCTGGCCATCTGCACCCCGTCCGCCGCGTATGCCGCACCCAGCGTGCCCGCGAGCCTCAACGCCGCCGACATGACGTTGCTCAACGGTGTGCGCCAGGCCGGACTGTGGGAGATCCCGTCCGGCCAGATGGCCGCTGAGCGCGGCAGCCGGGCGAAGGTGCGGGAAGTCGGCCAGAAGATCGCCAACGAGCACATCCAGCTAGACCAGCTCGTCGTGGACGCCGCCAACAAGCTCGGCGCGTCGATCCCGTCCACCCCGACCGCCCAGCAGCAGGGCTGGGTCGCGGAGATGCAGAAGGCCAACGGCGCCCGGTTCGACCAGATCTTCGTGGACCGGCTGCGCGCCGCACACGGCAAGATCTTCCCGGTCATCGGGGCGGTCCGCGCGGGCACCCGCAACCCGATCATCCGGGAACTGGCCAACCAGGCGAACAACTTCGTGCTGAACCACATGAAATACCTGGAGAGCACCGGGCTGGTCCGCTACGACAAGCTGGCCCCCGCGGCGCTGCCCGCCCAGCAGGACACCTCGGCGCTGGCCATCGCGAAGGCGAACGCCAGCAGCATCCCGGGCACCAACTCGACGGTGCTGTGGGTGGTGCTGATCGCCACCCTGGCGCTGGCCGGTGTCGCCACGCAACGCCTGCTGCGCCGGCACTGAGCCCCCGGCGCCGTCGCGTCGGCGCGGCGAGCGCCGACCGGTGACACGGGCGGCGCCGCCCGCGCGGGGCATGGTTCGCCTCGCGCGGACGCGGGAAACTGGGCCGCATGACGATGAAACTGGGCCGCATGAAGATCTGGCCCGGCAACCCGTACCCGCTCGGCGCGACCTACGACGGCGGCGGCACCAACTTCGCCCTGTTCTCCGAGGTCGCCGATCGGGTGGAGTTGTGCCTGTTCGACGACGAGGGCGTGGAGACACGCGTCGATCTGCCCGAACGTGAAGCCCTGGTGTGGCACGGCTATCTGCCCCGCGTCGGCCCGGGACAGCGGTACGGCTACCGCGTGCACGGCGCCTACGAGCCCGCGTCCGGGGTGCGCTGCAACCCGAACAAGCTGCTGCTGGACCCGTACGCGAAGGCCATCGACGGGCGCAACGACTGGAACGAGGCGCTGTTCTCCTACCGGTTCGGTCACCCGGACTCGTACAACGACGCCGACTCCGGCCCGTACGCGATGCGGTCGGTGGTCATCAACCCGTACTTCGACTGGGCCAACGACACGCCGCTGCGCATCCCGTTCCACGAGACGGTGATCTACGAAGCGCACGTCAAGGGCATGACCATCGCCCACCCGGACGTGCCCGCCGACGTCCGCGGCACCTACTCCGGCCTGGCCCACCCGGCGATGATCAGGCACTTCAAGAAGCTCGGCGTGACGGCCGTCGAGCTGATGCCGGTGCACCAGTTCGTGCACGACAGCGGGCTGGTCGAGCGGGGACTGTCGAACTACTGGGGATACAACACCATCGGGTTCTTCGCCCCGCACAACGCGTACGCGTCGTTCGGCGGTCACGGCGCGGTGGTGCAGGAGTTCAAGACCATGGTGAAGGCCCTGCACCGGGCGGGCATCGAGGTCATCCTGGACGTGGTCTACAACCACACCGCGGAGGGCAACCACCTCGGCCCGACGCTGTCGTTCCGGGGCATCGACAACCCGGCCTACTACCGCCTGGTGGACGCCGACCGGCAGTACTACTACGACACCACGGGCACCGGCAACAGCCTCAACGTGCGCCACCACGAGTCGCTGCGGCTGATCATGGATTCGTTGCGGTACTGGGTCACCGAGATGCACGTGGACGGGTTCCGCTTCGACCTGGCCGCCGCGCTGGCCCGCGAGTTCCACGAGGTGAACCGGCTGGCCGCGTTCTTCGACCTGGTCAACCAGGATCCGGTGGTGAGCCAGGTGAAACTGATCGCCGAGCCGTGGGACGTCGGCGACGGCGGCTACCAGGTGGGCGGGTTCCCGCCGTTGTGGACCGAGTGGAACGGCAAATACCGCGACACCATCCGTGACTTCTGGCGCGGTGAGCCGGGCACGCTCGGCGAGTTCGCATCCCGTTTCACCGGCTCCGCCGACCTGTACGAGATAGACGGGCGCCGGCCCATCGCCTCGATCAACTTCGTCACCGCGCATGACGGCTTCACGCTCACCGACCTGGTGTCGTACAACGAGAAACACAACGAGGCCAACGGCGAGGGCAACCGGGACGGGGAGAGCTTCAACCGGTCCTGGAACTGCGGCGTGGAGGGCCCCGCCGACGACTCCCGCATCGACGGCCTGCGGGACCGCCAGAAGCGCAACTTCCTGGCCACGCTGCTGCTCAGCCAGGGCGTGCCGATGATCGCGCACGGCGACGAGCTGGGCCGCACCCAGCGCGGCAACAACAACGTCTACTGCCAGGACAACGAGCTGAGCTGGGTGGACTGGGTGGACGCCCGGCACCACGACGTGCTCACCACGTTCGCCGCGTCGCTGACCGCGTTGCGCGCCAGACATCCGGTGTTCCGGCGCCGCCGGTTCTTCAGCGGCGAACCGGCCGCCGGCTCCAAGATCACCGACATTGCGTGGTTGCGGCAGGACGCCCAGCCGATGACCAAGGACGACTGGACGTCCCCGGACGCGCTGACCATGACGGTGTTCCTCAACGGGCACGGCATTCCGGAATGCGACCCGCTCGGCGAGCCGATCATCGACGACTCGTTCCTGGTGCTGTTCAACCCGCTCGGCGAGACCAGCACCTTCACCTTGCCGCCGCGCGAGTACGGACGCGCCTGGGACACCGTGGTGGACACCTCCGACCCGCTGCTGGCGGCACGCCGGCGGGTGGCCCGCGCCGGCGGCGTCATCGACGTGGGCAACCGCTCGATGATGGTGCTGCGCGCCCGGCGATGACCGGCCGGGCGGACGTGGCGGTGCACCGCAGGGCCGACGTCGTGGTGGTCGGCGGCGGCATCATCGGGCTGACCGCGGCGGCCCGGCTCGCCCAGGCCGGCGCCGACGTGCGCCTCTGGTCGCCGGCCGGCCCCGAACACACCGTGTCCTGGGTGGCCGCCGCCGTCTGGTACCCCACCCGCACCGACTACGACCCGCGGGTGCTGCGCTGGGCCACCGCGACGTACCGGGAATTCGCCCGGCAGGCCGCCGACGGCACGCCCGGGGTGCGGCTGCGGCCCACCCGCAACCTGGGGCCGGTGGCCGGTACGCCGTGGTGGGCGCCGGCCGCCGGTGATGTCACGGTCGGCCCCGCCGAGGTGCGGTTCGTCGCGCCGTGTGTGGAGATGGACGTCTACCTGCCGTGGCTCGCCGGCCGGGTGCGGGCCGCCGGAGTGCCGATCGTGCGCCGCGGGCTGACCCGGCTGGACGAGGCGCTGACGCAGGCGCCGGTGGTGGTCAACGCGACCGGGCTGGCCGCCGGGCGGCTGTGCGGCGACCCGGCGGTGTACCCGGCCCGCGGCCAGATCGCGCTGGTGCCCGACCCCGGCCTCACCGAGTCGCTGCGGGTCACCGACGGCCCCGGCACGTACGTGCATCCGCGCGGTCACGACGTGGTGCTGGGCGGCACGTTCGAGCCCGGCGTGTGGGACACCACCGTGCGGGCGGCCGTGCGGGACGCCATCGTGGCCCGGTGCGTCGCGCTGGTCCCGGCCCTGGCCGGGCTGCCGGTGCTCGGCGACCGCGTCGGGCTGCGCCCGTGCCGCACCGGCGGGCCGCGGGTGGAACGCCGGGGACCCGTCGTGCACGCGTACGGCCACGGTGGGGCGGGCATGACGCTGTCCTGGGGATGCGCCGACGAGATCACCCGGCTTGCGTTGTCCTGACCGTCTCGGACCAGGTGGCGCACGCGGTCGACGCGCCGGACCGTTTCGCCCGGTACATCGCCACGTCCGCGCGGTGCAGCAGCTCGTCCGCGCCCGGCACCCCGCCGGCGGAGGCGGCCACACCGATGGCCGCCGACGGCTGCACCCAGACGCCGCCCAGATCGACCGGCTCCGCCATGGCCCGCTGCAGCCGCTGGGCGACCGCCACGGCGGCGTCCTCGGCCGACACCTCGGTCAGCACGATCGCGAACTCGTCACCGCCCAGCCGCGCCACCAGGTCCGAGCCGAGCACGCTGCGCCGCATCAACTGGGCGAACTCCGCCAGCAGCCGGTCCCCGGCGTGGTGTCCCAGCGTGTCGTTGACCTGTTTGAAGCCGTTCATGTCGACCAGCAGCACCGCCACCCCGCCGCCGTTGCGCGCGGCGCGGGTCAGCGCCCGGTCCAGGCCGTCGTGCAGCCGGGCCCGGTTGGCCAGCCCGGTCAGCGGATCGGTGGCGGCCAGATCGTCGGTGTCGCGCTGGGTGAGGGCCTGACGCGCCACCACCAGAGCGGTGATCGCGATCGCGCCGAGGACCAGCCCGGACCACGGGTAGAACCGTCCGTCGCGCAGCACCGCCAGCACCATCAGCGCGTACCCGACGGCCACCGCCGCGTACGGCAGCCGGGTGGCCGGGTTGCGCCGCAACCCGCCGGCCTCCTTGCCGGGTGTGGCGGCTCGCCGCAACTGGGTCACCGCGGCGGCGGCGAGCAGGAAGTGCGTGGTGAGCCAGCACGCGAACTGCCACGGCGTGCGCTCCACCTGGGCGGTCTGCGCCTGGGCGATACCCAGGTAGGCGTCGCCGCAGAAGAACACCACCATCCCGGCGGTGATCAGCCACAACGGCAGCCGGGCCGACCGGTCGGCGCCGCGCAGCAGCACCCGCGCCAGGCCGAACAGCACCGCCAGGTCGGTCACCGGGTACGCGCCGGCGGCCACCACCACGTCCGGTGACGTCTGGGTCTGCTGCACGTGCGGGCCGATCACCGCGTACCACAGCAGCATCGCCCCGCCGACCACGACGGTGGCGGCGTCCAGGCCGGCCTTGGCGCGTTCCCGCGGCGCGGCCGAGGCGACCGGGAACTGCTGCACGGCCACCAGCAGCAGCAGACCGAACGCGAGATGCGTGCCGTCGCCGGGGGAGGGGAACGGCACCGGGCCGGTGATGAGGAAGATGACCGGGGTGGCGAGCAGCATGGCGAAACTGCACGCCGCGGTCGCCCACGCGCGGCGGGTGCGCTGGTCCAGGCCGCGGTGCCGGGCGGCGAGCACGGCCCCGGCCAGCGCCACCGCGGCGAACAGGACCATGGCGGGACCGGACACCGCGTCGATCGGCAGCCGGTGTGTCACCCCGGCGGTGACGGTGGTGGCGAGCGCCACCAGGTAGAGCAGAGTCAGGCCGCCGAGCAGCACGGCGTACCGGCGCGTCGCAGCGGTCACCGTGGTGTACCTCCCGAACGTCACCGGACCGGGCCGGTCGCTCCCGGCCGACTCCCCACTGCCTTCTGGTTGTGGCGTTCCTATCGGCCGCCGCACGCCGGAACTGAGCCGCCGCCGGGCCGCCGCCGGGCCGCCGCCGGGCCGTCACGCCCAGGCCGCCTCCGTCACGGTGACCGGCCGGTCGGTGTCCGCCGCCTGTTCCACCGCCAGCGCGATCAGATGGTCCTGCGCGCCGTCCGCCAGCGGATACGGCGGCGGCCCGTCGCCGCGCACCCAGGCCGCCGTGCGGGTCAGCAGCGTGGCGATGGCGATCTCCTCGTCGTTCCACCGCCGGCCGGTAAACGGGTTGCGGAACAACACCTGATCACCGAGGGTGATCGTGTCTGTCTCGAAGCCGTCCAGGTCCAGGTCGTACCCGGTCTGCCGGCGCACCAGCGGCGTGCGCACCACGGTCCGCGGGGCGACCAGCCGCACCACCTCGTCGTCGCGCACCTCGCCGTGGGTGCCGCGGACCAGGATCCGGCGGAACCGCAACTGGTTGTGCCACTGGTTGTCGGTGAAGTCGTACAGCCCGGACCGGCCGTCGCCGAAGTCCAGGGTGGCGATCGTCGTGGTGGCCGGTTTCGGCTGGTCGTCGCCGGTCCAGCCGTGGCGGGTGAGCGGGTCGACCAGCGGAGCGACGGTGCGCGACGCGCGGACGGTGACCGGGCCGCGTCCGGCGTCGAGGAAGCCGCGGATCAGGGACACGGCGTGGTACTGGTGCGTCGAGGACACCTGCACCTGGGTGACCGCGCCGACCACCCCGGACCGCACGGCGGCGAGCCGGGCCGCGTGTGCCGGCACCATCAGGTACTGCTCGGCCACCTGCACGCGACCGGAACCGCCCACCCGCTCCCACAGATCCCGCAGACGTTCGGCGTCCGGGGCGGGCGGGGTCTCGGCGAGCACCGGCAGCCCCCGCTCGACGGCTTCCACGACCACGCCCGGGTTGACGTCCCACGGCACCGCGGTGACCACGAAGTCGGGCGCACCCTGCGCGCACGCCTGCGCCAGCGACCCGAACGTGGGCACCGGCAGGTCGCGCGGCGTGCGCACCACGGCACCCCGGCACCGCACGCCGGGCAGGTCCGCGGCGAGCCGCCAGAACATCTCGGCGCGCCAGCCGGCGCCGACGATCACGAAAGACGTCACCGTCCCAGCCTAGGCCGCCGGGGACCCCGCCTGGACCGCGTCCCGCCCCGCCTGCGCAACCGCGTCCGGGGCGCGGCGGCGTACCCTGCGCCACACCCGGTTTGCCCGGCCGGGCTGCGGGAACTTCCCCGCGGCGTGAGTGATGAAAACCGCTGGCGGGCGATCAGCGTGGCGCTGGTGGCAGGGTTCATGACCCTGCTCGACGTCAGCATCGTCAACGTGGCCCTGCCGTCCATCCGCGCCGACCTCGACCTGGGTTCCGGCCAGATTCAGTGGGTGCTGTCCGGGTACGCCCTCACCTTCGGCCTGGTGCTGGTGCCCGCCGGCCGGTTCGGTGACGCCCGCGGCCGGCGCGGGGTGTTCATCGCCGGCGTGGCGCTGTTCACGCTGGCCAGTGCCGCCGCCGGGCTGGCCGGAAGCGGTGGGTGGCTGGTCGCTGCCCGGCTCGTGCAGGGCGCCGCGGCCGGCGTGGTCAACCCGCAGGTGTCCGGCCTGATCCAGCAACTGTTCGAACCGTCCGAGCGGGGACGCCCGTTCGGCATGCTGGGCGCCACCATCGGCATCTCCACCGCCGTCGGCCCGCTGCTCGGCGGCCTGCTCATCGCGGTCTTCGGCCCGGAGCAGGGCTGGCGTGCGATCTTCTCCATCAACGTGCCGATCGGGGTGCTGGCGATCCTGCTCGCGTGGCGCTGGATGCCCCGCGCCGCCGCGGACGGCGCACCGGCCCGGCAGCGCAGCCTGGACCCGGTCGGGGTGGCCCTGCTGGGTGCCGGGGTGCTGTTGTTGCTGCTGCCCCTGGTGCAGGAACGCGAATGGCACGGCAACGCGAAATGGCTGCTGGTGGTGGCCTCGGCGGCGGTGCTGGCCGGCTTCCTGACCTGGGAACGCCGGTACGGCCGGGACCGCACGCCATTGATCGACGTGGGTCTGTTCCGGGTTCGCTCGTACGGGCTGGGCACCCTGATCGGCCTGCTGTACTTCGCGGGCTTCCCGAGCCTGTTCTTCATCTACACGCTGTTCCTGCAGAACGGCGAGAAGTACAGCGCGCTGCAGGCCGGGCTGGCGGTCACCCCGTTCGCGGTCGGCTCGGCTGCCGCATCCGCGGTGGGCGGGCGGATCGTGGCGCGGTTCGGGCGCCCGCTGGTGGCGGCCGGGCTGGCGGCGGTGGCGGCCGGGCTGGGCGCGACGATCGTGGTGCTGGGCGCCGTGGACGGGCCCTCCGCGGGCTGGGCGGCGGCGCTGCCGCTGCTGGTCGCGGGCCTGGGATCGGGCCTGGTGATCAGCCCGAACCAGACGCTCACCCTGTCGCAGGTGCCGGTGCGCCGCGCCGGGAGTGCCGGCGCGGTGCTCCAGACCGGACAGCGCATCGGGACGGCGATCGGCATCGCGGCGGCGGGCGCGGTGTTCTTCGCCCGGCTGGCCGGCACCCGCGGCGACTGGAGCCAGGCGTTGCGTACGGCGTTGCTGGTGACGATCGGTTTCGTGCTGGTGGCGCTGGCGGCGGCGATCACCGACGTGGTGGCGTCGCGCCGCGCGGAGCCGGGCGGGAACACCGAGCGCGAGCGCGCGCCGGCCGGGGCCGGTGCCTAGCGCCCTTCCAGCGTCCACAGTGCACCGCCCGGCGGCGTCAGGCAGACACCCACCCGGTATCCGCCGAGGCCGTCACCAGGTACGCGCGGCGCGTCATCCCGCGGGGTCACGCAGCCGCAGCACCACGGTACGAGAGTCGGTCATGTCCCGGACGCTGTACCGCGGGCCCTCGACTCCCTGCCCGCTGTCCTTCACCCCGCCGTACGGCATCGGATCCGGGTGGTAGCTGGACGTGTCGTTGATGATCACCCCGCCCATGCGCAGCTCGCGGGCGAAGGCGAAGGCCACGTCCAGATCACGGCAGAACACGCCGGCCTGCAGGCCGAACCGGGTGCGGTTGGCGGCGGCGACCGCCGCCTCGAAGGAGTCGACCGTGGACATGGCGACCAGCGGGCCGAACGCCTCCTCGACGGCCAGCCGCGCCGCGCCGGTCAGGTCGGCCAGCAGGGCCGGCGCCACCATGGACCCGCACTGCCGTCCCCCGATCAGGACCCGGGCCCCGGCGGAACGGGCGTCCGCCAGCAGCCCTGCGACGCGCTCGCCGCTCTCCGCGCTGATCACCGGCCCGACGTCGGTGCCGGGATCGCGCGGGTCCCCGTGGTGCAGCGCACCCACCAGGCCGGCGAGCCGGCCGGCCGCCTCCTCGGCAAGGTCCCGGTGCACCAACAGCCGCTGCACCGACGTGCAGACCTGGCCGGCCTTGCGGAAGCCCGCGCGGACCACCAACGGCAGGGCCAGGTCCAGATCGGCGTCGCGCCACAGCAACGTCGGGCTGTTGGAGCCCAGCTCCAGTTGGGTGCGCGCGAGCCCGCAGACGGCGCGGATGTGCCGGCCGACGGCGGTGGAACCGGTGAACGTCACGTACCCGACCGCCGGGTGACGCACCACCCGGTCGCCGACGGTCTCTCCGGGGCCGCAGAGCAGTTGGATGCGCCCGTCCGGGACGCCGGCCGCGTGCAGCGCCTCGACCATGGCGACGGCGCACAGCGGAGTCTGCTCGGCCGGTTTCAGCACCACCGCGTTGCCGGCGGCCAGCGCCGGCGCGATCTTGTGGGCGACGGTGCTGAGCGGGGCGTTGAACGGGGTCACCGCGACGACCACGCCGACCGGTACCCGCTGCGTGAAGCACAGCGAGCGTTCGTGCCCGGGTACGCCGGCAAGCGGCACCAGCTCGCCGGTCAGCCGTTCCGCCTCCTGCGCGCAGAGCTCGAAGATCTGCAGCGTGCGATCCAGCTCGGTGGCGGCGTCGGCGGGTGTGAACCCGGTCTCGGCCACGTAGCCGGCGACGATCTCGGCGCGGCGGGCGCCCAGCCGTGCGACCGCGCCGCGCAGGGTGGCGGCCCGGGCGGTGACGCTCCAGGGCCGGCCCGCCGCCACCGCCGCGCCGGCCACGGCGCGGTCCACCTCGTCGGGGCCCGGAACGGACAACTCGGCCACCCGCTCACCGGTGAACTTGTCCAGCACGGCGAGGCGTTCTCGCCCGTGCTCCCAGACGCCGTCGATGAACAGGCCGGTGACGCTCGGGTCGGTCGGCATGCGAGCTCCTGACGGGCACGGGGACCAGCAGGCGGCGATGGTGACATACCGATCTCTCTTGCGCAATGCGTTGCGCTCTGCGCATCAGCGCGATGCTGCGGGGAAGCGGTGTCCGCCGTCCGGCGCAGGGGTTGTGCCATGCCGCGAAGGCGCGGAGGCGTCCGGTGCCGCCGCGGGTGGCATCGCCTCGGCCCGGCCGCCGATCGCGCGGGTGGCCTCGGCCGCCGCGGCGCACACGTGCGGGGCGAGGTCGGCCACCGCCGCCTCGGTCATCCGCAACGCCGGGCCGGACAGTCCCAGGCTTGCGACCACCGTGCCGGCGGCGTCGGTGATCGGCGCCGCCAGGCACCGCAGGCCCGTTTCGAGCTCCTCGTCGTCGACCGCGTAACCCCGCGCCCGGATCAGCTCCACCTCGCGGAGCAGCCCCGCGAGAGAGGTGATCGAGTTCGGCGTCTTCGCGGACAACCGGCGCCCCCGGTACCGGCGGCGGATCTCCGTGTCGTCGAGACCGGCCAGCAGCGCCTTGCCGATCGAGCTGTTGTGAGCCGGGGAACGCTTGTTCGGCCGGCTGTGCATCCGCACCGTGTGCCAGCCGTCGACGACCACGCTGGTGACCGCGTCGGTGCCGTCCAGGATCCCGATGTGACCGGTCTCGCCGGTGAGCCGCACGAGCGCGCGCAACGGGCCGGCGGCCTGCCGGCTCAGGTCGTTCCCGGCGCCGGCGAGCCGGCCCAGGCGGATCAGCTGCGGGCCGAGCCGGTACTGCCCCGCCTCGTCGGCACGGGTGAGGAAACCGAGCGCGTGCAGGGTGGCAGCCAGCCGGGACGCGTTGCTGCGGTGCACCCCGATCTGCCGGGCGATCTGGGCCACCGTCACGACCTGATGATCGTCGTCGAACATCTGGAGGATCGACAGCCCGTGCACCAGGGCGTTGACCAGGCCGCCCGGCGGCGCCGCGCCGGTTGATGACGGGCCGGTCGATGACGGGCCGGTCGATGATGGGCCGGTCGATGACGGGCCGTCCGGGCCGCCGGAGGCGTTCGCTCTGCCGTACATGCGCCCAGACGATACGCGCGGCGTCGCACGGCATCCAGCAAATCGTTGCGTGATACGCACGCTCTTGCGCAGGGCGCGATTGCGTGCAAGCCTCGGCGGGCCAGGAAAGAGAGGTGCGTCACATGGTTTCCGCCGAGCCGGACCCCTGCGGGGGAGCCGCCCGGACGACCGACGTCCTCGTCGCCGGCAGCGGCGCGGCCGGCCTGGCCGCCGCGCTCACCGCCGCGGTGCTCGGCCGCCGGGTCGTCGTCGTGGAACGGTGCGCCAGCATCGGCGGGACCTCCGCGCTGTCCGGCGGGCGCGTCTGGGTGCCGGGGAACCGGTTCCAGGACGATCCGGTGTCCGACCGCGCGGCGGCCCGTCGCTATCTGGCCGGGATCTTCGACCCGGGACGCGCGGAGATGACCGAGGCGTTCCTGACCAGCGCGCCCGAGATGGCCGACTTCGTCGAGGCGCACACGCCGCACGTCTTCGTCCCGTGCCCCGGATACCCCGACTACCACCCCGGCCGGTCCGGCGCGACGCTCGGCGGTCGCTGTCTCGACATGGAGCCGCTGAGCCTGCGCTCGGTCACCCCGGTGGCCGACCTGATCCGGATGCCACCGGGCTATCTTCCGTTGCGCCATGCCGAATGGGAGCGCTGGCGCCAGCCGCACCGTTACGACCGGAGCCTGCTTGAGCGCCGCCGCCTGGACCGGACCGTCACCGGCGGGGTCGCCCTGGTCGCCGCCCTGCTCGACGGCGCGCTGCGCGCCGGCGCCGGCGTGCGTACCGGACTGCGGCTCAGCGAGCTGAGCCGGGACGGCGCCAGGTGGGCCGCGACCGTCGAGCAGGCCGGCGAGACGCGCGTGATCCGAGCCGAACACGTCGTGCTCGCCACCGGCGGCTTCGACCAGGACCCCGGGCTCCGGCGCCGCTACCTGCCGCCCGGCGTGGAGGTCAGCACGGCGGCCCCGGGCAACACCGGAGACGCGCTCGGCCTCTGCGTCGCCGCGGGCGCCCGCCTGGAGAACCTGGAGCAGGGATGGTGGACCCCGGCGCTGAGCATCCCCGGCGAACACCTCGACGGGGTGCCTTTCCACCGGGCACTGATCCGCGAGCGGGGAGTGCCGCGGATGATCGTCGTGGACCGGACCGGCAACCGATTCGCGGACGAGGCGGCGCCTTACCACCGTTTCGGCAAGGCACTGCAGGACCGCGGACCGGGTGCCTGCCTGGTCTTCGACGAGGGCTTCCGGCGCCGGTACGCGATTCCCGGCATGGCGGCGGGCGACCCGGTGCCGTCCTGGGTGACGACCGGTGACACCGCCGAGGCGTTGGCTCGCCGGCTGGGTGTCGACCCCGCCGGGCTGGCCGCCCAGATCGGCCGCTGGAACCAGTCGTGCGCCCGCGGCGTGGACGACGAGTTCGCCCGCGGCGACGATCCGTACGACCGCTACTACGGCGATCCGGACCAGCCGGGCAACCCCAGCCTCGGTCCGCTCGACGAACCGCCCTTGCACGGGGTGCCGATCCGGGCCGCGACGATGGGCAGCAAAGGCGGTCCCGTCACCGACGCCGACGCCCGCGTCCTGGGCGAGGGCGGCATCCCGGTGCCCGGCCTCTACGCCGTGGGCAACGCAGCGGCCTTCTGGACCGCAGCGGGCTATCCCGGGCCGGGAGCGACCCTCGGCGTGGCGATGGCACTCGGCTATCGCGCCGGGCGCGCGACCGCGTCCTGACTCACCCGTCCCGCATGGAGGATCCGATGCCCACACCGACTCGTGTCCTGTCGACCACCAGAGCAGCCGGCGCACTGACCGCCCTCCTTCTCGCCACGTCCGCCGTGGCCGGCTGTGGCGCAGGCGGAGCGGCCGGAGCCGGCGAGGTTCGCATCGGCCTCGTCTTCCCCACCACCGGTGCGCAGGCCGCGCTCGGCACCGACCAGAGCAACGCGGCCAAGATGATGCTGGAGTGGGCCAACGACCACGGAGGGGTCGGCGGCGCGACGATCAAGATTTTCGAGGGTGACTCGCAGAGCAATCCCGGGGTCGGCGCCACCGTCGCCCAGCGGATGATCGACCAGAACCGCGTGCAGGTCGTCATCGGCTCCTACGCATCGGGCATCGCCCAGGCCATCGCACCGGTCGCGCGGCGCAACAAGGTGGTCCTCTGGGAGGTCGGCGCGGTCGCGCCGGACGTCGCGCCGGCCGGTGACCGGTACTTCCTGCGGACGGTCGGCGCCGCCGGCACCTACGCCACGGCCGACCTGGACTTCCTGGAGAACTACCTGGCCGGCAAGATCGGCAAGCCGTTGGACGAACTGCGGGTGGCCGTCGCGCACGAGGACGGGCCGTTCGGCACCAGCGTCGCCGACGCGGTGGTGAAGGCAGCCGCGGCCAAAGGCATCACCCCCGTGGCCACCGAGGCGTACCCGGAGACCTCGGCGGACATGACACCCACGGTGCTGCGGCTCAAGGCGGCCCACCCCGACGTGCTGCTGATCACCCCGTTGGTGGCGTCCACCCCGCTGTTCTGGCAGGCGGCCCGGACCCAGAACTTCGAGGTCGAGGCGATCATCGGTTCGGCAGGCTTCAGCTCCGCGACGTTCCTGCAGAAGTTCGGCGCCCGGGGCGTCGAGGGGGTGTACGACGTCGAGGCCCCGTCGGTGGCGAACATGAACAGCGAGAACCTGGACCCGGACGCCCGCGCGGTGCTGGACCACCTGCGTACCGAGTTCAAGGCCACGGCCGGCCACGAGTGCCTGGTGCACTGCGGTGACGGGCTCGGCGGCGCTTACGTCCTGGTCAAGGACGTGCTTCCGCGGGCCGTGCGGAGCGGCGCCGTCACCGGCGACTCGATCCGCGCCGCAGCCGAGAAGACCGATCTCCCGGACGGCGGCACACCGCAGGGCTTCGGCGCCAAGTTCGGCGAGAACGGGGACAACACGCTGGCCAAGTCCTACATCATGCAGTGGCAGTCGGGGGTCCTGAAGGTGGTGTGGCCCCGGGAACTGGCCGTCGCCGAGCCGTCCTACCCGATGCCCACCTGGTCGCAGCGGTAGAGCCCGCCACGGCACCCGAACAGTTCCCGGGAGGACCCATGCAGCTTGTCTCCGCCGTGGCCGGCGGGATCGCGCTCGGCGCGATCTACGCGCTCGTCGCGGCCGGCCTCAACCTGGTCTTCGGCGTCGTCAAGATCATCAACTTCGCGCAGGGCGCGCTGCTCACCGTCGCCCTGTACGGGGTCTACGTCTTCTACTCGCTGACCGGCGCCGACCCCTACTGGAGCCTGCCGGTGGTGGTGCTGGTGATGGGCGGAATCGGCTACCTGATCCATCGGGGCCTCATCGACCGGGTGCTCCGCAAGGAACGCACCAGCCAACTGCTGATCACGTTCGGGCTGGGGATGGCATTGAAATACCTGTGCCTGGCCGTCTTCGGGCCGGATCACCTGGGGGTCGCGACCGCGATGGCCGACCGGGTGGTCACGCTGGCCGGCGTGCGCATGACGCTGGCCAGCGTCATCGCGGCGGCCGGGTCGGCGCTCGCGGTCGGGTTCCTCTACGTCTTCCTGCACCGGACCCGCATCGGCACCGCGATCCGGGCCGTCGCCCAGCAGCCGGACTCCGCGGAGCTGGCCGGCATCGACGTACGCCGTGTCTACGCGTTGGCGTTTGCCGTCGGCACCGCACTGACCGGGGTGGCCGCAGCCCTGATGGCGCCGATCTACACGATCCAGCCGGACGTCGGCGACACCTTCGGTGTGATGGCCTTCATCGTGGTGATCCTCGGGGGCCTCGGGAGTGTTTTCGGCGCCGCGACGGCCGCGCTGATCATCGGCATCGGACAGAGCGTGTTCGCCACCCTGGTCGATGTGCAGATGTCGACCGCGTTCATCTTCGTGCTGTTCATCGTCCTCATGATCGCGCGCCCCTCCGGGCTGTTCGGCCGCACGGCCCGGGTCGCGTGATGACCGCCGCCACTCCCACACCCACCGCGGCCGCGGCAGCCGACGCCGATGTCGCAGCGGCGCCGCTGCGGGGCCGCGGGCTCGCCGAGGCCGGCCGGCCGGTTCGCCTGACCGCGGTCGCCGTCCTCGCGGCGGCCCTGCTGCTGCCGCTCGTTCCCGGCATGCCGTTCTACTACCTTCAGATCGGCGTGCTGATCTTCTGGTACGCGACGCTCGGCACGAGCTGGACCGTGGCCGGCGGATACGGCGGGATGCACTCGATCGGGCACGCCGCCTTTGTCGGGGTCGGCGCCTACACGTCCACGCTGCTCTACGTGGACCTGCACGTCAGCCCGTGGCTGGGCATGCTCGCCGGGATGGCGCTGGCCGCCGGGTTGGCCGTCCTGATCGGGTGGCCGTGCTTCCGGTTCGGCATCCGCGGGGACTACTTCGCCCTGGTGACCGTGGCGCTCGGGCAGGTCGTCTACGAGATCGCCAACGGCGCCAGCTTCCTCACCGGCGGAGCGCAGGGCGTGCCGTTGCCCTACGCCGGTGACGATCCCCTCAACTTCCAGTTCGAGACGCGCACCGCTCTGTACTACGTGGCGCTGGTGATGTGGCTGGTGACACTGGTCGTCGCGTACCGCATCCGGCGCTCCGGTTTCGGCTTCGAGCTGATCGCGGTCCGCGACGACGAGATCGCCGCGGCCCGCGGCGGCATCGACGTGAGCGCGCGCAAGCTGCTCGCGTTCGCGACCAGTGCCGCGATGGCCGCGGCGGCCGGGACCTTCTACGCCCAGTTCATCCTGTTCATCGATCCGGGCTCGGTGATTGCCATCACGCTGTCGGTGCAGATCGTGCTGATGTCCGTGCTGGGCGGCATGAACAGCTACCTCGGCGGAACGGTCGGCGCCATCCTGCTGGTGCCGCTGTCGCAATACCTGTCCACGGCGCTGAGCGGACGTCCCGGTATCGACCTGGCCATCTACGGCGTCGTCCTGGTGCTGCTCATGCTGTACCTGCCCGCGGGCATCCTCGGGACGCTGCGCGGCTCCCGGCGCTGGCGGAGCGTGATCGGATGGTAGAGAGCCTGCTGTCGGTGCGCGGCGTCGCCAAGTCGTTCGGCGGCCTGCGGGTGCTGCACGATGTGTCACTGGACGTCGTCGAGGGCGGCATCACCGGGCTGATCGGCCCGAACGGCTCCGGCAAGAGCACGCTGTTCGACGTCATCACCCGCTACCAGCGTTGCGACGCCGGCCGGGTGACGTTCGCGGGCGAGCCACTGGACGGGCTCGCGCCGCACGCGGTCGCCCGGCGCGGGCTGATCCGTACGTTCCAGCTCACGCGCGTCTTTCCGTCGCTGACGGTCGCCGAGAACCTCCTGGTCTTCGCGCGGTCGGCCCGCGCCCGGCCGGGCGGCGGCCCGGCCGCGGGCAAAGCCGGAGGGGGAGGCGAGGGCGAGACGCGCGCCGTCGAGCTGCTCGACGTCATGGGGCTGCTCGGGCTCGCGCACCGGGAGGCGGCCGGGCTCTCCTACGGCCAGCAGAAACTGCTGGAGATCGCCCAGGTCTTGATGCTCGGCCCCCGGTTGCTGCTGCTCGACGAGCCGATGGCCGGCATCAACCCCGGCCTCGCCGATGAGGTCGTGGACCGGCTCAAGGCACTGCGCACGCGGGGCATGACGCTGCTGCTGGTCGAGCACGACATCCCCGTGCTGCACCGGCTCTGCGATCAGGTGGTCGTGCTCAACGCCGGCCGGGTGATGGCCGGCGGCGCCCCCGGCGAGGTGCTCGACGACCCGCACGTCAGGGAGGCGTTCCTCGGTGAATGAAGCGCTGGACCACGTCATGCTCCGCACCCGCGGCCTGGTCTCCGGCTACGGCCGGCTGGAGACGCTGCACGGCGTCGACGTCGACGTGCCCGCCGGAGGGGTCACCACGATCATCGGGCCCAACGGGTCGGGCAAGAGCACATTCCTGAAAACCGTCGCCGGGCTGGTGCGGACCTGGCGCGGCGAGACCCTGCTGGCCGGCGAGGACGTGGCCGGCGAACCCGCGCACGCGTTGGTCCGGCGAGGCATGTGCCTCGTTCCTCAGGGCCGGGTGGTGTTCCCCTTGCTGACGGTCGAGGAGAACCTGCGGATGTGCGCTTTCACCGTGTCGTCCGCATCGATGGTGCGGGAGCGGATCGCGCAGGCTTACGAATTCCTGCCGGTCCTCGCCGACCGGCGTCGGCAGCCGGCCGGCACGCTGTCCGGCGGCGAACAGGCCATGCTGGCGATCGCGAAGGTGATCATGCTCCGGCCACGCGTGCTCCTGCTCGACGAGCCGTCGCTCGGGCTGTCGCCGAAGATGATCGACCTGGTCTACGAGAAGGTCCGCGCGCTGGCCGGGCAGGGCCTGACCACCCTGATCGTCGAGCAGAACGTCCGCAAGGCACTCGCCGTGGCGGGCCGGGCCGTCGTGCTGGTGCTCGGCACGGTCCGCTACGCCGGGCCGGTCGACCAGATGAAGGCCGAGGTCGACCTCGGCCGGTTGTTCGTCGAGGGCGAGGGGTGAGCGGAACCATGGGAGAGGGGAGCGACCGATGCCGTTTCTGAACGAGGGCGACGTGCCGTGGACCGAGCCGCCCGGCCATGTCAGGGCGTACTCGCGATACCTGGTGGGACCGGACAGCCACGGCAGCGCACACTTCGACTTCCGCACCTCCCGATATCCCACCGGCGGGTACGTGGAGGAGCACCTGCACGAGTCGGCCGAGCAGGTGTACTACTTCCTCGCCGGGGCCGGCCGGGCCGTCTGCGGCGAGGAGACCCGCATGGTCGGCGCGGGTGACGTGATGTTCGTGCCGGCCCGGATGCGGCACTCGCTGATGTCCACCGGCGAGCGGGAGCTGGAGTTCGTGGTGGTCACCTCTCCACCGGGCATCGCACGGTGAGGCCCGGGGACGGCCCACCGGCCACGCCGGTCCTCGCCGACCGATCCGGCTCGCCGCCCGTGCGGATCGTCGCGCGGTGGCGGGCCGCCCCGGAGACAGCCGACCGGGTGCGCTCGATCCTGCGGGAGCTGGCCGGCCGATCCAGCGCGGAGCACGGCTGTCTGCGGTTCGACGTCTGGGAGGCCACCACCGAGCCCGGCAGGTTCGTTCTGCTGGAGGAGTACGCCGACGTGACCGCGCGCGACGCGCACGTGGCCACCGCCCACTTCCGGGACCTGGTGCTGGCGCAGGCTGCGCCACTGCTCACCCATCGCGAGGTCGGGGAGTACGCGCCGCTGTCCTCCACCGGGGGCTGACGCGCGCTGTCACCCCGCTCACGCGCACCACCGATCCAGCCCGGCAGCGACAAGGAGCACAGCATGAGCGGCCGCACCGGTGCCGAACTCATCGTCGACTATCTGATCGCCGAGGGCGTGCCTTATGCCTTCGGCATGTGCGGGCACGGCGACCTCGGTCTGCTGGACGCCCTGTACGACCGGCAGAAGGAAATCAGCACGATCTCCGTGCACCACGAGTCCGTGGCCGGGTTCATGGCCGACGCCTACTACCGGGTCAGCCACCGGCCAGTGGTCACCTTCACCTCCTGCGGTCCCGGCTCCGCCAACCTGCCGGTGGCGCTCGGGTCGGCGCTGATGGACTCGTCGGCGTTCCTCGCGATCACCGGCAACGTCGCCACCAGCCAGTTCAACCGGGGCCCCTTCCAGGAGACCGGCCGGCACCACCAGGCCGATTTCCCGTCGGTGATCCGGCCCTACGTCAAGCGCAGCTACCAGGCGACCCGGCCGGAACAGCTTCCGCTGATGTTGCGGCAGGCGTTCGCCACCATGACCCAGGGCCGCCCCGGGCCGGTCAACCTCGACGTCCCGCTGAACGTGTTCGTGGAGGCCACCCACGCGCGGAACCCGGACCCCGGGCTGTGGCGGTCCGGGTTCTCACCCCGTGCCGCGGCCAGCGCGACGGATGTGTCCGCCGCTCTGCGCATGCTGGTCACCGCGCAACGGCCGGTGATCGTCTCCGGGTACGGCGTGGAGCTGGCCGACGCCTCGGCCCGGCTGCACGAGCTGGCGACCGCGCTCGGCGTTCCGGTGGCGAACAGCCCGCTGGGCAAGGGCTCGTTCGACGACCGCGACCCGCTGGCGCTCGGCTCAACCGGCCGTAACGGCACCTACCAGGCAAACCGGGCCACCCGCTCGGCCGACGTGATTCTGGCCCTGGGCACCCGCTTCGACGACCGGGCGACCAGTTCCTGGCTGCCCGGCTACACGTATGCGGTGCCGCCCACACGGCTCGTGCACGTGCACGTCGACCCGGCGGAGATCGGCCGCAACTTCCCGGTGGCGCTGGGCGTGGCGGCCCACCCGGACGAATTCGTCGGCCAGCTTCTCGCCGAGCTGGCCCGCGCACGCTCGGGCGGCGACCCCGGGCTCGACCCGGCGGCGCTGCGACCGGACCACGCGCCCCGCGCCCGGTGGCGCGAGGACATCGCGGGCTGGGCCGCGCACTGGGACCGGCATGTCACCCCGCAGCGCTCCAGCGACGCCGTTCCGATCCGCCCGCAACGGCTGCTCGCCGCACTGCGTGCGGCGCTGCCCGGCGACGGCATCCTGATCAGCGACGTCGGCGTGCACCACAACTGGATCGTTCAGGAGTGGCCGGCGTACGCGCCCCGCACGATCCTGCAGAGCTGGGGGTTCGCGTCCATGGGCTTCGGAGTGGGCGGTGCGCTGGGCGCCAAGCTCGCCGCCCCGGGCCGTCCCGTGGTCGCGGTGGTCGGCGACGGCGGATTCCTGCTCATGCCGAGTGCGGTGGCGACGGCCGTCCAGTACGACATCGCGGTGGTGTGGATCGTCTGGAACAACCAGGGCTTCATGTCCATCCGCGACCAGCAGGCGGGCTACTTCGGCGATGGTCGCGAGCTGGCGACCTCGTTCCGGACCGCGGCGACCGGCGCGGCGTACACCGCGGACTACGCCGCGATGGCCCGGGCGATGGGTGCCGACGGCACGGTCGTCGAGCGGCCCGGCGATCTGGCCGGGCGGCTGGAGGCCGCGCTGGCCTCCGGCCGGCCCACCGTGCTGGACGTTCGGGTGGACCCGCAGGTCCGGCCGCCGGCCGCGGCCACCTGGGACCTGCCGCCCCTGCCGCACCCGGAACCCACCTTCGGCTGGCCGGACCGATGAACGATCAGTGGGACGTGGTGGTGGCCGGGGGCGGGAACGCCGCGCTGGTGTCCGCCATGGCCGCGACCGACGCGGGAGCCCGGGTGCTGCTGGTGGAGCGCGCCCCGGTGGTCTTCCGGGGCGGCAACAGCCGGCACACCCGCAACGTCCGCTGCGTGCACGCCGACGCCGACGAGTTCCACACCGGCGCCTACCCGGCCGACGAGCTGTGGTCGGATCTGTGCGGAGTGGGCGACGGGCCGAGCGACGAGGAACTCGCCATGCTGACCGTGCGGGAGTCCGCGACGGTGCCCGCGTGGATGTCCGCGCGCGGGGCCCGGTGGCAGCCGGCGCTCACCGGCACCCTGCACCTGGGCCGCACCAACCGATTCTTCCTCGGTGGGGGCAAAGCCCTGATCAACTCCTACTACCGGACCGCGTCGCGGCTGGGCATCACCGTCGCCTACGACTCCAGCGTGGAGCAGTTGCGCTTCGACGGCCCGCGCTGCACCGGCCTGCTGATCCGCTCCACCGGCGGCGAGCGGTGGGTGCGCGCCGGCGCGGTGGTGGCCGCCAGCGGCGGGTTCGAGGCCAACATCGACTGGTTGCGGCGGTACTGGGGAGACGCGGCGCTCAACTACCACGTCCGCGGCCCGGTCTACAACGACGGCACGGTGCTGGCCCGGCTGTTCGCCGCCGGCGCCGCCCGGGCCGGCGAGGAACGAGGATTCCACGCCGTCGCGGTCGACGCGCGCAGCCCGCGCTTCGACGGCGGCATCGCCACCCGCCTGGACAGCATCCCGTTCGGGATCGTGGTCAACCGTGACGGCCGGCGCTTCGCCGACGAGGGCGAGGACATCTGGCCGAAGCGGTACGCCACCTGGGGACGCAACATCGCCGGGCAGCCCGGCCAGATCGCGTTCGCGCTGTGGGACGCCAAGGTGCGCGGGCAATTCCTGCCGCCGATGTACGGGGCGTTCGAGGCGCCGGACCCGCAGGGGCTCGCGAAGCAACTGGAGCTCGACCCGGTGGCGATCGCGGAGACGGTCGCGGCGTACAACGCGGGGGTGGACCGGGGACCCGGCGGTCGCTTCTCCATGGCCGAGCGGGACGGGCTGGCGACGGTGGGCCTCGAACCGCCGAAGTCCAACTGGGCCCAGCGGCTCGACACCCCGCCCTACTACGGCGTGCCGATGCGACCCGGAATCACCTTCACCTATCTCGGGGTGGGCGTCGATGAGCACGCCCGGGTGCGCCGGGCGGACGGCGGCACGTTCGACAACGTCTACGCGGCGGGAGAGATCATGTCCGGCAACATTCTGAGCACCGGCTACCTGGCCGGTTTCGGCATGACGATCGGCACCGTGTGGGGCCGGATCGCGGGACGCCAGGCGGCTCGGCATGCCCATGGATGACCTGTTCGCCGAGGCGCAACGGCAGCTCACCGTCTGCAACGCGTGCCGGTATTGCGCCGGGTACTGCCCGGTCTGGCCGGCCCTGACGCTGCGCACCGACCTCACCACGGCGGACGTGACGCACCTGGCGAACCTCTGCCACGACTGCGGAGACTGCTTCGCGGCGTGCATGTACACCGCGCCACACGAGTTCGCGCTCAACCCGCCCAAGGTCTTCGCCCAGGTGCGGGAGGACACCTACCGGCGGTACGTGTGGCCGCGCCGGGCGCCGCGGTGGCTGGGTGGTCGTCGCGGGGCGCTGTTCGGGTTCCTGGCCGTGGCGGTTCTGCTGACCCTGCTCGGCTACGCCACCACCGGCCGTTTCCTGTCCGCCCAGGCGGATCCGGGCTCCCCCTACGAGATCCTTCCGCACCTGGTGATGGTGCTGGTGGCCGGCGGTCCGGCGGGGTACTCGATGGTGGTGCTCGCCGATGCGGCGCGCCGGTACTGGGCGGACGTCCACGGTCCGCTGCGCGACCTGGCGCATCGCAGCCACTGGCCGGTGACCCTGGTGCAGGCCGCGCACCTGCGGCACATGCACGGCGGCGGGCAGGGATGCGACTACCCGGCCGGCGAGCCGAGCCCGCTGCGGCGCCGGCTTCATCTGGCCGTGTCGTACGGGTTCGGGCTGTGCGTGCTCTCCACCGCCTCGGCGGCCTTGATGCAGAAGGTCCTGGCGGTCATGCCGCCCTATCCTTACTGGTCGGTGCCGGTCGTCACCGGCACTGTCGGCGGCGTCGCCATCGTCGCCGGATGCCTCGGACTGCTGGCCCTCAAACGGCGCAGCCTCCCGGACCTCGGCACCGACGCCACGCGGCGCGCGGATCACCACCTGCTGTGGGCGTTGTCGCTGCTCGCCGTGTCCGGCCTGCTGACGCTCGTGCTGCGCACCGGGCCGCTGTTCAGCGCGGTGCTCGTCGTCCACCTGGCGGCGGTGGTGGTGGCGTTCGCGATCGCCCCGTACACCAAGTTCACGCACGGGATCTACCGGGTGCTGGCGATCTACAAGGACAACCTCGAAACGGCGCGGCGAACAACTCCGTAAGAGGTCCGGGTCACCCGGTGAGGGAGTCGACCAGGCGGCGGGCCGCGCCGGCGAGGTTCCACCGCTCGGCCAGCTCCAGCAACGCGTCCGGATCCACCGGCGCCGTCGGCAGGTCCGGTGTGAAGCCGGGAAGCGGCACGTCGAGCGCCACTGTGCAGACCGGCAGCGCCGCCGCCAGATAGTCGCGGGACGCGTCCAGCTTGGCGCGTACCCCGGGCGCGAAGCCCGCCTGCGGGTCGTCCAGCGCCCTCAGGATGTCGTCGATGCCGCCGTACCGGGTGATCAGCCGGGCGGCCGTCTTCTCCCCGACACCCGGCACGCCGGGCAGCCCGTCGCTGGGATCGCCGCGCATGGCGGCGAAGTCGGCGTAACGGCGTGCGGGCACGCCGTACTTGGCGGCCACCGCGGCGTCGTCGCTGTCCTCGAGCTTGGCCACCCCGCGACCGCAGTACAGCAGCCGGGTGCCGCGCGCGTCGTCGACCACCTGGAACAGGTCACGGTCGCCGGAGACGACCTCGACCGGCGCCGGCTGGGTTGCGGCGAGGGTGCCCAGCACGTCGTCGGCCTCGTAGCCGTCGACGCCGAAGGCCGGGATGCCGACCGCGCGGAGCACGTCGAGCAGAACCGGGATCTGCGGCACCAGGGCGGCGGGCACGTCCTCCACGTCGGCGTGCTTGACCCGGTGCTTCTTGTACGACGGGACGAGCCGCACCCGCCACGCCGGGCGCCAGGAGTTGTCCAGGGCGCACACCACCCGGTCGGGGCGCCGGGTGCGGATGAGCTGGGCCAGCATGTCCATGAAGCCGCGCACGGCGTTCACCGGTTCGCCGCGGTCGGTCTGCGCGGCTTTCTCCGGGATGCCGTGGAAGGCACGGAAGTACAGGCTGGGGGCGTCGACGGCGAGCATCGGTCGGTCGGTCACCGGTTCAGCGTGGCACATGCCGGGTCCGCCCTGGCCGTATGCCTCGCGGCGCGTCGACCCCTCGGGGCCGAGGGCGAGCGCCGTGACCCGAACGACCGTTAAGCTAGCGGGGTGACGGTCGACCGTATCCTGCCCAGTGACGAGGCGTACGAGCTTCTCGCGTTGACCCGGGAGATCGCCGGACGGGAGCTCGCACCCCAGGCCGCCGGTTTCGAAGCGCGCGGCGAATTCCCCCGGGAGGTGCTGCGCACCGTGGGACGGGCCGGGCTGCTCGGCCTGCCCTACCCCGAGGCCGACGGCGGCGGGGGACAACCGTACGAGGTGTATCTGCAGGTCCTCGAGGTGCTGGCCGGGGCCTGGCTGGCCATCGCCGAAGGCGTCAGCGTGCACACCCTGGCGTGCTACCCGGTCGCCGCGCACGGCACCGAACGCCAGCGCAAGATGCTGCCGGACATGCTCGGTGGCGAGACGCTCGGCGCGTACTGCCTGTCCGAGCCGCAGGGAGGTTCGGACGCCGCCGCCCTGGCCACCCGGGCGGTCGCCGACGGCGACGACTGGGTGGTCAACGGGACCAAAGCCTGGATCACGCACGGCGGCCGCGCCGGCTTCTACACGATCTTCTGCCGTACCGGCGGGCCCGGCTCGCGCGGGATCTCCTGCCTGTTCGCCGACGCGGACACGCCCGGCATCCTGCCGCAGCACCCCGAACGGATGATGGGCCTGCGCTCGTCCGCACCCGCGCAGATCGTCTTCGACGACGCCCGGATCCGCGGCGACCGGCTCGTCGGCGGGGAGGGCGCCGGGTTCCGCATCGCCATGGAGGCCCTGGACGCCGGGCGGCTCGGCATCGCGGCGTGCGCGGTGGGACTGGCGCAGGCCGCCGTCGACTACGCCGCCGCGTACGCGCGGGAACGGCAACAGTTCGGCCGGCCCGTCGCGCAGTTCCAGGGCGTGGCGTTCCTGCTCGCGGACATGGCCACGCAGGTCGCCGCGGCCCGTGCGATCACGCTCGCCGCGGCGCGGCGCAAGGATGCCGGCCGGCCGTACTCGATCGAGGCGGCGCAGGCCAAACTGTTCGCCACCGACACGGCGATGAAGGTGACCACCGACGCGGTGCAGGTGCTCGGCGGGTACGGGTTCGTCAGCGACCACCCGGTGGAGCGGTGGTTCCGGGAGGCGAAGGTGCTGCAGATCGTCGAGGGCACCAACCAGATCCAGCGGCTGGTCATCAGCCGGTCGTTGTAGCCGCCCGGGGTTCTCGCCCGGTGAATTAGGGTGTCCGGGTGGAAGAGATCGACCGGGCGATCGTCGCCGCCCTCACCGCGGACGGCCGGCTGTCGTACACCGACCTCGCCGAACGGGTCGGGCTCAGCGTGTCCGCGGTGCATCAGCGGGTGCGCCGGCTCGAACAGCGCGGCGTCGTCTGCGGCTACGCCGCCCGGGTGTCCTATGAGGCGCTCGGCCTGCCGCTGACCGCGTTCGTGGCGATCCGGCCGTTCGACCCGTCGCAACCCGACGACGCGCCGGACAAGCTGGCGCATCTGTCCGAGATCGACTCGTGTTACTCGGTGGCCGGGGAGGACTTCTACATGCTGCTGGTCCGGGTGGCGAGCCCCGCCGACCTGGAGCGGCTGCTGCAGGAGATCCGCACCGCCGCCAACGTCACGACCCGCACGACGGTGGTGCTGTCCACGCCGTACGAGAATCGCCCGCCGCGGGCCCCCGCGGTGGAGCCGGCGCCGACGGCCCGTCCCGCGGGCTGACGGTCAGGCGCCCGGCAGGTCCGCACGGACGCAGCGCGTCACGTACGGCAGGTCGAAGGAGGTGCGGCCGACCAGTTCCGGGTGGGTCGCCGCGAGCTGCCGCACCTGGCCCAGCACCGCCGCCCGTTCGTCGGGGCGCAGCAGAATGACGCTGCTGCGCGAGGCCACCAGGTCCAGCAGCTCGTCCGGGCCGATCCGGTGCGTCCAGCGGAACTCGGCGGTGGTGGCCGGCCCGAACGGGGCTCCGATGTCGGCGGTGGGCGGGGTCTCGACGCCGATGATCTCGCCGAGCCGTCGCACCCAGTCGCGCCGCTGGTCGCGCTGGTTCCAGAGCAGGCACAGCCGTCCGCCGCGGGTCAGCACCCGCGCCGCCTCCGGAACGGCGCGTTCGGTGTCGACCCAGTGCCAGGCCTGCGCGACCAGGACGGCGTCGACGGTGTGGTCGGCCATCGGCACCGATTCGGCGGTGCCGATGATGGCGGGCACGCCGGGCAGCACGCGCCGGAGCTGGCCGAGCATGCCTTCGGACGGCTCGACGGCGGTGACGTCGAGGCCGCGGGTGTGGAGCTGGCGGGCGAGTTTGCCGGTGCCGGCGCCCAGGTCCAGCACGCGCGTCGCACCGGCCGGGAGCAGCCAGTCGAGGGCCTCGGCGGGGTAGGGCGGGCGGGCTCGTTCGTACAGGTCCGCGACGGGTCCGAACGAGTTCGCGTGCGCCTGGCGATCGGTCATGGAACGGATCATATCCTATCTTCCTAGGATGCCGTACGCGGTGTGCGCGCCGTGACCACGCCACTGGCCGCCAGCGACGGCTATGCCGGCGGGGTCAGCCGTCCGTCTGCCGGCGCCACCACTGCCGGCCCGGCTCGGGGAGCGTGTCGATCGGGTCGTAGTAGGGGTGCAGCTTCGACAGCGCCTCGGCGTCGTCCGTTTCCAGGCTGGTGCGGTAGTTCTTGCGCCAGTAGGAGATGCCGTGGTCGCGGTCGTACTCGTCCACCATGTGCACCCAGCGCTTGCCCACGAACGGCACGTCGCACACGATCCGCGGCGTCGCGTATCCCGGCAGGTAGCCCATCATGTCGTGCTGCAGGCGCTGCGCATGCCAGACCGGCACCCGCCAGTGCTCGGCGTGCGGGATCATGTCGCACATGTAGAAGTAGTACGGCAGGATGCCCGTCTCGCCTTGCAGCGCGAAGCACAGGTCCAGCAGGTCCGGCGTGGTCGCGTTCACGCCCCGCATCAGCACGCCCTGGTTGCGCACGTCGCGCACGCCCACCTCCAGCAGCGTCCGGGCCGCGCGGGCCACCAGCGGGGTCAGCGAGTTCACGTGGTTCACATGGGTGTGCACCGCCAGGTTGACGCCGCGGCGCTGCGCCGTGATCGCCACCCGGTTCAGGCCCTCCACCACATGGTCCTGCAGCCAGTGCTGAGGCAGGCCCATGAGCGCCTTGGTGGCCAGCCGGATGTCGCGCACCGACGGCACCGACAGCAGGCCCATCAGGTACGTCTCCAACTGCCGCCAGGGCACGTTCGCGACGTCGCCGCCGGAGACCACCACGTCGCGTACGCCCGGATGGGTCTTCAGGTAGTCCAGGTGCGCGGCGTACCGGTCCGCGGGTTTGAGGGACAGGCGCAGCTTGTCGACCGCGGGGGTGTTGTTGCCGACCAGGTCCATCCGGGTGCAGTGCCCGCAGTACTGCGGGCAGGTGGGCAGCAGTTCGGCGAGGACCTTGGTGGGGTAGCGGTGGGTCAGTCCCTCGGCCACCCACATGTCGTGTTCGTGCAGCGAGTCGCGGGTGGCGTGCGGGTGCGACGGCCAGTCGAGGTGGCGGTCGGTGGCGACCGGGATCATGTAGCGGCGCACCGGGTCGGCGTAGAAGGACGCGGTGCCGGGCACCCGGTCCGGCACCATGGTGTTGATCATCTGGGGTGGGATCAGCATGGACATGGTGGCCAGGCGCTGCTGATCGGTCTCCAGGTCGGTGTAGAACGACTCGGCGAGCAGGTCGCCCATCACGGCGCGTAGCTGCCGGATGTTCTTCACGCAGTTGGCCCGCTGCCATTGCGCGGACTCCCATTGGGCGGCGGTGACGTCGCGCCAGCCGGGCAGGCGGGTCCAGTCGGGCTCGGTGAGCTCCCGGCGGCGGTAGACGTACGGCTGGGTGGCGGTCGCCTGGGTCGCGGTCACCTGGCTCGCAGTCGCCTGGGTCGCGGTCACCTGAGTCGCGGTCACGGGGCCTCCTTGATCGGCGGTCTCCTCGACCGTACTGGAGAATCTCCGGTCTAGAAACAAGATGCCCGTAGGATTTACGGTAAGGCACGACTACTGCCGACGTGTTTCGAGATCGGGCGAGGTTATGTCAGACCGTGCACCAACGCCGCCCCCGGCGGATCCATCATCGGCGGGTCCGGTTCCGGCGGGGATGTCGCGGGTGCTCGACCCGCCCGGCGTGCTGCCGCAGGCGGCGTGGCGGCTCGACGCGTCGCCGCGGATCGGTCCCGACGAGGTGCGGCTGCGGGTGGAACGGCTGAACCTGGACGCGGCAAGCTTCCGGCAGCTCGCCGGCCAGCACGGCGGCGACGGCGACGCGGTGCGCGCCGACGTGCTCGCGATCATCGCCGACCGGGGGAAGATGCAGAACCCGGTGACCGGTTCCGGCGGCATGCTGATCGGCGTGGTGGAGGAGGCCGGTCCGGCGTCGCCGCTGGGGCTGCGACCCGGTGACCGGGTGGCCACCCTGGTGTCCCTGACGTTGACGCCGCTGGTGGTGACCGACGGGCTGGCCGGCTGGGACGGGCTGAGTGAGCAGGTTCCGGCGCGCGGGCACGCCATCCTGTGCGGGCGCGCGCCGGCCGCGACACTGCCCGCGGATCTGCCGCCGGAGCTGGCGCTGGCGGTGTTCGACGTGTGCGGCGCGCCGGCCCTGACCGACCGGGTGACACGCGGCCACGCCGCCGCACGAGCCGCGACCGCAGCCGCGCGAGCCGGCGGCGGAGAGCCGTCCGGCGGCCCGGTGACCGTCGCGGTGTTCGGCGGCGCCGGCAAGAGCGGATCGCTGGCGCTCGTCGCGGCGCGGCGGGCCGGGGCGCGTACCGCCGCCGTCGTGGTGTCCGCCGCCGAGCGGGACGCGCTGGTGCGCGCCGGCCTCGCCGACCGGGTCGCGATCGCCGACGCGCGGGACCCGGTGGCCGTGTCCGCCGCCGTCACCGACGCGCTCGGCGGACCCGCCACGGTGACCGTGGTCTGCGTGGACGTGCCCGGCTGTGAGCACGGTGCGGTGCTGTCCACCGCGGACGGCGGCACGGTGATCTTCTTCTCGATGGCCACCAGCTTCGCCGCTGCGGCGCTGGGCGCCGAAGGGCTGGCCGCGGACGTGACGATGCTGATCGGCAACGGGTACGTGCCGGGGCACGCCGGGTTCGCGCTGGAGCTGGTGCGCGAGACGCCCGCGTTGCGCGCGTTGCTGGCGCAGCGGGTCGCGGGACACTGACCCGCATGACCTCTCACCCTGTGACCCTGTACCGCGGCGGCCGCTTCTACAGCGCCGCGGACCCGCGGGCCACCGCCATGCTGGTTCGTGACGGCCGCATCGACTGGCTCGGTTCCGAGGCCGACGCGCCGTCCGCGGACGTCACGGTCGGCCTGGGCGGCGCGCTGGTCACCCCGGCGTTCGTGGACGCGCATCTGCACGCCACCGACACCGGCCTGACCGCCGGCGGGCTGGACCTGTCCGGGGTGCGCTCGGCGGGGCAGTTGCTGGATGCGGTGCGGGCGTTCGCGGCGGGCCGCCCGTCCGGCGCGGTGGTGCACGGGCACGGGTGGGACGAGTCGACGTGGGCGGATCAGACGCCACCCGGCGCGCACGAGCTGACCCGGGCGGCGGACGGCCGCCGGGTGTATCTGTCGCAGGCGTCGGTGCATTCGGCGCTGGTGTCGGCACCGCTGCTGGGCAGCGCCGCGGACACGCCCGGCTACGACGCGTCGGGCTGGCTGAAGGAACAGGCGCATCACGCGGCGCGGGCGGTGGCGCTGGGGTCGCTGACCGCGCAGGAGCGGACCGCGGCGCAGCGCACCGCGCTGGCGGCGGCGGCCGCGGCGGGGGTGGCGGCGGTGCACGAGTGCGCCGGGCCGGGCACGTCCAGCGAGGCGGATTTCGCGTCGGTGCTGGCCCTGTCCGGCGCCGGACTGCCGGAGGTGTTCGGCTACTGGGGTGAGCTGGGCGGTGCGGCCAAGGCCCGGGAACTGGGCGCGGTCGGCGCGGCCGGGGACCTGTACGCCGATGGTGCGCTGGGGTCGCGGACGGCGTCGCTGCGGGAGCCGTACGTGGACGGTCCGGGCTGCGGCGAGGCGTTCGTGACCGCGGAGCAGGCGGCCGGGCATCTGCTGGACTGCATGAGCGTCGGCGTGCAGGGCGGTTTTCACGCCATCGGGGACGCGGCCATCGCCACGGTTCTGGAGGGGTTCGCGCTGGCCGCGGGCACGGTCGGGGTGGATCGGGTGCGCGCGGGCGGGCATCGCATCGAACACGTGGAGCTGGCCGACAAGGCGATGATCGCGGGGATGGTGGAGTTCGGCGTGACGGCGTCCGTGCAGCCGGGCTTCGACATGCTGTGGGGCGGACCGGACCGGATGTACGCGCAGCGGCTGGGCGTGCCCCGGGCGCTGGCGTCCAATCCGGTGGGGGCGATGCACGCCACCGGGGTGGCGCTGGCGTTCGGGTCGGATTCGCCGGTGACCGCGATGGACCCGTGGGCGATGGTGGCCGGTGCGGCGGCGCCGCGCAACCCGGCGTACCGGATGAGCGTGCGGGCGGCGTTCGCGGCGGCCAGCCGCGGCGGGTGGCGGGCCGCGGGCCGCCCGGACACGGGGGTGTTGTCGCCGGGCGCGCCGGCCACGTTCGCGGTGTGGGACGCCCCGGGCGGGGTGCACGGTGGGCTGCCGGTGCTGCTGCCGGACGTGGACGGGGTGGTGCCGCCGCGGCCGGTGTGCCGGCGCACGGTGCTGCGCGGCGAGACGATCTTCGAGGGGTGACGGTGGGCAAGCTGGACCTGGATCCGGAGCTGGTGCGGCGGGCCCGCGCGCTGGCGGCTCGGGCGGGCCGGCCGGTGGTGGACCTGGCGCGCACGCACACCACCGTGTCGGTGGAACGGGCGGTGCTGCGCCTGGCCGGGGTGCGCGGCGCCGACCCGGACGGCATCCCGTGGGTGAATCACCTGGTGGAGGCGGTCCGCGCGGACGTGGGCCTGGCGCACGGGGCGGCCGTGCCGGTGTTCCACGCGTTGGCCGGCCAGGGTCTGGACGACGTGACGGCGCTGGCGCAGAAGGCCGCGGCGGGCGCCGTACGGTTCGCGGTGCCGGACCGGCGTGCGCAGGTCACCGCGGCCCGGCGGGCGGCGAAGCGGGCCACCGGCGCGGGGCTGAAACGGATCGACGCCCGCCGGGCGGAACGGGAGCGGCTGGTGCGCCGGCACGGTGACCCGCCGCGCCGGCCGTGGATCTATCTGATCGTGGCCACCGGCGACATCAGGGAGGACATCCCGCAGGCGCAGGCGGCGGCGCGGGCCGGCGCGGACGTGATCGCGGTGATCCGGTCGACCGGGCAGTCGCTGCTGGACTACGTGCCGGAGGGCGCCACCCGGGAAGGGTTCGCCGGCACCTACGCGACGCAGGAGAACTTCCGGCTGATGCGTGCGGCGCTGGACGAGACCAGCCGGGAGGTGGGCCGGTACGTGCGGCTGACCAACTACGCGAGCGGCCTGTGCATGCCGGAGATGGCGGTGCTGGCCGGCCTGGAACGGCTGGACATGATGCTCAACGACTCGATGTACGGCATCCTGTTCCGCGACATCAACCCGGTGCGCACGTTCGTCGACCAGCGGTTCTCCCGTCAGGTGCACGCCCGTGCGGGCATCATCATCAACACCGGTGAGGACAACTACCTGACCACCGCGGACGCGGTGGACGCGGCGCACACGGTGACCGTGTCGCAGTTGCTCAACGAATACTTCGCGCACGAGGCGGGGCTGGGCGACGCGCTGCTCGGCCTGGGGCACGCGTTCGAGATCAACCCGGATCTGCCGGAGTCGTTCCGGATGGAGCTGGCGCACGCCCTGCTGGCCCGGGAGCTGTTCCCGGACGCGCCGCTGAAGTGGATGCCGCCGACCAAGCACATGACCGGGGACGTGTTCCGCGGCAACCTGCTGGACGGCTTCTTCAACCTGGCGGGGGCGCTGACCGGGCAGGGCATTCTGCTGGTCGGGATGATGACCGAGGCGGTGGTGACGCCGTGGCTGAGCGACCGGGACATCGCCCTGCAGAACGTGCGGTACGTGCTGGACGGCGCCGGCAACCTGCACGAGGATTTCGTGCCGGCGCCCGGCGGGTTCATTCAGCAGCGGGCGTCGCGGGTGCTGGCGGAGGCGGTGCGGTTGCTGGAACGCATCGTCGGGGACACGCTGCTGACCGCGATCGGCGACGGCACGTTCGGGATCATGAAGCGGCCCGCGGACCGGGGCAAGGGCCGCGACGGGGTGGCGGCGCACGCCGAGGACTACTACAACCCGGTGACCGAGGCGCTGGAGGCACACCCATGAGCGTCGTCCGCCCGTACGGCGACACCACCGGCGACGGCATGGCCCAGTTGTCGTTCACCCTGCCGGTGCCGCACGACAAGCGCGCCGAGGGCGCCGCGCTGCAATTGGCCGCGACGATGGGCATGGACCCGGCGATGCTGGTGCACGCCCGGCAGATGGGTGAGCGGCACACCTTCTTCGTCGTGTACGGGCGGGTGACGCACCTGGTCGACACCGCCGCCGTGCGGGTGGTGGAACGCGACTATCCGCTGCTGGGCGCCGGCGCGGTGAACGCGGTGATCAAACGGCGGTTGCGGCGCAAACTGTCGGTGGTGGGCGCGTGCATCGGCACCGACGCGCACACCGTGGGCATCGACGCGATCCTCAACGTCAAGGGCGTCGCCGGGGAGAAGGGCCTGGAGTACTACCGGGAGATGGCGGTGACCAACATGGGCGCGCAGGTGTCCGTGCCGGACCTGGTGGAGACGGCCCGCGCGCGCCGCGCGGACGCGGTGCTGGTGTCGCAGGTGGTCACCCAGCGCGACGCGCATCTGCACAACACGCGGGCGATGGCGGCGGCGTTCCGGGAGGCGCTGCCGGCCGGGCGGCGCCCGCTGCTGATCGTGGGCGGTCCCCGGTTCGACGAGCTGATGGCCGCCGAGCTGGGCGTGGACCGCATCTTCGGCCGCGGCACCACGCCCCGCGAGGTGGCGTCGTACCTGGTGCACGCGCTGTTCGGCGACGAGGGGGAACGCTGATGATCACGGTGACGCATCGCCGGTACGTGCCGTACGCGCACGCCCACTACGCGGGGCACCTGGTCGACGGGGCGTACACGCTGGGCCTGTTCGGTGACGTGGCGACGGAGATCTGCATCCGGATGGACGGCGACGAGGGTTTGTTCGCGTGCTACGACGACGTGCAGTTCCGGGCGCCGGTGCGCGCGGGTGACATGTTGGAGGCGACCGGCACGGTGGTGCGGGTAGGCACCCGGTCGCGGCGCATCGAGTTCACCGCCCGGGTGGTGTGCCGTGGCGGTGACGCCTCGGCGGCGGCGGTGCTGGACGAACCGATCGTGGCGGTGACCGCGACCGGCACCGTGGTCGTGCCGCCGAAGCCGTGAGCGGCGTCGCCGTGCACCGTGCGGTCTGCGTGGACGTCGGGTCGACGTACACGAAGGCCTGCCTGGTGGACCTGGACGGCGGCGCGCTGATCTGCGGGACGCAGACGCCGACCACCGCGTCCTCGGACGTGCTGACCGGGCTGGACGCGGCGGTGTCGGCGCTGGGCGACACCGCCGCCGGCGCGGCCGGGTGGTACGTCTGCTCGTCGGCCGGCGGCGGTCTGCGCCTGGCCGTGGTCGGGTACGAGGCGCTGGTGACCGCCGAGGCCGCGCACCGGGCCGGGCTGTCCGCCGGTGCCCGGGTGGTGCATGTGGCCGCCGGGCCGCTGGACGCCGCCGGCCTGGACGGCCTGCGCGCTGCCCGCCCCGACGTGATCCTGCTGGCCGGCGGCACCGACGGCGGTGACGGGTCGGTGCTGCTGCACAACGCCCGCCGGCTGGCCGCCGCCCGCCTGCGGGTGCCGGTGGTGGTGGCCGGCAACGCCGAGGCCCGCCCCGACGCGGCGCGGGCGCTGGCCGAGCGCCGGGTGCCGGTGACGGTCACCGGGAACGTGCTGCCCCGCATCGGGGTGTTCGACGCCGGCCCGGCCCGCGCGGCGGTCCGGGCGGTGTTCCTGGAACACGTCATCGGCGGCAAACGGCTCTCCCGCGGCCGCCGGTTCGCCTCGCTGGTGCGCTGCGCCACCCCGGACGCGGTGCTCGCCGGGGTGGAGGTGCTCGCCGACATGACCGGTGCCGGGGTGCTGGTGATCGACGTGGGCGGGGCGACCACCGACGTGTACTCGGCGCTGGTGCCGGACGCCGAGCGGGACACCGGGCCGCGCCGCGACGTGGCGGGCACGGCATGGCGGTCCCGCACGGTGGAGGGCGACCTGGGCGTGGCGGCCGGCGCGCCCGGTGCGGTCGCGGCGGCGCGGGCGGAGAACCTGCCCGTCCCGGACCTGCCCGTCCCGGACCTGCCCGGCGCGCGCCGGCACTCGGGCGTGACGGACCGGGAACTGGCCGCGGTCGCCGCGGTGGTGGCGTCGCGCCGGCACGCCCGCGGGCACCGCAGCGGGCCGGGCCTGCCCCGCACCGGCGGCCGGGACCTGCGTGACGTGCGGCTGGTGGTGGGCTCCGGCGGGGTGCTGCGGCACGGTGGCGGCCCGGCGGTGCTCGCGGCGGTGCTGGGCGACACCGGCGGCGGCTGGGTGCCGCCGCAGGCCGCCCGCCGTGTGGTGGACGCCGACTACGTGCTGGCGGCGGCCGGGCTGCTCGCCGCGGATCATCCGCGGGCGGCGGCGGGGCTGCTGACCCGCCTGACGGAGTGAGCGCCGTCGCCCGTTCGGGTGCCGCGTGACACGCCGACGGGTGCGACACGCCCATGGCGTTGCGGGCCGGTTGACAGGCCGCCGGGGTGCCGACGTACCGTCTTCGGGTCCAACACGGCAAGCGGTTGTTGTTCGCTTCGTTCCTTCGCCCACTGGCCGCCGTCCCCGGCACCGGTGCCCGCTGCGGCACCGCTCGGGAGCGTGCGCACGCCAGGTCCAGGGGGTGGGGGTCGGCGGGGCGGCGCGAACCGGCCGCGACCCGGTGGCGTCAGCAGTGCAGCGGGGCCAGTAGACAACGGCATGCCGCGGGCCGCCAGCCCGTGTGCGCGCCGGTCCGAAGGTGCCGACTCCACCGACTGCCGCGCCGACCGTGCCGGACGAGGCAACAACCGCGGCGCGGCCTGCACGGGCGGGCCGCGCCGCGGTGCCCACCGCCCGTCGGTGATCCGGCAGGCGGCGATGATGCGGCAGGCTGCGACGCCTCGTCGGCAGGTAGCCTTCCGCTCGTGACCATGACGTTGCCGCCCCCCACCGCGCAGGCCACCACACCCGCGCCCGCGCCGCAGCCGGTGCGCCGCTGGGCGGCCGTCGCCATGGCCGCCGCCGCCGGCCTGGCGCTGCTGTTCGCCTTCCCGCCGTTCGGGTGGTGGTTCCTCGCCCCGGCCGGCACCGCCCTGCTGGCCGTCGCCACCCACCGCCGCCGGCTGCGCGCCGGGCTGGGCCTGGGCCTGATCGCCGGGCTGACGTGTTTCGTGCCGATGCTGCACTGGACCAGCTTCGCGGCGGGCTGGCTGCCGTGGATCCTGCTGTCCGGCGCGCAGGCAGGCTACCTGGCCCTGCTGGGCCTGGCCGCCGCGTGGACCTCCCCGCTGATCGACCGGTGGCGTGCCCTGTGGCCGCTGGTCACCGGGCTGCTGTGGACCGCCCAGGAGGCGCTGCGCGACCGGGCGCCGTTCGGGGGTTTCCCGTGGGGCCGGCTGGCGTTCAGCCAGGGCGACGCCCCGGCCCTGCGGTTCGCGGTGCTCGGCGGCGCGCCGCTTGTCACGTTCGTGGTGGCGGCCACCGGCGGGCTGCTGGCGGCTCTGATGTGGCGGCGGCTCCGGCCGGTCAGCACCCCGGCCCTGCTGGGCGGCCTGGGCTACCTGGCCGCGGGGGCGCTGCTGGTGGCCGGCGGGGCGCTGCTGCCCGCCGCCGCGCCCGGCGGCACCCGGGCCGTGGTGGCGCTGGTGCAGGGCAATGTGCCCCGGCTCGGCCTGGATTTCAACGCGCAGCGCCGCGCGGTGCTGGACAACCACGTCAACGCCACGCTGCGGCTGGCCGGTGACGTGGCCGCCGGGCGCCGCCCCCAGCCGGACCTGGTGGTGTGGCCGGAGAACTCCAGCGACATCGACCCGCTGCGCAACCCGGACGCAGCCCAGCGCATCGCCGCCGCGGCGTCCGCGATCCGGGCGCCCATCCTGGTCGGCGCGGTGCTGCACACCGACACCCCGGGCGAGATCAAGAACGCCGGGATCCTCTGGCAGCCGGTCACCGGCCCGGACCTCGACCAGACGTACGTGAAACGGCATCCCGTGCCGTTCGCCGAGTACATGCCGCTGCGCCCGGTGGCCCGTCTCGTGTCGGACAAGGTCGAGCTGGTGAAGAACATGCTCTCCGGTGACCGGCCCGGAGTGGTGCGGGCCGGCCCGGTCACCCTGGGCGACGTGATCTGCTTCGAGGTCGCGTACGACGGGATCGTCCGGGACACGGTGACCGGCGGCGCGCAGATCCTCGCGGTGCAGACCAACAACGCCACCTTCGACGAGGCGGAGGCCCGGCAGCAACTGGCGATGGTGCGGTTGCGGGCGGTGGAGCACGGGCGCGAGTCGCTGATGGCGTCCACCGTCGGGGTGTCCGCGTTCGTGGGCACGGCGGGGCAGGTGCGGGCTTCGACCGGCTTCAACGTCGATGCGGTGGTAGTGCGTGAAATGCGGCTCGGCGGAGCGCGTACGCTAGCCACTCGCGTGGGCAACCGGCCCGAGATGGCGGCTGTCGTGCTGGCCGCCGTCGCGATCATCGCCGCGTTCCCGCTGCGCCGCCGGCGCGGCGGCGGGGACGCGCACCCGAGGACGGCGGAGGAACGGTGAGCGAGGCGGAAGGATATCCGGGGATCGGCAGGGTCCTCGTGATCATCCCGACCTACAACGAGGCGGAGAACATCCGGCTCATCACGGACCGGGTGCGCCGGGCGGTGCCCGCCGTGGACATCCTCGTCGCCGACGACAACTCGCCGGACGGGACCGGGGCGATCGCCGACGAACTCGCCGCGGCCGACAACCACATCTTCGTGCTGCACCGCGCTGGCAAGGAAGGCCTGGGCGCCGCCTACGTGGCCGGTTTCGGCTGGGCCAAGGACAAGGGCTACGACGCGGTCGTCGAGATGGACGCCGACGGGTCGCACGCCCCCGAAGAGCTCACCGCGATGCTGGACGTGCTGCGCGAGGTCGACGCCGTGCTCGGCACCCGGTACGTGCCCGGCGGCTCGGTGCACAACTGGCCGATGCACCGGCTGCTGCTGTCCCGCGGCGGCAACATCTACATCCGTCTGGCGCTGGGCATGCCGTTCAAGGACGCCACCGGCGGCTACCGCGCCTACCGGATGTCCGTGCTGGACACCATCGACGTGGACACCGTCGCCTCCCAGGGATACTCGTTCCAGGTGGAACTGGCCTGGCGGGCCTACCGGCAGGGCTTCCGCATCGCCGAAGTGCCGATCACCTTCACCGAACGCGAACGCGGCGCCAGCAAGATGAGCGGCAACATCTTCAAGGAGCAGTTGCTGCGCGTGACCCTGTGGGGCGTGCAGGCCCGCCGGGACGCGCTGCTGAACCGGCTGGGCCGCCGGCCCCGTCGGGGCTCCACCTGGCCCTGACAGGTTTCCGTGTCATGCTGGAAGGCATGATGCGCCGCGGTCTCGCCCTTGTTCCCGTCGTCGTGCTGGTGCTGGCGGTCGCCGAGATCGCCACGTTCGTGGCGGCGGTGCACGCCGTCGGCGCCGGCTGGGCGCTGCTCGCCCTCGCCGCGTTCAGCGTGACCGGTCTGATGCTGCTGCGCCGCGAAGGGGTGCGCGGGTGGCACGCGTTCCGGGACGCCGCGCAGGACGGCCGGCCACCCGGAGACCAGGTGAGCCATTCGCTGGTGGGCCTGCTGGGCGCGCTGCTGCTGGCGGCGCCGGGGTTCCTCAGCGGGCTGGCCGGGCTGCTCCTGCTGGTGCCGCCGGTGCGAGTGCTCACCCGCCACGGCGTGCGCCGCGCGGCCGAGCGCCGGGTGTCCTCAGCGGTGGCGGGTGATCTGTTCGGCCCCCGCCGGGTGCGTGTCCACCAGGAGGACCCGCCCGCGCCGCAGGCGCCGACCGGCGACATCGTTGAGGGGGAAATCGTCCGTTGACGCGTGATGCCGCCCCGCAACGGCGGGGCGGCATCATTGGTGTGGAGGCGGTTCCGCGGTCAGCGACCGCGGCGGGTGCGCACCTCCTGCAACCGTTCGTTGAGAATGTCCTCCAGCTCGGAGATCGACCGGCGCTCAAGCAGCATGTCCCAGTGAGTGCGCGGCGGCTTCACCTTCTTCTGCTCGGGCTCGTTGCCGTCGACCAGCCGGGCCACGCTTCCGTCGAACTTGCACTCCCAGGTCATCGGGACCTCGGCGTCGACGGCGAACGGAACCTCGAACTGGTGGCCCTTGACGCAGAGGTACTCTCGGGTCTGCCGGGGCGCCAGTTCGGTGTTGCGGTCGGACTCGTAGCTAACGGCACCCAAACGGCTGCCGCGCAGCATGCGTTCGCCCATGATCGGCTTTCCCCTCGGTCGTGGCGCTGCTCTCGTCTGGTGTAACGAGAGGGGCGGTCACCGGATTCCGGTGGCCGCCGTGGCACTGGTTCATCGTGGTACTGGCTAGCTGGTGGTGCTGGCCGGCTATGCGTCGGCGTGGCCGCGTCGGCATGGCTGTGTGCCGGCATGGCTGTGTGTCGGCGGTGTTAACACCTACGAGGGTAGCCGCCCGCGGCCGGTTCCCGTCAGGCGCGAACGCCCGCCCGCGCACCTTGATCCACTTTACGGTTGTTTGGGATGTCTGCGCATGGCGCGATCACCGCGCAGTCGGCACCACCTTATCCGTGCCGCCCGTGCTGCTGGCGCCCGTGCTGTTGGCGCCGCCGAGCGCGGCCAGCGCCGACGCGAGATCGGTGACCTGGGCGGAGAGCTGAGCCACCCGGTCCTGCGCGACAGCCGCGTCCTGAGCCGAGCGCCGCGCCGCGTCCAACTCCGCGGCCAGCCGGGCGACCTGTTCGCGGGCGGCCTGCGTCTGCGCGCGGGCCTCGTCACGGTCCGCGCTCGCCAGCGCCGCCTCGCGTGCCGATTGCTCAGCGTCCCGGCGCGCCGCGTGCAGGTCGTCGCGCAGCGCTCCGGCGGTCTGCTGCGCCGTCTCCAGGCCCCCGCGCGCCGCGTCCAAGTCCTGCCCGAGCCGTTGCGCGTCGGCCCTTGCCGCGTCGCGTTCCCGCAGCGCACGGTCCTGTTCCCGGCGGGCCTCCTGCAGATCTGCGCGGGTCTGCTCGACGAGGTGCTGCGCCGCCGCCAGGGCGTCGCGGGCCGCGTCGGCGTCGCGCTGGGCGACCTGCGCGTCGCGTCCGGCGAGTTCGGCGGCGCGGGTCGCGGCGTGCAGGTCCTGGGTCACCTGGGCCGCCTGCGCGCGGGCCGCCTCCACGGTGCGCTGGGCGTTGTCCAGTCCCGCGCGGGCCGCGTCCAGGTCCCGGCGGGCGTCGTCGGCCTGCTTGCGGGACTGCGCCAGGTCACGCTGCGCCGCCTCGGCCCGCGCGGCGGCGGCGTCGCGGTCGGATTCGGCCTGTTCCCGCTGAGCTTGGGCGGCCTGCGCGGCCCGGGCCGCCTCGTCGCGTTCGTCCGCGGCGAGCTCGGCCTCCCGGTGCGCGGCGGCCGCGTCCGCGGTGGCCTGGTCCGCCTCCCGGCGGGCGTCGTCGCGTTCGGCGTGCGCGGCGGCCAGGTGGCGGGAGGTCTCCGCGCGGATCTCGGCGAGTTGCCGTTCCACCCCGGCGGGGGAGAGCTCGGCGTGCAGGGCCTCGCTGAGGGTGCCGACGAACTGGTCCAGCCGGTCCACCACCTCCCAGGTGCGGGCGACCTGACCGGCCAGGCCGGGGGAGGAGCGGTGCCGCATCCGCACGTTGCGGGAGGCGCGCTGGCAGGCGCCGTCGTTGTCCCGGCAGTAGCGGAACGGCCGGCCGGCGGCGGCCCGCTGCGGGACAGGCCGGCCGCAGTGGGCGCAGGGCCGCGTCTCGGCGTGGCCGTCGCCGTCGCCGGACGGACCAGCCGCGTCCGCACCGGCAGTGGCGGGTGTGGACGGTGGCGGCGCGTCGGCGTCTGGCCCAATCCCGTGAGCCCCGGTGGCGATCTCGTTCATCACGGGAACGGTAGCGCCGTCCGCCGCCGGGACGTGCCAACTGCGCCGATGTCGCCCGTGCGGGTCGCGCTCCCTCATTTCCTATCTTCCTAGGACGGCTTACGCGGTGTGCGTGAGCCCACCCGAGCTCGGCAACGTACGGCACACCCCAAAAAGGAATCAACGACAACACCAAAATTTGACGTGAGCCCGCCCTTTCGGCGCTGCGGAAGGATCGGCCGGGTCCGATACCATCGCTGCGCGTCGACGCCGCCACACCGGCGGCGTCGGGGTCGGGCGGGGGGTGAAGGCGTGCGCGTGACGGCGGTACCGCGTGCCGCTGCCGGTGTGGCGGCGGCCGGCCTGCTGACCTGCGCCGTGACATTCGCCGGTGCGCCTGGCGCCGTCGCCGCGGCGCCGTGCGACACGATTCCGCAGCCGGGCCCGGTCAGCACCGCCACGCCGTACGAGGATCGGCTGTACGACCTGGACCGGCTCGCCGCGATAGCCACCGGCCGGGATGTGCGGGTGGCGGTGGTGGACTCCGGGGTGGACGACGAGCATCCGCAGCTCGCCGGGCGGGTTGCGGCGGGCCGGGACTTCCTGCGCGGTGGGGCGAACGGGCGGCAGGACTGCGCCGGGCACGGCACCGGGGTGGCGAGTGTGATCGTTGCCGGCCCGGTGCGGGGGGTGGTTTTCCATGGTCTGGCTCCGGACGCCACGGTGGTGCCGGTGCGGATCAGTGAGCAGGAGGAGATCGACGGCAAGGCGGTGGGGGCGCAGGGCGGGCTGGGGCAGTTCGCGCAGGCGATCCGGTGGGCGTCGGATCCGTCCGGTGGCGGTGCGCAGGTGATCAATTTGTCGTTGGTGACCGGGGTGGATGACCGGCGGGTGCGCGCGGCGGTGGCGCAGGCGCTCGACCGGGGTGTGGTCGTGGTGGCGGCGGCGGGGAACAACGGTGGGGCGGGGCAGGCGAATGCGACGCCGTACCCGGCGGCCTATCCGGGGGTGATCGGTGTGGGTGCGGTGACGGCGGACGGGGTGCGGGCGGACTATTCGCAGCGCGGTGACTATGTGGATCTGGTGGCGCCGGGGTCCGGGGTGACGGTGGCGGCGGTGGGGTCCGGGCACACGGTGGGTGATGGGACGAGTTTCGCGGCGCCGTTCGTGTCGGCGACGGCGGCGTTGATTGTGCAGCGGTTTCCCGGGTCGACGCCGGCGCAGGTGCGGCGGCGTCTGGTGGCGACGGCGGATCCGGCGCCGGGTGGGCGGCGCAGCGACGGGTACGGGTTCGGGGTGCTGAATCCGTACCGTGCGGTGACCGAGACGTTGGGGCCGGAGCAGCCGGCGGGTCCGGTGCCGGTGTCGGCGCGCAGTGCGGATCCGCTGGTGGCGGCGCGGGAGTTGCGGCGGGAGCGGTCGCGGGATGCGGCGTTGGTGGTGGCGGGTGCGGGTGTCGGGTTGGTGCTGGTGGCGATGGCGGTGACGGCGGTGGTGCGGTCGGGTCGGCGTCGCCGGTGGCGGCCGTGACCGCGGCGGTTGGCCGGGTGGGTCAGAGGGCGCCGGGGTTGGTGAGGGCGTGGTGGTGTGAGCCGGGGTCGGCGTGCCAGGCGGGGGCGTGCGGGTCGGCGGTGGTGTTGATGCGCAGGGTGGCCCAGTCGTCGAGGTCGGGGAGTTGTTCGGGGTGGAACCAGGCGACGGCGGTGGATTCGTCGTCGTTGACGCGGGCGGTGCCGCCGGTGGCGCGGCAGCGGAACCAGACGTTGAGGTATTCGCAGCGGTCGCCGTTGGGGTAGGTGACGGGGTGGGTGGCGACGCCGCCGAGTCGTTCGATGCGGGCGTGCACGCCGGTTTCTTCGTACAGTTCGCGCAGGGCGGCGTCGGCGGGTTGTTCGCCGGGGTCGACGGTGCCGGCGGGTAGGGACCATCGTCCGTTGTCGCTGCGGCGGGCGAGCAGGATGTGTCCGGTGTGGTCGCGGACGACGGTGCTGACGCCGGGGAGCAGGATCAGGTCGGTGCCGATGTGGGCGCGCAGGCGCCGGATGTAGGGGGAGACGGGCACCGGCTGATGGTAGTGGGTTGCGGGCTGGCCGGTGATGGTCAGTCCGCGGTGGTGCGGTGGGGTTCGCGGGGTCCGGTGCGGCGGACCGCTGTTTGTGGGGGTGTGGCGCTGGTGTCGCCGGGCCGGCCGGGTCCGACTGTCTCGTTGCGTATGTCGGTGAGGATGACGGCGAGCAGGTCGCGGCTGTGGGTGAGGGCTTGGATGCGTTCGTCGAGGGCGGTCATTTCGTGCCGGAGGCTCGCGGCGAGGTGGGTGCGTTCGCCGGGTTTTTCGGAGGCGGCGGTGCTGGTGCCGGATAGGAATTCCAGGGCGTGGCGGACGACGGTGGTGGGTAGTGCGGCGGCGAGCATGCAGCGGATGCGGGCGACGCGTTTCACGTCGTCGGGGGTGTAGAGGCGGTAGCCGGCCGGGGTGCGTCGTGGTGTGAGCAGGCCTTGTTCCTCGTAGTAGCGCAGCATGCGTGCGGTGGCGCCGGTGCGGGCGCTGAGGTCTCCGATGCGGAGGTTTGCGCTGTCTGGGTCGCCGGTTGTCATGCTTGACCTTAACGCCGATGTGAGGCTTTACCGTCTGCCGGTGATTGTTGCGGTGTTGATGGTGTGTTCGTTCGCGGTGGCGACGGCGGAGTTCGTGCTGGTGGGTTTGCTTCCGCAGATCGCCGCCGATGTGGGGGTGCCGGTGGGTGTGGCCGGCCAGTTGGTGACGGTGTACATGCTTGTCGGCGCGGTGGGTGGTCCGGTGGCGGCGGTGGTCACCCGTCGTGTGCCGCGGCGGGGTTTGCTGGCGGCGACGATGGCGTTGGCTGTGGTGTCGGCGTTGTGGTGCGCGGTGGCGGGTTCGTACGGTGCGCTGATGGCGGCGCGGGCGGGGTCGGCGCTGGCGCAGGCGTTGTTCATGGCGGTGGCTTCGCAGGTGTTGATGGCGGCGGTGCCGGAGCGGCGGCGGACGGCGGCGGTGGCCCGGTTGTTCGGCGGGTTCGCGTTGGCCACGGTGGCGGGTTTGCCGTTGGGTGCGCTGGTCGGTGCGGCGTATGGGTGGCGGGTGACGTTCGTGGCGGTGGCGGCGTTGGCCGGTGCGGGGCTGGTGGGGGTCTGGGTGGCCGTGCCGCGTCTGCCGGTGGGTGATCCAGGGGGGTTGGCGTCGAGTGTGCGGGCGGTGCTGGGCGGGCCGATGCTGGCTGGTTTGGCGGTGACCCTGTTGGCGTTGACCGGTTTCGTGGCGGTTTTCACGTATGTGGTGCCGGTGTTGCGCGCGGTGGCCGGGTTCGGGCCGGGTTGGGTGGGTGCGGCGCTGGCGGGTTACGGGGTGGGCACGGTGGCCGGCAATCTGATCGCGGGGCGGGTGGCGCCGGCGCGGATCGGGCGGTGGTTGCCGGCGGCGGTGGCGGCGCTGGCGGTGGTGTTGCTGGTGCAGGATGTGGTGTTGCGTTCGCCGTTGGCGTTGGCGGGTCCGGTGCTGATGGGCGGTGCGGCGTTCGTGGTGGTGCCGTTGGTGCAGACGTGGTTGATGGGTCGGGCGGGGCCGGCGGCGGCGGGGTTGGCGGCGGCGGTCAATGTGTCGGTGGCGGGCGCGGCGGGTGCGTTGGGTGCGGCGCTGGGTGGTGTCGTGTTGTCGGTGGGCTGGGGGCCGTTGTGGCTGGCGCCGGTGGCGGCGGTGCCGGCGGGGTGTGCGGTGGTGGCGGCGTTGCTGGTGGCCGCGAGTGATCGTGCGCGGCGGGACGCTGTGGTTGGGGCGGGCGGTTGATCAGGGGTGGCGGGGTTTGCCGAGGGCGTGGGTGCGTCGCACGTATCGCCGTTGCCACGGTGTTTCGACCGCGTGGGGCGAGTAGTGGGCGCGGACGTAGGCGACGGCTTCGGCGGCTGGCACACCGTCGAGGACCGCGAGTACCGCCAGTGCGGTGCCGGTGCGCCCTTTCCCGCCGCTGCAGGCGATTTCGACGCGTTCGTGCGCGGCGCGTTTCCAGGTTTCCCGCAGGGTGGCGGTGGCGGCGGCGGAGTCGGTGGGCAGCCAGAAGTCGGGCCATCGGATCCAGTGGGTTTCCCAGCCGTACCGGGGTGGGCGGCGGCCGGTCAGGTAGACGCCGAGGGTGGGTGGCGGGCCGTCGGGCATCGGGTCGCGCAGCCCGCGGCCGCGTATTCGCCGGCCGGTCGGCAGTGGGCACAGCCCCGGCGTCTGGTCGTCCCACACCTCGGTCACGGTAGTGCGGGGTGGTTGTCGTGGCCACGGACGCGCGAAAGTCATGTTACCCACGAACTCATTTATAATGATTTATATGGCAGAACAGGGAGTCATCGGACCCGACGTTGTGGAATACATCCGGGAATCCTCGCTCAGAGAAGATGAGGTTCTGCGTGACCTGCGGCGGCTGACGGCGGGACTGCCCGGCGGCCAGGCGATGCAGCTCATGGCCGAGGAGGGGCAGTTCATCGCGCTTCTGGTCGCGCTGACCGGCGCCGAACGGGTGCTGGAGATCGGCACGTTCACCGGCTATAGCACGCTGTGCATGGCTCGTGCGCTGCCGGCGCACGGCCGGCTGGTGACCTGTGACATCACCGACCGGTGGCCGGAGATCGGTGTCGAGTTCTGGCGCCGGGCAGGTGTTCACGAGCGGATCGAGGTGCGCGTCGGCGCGGCGGCCGAGACGCTGACGACCATGATCACCGATGGCCTTTCCGGCCACTTCGACCTCGTTTTCATCGATGCCGACAAGGCCGGCTATCCCGAGTATTACGAGTTGTCGTTGCGTTTGGTGCGGCCCGGCGGTTTGCTGGTGCTCGACAACACCCTGTTCTTCGGCCGGGTCATCGACCCGCGGGCCGATGACCCGGACACGGCGGGCGTGCGCACGGTCAACGCCCGCATCCGGGACGACGAGCGGGTTGATCTGAGCATGCTTCCGGTTGCCGACGGCATCACCCTGGCCCGTCGCAGATGACCGGGCCGGTGTGGCCCGCTGCGCCTCACCGCCGGCTCAGCGCGTGGCCGGCCAGCATCAACTGGCACATCTCGCTGCTGCCCTCGATGATCTCCATCAGCTTGGCGTCCCGATAGGCCCGCGCGACGACGTGGCCGTCTCGCGTCCCCGCCGAGGCGAGCACCTGGACCGCGGCGGCCGCGCCCGCCGCCGCGTGCTGGGCGCTGACGTACTTCGCCAGCACGACGGCGGCGCCCAGGTCGTCGGCGTCGGCGTCCCAGCACCGGCTGGCGTGCTCGCAGGCCCGGGTGGCGATCTGCTCGCCGGCCCACAGATCCGCCACATGCCGGGCGACGAGCTGATGATCGCCCAGCGGCCGGCCGAACTGGCGCCGGGAGCCGGCGTGCTCGACGGCCGCCGCGAGGCAGGCGCGAAGCATCCCGACGCAACCCCAGGCGACGGACATCCGCCCGTACGCCAGAGCCGTCGTCACCAGCAGGGGCAGCGGTTGCCGGCCGCCGCCGAGCAGGTGGTCCAGCGGCAGCCGGACCTCGTCGAGCCACACGTGCGCGTGCCCGGCGGCGCGGCAGCCCAGGGGGTCGCCGATGCGGTGGACCTGGACTCCGGGAGCGGTCCGGGGCACCACCACGACGGCACCCTCCGCACCCATCCGGGCCACGACCAGCAGAAAGTCGGCGTAGCAGGCGGCCGTCACCCACGTCTTGCGGCCGGTGAGGGTCAGGGCGCTGCCATCCACGGTGACCGATGTCGTCATGGCCGACAGGTCGCTGCCCGCCTGCTCCTCGCTGAAGGCCACCGCCGCCGTGTCGCCGCTGACCAGGCGGGGCAGCAACCGCGTCGCCTGCGCCGGATCGCCCAGCCGCTCGATGGTCCAGGCGGCCATGCCCTGGGCGGTCATCACGCTGCGCAGAGAACCGCACAGGCTGCCCACCTCGGCGGTGAACTCGCCGCTGTCCGTGCTGTTCCATCCCGGCCCGCCGTACCTGGCCGGGATCTGGGCGGCGAGCAGGCCCGCCTCGGCGAGTTTGCGCAGCACGTCGCGGGGCAGCTCGCCGGCCAGGTCCCAGTCGTCGGCACGGTCGCCGACCAGTTCGGTGACCGTCGCGCCGGCCAGGGCGACGGCTTCACGCACCGGTGCCGCCGTCACCGGCGGTCTGGAGCCGCTCGACGAGCTCGCTCATGCGCTGCACCGTGCGGAAGTTCTCCTTCTGCAGGTCGCCGCCGCGGATGGAGACCCCGAACGTCCGCTCCAGGTGCACCACCAGCTCCATGGCGTGCAGCGAGGACAGCCCGCCGGAGCCGAAAACGTCGTCGTCGGCCGTCCAGTCCTTGCCGGTACGCCGGGTGAGGAACTGCACCAGGTCCGTCTGCACGGCGTCCGGCGCCGTACGGTCGGATGACGTGGTCATGCCTGTTCTCCCTCGTAGTCGTAGAAACCGCGCCCGCTCTTACGGCCGAGACGGCCGGCTTTGACCATGTCGAGCAGCAGGTCACAGGGACGGCATCCCTCGTCGCCGGTCCGGCGGTGCAGCACCCACAGCGAGTCGACGAGGTTGTCGAGCCCGATCAGGTCGGCGGTACGCAGCGGACCCGTGGGATGACCGAGGCAGCCCTGCATGAGCCGGTCGACTGACGGGACGCTCGCCGTTCCCGCCGCGACCACCCGGACCGCGTCGTTGATCATGGGGTGCAGGATCCGGCTGGTGACGAAACCCGGCGCGTCCTGCACCACGATCGGCTCCCGGCGCAGCCCGGTGAGCAGCGCCCGCACCGCCGCCAAGGTGGCCTCGGCGGTGTGCGTCCCGCGGATGACCTCGACCGTGCTGATCAGGTACGGCGGATTCATGAAGTGGGTGCCGATCAGATCCGCCGGCCGCGGCACCGCCCGGGCCAGTTCGTCGATCGGGATCGATGAGGTGTTCGAGATGATCGGCGTGCCCGGCGGCACCAGAGCGGCGGCATCCGCCAGGGCCTTCGCCTTGGCGTCGGCGTCCTCGGTGACCGCCTCGATCACCGCCGCCGGGACAGCACCGGCGCCGGTCAGCAGGCCGTCCGGGGACAGCCCGGTGACGAGCTCACCGGGCGCGTCGGCGGCCGGTGACGCGCCGAGCAACTGGGCCGTGCGCACGTGGTGGTCGATCCTCGCCGCGGCCGTCGCCAGCCGGGCACGGTCCACGTCGATGAGTGACACCGCGACCCCGTGCCCGATGGCCAGGGCTGCGATACCGGATCCCATCACTCCGGCGCCGAGCACCGCCAGCGGCTGACCGCTGCCCGGCGTGCCGTTGTCCTCTGCCATGTGGCCTCCTTCCGACGCCCTGCCTGTCCCGGCGCTCAGACCTCCGACGCGCTCGCCTCGGTCCGCGGCGCCGCAGACGGTGACGCCCGCTCACCCATCGGCTCGGAGTAGAACTGCCGCGCCCACTGGCGGTACCGGCCGATCGGGCCGTCGCCGCGGGCGAGTCTCGGCTGTTCCAGGTGCTGCTGGTAGTGCCACATCAGCAGGTCGGCGCCGGTGTCGACGATCGCCACCCGCTGCAGGACGGCGCTGAGGAGCCGGGCGGCCGGCAGCGTCGCCAGCCGCCCGATCCGCGGCGGCAGAGCGGGGATGCCGGTCAGCTCAAGCTTGGTCCCGAAACGTAGCTGAATGCGTCCCGGAGCGGTCGGGGTGGCATGCAGCATCACGTACATGTGGCCGGCGTCGCCGGGCAGGACGGTGTGCGCGGCGATGCTGGCCAGCCCGATCACCGTCAACGTGTACGACTGGCGGGAGCTGCGCACCATGGTGCCGCGGGCGGTCGCTTCGACCGTGCTGACCGGTTGCCCCATCACCGGATCACCGTGGATGTCGACGTCCTTGAGACCGTGCAGGGCCGGCAGATGCCCGTAGTCGAACGCGTTCTCGATGACGTCCTGCGGGTGCCCGGCGATGTCGAAGGTGTGGTGGCTGAACGGTTGCCGGTCGTCCAGGTCGTAGGCGGGGATCTGCCACTGCGGGGGCACGCTGAGGGCGTGCCACCACACGTAGATCGAGCCGTTGGCCTCGCACACCGGGTACTGCGTCAGCGACGCCCGCGGCGGTGGCCCGTCGTAGCCGGTACGCACGCAGGCGCCAGCCGGGTCGAAGGCGAACCGGTGGAACGGGCAGACGATGTCCTCACCCTCGATCGACCCGCCGACGCCCAGATGCGCCCCCAGATGCGGGCACTGCGGCTTCACGGCCCGCAGCAGGCCGCCGGCGGTGCGGTACAGCACCACCTCCGCGCCGGCGAGCGGGCGGGTGATGAGACCACCGGGCCGCAGTTCGTCGGAGAAGGCGAGGCAGAACCAGCCGTTCGGGTACGGGCGGGCCGGCGCGTGCAACGTGTCACCCGGCGCGGCGCCGGGCAGTTTGACCTCGGTGGAGGTGAGCAGGCTCTTGACGATGGGCTTCAGGTGGGGCCGCATGGCATCACTCCTTGTGGTTCACCGGGCAGGTGCCGGTCACCGGTTGCGGGGCCGCATCCGCAGGCCGTGGCGACGCCGTGCCCGGCTCGGCGCCGGGGGCGGCCGCGTCCCGGCGCCGCTCGGTGATCCGCAGGTTCAGCCCGCGCGAGCTCAGGCTGGTTTCCACTTTGGGCCGGAACGGCTGGTCGCCGACCGGGGTCAGCTCCCAGCGGGCGACGATCGCGGTGAGGGCCAAGGTGGCCTCGGCGAGCGCGAACTGATCCCCGATGCACTTGCGGGGGCCGGCCCCGAAGGGGAGGTAACCGGCCCGGTCCGGGGCGGCGTCGCGCCAGCGGTCCGGGTCGAAACGGTCCGGGTCGGCGTACAGGTCGGGCCGGTGGTGCAGCAGGTACGGGCTGAGCACCAGGGTGCTACCGGACTTGAGGCGTACGCCGCCGAGTTCGGCGTCCTCCCGGACGGTGCGGGTCATCATCCAGGCGGGCGGGTACAGCCGCAACGTCTCGGTCAGCACCCGGCCGGCCAGGTGGAGCGACGGCAGGTGGGCTGCGGTGAGCGGCTCGCCGGCCAGGACCTCGTCGGTCTCGGCCTGCATCCGGTGCTGGACGTCGGGGTGCGTGGACAGCAGGTGCAGGGCCCACGCCAGGGTGATGGCCGTGGTCTCCATCCCGCCGAGGAAGAATGTCAGAGCCTCGTCCGCCAGCTCGCTGTCGCTCAACTGCTTCTGGCCGCCCTCGCTCTCCTCGTCGACCGCGCCGATCAGCGCGGACAGCAGGTCAGCGTGGTCGCCCGGGTTGGCGCGCCGGTCGGCGAGGATCTGCTCGATGGTGGCCGCCAGCCGGCTGCGCGCCTGGTCGTATCGGCGCTTCTGCCGCGTCGGCAGCCGGCGCAGCAGGGCCGGCGTCACCATCCGCCGGAAGAACGCGCTCACGATGGTGGCCGTGTCGGCCAGCGCCTGCCGCAACGTGTCCGCAGGCAGAGCGCCGCTGAACATCGTCTCCATGGTGGCCCGGGTCGTCAGCGTCATCATCTCCTGGGTCACGTCGAGGACGTCCCCGTCAGTCCAGGAGCTCGCCTTGCGTTGCGAGGCCCGGGCGAACACCTCCCCGTACCCGGCGAGGCGGGCCGGATGGAACGACGGCTGACACAGGCGGCGCTGGCGCCGGTGCAGGGTGTAGGAGCAGGTGGACAGCCCGTCACCGATGACTTCGCGGATCCGGTCGTAGATCGGGCCGCCCTTGTCGAAGACCCGGTCGTTGAGGAACACCTGCCGGGTCAGCGCCGGGTCGCACACCATCACCGCGGAGCTCGGGCCCAGCCGGACGCGGACCATCGTGCGGTAGCCGGACATGGACATGATGAACGCCAGCGGATCGCGCAGCAGGGGCAGGGCGTGTCCCAGCAGCGGCAGCGCGCCCGGAGCGAGGGGAACCGACGCGGTGGGCGCCGTGGTCGTGCTTGTCATCGCCAACCTCATTTCACGGGGAACCGGCCGGTGTCCCGGCGTTCGGATCGCGGGTGATCTCCAGCAGCGCGGTGGTCCAGCGGAAACCCAGCCCGAAACTCACCACGAGGACACGGTCGCCGGCCCGCACGGCGCCGGAGCGGAACATCCGGTCGAGGGCGAGCAGGATGTCGCAGGGACCGGCGTGGCCGAGGTGGCGCCCGAAGGTCCAGCTAGTGTCGTCGGCGCGGCGTTCCAGCGGGGAGCCGGCCAGCACCAGGTCGAGCACGGCGGACCCGATGGCTATGGTCACCACCTGCGAGATGTCCGCCGGGTGCAGACCGGCTTCGTCCAAGACGGCCTGGATGCAGCGGCGGGTGGACGCTTGCAGCGTCTCGATGTGCGGCATCAGCCCGGTCTCCTCGATGAGGAACGGCCGGCCAGCGCCCGAACGCGCCTGCCCGTTCCGTGCCCGGGTCAGCGTCTCCATCTGCGGCTGCGTGACCTGGGCGCTGCTCACCAGGCGGGCGAAACCCGTGGCGCGGGTGAGCACGGCCGCGGCGCCGCCGTCACCGGCCACGTAGCCGATCTGCCGGACGTGGCCCCACCGCTCGGCCGGGAACCGGGCGCCGGCGGTGACCAGGACCGCGCTCGCCGACGGCCGGGCGGTGAGGTGCTCGGCCGCGGCGACCAGCGCGGCAGCGCCGCCGTCACTGGCGGCGCCGACCTCGATCCCGGTGGTGCCGGCTCCCCCGAGCACCCGCAGCAGGTAGGGGGCGGGTGTGTAATGGTCCTCGTCCTGGAAATTGGCGTGCACGAGCAGGCTCAGGTCATCGGCGGCGACGTGCGCGTGGCGCAACGCCTTCAGGCCCGCACGGGCCGCCATCTGCGTCGCGGTATCACCGGCCGAGACCGCGGCCGAGCTGAATCCGTTGAGCGCCGCCATGCCCGGCCGGGCGCCGGCCGTGGCGTCCCCGGCTTCCTGCTCGGGCCTGATCGGGGGAATCCACCCGCCGGTCCCGGCGATCGTGATGTCCTGCCACAACACGGCTGTCTCCTCGGCTGTCACGAAAGGGTCGGCTGGGGAACGCCGGCGCGGGGCCGGATCACTTCTCCGGTGTGGTCCAGGCCGTGCGCGGTGACGCCGGTGATGCGCGCCAGCACCCGTCCGGTGCCGGTCACCGCGGTGAGGGCTCCGGTGGCGAAGTCGCAGTGCAGCCGGATCTGCGGGTGGGCCGCGCTGAGTTCGCAGTCATTGCCCGGACCGCCGAGAACGACATCGTCGATCCCCGCCATCGGCCCGACCATCGGGGGCCGGTCACCACGCGGCGGTAGCAGCAGCAGGTGCACCATCGCGTCCAGCAGGATCGCCGGCACGGTCATCCCGGCCAGGGCCGGCGCCCAGGCCGCGTGGTCCAGGGTGAACCGGGCGCTGTTCCCGTCCGGCCCGCGGGCGTAGTCGCCGGTGCCGGCGAACGGGCCGGTGAGCGAGATCGGCGTGTCGGGAGAATAGACCGGCACGGCGAAATCGGGTTCGGGCTCATGGTCGGCCCAGCCCGGCGGCGAGGCCGGGACGGGAAAACGGTCCGCCAGCCGCACCGTCGTCTCACCGAGCACGTCGTTGAAGCGCAACACTTTGCCGTTGCGGCCCAGCCGGTGGGCGGTGAGCCGCACGGACACCTCGGCCCGTCCGGGTTCGCGGCGGGTGACCCGGGCCTCCACCGCGACGGTGCGCGGCGGTCCGGACAGCCGCACCGTGACCGACGAGCGGCACGACAGCCCGCGGAATCCGGTCACCAGCAGATCGGGGCAGAGCACGGCGGCGGCGCCGGCCGCGGCCTCGAAGATGAAGGTGCCGGGCAGCATGTACTCGCCGTTGACCCGGTGGTGCCGCATCCACCGGCCATCACCGTCGGCCAGTGTGCGCGGATCCCAGGTCTTGGCGAAGACCGCCCACTGCCGGCCGCGGTACCCCACACCGTCGAGCAGGGGAGTGCGCAGCGCCGCGTCCGGCGGCGGGACCGGCGGCGCGCCGGGAGCCGGGAGCGACCCGGCGGCAGAGCCGTACGTGTGGATTCCGCGGCGGCCCAGCAGGACCCGCTCCTGCTCCCGGATGAAGAACACCACCCCGTTGGCCGGTGGGCGGGTGATGACGTCGAGGAACTGCGCACAGCCCTGTTCGGTGCTGACGTACGCGTCCATCTGGTTGCGTTTGAGGGTTTCCTGCATGGTGACGCTGCTGGCCACGCCGACCTCCCGCCAGCCGCTCCACAGGATCGACACCTCCTGGTGGCCGTCGGGCCCGTGCCGTTGAGCCCAGGCGCTCGCGTACGCCAGATACTCGTTGGCGGCGCAGTAGTCGATGTCGCCGGGAGCGGGGGCCAACGTCGCCAAGGTGCTGAAGTTGCACCACAGGCGCGGCCGTCGCCCGTCCAGCGCCCGGGTGAGGTTGCGGTAACCGGTGGCCTTGGTGGCCCGGACCGCCCGGAAGTCGGCCAGCGTCTTGGCGTTCAGCGCCCGCGAACGCAGGTCCAGGACGGTGTTGATGAGCACGTCGATGCGTCCGTGCCGGTCGAATATCTCGCCGATCAGGGCGGCGGTGCGATCGGCGTCGAGGACGTCGCCCACCCGGTGATGAACCCGGTCCGGGCCGCACAGCCTGCTCAGCCGCTGCACCGTACGGGCGACCTCCAGACGGGCGTGGGCCTTGTCGTAGGCGGCCCTCAGCTCGCCGACGGAGGCGCGCGGGCGCTTGCGGCGTTCGGCGGCGATGAACTGCGCCTGCGGCGGCAACCCGTCGTCCGTCTCCGGTAGCGGGGTACGCCCGATGACGTACACATGCGGGCGGTCGCTGGTGCGGGCGATCGCGTCGAGCAGCTCGGGGCCGATCCCCCGGGCGCCGCCGAACGCGACCACCACCGCGCCGGGTGGCAGCGCCGTCGCCGCGGCCTCCGGCGGCACGTCGTCGTCGGCGACGGCCAGGGCGAACCAGTCGCCCCCGCGGCAGGCCAGCGTATGCGTCGGCACCGAGACGGCGCCCGCCTGCGCGAACTCGTCGAGCGCGGTAGCGGCGTCGGGCGCCGTGCTGAGCAGGGCCAGGCCCCGGCACTGCGGGACTTCCGCCCGTACCGAACGCACCAGAGCGGTGAACAACCCGCTCAGCGGCGGCGGCAGGTCGCCGGGCACCGGCCCGATCAGGATCGCGCCGAGTGAGCCGCCGGCCCGCAGCGCGGGCAGCGCCGCCTGGAGCGTGGTGAACGCCAGATCCTGCAGGTCTTCGGCGCGGGCGGCGCCGGTGTCGTCCTCGGGTGCCGCGAGGCGGGACAGGATCCGCACGTGCCGGGGGATGAAGGCAAGCCCGGCCAGGGCGTCGGCGGCGCCCTCCGGCGTGACGTGCGTGGCGTGTGCCACGCCCGGCCGCGGCGACCAGACGGCGACGTCCGGGCCGGTGACCGCCTCCGCGAGGTCCGGGGCGTCGGTCACGACGACGCTGCCGGGTGGGATCGCCGGTTCGGTCGGGTTGCCTGCCGGGGCCGCCAGGGGGGTCAGCCGCAGGGTTTGGCGCCGGCCGGTGGCCGCCGCCGGCCGGGCGGGACCGGGCTGGTCGCCGCCGGGTGGCGGGGTGAAACGGATCAGCGGTGAGCCGCCGGCGGCGGGCGTCACCACCGTTGCCGTACCGGTGATCACTGCCTGCAGGAGCGTCAGCAGCGCATCCAGGGACAGATAGGTGTGCCCGGCGTCGGTCAGGGCGCGCAGGGTATGGGCGGGCACGACCCGGTCGCGGGCATCGGTGGCGCCGGTTGTCGTGGCCAGGGTGCCCAGCACGGGCAGGCCGTGTTCCAGCGCGGTGGACCGGCGGGCCACCGCCAGCACGGCGGCGCCCTCCGCGATGGACCGTCCCTCGGGCACCAGACCGGTGAGGTGCCGGTCCCAGCCGCTGATCGGGCGCAGGCACACCGCGCCGACCAGCGCCAGGTCGCACGCGTGGTGCCGCAACTGACGCAGGGCCAGGTCGAGACTGGTGTGCGCGGAGTCCCGGTGGGAGTAGACGCTGGTGCCCAGGCCCTGGAAGTCGTAGTAGTTGGCGGCGCGCCCGGACAGGATGCAGGAGACCGCCCCGGTGAAGTCGTCCTCGTTCAGGTCGCCGGGAATCACCCCGGCGGCCTCCGCGATCGCCTTCGCGAGGTGTTCCTTGAGGGCCTGGGCGTCCGCCGGGTCGGGCAGGATGTCGAACGTGGCGGCGCACTCGGCGGCGTGCACCCGCAGCGCGGCCCGGGTGTTGTGCGTGGTCGGCAGCGTCGAGCCGACGACTATCGCGGTGGTGGGGCGCAGTGTGACACCCGGCTCGCCGAGCTCGGTCAGCAGCGGGCCTAGGGCCTGCAACATCATCAGGTGGGCGGCGTCCATGTGCCGCATCGTCAGCGGCGGGATGCGCACGTCGCGGGGCGACGGCAGCGGGTACGGGTTGCCGAAGCTGTCCTGCGGACCCGGGGCGGCGCCGCCGAGCCAGGCCCCGACCTGCTCGCGGCCCAAACCGGGCAGATGGGTGTTCCAGCCGACGACGACCAGGTCCTCGGCGTCCGCGCCGGCGTCGACGTGCGGCCGGCCGGCGGGCGTGGTCGACGGTGCGCGGTCGGACAGGACCACGTGCGCGTCGGCGCCGCCGAGGCCGAACGACGACACCCCGACCACCCGTGGCCGGGCGTCGTCCGCCACCCACTCCCGGTCCCGCACCGGCACGGTCAGCCTGGCGCCGTCGCCGAGCAGCGGATGGGGGTCGGTGAGCACGTTCTGACCGGGGACCGCGCCGTGGTCGAGGGCGACCAGCGCATGCGCGACCGAGACCAGGCCGGCCAGCACGCCGGTGTGCCCGAAGATCTGTTTGTTGGAGGTCAGCAGGCAGGCCCGCTCCCGAGCTCCCAGCCGCGAGAGCAGGGACCGCAGCTCGATCTCGTCGCCGACCGGGGTGCCGGTGCCGTGGCCCACGATCCAGTCCACGTCGCCGGCGGCGACGCCCGCGTCGGCCCAGGCCCGCGCGATCGCCAGTTCCTGCCCGCGGGTGGCCGGGGCGTGGATGCCCTTGCCCCTGCCGTCGGCGGCCAGACCGGTGCCCCGGATCACCCCCAGCACCGGGTCGCCGTCCGCCACGGCCCGCGCGTACGGCTTCAGGACGAGCGCGATCGCGCCCTCGCCGATGAGGGTGCCGTCGGCTGCCTGGTCGAACGGCCGGATCCGGCCGCTCAGCGAGATGCCCTGGGCCCGGCAGAAGAGGGTGAAGCCGATCGGCTCGATCACCGAGGTGCCGCCGGCGAGGGCTATGTCGCAGGAGCCTTCACGCAGGGCCTTGACCGCCGTGTCGATGGCGAACAGCCCGCTGGCGCACGCCGCGTCGAGGGCCACGTGCTGCGCGTCGGCCGGGATCAGGCCGCGCAGCGCGTCACGGGCGACAGCCGCGGGCAGATAGGCCCGGGGGTCGCCGCCGTCACCCCCGTAGTGCGCGGTGATCGCGTGGTCGGCCAGCTCGGCCAGCCAGTCACCGTCCGGGCCGGCGGGGATCGCCTCGCGTACCATCCGCCGGTATTCGTCGCCGAGCACGACTCCCTGGGTGCCGACGCCGGTCTGGTCGTGGATGCCGGTGGTCGCGGTCAGCCAGCGGTCGGCCGGGTTCCGGTGGACCGCGGCCAGCGCCTGCACCGCGCAGTGCCGCAGCCAGCGCGTGGGTCGCGGCCATCCGGGATGCCCGGCGTTGCCGTCCGGTTCGGCGATGGAGGCGGGATCGGGAACGAAAGTCTGCACATATCCGGCCCGGCGAACGTAGAAGGCGTCGGTCGCCTCCCGGGTGGGCGCCCAGAAGTGCGTCAGGTCGAACGCGGACGGCTCGCTGGCGATCAGGGCGCCGTCGCGCAGACGGTCCCAGAGCTCGGCGGGATTGTTCGCGCCCGGCAACACCACCCCGAGACCGACCACCGCGACGGCGCCGGCATCCGCCGACGGCGTCACCCTCTCCGCCGGCACCGCACTTTCCGCCGCTGCCGTCTGTGCCGCCGCTGCCGTCTGTGCCGGCACCGCCGTCTGTGCCGGTGGGGTGCTCACCTGCGACGCGGGTGTGCTGTGCTGCGGCGGGGCGCTCTCGCGCGGTGGTGCCGGCGCGGGCGGGGCGGCGACCGGCGCCGCGGGTGTCCGGGGCGGCGGCGCGACGGCACGGCTGCGCTCGGGAACCCGCACCTGATCGGCCAGCCTGCTGTGCAACCGCAGGCCCTGCATGCCGCCGATGCTGATGCCGCCGTCGGCCACGATGGTCTGCCCGGTGATGAAACCGGTGTCCTCATGCAGGAGGTGAGTGATCAGCTTGGCGGCGTCCGGGGTGGACAGCGTGCGGCGCGTCAGCTCGCTGGTCCGGGCCGTGTCGCCGAGCGCTGCCGCCGGATCGTCGAGGTTGACGACGATCTCGCTGGCGACCGAGCCCAGCAGAACGGTGTTGACCCGGGTGCCCTGATCGGCGAGCTCCAGCGCCAGATAGCGCACCAGCGACTCCACGGCCGCCTTGGTCACCCCGCCGGGACCGTAACCCGGAACCGGCTGGTGCGCCCCGACGCTGGAAAGGCAGAGGATGCTCGCGCCGGCCCGGCCCGCCATCAGCTCGGCTGCCCGCCGGGAACAGTGGTAGGCCGCCATCACATTGGTGGACCAGGCCCGCTGCCAATACACGTCATCGATCTCGAACAGCGGCAGGAAGGCGCCGCCCGCAGCGTTGTTGATCAAAATGTCGAGAGCGCCGTGCCGCTCCCGGATCAGGTCGAACATCCGATCCACCTCGTCGGTCTTGGCCACCGACGCGCGGATGAACTCACAACTGTGCCCGGCTTGCCGCAGCTCGGCCTCCAGCAGCTTCGCCTGCTCGACCGAGTGGAAGTAGTTGACGATGACGTGGGCGCCGCCTTCGGCCAGCCGGCGGACGATGTCCGCGCCGAGGCTCTTGGCGGCCCCTGTCACCAGCGCGATCCGGCCCCGCAGGCCGTCCGGGGCGGTCATCGACCCACGGCCCCGGCCCGTGCCTGCACGACGGCGCCGGCGATCCTGCCCAGCGTGCCGCCGGTGATCAGGGAGGAATTCGCGCGCAGATCGGGCAGTCCAAACTGGTCGGCGACCCGGGCGAGCAGGGCGACCTGCTTGAGTGATTCCACCCCCAGCTCAGATTCCAGGCCGTCATCCTCACCGAGCAGGTCCGGGGGATAGCCCAGGAAGTCGCCGTAGAGCGTCCGCAGCTCGGCCAGGACGGTCTCATAGTCCGACCCGGCGGTGTCCGCCGCACCCGCGGCGGGTTCCGTTGCCGGGGCACGCTCCGTGGGTGCGGCGATCTCCGTTGCTGTCGCAGCCGTCGCGGCGGGCGTTTGCGGTGCGGCGGGGACCAGGACCGGGCGGAACACCGGCGCCGGTGGCGCTACGGGCGTCGGCGATACGGGCTCGGCGGCCGGCGCGGGGATCGCCGAGACCGGGCTGACCGCGCCGGAAACCTCGGCGTGGGCGCCGTTGCCGTTGCTGCTGCCCTCGTGGCGTCCCGTCGAGAAGCGCATGCCGAACGACCTGATTTCGGCGGCATCCGCGATCAGCGATCGGATGGCGCCGGCCGGATCCGGCTCGTTGAGCGGCACCACACATCGCGCTCCCGGGACCGCCGCCTCCACCAATTTGGTAACGACCGGGTACTCGCCGCATTCGACGAACGCGTCGGCGCCGGCGGCGTACAACTCGCGGATCGTATGCAGCATCCGCACCCGGGCGGTGAGCGCGTCGGCCACCAGAACAACCGGGTCCTCGGCGCCGATGTCACGGCCCAGCCACGGGGAGCACACCCGCCAGCGTCCGGCGCCGTACGGAACCCGGGGTGCGGTCGCCCGCAGATCGTAGGCGGACTGGGCCATGGCCGGGGTGTGCGTCGGGTGCGGCACCTCCACGCGGGCGTTTGGCCAGCCGAGCGAGTCGGCGACCCGCTCCACGCGTTCGATCAGCGGCAGGGGCCCGCTGAGGACGCTCTGCCGTGGAGCGTTTTCGCAGGCCACTGCGAGGTGAGGATGAGCGATGAGCCCCGCCAGGGACTCGGCCCGGCGACCGTCGACGGCGACCGCGAGCATCTTCCCGTTCCACGCCTGCCGGGTCAGCACCTGGGACCGCGCCACGGCCAGCCGGGCGGCGTCCTCGACGGACAGGTGCTCGGCGGCGGCGAGGGCCCACAACTCACCGATGCTCTGCCCGACGAGCGCCATCGGGCTGGCGCCCTCGGCGAGGAGCAGGTGATGCACCGCGATGCTGACCGCGAAGATTTCCAGGTACTGCACCTCGGGGCTGTGCTGGCGGCTCGCCGCGCCATCCTCGATCAGCCGGGGGCTGATGTCGGGAAGGCCATTCTCCTGGGCTGCCTTGTCAATGCGGGAGAGCGCCTCACGTACGGTCTCGTAACGGTTGTGGATATCGCGCAGGATTCCCCCGCGCGGGGGATTCACGGTACCGGGCATGACAAAGACAAAATCCACGGCGGGGTTCCTCCCTCATTGGCGGACCCTGCGGCCGGGCATGACCACTCGCCCGCGGGGAATCGTGCTGCACGATGGGGTGCCGGTGCACCGATACGGATATCCAGACCTGTGCCACCGGATCCGGAATTCCGGATGGCGATGGCAGATGGCAGCCGTGTTTCGGGTCGATGTGTGATGAAAACCGACGACACGATCCCGATTTAACGGATGCCCCCGCGAATGTCGTCCATGGATGTGTGGGACGGGTCTTCTCGTCATTGGTGGGAATCGACCGGTGCAAGCTGCCCAGAACCGGTTAGACGTGTCTTTTGTACGACAACGGCGTCCCTGCGACAAAGTGATGAGAACCACATCGAGACCGACAAGCAACGCTTTGTCACCTCAATGCAACCACGAAGGGTAGGCATAGTCGCTCGTGGATACTCTGAGTAAGATGTGGGTGGCAGGGAGCACCGGCGGTCATGGCCACCCTGGCAGCGCCATCTCGCGGGTGCCTCACGCGCCCCATCACCTTGTGTCGCGCACCATGCATTCAAGAGCGACTATGCATACCACCCAGAGCAACCGAAATTCATGCGCGGAAATCGGTCCACATCGCGGCCATGGTGGGGTGAACGCCCCCTCGCCCGCCTTCCCCCAAGCGGTGATCATCGCTCAGCCGGGCGGATTGAGGGAGTCGGTGGACACCGACAGGACCTGGCCGCGGTATCCGTAGGCGACGAGGCGCCCGGCGGCGATGTTGGCCAGCCGGAAGGAGAACACCCGCTGTCCGGGGAACATCTCCACCAGCGGGATCCGCCGTGGCGGCCCACCCGGC
>NZ_BMMX01000033.1 GCF_014646155.1 Mangrovihabitans endophyticus
AGGCGTGGCCATCCGGCGTAGGCGAGGTTGCCGTGTTCCCGGTCGCCGTACAGGTGGTGCCGTTTGCGGACACCGCCACTGGTGGTACGCACCAGGCCGTGCGTGCCGCGCCCGTACGGCGGTGAGGTGAGCACGAGTGCGACCCGGCCGACCGTGGAGGCGGGCACCAGGTCAAGCAGCCGGGTGGCGTCGCCGGTGAGGACCGTGGCAGTGGCTGCGGCGCCTTGGGATGCGGCGAGGGTGGTGCCGCTGCCGCACATCGGGTCGAACACCAGCTCGCCGAGATCGGCATGTCGGCGAGGAGCCTTTCCGTTCGGTTGTTGCCGACGCGTGAGCCGTTCGTCCGATGCTGGGCAGTAGCGAGGAGGATGTGTTGACAACGCGCGATCGAGAATCAGTCAAGAGCGGCCAGCCCAAGGTTGCCGCATCCAACCGCAGGCACAGGCAGCGAACGCGGCAATGCCTGCCCCTGCCGCACCTACCGACAGGGGGGCACGCAGCGTAAGAGGATGTTGCTGCACCCGCCGGCAGGGGGCCGGCAGCGAAAGCGACAATCCCGCCCGAACCACCGCACCGTGGGGGCGTCCGGGGGCTCGGCCCCCGGAGCAGGCATGACGAGAGGCCGCGGTCCGCGCTTTCCGCGGACACACGGCCCCTGCATCTCGTGGGCGATACTGGGATCGAACCAGTGACCTCTTCCGTGTCAACTAGGTCGAAGCCGATCTTGTACCTGCGCGTCTGGCTGTTTGCGCTGGTCAGGCTGATGGTCCACGTTGGCCTGTCGCGGTCGACAAGGGTGCGATTTGCAAGATCGTCTCCCCGATTTCTCCCAAAGCAGGAGTGCCGTGAAGCGGTAGTGGCATCCCGTCGCGCAGGCTCCGCCCGGCCGGGCCGCGCCCGGGTGGTGAAGGTGGAGCGCCCTACCGGACGAACGACCTTCGCCACCCGGGCGCGGTCTGGTTGCCTCCGGTGTGCGATGGGTCGCGGAGCTGGGCCGGGCATCCCGGAGTCGCCGGGGTCCGTGGGCGGAGCCCCGGCCGCCGGAGGCCAGACCCGGGTCGTAGGGCCGGAGGCCCTGCCCGCCGGAGGCGCTTGGGCCTTCGTTGTAGCGATCATGGCTGCCGCCTGTCGCGGACTGCCCTGGTCGTGGCTCCAGCAACGCGATAGCACTTACGCCCGCTCTGTGGGCCTTGCGTTTGCCCATAAGAGTGATAGCGACCGGGCATTAAGAGTGGTTCGTGCCCTACGATCAGATGTCATGCGCGCCAATGTTGCTAGCAAGCTCGAAACCAAGACTCCCATCCTGGCGGATTTGATCAAGGATGTCCGTGACGGGCTGATCAAGGTGCCCCAATTCCAGCGACCTTTTGTCTGGAAGGTGAATCAGGCGAGAGATCTGCTAGATAGCATCGGGAGCAACTATCCAATCGGGAGCCTTCTCCTATGGAAGACAACAGAGAAGCTGGCCGTCGAACGGAACATCGGAGACTTCCGCCTTCCGGAAACTGAAGAACTCAGCCCTACGGACTACGTCCTCGATGGTCAGCAGCGAATGACAGTAATCTATGCCGCCTTGGGCGCGGACCCAATGGATAGCGGATTTTCGGCAGTTTATAACCTGCAGGAGCAAGAGTTTGTGGCTCCCGCGGAAGACTCGTATTCGTTAGTAGAATTTCCACTGCGTTGGATGTATCGGACGACTGAGTTGCTGAACTTCAGGACCGCCTTACAGTCCCATCCGAAAGCCTCCGAGCTCCAAACCCGTTTGGACGAATTGGTCCATGTCTTTGCAAACTACCGCGTACCCGTTGTTATCCTTAAGGGTCTAACGGTGGAGGAAGTGTGCCCGATCTTCGAGAGAATCAACAACTCCGCGACTAAGCTGTCGATTTTTGATCTGATGGTTGCAGCCACTTGGTCGAAATCGTTCGATCTAAACGACAAGGCTGATGACATCTCTCTGTCCTTGGCGTCGAAAAGCTACGGCGACATCCCTCGCAATACGGTGCTGAAGTGTCTCTCCGCAATTGAGAATCGATCGGTTGCGAAAGAGCGGATCATGGGTCTGCGGAAGCGGAGCGCGGATCAGATGGACGACTTGGTTGTTCGTACGAAGAAGGCACTGATGAGGGCGGTCGATCAACTAGTCACAGACTTTAAGATTTACTCGGTCGACTTCTTGCCATACGAAGCTCACTTGGTCATTCTGGCTTATATATGGGCCAACAATCCGACATTGTCCGCTGAGCAGTTGCGTAGAGTGCGGCAGTGGTTCTGGCGTACGGCATTTTCCGAGCGATACAGAGGCGCGTCCGAGAACTTCATTTCCAAAGACTTGGAGGGTATTCAGAAGTTTGTGATAGACGGAGGCGATATCGAGTCGTACGGTTCGATTCCGAGCGACGCGACGTTACGAGGGCTCGTCTTTCGCAAGAACAACTCGCGATCAGCGGCTTTTATCCTCGCCTTGGCAAAGCAAGGCCCTGTTAACCTGACCAACGGTGCCGCAATCGACACAAGCGAGGCCCTTTCCGTTTACAACAAGAAGCAATTTCATCACATCTATCCAGAGGCCTATCTTCGGAATCGGTACCCGAAGACGGAGCGAAACTATCTTCTCAACTTTTGTATGCTCGCTGCGTCGGAGAACAACAAGATTAGCGATGACGTTCCGAACGACTATCTGCCGCAGCTTGCAGTCGATCTTGGCGAGCACGCTGATTTAGTATTCGGCTCAAACCTTATGCCTGCGCCGAGCGAGTTTAACTACGCAGACGCATCGCTCGAAGACTTCTTGGCGGCGCGACTCCCGATTGTCAAGAGGGTAATGAATAAGCTATGCGAGGGAAACGTTTGACCCTGTAAGGTCACGGTTCTCTGCACAGAGGCTTGAGGTGTGGTTGTACTAGGTGAAGCCCAGGCGACCTTAGAAAGTGAGGACGCTGGGCTTCGGCGTGCTCTGCGGTCGTCGCGGTGGGAATGCCGGGCCGCGCCGTGAGCGGAGCGGCAAGGCGCGGACGGCCGGCAAGGGTAGCCCCGCGTGCGGCCCGCAGGGCCGCCTTGAAGATGTAGAGAAAGTTCTCACCGGGGCAGGCATAGGTGCGGCCGACGATACTGAGATTCTGCAGAGGCTACGGTGTCGGACATCCGATCCGGGTATTTCACCCTTAGCGCACGTACCGGTACTTTCTGTGAGCATGGCAGCTCGAACATCCGTGGCACTCTGGCGTTACTGGGGCGTGGTCCCGCTCGCCGTCATCATCATTTCGGTGAGCACTGCGAGCGGACTCGGCCCGGGTACCTATGCGATCCTCGTCGGCCTCCTTCTCTTCTACATCCTTTTCCAGGCACCAGTGTGGTGTGGGGCAGTTAACCGAACGAGAAGCGGGGGCTCGGTTGACTATTGCCGAAACAACTCGTCAGGTCTCCTATTGGGATGCAGCCGAGTGCGTCAGCATAAGTGGCAAAAGCTCCAAAGCCTGTGGTGGACAGCGAGATGGCGAGAGAATACGCGTGGACTGTGGGTGGGTCCGGCGGCAAAGTTCGCCACTCTCACCGGACTGATTGGGACCGTCACAGGCATCTACGGCATGTTTAAAGGCTAAATGAAGACGTACCTAGAGTTTTGACAGGTGCTGCTTGCCGGGATCCAGATCTTGGCCATTCTCAGGCACGAACGGATGCCGATCCGGTGAAACCGTGATCGTACCCGCAAAGTCCCCACTGATCTGCGCGTGATGGCGACTCTGCGCGTGATGGCGACGGCAGACGCTGGATGGTGTTCAACTCTGGCCGGTGTAGCTTCTGGGTGCGCTGGTTATCGGCGGAGGAAGCACGCCCGACCACACCGACTTAGCTCTGCTGACCGAGAAGGCTGAGGTAGGGGGCGAAGGAATCGCGCAAGCTGTGAAGGATCTCCAGCCCTTTCGACTCGTTTCCGAGCGAAGGTCGTCCGATGACGCCGGATTTTGTGTATTCGGCCATGCCTAGTGTCAGTAGGTGTCGTCGGTCGTCGGCTGTCCAGTCCGCTGTCTCGTTGCCTGGCCGTACGACGTCCGGGTATGTGGCGAGTAGGAGCGATGTTTCGATTTCTCCCGCGTGCATGTCTTCGTGACCCGTGGATTCGAGCCCGGCGTCCTCGCGGGCCTTGTTCCAGTCACTGGCCTGGGGGAAGACGGCGATGTGCGGTCCTCGTACGGATGCTTCCTGGGCGATGTTGCTGAGGACGTAGTTTCCGCCGTGGCCGCTGATGATCGCGAGCTTGTCGACACCGGACGCCGAAAGCGATTCGGCGATGTCGGTGACGACCTGGTGCAGGGTGCGGGCGCTGATGCTGACGGTGCCGCGCCAGGCTGCGTGCTCGTGCGAGCAGGAGATGGTGATCGGCGGCAACACCATGACGGGGTAGTGCTGGGCAATCTCGCGGGCGATCACGCAGGCGATGATGGTGTCTGTGGCCAGCGGCAGGTAGTCGCCGTGCTGCTCGAAGCTGCCGACGGGGAGCAGGGCGACGGTGACGCCGCGATCGGCCTCGTCCTTCGAGGTCGCGGTGGTGATCAGGTCCAGCAACGCTGTCGCCTCCTCCGGCTCAGGCGGCCGGCTGCAACAGTCGCCTGATCCGGTCGCTCAAGTCGGATACTTCCGCATGTCTGTGCAGCGGTGCCAGTCGAACACGTACCCGTTGCAACTCGACGAGGGCGCGGCTCGATGTTGCGGAGCTGATGACTTCGACGGCGCGGCGGCCAGTGGCGCAGGCGCGCTCGGTGTCGTCTCTGCCAGCGTAGGCGGTGGCGAGACGGGCGAGGCAGAGTCCCTGGTCTCGGCGTAGTGCATCCGGCCAGCTCCGCAAGCTGTGCTCGTAGGTCGCAATGGCGGTGTCGAAGTGGCCGAGTTCGGCCCAGGCGATGGCGGCCTCCATTCCGATGTACGCGGGAGTGCAGTAGTCGGTGAGTCCGTCTGGGCCATCAGTCGGGCGACTGATCTCGGTGCGGGCGGCGTCGAGGGCGCGGATGCAGTCGCTCGTGTTTCCCTGGCGCGCATATGCCCGAGCACAGAGGCGAAGGACGAGCGCGCGAAGGCGTGGCTCGGCGTCTCCGGCATCGCGGAGTGCGGCCTGCGCGAGCCCGATGACCCGGTCTGGCCGGTCCATCGCGGAGGCGATGTCAGCCTTGCGCATCAGGACGTACGCGCTCGGCCGGTTCTCGCCGAGTTCGAGTCCGTATTCCATCGCGCGATCGGTAAAGCGCATTGCCGCATCAGAATTGCAAGCGTCCTGGTACAGCCATCCTGCGAATTCGTTGTACCTGAGTGCGAGGTTCAGCAGCTCGCGCCGTATATCGCCGCGGGCGTTCGGAAGCATCTGATCGAGCAGGACTGTCTGTGCGCGGACGACATCGACAAGATGATGCGGTCCCATTAGATTATCGGCGCGTAGATGCTCGGTGAAGATGTTCTTGAAGTAGTGGACCATCTCGGGTCCGACCGCAGGCGCGATATGGGGAAGGACGGTGGCGTCCGTGGTCGCGGTGACAAGCCCCAGCTCTTCGGCCGACTGGCCGTAGACACGACAGAGCAACCGCTGCGTAAGCGGATCGTTGCCGCCGTGCCCGTTCTCCCAGCGGGAAAGCATGGTGGCAAGACTTCGCTCGCTGGCGATGTGGACTCCTTCGTCGTCAGCGGCCTGAAGGAGCGCCCGGATCGTCTGCGACGCCTTCCAGCCTCGCTCTAACCGGGCGGCCTGAAGCGGCGTCTTCGCCTGCGTCGGCATGCCGAAACTCATGTCCTGCAATCCCCTCGCGATATGGTCGCGCTCCATTCTGCGTCAATTGACGGACGTCGTGTAGTGCTTAACAGCGCATTGTTAGGCACTGTTAAGTAGCGCCATCTGACATCTTCCCGCCTTTCCGCTGTCTCCTTGAGATCACGTATCAGGGAAAACAAGGAGGTGTGCTATGGCGCGGAGGAAGTTGTTCGCCGCTGCGCCCGTGGGTGCGGTTGCGGTGGTGGAGCCGCCGGTGTCGCAGTGGTATGCGCGGCGTGCTGGGGTCGCGGCGGTGGTCGCGGGTCTGGTAGCGGATGCGTTGCTGACGGCGGCGTTGAGCGTGTTCTGCCCACTGCTGTTGGCGGTGGTGCTGGGCGCGCTTGCTGGTGTGCTGGCCGCGGTGGTGACGGCGGTGCTGGTGCGGGTCTGGCCGGTGCTGCGGGTGTTGTGGTGGTGGTCGGTGGAGATCACGGTCGCGGTGGCTGTGGCGGGTGGCTGGGTCACGGTGGCGCACCTGAGTGCGTGGTGGATCGCGTCGGTGGTGTCGCTTGCGGTGTCGCTGGCGGTGCTGGTGCCGCGCCGGTCGCGCCGGTTCGTGTGGGCGTGGTTGTGGTGCCTGGTGGTGCGGCATCGGCTGCGGGTGTGTTTCGCGACGTTGGTGCGTTCGCAGGCACGTGCGGCGGGTGGCCGTCCGGTGGTGTTGCCGCTGCTGTTGTGGGCGCGGCCGACACTCGCGGGTGAGCGGGTGTGGCTGTGGCTACGGGCGGGCCTGTCGCTGGAGGACCTGGAAGGCAAAGCGGGCCTGATCGCAGTGGCCTGTATCGCCAAGCAGGTCCGGATCGCTGCCGGCTCGGAGCGGTACGCCGCGCTGGTGCGTGTCGACGTCTCCCGCCGTGACCCCCTGTCGGGCCGGATTGACTCGCCGTTGGCGCTGTTCATCCCGAGCCTGCGTGACGACAACGAGGCGGATGTGCCGGTGTCTCCGGCTGTGCCGCTGGTCGGCTTGGAGCTGGCCGACATCGAAGACCCGGCATCCGAACCATCACGTCGCGGCGGTCGCGGATGACCGTTTGTGGCTGGGTGCCTGCACTACAAGTCCTGTTCTGTGCCATCACCGACAAGGAGAATTGAGATGGCTGGAGAAACCACGATCACTGTTGTGGGGAACCTGACCGGCGATCCGGAGCTGCGGTTCACCCCGAGCGGTGCCGCGCTGGTGAAGTTCACCGTGGCGTCGACCCCGCGGACGTTGGACCGTCGGTCGGGCGAGTGGAAGGACGGCGACCCGCTGTTCCTCAACTGCACCGGCTGGCGTGACTTGGCCGAGCACATCGCCGAGTCGCTGACCAAGGGCACCCGTGTCATCGTCACCGGTCGGCTCCGGCTGTCGCGGTGGGAGGACAAGGAGTCCGGCGAGAAGCGTTCGGCGTATGGCCTGGAGGTTGATGAGATCGGCCCGAGTCTGCGGTTCGCTCAGGCCAAGGTGACGCGGATGAGTCGCAGCAAGGGTGACGGGTTCATCCCGGACGCGCCGCAGGATGACGCCTGGAGCATCGCCGCTCCGGCTACTCCGGCGGCTCCGGCGACGGTCTGAGGGCTGAGCTGTGCTGCCCGTCGCCGTCGCGAATACGGCATCCGGCCCGGTTAAGTCCGGCCTACCCCCGGTCAAGCCCGGTCTACCGTTGTCGATCTTCGAGCCGGTTCCGGTCGGGATCGACGAGTTCGGCATGCAGGTGCTGATCCGGCTGATTTGGCGCAACCTGCTGATCGGTGGGGAGCCGGGCGCGGGTAAGTCGGCGCTGTTGAATGTGCTCGTCGCCTATGCGGCGCTGTGCCTGAACTGCAAGCTGATCCTGCTGGATGGCAAGCAGGTTGAATTGGGCCAGTGGCGTAAGTGTGCCGAGGCGTTCGTCGGCCCGGATATCGCCCAAGCATTTTTGCTGCTGACCAGGTTGCAGACGATGATGGACAACCGGTACGCGTTCCTGCTCGACGCCGAGCGCCGCAAGGTCGTCGAGAAGATCCAGACTCGCTCGCCGGTCACCGGCGAGGTGATCTGGGTGCCGGACGCGTTCTTGCCGTACGTGGTCGCGATCGACGAGATCGCCTATTACTCGGCCACGGTCGGGGACAAGAAGCAACGCGACTCGTTCTCTGAGTTGCTGCGCGACCTGGTCGCTCGTGGCCGGGCGGTCGGCATCATCGTCATCGCCGCGACCCAACGCCCCAGTTCGGACATCATCCCGACCTCGCTGCGTGACCTGTTCGCGTGGCGGTTTGCCGGGCGGTGCACCAACGACTCGTCGTCGGACATCGTCCTGGGACGCGGCTGGGTTGAGAAGGGCTGGTCAGCGAACATGATCAGTCCGAATAACCCCGGTGCCGGTCTGTTGATCGCCGAGGGCGGTAGCCCGCAACTGGTCAAGACCGCCTATCTGGATGACCGCACCTGTGCGGCCATCGCCGCCTACGCGGCCGGCCTGCGCGCCGAGCACCGTGCCGAGCAACAGCGCAACATGCGGCTGCTGCCCCCGGCGGTCTGATGCGTCCCACGCCCCCTCCCGGCACCCGTCCGGGCGGACCCACAACCCCTACGGAAGGAGGGCCGAATCTCATGGCCCGACGCAATCTCCCCGTCCAGTCGATCCAGCCGGTGCGGGTCGTGCACTACGTCGACCCCGCCATGCAGTCCGACCTTCAGCGGTACGGCCTGCTCAATCCGGCCGAGATCGTCCGGCAGCAGCAGAAGAACACCGAACTGTATCTGCGGTGGAAGACCCGCCAGGCCGAAATCCGCGAGCGCGACGCCAAGTTTCGCCGCGTCTTTCTCGGCTTCGGCGCGGTCATCGGCCTGGGCTTCCTGGCCGGTGTGCTGCTCGGCGGCTGGCTGCTCTGGACCGTCCTGGGTCTCGGCGTCCTCGCCGTCCCCGTGGTCTTGCTGCTGGTCGGCGGACTCGCGCTCGGCGGTCACCGCTGCATCACCATCGTGCAGCACATGCACTGACCGGCACCAACAACTACAACCGCGGACCTCGGTCCGAGCGGACGACACCGGGCTCAGCCCTGGAAAGCAAGCCGGTGCCGCCGCCCTGTCACCAACCCCCATCCGACGGAAGGAGTCGGCACGATGAACTCTACCCACGAAACCGACCACAACCCGGCACAGCCCCGCCCGTTCGGTGAGGACTTCCTCGCCGCACTGGATCGCTTCCGCGCCTGGATCGCTACGGCGACCGGCACGGCGGCCCGTCCGGTGGACGCTGAGTCGCTCGGCTACAGCCTGACTGATGCCGGCCGTGTGGCTCTGGCCGCCACGGATGGCACCTTGTCGGCCTGCCCGGTCGATGCGGTCACGGAGACCGATGATGAGGTCACGGCGCGGGTGCTGCGCTGCGCGGCGCTGTATCTGGAGCGGCATGGCTGGATCCAGGGTGCCTATTACGACGCGGCGTCGCAGTCGTTCACGCCTGCGGCGTGCCTGGTCGGTGCGGTCGGCATGGTCTGCTACGGCGGGCCGGTCGACGCCCCGGCGCAACACTTCGACGATCCCGGCTTTCTGGACTTCGAAGCGGCGGTGCTGCACCTGGACCGGTATCTGCTGGTCGAGGACGGCTCCGAGTCGTATGAGTTCAACGATGCCAAGGGCCGTTGTCGGGAGGATGTCACTCACGTCCTGCGGGACGCGGCCAGCCGCCCGGCGTACGAGCTGATCGACACCCTGCGGGTGATCAACCAGCGTAACGACGACCTGGCCGCGCTGGCCGAGATGCTCATCCCCGGTGGAACCTTCGCCGAGGGCGGCATTGAGGGTGGTGCCGAGTGAGCGCGCTCGAAACGATCCGCCAGATGCAGGCGGCCGCGTGGTCGAACAAGGTCGTCAAGGGCTTCAACACTGCCGATGTGGCGGTGGAGTTCGGTCTGCTGCACGGTGAGCTGGCCGAGGCTTTCGACGCCTGGCGTCGCGACCGGGTAGCCGAGCTGGCTACGGAACTGGCCGATGTCGCCATCTACCTGTTCGGCCTGGCCGAGATGAACGGTATCGACCTGCAGGACGCGGTCGCGTTCAAGCTTGCGGTCAACGCCCACCGGCGTTATGAGCGGGATTCCTCCGGGACGCTCCTCAAGGCGCTGGAAGTTCTGGACGGCACCACCCTCGCTCCTGAGGGCGGTGACGCCTGATGGGCAAGAACACCGTCAAGCCCGGCTTGACACGTAACCGGCGTCGCCGTGCCCGTCGTTCCCGGCGGGCGGGGGCCGTGCTGGTGTGGCTGGTCCGGTTCGTCACGGGCCGTGCGCTGGACGGCCGTCGGCATTCGGATGCCACGTTCTGGTCGCCGGGTTCGCGGCGTCTCGGACCGTCGGCGTATCTGGTGACCTGGCGGTGGTGGGCGCTGGCCGCGGGCTGGCAGCGGGCCGGGATCCGGCTCACCCTCACCACGGCCGTGGTGTACACGGTGGTGGGGGTGATCGTGCGATGAGCGCGGGCACCCCGGACCGGTCGCGGCGTGCGCGTAAGCGGGCCAAGCGGCACGTGGAAACCACACAGTTCGATGCGTTCGCCCGGCGGATCCTGCGCGCGTATGCGCGCCGGGTCGCCGAGGGTGATGTGGAGGCGCTGCGGTCGTTGGCCGGGCTGTCGTCTGAAGTGGACGCGGTGACCCGGCTGGCCGTGGCGGGTCTGCGTAAGAGTCCGTATTCCTACTCCTGGTCCGAGATCGCTGACCGGCTTGGCGTGTCCAGGCAGGCCGCGCAGATGCGCTACGGCGACCGGACCGCCCGGGGTGCGCTGGACCGGCGGCTGCTTGACGCCGGACTCGCTGTCTCGGTGGCGACCCTGGTGCAGGTGTTCGCCGATCACTTCCCCGGTGTCCCGGCCGCTTCGGTGTGTCCGGGATGCGGTTACCGCTTCCCTGATCAGGTTCTGGACTGTCCCACGAACGCCACCGTGCGTCCGCTGCTGAGACGGCGGCGTGGGGAGGACCCGGACGCGGTCGCCCGACTCACCTGCGAGCAGCAGGAAAGCCTGCTCAAGGCCCATTCCCGCAGGATCACCCGCGCGGCCAGACGCGCCGGGACCGAACCGCCGACCACACCTGCCTACCAGGCGCGGTCGTTGTTCGACCCCGCCGGAAAGGACGCGCTGTCATGATCCGCTACTTCGTCTCCTACACCTTCGAAGGCCCGGTCGGCAGTCTCGGCATGGCCAACTGCGAGCTATCGCTGTCCGAGTCGATCCAGTCGATGACTGACGTACATGACATTCGTGACTGGATCGCGCGGGAGGCGGGCGTTCGCAACGTCACCGTCATGGGGTTCTCCCGTTTCGCTGAGCCTGGCGAGGACGGGACGGTGCCGTCATGATCGCCGTCACGGTTCCCGGCTGGCTGGTGCCGTTGGCCCAGCGCCGGGAGGTTCTGCTGGCCGGTCTGCTGCTGACGGTGGCTCTGCTGCTGTGGGTGGTCCGCCGGATCGCGCGCAGCGAGCGTCCCGACGACGCTCTGTCCAACCTGGTCATGCTGGTCGGGCTGGGCTGGTCGTCCGAGGCAGTGTGGGAGATCAGCCGTAACCGGCTGCATTTCCCGCTGGGCCTGACCCTGCTGCTGTTCTTCGTGTTCGAGGCGTTGCTGAGCCTGGCGATGATCCGCGCCAAGCGGCACATGCGCCAGTTCGCCTGGCCGGGCCGGTTCGGCACGACCGCGTGGACGGTCGCCGTATGCATGTCCGGCGTGGCCGGGATCGCCTCGCACTCGGTGCCTGAGGCTGTCCTGCGCATGGTCATCCCGCTGCTGGTCACCAAACAGTGGTGGGACGGCCTGGTCGGCGGTGCCGCTCAGCGGCCTGCCGACGCGTCCACCTGGCGGTGGACTCCGCGGCGGCTGCTGCTGGCGCTCGGGGCGATCGAGCCCGGAGAACGTGATGTGCAGACCGTTCACCGTGAACGGCTGATTCAGCAGATGACCACTCTCTACTACAAGATCCAGCACGGTTCCGGCAGGCTCCGCACCCGCCGGGTGTCCCGGCTGGCCCGCATGAGCCTGACCGCTGACGACGCCGTCATCGCCGAGGTACGCCAGCGCGGTGACCGTGCCCTGTGGTTCGAACCGGACCACACACCCGAGACCACCACGGTCTCCCCGCCCGTGCCCATCCCGGCCATCAACGAGCCTGTCACGGCTCTGGCCCCGACCCCGCCCGCCGTCGCCACGCCCAGCATCACCGCGCCGCGATTGGCAGAACCCCAGCCCAGCGGACAACCGGCAACGATGCCGGAACCCGTCACGGCTACCCGGACCGAGCCCGTGCCGACCCCGGCCGAGGTTGCCGCCCGGGTCACCCCCAGCCCGACGACCATCCCGCTACGACCGACCGCCACCCGGCTGGCTCCTGCGGGCGTCTCGAAGCCCAAGCCTCGCAAGACCGCGCCGACCGCCCCGGCCGAGCCGCTGGCCGCTTCCGCCGCCGACACCCCTGTCACCGAGCCGAAGCCCGCACAGATGCCTCTGCCGCTGCCCGTCGACCCGGCCCTGCTGGCCAAGGCCCGCGAGATCGCCACGCAGTACCGCACCGAGACCGGCACCCCGATCAAAGCAGGACAGCTCGCCGCCCGCCTACGGGTGAACTCCGAATTGGCGACCCAAGCCCTGGCCGTGCTCGACCTCGGCCCGAACAACCCCAACCACGACACGACGACCGCCAACGGCACGCCTGCCAAGGCCGACCGCTGACGCGTCTCGCCGATCCAGCGTCGTCCCCGAAGCATCCGCTTCGGGGGCGGCCCCGGCCGACGAGCCGACCCCACCACCACCGGAACAGGAGCACCACACCGTGACCGTCTACGTCGACAACTACCGCTGCCCCACCACCGTCGGCCGCCTGTCCGGCCGCTGGTCCCATCTCACCGCCGACACCCCCGACGAACTCCGCGCCTTCGCCGCCCGGCTCGGCCTGCGCCCGGCCTGGTTCCAGGCCCGCTGCCGCTACGCCACCTGCCCCGCCCCCCGCGGTGTCTGCGTGCATTACCACTACGACGTCGTGGATGCCATGCGCACCCGCGCCATCCGCGCCGGGGCGATCCCGATCGACATCCGCGACTTCGGCACCCTCATCACCGCCCGCCGGGATCGGTGGCGGCACAAGGCGGGGGCCGCAAGGTGACGCTACGAGCCTTTTCCTACGGCGGCGGCGTGCAATCCACGGCCGCTCTCGTACTGGCCGCGACCAGCCGAATCGACTTCCCGGTGTTCCTGTTCGCCAATGTCGGCGACGACTCCGAGGACCCGACCACCCTCGCCTACTTGCACCAGTACGCGATGCCCTACGCCGCCCGGCACGGCATCCGGCTTCACGAGCTGCACAAGGTCCGCCGCGACGGCAGCACCGAAACCTTGTACGGCCGTCTCACCCGGCCCGGTTCTCGCTCCCTGCCGATCCCGGTACGCATGTCCAACGGCAAACCCGGCACCCGCGGATGCACCGTCGAATTCAAGATCCGCGTCATCGGCAAATGGCTTAAAGCCCACGGCGCTAGCGCCGCATACCCGGCGACCGTGGGGATCGGGATCAGCCTCGACGAGATCGAACGGATCAACAACCGTCGGGCTGAACCCTACGAACACCCCACCTACCCGCTCATCTTCGACATGGACCCGGCCCTGCGCCGCTACGACTGCGAACGCATCATCCGCGCGGCCGGCCTCCCGGTGCCGCCCAAGAGCGCGTGCTGGTTCTGCCCGTTCCGGCGACCCTCCACCTGGGCCGAGACCCGCCGTGACCGGCCGGACATCTTCGACCGGGCCTGCGCCCTGGAAACCCTGCTCATAGAACGCCGCCGCGCCCTCGGCAAAGACCCCGTCTACCTGACCCGATTTAACCGGCCACTGCGCGACGCGGTCGCCACTGCCCAGGACATGCTGCCGATCTTCGACGACGAACCGCTGTGCGACAACGGGGCCTGCTTCACATGACCTTCTCGACGCCGCCCGTCGCACCCGGCACCGTCGCGGCCTCGGGCACGACGGCCTGCGCCGAGCCGGTCACCGTCCCCGCCTGGTGGCGGCACTCCACCGACCTGCACCGCCAAGCGGTCGCCCGCGCCGCCCGCCCCGACTACGACGCCTGGCTGGCGCACGTGCAATCCGCGTCCGCGTGCACGCGGCCGGTCCGGCTGGCCGGAACCATCGCCACCATCGAAGCCACCACCGGCCGCCTCCTCGCCCAACGCTCCACACGGGACATGCCGGACGGGGCGATCTACAAACGGTGCGGCAACCGCCGCGCTTCGGTGTGCCCCTCCTGTTCGAAGCTGTACCAGAACGACGCCTACCAGATCGTGCGCGCCGGACTGGTCGGCGGCAAAGGCGTCCCCGAGCAGGTCGCCCACCATCCGGCCGTGTTCCCCACCTTCACCGCACCCAGCTTCGGGCCGGTGCACACCCGCGTGGTGAAACGGCACACCTGCGCCCGCCGCGCCGACTGCGACTGCCGCCCCGAACCCTGCCACGCCCGCCGCGACTTCACCGTCTGCGAACACGGCTCCCGCATGGTCTGCTTCGCCCGGCATCCCGCCGATGACCGTAATCTCGGCGCGCCGCTGTGCCGAGACTGCTACGACTACGACGCGCACGCGGTGTGGAACCTGATGTCCGGCGAACTGTGGCGGCGCACCACCATCGCCGTCAACCGCTACCTGCACCAGACCGCCCGCGCTCGCGGCATCCCCGACGCGCATCAGGTCACGGTCGGCGCGGACGGCCGGACCCGCACCCGCCGCCGCTCACCCGTGCGAGCGGAGTTCGACAAAGGCGCGGAGATGCAACGCCGCGCCGCGATCCACTTCCACGTCACCGTCCGCCTCGACGGCCGCGACCCCGACCGGCCCGGCACCATCACCGCGCCGCCGCCCGGCCTGGACGCCCACGACCTCAAAGCCGCCGTCGACCACGCCGCCGCCACGGTCGCCTTCACCACCGAACCCCACCCCGCCCGGCCCGAGGGCTGGCGCATCGCCTGGGGCGAGCAGGCCCTCACCAAGGTGATCACCACCGACGGCCGCGGCCCCGGCGAGATCACCATGGCCAAGGTCGCCGCCTACCTGGCCAAGTACGCCACCAAATCCACCGAGATCACCGGCCATCTGTCCCCCCGGATGACCGAGGAACTCATCGACGTGTACGCGAACCCCGACGGCAGCCACACCGAACGGCTCGTGGCCGCATGCTGGCAGCTCGGCGCACCACACCACGACCCCGAACCGATCCCGGCCCGGCCCCGCCCGGCCACACCCGCCCGCCCGTTCGGCCCGCCGTGGACCTGCCCCGGCTGCGGCACCCGCACCCGCTACCGCGCCTGCCCCGTCTGCACCGCCCACGACCTAGCCGAGCCGCCACCGCCACCGCCGCGCCGCAGACCGGGCCGCCGTGACCCGTCCGCCCGGATGCGCCGCTGGGCACACATGCTCGGCTTCGGCGGCCACTGCTTCACCAAATCCCGCCGCTACTCGACCACCTTCGGCCAGCTCCGCAACGAACGCCTCGACTTCCGCCGCGCCCAGACCAACGGCCCCGACACCACCCCTGAGACACAGCCGACCGTCCTGGTCGTCAACTTCCTGCAATTCGTCGGCGCGGGATGGCTCACCAACGCCGACGCCATGCTCGCCAACACCTCCGCCCAGATGGCCCGCGAACACGCCGAAGCCGCCCACCAGTACCTGACCACCCACGCCGCCTGAACAGCCCCCCACTGTCAAGGCCGCCTTGACACCGTTTCGGAGAGGACACCGCGCTCGCCATGACGACCACCGGTCCCGCCCCCGCGGGCTTCTACCGGGCTGCTGAGGTGGCCCGGCTGCTGCGGTGCTCGGAGTGGTGGGTCAAGGAACAGGCCCGGCGGCGGCGCATCCCGTTCTGCTGGATCGGCGGCAGCTACCTGTTCACCGATGAGCACATCGCCGCGATCGTGCGCCTGTTCGAGGTGCAGCCGGATGCCGGCGGACAGCGGCGTGGTGTGGCCCGTGCCGTCTCCCCGCCTTCCGGGCCGGAGGGGGAGCTGCCTCTGCGGGCGCGGCCACCGCGGCGGTTGCACGAGCACAATCGCGGCCATAGCGCCGCCTAGTGAGAGGAGAGTCCACAGTGGGGTTCGCGGAGAAACGCGGCGACTACTGGCGCGGCCGGTTCAAGGCCGGTCCGGGAAAGTATCCGACCGTGGCCGACGCCGCGGGGCGGCCGGTCCGCTTCCGCAGCAGGCGGGAGGCCGAGCAGGCGGCCAACGATGCGGAGGCGAAGGTGCGTGCGGGCGGAGTGGTCGATCCGGTGGCCGGGCGGATGACGTTCGGCGCGTACGCCAACCTTTGGTATCGGCGGCAGGATCTGGCCGCTTCGACGATGCAGAACTACCGTCGCAGGCTGGAGGAGCATCTGCTGCCCACATTCGAGGACGAGCAACTGTTGGCGATCACCCGTGACGCGGTGGCGGGGTGGGAACGGGCCGAGCGCAAGGCCGGGTACGCCGACGCCAGCATTCGGTCGTGGCGGGCGCTGCTGCATCTGATCCTCGCTGATGCGGTGGAGGACGGGCTGATCGCCGTGAATCCCGCGGCCAAGCGTAAGGGCCGGGGTCGGCGGACGGGCCGGTCGGTGCATCGGGCGGCGGAGAAGACCATCACGACGGCGCTCGGTGTGCTGTTGATCGCCGAGCGGGCGGCGCTGCTGTCGGGCCGTGATGACGAGTTCGTGGCGGTGCTGACGCTGGGGTTCACCGGGATGCGGTGGGGTGAGCTGGTCGGTTTGGAGACGCGATATGTGCGTCCGGCCGGGGTGAGGGTGGAGTGGCAGCTCTATGAGCTGGACAACGGGCTGTTGCACCGGTGCCCGCCGAAGGACGAGTCACGGCGGACTGTGGCTGTGCCGCCGTGGCTGCTCGCCTTGCTGACGGATCAGGTCGCCGCCCGTCCGGCGGGGCCGTGCCCGTGTCACGGTCGGCGGTATCTGTTCGGTGGTTACCGGGCGGTCAACGGCTCCGCCGGGCAGTCCGGCTCCCGGCTGGTCGATGTGGCTCGGCGTGCCGGGGTCGGCGTCGGCACGGTGTCGGCGGTGCTGAACGACCGGCCGGTCGTGGCGGTGCCGACGCGGGCGAGGGTGCTGGCGGCGGTGGCCGAGCTGGGCTATGTGCGGGGTGCACCGGCGGGTGTGCTGGCCGCGCACTGGCGGCGCAACGGCTTCGCGACGTGGCTGTTCCAACCGGCGGCCACGGGTCGGTATCCGCGCAAGGCACCGCACCCGGCCCGTCCGGTGCCGGTGCTGGCCGATCCGTGGCCGGGTGTGCCGGTGCGGGGCCGCGGCGCGGTCGGCCGGGCGGAAGCGTGCTGGCTGCCGGTCGCCGCGGGGTTGACGCCGCACGGGCTGCGTCACTCGTACAAGACGATGATGATCGAGCTGGGTACCCCGGCGACGCTGATGGACGCGCAGATGGGGCACGAGGACGGCTCGGTGCAGGCCCGCTACTCGCACGTCACCTCGGGCATGACGGGTCGGCTGCTGGACGGGTTGTCCGGGCTGTGGTCGGCGGCGCTGGACGCGCGGCGGGCGCTGAGCCCGCAGTCGCCGGTCGCGGTGCTGGATCGGCTGCTGGGGGAGGAGACGCAGTGATCGTCAACCAACACCCAAGATCGTCTCCCAGGCTTCTCCCGAACGGTCTCGGAGACAAAGATCGGGTCCCGCCCCGATGGGACGAAACCCGTTCTGACCTGCAATTTTACCTGGTGGGCGATACTGGGATCGAACCAGTGACCTCTTCCGTGTCAAGGAAGCGCGCTCCCGCTGCGCCAATCGCCCTCTAAGCGTGATTACGCCGAGGTGGAGACGGGATTTGAACCCGTGTAGACGGCTTTGCAGGCCGTTGCCTCGCCTCTCGGCCACTCCACCGAGCCGGCCCCGCAAGTTACCTGTGGTGGCCTCTCCGAGCGGACGACGGGACTCGAACCCGCGACCCTCACCTTGGCAAGGTGATGCGCTACCAACTGCGCTACGTCCGCTTGTCTCCCCGGGCGCGTTCCCCGGTGACGGATAGGAACTTTAGCGGGTACGCCATGACGTTGCCAAACCGGGGTACCCCCGGCGCGTCGCGATTTGCCCCGGCTGGCGGTCGTGACCTGCGGAAAGCCGGGTCGGCTAGCCGCGTGAACCCGGTCGGTCGCGGGTGGCGTGCGGCTGGCCGTCGAGGTAGGCGTTCAAGGCTGCCGCGCCGGTGAGCATGGCCCGGCTGCGGGCGGAGAGCCGAGCGTGCCCATCGTGCAGCATCGCCTCCAGCGGGTGCGACGCCTCCGGCGGTGCGGATCTGGTCGATCACCGGTGCGATCTGCGCCAGCAGGTAGCCGCCTCTCCTTAGCTGGTGGACGAGCCGAGCGTCGCGTACGTCGCAGGCGCTGCACACCCGGTAACCGGTGTGCGGATCGCGCCGTGGCCGGACCAGGCCGGCAGCCTCCCATTTTCGCAGCGTGGTGGGGCGGATGCCGAGCCGTCGAGCGAGCCTACCCACGTACGTGTCGCCGCGTTCCTGCGGTGGGGGACGGGCAGACACCGCAGGGGCAACGACTGCGGCTGCTCGCCGACGACCTGGTCGCCGTGCTCGACGCGCAGACGCCTCACCTGATCGCCACCTCGTCGCGGGACGAGTGGGAGCGGGCATGCTTGTACGGCCGCACCGCCACCGGGCTGGCGAGCCACGACGCGATCGTGTTCGTCAAGGAGGTCCTCGCCGGCGGTGCCGGGGGTTGACCCCACCACGGTTCGGGGGGACCGCTTGATGGAGACGCATCGCAAACCTTCATAGCGTCGAGGCTTGTACGTCCGACGTGGAGGGAGAAGGACATGCGCAGACATCGTGGCCGGTGGGGACGTGTCGGCCGGTGGGGGACGGCCGTCGCGGTGACGGCGGCGGTGGTGGCCGGCGGCGCGCCGCCGGCCGTCGCCGCCCCACCCGGCGACCGCGGCCGGCAGATCCACGCCGCGGTCGACGATTTGCACGCGCTGGGCATCACCGGCGTTCAGGGACTGGCCCGGGTCGACAGTGTCACCACACGCGCCCGGGCCGGAGTGGGTGACCTGCGCCGGGGGACGCCGGTGCCGCTCGGCGGATATTTCCGGATGGGAAGCAACACCAAGACCTTCGTCTCGGTCGCCGTCCTGCAACTCGTCGGGGAGGGGAGACTCTCGCTGGACGACACCGTCGACCGCTGGCTGCCCGGGGTCGTCACCGGCAACGGCAACGACGGCCGAACCATCACCGTCCGTCAGTTGCTGCAGCACACCAGCGGCCTCTACAACTACACCAACGATCTTGCCGTGGTGGGTTCCTTCGCGGGTTACCGGGCGCACCGGTTCGATCATTACACCGCCGCCGACGTCGTCGCGCTGGCCATGAAGCACGAACCCGAATTCGCGCCCGGAACGCGATGGGACTATTCCAACACCAACTATGTCCTGGCCGGCATGCTGATCGAGCGTGTAACCGGCCGAGCGTGGGCCACCGAGGTGCGCGCCCGGATTCTCCAGCCGCTCGGGCTGCGCCACACCTTGATGCCGGGGGACCGGCCGTATCTCCCGGTGCCGCACGCCAGGGCCTACCAGCAGTGGGAGCCGGGTGGCGAGATGACCGACACCACCCTGTTCAACGCCACCGTCGCCGATGCGGCGGGCAGCCTCATCACCACGCCGGGCGACTTGGCGCGCTTCTGGCAGGCCCTGCAGCGCGGACGGCTTCTCCACCCGCGCGAGATGGCCGCCATGCACCGCACCGTCCTCGCCGAAAGCCGGCAGGACTCCGAGCCCGGTTCCCGGTACGGCCTGGGCATCGCGTACATCCCGACGCGGTGCGGTGGCTACTGGTCGCACGGCGGTGACGTGCTCGGCGTGAGCACGGCCAACGCGGTGAGCGCGGACGGCGCCCGCGTCGTGGTGTTGTCGCTGACCGCGCAACTGGCCGACGAGGAGGCCGGACTCGCGGTGCGCCGCCGCACGTCGCAGCTCATGGAGGACGTCATGTGCGGGCACGACGGGACGGCGGCCGGGCCGGACACGGTCCGTTCCGGCTGGCGTGATGTCGCCTGATGGGGGACGACACCCCGCGGCGCGTCGTTTAGTGGCCCGGTGCACGGGAAACGGATGAGGTTCGAACGACAGCGAGGAGGAGTCTGCGATGTCTTTCCTGGACAAGGCCAAGCAGTTCGCCGACAAGCACGACAAGCAGGTGGATCAGGCCATTGAGAAGATCGGCGACCAGATCGACAAGCGCACCGAGGGGAAGTACTCGTCGCAGGTCGACCGCGGCGTCGACGAGGCGCAGCGCCGGACCGGGGCGGGCGACACGCAACCGTGACGGCCCGGCGACGCGACGGTCGTCAGTCCGAGCCGAGCAACCCTCGCTCGAACGCGGTCGCCACCGCCGCCGCACGGTCCCGGACGCCCAGTTTGGCGTACGCGTGCAGCAGGTGTGTCTTCACCGTTGCCTCGCTGATGAACAGTCTGCCCGCGGCTTCGCGGTTGGAGCAGCCGCGCGCGATCAAGCCCAGCACTTCCACTTCCCGCTGGCTCAGCGGCTCCTTCGCCGGTGAGCGCAGCGTGCCCATGAGACGGCCGGCCACCGCGGGGGAGAGCACCGACTCCCCGCGGTGCGCCGCCGCGACCGCACGGAACAGGTCTTCGCGCGGCGTGTCCTTGAGCAGATAGCCGGTCGCCCCCGCCTTGATCGCCGGGAGGACGTCGCTGTCCGTGTCGTACGTGGTCAGCACCAGTACCCGGGCGCGGGACCCTTCCGCCTTCAACGCCCGGATCGTGGTGACGCCGTCCATCTCCGGCATGCGCAGATCGAGCAGCACCACGTCGGGGTCCACCGCGCGGGCCACGGCGAGGGCTTCCCGTCCATTGCCGGCCTCGCCGAGCACCGCGAACCGGTCGTCACCGTCGAACATGCCTCGTAGCCCGTCGCGGACCACGGGGTGGTCGTCGACCACGATCAGGCGGATCATGCCGCGGCGCCCTGGGCGATCGCGGGCACGCGGGCGGAGATCGCGGTGCCGGCTCCGGGTTCGGACTCCACGTCGAGCCGGCCGGCGATCCGGATCACCCGCTCGCGCATCGCGTTCAGCCCGTACCCGCCCGGATAGTCCGCAGCGAGCGGAGCCTCCGGGTCGAAGCCGGTGCCGTCGTCGCGTACGTCCAAGCTGACCAGATCCTCCATGTAGGACAGGGTGAGGGCGACCCGGGTGGCACCGGCGTGCCGGGCCACGTTGGCCAGGGCCTCCTGCGCGGTGCGCAGGAGGGTCGTCTCGATCTCGGGCAGCAGCGGCCGGGGCGTGCCCGTGGTGATCAGCTCGGCGGTCACGTCGTTGAGCCGCGACCAGCCCCGGACCACCTCGTCGATCGCGTCGGGCAGCGCCGCCGCGTCCAGGTTCTGCGGTCGCAGCGCCTGCACCGAGCGGCGGGCCTCGGCGAGGCTGTCGCGGGCCAGCCGCTTGGCCGTGTCGAGGTGTCGGCACAGGTCGTTCGGCCGGGACCGGGCCGCGTCCGCCGCTTCGAGCTGGGTGACGATGCCGGTCAGGCCCTGCGCCAGCACGTCGTGGATCTCGCCGGCCATGCGTTGCCGCTCGTCCAGCACGCCCGCCTCGCGAGCCTGGTTCAGCAACTGGGCGTGCAGGCCCGCGTTCTCCTGCAGCGCGGCTTCGAGCCGTTCGTTGGCCTCGGCAAGTTCGTCGATCATCGCCGCGCGGCGGTTCGACTGCTCGTGGGTCGCCGTGGTCAGGTGCGTCATGCCGACCGCGATGACCAGGTTGAGTGCCAGCACCATGGCGAAGGCGATCCGCCCGTTCAGCGCGGTGAGTGTGTCGAAGCCGCCGATCTGCGAGATGGCGCCGGAACAGGCGACCGCGCCGGCCCCCACCAGCCGCCACCGTCCGGGCAGGGCGTACACGAGGACCAGGTATCCGGTCCAGCCGTAGAACCCGTAGAGCGGGTTCACCCAGATCAGCAGGAAGATCAGCAGCAGGTGCCCGAGGAAGAAGACCGCCATCAGTCCGCGCCGGTGCTCCCACTGCGGGTGCAGGGTCACGAACCAGGCCAGCCACGCGGCGGCCACCACCGACAGGGCCAGGCCCCACAGGAACGGCTTGGCGGGCAGCAAGCGGAAGGCGTCGGCCACCAGCGACAGCGCGACCGACCCGGCCAGGCACGCGTACGGGACCAACAGCACCCACCGATCGAGGCGCTGACGCCACTGGTCGAGCCCCCGCATCGCGCCCCGATCGGTCATGGGTCCCCCTATTCCCAGCGGAACAGCCGCGCGGCGGCCGCTCCGAACACCACTACGTAAGCCAACAACACGGCCAGGGGCAAGAGGGCGGGCCACTGGCCGACCGCCGCGTCGTGCAGCGCCCGTTCGCCGGCGCCGAGCGGCGTGAAGTCCCCGATGCGCTGGAGCACCGCCGGCAACACCTCGCGCGGTGTCCACAGCCCGGCGAAGAACATCGACGGGAAGAACAGCAGGGTGCCGATGGCGTTGCCGGCCTTGCCGCTGGGTGCCAGCGCCGCGACAAGCAGGCCGACGGCGAACACCCCGGCACCGCACAGCAGATAGGCGATCAGGAAGCCGACCGGCTGACCGGGCAGGTTCACGTCGAAGGCGATCTTGCCGACGGCGAGCACCAGGATGCCGGAGACCAGCGCCATCACCAGCGTCGCGGCCAGTTGCGCACCGAGCAGCGTGACCGGCCGTACGGGTGTGACGGCGACGCGGCGCAGCACCCCCCGCTCCCGGTAGCTCGCGAGCACCGTCGGCATGAACTGCAACCCCAGCATGGCCAGGCCCAGGGCGAGCGCGATCCCCACGTACAGGGAGATCACGGTGACACCGCCGAGGGCCTCGCTGGGTTCCCGGAATTCCGGGATGCTGCCCAGGATGACCACCAGAATGGTGGGGAAGGCCAGGCTGAAGAACGCCACCAGCGGTTCGCGCAGGAACAGGCGCAGCTCGTTGCGGGTGATTTTGGCGAACAGACCCATGTCAACGCTCCTCTGCCAGGGGCTCGCGGTTGGTCAGGCGGATGTATGCCTCGTCCAGGTCCGCCTGTTCCACACGCAGGTCGGCGGCGATGATGCCGCGCCCGGCGAGCAGCGCGATGACGGTGTGGAGCAACTCGCCCTTGCCGACCACCTCGATCCGCGGGCCGTGCCGTCGGACCTCGGTGACCTCGGGCAGGGCGAGCAGCAACGCATCCTCGATCGGCTCCGAGGGGCGGAACCGGAGCCGCTGCTCGGCCGCGATCTCGGCGATCAGCGCGGCCGGGGTGCCGAGAGCCACCACCCGGCCGGAGTCGATCACGGCGATCCGGTCGCAGAGTCGCTCCGCCTCCTCCATGAAGTGGGTGACCAGCAGGACCGTGACGCCCCGCGCCCGGATGCCCTCGATCAGGTCCCAGGTGTCGCGCCGGGCGTGCGGGTCGAGGCCGGTGGTCAGCTCGTCGAGGATGGCGATCCGCGGGTCGCCGATCAGGGCGAGCGCGATGGACAGGCGCTGTTTCTGGCCGCCGGACAGCTTCGCGAACCGGGTGCCGAGCTTGTCGCCGAGCCCGAGTTCGCGGGCGAGTGCGCGCCAATCGGCCGGTTCCGGATAAAACGCGCTGAACAGTTCCAGCGCCTCTCGCACGGTGGTCTTCTCGGGCAGTTGCCCCTCCTGTAGCTGCACGCCGACCAGCCGGCGCAATTCATGGTCACGGGGTGGGCGGTCGAGGACGGTGATGGTTCCGGCGTCCGGCGTCCGCAAGCCGGCCACGCACTCGACGGTGGTGGTCTTGCCGGCGCCGTTCGGGCCCAGGATGCCGAAAATCTCACCGCGCTCGACGGTGAACGAGACGTCGCGCACCGCGGCGGTGTCCCCGTACCGCTTCTGCAGGTTCGAGACCTCGATGACTGTCATGCTGTGATCGTCACATCGGCGCCAGGTGCCGCGAATCGACCGGCGGTCGATCTGCCCCCTCCACCGATCGGTGGAGGAGACTCTCATTCGTCGAGGTCACAGCCTTGGCGCGTACGGGTCTGCGGCGAGACAAATCACGGACGCTCGGCTGGAGGGCGGGCTTTCCCGGTGCATAGCCTCCTCGCGTCGCGACTGCGACACCATGCGTCATGTCGTTGCGGGAGGCGCCGTGAGTTACACGTTGTTGCGTGGACAATTCGTCATCCGCTATCCGGATCTGCCCCGGCAGGGCCCGGAACCGGACGGCGACACGATCAAGTTTCTGCCCGACACGCCGGCCCTGGTCGAGACCCTGCCGCGCCGGTCGGGCCGACCGCCGGACATCAACCGGCGTGGCATTTCGGTGCGTCTGGAAGCCATCGACGCCCTGGAAACCCACTTCGAGGAGACCTACCAGGATCTCAAGATCGCGACGGCGGCCCGTGACGAGATGGTGGACCGGCTCGGCTTCACCAACGTGGTGTATTTCCCGGACGCGCCCAACAAGGTCCAATCGGCCGACCAGGACTCGATTCGCGGGCATGTCCTGTCCAACGGGGTCGACGCCAACGGGCGCCTGATCGCCTTCGTCTACCCCGGTGACCACGCCGGCCCGGACGGTTCGGCGATCTTCGTCGACGAAGCCACCGTCGATCGTTCGGTCAATGCCGCGCTGCTGTCCGCCGGCCTCGCCTATCCGGCCTTCTACGCGACCCTGCCCGCCGATTTGCGTACGCACCTGGCGGAGGCGTCCCGTGCGGCGCGCTCGGCCCAGCCGCCCGCCGGGGTGTGGGCGATGTCCACGGCCGACCCGAACGGCGCGGCGACCGTCACCGACCTCGACGCCCTGCAACAGCTTGTCCTGTGGCCGAAGCTGTTCCGCCGGCTGGTGCCGTACCTGGCGTCCGGGCGCACCGACTTCGACGGCTTCGACGCGTGGCTGCGCGCCGACCCGGTGCACCGCGACGACCGGCTGTTCCGGCTCGACGTGCTGGAAGCCGCGAACATGCACGACGTCATCCGCGGCGCGGGCGACACGATCCAGATGATCGTCTGGCCGGAGGACATGGTGATCGACCCGGACCCGGCCCTGCCCGGAAGCCCGTCCGGTCCGCCCCCGGCAGCCGGCGACGTGCTCGTCGTCGCGGCACTGCCCGACCCGGTGGGCACCGATCGCGGCCACGAACTGGTCACGCTGCTCAACGTCACCGCCAAACCGGTCGACCTGACCGGATGGGGCCTGCTGGACGCGGCGGGCGGACGCACCGACCTGTCCGGCACGCTGGCCAGCGGTGCGCTGACGCAGATCACCGCATCATCGGCGACCACACTGGGCAACCGGGGAGACCAGATCGTGCTGGTCGACGGTTCCGGCAACCTGATCGACCAGGCCGCCTACCGAGCGGACCAGGTACGCCCCGGCCGGAGCGTCTGCTTCGGACGGTGACCGCGGCGCAAGTGGCGGCTCACCCGCGGTCGGCGAAGCCCGCGTCACGGAACCAGCCGCGCACCGCCGGGGTCAGATCCGGTTCCCGGCGCGTACGCGTCCAGACCACCGTTGCTCCGGGAGCGCTCAGCCGCGCCGCGGCGTCGATCGTGGCTCGTACGTCCGGGTCGCTGATGTTGCCCAGCACCCCGGTGAGCAGGATCAGATCGGCCGGCACCGCCGACCGGTACGCCGCGAAGTCGCCCGCATCGGCACAGGCGACCGTGACCCGGTCGAGCCCGGCTGCGACGGCACGGTCGCGGGCGACGGACGCGTTGCGCGGTCCTTCTCGATCAGTTCGGCGCGCACCCGGCCGGCGTCGGCACGCCGCTCGAGGACGCCCAGCAGATCGTTGCCCTGGCCCGCGCACACGCTCACCACCCGCAGCGCCGGTTCCGGACGTTCGTCCAGCCACTCGTCGATGTGCCGCTGCACCAGGCGCAACCGCTGCGACAGCGCTGACCCGCCATCCGCGTACGGCGCGTGCCAGTCGTGCCAGTCCGTCGTTCCCGCCACCGCGGTGATGCTGCCACACGGTCGGGCGGCCACCGTGTCAGCATGAGTCAGCTCGTTCAGGGGTCGCGGACGTGCTCATCCGTTCCCGCCGCGCCGCCGCTCAGCCGGACGCCTCCGACCACGTCGTGACGCCGGCCCCGGGCGCGGTGCCGGTTGTGGGCTGGGTGCCGGTTGTGGCTCGGGCCCCGGTTGTGGGCTGGGTGCCGGTTGTGGGCGCGGTGCCGGTTGTGGGCTGGGTGCCGGTGCCGAGGAACCCGCCGGACTGCCGCGACCACAGTTCGGCGTAGAGGCCGCCGCGGCGCACCAACTCGGCGTGGGTGCCCTGCTCCACGATCCGGCCCGCGTCCAGGACCACGATTCGGTCCAGATGCGCGATGGTCGACAGGCGATGCGCGATCGCGATCACCGTGCGGCCGCGCATCACCTCGCCGAGCGTCTCGTGGATGGCGGCCTCCGCCTCGGAATCCAGCGCCGACGTCGCCTCGTCCAGCACCAGGATCGGCGCGTCCCGGTGGAACGCGCGGGCCAGCGCGATCCGTTGCCGCTGCCCGCCGGAGAGGCGCACGCCGCGCTCGCCCACATGGGCGTCCAACCCGGTGCGGCCGTCCGCGTCGGTGAGGGTGCTGACGAACGCGTCCGCGGACGCCCGGCGCAACGCCGCCCAGATGCGGGTGTCGTCGCCGGGGGACGCGCCGGCGATGTTCTCCCGGATCGAGCGGTGCAGCAGCGTGGCCTCCTGGGCCACCATGGACACCTGGCCACGTAGGCTTTCCTGCGTCACGGCGGCGATGTCGGCGCCGTCGATGCGGATCGTGCCGCACGTGGCGTCGTGGAAGCGCAGCAGGAGGCCCACCAGCGTGGACTTGCCCGCACCGGAGCGCCCGACGACGCCGACACGTTCCCCCGCGGCGATGTCCAGGTCCAGCCCGTCGAGTGCGCGGGTTCCGCCACCGGCGTCCCGGTCGGCGCGGTACCGGTGGCTGACCCCGGAGAAACGGATGGCCCCACCGCGTACCCGGAGCGGGGTTGCTCCGGGCTTGTCAGGTACGGCGAGCGGCTGGGCGACGGTGCGCAACGCCCGCGTCAGCGCGCCGACCGACCCGAACAGCGACGACACGGCGTCCAGCAGCCACTCCGCCATCGCGGTGATGCGGAAACTGAGGGCCAGCGCCGCGGCGACCAGGCCCAGCGGGCCGGAGCCGGAATGCCAGAGGACGATCCCGTACCCGACCAGGCCGACCAGCAGCGCGCTGCCGAGCGCCATCATGCCCGAGTTGATGGTCACCTCGACCCGCTGCAGGTCCAGGTGCGCACGGCGGGCCGCGGCGAACACCCGCCGGTCATCCGCGACGCGTGTCGCGCCATCGCCGAGCAGCGCGAGCGTGTCGACGTTCGCGTACGAGTCGACGAGCAGCCCGGTGAGCGCCGATTCGGCGTCCTGGAGGCGTTCCGACGCGCGCCGGTAGCGCGGCACCGCCCACCACATGAGGAATCCGTAGGCCACGATCCAACCGCCCAGCGGCACCAGCAGCCGCACGTCGATCGCGGACATCACCCACACGGACCCGGCGATGTACGCGACCACGAACACCAGCGTGTGCAGCACGGAGTACGCCGCGGTGCTGGCGGCCTCGCCGCCGTCGCGCACCCACGTGGCGATGCGCCCGGCCAGGTCGTCGCGGAACCAGCCGACGGACTGCCGCGACACATACCGGTGTGCCCGCCAGCGGGTGATCGGGCGGGCGTTGGCGCGGAACGTGATGTCGTCCAGCGTCTCGCGGACGAGACTGATCAGCGGCCTGATCAGCAGCACCACGACGGCGACGGCGAGCAACTCGGCGCCGTGCTCGGCCCGAAGCGTGTCCGGGCTTCCGGCGGCGAGCGTGTCCACCAGCTGGCCGGCGTATCCGATGAGCCACACCTCGACGGCGGCGCACGCGACGGTGACGGTGACGGCGGCGGCGACGACCGGGCGCAAGGGCCGGAGCTCGTCACGGAGAAACCGGAGGGGACCGGCGGCGGGGGTGCGTGCCTCGCCGGCGGGGAAGGGGTCAACAGGGTTTTCGAACGGACCTAACACGAAGTGCCTTTCCGGCGAAGGAGACAAGGAAGGAGCCGGGGGTGTCGCCGGAAGTCCTCATGGTCGATCTCCTCTTCGCGCCGGGGGTCTCGCGTTGCGGTGAGGCTACGCGGCCCACCCCGCCGGCCGCCTCCCCTTTACCGTGGCCGCTGCATCACCGCGGGCGCTGCATCACCGCGGGCGCTGTATCACCGCGGGCGCTGTATCACCGCGGGCGCTGTATCACCGCGGGCGCTGCGTCACCGCGGCCGCTGCGTCACCGCGGGCGCTGTATCACCGCGGGCGCTGCACTGCCGCGAGCACTGCGTCACCGCGCCCGCTGCGCCTTGACCGTGTTGGTACCGTTCGCGGACATGGGCGCGATCAAGCCGTGGCATCTGTTCATCTGTTTCGTCGTCGTGGTGGTGATCGTGGCCGCGGTGATCGTGGCGCTCATCCGGTCACGCCGGAAGTAGGCGCGGGGGCGTCGCCCCGCTGACGGGCCGCGACGGCGTCCAGGATGGCTTCGGTGGCCGTGGCGCCGAAACGGTTCGCACCCGCCTGATGCAGGCTGAGCAGCCTGTCCAGGGTGCGCACGCCACCGGCGGCCTTGACGCCGAGGTGCGGGCCTACCGAGGCGCGCATCAACCGGATCCCGGCCGGGGTGGCGTCGCCGCCGGGTGCGAAGCCGGTGCTGGTCTTGACGAAGTGCGCGCCGGCCCGTTCGGCGAGGCGGCAGCCCATGACCGTCTGCTCCTCGCTGAGGTAGGCGTTCTCCAGGATCGCCTTCACCGTGCGGCCCTGCGCGGCGGCGACCACCGCGGCGATGTCGTCGTGCACGTAGTCGCTGTCCCCGCCGCGCAACCGGCCGATGTGCACCACCATGTCGATCTCATCGGCGCCGGCCTCGACCAGGGCCCGCGCCTCGGCGACCTTGACCGCGGTGCGGGTGTCGCCGTGCGGGAAACCCGCGACGGTGCCGACGAGCACGCCGGTGCCGGCGAGTGCCGCCGCGGCGAACTCCACGTCGGACGGACGTACGCACACCGAGGCGACGTCCCGGCGGACGGCGATGTCGCAGCCACGCCGGATGTCCTCGATGGTCAGCTCGGGACGCAACAGCGAATGGTCGATCATCTTGGCGACGTTCATCGAGACTCTCCTGTCGGCTGCGGTTGTGCTTCCGGAACGGGCGGTTGCGCGTCCGCCCGGGGCGGCTGCACGTCGAAGGTGACCTGCAGGGCGTACCGCGCGCCGACGTAGCGGCTCACCGTGAACTCCAGCGGCGCGGCGTTCTGATCGACGATGAGGCGCGTCTCGACCAGCAGCGATTCGCCGGGCGGGACCTGGAGATGCGCGCCGTCGGCGCCGGCCGGCCGGGCGGTCAGCGTCGAGGAGCCGAGGGTGGGCCGCAGGCCCCGATCGTGCAGGGCACGGTGCAGCGAGCCCGCTTCCAGGTCGCGATCCAGCAGGTCGGTGAGGTGCGGCGGGAAGCACGCGTATTCGACGACCAGCGGTGTTCCGTCGGCCAGCCGCACCCGGACGATCGACACCACCCGGGGTTCCGCGGCGGCGAGCTGCAACGCGGTGGCCTCCTCGGCGGAGGCGGCACGGACCTCGGCGGCGATCAGGCGGGACGAGGGGGTGCGGCCCCAGTTGCGCACCTGGTCCTGGAAGCTCAGCAGGGTGCCCGCCGTCCGAGGGGTGGGCTGCCGACGCACGAACGTGCCGCGCCCCTGGATCCGCTCGATCAGCCCGTCGGCCTCCAGCGCGTTGAGGGCGGCCCGCATGGTCATCCGGGCCACCCCGAACTCCGCCGCGAGCGTGCTCTCGGCGGGCACCACATCGCCGGGTTCCGCCCCGGCCAGACGGGCGCGCAGCTCCCGCTCGATCCGCGCATACAACGGCATCTTCGACATGAGACCTCCAGGTCATCTAGACAACCTGGATGTTTGCACGGTCGAGTGCGGTTGTCCATCCATGGCGGCGGCGCCCGTACGTCCGGGTCGAGATTTTTCGCGGCATGATGTCGAGAAGCGCCGGCCGGCTCCGCTCACCGAGTGAGAGGCCCCGACCGGCGGGGCCGACCACGTCAGGAGACCACGATGCCGAAGTACCTGCTCCTCAAGCACTACCGTGGCGGCCCGGAAGCGCACCGCGCGGTGCCCCCGATGGACCAGTGGGCGAGCGAGGATGTGGAGGCGCACATGGCCTTCCTCAAGCACGTCGCCGAGTTGCTGGAGAAGAACGGCGAGTTCGTCGACGCGCAGGCGCTCACCCCGACGCAGACCTGGGTGCGTTACGGCGGACCGGATGCGGCACCGGTCACCACCGACGGTCCGCTGCCGGAGACCAACGACCTGGTCGCCGGTTGGTACATGATCGACGTGGACTCCCGCGAGCGGGCGGTCGAACTCGCCGCGTACGTCTCGTCCGAACCCGGCCCCGGCGGCACGCCCCTGTACGAGTGGATCGACATCCGGGAGGTCATGTCGGACGCGCCGGCGCAGGACTGACGCTTCGTGCCCGACCAGCCGATGCACCCGCGGGACGAGGATGCCCTGCGCGGCCTCGTCCCGCGGGTGCTGACGAGCCTGGTGCGCCGCGGCGAGGATTTCGACGCCGCCGAGGACGCACTGCAGGAAGCCCTGCTGGAGGCGCTACGCGTCTGGCCGCGGCAACCGCCCCGCGACCCGCGCGCCTGGCTGACGACGGTCGCGACGCGGCGGCTGATCGACGCCCGTCGCGGCGAGACCGCCCGGCACGGCCGCGAGGAGACCGCGTACGTGCAACCCCGGCCGGACGCCACCGAAGAGGGCGACGACACGCTGTTCCTGCTCTTCTGCTGCTGTCACCCCGACCTCGCGCCGGCCTCTCAGGTGGCGCTGACGCTGCGCGCCGTCGGCGGTCTCACCACCCGGGAGATCGCCGACGCGTTCTACGTTCCCGAGGCGACCATGGCGCAGCGGATCAGCCGCGCCAAGCGCACCGTTCGCGGGCGACGCCTCGACCGGCCCGGAGACCTCGCGGTGGTGCTGCGCGTGCTCTACCTGGTCTACGCCGCCGGCCACGGGGGCCGGGTGGACCTCGCCGTGGAGGCGATCCGGCTCGCCCGGCAGCTCACCCTCGCCACGCCGGAACCGGAGGCGCGCGGACTGCTCGCGTTGATGCTCCTGAACCACGCCCGGTTGCCGGCCCGGCTCGACGCCGGCGGTCGGATCGTCACCCTCGACCGGCAGGACCGCGGGCGCTGGGACACACGCGAGATCGCTGAGGGCGTACGCGTCCTGCAGTCGGCGCTGGCCCAGCAGACCGACACACGGCGTCCCGGGCGGTACCAGATCGAGGCCGCCATCGCCGCGCTGCACGACGACGCGACGAGCGCCGCCGAGACCGACTGGCCGCAGATCCTGGACTGGTACGACGACCTGGTCGCACTGACCGGCGACCCGGTGCGCCAGGATCCCACCGCCGTGCTCGCGCGCGCCGTCGCGGTCGGCCACGTCCTCGGCGCCGCTGCCGGGTTGCGCGAGGCGGACCGGTTGCGCGAGGTGCTCGGCGAGCGTCACCGCTGGTACGCCGTACGCGCGTACCTGCACGAACTCGGCGACGACCGGCCCGCGGCGGCCAACGCGTACGCCGAAGCGGCCCGCCGGGCCACCAACGTCGCCGAGCGCGACCACTTGATCCGTGAGGCGTCCCGCATGCGGAACGTCGGCAACCGTGGTGGCGCGATCCCGTCGCAGATTGGCAACGGAGGCCCTGTCGACGGCGGTGGAGGTCTTCCTACGCTCTAGCGCAATCCACCTGCCCCACGGCCGTCCGCCGCTCGCCGGGCGGCCCCGCCGGGCCGGGAATCGGCTCGCCGGGGCTGGCCCGCCGGGCCGGGAATCCGCTCGCCGGGCTACCCCTCCGGGCCGGGAATCCGCTCGCCGGGCTGGCCCCCCGGGCGGGAATTGAGGAAGCATGTTGCGCTACATCGTGCCGGTGGTCATCGCCCTGATCTGGGCCGGGGCATTCGCCTTCGTGCCCGAACCGCACCGCCGTCGGCTGAACGCGGTGGTCGTCGGCGGTGCCGGAGCCGCGTACATCAGCGGTGGCAGTTTCGGACTCGCCGAGCTCGCCTTCACCGCGGTGATGACCGGGGTCGCCTACGCCGGGTTGCGGTCGTGGACCTTCATCGGCATCGCCTGGCTGCTGCACACCGGCTGGGACGTGCTGCATCACCGCAGGGGTGCGCCGCTCATCCCGTCGCAACACGATTCGTCGCTGGGCTGCGCCATCTGCGACCCGGTGATCGCGCTGTGGTGTTTCGCCGGCGGTCGCTCACCCGCGCAGTTGGTGCGATGGTTCGCGACGCGCCCGCGCACACCGTCGTCGACCTGACTGGCTCATGGTGCCGGTCCCACGCGCAAGCCGGTGAGACTGCGCGATTGCCGGCAAACCAAACCCGCACGTGCCGAGACGAACAGGTATCACGTCCTTCGCGAAGGGAGCGGTACCCACATGCGCAACAACACTTTCCGTCGCGGCACTTTCCGTCGCGGCGCTTTCCGTAGCGGCGCGGCAGCCCTGACCGGCCTGCTGGCCATCGGGGTAGCGGCAAGCCTGGCCTGGCCCGGAGCCGCCGTGGCCGAGCACCCGACCGCCCGATCCGCCACGTCGGCTGAGCTCGCTGCGTCGGCTGAGCTCGCTGCGTCGGCTGAGCTCGCTGCGTCGGCTGAGCTCGCTGCGTCGGCTGAGTCCGCTGCGTCGGCCGAGTCCGCCGCGTCGGCCGAGCTGGCCACGTCGGCCGAGTCCGCCGCTGGTCGGCCCGCGCGGTGCCGGGGAGCGGTGGAGTTCGTGGTTGACGCCGGGACGCCCGCCACCAACCGCGCCGCCGAGTGCATCACCGTCGGCGGAGTGGTCCGATTCGAGCATATCGGTCCACAACAGATGGCCAACACTCCGGACACGACCGACTGTTTCTACGCTGCCGGGGTCCTCACCTGCCGGTTGCTGCAGATCGGTGACATCTTCTTCGAATGGGAGGCGGAGGAGGTTCCGCAACGCCTGGACGTCACCGTGGCCAAGGCGATGGCCTCACCCACGTGCGTACGCGGCGGGCGCACCGTCACGTACGACTTCAATGAGGAAATGCCCTGGTGGTCGCCGTGCTTGCAGGTCGGCGCCGTGCTGCGGGTGACGAACCTCGGGTCGGGCCGACTGGAGATCAGCCCGCCGCCGGGCGTGTTGTGTGAACAGCCGCGGCCGGGCGTGCACGACTGCCGCATGCTGGCGCCGACGACGCTGTCGGTGCTGGCGTACGAAGGCGACCGCCGTCGCACGATGTCCATCGTCGTCATTCCCTGACCACGGGACCGTCGGCGGTTCCCGGACTGCGAGGTAGCCGGGGTTTCTGACCGTGGGATTCCCGGTCGCGGAGTTGTCGGAGGTGCCCCGGACGCGGGGCAGTCGAAGGCTTCTGGCCGCCGGGCTGTCGACCCGAGGGTCACGCTCACGAGGTTGATCGGGGGCGGAGATCTCGGCGGAGTCGGGGGAGCCCGGACGAGAAGTTGCGGAGCAGCGGGTTCAGGCGGCGGTCGTTGCCCGGACCCGCTGCGTCGGCCGCTGTCCGGTGGGGCGCCGTGAGTTTCGGGCCCGCCCTCGGCTCCGGCGGTGCCGACGGATCGAGATGCCTATAGCGCGCTCACGAATGTGTCCATGGCGATGGTGACGTGGCGGCGATGAAATGCCGCAACCCGCCTCGGTCGGGTGGGCTCGATGTTCGACGGCGTGACCCGGCGCGCGTTACCCAGGTGTGCGTTACCCAGGTGTGCGTGACCCCGGTGTGCCTGAGCCAGGTGGGCGTGACCCAGGCGCGCGTGACCCAGCGCGTGACCCACGTGTGCGTGACTTGGGCCTGCGTGACTCGGGCATTGCGTGACCCAGCGCGCGTTACCCAGGTGTGCGTGACCCCGGTGTGCCTGACCCAGGTGGGCGTGACCCAGGCGCGCGTGACCCAGCGCGCGACCCACGTGTGCGTGACTTGGGCCTGCGCGACTTGGGCCTGCGTGACTCGGGCATTGCGTGACCCCGGGTGTGTGCTCGGCTGCGGGGCGGGGCCCGGCCGGCGTCCTGCGGGGCGGCGCGTGCGGGTGGCGTTTCGCGGGGGTGTCCGCGCGGGTTGCTTCATGTGCGGAGGTGATAGCGGTTGCGCAGGGGATGCTGGGCTGGGTCGAGTGCGGGCGGCGGGAGGAACTCGGGGTGCCGGCCGGGGCCGAGCCGGACGCGCCAGGGTTCGCGGTGCACGAGGCGATGGTGGTAGCGGCAGAGCAGCACGAGGTTGTCGAGGCTGGTCGGCCCGCCGTCGAGCCAGGAGGCCAGATGGTGAGCGTCGCACCATTGTGCTGGCCGGTCGCAGTGCGGGAAGGCGCAGCCGTGGTCCCGGGCGACCAGCGCACGGCGCAACGAGCCGGTGGCCAGACGGCGCGTGCGGCCGACGTCGAGGACCTGTCCCTGGCCGCCGAGCACGGCGGGCAGGATGCGGGCGTCGCAGGCGAGGCGACGTACGTCCGTGGGGTGCAGACGTTCGCCGGTGTCGAGGGTGCCGATGCCGAGCTTCTGGTGGAGCACGTCGTAGGGGGCGGTGACGGCCAGTTGCGGGCGGTCCCCGCCGTTCTCGGGCAGTGCGGTGGTGCGCAAGGCGAGCTGGCAGATGTCGACCAGGGCGTCGGCGCGGCGTTGTCCGGGCGTACGCGCATCGGTCACGACCGAGCCCGCGCCCACTGCGGCGGCATCCGCGAGGCAGGCGGGTCCCGCGCTGCCGGGGTCTGCGCTGCCGGGTTCTGCGCTGCCGGGGTCTGCGTTGCCGGGGTCCGTGCTGCCGGGGTCTGCGCTGCCGGGTTCTGCACTGCCAGGGTCCGCGCTGCCGGGGTCCGCGCTGCCGGGGATGGTGCGGCGTCTGGGGGAGCACAACGGGTCGAGGGCGGCGGTGATGACGGCGGCAGCCTCGGTGCCGAGGATGCCGTGGAGGCGGACGCGTCCGTCGCCGATCGTGGTGAGGGTCAGGTAGCGGTCGCGCTCGGCGCGCTTGTCGGCGCGGGCGAGGGCGACCTCCTCCACGCGTTCGGCGATCTCGGGGGCGAGGTGGGCCAGAATCCGCTCACCGGCGTGGCGAAGCGCCACCGGGTCGAGCTCCGGTGCCCAACCGACCAGGGCGCTCTCGGCCTCGGCGGTGAGTGCGGCGGGGACGTCGGGATCGCTGTCCAGCCCGTCGAGGCAGCGGGCGATCACGGTGACCTGCTCGGCGTTCACCCGTGCGGTGGTCAGGGCGTGGTCGAGGTCCGGCCGATGGTCGACGGCCTTGGCCTGGGCGACCAGGGTGCGGGCGTGCGCGGCGCTGATGCGCAGGTGCCAGCGCAGCCAGTTGGCCAGGGAGGTGGCGTGCTGGGTGGAGGGCACGTCGCGGGTGTCGAGTTGCTGGATGAGGTGCAGGGTGGCGGCGTGCAGGGCCTGACCGGCGCGGTGCACGGTGCGCAGGGCGTCGATCACCTCGGCGTCGGAGAGCGGCCAGACGGGCGCGGCGGCGCAGTCGAGGGCGGTCGTCTCGGCGTGCTCCCAGCGCGTTGTCATGAGGGCACTTTAGAACACCCGTACGACAATATTGCTGGCCTTCGGACCGCGGCCGGTACCCCGACGTTGCACGGCTTCAGCACCGTGGCGGTGCCGGGCCGCTCGTGGTGAGCCAGTATCGCCGGACCCGGCCGTGCTCGGTCTCGCGAACCCCTTCGAGCACACCACCGTTGCGCTCGATGGTGCGCATCGACGCGATGTTGTCCGCGAAACAGACGGCGAGAAGGCGGTCCAGGCCCACCGCGCGCGCCTCCGCCCGCACTTCAGCAAGCGCCCAGGTGGCCAGGCCCCGGCCGCGGGCGGACGGTCGTACGCCGTACCCGACGTGACCGACCTCGTCGTCGAGGTGATGCCGCAGGCCGATTCCGCCGAGCACCTCGCCGTCCTCGACGATCCACCGGGGAGAGCCGTGCTGCGTGTCCGGGCAGGGATCCGCGGCAGGGTGGGTGTGCCGCAGCAGCCGGCGCACCCAGTCGGCGAAGCCGTCCGGCGAGTCCACGTCGTCGTCGGCGGTCAGGCCGAAGCCGTCCTCGTGGAGTCCGGGACCCCAATCGTCGCGGCAGCGCAGAAAGGCAGCGTGCAGCCGGGTGGTCGGCGTCATCAGTTCGGGCATGCGGTTTACGGTAGACGGCCGTGAGAACGACGCCGCCCACCATCGCCGCCGGGACGATCGCCGCCGCCGCTCAGCCGATCTTGTCTGCTTCCGGCGGCCTGGTGCTGCGTCCGTGGGCGGACGACGACGCGGTGGTGTTCCATGCCGCCTACCGTGACCCGGCGATCGCCCACTGGCACACCCGCCACCCGGCGTCCGAAGGGGACGCCCGCGCCTGGTTCGCGCGGTATCGCCGGGACTGGGCGCAGGAAAGGGGTGCGCATTGGGCGGTGACCCATGACGGCGGCCGGGTGCTGGGGCGCATCGCCGTGCGCGAGATGGATCTCGACGATGGGGTTGCGGCCTGCGCGTACTGGGTGTTGCCGGCCGCCCGTGGCTCGGGTGTCGCCTCGCGCGCCCTGGCGGCGGTGAGTTCATGGGCGCTGGGCGAGGTCGGGTTCCACCGCCTCACGCTCGATCACTCCACGCGCAACCCGGCGTCGTGTGGCGTCGCCGCCAGGTGCGGTTTCCTGCTGGAGGGCACGAAACTCAGCGACGCCGTCCATTCCGACGGCCGGCACGACATGCACCTGCACGCCCGGATCCGGGGCGACCCGGTGTCGGATAGTGTCTGATTTCGATAAATCTCTGGTGCGCCGGAGTGCGACGGCGAACACTCGGGCGGGTGAATTCACGGGGATCGACTGTGGACCGCGCATGCCTGCGGCCCGCCGGATGAGGGTGAGACCGCCCGATGCTGCGGATCCACTTCACACCAGAGGATCTGTCCCGCACCCACGTGGCGGTCCGCGCGGACCCGCTGTGGGACGCCGTGCTCAGCCTGCAGATGCTGCACAACGGCGAGGGGCAACTGCTGTTTCAGGCTTGGCGTCACCAGGTGCGGGCCCGGCCGTCGCGAGCGGACGAGGCGATTCTGCTGTCGCTGTGCCAGCCCCGCGGCGCGATCGCCGATCTGCTGACGCCGGCGGCGGGCGCGCTCGGCCTGGAGGCCGGGTTGGACGCCGTACGGTCCACGCCGATCAGCCGGATCCGCCGCGATCTGACCCACCTGTCCGGGCGGTCCCGGCTGCCGTCCTGGACGAGGTTGCTGGCCGCCGGGGACGTGCGGGCATTGGATCGCCTGGCCGGCGCGTTGCGTTCCTGGCATCGTGTCGGCGCCGCGCCGTACCAGCCGGAGATCGATCGGGCATTGGACGCGGACCGGGCGGTCCGGCTGCGCGACGCCCAGGTGGGCGGCCCGGAACGACTGCTTGCCGGTTTGCCGGGGGTGCGGTGGGAGCGGCCGATGCTGCTCAGCGACTACCCGTACGACCGGGATTTCCACCTCGACGGCCGGGGGCTGCTCCTGATGCCGTCGTTCTTCTGCTGGCGGCGGCCGATCACCCTGATCGACCCGACGTTGCCGCCGGTGCTGGCCTATCCGGTCGAGCACGCGGTGGGCTGGCTCGCCGCGTCGGCGCGGCCGGACGCCGGACCCGACCGCGCGCTGACCGCCCTGCTCGGGTCGACGCGGGCGGCGGTGCTCGACACCGTGGGGCGCGGCCCGATCAGCACCGGCGACCTCGCCCGCCGCGTGCACATCTCGGCGCCGTCGGCCAGCGAACACGCCACGGTGCTGCGTGAGGCGGGGCTGATCGTCACGAGCCGGCAGGGCGGCCGGGCGCTGCACAGCCTGAGCAGCGTCGGCCTGGCCCTGCTGACGGGCTCGGTCCCGGCATGACCCTGCCGGGCCCGTCAGCCCCGTCGGCCCGGCCGGCCAAGACCCCGTCGGCCCGGCCGGCCAAAGACTCCGTCGGCCCGGCCGGCCAAAGACCCCGTCGGCCCGGCGCCCGGGACCCCGGCGTAGCGCCAGGGTCCCGGGACCTACGGCAGCGGCTTGGCCGCCGTCAGCCGGTGACCGGGTTCCAGGTGCTCTGGTCGGTGAGATCGCCCAACCGCATGCCCTCGGCGATCTTCCGCACCTCGGCGGCCGACGCCCCGCTGGTCTTGTCCTCGATGTCGCGACCGCTGATGTCCACGAGGTAATCGCCGTCGATGACCGTGCACCCCTTGGCCGCCGGGTAGCAGTGCACGCCGTCCTTGCCGTTGATGTCGGGATCCTTCGCGTCACCCTTCATCACGGCGATCCGTACGCCGGGAAAGCCGAGATCGATGGGCTGGTCGGCGTCCGCCTGCGGGACCGGGCCGTCATGCAGCCACAGCTCGGAGACGGAGGTGCTGACCGTTTCCGGGGTCTGCGTGACCGCGACCACCTGCCAGCCCTCCGGAACGAACCCGAGACGGTACGGGACGCGCAGTTGCCGAGCCGGTTTCGCGGTCACCGCCGAGGCGATTTGCACCGCTTCGGCCGTGGACACGTTCCGTTCGTTCTCCGGAGTGAACGTGGCCCAGGCGTCCGGCGCGTACTGCCAGGCGAGCACGGTCCGGTGCGTCACGTCCTCGGGCGCCTGGGATTCGCCGATCTGCACGCCCGCCGACGCGTACGGCTGCGGGGTGATCTCCCGGCCGAAGCCGGGTTGCCCGGCGATGGTGACGTCGAAGGTCGGGCCGTAGGTGAAGGCCGGGTTGCCGGTGCCGAGCTTGCCCGGGTCGTAGACGCCCGGCTGGTAGAAGGTGAGCATGCCGTCGGTGAGCGGATAGGTCCGGCCGTCGTCGCCCTGCCAGGTCTGACCGTCGCGATAGACGGGCACCCGCTGGTAGGTCGCGGTGACCTGACCGACCGGGCCGATCCGGTAGGCGCCGGTGCGATATTCGCCGAATACCGTCCGGAACCCGTCCGGCGGCGTGAACTGTGTGCCCACCGCCGGTCCTGCGGGGTACGGCACGGGGGAATGCTGCCCGCCGCCGGTGCCACCCAGCGCGGTCGCCGCCGCGATCAAGACCGCGAGGACGGTCGCCGCGCTGCCGGTCGCCGCGACCGCCATCCGGCGGGTACGGATCCGGCCGGCCCTGGCGATGATGTCATCGGTGGTCGTCTGCGGCGTCGGCGGTGCGTCCTGCACCGACGCCAACACGTCCCGGACCTGGTACGGCACGCTCATCCTCCTTTTCGTTGATCAAGACCATGTCCTCGGCCGCCAGCACGGCGCGCAGCGTCGTCAGCCCCCGCGCGCACTGGCTCTTGACCGTGCCCGTGCGGCAACCCAGCGCCTCCGCGGTCTCCTCGACGCTGAGGTCTTCGAGGTACCGCAGGACCAGCACGGCCCGTTGCCGGGGCGGAACCCGCCACAACGCCTGCCGCAGACGCAACCGTTCATCGACCGCGTCCGCCGGGTCGGCACGCGACCGCTCCGGCAGCGACTCACCCGCCGGGTGCTCCCGCCGCCACGGCCGCCGTTTCTCCCCGATCGCCGCCCGGACCACCATCGTGCGGGCATAGGCGTCCGGAGACGAGACGCGGTGCCAGCGCAGGTACAGCCGCGCCAGCGCGCCGGACACCGCGTCTTCCGCCGCCTGCCAGTCACCGCATGTCACGTACGCGAGGGCGCGTAGCGGCTCGAACCTGGCGCGGGCGAATGCGCGGAAGCTGTCGATGTCGTCGTCTTCCAAGGCGTATCGCTCCTCTCGTCGACAGATAGAGGAGCGCCGACGTCCCGAGGGTTGCACGCGGCCGAAAGAACCACGGCCGGGAAGAATCCCGCGGCCGGTACGTGACGGTGTGTCATGCTGGGCGGGTGAACCGGGAGGATCTGGTCCGGCTGCGCAGGGCCCGCGACCGGATGGACCGCGACTACGCGCAGCCGCTGGACGTGGCCGCGCTCGCCCGCGAGGCGCTCATGTCGCCGGGCCACTTCTCGCGCAGTTTCCGCGCGGCATTCGGTGAGACGCCGTACAGCCATCTGATGACCCGGCGGATCGAACGGGCCAAGGCGCTGCTGCGCCGCGGCGATCTCACCGTCACCGAGGTCTGCTTCGCCGTCGGATGCACCTCGCTCGGCTCGTTCAGTTCCCGCTTCACCGAGCTGATCGGGGAGACGCCGAGCGCGTACCGTGCGCGCAGCCACGAGGCGGGCGCGGCCATCCCCGCCTGTTTCGCCAAGATGCTGACCCGGCCGATCAGGAACCAAGCCCGGCCGATCAGGAACCAAGAAGCCCAACCGGCTTCCACACACCTATCGTGAGCTGCATGGACATCAAGGTTTCACACTGCTTCATCCTGGTGGACGACCACGACAAGGCGCTCGGCTTCTATCGCGACGTGCTGGGCCTGCAGGTGCGCAACGACGTCCGGTTCGAGGGCATGCGCTGGGTGAGCCTGTCACCGCCGGACCAGCCCGAGCTGGAGATCACCATCGAGACGGTGGACTCCCATCCGGGCGCCTCGGCGCAGGACAAGCAGAATCATGCGGAACTGCTGGCGAAGGGCCTGCTCCGCGGACTCGTGTTCGTCACCGACGACGTGGATGCGACATTCGAACACGTACGCGCGTCCGGCGCCGAGGTCCTCCAGGAGCCGATCGACCAGCCGTACGGCGTACGGGACTGCGCCTTCCGCGATCCGGCGGGCAACATGATCCGGATCAATCAGGTGCGCGCCTGACCCGGGACGGGTCACTGCTCGTCGACGCGCTGCACCTGCAACGCCGCCGCGGCGTCGCATCCGTCCGGGAGGCCAGCCGGGCGGCCTCGGACGGTGACCCGCTGCCCGTCGGCGAGCTGCGCGACCGGCACACCGAGCAGGGCCCACCGGCGGCCCTTCGAGGTCAGGATCCGGCAGGATCCCTCGGTGCGTACGGTCCCGGCGAGCACGATCGGCGCCCCCACCTTGTCGCGGGGCATCTCCGGGTCGCGGGGCATCTCCGAGTCGTCGGCCGGGGCGGCGGTCGGAGCGGCGGTCGAGGGGGCGGCGCTGGCCGGGGGAGCGGGGCCGGTCGGCGGGACGTCCGGGTAGTTCGCCGACGGCGCGGGCGTGTTGTCGCAGCCCGCCGCGAGGAGCACCGTGATCGCCGCGACGAGTGCTGACGGAAACGTGCGCATGAGGGTGAGACGCATCGGCATGGTCCTTCGTTCCGGCCGTCCACAATATCGAAACGTCCAGTTGCGAGGCTGCTACGCAGAGACGAGTATCCCTGGAGCGTGCCGGATCACTCCTTCTCGGACGGCATGCATCGGGGAGGAACCGGCATGTCGCCGCATCCGACATTCACGCCTTGGCACCGGTTAGCCGTTGCCGCCACCGCATCACTAGCTGTGATCATCACACCCGCCATGTCCGCCGCGGCGTCGCCCGCCGGCAAGGACCGGCCGGAGCCGTACCGCAGGCACGTCGCGGTCGCCGCCGACCGGGCGCAGCAGGTCGGCCAGCCGCGGTCGCTCGCCGCCGACGAGGACGAGGGGGAGGACCCCGAGGAGATCGCCGAGCAGGCGGAACAGTACGCCGAGGCGCGCAGCGCCCCGGGCATCGTGGCGCCGGGCGCCTACTCCGCGGCCTGGGCACAGCAGCAGGCCCTGCCGAAGACGTCCGGGCGGTGGCAGTCGGTCACCGACGTGCCGTACAACTCGGACGACCCGCGCTATCGCGACATCGAAAGCAACTCGTCGGGTGGCGCCGGGTTCGTCACCGGGCGGATCACCGGCATGGCCGCCGACTCCCTGGGTTATGTGTACGCCGGAGCGGCCAACGGCGGCGTCTGGCGCTCGCGCACCGGCGGCGGTCGGTGGCAGCCGATCGCCGACCGGGTGTCCTCGCCGTCCACCGGAGACCTGCGCCTGGACCGTGCGGGCCGGCTGTGGTGGGCCACCGGCGAGGCCAACACCAGCGCCAGCTCGTTCGTGGGCAGCGGGGTGTACGTGCTGCGCGACCCGCGGCACGGCTCGTTCCGCCCCGCCGATCGGGTGGGCGGCACCGAGTTGGAGAGCACCATCATCCGCAAGCTGCGGTTCTTCGGGGACACCGTGTGGGCGGCGACCAACCGGGGCGCCTATTCGCACTCGCTGACCAGGCTGTCCGGGCCGTGGAAGCGGGAGTTCGCGCCGAACCCGTCGTACCTGCCGGGCGGCGCTCAGGCGGCCGACGCCGACGCGGCGTACAAGAACATCATCAACGACTTCGCGGCCGACCCGAAGCACCCGGACCGGGTGATCATCGCCGCCGGGTGGCGCAGCGGCGACGACTACAACGGCTTCTACACCCGCCGCGGCGGTGCCTGGCAGCGGACCGTGCTGGCCGGTGAGATGCCCTCGGACGCGGCAAACGTGGGCATGGTGACCTTGGCGCCATCGGCGGACGGCTCGCGGTACTACGCCATCGAGCAGTCGCCGACGCAGCTCACCACCAACCCGGACAGCGCGCTGCAGGGCATCTATGTGTCCCGCTCCGGTTCGCCGTTCGGGCCGTGGACGCTGGGCGCGGACTACCGGGAACTGGCCGCCTCCGGTTCGGCGCTGACCGATCCGGGCTACATGCCCGGCGTGCAGTCCTGGTACAACCAGTTCCTCCAGGTCGACCCGGCCGACCCGGACCACGTGTATGTGGGGCTGGAGGAGGTCTTCGAGTCGGCCGACGGCGGTGCGCACTGGACCACGCCCGGGCCGTACTGGAACTTCGGCTTCGCGTGCTGGAGCATCGACCCGTCGAAGCAGACCGGTGACTGTCATCAGACCACCCACCCGGATCAGCACTCGGCCGCGGTCACCCGGCTGCACGGCAAACCCTATCTGGTGGTCGGCGACGACGGCGGCGCCTACCGCCGTCCGGTGCACGGTGCGGCGGACGCGGACGGGCATGCCACCGACTGGCGGTCGCTGAACGACGGCACCATGGACGTGCTGCAGTACTACTCGGTCGGAGTGGGCCGGGACCGCGGCGGCGTGGCCGTCTCCGGTGGATTGCAGGACAACGGACAGTCGCTGCTCCGGCCGTACGACCGGGTGATGGGTTCGAACTTCGGCGGTGACGGCACCGACACCATCGTGGATCCGCGCAACGGGTGCAACATCGCCGAGGAGTACGTCTACCTGGACATCTGGGTGACCCAGAACTGCGCGGTCAACGACGGGTCGTGGGTGACGGATCCGTCGCTGGCCACCAGCTACGAGGTGGCGCCGCCGGACAACGAGACGGGCGCGGCCCGGTTCGTCGCGCCGATCACCGCGGACCCCCGCGACTCCCGGCTGTGGATCGCCGGCGGCCAGCACGTCTGGATCCAGCGTCACGGCTTCGCGATCCGGTCCGGGGACGAGTGGCGGAGCCTGTTCGACCTCGGCGACGGTCACGTGGCCACGGCGGTCGCCACGTCCGGCGGCTACGTCTACGCCGGCTGGTGCGGGCCGTGCAACAACCAGGGCTTCACCCGCGGCATCGCGGTCGGCCGCACCGACGGCAGCGGATGGCACCAGCTCACCCTGCCGGTCGAGGGCACGCTACCGAACCGGTACGTGTCCGGCTTCGACGTCGACGGCCGCAACCCGCGGCATGTCGTGGTGGCGATCAACGGCTTCTCGCGAAAATGGACCGAGGGCCCCGGCGCGGGCGTCGGGCACGTCTTCGAGAGCTACGACGCCGGGAGCCACTGGACCGACATCTCCGCGAACCTGCCGGACGTGCCGGCGAACACGGTCAGCATGGTCGACGGTGGTGGGCTGGCACTGGGCACCGACACCGGGATCTTCTACCGGCCGGAGCGGGAGCGGCGCTGGTCGGTCCTGGGACACGACCTGCCGACGACCACCACCCTGCAACTGAAGACCGGGCCGACCGGCCGGAACCTGTACGCGGCCACGCACGGCCGGGGCATCTGGCAGTTCGACCTGTCCGCTTTGCGCCGCCACCACTGATCCCTCAAAGGGCCCCGGGGCCGGTAGCGGACACCGCGCCGCCCCGGGGCCGATTCGTGCCCACGCCCGCTCGCCGCAGGCCGGCCAACGGCTGCGAAACACGGCCTAAGCCAGCAGGGTCTCGCGCATGGTCTTGCCGGGGTTGAACGTCCCGACGACGCGGTCCGCGCGGGGGTCCAGCACGTCCACTGAGTTGTTGCGTCGCATCAGCTCGCGGACCGGTGGTGGCAGCGGGGGAGGCTCCGACATGGCGTCGTGCAGGGCGCGTGTGGCGGAGATGAGCCGGACCGCCAGGGTCGCCGCGTCGGTGTCCACGCGGACACGACCGAACTCCCAGCCGGCCACGGTGAGGTCCAGCACCTCGAACATCCGGTCCAGCAGCGGCTCCGCGGAGGTCACCCGCACCGCCCGCCGCGCGCCCGCCCCGATGGTGGGCGCCGCCGCGGCCACATGCACGTACGGGTGGAGGCCGCCCGGCAGGGCGAACAGCGGCCAGCGCAGCCACCGTCCGGCGTCGCGCCACAAGGGGCGATAGTTGCTGCGGTCGACCCGCACCCCGGCGCCGGTCTGGCGGTGCAGGTGATCGGCCTGGGCGAGCATCTCCTGGTGCGCCGCGTCGGCCACCTCGCGGACGATCTCACTCGCCACGGCCAGCCCGTCGTCGCCGTCCAGCAGGCGGGTGACCTGCTCGGCCTGGTCGGCGAACGGGAGTTGTTGCTGCGGCCCGAAACCGTGCCGCAGCTCGTGCAGCAGGGCGTGCTGCCGCTGCGGGTCCTGTTCGACCCGCCGTCTGCCCAGGCCGAACCATCGCATGACGCCTCGTCTCCACCGGCTTCCAGAACCCCGCCATGCTAGGCCGTGTTTCGCAGTCTCGCCGCGGGCCGGCCATGGCCTGCGAAACCGGCCTGGTGCGGTGCCCAGGAACGGACGCCGGGCCGCGCCGGATGGCTGCGAAGCGCATTCACCGGAAAAACCGACCAAAACTCGGATTTCGGGTAGCTTGCTGAGTGAACCTCAACGCTGCCCGACGAGAGGACCGACCATGACCGAGCGAACCATCACGGCGCAGGGATATCCGCTGTGGGCGGCCGAGGTCCCCTCGGGCAGCGCGGAGCAGCCGTTGATGACCGACGCCGGCGAGGTGGTCACCGAGGACCTGGTCGACTTCATCTTCCCGCACACCTACCGGGTGGTCGCCTGGGAGCACACCGTGGCGGCGGACGGGTCGGGCGCGGTGCTGCCGATTCTGGCCGGCGGCCGGGGCGACGCCGAGCAGTTCTACCAGTTCGCCGAGGAGCGCGAGGAGGCGGAGAACCTGGCCCGGCTGCGCATCCGCGAGCAACTGCGCGCGAAGAGGGCGCCGATGGGCGCGCGCTGAGGGCGCCCGCGCAGCGTATTGACCAACACCGATCACGTGCCTAGCCTCTGATGTGCTGATGGTGAACGCTTGTTCGCCATGCGTACATGGGGAGGCGTGGACATCATCGCTCGCCGTGCCGTTGCCGGGCTGACCGCCGTCGTTCTGTCGGCGTGCGCCACGGGCCTGCTGGTGGCGTGTTCCGAACCGGCCGACGACGGCGTCGACCACCTCGATGTGGGCATCGTCCCGGTCATCGACGTCGCGCCGCTCTATCTCGGCATCGACCGCGGCTTCTTCGCCGCCCAGCGCCTGAAGCTGACGCCGAAGCCGAGCCAGGCGGGCGCGACCGTGACGGCCGCGGTGGTGGCCGGTGACGAGCAGATCGGATTCTCCAACAACACGTCGCTGCTGATCGCCGCCTCCAAGGGGGTGCCGCTGCGCATCGTCGCGGCGGGCAATCAGGCGGCGGGCGGCGACTACGCGGCCATCTTCGCCCGCGACGACAGCGGCATCACCGCACCGTCCGACCTCGCGGGCAAGCGCATCGCGGTCAACAACCTGGGCAACGTGGGGCCGCTGACGGTGAACGCCGGGCTCGAAGCGAGCGGCGTCGACATCTCCGGGGTGCAGTTCGTGGAGATCCCGTTCCCACAGATGGGTGCGGCGCTCACCCAGCGGCGGATCGACGCGGCCTGGGCGGTGGAGCCGTTCGCCAGCGCCATCAAGCAGGGCGGCGGCGTGCACGTGGTGATGCGGCCGTACCCGCTGATCGCGGCGCATTTCCCGGTCGCTTCCTACTTCACCGGTACGGCGTACGCGAAATCCGATCCGGACGTGGTCCGCCGGTTCCGTACGGCGATGAACCGCTCGCTGACCTACGCCCAGAATCACCCGGCGGAGGTCCGGCGGATCTTGCCGAGCTACATCGACCTGCCGCCCGAGGTGGCCGCGCACGTGGTGCTGCCGGAGTGGAGTCCCGACGTGGGCGCGCCGCTGCTGCGCCGCACGGCGGACCTCGCGCGCCGGTACGGCTATCTGACCACCGAGCCCGACGTCGCCCGGCTGACCGGCGGATGAGCGCCCATCCAGTGCGGCTGACGCTGGCGGTCAGCGACTACGACCACGTCCGGGATCTAACCGCGGGCCGGATCGCGGTGGAGGGTGTGGAACTGACCTGCCTGCAGATGCCGGTCGAGGAGATCTTCTTCCGTTTCACCGCGTTCCGCGAATGGCACGTGTCGGAGCTGTCGCTGGCCAAGTACGTGACGATGGTCGCGGCGCGGGAGCCGGTGGCGGCGATCCCGGTGTTCCCGTCGCGCGTCTTCCGGCATTCCGCCATTTACGTACGCGGCGGCGGGCACGTCCGCGAGCCGGCCGACCTGGCGGGTGCCCGCATCGGCGTGCCGGAATGGTTCCAGACCGCCGGTGTGTGGGCGCGTGGCGTGCTGGCCCACGAGTTCGGCCTGCGGCTGACGGACGTGCGGTGGGTGCAGGCGGGCCTGCGGCAGCCCGGTCGGCAGGAACAGTTCACCCCGCCGGCCGGCATGACCGTCGTGGTGGAGTCCGGCCGCAGCCTGATCGACATGTTGCTGGCCGGGGATCTGGACGCCATCGTCACGGCCCGTCCGCCGGAGGGCGCGGAGCATGCCATCGTGCCGCTGTTCCCGGACGCCGCGGAGCGGGAGAGGGAGTGGCATCGGCGCACCGGAGTGCAGCCGATCATGCACGTGATCGCCCTGCGCGGGGACGTCCTGGACGCCCATCCCTGGGTGGCGGCGAACCTCTATCAGGCGTTCGTCGAGGCACGCGACCGGAGTCTGGCGCGCGTGGCGGATCTGAACGTGTCGCGCTTCCCGGTGCCGTGGCTTCAGACGTACGCGCGTGCGGCGGCCGCGGACTTCGGCGGCGACCCGTTCCCGTACGGCGTGGAGGCGAACCGGCCCACCTTGGAGGCGTTCCTCGGATATGCCCATGAGCAGGGGCTGACGCCCAGGCTGTTGCGGGTCGAAGAGTTGTTTCCCGCCCAGGTCCGGCGGCAGTACCGCATCTGAGGCCGGCGGCACACGGGCGATGAGTCCCGGGACGTTAAGAAGCCGCTGCGAATTCCACGGGGGAAGAACTCGCAACGGCCTCTCCCTACGGTAAAGGCACCGGGTGCCGCCTGTCCAGCGTGCATCGTCGGATTCGTGAAAAGCTCTGCCTAATCGCAGCGCCGCCCGCCTAGCCGGAGGCGCTTCGGCTCCGAATCACCGGTGTCGTTCTCCGCGCCGATGAGGAGGGGTGCAGGCTTGTGTTATCTGAAAGTGAGCATGCAGCTACGTACGGTCCTGTCCCGACCACTGTGGCCGGCCGGTACCGCCTGCTCGCACCCGTCGGCTCCGGCGGCATGGGCCGGGTCTGGCGGGCACGTGACGAACTGCTCGGGCGCGACGTCGCGCTGAAGGAGCTCCGTCCGCCGGATGCAGCGACCCCGCAAGCCCGGAATGCGGCGCAGGCGGAGATCGAACGCGAGGCACGCGCCGCCGCCCGGCTGGACCACCCGGGCGTGGTGCGGATCTTCGACGTGGTCCGCGCCTCCGGCCGCTCCTGGCTGGTCATGGAATACGTCCCGGCGGATTCGCTGGCCGGGGTGATCCGGCGGACGGGACCGCTGCCGCACCGCGAGGCGGCGCGCATCGGGCTCGCCGTGCTGGACGCACTGTCCGCCGCGCACGACGCCGGGGTCCTGCATCGGGACGTCAAACCGGAGAACGTGCTGGTGGTGGACGGCGGTCGGGTGGTGCTGGCCGACTTCGGGCTGGCCACGGTCGGCCCGGTAGTCGCGGCTGCGGACGGTCGCGAGGAGCCGCTACGGGGTTCGCCACACTACGTCGCGCCCGAGCGGGTCCGCGACGGCCTGTCCAACGCCGCGACAGACCTGTGGTCGTTGGGCGCCACCCTGTACGCCGCGGTGGAGGGCCGGCCGCCGTTCGCGCGGCCGAGTGTCGCCGAGTCGCTCGCGGCGCTGCTGGCCGGCGAGTCCGATCCGGTGACACATCCCGGGCCGCTGCATCCGGTCATCGCGCGGCTGCTGGAGGCGGCGCCGGCTCGGCGATACTCCGTGGCGCAGGCGCGTGCGGAGCTGCGGTCGGTCGCCGGCCGTGCCATCGGGGTGGTCACCATGCCCGCGCCGGGCCGCGGTCCGGACGCCGGCCCGGACCGCGGCCCGGACAGGGGCGTGGTCGCGGCGGAAGCGGCGAACCGGGGCGCCATCGCGGCGGTGCCGGCCGGTGTGTCGTGGCGCCGGCCCGGCCGGCCGAGGCGGCTGGCGCTGACCGTGGCCGGCGCCGGGGCCGCCGTTGCGGTGGCCGCCGGGGCTGCGGCGATCGGCTGGGGCCAGCCCGGCGCCGGTCGGTCCGCCGGGCCGTCCCCGGTGGCCTCGATCGTGTCGGCCGGTTCGCCCTGTTCCGGCGCCGCCTTCCGAGCCGTGGCCGAGGCGTCGGCGGATCCGGACGTACCGGCCGACACGGTGCCCGCGGGCTGGGTGTGGCGGCATGATCCGGCCGGCTTCGACGTGGCGTTGCCGTCCGGCTGGCGTCGTGCCGCGGTGGGCGACACGGTGTGTTTCCGCGACGCGGACGGCGCCCGGAGTTTCACCGTCGCCGCAGCCCATCCGGACAGCGGCGAGCCGCTGCAGTATTGGCAACAGGCGGAAAAGCGGCAGACCGGCGACGGCGAACTGCCCGGATATCGCCGGATCAGCATGGACGTCCAGCTCGTGCCCGGTGGGGGTGCCGACTGGGAGTACCTGTGGGAACCCCGTGGCGGGCGCCGACTGCACACGTACCGCGCCTTGCTGCCGGCCGGACGACGTACGTACCAGTTGTCCTGGACCACCGCGGACTTTGACTGGTCGCGCAGCGCCGACATGCGCAGCCGGGTGCTCTCCGGCTTTCGGGACAGCGCGGCACCACGGTCCACATGGGCCGTCCCATCACCCCCCGGAAGCAAGTGATCACTTGCAGTGAAAGTTGCTCACTTTTCCCACCCACCACTCCGCCGGTTCCGAATCCCTTTCGATCCGCACCCGATGAAGAAGGAGAAAACAGTGCGACTGCGCCGAACTCTTCTGGCCCTTCCCGCAGCGGCTGCCCTGCTGTTCGTCACGCCGACCGCGGCGCTCGCCGACGAAACCGTGCACGTGAAGCTGGACCCGCTGAACAACTCGGGAGCCTCGGGCACGGCCACCCTGACCGCCACCGACGACGGTGACCTCAAGGTCAGCATCCGCTCCGAGGGGCTCGTGCCGAACTCTCCGCACGCCCAGCACCTGCACGGCTCCACCGATGGGCGAGACTTCCACTGCCCGGACATGTCGGCCGACAAGGACGGCAACGGTTACCTCAGCACCGAGGAGGGCGTGCCGGTCTACGGCGACATCAACGTTTCGCTGACCACCACCGGCGACGTCACCAAGGCCAGCGGTCTGGCCGTCGACCGGTTCCCCAAGGCGGACGCCAACGGTGATCTGACCTATGACCGGACCATTGCGGCCGCCGACCTTCCGGACGGTCTCATCGCGCATCTCAAGGATCTGCACATCGTCCAGCACGGCATCGACGCCAACGACAACGGCAAGTACGACATGGACGCGCTGGGCGAGTCGACGCTGGCCAAGTCCGCCGGGCTGTCCGGCATCCCGGAGGAGGCCACCGACCCGGCCACCTGCGGCATGATTTCCGGCGCCGCTGCCGGATCGGTGCCGGTGGGCGGCGTGGAGACCGGTGACGGTAGCACCCGGCACGACGCCGCCGGGATGTACGCCGTCGGCGGTGTCGCCCTGCTGGGCGCCGCCGGCGCGTTCCTCGCCCGTCGTCGGCTGCGCGCGCAGAGCTGAGCGACGATGAACTCCGCCGACACACCGTCGACGGCCGGCCACCGCCGGGGGCGTCTGACGCTCCTGGCGGTGGCCGTCGCGCTCGTCCTCCTCGGCGCGGCCGCTCTGATCCGCGCCGCGGCCGACCACCGCGACGAGCCGCCGCTGAGCACGGCCGCCGGCAACCCGGCGCCGCCGTCGGCCGTGGCGTCCACACCGGCCGGACGCGACGACCTCACCACCGGGCCGCAAATGCCCAGCTCGCCGCCGCAGACGCTGGTCATCCCGGCGCTTCACGTGGACGTACCGCTGATCGGCCTGGGTCGGCAGTCCGACGGCAGCATGCAGGTGCCGGACGACGCCACGACGGTCGGCTGGTACACCGGCGCGCCCACCCCGGGCTCGCTGGGACCGGCGGTCCTCGCCGGACACGTGGACTTCAACCACCGGGCCGGCACCTTCGCGCACCTCGGTGACCTGGACGGCGGCGATCGGATCACGGTGACACGCGCCGACCGGAGCACCGCCGTCTTCGCGGTCACGCACGTGCGGCGGTACCCGAAGGACCAATTCCCCTCGGACGCCGTGTACGGTCCGATCGACCACGCCGGGCTGCGGTTGATCACCTGCGGAGGCGATTTCAACGACTCCTCGGGCCACTACGACGACAACATCGTGGTGTTCGCCGTGCTGAAGCAGGCCGAGAAGGGCTGAAACGGGCCGAGCCGGGGCTGAATCCGCGTCCTGGAGGCGGAAATTGTCGGTGGGTCGCGCAATGATGCTGCGTGACATCTCACACGGACGGTTGCGCCGGGAGGACACGAAATGAGCAGGGTTCGGCTTCTGGTTGGCACGCGTAAGGGCGCGTTCACCCTCACCTCGGACGGCAAGCGGCGGGACTGGCAGGTGAGCGGGCCGCACTTCGGTGGCTGGGAGATCTACCACGTCAACGGTTCCCCGGCCGAGCCCGACCGGCTCTACGCCTCGGTCTCGTCGGGCTGGTTCGGGCAGGTGATCCAGCGCTCCGACGACGGCGGCGCCTCCTGGACCCCGGTGGGCAACGACTTCGCCTACACCGGTGAGGTGGGCGAGCACTTGTGGTACGACGGGACGCCGCGCCCCTGGGAGTTCAAACGCATCTGGCATCTGGAGCCCTCGCGCACCGACCCGGACACGGTCTATGCCGGGGGAGAGGATGCCGCGCTCTACGTCTCGTCCGACGGCGGCCAGAAATGGCAGGAGCTGACCGCGCTGCGCCAGCACGAGAGCGGCCCGCGCTGGCAGCCGGGCGCCGGCGGGATGTGCCTGCACACCATCCTGCTCGATCCGGTCGACCCGGACCGGATCTTCGTGGCCATCTCCGCGGCCGGCGCGTTCCGCACGGACGACGGCGGGAACACCTGGCAGCCGATCAACCGCGGTCTGCGCTCGGGCGGCATCCCGGACGAGGAGGCCGAGGTCGGGCACTGCGTGCATCGGCTGGCCATGCACCCGTCCCGGCCGGAGGTGCTGTTCATGCAGAAGCACTGGGACGTGATGCGCAGCGACGACGCCGGCGGCTCGTGGCGCGAGATCAGCGGCAACCTGCCGACCGACTTCGGCTTTCCGATCGCCGTGCACGCCCACGAGGCGGACACCGTCTATGTCATCCCCATCACCAGCGACTCGGAGCACTACGTGCCGGACGGGCGCCTGCGGGTCTACCGCAGCCGCACCGGCGGCGACGAGTGGGAGCCGCTGACGACCGGCCTGCCCCAGGCGAACTGCTACGTCAACGTGTTGCGCGACGCGATGGCGGTGGACACACTCGACGACTGCGGCGTCTACTTCGGCACCACCGGCGGGCAGGTCTACGGGTCGGCCGACGGCGGCGAGACCTGGATGCCGATCGTGCGTGACCTGCCTACGGTGCTGTCGGTGGAAGCCCAGGTCTTGCCGTGATCAGGGTCGTGCTGCCGCCGCACTTGCGCAACCTCGCCGGGATCGCGGGGGAGGTCCGGCTCGACGTCGCCGGCACGGCCACGCAACGCAGCGTGCTGGATGCGCTGGAGCTGCGCTATCCGATGCTCCTCGGCACCATCCGGGACCGCTACTCGGGCAAGCGGCGGGCCTATGTCAGGTTCTTCGCCTGCGCGGAGGACCTGTCCAATTCCGCGCCGGACGAGCCGCTTCCGGAGCCGGTGGCCGCCGGATCCGAGCCCTATCTGGTGGTCGGGGCGATGGCGGGTGGCTGACCCGCGACTGGGCCGGGCCCGGGTGGCGACGGCGCTGTTGTTCCTGCTCTACGGCATCCTGATCGGCACATGGACGGCGCGCATTCCGGCAGTCAAGGCCGATCTGGGACTCACCGACGGGCAGCTCAGCGTCGCGCTTCTCGGGCTCGCACTGGGCGCCATCACCGGCATGCAGACCTCCGGGCGGCTGGTGGACCGGTTCGGCAGCCGCCGGGTGATGATCCCGGCGGCGCTGGTCGACGGTCTGATGCTGGTCCCTGTCGGGCTGGCGCCGTCGCTGGCCACGCTGTGTCTGGCGCTGTTCGGCTTCGGCGTGGTCCAGGGCCTGCTCAACATCGCGATGAACGCGGCCGGGGTGGAGATCGAGCGGGCCGCCCGGCGTCCCATGATGTCGTCGTTCCACGCCGTCTACAGCATCGGCGGCTTCCTCGGCTCGGCGCTCGGCGGCCTCTTCGCCGGTGCCCGGCTCGGTCCGCCCGCCACGTTCGCGGCCACCGCCGTGTTCGGCGCTGCCCTGGCCGTGTTCTCCTCCCGGTGGTGGGTCCTCCCCGCGGCGGCACCCGCCGAGCCCGCGCAACCCGCCGAGCCCGCGCAACCCGCCGAGCCCGCGCAACCCGCCGAGCCCGCGCAACCCGCCGGGTCGGCCGGGCCCGCCGGGTCGGCCGAGCACCGTTCCGCTCGCACGCCGCTGACGGGCATCCTCCTGCTCGGCGCGCTGGCGTTCTGTGGGCTGGTCGGCGAGGGCGCCGCGGCGGACTGGAGCACGGTCTATCTGCATGACAGCCTCGGCAGTTCGGAGCGGTTCGCGGCGGTGGCGTTCGCCGCCTTCTTCATCGCGATGACCGCCGGACGTGTCTTCGGGGATCGCCTGGTCGCCCGCTTCGGTGCGGTGCGTCTGGTGCGGGCGTGCGGATCACTCGCCGCGGCGGGTCTGGGCGGTGCCCTGCTGATCGCTCATCCGGTGGCCGGCGTGGTCGGCTTCGCCGCGCTCGGTGCCGGGCTCTCCTGCATCGCGCCGCAGGTGTTCTCCGCCGCCGGGCATCGCAACCCGGGCCGGCCCGCGCAGGCGATCGCCTGGGTGGCCGGCATCGGCTGGCTCGGCTTCTTCGCCGGTCCGGTGCTCATCGGTGGCACCGCCACGCTCGCGAACCTGCGGCTCGCACTGATCGTTCCGGTTCTGCTCGCGGTGTTCGTCGCGGTCGCCGCCGGCGTCCTGCGGGTGCCACCGGAGCGGACCGGAACGGCACGCACCCCCGTGAGGCGGCTCAGCCCGTGAGGCGGCTCAGCCCAGGAGGCGGCTCAGCGCAGGAGGCGGCTCAGCGCAGGAGGCGGCTCAGCGCAGGAGGCGGCTCAGCGCATCGCGGGGAACACCGTGCCGGCGATCAGCGCGCCCACGATCGCCCCCGCCGTCACCTGGGCTCGGGTGTGCGCGGACAAGCGCAGCCGCGCCCAGCAGGTGAAGGCCACCAACGGCAGCGTGGTCAACGCCCACGGGCCGTACACCGCGGTCAGCACCACCGCCGTGCCGCCGGCCACGCCCGCGTGGATGGACATCTTCCACCACTGGGTCACCGTGGTGAACACGAGCAGCCCGGCGATCCCGGCAGCGAGCAGGGCGAGCACGTCCCGCGGTGCGCCGAGGAGCACCAGCAGCGCCGTCCCGGCCACCCCCGAGGCCAGGCCGACCAGCAGGGGTGTCCGCCGGTGCTCCCGATCCGGGATGTGATGGTTGGCGTAGTGGCCGCGGCGCACCCCCCGCAGCACATAGGCGAGCGGGATGGCGGCGGCGAACAACGCGCCCGGCAGGCCCCACCACCGGGAGACGCCGGCGTCCTCGCCCGCGTGCCAGCCGACCACGATCAGTAGCGCGGCCACCAGCACGGCCGGCGAGAACACCTCGGTGAGCACGCGCGCGAGCCGACCGGCGACGTCACGCGCCGGTGTGATGGGCACTGTCACGCCGCGGTCCGGTCCGGGGCGTCGGTAGCGGCCGTTGCGGTCACCTGGCGCACGATACGGGAGCGGCGCAGCGCCACGAGACCTGCTCAACCACTACGCCTTGCGGCCCGGATCGGTGAACTGCGGCGGTTCGATCGCGGCGGAGGTCTCGCGGGGTGCCGGCCGCGCGGGCGCGCAGCGCGTCCCGGGTGGCAGCGCGTCCCGGGTGTTCGCCGGCACCGGCGTTCACGTCCCCCCGCCGGCGGAGTCCGAGGGCGCGTCCCGGTACCGCCGTTCCTTCTCCAGCAACAGGTCGACGAGCTGGGTGATGGCGGCGATGCCACCGTCGCTGAGCTCACCCATGCGCGTGGCGAGACGCTGCACGCCGTCGCGCTTCAGCGCCTCGTTGAGCGCGGCCATCCGCTGGAGCTGATGCAACTGGTCTTCGATGCGGGTGGCTGCCTCGTCGTCATAGAAGTATGCGGCCGGTACGCCGAAGCATTTGCCCAACGCTTCCAGCGTCTGCATGGTGGGGTTGTCGCGTTCCCCGGTGCGCAGGTAACCGATGTAGGACGGCGACAGGTCGGTCATCGCGGCCACTTCGGCGTTGGTGAAGCTGGACCGTCCGGCCGGCTTCACCGTGGCGAACAGGTGGTTCAGCTTCTCGGCCAGTGTCCGTGGCATCCGGTCACTCCCCACCGTGTCCTTCACTGAGCGTCAGTGCTCGATACCCGATCCGGGTCCGCGAACAATATCGTCCATTTCGGTCAGTCTGGCAACGTTCACTTTGCGTGCGCCGGTCTTCGATCTATGCTGCCTGAGCACACCACTGTTGTGAATCTCTTGTTCCTTGTGGGTCACACCAGTGGTGCGCCGCGGGCCGGGACAACGGGGGAGGTCCGCGCCGCGGCCGCCGCGAGCCGCGAGGCCGTGGGCAACCGCTGGCGGGACCCGGCGGTTGCCCACGTCGCCCGATGGCGGGGTTGTCCCACCATCGGACGGGCGGTCAGCGGGATCTCGCCTACCTGCGGACGGTTGCCGTTCACGCCGGCGCCCGGACCCGTGTTCCGGTACTCGGAGAAGCGCGCGTTCTGCCCCGGGTTGCCGGACATGTCGGTGAAGACGTACCAGGCGTTGGTGTTGACGGTGGCGGACGGGTGGTGTGCTGGCGGAGGGTCCGCCGGCACACCACGCGGCGGATCAGACGGAGATCCGGCCCGCGCCCGCTCCCGCCGAGACGATCGACTTCACGCTGCACGCGCTGTCCAGCGTGTACGAGTACGGGATGCTCGCCACGCTGCCGCCGGACTGGCCGCTGCCCGAGTTGACGAAGCAGTTGTTGCGGGCAACGATCGATCCCGGCCCGGAGGCGGCCTCGCCGAGGTGGTACGGGTCGTCGGTGTTCTCGAAGTAGTTGCCTTCGACAAGCACGCCCGCGTTCATCGTGGAGGCGACGCCGTAGCTGCCGATGCTGCTGTAGAGGTTGTTGTAGACGTGCACCGGGTTGCCGAACCGCACCCGCGGGTGCCGCTGGTTGGTGCCGTCGAACCAGTTGTGGTGGTACGTCACCCGCAGATGGCCGACGTCCTGGCTGGCGTTGTCGTCGCTGTGGCCGAGCAGCATCGTCTTGTCGTGGTTGACGGTGCGGTTCCACGACACGGTGATGAAGTCGGAGCCGCGCTTGATGTCGACGGTCCCGTCGTACCCGTTGCTGAAGGTGTTGTGGTCGATCCAGATGTTGGTCGCCGACTCCTGCACGTTGACCGCGTCGTCGTCCCAGTCACGGAAGCTGATGTTGCGGATGATCACGTTGCGATCGCCGTTGATGTTCAGGCCGCAACCCGCGATGGTGGCGCCGGCATTGCCGAGGATTGTCTTGTTCGACCGCACGCGCAGCATGCCCGAGCAGGAGATGGTGCCGGAGACGCGGATGACCGCGGCGCTGCTGGACCCGACCGCACTCTCCAGCGCCGAGGCGCTGGTCACGGTGGTGCTGGCCGCGTTGCCGCCGCCAGTGGTGCCGCCGTTCTGGGTGGCCCAGCCGACCAGGCCCGAGGTGGACGGCGGCGTCGAGCCGTTGTCGACTTGGATCATTTGCCATTGTTGGTTGGCGCCGTCGAGGTCTTGGTATTGGGAGACGATGCCGCCGTCGGTGGTGTTCCATTCCCATAGGTCGAGGGCTTTGCCGCTGTGGCGGTTGAGGAAGCGTACGTAGCCGCCGGTGGAGTCTTTGAGGGTGAAGTGTTGTTTGGTGTCGGTGGTGGGGGTGGTTTGGATGACTTGGGCGCCGTCGACGGCGTTGGGTACGGCGATGACTTTGCCGCTGTGGCGGTTGCGGAGTTGGTAGTAGCCGTTGCCGACGTCGATGAATTGGAATTGTTGGTTGGCGGCGTCGGTGCGGGTGTATTGGCGGATTTGGCCGCCGTCGGCGGTGGACCATTCCCAGAGGTCCATGGCTTTGCCGCTGTTGTGGTTGATGAAGACGTACCAGGCGTTGGTGTTGACGGTGGCGGCGTGGGCGGTGGTGCTGGTGGCGGCGATCGCGGTGGGGATGGCGAGGGCGGCGACGGCCAACGGAACAAGACGGCGAAGCAATGAACCTTTTTCGACGTGGCGAGGCCGGCAGATGCCGCCCCTGGTCGACGGCGCGCAACCGACGGGCTCGATGCCAGGTTGAAAAAGGTTCAATCGGTGGCGGGACATCCGGGTGGTGGGCCGGTGTCGTGGTCCCAGACGATCGGTGGACGTCCAAGACATGGGGGAACTCCTTTGCGACAGCGCTGATGAGACCGATGAACGCGCCTTTCCCGCTGCCGCGGACGCCGCCCGTTCTCGGGCGTGACGCCGTTCCCCACGGACACGGTGAATAGGGCGCGCATCGAGGCGGTGGCTGCCGTCTCGCGCCTGTCCTCGGAAGCGGTGCCGGCGCGAAGGTGAGTGCGGCAGTCCCACCGGTCGGTGACCATGACTCCCTTCTGTTATCGGTAACAACCGGCATTCTATTCATGCGTCTGGATGCCAGTCGAGGGTTTGGACAACTGCAACAAGTTGCAGTTTTCCGGCATCGATTCGCAGTGAAGGCCGTTGACACCAAGATTGTTACCGCTCACAATCGATCTCGCGGCACCGGCGGCGCCCCGGACATGTGCCGGTCAGGGCGTGCGCGGGTCGCACGGGCCGGGCACTTTCGCAGGCCGGCGCAGCGCAGACCGAGGGAGGACCGATGAAGCTCATCCGTCTCGCGTCGACGGCCGCCGCCGTCGCACTGACCGCGGCCCTGGCGGCCTGCGGTTCGAGCGAGAAGACCATCGACAAGGAGGCGGGCTCCGGCGACAACGCGGGTGCGCTGGTCGGCGTCACCATGCCGACCCGCTCCTCGGAACGGTGGATCAGCGACGGGAACAGTCTCAAGAAGCAACTTGAGGCCCTGGGCTACAAGGTGGACCTGCAATACGCCGAGGACGACATCCCGACGCAGGTGAACCAGCTCGACAACCAGATCACCCGGGGCGCGAAGCTGCTGATCATCGCCTCCATCGACGGAACCGCCCTGACCACACAGTTGCAGAACGCCAAGGAGAACAACATCCCGGTCATCGCGTATGACCGGCTGATCCGTAACAGCCCCAACGTGGACTACTACGCCACCTTCGACAACTTCAAGGTGGGCGTGCAGCAGGCGACGTCCCTGCTGACCGGGCTGAAGGTGCTCAACAGCGACGGGTCGAAGGGCAGCGCCAAGGGACCGTTCAACATCGAGTTGTTCGCGGGTTCGCCGGACGACAACAACGCCACGTTCTTCTTCAACGGCGCCATGAGCGTGCTCAAGCCGTACCTGGACGACGGCACGCTGGTGGTGCGCAGCAAGCAGACCGATTTCCGGCAGATCGCCATCCTGCGGTGGCAGGCGAAGGTGGCGCAGGACCGGATGGAAAACCTGCTCACCTCCACCTACCGTGGAGGCGTGACGGTGGACGGTGTGCTGTCGCCCTACGACGGCCTGTCCATCGGCATCCTGTCGGCGCTCAAGAGCAACGGGTACGGCACCTCCGGGCAGCCCTATCCGATCGTCACCGGGCAGGACGCCGAGGAGGCGTCGGTGAAGTCCATCATCGCGGGCGAGCAGTACAGCACCATCTTCAAGGACACCCGGGAACTGGCCAAGACCACCGTCGGCATGGCGGACGCGGTGCTGAACGGCAAGAAGCCGCAGACCAACAACACCACGGACTACGACAACGGCGTGAAGGTCGTGCCGTCGATGCTGCTCGACTCGGTGATCGTGGACAAGTCCAACTACCAGAAGGTGCTCATCGACAGCGGCTACTACACCCAGGCGCAGCTCCAGTGAGTTTGCTGGAGATGCGAGGGATCACCAAGACGTTCCCGGGCGTACGCGCCCTGGAGGACGTCACCCTCACCGTCCAGGAAGGGGAGATCCACGCGATCTGCGGGGAGAACGGCGCCGGCAAGTCCACCTTGATGAAGGTGCTCTCCGGCGTCTACCCGCATCACGCCTACCAGGGTGAGATCACGTTCGCCGGGCAGCCGTGCCGGTTCGCCGGCATCCGGGACAGTGAACGCCGCGGCATCGTCATCATCCACCAGGAACTCGCGCTGGCGCCGAACCTCTCGGTCGCGGAGAACATCTTCCTCGGCAACGAGCGGGCCACCCGCGGGCTGATCGACTGGAACCGCACGCACGCGGCGGCGGCGGACCTGATGCGGCGCGTCGGCCTCGCCGAGAGCCCCGCGACACAGGTGCTCGACCTGGGCGTCGGCAAGCAGCAACTGGTGGAGATCGCCAAGGCGCTGTCCAAGAAGGTCCGCCTGCTGATCCTCGACGAACCCACCGCGGCGCTCAACGACGAGGACTCGGCGCATCTGCTGGACCTGCTGCGCGGCCTGCGCGACCAGGGCATCACCTGCGTGATCATCTCGCACAAGCTGAACGAGGTGATGGCCGTCGCGGACCGGGTGACCATCCTGCGCGACGGCCGCACCATCGCCACCCTGCACATCGCGGACGACCAGGTCACCGAGGACCGGATCATCTCCGGCATGGTCGGTCGCGACCTCGACCATCGGTTCCCTCCGCGCACGCCGTCGGTCGGTGACGAGGTGCTGCGCATCGAGGACTGGACGGTGCACAGCCCAACCCAGCACGGCCGGGTGGTGGTCCGCGGCGCGCGGCTGTCCGTGCGCCGCGGCGAGGTCGTCGGCCTGGCCGGGCTGATGGGCGCCGGCCGGACGGAACTGGCGATGAGCGTGTTCGGGCACTCCTACGGGACGAACATCAGCGGGCGGGTGGTCAAGGACGGCCGGGTCATCCGCGTACGGAACGTCGGCGAGGCCATTGCGCACGGCATCGCGTACGCGACCGAGGACCGCAAGCGCTACGGCCTGAACCTGATCCAGGACATCGCGCGCAACATCTCCGCCGCGGGGCTGCGCAAGCTCGCCCGCCGCGGATGGGTGGACGACAAGGAGGAGTACCGGGTCGCCGAGGGGTACCGGAGCTCGCTGAACATCAAGGCGCCCAGTGTCGCTAGCGTCGCCGGCAACCTCTCCGGAGGCAACCAGCAGAAGGTCGTACTGTCCAAATGGATCTTCACCGACCCGGACGTGCTGATGCTGGACGAACCCACCCGGGGCATCGACGTCGGCGCCAAGTACGAGATTTACACGATCATCAACCGGCTCGCGGACGAGGGCAAGGCGATCCTGCTCATCTCCAGTGAGCTGCCCGAACTGCTCGGGCTCTGCGATCGCATCTACACCATGGCGGCCGGCCGGATCACCGGCGAGGTGCCGCGCGCCGAGGCGACCCAGGAGGGCTTGATGGCCCTGATGACCCAGGAACAGGAGGCCGCACCGTGACAAGCGTCGCGCCCACCAACACCGGGGTGGCCGCGGAACCGCCCGCGCCGCAGGCGCCACCGGAGCGCGGTCGCTTCACGGTGAACCTGCGCCAGAGCGGCATCTACATCGCGTTCGCCCTGATCGTGCTGCTGTTCACCGTGCTCACCCACGGTGACATGCTGGCGCCGCAGAACATCAGCAACATCATCGTGCAAAACTCGTACATCCTGATCCTGGCCATCGGCATGATCCTGGTGATCATCGCGGGGCACATCGACCTCTCCGTCGGCTCGGTGGTGGCCGCCAGCGGCGCGGCGGCGGCGGTGATGATGGTCGACCTGCACCTGGCGTGGCCGCTGGCGCTGCTGATCACCCTGATCTTCGGCGGCCTGGTGGGCGCCTGGCAGGGATACTGGGTGGCCTACTTCGGCATCCCGGCGTTCATCGTGACGCTGGCCGGCATGCTGCTGTTCCGTGCCGTCACGCTGATGATCCTGGGCAACCGGGGCATCGGGCCGTTCCCCGACCCGGTGCGCACCCTGTCCAACGGGTTCACCCGTGGCTACCTGGGCAACATCGGGCTCGGCGTGCTGGGTGGAGCGGACCTGCTGAGCCTGCTCGTGGGGCTTGCCGCAGCGGCCGTCGTGGTCGGCACGCAGTGGCGTGCACGGGTCGCGCGACGCCGGTACGGGCAGAGCGTGGACGCGCTGCCGCTGTTCGCCGCAAAGATGGCGGTGGCCGTGGTGGTCATCATGTTCGTGATCGTGCAACTGGCGCGCTTCCACAACCTGCCATGGGTGCTGGTGCTGCTGGCGGCGCTGGTGGTCGGATACTCGGTGATGACCGACCGGGCGGTGTTCGGGCGCCAGATCTATGCGGTGGGCGGCAACCTGCAGGCGGCCACGCTGTCCGGCGTGAAGGTCAAGAGCGTGGTTTTCTGGATCTTCGTGAACATGGGCGTGCTGTCGGCGCTGGCGGGCGTGATCTTCTCCGGACGGCTGAACCAGGCGAACCCGACGGCGGGCAACCAGTTCGAATTGGACGCGATCGCGGCGGCGTTCATCGGGGGCGCGGCGGTCCAGGGCGGCGTGGGCAAGGTGGTGGGCGCGATCACGGGCGGCCTCATCATGGGCGTCATCAACAACGGCATGAGCCTGATCGGCGCACCGAGCGAACAGGTGATGCTGGTAAAGGGCGCAGTGCTGCTGGCGGCGGTGGCGTTCGACGTGTGGACGAAACGCCGGGCGGGCGCAAGTCGCTGACAGAAGACGACAGCGCGCTGGGGTGCGCGCTGGCATGCGCGTCGGGTGCGCGCTGGCATGCGTGTCGGGTGCGCGCTGGCATGCGCGTCGGGGGCGCGCGGGTGCGCGTGGGGGGCGCGCGGGGCGTGTCGGGGGCGCGCTGGCATGCGCGTGTCGGGTGCGCGTGGGGGCGCGTCGGGTGCGCGCGGGGCGTGTCGGGGGCGCGCTGGCATGCGCGCGTCGGGTGCGCGCGGGGCGCGTCGGGGGCGCGCTGGCACGCGCGTCGACGCTTCTATAGGTGGGCCGGTTCCGGGAGGGATTGGTATCGGTAGGTTCGTCGTTGGTGATCTGCGAGTGACTCATTCAAGATCTGGCTGCCCTGGGGTATGCCGTGGAGTCGACTTGTCCTCGTGGGTTGCCGGCGTCGGCCCGGCCCACCGTGCTGGCCTGATCAGAAGCCTGTCCGCGTGCTCGC
>NZ_BMMX01000034.1 GCF_014646155.1 Mangrovihabitans endophyticus
GTGCCGGCGGGTGCCGGCGGGTGCCGGCGGGTGCCGGCGGGTGCCGGCGGGTGCCGGCGGGTGCCGGCGGGTGCCGGTGGATGCCCGTGGATGCCCGTGGGGCACCGGCGGGTGGTCGCGAGTGAGGGCGGCGGAATTCCGCAACTTCCGGAACTATTGCCTCCCGTTCGATGCTCGATCGCTGAGTACTCCTGGCACATGTATTGATGTATGTCGAATAGACTAGCCGATGGCCAGGGAATACGTTGGCTCGATGGAGAACTCCGGGCGGCTTCGTTTCCATGATATTTCCGGAACTTGTTGACACGGAAGGCGACCTGGACGAGCATTATCGCCATCGACGGACCTCGAAGTCTGTCGATCCGGGCCGCCGCGGCGGCCCGGTTGCCGGTCGCTGACGTCCGCGGCGACCGGCCACATCTCCGCGCGTTGTCCGACATCGGCGCGGCGGCGGTGCTGTGCCACCGACAGCACCGCCGCCGGCCCGCACGACGCCGCCCGGCCAGGTGCCGGATCGCACCATGCGGCCCGGCCAGCGCGCCGGCACGCACGAGGAGGAAGACGCATGAAAGACGCTCCCGCTCACCCGAGAAGCCGACGCAGACTGCTCACCGGCGGCGCGTGTGCCCTCGCCATGGTCGCCGCCACGGTGATCCCCGCCGGCCCCGCGCAGGCGGCCATCACGACGAATCAGACCGGCACCAACAATGGATACTTCTATTCCTTCTGGACCGACAGCCCCGGCACCGTCTCCATGGACCTGGGGTCCGGCGGCAACTACAGCACCTCGTGGAGCAACACCGGGAACTTCGTGGCCGGCAAGGGCTGGAGCACCGGCGGGCGGCGCAGCGTGGGCTACTCGGGCAGCTTCAATCCCTCCGGCAACGCCTATCTGGCCCTGTACGGCTGGACGCGGAACCCGCTCGTGGAGTACTACGTCGTCGACAACTGGGGCACCTACCGGCCCACCGGGACATACAAGGGCACCGTCACCAGCGACGGTGGCACCTACGACATCTATCAGACGACCCGCTACAACGCCCCGTCCATCGAGGGCACCCGGACGTTCAACCAGTATTGGAGCGTCCGTCAGTCGAAGAAGACCGGCGGAACCATCACCACCGGCAACCACTTCGACGCGTGGGCACGCTACGGCATGAGTCTGGGCAGCTTCGACTACATGATCCTGGCCACCGAGGGATACCAGAGCAGCGGAAACTCCAACATCACCATTGGCGGCTCGACCGGCGGGGGCGGCGGTTCCGGCGGCAGCAGCGGCTGCACCGCGACGCTGTCCGCGGGTCAGCAGTGGAGCGACCGTTACAACCTCAGCGTCGCGGTCTCCGGCTCCAGCAACTGGACCGTGACGATGAACGTCCCGTCACCGGAGAAGATCATCGCCACCTGGAACACCGATGCCACCTGGCCCAGCTCGCAAGTGATGATCGCCAAGCCGAACGGGAACGGCAACACGTTCGGCGTCACCATCCAGACCAACGGCACGTGGACGTGGCCGACGGTCTCCTGCAGCGCGGGCTGACGTCCGCGTCGGCGCGGGAGCGGACCGCTCCGCGGGAGGAGTTCGTGCGGGGTCATCCGGAGTGGCGTGACGCGCTCTCGCGACGCAGGCCCGCACCGCCGAAGCGGTGCGGGCCTGCCGCGGTGTGCCGGTGTTTACGGGTTGGAGTATCCCAGTGCGTAGCTGCCGGAGCCGCGGTACGCGTTGACCACCCAGCGGTAGTAGCCATAGGTGCCGGAATAGCTGACCGACTCGTCGGCCGAGGTGGTGATGCCCTGCGCCACCGTGACCCAGCTACTACCGCTCCACTTCTGCAGGTACAGGTCGAAGTCGGCGCCGCTGGGGCCGTCCAGGCAGCCGCGGTGCGTGCCGGACGAGGACGAGTAGTAGTAGCTGCCGTTGGGCTGGACGGCGGAGCTGCCGCTGGATAGCGAACCGCTCACCGAGTACTCGTAGCCGCTGCATCCGGTCGGCGGCGGGGTGCCACCTCCGCCACCGCCGCCGCTGGTCACCAGCGTCCGGCCGTACGCGGAAAGGATCTCGTTGACCGGCTGGAAGTAGGTCGTGCCGCCGGAGGTGCAGTTGCCGGACCCGCCGGAGGTGACGCCCTGCGCCTGCTGGCCGCTGAGCCAGGAGCCACCCGAGTCACCCGGCTCGGCGCAGACGTTGGTCCGGGTCAACCCGGAGACGCTGCCCTGCGAGTAGTTGACCGTCTGGTTGTACGCCTGCACGGTGCCGCAGTGCCAACCGGTGGTGGAGCCGGACCGGCAGATCGACGAGCCGATGGCGGCCACTGTGGACCCGGCCACGGTCACGTTGCCGCCGGCGTAGTTGTTGACCCACGGCTGCGGTGTCCAGTTGGAGTTGACGGCCACCCAGGAATAGTCGTTGCCGGGGAATGAGGACGCCTGGAAGGTGCCCTGCGACACCTGGTTGTAGCCGCTTGTCGAGTTGCCCGCGTTGCCGCAGTGACCGGCGCTGACGAAGCCGCCGTTGACCGCGAAGCCGATGGAGCAGCGCGCGCCGCCGATGTAGTACGCGTCGCCGCCTCGCACGTCGTAGAGCACTCGCGGCTTCTCGGTGCTGGCGACCACGCGTACCGCGGAGGCGTCCACACCGCTGGCCTTGACGAAGGACTTCGCCGCTGCGTTGCCGCCGCGGGCCAGCACCACGACGGTGTTGGTCTTGGTGTCCACATACCACCCGGGCACCGTGTCCGGTGCCTTGCCGGCGGCCTTGTCCAGGCGGTCCTTAACGGCGTCGAGCTTGCCGGCGCTACGGGCCACCACCTTCGGTGTGGCTCCGGCGGCTCGCACTTCGGCGGCCTTGGCGGGATCGGTGACGGCCACCACGAACGACGTGGCGTCGGCCGTGAGCCAGGCTCCGGCGAAGGCCGAGCCGAGTGACTTGCGCAGCTTCAGCTCGGTGAGGCCGGCACTGTCGTCGCGGGCGATCCGCGCGCGGGCTTGTGCGGCGGTCAGGCCGAGGTCCCGTTGCATGGCGTCGAGCATGGCCGGGGAGGCGGCCTTGCCGGCCGGCGCCGACGGCGCGCTCGGGGGTTCGGCCGAGGCGGGTGCCGCGGCAAGTGTTGCGGCGATGCCGGCCGGCAGCAGGATCACTGCGGCGGCGCTGGCGAAGGTACGGTTCATCCGGTCACTCCTTCGGGGAGGGGGAGGAGGGCTTGCGGCCGGAAGCGTGGTGTCCGGTGTCGGCGGTAGCCGACCGTAAGGTCAACGTAACGTCCGACAATAGACGTGGGTATATATCACCTGACTCATATCGCCGTTCCGGTATCGCCGTTCCGGTCGCGCGGCTTCCGCCATTCCCTCCGGAATGGCAAACCATTTCCGACTCGGGTGATAAATCAGGAGGGTTCATGGCGAGACGCGCCTATCTGCACATCGGCGCACCAAAGGCGGGCAGCACCTATGCGCAGCACGTGCTCTGGAACAACCGGAACGCGCTGAAAGGCGCGGGAATTCTGCTGCCCGGTGACCGTTCCGCACACGATCAGGCCATGACGGACCTGCGTGAGGTGTCCTGGCGCGACCCACGCGCCACCTGGACCTGGGACCGGCTGGCGGCCAAGTCCCGCGAATGGCACGGGGACGTGATCATCAGCAACGAGGGGCTGGGCGGCGCCACCGCCGCACAGGCCGCCCGCGCGGTGGCGAGCCTGCGACCCGCCGAGGTGCACATCGTGGTGGCCGGACGCGACCTCTGGCGCACCCTCCCCTCGGTGTGGCAGCAGGGCATCCGTTCCCGGAACATCGGACGGTTCGAGGACTGGTTGCGGACCGTCGAGCGGGGGAAGTTCGAGACCCTCTGGGAGAACCACACGCCGAACCGGATGCTGCGCCGGTGGGGCGATCTGGTCTCCGCGGAGCAGCGGCATCTGGTCACGCTGCCGCCGCCCGGAGCGCCACACGATGTCTTCTGGCATCGCTTCGCCGGCGTCGTGGGCATCCCGGACGGACTGTGCGACCTCACCGCCCCGGCCGCGAACGCGTCGCTCGGAGCCGCCGAGATCGAGGTGCTCCGCCGCGTCAACCAGGCCCTGGGCGATCGCTACCCGCACCGCACGCCGTACCAGGAAGTGGTCAAGCGTCACCTCATCACGGCGGTGCTCCAGCGCGGCGGCAACACGGTGCGATTCGGCGTGGGCCTGGACCGCGCCGACTGGGTGGCCGAGCTGGCCGAACAGCAAATCAAGGATCTCCGGGACTACCCCTGCCACATCGCCGGAGACCTCGATGATCTCCGGCCGAGCGGCATGTCGTCGACGGTCGCTCCCGACGACCTGACCGACGCTCAGGTGCTGGAGGTGGCGATCGAGACGATCATCGGCCTGCTGGGCCAGGCCGACCGCCTCAGCCGCCGGACGGACGCTTCGGGCCTCGCACGGCTACGCGGCCGGGCCACCCGGAAGATCGGCGGCGCGTTGCGGCGCATCACCCGCGACCGGTAAGGCTCGGCCCGTCGGCGTTCGATCCGTCGAAGCCCCCGGGATGGTGAAGAAGAACGTCGTTCCGGCCCCGGCCTTCGACTCGCACCAGATGCGACCGCCGTGCCGCTCCACGATCCGACGGACGACCGCCAGGCCGATGCCGCTGCCGTCGTACTCGCCGTGGCTGTGCAGGCGGCGGAACATCATGAAGATCTGCTCGGCGAATTCCTGGTCGAAGCCGATGCCGTTGTCCGCCACGGAGAACTGCCATCCGTCGTCGGCCTCGACGGCCTCGATGCGGATCCGCGGTGGTGCGTCGCCGCGGAACTTGACCGCGTTCGAGATCAGATTCTGAAACAGTTGCCCGAGCTGGGTGGCGTCCGCGGTGACCGCGGGCAACTCGCCGACCTCCACCCGTGCACCCGCCTCGTCGATGTATTGGCGCAGGTCGCGCAGGACATTCCCGACGATCGCCGAGACGTCGGCCGGTTTCAGGTCCACATCGCGGGTACCCGCCCGCGAATAGACCAGCAGCCCCTTGATCAGTTGCCGCATCCGCAGCCCACCGTCGACGATGAACCCGATGTACCGGTCGGCCCGGTCATCGATCTGACCCTCATATCGCTGCGCCAGCAGCTCCGTGTAGCTGACCACCATGCGCAGCGGCTCCTGCAAGTCATGCGACGCGACGTACGCGAAGTCCCGCAACTCGCGATTCGACCGTTCCAGGTCCGCGTTCTTCGCCTCCAGCAGGCGCCTGGCCCGGACGCGGTCGCTGATGTCGACGATCGAGACCACGACCGACACCCCGGCGCGCAGCGTGACCGGGCTCAGACCCACCTCGACCGGAAACTCGCTCCCGTCCGCGCGTCGTGCCGCCAGGTCCCGGCCGGCGCCCATGGCACGCGTGCTCGGCTCCTCCAGGAACCGTTTGCGGCTCTCCGCATGCTCGGGGCGTACACCCTCCGGCACCAGCCGTTCCACGCCGAGCCTCACCAGTTCCTCGGCCGGATAACCGAACAGCTCCACGGCCGCGCGGTTGGCCGACTGGACCCGCCCGTCGGCGCCCACGATCAACAGTGCGGTGCCGGTCGCCTCGAACACCGACCGGAATCGCAACTCCTGTTCCCGCACGGGCGTCACGTCATGGGCGATCGTCGCCACGCCGGTCACCTCGCCGGTGGCGGAGCGGAGCGGACTGACCGTCAACTGGACGTCGACACGCCGGCCCGATCTGGTGAGGCGGACGGTGTCCCAACCGAGGATCCGCTCGCCCCGTCGCACCCGACGCAGCACATCGGCCGAGTCGTCTTGCTGGTCCGCCGGGACGAGCATGCTCATCTGCCGTTCCATCGCTTCGCTCTCGGTGTATCCATACAGGCGCTCGGCACCGGCGTTCCACGCGCGGATGTCACCGTCCAGCGTCTCGGTGGAAATGGCGTCCGGCGAGGACTCGACCACCACCCCGTACCGGAGCAGTCGCTCCTCCTGCTTGCTGAGCCGTTCGGTCAGCGCGGCGTTGGCCGCGGCAAGCGCGGCATTGGCCGCGGCGAGCTCGGCCTGCGCCCGCGCGCGCTCGGTGATGTCCTGAACCACGCCGAGCCAGGACTGTTGGTCGTGCATCGGCCGACCGGCGAGCACCACCACCCGCTCGGTGCCGTCCGGCCGCGTCAGGCGCACCTCCTCCGAGATGCCCGGGGGCGCGCTCCGGAGCCGATCGATGGTCTGGCGCAGGTCGGCGAGCGGGCCCCCCAAAGCGTCGTCGAGGTCCCGGTCGTGCAGCGTGCGCCGCGGGCTGCCCACCATCTCGTCGAAGGCCGGATTGGTGTAGTGGATTCGTGTGCCGCGCAGGTAGACGGTGCCGTTCGCCAGTACGTCGGCGAGGTCGACGTTCTCCCGGTCTGCGGTGGCCACCGCGGCAGCCGTGGTCCACACCTGAAACACCAGGACCGCGATGCCGAGGGCGGCGACCAACGATCCCAGCACCGCCGACCCCGGTCTCGACTGAATGGTCCCCCAGGTGATGGCGGTCGCCACTGGCACCGCGATCACCGTGGGCACCAGGCGTTGCAGAGTGGTACGGGCCCGCAGCGAGCCGTTGTCCAAGGCGGTCAGATGCCGACGCGCGTTGGCCATCTGCGCCGCGCCGAGCAGCGCGAGCGCCACTCCGGTGGGATAGGAGAGGCCGCCGGCACCGAGGGCCGCCGACGAGTACAGGGTGACCGAGTTAAGCCCCTGGCCGATGACGCCGAGCACCGCGATGACGCCGACGACAAGGCCCGTCAGCGCCGCGAGGCGACAGGTGCGGAGGCCACCGGAACAGCCGCCGATCTGTCCGACCGTGAGAATCGTGATGCCCAGCGTCGTCTGCACGGAGGGCCGCCCCGGATATCGGTCGCCGGTCGCCGCGACGGCCTCCGGCCACAGGCGTGACTCGAACCCCGGTTCCAGGGCAAAAAGGTGCTGGGCGAGGAGGACACCGGCAGCCAGGCCGACACACGTCGCCATGGCAAGCGTGAACGCCCGGGCCCCTCGCGAATTCCGCGTCATGCCCGCGCCGACGGCGGTGGCCAACCCGAGCAGGAGCAGGGCGGTCGCCGGCGTGGTCACGGCGTCGGCGCCACCGAATGTGTACAGCTCGGACTGCCCGGTGGCCCAGCCCAGCAAGCAGACAGCCGCCACGAGTCCCGCCGCGGCGCTCGCACCGATTCCGATGAATCGATACCGGAGCCTGTCTCCTTTCCGAGTTTCCCATTGCACGGTCATGCATTGGCCCTTTCGACGGATTCCCGCCCAGACGAGCCGATGCTTCCACCGAATCGAAGCCGCCGGAACTCTAAAGAATCGAAACCACCCGATCGGTGCCCAAGCCCCGCCCCACCCCACGCCCCCACACGCCCCCAGCCGCCCCCACCCCCATCCCCACGCCCCCCACGCCCCACCCACGCGCCCCGCCCCCACGCGCGCCGATCTTGAGCTTTGGGTGCCTGACTCACCCGTATATGACCGACCTATCCGACCACAAAGTCCAAGATCGGCGGGCTGTGGGCGGGACTCGGGATCGATCTTGGGGTTAGTGGTCCGACAAGTCGGAGATGGTGTGCCAGGCCGGGCACACCAAGTTCAAGATCGGCGGGCTATGGGCGGGAGCCCGACGGCCCCGGACGGCGAAAGTGGGGACGCCGTGGTTCATGGCTTGCGGGCCACACCCGTCCAGATGCTGATCCGGCTCAGGTCCACATCAGACTGTGTCGCATCGGGCCAGTCCGTGGTCATCACGATCCCCGGCTCCACCATGTCGAGCCCGTCGAAGAGCGCAGCGAACTCGTCGCGGTCGCGCGGCCAGATGTCGATCTTCCCGGAGTCGAGCATCCGCCGGTACATGGCCTTCTCATCATCCGGCATGACATCCATGGTCACGTGCGTGACGGCCAGGTAGCTGCCCGCCGGAAGCGCGTCCATCAGGGTCCGAACGAGCGGGCGCGCCCGGCCGTGGCCGGGGATGAAGTGCAGCACGGCGATGAGCATCAGCGCGACCGGCCGGGAGAGATCGAGCGTTTCGCGTAGCTGCTGGGCGGACAGGAGGGCCTCCGGGTCGCGCAGGTCCGCCTCCAGGTAGGCGGTGGCGCCCTCCGCGCTTCCGGCCAGCAGAGATTTCGCGTACGTCGTGATCAGTGGATCGTTGTCGACATAAACCACACGGCTGTCCAGCGCGATGCGCTGCGCCACCTCGTGCGTGTTGTCGGCGGTGGGCAGGCCGGTGCCGACGTCCAGGAATTGCCGGATTCCGGCGTCCGTGGCGAGGTACCGAACGATCCGGCGAAGCACATCGCGGTTGGCGAGGATGCCGGCGCGCATGCCGGGAAACGCCCGCTCGATGGCGTCGGCCGATTCTCGATCAGCGGCGAAATTGTCCGTGCCACCCAGCCAGTAGTTGTACCGCCGAGCCGGATGCGGCACCGACGTGTCGATCCCCGGCGGCCCCGCTTCTGCGGGCGGTCCTGAGGCGAGGCCGGTCACAACGTTGTCCATCGACGATGACTGATGCGCATAGGTGCAGCATAGGACCTCTGCGCGCCGGGCACTGACGGACTTATGGTCGGGCGACGGTCGCTCCCAACCGCGGGTAGACGCGGCGGGCGTTGTGCTCGTACACCTGCTCCCGCCGTGCGTCCGGGAGCTTCAGCGCGTCCACGTAACGCCGGGTGTCGTCGAAGTGGTAGCCGGTCTGCGGGTCGATGCCCCGCACCGCCCCCACCATCTCGGACCCGAACAGGATGTTGTCCGCGTCGATGACCTGGAAGAGCAGGTCGATGCCGGGCTGGTGATAGACGCACGTGTCGAAGAAGACGTTGCCCATCACCGACTCGGACAGCGGCGGGCGGCCCAGCATGTCGGCGAGCCCGCGGAACCGGCCCCAGTGGTACGGGACCGCCCCGCCGCCGTGCGGGATGACGAAACGCAGTCCGGGGAAGGTCTGGAACAGGTCCGATTGGAGCAACTGCATGAAGGCGGTGGTGTCGGCGTTGAGATAGTGCGAACCGGTGGCGTGGAAGTTCCGGTTCGTCACCGCGGACACGTGCACCATGGCCGGCACGTTCAGCTCGACCATCACCTCGTAGAGCGGGAACCAGTGCGGGTCGGTCAACGGCGGCGAGGTCCAGTGGCCGCCGCTGGGGTCGGGGTTGAGGTTGCAGCCGACGAAGCCGAGTTCCTCGACGCAGCGCCGCAGCTCGGGCAGGAGGCGGTCCACGGGAACGTCGGGCGCCTGCGGCAACTGGCACACGCCCGCGTACCGGTCCGGATAGAGCCGCACCACCCGGGCGATGAGGTTGTTGCAGGCGCGTGCCCAGGCCGCGCTGGTGGTCTCGTCGTCGCGGTGATGGGCCATGGCCGAGGCGCGCGGCGAGAAGATGGTCAGATCGATGCCGCGGGCGTCCATCATGCGCAACTGGTTGCCTTCGATCGACTCCCGGATCTCGTCGTCGGAGATGACCGGGTACGCGGCAGGCGTGCCCCCGGCGGAGAAGGTCTCCCGCCAGGCGTTGTGCGCGGCGGGTGCCGTCGTGTAATGGCCGTGGCAGTCGATGATCATGCGGATTTCTCCTGGTCCGATAGCTTTTCCCGGCCCCGCAGCGCGATGAGCAGGTCCCGGGCGGCGGTGGCCACCCGCGGCTCGATGCCCAACTCGTCCAACTGCGCGCCGGCCGCGGTCATCTCGTCGGCCCGGCGGCGGGCGTGCCGGTGCGTGCCGTCGATCAGCCGGTCGATGGTTCGCTCGTCGAAACCGGACAGTTCCGCGCTGATGTTGCCGCGCAGCCAGTCGGCACACCCCGCGACCTCGGCCGCGGCCATCGCCTCGACCACTGCGGCGGCGAGTCCCTTGTAGAAGACACTGCGCAGCAGTTTACGCGAAATCGCTTCACCTGCCGGGCCGGGTTGGACGGTCACCTCCGCGCCGAACCCGGACATGATCTTGGCGTATCGTTCGGCGCCCTCGCCGGAGACCAGCATCGGGGTGCGCAGGCCCCGGCCCGGCACCGGCGCCATCAACGCGACGTCGACCACCGGGACATCGTGGCCGGTGAGCAGGTCCGCCAGCGCACGCTTGAGGCCGGGCGACGCGGTGTTCAGGTCCGCCCAGATGGCTCCGCGTGCCAGCACCGGCAGCGCGTTCTCCAGCGCGGTTCGGGCGTCGTGCGAGCTGTTCACGCTCAGCACCAGGTCCGCGTCACGGACCGCGTCGGCGTCGTCGGAACGCGCCTCGACGCCGGCCGGCGGGCTGACCAGCGGGTCGAAGCCGCGCACGTCCGCGCCCGCCCGGACCAGGTCACGGGCGATCTCCCCGCCGGCTTCACCCAGGCCGAGCATCGCGATCCTCACGGCACCACCGGGGTGCCGTGGGTGTGGAACGTCTCGATGGTTTTCAGCCCCCACGCTTGCCCCTTGGCACGCTCCTCACGGGTCCAACTAATCGTCTTCCAGTCCGGCGCCAGGATCAGCCGGGCGCCCGCGTTGCACAGTTCGATGCGGTTGCCGCCGGGCTCCCACACATAGAGGAAGAAGGTCTGCTGAATGGAATGCTTGTGCGGACCGGTCTCGATGTGCACCCCGGCGTCCAAGCAGACATCCGCCGCGCGGAGGATCTCCTCGCGCGTGTCGGTGGCGAAGGCGATGTGATGCAGCCGGCCCGAGGTGCCGGTCCAGTCCTCGGTGTAGACCAGGTCGTACGTCTTGTTGCCGACGCTGTACCAGATCGCCTGCGGGCTCCCGTCGTCCTTCACGATCTGCTCGGTGCAGCGAGCCCCGAGGGTGTCGCGCAGGAACGCCGAGGTGGTCGGGACGTCGGCGGTCAGGTAGTTGACGTGATCCAGGCGCCGCAGGTTGGCGCCCCGGCCGGGATAGGCCGCCGCCTGGTTCTTCAGCGCCGGACGGTCGGTGTCGTCCGGCGCATACCACGCGACGTCCCAATACACCCCCATCTCGTGACCGTCCGGGTCGGTGAACAGGTGCACCTCGCCGAGGTTGTGCACGTCGGTGACCACCTTGGTGCCACCGACCGCTTCGGCCAGCCGCCGCATCGCCTCCGGGCTGGCCGCCCGCAGGTAGGTGCGCCCGATGCCGGCCGCGTCACGCTGAATGAGCCGGACCGTCCACGACTGGTAGTCGTCCCAGGTGTGCAGGTAGACGGACGTGTCGTCGCGGTGCACCTCGCGCAGGCCCATCTGGGCGACGAAGAAGTCCCGGGACTTCTCCAGCACGGGCGTGTAGAGCTCGATCGGCCCGACGTGGGCGATCTCCCTGCGGCGGTCGGGGTCATGTGCGGGGTTCATCCGGTGGCCTTTCCACTGCGCGGCCAAACCAGGCCGTCGGACAACTTGCGGGCGGTGCGAACGACGGCGCTGCGGCGCAGCCGGGTGGTCGCGCCGGCACCGTCCAGGTCGACCTCCACATCGAACGACCCGGTCGGGTGCTCGATGCGTACCGGACCTTGTTCTCCCGGCTCGGACCGATCGGCGACGCTTCCGGCGGTACGCACGCCGACCGCGACGGAGACCGCGCCCAGCACGCCGATGGCTTCATGCACGCGGTGCGGAATGAAGGTGCGGGTGGCGATCGTGCCGCCTTGCCGGGGCGCCGACACGAGGGAGATCTTCGGGACGGTCTTGTCCGTCACGTCGCCGAGGCCCATCGCGGGGCCCGCCTCCCGGCGCATCGCCTCCACAGTGGACCTGAGGGCATCGTCGCCTTCCAGGGTCGCGGGCGACTCGACGCCGTCGATCTGCAGGTCGGCGGCCCGGACCAGCAGCACCGGCATGCCGGCGTCGACGCAGGTCGCCTCGACGCCGGCGAACCGGTCGACGAGCCGCCCGGTGGGGAAGACCGGCGCCTCGCCGCCCGGGAAGGCGAGGTGGATCGGCGCTGCCGGAAACGGCGTACCGGCCATCACGGTGTCCCCGTCGTAGCGCACCCGGCCTCCCGGCGTCTGCACCCGGGCCTGCGCGAAGCCGATTGTCGGGTTCATGATGCGGATGCGGACGTCGGTGATGTCCCCGGCGACGGCGACCAGACCGCGCTCGATCGCGAACGGCCCGACGCCGGCGAGCAGGTTGCCGCAGGTCTGCGCGTCGGTGACGGTGGCACGGTCGGGAACCACCTGCAGGAACAGATAGTCGACGTCGGCGTTCGGGTCGGCGGACCGCGTCACCACGGCGACCTTGCTGGTCAGCGGGTGGCCGCCGCCGATGCCGTCGATCTCGCGCGGGTCCGGCGAGCCCATGATGCGCAGCAGCAGATCGTTGCGCTCAACCTCCTCGACGGGCAGGTCAGCGCCGAGGAAGTAGGCGCCCTTCGAGCTGCCGCCACGCATCTGCATGCAGCGAACCCCGTCAGACCCGCCCCCGGCCCCGCTCACGAGCCCTCCGGGAGGCGATCGACGTACTGCACGCCCAACTCGGCGAGCAGCGGGCGGAGGTTGTACATGTCCACGCCGAGCGTGCCGTCCGCCAACTGGCGGCGCTTCTCCTTCTCGTTCTCGACGCGCTTGGCCGCCGCCTCGGCCACCCGGCCGCCGCTCGCCGCGGGGAGCACCAGGACGCCGTCGTCGTCGGCCACCACGATGTCGCCGGGCCGGACGATCTGACCGTCCGCCACCACCGGGATGTTCACCGAACCGGGGCTGGCCTTGACGGTGCCCTGTGCGTGCACCGCACGCGACCACACCGGGAAGCTCATCTCGCGCAGCTCCGCCGTGTCGCGCACGCCCGCGTCGATCACCAGGCCGACCACTCCCCGCGCGGCCAGCGAGGTGGCCAGCAGCTCGCCGAACATGCCGTCGGTGGACGGCGAGGTCGTGGTCACGACCAGCACGTCTCCGGGGCGGCACACCTCCACCGCGGCGTGGATCATCAGGTTGTCCCCGGGGTGGCAGGACACGGTGATCGCCGAGCCGGCGATCGCGGAGCCGGTCTGTCGCGCCTGGATGCGCGGACCCAGCAGGCCGATCCGGCCAGCCGCCTCGTGCGCGGTGGCAACGCCGGCGGTGCGCAGGGCCGCAATGATTTCCGGATCGGCGCGGTCCACCGACCGCACGACGAAGTGGGATGCCATGTCAGACATGTGTACGCCAGATCAATATTGCGGTCAAGATTGCCTTCACAATTGTTGACAATATCTGTAACATTCGCCGCGTCGGCTCCTCAAGCGCCCTCCCGGCGCTCGCGTCCTCAGGAGGACCCATGTCGCGAAACTCCTCGTCCGCCGGCCTGACACGACGTTCCATCCTCGCCGCCGCCACCGCGACCACCCTGCTGGTCAGCGCATGCGGGTCGGACGGATCGGGCGGCCAATCGGCGGACGGCACCACCACGATCAAGGTCGGCGTGATCCCCATCGTCGACGTCGCACCCATATATCTCGGCATCAAACAAGGCTTCTTCTCCGATGAGGGCCTGGACGTCAAGCTGGAGACCGCCCAGGGCGGCGCCGCCATCGTTCCGGGCGTCGTCAGCGGGCAATACCAGTTCGGCTTCAGCAACACCACCTCGCTGCTGCTGGCCGGGTCGAAGGGGCTGGCCCTGAAGGGCGTCGCCGCCGGAGTCGCCTCCACCGGCGAGGACGGCAAGGACTTCGGCGCGGTCATCGTCACGAAGGACAGCCCGATCAAAACCGCCGCCGACCTGGTGGGCAAGCGGGTCGCGGTGAACACGCTGAAGAACATCAACACCACCACGATCAACAAGGTGGTCCGGGACGCGGGCGGCGACCCCTCCACCATCAACTACGTCGAGCTGCCGTTCCCGGACATCGTGTCGGCGGTGGACAACGGGGACGTGGACGCCGGCCAGGTGGTCGAGCCGTTCCTGACCATCGGCACCGGCCAGGGGGACCGCCAGGTGGTGTCCAACTACGCCGGCACCTCCCCGAACCTCACCGTCGGGATGTACTTCACCTCCCAGCAGTACGCCTCGCAGCACGCCGACCAGGTCAAGGGATTCACCACGGCGATGAACAAGTCTCTGGAGTACGCGGGCGCGCACCCGGACGACGCACGGGCGATCCTGTCCACGTACACGAAGATCGATCCGGACATTCAGAAGGACCTCGTCCTGCCGAAGTGGCCCTCCTCGGTGGATCGCGACTCGGTGCAGTTGCTGGCCCAGCTCGCCCAGCAGGACGGCCTGATCACCAAGCAGCCGGATCTCGGCGCGCTGCTCCCCTGATCGCGTCATGACCACTGTCTCCACGGTGACCGAGCCGACGCTCGACCGGCCCGCCCGCACCCGGGCGCCGGCCGGCGGGCGTTGGCGGGAACCCCTCCTCGGGCTGCTCGGGCTGGCCATCGTCGTCGCGGTCGTCGAGGCGCTCCCCCGCCTCGGCGTCGTCAACGGCCGCTTCCTGCCGCCGTTCAGCACGATGGCCCGCGCGCTGGGCAGCGAGCTCGCCACCGCGAACTTCTGGACCGCGCTGGGCCAGACGCTGGGTGGGTGGGCCGCCGGGCTCGCGCTCGCCATGATCGCCGGACTCGTCGTCGGGGTGATCGTCGGCAGCGTCCCGTTCCTGCGCGCGGTCACCGCCTCCACCGTCGAGTTCCTGCGGCCCATCCCGTCCGTCGCGCTCATCCCGCTGGTCGTGCTGATGTATGGCAGCCGCCCGCAGTCGGCGCTGGTGCTTGTCGTCTACGCGTCGTTCTGGCAAGTGCTGGTCCAGGTGTTGTACGGCGTGGCCGATGTGGACCCGGTGGTGCGGGACACCGCCCGCTCCTATCGCTTCTCGCGCTGGTCGATCGTGCGTACGGTCGTCTGGCCCACCGCTCTGCCCTACGTGGTCACCGGATTCCGGCTGGCCGCGGCGGTGGCCCTGATCCTGGAGATCACCGCCGAACTGATCATCGGCGTGCCGGGCCTCGGCCGGTCCATCGGCGTGGCGCAGAGTTCCGGCGCGGTCGCGCAGACGTATGCGCTGGTGATCGTGGTCGGTCTGATCGGCGTGGCGGTCAACGCGTCCGCCCGCGCCGTGGAACGACGCGTCCTGCGCTGGCACACCTCGGTGCGGAGGGACCTGTGACCGACCTGCCCCGGCGCGTGCTCGCCGCCCTCGGACTACCCATCGTGCTGGTCGCGCTGTGGTGGGTCCTGTCGGCGCACAGCAGCAGCTTCTTCTGGCCACCGCTGTCGGAGATCGTGGCCGCCTTCCCGCGCACGTGGACCGCGGACCCGATCATGCACGACGTCCTGCCCAGCCTGGCGCGCCTGGCCATCGGATATCTGATCGCCCTGGTCGCCGGGGTCGCGCTGGGCACCGCGATCGGATCGTTCCGCACCCTGCGCGCGCTGTGCGAACCGACGCTGGAGTTCTTCCGTGCGGTGCCGCCGCCGGTGCTGATCCCGGTGATCGCCCTGTTCGCCGGGTACACCGGCTGGACCGCCAAGGTGATCACCATCGCGCTCGGCTGCGTCTGGCCGATCCTGCTCAACACCGTCGAGGGCGTGCGCTCGCTGGACGAAGTGCTGCGGGACACCGCCCGCTCGTACCGGTTCGGCCGCACCTCCACCCTGCTGCAGGTGGTGTTGCGCGGATCCAGCCCACGCATCGCCGCGGGCGCGCGTCAAGCCCTGTCCATCGGCGTGATCCTCATGGTGATCAGCGAGCTGTTCGGCGCCAACCGTGGTCTGGGCGCGGCGATCGTGCAGTTCCAGCGCAGCTTCGCCGTGCCGCAGATGTGGACCGGCATCATCCTGCTGGGCCTGATCGGAGTGGCCCTGTCCGGCCTGTTCCGCCTGGTCGAACACCAAACCCTGGCGTGGTACCGCGGGCTGCGCCAGGCCGAGCGAGGAGCGTGACACCGTGCTCGACGTCGACGGACTCACCAAGACCTACGACGGCCACGGCCGCAGCGTCGAGGCCATCCGCGATCTGACCTTCCACGTCGGCGACGGCGAGTTCGTCTGCGTGGTCGGGCCGTCCGGCGCCGGCAAGACGACGCTGCTGCGCTGCATCGCCGGGCTGCTGGACAACTCCGGGGGCACGGTGACCCTGGACGGCACGCCCGTCACCGGGCCGCCGGCCGGCATGGCGGTGGTCTTCCAGGAGTACGGGCGCAGCCTCTTCCCCTGGCTGACGGTACGCCGCAACGTCGAAATGCCGTTGAAGGAGAAGGGCCTGGGCCGTGCCGAACGGGCCGCCAAGGTCGACGCCGCGCTGGCGTCCGTCGGGCTGCGGGACAGCGCCGGGGCGCACCCGTGGCAACTGTCCGGAGGCATGCAGCAGCGGGTGGCCATCGCACGCGCCGTCGCGTACGAACCACGGGTGCTGCTGATGGACGAGCCCTTCGCCGCGGTGGACGCCCAGACCCGCGCCGAGCTGGAGGACCTCGTCCGCCGGCTGTGGCGTGAGCTCGGCATCACCGTCCTGTTCGTCACCCACGACATCGACGAGTCGGTCTACCTGGGGCAGCGGGTCCTGGTCCTGTCCAACCGGCCCACCGTCGTACTGGAGGATGTCCCAGTCCCCTTGCCGGACAATCGCGACCAACTGGAAACCCGGTCATCGACCTCGTTCACCGAGACGCGCAACCACGTGTACGAGCTGGTCCAGACGGCCAAGCGGGGCGGCCGTCCGGCGCACGCCGGATAGCGCTCGCCCACGGCCCGGCGGATCGGACACGGTCGCTGCCTACCATGGCGATGGTCGAGCACGATCGTGGCGGCGTCGGGAGACCGGCGCGGCGGGAACACCGGAAAGGGAGAACGAACGAATGAGGGCCAGCATGCCGAGGCGTCCGGTGCGGGGCAACGGGAAGCCCGTACGGCGATGAGCGACGTGCTGAGGGAGCTGCGCGCGGCGATCCTGCGCGGCGAGTACGCACCGCGGCAGCGGCTCATCGAGGCCGATCTGGTCGAACGCTACGCGGCCAGCCGGTTCGTGCTCCGCAACGCGCTCAACCGGCTGGCCAACGAGGGCCTGGTGGAACTGCAGCCCAATCGCGGCGCCCGGGTGCGAGAGATCTCCATCGCGGAGGCCATCGAGATCACCGAGATCCGGCGGGCGGTCGAGGGCCTGGTGGCCGGGCGCGCGGCCGAACGGATCACCGACGCGGACATCGCCGCCCTGCGGGCCCTCGGCGCGGAGATGTCCGCCGTGGTCGAGCGCGCCGACATGCCCCGTTACTCGGAGTTGAACGCCCACCTGCACGCCTCCGTGCGGGAGATCGCGCAGCATGCCTCCGCGACGCGGATCATCGAGCAGCTAAACGGCCAGATGGTGCGCCACCAGTTCCGGCTGGCGCTGGTCCCTGGACGGCCGTCGAAGTCGCTTCCGGAACACCTGGCGATCATCGAGGCGGTGTGCGCGCGCGACCCGGAGAAGGCGGAGAGCGCGATGCGTGTGCACCTCACGAGCGTGCTGAACGCCCTGCGCGGGTTCCCGGAGAGCCCGGCGGTCTACCACCCCGAGGTACGCAGCGAGGCGCGCCCCTGACGGGCCCGAAACGCCCATGGCGCGCTGTCGTGCTGGGCTCGACACCGCGTCATATGATGCACCGCGGAGTGCCGGGAAGCCTGGTCGGCGACGTTGCTGACCTATGGAGGCGTCATGGTTGCCCACCCGTGCACTCATCCCCGATACCGCGGCGCGCGCAGAGCCCTTCGCCACGCCGATCGGCCGGTCACCCCTATCTGTTTCTCCACCAAGGAGATGACATGACCACGCCCACCGATGCGGCCATCTCGATCACCGCGCTGCGCAAGACCTTCGGTGCCACCACCGCCCTCGACGGGCTCGATCTGCGCGTCGCGCCCGGTGAGGTGCACGGCTTCCTGGGGCCCAACGGCAGCGGGAAGACCACCACCATCCGTGTCCTGCTGGGACTGTTGCGCCCGGACGCCGGCGAGGTGCGGATGCTCGGCGGCGACCCGTGGCGGGACGCCGTCGCGTTGCACCGCCGCCTGACGTACGTGCCGGGCGACGTCACGTTGTGGCCGGGGATCACCGGCGGCGAGGTCATCGACCTGCTCGGGCGCATGCACGGCGGCATCGACCGGCGGCGCCGGGACGAGTTGCTGGAGCAGTTCGACCTCGATCCGCGGAAGAAGGCGCGCACCTATTCCAAGGGCAATCGGCAGAAGGTCGCCCTTGTCGCGGCGCTCGCCTCGGATGCCGAGCTGTTGCTGCTGGACGAGCCCACCGCCGGCCTGGACCCGCTGATGGAGGCGGTGTTCCAGCGGTGCATCCACGACCTGAAGCAGCAGGGACGCACGGTCCTGCTGTCCAGCCACATCCTGGCCGAGGTGGAGGCGCTCTGCGATCGGGTCAGCATCATCCGCCTCGGCCGCACCGTCGAGTCAGGCACGTTGGGCGAGCTGCGGCATCTGACCCGGACGTCCATCGCGGTGGAGACCGCCGAGCCGCCGCAGGGCATCGACGCGCTGCCCGGCGTCCATGACCTGTTCGTCGAGGACCATCACGCCCGGTTCGACGTCGACACCGCCGAACTCGACGCCGTGGTGCGCAGGCTGGCACCGCTTGGCGTGCGCAGCATGACCAGCACGCCCCCGACGCTGGAGGAGCTGTTCCTGCGCCACTACGGCGACGAGCAGTCGAACGGTCGGAAGGTCGTCGGGTCATGACCGGGACGTTCGGCCTGCTGCGCTTCCTGCTCCGCCGGGAGCGCCTCGGCCTGCCATGGTGGCTGCTCGGCGCCACGCTGCTCGTGCTGATCCAATCCACCCAGAGCCAGAGCCTGTACGGGACTCCACAGGCGCTGGCACGGCTGCGCGACACCATCGGCGCCAACACCGCGGTGATCGCGATGAGCGGCCCCACCGAGTTGCTCAGCGCCCTCGGCGGGGAGATCGTCTTCGAGATCTTCGCGTACGTGGCCATCGTGGTCGCCCTGATGAACATGTTCCTGGTCGGCCGGCACACCCGTGCCGACGAGGAGTCCGGCCGGGCCGAACTCATCCGTTCCGCCCGGGTGGGCCGGCACGCCCCGCTGGTGGCCGCCCTCGCCCTGGCCGGGCTCGCCGACGTGGCCGTCGGCGCGCTGGTGTTCGCGGTGTCGGCGGGCACCGGGCTGCCGCTGGCCGGTTCGGTGCTGTTCGGCGCCGCGGTGACCGGGCTCGGTTGGGTCTTCGCCACGCTCACCGCGGTGGCGGTGCAGGTCTTCGAGAACACCCGGGCGGCGTACGGCGCCGTCGCTCTCGTCCTCGGCGCGGCGTACGTCTTCCGGGCCATCGGGGACGTCGGCGACGGCGCGGTCTCCTGGGCTTCGCCGATCGGCTGGGGACAGCGCACCCTGCCGTACGCCGACGACCGCTGGTGGCCGTTGCTGCTGCCACTGCTCACCGCCGCGCTGCTGGGTGCCGCGGCGGTGGGCCTGCTGGCGCACCGCGACTTCGGCGCCGGACTGGTGCCGCCGCGCCCCGGCCGGGCCACCGCGTCCCGGTGGCTGCGCGACCCGTACGCGCTGGCCTGGCGTCTGCAACGCGGCACCCTGATCGGTTGGACGGCCGGCCTCGTCCTGCTCGGCGTCGCGTACGGCTCGCTCGGCGACAGCATGGAGCAGTATGTCCGGGAGAACCCGCAGATCGCCGATTTCCTCCCCGGCGGCGCCGACGACGTGGTCAACTCCTACCTGGCGGTGACCGCCGGGATGGCCGCGCTGTTGGCGTCCGCCTTCGGCGTGGCGAGCCTGTTGCGCGTCCGCGGCGAGGAGAGCTCCGGCCGCGCCGAGCGGGTGCTGGCCATGCCGGTCAGCCGGCTGACGTGGCTGGCCGCCCAGCTCAGCGTCCCGGTGCTCGGCAGCGCCGTGATGCTCATCGCGTTCGGTCTCGGCGAGGGCGTGGCGTACGGCATGACCGTCTCGGACGCCGGCCAGGTGCCGCGCCTCATCGGCGTCACCCTGACCTATCTGCCGGCGGTGTGGCTGGTCATCGCCGTGGCCGCGCTGGCCATCGGCTGGGTCCCCCAGCCGGCCGCGATCGTGGCGTGGGTGGTGATCGCGTACTGCGTCGTGGTGACGATGTTCGCCGAATCGTTCGACCTGCCCGACTGGGCGCAGTGGCCGTCGCCGTTCACCCACATCCCGAGGGTGCCATTGGCGGACTTCGCCGTTTCGCCGCTGCTGGTGACCGTGCTGGTGGCCGCCGTGGGAGTCGCCGCCGGATACGCCGGATTGCGCCGCCGCGATGTCGGCACCTGACCGTGATCGTCGTCTCCCGAGTTCCGGGAACCGGTTGCCGACCGGGGGTGCCGGGTGATGTGCTGGCGAACATGCGCTCGGTATCCGTCCCGGTTGGCGACATCTTCACGATGTGCCTGATCGCGGTGACGGGCCTGGCGGTCGACGACCGGCTGTGTATGCGCGGCGTCGCCTGCGGCTGACCGGTCGGCGATCGGTCTTCGCCCGTGGCGACGCCTCCCGCCCCTGTCGACCACCGATCGAGGACTGCGTGATGCCGACGACCGCCACTTCCCTCTCTTCACCCGCGTCCGTTTCGACGGCCGCCCGCGACGCGGCGCAGCCGACTTCGCTGCGCCGCTGGCGGGTGTGGCAGGCGGTCATGTCCGCCGTCCGGGCAGCGCATCGAGCCCGGGTGCCCTTCTGAGCGTCCGCGGGTGTCAGGCGCGCCCGCGGAGCATCAGGTTCCAATAGAGCGCGGGCAGCCCGTACCGCTTCAGATACCACATGTCGGTGCGCTCGCGGGTGGTGTCGATGAACGGGAAGCTGGGCGCCGGCTTCAAGCTGTAGTCGAACTCGGCGAGCAGCATCTTGTTGCGGGCCGTGGTCAACGGACACGACGCGTAGCCGTCGTAGGACGCCGGTAGTGGCCGGTTCGCGACCGTCGCGATGAGGTTGCGGGCCACCACGGGGGCCTGCTTCCGGATGGCCGCGCCGGTCTTGGAGTTCGGCGAGTTCCCCGCGTCGCCGAGCGCGAACACGTTCGGATAGCGCGTGTGCTGCATGGTGTTCTTGTCGATCTGCACGTAACCGGCCGGGTTGTCCGGGTCGGCCAGGGCTGTCGCCTTCAGCCAGTCCGGCGCCGACTGCGGGGGCACGATGTGCATCAGGTCGTAGGTGACGGCTTCCTTGCTGTCGTTGGCGTGGTTGACGATGATCGCCTGTCGGCCGGCGGCGTCGACCTCCACGAGCTCGCTGTTGAAGCGAACCTCGATACCGTAGCGCGCGGCGACCCGTTCCAGCTCGTCGGAGAACACCTTGACGCCGAACATGCCGGGCGTCGGCAGGACCAGCACGATGCGGATGTCGTCGAGCACGCCTTGCCGGCGCCAGTAGTCGGCGGCGAGGTAGGCGATCTTCTGCGGTGCGCCGGCGCATTTGATCGGTCCGGCCGGCATGGTGAAGACGGCCGTGCCGGAGCGGAGGTTCCGGATCAGTTCCCAGGTCTTCGGCGCCGTGGCGTACGTGTAGTTGCTGGACACCGCCGGCGTGTCCATGGCATCGGCCATGCCGGGGATCTTGTGCCAGTCCAGTTGGATCCCGGGGCAGACCACGAGGTGGTCATAGCTGACCCGCACGCCGCCGGCGGTGGTGACCAGCCGTTCCTCGGGGTCCACGTGCTCGGCCGCGTCCTTGATCCAGGCGACGCCCTTGGGCATGACCGACGCCTGCGGGCGCGCGCTTTCCCGCGCCGGGGCACAGCCGCCGCCGACCAATGTCCACAGTGGCTGGTAGTAGTGCGTCTCGGCCGGGTCGATCAGTCCGACATCGGGCGCCTGGGCGTGGCGGAGCCGCGCGGCGACGTCGATCCCGGCGCTGCCGCCGCCGAGGATGAGAACGCGGTGATGCAGGGCGGGTGGTGCCATCACGGTGCCTCCGTTCAGGGTTGGGGTCGTCGGCGGACGCGTTCCGTCGGCGGCGGGCGGTGAGACGTCAACCGGTGGCCTGACCTGTCTGCACCGCCTCGGTGTAGTCGTCGTCGACATGGACGACGTGGCGGCCGGCGCGGTCGAGCAGGCTGGCCGCGATGGACGCCCGGAAGCCGCTCGCGCAGTGCACCCACAGCGTCCCGGCCGGGATCTCGCCGAGCCGGTCCAGCAGGGCGTGCAACGGGACGTGCACCGACCCTGGGATCGCTCCGTGCGCCCGCTCGTCGTCACGGCGGACGTCGAGCACGGTGAGCTGAGCGCCGGTCTGCCCGCCGGCCGCAGGACCGGCGTCAACAGCGGCGGAGAGGTCGGCGAAGGTGGCGCGGCGGTAACCGCGGGTGGGCTGGCCGTCGGCGAGCCGGTGCAGCTCGCCGGTGGCCGCGCCGTCGGGACGGTCGATGCCGATGCGCACGAGCTGGCGCTGGGCGTCGGTGATCTGCTGCGGCGTCTCGCCGATCAAGGTCAGTGCCGTGCCCCAGGGGATGAGCCAGCCGAGGTAGGTGGCGAAATGCTGTCCCAGGGCGATGCTGATGGTGCCGGCCAGGTGGTCGGCGGCGTACGCGGTGCGGTCGCGCAGGTCGACCACCCACTCGCCGGCGCCGATCCGCTTCTGCAGCTCGGCCGGGCTGACCTGCGTGGGCGGAGACAGGTCGACGGGGCCGGCGCCCTCGCGGTTGCGGGCACCCATGTGGGCGTAGTACGCCGGGTACGCGGTGAGACCGGCGACAAGCTTGGCGACAAAGGTGTCCTCGTCGTCGGCGGTGTACGCGTCGTTGCGCGCCTTCTCCTGGCCCAGGGTGCTGTCCGACCCGCCGGCGGCCGAGCCGGAGGAGCAGAAGCTGCCAAATCCGTGGGTCGGGTAGATGCGCGCGTCATCGTCGAGCAGCTCGGCCAGCCGGTGCGCGGAGCGATACTGCGCCCGGGTCAGTTCGTCGGTGCGGTCCGGGTCGACCAGGTCGGTGCGCCCCACGCTGCCGTAGAGCACCGAGCCACCGGTGAACACCGCTGCCGGCCCGTCGCCGTCGGTGACCACGTAAGCAAGGTGGGTGTCGGTGTGCCCGGGCGTGGCGATCACCCGCACCCGCAGCCGTCCGGCCTGCAACTCGTCGCCGTCGGAGACCGACACGCGGTCGAAGGCGACGGCGTCCGCGGCATTCACCGCGTAGCGAGCTTCGTGGTCATGAGCGAGCTGCAGACCACCCGACACGTAGTCGTTGTGCACATGCGTCTCCAGCACCAGGATCACCCGCAGCCCACGGGCGTCGAGCTCGGCTTGGAGACGATCCAGGTCCCGCTGCGGATCCACGGCGATCGCCGTCTCCCCGTCGTGCGCGAGATAGCTGCGATCTCCGAGTTCGCTGGTCTCCACGACGACCACGTCAACCATGCCCCAGCTCTCCCTTGCCATCGCGTTCTAATGTCCGTACATTATGCGATGGAAGTCGAACAAGCAAGCCGGACATTTAATCGGCAAGCGACGAATCCGGGGGTAGATGCCATGCAGGAGCCAAGCGGTGCCGGCGCACGGCCGGTCGATCGCGCGCAGGCACTGCCGCTGTGGGCACAGGTGCATGCCGATCTGCGGCGGCGCATCGAGGACGGCGAGTTCGCCGCGATGTTCCCCGGTGAGCTGGCGTTGATCGACGAGTACCGGGTCAGCCGGCACACCGTGCGGGAGGCGCTGCGCCGGCTGCGCGACGACGGCGTCGTGGTGGCCGAGCGTGGCCGCCCGCCACGGCTGGCCGGCACGCCCGAGATCGAGCAACCGGTCGGAGCGCTCTACAGCCTCTTCGCCTCGGTCGAGGCCGCCGGGCAGGAGCAACGCAGCGTGGTCCGACGGCTTGAGGTGCGAGCCGACGGTGTCGTGGCGGTCCAGCTCGGCCTGGAGGAGTCCACTCCCCTGATCTATCTGGAACGACTCCGGCTGGCCGACGGCGAACCCCTCGCCGTGGACCGGGTGTGGCTGCCCGCCGCGGTCGCCACCCCGCTGCTGGAGGCCGATTTCACGCACACCGCGCTCTACACCGAGCTGGCCGCGCGCTGCGGCGTCCGCCCCACCGGCGGCCGGGAGAACATCCGCGCCGTCATCCCCACCCCGGCCGAACGCGCACAGCTCGGCATCGACGACACCGTCGCCGCCTTCGCCGTGGAACGCCTCGCCGACCACCACGGCCAGCCGCTGGAGTGGCGGACGACCCTGGTGCGCGGCGATCGCTTCAGCGTCACCGCCGCGTTCTCCGCCCGCACGGGCTATCAGCTCGGCCTGGCCGGACACGCCCCGCGCCAGCGCCCCCGCGGACTCACCTCGATGGAGCACCGATGACGCTGCTGTCCGCCGCCGGCCTGGGGCTGGTCATCGGCGTCGTGCTGGGCGGACTCGGCGGTGGCGGCGCCATCCTCACCGTGCCCGCCCTGGTCTACCTGCTCGGCCAGAGCCCGCAGGACGCCACCACCAGCAGCCTGATCATCGTCGGGCTCACCGCCGTGGTCGGCGCCGCCGGTCATGCCCGCGCCGGCACCGTGCGCTGGCGCACCGGCCTGACCTTCGGCGTCACCGGCATCGTCGCCGCCTTCGCCGGCACCGTCGCCAATCGCCACGTCCCGCCGCACGTGCTGCTCTACGGCTTCGCCGCCCTCATGATCGTCGCCGCGGCGGCCATGCTCCTGCAGACCGCCCGCCGCAGGCCGGCGATCGAACCGGCAGTGGAATCGGGCGGCGCTCGCGGGCCGGCCGGCTCCGTCGACGTGGCCCGGAAGGCGGCACCCACCCGGGGCAAGACCGCCACCAAAATCATCATCGCCGGGCTCGCGGTCGGCTTTCTCACCGGCTTCCTCGGCGTCGGTGGCGGGTTCGTCATCGTCCCCGCGCTCGTGCTGGCCCTCGACCTGCCCATGTCCGCCGCGGTCGGCACCTCACTGGTGATCATCGCGATCAACTCGGCCACATCGCTTGCCGCTCGTGCGGGCGGCGATCCCGTCGACTGGGCGACCACCGCGCCGTTCGCCATCGCCGCGATGGCGGCCAGCCTCGGCGGGAGACGGCTCGCCGCGCGGGTTCCCGAGGCGATCGCCACCCGCGCGTTCGCCGTGCTCGTCCTGCTGGTCGCCGGTTACACCATCGCCAACACGGTGATCAGCTCCTGACGGACCGGTCCGCCGGCCGGTCCCCGTCCGCGCGTCCACGGCGCAGGGTTTCCTGCAGGCCGGCGCGCAGCTCGTCGTCGTTCATGACGAGGTAGACCAGGGGACAGTCCTGCGGGCCGGTGACATCCAGTTGGCACAACGTGCAGGGTTCGCCGGGCCGCAACGGGCACCGCGCGTCCGGTCGGCGTTTGCTCGTCATGGCTCCTCCCACCTCGACGGTGACCGTGGCCGTTGTCGTCCGACATGGACGAAGGTCCCGATCTCGCCGGTCGTTTCGGCCCTACGGCATGGATACCCCCCTGGGTAATCTTGAATCGACGACTGAGGAGGCCATGAGATGCGAGCGAAGGTGCTGGTACTCGGCGGAAACTTCGGTGGCCTGACCGCTGCCATCGCAGTGAAGCAGGAGCTGCACGGTGACGTCGACGTCACGGTGCTCAGTGATCGCGATCGATTCCTGTTCAACCCGTCGCTGATCTGGCTCCCCTTCGGCAAGCGGGCGCCCACGGACATCACCTTCCCCGTAGCGCCGACGTTCGACGCCGCCGGCGTGGAGTTCATCCAGGACGCCGCCGACCTGATCGACCCGCGGGCGAAGACCGTGCGTACCGTCTCGGGCCACGTCCACCCGTACGACTATCTGATCATCGCCACCGGAACCCGGGAGAACCTCGACGCGGTGGAGGGCCTGCGGGAGAACTCGAACTGGATCACCTCGCTGGACGGCGCCATCCACACCGGCGAGGCATGGCGACGGTTCCGGGACGCACCCGGCGACATCGTCATCGGCGCCACCCAGGGCGCGAGTTGCTTCGGTGCCGCGTACGAATTCCTCTTCAACACCTCGTACCAACTGCGCAAGGCCGGCCTCAAGCGGCGCGCCAAGATCACGTACGTGACCGCCGAGCCGTTCCTCGGCCACTTCGGCATCGGCGGGCTTCCGCACGGTGAGCGACTGCTCGGCATGTTCCTGCGCAAGGAGAACATCGCCTACCGCACGGACACGGCGATGAGCGCCATCGAAGACGGGGCGGTGGTCACCGCCGACGGCACCAAGATCAAGTATGCGTTCACCATGATCGTGCCGCCGTTCACCGGCCAGGACTTCCTGCGCCGCACCGACGGCCTGACCAACGCGGGCGGTTATGTCGAGGTCCGCGACACCTACCAGAGCAAGCGCTACGAGAACATCTACGCGGTCGGGCTGGCCGCCGCGGTGCAGGCGCCGTGGACCACGCCCACGCCGGTGGGCGTGCCCAAGACCGGCCTGCCCACCGAACAGATGGCCCATGTCGCGGCGAAGAACGTAGCGGCGCAGATCCGCGGCGAGGAGCCGGCGAGCCACAAGAGCTTCGGCGACATCCCGGCCGTGTGTGTCATGGACGCGGGCAACAACGGCGTGCTCATCCTGGCCGACAAGATGCTGCCGCCGCGCCGGCACGGCGTGCTCGTGCCCGGCCCGCAGAACCACGCGTTCAAACTCGCCTTCGAGAAGTACTACCTCTGGAAGATGAAGGGAGGCCATGTGAGCCTACCCTGATCGGTGGTACGGCCGATGGCCGCCGATCGGATGGCGAACTACCCTAGGGGGTATATCGCCAGGTCAACGGGAGGCAATGGTGGAGATCGAGGGCGAAGCGCTCACCGACGTGATCAAGCGGCTGCGCCGCGCCGAGGGACAGATCCGTGGGGTGATCGCGATGCTGGAGGACGGTCGCGACTGCGCCGACGTCGTCACCCAGCTCGCCGCGGTCTCCCGCGCCCTCGACCGGGCCGGATTCAAGATCATCGCGACCGGCCTGCGCGAGTGCGTCACCGCACAGGAGTCCGGCGAGGAGCCCCAGCTCAACGTCGCCCAACTGGAGAAACTCTTCCTCTCGCTGGCCTGACGACCGGCGGAACCCTCACCAGCACCGCATTGCGCCTGCCATATACCCCCAGGGGTATATGGCAGGCGCATCCCGAACCGGTGATATCGACCTCCCGATGACCACATACCCCGTACGGTATTTCCGAGGGGACCGGACTGTGCGAACCGGACAAGGAGACGGATTGATGCTGTTCACGCAGTACTACCTCGACTGCCTCTCGCAGGCGTCGTACCTGATCGCCGACCAGACCACCAAGCGGGCGATCCTGGTCGACCCTCGCCGGGACATCGACGAATACCTCGCCGATGCGCGGGCCCACGATCTGACCATCGAAGGCGTGATCAACACGCACTTCCATGCGGACTTCCTCGCCGGGCACCTTGAGGTCGCCGCCGCCACCGGCGCGTGGATCGGCTACGGACACCGCGCCCAGGCGGAGTACGCCATTCGCAAGCTCGCCGACGGCGAGCGCATCAGCCTCGGCGACGTCACCCTGCAGATCATGGAAACGCCCGGGCACACCCCGGAGTCGATCAGCATCCTGGTCTTCGAGCACGCCGACGACACGGTGCCGTACGGGGTGATGACCGGTGACGCGCTGTTCATCGGCGACGTCGGCCGCCCGGACCTGCTCGCGTCCCTCGGCGTCACCGCCGACGAACTCGGCCGGATGCTTTACGACAGCGTGCAACGCAAGCTCATGTCCCTGCCCGACGAGGTCCGCGTCTTCCCCGCCCACGGAGCGGGTTCCGCATGCGGCAAGAACCTGTCCACCGAGCGGCAGTCCACCATCGGCGAGCAACGGCGCACCAATTACGCGTGCGCGCCGATGGACGAGGATCAGTTCCTCACCCTGGTCACCGGCGGGCAGCCCGCAGCGCCCGGCTATTTCGCGTACGACGCGGTGCTCAACCGCAAGGCCCGCGACCTGTTCGACCAGCACCAGCCGGCCCGGCCGCTGACCGCCGCGGAGTTCCTGGCCGCCCGCGCCGACGGCGCCGTCGTCATCGACGCCCGCGATCCGCAGGAATACGCGACCGGACACGTCCGCGGAGCCCTGAACATCCCGGCCGACGGCCGCTTCGCCGAAACCGCGGGCACCGTCGTCGACCCCGCGTCGCCGATCGTGGTCGTCGCCCCGCAGGATCGCGAGGAGGAGATCGTCATCCGGCTCGCCCGCATCGGCTTCGACCGGGTCACCGGTTACCTGCGCGAGCCCGAGGGCGCCTTCCTCGACATGGTCGCCGAGATCGTGCCGGCCAGCCGTCTCACGGTCACCCAGTTGCGCCAAGCCCTCGACCAGTCGGGGCCACCGATCGTGCTCGACGTCCGCAACGACGGGGAACGCGAACGCGGAATGATCACCGGTTCGATGCACATCCCGCTCGCCGAGCTCCCGCGCCGGATCGGCGAGGTCGCCGGGGACCGGCCGATCGTGACGCACTGCGCCGGCGGCTATCGCTCCTCCGTCGCCGCCAGCCTGCTGCGTCACGCCGGTCGCGACGATGTCTCGGACCTGTTGGGCGGCTACAACGCCTGGCAGGCCGATCTTCGCCCGGCGACCGCCTGACGGCACCACCACCGGAAGCACGCCGAACGGTATACCCTAGGGGGTATACCGTTCGGCAGAGGAGGATGATGTGGTAAGCGAAGTCGACCTTGAAACATTTGCCGCAGCGCTGAACAGCGGGGCGACGGTCATCGACGTCCGAGAGCCGGAGGAGTACGCGGGCGGCCACGTCGCCGGCGCCCGGCTGATGCCGTTGCGCCAGGTCTCGGAGCACATCGCGGAACTGCCGAGGGATCAGCCGGTTTACATCATCTGCGCCAGCGGCAATCGGAGCCTCACCGCCGCACAACGCCTCTCGCAGGCGGGCCTGGACGCGCGCTCCGTGGCCGGCGGGACCGGCGGCTGGCGATGCTCCGGCCGGCCGGTCGTGAGCGGATCGGACAACTGAGCCATGGGCATCGCCGGATCGCTTCGCAAGATCTTCCGCAAGCCGTACGCGTCGGTCGCACCGGCCGCAGTGGGCGCACTGCTGGATGCGGGCGCGGTGCTGGTGGACGTCCGCGAGCCCGACGAGTGGCGCGCCGGCCACGCGCCGAAGGCCCGGCACATCCCGCTCGGGCAACTGCCCGGCCGTGCCAAGGAGTTGCCCGTCGGCCGACCGCTGGTGACCGTGTGCCGATCCGGCGCCCGCTCGGCCCGCGCCGCGACGATGCTGGCCGCCGACGGCTTCGAGGTGCACAACGTGACGGGCGGAATGCGGGCCTGGGCGGCGGCCGGCCTGCCGGTGGCGGCGAAGGGCGGACGCCCGGGCCGGATCACCTGACGACCGGCGATCCGCACGCCGACCGGCCTTGACCCGGGCGACGCCTTACCGTACGGTAATGGATTACCAAGCGGTAAGGCATTGGAGGAGAAGGCATGCCCGAGGTCGTACGCTCCATGGAGATTCCCGCACCGCCGAGTTCCGTTTGGCGCTGGCTGTCCACACAGGACGGGCTGCGCCGCTGGCTGTCTCCGGACATCGAAATCGACCTGCGGCTCGGCGGCTCCTATCGGATGCCCGGCGGCGACGGCACGACGTGGATCAGCGGCACGGTGCTGGAGCTGGTGCCGGAGGGACGACTGGTGCTGTCGTGGCTGGAGGAGGACGCCGGCTGGGTGCATCCCGGTCGGCTGGTCATCACGGTGGAGCCCATCGCGTCCGGCACCCGGGTGGGGCTGGTCCACGACGGCTTCGCCGGCATCGGCAAGGCGGGCTGGGAACAGACGATGCAAGCCTATGAGCGTGGTGCCGACAAGCACCAGGTGCTGCGGAGGCTGGCGGACGCGGTGACGACGGTCGCCGCCTGACTCCGATGGCGGACCGCGACGCGCCCACGACCACCACCGACGACCTGTTCCGGGTCCTGGCCGACCCGACACGTCGCCGGATCCTCGACCTGCTCGCCGACCATGGCACGCTGACGGTCGGCGAGCTGGCCGGGCATTTCCCCGGCCTGGTGTCCTCGGGCATCTCCAAGCATCTGATGGCACTGCGGGCGGCGGGTCTGGTCACCGCGACCAAACAGGGACGCAACCAGCTCTATGCCATCGACGCGGACGCCATGTCCCAGGCGTTGGGGCCGTGGCTGGCCCGATATGAGGCGTACTGGACGGGAGCCCTCGCCCGCCTGCGCGACCTGGCGGTCGACCCGCCCCACGACGGCACGGCCTGACGCCTCTCCCTGGCCGCCGGGTGCGCACGACGAGACAGCCCTTGCAGCGTTGACCGGCTACCGTGATGCCGGACCACGCCACACGGCCGCTCACGGGGGAAGCATCCATGACCGTCGACATCGCCTTCCTGTCCCGTACGGACGCCGACGACGTCGTTTTGGTGCGGGAGCTGATCGATCTGGTCAACGAGGTCTACGCGGACGCGGAAAAGGGCCTCTGGGTGGACGGGGCGACGCGCATCTCGGCGACGGAGATGACGGCGGCGATCCGGGCCGGCGAAATCGTCGCGGCGCGACGCGGCACGCGGATCGTCGGCCTGGTGCAGGTGCGCCGCCTCCCCACCGGCGAGGGCGAGTTCGGCATGCTGGTGGCGGCTCCGGACCAGCGGGGCGCGGGCGTCGGCCGCCGGCTGGTCGCCTACGCGGAGGACTGGGCCCGCTCACAAGGCTGCGGCACGATGCAGTTGGAGCTGTTGGTGCCGCACTCCTGGACGCATCCGTTCAAGGAGTTCCTCCTCGGCTGGTACACCCGCGCCGGTTATCGGCAGATCCGGTCCGAGAACTTCGCCACCGCATATCCCCGGCTGGCCCGTGACCTGGCCACCGAGTGCGATTTCCTGGTGTACCACAAGGCCCTGTCCGGCACCTGATGCCATCATGCTCGGCATGAATTGGATACCGCTCTTGAGCGCCGTGGCCGGGGCTGTGGTCGCGTTGGGCAGTTCACTGGTGGTGGACCTGCGCCGTGACCACAGCCGACGGGATCGGGACCGGCGGCAGGAGCGGCGACGGCAAGGGGTGGCGTTCACCGTCGCACTCGTCGACGCGCTGGGCGCGTTGCGGCTTGTCGCGGCGGCGGAACAGGATTCGGCGCAGCGGCGCGTCGCGACAAGCGAAGCGGTGACACCGGTGTACGTCGCACGTGAGCAGTTGCTGGTCACCGGCACCGCGGGCCAACTTGCGGCGGGAGAGTCGGCCTTCCAGGCGTTGATCGACGTACGCGACGCGGTACGCGCCGGCTCGGGGCGGGACTCGGCCGAGTACCACGATGCCTACCACCGGTTCGCGGAGGCGCTCTGGCGTTTCCGGCTCACCATCCGCAGCGACCTGGGCGAGCCGGAAATCACCCCGCAGGAGCTGTCGCGTCCGGACTGGACGGACCGGGATCGCTGCGACACCTGCCGGTCCCGCGCGCAGTCGCCGGCGGGCTCCTGACCCTCGGGATCCGCATACCCGCGCGGTCTTCGTCGAATCTTCGTCAACGTACCGGGGGAAACCTCATCGCGGCCAGGCAGCCTGGAATGTGGTCGGACCGGATGGATTCGACCGCGAGTGCCGGTTCCGGTGGACCGGGATCCGGCGGAAGGGAGCGCGGTGATGATGGGCTGGTACGGCGGAGGAATGGGCTGGGTCGGCTGGCTTGCCATGGGGCTGTTCTGGCTGCTGCTGATCGTGGTGATCGTGGTCCTGGTGGTGCGGCTGCTGCCGAGCGCGAAGCATGACGTCTCGGCACAGGGCGGCGCCCGGGAGGATGCGCCGGAGGACATCCTGGATCGGCGCTTCGCGCGGGGCGAGATCGACGTCGACACGTACCGGGAACAGCGGGCCGCTCTCGTGCAGGCGAGGGGGACGAAATGATGAGCGCACGGCGGGGTTGGCTGATGGCGGCCCTGGTGGCCGCGGTGGTGGCGTTGACGGGCAGCGCGATCGCGGTGGGCGTCGGCGTGGGCCGGCATTCCGCGGACCCGCCGCGGCAGGCGGGCTTCGCCAACGCCGCACCCGCGGGCGCCGGTCCGGAGAGAATGGGTGGCATGGCCGGCGGGATGATGGGCTCCGGGAACGCCGGAACCTGGCAGACCGATGGCCGGTACGGGCTGCCGGGCGACGGCAGCACGGTGACCACGATGGCCGCAGCGAGAGCACGGGCGCAGGCGTTCGCCGACCAGCTCGGTGACGGGCTCCGCGCGGGTGAGGTGATGCAGTTCTCCAACGGTTACTACAGCGAGCTGTTGTCCGCAGACGGCCGGGGTGCGACCGAGGTGCTGATCGATCCGGGCACCGGGGCGGTGAGCATCGAGTACGGTCCGGCGATGATGTGGAACACCCGCTACGGCATGCACCCCAGGGCGGAGGTGGCGGCCCGGGTCTCCGCCAAGCAGGCGACCGTCGACGCGCAGGCGTGGCTGGACGGCCGGCACGCCGGTCTGACCGCCGGTGAACCGATGGCCTTTCCCGGCTATTACACCCTGCACACCCTCAAGGGGGAGTCGATCGTCGGCATGATGTCGATCAACTCAGTCAGCGGTGCGGCCTGGTATCACACGTGGCACGGCACCTTCATCGCGATGACCGGAGAGTAGCCGTGGATGTCGATGCCGCGCCGCCGGCACCGGTGCGAGCGCTCGTCGTGGACGATGAGCCCGCGCTGGTCCGGGCCGTGTCGGGCTATCTGCAGCGGGAGGGATTCACCGTCGCCGCCGTCGGCGACGGTGAATCCGCACTGACGGCAGCCCGGACCGCAGCGCCCGACGTGGTCGTCCTGGATCTGATGTTGCCCGGCATCGACGGGATCGAGGTGTGCCGCCGGCTGCGCACCTTCACCGACGCATACGTGATCATGCTGACCGCCCGAGCCGACGAGGTCGACAAGCTCATCGGGTTGTCCGTGGGCGCCGACGACTACCTGACCAAGCCGTTCAGCCCGCGCGAGTTGGTGGCGCGCATCCGCACCATGCTGCGCCGGCCGCGCAGTGCCGCGACCGCCGGAGACGCCGCGCCGACCGGAGGCATCCGGCGCATCGGGTCGCTCACCGTGGACCCCGCCGCACGGGAGGTCCGCATCGACGACCGGCTCGTCGACCTGACGCGCACCGAGTTCGACGTGCTGGCCACACTCGCCGCCCGGCCACGGCAGGTGTTCTCGCGTCGTCAGCTCATCGATGCGGTGTGGGGCACCGATTGGATCGGTGACGAACACCTGGTCGACATCCACGTCGGACACGCCCGCCGCAAGCTCGACGACGATCCCGCCGACCCGCGCTACATCCGTACGGTACGAGGCATCGGTTACCGGATGGGCCCGGGATGACCGGCACGTCGGCCCGGCGCGGCGCCGGTCTCGTCCGGCGATGGCCGATGGCACGACTGGAGCGCCTCGGACTGCCGTCCCGGCTGTTCGCCGCCTTGGCGCTGGTGGTCTGCGCCGGGGCCGGCACCTTGCTGGCCGTCGCGCTGCTGATCGCACCGACCGCCTTCGACACGCATCTGCGCCGATCCGGAGCGGTGGATCTCACCCCCGGCGTGCTGACTCACGTCGACCGCGCCTTCACCCAGGCCACGCTTATCTCCCTGACGGCCGCGATCACCGTCGCCATCATCGCCGCCGGACTGATCGCCTGGCTCATCGCCCGCCGGCTCGCCGCTCCGGTCGCCGGTCTGGCCGCCGCCACCACCCGCATCGCGGACGGCAACTACGACACCGATCTGGCCGATCCGCGCCTAGGCCCGGAATTCGCCGCCTTGACCCGCGCGGTCAACCAGCTCGGCCGCAAACTGGCCACCTCCGAACAGACCCGACGGAGGCTGCTCGCCGACCTCGGCCACGAGTTGCGCACCCCGATCGCCGCGCTGGAGGCAACCGTCGAGGCGATCACCGACGGCGTCCTGCCCGTCGACGAGGAGACCCTGACCACCCTCGCCGACCAGGCATCCAGGCTGCGCCGGCTGTCCACCGATCTGGAGTCGGTCTCGCGCGCCGAGGAGCGCCAACTCGCCCTGCACCCGCAGCCTGCCCGCCTGGCGGACCTGGCCCGCCGCGCCGCCAACGCGCTGCGCCCGCGCTACCAGGCGGCCGACGTCGACCTGCGGACATCCGCCGACGAGCCGGGCCCGACCGTCACCGTGGACCACGACCGCCTGGTCGAAGCGCTGATGAACCTGCTGGACAACGCGCTGCGGCACACGCCGCCCGGCGGCGTCGTAACCGTCACCACCGACTGGCCCGACGGCGGTCCGGCCCGGGTGACCGTCGTCGACACCGGTGAGGGATTCCCGCCGGACCGGGCCGCCCACCTGTTCGAGCGCTTCTACCGCACCGATCCGGCCCGCGGGCACTCCGCCGCCCCACCCGGCCACGGTCCCGGCCGACACGGATCCGGCATCGGTCTGACCATCACACAGGCGATCATCCGAGCCCATCACGGGAACGTCACCGCGCACTCCGCAGGTCCCGGCGAAGGCGCCACCTTCACCGTCACGCTCCCCGCCACCACGCCTCGCCGATCCGGCACCGACCGGTAGCGCGGCACGTCTTGGTCGGACACTCTGGTCAGGTGGCCGAGCCGACCAGGAGCCCGGTCACCAGCATGACGGCGACCATCAGCACCGCTTCGACGGTCACCGCCCGGCGCAGTCGACGTGCCGGGTCCGGCTGCGTGACCCGGCCGTGTTCGAGTGCCGGAACGAGCCGGCTGTTGTTGTACAAGCCCATCGCGGCGACCGCGGTCACCAGGGCGAGTTTCACCAGCAGCATCCGGCCCCATGGGGTGGACTCGGTGAGGCCGGTACCGGCGGAGCGACCGTCACCGTGATGGCGGAGCGACCGTCACCGTGATGGCGGAGCGACCGTCACCGTGATGGTGCCGGATTTCGGATGCCCGTCCGGTGCAGCGAGCTTCCAGGCCAGGCCCACCTCTCCCGAGGCGATATCGGTCTGCGGCCGCACCACCCAGGTCGTCCCGTCGTCCGGAGTATCGGCGACGGCGGGCACCGATCGACCGGTGTCGTCGAAGAACTCGAAGCCCGAGCCGACCGGCTCGCCCACCCGAGTGAACACCAGGCGGATCTCGGTCAACGGACCCGACACCGTCGCGCCGTTCGCCGGTTTGGACTTCGCCAGGTCGAAGTGCGCCGACGCCGGGGACGCCGGCATCACCACCAGCCCCAGTGCCGCCACAACCAGCAGCAGCGCAAACCTGAACCGGTGCAGCATTCCACTTAACCCCTTCCCGGGCGGACGACCAGGCAGTCAACCCTAGAGACCACGTCGACACCATCGCCCGAGAGCGGACGCGGCGGCGTCCGTGCGTTTGTCGTGGAGGAAGCCGGCTCGTAGCGTAGCCATCGGTAGACCGCATGCCCATCGCATCCGGGGGAGCCGATGACCACGGCCAAGACCACACCTCCTGCGGACGAGTCGGCGCCCTCGGCATCCGGCCCCCGATGGGCGATGGTCGGCGCCGGAGCGGCCCTGATCGGCACCTGTTATGGCCTCGCCCGCTTCGCGTACGGGCTGTTCGCCCCGGACTTTCAGGCCGAGTTCGCGATCGGCTCGACGCTCTCCGGGGTCATCGGGGCGGGCAGCTATGTGGGCTATTGCGTGGCGATCGTGGCGAGTCTGTTGATCACGCCCCGATACGGGCCGCGGCGGGTGGCGGTGCTCGCCGGACTGACCGCGCCTCTGGGCATCGCCACGGTTGCCGTCGCACCGTCGGCGCCGGTGCTGGCCGCGGGCATCGTGGTGGCCGGATCCAGCACCGGCATCGCCTCCCCACCGATGGCCGCGGCCGTCGCCCGGTGGGTGCGGCAGAGCAGTCGGGACCGTGCGCAGACCATCGTCAACGCCGGGACCGGACTCGGGGTGCTGATCTCCGGGCCGACGGCTCTGGTGTTGCTCGCGGACTGGCGGTGGGCCTGGGGCACCTTCGCCGTCATCGCCGCGCTGGTGACCGGGTGGGTGGCTTGGGCGATCCCGGCGCCGTCCGGGCCGAACCGGCCGGAGGTGCAGCCCGGCGAGCCCGGTTCCGGCCGTGGCATGCGGCTGGTCCCCGGAACCGCCATGCTCGTCATCGCATCGTTCGTCATGGGTCTGGGCAGCATCGCGGTGTGGACCTTCGGCCGCGAGCTGGTTGACCGCCAGGCGGAGGGCAACACCACCATCTCGGCTGCGGTGTGGATCGCGCTCGGAGCGTCCGGAGTCCTCGGCGCGTTCGGGGGTGACCTCATCCGACGTGTGGGGCTTCCAGTGGCCTGGGCGGTCCTGATGGTCGCCATGGGCGCCGCGACCGCGCTGTTCACGCTGGGTTCGGCCGCGATGCTGCTCGTGCTGCTCGCTGCCGCTGTGTTCGGGGCTTCCTACATCGGGCTGACCGGATGCGCCCTGATCTGGAGCACCCGTCTGTATCCCGATCGCACGTCGCTGGGAGTCGGCCTCTCGTTCTTCACCCTCGCCGCCGGGCAGGCGGCTGGCGCTCCCGTCGTGGGTGCGTTGATCGGGGCGGCCAACCCCACCGGCGTGTTCTGCGCGTGGGCGGCGCTCAGCGTGGCGGGCGCGGCCCTGCGGCCCCGGCGAGTGCTGCCCGCGGACGCAGATCGGATACCCGGCGCTCGAACACCCAAACCTCCACGGTCGCCAGCACCGCGATGACCGCCGCGGCGAGGATGTCGCCCGGATAGTGCACCCCGGCCCACACCCGGGAGAAGCCGATCACCATCGCGACCACCAGAAGCGCCGCGCCGACCCGTCGACTGAGGAAAACGAACACGGCGAGGCCCACGGTCAGCGCGGCGACCGCGTGGTCGCTGGGCATCGACACACCGGGGTCATGGGGGATGAGCTGGTGCACCACGTGGGTCTGGAACGGCCGCCGTTGACGGCTGAGGTGATGCAGAAGGGCCGCCATGCCGTACGCGAAGGTCAGCGTGAGGCCGACGTCGATGATCCGGCGGAATCGCCGTTGCCACAGCGCGCGGAGAATCGCGACGCCGGCGGCGGCGAACAGCGGATAGATCAGGACGGTGGCGGCGAGACGCATGGTCTGATCCACCGCTCCCCAGCGGCCGGCGAGGTCGTTGATCACGCGGAACAACTCGTAGTTCACCGGCGCACGATGGTCCGGCGGTGCTGAAAACCCGCTGAAATGCGGTGCCATTCAGCAGATCTTCAGCACCGGACGAGCAGCCTGCGGACCAGCCGTAGGTGAGGAGATTCGCATGGACGCCCGGTTTCGGATCGAGGGCGACACCGTCGTCGCCGACGCCGGCGTGCCGTTGGGAACGCTGGTGCGGGCGCTCGCCCCGTGCGGTTGGACGCTTCCCGTGGTGCCCGGCGCCGCCCGGACCACCGTCGGCGACGCGATCGCCGCGGACGTGCACGGCAAGAACCACGTGCGATGGGGGACGTTCGGCGATCACGTGCGGGAGATGACCGTGCACACCCCGGCGCGGGGGGTCGTCACGATGGGACCGCGGATCGAACCGGAGGCGTTTCGCGCGACGGTCGGCGGTCTCGGGCTCACCGGCCTCATCCGATCGGCCCGGTTGCGGCTGGCCCCGCTGACCTCCTGGGACCTCACCTGCACCGACACGCCCGCCGCCGACCTGGAGGCCATGCTGGAGCGGTTGCGAGCGGCGGCCGATCATCACCCGTACGCCGTGGGATGGATCGATACCCGCCGGGCCGGAAGCCGCACCGGAGGAGGCGTGGTCACCGCCGCGCAGCCGACCTGCCCGGCGCGGCTCGCACCGCGAGATGTCGGCCGGTCGGCCTCGGGCGTACGGCGGGTGCACCGGCGGATCTCGTCGGCCCCGGTGGCTGGGCCCGCCGACCACGCCCGGGTGCTGCGGGCCCGGTTGCGTCCACGGCGGCGATCGAGTCTCCCGCAGGTGCTCTTCCCGCCGCACGCGGTCCCGCCCCGGCCCGCCGCACGCGGCCTGGTGCAGCACCAGTTCGTCGTGCCGTTCGGCGCCGAGGTAGTCCTGGCGGAGGCGCTCGCGGCGACTCGCCAGGCGGGGCACCCGGCGACGCTGGCGGTGCTGAAGGTATTCGGCGGGTTCGGTGGCGGATTCCTCTCGTTCCCGATCCCGGGGTGGAGCCTCGCCCTCGACTTTCCGGCCGATCCTGCCCTCGCGCCACTGCTCGACCACCTGGACGAACGCGTCGCCGCGTCCGGTGGACGGGCATGCCTGGCCGAGGGCTCCCGGTTACGGCCCGATCTGCTCGACACCATGTACCCGGAGCTGCCCCGGTGGCGGACCGAGCGAGCGTTACTCGACCCGGACCGGGTGATGTCCAGCGACCTGGCTCGCCGTCTCCGTCTGTTCGGCGGCAACGGCGGAGCGGCGAACGCCCCCAGCACGTAGGTTGGATCTGCCGAACGAAAGGGACTTCATGCTGGCAGCGCCCGTGGTCGCTTTGGGCCCGACATTTCTGGACCCGGAGTGGCTCATCACCACCTTCGGCCTGATCGGCATCCTGGCCATCGTCTTCGCCGAGTCCGGCCTGCTGATCGGCTTCTTCCTCCCCGGCGACTCGCTGTTGTTCACCGCCGGGCTGCTGATCGCCGACGGCACCTATCTCAAGGTGCCGCTGTGGCTGATGTGTCTGTTGGTGTCCATCTCCGCCGTCGCCGGCGATCAGTTCGGGTACGTGTTCGGGCGGCGATTCGGCCCCGCCCTGTTCCGCCGACCGGACTCGCGGCTGTTCAAGCAGGAGAATCTGACCCGGGCGCAGGGATTCTTCGACAAGTACGGCGCGCGCTCGATCCTGCTGGCCCGGTTCGTGCCAATCGTGCGGACATTCACCCCCATCGTGGCCGGGGCGAGCCACATGCACTATCGGACCTTTCTGACTTACAACGTCGTCGGCGGGACGTTGTGGGGCTGCGGCGTCACCATCCTCGGGTACTTCCTCGGGCAAGTCGCGTTCGTTCGCTCCAACATCGAACTGATCCTCCTCGGCATCGTTGTCCTGTCCGTGGTCCCGATCGGTGTCGAGTTGCTCCGCAAGCGCCGCCGCGACCGGTCCCGGTCGTAGCGGTAGCCGCACCCGCGCGACGCAGCCTCAGGCAGGTCAGCCCTCTGCCGACGGCGTAGCCGGCGCGTCGGTGGCGTCGCGGGCCACGGTGACGGCGTGGGTCATCCGCCGGACCACCTCGGTCAGGCGGCGCAGGTCATCGGCGTCGATGTCGGCAACGGTCTCATGCATGAGCCTGCCGAGCGGAACGAAGAAGTCGATCGCGAGTTGCAGAGCGGACGGCTGCATCACGATCGTCACCTTGCGACGGTCGTGCGGGTCGCGCTCCCGGCGGACATGTCCGGCGTTCTCCAGTCGGTCGACCAGCCCGGTGATGGCCGGCGCGCCCAGGCCGAGCCGACTCGTGAGTTCGCCCGGGGTGATCGGATGACCGCTTTGAGTGCCCTGGCTGATCCACATGATCGCGTTGAGGTCGTTGCGTCCCAGGCCGTGCGCACGGGCGAAGACGTCGACGAACACGTCGCTTTCGACGGTGAACAGCCGCAACGCGTCGATGAGGTCGTCGACGGCCTCGGCGCGCGCGGCGTCGCGGGAAGGTTGCGCCGACACGCCGGTCATCTTATCTTTTCGTTAGCCGAATATTTCATTCAGCGAAGGATCTGTCATGAGTGCTCGCTGGGTCGCTGCCGTCACCAGCAGAACCGGTGCGCTGCTCATCGTCGTGGTGACCGCCGCGCTGACCGCCCTGGTGTGGCTGACATCCCCGGAGCAGCCGGCCGCCGATCCTTCCGACGGGCTGCCCGCGGGCAAGCAGTCGACCCGGGTCACCGAGCTCGCGGACCGATTCCCCAGCGGCCGCACGGATGCCGCAGTCGTCGTGTTCGAGCGTGTCGACGCCCCACTGACCGCGGCCGACCGCGACACGATCGATGCCGCCACCAGGTCGCTTACCGCCCGGGCGCAGGGCGGCGTCGTACCTCCCCCGCAGATCTCGCAGGACAAGCGGGCGGCGCTGCTGATCGTGCCGGTCGCCGGTGACCTCGACAACGCCGCCGAGGCCGCGACGGTCGATGCGATCCGCGAAACCGTCGCACAATCTCTGCCAACGGGGCTGACCGCCCAGGTCACCGGCGGGCCGGCGTTCAGCCGTGACATCGCGGCGGCCTTCGACGGCGCCGACGTCACGCTGCTGATCGCGACCGCCGCCGTGGTGGCGCTGCTGCTGCTGATCACCTACCGCAGCCCGGTGCTGTGGATCGCCCCACTGCTCGTGATCGGCGTCGGCGACCAACTGGTCGCCAAGCTGCTGCCCTGGGTTGCCCGGGTGGTCGGGGAGCGCACCGATGCCTCCGTCAGCGGCATCGTCTCCGTGCTGGTGTTCGGCGCAGGCACCGACTACGCGTTGTTGCTGATGTCTCGCTACCGCGAGGAATTGCGCCGCACACCGAGCCGGCGCGAAGCGATGGCCACCGCGCTGCGCGCCGCCGCGCCAGCCATCGTCGGCAGCGCCGCCACCGTGATCCTGGCACTGCTCACGCTGCTCGCGGCGGTGCTGACCAGTAACCGTACGCTGGGGATCTCGGCGGCCTTGGGCGTCGCCGTCGCGCTGTTCTTCGGACTGGTCGTGCTGCCCGCCGTGCTGGCCGCTTTGCCGCGGGGGGTGTTCTGGCCGTTCGTGCCCAAGGTCGGCTCCCCCGAGCCCAGTGACACCGGGTGGTGGGCGCGCATCGCCGCCGGGGTCGGAAAGCGCCCCGCCGCCGTGCTCACGGTTGCGGTGATGCTGCTCGGTGGTCTCGCCGCCGGCCTGCTGACCACGCGGATCGGGCTCTCGCAGACCGAGCAGTTCCGCACCGAGGTCGAGTCGGTCACCGCCCAGGAGGCGCTGGCCCGGCACTTCCCGGCCGGCAGCTCACAACCCCTCACGGTGATCACCACGAGCGCGACGACGAACGCCGTGGCGGCGGCCATGCAGACCGTGGACGGGGTGGCGAACGTCGGCCGCGCGGAGACCTCCGACGATGGCCGGCTGTCGCAGGTCTCGGTGCGGCTGACGGACGGCCCCGGCACGACGCGAGCCGACCAGACCGTCCGGGACGTCCGCGCCGCGCTCGCCGACATACCCGGCGCTGATGCGCTGGTCGGCGGGGCACCCGCCGCAGACCTCGACCAGCGCGACGCGAACGTGCGCGACGACCAGGTCATCGTTCCGCTGGTGCTGGCCGTCGTCCTGCTGGTGCTGATCCTGCTGCTGCGCTCGCTGGTCGCCCCGGTCCTACTGCTGGTAACCGTCATCGCCAGCTACGCCGCGAGTCTGGGCGCCGCCACGATCGTGCTCACGCATCTGTTCGACATGCCCGCACTGGACGCCGGTGTTCCGCTGCTCAGTTTCCTGTTCCTGGTCGCTCTGGGCGTCGACTACAACATCTTCCTGGTCACCCGCGCTCGCGAGGAAGCCATCGCCCGAGGTGACACCCGCACCGCGATGGTCCGTGCGCTCGGCGCGACCGGAGGCGTCATCACCTCCGCCGGCATCCTGCTCGCGGCGGTCTTCACCGTGCTCGGGGTGCTGCCGGTGATCGTGCTGACTCAGATCGGCGTCATCGTCGGCATCGGCGTACTCCTGGACACTCTGCTGGTGCGCACGCTTGTCGTGCCGGCGATCGCGCTGCTGCTCGGCGAGCGGTTCTGGTGGCCGGCCCAGCCGAGTCGCCGGTCACAGCCGGCCGCGGACCTCGGCCGGTCCGCAGCGCCACGGTCGGCGGCATCCGAGCGGTCCGCAGCGCCGGGACCAGGCCCGCGATGACGCCGATGGCCATCGCCGACCGGTAACGCCGCCGCTCCGGCGCCGCGCTCGATCTTGGGGTTGGCCGGTGCTCCGGCTGGTCGACCGGGAAGACTGTCACCCGTGACGGAACCCGGCGATCGGCGCAAGCGGACATGGGTGCGCCGCTGCGCGGTGGCGGCGGTCGTCGCGCTGTTCGCCATCGAGCTGTACGTGGGATGGCCGTCGCTGGCGGACGCCCTGTCCCATCTGCGCGCCCCGGATCCGCGGTGGCTCGCCGGGGCGCTGGTGGCGGAGCTGGCCGCCATGGGCATGTACGCGCGCATGCAGCGCAGCCTGCTGCTCTCCGCCGGCCTGCGGGTGCCGATCTACCGGCACGTCGCGCTCGCGTACGCGGCGCACTCGCTCAGCGTCACGCTGCCCGGCGGACCGGCCTTCTCCACCCGGTTCAATTACCAGCAGATGCGCCGCTTCGGCGCCAGTCCCGCCGTCGCCTCCTGGTGCATCGCGCTGTCCGGCATCCTCTCCGCCGCGGCGCTCGCGGCCGTGTCCGCGGTCAGCGCTCTGGCTTCGCACGGCACCCCGCCCTGGTACAGCCTCGGCGGCCTGGCCGCCGTCATCGTACTGATCACGCTGGGCATCCGGCGGCTCGCTCGGCGACCCGCGACGCTGGAACCGATGATCCGCACCACCCTCGGTCATCTCAACCGGCTCCGTCGGCGGCCCGCGGACACCGGCGTCGACCAGGTCCGCGGCTTCGTCACGCAGCTCACCGCGGCCCGGCTCACCCCGGGTTACGGCGCCGCGGCGGCCACTTTCGCGGTACTCAACTGGCTCATCGACGCCGTCTGCCTCTGGATGTGTTTCCGCGCGGTCAGCCCCGACCCGATCAACGCCACCCAGCTACTGCTGGCCTTCTGCGCCGGGTACGCCGCCGGGACCCTGACCATCATCCCGGGCGGCCTGGGAATCATCGACAGCGCTCTGATCCTGGGCCTGGTCACCGGCGGCGTCAGCACCGCGACCGCGATCGCCACGGTGGTGCTGTACCGCCTCATCAGCTTCTGTTTCATCATCGGCATCGGTTGGATCACGTGGTTGGTGATCCGTCACCGTTACCGGGACGCGATGGCGGTGACCGCGGCCGGGCCCGGCTGACCGGGCTGCTCATTCGCGTACGTCGGCGGGTCGGTCCGTGGTCGGCAGCCCGGCGGCGAGCCACGCCTCGACGCCGCCGTCCAGGTCTCGTGGACTCGATCAACTCGACGCCGAACCGCTCGGTGATCAATGCCGGTTCGCTTACGGTGTACCCAGTCGGCGCGCTGGGTCACCACGGCAGGCGCGTGGCCTCCCCGCCAACCGTTCCCGAGACCAGGAGGTGCTGGTATGCACAGCCCGATGAACGAGCCCCCGGTCGATGCCGGGCTCCTCTCGCCGGTCCGTGCGGGCGCCCCGGTCGAGCATCTGGTCGATGACGTGGCGTGGCTGCAGGCCATGCTCGATGCCGAGGTCGCGCTGGTGCGTGCGCAAAGCCGGTTGGGGACGGTCCCGGTCGCCGCGGCCGAAGCCATCGCGCGGGTCGCGCAAGCATCTCATTTCGACGTGCGGGAACTGGCCCTGTCGGCGCGATCGACCGCCAATCCGATCGTCGGCCTGGTCGCGGCGCTGACCGCGGCCGTGACGCAGGTCGACTCCGATGCCGCCGAATACGTCCACCGTGGATCGACGAGCCAGGACATCTTCGACACCGCCGCGATGATGGTCAGCAAGCGGGCGCTCGCGGTGATCCGGGAGGACCTGTCCCGCGTCGGGGCCGGCCTGGCGGCGCTCGCCGAGCGACACGCCGACACCACGATGGCCGGCCGGACTCTCGCCGCGCAGGCCGTCCCGACGACGTTCGGGCTCAAGGCCGCGGGGTGGCGGGAGCTCGTGGTCTCCGCCGAGGCGCGGATCGGCCATGTGTTCGCGCACGGTCTGCCCGTCTCCCTGGGCGGATCGGCCGGGACGCTGGGGGGCTACCTGGAGTTCGCCCGGTCCGGCGGCCCGGACCGGGCGAAGCTCGACGTGGCGAGCTATGTCGAGCAGCTCACGCGCCTGTTCGCCGAGGAGTGCGGGCTCACCTGCGCACCGCTGCCCTGGCATGCCCTGCGGGCACCGATGGCCGACCTCGCCGCGGCGCTGGCCTTCACCACGGGCGCACTCGGCAAGTTGGCCGTCGACGTGCTGACCCTGAGCCGGACGGAGGTCGCCGAGGCGCGCGAACCCTCGGCCGTCGGCCGCGGCGGGTCCTCGGCCATGCCGCACAAGCGCAACCCGGTGCTCTCCACCATGATCCGCTCCGCGTCCCTGCAGGTTCCCGCGCTCGCCACGGTGCTGAATCAGAGCCTGCTGTCGGAGGACGAACGGTCCGCCGGGGTCTGGCAATCCGAATGGCAGGTGCTTCGTGAATGCCTCCGGCTGGCCGGCGGGGCCGCGCACACCGCGGTCGAGCTGGCGCACGGCCTGCAGCCTGATCCGGATCGGATGCGGCAGAACTTGGAGCTGACCAACGGCCAGATCGTCTCCGAGCGCCTGGCCGCGGCCCTCGCCCCGCGGCTGGGGAAGGCCGCCGCCCGAAAGGTGATGTCGGAGGCGTCCGCCGCGACTGCGGCGAGTGGCCGGCCCCTCGCCGCGGTGCTCGGTGACGACCGGCTGGTCACGGAGGCGTTGACGGCTCAGGAGCTCGCCGATCTGTGCGCACCGGAGCAGTATGTGGGCGCCGCAAGCGCCCTGGTGGCCGCGGTCCTGACACCGGCAGGCAAGGACTGACCGCACGGCGGACGCCGGTCACGGCTGCCAGATCTGCGCGCCGCCTTCATCGCGGGCGCGGAGTCCTGCGGCGAATCCCCGGGGCACCCGCTGTCCAACGGTGTCCAAGGGTGTCCATGATGCCGGGCCAGACGGCGCGGCGATGGGCATCGTCAATCCCCGAGGGCCGACGGCGCATCGACCGGCGGCCCGACTCAGGGGAGGGAAACGATGAGACACATCAATCGTCTGGCGGCGGCGGCCTGCGCGCTCGCACTCGCCGCCGTGGGGTTCGGGCAGGCCCCCGCGCAGGCAGCACCGTCGAGCAACGTACTCGCCAGCGTGCCGGTGCCCGGAGGCTTCGAGTCGTGGTCGGAGTTGCTGTCCACACAGGATCGGATGAACGCCGCCGGCGCCCGCATCACCGCGTTGGGACGTGCCGACGACCGGTCCGGATACGCGGGCATCATCGCCGATCCGACCACCGGCGAGCTGCGGGTGTACTGGAAGGGCCGGCCGCCGGCGAACCTGTCGACGACCGCGCGGGCGACCGTACCCGTACGGACGCTGTCGGCGGCGTACTCGGAGCGGGAACTCCAGGCGGCGGCCTCCCGGTTGCTGGCCCGCGCCGGTGACCGGGTGACCATGGTCGGCCCGCGGGCCGACGGTGCCGGCCTCTTGGTGGGTACGACAGGCGCGGCGATTCCGGCCGCGAAGTACGCGGGCGTGCCGGTGACCTTGGAGACCAACGTGGCGCCGCTGCCCGCCACCCGGCTGAACGACGCGCCGCCGTGGTCCGGCGGGGCGCGCTGGCACAACGTGAACCGGAGCGTCCGGTGCTCCACCGGCTTCGGAATCCGGCAGGCGGGTGCCAACCGAATTCTGACGGCGGCGCACTGCGGCCAGACCGGTGACCTGGCTGAGGACCCGACGGGGCAGGACATCGGCCGCATCGGAACCGACGTGCTGCGTAACGACGTGCAGGTGATCAACGCCAACTCCCAGGCCCGGGTGTACAACAACACCACCAATGCCTCGGGCGGCGTGGTCAGCGAGTTCTCCAATGCCGTCGCGGGCAGCCAGACCAGTGCGGTCGGCAATCTGGTGTGCACCTCCGGTTCGTTCTCCGGCACCCGGTGCTCGATCCGGGTCGGCGCCGTCAACCTCTGCATCAACGTCCAGGGCGTCGGCCAGGTCTGCGGCCAAGTCCGGGCCGACAAGGTCGACGGCACCAACGCCGGCGGGCAGGGGGACAGCGGCGGCCCGGTGCTGACCACGGTGGCCGGCGACACCACACGGGTGATCGCGCGGGGCACCCTCACCGCGATCGATTCCGCTAACTTCCGGGTGCCGTGCACCGGGTACGACACCAGCGCGACCCGCCTGTGCGCCTCGCGCATCTTCTACGAGGACATCGTGCCGGGCCTGTCGGCGGTCAACGCGACGATCCTGGCCGGTTGACCGAGAACGTCACGAATCCGGAGCGTCCGTCGGGTAGCGGGAACTGCCACCCGACGGACGCCCTTGTTCCGGGAGGCGAAGGACCAGCCGCCCACGCACCGCTTCGGCGTCCGGATGGTCGAGCTGGTGGAAGATGTCCAGGGCCCGCTGCCATGTGCGCGCGGCTCCGTCGAGATCACCGGCTGCGGCCTGGGTGTCACCGAGGCCGACCAGTGACTCCCCCTGCTGAAACCGGTTGCCGAGCGCCCGCCACAACCCGTCGGCCCGCACGTACGAGTCGGCCGCTTCCCGATATCGGCCGAGCTGGTGCTGAGCGCGGCCGAGGCTGTCCCAGGAGCCGGCGGCACCGTACCGGTCGTCGATCGCCTGGAGCAGGTCGAGGGCTCGCCGGCAGTAGCCCACAGCCTCCACGTGCCGGCCTTGCAGGGTCAGCGACAAGCCGATGTTGTTGTACGCCCGGCCCTGCCCCGAACGGTTGCCCGCGACGATGAAGTGTTCCAGCGCCGTCCGGCTGTGGCGGAGGACGTCGTCGTACCGTTCCTGCCGGGCGGCGACCCAGCCCAAGTCGAACTCGATGCGGCCCTGCCCGTTGGAGTCGCCGACCTCGCGGTACAGGTCGAGCGAGGCGGTCAGATGGGTGACCGCCTCGTCGGAGCGTCCAAGGTGCACATTGACCCGGCCGAGGCTGCGGCGGATCGGTGCCTCTTCCGCCGGGTCGCCGAGCCGCCGCGCCGCGACCAGGGCGACCTGATGTGCGGCCACCCAGCGCGTCCAGTGCCCACGACGTTCCAGAAAATGCGCGAGGGTGCGGACCAGCAGGCAGGCCTGCCGGTCGAAGTTCTCCGCAACGGCCAGCGGAATCGCCGCGAGCAGCACCGGAAACTCGGTGTCCAGCCAGGCCAGCGCGGCCTCGTGGTCCGCGAGCGGCTCCGGCGTGATCCCCGAGCCGGCGGGCGGCAGCGGGATCGGATCACGGTGCGGGTCGAGCCGCAGGTCCGCCGTGTGCGCGGTATGCAGGTAGTGGTCGAGCAGACGGCCGACGGCAGCGTGCCGGTCGGCGTCCGAGTCGACCATCGCTGCCATTTCGGCGGCGTAGGCGCGCAGCAGATCATGGCAGGCGTACCGGTCCGGCCGGTGCTCGGAGGTTAGGGTGGCGTCGGTCAGCTCGCGCAGGAGGGGGCGCGCTCCAGCCGGCGACACCCCGGCGAGGCTGGCCGCCGCCGGCCCGCCGACGTCGGGACCCGGATGCAGTGCCAGCAGCCGGAACATCTGCGCCGCGGCCGTGCTGAGCGACCGGTACGACCAGGAGAAGACCGCCCGCACGTCCGAGCTCGGGTCGGTGCCGCTGAACGGTTCCAGTCCACCTCGTGCGGCCCGCAACTCACCAGCCAGCGCATCCAGCGGGAAGCCCGGATTGAGGGCGGCTCGGCCGGCCACGATCGCCAGCGCCAGCGGCAACCGCGAGCACGCCGCGACCGCTTCGTCGACCGCCCGCGGTTCGGCGAACAGCCGCGCGCTGCCCAACCGCGCGGCGAGGAGTTCCCGGGACTCCTCGACGGTGAGCAGATCGAGCCGTACCGGCTGGGCGCCGTCGAGGCTGACCAACCCGGCGAGCCGGTCACGGCTGGTGACCAGAGTGCGAGAGGATCCGCCGCCGGGCAACAGCGGTCGCACCTGACCCGCGTCGCGCGCGTTGTCGAACACCAGCAGCATGCACCGATCGACGAGCAGGTTTCGATACAGCGCGATCTGCGCGTCCACCGTCGGTGGGAGGCGCTGCAGCGGCACGCCGAGCGCGTCGAGCAGTGTGCGCACCGCCTCATCCGGGGCGACCGGCGCCCCCGCCGGGTCGAAGCCTCGCAAATTGAGGTAAAGCTGTCCGTCGCGGAACCGCCCGGCCGCGCGATGTGCCCAGTGCAGCACCAGAGCGGTCTTGCCCACCCCGGCCATGCCCGAGACGGTGACCACCGGCGCTCCGTCGGCGGCCGGGTCCACCAGCCGGTCCAGCGTCGCCAGCGGCTCGGCACGAGCCACGAAACCCGGCACGGCAGGCGGAAGCCGGCCCAGGGCTCGGCCGCCGCCGGCCCGCCGGTGTTCCTCGACCACGTCGCGGGCTGTGGCCAGCCAACCCTGCTCGGCGGGCGTGGCACCGAGCAGACGCACCAGCACGTCGAACCGGTCGGTGGGCGGCAACACCCGTCCCGCGAAGTACTCCCCGATGATGCCGTGCGACCAGCCGGTCTTGGCGGCCAGCTCACGGTAGGTGAGCGGGTTGGCTCCCTCACGGCGGGCCTCCCGGCGCCGGAGCTGGCGCAGCACGGCGGCCAAACCCTCAACGGTCGCCACGTCGGCGATCACTCGGCGCGACAACTCGACCACCCGGATAGCATAGTCAAGCATCAATAGAATGGGGACAATGCGGCACATCCTCACCGACAACGGCACTCCCCGCCCGGCTACGGCAGCCTAGGCTTAGCCGGATGATCGCCGTCTTCGCGTACGGGTCGTTGACCGCGCCCGCGACGATCACGGAGCTTGTCGGCCGACCGGCCGAAGCCGGCCGTGATTACGTCCGTGTGCGGCTCACCGGATGGTCCCGCAGTTGGCATGTGTGCACAGACAACACCGCGAACGGCCCGGTGGTATATCAGAATCCCGCCGACGGCACCCGTCCGCCGATTCAGGTGCTCTTCATGACGATCGAGCCCGGCGCTGCGGTCGAGGGCGTGCTGGTCCTCATGAGCGATGACGGCCTGCCCGCCCTGGACGCCCGCGAGGGAAACTACCGGCGGATCAGCGTCGACATCGACGGTTACGGCCCGGCGTGGACCTACGTCGCCAAACCGGACAGTGCCGACCGGGCCAGGCGTGGCATCGCGGCGGGCACCGCGCGGATCCGCCAGCAATACTTGGACACCGTGGAGGCGGCGTTCGCCATGCACGACGGCATACCGGCGCCGCGACCCCTCCCGTCACCGGTCATCGACCTCGTCCGCATGCGACGCTCGTGAGTTTCACCGCCCCCACCGAAACGCGGGCCCCTGCGAGCCTGCGCCGTCGACTACCTCTCGGGGTAGGGGTACGGCCTTGTGATCGCCAGGCCGGTAGTACGCGGCCAGGAGGGCGAGCCAGACGATGACGAGCGGAGCAGACGGATAGAGGATCTGCACCGGTGCGACGTCGGCGATGAACGAGTAGGCACCGAGCCAGACGCCGGTGATCGCGCCGACGACGGCGATGGCTCGATTCCGGGCGCAGAGCGAGCTGGTAAGGATCCAGACCCCCGCGAAGACGTGTCCGCCGAGGCGGACGGGCCAGGTCAGGTCGTAGGCGACGCCGTAGATGGACATGATGCCAGTGAGGACGTCGAGGGTGATCCAGCTATAGCCTGCGGCTTTGGCCCATGGGGGTGCGTCTATTCGCGCGATGAGGACCAGGATGGCGAGGTGGAAGAAGACGCCGGGGTATTCGGGCCAGACGACTCCGGGTTCTGCGACGGCGAACGCGACGATGCTGGGCAGGAACAGGATGATCGGCAGCACGGCGAGGACGCGGAAGGACAGAGGGTGTTCACGCGGGCCGTGCGTGGCGGGGCCGGCGTTCATCGGCCGATCCGTTCCAGTGCCCCATCGAGTTCGACGCGGTTGCGCCCGCGTGCGGCGACGTATCCGTCGGGCCGGACCAGGATCCATCCGGTCGTGTCGGTATCGGTGTCGGTCTCGGAAATGCTGGTGCCGGTGATCTCCCGGTGCAGCCCGAGCTGTTCGGCGGCGGGGCCCCCGACCGGGCAGATCGACGGTGTCGGCCAGGTGACGCCGATACGTGCGCTGAGCTGCCGGACGGCAGGCTGGTCGGCGGCGATCAGCAGCGTCCAGTCGGGATCGCGCAGCGAGGACAGAACGGGCTGCCAGCTCGGGTCGGCGGCGTCGGAGTGCCGGACCTGAGCGAGACGTTCCCCCGGTCGGGGTCCCGTGCGGGCGGTGTCGCTGTCATGCACGGTCAGCGGACTGGTCGGGTACGCGATGTTCAGGCCGGACATGCCGCCCAGGAAGGTTTCGTTGATCCCGCGTAACAGCGGCGGCAGAGCGTGCAGGGCCTCGAAAATCGCCGGCAGGTTCTTGTCGACAGTGGTGTTCCGCAATCCGACGAGCATGGTTGCCATCCGGGTGGTCGAGAGGAGCGCCTGCCCGACGGGAACCCGTTCAGCGCTGTACGTGGCAAGCAGTGCGGCCGTGGAGGGATCGGGCCGGTCGCCGCGTGCGGCGGTAGCCAGTTTCCACGCCAGGTTGACGGCGTCCTGCAGGCCGGTGTTGAGTCCCTGCCCGGATGCGGGGGAGTGGACATGGGCGGCGTCTCCGACGACGAAGCACCGCGAGGGCCGACCCTCGCCGGGGCGAGATTGCATGGTCCGCACGGCGCGCTGCTGGATGGTGAACACCGAGACCCAGGAGGGGGTGGCGACGGTCACCGCACGGCCCAGCCCGCGGGTGAGCTTGTCGGAGAAGCGCTGGGCGACGGCATCCGCGTCGCCGTCGTAGTCGACATCGACGGTGTCGAGCAGCCGCCATCGGTCCTCGCCCACGAGCGGGAAGATCATCACGGTCTCACCGCCGGCGCGTACCCAGCGGATGCGGTCATGCTCCATCGGACCGGCGATGGTGAGTTCGGCGTCGGCGATCAGCCAGGTCTCGCTGGACGTTCCGGCCAACCGGATGCCGAGCCTGTCGCGCACCACGCTGTGGCCACCGTCGGCCCCGACCAGCCAACCCACCTCGGCGTCCTCCGCGGAGCCGTTGGCATGCCGCAGGTTTGCCGTCACCGAGCCGGCATGCTCGGCAAGATCGACGAGTCGCACGCCCCATTCGATCTCGACTCCCTGGGCCGCGAGTGCCTCGCGCAGGATTTCTTCGGTGATGACCTGGTCGATGAACCAGACCTGTTCGAAGCGTGTGGCCTGCGTGGTGAACCGGGCGTCCATGCGGGCCAGTTCGGTCCCGTCGGCGTAGAAGGCGATCCCCCGCCCCAGCACCGCACGGGCCTCGAAGGCTTCGAAGAGCCCGACCTGATCAAGCATCTCGATCGTGCGTGCGTGAAGCGCCGCCGCCCGGCTCGTTGTCGCCGGCCCGTCAGCCGCGTCGATCAGACGGACCGGCACTCGGCGGCGGGTCAGTTCAAGCGCAGCCATCATGCCGACCGGGCCTGCGCCGGCCACCAAGACTGAACCTTTTTCACCGTGGCGAGGCTGGCAGATGCCGCCGCTGGTCGACGGCGCGCAACCGACGGGCTCGATGCCAGGTTGAAAAAGGTTCACTGTGTCTGCCACGACATCCCCTCAGATCGTCAATCTAGTTGACGGTTAGAGTAGGTGCGAAGGAGGTGCCATGGCAACCGAACACCGCAATCCCGGCACAAAGCGGCAGGCCGGCATCGCGAGTCCGGCAAGCACGAATGCGGCACCTTCCACGGACACGCACCCACCGATGGCGACCCTGCTGCGCGAGGGCTTCCGGTGGTTCGCCGAGCGACTGAACGAGGCCGCCGCGGCCGGTGGCGAACGCCGCATCAGCGGCGCCGCCGCGATAGTCATCTCCTACCTGCATCCGGAAGGCAGCAGATCCGCCGACATCGCCCGGGCGATGGGAGTCAGCCGTCAACACATCCACACCGTGGTGCGCGAGCTCACCGACGCCCACATCGTGACCACGACCGCGGACCCCACCTCTCGCCGCGACCGGCTGATCATCCTCACCCCCGACGGAGAACAGCGCCGACACCGCGCGCTCACCACGCTCGCCGACCTGGAAACCGAACTCGCCCAGCACCTCGGTACCAGCGAGTTCACTCAGCTCCGCGACCTTCTCACCCGGCTCTGGAGCCCGACGTCGAGTCTTCCGCCGCGCCAGGGGCGTGAGTAGGGCAGGCGATGGGACACGAGGCATCGCAAGGTAGCTGTCGTGGGGAAGGCGCAGCTCTCGGGAGTTCCCGTCCACGTTTCAATCAGCCAAATTCACATGCCACTATATCGATGATCTGCACTGAACCTTTTTCGCAATTGCAGTGGCGTCGAATGTGACACCTGCCGAGGGTCTCGGAGCCTTGCGCCGTGGGTAGCGACTGGAATCTAATGACGAAAAGCCGCTCCCGTTCCGCTCAGGAGGAGGCGGGATGAACAGCATCTGGTTCCGTGATTTGCGTATAGATCACATGACCGGCGTCGGCGGCCGGGCGGAGCGCCTGGGGTCACATTTCGATACGATTCCCCGGTTGACCCTTACGCCCCCTTCCCTCATGCCGACGAGCGGTCTGGAGGGACGTCAGCGATACGTCGACCAAGCCGTGAATGCCGCGGCCGCCGATCTTCCCATCGAGTTCACTGGACCTTGCGGGCAAGGCAGGTCGACGCTGCTACGCCACGTCGCCGCCGCCGTCACCACTCGCCTGCGACGCCCTGCCGTCTGTCTGTTGGCCGGCGATGATCATCCGGCGGATCTGTTGCAGCGACTCGTCGATGAGGTCTACGTCATGGACCGTCGGGCGAAACTCCCGCCCGAGACCTGCGCTGACCTTCTCCGCCGCGCCGGAGTGGTGTCCGTGCTCGACGAACTGGCCGGTGACACAGCCCGCGTCGGCGAGGTGCTGAGCGCATTACCCGGATGCGCCGTGGTGATCGCCTCCGACAGGCCACGGCTGCAGCGCCGGGGCAGAAGTGTTGTGCTGCCCGGACTCGGCGAGGCGGCAGCGAGCACGGTCATCCGCCGTGACCTCGCCCGACCGTTGTCCATATACGAGGCTGCCGCAATACACCGACTGATCGCTGCCGTCCATGGTCGCCCGCTCAGCCTGCGCCAGGCGGCCGCGCTTGTACGGGTGCACGAGCACAGCTTCGCCGCCCTCGCCGATCGGCCGCACGACATCCACTCGCTCAGTCTGGGTGGTTTGTCCCACGCCCAGCGGCAGATTCTCGCCTACGCAGCGCTCCTCGCCGGCGTCTTTCTTCCCGGCGACCTCATCTCCGCGATCACGGGCCTCGGTGACGTGGCCGGGGCGCTCGCGGAACTGCGCCGCCGCGGGCATATCGAACAGCACGAGGACCGGTTCGGTCTGCCGGTTTGTCGCGGTGAGAGAAACCTGGCCTCCGTCGCGGACTATGTCAGCGCCGGAAACGCCGCTCGAGTGATCGGCGATTGGCTGACAGCGGCGGATCCGGCGAGCGACGCGGCTCTGCCGGTGGCCGCAGCCGGGTTGTCATTGATCAAATTCGGTGCGAAGCAACTGGAGTGGGACTACGTCGTACGGCTGATACGAGTTGTCGAGCCGGTGTTGGCTCTCGCCGGCCGGTGGGAGGCATGTCGGCAGTTGCTGGAGCTGGGAATGCGTGGCGCGCAGGCGGTCGGCGACTCGGCAGCACAGGCGTTCTTCGCTCATGAACAGGGCACGCTCGCGCTCTGCCAGGCCCGTACCAGCGAAGCAGGAACTCTTCTGACGGAGGCCGTGCGTATCCGGGAGGCACTCGGCGACGTGCCCGGCGCCAACGTCAGCCGACACAACCTGAGCCTGGTCGCCGCTTCGGGAGCCGCTGCCGCAGAACCGGGACCCGCACAGCCCGAACCATCGCAGCCCGAACCATCGAAGCCCGGACCGTCGCATCGCGGCCGCTGGGTGCGCCGAGCAGTCTCGCTCATCGCGGCGATTCTCGGCGTGATCGTCCTATCGGCCATCGGGATCAACATGTTCCACGACGATTCGGTCAATACCGGCCTGCGCCTGCCGCCCGCAACTGACTCATTACCCGACACGCCATTGCCGGTACCAGAAACCGCAAACACCGGATCGCCGCTCACACCAGAAACCAGCGGCACCGCACCAACGACTACCACTCGGCCGACCGCGGCTCGTCCGCTGACCGTCGCCCCGAGAAATGTCTCCTTCCGCGACGCCCACGTCTCACCCAACGCACCGATCATCCGACGCTTGGTCTCCATCACCAACCTCAACGACGCCGCCGCGATCATGGCAGGTGGCGGCATCGACGGAAGCGACGCGTATTCCATCGACCGCGACGACTGCGGCGGACGGATACTCAGGGCCAACCAACGGTGCGAAATCGCCGTGACCTTCCGTCCGAGCTCGATAGGTTTGCACGTCGGCAAGCTGACGGTCGCCGATCTGAGCGGGAGGACCGCCTCCGCGGAACTCACCGGAACCGGCTTCGTCCTTTTCGGCGTGGCGATAGAAGGATCTGGGCGCGGCACCGTCTCCAGCGGGGACGACTTCATTGCCTGCCCCGGATCCTGCGAAGCCCGCATCACCGATCCGGCGCGCAACCAAATCACGCTGACCGCGACTCCGAGCCCAGAGGAGACCGAAGATTCGTACAACAACTTTGCTGGCTGGCGCGGCGCCTGCAGCTCGGAGGAGAGGAAGGCGACCTGCGAGCTCACGGTGGCTCATGACGTGATCGTCATAGCAACCTTCAATTCCGTCATCAAATAGGACGACCGCCGCCCCAATTCGCGAGGACTGCGGGGGTGACGCGGACCGGTGGTGGCAAGGTGGCCGTGGTGGGTGAGGCGCGGAGTGCATCGAGGGTCAGCGCGGAGAACCGCCGGGCGGCCGTGCGCCGGACATCCGGCGGAGCGGCGGAGAGTCCGCGGCCGACCATCAGGACGAGAATGAAGTCGTCGAGGACGAAATCCGGGCGCAGTGCGCCGGCATGTTTCGCGCGGCGGCACAGCTCGGCGATCATGCGGAGCATGTCAGCGCGGTGCGCGGCGAAGTCGATCGCGTCCGGCGACGCGGTCATGAAGGCGTCGACGAAGCCCTGATTCTGCGCGTTGATCTCGGCGAGCCCGTTGACCACCGAGCACATCCCACGCCACGGGTCCTCGTCGGCCCAGGCGTTGCGGACGATCTCGCGGCACTGCTTGACCTCGCGTGCGAAGGCGAGATCGATCAGCGCCTGTTTGGTGGGGAACCGCCGATACAGGGTCGCGGGACCGACCCCTGCCCGGCGGGCGATCTCGCGTATCGGCACGTCGAGGCCGTGTTCGGAGAAGAGTGACCGCGCGGCGTCGAGCACCCGGTCCCGGTTCTCCTGGGCGTCCGAGCGCAGCATGTGGGGCAAACGGCCGGTCACAGGATCTCACTTTACTCAAGTGGACGGGGGTGTCCGCTACGGTCGCACCGGGTCGGTTGATCGGAGATGACGGTGAAAGCGGTAAGCATTCAGACGTTCGGCGATCCCGATGGCATGGTGGTGATCGACGCGCCGATGCCGGCACCAGGGCCCGGGCAGTTGCTCATCGACGTGCGAACGATCGGCGTCGGCGGAGTCGATGCGGTGATCCGGCGGGGGACTCTCCGCGGCCACGGCTTCCACGAGGGCATCATTCCGGGCAGCGAGGTGGCCGGGCGGGTGATCGCCGCCGGCGATCCAGCCGACGCTGCGTGGGTGGGGCGCGACGTGTGGGCTTTCACGGGTGTCGGCGGCGCCTATGCCGAGCAGGTGGTGTCGGCGTACGGTTCCGCGTGCACGACCGCGTACGATCGATCTTGCAGAGCCACAGGGCGGACCGGCATTAACTTCGATGACGTTGAGTAGCCTTGCGCCGCTGCCGCCCGACGTGGGACCACCGCCTGATCCGGGTGGAGCGTCGATCCGCGTTGGAGTCGTCTCTGGACATGGCGCCGGCCTCTGGCTTTGCCCAGGCTGCGTGTTCGCCACCAAGCGGACTGCAACCACCGGCCAATTCGCTACGGCTCACCTTGGCCTTCGCCGGCGAGGATCCCCGCCCTTCGCCATCTAGGGGAAATTGGAGCGGAGAGTAACCAGAACGATGTGCCGCTCATTCGCCGACCTCGGCACTGTTAGTCGTACCTGACCGTGTAGTGCAAGGGGTACGCCGACAGGTGGTCGCTCGGCTCGAAGACGTCACCGAGCTCCCCGACGGCCTGTCGCCGATCGACGCGGTGGCGCTCGGCAGCGCCGGGCCGGTCGCCCACTTCGCGCTGGCGCAGGCCCGGCTCGGCTCCGGCGAGTCGCTGCTCGTCCGCGGCGCGGCCGGCAGCCTCGGCATCATGGCGGTCCAGCTAGCCCGGCAGGGACATGCGGGCCCGATCGCCGTGACGGCGTCTTCCTCGGAACGGGGTGGAAGGCTCCGCGAATTCGGAGCCACAGTCCTGCTCGACCGATCCGGCGACGGCGACGCGCTGCCGCGCGAGTTCGACGTCATCCTCGACATCGTCGGCGGGCCGGCCCTGCCGTCGTTCATCGATCGGCTGGCCGACAACGGCCGCATGGTCGCCATCGGCGTCGTCGGCGGTCACCCTCCAGCGGAGTTCGGCATCGCGCTCATGCGCTCGTTTCAGCGGTCACGCTCATTCGGGACGTTCAGCCTGAATACCGTGCCTATCGGCGAACGCAACAGGATCCGCGCCGAGCAATTCGCGGCCGCCGCCCGGGGAGAGCTGCGCGCCGCCGTGCACGACGTCCTTGCCCTCACCGCCGCGGCTGAGGCGCACCGCCGGATGGACCTCGGAGAGGTGTTCGGCCGCATCGTCCTGACGCCGTAACGGGCCCCCTCGCCTTCCTTGATGCCGCACCCGCTGCGTCGGTCAGCCGTCGCCGAGTGCCGCTGTCAGGCCCTGTAGAGCCCGGTGAACTGCTCGCAGATCGTCGGGTTCGATCGCGGACAGCGCCGCCCGCTCGGTCTGGGTGGCCGTCGCGGCGGCGGCCTTCAGTGCGGTCAGGCCGGCCTCGCTGAGCGTCAGTGCACGCGGCTGCCGTTGCGGGCCGTCAGCGCGTTGGATGAGGCCGGCCGAGAGCATCCGCTGGACCAGGGTGTTGACGGCCTGTGGGCTGGTCAGCAGCAAACGGGCCAGATCCGCGCCGCTCAGGCCGGGGGTCCGGCCGATGTGGGCCAACGCGCTGAACTGTCGCAGTGTCAGCCCGTGCCGGGCCAGTGCGGCATCGAGGCGACGTTCCAGCAGGTGTTCGGCCTTGGCCATCACATACGTCAGGTGGTCGTCCGGGCCGATGTCAAGCCGGGGGCCGGCGTCCGGAGACGGCGGGCCTGCGCTGGTGTCTGCGAGTCGAGTCACATGCCCAAGTATGACAACATGCTGATAGGCTATCAACATGTTGATAGCCTATCAGCGGGGCAGGCACGACCGACGCGTTGCCGACATACCTTCATCGGCCGAACGGGCGCCTAGCGCAGTGCCCGATCTCTCGGGCAAGCAAGGCCAGAAAGGACGTAACTGATGATTGACATCACCGATCCCGCCGCGGGGATGGTCCAGCTAGTGATCTTCACCGTGGACCCGGCCCGTCAGCAACAGGTCGCCGTCGCCGTCGCCGCGACGGTCGAGCAGACCGTGGCACACCGCCCCGGTTTCCTCTCCGCCACCTACCACCTCTCCCTCGACGGCACCCAGATCCTCAACTATGCCCAGTGGGCCAGCAAGAAGGACTTCGACGCGTTCGTCGCCGACCAGGCGTCGCAAAACACTCGCGCAGAGTTCGCCGCCCTCGACGGCGTGCGCTCCACCACGGGCAGCGCCTGGTGCGTCCACCGCACCGTCACCGCAGGGACCGCGCGATGACATCCGACCAGGCGCCATCCCCGCGTGCAGCACAAAGCCGCGTCATCGTTTTCGGCGCGAGCGGTCGCACCGGCAGGCTCATCGTCGGCAACCTCCTGGACGCCGGTTTCGACGTCACCGCCGCCCTCCGCAACCCCGGCAACTTCGCGACCGCCGCCGTCCGCAGCTCCAGCGGGCAGACCCCGCGAGTGGTTCACGCCGACCTACGCGACACGGCGAGCGTTCACGCGGCCGTCGCCGGACATGATGTCGTCGTGTCCTCGATCGCCTCCGGCCGCTGCCCCGACGGCCTGTACCAGGCAAGCGCCGACGCCTTGGTATCAGCGATGCGGAACACCGGAATCGACCGCCTCATCGTCGTATCATCCAGCGGCGCGCCACTGGATGACCGGGGCCTGTCCTTCCTCTGGAAATCGGTGATCAGACCGCTGTTCTTCCGCGAGCTCTACTCCGACGTACGAGCAATGGAGGCCATCATCCGCGCCAGCGACCTGAACTGGACTCTCATCAGGCCGGCCCGGCTGACCGATCACGCCCCCACCGGCACCTACCGGATTGCCAAGGGAACGAACCCGCCCGGCGGCGCAAAGATCACCCGCTCAGACCTCGCCAGCTTCGTGGCAACCGTGATCGAAGAAGACTCCTGGGCACACGGAACGCCCACGCTCGCCCAATAGCAAACCGCCTCACTCGCCCACATCACCCGGAGATCGTCATGTATCCGACCAGCAGCGCAAACATCAACACTCTCGTGGACAGGCTCGTGGACGCCTTCAACCGCACCCCACCAAACCGCGACCCCCGGAACCCCGGGACGCCCCGTCGGACACGACAACTAGTCGGGTGCAGAGTGTCAAGTACAGCCGATCTTGCAGACTGGTCCATGGCCTCATTCGGCGTGTTGGGGCCTTCCCGTTCAATCCCGGCTATTCCGCGGCAACCACTGATAGTGCGTCGAGGCGGCGATCTCATGGAAGCCGCACCGTCGCAGGATGGGTGCGCTGGCCGGGGACGCATCGACGTGCAGCAGTCGAAAGCCGCGGGCAACAGCCTCCCGGGCCCGGGCGGCGATCATGGCGCGGTAAAGCCCCGCCCCCGCCAATCCGGCAATGTCGCACCCGGAAGTAGTCCTGCTGGCGGGCGATCAGGCGGTCGAGCTCGGCACCGGTGACCCCGGCATCGCGAGGCGCCCGGATACGCCCCACATGCCCGCCGACGATCCGCAGGAGCGGACCGTCGTACTCGTATGTCATTCCGGTCGGGACGGTGCCGGTCGGTGTGCGCATCTGTGCGTCGTAGACGGCAAGTCCCCCGACGACGGTCAATGAGCCGCCGTGGTGAGGAGTTGCTCGCTGAGTTCCCAGAGCCGCTGCGCCGACTTCGGGTCGAGCGCGTGCGGTGCGGCGTCGGCGGGTGGGGGCAATCGCGGCAGACCTGGGCTACACGTCGGAGAGTGCGTTCAGCACAGCCTTCAAACGCGAGGTCGGTGAAACACCCCTGCGCTACCGCGCCCGAATCCACGAAGAACGGTCGGCAACCAAGACGGAACCTGCCTCGGCGAACTGACCGCGGTCAAAACACGTCGGCTCCAAACTCAGCATCGCGAACTCACCGCGGAAGAATTCCGAACCGTCCACTCCGCATCCGACCAGATCCCCGGCGCAGCCGCCGGCCACCATCGATGTCGACGTCGAGCGCACAGCGCGGGCCGCGGCATGTGCCGCCGACCCGCGCTGCGGCGAATCCCCTCAGAGCAAGGGCTGGCCCACAGAGGGCTCCACCGGCGCGGTCGCGGCGGACTTCCTCGGCGCGCGCGCCTTGCCGGTGGCCGTCGCACGCGTGTCGGGTGCGGTGTCGACGGCGGCTTGGTGCAGCTTCTCCGTCGCCGTCTCGGTGCCGCTGGACAGCAGGGCCGTGGCCTTATCCTGCGCCTGAACCACGGTCGGGTGCTCACGCATCTGCCGGACGTTCACCACGATCTTCTCGTACGCGTCCCGGCCGGCACGGCTGCCGAGCACGTACCCGATGGCGAATCCGGTGGCCAGTTTGACGATCTTCATGCGTTGTCTCCTTGATGGTCGGATCAGTGCTCGGGCGGCCCAGCCGCGACAGTCGTCGTTGGCGGCCGGTGCGTCATGCTCGTCTCCGGTGGATCGCCACGGCTAGCAGGCCGCCGACCACAACGGCCGCGGTGAGCAGCGCGGCGGCGTCAAGCCGACGACGCTGAGCCGGATCCCGGCGGGCTTCAGCAACCTTGTCCTGGAGCGACGCGGCTTGGGTTTTCGCGGCGGCCAGCGCCGCCCCGCTCGCATCAGCCGCCTTGGCCCGGGCTTCGCTCACAGCCTGCTTAGCGCGATCGGACAGATCGGCGGCAGTCCGCTTCGCCTGGGCTTTCACATCGGTCTTGGCCGCCAGCTCCTCCACCGTGGCGCCGAGCTCCGCGCGGGTCTGCTCGATCTCCGCCTGCAGTTGCTGCCGGTCAGGGGATGTTTCGGGAGTACTCATTCGTGCCGTCCTTGTCGGGCCGCGGTCTTGACGGTGGCCACATCGGCCTGAACGCCGGCGACGGCGTCGTCGGGAACCGGCGGGGTCGCCTGCTTCCATTCCTTCCGGCCCAGCAGGGCCACCGTCCCGGCCGTAGCGAATACCACGATCATCACGACCAGCAAAGCCAGCCACAGCGGCCAGACCAGGGCGAGAAGGACCACGGCCAGCGCCAGCAGGAGCCCCAGCCCGTACAGGGCAAGCACCGCCGCGCCGCTGAACAGCCCGCCGCCGAGGCCGGCGCGCTTACCCTTCTCCGCCAGTTCCAGTTTCGCCAGTTCCAGCTCGTCGCGCACCAGCGTCGAGACCTGCGCGGCCGCCTGACTGACCAGATCGGATGCCGAGTGTTCCGACTCCGGAGTGGGGGCTGTCTCCGCTGTCACTGTGCTCACCTCCGTCACCAACACGACGGTGATTGCCCTCAGACAAGCAAAGCAAAACACGTCTCACGTGAGTGATCGAACCGGCGTTCGTCAAGCGTCGCGCAAATATGAATATCGTTCGCTAAACCGCGTCTTTGCTCAGGTGATCGACGGTCATCCCAAATCTTCGACCATCCAATTCCGGCGACTAAAAGCAACCACCGTCCACGCATCTGGGCCCTCGCCGCCGACAACGGCTACAGCCGAGTCGAATGGCCCACCGACAAACACAACCCCACCGCCGACACGTTCCACGCCCAACTCGGAGCCGCCACCAACCCGGACAAGACCCTCTACCGCGTCGACGGCAACACCCTCACCCAACTCGCCCAGCACTAACGCCAATGCCGCGTAGTTAGCGGTGGTGGTGGAGCGTCAAGCGGGTGTGTCGATACATGCAGAACAGCGGAACTCCCGC
>NZ_BMMX01000035.1 GCF_014646155.1 Mangrovihabitans endophyticus
TGTGCGGCGAGCCGTGGCCGTGCGAGTCGGGCAAGCGGCGCATCTCGCGTGACCTGGACGGCCCGGAGCGCGCCCGGCACATGGCGGGCCGACTGTATGAGGCGGTCGGCGACCTGGCCGACGTGGACCCGCGGCGGCTGTATGTGCGGTTCCTGGCGTGGACGTGGTACGAGCCGGCGGCCGGGGAGTCTGCGGACGCCCGGCCGCCGTCCCCGTCACGGGGCGGTGGTGGCGAGGATGCCCACCTATCGTCCTTTGTGGACGATGATTGATGATACGTGCTGGTGGCGGCCTTGTCTTTTCGGTCGGACTTTAGGCCGATCATCCGATCGGCGGGTCGGGTGCGATCGTGGACAGTCGACCGATGTGGACCATGGGCGCTGTGTGAACACGCCGTTACGGTTGCGGATCATGCCCACCGCTGTCGTGTTTATCCCGAGCCCTGATCTGGTCGATGCGAGTCCGGCGTGCGTGCTGCATTGCGCCGCGCGCGGCTATGAGCTCGCCGGGATCGTCGTCGCGGACTGGCGCGAGGTGGATCGGCTGCTGCGCGAGGGCGGCGTGACGGTGGTCGTGGTGGCGCGGCCGGAGCATGTGCCGCCGGACGGTGTGCCGCGGGTGGAGGTGGCCTCGGCCGGGCAGGTGCGCGGCGCCTGGCCGCCGGCGGCTGGGGACGCCGGCGGGCGGGATCCGCGCCGCCGGCGTCCGCGTCTGATCTAGGCCAGGTCGGGCAGCCCGGCGACGGCGGCCTGCATCCGTGCGGTGCTGGCCTGCACGTAGGTGGCGGTGGTGGACGGGTGGCGGTGGCCCATCAGGGTCTGCACCACGCGCAGGTCCCCCACCTCGTCGTTGATCATCGTCCCGAAGCTGTGCCGGAACCGGTGCATGCTGGCGTCCGCGCCGATCGCGTGCAGGTAGTCGCGGCCGCGGCGCGAGATCTGCCGGCGGGTGAGGCGCTCGCCGTGGGCGCCGACGCACACTGGTCCGTCGGGCAGGTCCCGCACGAGCCGCCAGATCGCGGGGTGGGTGGCCACGTACCGTTCGACGTCGCCTTTGCCCTGCAGCAGCAGCCGCTGGGCGGTGATGTGCCGCCGCTGGAGGGCGGCGAGCTCGATGCATCGGGCGCCGGCGTAGAGCGCGAGGGTGAACCAGGTGAGGTAGGGCTGGGCGGCGCGCAGCAGGATCTGCTGCAGGTCCTCGGCCGGCAGCGGCCGGGCGCCGCGGACCGGCTTGGGCACCCGGGGCAGCCACGTGGCGCTGTTCTCGGTGAGCCGGGGCCGGCGGGGGTCGGTGGCCCACGTGAAGAAGCCTTTGATCGCCGCGGTGTACAGCGATCGGGTGGCGGCGCGGCGCCCGCCGGCGGTGATCCACGCTCGCAGCTCGTCGTGGAGGGCGAAGGGCAGCCCCTCGGGGAGCTCGCGGTCGGCGTGGCGCAGCACGCCGGTGTAGGTGTCGACGGTCGACGGGGCCCGGCCGAGTTCGTCGCGCAGATACTGGGCGTATTCGGCGATGAGGTCGACGGTGGCCGGTCGGGTGGGTACGGTCATGTGCTGATCACTCCCCTGTGCTGGGTGGTGGTTCGCGGTGGTCCCGGCGCGTGCGCCACACAGGGCCGGGGCCGCCGCTTCTGTAAAGATCCTTCGATGGTGGCGGGCGGCGCGTCAGCGCGGCATCGGCCGGTCGCCCGGCCGCACGAAGGCGGGCCGCCTCCGGGTCGCCGGGATGCCCGACACGGGCCGGGTGCTGTCGCTGCGGCCTCCGCCGTACGGTCCGGTCCGCGCGATGATCGGGGTCGTGGTGCGCCGTCCGGCCGACCGGAATCTGTCCGGAAGTGCTGCGGGACCTAAAACCTTCCTTAGCCGGTTTGGCGCTGTCTGAAAACCCCGCTTACGGTCCTTCGGGCCGGGATCCCCTCGGCCGCGACGATCGCGGAGGCAGTACGTGTACCGGCCAGCCGAGCCAGCCGAGCGTCCCGGCCGACGGGCGCACCGTCCGGGGCGGCACCGCCGGACGGCGCCCACGCCGGTGGCTCTGGGCCTGACGGTCCTCGGCCTGCTCACCGCGCTGGGGGCGGGTGCGACCATGCTGCCCGCCAGCCTCACCGGTCCGGGTAGCCCGGCGGAGGACAGCGCGTCCGTGATCGACGAGCTGGCGCCGGGCGCCGGTGGCGGGGTGCCCGGCGCAGGCTTGCCCCACGACGGCACCGCGCCGAGCGGCGCTCCGACAACCGCCGGCGCGGCGCCCTCGCCGGCCACCCCGGCGGCATCGTCGCCGGCCCCGTCGCCGTCGAAGAGCACGTCGGCCAAGGCGAAGCGGTCGCGGTCCGCGAGCGCCAAGCCCACGCGCACGGTCGCCGCGAAATCCGCCCCGAGCCCCGCGGACGGGAGCGCCGGGAAAGGGCTGGCCGCTCAGGAGACCGAGGTCATCCGGCTGGTCAACGAGGAGCGGGATCAGGCCGGCTGCGGCGCGGTCACCCTGGACACCCGTTTGCGTACGGCGATACGCCTGCACGTCGAGGAACTCGGCTCGCACGGCGACCTCTACATCAGCCACGTCAGCGACGACGGCCGGACCTTCGTGGACCGGGCCAAGGAGCAGGGCTACGACGATCCGGGCGGCGAGAACGTGGCGCGCGGCCAGCGGAACGCCGCGGACGTGATGACAAGCTGGATGAACAGCGAGGGGCATCGGGCCAACATCCTGAACTGCGACTTCACGGCGATCGGGGCAGGCGTCGCGAAGGGGGTCGACGGCACGCTCGTCTGGGGGCAGTTGTTCGGTCGCTCATGACGACTTGAGTGCTCGATATACGGATAAGTCGGACAAAAACCTTTAAAGAGCTGTCGCGAACCCGACAATGACCGGTGACGAGGCCGCGCTTGCTCGTTGCGCCCACCGTGATTTTCTGTCCGCCGCACCGGCACGGCTGACCCCGCCATGCGCATCTGTCTGCTCACCGGGGACGGCCCGCACCGCCGGGACGCGTACGGCGAATGGTGCCGCCCCCTCGTCGACGGCCTCGGCTCCCACACCGTCGATCTGGTCGACGTCGGATGGGACCCGCCTGCCACCACCCCGGCGTGTCCCCCACGGGTCGCCTCCACCCGCACCGTGACCCTGTCGCGGCCGATCCTCGACCACGACGCACGGCGCGGACACGCATCGCGGGAGCTCACCGAGGCCGCCGAAGCGCTGTGCCGGGGCCTGATCCACGGCGGCTCGCGGTTTCGCGACGGCCTGCGCCACCTCGCCCTGCACGCGGGCCCGGACGGCGCCGCGCTGCACGGCGTGCCGCTGGCCCGGATGCTGGCCGCGGCCTGGCGCGACGGCGGACCGGCCGAGTCCGCGCCGCTGCCCCGGCTCGGCGGACGGGATGCCCGTGCGGGGGCCAGGCTGCTGCGCGACACCGGGCGAGCGCTCGCCGCGGAGCTGCCGCCGACCGATCTGCTGCACTGCGCCGGAGGCACCACGCCGCTGCTGGCGGCGCTGGCCGCGCACTGGCGCGACGGCGCACCGCTGCTGCTCACCGACGGGTGTGCCGACCCGCCCGGGGCACCCCCGGCGTCCCTGCGCCAGTCGCCGGCCATGGACACGCTGCTGCGGCTGCTGCGCCGGGCGGTCGGCGACGCCGGGTACGCCACCGCGGACCTGGTCGCGTCGACGAGCGACGTCCATCGCGCCCACGCGGTGGACCGCGGCACGCCGACCCACCGCGCGATCACCGTGCCCGCCGGGGTCGACCCCGCCCGGTGGCCCGCACTGCCGGAACCCGCCCCGGAGCCGCCCGCGCTGGTCTGGGCCGGAAACGGCGGGCCGGGCAGCGGCCTGGGCCCGGTGCTGGACGCCTTCGCCGGGGTCGTCACGGTGCTGCCGGACGCGGTCCTGCACCTGGTCGGCGTCACCGCCGACGACGAGGACCACTGCGCCGAGCGGGTGGACCGCACCGGCCTCGGCCGCGCCGTCCGGCAGTACCCGCTGCCGCTGGATCCCGGCGAGCGGTATGCCGCCGGGCACGTGGTGGTGCACGTCACCGGCCCGGCCGATCCGGCGCACGGGCCGGTCGAGGCCATGATGTCCGGCCGCGCGATCGCCGGGTTCGGCAGCGGGGCGGCCGGCGAGGTCGTCGGCGACGCCGGCGTGCTGGTGCCGCCGGGCGATGTCGCCGCGCTGACCGACGCGTGCATCGCCCTGCTGCGGTCGCCGGACCGGCGACGCGCGCTGGCCGACGCCGCGCGGTGCCGGGCGATGCAGCGATACACCAGTGACCGGATGGTGCGGGTGTACCAGGCGCTGTACACCGACCTGGCCGGGGCGCCGCCCGCCGGTCGCGTGGAGTTCGAGCTCGCCCTGCCGGCGCCGCGCAGCGCGGGAGCGCCGACCATCCGTCATCTGGTTCCGGAGGGACGATGACCGTATCCCTGTCCCGGCGCACGCCGTACCGGCGGGAACACACCTGCGGGGCGCATGCCATGCCGCTGCGCAGGGAAGGCCTGCTCTCCGTGGCGATGCGCTGTGCCCTGTACCTCGGCCCGCTGAGCGTGGCGATCGCCGCCGCCGGGCCGCTGGATCTGGTCGGCGCACCGGTGCTGCTGCCGGTTCTGGTGCTCGGCTGGAGCGCCGCGCAGGCGCTGACCAGCCTCGGCGTCGCGGTCGCCGGTACGGCCGGGCGGGCCGCCGCCGCGCGCCTGGTGGCCGGCGGATTCGCCATCGCCGGTGTGCTGTGGAGCGCGTACGTCTGGGTGGCCCCCGGCGCCTGGCTGGGGCCGAGCCGGATCATGGCCGGCGTGGTCGGCATCGGCGCTTTGACCTCGCTGGCCACCGTCACCGCTGCCCTGGTCACGCGGTCCGAGGTGGCCGTCGTGCGGTGGAGCGTGCCGTGCTGGGTGCTGGCCGTGATCACCCTGGCCGGGGGCTCGGGTGCCTCGGCGGTCTCCGCGGAGACGCTGCTCCCGGCGGCCATCGTGGTGGCGGCGGTCCGCGCGTACCGGCCGGTCATCGGGCGTACGGTGCCGAACCGGCCGCCGCTGGGCGCGCCCGCCGTGCGTCGCGGCGCCGGCTTCCTGGCGCTCGGCGCCGCCCAGGCCGGCGCGGTCGCGGTGTTGTGCGTGACCGGCCCGAACGCGGCCCGGATCCCGTTGCTGGTCGCCGTGCCACTGGTGGAGGCCCTGGTCGCCGGGCACGCCCGCACCGTCGCCACCCGGACGGTCGGGGCGTTGCTGTTGCCGGTCGTGGTGGCCGCGCCGCTGGTGCTCGGCGCCGCTCAGGTGCCCGCTGCGCGCACCGCACTGCTCGCCACCAGCGCCGGGATTCTCCTCAGCGGAATTCTCGCCGCCACCGTCGTGCTCGCCGCCCGCGGTCGCCTGATCGTCGCGGTGGTGTCCGCGGGCGCCGCCCCGGCCGCGATCCTGGCGCTCCCGCTGCTGCCCGGTCCGACTCCGCCGTTCCTGCCCGCGGTGGTCGCCGTGCTGGCCGCGATTCACCTGCTGGGCCTGCCCACCGTCGCCAACACCGTCGCCGATCACCGGAGGACATCGTGAGAACCCTGTTCCCGACCTACACACACCCGCTGCCCGAGCTGGCCGACGACCCGGACACCTGGGTGGTGCAGCAGCACCCCGGACAACCGCGCCGCTTCCATCAGGTGCTCGGCCGCGTCGACCTGGACTGGGGCGGCCGTTCACTGGCCGACGTGCTGGCCGACCTGGACACCTGGCGCGCCGCCGGAGTCGAGGGGCTGTTCCTCGACCGCGCGCCGGCCGGTTCCGGTGGGGTCGGGCCGGTGGCGCTGACCGTCCGGCTTGCCGCCCGGCGCGGGCTGCACCGGGTGGTGTTGAACCCGGGCGTGCCGACCCATCCGCTGTACCGCGACCTGGGCGTGCGGATCTGCACGTTCGACGGGTCGTGGTCGGCCTATCAGGGGTGGGACGGCAACGGCATCCGCCCCGGCGACGGGCATCTCGTGCACAGCGTGCCGACCGAGATGCTCACCGCCGCCCGCCGGCTGATGGGCCGGCGCGGCGCCGGATTCGGTCTGGCCACCGACGCCGTGCCGGAGGTCAGCGAGGCGACCGGCGCGGACGCGGCTGACAGCGCGGGCAGGTGTAGGACGACCGGTTCATGAACTGCTCCCGGCGCATCGCCGTGCCGCACCGGTGGCACGGCAGGCCCTCCCGCCCGTACGCGTTGAGTTCCCGGTCGAAGTAGCCGCTCTGGCCGTTCACGTTGACGTACAGCGCGTCGAAGCTCGTCCCGCCGGCCACGATCGCCTCGCCCAGCACATCCCGGACGTGGTCGAGCAGCCGGCGCACCGCGGGCCCGGTCAGCCGGTCCGTCGCGCGCGTGCCGTGCAGCCGGGCACGCCACAGCGCTTCGTCGGCATAGATGTTGCCGACGCCCGAGATCAGGCTCTGGTCCAGCAGGGCGCGCTTGACCTCGGTGCGGCGCTTGCGAAAAGCGGCCACGAAAGCCGTGTCGTCGAACAACGGATCCATCGGGTCACGGGCGATGTGGGCGATCTCGGCGGGAAGTTCCGCGCCGCCGTCGGAGACGGAAAGGCCACCGAACGTACGCTGATCGACGAACCGTAGCTGCGGACCGCCGTCGGTGAACCTGAAGCGCACGCGCAGATGCGGCCCGTCGGGTTTGTCCGCCGGTTCGATCAGCAACTGCCCGCTCATGCCGAGATGACCGAGGATGGCGTCGCCGGAGTCCAGCGGCAGCCACAGGTATTTGCCCCGGCGGGCGACGTCGGTGATCGTCCGGCCGCGCAGCACCGCGGCGAAATGGTCGTCGCCGGGCAGATGCCGGCGGATGGCGCGGGGATGGCGCACCTCGGCCTCGTCGACGGTGCGGCCGGTGACCCACTTGGCCAGGCCCTGCCGGACCGTCTCCACTTCGGGTAGCTCGGGCATCCTGGCTCCTTGCGGCGCTAGAGCGTGTACGGCCAGACGACCACCAGATAGGCGCCGTACCACAGGCCGAAGAGCGCCCACGCCACGATCGACAGCACCGCGACCGGGGGACGGGCACGGGCCGCGGCGCAGACGGCGGGCAGCAGCGTCAACAGTACGGGCAGCAGCAGCCGCGGCTTGGAGTGGTAGAAGCCGGCCTGACCATAGACGAGCACCATGGCGATCACCCCGTACACGGCGAGCGGCGGCCAGGGCCGCCCGGTCAGCGCGACACCGGCGGCGGCGAGCGCCGCGAGCAGGATCAACGCCACGCTCATCGGGATCCAGCCGTCGCCGGTGGACAGCGTCTGGCGCAGGAAGTTCAGCGTGCTCGCGCCGAAGTCGAAGGAACTGCCCCACCCGGCGGTCTGGATCCGGAACCAAGCGGCCGGGTCGCCCACCCGCCAGGCCACCCAGGCGAGGTACAGCGGAACGCCGGCCAGGGCCATGGCGGCGGCGGCGAGCGGCGTCCACCGATGCCACATCGCACGGCCCGGCGAGTCGTCCGGCTGAGCGCGGACGGCCAGCACCGCGGCGACCGCCAGGCCGACCGCGGCGGCTGCGCCGGTCGGCCTGGTGAGCGCAGCGGCCAGGCCGAGCGGCCCGGCCGCCCACCACACGCCCCGGTGCGCGGCCACGAACATCGCCGCCACGAGCGCCAGGAACAGGCTCTCCGAGTACCCCATGGACAGCACCACGGACACCGGGGCGGAGCAGCACACAGCCACCAGCGCCCAGCCCACCCGCTTGCCGTACAGGCTGGTGCCCAGCAGGTGCAGGGCGACGGCGGCGCCGATCGAGGCGAGCCAACTGACCGCGAGCGCGGCACTGCCCGGATCCACGCCCAGCGCGGCCACCCCGCGGATCAGCATCGGGTACAGCGGGAAGAAGGCCAGCTCGTTGCCGGACATCGAGCCGTCGGCCTGGTAGGTGTACCCGTGCGGATATCCGTCGACCGCGACGCGCAGGAACCATCCGGCGTCCCACACCAGCAGTCGTGCGCGCAGGCCGGTGCCGTCGTGCACGGCGGCGTTCAGCCAGAGCAGCATCACGATCTGGCCGACGCGGGTCAGCGCCAGGATGCCGGCCGCGGTCGCGATCCCCCGCCACGCGCCCGCCTTGGTCCACAGCGACGCGGTGGTCGGCGGCGCCGCGGTGAGCGTCACGGGTTCGCGTCGGCGAGGTCGGTGTGGCCGCCTCCGGCGACCGCCGGAGGCGGCGGCTTGGTCCCCTCCTCGGTGCGCTCGTTCAACGTCCGCCAGGCGGCCGCTGCGGCGCGCTGTTCGGCCTGTTTCTTGCTGCGGCCCTCGGACCCGCCGTACCGCTGGCCGGCCACCACCACCCAGGCGGTGAAGGTCTTGGCGTGGTCCGGTCCGGCGTCCTCGATGACATAGTCCGGCACGCCCAGCCCGAGCGCCGCGGTCAGCTCCTGGAGGCTGGTCTTCCAGTCCAGAGCGGCGCCGCGGCCGGCGGATTCGGCCATCAGCGGGTCGAACAGGCGGTGGATCACGTCGCCGGCGGTCTCCAGGCCGTGCTGGAGATAGATCGCGCCGAGCAGCGCCTCCAGCGTGTCGGCCAGGATGCTGGCCTTGTCCCGGCCGCCGGTGGTCTCCTCGCCCTTGCCCAGCAGCAGGTGCGGGCCCAGCCCCTGCGGCCCGAGCGAACGCGCGACGTCGGCCAGCGCGTGCATGTTGACCACGCTGGCACGCAGCTTGGCGAGCTGTCCCTCGGGCAGGTCCGGATGGTTGTGGAACAGCGCCGACGTGATCACCACGCCGAGCACCGAGTCGCCCAGGAACTCCAGGCGCTCATTGGTCGGCAGGCCGCCGTTCTCGTACGCGTACGAGCGGTGGGTGAGGGCGCGCTCCAGCAGTCCGGGCTCGAATGGCACGCCGAACGCCTCCTCAAGCGGGCGAGTCGGCGGGCGGCGCTTCTTGTCACTGCTCATATCTCACCTCGTCGGAACTGCGGCGATCGGAAGATGTGCGGTTCGCCAGTTCGGCGATGGCCGGCACGGCACGGCGGCGATGCAGGTCGGCGGCGTGCGCGATGCCCGCTGCGAGGTCCTCGCCGGTCGCCGCGCCGTGACAGACCACCACGGTCCCGGCCACCCCGAGCAGGACCGCAGCGCGCGGCAGGCGGTCGCCCTCCGCGCCGGGCGGGCCGACCAGCGCGTACGCCGTCTCCAGGCCCTTGAGCAGCACGTTTCCGGTGAATCCGTCGGTCACCGCGACGTCGGCGGCGCCGCCGCGCACCACGTCGACGCCCTCGATCAGTCCGGCGTATCGCCCGCCGCCGGGCAGGTCGGCACCGGCCAGCAGGGCCGGGACGGCGCGGCGTAGCCGGTCACCCTTGCCTCGCTCGCTGCCGATGGTGAGCAGGCCGACCCGGGGCGCGGCCACACCGTGCACCGCGTGGGCGTACGCGCTGCCCAGCCGGGCATGGGCGGCGAGGGTCTGTGCGTCGGGATCGACGGTGGCGCCGACGTCGAGCAGGACCACCCGGCCCGCGGCGGTGGGCAGCACCGCGGCGAGCGCGGGACGGCGTACCCCCGGCCAGCGGCCCAGACCGAGCGCAGCCGAGGTGACGGTCGCGCCGGTGGATCCCGCGGAGACGGCGGCGTCCGCCTCCCTCTCGGCCACGGCGAGGACGGCAGAGCGTACGCCGGACTCGGTTGGCCCCGCGGTCTGCGCACGCCGCGTCGGCGGGACGGACGCGGACCGGGTGCGTACCCGGCACCGGTCGCCCGGTGTGAGGGCGTCGAGTACCGCGTCGGCGTCCTCGGCGGGGCCGACGAGCAGGAGATGAAGGGCGGGATCGGCCCGGCAGGCGCGCAGAGCGCCGTCAACCACGACGGCGGGAGCATGGTCCCCGCCGAGGAGGTCGACGGCGATCCGCACGGTGCCCGGCTCCGCGGCGGTCTCCCGCCTCGGCGCGGGGGCACCCGCGGTACGCCGTAACCCGGGTCCGACCCGCCCGGTGATCGGCCGGGTCACTTCCTCGGAAGCTCAGACTTCGAGGACCTGACGGCCGTTGTAGGTGCCACAGACCGAACACGCGGTGTGCGGCATCTTCGGCGACTTGCACTGGGGGCACGCGACGGTCGCCACCGCGGTCGCCTTCCAGTTGGCCCGGCGGGACCGAGTGTTGCTGCGCGACATCTTGCGCTTGGGGACGGCCACGGTTCCTACTCCTCAGAACTCGACAGGTTACGCAAAGCGGCCCACCTCGGGTCGACGGCCTCATGGCGGTGGTCCGCCGGAAGGTCGGCGAGCCGCGCCCCGCACTCGGAACACAGCCCCGGGCAGTCCGGCCGGCAGACCGGGTTGGCAGGCAGTGTCAGCACCACCGCGTCCCGCACCGCCGGCTCCAGGTCAAGCAGGTCGCCCTGCATCCGGCCGACCTCGTCGGCGTCCGTCGTCTCCTCGGTCGTGCTGTCCGCGTAGGCGAACAACTCGGCGAGTGGCACGTCGAACGACTCGACGATCTCGTCCAGACAGCGTCCGCACTCGCCGAACAGCGAACCGCGGACGTTGCCACTGACGTAGACACCCTCGGAGACCGATGTGAGCGTCAGATCGAGCTCGACGTCGGAACCCTCGGGCACGGAGATCAACTCCAGGCCGAGATCGGCCGGTGCCGGTATCACCCGTTGCAGGGCACGCGTCGCCCCCGGCTGGCGCGGGAGCTTCGTCGTGTCGACGACCAGCGGCTGCCGGGGATCGAGGTGATTCTGCGGATGCTTGGGCATAGTGAACTCCGGCCGGTGGTCAGGCCGATCAGAAACGTTACCCGAGCCGGGCCGCCGTCGGCCAATCGCCCCGCCCCGGGCGGGCATCCGTTCCCCTCAGAAGGGCAGCGGACGCTCGGTCTCCTCACCCTGGAAGGTGCCGATCTCGCGGAGCGCGTGCATCTTGTCGCGACCACGCTCTATCGACGCCAGCGCCCGGGTGAGGAACTGTTCGAAGTTCGCCAGGGCCGTGTCGACGTAGTCGTCGACCTCGTCGCGCAGCCGCTGCGCCTCCGTGCGGGCCTCGGCGATGATGCGGGCGCCCTCGTGTTCGGCCGAGACGGTGATCTCGTTGACCGACACCAGCCGGGCGTGCTCGGTCTCGCCTTCGTTGATGATCCGGTCGGCCTCCCTCCGCCCCGCATCGATGATCTTGTCGCGCTCCTCCAGCAGGGCCGACGCGCGGCGCAGATCACCGGGCAGCTCGGAGCGCAGTTCGTCCAGCAACGCGATCATCTCGGCACGGTCGTACATGAAGTTCGTCCGCGACATCGGCACGGCCCGAGCGGCCTCCACCGTCGCGATGATCTCGTCGATGCGGTCGAGCGGATCCACCGGCGCCTCACTCCTGTCATCTCACACCCACGCAGCGTGGTGCGATCACGTTACTGCCGTCGGCAACGTTGAGACCCCGAGGGCACGCCCGTCAGTTTTGCCGGAGCCTCGCCATCAGCCGCTCGCCGACCAGATCGGGCACGTGCGGCGAGACGTCGCCACCCCACTTTGCCACCTCTTTGACGAGACTGGAGGACAGAAAGGAATACAACGGATTGGTTGGCATGAACAGCGTCTCCACGCCGGACAGGCCGATGTTCATCTGCGCCATCTGCAATTCGTAGTCGAAGTCGCTCACCGCCCGCAGCCCCTTGACCACGACGGCGGCCTGCTGGTCGCGACAGAAGTCGACCAGCAGGCCACGGAACGATTCGACACGGACGTTGCCGTACGCCGCGGTCACCTCGCGCAGGATGGCGATGCGCTCGTCGATGGTGAACAGGCCGGTCTTGTTCTGATTGATCAGTACGCCGATGATCACCTCGTCGAAGAGCCGGCTGGCCCGTCCGACGATGTCCAGATGGCCGTTGGTGACCGGGTCGAAGGAGCCGGGGCAGACCGCACGTCTCATGATCGGCGACCGTACCAAAGAGTGGTCTCGCCATAACGTCGGCTGCGGTCGGCAGTGAGACCGTCCACCCAGGTCAGCGGGGACGCGCGGGTGGCACGTTCGATCACCACGACGGCGTCGTCGGCCAGCCAACCGCCCGCCACCAGGGCATGCTGCACCGCGGTCAGCCGGTCCTCCGCCAGCGCGTACGGCGGATCGGCGAACACCACGTCGAACGGCTCACCGCCGGGCGGCGCCCCCAGCACCTGCTCGACTCGTCCGGTGAGCAGGCGGGCGGCCGCGTCGGCGCGCAGCACGCGGATGTTGTCCCGAACCGTCCGCGCGGCCCGCGCATCCGACTCGACGAGCAGGGCGAAGGCGGCACCCCGGGACAGCGCCTCCAAACCGACCGCACCGGAACCGGCATAGAAATCGGCGAATCGCGCACCGGACATGTCCGTCATGCTGGACAGCGCGCTGAACAGGGCCTCGCGGACACGATCCGCGGTCGGACGAGTCTGCGACCCCGTCGGCGCGGACAGCCTCCGTCCACCGTGGACACCCGCAATAATCCTGGTCACGTTGCCTCACTTAGCACGGGTAGACGCTACTGCACCAGTTGCGGCAAACCACCGGAGAGTGAACTCTCCGTCGCAATTTTCGACGCTCATTTATACCTAGCGCATGTAAATGAATGCACACGGTATAGCGAAGATCACAGATGCGCATCATCGCTCTTTTGCTCGCTTGTGGTGTTACTGAAATCCAGCGAAGTCGCTATGGTCGACCGGCTTGCAGTCGTCGGTACGCCGTCGACACGACGATGCGGGGAGGTGTCGTCGTCAGCAACCGCCCCAACCCCCGGGTCGGCTGCCGCCACCTCCTGTGTGTCGTACCCCCCTCGGTCCACCGCTCACAGGAGTAGGCGTGAACTTGAAGTACCCGCTGCGCCGCACGGCCGCCATCGCCGCCGGTGCGTTCATCGGTCTGGCAGGAGCCGCGGTCTTCGCCGCGCCCGCCAGCGCACACAGTGCCATGGCCACGGCCGACGTCTCCTGCGCCGACAACGGCCAGTGGACGATCGACTGGAAGGTCGGCAACGACTACTGGTCCGACGCCACGGTCAAGAAGCTCACCGCGTTCGAGCTCAAGGACGGCAACGGTGCCGCCCAGGTCATCAACGTCGGCGGCAACCTCAAGGTCGGCGCCACCGTCACCAAGCTGTCCTTCGACGGCCAGATCAACGCGCGGCAGAAGCTCACCGGCAAGTCCACCGTGAGCGTTGACATCGCCGCGGTGAAGCTGCAGGTCAAGCTCCACTGGCGGGACGGGGTCGAGCACGACGGGGTCGCGGTGGCGCACCTGCCGGAGAACTGCACCCCGCCGACCACGCCGCCGACGACGCCGCCGACCACCGAGCCGACGACGCCGCCCACCACCGAGCCGACCACCCCGCCGACGACTGAGCCGACGACGCCGCCGACCACCGAGCCGACGACGCCGCCCACCACCGAGTCGCCCGCGCCGACCGACGCCACCCCCATCCTTGAGATGGACTGCGACTCGATGGTGATCGGCCTGGACAACCCGGCCGAGGGCAACGAGATCACGCTGGAGTTCAAGACCAGCAAGGGCGAGGAGCGGACCACCGTCATCGCGCCGGGCGAGAAGAAGACCGAGAAGTTCAGCGCCAAGGAAGGCTTCTCCGTCACCGTGACCGCCGTGGGTCTGGACGAGACCCCGGAGACCATCGCGTACGAGCAGCCCGCGGATTGCGCCTCCGGTGGCACCGGTGGCGGCGGCGGCCTGCCGCTGACCGGCGCCGCGGCCAGCAGCATCGCCGGCGGGGCAGCCGTCCTGCTGATCGCCGGTGGCGTGCTGTTCTTCATGGCCCGTCGCCGCAAGGTGAAGTTCACCGCCTGACACACCACGAAGGCCTGATGGAGGGCGCGTCGACCTCGCTGTCGGCGCGCCCTTCGCCTTATCCCCTTCGCCCCGCTTGCTTGCTCGCACAGACAGGCTCCGACCGTGCTGAAGTCTCTGCTCTCTGCCATGACGCTGGCCCTCGCCGGGTTGGGGTTGGGCGTCACCGCAACACCGGCCATGGCCGCCACCGACACCGTCTCGGTCTCCGGCGCGGCCCACTGCGACAGCACCGACGGGACGTGGGTCGTCCAGTGGACGGTCGCCAACCCGCACCCCGACTCCGGCACCGTGGACAAGCTCGCCATGGACCCGGAACCGCAGGCCGTCCCGGACGCCGACCCGGAGACCGTACTCGCCGACGGCACGGTGCTCTACCGGCGGCTGAGCAGCGGCGCACCCAGCCGGATGATCTTCATGACGGTCCTTCCCGGCACCGCGACCTCCGCCTCGGTCAGCTTCAACGTGCTGGGCAAGACCTTCCGGGACAAGAACGTCCGGGGCAGCGTCGACCTCAGCGGCGGCTGCAAGCCGGACCAGCAGCCGTGTACGGCGGGTGCGTTCCACCACACGTTCCAGGTCACCGAAGGGCGCGCCACCGCCACCGTCACCCTCGACGAGGGCGTCACGCTGTGCCACCCCCAGCCGGTCACGCTGGTGTCCTACTTCGCGCCGCGGCCGCAGTTCTCCGTTCCGCAGTACGTCTTCGACCAGACCACGGTCACCGTCGACAACGACCACCCGACGGCCGACCTGCAGATCGCGGTGCCCGACTGCAACACGCAGGTGGACATGTTCTTCGGCGGCGCGGACGACGTGATCTCCGAGATCACCGAGAACGGCCCGCGCTACGGCGACCGCAAGCTGGGCAGCGGCAGCGGTCCGGGCAGCCGGTCCAGCGGCCCGGACGGCTGGTACAACGGCGGCGACAAGGGCTGCCGTCAGCCGCAGGTGCAGCCGGTGTCCGCATGCGACGGAAGCATCGCGGTGAACCTGAGCAACGACGGCGAACTGTCGCGCTACCCGGTGGAGTTCACCGTGGAGGCGGGCGGCACGTCCCGTGCCGTCACGGTCGCGCCGGGCGAGGGTGACACGGTGACCGTGCCGGCCGGCGTGGGATCGGTCACGGTGTCCGCGGAGGGCATGCCGACGCGGACCTTCTCCTGGGAGCGTCCGGAGGACTGCACGCCGCCCGCCGCCACCGTGGCGGCGGACTGCGACACGGTCACCGTCACGGTGACGCTGCCCGAGGACAGCATGCCGACCGACGCCCGGATCAGCTACGCGGGCGAGGAAAAGACCCTGCCCGTCAAGCCGGGCGCGTCCGGCACGGTCTCCTTCCCGCTGAGCACCGCGTCGGAGAGCACGGCGTCGGTGACCTTCCCGGGCCTGGACATCCCGCCGCTGACCGCGACCGTCGAGGCGCCGTCCGACTGCGACACTCCGGGCGGATCGAACGGGGGCGGATCGAACGGTGGCTCGCCGTCGCCCGGCATCTCGTCGCCGACCACCCCGCCGGTTGACGAGGGCGGTTCCGGTGGTGGGCTGCCGGTCACCGGCGCCGCGGCCGGCACCATCGCGGGCGGCGCGGCCGTGCTGCTGATCGCCGGCGTGGTGGCGTTCGTGCTGGCCCGGCGCCGCAGGATCACGTTCACCGCCTGATTGCTGACGCGCGGCTCGCCCTCCCCCGTGGCGGGTGAGCCGCCGCCGGCCGGATGATCTTCGCCTTGGAGGAGTACGGCCATCGCCCCGGCCGGTTCCGGCCCGCCGACCGGTACGCGGGAAGCCGTCCGGCCGACGGGTTCAGGGAAGCGGGGCGAACGTGCCGTCCAGCCGCGGCGGCAGATCCACCACGGACACCACCGCGGACACCGGAATCGGGCCGTAGACGTGTGGGAAGAGGCGCCCGTCCGGATGCGGGGGATCGCCTTCCTCCCAGACCGCGGGCGCGGACAGGCGAGACTCGTCGATCTCCAGCACCACCAGGTCGGTGCGCCCGGCGGCCAGCGCCGTGGCGGGCACGTGCACGTGGTCGCGGGGCGAGCAGTGCACGAAGCCCTGCCGCGCGAGCGACGGCGCGGCGTACACCTCGCCGGCCGCCTCCCAGTCGGCGCGCGGGCAGAAGTGGTAGATCATCCCTTCTCCAAATACTCGGCGCGTTCCTCGTCGACAAGCGCGGCGACCGATGCCGCCAGCGCCGGATGCCGGACCAGGTCGGGGTCCCCGGCCACCAGCTCGGCGGCCTCGGCCCGCGCATCGGTGATCAGCTTGGCGTCGCGCAGCAGCGACAGCAGCCGCAGATGGGAATGCCGCCCGGACTGGGAGGCGCCCAGCACGTCGCCCTCGCGCCGCTGTTCCAGGTCGATCTCGGACAGTTTGAACCCGTCCGTGGTCGAAGCTACCGCGTCCAGGCGCTCCCGCGCCGGCGTGCCCTCCGCCGCCTCGGTGACGAGTAGGCAGATGCCCGGTGCCGCGCCCCGGCCGACCCGGCCACGGAGCTGATGCAACTGCGAAACCCCGAACCGGTCCGCGTCCATGATGATCATGACGGTGGCGTTCGGCACGTCCACACCCACCTCGATCACCGTCGTGGCGACCAGGACGTCCAGGTCACCGGCGGCGAAGCGGCGCATCACCGCGTCCTTCTCCTCGGCGGGCAACCTCCCGTGCAGGACACCGATCCGCAAGCCGTGCAGCGGGCCCTCGGCGAGCGCGGGCGCGACGTCGGTGACCGCCAGCGGCGGCCGTCGCGCGGACTCGTCGTCCGACGGCGGTTCCTCCTCCCCGTCGGATTCGCCGATGCGCGGGCACACCACGTACGCCTGATGACCGGCCCGCACCTCCTCGACCAGGCGCCGCCAGGCCCGGTCCAGGAAGGCCGGCCGCTCCGGGGGCACCACATGCGAGGCGATCGGCGAACGTCCGCGCGGCAACTGGGACAACGTGGACGTCTCCAGATCGCCGTAGACGGTCATCGCGACCGTACGCGGAATGGGCGTCGCCGTCATGACCAGCACATGCGGCGGCTGCGCGGCCTTCGCCCGCAACGCGTCCCGCTGCTCGACGCCGAACCGGTGCTGCTCGTCGACCACCACCAGGCCCAGGTCGGCGAACTCGACACCCTCGTACAGCAGGGCATGCGTACCGACCACGATGCCGGCGCTGCCATCGGAGATCTTCGCCAGCGCGGCCCGCCGGGCGGCGGCCCCCAGCGATCCGGTGACAAGCGTCAAGGAGGTGCCGGACGGATCGCCGTCCAGCTCCCCCGCGCGGCCCAGCGCGCCGAGCAGCGCACCGATGCCGCGATAGTGCTGCGTGGCAAGCACCTCGGTGGGCGCCAGCAACGCCGCCTGGCCGCCGGCATCCACCACCTGCAGCATGGCGCGCACCGAGACCAGGGTCTTTCCGGAGCCGACCTCACCCTGCAACAGCCGGTGCATCGGATGCGGGCGGGCCAGATCCGCGGCGATCTCCTCACCCACCGTGCGCTGGCCGTCGGTCAGTTCGTACGGCAGGACGGCGTCGAACCGCGACAACAGCCCCTCGGACCGGAGCGGGCGGGCCACCGCCGGCGATCCGCTCGACCGCGCGCGCCGTTGCGCCAGCGTCAACTGCACCGCGAACGCCTCGTCCCATTTCAGGCGGAACTTCGCCCGGAACAGGTCCTCTGTGGACGTGGGACGGTGGATCTCCCGCAGTGCGGTGGCGATGCCGACCAGGTTGCGGTTCGCGCGGACCGCGCCGGGCAGCGGATCGTCCGGCGGCCGGAAGACGTCCAGGACGGTACGCACGCTCTTGGCGATCACCCACGTCGGCACCGCCTGCGCCGCCGGGTAGACCGGGATCATCGCCCCGGCGAACTCCTCGATCTCCTCCGCGGCCTCGTCCTGTGTGGCGTCGGCACGAAGGAGCTGGTATGCGGGGCCGTTGAGCTGGCGCTTGCCGCGGAAGTCGGTGACCTTGCCGGCGAACAGGCCCCACCGCCCGGTACGCAACTCCCGCTCCCGCCACGCCTGGTTGAAAAACGTGCAGGTCAGCGTGGCCCCGGAGCCGTCACCGATGGTGATCTCCAGCATGTTGCCGCGGCGCGCGCGCATCGGCCGTACGGTGGTCGACCGCACCTGCGCGAGCAGGGTGACCTGTTCGCCGACCTGGAGGCGGCGCATGTCGGTGGGTTCGCCGCGTTCGTCGTACCGCCGTGGGAAGTGATAGATCAGATCGCCGACCGTGTGCAGGTCGAGGTGGCTGGTGAGCGCCTTGGCCGTACGCTCCCCCAGCGCCTTGCGCAGGGGCGTGTCCATCGTCGTGGCGGTCGTCGTCTCGGTCACTCGACTCCTACCAATAGGTGATATCGCGGTTGTCCGCCGGTGTAGCACTGGATCTCCGCGAACGGCCACGCCGAGGACACGTGCGTGCGCAGCGTCTGTTCCAGATCGGACGGGGCGTCCGCGCCCAGCACCAGCGTGACCAGCTCGCCACCGCCGCCGAGCATCCGGTCCAGCAGGCTGCGGCAGACGTCGGCCATGTCACGGCCGATCACATGCACCTCGCCGTCGAGCAGGCCGAGGAGATCGCCGGGGCGGCACCGCCCGGCCATCGTGAGCGCTTCCCGGTGGGCGGTGCAGACCTCGCCGTACCGGCACGCACCGGCGGCCTCGGCCATCGCGATCACGTCCTCGGCGAACGGGCGTTGCGCGTCACGGACGGCCAGGGCGGCGAGCGCCTGCACCGGAGACCGGGTGGGCACCACGCTCACCGGCGTGCCACCCTCGCTCGCCTCCCGGGCGGCGACCGTGGCCACGGCGAGCGTGTTGGCGTCGTTGGGCAGCAGCACGATCTGGACGGCGCCGGTGGCGCGCACCGCCTCCAGCAGATCGGCGGGTGACGGGTTCCGGTCGACGACGGTGGCGCCCTCGGCCGCGAACAGAGCGGTCAGCCCGTCCCCGGCGGCGACCACGACCGCGGCGCGAGCGGGGGCACCGTCCGATGAAGCGTCGTCCGATGAAGCGTCGTCCGACGGGGTGTCGTCCGGTGGGGCGTGGTCCGGTGGGGCGTGGTCCGGTGGGACGTCGTCCGACGGGGCGTCGTCCAACGGGTCGTCGTCCGGCGGGTGCCGGCCATCCTCCAGACGTGTCACCACGATGCGGTGCGGGCGGCCAGCCTCCACGCCGGCCTCCACGGCGGCGCCCACGTCGGGGGTGTGGACGTGCACGTTCCAGGTCGGAACGGAACCCTCGCCGGTGCCGACCACGACCACCGAATCGCCGATCCGGTCCAGCTCCTCTCGAAGCAGCGCGACCGCGGGCGGGGTGGCGTCCAAGAGGTATTGCACTTCGTACCCGAAATCGGCGACGGCGCCCGGTCCGCAGAGCGCGTCGTCCGCGGGCCGGTCGTTGTCCGCGGGCCGGGTGGCGTGCGGCTGCCCCGTGGATCGTTTCCGCTCGGCCGCCGCCCCGCCGTCTTGCTCGGGCTCGTCCTTGAGCGCCTCGACCAGAGCGTCCAGCAGCAGCACCAAGCCTCGCCCACCGGCGTCCACCACGCCGGCCCGTGCCAGGTCCGGTAGCTGCTGCGGGGTGCGCGCCAAGGCGTCCGCCGCCGCCCGTGCCGCGGCCCGCGCCGTGACGATCAGATCGTTCGAACTGACCTGCACGGCGGCGTCCGCGGCGGCGGCGACCACGGACAGCACCGTGCCCTCAACCGGCCGGGCCACGGCCGCGTAGGCCGCCTCGCTCGCGGTCCGCAACGCAACCGCGAGCTCACCGCCGCGGACGGCGGCCGGCGTGGCCAAGGTGTCGGCCATGCCGCGCAGAATCTGCGAAACGATCACACCGCTGTTGCCCCTGGCACCGAGCAGCGCACCCCTGGCCATCCGCCGCATCGCCCGGCCGAGCGGGGTGGGCTGCGGCCCGGACGCATCGACGTCGGACGGCTCCGGGTCGGACAACGCCTCGGAGGCCGAGGTGAGCGTCAGCACCAGGTTGGTGCCGGTGTCACCGTCCGGAACCGGATAGACGTTCAGCTCGTCGATCTCGCGCTGATGCGCCCGCAGCGATGCGAGCCCACGACGGCACCAGCGGCGTACCGCGGGAACGTCGAGGGCGTCGAGCACGGCAAAATCGTACTAACGAGCACCGACATTCCTCTCGGCAAGCCGCTTCGCCAGGGGGATTCGCCGGGTCAGCACGGCATCGGGTACCCTGGTCGGGTTGCCTGCGGCCGAGCCGCGAGGCGCCCGCGATCGAATCAATCTCAGGAGTACCCCGTGGCTAGCGTGTGCGACGTCTGTGGCAAGGGACCGGGCTTCGGCCACAACGTGTCCCACTCGCACCGGCGGACCAACCGCCGCTGGAACCCGAACATTCAGTCGGTGCGCACCCCGGCCGGCGGCGGCACCACCAAGAAGCTGAAGGTCTGCACCTCGTGCATCAAGGCCGGCAAGGTCGTTCGCGCCTGACCTGGCTTGATCAACGCCCCTGGGCCGCGGCCCAGGGGCGCTTTCGTGTGTCCACCCCCACCCGTTACCCCCACCAGGCCCCCCCCACCAGGCCCCGCGCGTCCACCCCCACCCAAGGCGCGTCGATCTTGAACTTAGCGGGCCCGAAACGCCCCGACGAGTCCGACATATCGGACCCAAAAGTCCAAGATCGACGCACTGTGGGCACGACCGCGTCGACGCGGGGTCGGGCGTGGGGGGCGGGGTCGGGCCGGGGGGGGCGGGGGCGTCAGAGGTCCCGGGCGTAGGAGCGGACTCCGTCCTCCCCCGCGTAATGCCCGAAGTCCGCGATCCGTCGATAGCCCGCGGACTCGTACAGCGCGATCGCCTCCGGCTGCAGGTAGCCCGTCTCCAGGATCATCCGGCCGCAGCCGGCCACCCGCGCCGATTCTTCGATCGTCGCCAGCATGCGTCGCGCCACCCCGAGGCCGCGGGCCGCTGGCGTGGTGAACATCCGCTTGAGCTCGGCGTCCGAGCCGTGCCTGCGCCAGCCTCCCGAGCCGACGAGCGTGCCGTCGCGCACCGCCACGAAGAAAGCGCCGTCGGGCGGGTCGAAGTCGCTCATCGTCACGGGCGTGTCGTCGCCGCTGCCGCCGTAGCGTTGTGACAGGTCGGCCAGCGCCTCCGCGACCACCTTCTGCACTTCCGGCGACTCGAACCGGGCAGGGCGTATCTCGATGTCACTCACGTCCGCAAACGGTAATCACCGGAAGTGGTCCCAGCCCATACCACCCTGCCACTCCCGGCGGTCCACGGTGACGCCGGTGCCCTCGTGCACCGCCCCGATGATGCGCCAGTTCTCCGGCAGCGTCACGCTCGGCGGGAACGTCGCCACCAACGCGTGGTCGTCGCCGCCGGTCAGCACCCAGACGTACGGGTCCACGCCCAGCGCGCTCGCCGCGTCGCGCATCTGTTCCGGCACGGTGAAGGCCTCCCGGCGCACGTCGATGCCCACCACGCTGGCGGTCGCCACGTGCCCGAGATCCTGCAACAGCCCGTCCGACACGTCGATCATCGCGGTGGCGCCGAGCCGGGCCGCCGCCGTGCCCGCCGCGTAGGGCACCTGCGGACGCCGGTACGCCTCGACGAACGCCTTGGGCGTGCGGAAGCCGCGGGACAGCACGGCGTATCCGGCCGCCGCGTGCCCGGTGCGCCCGGCGAGGGCCACCACGTCGCCCGGTTGCGCGCCGCTGCGCAGCACCGGAGCGGCCCCGCGCAGGTCTCCCAGGGCGGTCACCGCGACGGTCAGCGTCGCGCTGGCCGACATGTCCCCGCCCACCACGCTGGCGCCGACCAGCCCGGCTTCCGCGGACAGCCCGCCGGCCAGTTCCTCGGCCCAGGAGACGTCCAGGTCGGTCGGCACGCAGAGGCCGACCAGCAGCGCGGTGGGCTGTGCGCCCATGGCCACGATGTCGGCCAGGTTCGCCGCGGCAGCGCGGTGTCCCACGTCGGCGGCGCCGGACCAGTCCCGGCGGAAGTGCCGGCCTTCCACCAACATGTCGGTGCTCGCCACCATCCGGCCGTCCGGCGCGGCCACCACGGCGGCGTCGTCACCCGGTCCGAGCAGTGCTCCCTGACCGGAATCGAGCCGCGCGACGATCCGGGCTATCAACCCGAACTCCCCCGTCTCCGCGATGCTCACGGCAGCCCCTTTCTCTCAATGAGGATTGTTCGGCGCAATCTCGACCACCGCTCCGCTGGTCGAGGGACGCCCTGAATTCCCCTCGATGCGTACGGTAGTTTCACGTTCAGGTCATGGGTGACGGCGGATTGGAGTCGGATTGTGGTCCAGGCATACATCCTGATCCAGACCGAGGTCGGGAAGGCCCGTGACGTGGCCGCAGCGATCGGCAAAATCGACGGAGTGGTCCGGGTTGACGCGGTCACCGGACCGTATGACGTGGTGGTGCTGACCGAGGCGCACACAGTGGACGAGATGGGCCGACTCATTGTGAGCAAAGTCCAGTACGTGCCGGGCATCACGCGGACGCTCACCTGTTCCGTGGTAAATCTCTGACATGGTCGATCAGAAAACCCGCCCGCCCGCCGATCACACCCGCGGGGCGGCGATCTGGGCCACCGTCATCGCCGTTCCGGTGGCCGTGCTCGTGGGTTTTCTGATTCTCACCAGGATCGTGCCGCACGCGGACAGTTCCGCCGAGCCTTCCGCGTCGCTCGGCGCGCCGAGCGCGTCGCCCGGCGCTGCGGGAGCGGGCGACGACGGGACCGGCGGCACCGGGCCGGCGGTCCCGATGGATGCGCCGACGTTGTCCGACCGCGACCAGCAGGTCTGCCTGGCGGTCACGTCGCAGCTCCCGGCCACCGTGCGCAACCTGCCGGCCCGGAAGGTGTCCGCCGGGCCGGAACAGAACGCCGCGTACGGCACTCCCCCGCTGACCGTGGCCTGCGGGGTCACCCGCCCGACGATGTGCGCGTCGCCGGAGCGCACCGGCGACTGCGTGCCCCTGGACGCCGAGCTGCTGAACATGAACCGGGTCTGCTGGTATCCCGAGCAGGTCGCCGGCGGCACCGCGTTCACCACGCTCGACCGGGAGGTGCCGGTGCGGGTCACCGTCCCGAAGTCGTACCAGCAGGCGGCCCAATGGGCGAACGAGTTCTCCGACATCGTGGTGCAGACCGACAAGTCCGTGACCGAGGGCGTGCCGTCCGGCTGCGTGTGACCGCCCGCCGGCCGAGCCCCGGGATCAGTGAACCTTTGTCAGTGCAGCCCGGTGCCCCGGCTCAGCGCAGTGCGGATCAGCCGGTCGATCATCTTCGGGTATTCCAGGCCGGTCGCCGCCCACATGAGCGGGAACATGGACCTGGGGGTGAAGCCGGGCATGGTGTTGATTTCGTTCAGCAGCACCTGCTGATCGTCGGTGACGAAGAAGTCGACCCGGGCCAGGCCAGCGCAGTCCAGCGCGGTGAAGGTGCGCCGCGCGTACTCCTGGACCTGCCGGGTCACCTCCGCGGGCAGGTCGGCCGGCAGCCGGTAGGCGTCGCCGTCCTCCAGATATTTCGCTTCAAAGTCGTAGAACTCATGACCGGACACCACGATCTCGGCTAGCAGCGACGCCTCCGGCGCGCCGCCCGCTTCGCCTTCCAGCACGCCGCATTCGATCTCCCGGCCCACGATCGCGGCCTCCACCAACACCTTCGGGTCGATCTGCCGGGCCTCGGCGACGGCCGCGTCCAGCTCCGCCCAATCGCTCACCTTGTTGATCCCGTACGAGGATCCGGCGCGCGACGGCTTCACGAACACCGGAAGCCCGAGCCGCTCCTTGTCGGCTTCGCTGAGCGAGCAGCCGGCGCGCAGCACCGCGTACGGCCCGACCGGGATGCCCTCCGCGGCGGCCAGCTTCTTGGTGAATTCCTTGTCCATCCCGGCCGCGGAGGCGAAGACGTTGGCCCCGACATACGGGACGCCGGCCATCTCCAGCATGCCCTGGATGGTCCCGTCCTCACCGTACGCGCCGTGCAGGACCGGGAAGACCACGTCCACACCGGCCAGTGAGCTGACGCCGTCGGCCGGGTCGACCACCATCAGACCGTTGGACGTCGGGTCGGCGGGCAGCACCACCGCGGCGCCGGACTGACCGGTGATCTCGGGCAGCCTGCCGTCCGCGATGGACAGCCGGCTCGGATCGGCGGTGGGCAGCACCCATGCACCCTCCCGGGTGATGCCGACCGGCACGACCTCGTAGGCGTCCGGGTCCAGCGCGCCCAGCACGCTGCCCGCGCTCACGCAGGAAATGGCGTGCTCGGTGCTGCGCCCGCCGAACACCACGGCGACGCGGGTCTTCCGAGGGGTCGTCATGTCGTCCTGGCCTCTCGTGTGCATCGGATCCCGATTGCGGGTCATGGCGGGGCTGACCCTACTCTCCGTAGACAACTAAGGGGATCTCGACCGGTCACCGGCATCACAACGAGACAGTGTGTACAGCAGGACTGCACTGTCAGTGCTCGCCGCGTTGACACGTTTTCGGGAGGCCGCCTCGCCCGCCGCCCGGTTTCCCTGGAGTCGGACGTTCGCGTTGCCCGCCCACCGGGCAAGTACCGCAACGGATCAAGGGAGACGAACGTGCGACGCATACGAACTGCTCTGCTGATCACCGTCCCGCTGACGCTGCTGCTGGCGGGTTGCGGCGGGGATGACGACGACGGCGCGGCGGCACCCGCGCCCGGCACGGCCGGTCCCGGCGCCACCGCATCCGCGAACACCGGCACCGGGCCGTCCCCGGCGGCAAGCGCCACCGGTTCGAACGGAGGCGGGACGAACGGAGGCGGGACGAACGGCGACGACGCGAACGGCGACGACGGATCCAGCGGCGGCGGTTCGCAGGGCGGCAGCGGCTCCGGGGACCCCGGCCGCTGCCACACGAGCGACCTGAGCATCGCCGACGCCCCCGACCCGAACGGCGGAGCGGCGGGGTCCTACGGCGAGCTCCTGGTGTTCACCAACAAGTCCGCCGACGCGTGCACGCTGTACGGCTACCCCGGCGTCTCCTGGGTGGCCGGCGACGACGGCACCCGGGTCAACGATCCCTTCCAGCGCAGCGGCGGCGACCGCGCCACGCTCCGTCTGGAGCCGGGCGAGCACGCGCACGCCACCCTGGTGCTGGTGCGCGCGGGCAACTTCGGCGCGGACGACTGCAAGCCGGCGAAGGTGCGCGGGTACCGCGTCTACCCGCCGGACGAGACCGCCTCGATCTTCGTCGAGAAGCCACAGACCGTCTGCTCGGCCAAGGGCAAGGGTCTGGGGCAGGTGCGTCCCCTCGTGGCCGGCACGACGGGCTGAGCGCCGCTCAGGCGGCGGCGAACGACTGTGGCAGCACGCCGTCGTCCCAGAGCCGGTCCAGGTGCGCCAGGAACCCCGCCAGGCTGCGCTCCAGGTCCCGCCGCTGCCCCGGGGACAGCGCGGCGAGCGGATCGGAGAAGACCACGCCGTCCGGATGCTTGGCGCGGGTGCCCACGAAACGCCGACAGGACCCGCACCACACGTAGCTGACCAGCGTCGGGCGGCGGGCGTTCGGCGGCGCATGCACGTACGTTCGAAGCCGCCGCTCGCCGCACGCCGGGCAGTCCCGCTCCCCCGGCTCGACGAAGAAGCTGACCCCCTGGGTGAGTGCCGCCACCTGATCCGCGCTGAAGCTGTTCCACGCCATGCCGAGCAGGGTAGAACCGGATCTGCCCGGCATTTCCGGCGGCGTCCGGCTTCTGGCGGCGTCCGGCCTATCCGGCGCCGAGCGCCGCGTCCAGCGAACGAGTGAGGTCGGCCAGCAGGTCGGCGGGGTCCTCGATGCCACAGGACAGCCGAACGAATCCGGGCGCGGTGTCGTCCCCCCACTGGGCCCGCCGGTCCGCGCTGGTGTGCAACCCGCCGAACGAGGTGGCGGCGTACACCAGCGCGGACGCCTCCAGGAAGCGCGCCACCCGCTCGGCGTCGCCCAGGTCGAACGACACGATGCCGGGGAAGCGCCGCATCTGAGCCGCCGCCACCGGGTACGACGGATCGTCGCGACGGCCGGGCCAGCGCACCGAGGTCACGCCCGGCCGGTCGGCGAGCAGCTCCGCGATCGCGGCGGCGTTGGCGCTCTGCCGCGCCAGCCGCAGGTCCAGCGTCGCCATCGATCGGTGCGCCAGCCAGGCGTCGAAGGGGCCCGGCGTGGCCCCGGTCAGGGTGCGCCACCGGGTGATCCGGTCCATCAGCGCCCGGTCGTTGCCGGCCACATATCCGAGGAGCACGTCCGAATGCCCGGTGAGCGCCTTGGTGCCGGAGGCCACCACCGCGTCGGCGCCGAGCGCGAGCGGCGTCTGACCGAGCGGCGTGGCGGTGGTGTTGTCCACCGCCACCATCGCGCCGTCGGCGTGCGCGGCGGCGCACACCGTCCGCAGATCGCACACGTCGAGTCCGGGGTTGGCCGGGGTCTCCAGCAGCACCAGCCGCATGCCCGCAAACGACGGGTACGGCCCGGCGGTCGGCACCAGAACCGTCTTCACCCCCAGGTCGCGCAGCGTCTCGTCGGCGAACGCGCGAACCGCGAAGTAGCCGTCCGACGGCAACGCGACCGTGTCGCCGGGGCGCAGCACGGACAGCAGGAAGCCGGTGATCGCCGCCTGTCCGCTGGCGAACGTGCGGACCGTGCCGCCCTCCAGCTCCCCGATCGCCGCCTCCAGCGAGCGCCGCGTCGGGTTGTCCGGCCGGCCGTACTCGTTGCCCACCGCGCCGGTGCGGGGATCCAGGTGGTAAGGGGCGGCGAACACCGGTCCCGGCAGGAACGGTTCGCCGGGCTGCGCCGCGGGCAGGCCCGCGTGTACGGATCGGGTGCCGTCTCCGGTCATTCGGGCTTCATCTCCCGTTGCATCAGCAGCTTCACCGCGACCCGCGGGTCGATGCCCTCGTGACACACCCGTTCCACCTGTTCGGTGATCGGCATCTCGACGCCGTGCGCGCGAGCCAGATCGCGGATTGCCAGGCAGCTCTTCACACCCTCGGCGGTCTGCCGGGTGGACGCCTGCGCGGACTCCAGACTCTCGCCGCGGCCGAGGTGCTCGCCGAACGTGCGGTTGCGCGACAGCGGCGACGAGCACGTGGCGACGAGGTCGCCGAGTCCGGCCAGCCCGGCGAAGGTCAGCGGATCGGCGCCCAGGGCGGCGCCCAGGCGCGCGGTTTCGGCCAGGCCGCGGGTGATCAACGAGGCCTTGGTGTTGTCCCCCATGCCCATCGCGCTGGCCATCCCGTACGCCAGGGCGATGACGTTCTTCACCGCACCGCCCATCTCGCAGCCCACCACGTCCTCGCTGGTGTAGGGGCGCAGGTAGGGCAGGGCGATGGCACGTTGCACGAACTGCGCGCGGTCGGCGTCGATGCCCGCGACCACCGTGGCGGCCGGCTGCTCCCCGGCGATCTCGGGCGCCAGGTTGGGTCCGGAGACCACCACCACGCGGGACGGGTCGATGTGCGCGGTCTCCACGATGACCTGGCTCATCCGCTTCGTGGTGCCCAGCTCGATGCCCTTCATCAGCGACACCAGCGTGCAGTCCGGCGCGAAGCTGCCGGCCCAGTCGCCGAGGTTGCCGCGCAGCGTCTGGGACGGCACCGCGACGGCGACCAGTTGCGCGCCGTCGATCGCCTCGTCCAGCGCATCGGTCGCGGTGACCCGCTCGGGCAGGCGGACGCCGGGCAGCGCCACCTCGTTGACGCGCGTGGTGCGGATCGCCTCCGCCACCGACGCGCGGCGGGCGAGGATCGTCACCTCCGCGCCCGCCTCGGCGAGCACCTTCGCGAAGGCGGTGCCCCAGGCGCCCGCCCCGAGCACGGCCGCCCGGATCATTCCGGCCGCCCGGACGGACGCGGCGGGCGCGCGTACAGCGGTGGCGGCGTGCCGCCGCGCAGATCGCCGACGAGCTCGCGAACGGAAAGCATGATCACCTCGGTCATCTGGTCCAGCACCGCCTTGGTCGGGGTCGCGCCCGCCCAGCGGCTCAAGTCCACCGGTTTGCCCGCGGTCACCGTGACCGGCACGCGTGGCCGCACCGAGAACTTCTTGGTCTGCGGATGGAACACCTGCTGCGCGCCCCAGCTCGCCACCGGCACCACCGGAGCGCCGGTGGCGAGCGCGAGCCGGGCCGCCCCGGTCTTGCCGCGCATCGGCCACAGGTCGGGCTCCCGCGTGGTGGTGCCCTCCGGATACACGATTATCGCGCCGCCCTGGTGCACCGCATCGACGAGCACGTCGATCGATCTCACCGCCTCCACGCTGCCGCGCTCCACCGGGATCTGCAGGGTCTTGCGCAGCAGCGGCCCAAGCACCGGAACCCGCCACAGGCTGCCCTTGGCCAGGAACCGGGGCCAGCGGCCGGAGCCGTAGACGAAGTGCGCCACCACCAGCGGGTCGAATTGCGAGATGTGGTTGGGCACCACGATCACCCCGCCCTCGGGCGGCAGATTCTCCTGCCCGGTCCAGGTGCGCTTGGTCCAGACCTGCAGCACCGGCACCACGAAGGCGACCGCTGCACGCCGCCAGAACCCGAGTCTGCGCTGCGCCACGGTCCCTCCCAGCATCGTCCGCGGGCATCAGATCCACCGCGGTCTTGTCATCCCTGCGGTGAAAATCATGCCTGCTCCGACCCGGCAGGGCCAGGCTGGGGGTGCTGGCAGGATGGCGGAGTGGCAATGACATGGACGGCGGTGATCCCGGTCAAGCGGCTACCCGTGGCCAAGAGCCGGCTGCGCGGCGCCGTTGCGCCGGACCGGCACGAGGAGCTGGTGCTGGCGATGGTGCAGGACACTCTCGCCGCGGTGCGGGCCTGCCCGGCGGTGCGCGAGACGCTGGTGATCACCGACGATCCGGCGGTGTCCGCCGCGGCCGGCGCGCTGGGCGCCCGGACCGCTCCGGATGCGCCGGACGGCGGGCTGAACGCCGCGATGCGGTACGGCGCCGACGAGCTGGCCGGCCCGGCGGCAAACCGGTTCACGCTGACCGCCGACCTGCCGGCGCTGCGCGACGCGGACCTGTCCGCCGCGCTGGAGGCCGGGTCCGCCAGCGGCGCCGCGCCCGGCCGCTGGTTCGTGCCGGACGCCGCGGGCACCGGGACCGTGCTGCTTGCCGCCGCGGCGGGCGCGCGGCTGGATCCGCGCTTCGGGCCGGGGTCCGCGGCGGCGCACGCGCGCAGCGGGGCGCGCGCGTGGCCCGGTGACTGGCCGCGGTTGCGCCAAGATGTGGACACCGCGGCGGACCTGCGCGCGGTGCTGGCGCTGGGCCCCGGGCCCCGGACCGCCGCACTGCTGCGTGATCTGGGTCGCACCGGCGGTCGCGGCTCCGCCCGCCGCCCGGCCGCCTGACGCCGATAACCTCGGGGGATGCAAGCGACGGTGGCGACCTTCGACACGCGCACCAGGTCCGGCACGGTGCTCCTGGACGACGGCACTGAGCTGGCCTTCCCGCCGGATGCCTTCGCACGATCCGGGCTGCGGTTGCTGCGGCCGGGCCAACGTGTGTCGATGGAGACCGGATCCGATGGCGCCGTCACCAGTGTGCGGCTCCCGGGAATCGACTAAGTTGACCTTAACCGCTGGTAATTTCGGCTTCACCCGGACGGGCAATGATGGAGCGATGAGCAGCACGCCCCGCACTCCCGACACGACCGTGACCCCCTCGGCCGAGCCGACTCGCCGACGGGGTTCCAACGGCCGCTTTCTGCCACGCACCGAGGATGCCGACGCGCTCCGGCCGGGCAGCGACCCGCCCGCGTTCACCCCGGATCTCGCCCGCCCGGTCGAGACGCCCGCGCCGGACACGGACGACGACGCTCCGCTGCCGGACGATCGCTTCCTCAACCGCGAGCTCTCCTGGCTCGACTTCAACGCCCGGGTGCTGGCGCTGGCCGAGGATCCCGAGACGCCGCTGCTGGAGCGCGCCAAGTTCCTGGCCATCTTCGCCAGCAACCTGGACGAGTTCTACATGGTTCGGGTCGCCGGCTTGAAGCGCCGGCTGAACGCGGGCCTGCCGATGCGCGGTGGCGATCGGGTGTCCCTGCGCGGCCAGCTAGAGATGATCACCGAGCGGGCGGCCGACCTGGTCTCCCGGCACGCCGCGTGCTTCGGCGAGGAGGTGCGTCCCAAGTTGTCCGCGGAGGGCATCGAGCTCGTCCGCTGGAGCGAGCTGGACGCCCCGGAGCGTGAGCGTCTGCGGACGTACTTCCGGGAACAGGTCTTCCCGGTGCTGACGCCGCTGGCGGTCGACCCGGCGCACCCCTTCCCGTACATCTCCAGCCGGTCCTTGAATCTCGCGGTGGTGCTGCGCGATCCGGCCGGCGACAGCGCCGAGCTGTTCGCCCGGGTCAAGGTGCCCAACAACGTGCCCCGGTTCGTCACCGTGCAGAACGACAGCCGCGGCGCACGCTTCCTGCCCGTCGAGGAACTCATCGCGGTGCATCTCGATCAGCTCTTCTCCGGCATGCGGGTGACCGAGTGGCACCTGTTCCGGGTGACCCGCAACGCCGAGGTGGAGGTCGACGAGGACCGCGACGAGGATCTCCTGCAGGCGCTGGAGCGGGAGCTGGCGCAGCGCCGCTTCGGTCCGCCGGTGCGGCTGGAGGTGGCCGCGTCGATCAGTGATCACGTGCTCGATCTGCTCACCCGCGAGCTGGACATGCACGACGACGACGTGCTGCGCGTGCCCGGACTGCTGGATCTGTCCGCGCTGTGGCAGGTGTTCGGCGAGTGCGACCGCGACGATTTGAAGGACCGGCCGTTCGTCCCGGCCACGCACCCGCAGATGTCCGACGGCGAGGTGCCGCGCAGCGTCTTCAACCGGCTGCGCGAGTGCGACATGCTGGTGCATCACCCGTACCACTCGTTCTCCACCAGCGTGCAGCGGTTCATCGAGCAGGCGGCGGCCGACCCGAACGTGCTGGCCATCAAGCAGACGCTGTACCGCACCAGCGGTGACTCCCCGATCGTCGACGCGCTGGTGGACGCGGCCGCCGCCGGCAAGCAGGTGGTCGTGCTGGTCGAGGTGAAGGCGCGCTTCGACGAGGTGGCCAACATCGGCTGGGCGCGCACCCTGGAGCGGGCCGGCTGCCACGTGGTCTACGGCCTGGTGGGCCTGAAGACGCACTGCAAGACCGCGTTGGTGGTGCGCCAGGAAGGCAACCAGATCAAGCGCTACTGCCACATCGGCACCGGCAACTACCACCCCAAGACCGCACGGCTGTACGAGGACTTCGGCATGCTCACCGCCGATCCCGAGGTGGGCGCGGACGTCACCGATCTGTTCAACGTGCTCACCGGATACAGCCGGCAGACCACGTTCCGGCGCCTGCTGGTCGCTCCGCACGGGGTGCGCAACGGGCTGATCGAGCGGATCGAGGGCCAGGTCCGCGTGGCCCGCGCCGGCGGTGACGCGCTGGTGCAGTTCAAGGTGAACTCGCTCGTGGACGAGGACACCATCGACGCGCTGTACCGCGCCTCCCGCGCCGGTGTGCGAGTGGATCTGGTCATCCGCGGGATGTGCGCCCTGCGACCGGGCGTTCCCGGCCTGTCGGACAACATCCGGGTGCGCTCGATCGTCGGCCGTTTCCTGGAGCACTCTCGGGTGTTCCGCTTCGGCTCCGGCGACGACGCGGAGTACTGGATCGGCTCGGCCGACCTGATGCACCGCAACCTGGACCGTCGCGTGGAGGCGCTGGTGCGGGTGACGCTGCCGTCCGCCCAGGAGGATCTGCGCAACGTGCTGGAGCTGTCCATGGCGGAGGAGAGCGAGGGCTGGGACCTGTCCGGCGACGGTGCCTGGCACCGCCGGCCCGCCTCCCCCACCGTGCCGCATCTGCACCTGCAGGAGGCCCTGCTGCGCCGCATCATCGGCAGGTCGAACTGATGGCCGATCCGGTGCGTGCCGCGGGCGGGGTGCTGTGGCGGCCGGCTTCGTCCGGTGGCATCGAGGTCTGCCTGGTGCACCGCCCGCTGCGGCAGGATTGGAGCCTGCCCAAGGGCAAGCTGGACGAGGACGAGCATCCGCTGGCCGCCGGGGTGCGCGAGGTGCTGGAGGAGACGGGTTGGCGCGGCCGTCCCGAGGTGCGGCTACCGTCGGTTGCCTATGACCTGCCGGACGGACGCGGCAAGACGGTGGACTTCTGGTTGATGCGCGCCGCCGCCGACCAGACGCCCGGCCCCGCCGACCCGGCCGAGGTCGACGACGTGGCCTGGCTGCCACCGGCGGAGGCCGCCCTGCGGCTCAGCTACCCCACCGACCGGGCCGTCCTGGAGCACGCGGTGACGCTGCCGCCGGTCACCGCGGTCACCGCGCTGGTGCGCCACGCGCACGCCGGCGAGCGGAAGAAATGGGTCGGCAACGACGCCCTGCGCCCGATCGACGCCCGTGGCCTGGCACAGGCCGAGCGGATCGGCGCGGTGGTCGAGCTGATCGCGCCGACGCGGCTGTTCGCCGCCCCGCCGCTGCGGTGCAAGCAGACTTTGGAGCCGCTGGCCGGCCGGCTGGACCTGCCGATCGTGGCGGATTCCGCGTTCGCCGAGCCGTCCACCCCGGACGAGGCGCCGGCGAGGGTGAAGGCGGCTGCCGCGCGGTTGTCCGAGGTGCGCGACGCCGACCGGACGGCGATCTGCAGCCAGGGCAAGGTGATTCCGCCGTTGCTGGCGTCGCTGCATGACGAGGACGACCCGCAGCCGTACAAGACGCCTAAGGGCGCCGGCTGGATTCTGGCCTGGTCCGGCGATCAGTTGGTGGCCTCGTCGCGGATCTGATGCGCGGACCGGGGCGCGGGCATCACCGTCGGGCCGCGACGCCGGAGGTGGCCGGGGTGCGCCGCCGGGCGCGGACCGGGCTGTCGGCGCGCCAGTAGCCGATCAGATCGCCGGTCAGCCAGCGTGCCCGCGACAGTTCATCGGCGCGCGGCTCCCAGTCCCGATACGGCAGGAGCGCCACCCGCCATGCCATCAGGGCACACAGGTACCAGCCGAACAGCGGCACCAGAGCGAGCCAGGCGTCCCTGCGCCGGTACGACGCGTGCGGCGCGAGCACCAGCATCGCCAGCGCGGCACAGCAACATGTCAGCAACCAGTCCAGGAGGCCGTTGCCGGTCCACCGCTCGACCAGGTCGCCCAGCGTCCATCCGGGCACGATGGCCGCGGCGAACACCGCCACCGCGACCACCGACCGGGCCGCCAGGCCCCGCGGCGACGTCGAAATCCGGTCCATGCGGGGAAAATAGGCTCAGTGCCCCCGTCACCGCCGGAATACGCGAACGGCATCCACCATACGAGTGGATGCCGTTCGCGCGTCAGCAGAAGACTGAGGGCGTTCCTCAGCGGGTCTTGCGGGCCGTGCCGGTGCGTGCCGTGGTGGCGCGCGTCGACGGGGTGGTGCGTGCCGCCGCGGTGGTCTTCTTGGCGGTGGTCTTCTTGGCCGCCGTGGACTTCGCGGTGGTCTTCTTCGCCGCCGTCGACTTGGCCGCCGTGGACTTCGCCGCGGTCGACTTGGCGGCCGTGGACTTGGCCGCGGTCGACTTGGCCGCCGTGGACTTCGCCGCCGCGGCCTTGGCGGCCGTCTTCTTCGCCGCCGTGGCCTTGGTGGCCGACGACTTGGCCGGCGCCGCCTTGCTGGCGGTGGTCTTGCGCGCGGTCGACCGGGTGGTCGCCTTCTTGGCCGGTGCCGCCTTGGCCGTGGTCGCCTTGGCCGTGGTCGGCCGGGACGTGGCCGACTTCGCCGCGGTGGTCTTGGCCGCGGTCTTGCGCGCCGGCGCCGCCTTGGCCGTCGCGGCCTTGGCGGTGGTCTTCTTCGCCGCCGTCGACTTGGCCGCCGCGGTGCGGCTGGTCGACTTGGCCGGAGCCGCCTTGCCGGCGGACTTCGCGGCAGTGGTCTTCTTGGCAGCCTTGGCGACCTTGCCGCTGGCAACCATCTCGCGGAATGCCGTGCCCGGCTTGAAGGCCGGCACGTTAGTCTTCTTCACCTTGACCGGTTCGCCGGTACGCGGATTGCGTGCAGTGCGCGCGCCGCGCGCCCGCTTCTCGAAGACGCCGAAACCGGTGATGGCTACGCGGTCGCCCTTGGTGACGGCACTCTCCACCTCGCTGATGACCGCATCCAGCGCAGCTGTCGCTGATTTCCGGTCCCCCAGTCGGGCGGCGAGCGCCTCGATGAGCTCGGCCTTGTTCACGGTTTTCCTCCCGAACGTGAGAACTGGCCCAATGCGAGCCATTCTGCGCGCACCGTATGCCCTTTGACCAGCGGACACAAACATCTGCATGAAAAAAACCGTTGTGTTGCAAGGAATTCGCCCCCACCGGTTGCCTGGTGGGGGCGAAAAAGGCTGATGTGGCTGAGGTTTCCGGCTCAGACGGTGACCGGTTTGAAGTTCGGTCGTTCCCTCTCGTATGCGGTGACGATGTCGGCGTGGCGCAGCGTCAGTCCGATGTCGTCCAGTCCCTCCATCAGGCGCCAGCGGCTGAAGTCGTCGATCGGGAAGCTCCACGCGGCCTCGCCGGCACGCACCTCGCGGGCGCCCAGGTCAACCGTGACCGAGGCGTCCGGCTCATTCTCGGCAAGCGCCCAGAGCTGTTCCACGGCGCTCATATCCAACTGGACCGGCAGCAGCCCCTCCTTGAGCGCGTTGCCCCGGAAGATGTCGCCGAACCGGGGGGCCACGATCACCGCGAATCCCCAGTCGCGCAACGCCCAGACCGCGTGCTGCCGGGATGATCCGGTACCGAAGTTCGGGCCCGCCACCAGAATCGTGGCACCGGCGTAGGCCGGATTGTTCAGCACGAAGTCCGGATCGTCGCGCCAGGCGCTGAACAGCCCGTCCTCGAAGCCGGTGCGGGTGACCCGTTTCAGGTAGACCGCCGGGATGATCTGGTCAGTGTCCACATCGGACCGGCGCAATGGCATCACGGTCCCGCTGTGCGTGGTGAACTTGTCCATGGCTGAGTTGTCCGGCCTTTCCTAGAGATCCGCGGGCCCGGCCAGCGTGCCGGCCACCGCGGTGGCCGCGGCAACCTGCGGCGAGACGAGGTGAGTGCGGCCGCCACGACCCTGGCGACCCTCGAAATTGCGGTTGGACGTGGAGGCGGCGCGCTGGCCGGGGTCCAGGGTGTCCGGGTTCATGCCCAGGCACATCGAGCATCCGGCGAACCGCCACTCGGCACCGGCGTCGAGGAAGACCTTGTCCAGCCCTTCGGCTTCGGCGCGGGTGCGGACGTCCGCGGACCCCGGGACCACCATCATCCGTACGCCGTCGCGCACCCGGCGCCCCCGGATGACGTCGGCGGCCGCGCGCAGATCCTCCAGGCGCCCGTTGGTGCAGGAACCCACGAAGACCACGTCGACCGGCACCTCCTTGAGCGGCGTTCCGCCCTGCAGGCCCATGTAGTCCAGGGCGCGCTGCGCCGCGTTGCGGTCCACCTCGTCGGTGAAGTCCGCGGGGTGCGGCACCACGCCGTCCAGCGGGGCGCCCTGTCCCGGGTTGGTGCCCCACGTGACGAACGGGCTGATCGCCGACGCGTCCAGGATCACCTCGGTGTCGTACCGGGCGCCATCGTCCGTCGGCAGCGTCTTCCAGTGCGCCACCGCGGCGTCCCACGCCTCGCCCTCGGGCGCGTGCTCACGGCCCCGCAGATAGGCGAACGTGGTCTCGTCCGGCGCGATCATGCCGGCCTTGGCGCCCCATTCGATGGACATGTTGCAGATGGTCATCCGCCCCTCCATGGAGAGCTTGCGGATGGCCTCGCCGCGATACTCCACGATGTGGCCGACGCCGCCGCCGGTGCCGACCTGGGCGATCAGCGCCAGGATCAGATCCTTGGCGGTGACGCCGGGACGCAGCTCGCCGGTCACCGTCACGGCCATCGTCCTGGGCCGCGACTGCGGCAGCGTCTGCGTGGCGAGCACATGCTCGACTTCGCTGGTGCCGATCCCGAACGCCAGCGCGCCGAACGCCCCGTGCGTGGCGGTGTGCGAGTCGCCGCAGACCACCGTCATGCCGGGCTGCGTGAGGCCGAGCTGCGGCCCGATGACGTGCACGATGCCCTGCTGGTCGTTGCCCAGCGGGCGGATCGGGACGCCGAACTCGGCGCAGTTCTTCCGCAACGTCTCGATCTGCGTACGCGACGTGCTGTCGGCGATCGTGAAAAGATCGCCGCGGCGATTGTGGAACGCCGGGTCCGCATAGCCGGTCGGGGTGTTGTGATCCTCGGTTGCGAGGGTCAGATCGACCCGGCGCACGCCGCGTCCCGCCATGCGTAGACCGTCGAAGGCCTGCGGGCTGGTCACCTCGTGCAGCAGGTGCAGGTCGATGTAGAGCAGGTCGGGCTCGCCCTCGGCCGACCGCACCACATGGTCGTCCCAGACCTTTTCGGCCAGGGTCCGCGGCGTCGTTGACGTGACTCCCACCATCTGGACATCCTAAATTCTGGGAGGTATGTTTCGGCTTGTGGGACACAGTATGAGCGGTGTCGGCGTTCTCGACAAGGCGGTGGTGATCCTCGCGGCCTGCGTCGACGGTGCCAGCCTTGCCGAGTTGGTGGACCGGACGAAGCTGCCCCGAGCGACCGCGCACCGGCTGGCCCAGGCGCTGGAAATCCATCGCATGCTGGTGCGCGACACCCAGGGCCGATGGCGCCCCGGGCCGCGCCTCGGCGAACTGGCCAATGCCGCGCCGGATGTCCTGCTGACCGCTGCCGAGCCGTTGCTGTCGGCGCTGCGCGACGCGACCGGCGAGAGCACACAGCTCTATCTGCGCCGCGCCGACGAGCGCCTGTGCGTGGCTTCGGCCGAGCGCGCCAGCGGATTGCGGGACACCGTGCCGGTCGGTTCGGTGCTGCCCATGGTGGCCGGATCGGCGGCCCAGATCCTGCTGGCGTGGGAACCGCCCGAGGCGGTGATGCCGTTGCTGCCCCGCTGCAAGTTCACCGGACGGACCCTCGCGGAGGTGCGCCGGCGCGGCTGGGCGCAGAGCGTCGCGGAACGCGAGCCGGGCGTGGCAAGCGTGTCGGCGCCGATTCGCGACCGCACCGGGCGGGTGATCGCGGCGGTCTCGATCAGCGGACCCATCGAACGCCTGGGACGCCGACCGGGCGAACGCCACGCGATGGCGGTGGTGCGCGCGGGACAGCGCCTGTCCGGCCTGTAGCAGCCCTGCGGCGGTCCCTGTCAGACAGTGCCCGCGGCGACACGACCGCCGACACGACGAAGGCCCGCACTGCGATCAGTGCGGGCCTCATGCTGTAGCCCCGAAGGGATTCGAACCCTCGCTACCGCCTTGAGAGGGCGGCGTCCTAGGCCGCTAGACGACGGGGCCAGGAACTTTCCTGCTCTCGCTCCGCAACACCGGAACGGCGGGCCGAACTCTATCAGAGTGCCAGCACCGCCCTCCCTCGTGGGAGCGATCAGCGCTGGGGTACCAGGACTCGAACCTAGACTAACTGAACCAGAATCAGTCGGGCTGCCAATTACCCCATACCCCATTGGCACGGCTTGCCGCGCCGGTGCTGAACTCTACCTGAGCCCATGGTGCCCGCCAAATCGGGATACCGTCCGGCGATTCACCCGGCGCGGCAACGCCGCGTCAGTCCAGTGCCACCACCGGGTTGCGCAACTCCCCGATGCCCTGAACGCTCACCGACACCGTTTCGCCGGGCAGGATCGGGCTGACGCCCGCCGGTGTCCCCGTCAGGATGACGTCACCCGGCAGCAGCGTCATCACGTGTGACACGTACGAGACAAGCGTCGGCACATCGAAGACCATGTCCTTGGTGCGGCCGATCTGCCGCACCTCCATGGCCTGCGGGTCGCGACCCACCTCGCACCGCACCTCAAGGTCTTGGATGTCGAGATCGGTGGTGATCCAGGGGCCGAGCGGGCAGAACGAGTCGAAGCCCTTGGCCCGGGTCCATTGCGAGTCCGAGCGTTGCAGGTCGCGGGCGGTGACGTCGTTGCCCACGGTGTAGCCGAAGATGGCCTTCTGCGCGCCCGCACGGTCGAGTCGGCGTGCGCCGGTCGCGCCGATCACCACGGCCAGTTCGGCCTCGTGCTCGACCTGCTGCGACTGTGGCGGAAGGCGGATCGCGTCGTTCGGCCCGATCACCGAGGTCGACGGCTTGATGAAGATCAGCGGCTCCTTCGGCACGTCGTTGCCGAGTTCGGCGGCGTGGTCGGCGTAGTTGCGGCCCACGCCGATCACCTTGCTGGAGAAGATGGGCGCGAGCAGGCGCACGTCGGCCAGCGCCCAGCGTTGCCCGGTGAACCGCACTTCCTCGAACGGCAGGCTGCCGATCTCGGCCACGGTGAGGCCGGAGGCGCCGGAGCCGGGCTCGCCCTCGACGACGCCGAACGAGACCCCACCGGCATGCACAAAACGAGCGAAGCGCACTGCATTCTCCCCCAACCATCACGGATTCCGAGCGGGTCAAATCTACGCTGCGCACGAATACGGCCGATCGCCCCGCGTCGCAGATCCGCAGCGCGAGGTGCAGGCTCGGGCAAAGTCGGACGCTGTGTCACATAGCGCAAAAACGGGCGGCCACTCGCTGGCCAGCGTGTCGCCAGGTGGCCCGCGCGCGAACCGCGGCATTCGCGCGTCGCGGTAATCGTGCCGGCGGCGTCTGGTCGATACGCTGGTGAGATGGGAATCCGCCAGCTCACCACGACGCTCCCGTCGGTGACGTGGATTCCGCTCGCCCGCGCACACGCCGAGCGCGCCGACGCGATGACCGCCGGCCATCGCGCCCGCCGAGCGACCGGCGAGAAACACGCCATCGAGGATTTCCTGTACGACTATTACGGCACCCGCCCCGCGCAGCTACGCCGCTGGCATCCGGGCGTGGGCACCGGACTGGCGCCGACGCACGGAGGTCTCGCCGAGCACGCCGCCTGGAAGTTCTACCGCACCTACCCGGACGGCGTGGTCACGCTGGACGAGGACGCATACATGCAGGCCCGCGGCGAAAGCGTGCGGTACATCCACGGCCTGCTCACCGCGACCGCGAGCAGGCCGGTCTTCTCCGGCTGCTTCGGCCTGCACGAGTGGGCGATGGTCTATCGCTCGCCGGAGCACCGGCATCCGCTGCCGCTGCGCCTGGGCCAGGCGGAGACCGACCGTGTCGTCGAGCAGAACCCGATCCGGTGCACACACTTCGACGCGTTCCGTTTCTTCACTCCGGAGGCGGTCGGCCTGAACCGTCTGCAGCCGACCCGGGCGACCCAGGTTGATCTGGACCAGCCCGGCTGCCTGCACGCCGCGATGGACTGCCACAAGTGGGCCAGCAAACTCGGCGCCGCGGTGCCGGGCGCGCTGGCGCTGGACTGCTTCGCCCTGGCCGGTGACATCAGATTGCTCGACATGCAGGCGTCACCGTACGACCTGAGCTCCTACGGCTACCCGCCGGTGAAGATCGAGACGGCGGAGGGGAAGGCGGAGTACGTGGCCCGGCAGCGCGAGTTCGCCCGGCGCGCGGCGGGCCTGCGGACCCGACTCATCCGCGTCTGCGAGGAGTTGCTGGGCCCGGTCGCGGCGGCGGCGAACCGGGAGACGGTGGCCCCGCACAACCACCGCTGAGCGCGGACCGCCCGTCCTACTCCGCCGGGCCGCCGCGCCGGTTCTGCTTGATCTGCGCGCGCCGTTTCTTCTCCGCGATCCGCCGCTCGACCGCTCCCCGCGACGGCTTGGTGGGACGCCGGGTCCGTGGTGGCGGCGCGACGGCGCCCGCCACCACGCCCGCGAGCCGGGCCGCGGCGGCCTCCCGGTTGCGCAACTGGGACCGATGCTCCTCGGCGCTCACCGTGAGCACGCCATGCACCAGGCGGCGGCCGAGCCGGGCGGTCGCGCGCTCGCGCAGCGCCCGCGGCAGCACCTGTGACCCGGCCAGATCCCAGGACACCTCCACGCGGGAATCGGTGGTGTTCACGGACTGGCCGCCCGGCCCGCCCGACCGGGAGAACCGCCAGGACAGCTCGGCAGCCGGAATGATCAGGCGGTCGTTGACCCGTACGTCGTCCGGCACATCGCCAGCATGGCACCCTGCACGTACGACGGACCAGCGGAAAAGGATCGTGGGTGTCCGCCCGCCGCCGCGGGGCCGGCGCAATACTGGGGATCGGCGTGCATCGCCATGCACGCCGGTTGAGGGAGGTCGTGTGTCCGTTTCGCCCGCACCGGTCACCGGGACCGGATATCCGTGGCCCATCGAAAACGCGCGCCTGGACAACGGGTTGCGCATCGTGGTCAGCGAGGATCACAGCGCCCCAGTGGTGTGCGTGAACCTGTGGTACGACGTGGGTTCACGCCACGAGCCGGACGGACAGACCGGCTTCGCGCACCTCTTCGAGCACCTCATGTTCGAGGGCTCCACACACGTCGCCAAGACCGAGCACATGCGGCTGGTGCAGGGTTCCGGCGGCTCGCTGAACGCGACCACCAACCCGGACCGGACCAACTACTTCCAGACCCTCCCGGTGGAGCATCTCGAGTTGGCGCTCTGGCTGGAGGCCGACCGGATGGGCGGGCTGGTCCCGGCGCTCACCCAGGAGACGCTGGACAACCAGCGCGAGGTGGTGAAGAACGAGCGGCGGCAACGGTACGAGAACGTGCCGTACGGCGATGCGTGGCTGCGCCTTCTGCCACTGCTCTACCCACCCGGACACCCGTACCACCATTCCACGATCGGATCGATGGAGGACCTGAACGCCGCCGCCCTGGAGGCCTTCACGGCGTTCCACCGCGCGTACTACGCGCCCAACAACGCCGTCCTGACGGTGGTCGGTGACGTGGTGCCGGCGCAGGTGGTCGAGCTGGCGGAGCGCTACTTCGGGCGCATCGATCAGGTGACCGAGATTCCGCCGCCGCCCGGCAGCCATCTGACCGGGCAGGCAGGAGAACCGATGCGCGAGACGGTGACCGCGGCCGTGCCGGCACCCCGGGTCTACATCGCGCACCGCACGCATCCCTTCGGCACCGCCGGGTACGACGCGGCCACGGTGCTCGCCACCGTGCTGGGCGACGGCCGCGGCAGCCGGCTCTACCAGCGCCTCGCGGACGGCTCCCGGATCGCCCAGCCGGACTACGTGGGCGCGTACGGGGTGGATCTGGCGCACGCGCCGGCGCCGATCATCGCCACCGCCACCGCCAAGGACGGGGTGGACGGCAAGACCCTCGAAGAGGGCGTCGTCGAGGTGCTGGAGTCGCTGATCACCGAGCCGGTGACCGATGCCGAACTGGCCCGCGCGAAGGCGTTGCTCACCACATCGTGGTGGCACCAGATGTCCACAGTGGGCGGCCGTGCGGACACCCTGGGCCGGTACGCGACCCAGTTCGGCGATGCCGGCGCCGCCGCGTACCGGCTGCCCGGTCGCCTGGCGGTGACCGCCGAGGACATCGCCGATGTGGCCCGCACCATGCTCACGCCGTCGTCCCGCGTGACCCTGACCTACCTGCCCGGAGAGAACTCATGACGCTCATCGCCACCCGTCCCGGGCCGGGACCGGAACGGCCGTACCGCTTCCCATCGGTGGTCCGGGTCCCGGTCGGCGACGGCCTGGTCGTCGCCGCACACATGCCCGGCCACCTGATCGCCGGGGCTTCGCTGCTGCTGGACGCGGGCGCCTCGCGCGAGACGGCGGGCCGCGAGGGCACCGCCACGGTGCTGGCCAAGGCGATCGAGGAGGGCACCCGCACGCGGAACGCCGCGGCGTACGCGCTCGCCCTGGAGGGCCTGGGCGCGGAACTGTCCACATCGGTCGACTGGGACACCTTCCGGGTTGGCGTCTCGGTGCCCGCCGATGTGCTGCCCGGCGCGGTGGACCTGATGGCCGAGGCCGCGCGCACGCCGAAACTGGACGCGCACGACGTGGCGCGGGTCCGCGACGACGAGGTGACCGCGCTGCGCATGGACTGGGCGCAGCCGGGGCCGCGCGCGGACGCCGCGCTGCGGCGTGATCTGTTCGGCGCGGCGCAGCGGTACGGCCGGCCGATGCACGGCAGTCCGGAGTCCGCCGCGGCGGTGACCGCCGAGGACGTGCTCGCCTTCCACGAGCAGTGGCTGCGCCGTCCCGGGGTGCTGCTGGTCGCCGGCGATCTGGATCGGCTGGATCTGGCGGCGCTGGGCGCCGCGGCGTTCGCCGGCACTCAGGGCGGCGCACTCGCCGTCGAGGCTCCGCTGGACGTGCCGCAGCGCTCCCAGCGGCGCACCCTTCTGGTGGACCGCCCGGGGTCGGTGCAGTCGACGTTGCGCCTGGGGCACCGGTCGCCGCACCGGGCACACCCGGACTACGTGCCGAACATGCTGGCGGCGACCGTGCTCGGAGGCGCCTTCACGTCCCGGCTCAATCACCTCATCCGGGAGGTGAAGGGATACACGTACGGCATCCGGGCGGACTTCGCGACGACGCGCCGGTTCGGACGTCTCGGGGTGAGTTCGTCGGTGCAGACGGCGGTGACCGCACCGGCCCTGGCCGACACCGTGGGCGAGATCGCGCGCATGAAGCTCTCCGGCGTCACGCCCGAGGAGCTGGAGGTCGCCCGCACGTGGCGCGCCGGACAGCTCACGGTGGAGATGCAGACGCCGGGCTCGTTGGTGTCCGCGCTGGCCACGCTGGTGGTGCACGGGCTGCCGGACGACTACTACCCGGCCCTGCGGCAGCACCTGCTGTCGGCGACCGTCGAGCAGGTGTCCGCGGCCGCCGCCACGCATCTGCGTCCGCAGGAGCTGACGATCGTCGTCGAGGGCGACGCCGCGCTCATCCGCGACGAGCTGACCGCCGCCGGTCTCAGCAGCGAGATCCGCGACGTCGACGACCGGTGATCAGCACTGTGACGTGAACCGCGTTGCCGGCCGGGCACGAGCTCCCACCGGATAGCGTCACCGCATGACGATCACCAGCGCACCGGCCCCGACCCGGCCCGCACGCCGCGCGGTCGGCACCGCAGCGGTGTGGTTGCTCGTCCTGCCCAGCCTCGTCTGGGCGGCGATCCGGTTGGCCGGCGTGGAGCGCGGGCCGGTGGTGCAGGTGCTCGCCTTCACGCCGTACGCGGCCGCGGCGGCGTGGCTTCCCGTGCTGGTGGCGCTGCTCGTGCGCCGCTGGGCAACCGCCGCGGTGGGCCTGGTGGTGGCCGCCACGCTGGCCGCCTGTGTGCTGCCGCGGGCGGTGGCCGACGGCGACCGTGGCCCGCAGGCCGGGGTGCCGCTGCACGTGATGACCGCCAACATGCTCGCCGGTGGCGCGGACGCGGCCACCATCGTGCGCCTGATCCGGCAGCACGACGTTGCGGTGCTCGCCCTGCAGGAGTACACGCCGCAGGCGCGCGCCCGGCTGTCCGCGGCCGGGCTGGACGCGTTGCTCCCCTACGGCTCGCAGGCACCGGAGGTGGGCACCACCGGATCGGCGCTCTATTCCCGTTTCCCGGTCAGCGCGCCGGGCTCGCACCGCGGCGGTGGCGGCTTCCTGCAGGCGTACGCGACGGTCCGACCGCCCGGCACCGCGCCGCTCGCGGTCGAGTCCGCCCATCCCGTCGCCCCGTACGCGGTGGGCGTCCTGGCGGACTGGCGGGCCGACCTGTCGAGCGAGCCGCGCGCCGATCCGGACGGCCCGGCGCGCATCCTGCTCGGCGACTTCAATTCCACAGTGGACCACGCGCCGCTGCGGGCGCTCATCTCGCATGGTTACCGCGACGCCGCGGACGCCGTGGGCCAAGGGCTGGCCGGCACCTGGGGACCTTACGGCGGCCACCCGATCCCCCCGGTCACCATCGACCACATCCTGGTGGATCGCCGGATCGGCGTCCGCGATCTGCGGGTGCACGGGCTGCCCGGCAGCGACCATCGCGCGGTGCTCGCATCCCTGGTGCTGCCCCGCGCCTGACCTCCCGGCGCGGAGCTCAGGCCGGGCTGGTCGCCCGCGCGAGCCCGTAGGTGAGCGCGTCCACCAGCGCGTGCCAGCTCGCCTCGACGACGTTCTCGTGCACGCCCACGGTGGTCCAGTCCCGCTCGCCGTCGGAGGTCTCCAGCAGCACCCGGGTGACCGCGCCGGAGCCGTGTGACCCCTCCAGGATGCGCACCTTGTAGTCCGCCAGCTCGAAGGACTTCAACTGCGGGAAGTGCGGCAACAACGCCTTGCGCAGCGCCTCGTCCAGGGCGTTGACCGGCCCGTTGCCCTCCGCGGTGGCGATCACGCGCTCACCACGTGCCCGGACCTTGACGGTCGCCTCCGAGATCACCGCGCCGTCCTCGCGATGCTCGACCTGCACCCGGTAGGACTCCAGGGCGAACGGCGGCGCGAAACCGCCGCCGGGCAGCTCCCGCCGCACCAGCAACTCGAACGACGCGTCGGCCGCCTCGAAGGACCAGCCTCCGGCCTCCAGGTCCTTCACCCGGCGGGTGACCGCGGACAGCGTTTCCGGGTGGCCGGCCAGGTCGATGCCGAGCTCGCGGCTCTTCAGCTCGATGCTGGCCCGGCCGGCCATCTCGGTCACCAGGATCCGCATGTCATTGCCCACCACCGCCGGATCGACGTGGTTGTAGAGCAACGGATCCACCTTGATCGCGCTCGCGTGCAGCCCCGCCTTGTGGGCGAAGGCGGCGGCCCCGACGTAGGCCTGGTGGGTGTCGGGGGCGATGTTGGCGATCTCGGCGAGCGCGGTGGACACCCGCGTCGCGTTCTCCAGGCATCCGTCCGGTAGGACGTTCAGCCCGAGCTTGAGCTGCAGATTGCTGACGGTGGCGAACAGGTCCGCGTTGCCCGGCCGCTCGCCGTACCCGTTGGCCGTGCACTGGAAGTGCTTCACGCCCGCCTCCACGGCGGCCACCGTGTTCGCCACCGCGCACGCGGTGTCGTTCTGGCAGTGGATGCCGAAGCGGTCGACGCTCACGCCGGTGCGGCGCACCACGTCCCGCACCGCCTCGGTGATCATCGAAGGCAGCATGCCACCGTTCGTGTCGCACATGACGACCCGCTCGGCGCCGGCGTCGAACGCGGCCTTCGCCACCGACGCGGTGTAGTCCGGGTCATGCCGGAACCCGTCGAAGAAGTGTTCGCAGTCCACGAACACGCGGCGGCCGTGCCCCGCCAGGTGCGTCACCGTGTCCCGGACCATGGCCAGGTTCTCCTCGGCGGTGGTACGCAATGCCCGCTCGACGTGCCGGATGTCCGACTTTGCCACCACGCAGACCACCGGCGTGCCGGCCTCCAGCAACGCGCGTACCTGCGGATCCTCGGCGACGTCCAGGCCCGCCCGGCGGGTGGCGCCGAAGGCCACCAGCACCGCGTTCGTCAGCTCCAGCTCGGTCTTCGCGCGTTCGAAGAATTCGGTGTCCTTGGGCATCGCGCCGGGCCAACCGCCCTCGATGAAGCCCACGCCGAACTCGTCCAGAAGCCGCGCCACGGCGAGCTTGTCGACGACCGAGTAGCTGATGCCCTCGCGCTGGCCGCCGTCGCGGAGCGTGGTGTCGAAGACCTGGTAGTCCATCGGGATTCCTTTCCGGGAGGAGGCGGACCCAACAAAAAGACCCCCCGCGGTCGCGGGAGGTCTGCGCGTCGGCAAGTACGGGCCAGCGCGCTACATCTCAATAATGAGGACGTACGGGGTCACGGGATGAAGCATGCCACTTACCGCCGTCGCCGGAAGGGATGTTCCACCTTTCGGGACTACGGTGGGAGCCGTGACGTACTCCCGGAGCCTGACCTTCTCGACCGCATACAACTTCCGCGACCTGGGCGGATACTCCGGACTCGACGGCCGCACGGTGGCCTGGCGACGGTTGTTCCGCACCGACTCGCTGCACCGCCTGGACGACGCCGGCTGGGCCGCCTTCCGCGACCTGGGCGTGCGCACGGTGGTGGATCTGCGCCGCGCTTTCGAGGTCGAAAAGCACGGCCGGGTACGCCCGGCGGACGGGCTCACCTACCTGAACGCCGTGGTGGAGCACGTGGACTGGGACGAGGTCCCCTATTCCGCCGACGAGGTGCGCGCACGCTGGCTGGCTGATCGCTACCTCAACTTCACCGCGGACGGCGGCGACGGCATCGCCACGGCGCTGAGCGTCATCGCCGACCCGGACGCGGCCCCGGTCGTCGTGCACTGCATGGCGGGCAAGGATCGCACCGGCGTGGTGTGCGCGCTGGCGCTCGCCCTACTCGGCGTGGCGGACGAGGACATCGCGGCCGACTACGCCCTGACCGAGGCGCCGATGACGTCGCTGATGGCCTACTTGCGGGACAACAACCCGGCCGCCGTCGAGGGTGTGGAGCACCGCTTCGAGTGCCCGCCCGCGGCGATGCGGCTGTTCCTGGACGACCTGCGATCCGAGCACGGCTCGGTGGAGTCGTACGTGCGGCGGATCGGGCTGACCGGTGAGCAGGTGCAGACCATGCGCGCGACCATGCTCACCGGCCCCACGGACTGACCGGCGGTTGTTTCCGGCCCTTACCGCACCCGGTGGACCCAGCCGAAGGGGTCGTCGGCGCGTCCGCGCTGGATGTCCACCAGCTCTTGGCGCAGGCCCATGGTGACCTCGCCGGGTCCGCCGTCGGCGACGGTGAACTCGCCGCCCGGGTGCCGCACCGTGCCGATCGGGGTGATCACCGCGGCGGTGCCGCAGGCGAAGACCTCGCGGATGCGGCCGGAGGCGGCCCCGGTGCGCCACTCGTCGAAGCCCACCGGGCGCTCCTGCACCGCGCGCCCGGAGCGTTCGGCGAGCCGCAGCACCGAGTCCCGTGTGATGCCCGGCAGGATCGTTCCGCTCAGCGGCGGCGTGACAAGCGAGCCGTCGTCCATCACGAACATCACGTTCATGCCGCCCAGCTCATCGACGTACGTCCGTTGCACCGCGTCCAGATAGACCACCTGTTCGCAGTCGTGGGCGATGGCCTCGGCCTGCGCGGACAGGCCCGCGGCGTAGTTGCCGCCGCACTTGGCGGCCCCGGTTCCGCCCGGCGCGGCACGGGTGAAGTCCGGGCTGACCCACACGCTGACCGGCTGCACGCCACCGGCGAAGTAGGGGCCGACCGGCGAGGCGATCACCAGGTAGAGGTATTCCATCGCGGGGCGCACGCCGAGGAAGACCTCGCTGGCGAAGGCGAACGGCCGCAGGTAGAGGCTGCCGTCCTCGCTGTCCGGCATCCACTCCCGGTCGATCGTGATGATCTCCCGTAGCGAGGCCAGGAAGAGCTCCGTCGGCACCACCGGCATGGCCATGCGCGCCGCCGACTGAGCGAACCGGGCCGCGTTGGCGTCCGGGCGGAACATCGCCACGCCACCGTCCGGCGTGGGGTACGCCTTCAACCCCTCGAAGATCTCCTGGGCGTAATGCAACACCGCGGATGCGGGGTCCATCGGCAACGGCGCGCGCGCCTCGACGCGAGCGTCGTACCACCCCTTGCCCTCGGCATATCGCACGATGGCCATGTGATCCGTGAAGATGCGCCCGAATCCGGGGTTGGCGACCATCGCGGCGCGTTCGGCCGCACTCACGGGCGCCGCGCTCGGACGGATCTCGAAATCGATCTTGTCACCACCGCTCATGGCACGTGACCTGCTTTCTTCGAAGACTGGAGTGGGCTTGAATTTACCCCGAACGAGCGTTCAATGTCGTTCGCGGCGTGTGCGGCACCGCCGTGGTGGGTGCGGCCACGGCGGATCGAGCGTCTGTTCGGCGTACGCGGCATCGGGCGCGCCTGCCCGGCGCACCCGGTCGTCGGGTTGATCCCGGGAGGAGGGCTCGCCCTCCGCGGATTGTCGGCTCTGCCTGGGGTTCGGCTCTGCCGGTCAGGCCGCCGCGCCGGCGACACGGTCACCGACGTCGGCGGTACGCAGCGGCGTTCCCGGTGTGCGGGAGGCGACCTCGGCGGCGACCGCCTCGGATACTCGGCGCGCCTCATCGTCACGCCCGAGGTGTTCGAGCAGCAACGACGCGGAGAGGATGGCCGCCGCCGGATCGGCGATGCCCTGGCCGGCGATGTCCGGCGCCGAGCCGTGCACCGGCTCGAACGTCGACGGGTAGGCGCGTTCCGGGTTCACCGAACCGCTGGCCGCCATGCCGATGCCGCCGGTCACGGCAGCGGCGATGTCGGTGAGGATGTCACCGAAGAGATTGTCGGTCACCACCACGTCGTACCGTTGCGGGTTGCTCACCATGAACATGCTTGCCGCGTCGACGTGCTGATATTCCGTCGTGACCTCGGGGAACTCGGCAGCCACCGCGGCGAAGGTGCGCGCCCACAGGCTGCCGGCCTTGGTCAGGACATTGGTCTTGTGCACCAGCGTGAGGTGACGCCGCTCGCGGCGCTGGGCGCGGGCGAACGCATCCCGGACGACGCGCTCGACGCCGTGCCGCGTGTTGAGGCTCTCCTCGGTGGCGATCTCCGCGGGAGTGTCCTGGTGCAGGACGCCACCGGCGCCGACGTAGAGACCCTCGGTGCCCTCGCGCACCACGACCATGTCGATTTCACCGGGCTTCACACCGGCGAGCGGGCTCGTGGTGCCCGGCCACAGCTTCGAGGGACGAAGGTTCACGTACTGATCGAAGGCGAAGCGGAGCTTGAGCAGCAGGCCGCGCTCCAGCACACCGGGCGGCACGCTGGGGTCGCCGATGGCACCGAGAAGAATGGCGTCGTGACCGGCCAACTCCTCCTGCACGGAGGGGGGCAGCACCTCGCCGGTGCGGCGATAGAGACGGGCACCCAGGTCGTATTCGGTATAAGCGGCGCCGGGGAGCACGGCCTCAATCACCTTGCGAGCCTCGGCGGTCACCTCGGTGCCGATGCCGTCACCGGCCACGACCGCGATTCGGGCCACGCTCACGTCGCTCAACTCCCTTGTCAGCTCGCAACCCGCACGAGCCTAGCCGCCCGTCCCGCCCTCCGGTACGCCGGTCTCACTTAATGGGCATTAAGCGCATGCACCGCACGACTGGCCCCGCGCCCGGCGCCCGAGCGGCAACTTTCCCGGGACGCGAACAGCCCCCGGACCGCGGCAACGGTCACGGGGGCTGTTGCGACGAAAACGCGTGGCTCGCGCCCGCCGGGGGTGCTGCCGCCCGCGCAGCCGACGGACGCGTCACCCGAAGACGAGCCCGCCGCTCACGTGCGGCACCGACAACGCTAGCGATGCGGACTAATGTCGCGCAAGACGCATCTCCGCGTGTCGGAGCATGAACCGCCTCCGGTGGCCGTGGGTATGGCACCATGCGCCGGTGAGTTTCGACCTCGTGGTGTGGGCGATGGACAGGACGGACGCGCCGGACTCGGTGCGGGCGGCCAACGCGCGATGCGTGCGCGGCGAGCACCCGCAGCGTTCCGCCGATCCCCGTGTCGTCGCCTTCTATGACGCCCTGACCGCCGACTATCCGGATCGGGGCCCGCGTGCGGCCGCGCCCGGATCGCCGTGGGCCAGCGCGCCGTTGCACGCGGCCGCGGACCACATCACGATGCGGCTCGACGAGGGCTGCCCGGACGTGGTGCTGGAAACCATCGAACGGCTCGCCGCCGAACTGCAGCTCGACCTGCTGGATCTGCAGGACGGCACGGTCTACCCGCCGCCGGTGCGGGCACGCTGAGGACGCACCGCACCCGCAATCGCGACTATCCCTCGCGCAGGTCCACCACGCTGCCCCGGGACGAACCGATCGCCGCCGCCACCCGCGCCAGCAGATCCGCGTCGATGGAGGAGTCCACGGTCAACGCCATCAGCGCCTCCCCGCCCGCCGACCGGCGGCCCACCTGCATCGCCGCGATGTTCACGCCCGCCTCGCCCAGGATCGAGCCGATCGCGCCGACCACGCCCGGCCGGTCCACGTACCGGAAGAAGAGCAGCACTCCCTCCGCGGCGAGTTCCAGGGTGAAACCGTCCACCTCGGTCAGCCGGCGGATCTCGCGGACCCCGGTGACCGTACCGGCCACGCTCACCGCGCGGCCGTCCGGCAGAGCGCCGCGGACGGTGACCAGGTTGTGGTGTTCGGTGGTCTCGTCGCCGACCGCAAGCTCCACCTCGACGCCGCGATCCGCCGCGAGCTGCGGCGCGTTGACGTAGGTGACCCGTTCGTCCACCACCGGGGTGAACAGCCCCTTGGTGGCGGCGAGTTTCAGCACGCCCAGTTCGTGCGCGACCACCGCACCGCGGACCTCCACGGTCACCCCGGCGGCGATGCCGCCCGCCACGCCGGTGAACACCTTGCCGAGCCGTTCGGTGAGCGCCAGCAGCGGCCGAACCTCCTCCTCGACCACACCGCCGGCCTGCACGTTTACCGCATCGGGCACGAACTCGCCCTCCAGGGCCAGTTTCACGCTGCGCGCCACGGCCAGGCCGGCCTTGTCCTGCGCCTCCGCCGTGGAGGCGCCCAGGTGCGGAGTGACCACCACGTTGTCGAATCGGAACAGCGGTGAGGAGGTGACCGGCTCGCTGGCGAACACGTCGATGCCGGCACCGCCCACCTGGCCGCGGTCCAGCGCGTCGGCGAGAGCCCGCTCGTCGATCAAGCCGCCGCGCGCCGCGTTGACGATCCGGACGCCAGGCTTGACGTCGGCCAGCTCCTTCTCGCCGATCAGACCCATGGTCTCCGGCGTGCGCGGTAGATGCACCGAGATGAAGTCGCTCTCCCGCATGAGCTCCTCCAGCCCCACCAGCCGGATGCCGAGCTGGGCGGCGCGGGCGGGTTGCACGTACGGGTCGTAGGCGATCAGCCGGGTGCCGAAGGCCGCCATCCGCTGGGCGAACAGCACCCCGATCCGGCCCAGCCCGACGATCCCGACGGTCTTGCCCTGCACTTCCACCCCGGTGTACGCGGAACGGCGCCACTCGCCGCGTTTCAGCGCCGCACACGCGCTGGCGGTGTTGCGGGAGACCGCGAGAAGCAGCGCGACCGCCTGTTCGGCGGCCGAGACGATGTTGCTGGTGGGCGCGTTCACCACCATGACGCCCCGCCCGGTGGCCCCGGCGACGTCGATGTTGTCCAGTCCCACCCCGGCACGGGCGATCACCCGCAGGCTCGCGCCCGCCGCGATCACCGCGGTATCCACCTGGGTGGCGCTGCGCACGACGAGCGCTTCCGCGTCCGCCACGGCGGCGAGCAGCGCGCCCCGGTCGGTGCCGTCGACGTGACGGACGTCGAAGTCGTAGGCCAGCACGTCGATGGCAGCCGGCGCGAGGTCCTCGGCGATCAGTACGACGGGAGCCATCGGCTCTCCCTCCGGTCGCGGCGGTTTCGACCGGCGCTGGTCGACCTGCCGCGATCGTAAGCACGGAGGGCGGCCCCGCGGGATACCGTCCGCGGTGACCACCGTCACAGAATGGTAATCGCCCGTTTACATTTCGTGACGCATCGGTCAAGCGGCGCGGGGCGCCTCCATGCCCGGTATCCGGCCGCGCTCGATCGGCGGCGCCTGCGGCAGGCCGGCCATCGAGCGCCCGTCGAACTCCCGGAACGACTGCGCCTCCGCGTCCAGGGCGTCGTAGAGCAGGTCGAGCGCGAGGGTGCCGACCGGCGGATAGACCCGCTCGCGGGGTGGTTCCTGTCCGGTCTCCAGCGCACCCTGAGCGACCATGAATTCGATGATCGCCTGCCGCACGGAAGGCAACGTCACCGCCGAGTGATACAGCACGTTGAGCGCCTGCATCCGCATGCCCTGGACGTGTTCCTCGCCCTTGTTGTCGTGGAAGTGCGGGTTGCGAGTCTCGATCTGCAGAACCGGCACCGACGCCGCCATGACATCCGGGTTGGGGTTCTCCAACAGGCCGCCAAACTGCTCGAACAGGTCCATGTATTCGAACGGCTCGACCGCGAAACCGCCCGCCAGCCGCAGCTTGAGCCCGAGTTCCATGCTCATCGCGTGCTCGCCGGCGTTACCGGTGGCGATCACCTCGGTGCCGAAGCCCGAGTATTCGGCGAGGAACCGGTTCAGCCAATCATTGGTGATCGCCGAGCTGCGTCCCTTGCGGCTGAAGAAGAGGCGGCCGTCCTTGAGCTTCGGCTTGGAGTGCCAGGAGATGCGCACCATCGAGAACGGGCTGTTGGCCAGATGGAGACCGGCCGCGTACGCCTTGCAGTACTCGTGCACGGCGCCCGGCACGTAGTTGTCCGCGTCGACATATCCCAGATATTTGCGACCGGTCATCGCGGCCAGCGCCATGCCGATCAGCATCGCCTCGCCCTTGCCGTTGCGAACCAGGCCGTCGTCGGCGATCAGCTCGGCCATCCCGGCCGCCTTGAAGGCCGCGGCCAGGCCGGGGTCCTTCTGATGCACGGTGACCGCGGACCGGCCCGCGAGGCGGCAGAACTGTTCCACCGTCTGCGCCTCGATCTCGTACCGGTCGACCGGCAGGCGATCGCTGTTGGAGACCAGAACGATCAGACAATCGTGCGGGACGCCGGACAGCACCCCCTCGATGACGCTGCGCGTCTCGTTCATGCACGGGACGACGATCACCATTTCGTTCTCGACCGCCCGCAGGGCTTCGGGCGGCACGACACGGCTGCCCGCCGAGGACACGGGCAGCAGGCCGGCGTGGTCCCCGGCACCAGAGTCAAGCTCGATCACTCTCTGGAGCTCATGAATCCGGACCGCGCCGAAGCGCTCACTCCGGAAAGAATCAGCCAGTCGCATGCGGCGAGGCTACCTGCCGAAGTCCGTCGACAAGACCCCAATCAGTCGACAATTCGATTACGGCGTTGAACAGGTAAGCAGGACGTAACAAGCACGTTTCAGGTAATCGTTCGGTGACGCGATGCGCCCGGTCAGGGCGTTGACCGGGCGCATCGCGTTTGACGATCAGCGGATCCCATCGGCGTCCGCAGTGACCCTAAACGGTCACCGCCTAAGTGCCTTCGGGAGCGCCACTCAGGCCGTCTCGGTAATTGGCCGATCGACCCACGACATCATGCCGCGCAGCTTTTTCCCGGTTACCTCGACGGGGTGTTCGGCGCCTTCTTTGCGGTACTGCGCGAGGGCCGGTCCGCCCGCCTCGTCGTCGGCGATCAACTCGCGGGTGAACTCGCCCGACTGGATCTCCGAGAGGATCTTCTTCATCTCCTCCTTGACCCGCCCGTCGATCACCCGCGGGCCGCGGGTGTAGTCGCCGAACTCCGCGGTGTCGGACACGCTGTACCGCATCCGGGAGATGCCGCCCTCATACATCAGGTCCACGATGAGCTTGAGCTCGTGCAGGCACTCGAAGTACGCGATCTCGGGGGCGTACCCGGCCTCGGTGAGCACCTCGAAGCCGGTCTGCACCAGCGCCGCCGTGCCACCGCAGAGCACCGCCTGCTCGCCGAACAGGTCGGTCTCGGTCTCCTCCTTGAAGGTGGTCCGGATGACGCCCGCGCGGGTCCCGCCGATCGCCTTCGCGTACGACAAGGCCAGTGCCAGCGCGGTGCCGGAGGCGTCCTGCTCCACGGCCACCAGCGCCGGCACGCCCTTGCCGTCCACGTACTGACGGCGCACCAGGTGGCCGGGCCCCTTCGGAGCGACCATCGCCACGTCGACGTCCGCCGGCGGCTTGATCAGCTCGAAGCGGATGTTCAGGCCGTGCCCGAAGAACAGCGCCTTGCCGCCGCTCAGGTGCGGCTCGATCGACTCGGTGTAGATCTTGCGCTGCGCGGTGTCCGGCGCCAGCACCATGATCACATCGGCCCAGGCCGACGCCTCGGCCGGCGTGAGCACGCGCAGGCCCTGCTCCTGCGCCTTGGCCCGGCTCTTCGAGCCCTCCTTCAGGCCGATCACGACGTCGACGCCCGAGTCGCGCAGCGACAGCGAGTGGGCGTGGCCCTGACTGCCATACCCGATGACGGCGACCTTGCGCCCCTGAATCACGGACAGGTCGGCGTCGTCGTCGTAGAACGTTTCCGCGGTCATGACTTTCCTTCCGGTGTCGCTATTTGGGCTGTCTAAGCCGCGCGCAGCGCGGGTCCGGTGGTGATCGACCGCGAACCGCGACCGATCGCCACCAGGCCGGACTGGACCATTTCCTTGATCCCGTACGGCTCCAGGTCGCGCAGCAACGCGTCCAGCTTGTCGGGGTTGCCGGTGGCCTCGATGGTGAGGGTGTCCGGAGCGACGTCGATCACCTTGGCGCGGAACAGCTCCACCGTCTCCATCACCTGGCTGCGCTGCACCCGATCGGCGCGCACCTTGACCAACAGGAGTTCCCGCTGGACCGATTGCACCGGGTCCAGCTCCACGATCTTCAGCACGTTCACCAGCTTGTTGAGCTGCTTGGTCACCTGCTCCAGCGGGGAGGAGTCGGCGTTGACCACGATCGTGATGCGGGAGACGTCCGGGTTCTCCGTCTCGCCCACGGCGAGCGAATCGATGTTGAAGCTGCGCCGGGAGAACAGGCCGGACACCCGGGCCAGGACGCCGGGCTTGTTCTCCACCAGCACCGACAGCGTGTGCATGGTCATCGGGCTCCCCTTCTCAGAGTTCGTCTTCGTCGAAGTTCGGCCGCACGTCCCGGGCGAACATGATCTCGTCGTTGCTGGTGCCGGCCGCCACCATGGGCCACACCATGGCGTCCTTGCCGACCGTGAAGTCGATCACCACGGGCGCGTCGTTGATCTCCATGGCAGCCTGGATCGTCTTGTCCACGTCGGCCGCCGTCTCGCAGCGCAGGCCCACGCACCCGAGCGCCTCGGCCAGCTTCACGAAGTCCGGGATCCGGTGCTTGTGCGTGCCCAGTTCGGTGTTCGAGTACCGACCCTCGTAGAACAGGGTCTGCCACTGCCGCACCATGCCCAGGTTGCCGTTGTTGATCACGGCGATCTTGACCGGGATGCCTTCCAGGGCGCAGGTCGCCAACTCCTGGTTGGTCATCTGGAAGCACCCGTCGCCATCGATGGCCCACACCGTGGTGTCCGGCTTGCCGACCTTGGCGCCCATCGCGGCGGGCACCGCGTAGCCCATGGTCCCGGCGCCACCGGAGTTGAGCCAGGTGCCCGGCTTCTCGTACGAGATGAACTGGGACGCCCACATCTGGTGCTGGCCCACTCCGGCCACGTAGATCGCCTCCGGCCCGGCCAGCTTGCCGATCCGCTCGATCACGTACTGCGGGGCAAGGGTTCCGTCGGTGGGCTCGTCGTAGCCCAGCGGGTAGCGCTCGCGCAGATCGTCAAGCTGCCCCCACCAGGCGGCGTACGCGCCGGTGCCGCCGGAGCCACCGGACACCGCCGCGATCAGCTCGTCGATGACGTGCCGCGCGTCGCCGACGATCGGCACGTCGGCGTGCCGGTTCTTGCCGATCTCGGCCGGGTCGATGTCCGCGTGCACCACCTTGGCGTCCGGGGCGAACGAGTCGAGCCTCCCGGTGACCCGGTCGTCGAACCGGGCGCCGAGGGTGACCAGCAGATCCGCCTTCTGCAGCGCGTACACCGCGGGAACCGTGCCGTGCATGCCCGGCATGCCCAGATGCTGGGGATGCGAATCGGGGAAGGCGCCCAGGGCCATCAGGGTGGTGACCACCGGGATGCCGGTCTGCTCGGCGAGCCGGCGCAGCCCGTCGGTGGCGCCCGCCTTGAGCACGCCGCCGCCCACGTACAGCACCGGCCGCTTGCTCTGCGCGATCAGCCGGGCGGCCTCGCGGATCTGCTTGCCGTGCGGGTGCAGGGTGGGCCGGTAGCCGGGCAGGTCCAGGTCGGTCGGCCAGGTGAAGATGGTCTGGGCCTGCAACACGTCCTTGGGAATGTCCACCAGCACCGGGCCGGGTCGGCCGGTGGACGCCAGGTGGAAGGCCTGGGCGAGCACCTGCGGGATCTCCTCGGCGTGCTGCACCAGGAAGTTGTGCTTGGTGATCGGCAGCGTGATGCCCTGGATGTCCGCCTCCTGGAAGGCGTCCGTGCCGATCGACGGCCGGGCCACCTGCCCGGTGATCGCGACCATCGGCACCGAGTCCATGTACGCGTCGGCGATCGGCGTGACCAGGTTCGTCGCGCCCGGACCGGAGGTCGCGATGCAGACGCCCACCTTGCCGGTCGCCTGCGCGTACCCGGTCGCGGCGTGCCCCGCGCCCTGCTCATGACGCACCAGGATGTGCCGCACCTTGGAGTCGTAGAGCGGGTCGTACGCGGGCAGAATGGCCCCGCCGGGGATGCCGAACGCCACCTCCACGCCGAGAGCTTCGAGCGACCGCACGAGGGATCCGGCACCCGTGGTGGAAGTGGGCTGCGCCGCGGCACCGGCCTGCGCGGCACCGGCCTGCGCGGCGGCCGGGCTGACCCGCTGGGCGAGTGTCTCGGGGGTGGGTGGTCTCGTCATGACTGCGACCTTTGCGTCGAGATTGGTCCTGCACTTGAGCAACAAAACCTGTACTTGAGCAAGAAAAAAGGCCCTCGTGCCGGTGCGGCACGGGACCTAGCGCGTCTTCCTCCTCGGGACCCGGTGCCTGGGCCGGTGTCGCACCCGCGAGTGTCGTCCTCGTGGGACGGACGCGGGCTCGGCTCCGGCGCACCGGGCGCGGAAGAAAACGCGCTCAGATAAGTACTCGGGATGACAAGCACATGCGGCTAAGCCTGCCCCATCTCACGCGACGAGTCAACCGATCCCACATGCTGGTCACCCGCCGGTGGTTCGAACTCCTGCTCCGCCGGCAGAACCGCTCTGAGCTGCCGCATTCCGGGACCGAGATGCACCACCTGACTGCGTGCGGTGGCACCGGCCGGCGGCGCGGACCGCGGCGCCGGAACCGGCCGCGTCACCGGCGCCCGCAACGGCCGCAACTGCGCCTCCAGGTGCTCGGCGGGCACTCCCCAGCCGAACAGCGAGCCCTGCCCGAGTCGGCAACCGGCCTCCTCCACCACGGCGCGCTGCGCCGGTGTGCCGATGCCCTCGGCGAGCACTTCGAGACCCAGCCGGTGCCCCAGCCGCACCACCACGTCGACAAGCGGCGCGGCCATGCCGGTGCGTGACTCCGGCTCGGCCACCAGGGCATGGTCGATCTTCAGGATGTCGACCGGGAGATCACGCAACTGCCCCAGCGACGAGTAGCCCGCCCCGAAGTCGTCCAAGGCGATCCGCACTCCGGTGCCACGCAACTCGGCCAGCCGGCGGACCAGCTCGTCCATGTCGGTGGCCACCGCATGCTCGGTCACCTCCAGCACCAGCCGCTGCGACGGTACGTCCCACTCGGCGAGCACGTCGGCCACCTGACCCGCGTAGTCGGCGGCGTGCAACTCCTTGGGCGACAGGTTCACCGACACCCAGACGTCGTGCCCGGCGGCCAGCCACGACGCGAGCTGCCGGCAGGCTTGCCGCAGCACCCACGCGCCCAGCCGGTTGATCAGCGCGGACTCCTCGGCCACCGGGATGAACTCGTCCGGACGCACGTTGCCCAACGTCGGGTGATGCCAGCGCAGCAGCGCCTCGGCGCCCACCGGACGCATCGACGGGAGGGCCACCACGGGCTGAAAGACCAGCCGCAGTTCGTCCCGTTCGATCGCGTGGCGCAGCTCGTGCTCCAGGGTGCTGTGCCGGCGCAGCAACTCGTCGTAGCGCACCTGATAGCGCTCGACCCGGTTCTTGCCGCGCTGCTTGGCGTACCGCAAGGCGAGATCGGCATTGCGCATCAGCTCGTCGGCGGGCCGCCGGCCGGTGTCGTCCACCGCCGCCGCCACGCCCAGGCTGGCGGACAGGAAGACCGAGGTGTCGTCCACGTCATACGGCTCGTTGAGCACCGCCAGCAACCGGCTGGCCGCCAGCACCGCCTCGTCCGGACTGGCCCACATGAGCACCGCGAACTCGTCACCGCCCAGCCGCGCGGCCAGATCACCGTCCAGCAGGTTGCGGCGCAGCCGCCCGGCCACCTCGGCGAGTACCGCGTCCCCGACGTCGTGCCCGCGCACGTCGTTGACGTTCTTGAACCCGTCCATGTCCAGCGTGACCAGGGTGTGCGGCAGCTCCTGCGCGTACGCGTCACGTAGCGCCTGCAGCAGCCCGCGCCGGTTCGCCAAGCCGGTGAGCGGATCGGTGTGCGCCAGCTCCCGGAAGTGCGCCTCCCGCTCCCGCAACTGCAACGTGTAGCGCCTGACGTCGGCCAGCGCGAGATATTGCCGGCCGACCAGCAGGATCCCCTCGACGCCGGTCACCGCCAGCCCGGCCACCGTGATCGTGCCGCCCGCGCTCAGGTGGTACGCCGCGGCGGCGATCATGCCGATCATCGGCACGAACGCGTACCCGGTGCCGCGCCGCACCACATCGCCCTCCACCCGCACCGGCCGGTTCGCGACCCGCACCGCGCGGGCGATCACGATCAGGCCGGCCGGCAGCAGCAACGCCCCGGCCAGCAGCACGGCCAGCCACCGGTCGCCGATGCCACCGGACAGTGCCGCGCCGGCCACCGCGACCAGGCTCGTCCCCACGGCCACCCGCACCGTCCCCCGACGCGGCCGGTGCGCGTGCAGCGCCAGCACCACGGCGAGCCCGATCGCCACCGCGGCCACCGCCACCGGAAGCAGGAACGAGGAGAATCCCGCATCCGCCGCCTCATCGCCCAGCAGACAGGTCGGCTCGGACACCAGCACCCAGCCGACGAACCACAACGCGGCGGCGATAATCATGCCGTCCAGCAGATGACGCACCGCCGCACCGCGGTTCTCCGCCGCGCCCGGCAGCACCAGGGTGCCGACCAGCAGGGTGAGCGTGCCGAGCGCCATCGCGGCGGCGAGCGCCGGCGCGAGCAGGTCACGATCGTGGCGGCTGGCCACGAGGACGCTGAGCAGACCGGCGAGCGCCGCGGCGGTGACCAGAGCGCCGCCGGCCGCCAGCAGAAGATGTGCCCGGCGCGCGGCAGACGTATGCTTTCGTCCGGAATCGGCCAGCAGAGCCACCGCCGGGACCGCGATCACCAGGCTCGCCAGCCCGGCCAGCTCCACGCCGGACGGTGAGTGCACGCCAACACTCTGCCGGATCTCGCGCCGTTTCGGGAGACCCTCCAGGGCCCTTTGCCCTTCTTCCTCCGACGCCCTCGCGATGTCACGCCGCGCGGAGCCGCCCCCACGCTGCCCGGAGTCGCCCGCCCCGCGTGCCGCGTCGCCCGCGCCCCCGTCCCCGTCGCGGCGGCCGTGTGGCGCGTCACCCGCCCCGCCGCGTCACCCGCGCCCCCGTCCTCGCCGCGGCGGCCGTGTGGCGCGTCGATCTTGGCCTTTGTGTGCCCCATTCAGGTGCCCATGGCGGCATAAGTCGGACCGCAAACCTCAAGATCCACGGGCCCGCTGGCCCCACACGGCCGTCACGAGGGGCGCCCCCGGAGACCGGGCGTCGATCATGGAGTTTGTGGTCGGACAAGTCGGTTGTGGCGTACCGAATCGGGCACACAAAGGCCAAGATCGACGCGCCGCACGGGTGACGCGCCGGGAGCGGGGACGGGGGCGGGGCGCGCGGGGACGGGGCACGGGCGGGCACGGGCGGGGCGGGCGGGGACGGGCGCGGCGCGGGCGGGGACCGGGGCGGGCACGGGCGGGGATGGGC
>NZ_BMMX01000036.1 GCF_014646155.1 Mangrovihabitans endophyticus
TTGGGGCGGGGCGGGCGGGGCGGGGCGGGGCGGGGCGGGCGGGGCGGGGCGGGGCGGGGCGGGGCGGGGCGGGGCGGGGCGGGCGGGGTGGCTATGTCGTGCGCAGTTCCTCGGCCGTCGCGCTCATTCGCAGGAAGACCATCGACACCAGCACCACCAGCGTCATGACGATCAGCGTGCCCGCACCCAACAGGGTCAGGGAACCTATCGGCATCGGAACGTCGACGTCGCTCTCCTGCGCCATGCTGGTTGTCGTGGCGCGGATCAGGCCGGTGCCGACGATCACCGCGATCAGCGTGGCCGGCACCAGGGGCGCCAGCGTCTGCCACGCCGTCGCCGCGGCCAGGGTCCGGCGCGGCACGCCGGTGGCCACCAGCGCGGACAGGGTTCGCCGGCGCGCCACGATGCCGTCGGCGAGGGTGACGAGGATGCCCGCGGCAGCCGCCGCGATCCCGATGCTGACCGCCACCGTGATCAGGTCGACGGCATTGGTGTAGAAGTCGATCGGCGCCGCGGGGCCGCCACCCGAGCCGGTCCGCGAGGCGCGCAGCCTGCTGACCAGTTCGCTGCGGTACGCCAACACCGCGGCGCCGATCACCACGGTGGCCAGCAGCGCGGACAGCGTGCGGCTCCCGCTCCACGGGTCGGCCATCAACTGGCGCCCGGCCAGCAGCGTGGCCGGCGTGCGCCCGTACCGGCGCAGCAGCCGGCCGGTGGTGTGCGAGATCCATCCGGTGCCGATCAGCACCCCCGCGACGGCCAGCATGATCACCATAGCGCCCAGCGCCATGAACAGGTGCAGTCCGGTGTGCCGCAGGACGGTGGACAGCGCCTTGTCGGTGAAGCCGACGATGAGCAGGCCGAACACCCCGGCGAGCAGGAGGACGCCGGGTATCACCGAGGGCGGCTTCTGCCGGACTCGGCGGACCAGACCGAGCGGCGTGATGATCACCTTACGCATCAGCACGGCGGCGGCCAAGCCGGCGAGCACCGGCACCACCAGCATCGCCAGGACGATCGCCGGCGCGGTCGGCAGGACGTCGGTCGGCAGCACCCGGCGGCCCTCCGCGTTGGGGCTGTCCAGCAGCCACCGCAGCACCAGGAAGACGGCCAGGCCGACCACCGAACCGGCCATCGCCGCCACGACGGTCTCGGTCACCGCGATCAGCGCCGCCTGACCCGGCGTGGCCCCGGCGAGCCGGAAGGCGGACAGCCGTCGGTCACGAGCCGGCGACCCGAACCGGACGCACTGCCCGGCCAGGGCCAGCACCGGCAGTGCCAACAGCACCAGGGTGATGACGATGCCGGGGCGCAGCCCGTCCTCGGCGAGCAGCGCCGGCCGATAGCGGTGGACCACCGGGTCGCTGCCGCCCGCCTCCTCCACCGCGGCCACCGCGGCGGCGGTGAGCAGGATCAACGTGGCCAGCGCGGAACTCGCGGTGGTGAGCAGCACCCGCAGCGTGTCCGTGCGGCTGCCGGCCAGCGCGAGCCGGGCCAGGGTGGACGGCCTCACGAACCGACACCCAGCCCGGACGGATCGTTGGCACCGTCGCGCAGCGCGACCTCGCGGTCGGCGTAGGCCGCCACCCGGGCGTCATGGGTGACCAGCACCACCGCGGTGTCCTGATCGCGGGCCGCCCGCACCAGCTCGCCGAGCACCTGCTCCCCGGCCAGCGCGTCGAGCGCACCGGTCGGCTCGTCGGCGAACAGTACCCGCGGCTGGGTGACCATGGCGCGCGCCACCGCGCACCGCTGCTGCTGGCCGCCGGACATCGCGCCGGGCCGCGCCTCGGCGACGTGGTCCACGCCGAACCGCTCCAGCCATTGTTGAGCATCCGCGCGCGCTTCTCGCCGCCCCGAGCCGGCGAGAAGCAACGGCAGGGCGACGTTCTCCGCCGCGGTCAGCTCCGGCACTAGCTGTCCGAACTGGAAGAGCACCCCGAAGTCGGTGCGGCGCAGGCGGGAGCGGGACTTCTCCGACCACAGGCCCAGGTCCTGGTCGCGGTAGGTGACCGTGCCAGCGTCGGCCCGCAGGATGCCGGCCAGGCAGTGCAGGAGGGTGGACTTGCCGCACCCGCTCGGCCCGGTGACCGCCACGATCTCGCCCTCGGCGACATCGATGTCGACACCGGTCAACGCCGGAGTGCGGCCGTAGTGCTTGGCCACCCCCGCTGCGCTCAACAATGCGGTCATGGGCGCTTCTCCCTGTCCATGTCGGCGACGCGCTGCAGCGTGGTCTGCAACCAGCGCAGGTCGGCGTCGAGGTGAGCGATGGCGAAATCGGCGGCCACCACGTCCCCGAACGGGGAGTCGGCCGCGGTCTTGGTCGCGGTCAGCTCGCGCAGCCGGTCGGCGTGCGCGCTTCGCTGGGCGGTCAGGTAGGCCCGCGCCCGGTCCACCCCGGAAGCCAGCAGACTCACCATGACCTTGCTGAACAAGGTGCTCGTCACGAAGGGCGCCGGCGTCTCGACTGCGGACAACCACTCGTCCAGGCTGGTTCGTCCGGCCTCGGTGATGGCGAACGAGGTGCGGTCCGGGCCACCCTCGCGATCCTGGCCGGACTTTTCCACCAGGCCGTCACGCTCCAGGCGGCCCAGCGTCGCGTAAACCTGCCCGAACGCCAGCGGCTTGGCCCGCGGCAGTCGATCGTCGTGCGCCCGCTTCAGCTCATACCCGTGGCGCGGGCCGGTGGCCAGCAACCCGAGCAGCACGAAGGAGGTCGACATGGCGACCACTATTCACTCAGAGAATAGTCTTGTCAAGAACCGTCCTCCGCGATGATCACGTGCAGGTTGCGCGGTCCGTGCACACCTTCCACCCGGTTCAGCTCGATGTCGCTGGTCGCCGACGGCCCACTGATCCAGGTCAACGGCCTGCGCGGGTCGAGCCGGGCGATCGCCTGTGGCACGCGCGGCACCACCTGCTCCGGGCGCAACACGCAGACGTGCAGGTCCGGCAGCAGGCTCAGCACCCGGCGGCCCTGATCGGCCGAGGCGTCCAGCACGATCGTTCCGGTCTCCGCCACCGCCACCGCCGCGGCGGTCACCACCGCGTCCGCGGCCGCGATGCGCTCGTCCGGCAGCCCGTCATCGATCAGTACCTCGACCCGCGACGGCAGCCAGGCGAGCGGCAGTCCCGGCGGTGCCACGACCACCCGACCGTCGCCGAGAATCCGGGCGATCGTCGCCGCGATGCCGATCGTCGCGGTCCGGTGCACGTGCGCGCGATAGTCCGCCAGCCGGCCGGCTAACAGGTCCATGTCCGCGGGCTCGTCGTCGCTGCCTCGATAATCGCGCGGCACCGCACCGGCGGCCGGGTACCCGCGCAGCGCCTCCCGGATCCGGCCCAGAATCACGTCCCGGCTGGTCATCGCCGCGCCCACCATTCCCGGAACGTCGCGGGCGGCGGCTCCGGAACGTCCCGACTGGCGGCCCAGCCGGACAGCGGCGGCGGCAGGCCACGACCGCGCCGGCCGGTGAGTCGCCCCAGCCGGGCGGCACGCTGCGCGGCCGCGTACAGCCGGGGCCGGTCCATCACGTACGCCGCGGCGGCCATCGCGGCGGCCTCGGCCCGTGGATGCGGCGCCCGGCCACGCAGATGCACCAGGATGGACGGAATATCGATCTTCACCGGGCAGGCGTCGAAGCAGGCGCCGCACAGCGACGACGCGTAGGGCAGCGAGGCGTTGTCGGCCACCCCGGTGAGCTGCGGCGACAGCACCGCACCGATCGGGCCGGGATACACCGACCCGTACGCGTGACCGCCGGTGCGCTCGTAGACCGGGCACACGTTGAGACAGGCCGAGCAGCGGATGCAATGCAGCGCCTGCCGCCCCACCTCGTCGGCCAGCACCGCGCTGCGGCCGTTGTCGAGCAACACCAGATGCACCTGCTGCGGCCCGTCCCCGGGCGTCACCCCGGTCCACATCGACGTGTACGGGTTCATCCGCTCACCGGTCGAGGCCCGCGGCAGCAGTTGCAGGAACACCTCCAGGTCCCGCCACGACGGCACCACCTTCTCGATGCCCATCACGGTGATCAGCGTCTCCGGCAACGTGAGGCACATCCGGCCGTTGCCCTCGGACTCGACCACCGCCAGCGTGCCGGTCTCGGCCACCGCGAAGTTGGCACCGGACACCGCCACCTTGGTCCGCAGGAACGTCTCCCGCAGATACGCGCGAGCGGCGCCGGCCAGCGCTGCCGGCTCGTCGGAGAGCGCCGGGTCCACGCCCGGCATGGCACGCAGAAAGATCTCCCGGATCTCCGCCCGGTTGCGGTGGATGGCCGGCACCAGGATGTGACTGGGCCGGTCGGCGCCGAGCTGGACGATCAACTCGGCCAGGTCGGTCTCCACCGGTTCGATCCCGGCCGCCGCCAGCGCCTCGTTGAGGCCGATCTCCTGGGTGGCCATCGACTTGACCTTCGTGACGCGCTGCTCACCGGTGGCCCGCACCAGGCCGGTGACGATCCGGTTCGCCTCGGTCGCGTCGGCCGCCCAGTGCACCGTGCCGCCGGCCGCGGTGACCGCCGACTCCAACTGTTCCAGCAGTTCCGGCAGCCGAGCCATGGTGTCCGCCTTGAGCGCCGACCCGGCGTCGCGCAGTTGTTGCCAGTCGGGCAGCTCGCCGATGACCCGGCCGGACTTCGCGCGGATCGTGGTCGTGGCGTGCCCGAGGTTGCGACGCAGTTGCGGATCTCCCAGGGCGCGGCGCGCCGCCGCCGGAAACGGTTCGCCTTCGCGCAGATGTCCGACTCCGCGCGGGGCGGTGGCCGGCATGCCCAGAAAGGTGCGCGTCATGCCGGTGCCTCCCGGCCTGTCTCGGTGGCGGCCAGGATCTCCGCGATATGCACCGTGCGCACCCCGGCTCGCAGCCGGGTCAGGCCGCCGCCGATGTGCATCAGGCAGGACGCGTCCGCGGCGGCGCACACGTCCGCGCCGGTGGACAGCACGTGGCGCATCTTGTCGGCCAGCATCGCCGTGGACACGTCAGCGTTCTTCACCGCGAACGTGCCGCCGAAGCCGCAGCACTGCTCCGCGGCGGGCAGCGGCACCAGATCCAGCCCGCGCACCTGCCGCAGCAGCCGCACCGGCCGGTCGCCCACGCGGAGTACGCGCAGCGAATGGCAGGTCGGGTGGTAGGTCACCCGATGCGGGTAGTACGCCCCCACGTCCTCCACCCCCAGCACGTCGACGAGAAGCTCGGACAGCTCGTACGTACGTCCGGCGACCGCGGCGGCTCGCGCGGCGAGCCGGTCGTCACCGGCCGCCGCGGCCACGTCGGCGTGCTGGTGCCGCACCGAGCCCGCGCATGATCCGGACGGTGTGACCACCACGTCGTACGGCCCGAAGGTGCGCACGTGGCGACGCACCAGCGGCACCGCGTCCCGGGCATATCCGGTGTTCACGTGCATCTGCCCGCAGCAGGTCTGCTCGGCCGGGAAGACCACCTCGTGCCCGAGCCGTTCGAGCAGCCGCACGGTCGCGATCGCGGCACGCGGGAACAGGGTGTCCGCCAGGCAGGTGGCGAACAGGGCGATCCGCATGTCAGCCTCCGACCCGCCGCTCGGCGCAACGCCAGGCGGCCTCGTCGCCTCCCGGCTCGTACCGGGTGATGGGTCGAGTCTGCCGCAGCAGAGCCCGCAGCGCAGACAGGTCGCCGTGCAGCACCCCGGCCGCGCGCGCCTGCACGAGGATGTTGCCCAGCGCGGTCGCCTCCGCCGGACCGGCCAGCACCGGCAGCCCGCAGGCGTCCGCGGTGAGCCGGCAGAGCAGCTCGTTGCGCGCCCCGCCGCCGACCATGTGCACCGCGTTCACCTGCCCGCCGGACAGTTCCTGCGCCTGCCGCACCGCGCGGCGGTGGGCCAGCGCCAGGCTGTCCACGATGCACCGTACGGTGGCCGCCGGTGTCGCCGGTTCCGGCTGGCCGGACGCCCGGCACGCGGCGGCGATCCGGGCCGGCATGTCGCCGGGCGGCCGGAACGCCGGATCGTCCAGGTCGACCACCGCGGCGAGCCCCGGCTCCCGGGCGGCCTCGCGCAGCAGCGTGGCCACGTCGTCGCGGCCCCAGACGCGCAGCGACTCCTGCAGCGGCCACAGACCCGCCACGTTGCGCAGGAACCGGACGGTTCCGTCGACCCCGCGTTCGTTGGTGAAGTTGGCACGCCGGGACGCCTCGGTGAGCACCGGCGCGTCCCGTTCCACGCCGACCAGCGACCAGGTGCCGCAGGACACATATGCGAAGTCGGGCCCCTGCGCGGGCACGCCGACCACCGCCGACGCGGTGTCGTGCGAGCCCACCGCCACCGCCTCGGTGCGGTAACCGAGCAGATCCGCCGACACCGGCCCGATCGGGTCACCCGGCGCGCGCAGCGGCGGGAAGAGGTCCGGTGGCAGAGCGAGGTCGCGGATCAGCCCGGTGTTCCAGGCGCCGGTGGCCGGGTCCAGCAGTTGCGTGGTCGAGGCGTTGGTCAGTTCCGCACCGATCTGCCCGGTCAGCCAGTACCCGATCAGGTCCGGCACCAGCAGCATCCGCCGGGCCGCCCGCAGTTGCGGCGTACCGGCCGCGGCAACCAACTGGTAGAGCGTGTTGAACGGCTGCCTCTGCACCCCGGTGCGGGCATAGAGCCGATCCTCCGGGATGCGCCGCGCGACCCGGGCGGGCACGTCGTCGGTGCGCGAGTCGCGGTAGTGCACCGGGTTCCCGAGCAGCGCCCCGGTCTCGTCCAGCAGCCCGTAGTCCACCGCCCAGGAGTCCACGCCCAGGCTGCGCACCGGGCCGGCCGCGCGCAGCCCGGTCAGCACCCCGCGGTACAGCGCCAGGATGTCCCAGTGCAGCGTGCCCGCCACCCGGACCGGTTCGTTGGCGAACCGGCACACCTGGCGCAGGTCCAACGTTCCGGGCTCCACCCGGCCGACCATCACGCGACCGCCGGACGCGCCCAAGTCGACCGCGGCGAACCCGGTCATCGCAGGAACGCCGCGGCCACGCCCGCGTCCACCGGGATGTGCAGGCCGGTGGTGTGCGACAGGTCGCCCGCGGTGAGCACGAAGACTGCGTTGGCCACATGTTCCGGCAACACCTCCCGCTTCAGCAGGGTGCGCCCGGCGTAGTACGCGCCGAGTTGATCCTCCGGAACGCCGTAGACGGCGGCGCGCTGGGCGCCCCAGCCGCCCGCGAAGATGCCCGATCCGCGCACCACGCCGTCCGGGTTGACGCCGTTGACCCGGATGCCGTGGCCGCCCAGCTCCGCGGCGAGCAGCCGGACCTGGTGCGCCTGGTCCGCCTTGGCCGCGCCGTACGCGACGTTGTTCGGCCCGGCGAACAGCGAGTTCTTGCTGGAGATGTAGACGATGTCGCCGCCCAGCTCCTGGTCGATCAGGACCCGCGCGGCGGCGCGGGAGACCAGGAAGGACCCCTTGGCCATCACGTCGTGCTGCACGTCCCAGTCCGCCTCGGTGGTCTCCAGCAACGATTTGGACAACGACAGGCCGGCGTTGTTCACCACCAGGTCGAGGCCGCCGAAGGCGAGCACCGTGTCGGCGATCGACGTCGCCACCGCGGCCGGTGAGGTGACGTCCACCTGCACCGCGACGGCCGCGTCCGGGCCGCCGATCTGGTCCGCCACCGCCCGCGCCGATGCGACGTCACGGTCCGCAACCACCACGCACGCGCCCTCGGCCGCCAGCCGGCGTGCGGTCGCCCGGCCGATGCCCGAGCCGCCGCCGGTCACGTACGCGATCCGGGTTGCCAACGGCTTGGCCGGTGGCATCCGCCGCAGCTTCGCCTCCTCCAACGCCCAGTACTCGATGCGGAACTTCTCCGCCTCGTCGATCGGCGCGTAGGTGGAGACCGACTCCGCGCCGCGCATCACGTTTATCGCGTTGACGTAGAACTCGCCGGCCACCCGCGCGGTCTGTTTGGTCGCGCCGAAGCTGAACATGCCCACGCCGGGAACCAGCACCACGGCCGGGTCCGCGCCGCGCATCGCCGGACTGTCCGATGTGGCGTGTCGCTGGTAATAGGCGCGGTAATCCTCCCGGTACGCCGCGTGCAGTTCCCGCAGCCGGGCCAGCACCGTTTCCAGCGGCGCGTCCGGGGCGGTGTCCACCACCATCGGCCGCACCTTGGTGCGCAGGAAATGGTCCGGGCAGGAGGTGCCGAGCGCCGCCAGGGCGGGCATCCGCTCCCGGCCGGTGAAGTCCAGCACCACGTCCGTGTCGCTGTAGTGACCCACCTGCCGGTGGTCGGTCGAGGCGAGGCCCCGCAGCACCGGGAACAGCGCGGCGGCGCGTTCCCGCCGCGCGGCCTCCGGCAGTGCGGCGTGCACCTGCGTGCCGAACGGGTCAGGGCGTCCGCGCTCGGCGAGGTAGTCGGCCGCGGTGTGCACGATCTCCAGCGAGTGCGCCTCGCACTGGGCGCTTGTCGCCCCCCACGCGGTGATGCCGTGCCCGCCCAGGATGACGCCGATCGCCTGTGGGTTGGCCCGCTGCACGGCGGCGATGTCCAGGCCGAGCTGGAAACCGGGGCGACGCCACGGCACCCACAGCACCCGGTCGCCGAAGATCTCCTTGGTCAGCGCCGGTCCGTCAGCCGCGGTGGCCAGCGCGATGCCCGAGTCCGGGTGCAGGTGGTCCACGTGCGCCGCGTCGACCAGAGCGTGCATCGCCGTGTCGATGCTGGGCGCGGCGCCGCCACGACCGAACAGGCAGTGGTCGAACGCGGCCACCATCTCGTCCTCGCGCCGCACGCCCGGATAGACCCCGGCGAGGGCGCGCAGCCGGTCCAGGCGCAGCACCGCCAGCCCGGCCTCGGTCAGCGTGCCCAGGTCACCGCCGGATCCCTTCACCCACAGCAGGTCGGTGGGTTGCCCGGTGACCGGGTCTACGGCGGCGCCCTTCGCGGAGGTGTTGCCGCCCGCGTAGTTGGTGGTGCGCGGATCCGCGCCGAGCCGGTTGCTGCGCTCGATCAGCTCGGCGACGGTGGTCGTGGCGTCGCTCATCAGGCTCCCCACCCGGCCTGCCGGCCACCGACCCGGGTGGCGGCGGCGGTCGCGGCATATCCGGAGGCGGCGAAGGCGGCGACCGGGTCGCGCGGCAAGCCGCGTTCTTCCCGGCGGTCGGCCAGCGGCCCGCGCACGTCGGTCTCGAAGGCGTCCATCAGCAGGCCGTGCGCTCCCAGCACGTCACCGGACCGCTGCGCCGCGCTCAACGCCGCGGTGTCCACCAGCAACGCCTTGGCCAGCGCCTGCTCCACGTTGAGCACCGAGCGGATCTGGCCGGGGATCTTCTCCTCGATGTTGTGGCACTGGTCGAGCATGAAGTTCACCCGCGACGCCGGCCGGTGCGCGCCGACGGACACGATCTCCACCATGATCCGGAAGAGCTGGAACGGGTCCGCCGAGCCGACGATGAGGTCGTCGTCGGCGTAGAACCGGGAGTTGAAGTCGAAGGCGCCCAGCCGGTCCTGCCGCAGCAACTGCATCACGATGAACTCGATGTTGGTCCCCGGCGCGTGGTGCCCGGTGTCCAGCACGACCTGCGCCCGCTCGCCCAGTGCCAAGCAGTGCAGCAGCGACGTGCCCCAGTCCGGGATGTCCATGGCGTAGAAGTACGGTTCGAAGAACTTGTACTCCAGCAGCAGCCGCTGATCCGGATCCATCGCGGTGTAGATCCGCTGCAGCGAGTCGGCGAGCCGGTCCTGGCGGTCACGCAGCGAATCCTGCCCGGCGTAGTTGGTGCCGTCCGGCAGCCAGATCTTCAGGTCCTTGCTGCCGGTGGCGCGCATGACGTCCAGGCATTCCCGGTGGTGCGCCACCGCCTTCGCGCGCACCGCCGGGTCGGCATGCGCCAGCGACCCGAGTTTGTAGTCGTCGTCCTGGAACAGGTTGGAGTTGATCGCGCCGATCCGCACCCCCTGTTCCTTCGCGTACGCGGCAAGGGCCGCGTAGTCGTCCACCCGGTCCCACGGGATGTGCAAGGACACCCGCGGCGCCAGGCCGGTATGCCGGTGCACCTGGGCGGCGTCGGCGACCTTCTCGTACGGGTCACGGGGCACCCCCGGCGCCGCGAAGACCTTGAATCGGGTGCCCGAGTTGCCGTACGCCCAACTGGGCACCTCGACGGTGAACTCGTCCAGCTCGTCGAAGGTCATGATGCTCCTCTCGGTGCCCGGCGCGCTCATCGCGAGCCGCCGTACCTCCGGTTGGTGAGTCCGTTGAGCAGCGCGGCGAACACGAGCACCGAGCCGAGCGCCAGGAGTTGGTACTGGGCACCCGCGTTGCCGACGAAGGCCAGCAGGATGCCGGCGTTGAGCCACACGATGAGCAGGGTGGCCAGCACCACGCCGGCGACCCGGCCGATGCCGCCGGTGATGGCCACCCCGCCGAGCACCGCGATGGTGATGGCGGGCAGTGCCATGCCGCCCCCGGAGACGCCCGCATCCGGGCGGGCGGAGGCGAACTGCCCCACGGTCACCACGGCGACCAGGCCGGAGAGCAGCCCGGCGTACGCGTACGCCTTGAACCGGGTGTCGCGCACCGGCAGGCCCGCCCAGCGTGCCGCCACGTCGTTGGTGCCGATGGCGTACAGCCGCCGCCCGTACGCCGTGCGCGCCAGCAGCACCCAGACCAGCACCGCGGTGGGAAGCAGGAAGGTGAAGATGCCCAGCGGCACGTCCGGCACATATCGGCCGAACAGCGGCAGCTCGACGGACCGGCTGAGGGAGAACAGCTTCTGGATCGGTGGGGTGCTGATCGGCTCCTGATTGTTGATCACGATGGCCAGGGACTTGAACGCGTAATAGGTCGCCAGCGTGGCGATCAGTGCCGGGAACCCGATGTAGGACACCAGGAAACCGTTCAGCGCGCCGCACAGTGCCCCGAACGCCGCCGTCGCGACGATCGCCATCCACAATGGCCAGCCCCATTCGCCGTACAGAAAACCGAACACCATGCCGGCCAGCGAGACGATCGCCCCGACCGACAGGTCGATGCCGCCGCGACCGGACAGGATCACCAGCAGTTCGGCCAGTCCGAGCATGGCCAGCGGCACCGCGTTGATCAGCGCGGCGGACATGTAGTCGAAGTCGTACGGCGCGGTGAGATAGCCACCGGCGTCCTGGATGAAGAACGTGACCACCACGGCGACGATGAGCACCGCGAGCAGGGCGATCCGTTGGGTGAGCAGGACGCGCAGGAGCCGGGCGCCGGTGCCCTCCGCGGGGGTGTCGCCGACTTGCGGCGCGGGCGCCTCGGTGGCCGGCGGGGCGACGCTCATCGTGACCTCCTGGCCCGGGCGCGCAGCAAGTCGGCGCCCACCGCGACGATGATGAAGATGCCGACGAACAGGTCGGACAGTTGCGAGCGCCAGCCCAACTGGGTCACGCCGGAGGAGACCGACTGGACCAGCAGCGCGCCGAGCAGGGTGCCGAGCACCGATCCGCGACCGCCCATGATCGAGGTGCCGCCGATCACCACCGCCGCGATGACCGCCAGTTCCTTGCCGGTGCCCACCGACTGGTCCAGTGTGGACGTGCCCTGCGCGATGGTGAAGCAGGACGCCAGCCCTACCAGCAGTCCCGTGGTCAGATAGGCCAGCAGCACCCGGCGCTGCACCCGCACGCCCGCCAGCCGGGCCGCGTGCGCATCCCCACCGACCGCGAAGAAGTGCCGGCCGCCCGCGGCGTGCCGCAGGTACCACCACGCCAGCGCGGTGACCAGCACCGTGAGCAGGAAGGCGTGCGGCACGCCCCACGTGCGGCCCCCCGGTCCACGCCCGAAGAAGTCCAACGTGTTCGGGATGCCGTTGACCGTGCTGGATCCGAAGATCTGCAGGCCGGCGAAGAGGAACAGGTTCGCCGTGCCGAAGGTGATGATGATGGCGTGCACTCGCCCGTACGCGATGAGCACCCCGTTGATCAGGCCGAGCAGACCACCCACGGCGACCGACAGCAGCACCGCGACCGCCAGGTTAACCTCGTCGGTCACCAGCACCTTGGCGGTGACGACCGAGCAGACCATGATGGCCGCGCCGACCGAGACGTCGATGCCTCCGGTGATGATGACGATCGTCATACCCACGCCGACCAGCGCGATCGGCGCCGTGGCCACCAGCAGCGGTTGCAGCGAGCCAGCGGTCAGGAACGCAGGCGTGGTCAGCCCGAGCACCACCCACAACGCCGCGACCACCGCGACAAGCACCATCTCCTGCCCGGTCATCGGGGACGGCAGCACGGACGCGCGGGACCGCGATCGCGGCGGCACCGGCGCGCCCGGCGGCGGCCCGGCATCCGGGCGGCCGTGCCTGTCGACGGCGGTGGTGCTCATCAGACCCGCCCTTCCTCGGCCGGCTGGTCCTCCACCGACCCGGCCGCCGCGGCCAACACGTCCACTTGGGACGCCTCCGGCGTGAACGCCACCGTGGTGGTGCCGCCCCGGACCACTTGGATGCGGTCCGCCACCCGCAGCGCCTCCGGCAGGTCGGACGTCACCACCAGCACCGCGGTGCCGCCGTCGGCCAGCTCCGCGATGATGCGGTGGATCTCCTCCTTGGCGCCCACGTCGACGCCCTGCGTCGGCTCGGCCAGGATCAGCACCTCGGGTCGTTCCACCAGTTGCCGGGCAAGCACCACCTTCTGGGCGTTGCCGCCGGACATGGCGCTGATCGGCTGGCGTTCGCTGGGGGTCTTCACGGCGAGCCGGCGGATCAGGTCGGTGGCCACGCCGCGCTCGCGGGCCCGGTCCAGGAAGATCCCGAAACGGGAGAGCAGACTCAGGTGGGCGGCGGAGATGTTGAAGGCGATGGACTGGAACGCGAACATGCCCTCCGTCTTGCGGTTCGCCGGCAGCAGTGCCAGGCCCAGTCGCTGCGCCTGCCCGGGCGAGCCCGGCGAGACCTTGGCGCCGCGCACCAGCAGGTCGCCACCGGTGGCCCGGTCGATGCCGTACACGCTCGCCGCGATCTCCGACACCCCGCTGCCGACCAGGCCGTAGAGCGCCACGATCTCCCCGCCGCGTACCGCCACGTCCACGTCGTGGAAGCGGCCGGCCCGGGTGAGCTTGCGCAGTTCGAGCAGCGGCGGCCCGTCCGGCACGCGGCGCTGTGGCCGGTCGTCGGACAGGGCACCGCCGACCATCAGCTCGGCGATGCGCCGCACGGTCAGATCCGCGATCGGGTACGTGCCGATGGTTCGACCGTCCCGCATCACCGTGACCTCGTCGGCGATGCGGAACAGTTCGTCCAGCCGATGCGAGATGTAGACCACCGCGACGCCCGCCGCGGTGAGCCGGCGGACCACGTCGAACAGCCGGTCGATCTCGGCGTCGGTGAGGATGGCCGACGGCTCGTCCAGGATCAGCACCCGCGCGTCGCCAGCCAGTGCCTTGGCGATGGACACCTGCTGCTGCTCGGCCACCGACAGCTCACCGACCGGCACGGTGGCATAGCGGTCGGGCAGGCCGAGCAGTGCCAGCAGGTCGACCACCCGCGAGTTCTGACCGGGCCAGTCGACGCGCCCGCGGCGGCGCAACTCGCGGCCGACGAAGATGTTCTCCGCGACGGTCAGCTCGGCGAATAGCTGCGGCTCCTGATAGACCGTCGCGACGCCCAGCACCATCGCCTGCGACGTGGAGGTGATGCGGACCTCGGTGCCGTCGAAGGCGATGACACCGGCGTCGGCCGTCTCCGCCCCGGACACAATCTTGATCATCGTGGACTTGCCCGCGCCGTTCTCGCCCACCAGGGCGTGCACCCGCCCAGCACGTACGGTCAGATCCGCATGCTCGATGGCGCGTACCGCCCCGAACCGTTTCGCGATGCCGGACAGACGCAGCCGTGGCACCTCGTCGGCGGACGATTCCTCGGTACTCACCGCGACGGCCCTCCCTCCACTCTCAGTGCTTTCGGCCTCTCGGCGTCCTCGGCACCGCTCAGTAGTTGAAGTCGTCGACGTTCTCGCCGGTGATGGTCAGCGGTGGACCGAGCAGCAACACCTTCGACGAGGAGTCGTACTCGACGGCGGGCATCGCGTCGCTCACCTTGTTGGTCGCCTGGAACTGCTTGCCGGCGGCCAGTTGCTCACCCGCCCAAGCGGTGAGATAGCCCAGGTTCTCCACGTCCCACAGGATCGACGCGGACGACGACTTGTCCGCCAGATAGGGCTTCATCGCCTGCGGGGTGCCCAGACCGACCGTGAAGACCTTGCCGATCTTGCCGGCGTCGCGCACCGCCTGAGCCACGCCCGGCGCCGACGATGTGCACTCGCCGACCAGCCCGGTCAAGTCCGGGTGGGCGTTCATCAGGTCGGTGGCCATCTGGGTGGCCTTCGCCTGGTCCTCGCCGGCATAGACCACGTCCACGATCTGCGCCTGCGGGTATTTCTCCTGCGTGTACGCCCGCTGCACCTTGATCCAGGAGTTCAGGTTCTCCGCGGTCTGTCCACACGAGACGATGGCGTACTTGCCCTTGCCGCCCATCGCCGTCATCAGCGCATCGGTGAGCCCCTGGCCGATGCCCTCGGTGGAGGCCTGATTGACGAACACCTCGCGCGCCGAGTTCGGCGCGTCGGTGTCCGCCGTGGCCACGTGAATGCCCGCCGACTTGGCCTGTTGCAGCAACGGCGCCATCGAGTCGGGGTCGTTGGGCGCGACGATCAGCACGTCCACCTTCTGCTGGATGTACGACCGGACGATGTCCGCCTGCGCCGCGGCGTCGGCCTGCGTGGGGCCCTGGTAGAGCCATTGGACGTCGCCCAACTCGTCGGCGGCCTTCTTGCCGCCGGCATTCATCGCCTCGAAGTAGGGCACGCCCTGCAGCTTCGGGACGAAGGCGACCTTGTACGTCGAGCCGGAACCGGCTCCGGTGCCGTCATCGGTGTCGTTCTTCTTGGTGCAGCCCGCGAGTGCGACCGCGGCCGTCGTGGTCAGGGCGACGGCGGCGGCGAACCGGCCGTGGTGACGCATGAGACCTCCTGCTGAGCGGGCCCGGGGGCCATCGGTAGGGATGCAGGGGACGGGGTATGAAACGTTTCAGAGTTGATGTGACCGAGATTACGAACCTGTTATCCCCGGGTCAAGGGCCGGGGCAGATCTTTTCCGGCTATCGCTTCCGTGCCGGATGCCGGACCGCCGCGGTCGAGGCGCGAGCCACCAGTTCCGGCACGAAGCAGGCCTGCTCGTGCCGGTGCGCCGGGTCGCCGGCCTCGGCCAGCACCAGGCGCGCCGCAGTCCGCCCCAGTTCCTCGCGCGGCTGCCGGACCGAAGTCAACGGCACCGCCGCCGCGGCGGCGAACTCGATGTCGTCGTATCCGACAATCGCCAGGTCCTCCGGCACCCGCATGCCGATGGCGGTGGCCTGCTGCAACAGGCCGAGCGCCAAAAGATCGTTGGCGCAGAACACGGCGGTCGGCCGTCGCCGCGCCGGCAGTCCGGCCAGCCGCTCTCCCGCGCCGCGCCCCTCGGCGACGGTCAACGCCTCGGTCGGCAGATGGATCAGGTCGGCGGCGTCCCGCCCCAGCTCCGACCACACCTGACGGGCTCCGAGCAGCCTCTCCCGGACCTGCCCGATCGACTCCGGGCCGCCGACGAACGCGACGCGCTCGTGACCACGATCGGTCAGATGCTCGATCGCGATGCGGCCGCCCAGCACGTCATCCACCGCCACCGAGCAGCAGTCGCCGGTACCGCCCAGTCGATCCACCATGACCAGCGGAATCCCCCGTCGGCCGATCTCCCGCAGATGCGACGCACTCGGGTCGACCGGCGTGATCAGGATGCCCTGGACGCGTTGCTGCACCAGCCGGTCCAGGTGCTTCGCCTCGCGGGCGGCGCGGCCGTCGCTGTTGCAGATGAACAGCGACAGGTCGGCGTCCTCCGCGCCGGACTCGATGCCCCGGGCGACGTCGTGGAAGAACGGATTCCCACCGTCCAGCATCACGTACGCCAGGGTGCGACTGGTCCCGGCGCGCAGTTGCCGGGCCGACTCGTTGCGGACGAAACCGAGCTCGGCCATCGCCCGCTCCACCCGCTCCCGGGTGGCCGCGGACACCGCGGCGGGCTTGTTCAGCACGTTGGACACGGTCCCGAGGGAGACACCGGCGGACGCGGCGACATCCTTCACCGAGGGCGTCCGGCCGTGGGGCGGCGCCGGGGCGCGACCTGGCGCGGGCTCCTTCGGCTCCGCACTCCGTGCCACGGGGCTCCTCGCATCGTCGGTGCTGTACGGCGATCCTATCTGAAACATTTCAACGCCCCGCCTCATCGGGTCCGGCCCGCACTCCGGTCAGATCTGGTCGAGCTCCGGCGTCATGTGCAGATGGGTCCGCTGCCCGCTGTGATCGAGAATCGCCAGGACCTCGGCGGGCCCGCCATGGGCGCCGAAGGCATGCGGAATCATCGTCGAAAAGGTCGCCGCCTGCCCCGTCTCGATCAGGATGTGCCGCTCACCGAGCACCAGCTCGATGGTCCCGGACAACACCGTGAACCAGTCCTTGCCGGGATGCACCCGCAGCGCGTCCGCCCCGCGCGACACCGGCCGCGTCACGCGCAGACGTGCCACGGTCATCCCGTCCGGGCCCGGCTCGTGGTCGAGCGTCCACATGGTCCGGCCGCGCACCGGGTCATGGCGCGGCCGGATCACCACGTCATCGGCCGCGTCCGGGGATGCCAACAGTTCGTCCAGGCTGGTGTCCAGGGCACGCGCGATCGCCGTCAACTGGTCCAGGCTGAGCCGGCGATGGCCGGTCTCGATGCGGCTCAGCGAGGACGGGCTGACGAAACACCGCTGGGCGAGGTCGTCCAGCGACCAGGACCGGGCGACACGAAGCGCCCGAATCCGGGCACGCACCACGTCCTCCAGGCCGTCTCCCTGAGCTACGGCTCCTTGCGTCATAGGCAAAAGCTTATGCCCCTGACGCAAGGAGCTCGTACCGTCGTCCCATGGCATCCGATCACCATCACCATCGCCACGACACCGTCGCGCATCATCACGACGCCGACGAGCACCTCGGCGACCTGCTGGACCTCGACGCCGAGGTGATGCAGGAGCACCTGTCCGAGGCGACCGCTTGGATCGACCAGCACGCCGCCCGGCCCGTGCGGCAGATCATCGATCTCGGATGCGGCACCGGCGCCGGCACCTTCGCGCTGCTACGTCGCTTCCCGGACGCCGAGGTCACCGCCGTGGACGCCTCCCCCGACATGCTGCGGCGGCTCCTGGACAAGGCGCATCGACTCGACATGGCCGATCGCGTGCACACCGTGCATGCCGATCTGGACGCCACCTGGCCCGACACCGGGCCCGCCGACCTGGCATGGGCATCCGGCTCGCTGCACCACCTCGGCGACCCGGATCGCGTACTCGCCCACGTGCGGGCCATCCTGCGGCCCGCGGGGTTGCTCGCTGCGGTCGAGCTGTCCGGGTTCCCGTACTTCCTGCCCGCGGACACCGACGACGGCCGCCTGGAGCAGCGCTGGCACGCCGCGGCGGACGCGGAACGGGCCGAGCGGCTCCCGCACATCGGCGACGACTGGCCGGCACGCTTCGCGCGGGCGGGCTTCACCCCGCGCAGCGAGCGGACGTTCGCCATCGCCCTCACGGCCCCGCTGCCGCCCGCCGCACCGCGCTACGCGGAGGCCACCCTGCGACGCATCCGGTCCGGGCTGGCGGTCCGCCGCCTCGGCACCGAAGACGCCCAACGGCTCGACGCGCTCCTGGACGAGACAAACCCGCAGGGAGTCCGTCGCCGGACCGACCTTTCGGTACGCAGCGAACGCCTTGCCTGGCTCGTCGAGCGCACCTGATCGCGCGGCGCCGACGGGGCCACGAGCGGGCCCCGTCGGCGGGCCCGTCACCGTCCGGACGTCGCCGATCCGGCCGGACGCCACATGCGGTAGAACGTTGCGCCCACCACCCGATCGCCGGTGTTGCCGCGCGGGTCACCCAGCACGATTTCGGACGGCGTCATGTCGGCGTAGCCGTGCCGCCGATACACGCGACGATTGTCGGCGTTCGTCGCCTCCAGATAGGCCGCCAGCCCGCGCCGGTCGAGTTCGGCGTGCGTGTGCTCCATCAGGGCGCCGCCCAGCCCGCGCCGCTGGTGGTCCGCATCGACCGCCAGGAACGCCAGATGCCAGTGCGGATCGGTGGGGTGGTTGGCCTCGAACGCCTCGTCCAGCGCGGTGAACCGCTCCGCGTACGGGCCGGCCGCCTGCTCGATCCGCTTGGCGTAGCCGTCGGGCTCGGTCGGCTCCACCGTACGGTCGAACCAGACGGCCCCCGCGTGACCGTCCCCGGTCAGCAGGACCTCACCGGCGCCCGCCGCGGCATGCTCGGTGAGCACGGCGAAGAACTCCCGCATGGCATCGAACCGGCGTTCCGGGTCGGGGATGAGGTAACGGTTGGCGTCAAGGTGATCGAACGAGGCGGTGATCAGGGTCGCGACCGTGGCGATGTCGGCCTCGTCGGTCACCACACGGATCGCGGGGGCGCTCATCGGTTGCCCTGCGGTTGCTCGGTGGCCGGGCCGGAGCCGCCGGCCATCATCGCCGCGAAGCCCCCGGTGGTGGCGACGGCGCTACGCGGCCCGAGGCCGATGCCCTGGTAGACGTCGGGACGTGTGTGCCGCAGGATCAGTCCCCACGCGATGCCCGCGACAAGCACCACCACCGCGACGATCGGCATGTACAGCGCCGGTCCGGTGCCCGGGTCGACGCCGTACAGGGTGGCCAGGTTGGTCACGGCAAGATAGCTGATGCCGATCAGCAGGAGGGTGGCGATGACCGGCGCGCCGAGGCGCCGCCAGGCAGTCTCGCCGTGGGCGGCCCGCAGGAAGAACCCGATCACCGAGGCGGACGTCAGCGTGATCAGCAACAGCACGCCGACGCCTCCGGTGGTGCCGCCCACGAAGAACAGCTCGACCAGCGGGTCGAGGCCGGTCACCGCGTAGATGCCGATGACCACCAGGCCGAGCACGGACTGCGCGGTGGAGGCGGCACGAGGCGCACCACCCACCGTCTGACCGAACAGCTTCGGGAGCACGCCCTCCCGGCCCAGCGCGTACGTGTAGCGCGCGATGATGTTGTGGAAGGCGATCATCGCGGCGATCAGCGAGGTCAGGAACAGGATGTGTCCCAGGTCCAGCGCCCAGCCACCGACCGTCGCGGCGGCCTCGTTGAAGAACAGGTCGGGGCCCTCCTCCCCGGCGCGGGCCACGGCCTGGTCGCCGGCCGCGGAGATCTGCACCCAACTGGCCACCGCGTACAGCACCGCGATGAAGCCGATGGTGTAGTACGTCGCCCGGGGCACCGAGCGCAGCGGGTCCTTGCTCTCCTCGATGTAGACCGCGCCCTGCTCGACACCGGCGAAGCTGGTGGCACCGATGGCCAGCAGCGCGCCGCCGCCCGCACCGAACAACTGGCCGGCCGAGAACGGCTTGGCGGAGAAGCCGTAGTCCGACGAGAACAGGATGATCAGGCTGTAGACCACCACCAGCGCGGTCTCGCTGATGACCAGTACGGCCAGGACCTTCTCGCTCACCGACACGTCGCGCCGACCCAGGAAGGCGACGATCGCCCAGACCACGAGCGCGAACACCCACCAGGGCACGTCGACGCCGAACCAGTCCTGGAACAACGGTTCCGAGATCGCGCCCAGTCCGCCGTACGACGCGATCTGGAAGCAGTTGTACGCCAGCAACGCGATCCACGACGAACCGACACCGAGCGGACGGCCGAGACCCTTGCTCACGTACGCGTAAAAGGCGCCGGTGTTGGTGATGTGCCGAGCCATCGCCATGTAGCCCACGGCGAAGATGACGAGTGCGGCGGCGACCGCGATCATCGCGGCGGACACGGCGGTCAGGCCGGTCACCGCCAGTCCCGTGGTGACCACGCCGGCGACGACGGTCAGGGGCGCCACCGACGAGGCGATGGCCAGCCCGATGCCGGGCGCGCCCATCCGGTCGGGCGCCAATGAGTTGGGCAGCGTGCTGAGGGTGCTGGGCACCGTGTCTCCTAGGGAGTGAGGGGGGTGGAGGGGTGACGTCGGCGCGCGGATGCGTCAGCGGATCATGATCAACCGCCCGACCGCCGTCTCGGCGCAGATGACCAGTTCTCGCAGCGGTAGCCGCATGATCGCCTGCGTCTGGTGGACGAGGAATTCGCGTTGCCGGCCACCGATTCCGCCCAGGGCCTCCTTGGCGAGACCGGTTGCCACGATCAATCCGGCGAGGGTGAGGTCCTGCTCACTGAGCTGCTGCCCCTCGCGCAAGTTGTCGCGCACACGAGCGGCAGGCCAGCCGGAGACGCTGGAGGACTGCGGCACCACGACCGTCCGCGACGACCGGAACAGCCCGCCGCGGCTCTCCTCCACCGCCAGTCCGGACATGGTCAAGCGCCGCTCGACGAGTTGCTGAGCGTGACCGTTGTGCAGGTGCTGAATCCATTCCTCGACGCTCAGACCCACCGGATCGGTGACGTCCCGGCGGCGTCCGCGCTGGGCGGCCTCCTCCTGCTGCATCCGGCCGAACACGTCGGCGGTCGCCGGATCCGCGGGGGGCGGGTATCGGCTCGCCTGTGGATGCACGTACAGCGCACCGTCCGCCAGGTTGAGCCAGTTCGCCATGATCAGCTCGGCGATCAGCGCCGCGCCGAGGCCGATGCCGAGCGGCTTGATTCCCAGGAACGACGCACCGTTCGGCCGGTCGTGCGCCACCATCCAGAGGTCGTCGGCCAGGGCGAGCGGCGCCGTCATGGGCGGTCCTTTCCGATCGAAGGCGAGCCTGGGCGCGGGTCGCTCAGCCCCGGCCCATGCCCGGACCGGCCCGCATCACCGCGACCACGACGTACACAGTGGACATTTGGTCGACAATCTCCCGACGTAAAGTAGCCATGACAGGCAGTGAGCTGATCAAACGTCGCCGCAGCCTTCGTAACTCTCGGCTAATCTTTGCGCGACACCGCGTAGAGCTTGCCAGGCCGATCGAAGCGGTGCAATATTTCGCGCTCCCCTTTGTGGGCACGATCCGAGATGGCCAGATCACGCGGCGTTCACGTTCGGGTGAACGTACGGCGCGGGAAGGACGCAGCGCGGAAGGGACCGTGTATGGCCGCGTCGGGCCCCACCATGGCACGACGTTCGGCAACGCGGAGGCGGTCGCCGTCATCGACGGAGTCAGGCGCGCCGAGTCCGATCGGCTGATCGCGGGTGGCCGCTGAAGCGTGAGCGCCTCGGGTAACCTGATGGTGCGGGCTGCTAGCTCAATGGCAGAGCTGTGGACTTTTAATCCATAGGTTCCGGGTTCGAGTCCCGGGCGGCCCACGATGATCTTTCATGCGAACCAGCGGCCCGGTTCTCGGGCCGGTGGTTCGCTTCAGGCCAGCACCGGCGTGCAGTCGCGCAGAGCTGATGGACGCGCCGCGTTTCGATCCCGCACGCTTGAGTGGCCCGACCGTGTGCCTTGCAGGCCCGCCCCGCGAAGCTCCACAGACTCGTGGTGTTGCCGGCGCCCCCGTTGATCGGCGAGTCTCCGAGCCGTTCGCGTCAGGCCGAGGGCAACGCTAAGCCGTGGGTGGCTAGCGCAAACTGGACCGCCACTGGGACTCCGCCGGGCTTACGGACGTTGACCCCTCGGCCGCGAGGTCCAGGCGGCGGCAGCATTCCGTGTGCCTTGGCGTGAGCGAACGCCTCCGCAGCGCCGATCGGCCCGTGGAAAATGGTGAGCACCGAGAAGTACTGATCAAACTCGTAGGCGCAGTTGGCGCATACCCAGCCGTAGATCTTCTTCTCTGTCCGGCAGCCGTGCGCGCAATTCCAGCAGAGTCTCTCTTTGCGAGGGATTGTTTGGGCTTGCTTTTGGTCGACCTCCGTCAAGCGAGATTGCGTTGAGACTCTCGCCGGCGAGGAGCGGATGTCCAGTGATTTACGATGCCAAATTTTCAGTGACACGTAAGCGTCAAGACAAGCTTGACGCTTACGTGTCAAAAGGTTGGGCCGGGTAGGGGATAGTGGGATTTGGCATTTCCGGCCGCTGCGGCGCTCTGGGGCTCATCTCGTCAACCGGGTCGCGGACACAGGGAAATGTCGCGGAATAACATAGGCGCCCATCTTGACCGCCAGATACTCCCGCTGGCCGCGACGGCAAATAGTCGGCTGGTCGGCCGCCGTGCTCAGAGTGCGAGCTGCTCGATCGTCATACCGACATCACTGAGAATCCCGCGCAGAGTGCCCTTGGCGACGTCACGGTTGCCATGCACGGGAACAGTGGTGCCGCGTCCGTCTGGGTGGCGCATGATGCGGTGACTGCCAGCGACCCTGGCGACCTTGAAGCCATGCCGTTCCAACGCACGAACGATGCGGACGCCAGAGACCGATGGAAGTGGAGGCATCAGGCGGCAACGGTGATCGAAAGCTCCCGCGGAACACCGAACTCCTCGATGAGGCCGGTCAGTGCCTCACGGAGGTCACTCAACGCGGCTTCCTCGGTGTCGCCCTCGCCGTGCGCTCCCAAACCGGGGCGCAATTGGGCGTGGGCACACCACACCCCTTCCTCGTCGCGCTCAACGACGACCGGCACAGTTACCGTTCGAGACTCGGCCACGAGACCACCATAGCGCGACCGGGCGATCGGCCGTCAGATCAGCCTCGGTTCAGCCATTGCAGCGTGAGCTGGTGAAACTATCCGGCAGCGGGCCGCCGGAAACGACAGCGCGATGGTTCGCATGGTGCAACGTCCGGTCCACCATCCACGCAGCTCAGCACCGAACCACCGATGCTGAGCTGCGTCACTGCCCGGCCCGTACAGCAGCGAAGTACCGCAGCCGGGTCAGCCATCGAGAGACTCGCCCAGCGTCTTAAGCGCCGCCCTGGTCGCCGTCGCGGCGAGCGCCTCTGATCGTGATGCGCCGGATGCCTGCCAGGTCGCAGTGCCGGTCCCAGTAGCGATTGACGTTGCGCGGCTCGATGGGAGTGCCGAAGCGGGTGGTGAAGGCCAGATCCGACACCTGCCACGCCTCGCTGGCCTTCTCACGTGCAGCCTTCTGCGCGGCAGCGTGCTCGCGCAGGGCGACCGTACAGATGTCCGGCATCGGCAGCGTGTCGTCGGAGGTCGGCGTCTTCGTCTCCCGGTGCAGAAGCTGATAGCCGACCTGCTGGAGCTGCATGTCCACGGTCAGTTCCGCCGCGTCCAGATCGACGCCCGCCCAGGTGACGCCGAGCATTTCACCCTTCCGCAGGCCGATCACGAGGACCAGGACGAAGGCCGTGTAGTGCGGATCGTGGTCCGCCCCGCCGATTCGAGGAACCTCGGTGGTCCTGGTAAACGATCTGTCGGAGCGATCCCCCGCGGTTTCATCGCTCGGCCTATACTCACCGCATGGGGGCCGATGAGGTCGGCGGACATCTGTGGCGCGAGGAAGCCGCGAAGCGAGAGCCGATGTCCCGGGATGCGGAGACGCTTGCTCGTCTCGTTGCCTACGATCACGACGAGTTCGAAACCGAGCTCTACGAGGCCGCCGCCGATCCCGACGCGCAGGCACTCGACGACGCACAGCGCTCCTATGCCGGGCAGTACCGTCGGAGGGTCCGGCGCCTTCACGAACGCGCCAGGCATGCCCCACCGAACGAAGGAGCCTGACTGCTGTACTGGTGGGCGACGGGCAGCCCGGACCGGCGCCAGTCACCCCGGCGGGACGACGGGCACGCCGGGTTCGGCCTGGCACACGGGACCGCCGTTATCTCGGGTTGTCAAGCCTTTGAGCAGGCCAGAATCTCCGGTGGCAGTGTGGGGCACGTAAGGCACGTCCGGACTACTGTGGACTTTTGATCCATAGGTTCCGGGTTCGAGTCCCGGGCGGCCCACCAGGTGAAGCATCGCAGCGAACCGGATCCGGCTCGCTGCCCTCGTCGGCGGCGGTGCCGGCCGGGTTTCCGCGTAGACTGGGGCTTCGATCTCGGTGCCGAGTTCCCGGAGCGAGAGGCTTCGAAACGATCGTGAACCACGCGCCGTCAACTGCTCGTCTCGAGGGGCATGACTGACTGGCCCGAATTTCTTCTCGCCGCGCTGCTGGTGTCGCTCATCCCGGGCGCCAACCAGCTACTCGGCCTCGGCAATGCGTTCCGCTATGGCACAGCGCGCGCCATGGCCGGAGTGGCCGGGCGGCTCACCGCCTTCGCTCTGCTGATCGGGCTGGTCGTAGCCGGCCTGGGGGCTGTGCTGATCGCGTCCGAGACCGCGCTCGGGGTGATCAAGTGGGTCGGCGTGGGCTACATGGCCTGGCTCGGGTTCTCCAGCCTGCGCAGCGGTCTGCGCGGATCCGGACAGGACATCACGCAGACGACGGCCGCCGACGGCGCAAGGATTCAGACGATCGTCACCCGCGAGTTCGTGGTGGCGATCAGCAACCCGAAGGCCTTGCTGCTGTTCGCCGCGCTCCTGCCGCAATTCACCGACACGTCGGCCGTAGGCGCCGACCTGCAACTCGCCCTGCTCGGCGCGGTGTACCTGGTGATCGAACTCATTGTCGGGCTCGGCTATATCAGCTTCGGACGCCGCTTGGGCACGACCGGCATCTCCGTCCGCACCCGTCAGCGCGTCGACATCGGCACCGGTGCCGTCTTCCTCGGGCTGGCCGGGCTCCTCGCCGCCGACGACCTCTCCTAAACCGGCAAACAACGGCATGCAGCAGGTGGGAGCCAAGCCGCAGTCGTGGGCGACTGCGAGGGCTGGCGGCTGCATCGGAGCGGCCGATCCCTGTTTCTCATCACCACACTGCGGCCACGGCCTCCGCCACTGCCCTTGGTTGAGACAGGAACGGCGAATGAGAGGCGTCGAGGGTGACAACACGAGTGGGGGTGGAAGACACGGCATCGATATCGCGGACGAACCGCCGCTGCAGCGGTTCGGGGATGGCACGGTCGTTGGTACAAATAATGTAAGAGTGAGGGACGGCCCCGAAGCCGCCCTCTGTCACTCCCGGTTTCTCGGTTGAGTAGGACAGTGGGCTGTCGGTGCTGAGCATCGCGATGGCGGCATCGGCGGTCGTGGGATCGACGTCGGCGTACAGGGCCTCGCGGACGGCGGAGCGTCCGGCAGGGTCCACGGGATCGTGGCGCAACGCGCCTATCGCTGCCGGGTCGGCAATCAGGAGTGCCGAGATCAGCTCTCCGGCGGACTGAGGGCTGGCAAAGAGCTCTGCCACGGAGGCGGTGATCGGCACATATGCGCTGACGTAGACCAGGTGTGCGAACAAGTCCGGTGCCATCTCTGCCGCCGCGGTCGCGATCACTCCGCCCAGACTGTGCGCAACAACTACACATGGGGTGCCGGTGCCGATCAAACGCAGATGGTCGATGAGTGCTTCAGCGGCGACGGGCACGGTGATGTCGGCCGCCGGTGATCTCTCGATAGCGAACCTCGCTTTGTCGAAGGGACGCGCCCATCGAGCGGCTGGTGCTTTGCTGCTCAACCCGTGTCCCGGCAGGTCGAAGGTGACGGATGGAATGCCGTAAGCAGCAAGGTGGGCCGTGACCGGCGTCCAGCACCAGCTTCCGTGCCAAGCACCGTGAACCAGGAGCGTAGTACGCATGATTGCCTTCTTCCCCGACCTGTTGTCGGATGGGTCGACCGGGCGCAACCATGACAGGCTGTCGAGAACAGTTCTACTCCGGCAAGACCGTCATGTTGATCCTTTGGATGATCTCGGCGATCGCCGTGACGCGGTCCATGTCCCAGACCTTGGGGCGCTCGCCCGGGACAGGATCATCGCCGCCCTCGACGAACAGCGCCTCAGGCCCGCCAGGGGTGAAGAGGAACAGGGTGCGGGCGTCGATGTCGCTGATGTTCTTGAAGCGGTGGCGGCGATTGCGGGGAATGAACACAAAGGACCCCGCCTCAGCCACGAAGGTCCGGTCGCCGTCGAGGAACTCCAATGCGCCGTCGAGAAGGTAGAAAGCCTCGTCCTCGCCGCCGTGGGCGTGGGCGATCGGCCCACTGCCGGGCGGAACGATCGCCTCGATGAACGACAGTGAACCACCGGTCTCCGTCGCGGTTGCCTTCATCGTGTAGACGTCGCCGGACACCCATTTGGTCAGGCCCTCCCCGGAGGGTATGTGCAGCACGCCGTCGCCGGTCCACCCCGAATGCGACGGGCTTGTCAGGAAGCTCATCCTAATATGTTTGCACAAACAAGTAGATGCGGCAACGGGGTGGCACCGAAGCGTCTTGATACGCTGCGTGACGTGCACGAATCCCGACCGCTCGGCACAGACGAGGAGGCGGCTTGGCGTGCGCTCGCCCGGATCTGCGTCGCCCTCCCCCGCATCATCGACGCCGAACTGCTCCGCGACGCCGGCCTCACCCTGACCGAGTACATGGTGCTCATGCAGCTCTCCGAGGCCCCTGGCCGGGCCCTGCGCATGACTGAGCTGGCCGATGGAACGCTGATCAGCGGGAGCGGCCTGACCCGCCTGATCGAACGACTTGAGCGTGACGGCATGGTCGCACGGCACCCCCACCACGACGACGGCCGCTCCCTCATGGCCACACTCACCGACAGGGGCGTCGACCGGATTCGCTCAGCCTGGCCGGCCCATCTCGAAAGCGTCCGACGTGTGGTCCTCGACCACATCGGCGACCTCGACCTACCGGCCCTAGCCGCCGCCCTCAACGCCATCGTCGACGAGCACGGCGCCGTGACCCGCACCCCGGGCCCACGAAAGAGCCGCCGGACCCACAGACACGCCGATCACCCGTAGCCTCTGTCTTCGTGAAGCCGGGCCCGTCCCGAGCCGAGGCGTGGGCTCAATGCACCGAAGAACCCATGTAGGTCAGCAGCCACGGTCTGGGGCTGCTCCCATTCCAGGAAGTGGCCCCCACGCGCGGTAGTCGTCCAGTGCGCAACCGGTCCTTGACGCTCGACCCATGACCGGGGCGTGGGGAACATGTCCCCATCAGCCATGAGGTAACCGATGGGCACTGGCGCGGGCTGCCATCCGGCAGGGTCACGGATTGCCTCGTAGTAGAGGCGAATGGAGGACGTGATGGTGCGGGTTGCCCAGTAGATGGTGAGGTTGGTCAGGAAGGCGTCTCGGTGGATTGCGTCCTCGATGGCACCGTTGTTGTCTGTCCAGCGCCAGAACTTCTCGCCGATCCAGGCGGCGAGGCCAGCCGGGCTGTCGTTCAGCGCCGCCCCGAGCGTTTGTGGCTTACTCGCCTGGAGCTGCAGGTAGGCCATCTCGTTCGCGTTCCACCGTTGAGCATCGGCGACGAATCGTCGTTCCTCCTCGGTCAGATCGTCCGGCAACGGCGCGGGGAGGGTCGGGTTGGTGCCGCTGGCGTGTATGCCAACGATCACGGCGGGGTTTGCAGCGGCGATGGCGTTTGCCACGCCGAAGCCGAGGTCGCTCGCGCGGATACCGTACCGGCCGTAGCCCAGCACTTCGGACATCAGTCTGTGCAGCAGGTCCGCGATCGCCGGGAAAGTCATGCCGGGGCTCTTGGGAATCTCTGAGAAGCCGTATCCCGGCAAAGAAACGGCGATGACATCGAATGATGGACGGCCGCTCGTCGGATGAGTCAACATTGGAATGATGTCGAGCATTTGCACGTACGAGCTGGGCCAGCCGTGCAGCATCAGCAGCGGAAGGGCCTGCCGGTGCGGCGAGCGGGCATGGACAAAGTGCAGCGTCGTGCCTGCTATGCGGACGGTTTGATTCGCGAAGCGGTTCAACCGCTCCTCGGCGACGCGCCAGTCGAAGTCGTCAGCCCAATAGTCGAGGATCTCGCGGAGGTACGCCCCGTCGAACCCCATGCTGTGGCGCGTCCCCCGGAGCTGGTCGGGCAATCGTGCCGCGCGCAGCCGTCCCCGCAGATCGTCAAGTACCCGTCCCGGGATGTCGATGGTGAAATCCTTGACTTCCGACCCGCCGGCGAGGGTTTCAAGATCCCGGACGAACGCTTCGGCAGTGGGTAGGGCGGCTACTTTGTCGTGCCATTTTGTTGCCGCAGTGCGATACCGGGGGTCGAACATGACGGTGACGCAGGCCCGTCGGATTTCCTCCGGGGTGGCGTCTGCGGGGTCGAGGGCGACGGCAACGCCCAGTTCGGCCAGTCGCTGGGCGTTTTCCGGCTGCTCCGAGTGAAGCGGCAGCGCCACCATCGGGACGCCAACCGTCAGGGCCTCGCGAAGACTGCCGAAGCCTGCGTGAGTGACGAGCAGATCACAAGAACGCAGCAGCAACCGTTGGTCGGCAAATCCAGTCAGCTTGACATTGGCCGGGCGCGGGCCGGTCCACGAAGCCACGGCGGCGTTGTCGCCCAGCGCAACCACGGCGGTGCAGGCGAGGCCGCCGAGCGCTTCGACGATCCGGTGCATCGGCGAGCTGTCCGCGCCGACGGTCTGTCGCACCAGCGAGCCGAACGCTGCCAACACGAACGGCCGCCCACCGGGATCGACGGCCGATCGCTCGTCGTCCCCCGGTGCCTGGTAGTGGCGATAGTCGCCCGGCTGCGGTGCGGACGGCTTCCAATCCGGTGGCAACCAGCCCGCCCAACGGCCGTTTGTCACACTGCTCAAGTCGTCCGTGACAGGCAAGCCGAGGGCTGCCCGCGAACGGTTGAGCCAGGGCAATATATCGGGATCGCGGGTGATGGCCAACGGCGCGATGTCCAGAGTGACCAGTGGGACACCCAGGTGTTCCGCAAGCAGAACACCGGCGAACTCGAGCGACTCACGCACCACCAGGTCCGGCGGCCAGTCCGCGGCCTTCTCAATAAGCTCGGCCGCGGCCCGCTCGGCAAGCACTCCAGCGAGGAACCGCCCGAATGCCGAACCGGGTGTCGCGCCAGGATCCAGTAGGCCACCACGGCCGTCATAGCCGGCTTCCCGGGCGAGATCCGGCTCGTCCGCAAGCTGCGCATGGTCCAGCATGCTCTCCAGCGAGATCATCGATACACCGATCCGCGCGACGTCCGCCGACATCGCCGAGCCGGTCGCGATCGCGACCTCGTGGCCCGCGGACCGCAACAGCCGGGCAGTCGGCGCGATCATCGTCCATAGATGTGACGGCACCGCAAGACTCGTCAGCACAAACTTCACGGTCAACAGTCAACGCCGAGCCCAGCCACGGTTCCATGTCCGTGCGAGGACGACCCATGTCCCGTTGTGCGCCTTCCGGCTGCCACCTGAGCCCCTCGGCTACCCTTCGAGAGGTGGACTTGCTCAGCGAGGTCGCCAGCCGGATCCGGGGCGGGACGGCCTTCGCATGCCGCATCTCTGAGCCTGGGCCATGGCGGCGAAGCTTCCCGCCCAAGACCGGGATCGGTTTCCACGCCGTCGAGCGCGGTACAGCCTGGCTGACAACTGCGGACAAACGACCGCTGCGGGCAGCTCCAGGAGATGTGGCATTCCTGCCCACCGGCGCAGGGCATACGCTCAGCGGCGAGGACGTCACCGTGCTGTCCGGCTGCTACCACCTCGCTGATCCACAGGTGCACGCCGCCATGCGACGGTTGCCGCCAGTATCGGTCGTCGCTGGCGGTCTTCCCCGGCTGGCCGAGTTATCCGCCCTGCTGGACGACAATCTCACCGACCAGCCCGGCGCAGAAGCCACCCGCGCGGCCCTGGTCGGTCTCGTCGTCATGCAGGTGCTACGGCACTCCGAGATGACCAGTGCATGGCCGGTCCCGGATCCGTTCATCTCGGCCGCGGTGCGTTCCATCCACGACGATCCTCGTGCGCCGTGGACCGTCCAGCTTCTCAGCGATCGAGCCGGGATGTCCCGCACCGCCTTCACCCGGAGGTTCAACAAGCTTGTCGGCAAACCACCGATGACCTACGTGACGGAGGTGCGGTTGAGCACTGCCGCCCGCGTGCTCCGCGAGACAAACGTGCCATTAGCAACAGTCGCCCGCCAGTCCGGCTACGCCAACGAATTCTCCTTCGCCACCGCCTTCCGCCGCGAGTACGGCATCTCCCCGGGCCGCTACCGAGGCTGAGGGTCAGGTCGTTCCAGCAGTAGTTTGCCTCCGTCTCTCGGCTGGCAGCCGCTTCGCCAGCGTCCGCGGGTTCGCGCGAGAGATCGCCAACGTTTTCAGTCGATTCATCATCGCGCAAAAGGATCTTTAAAAGATACTGGTCGATGTCTTGACCCACATGAGAAACGGATTTCACACTTGCCGTTAACTCCGCGCGGAGGAGGGACGGCATGGCGGTCCGGGCATGGCTGTGACGATCAAGGACGTGGCCCGCGCGGCCGGCGTCTCGGCGTCCACCGTCACCCGGGCGCTGACCCTGCCCGAGCTGGTCAGCGAGGAGACCCGGGAACGCGTCCGGCGTACCGCCGAGAGCCTGGGCTATCACCCCAACCGGGCCGCCCGGGGTCTCATCACCGGCCGCACCGGCAACATCGGCCTGGTCGTGCCCGATCTCGGCAACCCGTTCTTCCCCAGCGTCGTCAAGGGCGTGCAGGCCCGCGCGCACGAGGCCGACTACGCGGTCTTCCTGGCCGACACGGACGAGGATGCCACGGCCGAGGCGGGCCTGGTGCGACGACTGTCCAAACAGGTCGACGGCATCGTGCTCTGCTCGCCGCGGATGGCCGACGGGCAACTGCGCGCCCTTGCCGCTGAGACACCCGTGGTGCTGATCAACCGCCGGATCGCCCGGGTGCCGTCGGTGGTCCCGGAGCTCGGCGACGCGATGCGACAGGCGATCGGCCATCTCACCGCGCTCGGGCACCGCCGGATCGGGTACGTGGCCGGCCCGCGCTCGTCCTGGGCCGACCGGGAACGTGTCCGGTCGCTGCGCCTGGTCGTCCGGGACAAAGCCGTCGAGCTGGTCGAGATCGGCAACGTGACGCCGCAGTTCGAGGGTGGTGTCGGCGCCGCCGACCAGGTACTCGCCGCCGGGGTGACCGCCGTGATCGGCTACAACGACCTGGTCTCGCTCGGCCTGCTCAACCGCTTCTCGGCCCGGGGTGTCGCGGTGCCGGGCGCGCTCAGTGTGCTCGGCTTCGACGACATCGCCCCGGCCGCAATGGTCACCCCTGCCCTCACCTCCGTCGCCCTGCCCAAGGAGCATGCCGGCCGCGCCGGCGTCGACCTGCTCCTGCGTCTCCTTGCCGAGCCGGACCGCTCGTCCGCGATCCGACGGGAGCTGCCCACCCAGTTGATGGTGCGCGGTTCCACCGGCCCCGCCCCCGTCTGAAACGGAGGGACCATGTCCCGCAAACCCCTGGTCGCCCTCGCCGCAGTGGTCGCGCTGACCGCCTGCGGCGCCCCCGCCAAACCGCAGCGCAACACCGGGGGGACGGTTCCCGACAAGCCCTCCACCGCCGTCACCATCAACATCCTGGACGTGGCCGGCGACCTCCAGCTCACCCAGGGCATGATCGACGAGTTCGTGAGCCACCACCACGACCAAATCGCCAAGGTCACCTACGCCAAGGCCACCGCACCCGAGCTGGTCGGCAAGATCAAGGCGCAGCAGAACGCCGGCCGCGTCGACATCGACCTGGTGCTGACCGGCGTCGACGGGCTGGCCGCCGGTATCGACCAGGGCCTGTGGACCCGGCTGCTGCCGGCGTATGCGAACCGGCTGTCCGGCATGAACGACTACCTGCCCGGCGCCGCCGCGATGCAGGAGCTGGCCGGCGACTACGGCGTCACGGTCACCTACTACCCGTCCGGCCCGCTTATCGAATACCTGCCGACAAACGTGCCGAACCCGCCGAAGACCCCGGCCGACCTGCTCACGTACGCACGGGCCAACCCGGGTGCGGTGCAGTACGCCCGGCCGTCCAACTCAGGCCCCGGCCGCACCTTCCTGATGGGCCTGCCCTACCTGCTGGGCGACTCCGACCCGAAGGACCCGATCAACGGCTGGGCCAAGACCTGGGACTACCTGTCCGAGCTGAACAAGTACGTCACGCTCTACCCATCGGGCACGACCGAGACCATGAAGAATCTGGCGAACGGGTCCGCGAAGATCATCGCCAGCACCACCGGATGGGACATCAACCCGCGTGTGCTCGGCACCGTGCCGAAAGAGGCCGCGATCGGGACACTGCAGGGCTTCCACTGGGTGACCGATGCGCACTACGCGGTCATCCCGAAGGGCGTCGACGTGGACGAACAGGCCGCGATCCGCAACCTGCTCGCGGACATGCTCACCCCGGCGCAGCAGGCCAAGGCGTACGACAAGGGCTACTTCTACCCCGGGCCGGCCATCAAGGACGTACCGCTGTCGATGGCGCCGCAGGAGAGCCGGCAGGCCCTGGGCGAGTTCGGCCGTCCCGAGTACGACCAGCTCATCGCGGACAACCCCACCGAGGTGCCGTTGGACGCGAAGGCACTGGTTGCCGCCTTCGACAGGTGGGACCGTGAGATCGGCGGCGCGAAGGTGACGAAGTGACCGCCTTCCGGCAACTGCGGCTGGACGGAGTGACCCGGCGCTTCGGTGACCGGGCGGCCCTGTCCGGGCTCAGCCTGACCATCGATCGAGGCGAGTTCATCGCTCTGCTCGGGCCGTCCGGCTGCGGCAAGTCCACCGCCCTTAATTGCCTCGCGGGCCTGCTCCCGCTCTCCGCGGGCGGCATATGGCAGGACGACCAGCGGCTGGACACGCTGCCGCCGGAGCGGCGCGGTTTCGGCATGGTGTTCCAGAGCTACGCGCTGTTTCCGCACCTGTCGGTGCGTCGCAACGTCGCCTTCGGCCTGCAGATGCGCCGGTTGCCGCGGGCCGACGTGCGGCGCCGCACCGACGAAGCGATCAGGCTGGTCCGGCTGGAGGAGCACGCCACGAAGTTGCCCGCCCAGCTCTCGGGCGGCCAGCAGCAGCGGGTCGCGATCGCTCGCGCGGTGGTGCTGGAACCGTCCCTGGTGCTGATGGACGAGCCGTTGTCCAATCTGGACGCAAAGCTGCGCCTGGAGATGCGTACCGAGATCCGCCGACTACATCAGTCGCTCGGCCTCACCACGGTCTATGTGACGCACGACCAGGAGGAGGCGCTGTCGATGGCCGACCGGCTGGTGGTGCTGCGCGAGGGCCGGGTGCAGCAGGTCGGCACCCCGGAGGAGTTGCACACCCGGCCGGCCAACCGGCACGTCGCCGACTTCATGGGCTACCGCAACCTGCTGCCGTTGCGGGTGACCGGGACCCACGGCGGGCTGGTCGCCGTGGAGGGGCCGGGGCTGACCCTGCGCGGCACTCCTGCGGTCCCGTTGTCCGCGGGCGACCGGGTGGTGGCCGCGATCCGCCCCGAGGACCTGCGCCCCGGCGACGACGGCGTGCCGGTCACCGTCGAGGTCGTCGAATACCAGGGCCGCGAGGTCGCCGTCGAGGCGCGCACCGACCAGGGGGTGCCGGTGCACGTGCGGGCGGTCGATCGGCCCGCGCCCGGCGACAAGATCACCGTACGTGCCGACCCGGCGCGGGTGCTCGTCTTCCCCGAGGAGGCTTCGTGACCCCCGACCGGCCGGCCTGGCGACACCGGCTCGCCGAGCGTGGCATCGATCGGCAACTGCTGCTCCTGCTGCCGGCCCTGCTGGCCGTGCTGCTGCTGTTCATCTACCCGTTCGGGTACGGGCTCGGGTTGTCCTTCCAGCCGGACCACGGCGGAGTGCTCGGCGCGTACCGGGACTTCTTCACCGACGCCTACCAGCGCGACACCATCGGGACCACGCTGCGGCTGTCGCTGCCGGCGGCACTGCTCAACGTGATGGCATCGGTGCCGATCGCATACCGGATGCGCGGCCGGTTCCGCGGCAAGCGGACCCTGACCATCGTGCTCGTGGTGCCGATCACGCTGGGCACCGTGCTCACCGCCGAAGGCCTGCTGAACTTTCTCGGCCCGACCGGCTGGTTCAACCGGACGCTGATGGCGGCCGGTCTCACCGACACGCCGCTGCGGCTCACCAACAACTACTGGGGTGTCTTCCTCTCCCTGGTGATCACCGGGTTCCCGTTCGCGTTCCTGCTGATCCTGTCGTACCTGTCCGGCATCGACCCGACCCTGGAACGGGCCGCCGCGACACTCGGCGCCGGCTGGTGGCCGCGTTTCCACCGGATCACCCTGCCGCTGCTCGCGCCCGGGCTGGCCACCACCTTCTGCCTCACCTTCGTGCTGGCGTTCAGCGTGTTCCCGTCCGCGGTGCTGGTCGGCGACCCAGCCGGTGCGACCCGGGTGATCTCCATCGCGGCCTATCACGCCGCCTACGAGACCTATGACTACCCGCTGGCCAGCGCGATCGCGGTGGTGATGGGGGCGGTCGAGCTCGCGGTGGTCGCTGCCGTGCTCGGTCTGCGCTCGCTGTTCTACACCGGATCCACGGGAGGCAAGGGATGACCGCCATCTCCGTCGCACGGCCGCGCACCCGGCGGCGGCTGGCCGCCTCGCCCGGTGCCTGGCTGGTCTGGGGCGCCGTGACGTTCTTCTTCGTGATGCTGGCCGGCGTCATCGGCTCGGTCGTGGTCAGCTCGTTCGGCAGCCACTGGTTCGACACCTGGCTGCCGCAGGGCTGGACCACCCAGTGGTACCGGCAGGCGTGGCAGGAGTTCACGCTGTTCGACGTGCTGGTGGTGACGGTCGAGGTGTCCCTGCTGGTGGTGGGGATCTCGGTGCTGGTCGGGGTGCCCGCATCGTACGTCCTGGCCCGCCGCTCGTTTCCCGGCCGGCGCCTGCTCTATCTGCTGTTTCTGCTGCCGATCCTGATGCCGCCGATCACCTATGGCATCCCGCTGGCCACAGTGCTCTACAAGTACGGCTTCGCCGGCAACATGTCCGGCGTGGTGATGGCCAATCTGGTGCCGTCGGTCCCCTTCGTGATTCTGACCATGACCCCGTTCATCGAGCAGGTCGACCCGGCGATCGAGCGGGCCGCGCGGATGTGCGGCGCCCGCACCTGGCAGGTCTTCCTGCGGATCCTCGCGCCGCTGCTGATCCCCGGCATCCTGGCGGCGTCCATCCTGGTGCTGGTGCGCACGGTCGGCATGTTCGAGCTGACCTTCCTGACCGCCGGGCCGGACTCGCAGACGCTGGTGGTGGCCCTCTATTACACGATGTCGGCGGCCGGGATCCGGGCGCAGCAGTCGATCGACGCGATGGCGGTCGTCTACACGTCGATGATGCTGATCCTGCTGGTGGTCGCGCTGCGTTTCGTCAACCCGACCCAGCTCGTGGCGCGGGTGAAGGAGGAACCCGAGTGAGGCGCACGGCTACTCGGTCCGGGCCTGCCATCGGCTTCGATGCACCACGTCTGCCTTGGGACGGCGTCGACCGCTCAGATCGCGGGGCGGCTCATGGCTGTATCCAATCGAGATCGCCCCGATCGGGTTGTACTGCGCAGGAACCCCGAACTTCTCACGGACGGTGTCGATCCGGTCGACCGGAATACCGAAGAAACACGCGCCCAGGCCGGCATCGACCGCAGTCAGCAACATCAGCAACGCGGCGAAACCGGTATCGATATCCCAGTACGGCGCCGGCCACCACGCATCGGAACGATCCGTGTGCCCCTTGTCCGGCCGAGCGTATCGTTCGAGATAGGCGTCTTTGTTCGCGAGCGGGACGATCACCAGCGGCGCATGGACGTTCGCGGCGAACCAACGCTCCGGATTTTCCGCAGGACGAGCGGCGGTTCGAAAGAGCTCGATGTCGGCGGCGGTGTCGAGGACCAGGAAACCCCAGCCCTGTGAGAATCCGGCGGACGGTGCCCGCAGTCCATTATCGACGATGCGGTCGACGATCTCCGATGGGACCGGCCGGTCGGGATCGTAATCGCGGACCATCCGGCGGCGGCGCACAACGTCCTGAAACTCCATCACAGCAACCTAGCCGAATGAGATGACGCCAGGTCATGTCATTTGTCGAAGCGGATGGTCTGCAAGCCGATGCGGCCCTGGCTGCCGGCCACCAGATGGTCGCCCTCGACGCTGACCACGGTGTGCGCGCCCTGCAGCTCGAACTGGCCGGAGTCGCCGCCCGGCACAACGCGCCAGACCTGGTTCTCGGCCGCGTCGTCGCAGGCGGCCAGCCGCAGGTCACCGGGTGCCGAGTCGGCCACGCACGAACCGTCGTACGCCGGCGGGGCGATCACCACGCGGTTGTTCGTCTCCTCGGTCTTCTCGGTCACCTGCGCGGCTTTCAGCAGCATTCGCGTGGCGTCGCTCTTGCCGGTGCCGGTGAAGTCCACGCCGCCGCCGGAGCCCACTTCCATGAAGTAATCCGCGCCGTCGTCGGCCACGTCGATGAGCACGCTCACGTCAAGGTCGATGCCGAGCCTGCGCAACTGTGACAGGTCGGAGGCCACCGTGCCGGATGCCGCGGGTTTGCTGGTCGAGGTCTGCTCCGGCGGCCCGGCCGGTGAGGTCGCGGTGGTGGTGGCGGGCGGCGACGGCGGACCGGCAGCAGCGCTGGGGTCGGACGACGAGGACGGCGGGGCGGGCGAGCTGGGCACGGCGTTGCTCGGGACGCTGGGCGCCGGGGTCGACGCGGAGTGGCCCGGCGGCGGCGTGATGGGCGTGGGGGTCGAGCGGCCAAGTCCCAGCCCCACCCCGAGCGCGCCGACGATGACCACGCCGAAGGCGGCAGCGGCGGACCGGCGTTGGGTGCGCCGTCGCGCGGTCTGGCGGATCTCGGCGGCCATCGGGAGTCGACCCACGTTCTGCACGTGGTCGGCATAGGCGCGCAGTTCGTCGTCGAGCCGATCGTCAGGCATCGCGGCGCTCCTGCCCGGCCGTCGAGGAGTGCTCATCGGCCAGGTGGTCGGCCATCGCCCGGCGGCCCCGGGACAGCCACGAGGTGACGGTTCCCGGTGCGGTGCCGGTCTCCTGGGCGATCTCGGCGACGCTCAGGCCGACGAGGTGGTGCAGCACGACGGCTCGCCGCTGGTCGGCGGGGATCTGACGCAGGGCGGCGACGATGGCGACGTGATTCGGGTTCAACGCCTCCACCTCCTGCTCCACGGTGTCGCGGTGGTGGGCGCGCAGTCGATTGACCGCCTTGCGCCACGTACTCACCGCATTCCGGTACGCGACTGTCCGCACCCATGCCTCAGGGCTGCCATACTGCCGGACCTGGGTCCAACGTTTCCACGCCTTGAGGTAGGCCTCGGCAACCGCGTCCTCGGCGTCGCTCTGACTGCCCACCATGGCACTGACGTGCGATAGGACCCGGCGCGACGACGCGGCGTAGAACGCATCGAAGTCCTCGGAGTCGCGCATCGGTTTTGGGGTCTCCTGCCGGGTCTCAGTTCATCGACGGCGGCCAAAATGGTAGGCGGCGCTGTCCAGAGTGCGTCATATCTCCTCCTCGGGCGAACCCGGTTGAACTCCGGCCGCAGGCTGTGAGACTCTGGCAAGAGTTCTAGAACTTTGGGGGTTCAGATGACCGGGGTTCACCTCACCGCGCCATCCGTCGCGAGCACCGCGCCGCCGACATCGCGGATGGCCGAGCCGGCCACCGGCGGGCGCTTCGGCGACCACGGCGGGCGCTTCGTGCCGGAGTCACTCGTCGCCGCATGCGCCGAGGTGGAGCGGACTTTTCGCGAGGCATGGTCGGACGCCACCTTCCGGCAGCGGCTCGACCGGCTGCGCACCGTCTATGCCGGACGCCCCACCGCGCTCACACCGGCGCCGAACCTCTCCGCCGAGCTGGGTCTGACCGTGCTGCTGAAGCGGGAGGACCTGACGCACACCGGCTCCCACAAGATCAACAACGTGCTGGGGCAGGCGCTGCTGGCGCACCGGATGGGCCGCACCCGGCTGCTCGCCGAGACCGGTGCCGGGCAGCACGGGGTGGCCGCCGCCACCGCCGCGGCCCTGCTGGGGCTCGACGCCACCGTGTTCATGGGTGAACGCGACATGGAACGCCAGGAGCTCAACGTCTTCCGGATGACCATGCTGGGCGCGCAGGTGATTCCGGTACGCAGTGGCAGCCGCACGCTGAAGGACGCCTGCAACGAGGTACTGCGGCACTGGGTCGCCACCGTCGACGACGCGTACTACTGCGCCGGCTCGGTCATGGGACCGCACCCGTACCCGTGGATGGTGCGCGAGTTTCAGCGCGTCATCGGTGAAGAGGCGCGGGCCCAGTGCGCGGCGGAACTGCCCGCCGCGGTACCGACCCACGTCGTCGCCTGCGTCGGTGGCGGCTCGAACGCGGCGGGCACGTTCGCCGGTTTCGTCGATACGGACGCCCAGCTCGTCGGGGTGGAAGCGGCGGGCGGCGCGGCGATGACCGACGGTGCGGTCGGCGTGGTGCACGGCTATCGCAGCCGGGTCCTGCAGGACGCGGACGGTCAGGTGGCCGAGGCGCATTCGATCGCGCCGGGCCTGGACTATCCCGGCGTCGGACCGGAACACGCGCACCTCGGCGACATCCGGCGCGCCCGCTACGTCACCGTCACCGACGACGAGGTGGTCGCGGCGCTGCGTCGGCTGGCCCGCACCGAGGGCATCCTGTGCGCGCTGGAATCGGCACACGCGATCGCCTGGGTGCTGCGCGCGGCGGGCACCGCCGAACTACCGTCCGGCTCCACAGTGCTGATCACCGTTTCCGGTCGGGGCGACAAGGACATGCCGGCGCTGATGGCGGCCGGGCGATGAGCGGTCAGCTCGCCACCGCGCTGCGCACGGCACCCGCCCCGCGGCTGGTGCCGTACGTGACCGGTGGCATCACCGCGAACTGGACCGATTACCTGCTCGCCTACCAGGACTCCGGCGCCGATGCCGTTGAGGTCGGCCTGCCCTTCTCCGACCCGATGCTCGACGGCGCCACCCTCCAACAGGCCTCCGACCGGGCGCTGGCGCGGGGCACCCGTCTCGACGGCGTGCTGGCCGATCTCGCCGCGGTGCGCGACCGCCTCACCGTGCCGGTGGTGGTCATGACGTACGCGAATCCGGTGGTGCGCCTGGGCGTCGTGGAGTTCTGTCGGCGTCTCGCCGAGGCCGGAGCTTCGGGGTTGATCGTGCCGGACGTCCCGGTGGACGAACTCGGGTCGCTGGAATCCGTCGCGGCCGTGGCCGGCATCGATCTGGTGCTGCTGGCGGCACCGTCCACATCGGCCGGGCGGCTCCGCGAGATCTGCGCCCGCAGCCGCGGATTCGTGTACGCGGTGAGCACCATGGGCGTGACCGGGGAGCGAACCGCGCTGGACGACGGTGCCCTGACGCTCGCCTCGCGGGCCCGCGAGGCGAGCGATCTCCCGGTGCTGCTCGGGTTCGGCGTCTCTACCCCGGCCCAGGCGGCGCGGGCGTGCCGCGCGGCCGACGGCGTGGTGGTGGCCTCCGCGCTGATGCGGAAGGTCTTGGAGGGTGCCGGGCCGGATCGGCTGGCGCGGATCGTTGCGGACTTCCGGGCGGCGATGGACCGGGCCGCATAGCCGAATCCCGGCGAGCCGCGCATTCCGTCGCCGATACCCGAACCAGCGGTTGCCGATCTCCGCACGCTGCGAAACCTCATTGAACCGTTTTCAACCTGGCGTCGAGCCCGTCGGTTGCGCGCCGTCGACCAGCGGCGGCATCCGCCGGCCTCGCCACGTAGAAAAAGTTCATTGGCAGATGCTGATATATGAGGGTCCGGTATTTGCTACCCACGGCCTTGCGGTTAGGGTTGCCGAAACGGTAATCAACGGCCGGTCCGACCGGTCGCGTGGGGGAGTGTTTGATACATGGCGAAGCAGGTTGTCACATTGCTTACCGACGACCTCGATGGGTCGGAGGCGGATCGTACCGTCGAATTCGGCATCGATGGCGCGAATTACACGATCGATCTTTCCGATAAGAACGCCGGGAAGCTGCGCAAAGCGCTGGAGCCCTACATCTCCGCTGGCTCTCGTGTCGGCCGGGGCGGCTTCACCGGCCGTGCCGCCGGGCGCGGGCGCGGGGCCGCTCCCGCCACACGGTCCAGCCGGGAACAGAATCAAGCGATCCGGGAATGGGCCACCAAGAACGGCCACGAGGTGTCCGAGCGCGGCCGTATCCCCGCGTCGGTGGTGGAAGCGTTCAACGCTGCGCACTGACGTACCGATCGGTCAGTGACATTGAGGCGCCCTCATTCCGCGGGCACGGGCCGCGGCATCCCGCATCGTTTCCGGATGCCGCGGCTTCTCCGACTGAGGTGCGTGATGACAACGATCGGCGCACGTCACCGTGCGGGCCGTGCGCTCAGTCGCCGTACCGTCGGGCCGATCAGCGGGCCGGCCCCTCAGGAGCCGACCTCGTCGACCAGGGCGACCGGAGCGTCATCCTGCCAAACCACGTGCACGATGAAACTGTGGTTCACCTCGTTGAAGTAGACCGCCAGGTTGTCCGGTGAATTCTGCACGGTGGCCACCGAGAATCCGTCCGCCGGCGTCGCCGTGACGAGCTCGATCACCCCATCCCGCCCCCGGATCACCGTGCGGCCCCCGTCGACCCGGAAGAGTCGGACGTACGTCTTGGTGCCGTTGCCGTCCGTGGTGACCGTCCACCCGTCCTCCACCGTCGCCCGCGGTGCCTCGGTAGTCGGCGACGTTGTCGGGGTACGCGTCCGCGGCCCGGCGGCCCGGCTGCGGCTCGGCGACGGAGACGCGGACGACGGGCGGGCGGACGGCGTCGCCTCCGGTGTCGGAGTCACCGGCGCGCTGCCCGGCGTAGCGGTCGCCGTCGGGGTCTGCGGCAACCGTTGCAGCGCGGCCAGCGAGCCCTCTTCCGGCATGGCGGTGCGCAGCACCGGCAGCATCGCGACCGACGCCAGCACGATGCTCGCCAGGGTGGCCGCGCACCAGCCGAGCAACGGGAGCCAACGCCGAGGATTCCGCACCCGGCCATGGTCTCACCCACCCCTAAGGTTGTCCCATGGCGTTGATCCTTCTCGTCGAGGACGACCGCAACATCACTGCGGCGCTGGCCCGTGCGCTGACCGACGCCGGGCACGTGGTGCGCACCGTCGGGCAGGCCACCCAAGCCCTGCAGATCCTCGCCCAGGACCGCCCCGAGCTGGTCATCCTCGACCTCGGGCTGCCGGACATCGATGGCACGGACGCATTACGGATGATGCGGTCGATCTCCGCGGTGCCGGTCATCGTGGCCACCGCGCGGCGTTCCGAGGCGGACATCATCCGCCTGCTCGACGCGGGCGCGGACGACTACGTGACGAAGCCGTTCTCCAGCGGACACATCCTGGCCCGGATCTCCGCGGTGCTGCGCCGCACGCGCTCGGCCGCCGACGCCGGACCCAGCGTGATCACCGTCGGCGACCTGGAGATCGATCCACGCCAGCGTCGGGCGACCCTGCGCGGCGAGACGTTGCAGCTCACCCGCCGCGAGTTCGACGTGCTGACCTACCTGGCCGAACGGGTCGGTCAAGTGGTGAGTCGGCGCGAACTGATGACCGAGGTGTGGAACCAGTCCCGCGTCGGCGAGGAGCAGACCATCGACGTGCACATCTCCTGGCTGCGCCGCAAGCTCGGCGAGACGGCCGCGGCACCGCATTTCCTGCGCACCGTGCGCGGCGTCGGCGTGATGATGGTCGACCCGCGGTGAGGTGGGAGCTCAACCGGCTGGCACTGGCCATCACCTCGATGGTGGCGCTGGCCTTCCTGGTGCCGCTCATCTATGCCACCGGGAAGATCGCGCACGACCGGGCCATCGCGGACGCCCGGCAGCAGGCCGCGGCCATGGTGGCGGTGCTCGCGGTGAACGCGGACCCGCAGACGCTGGCCGGGGCGATCGCCGGAACCGTGGCGGGCAGTGCGGGGCGGCTTGCGGTGCACCTGCCCGCCGGGACCCCGATCGGCACCACGCATGGCGACCCGGCCGACGTGGCGCGGGCCGCCCGGCTCCGCGCTCCGATGGTCGCGCCGGCCGGGGACGGCCTGGTCTATCTGCAGCCCAGTGTGCTCACCGACGGGCGGCCGGTGGTCGTCGAGGTGTTCGTCCCGCGGGAGCAGACGCGGCGGGGCGTGTGGCCGGCGTGGTTGGCATTGGGGGCGCTGGCCGTGGTGCTGGTGGCCGGCTCGGTGCTGTTCGCCGACCGCCTGGGCAGCCGCCTGGTGGCGGCGACGCGAGACCTGGCGGCCTCCAGCCGCCGGCTCGGCGCGGGTGACCTGGCCGCGCGTGTGACGCCGTCCGGACCGGCCGAGGTGCGTGACGCCGCCACGGCCTTCAACACCATGGCCGCCGACCTGCGTCGGCTGCTGGACGCCGAGCGGGAACTTGCCGCCGACCTGTCGCATCGGCTGCGCACCCCGCTCACCGCCCTGCGTCTGGACGCGGAGACCATGCCGCCGGGACCGACCGGCGACCGGATGCGGCAGGCCTGCGACATGCTCGACGAGGAGCTGGAGGCCATCATCGCCAGCGCCCGGCTGGGTGTGGAGTCGCGCGGCAGTCAGCGCTGCGACCTGGTGGAGGTGCTGGCCGACCGGCTCGCCTTCTGGTCGGCGCTGGCCGAGGACCAGGTCCGCCCCTGGGAGGTGATCGGCGGGGAGACGCCGGTGCCGCTGCCGCTGGCCCGCAGCGAGGTCATCCTCGCGGTGGACGCCTTGCTGGGCAACGTCTTCGCGCACACCCCGGAGGGCACCGCGTTCCGGGTCACCGTGTCCGCGGACGGCCTGCTGGTCGACGACGCCGGTGCAGGCATCGCGGACCCGGCCGCGGCGGTGCGGCGCGGGGTGAGCGGGGCCGGTTCCACCGGGCTCGGCCTGGACATCGTGCGCCGCGTCGCGGAAGCCGCGGGCGGCCATTTGCAGATCACCCGTGGACCCCTCGGCGGGGCCCGGATCGGTCTGCTGCTTCATGATCCTTTCGAGCGCCTTTAAGGCTCCCTTATGGAAAGCGTCGTTACGGTCCTCTCGGTACGAACCGGACGACACGTGAGGAGAGCCGAACAATGCGCAGGTCCATCGCTTATCCGCTGGTGGCACTCGGAGCAGTCGGGTCGACCCTCGCCGTGGCATCCCCGGCGCTCGCCCACGGCTACGTCTCCGCGCCACCGAGCCGACAGGCCCTGTGCGCCGCCGGAGCGGTGCCGGACTGCGGTCAGATCCAGTTCGAGCCGCAGAGCGTCGAGGGTCCCAAGGGACTGAAATCCTGCGACGGCGGCCTGGCACAGTTCTCGGTGCTCTCCGATGAGAGTCGTGACTGGCCGGCCAAGGCGGTCGGCTCGAAGGTCACCTTCACCTGGGTGATGACCGCGCGCCACCGGACCAGCGACTGGGAATACTTCATCGGCGGCACCAAGGTGGCCACGGTGGACGGCAACGATGCGCAGCCGGACGCGGTGGTGACGCACGACGTCGACCTCAGCGCCTTCCCCGGTCGGCGCACGGTGCTCGCGGTGTGGAACATCGCGGACACCGCGAACGCGTTCTATAGCTGCATCGACCTTCGGGTCGGCGGGGACGGCGACGGCGGGGACACCCCGCCGACCAGCGAGCCGACCACACCGCCGGCCACCGAGCCACCGGCCACCGAGCCGCCGACGACCGCGCCGACCACACCCCCGGCGGACCCGCCAGCGACGTCCAGCCCGGCGACCGAACCGCCGGCCACCACCGCCCCCACCGCCGACCCGCCAGCGGCGGACGGTACGCCGTGGGCGCCGGGCGTGGCCTACCGCGCCGGTGACGAGGTGACCTACCAGGGCAAGACCTACCGCTGCCGGCAGGCCCACTCGTCGATCCGGAGCTGGGAGCCGTCGATCTACACCGCCGCGCTGTGGCTCCCGCTGTGAGGGGGGCTCCCGCTGTGCGCAACCGCCACGCGACCCCGGCCCTGGCGCTGACCCCGGCTCTCGCACTGGCCCCGGCTCTCGCACTGGCCCTGTGCGGCGCGCTGCTCGGCGGGTGCGGCACCGCAACCGCCACCGATGCGCAGCAGGCCACCGCGGTCACCGCGTCGGTCGCGGCGGACGGCGCGCACAACGACACCGATGTGATGTACCTGCAGATGATGGTCGCGCACCACGAGCAGGGCCTGGAGATGGCGCGGCTGGCCGAGTCGCATGCGGACAGCGACGACGTGCGCATCCTGGCGAAGGCCGTGGACGCCACCCAGTCCGACGAGGTGACGCTGATGAAGTCGTGGCTCACTTCGTGGGGCAAGCCCACAGAGGTGGACGATGCGCCGAGCCTGCACGCCGACCACGGTGGGCTGCCAGCCACCGGGCCGGAGGAGATCGCCGCCCTGAAGAAGGCCAAGGGTGCCGAGTTCGAAACGGACTTCCTCAACCTGTTCGTGGCACACCAGCACAACGCCGTGGAAATGGCGCAGATGGAGACCACGGGCGGGGTGAACGCGCAGGCCAAGTCCTTCGCCGAACGCGTGCGGGCGTCCCGCACCGACCAGATCAAGCAGATGTTGACCATGATGAACACCTGATCCACCTCGATGCCGCGCCGGAATCCCCCGGCCGGGACCCGTTCCCGGCCGTCGGCGCGGCACCCCGCGGGCGCCGCGTTCCCCTTCCGTCCCCCGGAACGGCACCGCCCGTGCCCCTCCGGCCGGCCCGTCCCCGCGGGCCGGCCGGACGCATTTCCGTGCGATACGCAACCTTTGCTTGGTGCAATCGACCTCGATCGACACTCACAGCTTCGTTTGCACCCGCCGGGCGCGGGTAGGTGAGCAGCGTCTCGGACTTCCACGACACGAGGAGGCGCGCATGACCGCGGTCGAACTGCCCGATCCGGTCACCCGCATCCCGGACGCCGGCGACATCGACGTCGCCGGCCTGGCCCGCGACCTGGCCGGCGAGGTGGACGGCGAGGTCCGCTTCGACGCCGGGTCGCGGGGTGCCTACTCCACCGACGCCTCCAACTATCGCCAGGTGCCGATCGGCGTGGTGCTGCCGCGCACCGTCGAGGCTGGCGTCGCGGCGGTGGCGGTGTGCCGCCGTTACGGAGCTCCGATCACCTCGCGCGGCGGCGGCACCAGCCTGGCCGGGGAATGCACCAACACCGCGGTCGTCATCGACTGGTCCAAGTACTGCCACCGGGTGTCCGATGTGGACCGCGACGGCCACACCTGCGTGGTCGAGCCGGGCATCGTGCTGGACATCCTCAACCAGCAACTGGAACCGACCGGTCTGGAGTACGGCCCGGAACCGGCCACCCACAACCACTGCACGCTCGGCGGCATGATCGGCAACAACTCGTGCGGCGCGACTGCTCAGCGCACCGGCAAGGTGGTCGACAACGTCGTCGAGTTGGAGGTGCTGCTCTACGACGGCACCCGCATGTGGGTCGGCGAGACCTCGGACGACGAGTACGCACGGATCATCGCGGACGGCGGCCGCAAGGCCGAGATCTACCGGCAGTTGCGCGAGTTGCGCGACGCGTACCTGGGACAGTTGCGCACCGACTATCCGCAGATACCGCGCCGGGTCTCCGGGTACAACCTGGACAGTCTCCTGCCGGAACAGCAGTTCCACGTGGCCAAGGCGCTGGTGGGCAGCGAAGGCACCCTCGTGACCGTGCTGCGGGCACGGCTACGCCTGGTCCCGGTCGTCAAACATCGCACCCTGGTCGTGCTCGGCTACTCCGACGTGGCCGCCTCGGCCGACGCGGTGCCGTCCCTCCTGCCGTACGAACCGATCGCCTTGGAAGGCATCGACAGCAGGCTCATCGGATTCGAGAAGCGCAAGGATCTCAACCCGCGGGGCCTGGAGAACCTGCCGGACGGCGACGCGTTCCTGCTCGTACAGTTCGGCGGCGACACCAAGGACGAGGCCGACGCGGCCGCATCACGCATGCTGGCCGGCATCGACCGCGGGCGCGAGGACAAGGACGTGCTGCTCTTCGACGACCCGGAGCTGGAGAAACGGCTCTGGGCGGTGCGCGAATCCGGCCTCGGAGCCACCGCCCGGGTCTCCGGCATGGCGGACACCTGGCCGGGCTGGGAGGACTCCGCGGTCGCCCCCGAGCGGCTCGGCGACTACCTTCGCGACCTGCTCACGCTGTACCAGGAATACGGCTACCAGCAGGCGTCCCTCTACGGCCACTTCGGGCAGGGCTGTGTGCACACGCGCATCCCGTTCGACCTGGTGAACCCCGACGGTATCGCGGCGTTCCGCTCCTTCCTGGAACGCGCCGCCGATCTCGTGGTGCGCTACGGCGGTTCGCTCTCCGGCGAGCACGGCGACGGACAGGCCCGCGGCGAGTTGCTGCCGAAGATGTTCGGCGACGATCTGGTCCGGGCGTTCGGCCAGTTCAAGGCGATCTTCGACCCGGACAACCGGATGAACCCCGGCAAGGTGGTCGCGCCATACCCGCTGGACAGCAACCTGCGGCTGGGCACCGACTACCGGCACACCACCGGCGAGACCCACTTCCAGTACCCGCACGACGACGGCAGCTTCGGCAGAGCCGTGCTGCGATGCGTGGGCGTGGGCAAGTGCCGTCGCCACTCGGGCGGCGTGATGTGCCCGTCCTACATGGCCACCCGGGAGGAGGAGCACTCCACCCGTGGCCGGGCCCGGTTGCTGTTCGAGATGCTCGACGGGGGCGCGCGGGGCGGAGCCATCGCGGACGGCTGGCGCTCCGACGCGGTCAACGACGCCCTCGACCTGTGCCTGGCCTGCAAGGGCTGCAAGGCGGACTGCCCGGTCGACGTGGACATGGCAACGTACAAGGCGGAGTTCCTGTCCCACCACTACGAGGGACGGGTGCGACCGCGTACGCACTATTCGATGGGCTGGCTTCCGCTGGCCGCCGCCCTGGTGTCCCGCACCGCGCCGCGCCTGGCCAACGCGCTGACGCACGCGCCCGGGTTGTCCCGGGTGGCGAAGAAGGCGGCGGGGGTGGACGTGCGCCGCGAGGTGCCGGTGTTCGCGCCGCGGACCTTTCAGGAGTGGTTCGCCCGTCGGACACCCACCGGCACGGGTGAACGCGGCGACGTGGTGCTGTGGCCGGACACCTTCACCAACAATTTCGACCCGGCCATCGCCGAGTCGGCGGTCGAGGTGGTGGAGGACGCCGGCTGGCGGGTGATCGTGCCCGAGCAGCCGGTCTGTTGCGGGCTCACGTGGATCTCCACCGGTCAGCTCGACACTGCCAAGCGGATTCTCATGCGTACCGTCGCCGTGCTGCGTCCGCATCTGCGGGCCGGCACCCTCGTGCTGGGCCTGGAACCGAGCTGCACGGCGGTGTTCCGCGGCGACGCCGAGGAACTCTTCCCGGACGACCAGGACGTGCAGCGGTTGAAGCGGCAGACCGTCACCCTCGCCGAGCTGCTGCATCGGCACAGCGACGGGTGGCAGCCGCCGCGGATCCCACGGACCGCGCACATCCAGACGCACTGTCACCAGCACGCCGTCATGGGATTCGACGCCGATCGCGCGGTCCTGTCCGCCGCCGGGGTGCAGGCCGACGTCCTCGACTCGGGTTGTTGCGGCCTGGCCGGCAACTTCGGCTTCGAGGAGGGCCACTACGAGGTGAGCGAGGCGTGCGCGGAACGTGTGCTGCTGCCCGCCGTGCGCGGCGCCGCGGACGACGACGTGATCCTGGCCGATGGCTTCAGTTGCCGCACGCAGGTCGAGCAAAGCGAGGCCGCGGGCCGTTGCGGCATGCACCTGGCCGAGTTGCTGCGCGCCGGCCTGCACGACGACGACGGCCACGGGGTGCCCGAGCATCGCTGGGCGCGGCGCCCCTCGGCACCCTCCGGCGCGGTCGCGGGACTGACCGTCGCGACGCTCGGCGCCGCCGCAGCCACGCTGTGCTGGGCGGCCGTACGGGGGTGGCGCTCATGGTCACGCTGACCGCCACGGCGTACACGATTCCGACCGACGCTCCCGAGGGAGACGGCACGCTCGCCTGGTCAAGCACCACGCTGGTGCTGGCCGAGGCGAGCGCGGACGGCGTGACCGGGATCGGCTGGACGTACGCCCCGGCCGTCGCCGCGCAGATCATCACCGGCATGCTCGCCGACGTGGTCACCGACGCCGACCCCGACGACGTGCCCGCGGCGTGGCTGGCCATGCAGCGCCGGATCCGTAACGCGGGGCGCCCCGGGGTGGCCGGCATGGCCTTGTCTGCGGTGGACAACGCCCTGTGGGACCTCAAGGCCCGGCGTCACGGCCTGCCGCTGGCCCGACTGCTCGGCGGAGCACGGGCGGTCGTCGAGGTGTACGGCAGCGGCGGCTTCACCACCTACGACGCGGACCGGCAGCACGCCCAGCTCGCCGGGTGGGTGCACGAGCAGGGCATCCCCCGGGTCAAAATCAAGATCGGCGAATCCTGGGGAGCCGACACCGGCCGGGACCTGGCCCGGATGGCGGCCGCCCGCAAGACCATCGGGGACGCCGAGCTGTACGTCGACGCCAATGGCGGTTACGCGCGCAAGCAGGCCATCCGGGTCATGCGGACGGCCGCCGACTTGGACGTGCGATGGTTCGAGGAGCCGGTCAGCTCGGACGACCTGGCGGGCCTGGGTCAGGTGCGCGATGCGGTGCGCCCGGACGTGGCGGCCGGCGAGTACGGCTACGATCTGGTCTATTTCGCGCGGATGGCGCCGCACGTGGACTGTCTTCAGATCGACGTCACCCGCTGCGGTGGCATCACCGAGTTTCAGCGGGCGGCGGCGGTGGCGGCGGCGCACGGTCTGGAGGTCTCCGGGCACTGCGCGCCGCATCAGCACCTCGCGGTGGCCGCCGCCACGCCGAACATGCGGCACCTGGAGTGGTTCCACGATCACGCGCGCATCGAGACAATGCTGTTCGCCGATGCCGCCACGCCGATCGGCGGACGCGTCACGCCGCATCGGGACGCACCGGGCAACGGTTACGCGTTCCGGCGCGCCGACGCCGAGAAGTGGCGAGTGCAGTGACCGAAACGATCACGAGGGCCACCCCCGTCGCGGGGTGGCCCTCGTCCCATGATCCGTCCTCCGGCCCCTCGGCCGGTCAGTGTCGCGGTAATACCGACGATCTCGGGCGGATCGCTGACGCCGTCACCTCCGGTGGCCGCATCACCGGACCTGCTGCGCTTCGCCGACCGCCCGCTGGTATGTCGGATGTGACGCCACCTCCCTTCGCTGTGGCCCTATGCGTCGGCATCACGGCCGCGATCCTGAGGATTCCGCCCCGGGATTTCTCGCCGTGACGCGCGAGCACTGCGACCAGGGGTGGGACACTGCGAGCGATGAGCGACAACGAGATCTGCGAAGTGGTGATCACCGCCGACGACGCCGAGTGGCTGGCCGGATTCACTCGACGTCTCGTCGAGGAACGGCTCGCCGCGTGCGGGCATCAGACGCCGGCGATCCGCTCGATCTACCGGTGGGACGGCGCCATGCAGGACGACCCGGAGGCCCGCGTCGCCCTGCACACTCGCGCCTCGCTGGTCGAGCGCATCGTGCAACGCACGGATCGGGAGCATCCCTATGACGTGCCGTGCGTCATCGCGTTGCCGATCGTGGCCGCCAATCCGGCGTACCGCAAATGGGTGTTGGACGAGACCTCAGACGGCGGCTTCGAGGTCGGCGCGGGTCAGTAGCGCGCGCAGGGCGATGCCCTCGGCGTTCAGCGCCGCGACGCCGCCTTCCTGGCGGTCGATGACGCACAGGGCATGGTCCACATGGGCGCCCAGCTTGCGCAGCTCGCCGGTGGAGATGACGACCTGGCCGCCGGAGGTGACCACGTCCTCGACCACGAGAACCCGTCGCCCGGCCACCTCGGCACCCTCGGCCAGGCGGGCCGTGCCGTACTGCTTGGCCTGCTTACGGACGAAGGCGCAGGGCAGACCGGCGTGCCGGCCGAGTGCGGTGACCACGGCGATGCCGCCCATCTCCAGGCCGGCCAGCACCTCGGTCCCGTCCGGGATCAGCACGGCCATCTGCTCGGCGAGCCGGTCCAGCAGCACCGGGTCGGATTCGAACTGATACTTGTCGAAATATTCGGTGGCGGTCCGGCCGGAGCGCAGTACGAACTGACCGGTCAGCCGGCTCACGTCGCGGACCCGCCGCGCGAGGTCGGAATCTGTCACAAGGTGACAGCCTGTCAGGCCGTCGAGCGGGCGATGGCACCGGCCCCGCCAAAGAAGCCCGTCGCTGCGGAATGCCGGTCCGCACCGGCGAACGCCGATGGATCACCCGTTCGTGTTGTGAATTCGACAATTCACGAGCCGTTTGTCCGGTTTGGCGTACTTTACGGCTCACAGAGCTCCAGAAAGGATCCGACGTGACACCCTTCGCTTTGCTCTTTCTGCTGACCCTCGCCGGGACGTCGTGCTTTGCCATCGGCCGGGCTCTGGGCCGCGGCGAACGTTATGAAAAGGGATACCGGGAGGGCTTCCGCGACGGCGAGACCGGCTCGCTGGCTCGCGCGGCCCGCTTGATCCAGTTGCACGACAAGCCGACGGTCGCGCCGGCGGTCGAATCGATGATGCTGCCGAGCTATCACGTGCCGCACCAGTTGCCACCGCCGGAGTCCGCGCCGCCCGTGGTCGGCATCCCGTCCCGGCCACAGCTCGCCCTGTGAAACCAGACGAGGGGTGGGGGCGCCGCGGCGGCCCCCCCCCTCGTGCGTCGTGCGAGGCGCGTCGTCTCAGCAGGACAGGTTGCCACCCGGGGCGACGCCCAGGATCGAGGTGAACCGGTTGTACGCGTCCACCCGGCTCTGCACCTGCGCCGGGTTGCCGCCATTGCACTCCAGCGAGCCGTTGATGCTGCGGATCGTCTCGCCGAATCCGCGACCGTTGACCATCGCGTCGTGCGGCGTCATCGTGCCCGGACCACGCTGGGTCATCCAGTACCAGACCGCGGTCTGGTAGGCGACCGACGCCTCGTTCTTGACCCGGTCCGGATTGTTCAGCAGGTCGATGCCGAGGGCGTCGCCGGCGGCCTTGTAGTTGAAGTTCCAGCTCAGCTGAATCGGCCCACGGCCGTGGTATGCGGACTGGCCGGCCGGGCAGCCGTACGGCTGGCTCTGATCGCAGTAGAGCGGCCAGTTGGCCTGGTTCAGCTCCTCCACATAGACCAGTCCGCCGGATTCGTGGTTGATGTTCGCCAGGAACGCCGCAGCTTCCTGCTTGCGCACGGTCTCACTGCCGGTGGTGGTGAACGCCGGGAACTTGCCGATCGCGTCGATCAGTCCCGCGTACGAGTAGAACGCGATCCGGTTCGGGAACATCTGGTTGAACTGCGCCTCGGAGACCGGGAACCCGCTGCTGTCGCCTCCGCCGCCGCTGGGTGGCGGGGTGGTCGATCCGCCGCCGTCACACGAGAACGGCTCCCAGTACCACGTGCTGATCACCGGGTCGTAGCCCGGATTCTCGTGCTCGGCGCGGTAGTAGTTGCCGTCGGTGTAACGCACCACGGCACCGGCCGGGTAATAGGTGCCCGCCGCCCATGCCGGGTAGTCACACGCTCCGCCGCCCGAGTTGCCACCGCCCGAGTTGCCGCCGCCCGAGTTGCCACCGCCGGAACCGTCGCCGCACGTGCCGTCGTCCTGCCACACTCCGGAGCCACCGGTGCTCGGGGTTTCGTGCTGCGTCCACCACTTCGCCGTCCAGTTGTGGCTCTGGTAGGACACCTGCATGCCGCCGGTGTAGACGGCGTTGCTGTCGTACGCCGCGGCACAGGCCGCGGCGGCGTTGGACACCGTCATGGGCAGCACGGCCGCCGCGGCACCCGCCACGGCGACACCTGCCGCGACCGCAAGCGTCAGGAGGCGCTTTCTCGGCATGGGGATCAACCTCTCGATGGTTCGGGGATGAGGTAGGGGAATTCACTCAACCCAACCCAAACGCCTCGGTCAATCGCTGTAAAGAAAGTTTAAGAATTTATGGACTTTCGAGCATGGGGCGGACACATTTCGCGAATCAGCGTCGCTCCGACTCCATCGCCACCAACTCCGCGATCTGCACCGTGTTGAGTGCCGAACCCTTGCGCATGTTGTCCCCGGTCACGAAGAAGTCCAAGGCGCGCGGGTCGTCCATGGCCCGGCGGATGCGACCCACCCAGGACGGGTCGGTGCCCACCGCGTCGACCGGCATCGGGAACTCGTCGGCCTCCGGATCGTCCACCAGGATCACCCCTGGCGCGTTACGCAGCACCTTGCGCGCCTCGTCCGCGCTCAGCTCCGCGCCGAAGACCGCGTGCACCGCGATCGAATGCCCGGTCACCACCGGCACCCGCACGCAGGTGGCGGAGACCTTCAGGTCCGGCAGGCCCAGGATCTTGCGCGACTCGTTGCGCATCTCCCGTTCCTCCGACGACCATCCGCCGTCGGTGAGATCGCCGATCCAGGGCACCACGTTGAGCGCCATCGGAGCCCGGAACGGGCCGAGATCGTCACCCACCGCTTGTCGTACGTCACCGGGCCGTGAGCCGAGGGTCCGGTCGCCGGCCAGCTTGCTGATCTGGTCGTGCAGGACGTCCACTCCGACCTGTCCCGCCCCGGACACCGCTTGGTACGACGCCAGGGTGAGTTCGCGCAGGCCGTACTCGTGATGCAGGGGTGCGACGGCCATGAGCATCGAGGTGGTCGTGCAGTTCGCCCCGGACACGATGCCGCGGGGGCGGCGCCGCACCGCCTGCCGGTTCACCTCGGGCACCACCAGCGGGACGTCCGGCGCCATGCGGAACGCCGCCGAGCCGTCCACCACCGTCACGCCGCGCTCCACCGCCACCGGCGCCCAGTATTCGGCCGCCGGTTCCGGTACGTCGAAGATCGCCACGTCGACGCCGTCGAAGATTTCGGGTGCCACCGGCGACACCGGGACGTCCACGCCACGGCACGGCAGGGACACCCCCGCCGCGGGATCCAGGGAGACGAGACGAACCTCGCCCCAGACGTTGCGGCGGGAGGAAAGCAGCTCCCGCATCACGGTGCCGACGGGACGGTCGGCGCCGACGACGGCGAGCGTGGGCTGCGCCATCGGCGCGCTTACCGCCCGGTGCCCGCGTAGACCACCGCCTGCTCGCTGCCGCCCAGCTCGAACTGGTCGTGCACGGCCCGGACCGCCGTGTCGAGGTCGCTGTCGCGGCACACCACGGACACCCGGATCTCCGATGTGGAGATCATCTCGATGTTGACGCCGGCCTCGCCGATGCAGGCGAAGAACGAGGCGGCCACGCCGGGGTGCGAGCGCATGCCGGCGCCGATCAGCGACACCTTGCCGACATGGTCGTCGAAGAGCAGGCTCTTGAACTTGATCTGCTCTTTGATCTTGTCCAGCGCGGCCATCGCGGTGACGCCGTCGGACTTGGGCAGGGTGAAGGAGATGTCCGTACGCCCGGTGCCCTCGGTCGACACGTTCTGCACGATCATGTCGATGTTGATCTCGGCCAGGGCAACGGTCTCGAAGATGCGACCGGCCGCGCCCGGCTCGTCCGGCACGCCGACGATCGTGATCTTCGCCTCGCTGCGATCGTGGGCGACCCCGGTGATCAGTGCTTGTTCCACGTCCGGGTCCTCCATCGAGCCGGTGACGAGCGTGCCTTCTTTGTTCGAGTACGACGAGCGTACGTGGATCGGCACCTTGAAGCGCCGGGCGTACTCCACGCATCGCAGCATGAGCACCTTCGCGCCCCCCGCGGCGAGCTCAAGCATCTCCTCGTAGGTGATCTGCTTGATATGCCGGGCATCCGGCACGATGCGCGGGTCGGCGGTGAAGACACCGTCCACGTCGGTGTAGATCTCGCAGACGTCCGCGTGCAGAGCCGCGGCAAGCGCGACCGCCGTCGTGTCCGAGCCGCCCCGGCCCAGCGTGGTGATGTCCTTGGTGTCCTGGGAAACGCCCTGGAACCCGGCCACGATGGTGATCGCGCCCTCGTCCAGCGCGGTCCGCAGCCGCCCCGGCGTCACGTCGATGATGCGCGCCTTGCCATGCACCGAGGTGGTCAGCACGCCGGCCTGCGAGCCGGTATAGGACCGCGCTTCGTATCCCAGGTTGTGGATCGCCATCGCCAGCAGCGCCATCGAGATGCGCTCGCCGGAGGTGAGCAGCATGTCCAGTTCGCGACCGGGCGGCAGGGGGCTCACCTGGTTCGCCAGGTCCAACAGCTCGTCCGTGGTGTCGCCCATCGCCGACACCACGACGACGACGTCGTCGCCCGCCTTACGTGCGGCCACGATGCGTTCCGCCACCCGTTTGATCCGCTCCGCCGTGGCAACGGACGAACCGCCGTACTTCTGCACCACCAGCGCCACGGCAGGCAACCCCTCTCTACGGACCCGACGACGACCCGGATCAGCCTAGCCGCGGCGAGCAGGCACTCCGACAGGCGATCCCAGATTCCGGCATGTGGAGCGCGACACGCCGCCCGCCGCCGACGGTGCACCGCCGGGTATGCGGCGAGAATGGCTCGGTGCGCCCTCACCCCGCCGTACGTCGTGGTTTGTCCGCGTTCGCCGCCGTCATGCTCGTCGGATCCGCCGCGGCCTGCGGCGATGACCAGTCGCCAACGCACGGCCCCGCCGAGCCCTCGGCCGACGCGTCGGTGCCGCCGGACGGCTCCGCGGCCCGCGCCGACCTCGCCGCGCTGGCCGCCGCCGCGGAGGACCACCGGTTCGCCGCGCTCTACGACTACACCGCCCCGGGACGGGACAAGCGCGCGCTTGTCGCCACCGTCGCGCGGGACGGGAGCTGGCGGGTGGACGTGGCCAAGGGCGCGCTCGGCGGCACCGCCGACGTGGCGATCGTCTCCAATTCCCAGGGTGTCTTCCAGTGCAGCCTGTCCTCCACCGCGAATCCGGTCACCCCGACCTGCGTACGCGTGGCGGACCAAGGCGAACGGGTGCCGGCCGAGTACGACCCGAAGATCGAACGGGTCTTCCGGCAGTGGCTGGACGTCTTCACCGACCGGCAGTCGGCGCTGTCCGTCACCGCCACCACACCGCTCAAGGGCTCCCGCGGCACCTGCTTCTCCATCGACTCGATCTCCGCTTCGCTGTCCGCCGCCGTGGACGTCGGGATCTATTGCTACGCCGCCGACGGGCTGCTCACCGCGGCGCGCGTGGAATCCGGAACGGTGCGCCTGGCGGCCGACCCGGCGCCCGCACCGGCCACCGTGCCGATGCCGGGCCCGGTGGTGGACGGCGACGCGATGGGCATGGCCAGCCCCCCGCCCCCACCGCCGGAGCCGTCGGCGTCCGCCGCGTCGGCCCCGGCGGCCTGAATCGGGGTCCCACCATCCGGGCATACCGTTAGCGGTGCATTCACCGATCACGTAGGGTCGTGGACGACATGTGGCAGGCACTCCTCCTTCGTTGCCGCGACGAGGCCCCATTCCAGGTCGGCACCTCGTCGCGGAGTTGATGCGCGCCGCCTCACCGGTTTCGCCTTCTCAGGAGCATCCGCATGTCCACTGACCAGCAGCACAACCCGATTGCCCGGCAGCGCCCCAGCGCGATGCCGTTCCGGCGTTACACGCCTTATCACCAACAGTTCGCCGTCGACGTGCCCGATCGGCAGTGGCCGAGCCGGCGCATCGAGGCCGCGCCCCGCTGGTGCGCCGTCGACCTGCGCGACGGCAATCAGGCCCTGATCGACCCGATGTCCCCGGAGCGCAAGCGGCGCATGTTCACGCTGCTCGTGCAGATGGGCTACAAGGAGATCGAGGTCGGCTTCCCGGCCGCCAGCCAGACCGATTTCGACTTCGTGCGGCAACTGATCGAGCAGGACCTGATCCCCGACGACGTGACCATCCAGGTACTCGTGCAGTGCCGGGAGCGCCTGATCGACCGCACCTTCGAGTCGATCCGCGGCGCCAAGCGCGCCATCGTGCACATCTACAACTCGACGTCGGTGCTGCAACGCCGCGTGGTCTTCGGCCTGGACACCGACGGCATCACCGACATCGCCACCAGCGCCGCCCGGCTGTGCAAGAAATACCAGGAGATCCACACCCCGGACACCGAGATCTTCTACGAATACTCCCCCGAGTCCTACACCGGCACCGAACTGGAGTACGCGCTGGAGATCTGCTCGGCCGTCATCGACGTGATCGACCCGACCCCGGCCCGGCCACTGATCATCAACCTGCCGGCCACGGTCGAGATGGCCACCCCGAACGTGTACGCGGACTCCATCGAATGGATGCACCGCAACCTGCCACGGCGGGAGTCGCTGGTGCTCTCGCTGCACCCGCACAACGACCGCGGCACCGGGGTGGCCGCCGCCGAACTGGGCCTGCTCGCGGGCGCGGACCGGGTGGAGGGCTGCCTGTTCGGCAACGGCGAACGCACCGGCAACGTCGACCTGGTCACGCTGGGCCTCAACCTGTTCTCCCAGGGCATCGACCCGATGATCGACTTCTCGGACATCGACGAGATCAAGCGGACCGTGGAGTACTGCAACCAACTCCCGGTGCACGAACGCCACCCCTATGTGGGCGACCTGGTCTACACCTCGTTCTCCGGGTCCCACCAGGACGCCATCAAGAAGGGCTTCGCCGCGTTGCAGGCGGACGCCACCTCCGCCGGGGTCGAGGTCGACAACTTCACCTGGGGAGTGCCGTACCTCCCGATCGACCCGAAGGACGTGGGCCGCAGTTACGAGGCGGTCATCCGGGTCAACTCGCAGTCCGGCAAGGGCGGCGTGGCCTACATCATGAAGGAGGAGCACAGCCTCGACCTGCCGCGCCGGTTGCAGATCGAGTTCTCCGCCGTGGTGCAGCAGCTCACCGACGCCTCCGGCGGCGAGGTGTCGCCGCAGCAGATGTGGGACATTTTCGCCGACGAATACCTGGTTGAGCGCCAGCAGTTCGGCATCATACGGGTCGAGCGATACAGCACGGCCACGGTGGACGGCAAGGTGGAAATCGACGCCGAGGTGATGCACCGCGGCACGCGCCGTCCACTGATCGGCGTCGGCAACGGCCCGATTGACGCGTACGTGCAAGCGCTCCAGCCCCTGGCGATCAAGGTGCGGGTGCTGGACTATGCCGAGCACGCGCTGTCATCCGGTGGCGACGCGCAGGCAGCGGCCTACGTGGAGTGCGAGGTGGGCGACCGCACGGTGTGGGGCGTCGGGCTGGACGCGAACATCGTCACGGCCTCCATCAAGGCCCTGACGAGCGCCGTCAACCGAGCCCGCTAGTCCCACCACTCGCCAGACGAGCCACCCCACCCCGCCCCGCGGCGGGGTGCCCGCCCCACCCCGGTGCGTCGCCCCGTCGCCTGCGTCGCCCCGCCGCCTGCGTCGCCCCGCCGCCTGCGTCGCCCCGCCGCCTGCGTCGCCCCGCCCCGGGGCTCCCCGCCCCCGGGCGC
>NZ_BMMX01000037.1 GCF_014646155.1 Mangrovihabitans endophyticus
GGCTCGAACCCGGTGGGCCGTGCGGGGCTCGAACCCGGTGGGCCGTGCGGGGCTCGAACCCGGTGGGCCGTGCGGGGCTCGAACCCGGTGGGCCGTGCGGGGCTCGAACCCGGTGGAGCCGAGGTTACGGCATACGAACTCTTTGATCATGGCGCAGGGCTGTGACCTGGAGCTTCCTCTGGTGAGTGAGCGTCCTGCGATGCGGCCGCGCGGGCATGTTCGAGGTGCTGCTCCTGGCGCCAGCTGACGATCATGTCGGTGAGCAGCGAGACGAAGGCCTGTCGCTGCTCAGGGGTCATGGCGGTGGTTTTCGGCGCGGTCAGGATGAGCTCGGGTACGGGCGGCCGGCCAGGGCTGTGTCGTTGCGGATCGGGTTCGGCCACATGTCGTTTATATGGCGCTTGGGCCGGGTTGCGGAGCGTTTCGCGAGATCAGAAAGGTGGCACGTTGGTGCGGCAACCGACCTGGCAATGGCCGCAGGTACGGTGCGCCGCGCGTTCGAACGCTTGTTGAGACCAATCTCTGGCCGGGCGGCGTCACGGACGAGACTCCTTTCCGATCCGCGGACGGGAGTGACGTTCCGGCGATCGGGTACAAGTCGGCGATGTTCGAGGGCTTCGTCGATGAGCGCGTTGCGGTTGGGGATGTTGAGCTGCGGGTGCGCCATGCGGGAGTGGGGCCGCCGGTCCTGCTCGTCCATGGCCATCCGCGCACTGGCGCGACCTGGCACCGTGTTGCTCCCCGGCTGGTGGAGGCCGGCTTCCGGGTTGTCTGCCCGGACATGCGCGGCTACGGCGCTTCCAGCAAACCGGCTCTTGTGCCGGACCACTCGCAGCAGTCCAAGCGCGCCGTCGCGCAGGATTTCGTCGCCCTCATGGCTACCCTCGGCCATCCGGTCTTCGCTGTCGCTGGGCACGACCGGGGCTGTTACGTGGCCCTGCGCTTGGCCCTGGATCATCCGCTGTCGGTGCGGCGCCTGGTCGTGATGGACGGTGTGCCGATCAGCGAAGCCCTGGCCCGCTGCGACGCCGGTTTCGCTCGCGACTGGTTCCACTGGTTCTTCTTCGCCCAACCCGGTAAGCCCGAGGCGGCAATCGCCGCCGACCCCGACCTCTGGTATCGCGGCGACCCCGGCGCGATGGGCGCCGAGAACTTCGCCGAGTTTCACGCCGCCACCCGCGATCCGGACACCGTCCGCGCCATGCTCGAGGACTACCGCGCTGGTCTGGGCGTCGACCGAGACCATGAGGAAGCCGACCGGCAAGCCGGCCGCAGGATCGGCTGCCCGACCTTACTGTTGTGGTCGACCCGCGACGACCTCGAACGGCTCTACGGCGACCCGGTCGCGGTGTGGGAGCCGTGGGCGCCGATACTGTCCGGCACGGCGATCGACTCCGGCCACCACATGGCCGAAGAGAATCCGGCCGCCGTGACCGATGCCCTGCGGACGTTCCTATCCTGAAGGGGAGGCTCCGGCACGACGGTCCGTGCAGCCCGCGGGCACGCGGACGATCAGATGTGAGCGACCGACCCGGAATCGACTCGCCAGTTCGACCCGTTGACGAAACTGACCTGATCCGAGCACAGGAACACGATCACCGCAGCGACCTCGTCCGGTTCACCGCGCCGGCCCAGCGTCATGTGCGGCCGTTCCTCGGCCAGGAACGAATCCACCGCCTCGTCGAAGGACGTCCCCTTCTCGGATGCACGCTTGGTCATCATCGCGTCGGTCATCGGCGTGTGGACGAACGCCGGGGAGACACAGTTGACCAGCAGACCCTCGTGCGCGTACGTCTGCGACAGCCCTTTGGCGAAGGCGAGCACCCCCGCCTTGGCCGCGCAGTACGGCAGTTCGTCATCGTAGGGCTGGACCGCGTCCTCGGACGCCAGGTAGACGATGCGCCCCCACCCGCCGCGCCGCAGCCCCGGCAACACGGCCCGAGTCACCCGCACCGGAGCCAGCAGGTCCGTGGTGAGAGTCTCCACCCAGCCGGCGTCGTCGATCTGGTCGAACGTGCCTTGCGCTCCGGTGACGCCGGCCGCGTGCACCAGAATGTCCAGGTCGCCGACCGTCTCCTGCACGCGGCGGCTGAGCTCTTGTGCGGCGGCGTCGGTGTTCAGGTCGGCGGCCACGGCGTACAGCCGGTCGGCCGGCGCGTCCAGGCGGGCGGCGGCCTGGTCGAGTTCTTGTTGGTCCCGGTCCGACAGCACGACCGTGACACCTTCGGCGAGCAGAGCCCTCGCGGTTTCCCACCCGATGCCGGAATCGCCACCGGTCACCAGGGCGGTGCGGCCGTGCAGTCCAAGTTCCACGCCAGCGAACTGCCCCGGCAGAGAAGGTCAAAACCCGGTTTGGCGGGAAGTCGTGCGGGAAGCCGATAACCGACGAGAGAAGCGCGAAATGTGAAGGGACGGCCCGGACGTGGTCAGTTTCGGATATACGTTGATGACCGAACAGAGCGGCCCGAAAGATCTGGTGCGGTACGCCGTTGCGGCCGAGGAGATCGGCTTCGACTTCGAGGTTTCCAGTGATCACTTCTCGCCGTGGCTGACCGAGCAGGGCCACGCCCCGTACGCCTGGTCGGTGCTCGGCGCGGTCGCCCACGCCACCTCCCGGGTCGAGCTGGCCACCTACGTGACCTGCCCGATCCAGCGCTACCACCCAGCCGTGGTGGCGCAGAAGGCGGCGACCCTGCAGGAGCTGTCGGACGGCCGGTTCATTCTCGGGCTGGGCGCCGGCGAGAACCTCAACGAGCACATCACCGGCGAGGGCTGGCCGCCGGTCGCCCAGCGCCAGGACATGCTCGAGGAAGCCGTCACGATCATCCGCGAGTTGCACACCGGCGAACTGGTCACCTGGGAGGGCGACTACTTCCGGGTCGACTCGGCCCGGATCTGGGACGCGCCCGACGGCGGCGTACCGATCGCGCTTGCCGTCTCCGGCGACAAGTCGATCGAACGGTTCGCACCCCTGGGCGACCACCTCATCGCCGTAGAACCGAACGGCGACCTGGTCTCGCAATGGGCCCAGGCCCGCCCGGGCGGGGCGGCCAAGTCGCGGGCCATCGGCCAGATCCCGATCTGCTGGGCACCCGACAAACAGCAGGCCATCGACCTCGCCCACGAACAGTTCCGCTGGTTCGGCGGGGGCTGGGAGGTCAACGCCGACCTGCCCACCCCGGCCGGTTTCCAGGGCGCCAGCCAGTTCGTCCGCAAGGACGACATCGCCGGCTCCATCGCCTGCGGACCCGACCTCGACGAGCTCGCCGAAAGTGTCAAACCGTACTGGGAGGCCGGCTTCACCGACGTGGCGCTGGTCCAGGTCGGCGACGCGCTGCAACAGCGCTTCCTGGACGAGGCGGCCGGTCCGCTGCTGCAGCGGCTCCGCAAGATGGTCTGACCTCGACGGAGAAGGGCCGGGGCTACGGCTTCAGAGCGGCGACAGCCGAGTCGTCGAGGGTAGCCAGCAGTGCGGCGGGATCGTCGTAGACCGCTACCGCACCGGCTTGATCAGTTCGGCGGCCGAGGTGCCGCCGCAGGCCAAGCCGATGCACGGGATGTCGAGCCGGGCCGCCGCCTTCACGTCCGACACGGAGTCACCGACGAATACCGCCGAATGGGAGTCGATGTCGCTCTGGGCCAACGCCGCCTGCAAGATGTCGGGCGCGCGCTTGCTGTGCTCGGCGTCGGACGACGATGTCGCCTGGGCGATCACGTCGTCCGCGTCGATCACCCGCCGCAGCTGCTTGAGTTCCGGCTCCTTGGCCGAGGAAGCGAGCACGACCGCCAGCCCGCGTGCGGCGACCGCCCTGAGCAGGTCGGCTGCTCCCGGCAGAGGCCCCAGTCGCTCCCACCAGGCTGCGTAGAGGGTGTCGTGAGCGGCGGAGATCTGCTGGTCAAGCTCGCGGTCGCGGTGCTCGCCGAGCAGGTGATCGAGCAGATGGTCCGATCCCATGCCGACGGCCCGGTGGATGTCCGCCATCGTCACGTCGGCGTTCTGCTGACGAAACGCCTCCCACCAGGCAACGGTGTGCAGGTATGTGGTGTCGACCAAGGTGCCGTCGACGTCGAAGAGAACGCCTGATTGCATTGCCGTCTCTTACCCGGAATGAGCGCCGTCAGCCGCCGAATTCGTTGACTTTCAGGCTTCGCCCGTCCGGCGCGCGGAGCTCCGCCGGCCTCGGCCATCACGTCTCGGGTTTGGTGTCCGGAGCACAGGGCACGACTGGAGGCGTGAGCAGCGAGGACGCCGAGGCAAGCGCGGCGGTACAGCGGCAGTGGGATGTCATCGTGATCGGCACGGGGTCGGGCGGCAAGGTCGCGGCTCAGGAGTTCGCGCGCCGGGGCCGGTCCGTTCTCGCCGTCGAGGCCCACCGGTTCGGCGGCGAGTGTCCGTACGTCGCCTGTGTTCCGGCCAAGTCGATGCTTGCCGCGGCCCGCGTCGGCCTGTCGTGGCCCGACGCGGTCCGGCAGCGTGACGACATCACGGACAACCGGGACGATGCGGTTGGCCGTAAGTCGCTCGATCATTCCGGTGTCACAACGCTGCGCGGCCGGGCCACGCTTGCCGGGCCGAGCGAGGTCGAGGTCGCGGACGTGGTGCACACCGCGCCGGTGATCGTGGTCGCGACCGGGAGCACGCCCAAGATTCCGCCGCTGCCCGGCCTGGACGGACTCGATTACTGGACCAGTGACGTTGCCCTGAGTGTCCATGACCAGCCGGAGTCGCTGGTCATTCTCGGCGGCGGTGCCGTGGGGTGTGAGCTGGCGCAGGCGTTCGCCCTGCTCGGCACCACCGTGCATCTGGTCGAGATCGCCGACCATCTGCTGCCGGCCGAGGCGTCGTGGGCGGGCGAGGCCCTGGCAGCCCGGCTGAGAGAGGACGGCATCAAGATTTATCTCGGCCAAGAACCGGTGCGAGCCGGGAGGTCGGATGGCGGCTGCATGGTCGAGCTCGCCGACGGCACGGCCGTGCGCGCCGAGCGAGTCCTGGTCGCCGGCGGTCGTGAACCGTGCTTGGAGGGGCTCGGCCTTGATGACGTCACGGTCGACGCCCGCTGCCGGGTTGTGGGTCCGGACGGGACGCCGGTGGGCGGCCTGTATGCGGTCGGCGACGTCACCGGCGTGTCGACGTACACGCACTCGGCGAACTACCAGGCCAAGATCGCCGCCGCCGATGCCAGCGGCCAGGGCCGCGACGCGAACTACTCGGCCGTCCCTCGTGTCGTCTACACCGATCCGGCGGTATTCGCCGTGGGCGAATCCACCGCCGACGGCCCTCACACCCGTACGGCCCATATCGCGCTCGACGACGTCGAGCGCGCCTTGATCTTGCGTCACGCCTGCCCACCCGGCAGGAACGCCCGGTACAAGGCGGCGTCGAGCTGATCATCGACACCGGCCGGGACGTGCTGGTCGGCGCCACCTGCGTCGGCCCGGACGCCGACTCGTGGGGCGCCGAACTCGCCCTCGCCATCCGGGCCCAGGTGCCGCTGCCGGTTCTGCGCGATCACCTGCGCGCCTTCCCGACCTGGTCCGAAGCCATCACCGCCGCACTCGACTGAAAGGCAAGTGCCATGTCCGACCCCCTGAGCGGCCGCACAGTCGCATTCTTGATGAGCAACTCCGGCGTGGAACAGGCCGAACTGGTCAAGCCCCGCGACGGCGTCACCCACGCCGGCGCGACGGTCGTCTTACTGGCCCCTGAGAAGGGGACCATTCAGGCGTTCAACCACGACGTGGAGAAGGCCGACACCTTCCAGGCCGACAAAGCGGTCAAGGACACCGACCCGGACGCCTACGACCTGCTCGTGCTGCCCGGCGGCACCACCAACCCGGACCAGCTGCGCCTCGACACCGACGCCGTTGATTTCGTCCGCCAGTTCGTCGCCACCGGCAAACCGGTCGCCGCGATCTGCCACGGCCCATGGACCCTCGTCGAGGCCGGAGTCGTCGAGGGCAAAACGCTGACCAGCTGGCCGAGTCTGCGCACAGACATCACCAACGCTGGCGGCGACTGGCGCGACGAAGAAGTGTTCGTCTGCCCGATGAACGGCTGGAGGTTGATCACCAGCCGCAAGCCCGACGACCTTCCCGCGTTTACGAAGGCAATCGTCGATACGCTCAGCAGCTGATCACCCCGGCTCGTCGCCCCGAGCAGGGGTTCCAGGGGCGATACTCTGGCTGCTGGTATTGGCTGCCAGGAGCTGGGAGTGCGGAGGCGCGGGCATGACGGCTGTGTCACCTCGTCCGAACCCGTTGATCCCCTTGCTGGACGGCGACCTGCGGGCGTTGTTCGGGCAGTCGACGGCGGTGTTCGCCTCCCTGAGCGGGTCGGCACATGTGGTGGAGGCGGCCAACCCCGCGTTCTTCGCCGCGATCGGCGGCCCCGAGCGGACCCGTACCGGAGAGGCCTTGGCCGAGTTGATGCCCGAGCTTGAGGAACAGGGCATCATCGGCCTACTCGACGATGTATTTCGTTCGGGGCGTCCGTACACCGCTCGCGACGCCCGAGTGGTGCTCGGGACAGGCCCGGCGGCCCGGGAGGCGTTCTTCGATTTCACGTACGAGCCGCGGCGTGACCCCACCGGGGCCGTGGCCGGAATCCGGGTAATCGGGGTCGAGACCACCCAGAGCAAGCACGCCCAGCTGCTGATGGCCGAACAACGGGCGCTGCTGGAACAGATCGTCCGCCAGGCCCCGCTGGCCGAGATCCTGGACGGCATGGCCCGCGCGATCGAAGCCCTCGCGCCCGACCAGGTGCTGGTCTCGGTGCTGCTGGCCGACCGCGACGGCACCCACCTGCGACACGGGGCTGCGCCGAGCTTGCCCGCCTTCTACAACGAGGCGATCGACGGCATCGCGACCGGCGAAGGGATCGGCTCGTGCGGCACCGCCGCACACCGGCGGCAGACCGTCACCGTGTCCGATATCGCGACCGACCCGCTCTGGGTCGACTTCCGCGAGCTGGCCGCCCGGGCCGGGCTGGCCGCGTGCTGGTCGACACCGCTGATCGGCCGGGACGGGGCCGTGCTGGACACGTTCGCGATGTATCACCGCACGCCGCGCAGCCCGCGAGACAACGACCTCGCGCTGGCCCGGGTCTTCGCCGACACCGCGGTGCTGGCCATCGAACGGCACCGTATCGAAGAGGCGAAGGCGGCCGCGGAAGCCGATCTGTCGTTCCTGTTGACGGCGAGTACCGAGCTCGGCGCCGACCTCGATTATCTGCAGACCCTGCAGCGGCTGGCGACGGCGTGCAGTCCGGTGCTCGCGCCGCTGGCGATCGTCGACATCGTCGACGGCCCGAAAATCCGACGCGTGGCAACCGCCGCACCCACAGCGCGGGAAGAAGACCTACTCGCCGGGCACCTTCCCGACTTCGACGGCCCCGACAGCCACGTCAGCCACGTCAGCCACGTCCTGGCGTCGTCGGCCGTGGAGACCGGCGACCAGATTCCCGCCGACCGGGGTCCCTGGCGGCAACTCGGTGTCACCGCCTACCTGTGCGTGCCGCTGCTCGACCGCGGTCAGGCCTTCGGGGTGCTCACCCTGCTGACCACCGGGGACCGGCCGTTCGACCGGCACACGATAGCGCTCACCGAGGACCTCGCCCGCCGCGCCGCCCTAGCCGTACACAACTCCCGCCAGTACACCGAACGCGCGGCTATGGCCCGCGACCTGCAAGCCGGCCTGCTGCCCCCGCAGCTGCCCCCGATCCCGAGGCTCGACGTCGCCGCGCACTACCGGCCAGCCGGTGAAGGGCTCGACGTCGGCGGCGACTTCTACGACCTGTTCCCCCTGGCCGACAACCAATGGGCGTTCATTCTCGGCGACGTCTGCGGCCGGGGCGCGCTCGCTGCTGCCACCACCGCCACGGTCCGGCACACCGCGCGAGCCGTCGCGCCGCTGCTCCCGAAACCCGACATGGTCGTCCGTGCCATCAACAGGGCACTTCTCGACCGGCCCAACGCCCAGCTGGCCGGCTTCGTGACCCTGGTCTACGGCCGGCTCCAGCCGACAACAGCCGGCATCGACATCGAACTCGTACGAGCGGGTCACACCCTGCCGCTGCTACTCGACCGGCAGCACACCGTGCGCCCCATCGACGCCGCCGGCGCGCTGCTGGGTGTCACCGGCACCACCCCGCCCACGACGCGTTCCCTGCGATTGAGGCCGGGCGAAAGCCTGGTCCTGTATACCGATGGTCTGACCGAGGTCCGCAATCGCGACGGCGAGCAGTTCGGCGACCGTCGCCTGGTCGAGGTCCTCGAAGGGATGCGGCCTAGCCGGGGCGCGGCGGAGATTGTCGACCGGTTGACGGCGTCGGTCCGCGACTTCGCGCGAGGCAAACCCGCCGACGATGATCAGGCCCTCCTCGTTCTGACCGCCACCGCCGACTAGCTCGGTTCAGGCCGCCGGATAGGAGGCCTCCTGCAAAAGGCGCGCGAGGTGGGCGGTGTTGGCCGCGAGGGTCTTAGTGGTCGTGCCGGTGGTGTCCGGTTTCGGGCCGGCGTCTTTGTAGTCCACCTTTTGCATGGCCTCGCCAACCCAATACGTGGCCGCCGCGGCCGGGACGGTGAAACCGACGTCGTTGAGAGCCTGGAACACCTCGGCGGTGACGTGGTGGGCGCCGTCCTCGTTGCCGACCACCGCGACCGCGGCGACCTTGCCGTAGGTCAGCGGCCGGCCCTGCTCGTCGGTCTCCGCGAGTTCGGCGTCGAGCCGTTCGAGGACCATCTTGCAGACGCTGGACGGCTGGCCCATCCAGATCGGGGTGGCGATGACCAGGATCTGCGCGTCGAGCAGCTTGGCCCGGATCGCCGGCCAACCATCACCGTCGCCCTCATCGGTCGAGACCCCGAACCGTACGCCGTGATCGACCACCCGCACGATCTCGCCGTCGACGTCGTGGTCGGCCAGCGCGGTCAGGACTTCCCGGCCGAGCAGCTCGGAGCTCGACGACGCCGGTGAGGCCTTCAGCGAGCAGCCCAGGACGAGGGCGCGCAGAGTAGTCATGGCCAGATCATCTTCCCCGTCCCGCCGACTCCAAACCAGCAGGTCGCAGGCATGACGACGCGATTGACGGGTAGCCCAGAAAACATGAAGGCCATTGTTTACCGAGGTCCGCGCCAGGTCGCCGTCGAGGAGCGTCCGGACCCGAAGATCGAGCAGCCGGGTGACGCGATCGTGCGGATCACCACCACCAACATCTGCGGCTCCGACCTGCACATGTACGAGGGCCGCACCTCGGTCGAGGAAGGCAAGATCCTCGGCCACGAGAACATGGGCATCGTCGAGGCGGTCGGCCCCGGGATCAGCCGGATCAAGGTCGGCGACCGGGTCTCGGTGCCGTTCAACATCGCCTGCGGCACCTGCCGCAACTGCATCGGCGGCTGGACCAGCTTCTGCCTGCGGACCAACCCGACCGAGGGCATGGACGGCGCCGCCTACGGCTACGCCAACATGGGCCCGTACGACGGTGGCCAGGCCGAATACCTGCGCGTCCCGTACGCCGACTTCAACCTGCTCGAACTGCCGCCGGGCACCGAGCACGAGAACGACTTCACCATGCTGTCCGACATCTTCCCGACCGGCTGGCACGGCACCGAACTGGCCCGCATGCAGCCCGGTGACCGGGTGGTCGTCTACGGCGCCGGCCCGGTCGGCCTGCTCGCCGCCCACTCGGCGATGATCCGGGGCGCCTCGCAGGTGTTCGTGGTCGACAAGGAGAAGGACCGGCTCGACCTGGCCGGCAAGATCGGCGCCACCGCGGTCGACTTCAGCAGAGGCGACCCGGTCGAGCAGGTCCTGGACGCCACCGGCGGGCGCGGCGCCGACTGCGGCGTCGAGGCGGTCGGCTACCAGGCCCACGACCCGTCCGGCGACGAACACCCGGAACTGGTGCTCGACAACCTGGTCAAGTCGGTCCGCTCGACCGGCGGCATCGGCGTGGTCGGGGTGTACGTGCCCGAGGACCCAGGGGCCGGCAGCGACGCGGCCAAGGAGGGCCGGATCGGGTTCGACTACGGCACCTTCTTCGCCAAGGGCCAGCACATGGGCACCGGGCAGGCGCCGGTGATGCGCTACAACCGGCACCTGCGTGACCTGATCATCGGCGGCCGGGCCCAGCCGTCGTTCCTGGTCTCCCACGAACTGCCGCTGAGCGAGGCGGTCGAGGGCTACGACCGGTTCGACAAGCGGGAAGCAGGCTGGACCAAGGTGCTGCTGCGCCCCTCCGAGAGCGCCTGATTCGACGACCGGCTTCGTTTGGGTGCCCCGGCGCCGGGGCACCCAGCCAAAAGTTCAACGGAGAGCGTTTTCGCAGCTTTTGGGGGCACGATGCGGGTCCGGAAGAAGCCCTGGGACGTCGATCGTCTGGTCGGCAACGTGCGGACGGGGCACTTCGAGCGCAGCCTGTCCGCGCTGACCGCGGCCGGTGCCCTGGTCACCGCGGCGGAGATCTACTTCGAGCACGACTCGGCCAGCTTCGGCAACAAGATGATGTGGGTGCCGGTCGCCCTCGGCCCGGTCGGCGCGGCGGCCGGCGTCGCCGGCTTCTTCAGCCGCCGGATGGCCAAGACCGCGCTGCCGATCGCGTCCGCCGCGATCGTCGCCAACGGCCTGCAGGGCACTTATCTGCACGCCCGGGGCATCGCGCAGAAGCCGGGCGGGTGGCGCAACGCCCGTTACAACATGGAGATGGGGCCGCCTCTGCTGGCCCCGCTGCTGGTGACGATGGTCGGTGGGATGGGTCTGCTGGCGGCGGTGCTACGTCGTGAGCGCTGACCGTTTCCCCGGGTTCGACGTGCTGAGTCAGCGTAAGCACTGGGATCCGGTCACCGCTGGCGTGGTACTCGAGCGGATCAGCAACGTCCGGGATTTCCGGTTCTTCACCCCCGACGAGCAGGCGATCGCGACCGTTCTGTGTGACCGCCTGCTGGGTCAGGACGGCGACGACCGGATCCCGGTCGCGGCGATGATCGATGCCCGGCTGGCCGAGGAGCAGACCGACGGCTGGCGTTACGCCGACATGCCGGAGGACGGCCAGGCCTGGCGCGACACCTTGGCCGCGCTGCGCGAGGACGGGTTCGCCGACGCCACCGAGAAGGAACAGGACGCGCAGATCCAAGCCGTGCAGGACGCCGACGACAAGTGGCACGGCCTGCCCGCGGCCCGGGTCTGGAGCCTATGGACCCGGTATGCCTGCACCGCCTTCTATGCCCACCCGGACGCCTGGACCGAGATCGGCTTCTCGGGACCGGCCTATCCGCGCGGCTACAAGAACGCCGGCGTGGACCGCCGGGAGCCGTTCGAGGTCCGCGACCACCAGCCCGGCGAGGACCCCGTGCGATGAGCAAAGTACGCGAACGCAACGAGTCGGCGTGGCTGCTCCCGAACGACGGCACCCGCACCAACCACGGGCTGCGGCGCGACATGCGCCGGTTCGACGACACCGACGAGATCGACCTGGTGGTCGTCGGCTGCGGCGCCGGCGGATCGGTGCTGACCCAGCGGCTGGCCCGCGAAGGCTGGAGCGTGGTGGCGCTGGACGCCGGCCCGTTCTGGGACCCGGACCGCGACTGGGTCAGCGACGAGGCCGACTCGCACCGGTTGTACTGGACCGAACCGCGGGTGATCGACGGCGCCGACCCGGTGCCGCTGGGCTCCAACAACTCCGGCCGCGGCGTCGGCGGGTCGATGGTGCACTACGCCGGCTACACCCCACGGTTCCACCCGAGCGACTTCGAGACCTTCACCCGCGACGGCGTCGGCGCCGACTGGCCACTGTCCTATCCGGACCTGAAGGACTACTACGCGGCGATCGAGGAGGAGCTGCCGGTCGCCGGGGAGGCGTGGCCGTGGGGCGATCCGCACATATACCCGCACCGGCCGCACCCGGTCGGCGGCAACGGCGAGATCTTCCTGCGCGGCGCCGAGAAGGCCGGGATCACCGCCAAGGTCGGGCCGGTGGCGATCGTCAACGGCCGCTTCGGCAACCGGCCGCACTGCATCTACCGCGGTTTCTGCCTGCAGGGCTGCAAGGTCAACGCCAAGGCGTCACCGCTGATCACCCATATCCCGGACGCGCTGGCGCACGGCGCCGAGGTGCGGCCCGACTCGATGGTCACCAGGATCGAGGTGGATGAGCGGACCGGTCTCGCGACCGGCGTTCATTACGTACGGGACGGGATCAGCCGTTTCCAGCGGGCCCGGATGGTGGCCGTGGCCGGGTACTCGATCGAGACGCCGCGGCTGCTGCTCAACTCCGCCTCGAAGCGGTTCCCGGACGGGCTGTGCAACGACTTCGACCAGGTCGGCCGCTACCTGATGGTGCAGGGCGCGCCGCAGACCGCGGGTCGGTTCGATGCCGAGGTGCGGATGTACAAGTCGCCGCCACCGGAGGTCAGCTCGGAGCAGTTTTACGAGACCGACCCGAGCCGACCGTACAAACGAGGGTTTTCGATCCAGACCGTCTCGCCGCTGCCGATCACCTGGGCCGAACACGTCGCCGCCCAGGGGCATTGGGGCGGCAAGCTGCGCGAATACATGAGCGACTACGTGCACTGGTCGTGCCTCGGCGCGCTCTGCGAGTTCCTGCCCGAGCCGGACAACCGCGTCACCCTGGCCGACGAGAAGGACCGCCATGGCCTGCCGGTGGCCAAGTTCTCCTACACCAAGGGCGACAACGACAAGCAGCTGATGAAGGCCGCCCAGGCCGTCATGGAAGACATCCTGCACGCGGCCGGCGCCGACGAGGTCATCACCATCGACCGATACGCGCATCTGGTCGGCGGAGCGCGGATGGCCGCCGACGAGCGGCACGGCGTGGTCGACGCCGAGTGCCGCACGTTCGCCGTACCCAATCTGTTCATTACCGACGGCAGCGTGCTGCCGACCCAGGGCAGCGCCAACCCCGCCCTGACCATCATGGCCGTCGCGGCCCGCGCCGCGGACAGACTGAAGGGAAGCACCCGATGAGCAAGCCCACCGTCGGCGACCACATCCTCGAACGCCTGCGCGAGTGGGGTGTGGACAAGGTCTTCGCCTACCCCGGCGACGGCATCAACGGCATCCTCGCCGCCTGGGGCCGGGCCGAGGACCAGCCGCAGTTCGTGCAGGCCCGGCACGAGGAGATGGCCGCGTTCGAGGCGGTCGGCTACGCCAAGTTCACCGGGAAGGTCGGCGTCTGTATGGCGACCTCCGGTCCGGGCGCGATCCACCTGCTCAACGGCCTGTACGACGCGAAGCTCGACCACGTGCCGGTGGTGGCGATCGTCGGGCAGACGGCTCGCTCGGCGATGGGCGGTTCCTACCAGCAGGAGGTCGACCTGCTGAGCCTGTTCAAGGACGTGGCCAGCGAGTACGTACAGATGGTGACCGTGCCCGAGCAGCTGCCGGGGGTGCTGGACCGGGCGATCCGGACCGCGCTCGCCTCGCGGGCGCCGACGGCCATCATCATCCCGTCCGACGTGCAGGAGCTCGAGTACTCGGCGCCGACGCATGAGTTCAAGATGGTGCCGTCCAGCCTCGGCATCGACTGGCCGTCGGTCGTCCCCGACGACGCCGCTCTTCATCGCGCAGCCGACATCCTCAACGCCGGTGAGAAGGTCGCGATCCTGGTCGGCGGCGGTGCGCGCAACGCCCGCGCCGAGCTCGAGCAGGTCGCCGAGCTGCTCGGCGCCGGGGTGGCGAAAGCGTTGCTGGGCAAGGACGTGCTCTCCGACGAGTTGCCGTATGTGACCGGGTCGATCGGGCTGCTCGGCACCCGGCCCAGCTACGAGATGATGACGGACTGCGACACGCTGCTGACCATCGGCTCGAACTTCCCGTACACCCAGTTCCTGCCCGCGTTCGGCCAGGCCCGGGCGGTGCAGATCGACATCGACGGTCGGTACATCGGCATGCGGTACCCGTACGAGGTCAACCTGGTCGCCGACGCGACCGCGACCCTCCGGGCCCTGATTCCCCTGCTGCGCCGCAAGGAGGACCGGTCCTGGCGGGAGAAGATCGAGTCCAACGTGGCCCGGTGGTGGGAGGTGATGGCGGCCGAGGCGATGGTCGACGCCGACCCGATCAACCCGATGCGGTTGTTCCACGAGGCCTCACTGCAGCTGCCGGACGACGCGATCGTCGCCGCCGACTCCGGGTCGGCCGCCAACTGGTACGCCCGCCACCTGCGCTTCCGCGGCCAGATGCGCGGCTCGCTGTCCGGCAACCTCGCCACGATGGGACCGGCCGTCCCGTACGGGATCGGGGCGAAGTTCGGGTGTCCCGACCGGCCGGTGATCGTGTTCGAGGGCGACGGGGCCATGCAGATGAACGGCCTCGCCGAGCTGATCACGATCAAGCACTACTGGCAGCAATGGGCCGACCCGCGGCTGATCGTCGCGGTGCTGCACAACAACGACCTCAACCAGGTCACCTGGGAGATGCGGGCCATGCAGGGCGCGCCCTCGTTCGCCCCCTCGCAGACCCTGCCCGACGTCGACTACGCCGCCTTCGCCACCTCGCTCGGTCTCAACGGCGTCACCGTCGACAAACCCGACCAGCTCGCCACCGCCTGGCAGCAGGCCCTCGCCGCCGACCGGCCGACCGTCCTCGACGTCTACACCGACCCGGACGTGCCGCCGATCCCGCCCCACTCCACCTTCGAGCAGATGAAGGACGCCGCCAGCGCGCTGATCAAGGGCGACAGCAGCCGCTGGGGCATCATCCGCGAGGGCGCCAAGACCAAGATCCAGGAGTTCCTGCCCCACAATGATTAGCTCCGTCGACGTCAGCGTCTACACGGTGCCGACCGACGCGCCCGAGGGTGACGGCACGCTCGCCTGGGACTCCACGACGATGGTGCTCGTGCGGGTCCACGCCGGCGAGGCGGTCGGCACCGGCTGGACGTACGGGTCGGCCGCCAGCGCGACCCTGATCCGCGACACCCTCGCCGGCCTGGTCACCGGACGCGACCCGATGGACATCGGCGGCACCTGGCAGGCGATGGTCCGCGCGGTTCGCAACGACCCCCGCCAGGGCGTCGCCGGCTACGCGATCTCGGCCGTCGACGCCGCCCTCTGGGACCTCAAGGCGCGCCTGCTCGGCCTGCCGCTGCACCGCCTGCTCGGCGCCGTCCGCGACGACGTGCCCGTCTACGGCAGCGGCGGCTTCACCACGTACTCCCACTCTCAACTCGAGGCCCAACTCGCCGACTGGCTCGACCACGGCTTCTCCTCGATAAAGATCAAAATCGGAGAATCCTTCGGTACGCGGGTGGACCGCGACCTCGAAAGAATGACCGCCACCCGGCACCTGATCGGTGACGACATCGAGCTGTTCGTCGACGCCAACGGCGGCTACCAGCGCAAACAGGCCATCCGCGTGATGCGGGCGGCCCGCGACCTCGACATCACCTGGTTCGAAGAACCGGTCTCCTCCGACGACCTCGAAGGACTGCGGGAGGTCCGCGACGCGGTCGACGCCGACGTCACCGCGGGCGAATACGGCTACGACCTGGCCTACTTCGCCCGCATGTGCGCGGCCGGCGCCGTCGACTGCCTGCAGGCCGACGTCTCCCGCTGCGGCGGCATCACCGAGTGGCTGCGGGTCGCCGCCGTGGCCGCCGCCCACAACCTGCAGATCTCCGGCCACTGCGGCCCCCACCTGCACGCCCACGTCGCCGCCGCCACGCCGAACCTGCGCCACATCGAATGGTTCCACGACCACACCCGCATCGAGACGCTGTTCTTCGACGGGGTTTTAAAGCCGGCCGGCGGGATCGTGCGCCTCGACGACACCGCGCCCGGCCACGGCCTGACCCTGCGCGAACCTGACGCCGCGCGTTTTCTCCAGGGCTGACCTGGGAATTCTTTCCGTGTTGACCACACCCACCCGAGGAGGCAAGCATGCCGGCCGGATCCAGCCCGAAACGCGAACGTCAGTACGAGCACATCAAGGACGGCGCCGAGAAGCGCGGCACCTCGACCAAACGGGCCAAGGAGATCGCCGCCCGCACGGTGAACAAGGAACGGGCCCGTTCTGGCGAATCGAGGACCGCGAGCCGATCCTCCACCCACGACGTCTCCTCCAGCCACCGCGGCGGCAAACGCTCCCACACCGGCTCGCAAGGGCGCACCAAGGAACAGCTCTACAACGAGGCCAAGAAGCGCAACATCAAAGGCCGCTCGTCGATGAGCAAGTCCGAGCTGGAGAAAGCCCTCGCTCGTTGACCACGACGTCGTTTACTGCCGGGCGGGTTGCGGTAGTCATAGGCCAAGCGAGCTCACCGTTTGGATCACAGCCGTGCCCCGGTGCTGGACGCGGTGGCCGACTACCACCGCCAGGGCCGATACGGGTTCACCCCGCCCGGGCATCGGCAGGGCCGCGGCGCCGATCCCCGGGCCCGCGAAATTCTCGGCGCTGAATCTTTCCGTGCTGATCTGCTGGCCTCGGGTGGCCTGGACGATCGCTCGTCGTCGAATGGCTACCTCAGTGACGCCGAGAAGCTGATGGCTGACGCTGTCGGATCCGATCAGGCGTTCTTCTCCACCGCCGGAAGTTCCCTGTCGGTCAAGGCGGCCATGCTGGCCGTCGCCGGTGGCCGGGGACAGTTGCTGATCAGCCGCGACGCCCACAAGTCAATCGTCGCGGGGCTGATCTTCAGCGGTGTCGAGCCGCGCTGGGTCGACGTCCGCTACGACCAGCGGCTGCATCTGGCCCATCCGCCGTCGCCGCGCGAACTCGACGAGGCCTGGGATCGCCATCCCGAGGCGGCCGGCGCGCTGATCGTGAGTCCCACCCCGTACGGGACCTGCGCCGACATCGCCGCCCTGGCCGAGATCTGCCACCGCCGGGGTAAGCCGCTGATCATCGACGAGGCGTGGGGTGCACACCTGCCGTTCCACGACGACCTGCCGACCTGGGCCATGGACGCCGGCGCCGACATCTGCGTGGTCAGCGTCCACAAGATGGGCGCCGGCTTCGAGCAAGGATCGGTGCTGCACTCCCGAGGCGACCTGATCGACGCCGCCCACCTCGCCCAATGCGCCGACCTGCTCATGACGACCAGCCCCAACAGCATCGTGTACGCCGGGCTCGACGCGTGGCGCCGGCAGATGGTCGAACACGGCACGCAGCTGCTGAGCGACGCGCTCGCGCTGGCCGGGGACATCCGCGCCCGCCTCAGCAAAACCGGCGGCCTGCACGTGCTGCACGACGAACTGCTGCACCAGGAGGCCAGCCATGACCTCGACCCGCTGCAAGTTCTCGTCGACGTCAGCGAGCTCGGCATCACCGGCTACCAGGCAGCCGACTGGCTGCGCGAGAACTGCCTGATCGACGTCGGCCTGTCCGACCACCGCCGCATCCTGGCCACCCTGTCCATGGCCGACGACTCACCAACGGCCGACCGGCTCCTGGACGCCGCACAGCACCTCGCCGCCGCCGCGCCCAACCTGCCCCGGGCCCGCCCGGTCGACCTGCCGGCGCCGTCGAGCTTCGAGGTCGAGCCGGTCCTCACCCCTCGAGACGCGTTCTTCGGCCCCACCCGGGCGATTCCGATCGCGCAGGCCGCCGGCCGGGTCTGCGCCGAGCAGATCACCCCGTACCCGCCGGGCATCCCCGCCCTGATCCCGGGCGAGCGCATCTCGCCCGAACTCATCGACTACCTGCGCAGCGGGCTCGCCGCCGGCATGGTCCTGCCCGACCCGGCCGACCCGACACTCGACACCATCCGCGTCGTGGACCTATGACACGTCCGCGGACCTAAGACAAATCCGGCCGGCCGCCGGCCTGAGTCACCGTCGCTGCGGCCGCCGCAGTGGCGAGATGGGCGGCCTGCTCGTACGGAAGTTTCCGCAGCAGCGCGGCCGTCAGGGCCGCGGTGAACGCGTCTCCGCCGCCGGTGGTATCGACGACCTTGTCCCCGGTCACCGGCATCTCCAACCGGCCGCCCGCCCAGAGGAACAGGTTCGCATCGCCCTTGGCCACCGCCAGCAGCGACGGCCCCCGCTCGAGAACGCTCTCATCCAGACCCTGGGCCTCGCGCTCATCGGCCCGGACCACGTCGGCGAACCCGAGCAGCGCTCGTCGGTGACCTCACCGTCGAGCACGACCAACCGGCCGGCCTCATGGCCGATCCGGGGGGCGGCCGGCGCCAGAGCATCTCGCGCCGCAGCATCCGAGATGCCTCTCGACCGGCGTGGCGGCGCGCCCGATCGACCGCGGGCTCCGTGCTCACGGGCCGGCGTGGGTGATGTAGAGCAGGGCGGTGTCGTCGTTGTGCCGGCCGTCGTTCTGCTGGACGGCGGCCAGCAGGGCGTCGATGTAGGCGACCGGGTCGCCGATGGTGGCCAGCCGGGTGGCGAGCTCGATGAACCTGTCCTCGCCGAGGCGGGTGCCGTCGGCTGCGAAGCCTTCGAACGCGCCGTCGGTGTAGAGCAGCAGCCCGGCGCCCGGGGGCACGGCGATCGTGGTCTCGTGCCAGCGGCCACGGCCGGGGAACATGCCCAGGCTCAGACCGCCCCGCACGTCGACCGGCTGCGCGCCGTCCCGGGTGACGATCAACGGGGGTGGGTGCCCGGCGCTGGTGACCACGACCTGGCCGCGCTGGGGGTCGAGGCGGGCGCCCAGGACGGTGGCGAACATGCCGTCGTGCGGGCGTTCGGCGACCAGCACGTCCTCGAGCAGGCGCATCCGCTCGGTCTTGGGTACTCCGGCCAGGGTCAGGGTGCGCCAGCCGACACGTAGCGCGACGCCCATCGCGGCCTCGTCGGGGCCGCTGCCGCAGACGTCGCCGATCACCGCGTGGACCGCGCCGTCGGCGGTCTGTACGACGTCGTAGAAGTCACCCCCGAGCAGGGCCCGTTGCCGGCCGGGTACGTACCGGCTGACCAGCCGGACGGCCGGGTCGGCCAGGATCGGTTTGGGCAGCAGCCCGCGCTGTAGCCGGACGTTCTCGTTGGCCAGCAGCCGGCTGTCGCGTAGGCCTTGCTCGGCGTTCTGTGCGCGTTTGCGGTGGATGGCGTACCGGATGGTGCGACCGAGGACCGTATCGTCGATCTGCCCCTTGACCAGGTAATCCTGGGCGCCGGCGGCGACCGCCGTCGTAGCCGTTGCGGCGTCGTCGAGGCCGGTGAGTACCAGCACTGCGGTCTGCGGCCACCGGTCGAGGACCTGCTGCAACGCGCCCAGGCCGTGCCCGTCCGGCAGGTGCAGGTCGAGCAGAACAACATCCGGGACGAGCTCGGATCTGAGCGCCTGAGTCAAGGTCGGCGCCACGTCGAGGCGGGCGGCACGGTCGCTGTCCGTCAGATATTCGCGAACGAGCAGAGCGTCGCCCGGGTCGTCCTCGATCAGCAGCAGCGTGTAGCCGGCCGACAACTGGTCGGCGCCGTCGGCGTGCCGCGTCGGCACGACACCGCCGTGCGTCCGTGCGGGGGAACGGCGGTCGACACCGGTCATCGGCGCCCCGGTCGCGGGCCGGCTGCGGCATGCCCGATCAGCGTGAACCCACCCATCGTCCTCACCAATCCTCACCGACCAGGCCAGTATGCCGCAGCCAGGTGGCATCGCTCCAGGCTGCGTCGCCGAGTCGAGACCGTCCGTTCCGGATGAACGACAGCGCCAGGCGGCAAGGCGGTGTGACCGGTGCCCTTCACCGATCCGGGAATGAGGACGGATGAGGGAAGGCTCTCGTTGCTGGGGCCCTGGCCGGGCTATGCGGAGCCCGGGCCGTCAAGCGCCTGCAGGACCGCCCAGGTGACTGCGCCGTAGATCAGGTGCGGGACGACGTCGCTGAGCCAGTCGGTTGACGACCACGTCCGGGGGTCGCTCACGCGCAGCGCCGCCATCGAACCGTCGGTGGCCGCCATCGCGCCCAGCCCGGTCAGCGCCGCACCGACCGGGAACGAGAGCCGCAGGCCGGTGCGGCGCAGCAGGCCCGCTACGGCGCCGATCCCGACGCCGGTGACTATCCCGGACAGGCTGCCCAGCCCGGCAACCCGGTTCTGGTGCTGATCGCCGTCGCCGGGGATCGAGGCGGGAAGCCGCTGCTCGATGGCCTCGACGGTCTGCTGCGGGGTGTCGCTGGCCGGCCGCGCCCGGGCCGTCATGTCGGTATAGGTGGCCGCGTTCAGTGCGGTCGTGCCTGCCGCCCCGGCCGCCATGCCGTGAAGGATTGATCTCATGGCCATGAGCATTCCCATTCCCGATCAGATGTCACCGGCGTGATCCTCCTGACCGGTAGGTCAGGCGTCGACGATGTCGATGTGGCGGCGCAGCTTCGCGAGGGCCTTGATGAGCAGGCGGGAGACGTGCATCTGGGAGATACCGACCTGTTCGGCGATCTCGGTCTGGGTCAGGTTGCCGTAGAACCGCAGGCTAATGATCTTCTGTTCGCGCTCGTCCAGCCCGGCCAGCGCCGGACCGAGCGCCACCCGCATCTCGGCCAGCTCGAACCCGGCGTCCTCGCCACCGATCGTGTCGCCCAGACTCGTCGTGCCGTCCTCACTGATCGGGGTGTCCAAGCTGGCCGAGCTGTAGGCGCGGGCACCTTCAAGGCCTTCGAGGACCTCTTCCTCGCTGATCTTCAGATGCGCGGCGATATCGGCCACAGTCGGGGGCCGGCCCAGCGAGTGGGTCAGCGTGTTGTTAGCGGCCGTGATCTCCAGCCGTAGTTCCTGCAGACGACGCGGCACCCGCACCGACCAGGTCCGGTCCCGGAAATGGCGTTTGACCTCGCCCGCGATGGTCGGGATGGCGAACCCGGCGAAGTCGATACCCCGATCGGCGTCGAACCGGTCGACGGCCTTGATCAAGCCGACCATCGCAACCTGCTGCAGATCATCCAGCGGCTCACCCCGGCCGGCGTACCGGCGGGCGAGATGGTGGGCCAGCGGCTGCCACGCCTCGATCGCCCTGTCCCGCAGCCCGGCTTTCGAGGGATGCCCGGCCGGCAGGGCGGCCATCGTGTTCATGAGTTCGCTGGCCACATCCGGGGTCGCGGCCGAGTCCAGGACAGTGGCCTCGGGCGACGCATCGGTGGCAACGGCGACGGCGGTCATGAGACTCCCTGCATTCGGTGCCGGCACGAGAGCGGACAGGAGGTGTTCTCACATCCGCGTGGTAACCCGGTCCGACACGCCACCAGGAAACCGTGGGACCAGGCGTTCCCCGATCTCGACGCCGCCAAACCACCCCGAGCAGCGGAGGATGCAGCAGGCCCGCTGCCACCGTTGATCATGCTGCTCACCCCTTATGCGGGCAAAACCGGTGCCAGGGGGTTTGGCCGGTCAGCCGGTTCGACCGGGGCCCACGGCGCGGCGGTGTTGTCGCTGTCTCCGTACGGCGTCGACAAGGGCGGGGCACTGAGGTGATCCAAGCGGGTCAGCGAGCCAGCGCGAAGGCTGCCCATACTCCTTTGCCGCCCGCGGCGGTCGGATACCAGCCGACATTCTCAGCCAGGCGCTCAGTCAAAACGAGGCCGAGACCGCCCTCGCCGGGCGCCCGCTCGACGACCGCGGGCACGCTGTGAGAATCACCGTCGAGGACGTCGACGACCAGACGGTTCTGCGAACGTTGCAGCACCACGACCGTCGGCGGATGCCCGTGGCGCAGCGCGTTGCCGGCCAGCTCGGTGGCGACGATAGCGATCCGCTCGGCAAGATCCACACGGTCGGCCACCTCGATCTCATCAAGGTCCGCGTGATGTAGGACGGCATCCTGCAACCCCGCCCGCAAGAGCTGCAGCTGCGGGGCCTGGGCCACTGTCCACCGTGCCAATTCCTCATCGCTGGCCGGCGGGCGCCGCACTCCCCACTCGCTCATGACTGAGTATCTGCCCACAACGCAGCCGCCCACGCCGAATTCCGGCGCCGCGTTCATGACCCGTCCGAGTCGCGCACCGCAGCTCCGGGACTCAGGCGGTGTCACACAGCCCACCGCTCCCGGTCAATCAACCGGACCATAACCTCGACCGCATCAATACACGAGCAGCCCCCAGCAGGACTGACCTCGGCATGCCGACCCTGCCCACGTAGGCGGTCGATGAGGCCCGTGAGACACGAACCCCTCTTCTGGCAACACGCCGGAGCAAGAGCTACGGCGGGTAAAGAGCGTCGGTGGCCAGCGCGCACGATCGGCGGCAAATCCGGACATCCTCTGTCTGCCTACGGGCCCTGGACCTCGACCTCGACCTCGACCTCGACCTCGTAGATGATCTCCAGACCGTCAGTCCGCCCGGACCCCTGCGCGTGCGCCGCAGCGGCCGGGTGCAACACCCGTGCACTCGCGTTTCCGCAGGTCACTGCCTTGCTTATGGGCATCACAAAATGGACATTCTTCGCGAATGCCGTACGGTGGGCCGTGCGGGGCTCGAACCCGGTGGGCCGTGCGGGGCTCGAACCCGGTGGGCCGTGCGGGGCTCGAACCCGGTGGGCCGTGCGGGGCTCGAACCCGGTGGGCCGTGCGGGGCTCGAACCCGGTGGGCCGTGCGGGGCTCGGAAAGCCTTGCCGTCGCGACGAAACCCGTGCCCGACCGCAGATAGGCAACCACGGCGGTACGCGCGTCGATCGGCACGCTGTCATCAATGAAGTCATGGAGGTCCCGTAAAGCGTCCGGTGTGGAAGCGTCACGCCAATACCCGATGGCGCGAAGGGTTTGTAGATTGTTGTTCCTGCGTTTTCGGGCATCCACGCCAGTGACCACCTTTCGATCTTGCCGCGGCGGTTCGTGTGTAGCCGCCCCTGGTGGCGAGGTGAATTCCTACGAGGATGCGGTCGCTCGCGCGGGGTTGTTCCGGTGTCTGTTGGCCGGCGTGCCGGATTGATGTTCGGTGGTGTGGATGCCACCGGAACGGGTGACCCTGTGCCGGTTGGTGGTCGGCCACGATGGGCTGATGGGGAAGCGGCTTACGTATGTGGATGCGGTCCGGCTTCTCGGCGGCGCAGGTTCGGGGGTGGCGGTGGCCGATCTGGCGCTGGGCGGGGCGTTGTTGGCGGGTACCGCGGCTGGTGTGCCCGGGGTGTTGGGTCTGTTCGGTGCCAAGAGTGAGTTGATCCGGGTGGGTCGTGTCCTCGTTGGCGGTCTGGGTGACCGGGTGCGGGGGTCGGGTCGGCTGGATCGCACCGCCCGGCTTCATGCGGCGCACGCGGTGATCGTGGTGACCGCGTACTTCGAGGCGTTCGATCTGGTGGATGCCGACCTGACCCGCGAGGATCAGCTACGTCTTGCCGGCGCCGGCGCCGGCGCTGGGGAGGGAGCCGGGGGATGGATCGGTGACCTGCTCGCGGTGGAGGTGCCGACGCCGGCTCCGGAGGCGCCGTACGAGGTGCTGCTGCGCCAGTTGAACGGCTGGTACGCGGATCTTTCCCGCCGGTTCGCCGCTTTCCTGGCTGGTCTGGCAGTGTGGGACTCGCTGGACGACGGTGCCCGCGCCCGGGTGGCGGAGGGGTTGCTGGAGCGTGTGCCGGGCGCGGCGGTCCGCCGCTACGAGGTCCTGCAGCGGAGGCTGGCCGCTGAGGTGATCGAGTTCCGGCTCTGGACCCGTGCTGTGGACGATCAGGCAACCCGCGATGGCGTCCGCGCGGTGACGCGGGGTCTGCAGGATTTGGAGGTGCTGCTGCGCGAGGCTGTCTCTACCCGCGAGCCGGAACGGCACCGGGCTGCGCTGATCGCCTGGCATCGTGCCGAGTTGGAGGAGCCGGTGCTCGCCGATGAGGGCCTGCAGCACGGTGTGCGGATGCCGGCGCTCGGCGAGATCTACATTGACCCGGTCTTTCGGGCGCGCCCCGGCGGTCCCGGTGATCTGCCGTCCGCCGAGGAATGGTGGGCCGATCCGGAGGTGCGCGACGACCTGCCCTCGTTCCTGGCCGGCTATCTGACCAGTGCGGGTGCGACAGTCGCCCCGCTTCTGGTGCTCGGCCAGCCCGGGGCGGGCAAGTCGGCGCTGACCCGGGTGATCGCGGCGCGCCTCCCGGCGGCTGATTTCGTGCCGGTCCGGGTGCCGCTGCGCGAGGTGCCCGCCGATGCCGCCCTGCAGGATCAGATCGAGCATGCGTTGCGCGCGGCAACCGGGCAGGTGATCACCTGGCCCGCCTTGGTCACCGGTGACGAGGGAGGGGCGCTTCCGGTCCTGCTGCTGGACGGCTTCGACGAACTCCTGCAGGCGACCGGCGTCAGCCGCTCGGACTTCCTGGAACAGATTGCCGCGTTCCAACGCAGGGAGGCGGTCCAGCGCCGCCCGGTGGCGGTGATCGTCACCAGCAGGATCGCCGTGGCCGACCGGGCCCGGTTACCGCCGGACAGCACCGTTCTGCGGCTTGAGCCGTTCACCCCTGCCCAGGTGGCCCGCTGGTTGAGTGTCTGGAGTGACGCCAATACGGCCATCCTGGCCGGGCACGGCCTCACCGTCCTGCCCGCCGAGGTGGCGAACACGTTCCCGGATCTCGCTGGGCAGCCACTGCTGCTGCTCATGCTGGCTCTGTACGACGCGGAGGCCAACGAGGTGCAGGCGATGGGTGAAGAACGTCTCGATGCCGCAAACCTCTACGAGCGCCTGCTTCGCAGCTACGCGGCGCGGGAGGTGCGCAAGAGCACCGATGACGCCACCGAGGCCCTGGTGGAGAGCGAGCTGCAGCGCCTGTCGGTGGCGGCCTTCGCCATGTTCAACCGGGGACAGCAATGGGTCACCGCACCCGAGCTGGACGCTGACCTGACCGCCCTCGGGATCGGGCCGGACCGTCCTGCAGTGGCCGGTTTCCGGGCGCCGCTGACCCCGGGACAGGAACTGCTCGGGCGGTTCTTCTTCATCCAGGACGCGGGGACGGTAAGCGGCTGCAAACGTACGAGTTCCTGCACGCCACTTTCGGTGAGTTCCTGATCGCCCGGCTCGCTTTCCAGATCCTCGGTGTGATCACCGCCCGGGAATCGGCCGCCAGTCTGTCACTCCGGCCCACCTCGACCACCGACGACGGGCTGCTGACCACGTTGCTGAGCTACGCGCCGCTCACCGATCGGGGCGCGGTTCTGCAGTTCCTGCAATCCGCGGCTACCCGATCCCGCGAGGACGGCCACCGGTTCGGTCCCCTGTGCATGCGGATCTTCCGTGCGGTCGTCGAGATGGCCGAGATGCCGGTGGCGTCCTACCGGCCACGCCACCTGATCGCCGCCGACCGGCAAGCGGTCTGTGCCCTGAACCTGCTACTGCTGACCATGGCCTGCCGGCCGGTGACCGCCGGCCAGTTGTTTCCCGACAGCGATGATCCCGTCGACGAGTGGCGCCGCTGGATCGAGCGCTGGCAGGCCGCGGTCGGCAGCGACAGTTGGGGCACCTTCAACCAGGCCGTCATGCCCGAGCGCGGATGGTCCGCCGAGGGGCGAGAACTCACGGTGCGCCTGTGCGACAGTGCGGGCGGTCCTCCGCTTCCGGCACCGATCGATGCGTACTGGACACACAGCATGCCTCCCGCCAGCACCGCCCGCGATTACCTCGGCTTCCGACTCGGCGACGACCTGGACGCACGGCGTACCTACAGCCTTCGCTGCCACCCGATCGACGACGTGGTGATGCACGCCGCCGAGCCGATGCTGAACGCCTTCGGCCCGGCGATGAGCCACTTCGCACCGGTGACCCCGGACGATTTCCCGTCCGCAGCCCACGTGCTCGCCGCAACATGGCTCGCATCCGGACCCGAGCACGACGGTGATGCGCTCACCGCGGCCTACCGGCGCGCCGTCCACGTTCTTACCCGGTGCTGGGCTCCACGCCGACTCCCGCAGTCGCCCGGCTACGAACGGGCCGTAGCCAGCTCCATGACTACGTTGTTGCGGCTGCTGAGCCGCGACGCCAGCCGCCTATCGCCCGTCGACGTGGACCGCTGGGCCATAGAAATCACCTTCTGGGAATATGCGCAGGCCGACCACCTCATGTGGATCCTGGACTGCCGGCTCACCGCAGCGCTGGCCGACACCATCGTGCGGGACACCGGCCGGCCGGGCCTGCGCGACATCTGCCGCAAGATCGGTAAGCAGATGCCGGTACGCCGCGGGGAGGGCGAGCTCGCCGTACGGGTCTGGGCTGGTCTTCACCTCATCGCACTGAACACCGAGGCCAGAGGCATCTTCGGCGATCGTGAGTCCTTCCTGGCGGACCGGTCCGTGGCGGCCGCCCTTCGCCGCGACCCGCGGCTCGGGCTGCAGGTGGACGCTGTTTTCCGCCGCCACGCCTGAGCCCCTACGCGGGCCGGGACGTCTCCGGCGGACCGCCACCTCCGCTCCCATTGACGGCGGGCAAGTGACTACTGGACGTAAGACAACTGGTCGCGTATAACCTCCCGGTATGGACTCCACTGTGATCCGGCTCGTCGGCATCCACGAGATCCGCTACCTGCTCGGCGGAGTGTGCCGGCAACGGGCCAACCAGATCGCGGCCGAGCCAGGCTTCCCACGGCCGCTGCTCACCCTGGAGATGGGCCGGATATGGCTGCGACGCGACGTCGAAGCCTGGATGGCCGCCAACCCGGATCGGCGTGCCGCCCCCCAAAGGCCGGGCGTCGCCGGGTGGAGATCGTGCGGTCGGCTCCTCGGCGGGGTGCGTTGCGTACGGCTGCGAGACCGGGGCGGGTGGGTGAGTGGCTGTCTGCGGGTTTCAGCCCAGGAGAGCGTCGAGCGGGTTCTGCTCCGGTGGTGGTGTGAAGGAGAGGGCGGCGGCCATCTCGACGGTCATCGGGCGGTATTGCGGTCCGTGGTCGGCGAACGGGGTGGTGGTTTCGATGGTGGCGAGCCGGTCGCCGCGCGGGGACGGTATCGAGGCGGTCAGTTGCCACACCGGTGATTGGTCGTCGGTGAGGGGGTGTTGTCCGGGGAGGGTCGGGGTCGGCATCAGCCGGGTGCGTTCGACGAACAGGGCCGGGCCGTGGGGCAGATCGACCAGGTCGACCTGGGCCGGTGCGCCGGTGCGGGCTTCGGCGTCGAGCAGGTCGCGCAGGACGAGCTTGGGGTTCCGGGTGTCGGGGAAGTCGAGCAGGGTGACGACCAGCGATGAGGTGATCGGTGAGCCGTCGACTGCGGAGCGGTGTCGGCCGAGTCCGCAGTAGACGGCTCGTCGGTCGCGCAACAAGGTGAGCAGGACGGTGAGGGAGTTCAGGACGTAGCCGGCGGCGTGTTGCTGCTGCGGTGTGCCGAGCCCGTCGATCAGGGTGGCGGTGGCGTCGGTGGTGGCCTTGATGTCGGTCAGGGGCAGTTCGGCGTACCCGTCGGGGATCGTCAGCCAGACGGCGGCGGGGTCCGGTTCACTGGCTGTTGCCACCGGTCGCCTCGTTCCAGGCCGTGGTGGCGGTTTTCTGGATTCCGCCGCGGGTCTTGTTGAGAAGGTTGAGCATGTCGGCGGTGGCTTCGGTGTCGGCGCCCAAGGTCGGTTCGAGCAGTCTGATCTTCTCCAGGGCGGGTCCGGCGGCCGGGACGCGGTCGGCGACGGTGCGCATCAGCACGCCCGGGTCGTGGGAGACACGGGAGGCGACGTCGACGACGGTGGGGAAGCCGCGTCCGGCATCGGCCATCAGGTTGCCGGCCTTGGCCATTTTGACGCCGGCGGCGACGCCGGGCACCAGGCCGAGGGCGTCGCCGGTCAGCTGCAGCCCGGCGTGCCAGTTGCCGGCGACGTGTCCGTGCAGCAGGCCGTTGAGCTGGCCGCGCATCGCCGGGTCGGCCAGGGTGGTGGCCAGCGCGCCGGCGCCCGCGACCATGGAGACGGCGAAGGCGACCGCGTCGATCGGCGGCGGCGTGCACAAGGCGACCAGCCCGGCGACGGCCGACACGGTGCTCAGCACGGAGTGGATGTCGTCGAGGTGGTCGGTGACCCAGTCACCCACGCCGTCGACGGCGTGGCTGAGGTCGCTGCCGATGCGCGCGAGCAGGCCGGGCTGGTGCGGGGCGAACCGGGCTGCGTCGGCCAGCCGTCCCGCTGCCGCGCTGGACGCCTGGTCCCATTGGTCGTGCAGGTCCTGCGCCTTCTTGCGGATGGCGTCCAGCTCGTCGGTGGCCGCGTCCAGCCCGGTGGTGGCGTTGCGCAGGGTCAGCGCCGCCGCGTCGATGCGCTGTTGCGCGTCGCGCAGGGCGGTCTCGGTGGTGAAGTACCGCCCGGCCAGCTTCAGGTCGGGGTTGGCGGCGGCATTCTGGTAGGCGGTGGTGGCCGCGGCGACCTTGTGCTGGGCGTCGGCGGCCTGGTGTTCGAGGGTGGCGGCCTGCTGCTGGAAGCCGGTCAGGCGCACACCCCAGTCCTGCAGGGCGCCGACCGCCTGGTTCAGCGACTGGTTGGCCTTGCCGAGGTCGTCGATCAGCGTGGCGTCCAGATGCGCCCGGAACGCGTCACCGGCCGGGCCCTGCCACGCGCCCGAGGTGTCGTTGCGCAGCCGGTGCATCAGGTCGTTGGCCTGGCGCAGGGAGGTGGCCGCCTGGGAGATCTTCTGCCGCAGACCGGCGACGCTGTCCGTCGATCCCGGACATGGATCAAAACCCAGGTTCGAGTACGCCATGACAGTCATCGCCTGGCTCCTACGGTTTCGTACGCCCGAAGCGGGCCTGCCGGCCGCCGGGCCGGTAGTGGTGTGCCCGGTAGGCCGCCTTCCAGTCCGGTTTGCCCGGCGGCTTGTCCGGGCTGTGGGTGAACCACACCCGCGCCCCGTCGAGCACGTCAAGGTCGAGGGGCGGCTGGGCCGGGGGTAGCCGGTCCGCGGCACCCGCGCGCAGCATCTCGATCCCGCCGCGCAGCGAGCCCAGGATCAGCCGCGGCGTCCAGGAGAACCGCAGCGTGCTGGCATCGCCGCCAGGCGTACGGTAAACGCCCACGCTGCCCGGGTCCCCGGCGAATTCCAGCGTCCCGCCCGGCTCGGCCACCACGTCCGGTTCGTCGCCCGGCGGCATCGCCTTGCTCCGCAAATATTCTCGGGAGTAGAACTCGCCGACCCGCTCACCCGAATGTGGATTGAGCAGTTGGAACGAGCCGGTGTCGCGCCGCCACCGGTAGGACTCCCACGCCTCGAACGTGATCAGCGCCCGCCACAGGATGACGTCGGCCTGCCACCGGCCGTACCGGTAGTTGAATCGCTGCCACGGGTAGGCCGCCAGCACCGACCAGGTGTCCCGGGCGATCTGCAACGCGGCACCCGCGCGGGGTCCGGCCGCTGCGAGCACCTCCAGCCGTGCCTGCAGCCCGGCCCGCAAATCTGGGTCGTTCAGCGCCGCGCCAGGCCGGATCGGATCCGTCGGTGTCACCCCGCCCTCGCGCATCACACGCCCCCGGAGTGGTTGAGCTGCCCGGCCGCCTGGCCGATGACGCCGAGCGGCTGCTGCAGCGACGACACCGCCGCGCGGACCGCGCCGTCGGTCGAGGCGTACGCCGTCTGCACGTCGCGCACCACGCCGGTCGTTTCGCTGACCGCCTCGCCGAGCTGCTTCGCGCCGTACTCCCAGCAGCCCTGAAACTCGTTCGCGGCGTCGTTGAGCCTGTCGTTGCCCAGCATCGTGTCATTGCCCGACAGCAGCGACGGGAGCGCGGCCAACTGCTGCTGCGCCTGTCGCAACGAGGCCACGTACTGCCCGAGCGTGCCCAGCTCGACCTGGAAGAAGTCGGTCATGACCCTCCCGCCCATCGATGACCGTCCGTGGCCCAGCACCCTACCAAGGCGCAACCCACCCGCCCCTTGCGATCGACACGCGGACGGCTTGATGCGGTGGATGATCTGGGATACCCGGCAAGCCTGTGCTAGAGCTAGGCCGTGTTTCGGAGTGTGTTGATGTGTCGGCGTGGCGGTGATCGATAACTGACGAGGTCTCCGGTAGTTGGTTCAGCGACCAAGCAGAACTGCACACCGGAGACCTCGTGCCGAGCGTAGCGGCAGCGAGGCGACATGATCTGACCGAGCCCCGTCCAAGTGGAGCGGATCGCCCCGGGTGACCCGCGACGCGGCTCTGGTGGTCCCGCTGGTCGACCAGCTCGGAAACACCCTCTCGACGGACCAGATCCTCGCAGTCCTCGCGAACCTCGGGAGCCCGTATGCCGCTCTGGCCACCCCTGCCGCATCGCCGACCTTCCCGCACGACACCCATCACTTCCGGGTCCTCAACCGGCTCAAGCAGGAGGGCTGGCTGTCGAAGGTGACCCGGCGCGTCTCCAAGTCCCAGATCGGCGTCACGGTCGAATGAACGTCGGCACGCTGGCTGTAGCCGCCGGAGTCCTCGTGATGTGCGAGGACTACTTCGCCGTTAGCCCCGCAGGCTGCCGCGAGCTGGCCTTCTTGTGGCTATAGATCTTTGCCACGTACTACAACGACCTAGAACAGGCCGCACGGAATAGATGGCCGCCGCCGCCCAGCATCAGCTCGACGAGCTCCGCGACGGCCCGGCGGGCGGCGGAGCCCGACTTTAACCGTGGTGTTGGCCTGTTCTAGTCGTGTTTGAGGGACCAGTCGGCGTCGCCGTCGAGGACCGTGGCGTCGGCGTAGCGGTTGGTGTTGGTGGTGGGCCAGGCGCCGTGGGGGAAGCTGGTGGGGTCGACGGCTTCGCCGTGGAGGGTGATCATGGCGGTGGCTTGCGCGGCGAGGAACGCGGCGAGGGTGGAGACGGCGGCGACGATGACGGCCGTGCTCACGCCGGCTTCTTCGAGGAACAGGGCGATGCCGGGGGCGGTGAAGATGCCGGAGCTCATGCCGGCGATCGACACAGCGAGCGCGGCGATCAGTTTGGCGAGGACGCCGGCCAGGACGATGTAGAAGGCGAGCCCGGCGGCGGCGCAGTAGAGCAGGTTCTGTGCGGTGTTCGCGGCGATGGAGCCGATGCGTGCGGCGGCGGTGGATTGGGCGACGGCGGCGGTGAGGTAGGCGTCGCGGGCGGTGCCGGACCAGTCGGTGTCGTCGATGACGAGGTTCTGGCGGGTGAGGTCGGTGGCGGCGGTGTTGGCTTTGCCTTTGATGTCCATCCAGCGCCACGAGTCGATGAACATGAAGATGGGCGCGGTGGCGCCCTTGAGTAGGTCCTGGAACCAGTCGAGGATCGCCCGGCCGACGGCGACAGTTTCCTCGGCGATCCACCGGAAGCCTTGGGCGACGGGTGCGGGCACGAACCGTTGGCTGGCGGCGGTGTTCGCGGCGGGTACGACGTAGGCGAGCTGGTGTTCGAAGGTGGCCAGCCCAGTCTCGATCTCGTGGATGACGGCTTCGTGCTGTGCCTGGGAGAACGCTGCCATGGTCGCCCCGGTTCAGTAGATGTTGCGTAGGCGGTGTGCGTTGGCGTGGTCTTCGGCCTCGTAGGTGTCGGCGACGTGGCGCAGGGTGGCGGCGATGTCGTTCATGGCGGTGCCACCTTCACGGCAGCGGGCGGACACGGCGTGGATGACGTCGTTGTACGGGCCGACCATCAGTTGGAACAGGCCGGCTTCCAGCCGTCCGAACTCCATGCCGGCGACGTGGGTGGCGAGGTCGTCGAGGGCGGTGCTCTGGGTGGTCCATTCGGTGGCTTCGGTGCGCAGCGCGTCGGTCGCGACGGTGACCTGGTGGGGGCTGGGAGGTTGCGTCATGGTCTTTCACCGTCCGGGGGCGGGTCGTTGGTCAGGGCGGTCAGGGTGGCCAGGGCGTCACCGACCAGCGCGTCCAGCCTGGCACCGGGGTCGGGCCGGTCGGCACGTGCGCTGGCCGCCTGCGACAGCGCGGTGGCGAGGGCGCGGGTGATGGTGTCGCCGGTGCGGTGGTCGGCCCAGTGCGCGTCAATGCTGCAGGCGGCCAGTCCGGCGGGTCCGAGGGTCAGCGTGACGTGGTGTTCGTCGTCGTGTCCTTGCGCCTGTGTCGAAGTCGCGGCGCGCGGTTCTTGCGCGGCGTGGAGTTGGGTCAGGACGTCTTCGGCGAGTTCGCTGGTGTCCCTGGCGTGGCCGTGGGGCAGGTCGGGTGGCGCGGGGCCGCCGGCAGCGTTGTCGGCGTCGATGGTGTCGGCGGGTCCGGCCCGCTGCCGCCAGCCGGTGGCGTCCAGCGTGCCGGCCCACCTGATCGCGGCTTGTTGCAGGGCGTCGGCGTGGGCGTCCATGACCGCGGGGCCGAGCCGCTCGGGTCCGAGATGCTGCTGCCAGCCGGGGTGGATGCGGATCTCGGCGGGGACGCCGTCCGGGCCGAGTACGACCTGGGCCTGCCCGGTGTTGTCGTGTCCGCTGGCCTGCTCGGGTGCTGCGGCGGCGAGTTCCCGCGCGAGCCGGGCGAGGTCCGCCGTGTGCTGGGGCTGCGGTGGGGGTGCCGGGTCGGGTGGCATGGTGGTCACCGTTGCGGTCCGTGTGGTGCGGCCTGGAGCAGGGCACGTCCGATCATGGCCAGGGAGACCGTTGCCAGGGCGGTCAGGGACGCGGCGCCGAGCGCGGACCCGGCCGCGATCAGAAGGAACACGGTCAGCGCCGCGGCGACTGCGGCGGCGAGGAACAGCACGGCGGCGGCGATGGTGCGGGTGCTGCCGACTGTGCCGCGCCAGGCGAGGACGGTCCCGGCGAGCGCGACCACGGCGAGCACGGCGCAGGCCAGGACGGTGCCGGGCCTGCCGACGGGTGAGGCGTCGGCGACCTGGTCGAACCCGGCGCTCGCGACGGCCACGGAGGCCAACGGGATGACCGCTGTCACCAGCAGCATTCCTAGGGCGAACCCGCTGGTCTGTGGTTTTCGGGGTGCTGGTGGGACCATCACGTCTCCCCGACGTCTAGAAATGAAATGGTCTCGGAACTGGTGACGCTGTCGCAAGGACGTGTCGCGCTTCCGATCCACCTGCGCCGATATCTGGCATTCGAGCCGCGGCGCTGCGCGGGATGCCGTGTGGACAGTCTGGGGAGCGCTTCCCTGCGGGAGGCGGTCAGCGGTGGCGCCGTAGGGGGCGGCCTTCAGGGGCGGTGGCTGCCGGGCGTGGCGTCGCCGGTGGCCAGGTGGGTGAGGTCCAGGCCCATGGAGGTGAGAGTGGGGGAGTCGGGGAAGGGCTTCTTGGTGCCGATGATCGTCCATCCCCACCGGTGGTACGCGGTGAGGGCGGGCTGGTTGTCGGTGCGTACGAGCAGGTTGGCGGCGGTTTCCGGTCGTGTGCGCAGCAGTTCGTGGTGGATGCGGGTGCCGTGGCCGTGGCGCTGGTGCTCGGGGTGGACGGCGAACTCGCGGAAGATGTAGACCGGCCCGGTGTCCGGGATGGTGGGGATCTGGGTGTGCAGCAGGTGGCGCAGCGGTTCGTCGGTGCGGGGGCTGCCGAACGCGTACCCGATGACTTGGTCGTTGAGCTGGCCGGTGACCAGGTCGAAGTCGTCGGTTTTGGCGTAGAGGGTGACCAGGCGTTCCCAGAACTGCTCGGGGGAGAACCAGGGGAGGTGGATCAGGTCGGCGTGGCTGGCCGTGTAGACGGTGAGCAGGTCGTCGCGCATGCGCAGGGCTTCGCTGGGGCCGTGGTGGCGTAGCTCCAGCGGGTGGGGGGTGGTCATGCTTCGATCTGGGTGGTGGTGCGCAGCAGGTCGCGGTAGGCGAGTGCCTCCGGCCGTTCGTGCTCTGCGGGGGCGATGGACGACAGCACGCGTTGTCCGAGATCGACGATGGGGCGGATGCGGTCCGCGGGTGGCAGGGCGGTGAGGGTCTGCTCGGCGTGGCGCAGGGCTTGGGTGGTGTCGCCCATGCGGGCGAGGCAGAGAGCGCGCTGGAGCTCGATCTGTGCCGGCCCGCGAGTGTGCGTCTCGGGATAAAGCGCGATGGCCGTGCGCTGGGCCTCGTCGGCTCTGACGTAATCGCCGCCAAACGAATACACGAAGGATTCGGCGAAGCGAAGTCGGTGCTCGGGCCACGAAAAGGTTGTCAGGCCGTCGGATGTCATGGAGTGAGGCAACTCGGAATACAGCTCACCCAGTAAGACCACGCTGGCGTTCGCCTCATCGGCACGTCCGGCCAAAGCGAGTGCCTGGGCTTTGCTGCCGATGAGTTCCGGCAACGCCTCGCGTGGGGCGTCCGGAAACCGCGTCTCAAAGGCGTCTACCAGGCTGAGAACGGCGCCGATCGGACGGTTCTCGTACAGTCCGCGGACGATCTCTCGGCCGCGGACCCAGGCGATGGTGCGGATGTCGGTGGACGCGTCGGCGAGTTTGCGGGAGGTGCGCCACCAGCGGCGGGCTTCGTTGAGGTGTCCGAGGTTGGCCAGGGTCATGGCCATCAGGGTGGCCATGAGCGCGGCGATGCGGCGCAGGTCTCGTGCGGCACCGGTGTCGCCGGGCGGGAGGGCGTATTGGAGGGCGACCATGTCGACGGCCAGCGACTCGACGAGTTGTTCGGGTGGGGTGGACATGTATCCGTACCCGTGTTCCTGAACGATCTCTTCCCAGTCGTCGGTGTTGTTGTCGAGGCGGTCGGACAGTGCGATGCCGAGCCCGTGCCGGGTGGCTTCCAACGCCAGGGCGGCGGGGATCGCCACGCTGGCGCTGGCGCCTTGGAGGAAGGTTCGTCGGTCCACTGCGCTGACTCCTCGTGGCTCGATCCCGGCGTGCAGCAGGCTGACGGCGAGATCGGTGTAGCGGTTCGGCCCGTGCGCCCTCGCGGGGGCCAGTCTCGGCAGCATCGCCGTTCGGTCTCGCTGCGCCGCTGCGCCCAACGTTACGCCCGAACGGAGTATCTGATCCAGACGTGTCGCGTCCTGCTCGTCGACGTTGCGCCCGTCCTGGGTCTCCAGCATCTGCAGTTTGGACTTGGAGATGTTGGCGGCGGCGGCGAGCTCCCGCAGGCTGAGGCCCCGGTCGATGCGTAGGTGCCGGAGCGTCCGTCCGAAATGTCGAGCCGGCTCGGTCATGATCGCCTCTGCAAAAAGGGATGGCTGCTGTCCATGTGTCCCGGACGCGAATGGGACGCGAACGGTCTTCCGTGCCGTCACCGTACCGGCCAATATGGAATCTGGAAACGGCGTCAGCGACATGGGCCCGACTATTCCTGTCGTGCTGGTGCCGTCTGTTGACGCTGCCCACAAGGCAGCGGAAAGCAATTCCGGTCAAACCTCACCGGGTCTTCGGCACCCGCGGCGGTGTCACCCCGAAAGCCGTTGCCACACGAAAATAACGGCAATGGTAGGCACGTGTATAGGCGAGCCTGGGGGAGATCCCGGGGAATTCTCTGGAAAACGACCTGACAGGAGAGTCGATCTCGTGTTGGCGGATGTTGCTTATTGGTTGACGCAGGACGAGTACACGGGTGTGCTGCACACGTCGCGGCGCGCGGCCGGGGTGATCGTGGCGGCGGCAGTGTTGTCCGACCGGGTGGAGGCCGGTGCGGTGGTGGTTCAGCGGTCGCGGGTGGTCGTGCTGCACTCGACGCCGGGGACGCCTGCCGGATCGGATGTCCGGGTCGGCGCTGATGGTGGCCGCCGCGCTCGGGTCGCGGTGCCGGACGTGGTGGACGGGCTGGGTCGTGAGGTGCTGGCGCAGGTGGTGCGGGAACCGGGAATGCTGCCCGGTGACGTGATCGCGGGGCTGGGCGTTGATGTGCGCTCGCAGGTCGCGCGCCGGTTGGTGGTGGCGGGGCGGGCGCAGCGTCGCCGGAGCTGGTGTCGTCGCCGGGAATGGGTGGCGGTGGCGCGGGATCACGATGTGCGTCCGGCGTGGACCAGTACGGGGTTGGTGGTGAAGGTGGCCCGTGGGGAGCCGCTGGGGGCGGGGGAGCGGTTCCTGGTGCAGGTGGTGGCGTCGTCGAGCCTGGGTGAGTTGGCGTTCGCCGGGCTCAACCGGGACCGGTTGGCGCGGGCGCTGGGCCCGGTGGACACGGCGTGGCAGGAGTTGCTGACGGCCACGGTGGGTCAGTTGCGGGACATGGCCCTGGCTCGCTGATCTTCCTCAATTCCGTTGGTGTGCAGAGGTTCGCGTGATTGCGGGCCGGGTTCGTTGTGTCCTTGTTGCCGGAGAGAGGGGGTGTGTGGTGCCGGGTGGGCTGCGGTCGTTACAGGCCGGGCTGCGGGCGTCGCGGTTGTCGGGGTGGCGGCTGTTCGCTTACGGGATCGGCGCGGTGACCCCGTTGACGGTGATCGTGGGGGCGGTGTCGCTGGGGTTCGGCCGTGTCGGTCAGGTGGGCACCCCGGTGGGTTACCTGCTGGCGGCCGGGGTGTTGGGGGTGTTCACGACCGGTCTGGCGGCGATGGCCGGGCGGGTGCCGAACGCGGGCGCGTTCTACTCCTACGCCGCGGCCGGGCTGGGTAAGCCCGCGGGCGCGGCGACGGGGGTGATCGCGTTGCTGGCCTACACGGCGATCCATATTGGCCTGTACGGGGCGTTCGGGCTGGCGATGCAGGCGGCGCTCGGCCTGGCAGGGGTGCGCGGCTGGTGGGCGTGGTGGGCGGTGCTCGGCTGGGCCGCGGTGACCGTGCTGAGCCAGCTGCGGCTGCGGACCAACACGAGCGTGATCGGGGTTTTGGTCGCTGCGGAGATCGCCGTGGTGCTGCTGCTGGATGTGGCGTTGCTGGCGCATCCGGCGGGCGGACAGGTGCGGTTCACCGCGCTGGATCCACGGCTGCTGGCCAACCCGGCCGGGGTCGCGTCGCTGGTCGGGGCGATCACCGGGCTGGTCGGCTTCGAAGTCCCGCTCGCCTTCGCGCAGGTCGCGATCCGGCCGCGGACCACGCTGCGGCGGGCGGTGCAGGCGATTCTGCTGGTGGTGGCGGTGCTGTACGGGGGTTCGGCGTTCGCCATGACGGTGACCGCCGGGCCGGGCCGGATCGTGGGCGTGGCGGCCGGGCATCCGCACGACCTGTTCTTTCACCTCGCCGCCCCGTACGTGCCCGGCATGGTCATCGCGGCGGCGGTGGTGTTGTTCGCGACTAGCCTGTTCGCGGCGATGCTGGCGTTCGCCGCCACGGTCAGCCGGTACGCGCTCACCCTGGCCCGTGAGGGTGTGCTGCCCGGTTGGCTGGCGATCACCCGAGCTGACGAGGTCCCGGTCACCGCCGCCCTGACTCAGGCGGGGGTCGTGCTGGCCGTCCTCGTGGTGGTCGTGGTGGCCGGGCTGGACCCGACCGTGCACCTGTTCTTCGCCGGCACCGTGTCCGGCGGGCTCGGCGTGCTGATCTGCATGACCGTGACCAGCCACGCTGTGCGCCGCTACCTGCGCCGCCACGGCGCCGGGCACGGCTGGGCGCGGCGGCGCCTCGCCCCGATGCTCGCGGCGGTGCTGCTGACCGCGATCACCGCGATCAGCGTGGCCTTCTTCGGGGACCTGCTCGGCACCACCAACCCGGCCGCCGCCTGCGCCGCCCCGGCCGTCTACCTGCTGGCCGCGGCAGGCGGGGTCGGGTGGGCGTGCTGGCTGAAGACGCACCGGTGGCCCGTGTACGCGGCGATCGGGACCGGCAGCCCCGCCTCTGCCGCCGGAACCAGCCCGGCACGGCCACCGGTGTTCTCCCGCAACCACTGAATTCCTCAGATGTGAAACCTCTTGGTGTAAGGAGTGTTCAACGTATGTCCACTGTGCTCAATGCCGTGGTGCGTGACGCCACCACGAGCGACCACACGACCGCCGTCGAAGTGCTGGTTGGCGCGTTCGCCGACGGTGCGACGGCGTGCTGGGCCGCCCCGGATCCGTTGCTACGCACCGCCGTCCTGGACGGCTACTTCACCGCTCTGCTCGGCCACACCCTCGCGTACGGGACGGTGCGGCTGGCCGAAATCCGGCAGCAGGTCGCCGGGGTCGCGGTGTGGCTGCCCTACCCGCCGGCGCCCGGCACCCCGGACGTGCACGACCTCGGCGACGAGGCCGCCGACCTCACCGACCCGGCCGTGATGCAGGCCGCGCAGCGCCTGCACGCCCTGGAACGGCTTCTGCGGCACCGGCACCCCACCACCGCCCACCACTACCTGGCCTACCTCGGCGTGCATCCCGCCCAGCAGAACCGCGGCGTCGGCAACCTGCTCCTGCACGACCACCTGACCCGCCTCGACCCCGATGCTCCGGCGTATCTGGAGGCCGGCAACCCGCGCTGCCGGCGGCTGTATCTGCGGCACGGGTTCACCGACCACGGCGAGCCCGTCACCACCTTAGGCAGCCCGGCTGTCCATCCGATGTGGCGGCCCGCCACCGGCAGCCGATGACCGCCGCGCCTGGGCCGGCGACCATGACCGGAGCCGACCGGCACCACCACCGTCGTGACCCCGTGCTGGACACCCGCAGCGTGGCCAGCGCCCGCCGCTACAACTACTGGCTCGGCGGCAAAGACAACTTCGCCGCCGACCGCGCCAGCGGCGACCGGCTCGCCGTGCTCATCCCCGGCCTACGCGCCGCAGCCGCCGCCAACCGGGCCTTCGTGCACCGCGCCACCGCCTGGCTCGCCGCCACCACCGGCATCAGTCAATACCTCGACCTGGGCTGCGGCCTGCCCGTGCACACCGACGACCTGACCGTGCACCGCATCGCCGTCCAGCACGGGCCGCACGCCCGCACCGTCTACGTCGACCACGACCCCATGGTCGCCGTGCACGCCCGCGCCTGGTGGACACACCCCGACCGGCAACAATGCCGCTACGTCCACGCCGACCTGCGGGACCCCGACCGGCTACTCGCCGACCCCGACCTCACCGCGCTGATCGACCTCACCCGCCCCACCATCGTGCTGGCCTGCGCCGTGCTGCACTACCTGCCCGACCACCACGCCTACCCCGCTCTCGACCACCTCATCGACCGGCTCGCCCCCGGCAGCCATCTCGCCATCACCCACGCCACCCTTGACTTCCTCGCCCCCTACACTGCCGACCTCGTCCGCGCCCAACCGGCCGCCGAGCACGGACCATGCCATCCCCGGACCCGCCCCGACATCCACCGGTTCCTCACCGGCCTGCACCCGGCCGAACCGGGTCTCGTGCCCACCGCCCAATGGCGGCCCGACAACCCCGCCGCCGAGCCCGGCCCCAGCCACGCGTACGCCGCCGTAGCCGCCAAACCATGACCCCCCTGCCCTGGCCACCCGACTCCGCCGCGCCGCCACGCGACGGACGACCGGCGGGCACGACCAACCCAGCCCCCGTCGCGCCCGCCGGTCACCCCCAAACCCCCACCCGCCCGTCGACGAACGCTGGTCCTGCGGCATACGGCAGGAGCGTGGACTCCGGCCGCAACGCCGGGAAACCACTCAGGCTGGTCGGATTCAAAGAAATCTGCGACATGTTCCCCGACATCAGCCGGCAACGCGTCCAACAACTCACCGCCAAACCCACCTTCCCCGCGCCGCTGGCCGAACTCATCCAAGGCCGCGTCTGGCACGCCCCCGACATCGAAACCTGGATCCGCGACCACCGCCCCGCACGCGCGTGCGGTGGACCGGACGCTTAGGGCCACGGGATTTTGGGAGTGACGCGCGGTCTGGTCGGATCAGGTCCCATTGGACATCCACCGCTGCGGCAGTGCCTGGTCGGCCACCTCCAAATCACCCGTGGGGATGCCGGCGCAGCCAGTCCGGATTTTGCAGGCCCACGGTGGCCAGCCGCTGGACCTTGCCCCGCCGCTGACGGTGAACCACAGGTCGAGCCAGCACATCCAATCCATGATCGGCGAACCGGGAAGCAGCCGCTGCACCGCAAAACGGCTGCGAGGTCGTGTCCGGCTCGGCCTCGCGAAGCTTCGTAGCGCCAGGGCGCCCGTGAGGCCGACGCCCGGTCGGCTGCCTCGCGCGCGGTTGGTGGTCCTGGTAGCGCAGCAGCAGCGGCTTTGAGGGTCGTGGATGTGGGCCGCCTCGCCGTCGGCCGCCGTGATCCGGCGAGTGTCACGTTCGGTCACGGCGGTCCTGTCCGTCACCCGGGCAGAGTTTCCGGATTTGCCGATGTGAGCTCACTCGATCAAGCCGATGTGAGTGAAGTGCGAACCGAGCTCGCAGTCGCGTCTAACTTTTCGGTGCGGCGTTCGATTTGGCGGTGGTCGGTCATTCGGCGGAACCTGATCGCGCGATAGCTAGATAGTCGCCGTCATCCTAAGCTGGGGCTCGGATAGTTTCGCATAAATTTGGACGTGGACTGATGCGCCAGACACTGAATCGGTTGATGCCTCCGCCAGGATACTGCTTTTGTTGAGCAGCTTTGCGGTCGCGGCGCCGAGCCGTTCCGATTGTTGTTTTCAACCATGCGCCGATTCGAAGTAGAGGAATACTTACATTGCAAAATTCACGTCTACGGAAGGGCGCCACGTGAACCTCCGACTGCCCCCGTCACTGCGTCGGGGCACGATTTTCGTTCTCGCTCTCTTTACGGCCGTCACGTCCCTGGCGGTGGTCGGGCCCTCGCCAGCCAGCGCCCACATCAACCGGCCCAACGTGGCCGAGAACGAGATCCACGCCTACTACGAGGAGATGCTCGGACGCCCGGCTGACTCCGGCGGCTACACCACGCGCATCAACAAGGTCTACGAGGACTGCCGTCAAGGCATCCTGGCCGCGGGCATGATCATCCTGGACTCGCAGGAGGCCCACAATCGGCGCCCCAACCCGGACAGCTTCACGGTCGCCATGTACCGCGCGCTGCTCAACCGCGATGCCGATGGCGGCGGCCGGCACCACTACGTGATGAACGTCATCCCGCAGCGCGGCTACCGCTGGGCCATCCGAGATTTGCAGTCGTCGCCAGAGTTTCGGAGCCGCCTGGCCGCCATGTGCGACCACCGGCGGACCTCGTCCGCTAACGTCCTGCCGGCCGGCCAGGCCGTTGGGGCCGCCGTCGGCATCATCGACGCGGGTATGACGCTCTTGGTCCAGTGCGGCGTGGCACAGGTACTGGAGCTGGTCGGACCCAACCGGATCAAGACGATCTATCAGGCGACCGAGGCCATTAAGACCGCCAAGTTCATCCTCAGTAAGTCCCTCAACAAGAGCGACTCCTGCCGCGCGGCTTACAACACGCTAACCATCGCGGACCACATCGTTCGCATCGCCGACTACGAGCGCGGCAACCATCCCACGTACGTCGGCATCAAACAGCGCGACTACTGGGTGCCCGCCGGCCACTACTGCGACGTCGAGATGTGGGGCGGACCGTCCGGGTCCGAGCTCATTTACCGCAAGATTAACTTTCGCTGCTAGTCCCAGTAGCAGCACGGCAGACAGCCCAGCTTGAGCGCCGCTCCGGCTGGGCTGTCTGACGATTGAGCCGTATCTACCAACGAGCGGCCCCAGTAAAATAACCAGGCCGCAAACAGTAACGCGCTGCCAAGCAATATGCGAGTCGTATGCGTCGTGCACGCTTAAAGAACGCACGGGCTGCACACCGTTTGCACAAGCTGGCGGTAGAGCCCTACCAAACGCCTGCGCAAATCCACTCGAACAGGCTTACCGGCATTCCCAATGTCGGTGGTCGCAAGGACCACCGACAGCGAGCCGACAGCAAGCGCGAAAGTCTGAGGTGACGTCGCCATCTCACTCATCTGCCGCGATCCGCGCTCGGTCCGGGCCACCGCCGTCACGGTCGGTGGACGACCACGGCAGGCCGGCCTCCTGTCGTGCCGATCAGGGGATGTCTGCAGAACGGCGTCGTACGCTCACCGCAGCTAACGGACAGTGTCTGAGCCAGCCGCTGGACATGTTTGCAGTTGCCGACCTTCCCGGATCAGGGTCATCGCACCGGTCACGCCGAATCCTCGCGGAGAGCCAGATTCCCGGGGTCACCGGGGACCCTGAGGCGAGATCGTCAGTAACAGCATGACCGCTCCCTGCCTGGGAGAATTCCGGTCAGCTATGAAGCCTCGGCGATGGCGGTCGCGCGCACCCGGTCGAGCACGGCGATCAACGCACTGATCTCCGAGTCGGGGAAGATGTCGCCGGGGCCGCCCGGAGCGAGGGCAGTGAACGGTGCCTCGTAGAGGTCGGCCGGGTTGACGAGACCACGGCGGGCAATCACGTCGGTCAGCAGGTTGAGGAAGTCGAGCTGACTGGCAGAGAGATTCTTCCCTGTCTTGAACGCGTCCAAGGCTGCGCTGGCCGCTCCCCGATCGAGGCCGGTAAGTGAGCGGAGAAACAGCCCGAACCCTTCGTGTGCGTCGGTGACCGTGGCGATATCGTGTTCGGTGCCGAACCCGGCGGCGACGAAGACTTCTTCCAAGGTGCTCAGGTCGAGGCTGGTGATCTGTCGGTTGCGGTGCAGCTTCTGTACCGCTATCTGATCTTTGTGACCGCGCAGGTAGACCCGCACCTTCGCCTGGAATCGATCCTGGTCGGTACCTACCACGCTGCCCGGCAGGGCAACCTCGCCCAGCTCACCGAGCTGGTCCTCGAAATCGGTGTAGACCACCGCTCGGCGGGTCTTCTCGATCAGGCGCACCAGACCACGCACCTTGCGGCGCATCGTCTCCAGCATCGGTAGAGTGACGTCCTCCCACCACTCGTCACCCGCCAGCTCGTCGAGCAACTGCTGTTGTGCGGCTACCGCCGGAATGCTGGTCTGGTTGAGCAGCGCGTTCGCGATGTCCTGCACCTGCGCCTGCAATGTGGCGTATCCGGGCTCGGCTTCGAGCACGGCGAGCTGGAGGCGCAGAGCGAGCAGATCGAACCGTTTCGCCTCCTCACCGTCGTCCTGACCATGGAATCCCGACGGCAGCGGCGCGAGGTGTTCGATCATCTCCTGGTGCTTCTCTGGTGTTACCAGGTTCCAGTGGTCGATTTCGCCGTAGTACTCGACCTGCCGTCGGTGTGGGCGCACCAGGACGTTCTGCGGGTCCATTCCCAAGATCTCCGCGTTGAGCCGGCGCACCACCTCCCACCGCAAGTCGAGATCGCTGACGGGACCCGCGGGTCGCTCCTCCGGGAGCTGCCCGATGTCTTCCAAGATCTTGTCGAGTGCGAGGACCAGATCAGCGCGCCGGCTGAACAGGCGCTGGCTCAACGACGGCGCCACCCTGCCCTCGGAGGTAGCCAGGCCGGCCTGGAAGAACTCGACGTTCTGACACAGGTCGAACACGAGGAACCCCTGCTTGTCCCGGCCCGGCCCGAACAGGTCGGGGCACAGTCGGGTACCACGGCCGATCATCTGCCAGAACTTAGTCTTGGACCGGACCAGCTTGAAGAACACCAGGTTGACGACCTCGGGGACGTCGATACCGGTGTCGAGCATGTCGACCGAGATCGCGATGTGCGGCGCGGATTCGCTCTGGGCGAAGTTTTCGATCACCGAGTCCGCGAACGCGGTCGCGTGCGTGATGACCTGGGCGAAGGTTCCGGCGTGCTCCGGGAACGCGATGTCGAAGCGCTTGTGGATGAACTCCGCGTGTGCCTGGTTCTTCGCGAAGATGATGGTCTTCCCGAGCCGGTCACCACCGGCAACCCTCGCTCCATGCGTCATCAGCGTCGCGAGGGCCTTGTCGACTGTGTCCGCGTTGAACAGGAACTTGTTCACGTCCTCCGAACTGACCTCGGTCGGCACGGCGCCGTCTTCATCCCAGTCGAGGGCGTCCCACTCTTCCTTCTCCTGCTCCGACAGGTCGTCGTAGCGGATCCCTTCGCGCTGGAACTTCAGCGGCACGCCCACCGTCCGCGGCGCGACGAGATACCCCTCGGAGACGGCCTCCTCCAAGCTGTATGAGTCGGTCGGTACACCGCTCTCCAACTGGAACAGCCGGTACGTGTTCCGGTCGATCTCGTCCTTCGGCGTCGCGGTCAACCCGACCAGCAGCGCATCGAAGTAATCGAAGATCGTCTTGTACTTCTGGTAGATCGACCGGTGCGCCTCATCCACGATGATCAGGTCGAAGTAGCCGGGGCCGAAGCGCCGCAGGTCCCCGTCCATCTCATTGATCAGGCCCATCATCGTCGGATAGGTGCTGACCAACACGCGGGCGTTCGGATCCCGTTCGTCCAGCAGGTTCACCGCCGGCACCCCCGGCAGGTGCGTCTTGAACCCGTTCACCGCCTGCTTGACCAGAGCCCTGCGATCGGCCAGGAACAGCACCCGCTTGACCCAGTTCCCCCGGGCCAACTGATCGACCAACGCGATCACCGTACGGGTCTTACCCGAGCCGGTCGCCATCACCAGCAACGCATGCCGCTGCTTCTTCGTGAACGCCTCACCGACGCTGCGGATCGCCCGCTCCTGGTAGTGCCGGTCGGCGATGTCGTCGTTGATCGACACGCCGGACAGCGCCCGCCGGTTGGCTCGCCGCTGGATCGTCAGCCGCAACTCGTCGCGGGTGTAGAAGCCCTGCACCTGCCGCGGCGGGTAGAAAAGATCATCCCAGAGGTACGTCTCGTAGCCGTTGGTGTAGAAGATGACTGGCCGCTGCCCGAACCGCCGCTCCAAAGCGTCCGCGTACACCTTCGCCTGCTGCTGGCCCCGGGCCGCGTCATACGAGGCACGTTTGGCCTCGACAACGGCCAACGGCATGCCGTTGTCATCCCAGAGGACGTAGTCGACCTTGCCCTTGCCGGTCTTGCTCACCGACTCGGGCAAACTCTCGACGGGGAACTCCCGATCCTGCGCGTTCAGCAGCAGCCAGCCGGCTTCCCGCAACAGCAGGTCGATGACGAACGTCCGGGTGTCCGCCTCGTTGTAGTCATGCGTGTCCGGACGCGACTCATTGGCCTGCCGCGCCGCCTTGATCTGTGCACGAAGCTCAGCGATCTCCGCATTCAGATCCTCGCTGCGCCGTCGCGCCTCCGCTAACGCCGCCTGCTGCTGGGCGAACTCCTCTGCCTGCCGCTGCAACTCTGCCAACTGCTGCTGACGGCGCTGTACCGGTCGAGGAATCAGACCCGCGTCGAAAGCCAAGCCAGCGTCGGGAACTTTGCCAGGATCGCGGGCGTAACGACGAGCGATCCAGTACATGACCTGGAACAGCTCTCCGACCACCCGCAGCGAATCTGTCTCCGGTACCCGTGCGCTGCGGTGCACGGCATGATTGCCTACCCGACGGATCAGATCCATCTTCGTCCGAATGCCCGGACCTACCAGCACCAACAGCGACGGCTCCGAAATCATCGCCGCAAGATCATTTCGGTACGGGGTACTCAATGCCCCTTCAGCCTGATAGAGCCAGGTCAACGCGAGTTCGAGGCACCGGCGAGCGTAGAAACACGAGGCGCGTGGGTCGGCAACCGCGATGTGCTCGGCGCGAGCGGCCTCATCGAACAGGTCCGGCCACTCAGCCTCAAGGAACCCGAAGTTACCCATCCGCGCCACACTCCCCGATCAGCGCCGACGATCCACTCCCGACACTCTACAGCTCACCACGGAACGCCCGATGCTGGAGAGCGCTAAATAAGCCATCGAGGTGAGACAACTGGCGCGTGTATCGCTCTCGCAATTCTGCTATGAATTCCACACGCTTCGCGAACTCTTGCTGCAAAAGTAGTGGCGGCACTGGGATGGAGATTCCACTCAATCCGTCAATGTTAATGTTGTACTGGCCTGCCGAGGTTTTACATGACGAGCGCAGTGATCGCCTACCTGTCGACCCGAGTAGAAACTCGCGAACATATACCGGGTTAACTTTATCCAGGTGGAGGCGCGCCCGAATGAGATAAGAAGCATATATGAAACTATCCGACGCATGGCCGCTTGAAGAAACTAGATCTTCAGAGAAGACTGCGCAGCGCCCAACGTACTCGGGGTTCCCGTTGCTCCTTACGAAAAGGAGATCACCTTGCCGCAGACGCAATCGCGTCAACTCGGCGGGCGTGACCGGAACAAATTTCAAATCTCTAACGTCAAGGCTTCCTCCGACGACGTTCGGGATCCGTAGGGTTGGGTGCCCTCGATCCTCTGATTTGACTGACGTTCCGTACCGAAATTCCGAAGTGAGTTCTCCAAGTGTGGCTGAATCCAAATTCGCTGTCCGCCTTAGAGGGTCGCCAAATGTTCCAAAGGTTTCAATGAAGAGCGCCTGAGTTAGGCCATCAAGATTGGTGATCGCCTGCCTTCGCTTGATTCGCAGCTCGTATGCTTGATCCAGAAGACCTACGATGCGCTGTCTTTCACCTGCTGGAGGTAGTGGTATTTGCCAAGACGCCAAGGCTTCTTTGCCAAGGTGATTGATACCGACGCCACGTGAAGCCTCCGCAAATTTTCCGACACTGGCAGCATGGCGGAAATAGTGAAGGAGGAACTCTGGTTCGATATCTTTGGGCCTTACTCGAATAAGAGTATTCTGAAACGCGCAGTCAGTGATCTCGTCTTGCCAAAGAGCCGGCTTTCCGACCTCGCGGGCACTGCCGGACGCTTCGTTTAGTAGAAGATCCCCCTTGGAAAGTCGGTATACCTCCATTTCGGCGTCAGTGAAATTCATGGTTTTGATATCGCCGAGCCGTAGACCGTCCCAGTCGACGTTGGCCGCCCGAAGGTATGGACGCATTTGGTCGCCCTCATGATTCTTCGGAGACCTTTGCCTTCCGAGTCGCACTTCGGCAATCGTGTCAAGTCGAGCCATTCGCCAGTCATTGGGCAGGCTGGTCACAGCATCCCCTTTAGGTTCGACAGACCTTGCTGAATTTCGGATTCCAGGCGTTCTAGATCCTCCAGAAATTCAGAAGGGCGCCGGTGAATAACCTCTTGGTGTGCAACCTCCTTATAGCGGCTAAGGCTAAGGTCGTAATCTTGGGCTGCGATCTCATCGCGGGATACGCAGAAGCTCTGTTCGGTACGCTGCCGCTCGCGCTCGCTGCCGTTACGGCGAGTCCAGCGCGCCTGAACATCAGGCAGGTTATTTTTTGCGTGATCATCTTCCGAGAGCGGCTCGACTGGGGTAACACTGAGCTTTGCTGCCCCCAGCAGCGGCGCTCGTTTGTCGTCGAGGCTGTATCCGTCGGCGGTTACCTCGTAGAACCAGACGTGGTCGGTTCCGCCGCTATCGGTGCGGGTGAAGAACAGGATTGCGGTAGATACCCCCGCATACGGCTTGAATACCCCACCTGGAAGCTTGACTACTGCGTCGAGCTTATGTTCCTCGACCAGTTTTCGCCGTAGATCCTTGTGCGCTTTGGTTGATCCGAATAGCACGCCGTCAGGGACGATAACCGCAGCGCGCCCGCCCGGCCGAAGTAGTCGCAGAAACAGCGCCAGGAAAAGTAGTTCAGTCTTTTTGGTTTTGACAACTGTTTGCAGGTCCTTGGCGGTGGTCTCGTAGTCGAGGCTACCAGCGAACGGTGGGTTAGCCAGAATAATCGAGTATTGGCCAGCATCCTCGGCGGAGCTTTGCGCGAGGGAGTCGCGGTTACGGATATCCGGCTGCTCCACCTCGTGGAGTAGCATGTTCATGCTCGCGATGCGTAGCATGGTGCGGTCGAAGTCAAAGCCGTGGAACATGCTGTTGTTGAAATGCCGCCGCTGTTCAGCATCCAACAACGCATCGCGGTAGTTGCGGCTCAGATACTCCGCGCTTGCCACCAAGAAGCCGGCTGTGCCGCAGGCCGGGTCGCAGATCTCATCACCGGGTCGAGGCTCCATCATCTCCACGATCAGTTGGATGATGTGTCGAGGAGTGCGGAACTGGCCATTCTGTCCAGCAGTAGCGATCTTGCTGAGCATGTACTCGTACAAGTCGCCCTTGGTGTCTCGGTCAGCCAGCGGGAGTGTACCAATCATGTCGAGAACCTTCGCCAGCAGGTTCTCCGTCGGGATGGTGAACCGGGCATCGCTCATGTGCTGCGCGTAGGTCGAGCCGTCCCCACCGAGATCCCTCAGCCATGGGAAGACCTCGTCACGAACGACCTCGAAGGTGTTCGCCGGGTGGTTCAGGCCGGTGAACTCTGTCCACCGCAGGTGATTGGTGGCGGCGGTGTAGATCGGGTCTTTGATTGGCTGCCGGGTGTGGGTGGCGAGCCCTTCCTTACGGCGCTGTAGGTCGTCCAGCCGCTTGATGAACATCAGGTAGGTGATCTGCTCGATCACCTCCAGCGGGTTGGAGATGCCACCTGACCAGAACGCGTCCCAGACTCTGTCGATCTTGCTCTTGAGCTCGCCGGTAATCACGCCGGGAGCGTACTCGCGACCACCCGGAGATCAAGGACCAGTAGTCCGGAGTCGTGTCGTGGCCGGAGGCCGTGCGGCCAGTCGGCCTCGAACCAGCCGGACGCCCCGACGTGACCGGCTGGGCGGTGGCGACCAGGTTCAGGCTGCTTCACCCTTCCTGCTCAGCGATCATGGATCATCAGGCGATGCTGACGCGACGTTTCAGCCGGACGGGGCGTCGCAGTTCTGTTCTGGCTCCTGCCGATGGTTCGAGCCCTCGACTGAACGCTCGCCCCCACCGCTCTCGACGAGGGTTTTGACCTGCGGGAAGACCGCCGCTGGCGTGACACCGGCGAGTCGCTGGTGTTCGAGGAGGGCACTTGTACCTGCGACGCGATTGCCCGAGACGACTCTCGCTCGCGAGCCTATCGACCGGCTGCGGGACCGTATGTCCAGAAGTCCGCGAGCAGGGGCATTCCTGCGGCTGCCAAGTCGGTGTCCAGCCACTGTGGCTCCTTGTCGTACGCGTCGCGCCACTGCTGCGCGGTGATGTGTGCGGCCGGCCCGAACGGCAAGATCACCGTCTCCCGGAGCAGGCCCGGGGCGGTTAGCCGTCGCAGGAAGGTTCCCTGGTTGGTGTCGGCTGTGACGGTTTCGGCTTCGGCGGAGGTCGCCCCGAGGGAGGTCGCGTCGCCGCTGGACAGGACGACGCCTTGCGCGCAGCTTGGCCACGACACGTCGGAGCTGATGGCTTCTGCCATGGCGGCGATCCGATCGGGAGGCGGCAGGCGGGGCCAGTCAGTGAACTGGAACAAGCCGTCGCGGCAGTCAATGCGCACCCACACCGGCAGCGGCCCATCGATCTGCCGCGCCTTGCCGGCGAGCGCGCGGCGCAACCTCTTCCAACCATCGCGTTCCTGTACCGCTCCGCTGAACGTGGTGGTGCCGGCCGGCACCGATTCCGGGTAGACAGCGATCCATCCGTGGTCGGCGCGCACGATCTGCGGTGCCCGGGTGGTCCGCGCTGCTGCGGCGGCGCGCTCGGCGGTCGCGAGCCAGACCTCCGTGGTGCGGCCGAGGCCGCCATCGCCGGCGGCGTCCAGCGGATGGCTGTCGAGCGAGACAACGCAGTTCACGTCATGGCGATGCTCGATGCCGCGTACCGCACGCTTGATCGCGTCTTCGTATCGTTCCCAGGACTTGTCGGCGTCGCCCCGGAGGATGGCGGTGACCTCCACCAACCACGGCGCACGATCGGCGTCGACCAGCAGGTCCGCCTTCCGGTCCGTTCCCGGAATGTCCGGCTCATAGGTCACAGAGACGTCCATAGCCCTGCAGGCCCGCGCGGCTTCCAATTGCAGCCGTAGGTGGTACCAGGCCGGTATGTCCACGCCGTCGACCGCCCCGTTGAGCACCGGGCGGAACGTCGGTTCAGATGCCGCATCACGCAGATGAAGCGCGAATGTCAGGAACATCGGGAGAACGGATCGATGGCTCGCCGACAGCAGGAACTCCGGCGGCAGTCCACGGAACTTCCGAAACGTCCTGGCGGGGAATTCCTCACCCAAGATCGTCTTAACGTCCGTCAACAGGTCCCGCACGACACGATGCCCGGTCTCCGACAAGGCGCCACCGCTCGCCAGGCGACCTATCACGTCCCACGTAGGCTCGTCCGGAAGATCCACTGCAGCAGCATCTCGCAGCAGGATCAGCGCGTCACATCCGGGCCGGAACGGCTACTCACCCTCGCCGGTGTTCGACGCAACACCGCGACCGAAGCCATGGCCTCGCGCAACGGTGCGCAGCGACGAGCGGTCAGGGTGCAGCCGGCCGAGCCTGAGCTGCCCCGGCCTGGACCCTCGCGATCGCGGCGACGACAGCCATGACAATCCCCATGGTGATCGGGCCGAGCGACATACTGCTCACCTTGGGCGTGCGGTCCGGGACGACATACGTCAGATGCACATTCCGCCCATGGGGCTCGACCGTCACCGTCACGGTCGCCGCGACCGGCCAGGAAACGGGGAAGGTGCACGTGACCGGTTCGGTGACCGCGCGGCGCTGCTGTGCGGAGGCCATCAGCCGACGATAGAAAACAGGACCACACGTCGATGGACAGCTTGTGCGACATCGGCAGCCGCGGGAGCGGCGCGGCGTATCTGATTGCGGGGCGGTACCACACTCGTCCGGCTGGTTCTGGTTCTTCAGCCGGTGGCACCCAGCGGGGTGACACCTGAACGGTGGTCATCTGACTGGGCGGCCATTTGCGCTGTTCGCGGCTGGTTAGCGTGCCCGGGTGGCACTCGTGAATCTGAGCCGCGCTCACCTGCGGGTACTCAAAGTCAGCGTCACCCTCGCCCGGCGTGCAACGTCTTGTGCCAGCGTTCGATCTTGCCGGTCGTGGTGGGTGACCGCGGCTTGGTCAGCCGCTGCAGGATGCCGTTCTCGCGGCAGACCTTCTCAAACATCACCTCGACCGGCTGCGGCCGGTTGTGCCGGCCGGTGAATTGCTTGCCATTGTCGGAGAGCACCTCGAACGGCACGCCGTAGCGGTGCATCGCCGCGGTGAACGCGGCGCAAACCGCCCGACCGGAGGGAACGGCGACGACCGCGGCAATCACGATGAACCGGGAGTGGTCGTCGATGCCGGTGACCATCTTGCATTCCCGACCATCCGCGAGAGGGATCCCACCGACCAGGTCGAGCTGCCACAGGTGCATCGGCGCGTCCCGCTGCCAGCGACGGTACTTACGCGGATGTTGTTGCTCCTCCGCGGCGGCCAGCCCATTACGAACGAGTACGCGGTGCACCGTCGCCCGCGCCGGCACCGCCTCGAGCAACTGCTGAACGGTGATCTCGTGGACGATGCGCCGGGCACCCCACCGCGGATGCTGCTGACGCAGCTCGCAGATCAACGACTCGACTGCGGGCAGCTGTCGGGGTACTCGTTGAAGTGCAGAGTTGAGTACGGCTGATCTTGCAGAGCTCACCCGCGGTGGTGGGATTCCCGGCTGTCGTGGGAGGTGTGGTTCTGCAGGCGGTGGCGGTTCAGTGCGAGCATGTCGATCAGCCAGCCAGGACCACCGGTGATACCGCGAGAACGCAGGAGTACGTCGAGATCGTGGTGAACAGCGGGGCTGGCGTCGGCGAGGAACTCTTCGCAAATTTCGAGCAGCTCGGGCAGCGGATCGTCGCCCGGCGTGGATGCGGTCACCGACGTCCTCGCTGGCCTGGTCGGGTGTCAGGCGACGTTCTCGATGGCGGTGAGCCTGTTCTTGAGCCGGTAGCTGGGCCCGTTGATCGGGACGACGTCGCAGTGGTGCAGGAGCCGGTCGAGGATGGCGGTGGCCAGGACCTCATCACCGAAGACCTGACCCCATTCGCCGAAGCCTTTGTTCGACGTCAGAAGCGTCGAGCCCTTCTCATATCGCTTCGAGATGACCTGGAAGACGAGGTTGGCCTCGGCGCGTTCGAGGGGCTGATAGCCGACCTCGTCGATCACGAGAACGTGCGGGCGCAGGTAAGTGCGGAGTTTGCGGGCGAGCCGGCCGATCGCGTCGGCGGCTTTAAGCTGGCGGACCAGGTCGTCGAGGGTGGAGAAGTAGACGGTGAACCCGGCCCGGCAGGCAGTGACCGCGAGAGACACGGCGATGTGGGTCTTGCCGACGCCGGGCGGCCCGAGCAGAGCGACGTTGGCTTTGGCCTGGACGAACGCGAGGGTGGCCAGGTCACGGACTTTGCGGGGGTCCAGGTCAGGCTGGAAGCTGAAGTCGTAGTCGTCGAGGGTCTTGTGGTGCGGCAGCCGAGATAGGCGCAGCCCGGTCCGGAAGCGGCGTTCGTCGCGGACGGCGAGTTCTTCTTCGAGGACCAGGTCGAGGAACTCGAGGTAGCCCATGGACTCGGTGTCGGCGCGGGCGGTGAACTCCTGCAACGTCTTAGCCAGGTGCGGCAGGCCGAGTTTGGTCGCGCTGGCGTGGATGCGGTTGGTGACCAGCTCAGTCACTTCGACACGTCCTTGAGGTGGGGCCGGCTGGTGAAAGGGCTGGCCTGGGCGATCTGGTCATAAACTGACAGCGGGCGGGCCTCAACGGTGACCTGCGCGGCCGGGGCCCGGGTGAGTAGGTCCTGCAACGGCCCCCGACCGCTGCCGGGCTGACGCCGTGACACCTGCTGAGGGTGGGGCTCGCCGGTGGTGACGGCTCGGGTGTGCCCATCGGGCAGGCCGTCCCAGTGCGCTTCGTCGACGACGCGGGCGCCGCGGCCGACCGCCCGCTGGTGGACGGCCAGCAGCGTCTCGCCGTCCAGACCGGCGAGCGTGGCGTGGATCGTGACCGTCGCGGCGGTCGCGCGGATCTCCACGAGCTGGCGGTGCCGGACCCTGCGGGCGGGAACCGAGTAGAGGTTCCCGGAGTAGGCGACCAGGCAGTCCTTGCCGACATGGCGCAGGTGCCGGTCGGCGACGACATACGGCTTGGCCGGGACCAGCCGTAGCGCGTTGTGGTCGCGGATCGCGCGGACACCGATGATCTCGCCGTGGGTGCGGTGCCGTAACGCCCGCCGCTGTGACACCCACGCCATGAACGCGGCATCGAGCTCGTCCAGCGACGAGAACGCCCGCCCAGCCAGAACGTGGTCGCGGACGATGGTGACCTGCCTTTCCACCCGGCCTTTGCCTGTCGGCCGGTAGGCGGCCAGCACATCAACGGCGAAGTCGTAGTGCCCGGCGAACGCGACCGCTTCCGGATGCAAAGGCACTGCTTGGCCGGGGGCGACGTGCCGTCGGACGACGGTCTTGGTCCGGTCATAGACGATCGAGCCGGGCACCCCGCCGAAGTGTGTGAACGCCCGCCGGTGAGCACCCCAGAACGCGGCCAGGTCCTGGCTGGTGGTGAAGCAGCAGAACGGGTCGCGTGAATACGACAGCACCATGTGGAACGAGTAGACCTTCGGAATCCCGACATGCGCCAGGATGCCGCCCTCGTCGCCCCAGTCCACCTGGGCCTGGGCGCCGGGCACGACCTCGAACCGGCGGTGCAGCCCCGCCAACTGGTCCGGGCTGATCCCCAGCTCAGCGGCGACCCGGGGCCTTGCCTGCTGCAGATACAGCTTCACCCGCTGGTAGTTGCCGGTGAAACCGTACTGCTCCACCAGCCGTTCATGGATCACGGTGCCCTTGAGCAGCAGCTCCGCCCGCAACCAGGCGTCCACCACGTGCGCGAACGCGTCAATCACCTGCCCACGCGACGGCCTGACCTTGCGTCGAGGCGGTGCCTCACCGCCTTCAGAAGCGAGGTACTTCTTGACCGTCCGCCAGTTCAGGCCGGTCTCGCGAGCGATCTCCGAGACACTCGCGCCGGCCTCGTGCAGGGTCCGGAACCGGCGCACATCCAGCCACCGCTGCTCATCCAGAGCCCCCATCGCCAGCCGCCCAACCTCTGCCCGACAACGACCCGAGCAGCGTCACGCCCAGCACCTCGCGTACGACGCACAAACCGTGCTCACCTCTGCACGTTCACCCGTACGCAGCTCTGCACTCATAGCCGTACGCCGACAGCAGCAGCCGTCTGGGACTGGTCCGCGGACGCCGGGACCGATCCTCCAGCCCGGCCTTTGCCCTCTGCCTCGAACCGAGACCGCCACGTATGCAGCGACTGCCGCGACGTCCCGTACTGGGCGGCGACCTGCGTGATCGGTGACCCGGCCAGCACTTCACGCACCGCCTGATACCGGTACTCCACCAATGCCTGCTGATCCACGACCGCCTCGACTCCCTGAAATGGACGCCGAGAAGAAGATCAACAGTCAGGCGCGCCCGTCAAGCATCTCCCGATAACGAACCGTCAAGCATGTTCTGAGACCCCACATCGACAAGGAAGACCCCCGCGCGTGCGGGGACGACCGATGGGGCAGCACGTGAGGTCCGTAGTCAGCAGGAAGACCCCCGCGCGTGCGGGGACGACTCTCGGCGGGTTCGCCTGCGGTGGGCGCCTCGGGGAAGACCCCCGCGCGTGCGGGGTCTGGCGTCCGCGAATGCGGTCGGCGTGCGCCGGTTGTCGTCGGCTCCGCACGTGCGGGGGTCGTCCGATGCGCCGTTGGATTCTCCGCTGCGCGCACTCGGGTTGACGCGAGCCTCAGCGGCCCGGGCCTTAGGTGTGGCTGTGTGGGGTTTTTCGGCGGGTGGTGAGTCGTTCGATGATTGGTGTTTGTCGCATGGTGGTCAGTTCGATCAGCTTCGCTGGTGGGG
>NZ_BMMX01000038.1 GCF_014646155.1 Mangrovihabitans endophyticus
ACGGGAGTGCTCGTCCGCCGGCGGCTACCTACCCACCAGGAGTCTGCCGGATGGCTTACTCCCAGAACCCATTAGGAAACCACTCCCGATGCCCTCGGCCATCCGCCACGTCACCGTCGACCTCGCGCCGCCGTACGAGCCGTACGAGCTGGCGTCGTTCTGGAGCGCGGTGCTGGGCTGCCCGGTGGGCGCCGCTGACCGGCCCGGCGACGACGAGGTCACGGTCGCGCCGCCGCACGGGCCGGCCCTGCTGTTCGTGCGGGTGCCCGAGGCCAAGACGGCCAAGAACCGGCTGCACCTGGACCTGGAGCCGGACACCGGCCGGGACGACGAAGTGCAGCGGCTGGTGAAACTGGGCGCCGCCCTGGTCGACGACCAGCGCCGGGCCGACGGCACCGGCTGGGTGGTGCTCGCCGACCCGGCGGGCAACGAGTTCTGCGTGGAGCGCAGCACCGCCGAACGCGCCGGCTGACCCGAGCCGCAGCAAGCCGGCCCGGGTGGGCTCAGCCGTACAGGTAGGCGCGGCCGTCACGGTTGGCCAGCAGCCGCCCGCGCAGGTCGATGTCGGTGATCCGGTCACCGGCGGCCAGGCCGGCGGTGGTCAGGTCCACGGCGCCGCCGCGCCGCCACAGTGCGGGATGGCTGGCGCCGTCGGCGGTGTCCGCCCACCCGGCGATCAGGCCCCGGTCGTTGACCGCCGACGCGGTGCCGTTGTCGCCGCCGAGGGTGCCCAGATCGGTCAGGGTGCCGTCGCGCCACCGGAACGGGTGGTCGAAGGCGATGTACGGCGTCGGTCCGGGCGTCGCGGCCCACCCGACCAGCACGCCGCGGTTGTTGATGTCGTACGGGTACGACTTCATCCACGCCTCGTCGACGCCGAAGTTGCCGACGGTGGTGACTTGCCCGTTCTGCAGCACCCCGGCGGAGCAGTCGCACGGGTAGCCCCACTGGGTCACCAGGTAGGTGCCCATGATCTGCATCCGGTTGTTCACGCCGAGCGTCTCGGTGTAGTCGGGGACCAGCCCGAGATCGGTCATCTGCCCGTTCGTCCACGCGAACCGGTGGATGTGCCCGTCGGCGATGTCGCTTTCGCCGATGACCACGCCGCGGTCGGTGATGCCCTTGGCGGTGCTCGCCTGCCCGCCCAGCGTGCCCAGGTCGGTGATCACCCCGCGGTGCCAGGTGACCGCGTGGGCGTTGCCGTCGGCGGTGGCGGCGGCGCCGGCGATCACGCCGAACTCGTTGACCGCGACGGCCCTCGACCAGGACCCGCCGAGGGTGCCCAGCGCGGTCATCTGCCCGCGGCGCCACACGAACCCGCGGCTGTTCCCGCTGGCCAGGGTGCCGTTGCCGACCACGGTGCCGGTCTCGTTCATCATCACCGCGGTCGCGCCGGGCCCGCCCAGCGTGCCCAGGTCGGTCGGCTGGTAGGTGTGTGCGGCGGCGGTGGCCGGGGCGGCGGGCAGCACGGCGGCGGCGGCCAGCGCGGCAACGGCGGCGGGCAGGGCCGCCGCACGTAAGGCATGAGATGGCATGGCGATCACTCCTCGTTCGTACGGGGATCCAGTGTGGACGCCCTGCAGCGGCCGAGACTGTCCGGGCGGCGACACCGGCGGCCGATGACATCGGGTCGTGCCGTCCGGCGGTGGCGGTGGCGGTGCGGCACTGACAGATGTCATGGCCGGGTCGTGACGCGTGAGCCACCGCCGCGGTGCGGCCGGCCGTCATGATCGACGTCATGACCCTCACGGCATCACCCGAGCGCAGCACCACCGGCCCGTACGCGGTCGAGGTGGTTTCGGCGGTCAAACGATTCGGCGACGTCACCGCCGTCGACGGGCTCAGCCTGTCGATCCGCCCCGGCGAGGTGGTCGCCCTGCTCGGCCCCAACGGCGCCGGCAAGACCAGCACCGTCGACATGATGCTGGGCCTGTCCCGGCCCGACACCGGCACCGTCAGCGTCTACGGCCGGCGCCCACGCGACGCGGTCGAGCTCGGACTGGTGTCCGCGGTGATGCAGACCGGCGGGCTGCTCAAGGACTACACCGTCGGGGAGACCGTGCGGCTGACCGCGGCGCTGTTCGGCCGCGGCCGAGGCGACGTGGAGAAGGTCATCGACCGGGCCGGGCTGGGCGAGGTGCGCGGCCGGCTGGTCGGCAAATGCTCCGGCGGGCAACAGCAGCGGCTGCGGTTCGCGATGGCGCTGCTGCCCGACCCGGAACTGCTCATCCTGGACGAGCCCACCACCGGCATGGACGTGGGCAGCCGGCACGCGTTCTGGTCGGCGATCCGCGACGACGCCCGCGCCGGGCGCACCGTCATCTTCGCCACGCACTACCTGGAGGAGGCCGACGCGTACGCCGACCGGGTGGTGTTCATGCGCCGCGGCCAGGTGGTGGCCGACGGCACCGCGGCGCAGGTGAAGGCGCTCGCCTCCGGCCGCACCGTGCGCGCCACCCTGCCCGGCGCGTCCCGCGAGGAGCTGGCCGCGTTGCCCGGCGCCGATCAGGTGGAGGTGCGCGGCGACACCGTGCTGGTGCAGGCCAGCGACGCCGACGCGGTGGCCCGCCACCTGCTCACCCGCACCGCCGCGCACGACCTGGAGATCACCTCACACAACCTGGAGCAGGCGTTCCTCACCCTGACCTCCGACGACACCGGCGGCGACGGCACCACGACAGGAGACCCCCGATGAGCACCACGAGCACCCCCGCCACCACCGGCCCCGCCGCCCGGACCCTGCCGCGGCTGGGCGGATTCACCCCGGCGATGATCGGGCTGGAACTGCGCCGGATGCTGCGCAACCGCCGCACCGTGGTGTTCACCGTGGTGATGCCGCCGGTGTTCTTCCTGATCTTCGGCAGCGGTGACGACCTGCGCCATCAGAGCGCCGGCGGCGGCAACGTCGCCGGGTACGTGCTGGTCAGCATGGCGGTGTACGGTGCGATGCTGGCCACCACCGCGGGCGGCGCGATGGTCTCCATCGAACGCGCCGCCGGATGGTCGCGGCAACTGCGCCTGACACCGCTGCGCCCCGCGGCGTACATCGCCATCAAGATCATCCTCGCGATGATCGTCGGGGCGGTGTCGGTGCTGGCCACCTTCGCCGTCGGCTCGGTGTCCGGCGCCCGGCTGCCCACCGAGGCCTGGATCGGCTGCGGCCTGCTGGCCTGGCTGTGCGCCCTGGTCTTCGCCGCCTTCGGCCTGTTCATGGGATATCTACTGCCCAGCGAGAACGTCATGCAGATCCTCGGGCCGGTGCTGGCCGTGCTGTCCTTCGCCGGAGGGCTGTTCGTGCCCGTCGACTCGCTCGGCCACACCTTCGCCACCATCGCCCAGTTCACCCCGGTGTACGGCGTCGGCGTGATCGCCCGGTACCCGCTGATGCACGACGGTGGCCTGGCCGTCGCGGTGCTCAACGTGCTCGCCTGGACCGCCCTGTTCGCCGCCGGCGCGGTGTGGCGGTTCCGCCGCGACACCGCCCGGGTCTGACCGGCCGGTACCGTCACCGTCATGAGCTGCGCGCCCCCGGCCCGGGGCCTACGCAAGGCCTCCCGGCACGGGTGGCTGCTGGCCGCGATCTGGCTGTTCTACCTCACCGACACCGTCCTCACGCTGTGGCACCAGGACGTGGCATGGATCCGCTACCTCGGCCTGGCCGCGGTCGCCGCGTTCGCCGGTGTCTACCTGTTCCTGGTCCGCATGGCCCGGCCCCTGCGGTACGGGGTCCGCCCGCCCGGGTTCGCCGGGCGGGCGGCCGCAGGGGTCGCCGTGCTGCTGGTGCTGTTCGCCCTGCAGATCCCCGGCGCCGGTTTCCGCGCGCTGAGCTGCCTGGTCTACATCGCCGCGTTCGGCATGGCCGCGCTGCCGCTGCCGGCCGGCATCCTGCTCGCCGCGCTGCTGGGCACCGGCGCGGAAGTCCTCGCCAGCGTGGTGCCCGGCTGGCAGGACAACGGCTACGGCCTGGCGGTGGTGCTCGGCTCGCTGGCCACCTGGGGAGTCCGGCTCGCCACCGAACGCCAGCAGCGGCTCAGCTCCGCCCAGCAGGAAATCGCCGACCTGGCCGTGCAGAACGAACGCGCCCGCATCGCCGCCGACCTGCACGACATCCTCGGCCACTCACTGACCGTGGTCACCGTCAAGGCCGAACTGGCCCAGCGGCTTCTCGACGTCGACCCCGGCCGGGCCCGCAAGGAACTCAGCGACCTGGAGGCGCTGGCCCGCGACGCGCTGGCCGACGTGCGGTCCACCGCGATGGGCGTGCGCGGCATGTCCCTGCCCGGCGAGATCGCCGCCGCCCGGGCGGCGCTGGCCGCCGCCAACGTCGAAGCCGACCTGCCCGGCGCCGCCGACGAGGTGCCCAGCCGCAACCGGGAACTGTTCGCCTGGACGATCCGCGAAGCCGTCACCAACATCGTGCGGCACAGCAAAGCCACCCACGCCCGCGTCCACCTGAACCCGGGCAGCGTGGAAATCGTCGACGACGGCGTGGGCCGCGCCGCCGCCGACGCAGGCGGGCAAGGACTCGCCGGGCTGCGGCGACGGGCCGACGCGGCGGGCGCCCACCTCACCGTCGGCGAACGCGACGGACAGCCCGGCTTCCGGGTACGCGTGGAGGTGCCCACATGATCCGCCTGCTGCTCGCCGACGACCAGGCCCTGGTACGCGGCGCCATGGCCGCCCTGCTCGACCTGGAACCCGACCTGAACGTGGTCGCCGAAGTGGGCCGCGGCGACGAGGTGGCCGCCGCCGCGGTGGCCCACACCGCCGACGTGGCGCTGCTGGACGTGGAGATGCCCGGCATGGACGGCGTCGCCGCCGCCCGCGAGCTGCGCCGGGCCGCGCCCTCCTGCCGGGCGCTGATGGTCACCACCTTCGGCCGCGCCGGATACCTGCGCCAGGCCATGGCCGCCGGCGCCTCCGGATTCGTCGTCAAGGACACCCCCGCCCGGCAACTGGCCGACGTGGTCCGCCGCGTCCACCAGGGCCTGCGCGTCGTCGACCCGTCCCTGGCCGCTCAGTCCCTCGCGTACGGGGACTCGCCGCTCACCGACCGCGAAGCCGACGTGCTGCGCGCGGCCCGCGACGGTGGCACGGTCGCCGACATCGCCCGCGAACTGCGCCTGTCCGAAGGCACCGTGCGTAACCACCTGTCCTCGGCCATCGGCAAGACCGGCGCCCGCACCCGCGCCGAAGCGGTCCGGCTGTCCCTGGACAACGGCTGGCTGCTGTCCTGACCCACCCCCGCACGGCCCGCGCCGATTGAGGATTTCCGGCGCCCCGATCCGGATGCAACCGTCCGGCAACCGCAAGTGATCTCCGCCTGCACCCCGCACCCCGAAAAGTTCCCCCGGTCAGCCGGTTGAGCCGCTCCGGCGGCCACACGAGGGGGAACCGACCATGACCGCAGCGCAGCGCACCACCGTCCCGGCCCTGACCCGCGCGCAGGAGGACATGATCCGGGAGAACATGCCACTGGTCGGCCACCTGGTCCGCGGCATGCTGTTCAAGGTGCCACCGCATGTGCACCGCGACGACCTCGCCTCCGCCGGGTACGCCGCCCTGGTCACCGCCGCCCGCGCCTACGACGAGACCCGCGGCGTGCCGTTCGGCAAGTTCGCCGCCGCCCGGGTGCGCGGCGCCCTGCTCGACGAACTGCGCGGCATGGACTGGGCCAGCCGCTCGGTGCGTGCCCGCGCCCGCCGCGCCGAGCAGGCCCGCGAAGAGCTCACCACCCGGCTCGGCCGCACACCCACCCCGACCGAACTGGCCGAACTGCTCGGCGTCGGCGTCACCGAACTCGCCGACGTCGACGACGACGTGCAACGCGCCGCCGTGCTGTCCCTGCAGGGCTTCACCGCCGGCACCGCCGAGGACATGGTCACCGAACCCGACCTCAACCCCGAGGAGATGCTGCTGCACCGCGAACGCCTCGGCTACCTGCACGACGCCGTCGCGGTCCTGCCGCAGCGCCTGCGGTACGTCGTCGAGGCGTCCTTCCTGCAGGAACGCCCGCTGTCCGAGGTGGCCGCCGAACTGGGCGTCACCGAATCACGAGTGTCCCAGCTTCGCACCGAGGCGCTGGCGCTGCTGCGCGACGGTCTCACCCGCCACATGGACCAGCGCGACACCACCACCGGCCGCGGCACCGCCGGCAAGGACGGCTGCGTCGCCCGGCGCCGGGCGGCGTACGCCGCGCAGATCGCGGCCCGCACCACGGTGGCGTCCCGGCTGGCCGCGACCGACGTGCGCGGCCACCGCATCGCCCCGGCAGCGTGAGCGTTCAGCCGCCCGCCCCGGCCAGCACCGCCGCCTCCACCCCCGGATCCAGCCCCACCTGCGGCCGGTCCGGCCGCGGCGTGAACCCGTGGACACCCCGCAACCACGCCCAGGTGTCCGCGACCGTCTGCTCCACCGGCCGCACCCGCAGACCCGCCGCCACCGCCCGCGACACGTCCCCCCGGTGCAGGAAGTCGTACTCCGGGCCGGGCGGCAGCCACACCGGCAACTGCACCCACGGCTGAATTCCGGCCGCCAGGATCCGCTCCGGCGGCACCCAGCGCAGCCGCCCCCGGCCACCGGTCACCGCGTTCACCGCCGCCAGCAACCCACCCATCGTCGTATGCCCCGGCTCACTGACCAGGTTGAACGCGCCGGACCGCCGGGCCGACGCAGCATCCAGCAGGAACCGCGCCAGGTCCCGCGCGTCGATCAACTGCAACGGCAGATCCCGCGGCCCCGGCGCCAGCACCGGACCGCCGCGCCGCATCCGGTGCAGCCACCACGGCAACCGGCCCACATCCTCATACGGGCCAAGGATCAACCCGGCGCGGGCCAGCAGCACCGGCGCGTCCGACTGCAGCGCGGCCAGTTCACCACCCCGCTTGGCCGCCGCGTAGTCCCCGTCCGCACCCGCATCCGGGTCACCGTCGACCAGCGGCGCGTCCTCGGCCAGCCGCCCGGCCGCCGCCTGCAGGTCGTACACCGAACGGCTCGACACGTACGTGTAATGCCCCACCCGGGACCGCAGCGCCCGCGCCGCCTCCCGCACCACCCGCGGCGCACCCGACCAGGTGTCCACCACCGCATCCCAGCACGCGCCACCCAGCGCGGCCAGACCCTGCGGCCCGGCCCGGTCACCGGCCACCGCCCGCACCCCAGGCACCGGCGCACGCCGCCCCCGGTTGAACACCGTCACCCGGTGACCGTGCGCCACCGCAGCCTCCGCCACCGCCCGGCCCACGAACCCCGTCCCACCCAGCACCAGCACTCTCATGGCCGAGACGATCCCCGGCCGGCGCCCCCGCGGGGAAGCGCTGATCGCTGTCAGCGGATTACGCCGCCCGCGCAATCCCGCCCGTGGATCAGTCCCGACTCCGCAGCCGGCGCAGCCACAACCCCGCCGCGGCCAGCGCCACGAACACCACCGCCGAACAACACACCGCCTTGATGAACACCCTCACCTCCCGTTGGCTACTGTCGACGCCGTGCGCCTGGCCACCTTCAACCTGCTGCACGGCCGCTCACTGTCCGACGGCAAGGTACACGCCGGGCGCGTCGCCGCCGCGGTGGCGGCCCTCGACGCCGACATCCTCGGCCTGCAAGAAGTCGACCGCGGCCAGCCCCGCAGCGGCCTGCTGGACCTCACCGCCATCGCCGCCGACGCGCTCGGCGCTCCCGTGCACCGCTTCGCCGCCGCCATCGCCGGCACGCCGGGGGAGACCTGGCAGCCCTGGCGCAGCGACGACGACAACACCCGCCCCCTCTACGGCATCGCCCTGATCAGCCGCTACCCGGTGCGCCGCTGGCAGATCACCCAGCTTCCCGCCGCGCCGGTGCGATCCCCGGTCTACGTGCCGCAACGCGGCGTGACCCTGCTCAAGGACGAACCCCGCATCATGATCGCCGCGGTGCTGGACACCCCGCGCGGGCCGCTCACCGTCGGCACCACCCACCTGTCGTTCGTACCGGGATGGAACCTGCGCCAGTTGCGGGCCGCCGTCCGCGCCCTGCGCGCCCTGCCCGGCCCGCGGGTGCTGCTCGGCGACCTCAACCTGCCCGGCGGCGCGGTGCGCGCCTTCACCGGGTGGCGAACCCTGGCCCGCACCCCCACCTACCCGAGCCCGTCACCCCGGGCGCAGCTCGACCACATCCTCACCGACCCGCACGGCGGCCCGAGCGCCCCGGTCATCCGGGTGAGCACCCCGCACGCGGACATCTCCGACCACCGGCCGCTGGTGGTGCAACTGGGCGGCCCCGTCGGCTAGCCGCGCTCAGCGCCCAGCTTCCCCCGACCCGCGCGCCGGCCCGCAGGCCGGGCGGCGGAACACGAACTCCAGGCCGTCCTCCGGATCCCACTGCTCACCCACCTTGGCGAACCCGAACCCGGCGATCGTCGCCAGCGACCCGGCATTGTCCGGGCGGATACTCGCCCGCACCGCGGTCACCCGCGGATCGGCGTCGGCGCGGCGCAGCAACGCCGCCAGCATCGCCCGCGCATAACCCCGCCGCCGGAACCGGGGATCCACCGAATACGCGACCTCGACCACACCGTGCTCGTCCGGGCCCGCGTGGAACCCGCCGTGCCCGACCACCACACCCTCCGGCTCGGCCACCGCGGCACCCGCGATCCACGCCGCGTCCTGCGGCGTGCGCTCGATCTGCGCCCGCCGGATCCGCCACAGCCAGGCCTCCTCCACCAGGTACTCCGACAGCGGCACGCCCGCGGCGGCGCTGGCCGCGTCCCGGTCCCCGTGAATCAGGGCGGTCAAGGCATCATGATTTAACGCCACGAACCGGATATCATGCACCGAGGGATGATCACACGGGAGACTCCGGCCACGCCACTCGCCCCCGGACGAGATCAGGGTGCGGACTGGTCCGCGGCATCGACGTCCTCGCGGACACCCAGCCCGCGCAACGCCCGGTTGGTGCGATTCGCCCGCACCGCGGCCCGCTGCTGCTCCGCCGTCACCTCGATGTAGTTCTGCGACGTCGTCAGGCTGGCATGCCCCAGCAGACGCATGATCTCCGAGGCGTTCGCGCCGTCCTCGGCCAGCCGCGTGGCGAACGTATGCCGCAACGCGTGCAACTGCGCCCCGCGCGGCACCCGGTCACCGATGCCCGCACGCCGGAAGCACGACGACACCAGATATTGCAGGCCGCCCCGCCGCAACGCACCCCCCGCATGGTCCACCAGCAGCGCATCCGTCGACCGCCCGGCCCGCTGGGAGCGCGTACGCAGATAATCCCGCACGATCGCGTCCAGCTCCGGCTCGATCGGCACCGTACGCGGCCGGCCACCCTTGCCCGCCACCTCCACCCGCCGCTCACCGTCACGCCCGGCGAACGAACCCACCCGCAACGCCAGCAACTCCGACAGGCGCAGACCCGCACACAACGCCAGGGCCAGCACCACCAGATCCCGCTCCGGCCACGGGCGGCGCTGCCGCTCGTCGGCCCGGCTCGCCACCTCCAGCAGATGCTCCGGGGTGTCCTCGCCGCGTAACGGCTTGGGCGCGGGCAACGTCATCCGCGGCTTGTCGACCGCCGACATGGGGTTACCACCCACGACACTCTCAGTGACCAGGAAGGTGAAGAAGCCGTTCCAGGTCGACCACGCCCGGTACACCGACGCGGGGGAGCGACCGGCGGCGAACCCGGCGAACGCGGCCCGCAACACCCGGGGGGAGAGGTCGGCGACACGGGTGCCGGCGGGCAGGTGGGCGCGCACCCCGGACAGGTCGCGCCGGTACGCCGCGAGCGTGTGACCGGACGGTTTGCGCACCGCGCGGGCGGCCAGAAACTCCGCGAACAAACCGTCCAGCGGCGCATCGTCACCGTCATGCATAAGACATATTATGCATCATTTGTCCCGTTCCACGGGGCCACCGACTCCGCCGATCTTGAGCTTTTCGGTCCGGCATGTCGCATAAGGCGCACCAAAACGGGCCAGCAAACTTCAAGATCGCCGTAGCGGGGGCGGCGCGACGGCCGAGGTCTCCTGGGACACCGGGGGTCGGTGGCGCGGGGGTCTCGGGGCGTGCCCGGCGGGGCGTCCCCGGCGGGGCGGGATGGTCGGCTCGGGAGGGTGCGGTGTCGACGATCCGGAGGGGCGTCGCACACGCTCAGGTTGACATAATGTCAATTATCGACCAAGCGAACGGGGCGTCTCGGTGGCTCCGTCTCAGGCCACGTGACCGCTCTGCGCCGCGTGCGCGATCGCCCTCCGCAGGGCCGACACCGACACCACGCGGTCATGGTCGTTCTCGGTCAGCCCCAGCTCGATCCACTCGCGCACCAGTTGCGAGAACGGCACTCCGGCCTGGTCGGCCGCGGCGCGCACGCGCCGGGCCACACCGGCCGGCACTCGCACGCCCAAGGGCACCATCGGTTCCGACTCCGGCACCGGCGGCAGCGGCGCGGGCGCCGATTCGTCGTAGGTCACCTCGCCGCGCGCGAACGCCGCCGCCGCCGCGACGATCTGCTGCTGGTCGGGTCGCTGGGTCTTCCGCTGCCGGCTCATGGCGCCGCCTTCCGTGCCGCGAGAGGTCGCCGGGTGCGAGCATCTGGCTACCTCTAGCGTAAGACGATTGTCAGACGAACGTCGAGTCGCGACGTGTCGGGGGCTGCTGATAGAAACAACGGGTTCATACAGGCGTACGAGTGGAGGGTGGTCGCCGGTGGTGGCAGCACGGGCAGGTGCGCGGGGTCTCGATGAGGGCGATCTGCAGGCGATCCGGGAGTCGCTGGCGGCCAAACGCCGCCCGAAGGTGCAGTTCACCGAGTCCGCGGGGCAGATCTCGGGCCAGGTGGGCCAGGTGGTGGCGTTGCTGGATCCGGCCGAGTCGGACGAGTGGGTGGTGGTGCGGTTCGGCCGCGACGAGTTGCCCTTCTCCCCCGGCGACGTGCGGATCGCGCCGAAGGGCGCGGCGGCGCGCAAGCCGGCCGCCGCGGAGCCCGCTGCGGCACCGGAGGCAGCGCCGCCGCCACCCGAGCCGGAGTTCGTGATCGACAAGCCGGCGCCGGTCCGCGAGGAGCCTGCCGCGCCGGCGGGTTCCTCGCCGACAGGTTCGGGCGCCGCTCCCCCGCCCGCGCCGCGCAAACCGGCGCGGGCGGCCGGCAAACCGGCGGCGAAGCCGAAGTCGCCGGCGTTGACGGTGACGTTGGCCTACACCGAGGGTGAGTGGACGGTGGCGGCGGCGCAGGGCAGCAAGGCCCTGGCGAAGCCTTATGTGATCAAGCCTGCCGAGGCGTTGCGGATGGTGGCGCTGGTGGACGTGCCGGGCGTGCAGGAGGCGGTGGATCAGATCATGGCGGCCGAGCGGTCGCAGGCCGAGCAGGAGGCCGACCGGTTGCGGGCGCAGTTGGCGGAGGTGGAGGCGCGGCTGGCCGAGCTGACCGAGCCAGCCTGACCTGGTCGGCCTGGGCGAGCCAGCCCCGAACACCGGCCGTGGTCAGGTGCGTGTGGAGCGGACGGCGGAGCCGCGCTGACTCCCCCGGCCGGTGTTCGGGGGCGGCTCGGTGTTCAGGACTGGCTCGGTGTTCAAGGCTGGCTCGGTGCTCGGGCGGGGCCGGGCGCGTCGGGTGTCCGCCGGGCGGGTGGGGTCCCGGTGGCGGGGTGTGCGGGGTTCGTCGCGGCGCAGCGGCGCCAAGGCGCGGTCCAGGGCGTCCATGATGCGCCGGGTGGCTTCCCGGGCCTGCACGCCCGGTGTTCCGGTGAGCCCGTGCAGGTCCACCGGCTCGCCGAAGTGGACGTGCACGGCCGGCCGAGTCCGCATGGCGTGCCACACGGCGCGGGCCAGGTCGCGGGGAAAGGCGTACGGCATGACGGTGTGTGTCCCCCAGTGGGCGACCGGCAGCACCGGCGCGCCGGTCATCGCCGCCATCCTGGCCACGCCGGTCTTGCCGCGTTCGGGCCACATCCACGGGTCCAGGCCGATGCGGCCTTCGGGATAGAGCAGCACCGGTGCGCCGTCGTGCAGCGCGCCGAGCACCGCGGGCAGGGCGTCGACGGCGCCGGTGGTGGTGCGCTCCACGCTCAGGTGCCCGGCGCGGCGAAGGACGGCCCCGACGAGGGGGACGCGGAACAGTTCGGCGGCGGCCAGGAACCGGGGTGCCAGGCGCGCCCGGTGGCAGGCCGCGGTGAGGATCATCGGGTCGACGGGGCTGAGGTGGTTCGCGGCCAGCAGCAGCGGGCCGTGGCGCAGGTGGGCGGGGACGCTGCCGGTGACGTGCAGCCGGCAGAACGGGGCGACCACCGCGGGTGCCACGCTCAGCAGCGCCCGCCACAGCCACGGCGGCTGCCAGGCCGGTGTGGTGCACGGGTGGGTGGTCATCGCCGCCGCTGGCGCAGGTAGGCCAGGACGGCTTCGCGGGTGGTGCGGACGCCGAACAGGGCGCGGGCTTCGGCGATGCGCCGGTTCGCGGTGCGCAGGGACAGGAATTCGGCGGCTGCCGCGGCGGCGATGGTGTCGCCGGCGGCGAGCCGTTCGAGCAGGGCGCGCTGTTCGGGGACGAGCGCGGCGATGACGTCTTCCTCGGTGGGGCGCGCGTCGTCGTGGTGTAGGGGGCCGAGCCGGCCGAGGTCGTCGGCGAGTGCCCGGCCCAAGGGGCTGCCGGGGTCGCAGACGGCGACGACGCCGGCCCCGCGGGCGGCGGCGAGCACGGCCAGTTGCAGGGTTTCCGGGTCGGTGATGCGTCCGTGCAGGACGAGCCCATTGCCGGCGACGTCCCATGCCGGGTCGGGCAGGGCGAATCCTTCGCGCAGTGTCCAGCCGTCGCGGGCCAGGCGGCGCAGCACCGCGTCGGCGTCGGCGGGGGTGGCCACGATGTGTCGTGGTGTGTCGGAGTGGCGGGTCACCGGTTGCCCCTTCCGGTGCTGGGCCGCGCGGGTGCGGGCATGTCGGCGAAGGCGAGCGCGGCGGCTTCGGTGCGGGTGCGCGCGCCGAGTTTGCGCATACCGGCGCGGATGTGGGTGTCGACGGTCTCGGTGGAGATGCCGAGCTGCCCGGCGATGCGCCGGGTGGGTTCCCCGGCGGCCACCAGCCGCAGCACGTCGGTTTCGCGGCTGGTGAGCCGGCTGCCTGATCGGGGTCCGCGGGTGTCGCGGTGGATGTGGTGGCGGCGCAGGCCGCGGCGGGCGCGGCCGGCCAGGACGGTGAGGGCGGCGGTGTCGGCGAGGTGCTCGGCGGCCAGCAGCGCGGCGACGGCCCGCTGCGGGTCGCTGTCGTGCAGGCCGGCGGCGAGCAGGCAGCGGACGCGTTCGCGGGTGACGGTGTGGGTCCAGGTGTCGGCGGCGGTGGTGAATCCGGTGCCGGTGGCCCAGGCGAGCAGGGTTTGCCGGGCGGGTTCGGGCAGGTCGGCGGGGATCGGTGTGGGCGGGTGGTGTCCGGTGTCGTGGCCGGCCCAGCGGGCGGTGATGTGGTGCAGGCCGGTGATCAGGTCGCTGCGGTCGGGCCGGCCGGCCGGGCCGGTGGCGCGGTCGGGTTGCCCGTCGAGCCAGGCGGCTTCGCGGGTGACCCAGTCGACGGCGGGGTGGGCGGGTGCGGCGGCGAGTCGTTGCCGGGCGGCGGCGAGCAGTCCTGCATCGGCTTCCAGCAGCGCGGAGGCGGCGGTGGCGTAGGCGCGGGCGGTGTCGGGCATGGCCCGGTCGGTGAGGTCGGTGGCGTGCCGGTGCAGACGGTCGGCGCCGCCCGCGTCCGGTCCATGGTGGTCCGGCGGGTGGTCGTCGGTGGCCTGGTCGGGCGAGGGCGGGCCGGACCCGGCCGAGGTGACCAGGGCCTGGTCGGGCAGGGTCGGGCCGCGCAGGGCGAGGGCCCAGTCGGCGGCGGCCGCGAACCGGGTCTGCCACCCGTACGCCAGATCGGCGGCGCAGTGGTGCGCGGCGTCGGCGGCGGCCTGCGCGGCGTCGGCGAGCCGCCCGTCGGCGGCCAGGTGCTCGACCAGTTGCCAGGCGCTCCACCGGCTGGTCAGCGGGTCGGTGGTGTCGGACGCCGCGGTGGCCAGTTCGGTGTCCCAGCCCGGGGTGCGGTGGGTGGCGTGCACGGCGGCCAGGGCCGCGGCGACGCCGGGCGGCGGCTGCGGCCAGCGCGCGGCGATCTTGTCGGCGGTGTCGGTTGCGGTGTCCGGGTCGGTGGCCAGTTCGGCCAGCAGCAGCACCCGGTCGCGGGCGGCGGTGATGGGTGCGGCGGCCGCGTCCGGCACCGGCCGCACCGCGGCGTGCGCGCCGCGCGGGTCGCCGGCTTGCAGCAGGGCTTCGCCGCGCAGCACGTCGGCTTCCACACCCAGCGGCGCGATGGTGGCCAGCACCGCGGCGGCGGCCCGGGGGCGCCCGGTGGCCAGCAGCGCGTCCGCGGCGGCCAGCCGCACCCGCGGGTCGGGGCCGATGCCGGGCAGGTCGCAGGCGAACCGCAGCAGGGCCGCGCGGTCCCCGCCGGTGGCCTGGTCGGCTGCGGTCAGGGCGTGCCGGTACGCGGCGTCGTGTTCGCCGGCGGCGGCCAGGTGCCGGGCGGCCTCGGCGGGTGGGGTGAGCTCGGCCAGCCGCCGGTGCAGGTCGGCGCGGGCCGGCGGGTCGAGCAGCCCGGCGGCGGTCTCGGCCAGATAGGTGGAGACCGGCTGGGCGGCGTCGTGGTCGCCGTGCACCAGTCCGGCGGCGCGCAGGTCGGCGGTGCCGGCGCCGAGCAGCGTGTCGGGGGCGGGCCGGCCGAGCAGGCCGAGCGCGGCCAGCGCGGTGCGTGCCGGGCGGGGCAGGTCGGCCAGGGCGGCGGCCAGCGCGTACGCGACCTGGTCGATGTCGTCGCCGGCGGGTCCGCGGCCGGAGGCGGCGTGCCGGGCGAGGGCGGTCAGGGTCAGCGGGTTGCCGCCGGCGCGGTGCACGACCCGGGCCACGGCGTCGTCGTCGAGGGTGGGTGCCGCGGTGCGGGCGACCGCGGCGGCGGCGTCGTGGGACAGCGGCGGCACGGTCAGCCAGGCGGTGGCCGCCGCGCGCAGCGGTTCCTGCCCGATGCGGTGCGGGGTGCGCAGCGCGACGAGGACCCGGCAGTGCGGGGCGAGTAGCGGCACCGCGGCCAGCGTGGCGGCGTCGGCGTACTGCAGGTCGTCGAGGATCAGCAGGCCGCCACGGACCCGGGAGCGGACGGCCTCGGCGAGCAGGTGCACGTCGTGGGCGGGCAGGCGGGCGCGGACGGCGCGGGACAGGGCGAGGCCGGGCACGGCGCGCAGCATCGCCAGGCCACCGCCGGCGTGCACGGCGAGGCCGGGCCGGCTCGTGCCGGCGGGCCCGGTGCTGCTGGGCCCGGTGCTGCTGGGGTCCGTGCCGGCGGGCTCGGTGCCGGCGGGCGCGGCCGGGCCCGCGGCGGCGGTGCGCAGCCGCCCGGCGACGGCGCGCAGAGCGCTGGTGCGGCCACATCCGGGGGGTCCGCTGATCACGACGAGGCCGGGTCGGCGCAGGTGTGTGGTGGCGGCGGTGATCAGGTCGTGCAGTTCCGCCACCGGGTGCCCTCCTGTTCGTCGTCCGGGTGCGGGCCGGGTAAAGCCGATGCCCGCGTTGGCACGAACACGGGATCCTGTCTCGCCGGCCGCCTCCGTAGTGTGTGGTGCGGCAGGCGTCCCGCCCTGCCGGGTCACGGGAACCGGAAAGGCAAGCCAGCGTATGTGGACGACGGCCGCGGTCTGCACATTGTCTCCGACAGCCGCCGCAACTGACGAGTCGTCGTGACCGGTCCGCTGTCCCACCGCATCGCCGAATTGTGTGATGAGATCGTTACACAGGTCGGCCCGCACGGCGCTGATCAGGTACGACACATCGGCGAGCGTCTCGGTGAGCCGCTACGCGTGGCCATCGCCGGGCGGCTGAAAGCCGGAAAGTCGACACTTGTCAACGCGTTGATCGGCCGCCGGGTGGCCCCCACCGCGGTCGGCGAGTGCACTCGCGTGGTCACCCGGTTCCGGTATGGAACGGCCGATCGGGTCGATGTGGTGGGCCGCGACGGCAGTCGCCGCAGCCTGCCGCTGGACGACGACGGCATGATCCCCGGCCGGCTCGGCGTGCCGGCGTCCAGCGTCGCGTACGTCGATGTCGCGTTGACCACCGACCGGCTGCGCGACCTCACCGTGGTGGACACGCCCGGCCTGGCCTCGGCCGACCAACAGGTGTCCGAACGCGCCCATCCGGTGGTCGGCGTGGCCGCCGCGCCGTTCGACGACGGCATCGACGCCGACTCCACCTCCGAGATCGCCGCCGCCGAAGCCGTCGTCTACGTGTTCACCCAGGCGGTCCGCGCCGACGACGCGAACGCGCTGGCAGCGTTCCGGGCCAGCACCGCCCGGCTGGCGTCCAGCCCGATCAACGCCGTCGGCGTCCTCGGCAAGATCGACACCCTGGTGGCCGGGCCCGACGACCCGTGGCCGGTGGCGGTGCCCCTCGCAGCCGGGCAGGCGCGGCTGCTGCAACGCACCGTCGGCGACGTGGTCCCGCTGGCCGCGCTGATCGCCGAGACCGGCGAAGCCGGCCGGCTCACCACCACCGACGTCACCGCCCTGCGCACCCTGGCCGCCCTGCCCGGCGCCCAGCTACGGCTGCTGCTGGCCTCCGCCGACCTGTTCCGCACCCGGGCCGCCCCGGTCGAGCAGGCCCGCCGGGAACGGCTGCTGCGCCTGCTCGACCTGTACGGCGTCGGGTTCGCCCTGGCCCAGCTCGCCGCCGATCCGCGGCTGAGCACCGGGGACCTGATCCGCCGGCTGGTCCAAGCGTCCGGCATGCCGCGGCTGCGGCACACCCTCGACCAGGCCGTCCGCTGGCGCTCCGACGCGATCAAGGCCGGCTGGGCGCTGGCCGCCCTGGAACGCCTCGCCGGGCGCAGCCGCGACCGGCGCGACCGCGCGGTGCTGCGCGACGCCGTGGAACGGCTGCTGCGCGACCCCGCCTACCACCGGCTGCGGCTGCTGGACGTGGCCCACCGGGTCACCACCGGAGCCGTGCCGATGCCCGACGAACAGGTGCAGGAACTGACCCGGCTGGCCGTGTCCGACGACCCCCGGTGGATCCTGCGCATGCCCGGCGCCGCCGCGCCGCAACTCCGCGAGGCCGCCGTGCAGGCCGCGCACCGGTGGCGGGCATACGCCCACGCCGGCGGCGGACCCGCGCAATCCCGCGCCGCGCAGGTCGCCCACCGCGGCTTCCACCTGCTCGCGCAGCAGACACAGGCGGACGGCTCGCAACCCCCGACGGTGGCCCGGCACACCGGCGGCGAAACCACCGAACGGGTGCAGCCGTGAACCCGGCCGCGCCCGCCCGCGACCTGACCGCAGCCCTGGACGCCGTGGTCGGCGACGCGGTCGCCCACGTGCGCCTGTCCGACCCCGACGCCGGAGCCGAACTGGCCGAGCTGCGCCGCCGCCGCGTCACCCGCGCCGCCGTGGTGCTCGTCGGGGAAACCAAACGCGGCAAGAGCAGCCTGCTCAACGCCCTGCTCGGGGTGCCCGGCCTGTCCCCCGTGGACGCCGCCGTGTCCACCTCCGCCTACCTGCACTTCTCCCCCGGACCCGCCTTTGGCGCCCGCGCCTGGCCACCCGGCGCCGCCGAACCGGTGGACGTCACCGACCTGACCGACTGGGCGGGCGGCGGCCGCCGCGCCCGGCGCATCGAGGTGACCCACCCCGCGCCGCTGCTGCAATACGCCACCCTGGTGGACACCCCCGGCGTCGGCGGACTCGACCCCGCGCACACCGCCGTCGCGCTGGACGCCGCCGGGCGGGCCACCGCCCTGCTGTTCGTCGCCGACGCGTCCGCGCCGCTGTCCCAGCCCGAACTCGACTTCCTGCGCCAGGCCAGCGAACACGTCAACGCCGTGGTGTTCGCCCTCACCAAGGTCGACGCGTTCCCCGGCTGGCGGCGCATCGCCACGGACAACCAGGCGCTGCTGCGCGCCCACGCGCCCCGCTTCGCCGGCGCGCCCTGGTTCCCCGTCTCCGCCCGCCTCGCCGAACTCGCCCTCACCGGCGGGGACGGCGCCGCCGACCTCGCCGCCGAATCCCGCATCGCCGGCCTGCAACACGCCCTGGTCGACCTCGCCGGGCGCGGCCACCAACTGCAACTGGCCAACGTGCTGCGCTCAGCCCGCGGGGAACTGGCACGCCTGGAAGCCGCCGCCACCGCCCGCATCCACGCCGCCGAAGCCGACCCGGAGGCCACCGCCCACGCCCGGCAGGAACGCGCCGCGCTGGCCGCCCGCAAACGCACCGAGTCACGGCACTGGACGCTGCTGCTGTCCAGCCAGACCCAGCGCGCCCGCATCGAGGTCGTCGGCGCGCTACGCACCCGCATCGCCGCCGTGCAACACGACCTGTCCGCGCGCGTCGACACCGCCGGCCGCGACACCCTGGCCGGCCTGCCCGACACGGTCGACACCGAACTGCAGGCCGTGGCCGCCGACCTCACCGCTCACCTGCAGAACACCTTCCGGGAAACCACCGAACGGGTGCTCGCCGAAGTGTTCAACGACGCCGAACTCGCGGCCACCCTGGGACGGCTCAACGCCACCCTGCGCCACGAACTGGCCGCCGCGCCGCCCCGAGACGGCGCCGGCGACAACATGCTCATCGCGCTGTCCGCCGGCGGCATCGCCTTCATGGCCGGGCGCAGCGCGATGCTGGGCGCCTCCGCGCTGTCCGCCGGCGGGCTGGCCCTGGGCGGCCTGCTGGTGCCCGCCGCCGGCATCGGCATCGGCCTGGCCGCCGGCGGGTACGTCCTCTACCGGCGCCGGGTGCAAACCGACCGGCAACAGGCCCGGCTGTGGCTGCGCGACGTGCTGGCCGAAGCCCGCGCGTCGCTGTCCGACGAAATCTCCTACCGGTTCACCGACCTGCAGTACGCCCTGTCGGTCGCCGTCGACGACGCGGTGGAACGCCGGCTGCGCGACCTGGACGCGCACATCGCCGACATCGACGCCGCCGCCGCCGAAGACGCCGCGGGACGCGCCCGCCGACGTGCCGCCGCCCAGCACGACCGCGACCGGGTGCGGCACCTGCTGCGCCAGGCCGACGACGTGCTGACCCGCGCGCAGGCGCTGACACCCACGCCGACCGACCCGGCCGGCGCCGCACCGGACCCCGTCGACCTGGACACCGGAGACTTGGCATGAGCGATCACGGCTGGGACCACCTGGACGGCCCGGACGACCAGCAAGCCCACGAGGCCCACCACCACGACCTGCCCGATCACGGTCTGCCCGACCATGACCTGCACGGCCACGGCGACGACCCGTACGGCGAACACGCCGGCGACGCGTACCCGGACGACCTCACCCACCACGACCCGATCCCCGACCCGGACCACGCCGACGACCAGGTCGCCGGCCACCACGACACCGGGGCCGACACGCCGTACCAGCACCACCCCGACCCGGACCCCGGCCTGCCGGACCCGGAACCACCCGCGACCGGCCCGCACGGACTCGACGGCCCGGTCGGCGCCGACCCCGACGCCCTCGACGCACACCACCCAGCCGGTGACGACCCCGAGTTCCCGCCGCACCTGGACGTCGGCCCGCTGCCCGAACCCGTCGACGGGCACCCCTGGACCGACGCCGCCGTGCTGGGCGCCACCCCGCCGGACACCGACACGCCCGGCGCCGACCTACCCGCCGTCGGCGACCACCCGGTCGGCTGGCGTGAACTCGCCGACTACGCCGGCATCCACCCACCCACCGGCGACGACCCGTGGGCCGCCCTCGCCGACAGCGACGACCCCGCCGTCAGCGCCCTCGCCCGATGGTGGTCCGGCCAGCCCTGACCCACACCCGGCGGTGGTGATGGCATCATGAGCGCGCCACCCGACGCACCCGCTGGAGCCCGCCGCCATGGCCCCCACCGACACCACACCCGCCCCCACCCGGCTGCGCCGCGAACGCACCGGCTGGTACTTCTACGACTGGGCCAACTCCGCGTTCGCCACCACCGTCATCACCGTCTTCCTCGGCCCGTTCCTCACCAGCATCACCAAACAAGCCGCCGGGTGCGCCGTGGACGCCGACGACTGCACCGCCCGCGTCCACCCGCTGGGCATCGCCGTCGCCGCCGGGTCCTACTTCCCCTACCTGGTGTCCCTGTCGGTGCTGCTCACCGTCGTCATCCTGCCCGTCATGGGCGCCCTGGCCGACCGGGCACCCCGCAAGAAACCGCTGCTCGCCGGCACCGCCTTCATCGCCTCCGCGGCCACCATCGCGATGGCCTTCGTCACCGGCGACCGCTACCTGCTCGGCGGGGCACTGTTCCTCATCGCCAACATCAGCGGCGGCGCGTCCATCGTCGTCTACAACTCGTTCCTGCCCCAGCTCGCCGGCCCCGACGAACGCGACGCCGTCTCCAGCCGCGGCTGGGCCATCGGCTACCTCGGCGGTGGGCTGCTCCTGCTACTCAACCTCGTCGCCGTGCAGACCCTGTCCCGCGACGGCGACCCGCAACGCACCCTCGACCTCGCCCGCTGGTGCATCGTCTCGGCCGGGGTGTGGTGGGCCGGATTCACCCTCATCCCCCTCGCCTGGCTGCGCGAGCACCCCGGCGCCGACGCCGGCCACCCCGGCGCCAACGTGCTCACCGACGGCTTCCGCCAGCTCGGCCGCACCCTGCGCGGCCTGCGCGCCTACCCGCTCACCCTGTACTTCCTGCTGGCCTACCTCATCTACAACGACGGCGTGCAGACCATCATCGCCCTGGCCAGCCAGTTCGGCACCGAAGAACTGCACCTGGAACAGTCCACCCTGATCGTCACCATCCTCATCGTGCAATTCCTCGCCTTCGGCGGCGCCCTGCTGCTCGGCTTCCTCGCCGCCCGCATCGGCGCCCGCAAAACCGTGCTGCTCAGCCTCGCCCTCTGGCTCGGCGTCGTGCTCGCCGCGTTCTGGCTACCCGCCGGCGCACCCTTGCCGTTCATGCTCCTCGGCGCCGCCATCGGCCTCGTCCTCGGCGGCACCCAAGCGCTCAGCCGCAGCCTGTTCTCCCAACTCATCCCCACCGGACGAGAAGGCGAGTACTACGGCTTCTACGAGATCAGCGACAAGGGCACTAGCTGGCTCGGCCCGCTCGCCTTCGGACTGGTCTTCCAGCTCACCAACAGCTACCGCGTCGGCATCGTGTCCCTGGTGGTGTTCTTCATCGTCGGCGCCGTACTGCTCGCCCTCGTCCCGATGCGCCGCGCCATCACCGACGCCGGCAACACCCCACCGCGCCTGCTCTGACCCACCCGCCGTGCGAAGGAACCACCGTGCCCGACATCCACATCGACCACGACTCACCCGTGCCACCCTACGAACAGGTCCGGCTGCGCATCGCCGAACTGGCCGCCACCGGCCACCTCGCCGCCGGGGCGAAACTGCCACCCGTACGCCGCCTGGCCACCGACCTCGGCCTGGCCGCGAACACCGTCGCCCGCGCCTACCGCGAACTCGAACACGCCGGCCTGGTGGAAACCCGCGGCCGGCTCGGCACGGTGATCACCGCCCGCGCCGCGGGCACCTCCGAACAAGCCCGGCAAGCCGCACAGACGTACGCCGACACCACCCGCCGCCTCGGCATCCCCACCGACCAGGCACTCGACCTGATCCGCGCGGCCCTGCAGAACTGAGCGGCCGTCACTGGGCCCCGATCGCCCCCGTCGCCAGCAACACCATCAGCACCGCACCCACCACCAGCCGGTACACAATGAACAAACTGTACGAATGCCGCGCCACATACCGCAGCAGCCACGTCACCGACCCGTACGCCACCACGAAACTCACCGCCGTGGCCACGATCGTGTTGAGCCAGCCCACCCCACCCGAGATGTTGTCGTACTCCTCGGCCGTCTGCAGGACCGTGGCCCCCAGCAACGCCGGAATCGACAGGAAGAACGACAACTTCGTCACCGTCACCCGATCAAGGTCCCGCAACAAGCCCGCCGACATCGTCGCCCCCGACCGGGACACCCCCGGAATCAGCGCCAGGCACTGCACCACCCCGATCACCAGGGTGTCCTTCCAGGTCACATCCTCCTCGTGGCGCACCTGCGTCGCCGCGTGATCCGCGAACGCCATCGCCCCGCTCCACACGATCAACGCCCCGGCCACGAACCACAGACTGCGCAACGTCGTCTCGATCGAATCCTTGAACAGCAGACCGATGATCGCGATCGGCACCGACCCCAGAATCACCGCCCACCCGAACCGGTAATCCAGCGAACCGCGATGCTCGGAGCCGAACAGCCCCCGCACCCACGCCGGCACGATCCGCACGATGTCCTTCCACAGGAACAGGATCGTCGCCAGCACCGCCCCCGACTGGATGATCACCGTGAACGCGGTGATGTCCGGATCATCGATCCGATACCCCAGCAGCTTCTCCAGAATCGTCAGATGACCGGTCGAGGAGACGGGGAGGAACTCGGTGACCCCCTCGACCGCACCGAGCAACACTGCTTCGAAAATGTTCACGTTTCCGGGACCCGTTCCATGATCGACCTGCCGTGGACCGCGGTCGAGAATAGGCCGTTGTGTCAGGCTTGCCCGCGCCGGGCCCGGGCCGACGCCAGCACGTACGCCGGATCACGATCCAAGTTGTGCCGGTCCCGGTCATAACGCCGCGTCGTCCGCGGATCCGCATGCCCCATCGCGTCCTGCACATCCTCCAACGGCACACCCTCGGACCGCGCCGCCGTCGCGAACGCGTGCCGCAGCGAATGCGGCGACAACCGCTCCCACCCGGCCACACCCGCCTGCCGCGCCAACCGCCGCACCAGCCGGAACACCGCATGCCGGTCCACCCGCGCCCCCGACGACGTCACGAACAGCGGCCCCGGCGCCACCCCCCGCACCGCCAGATACGCATCCAGCGCCGCCCCGGCCTCCCCGGTCAGCGCCCGCCGCCGCGCACGACCACCCTTACCGGTGAAACGCACCGTCCGATGACCCCGCTCCCAGCCCACATCGGCCACGTCCAGGCCCACCACCTCACCGACCCGCAACCCCAGGTCGGCCAGCAACGCCACCATCGCCCGATGCCGCACCGCCGTCGGCCCCTGCTCGGCCGCGGCCACCGCGAGCACCCCGTCCACCTCCTGCGGCGACAACCCCACCGTCGCCGAATGATCCCGCGACACATACGGCCGGTCCGCGCCACTCACCGGATTCGCCGGCACGGCCTGCAACTTCGTCAGAAAGTCGTACCAACTGGACAGTCCCGACAACTTACGGGCGACCGTGGCGGCCGACAACGCACGCCCCGTCCGGGCATCGGTCGCCGACTCCAACTCCCGCGCGTACGCGTTCACGTCCAGAAACGACGCCCGCAACGGATCCACCCCGGCGCGCGCACACCACGCCAGCCACGCGCGCACATCCCGCCGGTACGCGTCACGGGTGTGCTCCGACAACCGGCGATTGGCGAGCCACGCGTCGGTGACCTGCTCCGCGCTGCCGCCGACCGCCAACTCCCCGCCCTGACGCGGCACGATCACCATGACCCCATGCTCGCGCACGAACCGCGGCCGACACGCACACCGACACGCCGAAAAGCCCCGCCACCGGAGCCATCGTGGCGCAACCCGTCCGTGCCGGGGCGCTCCGTGGGCTCAACCGAATCTCACTGGGTCAAAAGGTGGGTTGTCGTTGATTCCTTTGTGTTTTTGGTAGGCGTGGCGTGAGTGCGAGGCCGGGCACATCCTGTAAGGCATCCTAGGATGAAGGAGTGCCGAGGGTGTTGCTGGACACCCTCGGTGCGCCTTGCACCGCGTTCCTCGCTTCGACACCCGACAATGGCTGGGTGACCCTGGTCAGCTACGACGGCATCCGCTTCGAGCTCCGGCAGGCGCGCCCCGGCCTGCTGCAGCCGTTCGACGCCGCCCTGCCCGGTGCGCGCTCCGCCGTGCTGGCCCGGCTGTTCGGCGCGCTGATCCGCGAACCGCTGCCCGGCCTGCTGCGCCGCAGCACCGACGGCACCACGGTGCGGGTCGCCTTCACCGGCGGGCGCTCGGTGGTCTTCCCCGCCGACGCCGGGCTGCCCTTCGCGCCCGCCGCGGACGGGCTGCACGCCGTCGCGCACGGGCCGGACACGGCGGACACCGACCCGGACGGGCGGTCCGTCGCCGACCCCGCCGAACTCGCCCGCCTGCTGTGGCCCGGCGCCCGGCTGAGCCGGGAACTCGCCGACAGCGTCATCAACACGGCGCTGGCCCGCGCCGATCGTGCCGGCACTCCGGTCACCCTGCGCGCGGCCACCGGGGATCCGGACGGGCTCGGCCGGCTGGAACAACGCGTCGTCGACGGCCATCCGCTGCATCCGTGCTGCCGGACCCGCCTGCCGATGAGCATCGCCGACGTCCTCGCGTACGGGCCCGAGCACCGGCCGGTCGTCCGGCTACGCCGGCTGCGCGTCCCCGCGGCGCACTGGGCCGGCGACGGACCGCCCGTGCTGTACGCGCATCCGTGGCAGGCGTCGCGGCTGCTGGCCGAATACGGCTGGCTCGCCGACGACGGCCCGACCGCTCCGGTGCGGCCGCTCATGTCGCTGCGGACGCTCGCCCCGCTCGACGGCGGCGACCACGTCAAGACGGCGGTGGACGTGCAGATGACCTCCGCCGTGCGCACCGTGTCCCCGGCCGCGGTGCACAACGGGCCCCGGCTGTCCGCGCTGCTGCGCCGGCTCACCGCCGACCTGCCGCTGACGGTGCTGGCCGAAACGTCCGCCGGTGCGGTCACCGTGGGCGGGGTGCCGCAACGCCGGCTGGCCTACCTGCGCCGGCAGGCGCCCCGCCTGGCCGCGGACGAGGTGGCGGTGCCGCTGGCCGTGCTGGCCGCCGGCCGTGCGGCGGCGGGCGAGCGGGCCGACGAGCCGCTGATCGTGGAGGCCGTGCACGCCAGCGGGGGCGACCCGCACCGCTGGTTCGCCGACCTGGCCCGGGTGCTGTGGCCGCCGCTGTGCGCCCTGCTCGAACGGGGGGTCGCGCTGGAGGCGCACGGCCAGAACACCCTTGTCGTGCTGGTCGGCGGCCGGCCGGTGCGCACGGTGTACCGGGACCTGGGCGGCGTGCGGGTGGATCCGCGGCGGCACGACATCGACCTGCGCGGCGACCTGGCCGAGCCGGACCCGGCCGCACGGCGGGCGAAACTGGCCGCCGCGGCGCTGAGCACCGTGGCCACCGAACTGGTCGACGTGCTGTGCCGGTGGCTGGACGCCGACCCGGACCGGTTGTGGCGCACCGTGGCCGGCGTGGTCGGCGACCCGGCGCTGCGCAACGAACCACTGCCGATCAAGGCGATGACCGCGATGCGGCTGGCCCCCGACCCGCTGCGCGACATCTGGACCCACATCGCCAACCCGATGGCGGCGTGCTCGTGACCGGAACGACCGGCCGGGGAGCGGCGCGATGACCCGCAGCGTCGGCCGCGGGCGTCTGGACGCCGACGCCGCCCGCGCCGAGGCCGGACTGGCGGCGCACGCCGGGCACCTGAGCGGCCCGTTCCGTGACGCGCTGGGCGAGGCCGCCGACACGGTGGGCCGCCGGTTGCGCGCCGCCCTGGTGCGGGAGGACATCGGTGACGCGCGCGCCCGCAACGCCGGTCTCGGGCGGCGGCACGGCTTCGACCGGGTCGAGTTCGGCGCCGCCGGGGTCGGCGACCCGGCGGACCTGCTGGCCGGCCTGGACGCACCCGGGCTGGCCGCCGAACTGCGCGACGCGGTCGTCAACCTCGCGGTGGCGCTCGCCCGCGGCCCCAGCCGCGCCGGGCCGGATCAGGTCGGCCCGGACGAGGCTGCCATCACCGCCGAACAGATCGCCGTCGCCGGGCACAACCTGCACCCCTGCGGCCGGACCCGGCTCGGCTGGGACACCGCCGACGTGCTCGCCCACGACGTCGAGTCCGGCCACACCCGGGTCGGGTTCGTCGCGGTACGCGACGACGGCCACCTCGGCGACGACGTCGGGCTGCTGCTGCGCGACTGGTACCCGCGGCTGCCCGCGCCACCCCCCGGGTTCCGGTTGCAGCCGGTGCACGCCTGGCAGCGCGACGCGGTGCTGTCCCGGCGGTACCGGGACCTGCTGGACGACGGGGCGCTGCGCCTGCTCGACGCCGAACTCGACGCGGTGCCGACCGGCGCGGTGCGCACCGTGCTGCTGCCGCCGGACGCCGCCGGCCGGCGGCACTACCTGAAGCTGTCCCTGGACATCCTGATCACCTCCACCCGGCGCAGCATCAGCGTGGCGTCCACCCGCAACGGCCCGGTGGTGTCCCGGCTGGTGCGCCGCCTGATCGACGCCGACCCGGACGGTCACCGGCTGCTGCCGCTGGCCGAGACCGCGGGGGCGGCGGTGCCCGCCGGGTCGGGACGCGACATGTCGGTGATCGTGCGCGAAGCCCTGCCCGCGCTGCGGCCCGGCGAGACGGTGGTGCCCGGCGGCGCGCTTCCCGCGCTGGCCGGCCGACTGGCGGCCGTGACCGGTGCCGGCCGCGACGGCGCCCGCGCCTGGCTGGACGCGTACGCCCGCCTGCTGCTGCCGCCGCTGCTGCGCCTGACGCGCTGCGGTGTGGCGCTGGAGGCGCACCTGCAGAACTGCCTGCCCACGTTCGTCGACGGCCGGCCGCACCGGATGATCGTGCGGGACTTCGCCGGGCTGCGGCTGCATGCGCCCCGGCTGGCCGCCGCCGGGCACCGCCTCGACCTGTGGCCGGGCTCGGTGATCGGCACCGCGGACGTGGGCACGCTGCGCGCGAAGATCGGATACACCGCCCTGCAGGCCCACCTGGGCGAAGTGATCATCGCGCTGGGCCGGGCGCACGGTCTGGACGAGGACACCGCGTGGGGTACGGTCCGGGCGGTGGTCGACGACACGTACGCGCCGCTGCTGGCCGACCCGGACGCCGCCGCCGACCACGCCGCGCTGACCGCCCCCCGCGCGCCGCACAAGGCGCTGGTGCGGATGCGGCTGTCCGGCGGCGGTGACCTGTACGTGCCGGTGCGCAACCCGCTGCATGGCCGCGCCTGAGCACGTCCGGGCCGCGCTGACCGCCCGGACGCGCGGCGGGCCGCCGCTGTGCGCGTACGTGTACGACACCGCCGCCCTGCGCCGGCGGGCCACCCAGGTGCGGGCCGCGTTTCCGCCCGGCACCACCATGCTGTACGCGGTGAAGGCCAACGGGCATCCGGACGTGGTGCGCGCGCTGGCCGGGGTGTGCGACGGGCTGGAAGTGGCCTCCGGCGGTGAGCTGCGCCTGGCGCTCGCGGCCGGCGCCCGGCGCGTGGTGTTCGGCGGGCCCGGCAAGACCGACGCCGAACTGGCCGCCGCGCGGCAGGCCGGGGCGCTGCTGAACGTGGAGAGCGAGCATGAGCTGCGCCGGGTCGCCGCGGACCGCGCCCCGGCGGGACAGCCGGTGGCGATCCGGGTCAACCGCGCCGCGGCCGCGCCCGTCGGCAGCCACGCGATGACCGGCACGCCCACCCCGTTCGGCGTGGACGAGGCGCATCTGCCGGACCTGCTGGAGCTGGCCGGCCGGCTCGGGGTGCCGGTGGCCGGCTTCCACCTGCACGCCGTGTCCAACAGCCTGGACGCCGCCGGGTACGCCCGGTTCGTCACCGACGCGCTCGCCTGGTCCCGGTCCGTCGCCGCCCGGCACGGCGTGGACCTGCGGCTGGTCAACGTGGGCGGCGGGCTCGGCGTCGACTACCGCGGCGCGGCCACCATCGACCTGGCCGATCTGGGCCGCCGGCTGCACGGCGCGGCGCTGCCCGGCGTGGAGCTGATCGTCGAGCCGGGACGCGTGCTGGCCGCCGACGCCGGCTGGTACGCCGCCCAGGTGCTCGACCTGAAGACCACGCACGGGCGCACGTTCGCGGTGCTGCGCGGCGGCACTCACCACTTCCGGCTGCCCGCCGCGTGGGGGTACAGCCATCCGTTCAGCGTGCTGCCGGTGGACCGGTGGCCGTATCCGTGGCCGCGCCCGCAGGTGGCCGCGACAACGGTGGACGCCGTCGGTGAGCTGTGCACCCCGCGCGACGTGCTGGCCCGCGACGTGCCGGTGGCCCGGCTGCGCCTCGGCGATGTGCTGATCTTCGGCCGGGCCGGCGCGTACGGCTGGGACATCTCGCACCACGACTTCCTGCGGCACGATCCGCCGGAGTTCATCGTGCTGTGAGCGCTACACCGACTGGCCGTTACGAGGCGCGGCCGGAGCGCAGCGCGCGCAACGCCTGCCGACGGGTGTCGCCGCGCAGCGTGTCGATGTAGAGGGTGCCGTTCAGGTGATCGGTCTCGTGCTGCAACGCCCGCGCCAGCATGCCGGTGCCCTCGATGCGGCGCGGCTCGCCCTGCACGTCCTGGCCGGTGGCCACGCACCGCATCGCCCGCGGGGTCGGGAAGGCCAGCCCGGGGATGGACAGGCAGCCCTCCTCGTCGTCCTGCGCGCCGGACAGCTCCGACAGCACCGGGTTCACCAGGTGCGAGACGACACCGTCCACGTGGTAGGCGAACACGCGCAGGCCCACCCCGATCTGCGGGGCTGCCACCCCGGCGCGGCCCGGCTCGCGCACGGTGTCCTCCAGGTCGGCGACCAGGGCGCGCAGTTCGTCGTCGAAGGACGCCACGGGATCGCTCGCGGTGCGCAGCACCGGGTCGCCGAGCAGCCGGATTCCTCGGATCGTCATGAGCGCAAGGCTAACGGGTCCTTACCGGCGGAGACCACCGCGCAGATCGCGACGGCGCGGTCACCAGCGGTCGGTGTGCAGCACCTGGCTCAGCGGCGTGCGGGACCGCCAGCCGTGCCGCTCCAGGTCCGGTGACGCCTCCAAATGCGTCACCGGGCCCAGGCACAGCCACGCCACCGGGCGTACCCCCGGCGGGATGCCGAGCAGGTCGCGCAGGAAGTCCTCGCGGTAGAACGACACCCAGCCCACACCCAGCGACTCGGCGGTGGCCGCCAGCCACAGGTTCTGGATCGCCAGGCACACCGAGTAGAGCCCGGCGTCGGCGATGGCGTGCCGGCCGAGCACCGCCGGTGCGCCGCGCTGCGGATCGTAGGTGACCACCAGCGACAGGCTCGACTCCAGAATCCCGTCGATCTTGATGCGCGCGAACCGGGCCGCCTCGTCGCCGGACAGCGTGGCCGCGAAGACCTCCCGCTCGCCCTGCACGTGGGCGTGGAACGCGCGGCGCACACCGGCGTCACGCACCAGCACGAAATCCCACGGCTGGGACAGTCCGACGCTGGGCGCCGCATGCGCCGCGCCCAGGATCCGGTCCAGCGCGGCCGGATCCACCGGGGCGCCGGTGAACTGAGCCCGCACGTCGCGGCGGCGGGCGATGACGTCGTACAGGCGATCGGTGTCCATGGCGACCGCGACTGTAGCCGACCGGCCCGCGGGCTCAGGCCACCGGCTCCGCGCGGCCGGCCAGCACCCCGGCGGCCAGGTCCAGCAACTGCGTCACCGCGTCCCCGCCGGCCGGCGGCGGCACCGGCTCCGGGCCACGGCAGCGGTCCAGCAGCAGCTCCACCAGCGCCGCCCGGTCGACGATCGGCGCCGCGTCGATCGCGCCGGGCAGGATGCGCACCTCGACGGTGTCCCGCACCGGGGTGTCGGTGAGCACCTGGGTGAGGTTCACGTCGAAGAACTTGGTCAGCCCACCCTCGTCCGCAGCCGCGCGCAGCGCGTCGCTCGTGCACGACCCGCGGGCCGCGGCCACCAGGGGCGCCGGCAGCGGCGCGAGGCGGCGGCAGGCCGGGTTGGTCTGCAGCACCGCACGCAGCGGCTCCCGCCAGTACGCGAACAGCCGCACCACGTTGGCCAAAGCTTCCGGGCGGCGGAACGGGGCGCCGTCGAGGTGCACGTGGACGGCCGCCTCGCGGGGCACCGTGAAGCCCAGCGACCGGGCCGGCGCCAGCAGTTCCTCCAGCGCCGCCCGGTGATCGCCGCGCAGCGGCGGGGTGATGATCTCGCAGGGCCGTTCCCGCTCGGCGAGAAGCGGCGCGGCCAGCGCGATCGTCGACCCGCTCGGGTCGTCCAGCCGCAGCACGTCGCCGTGGCGCTGCACCGTGGTCCCCCACAGCCGCGCCGCGGCGTCCAGCACGGTCTCCAGCGCCCCCGCCGGGTCGGTCTGCCCCGCGAGCAGGTGCAGCAGCCGCCGGTCGTCGCTGAGCACCCGGAACCAGCCGGGCGGGGCGGGCGCGCGAGGGTCCAGGCCGTGCAGCAGTGTGATGTCGTCCACCAGGGTGCACAGCAGCGAGCCGTCCGCGCGGTGCACCGCGAAACCCTGCGTCAGGTGCAGGAACCGGCCCAGCCCGGGGACCAGGGACGGCTCGCTGTCGTGGTGCCACACCGCGGCGACCCGGCCACCGCAGCGGGCGGCGAGGTCGTCGGCCAGCGTGCGCCGGGTCGACCCGGGCGGGGCCATCAGCTCGATCTCGAACCCGGTCCGCCGCCGCAGCCGGGCGCTCGTCACGGCTTGAACGGCAGCGTCTCGCCGGCCAGCAGCCGCTTACCGCCTTCCGCCTTGGCGTCGTACGGGGTGGTCTTCTTCCACAGCTTCGCCAGCTTCGCCGCGTCGTCGTAGTCGTACCCGGCCGCGAAGAAGGCGTCCACCCGCAGCGCGGTCACCGACCCGGTCGACGGGTCCGGCTGCACCGGCAGGTCCTGACCGGCCAGCACCCGCTTGCCGCCTTCCACCTTCGCGTCGTACGGGGTCGGCTTGTGCCACAGCCTCGCCAGCTTCGCCGCGTCGTCGTAGTCGTACCCGGCGTCGAAGAACGCCGCCACCTGCAACGCCTCCTTCTGGCTGACATACCGGCTCTGAGCGGACTCCGTGGGCGTCGGCGTGGGCTTGAACGGCAGGTTCTGTCCCGCCAGCAGGCGCCGCCCGGCCTCCGCCTTCACCGCACCCACGTCGCCTGTCATCTTCCACAGCTTCGCCAGCCGCACCGCGTCGTCGTAGCCGTACCCGGCGGAGAAGTAAGCGTCCCACTCCTTGCGGGTCTGCGGGTCGTCCTGCGGCGACACCTGCGCCGGCGCGGAGGCCGACGCCGACGGCTGCGCGGCCGGGGCCACCATCGGGAAGCTGTCGGACGGCGGGGACGCCAGCAGGGCCGGCAGGTTGACCACGCCGGCGATCAGGCCCACGCCCAGCGCAGCGCCGCCGGCCGCCTGCAGACCGCGCCGGCGCCTGCGGTACGTCCGCGACAGCTCCTCCACCCGCGCGTACACCGCGGCGGGGTCCGGAGCCAGGTGTTCGTGGCTGGCGAAGGTCTCGCGCAACCGGTCAGCGTCGTGCGTCACGATATCTCCTCGGCGTGAATGCGGTTCTGCCGCTCCGAGCCCAGCCGGAGCGCTTTGAGGGCCTTCGAGGCGTGGCTGCGCACCGTGCCCGGCGAGCAGCCCAGCAGGTCGGCGATCGCGTCGTCGTCGAGTTGCTCGTAGTAGCGCAGCACCAGCACCGCGCGCTGCTTGCGGCCCAGCCCGGCCAGCCGCGCCCACAGATCGTCGGCGTCCACCACGGCCTGCGCGTGGTCACGCACGCCGCCGCGGGCGTCGTCGAGGTCGACCAGCCGCTCGCCCACCGCGTGCACGTTGCGCGCCGCCCAGCTACGCCGCCAGGACAGGTACTCGTTGAGCACCATCCGGCGCACGTACGCCTCGGGCGAGTCCGCCCCGCTGATGCGCCGCCACCGGACCTGCGCCCGCGCCAGCACCTCCTGCACCACGTCCTGCGCGAGATCACGGTCGCCGGTGAGCACCACCGCGTACCGCAACAGACTGGGAAGCCGGGCCATCGCGAATTCCTCGAAGGTCACATTCCCTACGATGCGGCCCAGCACGCGGATGTTGACCCGCGCTCGCGGATTTTTCGCCACCGGCACCTCGTGGCACGAATTTTTACATTACGTTAGCGATCACATGCGCACAGTTTTGGTCATTTCCCTCGCCAGCGAGGGGCATCATCGAAAGTCGTCACCACGCAGATTCCTATGACCACCGTCAGCGACATCTACCTCCGCCGATCGGACGATTCCGCGTGACTGTTCGGACGGTTCTCGCACTTCTGGTCCGTTGCGGTGCGAAAGGTCGGCATCACGCTTCGCCAGGCCCCTCCGCGAGACCCCCGCCCCCGCCAGCACATCTACACAGGGTGACCATGGCGGGAGCGGCTACAACGCAGTCACGTACCACGCAAACGTGTCGGAATGTGGTCGGCGACGGCCCTTCCGTGGACGATGGAAAGCGAGGATTCTTTCGATGGGACACCGTTACAGCGTCGAGCCGACATCGTTCGGATTGAGGTAATGTCCGTCACCGTCGTTGTGAACCATCACACAGCCCCCCTGACCGGAGAACCCCGATGTGCCAGCACCTGAACACCTGTCCGTCAGCCGACGCCGTCGACCGTGAAGCGGCCCGGATTGTCGCGACGTTCCCCGAGCAGGGTTGGAGCCTGCTGTGCAACGGCGTCATCGTCTTCGAAGACACCGGCGAGATCCTGCCGGACGGCACCATTCTCGAACCGCACCGCGGCCCCGCCCCGCACGCCCTGGCAGCCTGACCCCCAGGACACAGAACGTAACCGGCTATTCCCCCTCGTAGGCGTCCGGGGACGGGCACGCACAGACCAGGTTCCGGTCCCCGTACGCGCCGTCGATGCGCCGCACCGGCGGCCAGTACTTCGACGCCCGATCCACGCCCGGCGGGAAACCGGCCACCGACCGCGGATACGGATACGCCCACTCGTCCGCCGACACGCACGCCGCCGTGTGCGGCGCGTTCGACAACGGGTTGTTCCCGCCCGGCCACACCCCCGCCGCCACCTGGCCGATCTCCTCCCGGATCGCGATCATCGCGTCGCAGAACCGGTCCAGTTCCACCAGGTCTTCGCTCTCCGTCGGCTCCACCATCAAGGTGCCCGCCACCGGGAACGACATGGTCGGCGCGTGGAATCCGTAATCGATGAGCCGCTTGGCCACATCGTCCACGCTCACCCCGTGCGCCTTGGTGATCGGCCGCAGATCGAGGATGCACTCGTGCGCGACCAGGCCACCCGCCCCCGCGTACAGCACCGGATAGTGGTCCCGCAGCCGCGCCGCGACGTAATTGGCCGACAGCACCGCCACCGCGGTCGCCGCCGTCAACCCCTCCGGGCCCATCATCCGCAGGTACGCCCACGAGATCGGCAGAATCCCGGCCGAACCGTGCGCCGCCGCCGCCACCGCGTGCGAACCGTCCCGCAGCGGGTCGCCCGGCAGGAACCCGGCCAGATGCGCGCGCACCGCGACCGGCCCCACCCCCGGCCCGCCACCGCCGTGCGGGATGCAGAACGTCTTGTGCAGGTTCAGGTGCGACACGTCGGCGCCGAAGCGGCCCGGCCGGGCGAACCCGACGAGCGCGTTGAGGTTGGCGCCGTCCACATAGACCTGCCCGCCAGCATCGTGCACCTTCGCGCACAGATCCGCGATGCCCGCCTCGTACACGCCGTGCGTCGACGGATACGTCACCATGATCGCGGCCAACTCGCCCGCATGCTTCTCGATCTTGGCGTCCAGGTCCGCCAAGTCCACGTTGCCCCGGTCGTCGCAGCCCACCACGACCACCCGCAACCCGGCCATCACCGCACTCGCCGCGTTCGTGCCGTGCGCGCTGGACGGGATCAGGCACACCGTGCGGCCCTCATCGCCACGCGAACGGTGATAGCGGCGGATCGCCAGCAGGCCGGACAGCTCACCCTGAGAACCCGCGTTCGGCTGCACCGACACCGCGTCGTACCCGGTGATCTCCGCCAGCCAGCCCTCAAGCTGCGCCACCATCTGCTCATATCCGGCCGCCCGCGACGCCGGCGCGTACGGGTGGATGTCCGCGAACTCCGGCCAGCTCACCGGCTCCATCTCGGTCGTCGCGTTCAGCTTCATCGTGCACGACCCCAGCGGGATCATGCCCCGGTCCAGCGCATAGTCCCGGTCCGCCAGCCTCCGCAGATAACGCAGCATGCCGGTCTCCGAGTGGTGCGTGTTGAACACCGGGTGGCTCAGGTATCCGCTCGTGCGCCGCAACCCCGCCGGGATGCGCTCGACCGCGCCGCCCTCGTGCTCCCCGGCCGCCGCGGGATGCGCCACGCCGAAGGCGTCCCACACCACGGCCAGGTCCGCCTCGGTGGTCGTCTCGTCGCAGGACACCGTCACCGTGTCCGCGTCCACCAGCCGCAGATCCACACCGCGCCCCGCCGCCGCGGCCACGACCGCCTCGGCGCGCCCCGGCACCCGCGCCCGCACCGTGTCGAAGAACGCCTCCGACCCGGTCCGCAGGCCCTCCTCCAGCCGCACCGCGCGCCGGTGCACCCGCTCCGCGATCTCCCGCAACCCCGACGGGCCGTGATAGACGGCGTACATGCTCGCCATCACCGCCAGCAGCACCTGCGCCGTGCAGATGTTGCTGGTCGCCTTCTCCCGGCGGATGTGCTGCTCCCGCGTCTGCAACGCGAGCCGGTAGGCGGACGCGCCGTCGGCGTCCCGCGACACCCCGACCAGACGGCCCGGCAACGACCGCTCCAGCCCGGCGCGCACCGCCAGATAACCGGCGTGCGGCCCACCGAAGCCCAGCGGCACCCCGAACCGCTGCGTGGTCCCCGCCGCGATGTCCGCACCGATCTCGCCCGGCGCCCGCACCAGCGTCAACGCCAGCAGATCCGCCGCCACGGTGACCAGCGCGCCCCGCTCGTGCGCCAGCTCCACCAGACCCGCATGATCCGCCAGCACCCCGGACGCGCCCGGATATTGCAGATGCAGGCCGAAGAACTCCTCCGGCAACGGCTCGGAGGCGAGATCCAGCACCCGCAACTCGATGCCCAACGGCTCGGCCCGGGTACGCAACACCGCCACCGTCTGCGCGTACGTGTCCGCATCCACCACATAGACGGTGCTCTTGTGGCGCGAAGCCCGCCGCGCCACCGTCATCGCCTCGGCCGCCGCGGTGCCCTCGTCCAGCATCGACGCGTTCGCCGTGGCCAGCCCGGTCAGATCGGTCACCATGGTCTGGAAGTTCAGCAGCGCCTCCAGCCGCCCCTGACTGATCTCCGGCTGATACGGGGTGTACGCCGTGTACCACGCCGGGCTCTCCAACACGTTGCGCCGGATCACCGCCGGCGTCACCGTCCCGTAATAGCCCTGCCCGATCATCGACCGGCTCACCCGGTTACGCCCGGCCAGCTCCCGCAGCTCGGCGACGGCCTCCTCCTCGGAGGCCGCCGGCGGCAGGTCCAGCCCGCCACGCCAGCGGATCACCTCCGGCACCGCGGCATCCATCAGCTCGTCCACCGAGCCGAACCCGATGGCCTTCAGCATGTGCGCCTGCTCATCGACGTCCGGACCGATGTGGCGGGAAGCGAAAGTCGTCATGGCGGCTCCTGGCTCGTGAGGTCGGGGACCTCCCCCTCTGTCGGGCGCACGCCTCCAGAGTCGCCTGCCCGCGCGGTCCTTTTGCCTGAGAGGTTCCGGGGAGGATTTGCCCCTTCGGCGCCACCGGGGCGCCTGCCGCTCCGGTGATCTCTCCCGCACGGGTGGTGCCGGCTAGGCCACCCAACCTACCAGCGCGTTCGTTTCCGGCGTGTGTCCCTAGGGTGTGGCGTGTGACCTACACACCCGCGAACGACCGCTACCAGACCATGACCTACCGGCGCGCCGGACGCAGCGGCCTGCGCCTGCCGGCCATCTCCCTCGGGCTCTGGCACAACTTCGGCGAGGGCCGCCCCGCCGAGCGCCAGCGCGCCATCGTGCGCCGCGCCTTCGACCTCGGCGTCACCCACTTCGACCTGGCCAACAACTACGGCCCGCCGCCGGGCAGCGCGGAGACCGCCTTCGGCGCCATCCTCGGCTCCGACCTGGCACACCACCGCGACGAGATCGTCGTGTCCACCAAGGCCGGGTACCACATGTGGGGCGGCCCGTACGGCGAATGGGGCTCCCGCAAACACCTCGTATCGTCGCTGGACCAGTCGCTGCGCCGGCTCAACCTGGACTACGTGGACGTCTTCTACCACCACCGTCCCGACCCGGACACCCCGCTGGAGGAGACCATGGGCGCGCTGGACGCGGTGGTCCGCGCCGGCAAGGCCCTCTACGTCGGCATCAGCAACTACTCCGCCGAGCAGACCTCCCGGGCCGCGGCCGTCCTGCAGGACCTGGGCACCCCGTTGCTGCTGCACCAGCCCTCGTACTCGATCCTCAACCGCTGGATCGAGAAGGACCGGCTGCTGGACACCCTGGCGCAGGCGGGCGCCGGATGCATCGCGTTCAGCCCGCTGCAACAGGGCCTGCTGACGGACCGCTACCTGGGCGGCATCCCGGACGACTCGCGGGTGCGCACGAGCACCTTCCTGAACGAGAGCGACCTGAACACCCGCACCATGGGCCGCATCCACGCGCTGAACGACATCGCCAAGCGCCGCGGGCAGTCGCTGGCCCAGTTGGCGCTGGCCTGGGCGCTGCGCGACGAGCGCATGACGAGCCTGATCATCGGGGCGAGCAGCGTCGAGCAACTGGAGGCCAACGTGGCGGCGCTGGACAAGCCGCACCTGTCGGCCGAGGAACTGGGCGAGATCGACGCAACGGCCCTGGACCTGTAGCCCACGTCGTCGGCGGTGCCCCGCTCGTCCCGGTGTGGCACCGCACCGCGCGTACGGCATCCTAGGATCCTAGTGGGTGATGGGTGCGCGGAGCCGTGCCGTCCGCGTACTATCCGTGCATGACCGCCGGAACCACCCCCTCGCCACACTCACCGCTGGTGAGCCGGCCCGGTCGCCTCGCCCTGGTCATCGGCGACCTCTGCGAGCTGCACGGCCCGGTCACCGGCGTGGTCGAACTGCCGCACCGGATGGTCTGGCTGCCCGCACCGGACCGCCGGTTCGACCTCGGCGACCCGTACGACCTGACCCGGGTCTACGAGATCGTGCTGCGCGAGGCCGTCCGGTTCGACGAGCTGCGCACCTGGCTCGACGGCGCGACGCTGGCCTTGCTGTGGCCACACCTGCTGCTGCCGCGCGGCGTGCGGCTGGCGTGGGAGCAGCGCCATCCGCGCCTGGCGGTGCTCCGGGCCGCGGCTTGACCGAGGGCATCGACCCCTTCCACGAGCGGGTCGCCGCGATCGCGCTGGCGGTGGCCGAACGTCACGGATTCGTGCTCGGCGGCGGGCTGGCGCTCATCGCGCACGGCGCGGTGGAACGCCCCACCACCGACATCGACCTGTTCGGCCCGGAGTCGGCCTCGGTGCCCGCGGCCGCCGACGCGGTGCGGGCCGCGCTGCGCGACGCCGGCATCCGGCACCGGGACGTGCCGTACGACGGTGACCTGTCCACCCTGGTGGACGGCATGACGGAGACCATGGCGGAGATGGTCGCCTTCCGCGACGACGCCGACCGTGACGGCATCGCCATCACGCTCAGCCACCTGGACCGGTCCCGGCGCCCGGTGAGCTTGCGCATCGGGCCGGTGATGGACCTGGCCGACCTGGCCGCCCACAAGGTGGCGGCGCTGGTGACGCGCGCCGAGGTGCGCGACTTCGTGGACGTGGCGGTGTTCCTCGCCGACCGGTCGCCGGGCGACCTGCTGACGCTGGCCCGCCGGGTGGACCCGGCGATGGAGGACTCCGACGTGGTGGCCGTCGGCCGCCGCCTGGACCGCACGCCGGACCGGGCGTTCACCCCGTACGGCCTGGACCCGGCGGCGGTCGCGGCGCTGCGGCGACGCTTCGCCGGCTGGCCGCGATGAACCGGGCCGGCCGGGAAGAACCGGGCCGGCCGGGAAGAACCGCTGGCCGCGATGATCGGCGCGGGCACCCGCGGATAGGGTTGGGCGCATCATGACGCTCACCGACCGGCTTCCCCGCACCGCCGAACCCGACGCCGTTTTCGACGCCTTCTCCGGCTGGGTCACCGAGCAGGGCCTGACGCTGTATCCGCACCAGGAAGAGGCGCTCATCGAGATCGCCACCGGCGCGAACGTCATTCTCAACACACCCACCGGCTCGGGCAAGAGCCTGGTCGCCACCGGCGCGCACTTCGCCGCCCTGGCCGCCGGGCGCACCACCTTCTACACCGCGCCGATCAAGGCGCTGGTCAGCGAGAAGTTCTTCGCGCTGTGCGCGGTGTTCGGCGCGCACAACGTCGGGATGCTCACCGGCGACGCCAGCGTCAACGCCGACGCCCCGATCATCTGCTGCACCGCGGAAGTGCTGGCCAATCTGGCGCTGCGCGAGGGCGCCGGCGCCGACGTCGGCCAGGTGGTGATGGACGAGTTCCACTTCTACGCCGAACCGGACCGCGGCTGGGCGTGGCAGGTGCCGCTGATCGAGCTGCCGCAGGCGCAGTTTCTGCTGATGTCCGCCACGCTCGGCGACACCACCCGCTTCGTCGCCGACCTGTCCCGGCGCACCGGCCGCCAGACCGCCGTGGTCGCCAGCGCCGAACGGCCAGTGCCGCTGTTGTTCTCCTATGCCACCACGCCGCTGCACGAGACGATCGAGGAGCTGCTCTCCACCCGGCAGACGCCGGTGTACATCGTGCACTTCACCCAGGCCGCCGCGCTGGAACGCGCCCAGGCGCTGATGAGCATCAACATGTGCACCCGAGCGGAGAAGGACGCCATCGCCGCGGCGATCGGCAACTTCCGGTTCACCGCCGGGTTCGGGCGCACCCTGTCCCGGCTGGTCCGGCACGGCATCGGCGTGCACCACGCCGGCATGCTGCCGAAATATCGGCGGCTGGTGGAGACGCTCGCCCAGGCGGGCCTGCTCAAGGTCATCTGCGGCACGGACACCCTCGGCGTGGGCATCAACGTGCCGATCCGCACGGTGCTGTTCACCGGACTGTCCAAGTACGACGGGGTGAAGACTCGGCTGCTCAAGGCGCGCGAGTTCCACCAGATCGCGGGCCGTGCCGGGCGCGCCGGCTACGACACCGTCGGCACGGTCATGGTGCAGGCGCCCGAGCACGTGATCGACAACGAGCGCGCGCTGGCCAAGGCCGGCGACGACCCGAAGAAGCGGCGCAAGGTGGTGCGCAAGAAGCCGCCGGAGGGCACCATCGGCTGGGGCCAGCCCACCTTCGACCGGCTCGTCGCCGCCGACCCGGAACCGCTCACCTCCAGCTTCGGGGTGTCCCACGCGATGCTGCTCAACGTGATCGCCCGCGACGGCGACCCGGTGGCGGCCATGCGGCATCTGCTCACCGACAACCACGAGGAGCCGGCCGCGCAGCGCCGCCACGTGCGCCGGGCGATCGGCATCGCCCGCGCGCTGCTGGCCGGCGGGGTGATCGAGCGTGTGGCCACGCCGGACGGCACCACGTACCGGCTGGTGGACGACCTGCAACTGGACTTCGCGCTCAATCAGGCCCTGTCGCCGTTCGCGCTGGCCAGCCTGGAGCTGCTGGACCGGGAGTCGCCGGACTACCCGCTGGACGTGGTGTCGGTCATCGAAGCCACCCTGGAGGACCCGCGGCAGGTGCTGTCCGCGCAGCGGCAGAAGGCACGCGGCGAAGCGGTGAACGCGATGAAGGCCGACGGCATCGAGTACGAGCAGCGCATGGAGCTGCTGGAGGACGTGACCCATCCGCGTCCGCTGGCCGAGCTGTTGGACGCCGCGTACGAGACGTACCGGCGGGGGCACCCGTGGGTGGCCGATTACGAGCTCAAGCCCAAGTCCGTGGTGCGAGACATGTACGAACGGGCGATGACCTTCACCGAGTACGTGTCGTTCTACGGCCTGTCCCGCTCCGAGGGGCTGGTGTTGCGGTACCTCGCCGATGCGTACCGGGCGCTGCGGCAGACCGTGCCCGAGGACGCCCGCACCGAGGAACTGGCGGACCTGATCGAATGGCTCGGCGAGCTGGTCCGGCAGGTGGACTCCAGCCTGCTCGACGAGTGGGAGCGGCTGCGCAATCCGGGCGCCGAGCCGCAGGAGGTCCGCGTCGACGACAAGCCGCCCGCGGTCACCCGCAACACGCGCGCGTTCCGGGTGCTGGTGCGCAACGCGCTGTTCCGCCGGGTCGAACTGGCCGCGCTGCGCCGCCACGACGAACTGGGCGACCTGGACGGCGAGGCGGGCTGGACCGCCGCGCGCTGGGCGCAGGCGCTGGACGACTACTTCGCCGAGTACGACGAGATCGGCACCGGGCCGGCCGCGCGGGGGCCCGCGCTGCTGCACATGGACACCGGGGCGACGGTGTGGACGGCGCGCCAGGTGTTCGACGACCCGGACGGCGATCACGACTGGGGCATCGACGCCGAGGTGGACCTGGCGGCCTCGGATGAGGCTGGCGCCGCCGCGGTGCGGGTGACCGGCGTGGGCCCGCTCACCGCAGTGGCCTGACCGGAGCGGCCCCGGGACACCGCCACGCCGAGCAGGCACAGCATCCCGCCGCCCAGGGCCAGCAGGCCGGGCACCTCGCCCAGCGCGACCCATGCCATCAGCACCACCAGCGCGGGCACCAGGTAGGTGGTCGCGCCCAGCCTGCCCGCGGTCGTGCGGGCCAGCGCGTACGCCCATGTGGTGAACGCCAGCGCGGTGGGGAACACGCCGAGATAGACCACGTTCAGCGTCGCCGTCAGCGGGGCGTCGGCCGCCTCCGAGACCAGTTGCCCGGCGAACGGCAGGCACACCGCCGCGCCCACCGCGCACCCGAACGTGGTCACCTGCAACGCGCTCGCGTGCCGCAGGGCGGGTTTCTGCGCCACCACACCGGCCGCGTACGTCACCGCGGCCAGCAGGCACAGCACCACGCCGAGCACCGAGGAGCCGTCATGCCCGGAGGTGGACCAGCCGACCACGGCGGCACCGGCGAACGACACCGCGATGCCCGCGACCAGCCGGCCGGGCAGTCCCTCGCGCAGCAGCCACCCGCCCAGCAGCGCGATCAGCACCGGGCCGATGTTCACCACCAGCGCCGCGGTGCCCGCGTCCACCCGCCTCTCCCCCGCGTTCAACGCGACCATGTAGCCGCCGAACCAGAGCACCCCGGCCACGGCGATGCCCGGCCAGGCCGCGCGCGGCGGCCACCCGGCGCGGCGCACCGCCCAGACCACGCCGAGCACCACCGTCCCGGTGAGCATCCGGCCGAGCGCGAGCGCACCCGGCGAGTAGGCGCCACCGGCGCTGCGGATGGAGACGAACGCGGAGGCCCACAGCAGGACGGTCACGCCCGCGGCGAGCAGCGCCGGCGTCTGCCGGCCGGCTTTGTCGGTCACGGCACGACCTTAGGGCCTAGGTACGACACCACCGGCCCGGCTTCCTCCACCGGCCCGGCTTCCTCCTCCGGTCAGGACGGGAGCCTGCGCACCTTGACGGTGGCGTCGCTACGGATGGCCGGCTCGCCGTCCGGGCCGGTCTGCTTGCGTTCGTGGGCCTCGCTGCGCAGCACCTCCCACTCCCCGTCGGCCAGGGCCAGCCCGGCGATCACCTCGTCGGGCGAGGGAAGCTCCATCTCGGGATGCGCCCGATGGTGGAACGGCCCGGGGTCCAGATGCCCCTCGATCAGCAGGATGCCACCGGGCGCCACGGCAGCCGCCGCGTCCCGCAGGATGCGCTCCCGCGGCATGTCGCCGTGCGAATGCAGGAACTGCGCGGACACCAGGTCGTACGTGCCGTCCGGAAAGCCGGACCCAAGATCGAGATGGCGCCAGTCCACCCGGTCGGCGACTCCAGCGTCCGCGGCGTGCTGCGCCGCGCGCTGCAACGCCACGCTGGAGATGTCCACCGCGGTCACCCGCCAGCCGCGCGAGGCCAGCCACACCGCGTCGGCGCCCTCACCGCATCCCAGGTCCAACGCCCGGCCCGGGGTCTCGTCGGCGACTTCCCGGACCAGCACCACGTTCGGCTGTCCGCTCCAGATCCGGTCGCTCTCGGCGTACCGGGCGTCCCACGAAGCCTCGTCGCTCATCGGATCGCTCCCCCGCCGTCATTCGTGTCGGTCATGGGACCAAGCGTGCCGGTCCGCCGGCGCGGGACGAAGACCGCTTGCTGCATTGGCAAGGCGGGAACGGCAGTGCGGGGCCGGTCAGCCGGCGCGGCGGCGGGCGCGGCGCGCGGCGAGCTCGTCCCCGGCCACCGGCTCGGCGGGGGTGGCCGAGCCGACCGGCTGGGGGCCGGCCGCCGGCTCGGACGGCAGATTCGACAGGGAGCCCTGGATCTCCTTGAAGGCGCCGCCGATGGCGATGCCGAACACCCCCTGGCCGCCCTGCAGCAGATCCACCACCTCTTCCGGCGAGCGGCACTCGTAAACGGTGGTGCCGTCGCTGATCAGCGTGATGCCGGCCAGATCGTCCACACCGCGCGATCGCAGGGTGTCGATGGCCTTACGGATGTTCTGCAACGAGACGCCGGCGTCCAGCAGACGCTTCACCACTTTGAGTACGACGAGGTCGCGAAAGGAGTAGAGCCGTTGGGTGCCGGAGCCCGACGCGTCCCGGATGCTGGGTACCACCAGCGTGGTGCGGGCCCAGTAGTCGAGTTGCCGGTAGCTGATGCCGACCGCGTGGCAGGCGGTGACTCCCCGGTACCCGACTTCGTCGTCCTCGCCGACAAGCGGACCCTCAACAGGATCTGACTCGTGCACGCGACTACCTCCCCGCTGCGCGGTGCCGCTTCACCTGGACTTCACGAGCCTATATCTCAACGCTGCCGGAAACAGGGAGGTAACGCTACGACACGCCGCGTACGGAGGAACCGGTGTCGATGAATGATCAGCCGGCGAAGTCCTCCGGACGCACCTGATCGAGGAACTCGCGGAACTTCTCGACCTCGTCCTCCTGCTCGTCCGGAATGACGATCCCGGCCTCGGACAGCACATCATCGGAGCACCGGATCGGCGCACCGACGCGCAGGGCGAGCGCGATCGAATCGCTCGGTCGGGCAGAAACCCGCAGCTCATCGCCGATGAGCAGGTCCGCGTAGAAGACGTTTTCCTTCAGCTCGGTGATCTCCACCGCGGTCAGCGGCGCCTCCAGCGCCGCCAGCACATCACGCAGCAGATCGTGGGTCAGCGGCCGGGCCGGCTTCACACCCTGCTGCTCGTACGCGATGGCGGTCGCCTCCACCGCACCGATCCAGATGGGCAGGTAACGATCACCGTCGACCTCCCTGAGCAGGACGATCGGCTGGTTGCTGGGCAGCTCCACCCGAACCCCGACCACGCTCAGCTCGCGCACCGCACGCCTCCGTGTCGTTTCCCGTGGCCGCCTGCTCCGTTGCGCCACTCGGCACGAAGGGCGACAGCCGCTCCTCCCTGCACGGTACACGCACGCACGGCCGTCCCGTCTGCACGGCATGCCCGTTGTGGGGTGTGCCGTGCCGTCCCGGTCAGCGGCCGAGTTCGCCCCGCAGCCCGGTGCGCACCAGCGCCGCGTGCAGCCGCTGAGACAGGGCCTGCAGCTCGCGCGCCATCTCGGCGGCGCGGGCCCGGGCGGCCGGGTCGTGCTGGCGCACCAGCGGCGCGAGCAACTGGGTGAACAGGCCCACCTCGCGGTCCGCGCCGACCCGGAACGCGCGCAGGTGGCGCACCTCCAGCCCGTACCGGGTGAGGCCGACGACCGCCTCCACGATCACCATCGCGTCGCCGTCGTACCAGCCCGGCGGGCGGCTCACCACCAGCCCGATCTTCTCCAGTTCGGCGAGCAGCTCGGCCGGGCAGCCGGTGCGCTCCAGCACGTCGTCGCGCGCCACGCGGGTGTCCTGCGGGTCGGCCGCGCGCTCCGATCCCACCGCCACCAGCGCGGGACGCTGAGACGACTGCTCCTCGTGGCGGCGCTGCTCCAGTTGCTCCCGGATCACCCGCAGCGGGAGATACTGATCACGTTGCGCGGTGAGCACGAAACGCAGCCGCGCCACGTCATCCCACGAGTACTTGCGATAGCCCGAGGCCGTCCGCTGCGGGTCGACCAGCCCCTCCGCCTCCAGGAACCGCAGCTTGGAGATGGTCGTGTCGGGAAACTCGGTGCGCAGGTGGGCCAGCACCTCCCCGATGCTCATCAGATGCTGAGCCGGACCCTGGGCGCGCGAGGGCCCCGGGTCGCGTGCGGCGGACCCGGACGGACTCACGCCCCGCCGACCTCGCCCTCCGGACGGGGTCCGGCGATGAAGACCAGCCGGAACTTGCCGATCTGAACCTCGTCGCCGTTGCTCAGTGTGGCGGCCTCGACGCGCTCCCGGTTGACATAGGTCCCGTTCAGCGAGCCGACGTCGCGCACGGTGAACGTGCCGGCGTCGCGGTGGAACTCGGCGTGCCGTCGGGACACCGTCACATCGTCCAGGAAGATGTCGCTGTCGGGGTGCCGGCCGCTCGTGGTGACGTCGTGGTCCAGCAGGAACCGCGCGCCGGCGTTCGGGCCGCGGCGCACCACCAGCAGCGCCATCCCCGGCGGAAGGGAGCCGGACATCCGGCTCGGCACCACGTCGGTCTCCGGCCCCTCGAGTGCCTCGTCGAGCGCACCGAGGTTCAGCGTGGACGTGACGTCGAGTGGGGGAAACTCGTCGTCTGGGCGCGTCATCGGACCACCTCACGGATCAGTGTCGGTCGCCGTCCGAAGGGCACGGGGTGGGCGAGACCGGACAGACGCCCGAGGCCGCGGCACCCCCGCCGCTGCCCGAAAGGCCCGGACGCACGACTATCGGTTGCGAACAAATAACGGTTCTACATGTGCTCCGCGAGCCTAGTCAGCGCCAATATCGCGGGCAACCGGACGCGCGGGTCCGCAGGTTCAGCTCTCGGTGAGAGAACGGTACGCCGCGGCGTCAAGCAGGCCGGTGACCGCCTGCGGATCATCCGGCGTGATCTCCACCAGCCACCCCGCCGCGTAGGGCTCCGCATTGATCAGCTCCGGCTCATCGGCCAGCGTGGCGTTGCGGGACACCACCGTCCCGGCGACCGGCGCGTAGATCTCGGACACGCTCTTGGTCGACTCGATCTCCCCGAGCGAATCGCCGGCCTGCACCGCGGTGCCCTCCTCCGGCAACTGCACGAAGACGATGTCGCCCAGCGCATCCTGCGCGAAGTGGGTGATCCCCACCCGCACCGGGCCGCTGCCGTCGCCGGACACCCACTCGTGCTCGGCGGTGTACCGCAGGTCCTCAGGAATCACACGTTCCTCCGTGTCGACGCCGCTGTAGTCTGCCGTGGCCCCGGTCAGGAGACCGGATGCGCGTAACGCAGGCTGGTGGACTCGCGCACCGCGGCCACGTCGACCATGGTGCGCTGTTCCACGGTCACGCTACCGCCGCTGCTCTTCACCGAAGCGACCACCCCGCCCGGGATCTGCAACGCCGTCTGCATGGTCTGCGGAGCGCCGATCACCCACAGCGTGTACGGGCCGTGCACGGTCGTGCCGTCGGCGACGATGCCGCCGTCGTCGGCGTCCACGAAGTAGGTCGACGCCACGATCCGCACCGCGGTGCCGTCCGCGCCGGCCAGTTCCATCACCTCGCCGCCGGCGCCGCGCAACTCCTGCACGGCGTTCAGCACCGCGGACGACTTCACCCCGGTCAGCATGATCCGCAACCCCGGTCCGCGGCCCGGCAGCGTGCCCGCCAGCAGCCCCAGCTCGTCGCCGCGTTTCTCGGCCTCGGCCCGCGCCGCCTGACGGCCCGCCACGCCCGAGGTGAGCTGCCGCTGCGACGTCTCCAAGGCGTTGATCTCGGCCTGCAACCGGGTGTCCCGCGCCTCCAGATCGGACAGGATGCGCACCAGATCCTCCTGGCGCGCGCTGGCCAGCCCGTCGTCGGTGTTGTTACTGCGCAACTGCACGACCAGGGTGAACCCGAACAACGCCAGCAGCAGCCAGATGAGCGCTCCGGCGCTGGACAGACGCCGCCACGGGGCGAGCCCGGCACGCGGCGGGCCCGCCTCCGCACGGTCGGCCGGGCCGTCCGCCGGCGCGCCGGCGGACGCGGACTCGGGGCCGCCGGTCTCAGCCCCGGTCTCAGGACCGGCTTCGTGGGGGCCGGCGGGCGCGTCCGCGCCCGCCGCACTGGTCTGCTGCGGACCGGTCCCGTGCGGATCGGCGCCATGCGGATCGGCGCCATGCGGATCGCTCCCGCGCTCGGTGTCACCGGCGCGGTCGCGGGCCGACGGCGGATTCACCGGTTCGGGGGACGGCGACGCCTCGCGGCCGGGCTCGTGTTGATCGCTCATGGTCCGCGCCTACGCCCGGAACAGGTGCCGGCGGATCGCCGCCACGTTGCCGAAGATCCGCACGCCCAGCACCACCACCACGCCGGTGGACAACTGCCCGCCCACCCCCAGTTGGTCCCCCAGGTAGACGATCAACCCGGCCACCACCACGTTCGCGATGAACGACACGACGAACTGCTTGTCGTCGAAGATGCCGTCCAGCTTCGCGCGCACCCCACCGAACACCGCGTCCAGCGCGGCCACCACCGCAATCGGCAGGTACGGCTGCAACGCCGGCGGCACCGTGGGATGGAACACGACACCGAGCACGGCGCCAGCGATCAGAGCGAGTACGGCGATCATCGGCCGCCTTCCGACTGGGAGCTACGAGGCTCGGCCTGCGAGCCGGTGGACGCGGACGGCGGAGGCGTCGACGGCTCCGCCACCCGGAGCTTGAGTTCCGTGGCCGCGGCGAGCGTCACGTCGTGCACCTCAGCGGTGTCGAACGACATGCCGTACCGGCTCACCAAGGCCCGGAAGAAACGGCCGGCGTATCCGTCGCGGAAATCGCCGGCCAGCGAGTCGGGGCCGATCGCCACCACCTCGTACGGCGTGGTCACCGGCCGGAAATCCACCAGGATGGCCTCGCCCGCCTGCCGGATGGTGGAGGTCGCGGTCAGCCGCTGCCCGTTGATCGCGATCGCCTCCGCACCACCCGCCCACAGCGCGTTCGCCGCTAGCTGCAGATCCGTGTCCTTGACCCGGGCGTCGGTGGACCGCTCCCCGGTGACCGGATCGGCCGCGGTCGGGCCGTCGCCCAGGGTGATCTTGGCACCGGAGCCGCGCACCGGAGCGAGGCCGGTCTGCGCCTCCAGCTCCCGCAGCCGGGCGGCGGCCTTGCCGTCCAGTTCCCGGTCCCGCAGGTCGGCCACCTCGCTGCGCAGGCCGTCGGCCTGGTCCTGCAACACCGACGTGTCCGCCCGGCGCCGCTGCACCTGACTCACCAACTGGTCGTGCGCGCTGCTGCGGGCCGGCTCGTCGGCCACCGTCTGCTGGTAGGCCACCACCAGCAGAAAGCCCAGTGCGGCCATGGTCACCGCGAGCACCGCCCGCAACGCCCGGCGGGCGGCCGGGCCGGGGCCCCGCCCGCTCCCCCGGCGTTGCGCCGCGGCGGCGTACCCGGGGTCGAGGGGGTTGCGGAACAGATCGGTGAGGAAGTCCGTGGTGTACCCGCGGCGACGACCGTCGCCGTCCGGAGACGGCACGTCGCCATGCGAGTCCCGCACGGCACCGGCGGAGACCGGACCGGGTCGGGTCATCCCGCGACCGCCTCGTCCGGCGTGCTCACCCGGCCGGCCCGGGGCGCACGACGCGCCGCGCGCACCAGCCGCGCGGTCTGCGCGAGGTAGAGGGCTGCGGCCGCCCAGTACAGGCCCAGCGCCCACCAGGCCAGGCCCCAGCCGATCGGCTCGATCACCGCGGACGCGTCCGGCGCCGCGTCGGCCAGCAGCATCACCGGGAACGCGAGCAACAGCACGAAGGTGCCGGTCTTGCCGACGTAGTGCACCGGCGGAGGACCGTACCCGAAGCGGCGCAGCACCAGCAGCGCGACGCCGAGCACCAGCTCGCGCAGCAGCAGGGCGGCGGTGAGCCACCACGGGACGACGTCGCGCACCGTGAAACCGATCAGGGTGGCCAGGATGTAGAGCCGGTCGGCGAACGGGTCGAGCAGCTCACCGAGGCGGCTCACCTGGCCGAGCCGGCGTGCGACGTAACCGTCGACCCAGTCGGTGGTGCCGCCCACCGCCAGCACGACCACCGCGGCGACGTCGTGCCGGGGCCCGAGCAGCAGGTAGAGGAAGAGCGGCACGCCGAGCAGGCGGACGAAGCTGATGACGTTGGGCACCGTCGCGATGCGCCGGGACACGACGGGAGTGGGCGCAGGCTGCTGCGACATCGCTACTCCCTCTCCCCCACGGCCGGGACCCCACCCGGCGGCCATCGGCGCGGACCCACGGACGCTGCCGACGGCCGCACCGACCGGCCCGCGACACCCCCCACGGCCCGCCGCCCTCCGTCACCGGGCGCGCCACGTGCGGTCACTCGCCGGGAGCAACTATAGCCAGCCGTCGGTCCCCGCCCCGGCAGGCCGTGCCGGGGCGGCGTAGGTCACCACCCCTAAAGCATCCTAGGACAATAGGGCTCGGGTTGGTGTGCCGCTCAGCGGCGCCCCCGGCGCGCGCGCACATAGTCGTCCACCACGTACCTGCCGAGCTCGCCGATCTCCGGGCTGAACACCCGGCCGCCGCTGCGCTGGGCCACCGCGTTCACGAACCGGCGCAACCCCTCGTCCTCTCCGAGCATGAAGAGGTTGAGCACGGCGCCGTATCGGGTCAGCTGATCGACCTCGCGCACCGTCGACTGCACCGTCTCGTGCGTGGTCGGCCAGGAGAAGAACGCCTCGCCGTCGTCGTCGAGATGGGCGGTCGGCTCGCCGTCGGTCACCACCAGCACCACCGGCTCCGACTCCGGATGGCGGCGCAGATGCCGGGCGGCCAGTTTCAGCGCATGCTGCAGGTTCGTGCCCTGCACCATGTCCGGCTCGATCGCCGCCAGCTCACCCTGGGAGAGCGGCATGGCGTACCGGCCGAACCCGATGATCTGCAGCGAATCCTGCGGGAACCGGGTCGCCACCAGGTGCGACAGCGCCAGCGCCGTCTGCTTCATCGGCCCCCAGCGGCCGTCGGCGAACATCGAGAACGACAGGTCGACACACAAGGCCACCACGGCCGAGGCGCGGCGCTCGGTCTCGGACACCTCGAAATCGTCCGGCTCCAGCCGCACCGGCAGCGTGGACACCCCGGCCGGGGCGCGCCGCCGCACCGCGTTGCCGATGGTGCGCACCACATCCAGCGGTTGCTCGTCGCCGAACTGCCAGCGCCGCGACGACCCGATCAGATCACCGGCCGCACCGGCGTCGCGCAGGTCATGCTCGCCCCGGCGCCGGCCGGCCAGGTCGGCGAAGACCTTGGCCAGCGCCGTACGCCCGAGGCGCCGCAACGCCTTCGGCGACAGCGTCAGCCCCTCGGCGTCGCGCGTCACCCAGCCCTGGCGCCGCAGTTCGCGTTCCAGCTCGCGCAGCCGGCGCAGGTCGTCCGCGGCCGATCGGCCCAGTTGCCGTTCCACCGCCTCCACATCGACGTCGTCCAGCGTGGCTCCGGGATGTTCCTGACCCAACTGGCCGAGCAGGTCGTCCAGTTCGCCGATCTCACCGAGCGCCTCGGTGGCGTCGCCGTATCCCAGGTCCGGAGCACCGCGCATCCGCTCGCCACGCGTCCAGTTCATGCCCGGCCGCAACGCACGCAGGTTGTCGGTCAGCTCGGCGAGCTGAGAGCGCAACGGGCCGTCCCCCAGCGCCTGGTCCATGAGTTGCTGCAGTTCCTCGCGCTGCTGCGGGCTGAGCGAGCGCATCAGCCGCTCGGCCGCCGCGGCCTGCCGCGCCAGCGAGTCGATCAGCTCGTCGACGCTGCCCGGCTTGTCCGGGAAGAAGTCGCCGTGCTTGTCCATGAAGCGCTGGAACGCGTCGCCGGTGTCCTCGCCGCGCGCGTGCCGGGCGAGCAGATCGTTGAGATCCGACAGCATCTCGCCGATCCGCGCCTCGGCCGCCGGGTCACGGCCGGACAACGCCTGCTTCATGCCCGCGAAGCGCTGCTCCACCACCTCCCGGCGCAGCCCGTCGAGGATCTGCTGGTAGGTGCGGCGTGCCTCGTCGCTGGCCCAGTCGTATCCGGAGAGCTCCTGCACCGCCTGCGAGGTGGAACGCGGCAGGCTGTCCAGCACCGCCTCGTGGAAACGGGCCGCATCGTCGTCGCGGCCCGCCAGCTCGTCGCGTTCCGCCGCGACCGCCTGATCCAGCAACTGCTGGGCTCGGGTCACCGCACCGTCCAGGTTTCCCCGGCGCAGCGCATCGCGGCGCAGGCGGCGGGCCCGGGCGCGCAGGTCGTCCAGGCCACGCCCGTCGCGCGGCCCGCGGTGGATCAAGTCGCGCAGGGCGTCCCGCAGGCTCTCCCCGGCCAGCACCCGCTCACCCACGTCGTCCACCGCGGCGCGGACGTCGAACGGCGGGGCGAGCGGGTCCGGGCCGTCCCGCCACGCGCCGTACCGGAACCGTTGACCTGCCATGATCAGCTCCCGTAGAGGGTGCGGCCGTCGTCGGTGGTCTCCTTGGCCATCCGGCGTGTCAGATGCAGGCCCTCAAGCACGAACTCCACCCCGGCGGCGGCCTGACCCGGGCTGGGCGCGTCGCCCAGGCCCAGCCGGTCAAGAACCTTCGCCAGGCCCGGCACGGTGCCGATCTGGCCGAGCAGGTCCTGCGCCGGCACCAGGTCACCGGTCTCGATGATCGCGCCCTGGGCGACCAGGTCGGTGAAGCCGGACAGGTCCAGGCCGGACAGGCGGGCGCGGAACGTCTCCGCGGTGGCCACCCGCAGCAGATGCGCGAGCACCTCGGTCTCGCGCCCCTCCTCGCCGCTCTCGAACTCGACCTTGCCGCGCAACGTCGACGTGACCGACACGGTGTCGCAGATGCGGGCCACCGCCTCGGACTCGCCGCGCAGCCCACAGCGTCGCAGGGCGGACGCGGCCACCGTCTCGGCCGCGGCGATGGCGAACCGCGCCGAGATGCCGGAACGGGCGTCCACCGACGGCGACTCACGCACCCCACGGGTGTATCGCGCCAGCACCTCGACCAGGTGGTCGGGCACCGTCGCGGACAGCGCCGCCTCCTGGCGGATCAGGTCGGACTCCAGCTCCAGCTCGACCGGGTAGTGCGTGCGGATCTCGGCGCCGAAGCGGTCCTTGAGCGGGGTGATGATGCGGCCCCGGTTGGTGTAGTCCTCCGGGTTCGCGCTGGCCACCAGCAACAGGTCCAGCGGCAGGCGCAACTGGTAGCCGCGGACCTGGATGTCGCGCTCCTCCAGCACATTGAGCAGCGACACCTGGATCCGCTCGGCCAGGTCGGGCAGCTCGTTGACCGCGAAGATGCCCCGGTTGGTGCGCGGCACGAGGCCGAAGTGGATGGTGTCCGGGTCGCCCAGGGCACGCCCCTGCGCGACCTTGATCGGGTCCACGTCACCGATCAGGTCACCGACGCTGGTGTCCGGGGTGGCGAGTTTTTCGCCGTAGCGCTCCGACCGGTGCAGCCACGAGATGGGCAGCAGGTCGCCTGCCTGGTCGGCGAGCCGGCGGGTGGCCGGGGCGAGGGGATGATAGGGATGCTCGCGCAGCTCCGAACCGGTGATGTAGGGCGTCCACTCGTCGAGCAGGTCGACCAGGCTGCGAATCAGGCGCGTCTTGCCCTGGCCGCGCTCGCCGAGCAGCACCATGTCATGCCCGGCGAGCAGGGCCCGCTCGACCTCGGGCAGCACGGTGTCGTCGAAGCCGACGATGCCGGCGAACCGCGGCGCGCCGCTGCGCAGCCGGTGCAGAAGGTTGTCGCGCAGCTCCTCCTTGACGGTGCGAAACTGGTGACCGCCGGCGCGCAGCTCGCCCAGGGTGGCGGGCAGGCCGGCGGGTGGTGTGGGTGTGGTCGCAGTTGGCGCGTCTGTCACCCGACCGAAGCTACTCCCGCCTTGTGACAAACAACGACGCGTGCGGGTACCGGCCGCAGGAGACGAACGCCACGCGCGGGCGGCGGCACGCGCCCGCCCAAGACGCCGACCCAAGACGCCCGCACGGTCCTCGCCGCTGCCGCGCCCACCCGCCGAACCCGCCAGCCCCTGTCCCGCCCCGCCGAGTCCCGTCCTGCCCCGCCGAGTCCCGTCCTGCCCCGCCGAGTCCCGTCCCGTCCCGTCTGGTCCCGGCCGGACCGGACCGGTCCCGTCGATCTTGAACTTCCGATGCCCGAATCGCCAAGGCATAACCGACTTGTCCGACCCGAAAGTCCAAGATCAACCCGAATCACCCCCGACGCCCCGCCGATCTTGGACTTGATGGTCGGGAATGTCGGGATATCCGGGGGCGAATGGGGCACGGAAAGCTCAAGATCGGCGGGGCGGGGCGGGGCAGGGCGGGGCAGGGGCCGCGGCGGCGAGGCGGAACCGGGGGCCGCGGGGCAGGGCGGGGGCGGCGACGGCGGGGCGGGAGCCGCGACGCGGCGGGGCGA
>NZ_BMMX01000039.1 GCF_014646155.1 Mangrovihabitans endophyticus
GGATCCTGGCCGTAGTCGACCAGCCCGCCTCGATCGGTGCCCTGCCCGTCGCGGTCGCCCGCGCGTGCGGGCATCAGATCGCCTATCTGCCCGGTCTGGTCATGCGCCGCCTCGCGGATCTGCATCCCGGCACGGCGAAGACCGACGCCCGCGACGCCTGGGTGATCGCCGACGCCGCCCGCACGTTGCCGCACACGCTGCGCCGGGTCGACGCCGGCGACGACGCCCTCGCCGAGCTGGAGATGCTGGTCGGCTACGACGACGACCTGGCCGGTGAGGTCACTCGCATCGCCAACCGCATCCGTGGCCTGCTCACCCAGATCCACCCGCCGCTGGAGAAGGTACTGGGCCCGAAAGTCCAGCATCCCGCCGTCCTCGAAGTGTTGTCGCGGTGTGGTGGCCCGGCCGGGCTGCGCAAGACCGGCCGGTCGAAACTCACCGAGATCATCAAACCTCGAGCTCCGCGCATGGGTGCCCGCCTGGTCGAGCAGATCTTCACCGCCCTGGACGCCCAGACCGTTGTCGTCCCTGGCAGCACCGCAGCCGAGACCATCCTGCCGAGGCTGGCCGGCAGCCTGCGGGAGCTGCTGAAACAGCGTGACCAAGTCGCCGGCCAGGTCGAGGAGATGCTTGATGCGCACCCTCTCTCCTCGGTCCTGATCTCGATGCCCGGCATCGGGGTCAGGACCGCAGCCCGGATCCTGCTCGAAGTCGGTGACGTCGCCGCGTTCCCGACCTCCGGCCACCTGGCCGCCTACGCCGGTCTCGCCCCGGTGACCCGCCGCTCGGGCACCAGCATCCGCGGTGAGCATCCACCCAAGGGCGGTAACAAGCAGCTCAAACGCGCGTTCTTCCTGTCCGCGTTCGCGGCCCTGGCCGACCCGCTCAGCCGGGCCTACTACGACCGGAAACGCGCCGAAGGCAAGAAACACAACGCTGCTCTCATCTGCCTTGCACGGCGTCGCGTCGACGTCCTGCACGCCATGCTCCGCACCGGAACGCCCTATCAGCACAAACCAGCAGAGAAGCTTGCCCTGGCTGCTTGACAGAACCCATAGGGACACCCCCCGAGGATGCGCGATCAACTGTGGGGCGGCGCCCGACCGACCCGGGCATCGAGGTGTCGCCGGGACCGACCTCGCCAATTGATGCAACTCGGGGCAGCGGGCAACGGCCGATGCCGGCCTGCATTTCTGCCCGCCGTAGTCGTCACCTGGCGGGCCGAGGTCGACCAGCTGTTCAGGCCCGACCGAGGAAGACAGCGAGCAGACGGCAAGGTCCTGCCAGGTCGGCGCCCTGCAAGACGTACGCGAGGGGGAGGGCGCGGATCGCCGCCCAGCCGTGCAGGTGGACAATACCCGATTCGGCCGCGGCCAGTGCCGCAGCCGTTTACCTTTCGAGTGATCCTCGGGAGGTAAATCCTGCTCAAGCCGCCTGTCGACCCGATGCGCGCTGTTCCTGCCGCGAGCCTGTTGGAGCCACGGACCGCCAGCATCCCACAGTACGAGGTCAAATTCGACGGTTCTCCAGAGACACTGATGTGTCTCAGCTGAGGATCGATGCGTATCGGTTCGCCGCCTCGTCCGTTGAGTGATTGGCACGCTCGTCGATCGCTCGCGGGGTTCTCATGCACCTGTTCTTCTCATCGAGGGCGCGTGCCTCCTGAGCAGCGAGCTGTCATCGTCAGGGTCCGCCCAGGCCGATGGCGGAGGCCGCAATCGACGCCTCTGAGCTCGGCCTATTCAGTATTGCGGCTTTGCCTCATTAATGGTGTGTAAGCAGCCGCCCGAGGCAGTCCAGCGCAGCCGCCCTTCTCCCTGGCCGATGTGGCGCTTACCGTGAGATGGCTCTCGATGAGCCGATCGACGACTTGGCGCTGCGGCGGTTGCAGGGTGACGGGTGAGCGGCTAGTTCCAGATCAGCATGTCTGATCTCGTCTCGCATGCCGCCAAGGTTGAGCGGATCGGTGACGGCTTGGACACCGCGAAGCAGGCTGGCGTGGCAGTCCAAGTTGACTCCGGCGCATATGGACAGCTGTGCCAGTTCGTGCCGACCCTACTGTATGACCTGCAAGCGCAGGTGGTCGACGGCCTCGGCAGCGCGGTCACTGCGGCGCGCGACACCGCAGATGCGTTGCGGTCGACGGCGGCGGGCTACGACACGGCCAGCGGCAAGGCGGCCGACCGGCTGAAGAAGACCCGATGAGTTCGGGCAATGCGCTGGTTGCAACGGCAGGTTCGTCAGTCGACCCATGGCCCCGGGTGTGGATCGCCCAGGGAGTCGAGAGCATCTACCGCAGAGTCAACGACGGTAGCTTGATCGAGGGATCTCCCGGCGCGGTCTCGGCCGGTCTTGACGCGCTCACGAAAGCCGCCGGGTTCGTGGTTGCCAGCGTACGGAGGTTGGTGCGCGACGGAATCGCCACGCTCATGTCCCGCCTGATCGTCTGTGCGGCTCAGCTGCAGCACGAGTGGTACAGGTTGGCCCTGGTGAGGATACGGGAGTCTGACTAGCGTGTTTGTCCATGAGCAACACTGTGGTGGAGCGCCTGATTGGCGCGTTGAACAGGCACGATCTCGACGGGGTGGCGGAGTGTTTCGGGCCGGACTTCTCGGGGGAGTGGCCGGCGCATCCGGGCCGGGACCTCGTTGGGCCGGAGCAGGTACGACGCAACTGGGAGAGGATCTTTAAGTTGTCGCCGGAGATCACGGTGGCGATGACGCAGGCGGTCGAAGTGGGCGACGAGGTGTGGGGTGAGTGGTACTACACCAAGGCCGCTGGGCAGGACCTCAAGGGTGTCATCGTTATTACGGTTCGTGACGGTCTGATCCGGCGGTCTCGGTTCTACATGGAGCCGATAGACGCGGTGGACGCCGCAGTTCCCGGCGGCCCGCGCCTCGCTCGCGACTGACGTAATGGGGCCGCGTGGCGGGATGACGACTTCGGCACCTTGCTGCGGACCCTGCGCCCATTGGGTCACTCCCGATGGGCCGCGGTTCGGGCGTCGCTGCCTATCGTGCGGCGGGTGCCCGGCCTGCGACGCGATGAGCTGGTTGGCATTGCGGGTGTATCGAAAGAGTAGCTGAAGCGGTTGGAGCAGGGGCGGCGACCGTTACGAGAGTTGGTCGACGCGCTCGCTTGAGCGCTGCGGCCCACTACTCCCAAACGCGGCTGGCTGTGCATGTTGGCCGGGGCCGCCGCTTCTCCGGAGCCGAATGGCGTGGTCCCCCGCGAGATCACCGAGACGGCCCGCCGGATGGTGGACCGCCTGACCGAGGTAGCGGTCAGTGCCTGCGACGTGGCACGTGGAAGTCTGCACGGTGCCGGGGGCGGGCCGCGGGCCCAACGGGGTATAAGGGAGATCGCGGAAATCTTAGAGGCCTACGGCCCCAAGGGTAGTTACCGTGCGGCGGCTGAGCTGGCGGGGTGTGACCACCACACCGTGGCCCGGTATGTGAAGTTCCGGGCGGAGGGACGCAGCCCGCAGGAGCGTGCGCAGCGGGTCCGGCCGATCGACGACTTCATCGACAAGATCGAGGAGCTGGTCGCCCGCTCGGGTGGCCGGATCCGCGCCGACGTGGTGCACCGGCGGATCACGGCGATCGGCTTTGTCGGCGGGGAACGCACGCCTCGGCGGGCGGTCGCCGAGCTGGTCGCGGCGAATCTTGCCCCAGGTGCCGATCGGGAGCGGGGGTCTAGGCAAGGGCGCGGCCGTTCATGTCCGGTCGGTGTGGTCCTCGAGCCACTGCTCGACCTCGCTGCGCCGGCAGCGCAGCACGCGACACGGATTGCCGACGGGCCGAGCCCGCGGCTGCGCCAGCTGTAGAGGGTCGCTTTGGGTTTGCGAATCCAGGCGGCGACCTCGTCGATGGTCAGCAACGGGTCCGGCGCCCAGGCCGTGCCGGGCCGGCTCATGGTGAGCCCCGGTGAGCGGGATGCACCTGGCCACGGGCCTTGTTCTCCTCGTTCTGCTGATTTGATGAGGCGATGGCTGGACTTGGCAACACAACGTGACTCATGCGCTGGCAGGGTCGGCCGGTCGTCTCTGTCGCCTGGCGACAGATCCCTGACGTCGGGGCGGGTAGCGGTGCCGCGGGTGACATGGTTGCGCTGACGGTTCTGTCGCGCTGCGCGGCGTCGGTGTCGCGGGTGACAGAGCCGTGCGGCCGTCCCTGACAGGGAGCGCCTCGCGGGGTGTCACGGTCGCCGCCGGGGGTGACCGAAGATCATCAAGGTCGTGGCGGTGCCGTGTCGTGTGTCATCGGAGCTGGCGTGCCTGGCGGTGCGCTTGCCGGTCGCGTAGGTGAAGGCGTCCCGGCCGTCTGCGGCGTCGATCGGGACGATGTCGTGCAGGTGACGGAGTCCGGCGGTCTGCACGGCGGCCAGCAGGACCTGCTCGTGGTGGTGGTAGCTGGTGGTGTCGGCGCCTGGCTGGGTGGCCGTGACGACGACGATGGTGCTGCCGTCGTCGGCGAGGTGCTGTTGACAGCGGCTGAGCAGGTTGCCGGCGTTCACGTCGGTGGTGTCGGGGCGGGGCCAGCGCAGCAGGATCAGCGCCGCTGCCGGGGACGGGTGGGCAAGCGGCTTGGGTCCGGTGGTGTCGGTGGCTGTCGTGTAGGTCCGGCCGGTTGCCTCGGCGGCGTGTTGCAGGTGGATGTCGGCGTCGAAGTCGAGGACGGTGCTGTGCACGTCGCTGTAGATGGCGACGAGGTGGTGCGCCAGGCGTGGCGTCAGCGGACTGGTGCTGGCGTCACCTGTTCCGGCGTCTGTTCCGGCGTCGGTGTCGCCGGGGGAGTCGGCGGCGGTGCGCCAGATGATGACGGTGGCCCTGTCGCGACCGGTGTAGGGGACAGGGGCGTCGGCTGGCGTGCTGGTACGGGACGGTGGTCCGTCGGGCTGATTCGTGTCGTGGGCTGTCATGGGCGGGTTGCTCCCGCGCCGACTGGCCGTGCTCGCATTCCACTAAAGGCGCCGCGGAGCTGGCAATCGCCGGACCGGCGCGCGGCGGCACGCTCAACACCGCCCAACACGCCGTCGTCGTCGGCGGCGGGCGTGACCCAACGAGGCGGCGCCCATCAGGGGCGTTGACCCAACGGCGCTGTGGCCGTACCCAACCCGTGCGGGCGCTCGGCTGTTGGATTCGCGTCGGCCCTCGACATGGATGGCCGTGTTGGCGGGCTGACCTGCGCTGTTGTGCGGGTGGCCCGTCAGCGCAGGGCAGGCAACGGCGACCGTTGGCTGGGAGCCGTCCCAGCGGAGGGAAGCACCGCATGCGCCAGGCCGAAAGCGGGCCCCGGGATGGCCACGGATCTGCGCACGCCCGTGATCATTGTTCCAAGGTGCTTGCTGCTGTCGGCACGCGCTTACCGGCGAGCATCGCGGCGCGCTGCCGCCGGCTCCGTCGGAGGCCGGTCATCGGGCTGGGGCGTTGACCGCCCTCAGCGTGCCGCGGGCGGCGGCGACCGGCTATGTCGCCCAACGGCTTCCAACAGGCAGGCTGGCCTGCACTGTTCGCTGTGCCCGACGACCAGGGTGGGCGTGGCCGTCATGCCGGCCACGGTTGCTGGGAGCCCCGTGACCTGGCCCAACGAGAGAGAGCAGCCGTCGGCTGCTGCGGCCGGTGTTGGTTTGGGCTGCCTGAATGGCGGCTCACGCGCCGCGTGCTGTGGCGCACCGCCCTCTAGGGAGTTTCGCCAATGTCTTGCTCTTCTTCCTGGCCGTTGACGCCGCTGGACGCGGCGGAGAAGGCGTTCACCCTGCTGGCCGCGGCGCCGACCCACGTGCCGTTCGACGCGCGTGGCTTCGCCGGGTTGCCGGAGCGGATTGTGTCGCTGGATGAGCTGCGCGGTCTGCTGCTGTCGGCGGGCACCGGCGGCGTCGTGCGGGACGCGGTCTGGCGTGAACTGGTCGTGCGGGCCCGGCGTGACGGACCGGCGTGGCGAGTCGCGGCCGTCGGGATGGCGATGCCGGGTCTGCGCCGGCAGGCCGGGCTGCTGGCCGCCGGCTGGCGCGGCGACACCCACGACCTCGACTCCGAATTGCTGGTCGGGTTCCTGGAACGCCTCGCGACGATCGACCTCGACACGCCGCGGATTTGCGGGCGGCTGGTGGAGGCCGGTGTCCGTGCCGCGCGCAAGCTGCGGGAGGCGGAGTCCGACACCCTGCTGATCCGCGCCGGCGCGGCGGGTGCGGTGCTGCCGATCCGGCCGTGGGACCACCCGGACCTGGTGCTGGCCCGGGCGGTCGCGGTCGCGGTCCTCGACCGTGACGAGGTCACGTTGATCGCCTCCACCCGGCTGGATCATCAGACGCTGGCGCAGGTCGCCGCACGGATCGGGATCTCCGCGCAGCTCGCCTCCCAATGGCGGGCGCGGGCGGAGAAACGGCTGCGGGAGGCGATCGTCGCGGGCGAGTTAGCGTTCGTGCCGCTGCGGGCGCGCCGCACCCGGGCCACTGTCGGCCGGCGGGCTGGCGGTGTTGGTCCGGCGTTGGGTGCCGGCGCGGCGGCGTAGACGGTGTTGGCCGTCCAACGCGAGGCCTTGGTGGGCAAGACATCGGACCGCAGACAGGGCCCGGTGTCGCGCCCCGGGACCTGCGGGGTGGCGCCGGGCTGACCGGGCCGTGTTCGCACCCGATCCCCGAACGGCTGGAAGGAGCCCTGCTCCCACGGCCCCGCCCCGGGTCCCGGCGGCGCACCCCAATCCCGTCATCGCCCCGGGTTCCGGGGCGGGAGGTGCCCGCCATGTCGCGACGCAACATTTCCCGTCTGCTCCTCGTTTTCACGGTCACCGTTGCGGCGGTGGCCGTGTCCGTGCCGGCCTCCGCGGCTGCCGCCCCGGTGATCGTGGCGGCCCACAGCCTGCCGGTGATCGTCTCCAACATCACACGGTGGATCATCGGTCTGCTGTTCGGGGTCGCGACCTTGTTCCTGACCGTCGGCGGCCTGCGCTATCTGGCCGCCGGCGGTGACCCGGGCGAGGTGGAGAAGGCCAAGTCCGCGCTCAAGTCGGCCCTGATCGGCTACGCCCTGGCGATCCTGGCACCGGTCCTGCTCGCCGTCGTCAGAGGCTGGATCGGTGGCTGAGCGATGACTGACTGGCTCATCTCCGGCCTGATCGACGCGATCGTCACCTGGCTGGCCGCGGTGATCATCGCCGGTCTGAACATTCTGTGGGACCTGCTGTCGGCCACCGCGTTCACCTCGCCGGATGTGACCCTGTTGCCCCAGGTCCAGTCCGTGTCCCGTACGTCGCTGGCGATCGTGAACACCTGCTATGTGCTGGCCCTGTTGTGGATGGCCATCCTGGTCCTGGGCCGCGACACCCTCCAATCCCGGTACGGCCCGGGCGAGCTGATCCCGCGGCTGGTCATCGGCCTGATCGGCGCGAACCTCGCGATGCCGCTGTGCTCGCAGCTGATCGGCCTGGCCAACGCGGTGACGACCGCGCTGACCTCGCAGGCCATCACCGCGCCGGGGTCGCTGCGCCAGATGCGCCAGATCGTGACCGGCTCGCTGGCCGGCCCGCCGGGCACCGACCCGGGCGGTTTCCTGCTCATCCTGATCGGGCTGGTCATCGCGGTCATGGTGGCGATGCTGCTGGTGCAGTGGATCGTGCGGGTCGGGGTGCTGATCGTGGCCGTCGGGATCGCGCCGATCGCGTTGGCGCTGCACGGCACCCCGCAGACCGAGCCCGCCGCGAAGCTGTGGTGGCGCACCATGCTCGGCGTGCTGGGCATCGTGGTCGTCCAGGCGGTCGCGCTGCACACCACCATGACGGTGTTCCTAGGCCCGCAAGCCGATCTGCCGGCGCTGGGCCTGCCCGGCAAGACCGGCACGGTCATGACGCTGCTGATCGTGCTGTGCCTGCTGTGGGCGATCCTGAAGATCCCGTCGATGATGCGCCGCTACGTCACCAGGTCCTCGCCGAGCCCGGTCGCCACGATGGTGCGGGTCCTGCTCGTGCAGCAGCTGACCCGCGGTGTGCGGCGCGGGATCGGCCGGGCCGGGGCGGCGCGGACCGCCGCCGGGCGCGGTCCCGGCAGGCAAGATCTTCCGTGGCCGATCGGCCCGTCTGGCCGGGGCGGGAACCGCCCGGTGCCGCCGCCCGCGGCCAGTGCCCGGCCCGCAACCGTTCGGACGCTGTCGCCTCTGACGGAGCGACCGGCGTCGCCGAGCCCGCGGCGGGCGTCGCGTCCCGATCGGGTGCCGTCACGGCCCCCGGCCGGCGCCGGACCAGGCGTGGTCGGCACGGCCTACCCGACCGGACGCCCGGTCCGGCCCTACACCCCCGACGAGATCGCCGGCGGCGTCGACGTCTACACCCGGTCGCTGCGCCGCCGCGCCGCCACCGCACCGAGCCGCGGCACGGCCGCGCCGTCTGGAAGGAACCGCTCGTGACTACCGACATCGCCGTTTCCCCAGCAATGCCGCCGGCGGGCCCGGACGCCCGCGACCAACCGACGGTCGTCGCGGTGGCCTGGCCCACCGGCCGGCCGATCTACCCCTACACCCCTGACGAGATCGCCGAGGGCGTCGACGTGTACACCCGGCATCTCAAGGCCCGCCGCCGGGCGCAGGGCGGTGGCCGGGATGCGTAACGACCCGGACGTGGCGCCGACGGCCCGTATTCCTGCCGACGTCGACACCCCCGACAAGATTGTTTACGGGCTGACGGTGCGGCAGGTGGCGATCCTCGCGGTCGCCGCTGCCCTCGGGTATGGCGTGGTCCGCGGGCTCGGGCCGCTGCTGCCGCCACCGGCCCTGATCGCCGTGCTGGTCCCGTTCGGCGGGGCCGCGATCGTGCTGGCGCTGGGCCGCCGCGACGGGCGCAGCCTGGACGCGTGGCTGCTCTCGGCGATCCGGCACTCCCGCGGCCCGAAGCAGCACGCCGCGGTGGCGGCCCGGCCGGTGCCGGGCTGGGCGCCCGGTGCGGGTATGGCGGTGCCGCAGCTGCGGCTGCCCGCGCACGCGATCGCCGAGTCCGGCGTCATCGACACCGGCGACCAGGCGGTCGCCCTGGTCGCGGCCACGACGGTCAACATCGGGCTGCGGTCCGGTGATGAACAGGCCGTGCTGGTCGAGGCGTACGGGCGGTGGCTGAATAGTCTCACCGGCCCGGTCCAGCTGGTCGTCTCGGCGCAGCGGGTGGATCTGTCTGGTCAGGCCCAGCGTGTCGCCGACCGGGCGGCGGGCATCGCCGACCCGCAGCTGGCCGACGCCGCGTACGACTACGCCGCGTTCCTCGACCAGCTGGCCGAGCAGCGGGATCCGCTGTGGCGCACCGTCACCATCGCCGTGGTCTCCACGGCAGGCCAGGGCCGCGACGCCGACGTCCTGCGCCGCGCCGACCACACCGCGTCCGCCCTCGCCGCGCTCGGGACGCAAACCGTCGTGCTCGACGGCGCCACGGCGACGGCGGTGCTGACCTGCGCCACCGACCCGTACGCGCCGGGGGATGTCACCTGGCCGCGGGCCCGCCCCGGAGCGCCGGTGACCGTGCAAGGAGCCGCCACGTGAAACTGTTCCCCCGCAGACCACCAGCACAGACAGGTGCTGACGTGAGTCCGGCGGCTTCGGTCGGGCTCGCGCCGGTTCTGGGACCGGCCTCGGTCGTCAACCTGCCCCGGCACGTGCAGCCCGGTGACGGCTACGCCGCGACCCTGATCGTCACCGGCTACCCGGCCGAGGTCGGCGTGGCCTGGCTCGACCCGCTGCTCGCGTGGCCGGGCCGGCTCGACGTGGCCGTCTACCTCGACCCGCTCACCCCGCACGCCGCGGCCGGGCGGCTGCGCCGGCAGCGGGCACGGCTGGAATCCAGCCGGCGCGTCGACACCGAGAAAGGGCGGCTGCCCGACCCGGCCGCCGAGGCCGCCGCCGACGACGCCGCGGACCTGGCCGACCGTGTCGCCCGCGGCCAGGCCAGGCTGTTCCGGGTCGGCCTCTACCTGTGCGTGCACGCGCCGAGCCTGGGGGAGCTGCAGGAGGCGGTCGCGCACGTGCGCGCGGTCGCCGCGTCCGTGCTGCTGGACGTGCAGCCGGCCACCTGGCGGCAGCTGCAGGGCTGGACGACCAGCCTGCCGCTGGCCACCGACACGATCGGCATGCGCCGGGTCATGGACACCGACGCGGTCGCCACCATGTTCCCCCTCGCGTCGCCTGACCTGCCCGCGCCGTTGCCGGGCGAGCCGGCCCCGGAGGGTGGCTTGTTGTACGGGCTCAACCCCGACAGCAACGGCGTCGTCTGGTGGGACCGGTGGAACCAGCACAACGCCAACGCGGTCGTGCTCGCCCGCTCCGGCAGCGGCAAATCGTATTTCGTCAAGCTGGAGGTGCTGCGGTCGCTGGCCGCCGGGGTGCACGTGTCGGTCATCGACCCCGAGAACGAGTATCACCGGCTATCGGACGCGGTCGGCGGCACCACCCTCGCTCTGGGGGCCAAAGGGGTGCGGATCAACCCCTTGGACATCGCGCCCGGCGACCGCCGCGACGACGCCCTCACCCGCCGGGCCTTGTTCCTGCATACGCTGGTCGCGGTGCTGCTGGGCGAGCAGCCGCCCCCGGCCGAACGCGCCGCCCTGGACACCGCGATCATCGCCGCCTACACGGCGGCGGGGATCTCCAACGATCCGGGCACGTGGCGGCGGCAGGCGCCGCTGCTGCGCGACGTGTGCGCCGGCCTCGACGCTCAGGATTCCGATCCGGCGCGGACGCTGGCGGCCCGGCTCACCCCGTGGGTGTCCGGGTCGTTCAAGGACCTGTTCGACGGGCCCACCACCCACGTTCCGGGCGGGCAGCTGGTGGTGTGGTCGACCCGGCAGCTGCCCGACGAGCTACGCGCGCCGGGCATGCTGATCGCCCTCGACGCGATCTGGCGCGACATCGACGCCCCCACCGGCGGGATGCCGCCGCGGCGGCTGGTCATCGTCGACGAGGCATGGGTGCTGCTCCAAGACGGCGCCGGCGCCACCTTCCTGTACCGGCTGTCCAAGTCCGCGCGTAAACGCCGGGCCGGGGTCTCGGTCATCACCCAGGACGTCGGTGACCTTCTCGGCTCGGAGCTCGGGCAGGCCGTCATCGCCAACGCCGCCACCCAGATCCTGCTGCGCCAGGCCGCGCAGTCGGTCGACGTCGTCGCCGACACGTTCGGGCTGACCGCGGGCGAAGCGCGGCTGCTGCTGTCGGCCCGCCGCGGCGAGGGCCTGCTGATCTCCGGCACCCACCGTGTCGGGTTCCAGGCCGTGGCCTCCCGCACAGAGCACCGGCTCTGCAGCGGCGACCTCGACGTCGACGACGCGTAGGGCGCCTGCCGGCAGGCCGCCGCGGCGCCCCGTCTCCACATCTGTCCTCAACATGGGCCGGGCCCGTGAGCTCAGCGGGAGCTTGCGGGCTCGGCCCTTCGTCGTTCGGCGAAAGGGGCTTCCCGTCATGTTCTGGTTCACCGTTGCGCTCCCCCCGCACCCGTCTGCACGCCCCGCTCCGATACCGGAGGTCGCCGAGCCCCTGCCGTGGCTGTGGATTCAGCAGGCCGCCTCCGCCGTCGCCGCCTGGTGCGCGCACCGGCCGTGGCTGCTCGCCGTCGTCCCCGCCGTCCTGCTTTCCGGGTGGACGGCCTGGGCGGTCCTCGTCGCCCGCCGCGACCGGCGCAGCCGCGAGCATGCCCGGCTGATCCTGATCAGCCCGCCGCCCGAGGTCGACCCCGACGGCGCCGCCGTGGCGTGGTCCACGCTGGCCGAGATCCTGCGGCCGGGCTGGCGGCGCCGGCTGCGCGACGGCCGTCCGCATGTGGCGCTGGAGTACCGCTGGACGGGCCGTCAGCTGCGCCTCGGGCTGTGGCTGCCCGCCACCATCGCGTCCGGGCCGGTGTTCGCCGCGATCCGCGGCGCCTGGCCCGGCGCCGCCTGCGAAATCGCCGACCCGGCCGGCCCGATCCCGGCCACGGCGGTTGCCCGGGGCGGGGCGCTGGTCCCGCTGTTGCCGGCCTGGTTCCCGCTGCACCGCGACCACGAGTCCGACCCGCTGCGCCCTCTGATCCAGGCTGCGGCCGAACTCCACCGGCACGAGGCCGCCTGCGTGCAGATCCTGGCCCGCCCGGCCACCAACCGGCAGATCGCCCGGCTGCGCCGTGGCGTCCAAGCTCTGCGGACCGGCAAACCCGCCGCCGGCCTGCTCGATCCGGCAGTGTGGCTGCGTGCCGTCTTGGACTTCGGGCTCGGTGCGTCCGGCCCGCGCCGCCCGGCATCGGCCGCGGCCGGGCGCGGGACCGCACGGCTGCCGGGCGCGGACCCGCAACGCGAGCGGGACGCCCGCGCCGCGGTCGACAAACTCGCCGACGCCCCGCTGTGGGAAGTCGCCATCCGGTACGCCGTCGCCCCCACCGGCCCCGGCGGCACGGCGACAACCGTGGCCCCGCGGCTGACCAGCCTCGCCCACGGCCTGGCGTCCAGCTTCGGCGTCTACACCGGCCGCAACCGGCTGCGCCGCGTGCCCCTGGGCCGGCCGGCCGCCGTGCTGGCCTCCCGTGTCCTGCGCCACGGGTTCCTGCTCGGTGGTGGCGAGCTGTCCACCCTGGCCGGGCTGCCGACCGACCTCGCCGTGCCCGGCCTGGACCGGGCCCGCGCCCGCGTCATGCCGGCCCCGGTCGCTGTGGCCGGCGGCGGGCGCGGCACCAAAGTCCTCGGCGTCGCGCAGGCCGGCGGCCACAAAGTCGCCCTGAAGGCCGCCGACGCCCGCCAGCACGCGCACCTCATCGGCAGCACCGGCAGCGGCAAATCCACCCTGCTGGCCAACATGATCCTCGACGATGTGCACGCCCGCCGCGGCGTCATCGTCATCGACCCCAAAGGCGACCTGATCAACGACCTGATCGACCGGCTGCCCGCCGAGGCCGCCGGCAGACGCCTGTACCTGATCGACCCGGACCAGCCCGCCGGGGCGACCCTGAACCCGTTGCAGGGCAACGACCACGACCTGGTCGTCGACCACATCGTCAGCATCTTCGGGAAGATCTTCGCCAAGCACTGGGGCCCGCGCATCGACGACACCCTGCGCATGGCCTGCCTCACCCTGCTCCGCAAGGCCAACGCCACGCTGACGCTGATCCCGTCGCTGTTGCAGGACAAGCAGTTCCGGGCCGCGTTCACCGCCGACCTCGACGACCCGGAAGGGCTGCTGGGGTTCTGGCAGTGGTTCGAATCCACCCCGCCGCCGCTGCGCTCGCAAGTCATCGGCCCGGTCCTGGCCCGGCTGCGCAGCTTCCTGACCCGCCCGTTCGTGGGGCAGAGCATCGGCGCACCCCGCTCCACGGTCGACATGCGCCGCGTGCTGGACGGCGGCATCCTGCTCGCCCGGCTGCCGAAAGGGCAGATCGGTGAGGAGACCTCCCGGCTGATGGGCTCGTTCGTCCTCGCCTCGGCCTGGCAGGCCGCCACCGCGCGTACCCGGACCGCGGAAGGCTCCCGCCGTGACGCCGTGGCCTACATCGACGAGGCGCACAACTTCCTGAACCTGCCCGGCTCGGTCGGCGACATGCTCGCCGAAGCCCGCGGCTACCGGTTCGGGCTGGTGCTGGCGCACCAGAACCTCACCCAGATGCCCCGCGACACCCAGCTCGCCCTGAGCGCCAACGCTCGCAACAAGGTGTTCTTCACCTGCGCGCCGGAAGACGCCACACAGCTGGCCAAACACACCCTGCCGGAGCTGTCCGACCACGACCTGTCTCATCTGGACGCCTACCAGGCCGCCTGCCGGCTGGTCGTCGACGGACGCGAAACCCCCGCCTTCACCCTGCACACACTGCCACCGAAACCGGCCGTGGGGGAGGCCACCGCGGTCCGGCAGGCCGCTATCGCCAACGTCACCACCACCGACGGCGCCGACCCGGCCACGATCGCCCGCCTCGCCGGCGTCAAACCATCCAGCCGGCACCGAGGCGCCGGCCAGGCCACCGACCCGGCACCCACCGACGACAGCAACGCCTGACTGCACGGTCCTGCCCCGAGCCGCCGAGGCCCGCGCCGCGCGTGTGCTTCGCTCGCGTTCGGCCACGGCGGTGCGGGGGCCGGTCGTCGGTCTCGGCGAAACGTACGGGCCTCGAGCGCGACGGCGCCGCAGCCAACGCGCCGACGCGGACGCGGTGGCGAGACCGGCAACGACGTGTTCGTGGGGCATGTGCCGGTGCAGCAGTAGGACCTCGGTCAGAGCGGGAGTGCCGGCCGCCTCGCCGTCAGCCTCGCAGGCCGCAGCCCACCAGGCGTCATGGACCGGGGTGAACTTCCCGGCCGCGCGAGCCTGTTCCAGGGCGGTGGCACCCGGAAGCGCCCCGAGGTCAGCCGGGCTCCCGCCGCCCAGCGCGGTCTCGAAAATCGCGGACATCGGATCCATCCGATCGAGCGTGCCACTCTCGTGGCGTCGAAAGCGGCGGACAAATCCCACGTCGGAGGGGCTCGGCGCAGAATCTGATCGATCGGACGGGGTCATCGTGATGACCATCCGCCGTCCGAGGCGATGGTTTGGCCGGTGATCCAGCCCGCGTCGTCGCTCAGCAGCCAGGCGACCAACCGGGCAGTATCGGTCGGTGTGCTCCAACGACCTCCGGGGTTGAGCCGGCTCACTTCGGCCCGGAGAACGTCGTCGGCGTAGCCGGTATCGTTCGGCCCCGGGTTGATGCAATTGACGGTGATACCCCGAGGCATCAGGTGCGTCGCGAGGCTGGGGGTGAGCTCGTGCAACGCCGCTTTGGAAGCGATGTAGGGAAGCTCGTCAGGCATGGCGCCGTGGTATTGCCCAGACGTCATCCACAGCACGCGCCCGCCGGCGCGGGTGTCGTCATGCTGGACGGCGAACGCCTGGACCAACAGCAGAGCCGCCCGGGTGTTGACGGCATAGCTCAGGTCAAGTTCGTCGATAGTCAGAGTCTCCAGGGTCTGGTTGATGCCCCGGGCGTGGTTCACGACCAGGGCGTCGACATGCCCGAACGCGTCGCGCGCGGTGTCGACCAGCAGCGCCGGAGCATCAGGCTCGGATAGATCTGCCGAGGAGTGCTCAACCCGCCCACCGGCCTGACGAAGCTCATCGACGAGGGCCTCCGGGCCGCCTGGGTCCGCGCCCCAAGGCTGCTCGGCGTCGTGGGGCGCCCACGATTGCAGGAACACCGCGGCGCCGTCCGTCACCAGTCGCCGGGCGATGGCTGCGCCGATGGCGACCCGGCGGCTGACGCCGGTGACGACCACGACCCGACTCTTCAAGGATGGTGTAGACACCCCGTCATCGTCGCCGCGCATCCGGCAGTTCGCGACCGAGTATGTGGGCCGTCAGCCCGCCATCCGCAGCCTCGTTGGCTGGTGGTGTCGAAACGCGCGGACACGAGACATACCGACGATCATGCGGTGCTCAAACCGAGGTTGGCCCGATGTCCAGAGCAGCAGACACAACCACAGCGGATCTTGTTGGACAGCATCTCAGCGAGCACGCTGCGTAGTGCTGCCTGCCAGGTGTCGGGTCCACCTCGGACGGCGCAGATCGGCACGGTTGATCTTGCACAGCGGTGGCGGGCGGTCGACTGAGATCGGTGACGTTGCGTAGTCTGTCATCGCTCGGATCCCCGACTTCGAGGACGTCCTTTCATGGCTCGGACCTGGCTGTCGATCCGCGTCGAACTCGTGTCCGGCCGCGGCGCCGACTTCTGGCCCCGGCCGGGTCGCGACTTCGCCGCCGCCCGGTCGCACACCTTCGACCAACTCGCCACCGCGATCAACCTGGCCTTCGCCCGCTGGGACCTCGCCCACCTGCACTCGTTCACGCTGGCCGACGGCACCCTGGTCACGCCGCTGGACCTGTGGGACGGGGAAGAGCCCGACCGCAGTGTCGACAGCGACGCCACGAAGTTGAGCCAGCTCCAGCCGGGCGAGCAGTTCGCCTACCTGTTCGATTTGGGCGATGATTGGGCCCATCTGTGTACGGTCGCCGAGCGTCGCATCGACCCGCAGGACACTCTCGGCGTGGTGCCGCCGGAGCCGATGCCCTACTTCGGCTGGGGTGGCCTGCCCGACCAGTACGAACGCCGCTGGCCCGGCGACGACGGTGAGTCCGCGCCACCGAAGAGGCCGCGGAACCTACTGGTCGAGTTGCCGCCGCTGCTGCCGCTGTGGGGCACTCGCCGCCACGGAAGGTAACCATGTCCGCCAAAGCGTCGCAGGAGCTGTGTATTCCAAGCCACTTCGTCAGTGCCTCACCCAGGTGTACGCCGACACCAGGTGAGATCTGAAAATCGGGTCGTTGCCGATGTCCCTGATGGATTCGTCGGACCGGCGCGAATCGACGATTGACGTGTTCAAAGGGGCTGCCGTTGATCGGTGAGTTTGGATGAGGTGGAGTGGGCGATCCAGCGGCTCGCCGCTGCTGCGACGGTGCTGACGCTGGATCAGCGGCGGCGAATCGCGGACCTGCTGGCTCGGCCATCGCAGCTGCAGACAACTGCGTCTGTGCGGGGAGCACCGTGAACGCGCTGGTGCTGACCGTCGAGGAGGCTGCCGAGTTACTGAAGGTTGGCCGGACCACAATCTACGATCTGATCAAGACCCGGAGCGCTGAACAGCATCATGATCGGGCGGCTCCGACGCGTGCGCTACTGCGATGTCGTCGCGTACCTCGACGGAGTCGGGAGCCGTTTCGCCTGAGAGATCAGCGGCCTGCCCGGCTCGGCTGGCCTTGGTGTGGGTGTGGCCGACGACGGTATGGCGCAAGACAACTGCCCTCACTGTGGCGTAGTCCCGTGGGAGCCCTTAGTCGACAGCCGTGATTTGTTGATGATGGTTCGACCGGCTGTTTCGTCTTATGCGGCGACGAGTTCGATCTCGAAGCCGTCGGAGTTTTCGAGGTAGGCGGCGTGGTGGTCCGGGCCGCCGGCATACGGATGGCGGTCGGTGAACAACAGGGTCCAGTCGTGCTGGGGCGCTTGCTGGGTCAGGGCGTTGACGAGGTGGGTGCTTTCCACGTGGAAGGCGAGATGGTTGAGGCCGGGTCGGCGGCGGTCGTGGTCGGCTGCAGTCAGGTCGGGTGATTGCTCGACGACGATGTAGGTCGGGCCCAGTCGCCAGCTGCGTCCGGCGGTCCAGGATTGGAACAGGGTGTAGCCGAGCTCGGTTAACAGCCAGCCCCAGCTGAGGACGGCCCGGTCCAGGTCGGGCACCCAGATCTCGATGTGGTGGAGTGTGCCCGTGGTCGGACTGTTCACGCGGTGGCCCTCTCGATTCGTTTGACGAGTTTGCCACGTTCGGACCGGGCGCCGACGCGGACCAGAGCTACCCAGTGCGCGACCGTGGTGCGGTGCCGGACAGCGGCGAGGCCCCACTCGATCGGATCGTGGTTCATCGATGTACCCCGATGCTCGGCGGGCCGTCGTAAAAGGGGCGAGACATGTGTCCGGGTCGTCGGTGCCCTTGCCGGACTTCGCTGCGCACGCGAGCTTGAACGCTGCTACCGCGCGGCGGGCTTGGTCGCGGTTCTCGGCACTCCAGGTCTTTCCGAGGGCTTCCTCGCCCCGGGGTGGGCAGGTTTCGGCTCCGGGCGTGTTCGCGGTCTTGTGGAACCAGCAGCGGTGCTTCGGGTGTCAGGGAAGGGCTTCGCGGAGCGCGTTCCAGAACCACAGCGTGCCGTTGCCGACGGCCAGGACTGGCGCTCGTCTGCCGCGGCGTTCGCAGTTGCCAAGTCCTGACGGTGAGCGCGGCGGGTGTCGTGCTGCCACTGCACGGTGAGCCCGGGGGGTGACCACTACGGACAGCCGGCGGTTGGTGGCGAGTAACTGCTGCAACGCTGGCACGAAATCGGACGACGAAGGCGGTGTGGGTGCAACACCGGCAGCACCCCGTTGATCTGTGGGGACTTGCGGCATCGGGCGGGCAGGACCGCCGAAGAGGGATCGTTTGCGTCAACGTGTCAACGGCGGTGCCGAAACTGATCACGTTGATTATGGTGATGCGCCCAACTGGGGTTCCGGACGAGGCGTGCGTGAGGTCCTCGGACGGTATTGAAATCGGGTGTTGCCTGCTGGGTGTATGGCTCTTGCTCGTCCGGGGTAACGGGTGGGCACGTTCGCGGGGGAGCATGCTGCGTCGCGATCGCGGCGCGGTCCTCAGGTGGAGGTGAGGCGACGATGGCGGGCAAGTTCGAGGTGTACACCGACAAGGCCAACAAGTTCCGGTTCCGGCTCAAGGCATCCAATGGGCAGATTGTGGCTTCCAGCGAGGCCTATGACACCAAGGCGGCGGCGAAGAACGGCTGCGAAGCAGTACAGCGGGCCGCTGACGGCGCGGAGATCGTTGAGACCGAAAGCTGACCCGGACCTTGGCGTAGCCCGAACGAAGAAGATCGGCGCGACCAACGCGGAAGTGGGCCTTGGAGATAGTCCTGGCAGCTTCCGCGTTCGGCGCGTTTCCGCCCGGCAGACGTTTCCGTTCTGTCGACGGTGACCTGATCATGTGAGAAACCAAGAACGCGGAAGACCGTCGCGGCGGTGACGGAACACGGCACACAACCGGCAGCCCATCAACGAGCGGCCACCCAGCGGAACCTCTTGGAGGCAGCGCGTCGACGATCAGTCGAACCGGATCCGGGTGCTCCCGCCCACGGTGATCGCGATGCAGTGTGTGGATGCGAACAGGCAGTCGCCGCGCTGGCGGCGATGCTCACCGCGAGGGTCTCGTGCACAATAGCTTGTGATCAATAGGCTCTGGTCATGTGGCCGCTGAGCTGCACAAACTCCAGCGGAAAGCCCACTTGGGGCGGTGGGGCCCCTGGAGAATCAGCGATGGCTACGTGAAGGCCTAGCTGCGGAGCTGCCGGGCCTGTCCGGAGCGGGTGGCCGACGTGTTGGGGTCGCCGCGGTCAGCGTCTGCTCCCAGGAGGTCTCCGGTCTGCTCGCGGGGGTCTGCCCGCGGCTGGTCGGCATCCCCGCCGACCGGATCCCACGATTCGTTCGCGTCCTCAACGGGTGCCGCTTGAGCCATTGGCAGGCCGACGAGGACGTCGGCAGGCGAGGGCGGGCAGCCGGCACAGCACGGCGCTCTCGAATCGCTCCGGGGGAAGCGGTTCGAGAGCGCTGAACCTCGACGTACGCCGACACGCTGCCCGCCTCGTGCGGGTGCCACCGCGTGTCCGCGGTGGACCGCCGCCCGGGCGGCTCACGACCGGGCTGATCGGTCTTGTCCTGCCCGGCCTGGACCTGGTCACCGGGTCGGCCCGCGACCCGGCCGGGACCCCGCGTCATCAGGCCGACCCCAGGCCGACTCACGCCACCCAACATCGCAGCTAGGAGCCCGCATGCCCGGCACCGGCCCAACCCGACGCTTCCCTGCAGGGGAAGTCTCCCGAGCGGGGACGCAGCCCCCTGCGTCGCCACCGACCGCGGACTGGGTCACCACCTCGCCCGGTTCCACCCTGATCGGCATCTCGCACCGCCTGCGCCCCCGCGACTACACCATCGCCTCCCTTCTGCATGAACACACCACGCTCACCACCGACCAACTCGCCGCCATCTTGTTCACCAACCCCATCACCTGCCGGCACCGCCTCGGCGTGCTTCGCTCGATCGGATACCTCGACCGGTTCGTGCGCCGCAATCAGCCCGGGAGCTCCAACCTCGTCTGCTGGGTCGCCGGCGTGCTGTCGGCGCGCCTGGTCGCCCTGTCGACGGGGGAGACCCCGCTGCCGGCGAAGGCCTTACGGGAGCGGCAGGACCGCGTCTACGCCAGTCCCACCCTCGATCACCTCATCGGCACCAACTGGTTCGGTGTCCGTCTGCTGGCGCGCAGCCGCACGGACACCGGCGGCGCGTTGCTGCGCTGGTGGTCCGAACGCACCACGGTCCGGATGTTCGGCCGGCGCATCCACCCCGACGGGCACGGCGTCTGGAGTGACGGCACCCGGCAGGTCGGCTACTTCCTCGAGCTGGACCGGGGCACCGAATCGCTCAGTGTCGTCGTGGGCAAGCTCGGCTCCTACCGGCGGCTGCGCGCCGAAGGCGGCCCGGGTTATCCGGTCCTGTTCGCCTTGCCCAACCGCACCCGTGAGCAGAATCTGCACCGGCGGCTGGCTGAACGCAGCGAGCCGGGCGTCGTGGTCGCCACTACCTCACCGGAGTCCGGCAGCGATCCCGCGGGGGCGGTCTGGCGGCTGGTCGGCGACGGGCGTCACCGCCTTGCCCTGGCCGAGCTGCCGGCCGGCCACGGCCAGCCCGGCCCGCTCAACCCGGGAGCGCCGGCGGCGGATCAGCATCCCCTGTACCACCTGCGCTGAGCCCGCCGGCCGCCGCGGGCCCGGTCACCCGGGTCGCGTGCGGCGTTCCCCGCCGCGGCCCTGACCGTTGTGCGGGCCACGGCGGCGACGTCGGTCCCGCCCGGCCGCGTCTGCGTCGCCACCGGTTGCCTGCCGCCGGCTTCTGCGGCCCGCTCCACCCCGGACCGTCGGCGCCCGGCGAACACCGGCTGTGTTCCCTGAGGTAGCCGGCCTCGGCGGCGCTGCTGGCGGATCACCCAACAGCGGCCGGCCGCCCCACAGCATCACCGCCTCACGCGGGCCTCGTTCCGACGGTGCGGCACACACCGGCCGGCCGTGATCGGTGCGCGGGCTGGCTGTTGGGTGAGGCCGGTACGGTGAAGCCTTCTCCATCGAGAAACCCCCGTGCATCACCCGGGCCCGGCGCCCACGACCGCGGTCGCACCCGCCCACCCGCCCTCGAAGGGCCGGTCGGCCTGCACCGCCCGTGGCATTCGCCGCACCCACCGGTCCACCACGGCGCTGGTTCCCGCGCCCCGCGCGCCGCTCTGCGGCGCCGCCCGCCGCTGCTCGGCGGTTCGTGCCTTGTTATCGCGCATCCTGCCCGGCTGTCTGGGCGAGCCGTCTGTAGGCGTGCCCGACACGCAGTCTATCCACTGTGGAGGTTCGGTTGTGTCTGAGAGTTCTGTCCTGACCGTCTGCCTGCCGACGGCCACCCCCGCCGATCAGATCGGCGCTGCCGCGGCGGCCCTGCTGGCCACCCACGGCATCACCGACGCACGTCTCGCGAGCGGGCATTTCCTCACCCGTACGCGGTGGCGTGCCGGCCGACTGCTGCAGCCGGGCGCCGGCGTCGCGGCGGGCGGGCCGATCGGCCTGCTGGATCTTGCGCGGATGCGCGCCGGTCTGCAGCAGCGGTACGGCGACCGCTGGCAGATCTGGCAGCAGGTCGTCGCCGGTTCCCCGGCCGCGCGCCCGTGGTGGCATTTCTACGACCGCTACGCGGCTGATCCGGACACCTACACCTGGGAGCATGCCCGGCACGGTTTCGCCAGCCAGCCGCGGGTGGCCCGGATGCTCACCTACAACGCTCACCCGTGCCGGCAGACGGATCTGCCCACCGAGCACCTGGACGCGTTCGATGCTGGCCTGCAGGCCTATGCCACCTACGGGTGGCTGCAGGCCGTGCCGGGCGGGCGGATGCTGACGCTCGACGGCCGGCTGCTGGGTCCGGGCAGCAGCCGCTACAGCGTTCACCTGGAGTTTTTGGGCCAGGCCAACGTGCACCTGCAAACCCTCGCCGCCGGCGGTGTGCTGGCCGCCTTCACCACCGGCTAAACCTCCACTGTTGCGCCAGGAAAGGCCGGTCATCGCCTGCGATGACCGGCCTTGCCGGCATGCCCTGATTTTTCGACCGGAAGGAGAACCGATGTGATGTCGTCAATCGCCTTTGCCGTGCCCGGCCTGCGCACGCTTGCCGCCGGTTTGCTGCTGCTGGCCGCTGCCGTGGTGCTGCAGGGCGCCGGGCTGGTCGCCGCGCCCGGTCACCGGGCGGGGAGCCTGTGGTGGCAGGCGGGCAGCCTCGCGCTGGCGGGCGTCGGCACGCTGACTGTGCTCGGCGGGCTGCTGCACACCCGTATCCGGGTGCGGGAGCTGGTGCAGCGGCTGGAACAGCCGATCGTCGTGGCCGTCGTCGAATGGCAGTCCGACCGCGGCGAAGACCCCGCCGTGGTGGTCGGCGACAGCGTGCCGGGCGTGCAGCGGCCGGTCGCCGCGCTGCTGGCCCGGCTGGCCGGCGACGGCGCCCTCAACTACGTCGACGACGCCTGGGTGGCCGAGCACCCGCGGCCCGACCTCGGCGACCCGGCCGCGGTCGCGGAGTACCTCGACGCGGTGCGCGAGCAGACCACCGACGCGTGGGTCACCCTCTACGGCCCCGTCGGCAGCCGTGCGCCCGGCGCGTTCCTGCTGACCTACCACGACGTGCGCGCCGACCGCCCGGACAAGTAAGCCTGGCGCCCTCGGCGCGCAGCCGGGCTGAGGGCCCTGCCACCCGCATTTCCTCGTTGTGAGCCCCGTCCCCGGGGCGGCCGGACACGGCCAGCCTGCCGCACCGGCCCCGGGGTCACCGGGGTGGTGTGCGCGCGGCCGGCGGTCCCGGCCCCTCCCCGGGGCAGACCGAAAGGACAGCCATGTTCGAACCGTCCACACCCCTGTCCACCCTGCTGGCCCGGGCCGCCGGGCAGCAGCCCGCGGCCCTGCAGGCGGCCCTGGACCGCGTCAGCGAGTTCCCCAGCCCGGCGCAGGCCCAGCTGACCGGTCTGCTGCTCGACCCGGCGGGCCGGCAGTTCACCGAGGAGTTCCTCGACAGCTGGTGGGCCGACGCCGGGCGGCGCCAGCGCCTGCTGCAGACCGCGAGCCCGGACCGGGAGGTGATCATCGGGTCGGGGGTGCACGCCGCCGTGTACGCGGCGGTGCGGGTCCAGCGCGGGTTCGCCAAGCCTTTGGTGCTCGAGCGCGGCACCCGGGTCGGGGGCACGTTCGCCCTGACCGGCCGTCCGGCGTTCTACCTCAACTCGCGGAACCGTCGCGGTGTCAGCGGGATCGCCGGCGACCAGGGCGCCGACCTCAACTACCTGCCCGGCGCGCCGGTGCAGGCCGCGGACCTGTCCATGCGCGAGTACCAGCCGAACACCGACCTGGGCCTGGCCGTGCGCCTCGCGCTGGCGCAGTACGCCGACGTGGTCACCGAGGCCGAGGTCGCCGGGGTCGACGAGGACGGCCTGGGGGTGCAGCTGGACATCGCAGGGGCGGATCCGGTGTTCGCCGGGCGGGTCATCGACGCCCGCGGGCTGGGCGATCCCCGCGACCAGCAGTGGGCCGACGGCGTCACGATCTGCACGTTCGAGCAGTTCATGCGCCGCATGGCCGGTGTCTGGCCGCTGCGCGGCGTGCGGCGCGTCGCGGTGATCGGCGGCGGTGATTGCGGCAAGTGCGCCGTCGAGTCGTGCCTGGGCCTGGCCCCGCCACCGGTGGCGGGCCTGGATCGGGTCGAGCAGGTCGACTGGTATGCCCCCGGCCTGCCGGATCGGTGCAAGCCGTGGCGCCGTGAGGTCCGCGGCCGTTACCAGAGCATCGGCCGCTACCTGCGGCCCGACCGGCGCGGGACGCGCCGGCTGATGGTGCTGCCGCGCGCAAGTCGGCCGGTCGGCCTGCCCGGCCAGGGTCTGGTCGACGGGCGCGGCTACGACCTGGTCGTGGTGTGCACCGGGTATGCCGAGCGGCGTCTGCCCGGGCTCGGCTTCGAGGACTTCACCCCGTACGCGATCCCGGGCGGCCCGGTCGTGGCCGCCGCGCACGACGAACTGCCGGTGTGGCGGGTCGGCCCGCACGCCCGGCTGGGGTTCTGCGGCCGGGAGTACCGCGACGGGCTGGCCGACAACCCCGGTAACGCCGTGGCTGTGTTCCGCACCGTGCCCAACACCGCTGCGCTCGCGGCGACCCTGACGGCCCCGCCGAGCTTCTGACCGGGCCGCGAACCCCCCCCCGGGCCCTGCGCTGCCGCCAGGCCCGGTGCCCGGCCCACGAACCAGCCCTTCGGCGGGCACGGCCGCGGCCGTGCCCGCTCCACTCGTTTTCGCCTTGGAGGCTTTACGTGACAATCCACGACACGGTCACCGTGTACGACTCGTCCCACCTGATCGACGCCGGCGCCGGCCACCGGTGCCCGCACGGCGGTGCCGCCGTCTTGCGCCCGGACGGCGACCGCCGTGCCCGGGTCCGGCCGCCGCAGGTCCCCACCCGGGAGCCGCTCCGATGATCACGCTGGTGTTCCCGCTGCCCGAGGTTCTGCTGCTGGCCGAGCACGCGCTGGCCGCGAGCACCCGGGCCGCGTCGATGCGTGAGGTGCTCACCGGTACGACGCCCCGGCCGGCGTTGTGGCTGGTCGGCGATCAGGGCCTGTTCCTGATGTCCAACGGCCTGAGCAGCCCGGCCGGCGACAACGACAACGTTGTGGAGCTGCCCGTGGTGTACGCGCGCGGCTACCGGACGCCGGCGGCGTGGCGGGCGGTCGCCGGCCGGCTCGGCCGCGGCAGCCAGATCCGCGTCGTGCTGGCGCTGCTGGAGGCGGCGCCCGAGCGGCCGGGCCTGCACCGCGCCCTGCTGGCCGGCGTCGCCGCCGGCGTCGCCGATGTCGTCATCGACCTCGATGCCCGGCAGCTGCGCTGGCGCCTGCCGGGCGACCCCAGCCCGGAGGTGACGCGATGACCCTGCTGCCCATGGGCGCCCCGATCCGCCGGGCGCTGACCCTCGAGGAGCTGACCGCCGTGCTCGCCCGCATCCGCGCCGCCGAGGACATCTCCAGGGTGCTGGCTGTCGCGGTGGTCGCGGTGTACGACACCCTGCTGGCCGACCGGGGCCTGAGCATGGCCACGCTGCCGGACGGCCAGCAACTCGACCCGCGGAAATTCCTGATCCCCGCCTCGCAGCGGGACGCGGTCACCGGGGCGGTCCTGGACCGGGCCGCCGCCGAGGGCGGCGACCCCGGCGTGGCCCTGGATCTGGTCAACCTGCTGCCGGGCAGCTACGACGACCCGGACGCGCCGGTCCCGGACGGGCTGCCCGGCCCGGCGCGACGGAGCGAGCATCTGGAGGTGGTGCTCACCCGCGACGCGGTCGAGGCCGTCACCGCCGCCGGCCACCACATCCAGGCGCTGGCCGCCTACTACGGGCAGAACTCCCGCGAACACGTCACCGCCGCCACCACCTGGCTGGCCTGCCTGACGCAGGTCCTGAGCACGAGCGGCGGCCCCCAGCTACGGGTCGCCCGTGAGGGGACTCTCAGCCTGCTGGTACGCACCGTCAGCGGCTTCACCGTCGGCGTGATCTTCCACGGCGACGCGCGGCGCTGCATCGCCGGTGACGGCTGCACTGCGCTGATCGACGACGACGGCACCGTTCATGCCCCGTACGCCGCGTCGCCGGTCGCCGAGCACCGCCACCAGCCCGGCTTCCCGCTGCAGGGGCCCCGGCCGGGGTCCTGGAGCCTGCACTCCTGAGCGCAGCGCGGCGGTGCAGGCATCCCTGCCGCCGCGGTTTCGCTGGGTGATCGCTGGTCCGGACGCCGCCCGGCCCCACCCCCTTCTCTTTTTTCTGGTTTCCGGGCCCGGCCGTCGTGCCGTGCCCGGAAACCCCTTCTTCTGCAAGGGAGTTCCCGTCATGACCCACGCCTACCTGCCCGGCATCACGCCGCCGCATCTGGCGGCGCATCTGCTGCTGCGCCCCGGCCAGCCGGTCCACGTCAACCACCACGCCGGCTGGCTGCCCGCCACCGTCACCCGCATCGCCGCCCGCACCGTCGAGGTCAGCTACCCGGCCACCACCGCGGCCGGTCGGCTCGCCCGGACGGTGCGGCCGTGGGCGGTGCGCCCCGCCGACGGCGCCCGGCTGCGCCCGGCCCGGCAGGTCACCGCCGGTGACCAGATCATCTTCGGCAGCCGCATCCGGACGGTGGCCGCGCCCCCGGCCCAGGACCAGGCCGGCTGGCTCGTGCTGGCCTTCACCGACGGCGGCCAGGCCGCCCTGGTGCTGCCCGGCGCGGTCCTGCGCCTGCTCGACGACACCCCGCCGGTGAGCGTCCACGGCCGGCCCGTGACCACCAGGTCCGGCAGGCCCGGCCATGCCTGACCGGATCACGGACAGCCGGCGCCCGCCCGCGCCGGGCGAGCCCGGCATCCCCGGCGACGTGCCCGGCCCCGGCGGGCGCGGGCAGCAGGGGGTGTTCACCGGCGCGTGGCTGGCCGAGGGCTGCGACTGCCACCCCTACACCGCCGGCTACGCCGGGCGCCTGGTGCGCTCCGGCGCCGGCGGGTGCGTGTTTCGTACCAGCCGGGCCGTGGCCGGCGCGGTCGTCGCCGGGTACCAGCACGCCCTGCTGGGGCTGGTCTTCGAGCACACCGGGCAGGGCGCCTACCTGGGCGATGCGTGGCTGGCCGCCCTCGAGGACCACCCGTCGATCACCTGGCTCGGCCCGCTGATCATCGCCGACCGGCGGCTGTGCACCGGCGACGACGCCGCCGTGGACATCACCGTGCCCGACGCCGTCGGCCTCTACACGATCGGCTGGGGCCTGAGCTGGGAGCGCGTCGACACCGCCGCCGTGCACACCGTCCACCGCACCCCGCACACCTGACCCGCCGACCCGTGAGGAGACACCCGTGAGCCCGCCACCCGCCCGCCGGCTGATCTTCAGCCACTACCTGCTGCGCCTGCCCGGCCACGGCGGTGCCCGCCGGCGCATCGGCTACCACGCCGCACCGGCGGCGACACCGGGCATGATCCGGGCCAGCCGCGCCGTCGCCGCGCAGATCGCCGCCGACCTGCAGGCGCTGCGCGCCGAAACGCTGGCCGCGGCCGCCCGCCGCGAGCAGTTCTACGACGACGCCCTCGTCGAGGTCGACAGCCACCTCCCGCGTATCGAGAAGCACGGCGAGCACCTGGTCGCGGACTGGCGGCTGGTGACCGGCGACCGCAACGCGGTACGCGCCACCAGCCCCGACCCCGACGGCCGCTACACCCTCGACCTGGGTCTGGGCTGGCAGCGGGTCGGCGCCGGGCAGTGCGACACCGTCCGCGACGACACCACCGGCGCGTCACCGCTGGCCGACGCCTCCGCGGCGTATGCGAGCTGCTTCACCGACGCGCCCGCCGCCCTGCTGCACCTGGCCGGACGGGCCGGCATCGCCGTGGCCTGGCTCGACCGCGACGCCATCGAGGCCGGCAGCCGGGAACTGACCGACGAGCAATGGGCGCTGATCCGCGACCAGCTCGACCAGTACCACGAGCACGTGTCGGGAACCGGCACCGTGAACAGCACCTTCCTCGACCGGATCTTCGCCCGCGCCGGCCTTGAGCGCCGCACCAGCGCCAACCCGGGCGAGTAACCACCCACCCCGATATTCGAAACCCCGCGTACGGGCATCGCCGACTCGTCGGCCGCCCCGCGAGCAGGGGTGACCCGTCGGCGATGCCCGTCCCTGATGGACGGAGACCCCGCGCATGACCCCCACCGGCAACACCCCCCGCTGCTGGACGAGCCCGCCGCCCGGGCCGCCACCGGCCGTCCTGCGCCGCGACGCGGAGACGATGATCGCCGCCCTCACCACGCAGACCGCGCCGGTTGTCGCCGCGATGGGCTGGGCCGAGGACGAGATCGCCGCGGCCAGCCGCCGGCATCCCGGCCAGGCCGACACCCTCTACCACACCTTCGCACTGCTGCAGCCGCGCGCCATCGGCGCGGGCATGGGCACCGCGTTCGTCTACCGCGCTCACGCACGCGAACTACTGGAGCGGGCCGCCGCCGGGACGGACCTGCGCCCGGCGAGCGCCGCCGAGCTGTGCCTGGCCCTGGCCGAGACCAGCCTGCGCGCGCCGCTGCACGGCCCGGCCACCGGCCTGTACCTGCGGGCGTGGCAGGCCGCCTTCCCCGACCATCCGCTCACCGCCGGACACACCGGCCCGCTGGCCTCCTACGAGCAGCTGTACCGGCCGCGGATCGACGAGCTGGAGGCGGACCTGCGCCACCGGCTGCGCGACCCCGGCCGGCAGGCCGGCGACATCGACTGCGCCGGCCGCCACCACGGCCACCGCGTCGCCTGCCGGTACGCCCGCCACTGACCGTGCCACCCCGGCCGGCCCGTGTCGCCGAACCCTGACACGGCGACACCCGCGCGTTGCGTGAGCGTGTCGTCAGGCCGGCGAGCACCCGGCCTGCTCCCGGCACCACCACTGATCCCGCCGCTGTCGTGCGGGACGCACCAGCCGAACCCGTTTCGGCCCCGCGTCCCGCACCCCGGGGCGCTGGGCCCTGCCCTTTTGCAGGAGGCACCCATGCCCCACCATCTGACACCCCGCACGGCGCCCGGGGGTGCCCCATGGCCACGCTGACCGCCGGCGGCCGCACGTCGGGCCGGGCTGCGGAACGCGCCGCGTGGGCGTTCTACGCCATCGCCGCGCTGGGCTCGTCCATCGGCCAGATCTGGGTCGGCGCGGTCATCCCGCCGTGGCCCGCCACCATGCCGCTGTGGCTGCGCGCCCTGCTGGTACTGCCCTTCGCGGGGGTCATCGACCTCGGCGGGGTCGTCTGCTCCGGCTTCGCCGACGCCCGGCAGCGCCTCGGCGAGAACGCCTACGGCTGGCGGATCCTGTCGGCCGCGTCGGTGAGCCTGGCCGTGGGCATCAACGTCGCCGGGCACCGCACCAGCCCCTATCTGGCCGTCGTGTTCGGCGGGCTCGGCGTGTTCGCCTACACGGTGTGGCTGCTGCACACCTCCGCCCGCCGCCGCGACGCGCTGCGCGCCAGCGGGAAGCTGGCGGCCACCGCACCGGCCTACGGGCTGTGGCAGTGGCGGCGCGAACCCGAGATCACCCAGCGCGCCAAGAGCCTCGCCGCGGAGTTCGGCTACGGACTGCACGAGTCCCTGACCCAGGCCCGCGCCCAGCTGCGCACCGAAGCCCGCCGCAGCGCGCTGGCCCGCCACATCGACACGATGATCAGGGCACGACACGCCAAAGATCCGGTGCTGGCGGCGATCGCCGCGACCACCACCCCGGTCGACGACGTCGCCGCCGCCCTCCTGTCCATGATCGACACGAAGGGGTGGGCGCGGGCGATCGCCGCCGAGATCCAGCCACCCGCCACCGACCCGCCCGACCCGCCCGCAAACGCCGGTCAGCCGGCGGCCGGGGCCGGTCAGGCGCACCAGCCGAGCACAGCCGTCCTGCGGCAGATCCCCACCCAGCAACCGGATTACGACCGCTGGCGCGAGATCTGGCACGCCCTCAACGACGGCACCGGTCCGTCCAATCAGGACGTCGCCGGCCGGTTCGGCGTGTCCACCCGCACCGTGCAGCGCATCCGCGACGCCGGCCGTGCCGGGTTGCTCGACTCACCCGACACCCCCGTCGCCCGGCTCACCGCCTCCGGCAACGGCACCTCGCCGCTGCCACCGGCCGCCGCCTGACCCCGGGCGCCGCAGGGTGGGCGCACTGGCACCACCGCCGGTGTCCACCCCGCGGCGCACCGGGGGAGGAGCTGCCCGGCCGGTGACCCCTGCCATGACAGAAAGGGCATGACATGCCGGCCGACACCCTCCGGAGCCGGTCATGACCGGCCGCCTGCTCGCCCTGATCACCGCCGCCGCGGTGACCGCCGTCGCCGCCGTCGCCGTCCTCGCCGCGCTGGGCGGCGCAGCCTCCGGCTGCCTGCCCACCCCGTCGTCCGGGTCCGTGCGCGGCTTCGACACCCACCAGCGGCGCAACGCCGCAATCATCGTTCAGGTCGCCGACCAGCGCGGCCTGCCGGACCGGGCGGCGGTCATCGCCGTGGCCGTCGCCATGCGCGAATCCCAGCTGCACAACATCGGCGACCTCGGCGACAACAACGACCACGACAGCCTCGGGCTGTTCCAGCAGCGCCCCAGCCAGGGCTGGGGGACACCGCAGCAGATCATGAACCCCGCGTACGCGGCAGGACGGTTCTACGACACGCTGCTCGGCGTCGAGCACTGGCAGCACCTGCCGCTGACCGTGGCCGCCCAGGCCGTGCAGAACAGCGCCTACCCCGGCGCATACGCCGCGCACGAACCCGACGCGACCGCGCTGGTCGCCGCCACCATTCGCGGCCCCCACGACGGCGCGGCTGCTGCCGCTGGACTATGCGGCGGGACCGGCTGCCCCAGCTTCACCCCACCGCCGGATGGCTCCGGCGGGTGCGCCGGCCTGGACGCCGTGTTCGCCCGGGCCCGCTCGTGGCTCACCGCCTGGCCCGGCGGCCGCCCCGTGCCCTACCTGTCGAGCAACGCCCCCGCCGACCTGTTCGGCGGATACCGGCGTGACTGCTCCGGCTACCTCTCCATGGCGCTGGGCCTGCCCGGGCCCGGCCTGGACACCATCACCCTCGCCGCCCGCTCCACCATCATCACCCCAGCAGACCTGCACCCCGGCGACCTGATGATCAAACCCGCGGCCGGCGGCGCCGGACACGTCGTTCTGTTCGCCGGCTGGACCGGCACCTCGAGGTCGTCCTACTGGGGCTACGAACAATCCGGCGACGGCGGCACCCACTACCGCCAGATCCCCTACCCCTACTTCGGCGGGTACGCGATGACGCCGTATCGCGCGAGACCGGCCACGACAGTGACGAACGAGAACCAACGATCGCACGACGCGGCCAGCAGTGATCCCATGACCCAGCGATCAGGAACCAGGGCCCACCCGATGTAGGCGGCCCTGGTTCCGTTGGTTAGTTCCGGTCCCACTCGTCAAGGTCTTTGGGGGCCCATCACTCGACAACGGTTTCCTGTGTTCGGGACTGGGACTCTGGGACCCACCCCTCGTCGAGGTTTTGGTGATGTTCGTTTCGGCCTAGGTGTGAGCTTGGTCCGTCGAACGGTCGGCGTACACGAATCGTTCGATCTGCGACACGGTTAGGTCTCGTCCGAGGGGGCGGAGGTAGCGTTCGGCGTACTCGGCGGGTCCGACTTGTTCGTGTTCGGTCCATCCGTAGTCGCGGAGCAGTTTGGGCGTCTCCTCTGGAAGTAGCCCGAAGTGCCAGACGTGGCGTTTGGTGACGAACTCTTGCCTCGCGGGTGCGGCGCCGTAGTCCTCGGTGCCGTCGAGGAAGTCCTGGCGGAGGTAGGTGAAGATGAGCCGGCTCCCCGGCGCGGATGGGGTGAGGCTGGCGAGTGTCCTGCGGATGCCGTCCTCGGTCAGGTACTGGGTGACGGCCTCCCAGATGAACATGGCCGGTTCGGTCCAGTCGAAGCCGGCCGCGGTGAGCGCGGCGGCGAGGTCGTCGGTTTCGAGGTCGACCGCGGTGAGGGTGGTGGCCGGCAGTTGGCCGTAGGTCTCGGTGAGGCGGCGGCGTTTGTAGGCGATGTTGGCTGGCAGGTCGGTCTCGAATGATCGGGCTCCGGTCGGGGTTACGAGCCGGTAGGGGCGGGTGTCGAGTCCGGCGCCGAGGAAGGCGAACTGTTTGATGCCGTCGTGCAGAGCGTCTCGGACTTTGTCATCGGCGTACCTTTTGCGACACAGCATGCTGCCCCAGAGGCCGTGCGCTTTGCTGTCGGTGGCCCGGACGAGCAGGTGATGGATCGGTTTCCATCGGCAAGCGCCGACGATCAAGCGTTGGCCAGGTGGTAACAGGCGGGCGGCGTCCGGGTCGTCGAACAGCCGTTGATTCGCGGGGAGGATCTGCTCGCAGGCGGCGATGACCATCGGGCCGAAGGCGGTCTGTGCCGCGGCCGGTAGTGCTGTCATCCTTGTGACTCCTTGGCTGCGCGGGCGGTTGAGGGCAGGGGCGGCGCGTTGTCGAAGATCTGTTGCATCCAGCGGAAGACCTCGTTGGCGGCGGCGATGCGTCCACCGTGGTTGGGTGACGAACCGGCCAGGGGTGTGCCGTCGTGCAGGATCTTGCCGACGGCGGCCAGTGAGGCGATCTGCCGTTGGACGACTTTCTCCCAGGCGTCGTCGTCGACGCGGTAGAACACCGTCCGGGACGCCGGCTTGGTCAGGACGCGAACGAACCCGACGGAGCTGAGCAGGCGAAGGTTGGTCGACAAGGAGGCCCGGCTGGCTCCGATCGCGGTCGCGATCTGCTGCGCGGACTGCTCGGGCGGGTCGCAGATCATCAACCAACCGAGCACCCGCCCGGCGATCAGCGGCACGCCGTCCTGGTCAGCGCAGTACTTGGCGAGCCGTTCGACCCATTCCAGCACGGCTGCCGAAGGACCGACGAGGGCGTCGTTGTCAGATACTTCAGCATTCGATGGCTGTTTCACAAATTTCAGTCTTTACTGAAACAGGTCTCTTGTCCAGGCTGGATGGTCCGGTTGGTATGTGTTCGCGAAGGACGGTTCGGCTACCCGTGAACAGGGTTTTTTCGCCAGTTGAGGTCCCACCTCGATCGGGTGGTTCGATGTTCGCCAGTTCCGGACCGCTTCGTGTGGTGGGAGCATCGGCTGGGTCTGGACGGGAGGCCGCCGATGCCGCCGATGTCGAAGGTCGACCTGTTCGCGGCGATCCGGCGGGATTCCCGCGCCGGTCTGTCCGTGCGTGGTCTGGCCCGCAAGTATCAGGTCATCGACGACATCCTGCGCGCGGACCTGGACGCGCATGCGGCGCTTCCGCTCCTGGGACGGTACGGAGCTGGCATATCGGCTGGTGGGTTCCGGGCCGCCCGTGGTGTGCGTTCCCGGCGGCCCGGGTCAGGCTGCCGAGTACCTCGGTGAATTGGGCGGTCTCGGGGACTTTCGGACGCTGATCCTTGTGGACAATCGGGGCACGGGCGCGTCGGCGGTTCCCGAAGACCCTGAGACCTACCGAGTCGACCGGCTTGTTCTGGACGTTGCAGCGCTGCGCGAGCATCTGCGGTTGGACCGGATGGACCTGCTTGGGCATTCGGCCGGTGGTGGGGTCTGCCTGACGTACGCGGCCGCCTATCCATACCGTCTCGGCCACCTTGTGCTGGTCGCTCCGTGGCTGCGGGTCGCCGGGATGCAAACCGATTCAGGTCTGGATGAGGTGCTGGCCCGGCGGGTGCACGAGCCCTGGTACGCCGAGGCGGTTGCTGCGCTGCACGCCGAGACTGCGTCGCCGCGGGAACTGGAGCGGTGCCGTTGGCTGGCGGCACCACTGCTGTACCGGCGGTGGGATGCCGCGGCCCAGGGGCAGGCTGCCGCTGAGCACGCCCAGTTTTTCCAGCCGGCCACGGACGGTTTCTACGCCGGCTTCGCCCCGGATCCGATGATGCTGAAGCGGCTCGCGGTGCTCGAAGCGCCGGTGCTGCTGGTCGCTGGCGAGTATGACATCTGGCCGACGTGCCGGGCCGTCCGTGAGTTGGCTGCCCAAATTCGCCGTGCCGAGGTGGCTGAACTGCCGCGTATCGGGCACTTCCCCTGGGTGGATGACCCGACCGTGTTGAGAGACACCGTGGAAAGGTTCCTGGCGTCCCGCCCGGCACCGCCGGCGGGCTTCGGGTCTTCGCGGCGGTGACCGGCTGGCATCCGGTGGCGGTGGTCTGCTGCGGTCGGCTCGATGTCACCGTCCGCGACGGCGTCTACGCGCCGTATGCCTCCGAGACCGACTACGGTCGGGTGCTGTCCGAGCGGTACCAGGCCCGGCCCGCGGGCACACTGCGGGGCCCGGCGCGGCTCCGCGGCCGGCGCGACCGCACCGACAAGCCGGATGCATCGACCGTTCCCGGGGCGCCCGGCAGCACGGGACGCAATCCGGTGCGGGTCGGCGCGGCGTGGAGCCTCGACGGCACGATCGCGCCGCCGGACAACCACTGATCAGCTCCTGACGCAACGCCGTACGAGCTGACGGCTTGGTGCAACGCCGCAGCTGATCAGCCTCAGATCTGCAGCTAGCTGCCTGAGTCCAGAACCAGGCTGTTCACGGCTGCCCGGCTGCTTGCCGCGGTCTGCGAGAAAGCGGCCACCGAGGAGCGCCGTGCGCGGCGCCCGCCAGGCTGCCGGTCGCCGTGCTCCCGCTCGTCTGCTGATAGCCGGCCCGGGATCGTCTCCGGGTTTTCGGCCCCATCCATGTGCCTACGGGCAGGCTGGGGCCGCGGTCCCAGCCTGCCCGCCGCCACCTGGCGGGGAAAGGACGGACCACCATCATGGCCCGGAGAAGCAAGCTGTCCGAGCAGGAGCACACCGAGCTCCTGCAAGCGATCAAGGCCGATTTTGATGCCCGGCTGGCCCGGCTGGCCGCGGATCCGGCCGAGTGGGTGACGTTGCTGGAGACCGTCGCCTGCTTCGGCGCCCGGTACACGCTGAACAACCAGTTCCTGCTGATGATGCAGGCCGAACAGCGTCAGATGACCCCGACGTTCTTCCTGCCGTACGGCAACAAGGACGCCACCAGCGGCTGGAAGAAGCACGGCCGGCAGGTCCGCCGGGGTGAGACGGCGTTCCACGTGTGGGCTCCGATCCGGCGCCGGCCCGGCGAGGACGAAGCCGCGCGGCGGGAAGCCGCAGGCCGCCCGGTCGTGCGGGAGGAGTCGGGCCGCCCGGCCGTGCAGGTGGTCGGGTTCGTCCTGTCGCCCACGTTCGACCTGTCGCAGACCGACGGGGAACCGTTCGAGGTGCCGAGCGTGCAGCGGGCCCGCCGCGTTCAGGCTGCGGGCGGGCGGACCCCGCAGCTGCTGGACGGGGAGGACCCGACCGGCGTGTACGACGACGTCGTCACGCTGATCACGGACGCCGGGTACGCCTTCGATCTGGCCGCCCCGGGCAGCCGGTATCTGGGCCAGGCGAACGGGGTCACCGTCACCGGCCACGGTGGCGGCATGCGGCAGGTTCTGGTCCGCGCCGATCTGTCCCCGGCACAGCGCGTCAAGACCACGATGCACGAGCTGGCGCACATCCGCTGCGACCACGTCGACCGGGTGGGGGAGAACCGGCACCGTGGCCGCGCGGAGACCGAAGCCGAAAGCGTCGCCTACCTGTGCTGCCGGGCGCTGGGCCTGGACACCCAGACCTACAGCGACGCGTACGTGCTCGGCTGGGCCGGCGGCGACCTGGACCTGGTCGGCCAGTGCGCGCAGACCGTGCTACGCGTCGCCAGAACCATCCTCGGCGATCTCACCCCTGCCGGCGAACCCGCCGACAGGAACGTCACCGGCGACCCGGCCGCCGTGGTGGAAGGAGACCCGGCATGAGCACCGACCTGGAAACGGTCCGCACCGCGCGGGCAGCGCTCGCCCTGCTGCCCCGCAACCGGGACCTGCACGAGCTGCTGGTCACCCTCGGCCCGGTCGACGCCCTGGCCTGGCTGCTCGCCCCGCACCCCAGCGAGGACGACCGGGAGCAGATGCTGTGCGGCGTCACGGTGGCCGAGCTGCGCGAGCACGCCGCCAGCATCGGCGAGCGGACCGGCTCGGTGGGGGCGCGGCTGCTGATCCCCGAGGATCCCGACTGGCCCGCCCGGCTCGACGATCTCACCCGGGTCGCGTACGCCGCCGCGCCCAGCTGCGCGCTGTGCCTGTGGGCGCGCGGCCATACCGATCCCGGCCCGGCCGGGACCGGGGTCATCGCGGTGACCGGGTCACGGGCCGCCACCGGCTACGGCGCGGTGGCGGCGACCGGGCTGGGCCACGACCTGACCGCCCGCGGCTGGCGGGTGGCCACCGGCAGCGGATTCGGCATCGACAGTGCCGCCCTGCGCGGCGCGCTGGCCGTCGGCGGCCCCGCCACGGCCGTGGTCCCGGCCGGCCTCGACCGGCTCCACCCAGCCGGCAACACCCAACTGCTCGAACAGGTCGCCGACCACGGGATGCTGATCACCGCCGAACCGCCCGGCAGCCTCGCCACCAGCCGGCGCAGCGCTGCCGCGTACCGGCAGCTGGCCGGTGTGACGGACGGCGTTGTCGTGGTCGAAGCCGCCCGCGGCAGCGCCACCCTCACCGTCCTGACCGAAGCCATCGCCCGGGGCCGGACAGCGATGGTGGTGCCCGGCCCCGTCACCGCGGCAACCTCCGCCGGCACCCTCCAATTCCTGCGCGACCACCGGCAGGCCAGACTTGTCCGTGACGCTGCCGACGTCATCGCAGACATGCCGGACCTCCACCGATAGGCCCTGCACCGCCACCGGATCGCTGCCGGGGCGCACCCGTCGGCCGTGCTCACGCACGTCCGGCGGGTGCGCGCCTGTCGACCGGTGGGCGGCAGGGCCGCCAGGATACGGCGGGCATCGATCAGGTCTGCCGCTCGTTGCCTGCCGGCGCGTGTGTCGAGCAGGCGCACGAAACGGGTTGCCCATTACGTCCCGGCTGGCCCGCCGGTGGGCACATTCAGTGAGCATGACAGCGACGCGTGGCCGCATAAGCCGCCGGTAGCCGATGACGTATTTGATGAAGGCCAAGTGGTGCGGTCGTAAAACCCGCTTCTCGGCACTGCGAACGGGCCGGCGACGCCACCGGCGTGTTGGACGCCGCGGTAGCGCCATGTGGCTCCGTTCGCGAGTTCGCGCCAGAGCCGATTTAGGGCACCAGATTTTGCGAGTCTCGGTGCCGTGTTGCCCGCTCTACAGGCCGTGATGCTCGCGAACCTGCACCAATTGTGGATCTTGAACCTCCATGATGATGCCGGTGGTAGTTCACCCTCCGTGCAATAGTCATGATGAACCTGGGGGTTCAGTTGCGCGGATCTGCCGATGAGCGGATGCCACGCGTTGAGGTTCGCGCCATTCGCGACGCGCAAGCGGCCATTGGCATGGCCAGCTACTCTTCTTCGTCGAGCAAGACTTCATTTACAATTTGAAATAACTGCTCAAATCCCGCAACATCGAAGCCGGTGAACGGCTCGACTTGGTCATGGATGAGCTGGGCGAGGCGGGCTTTAGAGAAACCTAACTGCCGGCCGCTCTGATCGACAATCAACTCGGACTTTCCATCGAACGGCTTCTTTTCCAATTCCTTGCCCTTGATGGGTGGCAAGGGGACATATCTCGGAGGGGAGCCAGGTTCGATTTCTATCCGAAGCTCATTGTCAAAGTACAACCGTTTGCCGGTGTAATCTTTCGTGCGCAAATCTTCGTCCGTGTATAGCATCTCGATGGAAATGTTCTTGTAGCCGATGCGATGCTGCGGCACGGGGATCGCCAATGAATACACATTGTTGCCCCATCGTTGGAAGCTGTCGATATTTCCTTTCTCCCTGAGCTTAGCCAGGACCTGGCGATTGTCCCTGTCGAACATGGCGATGACCTTGGTGGAGTTGATGGGCCCAAACTCGGCCAGGCGTTCGCAGACTTGCAGAAGGGCCGTGTCACCTAGCGATTCTTCAGACGTGGCGTAGGATAGTGGTTGCTCAACGCCAAGTGCTCTGCGCGCCGCCTCAACGTGACGCCAATCCGTTTTGCCTTCAGTGATGATATGAGGTCGTCGGGATTCCAGGAGACGTTTCGCGATGTTCGAGCTGATTCGCTCAACATGGAGCGTGCGGAGTAGCATGCCAAGGTATTGCCATACGTGCTCTGGTTCAATTTGGCGGCTTGAGTCAAAGTAGAGTGCGTACCGCCAGCCCGCCTTCAGGACGCAAATCACGACGTCGTCTGGCCGAATCTCTACGTCTTTGACCCTGTAGTATGTGATATCGCTGATGTCATGCACGAAGACATCCTCGCCCTTTGCGACATCACGGTTCACGCGAGCCGTCACGACCGCAGCATAATCCGTGAACAACTCGACGCTGCCATCAATGTGCTGTAGAGCAAAAAATTTGGTGATCGAATCGCCCCTAATTCCCGCTGGACTTAGAAACCCATCCTCGAGCTGGTTGACGTATGTGTAAAAAAGTTGATCGTCAGATGTACCAGCATAGCTGCTGCGAACTTGTACAGGCTCACCGTCGGCTGCGGAATCGATGGCGAAGCCTGCGAATGGTTCCGCCACGAAGGTCTCTCGACGCACATTTCGAGTTTACTCGGAGGAGCTCAGATCTGCAGCTCTCGATGGTTCACGGATCTGCCGCCGAGTGCGCGTGCCCGGCTGGTGTAGGGCAGTGACGCGGTGCTTTGCGTGCTGGCTCGCGCACGGGTCGAGCCGTTCAGGGTCCGTCTGCCGCGCTTGAGCGTTCGAGTAGCCGGGCGACCCGCTTGTAGGCGTCGAGGCGATGCTGGCGGCGCCGGTCACGTTCGTCCGGGTTTGGGGCCCAGAGTGCCTGCTGTGATGGGTGATAGGTCTGCACCACCTCGAGGCCGAGCTTCTGCAGCGGCAGCGGTTCATGACGCACCAACCGTTTCCAGCACGCTTGGGCGTCGCGGCCCTGCAGCAGTACGACCGTCAGACGCGGCATCAACGCGATCAACCGCATTAGCGCGTCGACGCCGGCGTCCAGCTCCTCCCCGGTGGGCTTACGGTTGATGTACCAGGGATAGGCATTCCACGGAGTGACCTCCTCCAGGGCAATTCCGGCGTCGGCAAACCCGCGAGCCTGCTGCTCGGCCGTAGCGTCGTCGTTCTCGACGCACAGAAACCCAGATCCGACACCGACCTGGGTGGCAGGCCCAGGATCGCGCAGCACCGACAGCACCCGCGCACGCGTTCCGCCGTGGACCGGAGCGACGTAGGGCAACCATCCGCGACCCTGCTCGTCGTGCAGCTCGTCAACGAGCGCGTTGATCGGCGCCACGTGCGGCAAGGTACGCCCATCGTGCTGTTCCTGCCGGAACGCCGGGTCCGCCATCCGCCTCACCACCGAGGCTCACCCCCTCCGCCAGCCCGCCTACCGGTAACCATGCCGCAGCACCGGCGCCGGCGTGGCTCACCTCAAAGATCTCGAAAGCATGAACCCGACCTCCGGCACATCGCCTCACCGCGGGCTCGGCTTCGTCGGCCGACGTCGAGAGAACGAACCAACACCGGACACGGCGCCTTCGTATCAGCTCGGGCCGGTCAAGCACAGCTCCGCGGTCGACATGGCCTTCACCACCGACCGTCGCCTCGCCGTCATCGCCGGGCGCGGCGGCTTCGTCGTCTGGAACTCTGCCGACGGTGAGCTCGTCTTCGACGGGCGCCCCCTGGACGAGCCCTCCGAACCGCTCTATCTCACCGAAGTGGTGACGGTGTCGTCCGACGGCGGGTTCGCCCTGGCTGGCGACGAGAGCAAGCAGACCGTCGACGTCTGGGATCTGCGGGCCGGGCGGCGGATCCACACACTGCACGGGCACCCCGCGCAGGTGCGGACCATTCGCGCCGACGCCTCCTTCAGCACGATCGTCACCGGCGACCATCAGGGCAACGTCCGGGTCTGGGGCCTCGACTGGGATTACGAGGAGTGAGCGCCGATGGCCAGGAACGATCTGCGGGCCCGGTTCGTGGCGAACCGCGAACGCGTCCGTTCCTGGATTGCGGCCTGGGAGATCCGCGAAGTCGTGTGGACCGAGGAGTTCAGCGAGATCCCCCGGCCCTGGGTCGTGGCGGAGCGAGACCGGGCGGGCTGGCTCAGGCGGAACGCACCGTTCCTCGACGAGTACGACTGGTGGTTCCTCGGCCGGCCCCTGACCCCGGGTGTGAGCGAGGTGCGGGCCCTCTGGCACTTCGGCCCCGACCACCGGTTCGAGAAACTCGACCTGACGATCGTCAGCGTCTGCGATCCCGAATACCTCGCCGAGAAGCTCACCATGGCGGTCCACCACGCTGCCCTGAAGGGCTGGCAGGCCGACGACGCGCAGCCGGTCTATCAGTGGCTCGTCCAAGGCATCCACACGACGCCGCTCGACGACTTCGTCCGCGGCCACAAGCGCCTGGGTTTCGTCCTGCTCCACTTCAGCCGCTTCCCGGCCGACGACGGTGAGGTGAGCGTGACGGTGAGTCCAGCAGCCCGGCGGCGCCGACGGCGCGGATGCGTTGCACGGTCCGCACGCTGGTCGCGAATTCCGTGGCGAGTTGTTTGTTGGTGGCCTCGGGCCGCCCGCTGATCTCGGCCCACCAGCCCTGCCAGCGTCGGCAGGTGGCCGGATGGCGGGGCAGCATCCGGGCGAGCTCGGTCGGCATGTCGAAGCCGTGCTCGGGCTCGTCGTGGCTTTGGTTGCCGCGTCCGGCGTGGTCGCGACGCTCATCTGGCGGGTAGCCCTCGTCGGTGATGGGGCCGACGTCTCTGCCCTTCTGCGTGGGGTCCGGCCGTCTGCCGGTGATGCGCGGCGTGCCGGCGAGGGGCGGGGGCTGGATTTCGGCGTTGATGGCGAGGGCCCAGGTGCGGGCGTCGCTCAGGTCGATGAGGTGCTGGGTGATCTCCTCGATCGGTGTGGTGGTGGCGGCGATGGAGGCAAGGATCGGGTCGTGGTGGTGGCGGGCGCGGATGCGCGCTTCGATGTGCGCGGCCAGTGCTTTCTGTCGTTTCTCGGTGGCCAGTTGCCGGCGGGCGAGGGTCAGGGATTCGGTGAGGCCGTAGCCGTGGTGGACGGCGAGGGTGCGGGCGCGCCAGGTGAGGGTGGGTGCGTGTTTCCATTGCAGGATCCCGTAGGCCGGTGGGGTGTTGCGGAGTTTGCCGGCGGCGCGTAGGGCGTCGCGGCGGCGGGCGGCGGTGTGGAGCAGCCAGACGCTGTAGGCGAAGGTTCCCAGGCCGGCGAAGACGGTGGCGAGGTAGGGCGAGTCGGCGTGTCCGGCGACGTTGATGCCGACGGCGAGGGTGACGGAGGCGGCGGACAGCAGGCGCCATCCGGTGGCGGTTTCGCCGAGGCGGCGGCGGGTGTCGGCGAAGGCGGAGGCGACGGCGCCGCCGAGGTCGATGACGAGGGCGAACGGGGCGACGAGCAGGGCTCGTGTCCACAGTGGCAGGGTGTCGGGCCAGGGTGGCAGGTCGGTGCCGACCCAGATTTGTCCGATGGAGGAGCCGAGCGCGGCGATGAGGTAGAACGTCCAGGCGGCTCGCTCCACCCCGGCGGTGCCCGGTGTGGTGGGGCTGTTGCCCGGTGCGGTGGCGGCCGGTGGGCGCAGCATGGCGGATGACCTTTCGGCGAGGCGAGGCGAGGCGAGGCGTCGCGGGGACGGGGTCGGCGGGGCGGGGCCGGTTATCGGTGTGGCGGTGCGGGAGCACCGGCCGGAGCGCCCTGCTCGTGCGGGTGGGGTGGTTGCCGGTGGTGCAGCAGTTGCCGGGCGAGGGCTTCGGTCTCCTCGGACATGTCGAGGTCGTGGTCGGCCAGGGCGCGGCGCAGGGTGGTGAGCCGGTGGCGGATGGCGTCGGTGTCGCCCAGGGTCGCGGCGGCGCGCATGGTGGTACGGGCGAGTTCGTCGGCGAGCGGGTCGATCTGGCAGGCGTGTTCGAGCAGGTGCCAGCAGCGGTGGGGGTCGGTGGCGGCGAGGAGGGCCGCGGCGTGGGTGTGCAGGGTGATGCGGTGGCGGCGGACGGTTTCGCGGTCGGTGTCGATCCAGTCGTAGTCGTGGCCGTCGGCCAGCCCGCCGGTGGCGGCGTTGAGGGCGGTGGTGAGGTGGGCCAGGCGTTGCTGGTCGTCGGGGGCTGCGGCGGCGGCCTGGTAGTGGTCGTGCAGGGTCCACCAGTCGACGTGCACGAGGCCGGGGTCGAGGTGGTAGCGGCTGCCGGTGTTGGGGACCGGTTCGAGGCGGGGCGTGCCGGCCGGCGGGGTGCCGGCGGCGTGGCGGATGTGTTTGCGCAGGTCGGCTACGGCGGTGGAGAGCCGTTCGCCGGCGCGGCGCAGGCTGGCGTCGGGGTAGAGGGCTTCCATGATGTCGCTGAGGTCGGCGCCGTCGCGGTTGACGGCGAGGTAGACCAGCAGCTCGAGGGCTTTGGAGCGGATGCCGGGGGAGGGCTGCCCGTCGGGGCCGAGGACCGCGGGAGTGCCGAGAACCTGCAGGGCGACCGGCAATCGTCCGGCGGCCGCGGCGGTGTGGGGTGTGGCAGTGGACGCGGCCGGATCTTGGTCCGGTGCGGCGGCGGGCGGGGGCTGGTGGACGGCAGCCGGCCGGGGCTGGGCAGGGCCGCGGTGGTCGGCCGGGGCGGCGGGTGGGGTGTCGTCGTGGGCTTCGCGCAGGACGGCGAGGATCTCGGTGGCGGCGGGGGTGTCGAGCACGCTCAGGCGGGGGATGTCGGGGTGGTCGGTGGTGCCGTCGGCGGCGACGGTCACGACGGTGCCGGCCGGCCAGTCCCCGATCACGGCGGCGCCGATGTCGACGCTGCGGCCCAGACCGATCGCGGTGCTCAGCCGGCTGGTCCAGGCCGGGCCGGGCGCCGCGATGATCAGCAGTAGCTGCGGCAGGGGTTCGGCGTGGACGTCGGTGTCGCGCAGGGCGGACACGTCGGCGGCGTGGGCTTCGGCGAGTAGCCGGGACCGGCGGATGATCTCTTCTTCGAGCCGGGTGATGGCCTCGGCGTCCGTGGTGGTCACGGTCAGCCGGGCGAGGGTGCCCAGGCCGGTCGCGGACGCGCCGAGCAGGGTGGCCAGGGTGGCGGCGGGGAGGAGGGCGCGGCCTTGGGCGTCGGGGTCGTCGGGGCTGCCGGAGGCGAGGGTGGCCACCAGCAGGCCGCGGGCGGCGTCGAGCGCGCCGTCGCCGGCCAGTCCCATCCCGGTGGCCAGCGGCAGCGCGGCGCAGCCGGCCAGGTCGGTGCCGGTGGGCCCGGGTGGTGGCAGCGCGGGTTTGACGGTGGCGGCCTGGTATTCGCGCACCGTCGGCGCCGCCGCCGATGGTGCATTGTCGGGTGGCGGGATGCGGCGTGTGCGGGTGCGCAGCCGGGTCATCGCGGCCAGCGGGGGCAGCAGGTCGGCGTCGTCGAGGACGGTGTGGGTGAGCGGGGTGGGCCGGTAGCGGTGCCGACGGCGCCGCCACACCATCGTCGCGGCGGCCAGGAGCCCGCCGGCCAGGCCCAGGGTGATCCATCCGCCGGGCAGGTCGACCCCGTCCGTTGTCGAGGCCGAGGGGGCCGAGGTGGGGGTGCCACGATGGGTCGGGTCCGGTCCGGGGGTGTCGGGGGATGCGGCGGGCGTGGGGGTGGTGCCGCCGGCCGGCTGCGAGGGCGGCGGGGACACACCGTCGTCGGTGGCGTGGCTGGGGGCCGTCGTTGGGGACGGGCTGGTCGAGGCCCCAGGTGGGTGGAGGCTGGGCTGGGCCGGCGCGGCCGGGGGAGACGTGGCTGGCGCCGGGCCGGTGGGCTGGTGGGCGGGCAGGGTGAGGATCCAGCCGACGTCGATCTCGTCGGGGTCGGTCAGGGCGTGCCCGTTGGCTTGGACGTGGCCGCGGTTGAGGTGGTAGATCTGCGGCCAGCGGAGCGGGTCGCCGAGGTGTTCGGCGGCCAGGTCCCACAGGGTGTCGCCGCGCACCACGACGCAGGTGCCGCCGGTCGCCTCCGCGCCGGACGGCCCGTTGCTGCCGGTCGCGGCGGCCGTGGTGACGGATGCCGGTGGTTGCTGCCGGGTGTCCGTGCCAGGGCCGGCCGCGGTCGGCGCGGCGCCGCTGGGGTCGCCGGGGTCGTGCAGGTGGGGGGCGGCGGCGACCGCTGCCGCGGGTGGTGTCAGCAGCGGGGAGGCGGCGGTGGCGACCACGGCCGTGCCGAGCAGGGCCGCGGCCAGGCTCTGCGCCGGGGCCGGCAGCCGGCTGACGATGGCCGGCCGGTGGGCGGTGCGCAGCCGCCACCGTAGCTGTGCGGTGAGCACGGCGAGGACCGCCAGGGTGATCAGCGCCCAGACGCTCCAGGCCAGGACTATGGCGGTCTGCTGCTGGTAGACGGGGTTGAGGGGGTCGTCCAGCCACGCCCGCACCTGCCCGGCCGACGGCGCAGCCGAAGGCACAGGTGAACCGGCCACGGCGACCAGCAGCGCCGGAGCGCCCAGCAGCCAGGCGGCGACGATCAGGGCGGTCCGGGCCGCCGCCATCAACCGGATCATGATCGTAGGCCCTTTCTGGACGGTCGCCGGGTTCGCCTCCGGGGCCGGGTGCTCGGGGCGGTTGAGGCGACGCTAGATCCGGTCAGGCGGCACCGGGCGGTCCTGGGCGCGCACGGTCACGCACAACGACGCACGCGGAATCACAACCGCAGGTCAGCGCCCCGCCCTGCCGGGCGCTCGGGCCGGCCGACGGCCTGCGGGCGGGAGGACAAGTGGCGGCCGGCGGGCGGGTGGTGACTGTGTCAGCGGTTCGCGGTGTGCGGGTCGCCGAGGGCGGTCAGCAGGTCGCGGGCGTGGGCGTGCAGGGCCTGGTTGTGGGGGTCGGCGGCCAGCGCGGCGCGGACATGGTCGAGGGCCTCGTCCGGCGGTGCGGCGGCGGCCAGGCCGGTGAAGGCGTCCAGGACGTCGCGGCGCAGCGCCTCCCGCGGGGGTGGCAGCCACGGCCAGCTGAACCCGGCGGCCAGCTCGCCGGGGTAGGCGTCGGTGAGCGTGCGGGCGGCGGCACGGCGGTGGCGGCTGGTCACCGCGCCGGCGGCGGCGGCGAGGACGTCGCGGAGGTGGTCCAGGTCGGTGGTGATCTGGTCGCGGTTGAGCCGGTACCGCTCGTCGTGGCGCAGGATCGGATCGCTCAGCGCGGGCTGCAGCTGGCGGCGCAGGTCGCTCAGGGTGGTGTGCAGCCGCTTGGTGATGGTGTTCGGGTCCAGGCCCGGCCACACGGCGCGGATCAGGTCGGTGGTGGACGCGCCGGCCGGATGCACGGCCAGGTAGGCGAGGATCTGCAGGGCGGCGCTGCGGCGCGGGTGCACCACGACGCCGTCGACCTGCAGCCGGCAGCCGCCCAGCAGCTGCAGCTGTCCCCGCCCGGCCGGGCGCTGCTGCCCGGCCGGCCGCGACGGCATTGTCGTGGTGGTGTGTTGCTCGACCAGGCGCAGCAGGTCGGCGGCCGCGGCCGCGTCGAGCAGGCACAACCGCAGCGGCGCGTCCCGGTGGTGGCTGGTGACCCGGCCGTGGGTGTCCACTTGCCAGCGTCGCCCGTGCGGGCCGTCGTGGCCGAGCAGCACCGTCGTGTCGGCCCCGGTCGGCTGGTGGATCACCAGGGTGGGGTGCCGGGCGGGCCGCTCGCAGCACGCCGGGGTGCCGGCGCCGGCCGCCGGGGCGCCGGGGCGCAGCCCGGGCAGCCCGGCCGGCAGCTCCCCGCCGGGTCCGAGCAGGACGTCCAGGTCGGCGGGGCGTGCCGTGACCGCCGGCGCCGCCCGGCCCAGGGCAGCCCCGAGCAGTGCGGTGACGAGCAGGCCGCGGGCGGCGCCGGGAGCGCCGGGTCCGTGCAGGACCAGCAGCCCGCCCGGCAGATCCGGCACCAGCGCACCAGGCAAGTGGTCGGCGGCGGGCGGGCCGGCGACGGCGATCAGGGCATCGGCGGTGTCCGGCAGCGGCTGCAGGTCCGCGTCACGCGGCCCGCCGCCGCGGGGGTGGTGCGGCTGGTAGTGCTGGCGGCGGTGCAGCCAGATCATCGCGCCCAGGACGCTCACGGCCAGGGCGGTGCGGTAGGGCACCCAGCCGCCGCCGGGCAGGTCGATGCCGGCCCGGGCGGCGTCGGCGTGCGGGCCGGGCAGGTCGGCGCCGGCCGCCGCCGGCACCAGCACGATGCCCTCGCCGGGCGCGACGGTGACGCCCGGCAGGGCCAGCGCGGCGACTCCGGCCATCGACCCGGCGGTCACCTGCGCCGCCGAGGGCAGCGCCGGCGCGCGCAGCCGCCGCATCGCGGCCCGTACGGCCGCCCGGGCCTGCAGGACCACCACGGCCACCAGCAGCAGCCAGACGCCGATCGCGGCCATGCTGATCAGCGCGGCGACCGCGGCGGCGCCCGGCGGCTGCTGCACCGCTGCCGACACCTGCGCCGGCGACGGCAGCCGCCACCGGTGCGCCCGGACCCACCACAGCGCCGCCACCGGCGGGCCCGCCACGACCAGCACCACCATCACGGCGGCGGCCAGGGCCGTGCCGGCGCGGCGGATCCAGCGCATCACCGGGCCACCGTCCCCGGCCGGCTCACGGGGCGGGCGCCGGGCGCCCGCTCCGGAACAACGCCCAGTCGTGATACGCCCACCAGGCGGCCACCGCCAGGGCGTAGATGACCGCGAGGATGCCCAGCCCGGACTGGGCGATCAGCGCGCAGAAGAACCCGAGCAGCGGCGCGGCCACGATCCGCAGCGCCAGATGCCGGGTCAACGTGCACGCCAGCGCCACCCCGACCAGCACCCCGCCGGCGTAGCCCAGAGCCCAGGCCCAGCCGTTGAACCACACCGGCAGATGACCGCGCCCCGCCGCGGCCGCCGCGGCGATACCCGCCGCGCCGGCCACGGTCGAGCTCGGCGGGAACGCCAGGAACCCGTCCCAGTCCCCGCCCGGCGGCCGGTACCGCCACGCCAGACCCGCCAGCACCGCCGCGCACACCACCACCGGCACCAGCGGTGTCAGCGTCCACCGCAGCGGATCGCTGACCGGCTTACCGAAATACACCGCGGCGCTCACCCCGTACAGGCCGGCGATCGCCAGACCCGCCGCCGCGGCCACACCGATCCCCGAACTGATCGGCCCGCCCCGCTGCGGCGCCGGGCCGCCGGCCGTCTGGCCGTGCAGGGCCGCGCCGATCAGTCCGGCCGCCTGCAGGCACATCAGCAGGGCCAGCAGCGCCGCGACGGTCGCCTCACCCCAGCTGGCCAGCACATAGTAGAAGCGGGCCTGCCGCTGCGGGGTGCCGTTGTAGAAGTCGGCGGCGAACACGAAATGCGCGAACAGCGCCAGCGACAGCAGCCCCGGCAGCAGCAGCCCGGCGACGCGGCGCAGCGGCGGCAGATCCGCCATCCACGCCGGCCGTGGCGTCACCTCCGGCGGCAGTGCGGCGGTGCCGGCGGCGCCGGACACGGCCACCAGGCCCGGCTGCTCAGATGCCTGCGGGGTCGTCCCGAGCTTGTCGGCGATCATGTCCGCGGATCCGGGAACCGCCGTGGCGGCCCCGAACGCCCACACCGCGTCCAGATCCGTGACGCTCAGGTCGGCGTTCGCCACCGCCTCGGCCGCGAGTTCCCCGGCACGGGCGAACACCGGCTGCGCCGCCTGCCGCAGCACCGCCGTGCTCACCACCGCCGACGGTTGGCCCGGCACCAGCACCGTCACCGCCGGCTGTTCTGCCAGGGCGTGTTTGGCCGCCCGGACACTGGCCAGCGCCGTCCACCGCTGCCCGCCCGGCAGCTCTTCCAGGCCGGTGCCGAGGACAAGGTCGGCCAGCCCGGCGTCGATGCGGTCCCCGCCGGCCTGCGCGTCGGCCATCGTGGACAGCACCTCGACCCCGGCGCCCGCCACAGCCCGGACCACGCTGACCTCACAGCCGGCGCCGACGTCGATCATCAGCCAGTGCGCCGGCGCCCCGGCCTCGGGCGGGGCGAGCCGCTGCGCCGCCGCCACCGGCGCCTCCACCAGCCGGACCTGCCCCAGCCCGGCCTTGCCGCAGGCCCGCCGCCACCACGTACGCCGCCGCGGTCCCCACCCCGCGGGAACCACCGTGCGCACATCGGCCACCCGGTCACCGGCCACCGCGGTCGCCTCGCTGGCCACCCGCCGCAGCGCGGCCACGATCAGCTCCGCCGGTTCCATCACCGCGCCGGCCACCACCACCGGGCCGTCACCGGCCGCCAGCGGGGACACCACGAACCCGTCCGGGTCGGTGTCGGCCTGCTGCCAGGCCGTCGCCCCCACCCACGTGCCGGTTGCGCTGACATGTGCCGCGTTGGACAGCACGGGCTGGCCGTCGAAGCTCAGCGGGGTCGCCGTGCCGTCCGGCATCACCAGCACCGCCTTGGTATAGGCGGAGCCGTAATCAAGAGCCAGCCAAGGTCGACCCGGATGCACGCCTGACAGTGAAACAGAAGAAGGTCAATGCGTCACCCGGCTAACACCGCTACAGTCGGCAATCGGATTCGACAAAGGGAGACCGAACCCCGGACACGCCGTGGCCAGGGCGGCAGCATCCACCGGAGCCGGCGGCAAGCAGGTCGTTTCGCACCCGTGGATCGCTCGGCGAGCCGGGCACCGTCACCGTCCAACCCGACGGTTGATCAATATCGCGGGAGTCCTGGCCGCACGTCCCGCCGGTGTTCAGGGTTCAGGTCTCGGCGAGCACGTTGTTGAGTTCGGCGGCGACTCGGCCGCCGTTGACCCTCGCAAAAGCGGCCACGCTCAGCCCGGACGCGGCGGCGTCCTCGGTCAACGCGCTCCTGGACAGCAGCAGGCGGCGCACGGTCGAGCCTGGCGCGAGGACTGCCTCCGGGCTGACGAAGCAGATCCCCTCGTCGCTGTCGACCAGGCATGTGCGGCGACCACGCATCCGATCGGCGATGGCCAGCGCGCGGACGTGATCGGCGGTGACGCGGTGCGGCTCGGCGACCATCACGGCTCCTTTGACAGGCGGGGCCGTCCTGGCCTGCGGTGCCACCCCGTACGGGCGCGACCAGCTTCGACCCGCCGCGCTGAACCGTACCGGACGCGCCATTGATCACCCCGCTCGACGGTCCGGGACATCAACGCTCAAGCTCGTGGGTGCCTTGCACCGGCCGCGGCCCCGTGTCTTTCCGAGCCTGCAGGAATGCGTCGACTTCAGGGCGGCCCGATCGCCGCCGGAGGGTCTACTGCGGGTTGGGTGTGCCGTTCGGCCAGATGCAGGGTGAGCTGCTGCTGAGGGTGAAGTCGAGGTGGTCGCCGCGGGCGAAGGCGCGGACGATCACCGCGTAGCCGTCGGGGGTTTCCACGACGTATTTCGGGTCGGGCCGGGTGCGGCCGTCGTCGTGGACGCGGTAGTGCGGTTGTTGCCAATAGCGGACCAGCGTGGATATCACTTGGTCTGCCGGCCATGTCTGGCCGGTGGTGGGTGGGACGAGGTTGTATCGGTGTTCGACGAAGATGCGGCCGGCGGGTCCGTTGTCGGTGGGGTCGTCGCACGGTACGCCGTCGCTGTGCTGGAGTGACGCGCCGTCGGGTAGCGCGGCGAACGCTGCTCGGGCGAGCTGCTCGACACGGGCCTTGGCTTCGGCCCGGGTGTCGGTGGGTTGCACTTTGTCCTCCGTGGAGCAACTCGCGAGGGCGAACGTGGCCAAGACCGCGCCGAGCAGGGACGCAGTGGTGCTGCGGAGTCTCATCGCAGTCTCTCCGTCTGACCGGTGACGATGTAGGCCATGTTCCTGCGGGCGATGTTGCGGTTATCCCAGTATGCGGAGTGGGTGGCGGCTTCGTTGTCGGGGTTGCCCGGGGGAGGCGACGAAGACGAGCGCGTCGGCGTTGATGGCGGGGTTTTGGGCGGCGTGGCCGATGACGGTGGATCCGTAGCTGTGTCCGAGCACGGTGTTGCGGGAGGGGGTGTCGCCGTCGTGGGTGGCGCGTAGTCCGGTTTGGAAGCGGTCGAGGTCGTCGGCGGCGTCTTCGGCGTAGGTGCTGGATCCGGCTTGGGGGATGCTGTCCGGAGCGTCGTAGCCCAGCCAGAACACCGCTGAGGTGGACGCGTCCGGGGCGTAGAGGGTGGCGTCGCCGGCCATCAGGTCGGTGCGGGTGACGTCGCCGCCGACTTCGAGCGCTACCGGCCGTGTAGCGGTAGGCCTGCCACGACATTCGTGGCACCCCGGCCGACATCGTGGACGTGGTGGACTTGTGCGGCGTGGTGGGCCACGCTGTGGGCGTGGCCGGTGAAGTATGGCAGGACGACAGTTGCCCTGACTGTGGCGGAGAGCTGCGGCTTGCCGGGCTGCTGCTCTGTTACCGCCCGGAGGACGACCGGCGTGTCTGCCGGGCCCCACTGTGGTGCTCCACCTGCGATCGGGTGTGGAGCCGCTGGGCAGATCGCCAAGACCCGCTGGAGCCCGACGAACCGCTGCCCGCAAGCATGAAACGGTCGTTACTGGGCCGATAGGCTCGTACCGGGAACAGGGATACCTCTGAGGACTTAGCCGGTTCGGTGCTCTGCGACACACGCGGGACTCGTTCAGACCGGGACGTTCCCGGAGACGCCTGCTCCGCGAGCGGTGAACCGGGTGTCGGCGATGCCCCCGCCGCGCCAGGGCCAGCTCCCCTGCGGGAGGGCCCTAACCGGGCGCATCATGTCGTATCGCAAACCCGCGCCGCGAACGTTTCGCCGGGGATCGTCGGCATAAATGTCTGATGCAACGCGCCGCAGGTCACACGGGTGCTAGGACCGCTGCCGACTCGACGATTCACCCCTGCCACTCACGAAGAGTCACCAGTGACGCAGCCAAACACGCGGATTGTGGCATGTGAGTCGGCCCCGACAGGGTAGTCAGGCGAACACCTGATTTCATGGGGCCCGCTAACGACCGCTATGGCGGGTCTCCATGCTGACGGCAGCGTTGGCGTGCAGCAAAGAGTTCTGACAACGCCCTAAGGACCTCAGGTATCCTTTCGGCTGGAACCTTGAGCAACACCACCAGCGCTACAACGAGGCGGGGAAGGGTCCAAGAAAACACGACGATAGCCAGACACATCGGGCTACCAAATATGGCATTTGCCAGCACATCGAGGGACATGACCTCTCCTCACTCGCCTGACCGAGTGAGTGCACCAAACTACCTCACCTCGATCAGTCAGAACTGATCTCGAAGAGGCCGCTTGGTTGCCGCCGAGCCGCCATCTCAACGACGCCACAGATCTCTTGCTGCGTCTGTGCGTCCTTCCTATCCATCCAGTCGAAGCATACCAAATACCGCACTGTCTGCTATAGAGTGCAATCAAACAGGTGACCGCGCACTCCTGCGCGGCGATTTGTTTGCTGATCTACGACCGCCACCAGTCCGGAACCGAGCACTGAGATCTTCATTGCATCCATACGCACATCACCCGACGATCCGACATCTCCCGGCAGGGGCAGCCAACACCGCAGGGAGCGGTTTGAGATGTATACGGCCGCCACGATCTACATGCCTCGACGTCTACACCGCCGCCCGTCTGCTGGTCCACAACCGGGAATGCCCGCCTTCAACTTCCGCACCCACCCGCCACGCCGATCATCGGCGAATCGACCGCGATCCGGCGATGCTGCGCCGCCACGAACGCCCTTGCGGGACACAAACCGCCGATGCAGCAGGTCGCCCGCACCGCTATGAGACGACGCATGACCCAACGCGATCGTTGACCGGCAGCGACCGTTTGATAGGTGCCGTGCCTGCTCGTTCGGCAGGATGTGCTGGTGAGCCTACCTCCCTCTGAACGATCCCAAGCGCGGTTGGACGCCGCTCACCTCCGGCGGCTGTCCGACCTCGCGGAACAAGACCATGAGTACTTCACCCGAGACGACGGCCGGCCGGAGTACCGGAACCGTCGTCTTCTCGTCGCACTCGGACAGGGTGCCGCTCTACACTACCTGGACCGCCGTACGGGTATCAAAGATCTCGATTTGTGGACGTTCTATGCCGCCGTTCCCGGCCGCCGCTTTCCCGCCGACAAGCGCGAAACGCACGCCGATTTCGGAGAATCGGATCTGGGCCGTCAGCGGTACGACCTGGACGCGGCTCGTAACCAACGCGAGCGCAGCCGATTCCAGACCTGGCAAAACTATTCGGGCCGTCGAGTCGATTTCATGCTGCGGTCTCTGCCGGTGCCGCCCGACGCCGTTATCGAGGATGCTGTCGCTGCGGTGCAGCGCTGGCTGGCCCAGGGAGCCGCGACGAATGCGCGTCACAAGCCGACCCCGTGGCATCTGGCGAAGAAGGCCATGATCCTCGTCTGGCCCCACGAGCGGGCGGGCGATCAGCTATGGCCACGTCCGTAAACCGGTACTTCCACCGATCAAGCGTCACGCCGTCGGGCGCTGGGCGCAAAGCGGCGGCGGGCACGCAGAAGGCGGACCTACTGAGCGTCGGGTGAGCCGTTGGGCCAGATGCAGGGTGAGCTGCCGGTGAGGGTGAAGTCGTGGCGGTCGCCGCGGTCCAAGGCGTCGAGGGTGAGGGCGTACCCGTCGGGGGTTTCGACGACGTAGCGGGGATCAGGGTCGGTGCGGCGGTCGTCGTGGACGCGGTAGCTCTGGTCATGCCAGTAGGCGACCAGGGCGGGGATGACGTCGTCGACGGACCAGGTGTCGTCATCGGGCGGGACGAGGGTGTAGCGGTGTTCGACGAAGATCCGGCCGGCGGGTCCGTTGTCGGTGGGGTCGTCGCAGGGAGCCTCGTCGCTGCCGTCGTGGTACTTCAGCGTCGTGCCGTCGGGCAGCGCAGCGACCGCTTGCCGGGTGAGCTGATCGACGCGGGCTGTTGCCTGGGGCTGGGTGTCGGTGGGTTGCACGGCCTCATCCTTTGCGGTGCAGCCGGTCGGTGCGGTCAAGACCAGGGCGGTCACGGTTATCGCAGCCAGCATCGACGCGACGGCGCGGTAGGGCACTGTCATCGCAGTTTCTCCGTCTGACCGGTGACGATGTAGGCCATGTTCCTGCGGGCAATGTTGCGGTTATCCCAGTATGCGGAGTGGGTGCCAGCTTCGTTGTCGGGGTTGCCGGGGGCGCTGGTGAAGACGTGGGCGCCGAAGTCGTCGCGGGTGGGGTCGTTGCCGTG
>NZ_BMMX01000040.1 GCF_014646155.1 Mangrovihabitans endophyticus
CTGGTGATCGACGGCCGCAACTGCCTGGACGAGCCGCTGTGGACCGCGGCCGGCTGGACCTACCGCGGCATGGGCCGGCAAAAGGAAGGGCGTTGAAATGATCGTACCGCGGGTCGCACTGGTAACTCACGGGTTTGAGATTGGTGGCGGAGTTCCGGCCGTCGCGAGGTGGCTACAAAGTAAAATGCGACAGAGCAGTTACGCAGTCGATGTCATAGACTTGGCGACGTCATGGCGTGATCCTGCGAGTAGACGCCTCAGCTCGCCGACTACATGGATAAAGCCGAGTCTACTTTCTAATGGCGTGGACAAAGAACATTTGAGGTGCGGCTCGAATGTTGCAGAGATTGAATTCATGCGCTATCGGCCCCGTCGTGAGTTGACGCTTCACCTAGCCAAATACGACATTATTCAAGTTGTGGCGGGAACGCCGGCTTGGGCTGCTGTTGTCCGTCGTTCAAAGAAGCCAATTGTGTTGCAAGCAGCTACGATTGCTTGCTGGGAAAGAGCTCGGAAGAATGAGACCCTTCCACTAGGTCGCTCACTTATTTCGAAGTTGGTAGAGCCGCGCGTGGCAGCCGCAGAAAGAGCGGGTATGAAGGCCTCTCATTTCTTCATGGCTGAGAACTCTGCCATGGTGGACTACGCGCGAGATTTGCGTCATCGAAACGTGGTACTCGCTCCCCCCGGAATAGATACCTTGCGATTTAGTGAGCCTTCAGATCGAGATTGGACCGGGTACATTCTCTCAGTTTGCAGACTTGCAGATCCCCGCAAGGGCCTGGAGCGGCTAATCGCCGCGTATCAAAGGATTGTGGATCACGACAGGTCGGTACCTGATTTGGTGATTGCGGGCAAAGGAAAACTAAGCCTTTCCGTCGAAGACAGAATTCGAGCCTCTGGCCTCGGCGGTCGCATCCGAATCATTTCGGATGTTCCTCCATCGGAGTTGATGAATCTATACTGGGACGCCTCTGTTTTCATCCAAACTTCTTACGAAGAAGGGCTCGGGCTTTCCGTCCTAGAGGCTATGAGCTGCGGACTTCCTGTTGTCGCCACCGAGACCGACGGCAGCAGAGAGACTGTGGCAAACGGTGAAACGGGCTACCTGGTACCGCAGAGGCATGGGGAAGACCGAGTCATAGAGGGCTTGGCAATGTCCATCCTGTCGGTGTTTTATGGCCGGGGTCCCGCAATGGGTCGTGCCGGCCGGAAGCGCTGCGAGGAGAAATTCTCCTCGGATGCGACGTTTGCCAAATATCGCTCAGTTTATGAGAAACTTCTGTGCAATGCCGAAGAAGCGCGCATGACCGAAAGGTATTCCTAATCTTGATGGCGGGAGGGATGGCACTCTTAGCGAGCTTCCGGCGACCTTTCCTGAGCGCTTCTGCTAACGCAGTCTCTAGCGTTGGAAACCTTCTTCTGGCTGTATCAATAGCGCGAAACTCTACGGCCGAGGGTTTTGGAATATTTTCCCTCGCATTCTCGATTTACGTAATCACTGTTGGTCTGTGCCGGGCTTCTTTTACGGAGGATTCTCTAGCCACTCATGATGCTTCCACAGCTCGCTCGGCAGGTAGTAGTGCCGTCGTCCTAGTATCTTTACTATGCGGTGCCATTGCAGCCGCTCTCGGATTTGCTTTCAATCTCCCCTATGTTATAGTTGCTGGTATTGCCATGCCGGGCCTGGCAATATATGAACACCTCAGAGTGTTCACGGCGAACATGGGGCGAGCTGTTTTCGCCGTAGCGCAGGATGCAGTCTGGACCGCAACTGTAGCAATTGCATTTCTGGCCTCTTTGGTCACCTCGGTGCAGCCTCTAGTCATTTTTAGCGTGTGGGCGATTTCCGGCGCACTTATTGGAATCCTGCAGGCCGTCCATGTTGGAATGAAATTGTTTCCTTCCTGGAGCCTGTGTAGAGGAACAGCTAGAACTGCCGTTGCCTTCGGAGCGCAGTATCTCGTTGGAAGCGGTGCCGCGCAGTTAGTGATTGCTCTCATGGCGGTAGTCTCGAATGCCTCAGTGGTCGGTGGAGTTAGGGCTGCAGGGACTGCGCTTGCTCCTTGCACCCTACTGCTATCATCTGCGCGTGGTCTCATAATGACTCGACTTTCGCGCCTCCAAAGTGAGAAAAATGTAAACGTGAGGGCGATAAAGTATTCTATTCTTCTTCCGGCGTCGGTTGCCTCATTGGCAGTTCCGATAGCTCTGATCCCCAGCAGTTTGGGTTTTGCAGTCTTGGGCGATAGCTGGCTAGAAGCCAGTAAGGCTATTCCGTTTATCGGCGGGGAGTTGATATTCTCTGCACTCACAATAGTCGCTTTCGCGCTACATCGAGTGAAGGGAGCGGGGCGGCGTTGTCTAACCATTGAGGCTTTTATGGTTCCGGTGAGGATTGCAATCGTCTTAACTGGAGCATTCTATTTTGGTACTAGGGGCGCTGCTGCAGGAATGATGGCTATTTCGGGGCTAGGGGCAGCATTGTGGTGGAAGAGCTACTTCTCTATTCGGAGGAGGCGAGAGTTGGGCGTCACCACGCGTAAGGCTCGAGTCGTGACCACGGTATAGCAGGGCTGCTCACAATCATTAGCCTCTACTTCTTTCTGGCGCTTCAGACCTCTTCTTGACCTGATGTCAGGTCCGAAATAATTCCGGGGGAGGTATGTCCTCAAAGGATCACGATGACTCAATCTTGTACTTGAGATGCGTTCCGCGCCCTGATCTCGGCTCCAACCATTCCATGCCGCCACAACAGTGGGCAACTCGCATACTACAGCGTTTCCCAACAACCAGTGTGCTCGTGGCGCCATACGCTTTCCTGATTTTGCCTATGGCTGCATATTATCGAAATCCCCGCAGTGAAGTAGTCTTTTTGATTTCTCTACTTGCATTCTTGGGTGCCTTCTCTGTGGAACTGCTCTTTTCTATTCTTCGTTCTCCGTTGAATGGACGTTGTTGCGCAACTTCAAACTCTCGCTATCCACAAATTATGAAAGTAGTAAAAATTGTGGCTATTGTGAGTGTGACAGCGGACATCATTAGTGCGACATTCGGAGGGGGCACGATTGCAACCCAGGTGACGGGCAGGCTGCCGACCTCTCCCGTAGTTTCTCTACTTACGCCGTTGGCAGGTTGGAAATATGTTTGCTTTGCGCTACTTGTGTCAGCTTGGCTGGGCAAACGTGCGTCATCAAGGCAATTTTATCTCTGGACGGCGCTTCTCCTAAGCGGGCAGATTGCTGTTGCTAGTATCACTGCGATCACGCAGCCTGTCCTAAACTTTATTGGCCTCGTAGCGGTTGTGGGGCTACTATTCGGTGCTCTTCAGACGAGGGTCGTGGTGGTAGCTGCCGTTGCAATTGCGGTGGCTTGGCCGACCATTTATGCGCTTAGGAACGAGGTTCGTGAGAATAGCGGAGTGTCCGTTGATGACGACTTCTCGGCGGTTGATCGACTTCGCTTCGACGAGCAAGTATCCCAGGTATCGGTGTTCGCTGTTCCGGTCGAAATGCCCGGTTCTGTTGGTGTTGATGATATTCTCAGGTATGGACTAGTTCCCAGGGTTTTAGACTCAGCACGTCCGGCACTTTCCTCGGGAAACCTGATTAACCAATATCTAGGTGGCACTAGGACCTCGTCGTACAACTTTCTCGCACTTGGAAACGTTTACTTCTTTCATGGGTCAACCGGATTGCTGATATTTGGCGCGGCGTCGTCTTTTTTGTTTGTCCTATTGCTTCGGTCTCGTGGCGGACCTGGCCCGTACAGAATAGTTGTGATCACAGTGGTGATCGCTATGCCGCTTGGTTGGACGAGTACCTACCCGGATTCATTGGTTGGTGCAATACAAACGCTAGTGGCTTCGGCGCCAGTCCTTTTGGTGCTCCGCCGCCTTGGTTCTTCCGAATCAAGTGCCGGCAAATGAGGGCTTTGGCTCGAACGCCAGGTTTAGACAGGGAGCCATTTTCAACCTGCGTAGCGGTCGGCTTCGACGTGGTGCAGGACGAGGATGGCCTGCAGGATCGTGGCCGCTAGGCGTGGGCAGCAGCCGCAACCTATAAACATGAATATATTCCGTATCGGCCACGCGGACCGAGGGTCAAGGGATGTCGCTCAAGTAAGTTCGGTGGAGGCACCCTGATCCCGGCAGTCGACCCTTGGTGGCCATGGCTCACCTACGCGACGCTAGACCAATACCTGTCTCGCTGATGGCTTCGCTATTGGCGATCCCTACCGACTGTGTGCACGACCAGAGGCCGCACTACTTTGGTATACCGGGCCTGAGGGTGAGCACGCATATTGTCGCGGAGCCGTCAGGTCGCCGAGCCTTGGTGTCGCCACCCTCAAGACCCGAAAGCTCAAGGCTAAGCAGTGCTGCTGCCCCAACCGGCAACCATGATCGCGCTTGCCATCCTCGTCCTGCCGACATCGATACGCGACCGACCTAGGTGAAAGAGTTCCCTGATTCCAATGGACCGCTTACATGATAGGAAGCCGTATGAACCCGGAGGGCACCGTAAGCGCTGCGTGCGTTCACTTGACCATCGATCCAGGCGGGCGGCTGATCTGGACCTCGCGCGCGCCGCTCGGCGCCGCCCATGGTCTAAGCGGGGCCTGTCTCCATGCACTGCCTTGACCCGGCGGACAGGTGGTGACATGCGCCAACCGCAGATGTCAAGGTGTCGGTGTTATCGCGCAAGACCTGTTGAAGCGACATCGCAGCAGCATGAGGCGACTGCCGCAGCGGGAGAAGGCTGTTGACCGCTGCCCCCGTGCTGGCCTTGACGCCAAGCTCGGCTTGAAGGTTCAATCACGCATCATCTGGGCGAGGATTCGTCCGCTCCCGGGACGAAGACCCCGATTCCTTGGCGGCCAACCAGCTCGCCGAGCTCGATCATGGTGTCGATGGCTCGGCGCACCGTCACCGGGGACGTCTCGTAGTGGTCCGCCAGCTCGCGGGTGCTAGGGATCTTGGTTCCCGGAGGGTAGGTGCCGACGCTGATCTTGTGTCGCAGATCCTCTCGGATCGATCGCCACAGCGGGCCGCGGTATCCCACGCGGAAACCCTCGCAGGCAGATGTCGACTCCATGCTGGCTACCCATGCCTTGCTTGCATTACTTGTAAAGCCGGGCCATGCTGTCTCACAGCAGAGAGGAGACACACATGGAGATCGAAGCCAACCCGACTGAGGTTGCTGAGGCTGTTGCTGACCTGTTCGCGCACCTTGGCCTCCCGTTCGTCCCCGACGAGCTTCTACCGGTCTTGCAAGAGTCGATCTGCGACTTCTTGGAGGTGCTCGTGCCGGACCCGGAGGGCGAGGCGGAGGCTGCGATTCTCTGCCCGCTGGTCGGCGTCTGAGCTTTCACGATCGAAGCCGCAGGCGGCGTTGGGTGCCGCGTGACGATGTTCCGCCGCTGTGCCAGCCAGAGGTGGGTGGTCAGAAAGATGGCCGCCCACCTCAGCGAGCCGGGACGCCCTTGACGACGGCGGCGGCTGGCACGTCGCGGACGACGCAGGCACCTGCCCCAACGGTCGCGCCTGCACCGACTCGTAGCCCCTGCAACACGGCAGCAGTCGTGCCGATGAGTGCGCTGTCCTCGATGCGGCAGTCGCCCGACACCGCCGCGAGCGGGTTCACGCTGACGAAGTCGGCGAGAGCGCTGTCGTGGCCGACCGTGGCATTCTGGTTGAGGTGGACGTGCCGGCCCAGTCGGACGTTGGTGGTGACTCTGGCGCCGGAAAAGAGCACCACGCCCTTGTCGACCTCACACGAGATCCCGATCGTTGCACTGGGGTGGACTAAGCGTGCGGCCTGCAATCCGAACGGCTCGACCTTCTCCGCCACCGTGGCTCGGATACGCGGAGCGCCAATGCCGATGATGTAGCGCGAGCCGCTCGGCAGGGACGAGAGCGCAGCGACGGAGCCCAACAGCGGCGCGCCGAGGTTGGCGAGCCGCCGCTTGTTCACCTCGCTCGGTGAGTCGTCGACGAACCCGAGGATCTTCCACGGGTCGCCGTGGGCGGCGTTGATGTCCTGCACGATGCCGTAAATCTCGCGGCCGTGACCGCCGCAGCCGATGATGACGAGTGGTTCAGGCATTGCTGATGGTGGGCCGAGACGTGGCGGTGCCCAAGAACTCAGGCATAGTGACGTTGCCCTCGGCGGCGATGCCGTCTCGGCGTACGACGGTCAGCACGGTCTCGGCGAAGATGCGCGCGTTGAGGCTCAGGCTGCGGTGGTCGACGTACCAGACGTCCAGGTCGAACTTGTCCTCCCAGGAGAGGGCGTTGCGTCCGCGGACCTGAGCGAGGCCGGTGAGGCCGGGCCGGACCAGGTGGCGGCGGGCCTGGGTGGGGGTGTAGCGGTCGAGGTAGCGGACCAACAGCGGGCGCGGCCCGACGAGGCTCATGTCGCCCTTCAGGACGTTGATGAAGGTGGGCAGCTCGTCGACACTGGTGGAGCGCATGATCCTGCCGAGCCGGGTGAGCCGGTCGGCGTCGGTGATGAGGCCGCGCTCGGGGTCGACGTCAAGCATGGTCCGGAACTTGACCATGGTGAAGACGCGACCGTTCAGGCCGGGTCGCTGCTGGCGGAAGAAGACCGGGCGGCCGAGACGCCACGCGACCAGGATGACCACGGCGAGCATGACGGGTGCGGTGACGATCAGCATGACGGCGGCCACGATGATGTCGATGGTGCGCTGCACGGTGTCGTGCGGGCGTGCGCTTTTCATGAAGACCTCCCCAGGAATTCGGTGAGCGCGTCGAAGATGCGGCGCTGCTGCAGCTCGGTGATGGCGGAGCCGCTGGGCAGGGTGAGCCCGTGCTCGAACAGGTGCCGGGCGGCACCGGACAGCACGACGCGGGCGCCGGCGAAGACCGGCTGCAGGTGCATGGGTTTGAAGACCGGCCGGGTTTCGATGTTCCGGTCGGCCAGGTGCTGCGCGAGGTCGGCGGCGGTCCAGCCGGTGGTCTGCGGGTCGACGACGATGCTGGTGAGCCAGCAGTTGGCCTCCGGGTCGTCGGCGCCGAGCAGGGTGACGCCGGGGACGGCGGAGAAGACCTTGGTGTATCGGTCCCGCAGCGCGCGGCGGCGGCCGATCATCTCGTCCAGGCGGTGCAACTGGGCGCGGCCGAGGGCGGCGAGCAGGTTGCTGAGCCGGTAGTTGTATCCGACGTCGACGTGCTCATAATGCGCGACGGGCTGGCGGGCCTGCGTGGACAGGTAGCGGCAGTGGTCGGCGAGGGTGCGGCTGGCGGTGAGCAGCATGCCGCCGCCGGACGTGGTCATGATCTTGTTGCCGTTGAAGGAAAGCACCCCGGCCTTGCCGAACGATCCGGCGGGCCGGCCGCGGAAGGTGGAGCCGAGGGCTTCGGCGGCGTCCTCGATGAGCGGAATGCCGTACCGGTCGCAGACGGGGAGGATGCGCTCGTAGTCGGCGCACGCGCCGAACAGGTCGACCGGCAGCACGGCGGCCAGCGACGGGCCGAGCTCGGCGCACGCCTGGTCGAGCAGCGCGGGGTCGAGGTTGCCGGTGCGCGGGTCGACGTCGACGAAGACGGGCTGGGCGCCGGTGTAGGCGACGGCGTTGGCGGTGGCGGCGAAGGTGAGTGTCGGAACGACGACGGTGCGGCCGGGCCCGACGCCGAGCCCGAGCAGGGCAAGATGCAGGGCGGCGGTGCCGGAGCTGAGCGCGACCGCGTGCGGGACGTCGCAGCGTGCGGCTACCTCACGTTCGAAGGCTTCGACGGCGGGGCCGGCGGGTGCGACCCAGCCGGAGCGCAGCGCCTCGACGAGATAGGACTCTTCGAGGTGTCCGACGTCGGGCGACGACAACAAGACCCGATCGGTCATCGTGGCGTTTCCTTCCCGGAAGCAGAGCCGCCGACCGCGCGGCGCGACGAGTGGAGAACGATGCGAGACAGCGACGACCAGTTCCGGCTGCTGTTCGTGTGCCATGCCAACCTGTGCCGGTCGCCGCTGGCCGAGCGGCTGGCGCGGCGGGCGTTCGACGATGCGGTCGGCGCGGAGGCGGCCGGGGTGGTGGTGTCCAGCGCGGGCACGCACGCGTATCCGGGGTCGCCGATGCATGAGAACAGTGCGGCGGTGCTGGACGAGTGCGGCATCGACGCGGACGGGTTCGCCAGCCGTACGGTGGATGAAGCCTTGCTGGCGGCCTCGGACCTGGTGTTGACGGCGGGCCGGGAGCAGCGGGCGGCGTGCGTGAGTTTGGCGCCGGTGGTGACCCGTCGGGCGTACACGCTGCGGCAGTTCGCCCGGCTGTCGGGTGCTGCCGGGGGAGTGTCGCAAGACGGAAGCCCGGCGGACCGCATGCGAGCGCTGGTGGACGAGGCAGCGGCGGTGCGGCATCGGGTGCCGGCGGGCACGGCGGCCGACGATGACCTGCCGGACCCGGTGGGCCGGCCGGTGGAGGATTTCCGGGTGTGCGCGCGGGACATCTGGGCGTCGCTGTCCACGATCGTGGGAGTCATCGGCGGCGCCTGACGTCGTCGCCATAGCTGGTGTGGCCGTTGCCGGTGCCGTTGGGGCGCACGGTGGCGGTGCCCTCATAGACGGCGCGGTCCGGGTGGTACGTGTGCGGGGCGGGCAGCACGGCGGTCTGCTCCGGGTCGACGCCGCGCAGATGCCGCGCGCCGCCGGACTGCCCCCGCCCGGGTGTCACCGGCGGGGCCGGGCTGGACGGGCCGGGTTGCACCGGTGTCGGCTGCACCGGTGTCGGCTGCACCGGTGTCGGCTGCACCGGGGTGACCGGCACCGGCCGGGTGACGGCCTGCGGGGAGGGCTGCGGCGCGCGGGCGGGGAACGGCTTCGCGGGCACCGGCGGGGCGACGGACTCGGCGGACTTCGCGTCGGAGTTCTCGGTGTAGCCGTACGTGTAATAGGTGTACGAGCCGGCGCCCTTGGCCGGAACCATGCTGAGGATGCAGCCGTGCAGCTTGGCGCCGACCGCGGTGATGGCCTGCGCGGCGGCGGTGGCCTGCGACGTGGTGGTCTTGCCGTGCCGGGTGACCAGCAGGCACCCGTCGGCGAGGGTGGACATCACGGCGGCGTCGGTGACCGGCAGCACCGGCGGGGTGTCGATGATGATGACGTCGAACGCGGCGGCGAGGGCGGTGAGCAGGTCGGCCATGTTGCCGGAGCCGAGCAGCTCGCTGGGATTGGGCGGGACATAGCCGCTGGGCAGCACCCACAGGCCGGACTTGCCCCACGGCTGCACCACGTCGCGCACGTTCGCGCGGCCGGCGAGCACGTCGGTGAGCCCGGCGGCGCCCTCCAGGTTGAGATATTCGTCGATCTTCGGGCGGCGCAGGTCGGCGTCGATGATGCACACCCGGCGGCCGGCCTCGGCGAAGGCGATGCCGAGGTTGCAGACGGTGCTGGACTTGCCCTCATGCGCCATCGCGCTGGTCACCACGAAGCTGCGCACCGGCCGGTCCACGTTGACGAACTGCAGGTTGGTGCGAAGCTGCCGCATCGCCTCGGCGCGTTTGGACTGGGCGCTGCCCTCGGTGATGAGCGGTGACTTCTCGGCCTTGGCGTCGAACGGGATGGCGGACAGCACCGGCGCGGACGCGGCGGCGCTCAACGCCTCGGGGCCGCGGATGGTGCTGTCCAACGATTCGCGCAGCGCGGCGGCGCCGACGCCGACGATGAGCCCGAGGGCGAGGCCGAGGCCGACGTTGCGCACCGGCTGCGGGGAGACGGGCGCGTCGGCGAGCTTCGGCTCGGCGATGATCTGCACCCCGACGGTGGGCACCTTGGACCCGGGCGGGGTCTCCAAGGTGGTGATGAGCTTCGGGAACTCGGCGGCCAGGCTCTGCGTGAGGGCGAGCGCGCGGGCGCGGTTCTCGTCGGTGACGGTGGCCTCGACGAGCACCGTGTCCGGCACCACCTGGGCGCTGATGGACTCCTGGATCTCCTCGGCGCTGGAGCCGCTGCCGTCGGCCACCATGGCCTGGGCGAGCCGGTTGCTGGTCAACACGTCCACATAGGACTTCACCCGGTCCTGGGCGAACTGGCCGCCCTGGAACGCCTGGGTGACCTCGGTGCCGCGGGTGCTGATGAAGAACGTGACCGAGGCGGCGTACCGCGGAGGGGTGAGCAGTGTGACGGTCACCGCAACGCCGGCGGACACCACGACGGCGCCCAGCACCAGCCACCATCGCTTCCTGATGGCACGCCAATAATCGCGCAGGTCCATCGGGTCGCCTTCCTCTATTCGTGTCCCGGATCCGCCGTACGGCCAGGCTTGTCGCCCGAATCGGGCATGTATGCCGAACGGCGTTGCGCGTTGTCCCTGTGAGCCCGTGCGCAGCGCAGCTCTGGAAAACCAACGGCCCATAACCGTTTTGGCGATGGTTCGCTGCGCAGAAACTCCGATGGGGGACGAGAAATCACCCGGAAGGGGAGTCATGACTTCCGCAGCGCAGCACGACGCCTCGACGCCCGCGGCGCCGAAACCCCACATGCTCGGCCCGTGGCTGATCGACGCGAGCGCCTGGGTGGTGGGTCTGGGAGCGGCCATCGTGGCCCGCTTCGACCTGGACATGCGCGCCGCCCCGCTGTCCGCGACGGCGGTGGCGGTGCTGGCCGCGGTCATCATGCACACGGTGATCGGCCACCAGCAGTTCCTCTACCGCGGCCGGTACGGCTTCGGCACCTTCGAAGAGGTGCGCGCGGTGTTCACCACGGTGCTGGCGGTGGTGCTGGTGCTGTTCGCGGTGGACCTGGCGATGGTGGACCGGCCGGTGCCGCTCAGCTCGGCGCTGGTGGGTGGCCCGGTGGCGCTGGTGTTCATGTTCGGCGCCCGCTACCTGCGCCGGTTGCAGCACGAACGCCGGCTGCGCCCGGACGCCGCGCAGGCCACCCCGGTGCTGCTGTTCGGCGCCGGGTCGGCCGGTCAGGGCCTGGTGCGGTCGATGCTGCGGGACCGGGACAGCGCGTACGTCCCGGTGGGCTTCCTCGACGACAACCCGGCCAAGCGGCGGCTGCGCATCGACGGGGTTCCGGTGCTGGGCAACCGCGGTGACATCGCCGCGGCGATCGGCCACACCGGCGCCCGTACGCTCATCTTCGCGGCGGCCAATGTGGACGCCTCGGTGATCCGCGAGATCCGCCGCACCACCCTGGAGGCGGGCGCCTCCTTCAAGGTGGTGCCGCCGGTCGGCGAACTGCTGGACCGCACGGTGCGCGCGGCGGACGTGCGCGACGTGAAGGTCAGCGACCTGCTCGGCCGGCACCAGATCGACACCGACCTGGACGCCATCGCCGGATATCTCAAGGGCAAGCGGGTGCTGGTCACCGGCGCGGGCGGCTCCATCGGCTCGGAACTGTGCCGGCAGCTCGACCGGTTCGGCCCGGCGGAGCTGATGATGCTGGACCGCGACGAGTCAGCATTGCACGCGGTGCAGCTCTCGTTGCGTGGCAAGGGTTTGCTGGACACCGACGAAACCATCCTGGCGGACCTGCGCGACGCCGAAGGCGTGAAGGCCATCTTCGCCGAACGCCGCCCGCAGGTGGTGTTCCACGCGGCGGCGCTCAAACACCTGCCGCTGTTGGAGACGCACCCCGGCGAAGCGGTGAAAAGCAACGTGTGGGGCACGCAGACCGTGCTGGAAGCGGCGGCGGCCGTGGGCGTCGAACGGTTCGTGAACATCTCCACCGACAAGGCGGCGAACCCGACGAGCGTGCTCGGATACTCCAAGCGGATCACCGAACGCCTCACCGCGTACGCCGCGATGATCACCGAAGGCACGTTCCTGAGCGTACGGTTCGGCAACGTGCTGGGCAGCCGAGGCTCGGTGCTGAAAGCCTTCGCGGCGCAGATCGACGCGGGCGGCCCGATCACGGTGACCGACCCGGAGGTCACCCGCTACTTCATGACCGTGCAGGAAGCGGTCCAACTGGTGATCCAGGCGGCGGCGATCGGCCGCGATGGCGAAGCCCTGGTGCTGGAAATGGGCGAGCCGGTGCGCATCGCCCAGGTGGCGCAGCAGATGGCGGAGCAGGCGGACCAGCCGGTCAAAATCGTCTACACCGGACTGCGGCACGGGGAGAAGCTGGCCGAGGACCTGTTCGGCGACGGCGAGGAGGACTCCCGCCCGCTGCACCCGATGATCTCGCACGTGGCGGTCCCGCCGGTGCGGCCGTACGAAGCTCGGGGCCTTTCCGCGTACGGGGATCGGGTCCGGGTGGTGAAGGAGATGGTGGAGCTGAGCGAGAGCAAGCCGGCGCGCGGCACGGTGGGCCGCCAGGCGGGCAAGCCGACGTCCGGGTTGCGCGCGCGGGCGTAACCGGGGGCGTCTCGTCAGGGGGCGTCGTCGGCCAGGTGGGGGCGGTTCACCCTGATCCAGTCCTCGACGTCGCTCGCCAGCCAGATCTTGCCCATCTGCAGTTCGGCGTATGGTTCGGGGAAGTCCCGTCGGGCCACGAGCTGGTAGGCCCGGGTGCGGCTCACGCCCAGGCGCTCTTGGATTTCGCCGGCGCCCATGAGGCGCAACTTCCCGGCCATGTCATGAGGCTAGGGGCATGAGGGATGCATGAATGGCATACGGCACATAGGCTATGGCACGTAGTCTTAGCGTGGGTCTAGTGCCATCGTTCCATTATGCCTCGTCGGGGGAGAGCTCATGGCCATGGTTCACCACGCTGCCGCATCGCCTGCCAGTCTGGCCGAGGCGGTGGCGGATCTGTTGCCGCATCACGGATACCCGTTCGTGCCGGATGACCGGCTGGCGGCGCTGGCGGAGATCCTGATGGCGTTCGTGGAGACGTTGCCGCCGGAGGGCCCGGCGGCGAGCGGCGAGGAAGACGAGCGCGGCGAGGACGGCGAGCGCGGCGAGGACGGCGAGCGCGGCGAGGACGGCGAGCGGGCCCGCCTCCGGGGCGCGGCGCCTCTCCCGGGTGCGGCGGGCCTGCCGGGTGTGGCGGCACCGCCGGCTCGACGCGGTGGGTCGGCGGCGTCCCGCCGGTGCTGACGGCGGGCCGGGCCGTGGTGACGGGCGGCCGGGGCTCAGCAGGGTGGCGCAGCCGGGGTTGAGTGGGGGCGTGGCCGGGGTTCAGCGGGGCGTGGCCGGGGTTGAGTGGGGCGTGGCCGGGGTTCAGTGGGGCGTGGCCGGGGTTCAGTGGGGCGTGGCCGGGGTTCAGCGGGGGCCGGGGCTCGCCTCGGTGGCAAAGCCGGCGCCCCACGCGTACGGGAAAAGGCAGCCGAGGGCGACCCTGCCGACGGGCCGGCGCCGGCTGGTGGGCTATCGATAACCTGTGATGGCATGAATCGGGAAAGCCAGTCGGCCAAGACGGTGGTGATCACGGGCGCGAGCGACGGCATGGGTGCCGCCGCGGCGCGCCGGCTCGTGCAGCAGGGGCATCGCGTGGTCGTGGTGGGCCGGTCCGAGGAGAAAACCCGCAGCGTCGCACGCGACCTGGGCGCCGAACACCTGACCGCCGACTTCGCGCGGCTGGACGACGTACGCACACTGGCGGCGCACCTGCGTGCCCGCCATCCGCGCATCAACGTGCTGGCGAACAACGCGGGAGCCATGTTCGGTCCGCGCACGGAGACGGTGGACGGCTTCGAGCTGACCTTCCAGGTGAACTATCTGGCGCCGTTCCTGCTGACCAACCTGCTGCTGGAAGCGTTGACCGCGGGCCGGGCAACGGTGATCCAAACCACCAGCAACGCCGCGCGGCTGAGCGCCCACCTCGACCCGGACGACCTGAACAACGAGCACCGCTACTCGCCGGTGCGCGCCTACGGCAACGCCAAGCAGGCACTGGTCCTGTTCACCGAGGAACTCGACCGCCGCTACCGCGCGCAGGGCATCGCGGCGGTGGCGTTCCACCCGGGCGCGATCGCCTCGAACTTCGCCCAGAACAGCCGCAGCCCGATCGGCACCCTGTTCCGCTCACCCCTGCCGCGCCTGGCCTTCGCCTCGCCGGACAGGGCGGCGAGGCGGCTGGTGTGGCTGGCGACATCCGAACCGGGCGAGAGTTGGACGACGGGCGGCTACTACGAAACCGGCAAGCCGAGAACGGTGAAGTCGAAGGTGGCGCCGCGCGACCTCTGGGAACGGAGCGCAGCCTTGCTGGCCCGCACCTGAGCCCGGGGCCGGGTCGGGGCTGCGTCCGGGCGGCTGCGTCCGGGTGAAAAGACAAGACTGCCCTCTCCGAGTCTGCGCGACTAGCTTCGAGTTTGTGAACAGCCAAGTGATCATTCTGACGGGGCCGCCCGCCGCGGGAAAGACGACCGTGGCCGAGCTTCTCGCCGCCAACGCGAGCGTTCCGACGGTTCATCTGACGACCGACCTGTTCTACCGCGCGATCCGCACCGGTTTCGTCCCCCCGTTTCTGCCCGCGGCGCAGCAGCAGAACGAAGTGGTCATCGCGGCGATCGTCGGCACCGTCGCGACCTTTGCCGGTGGTGGCTATGACGTGGTGGTCGACGGGATCGTCGGACCGTGGTTCCTGCCGCCGTTTCTCGCCATGGCGGAGCAGGCCGAACTGTCGCTGTCCTACGTCGTCCTCCGTCCCGATCTTGACACCACGCTGTCCCGAGCGAAGCAACGCGTCGGCGACGAGCTCAAGGATGTCGCCGCGATCACGGGCCTTCACCAGGCGTTCGCACGGCTCGGAGATCTTGAGCACCACGCCATCGACACCGGGAAACTGGACGCGGAACAGACAAGCGAGGCAGTCAAGCGCGCCGTGGACTCCGCCGCCTACCGGCTCGTGTGATCGGCACGCCCGGTCCAGGCGCTGCGGCCACCACCACGCCGGGCGAATGCGGACCGTCGGATAGCCCCGGGCCCCGCGGCTGGCATTGGCCTCGCGGCTTGCTCTTCGCGCCCCCGCCGGTACGTTTCCTCCAGCGCCGAGGCGACCCGTCCGGACCCCTGTGCAAGGCGCACCGGGCACCGCTCCCGGCGGCAATCCGACCCCGGGCCGGCGGCGATGGCCCCAGGCGATCTGGTCGCGACTGCCAGGGGCGTCGGCAAAGATTCGCTGGGAGCGCTTCTGGTGGCGATTTTGCCTGAGGGCTTTGGTGGCGATTTGCCGAGACGCCTCTGGTGGTGATTTTGCCCGGGGCGACTCTGGCACGCGACTTCACGGGACGAAGCTGGCAAGCGAATTCACCCGGGAGGGCCCCGGCAGGCATTTTGCCCGGGGCGGCTGTAGCGACTTTCCCTCGGGCGGCTCTGGCTGCTGCCTTCCTGCCGACGCAACTCACCCGGCGCCGTACTGGCCAGCCGTGATTCGGCCGCGTCCCTTCCGATCGCTTCGGCCTCGACTTCGCCGACTCGCTCGCCTTAACCTCGGCTGGCTCGGACTTGATCTTGGCTGGCCCCGCCTTGACCTCGGCTGGCCCCGCCTTGACTGGCGCGGGTTCGCCCGCTTTCGCCCCGGCTGTCGTGGGCCCGCCCGCTTTCGCGCCGGCTGTCGTGGGCTCAGTCGTGTTGGGTTCGGCTGTCGTGGGCTCGGACGCTCTGGTCTCGGCAGGTTTGGTCATTTCTGCTGTTTTTTCGGCCAGTTTGAGCTCGGTCGGCCTGGTCTCGGTCGGCCTGGTCTTGGTCGGCCTGGTCTCGGTCGGCCTGGTCTTGGTCGGCCTGGGCTTGGTCGGCCTGGGCCTGGCTGCCTGGAGTTCGGCTGGCTCAGGCTGCACCGCGTAGGGCACGGCGGCGGGAGCCCGCTCCCGCTCCCGGTCCGGTTTCGGTTTCGGTTTCGGCGGAGGCTGGTCAGCCGGTCCGGACGGCGTCGGCTCCGGTTGGCGTGCACCTCCATCGGGCTCGGCGGGCTCGGCTGGTTGGGCAGGCTGGGCTGGTTTGGTGGGCTCGGCTGGTTGGGCAGGCTCGGCGGTTACGGCCGTGGCCATCCGCTCGTTCCAGATTGCTATCAGCTCCGCGTCATCGGGCACATGACCGTATCGCCGGTGCAGCTTGCGGGCATGCCGTTGCGCCAGTCCCCATTCCCTGTGCCGTGCGTGCTCGCGGCGGAATTCTTCGGCCTCGGGGGAATAGTTGCGGCGCTTCGTCCTATCACGCATGGTGGCCAGTTGGGCCGTGGTGAAAAACTGTAGCTGCCGCATACGTAAATCCTTTCACCCCACCATCTGCCCTAACCACTATTTGATCTTCGTGCCATTTCTCAATACGAAAATTCTGACCAATGTTCGGAGATGTTTGTGGGCGTGCACAACAAATAAAAAGGGCACGGATCGGGGCTTGCGTCATTGATGCGGCGCCGGTCAGGATAAGGCGAGAGTTGGGACACCAGGCGGAAGCGTCATAAGCGAATGAGCTACAGGAAGATGAGCTACAAGGCGGTCGGCCAGCCTCCGGCCAGGCACCGGAGAGCCGCCGGTGACGGGGTCAGTCGGGCCCCGACGAGCTGCCGGTTATGGGGCGGCCGGGCCCCGGCGAGCTGCCGGCCAGGCGACCATAGGTGCGCCGCCTGGCCGGCCTCCGGTGAGCCGGACGAGTCGCTGGTCGGCTGCGGGGAGTCGCCGGGCCGACTGTCGGCGAGCTTCCGGGTCGGCTGTGGGCGAGCTTCCGGGTCGGCTGTGGGCGGGTGCGGGCGAGCTTCCGGGTCGAGTGTGGGCGAGCCTCCGGGTCGGCTGTGGGTAAGTTCCAGGGTCGACTACCGGCGAGTCGTCGGGTCAACTCCGGGCGAGTCCCTGGGGCGACTCCCGGCGAGTCCCTGGGTCGGCTTCCGGCGCGTCGCGGGTCAGGACGCTCGGGTGTGAGCGGAGGTCCGCACTGTGCTGAACTCGGATCCGGTTGTGGCCTGGCGCCTGCGCGCCGTCCTGGGCGACGCGGTGTGGCGGGCCGGGGTGAAGGTGGCGTTGCCGGACTTCGCCTCCGGCGCGATGGGCGGACGGTCGGGGCGCGAGATCGATGGGTGGGCGGTCGGGGCGCGAGATCCGATGGGTGGCGATCGGGGGCGAGATCCGATGGATGGGCGGTCGGGGCGCGAGATCCGATGGGTGGCGACCGGGGGCGAGATCCGATGGGTGGACGGATGGGTGGGCGATTGGGGCGCGAGATCGATGGGTGGACGATCCGAATGCGAGACTCGCGGCCCTGCGGACCTTCGGCAGACGCCGCGACCATCGGCCTCGGGCAGGAGTCGATTATGGACGAGGAGCCCACCACCCGGTGCGGCCGTCTTCCCGGGCCGCCTCCCGGGCCGTCTGCCGGGCCGTCTGCCGGGCCGTCTGCCGGGCCGTCTGCCGGGCCGTCTGCCGGGCCGCCTGCCGGGCCGTCTGCCCGGCCGTCTCCCGGGCCGCCTTCCCGGCCGCCTCCCGGGGGCGGTGCGAGGGCCGGCTCGATGATTGCGGTACGTGCGGCTACGCCCGCCGACTTCGAAGTTCTCAGCCGGTTGCTGGCCGCCGCGTTTCTGCACGGTGATCTGGCGCCGTGGCTGATCGCGGACGTTGCGACCCGTCGACGCGTCTATCTGCCGTATTTTGCCCTGCACGCCGAGCATGCCCTGCGGTTCGGTCACGTGGATCTGGCCGGCGGTGAGTGTGCCGCGGCGCTCTGGTACCTGATTGACGGGCGGCCACCACCGGACCTGCCCGGATACGACCGGAGGCTGGCCGAGATCACCGGCCCGCACGTGGCCCGGTTCCGGGCGCTCGACGCGGCGATGCACGCCTACCATCCGTACCGGGAAAGGCATCACTACCTGGCGTTCCTCGCGGTCCGGCCGGACCGGCAACGGCGCGGCCTGGGCAGCGCGCTGCTGGCGCACCATCACAGCGGGCTGGACGCGGCGGCGACCCCGGCGTACCTGGAGGCGACGGGCCCGGACAACGCCCGCCTGTACGCCCGGCACGGCTATCGGCCGCGTGCGGAATATCGAATCATGGGCGACGGGCCGGTTCTCATGCCGCAGTGGCGAACACCCGCGCCGACGGGCTGTCCGTCACCTTCGGTAGGGCCTAGCCGATAATCACCGGGGCGCGGCGTGCGCCACCACACCATTTTCTCACCACCATTTGGGCCTTTCTGACCTTGAAGCACGTCAAGAGCCTGGCGTTGCTGCGCTTATGCGGGCATCGCTACCGTGTGTTGGATATCGACGAACTCGGCTTCATGATCGTTGTTTTATCGACACGCGTGACAGATGTTCAAGGCGTGAGGGACTGCATGGTCACCGGTGGGGAATTACTCGATCCGCTCGCGGAAGTGCTCGGCGACGCGGCTGCGTCCGCGCTGCGATCATGGGCGATGCAGCAGCGTCGAACGGTGCGTTTGACCAATCCGCGATGGACTGCCCGGGGATATACCGATGCGGTGCTCGCGGCGATCATCGTCAGCACTCCGGGGGAGAATGACCGCCAGGTGATCGTGAAAGTGTGCCCGCCGGGTCGCCCGATTGAGGAGACCGGGGTGCACCGACAAGCCAGGGCGTTGTCGGATGCGGACTTCGTCGAGCGGCATCTGGTGGAACAGGCGTATGAGCCGTTCCCGGTCGGTGACGGTGGGCGGCTCATGTTTCAGGAGGTCGCCGCCGCGACGCTGGACCTCGTGCCGTTGTCCGGGGTGCCCGACGGGCAGCTAGCCACCGCCTGTGCCGGTGTGGTCGACGAGCTGATCCGGCGCTGGGGCCCCACCGCCATCAAGTCGATCCAGACCAACGTCGGGGACTATCTGCACCGCGAGACCGGCCGGGTGCTGAGCACGGGCGGTCCGGCCGACTCGGTGCAGGAGGGTCTGAGTCTGCTGCCGCGGGCGCTTTACCTGCGCGACGGCGCGGGTGACATCGCGGTCGAGATCCCCAACCCGTTGCTGATGTTCACCGACCCCCGCCTGGCGGCGGACCTGCCGATCGATGCGGTGGTCGGGCTCGCCCACGGCGACCTGCACGCGGAGAACGTGCTGATTCCCCGGACCTTCGGCACGCCGATCATCGCCGACTTCCGGCTGGTCGACTTGTCGGCCTTCGAGCAGGACGCGCCGGTCAGCCGCGACGCGGTGACGCTGATGTTGTCGGTGATCGCGCCGACCGTGGCGCGGCTACGCACCGAGGAACAAGAAGCCTTGCTGAAGTTCGTGCTGGCGCCGTGGGCGGCGCAGCCGCGACTGAGCACGTTGCTGGCGGACACGCTGGCCTCCATCCACCACGCCGGGTTCGAAGCGATCAAGTCGATGCAGCTCGGCGACTGGCGTTCGCAATACCTGCTCTCGGTGGTCGCCACCGCACTGCAATTCACCACTTTCGCGAGCGTGGGCGACGAGGGCCGGTGGTGGTTCTTCCGGCTGGCCGGCCGGGCCGGCGCCGAGTTCCTCCGGCGGCACGGCCGGTTCTCCCCGCGTGGCGCGGTGACGCTGCGGCAGCCGGTGTCCTGGCCGGAGCCCGCCACCGCAGCGGCGCCCGGGCTGCCGGGTGCGCTGGACTCGTCGAGCCGCCGGGTGCTCGCGCAGGTGTTGACCGGGCTGCCGCACGAGGTGCTGCGCCACGCGTACGACGAGCTGGTGGACGCCTCGACGCCGGTCACCCAGCCCAACTGGCAGGACGCCGCGGCGGTCATCCGGGCGGTGGAACGCGATGCCGAACCGTCCGGGGCGATGATCCCGCTGCTGGTGTTCGCCGATCGGCTTGCCCACGCGCAAGCCGGCGCACTCGGGCTGCGCATTCACTCGTGGGTGAACGAGGTGGGCGGTCGGTTCTACGCCGAGGACCGCCTGCGAGACCTTTGCCTGGCGAGCGTGGCCGACATCGTTTTGGCGGGCAGCGAAACAAGCGACATTGCCATTGGCGACCCGGATAATTTGATCGTCAACCGAGATATTCCACCAAATACGCCGGGAGGCTCTTCCGTGTTGGCCCCGTCATCGGTTTCTCCGCCGCCATCGGAGACCCCCGTCACCCGCCATTCGGTGCGCGGTGGGCTTCCGCCCCGGAACCCGGTGTTCACCGGGCGTGAGCTTTTGCTGTCGCTGCTGGGCGAGACGCTCCGCAAGGAATCGTCCGCGTCCGTGGTGCCTCTGCACGGTTTGGGCGGCGTCGGCAAAACCCAACTGGCGACCGAGTTCGCCTATCGCAACGCGGAGCGTTATTGGCTCATCTGGTGGATCGCCGCGGAGACTCCGGAGATGGTCCGGGCGTCCTTCGTCGAACTCGCCCGCAGGCCGGAGACCGCCCGGTGGCTCAACATCCCGCCCGGCACGGACGCGGCGCAGACCACCGCGCTGGTCGTCGAGGCGCTGTCCACGAGCACCGCGCCGTGGCTGATGGTCTACGACAATGTGGAGGACCCGGAATTCCTCGCCGGCCTGATGCCGTCGACACCGTCGGAGGGCACCGGCCACGTCATCGTCACCTCGCGCAACACCGCGGGGTGGGTCGGACGCGGCGACGCCATCGAGGTGGATGTCTTCGAGCGGCGCGAGAGCATCGAACTGTTGCAGCGGCACGGCCACACCATCAGCCACAGCGACGCCAACATCCTCGCGGACAAGCTGGGCGACTGGCCGCTCGCGTTGGAACAGGCCGCCAACTGGCATGCCAGCACCGGCATGCCGGTCGCGGAATACCTCGAAGTGTTCGACGACAACATCGCCGACCTGCTGTCCGAAGGCAAGCCGATCGGTTATCGCGAGCCGCTGTACGCGTACCTCAAAATGGTGTTCGGCGAGCTGCGCGGCAATCTTCCCGCGGCGGCGGAGCTGCTGGAGATGTTCGCCTTCCTCGGGCCGGAGCCGGTCTCGGTCGCGTTGCTGCGCGCGGGTCGGCGCGGCGGCCTCAGCCCGGCGCTGAGCGCGGCGCTGGACAAGTCGATCGAACTCAACCGGGCGGTCCGGGGGGTGCGGCGTCTCGGCCTGGCCCGCGTCGACGAACGCCAGCACATCCAGGTGCATCGGCTGGTCCAGTTGGTGCTGCGTGACGAACTCGCCCAGGCCCGGCTGGAACGCAGCCTGACCAATGTGCGGCGGCTGCTGGCCGCGGCCAACCCCGGATATCCCGACGATCCGAACAACTGGTCGATGTACGCGGAGATCGCCCCGCACGTGGCCGCCGCCCGCCTCATCGATGCGCCGGACGACGACGCCCGGATGGTGGTCGTCGACCTGATCCGGCACTATTTCGTCGCCGGCGACTACGAGGCCAGCATGGCGCTCGGCGAGTCGGCCGTGGCCCGCTGGAACGACACCAGCGTGCCGGGCACCCCGGGGCCGGGCCACGAGCTGACTCTGCTGGCCCAGCGTCACCTGGCGAACGCCTGCCGGCTCCTCGGCCGCACCGCCCGCGCGCAGGAGCTGGACACCGACACGTTCGAACGGCTCCGGCACGATCCCCGCTTCGGTGACGACCACGAACACACCCTCTACACCGCGCACAACATGGGGGTGAACCTGCGGCTGAGCGGGGATCTGAGCGGGGCGCTGCGGATGGAACAGGAGAACGTGGCCCGCCACCTGCGGGTCCTCGGCGCCGACGACACCGGAACGTGGCGTGCGCAGAACAACCTCGCGGTGAGCCTGCGGCACCTCGGCCGCTACGCCGAAGCGTACACATTGGACGAGGAGATCCTGCGCCGGCGCCGTGCGCAGGCCGGCGACGGCGACACGCGGACGTTGTTCTGCAAGGGCAACCTCGCCCAGGACCACTACGGTCTCGGCAACTATCTGCGCGCGCTGGAACTGACGCGATCGGTGGTGCCGCAATATCGCGAGAAGCTCGACCCGCGGCACCGTGAGCTGCTGATCGCCAGCCGCACCCTCACCGTGGCGCTGCGCAAGTGCGGCTTCTATGCGGAGAGCCGGGACAACGCCGAGGAGAACTACCGCAACCACAAGGCCCGCTTCGGCGCACGGCACGAATACACGTTGGCGGCCATGGTCAGCTATGCGAACGCGTTGCGCTGCTGCGGTTCGCCGGCCGAACTGACCGAGGCGCGTACGTTGCTGCGCGACGCCACCGACGCGTACCGGGAAGTGTTCACGCCGGAGCACCCGCTGACCTTGGCGTCGGAGGTCAACCTCGCGGTGGCGTTGCGGGCCGCCGGCGACCGGGCGGAGGCGCGCCGGCTGAACGAGAACGCCCGGGAACGGCTGACCGAGCGCGTCGGCGCACAGCACCCCTATGCCCTGGCGGCAGCCGCCAACCTGGCCACCGACTTGGCGCTGGCGGGCGCGGTGGAACGGGCGGCGCACCTGTCCTGGGCGACCTACGAGCTGTCCGTGGAGGAGCGCGGCGCGGACCATCCGGAAACGCTTGCCAGCGCGCTGAACGCGGCCCTGGACAAGATGGCGGCCGACGATGACACCGGCCACGGCCTCTATGAACGGACCTTGGCGGATCTGCGCCGCACATTCGGCGTGGATCATCCGGCGACCCTGGACGCGGTACGCGGCCGACGCGCCGACTGCGACCTGGAGCCGCCGCCCACGTGAGCCCGGGTCCGCCCCGCTACGGTCGCGGATCGCCGTGGCGGGGCGCCCCGGCGGCCTGCTCGTGGGCGGCGGCTTGGCGGCGTACGGCGGCGCTGGCCTGCTCGTCGGCGTGCCGGCTCACCGGCGTGGCGAACAACGCCCGGCACCGCCGTTGCAGCACCGCGACGAACCGTCTGCCCTGCGGCGACAACGCCGGCACTCCCGGCAGGACGGCGAGCACCTCGGCGAGTTGCCGGCGGCGCACCGCGAACTCGGCCTCGGCCCGCTCCGGTTGGACACCCGCGGCGCGCAGGACCCGCCACGTTTCGGCAACGGCGAGAAACGCGAACGTGCCGTGCAGCAGTCCGCTCAGCGGCCGCGGATCCGGCCGCCACGGCGCCCAGAACGTCCCGGCGTCACGTGGATCGTGCAGCTCGACGAAGCCGAGCATGCCGTTGAGCAGCGAATGCGACCACTCGTGCACCAGCATCACGGCGGCGTCGACGGCGTCGCCGGGTCCCGTGGCGCCGATCGCGCCGATGGCATCCGAGCAGGTGACGCTGGTCTCCGAGCCGTCCGGCGGCGGCGCCAGCGGCACCACGGCCCACAACCCGGCGGCGACCTGCCGAGCCAGTTCGGGAGCGGATCGGGCGAGCAGCCGCCACCCCTGCCCGATGGTGCGGCGCAGCGCGGCGAACTCGCCATCCGGCAGCGGGCCGCGCAGCGGCATGCGGAAACAGTCACGGCCCGGATCCCGGTCGTCGACCAGCAGGCGCAGGCCACCGGCGGCGAGCCGACGAGCCGGGATCCACCCGTCGACGGTTTCCCCGACGGGGAGCGCGTACGTCCCGGCGGGCTGATGCGCGATCACGGTGCCGTCGCGCACCGTGAGCCGCAGCTCGCCGGCGTCCGCGGCGAGGGTTCCCCAGCCGGGCAGATGCAGCCGCCCGCCGGACATCGGCACGGTGAGATCGGCGGGCGCACCGGTGCGCGCGGCGGCGACCGCGGCCAAGGCCGAGAGCCGGGCGATCACCGCCGCCGGCGTCCGGTCGGCGGTGCCGCGGTGCAGGCCGGTCACCCACGTCCCCCACCAGCCTTGCCGCAGCGTGACGGCGACCGCCGTCGGGTCGTGGTGCCCGGTCTCGTGCAGCACCCGCAGCGCGGACGCGGCGACGGACGCGTGCTCGCGCAACGCCTGGGCCGCGAGCATTTGGTGGCGGCTGTGCTCGGCGGCGTACAGGGTCGCGATGACCTCGTTGTCCGGTCGGCCCCACGCGACGGCGGTGAGCTGGGCGGCGGACAACCGGTGGTGTCGCGCCGGTGGTGTCATCCCAGGAAGCTGCTCCAGCTCGACAACTGATCCTCTCGGTGTGTGCGCTGCCGCAGCAGCTCCCGAACGCCGGCCGCCACGTCCGACTCGGGCTCGTTCAGCAGGTCCAGCAGCGACTTGCCGGAAACATCGGGGGCCATCGACTCGGCCGGCTGCATGTGCGGTGACTGCTCCGCGCCGGCGTCTTCCTCGTGCACAGAACCTCCTCGCGGAGCCTGCGACTCCTCGGCGGCTCCTCGACGGCTCGCGGAGTCCGCGGCTCCTCGACGGCTCGCGGAGTCCGCGGCTCCTCGACGGCTGACGGAGCCCGGCGGGAGAGTGGCGGCTGACCGGGGCCGGGCGGCATGGGGAACCTATCCGTACTGTAACCGTCTCATCACGCTGATGGCGACGCCCGGGGCGGTTCCCCGGGCGGCGGCGTCGCCGTCCGCGGTGCCTCCGGCGCGCCGTCGGCACCGGTGACCAGCCTGGACAGTTCGGTCATCTCGCGGCGGAAGTCGACCCGGTCGGTGGGGCGGAACCGCAGGAAGAACCAATCGGGCACACGCACCTGTGCCCGGCGGGTGGTGAAGAGAAGATCCTGCACCCGCCGCGCCAGCATCAGCAGCGCCTCGGTCTGGCCGGGTCGTCGCGGGTCTCGCAGATTCGCCTCGACGCGCTCGCGGACCAGGGTCAGGGCCCGGGAACGCACCGTCGCCGTGTCGCGCTGCCGGCGGTGCAACTCCAGACCCAACTGCAAGGCCCCCAGCGCGGGGAGATACCAGACCAGCAGCAGCCGACTCAACGACATCGACAGCAGCACCCCGACCAGCACGCCCAGCAACGCCCAGCCGATCACCGCGGCCAGGACACCGTCCGCGAAACGCCGGTGGACGCGGCTGCCCCAGCCCAGGTTCTGCATCTGGCATGCCAGCACGTCCAGCGGGCGCGACAGGTCGGGCAGGTCGCCGATCTCGTAGTAGTCGACGATCAGATCTTCCGGCCCGCGGTACGCCCGCGCGAGCGCGCTGATCTCGGCGGCCGACGGTGGATTGCCGACCGCCACCGTGTTCCACTCGATCTCGAACAGGCTCACGTCGAACAGCTCCTGCACCACGGCGGCGTGCGCGGTGCTGCGCTGGACCCACGGGGACAGCCCGGCACCCTGCAGCAACGCCCACACGGCGCCCGCGGCGGCGACCGGAGCGGTGAGGACCGGCCACGTGGCGGCCAGAAGCGACGTCAGCGCCACCACGAAAGCGATCCACCGCCGGAGGCGTTCCAGGCGCAACGCCCGCGCGTGGGCGGTCGACATCGCTCTGACCAGCGTCAGGATCTGCGGGGAGTTCTGGCGGTCGGCAATCGCCGGTCGGCGTGACGGCATGGCGCATCCCCCTCGGTGAGTTCACCGGGGCACCAAGCCTCGTTGAATTCGTGATACCCAGCTTGTTAGCAGAGGGTGATCTAATTCTGGCTGATCGTCATCGAGGTGGCGAGTCCGCAACGGTGCGGCACCGAGTCGTCGGCGAACAGGGAAGCGGGCCGGCCGGGCTCGCGACACACGGCCTACCCGTACGGGGAAAGGCTCACGCCGAGCGCGGGCCGACCCGGGCCAGAATCCCGTTGCAGGCCACGTCCTCGATCGACGGTCGGGGCTGCGGTGCCTCGTCCGGCCACCAACGCGACACCGACTGCGCGCCCGGCTCCACCACCTGCAGACGCGGATGCTCGAAGAGCGCGGTCAGCTCGGCGCCGGATCGTACGGCGGACTGGTGTTCGGCCCGCGCACGCACCGCCGCGAACTGCTCCGGGCTCATGTATTCCAGGGTCACGTGGGTGGCGGCCACGAAACTGCCCTCGGGCAGCGCGCTCACCAGCGTGTCCACGATCTGTTTCGGATCGTCGTCGTCGCGGATGAAGTGCAGCACCGCGATCAGCAGCAAACCGACCGGCTCGGAGAAATCCAGCACCTGCCTGAGTTGCGGATCGTCCAGGATCTTCCGCGGTTCGCGCAGATCGGCCTGGAGGTACGCGGTGTCGCCGAGCGGGTCGCCGGTGAGCAACGCCCGCGCGTGCGCGAGCACGAGCGGGTCGTTGTCGACGTAGACGATCCGCGCGGTCGGGTCGACGTCCTGGGCGATCTGATGCGTGTTCGGCGAGGTGGGGATGCCGGTCCCGATGTCGAGGAACTGGCGGATGCCCCGTTCGGCGAGGAACCTGACCACGCGGTGCAGGAACCACCGGTTCTCCTGCGCGACGAGCCTTATCGTGGGCATCCGCTCGGCGATCAGCCGCGCCGACTCCCGGTCGGCCTCGAAGTTGTCCTTGCCGCCGAGGAGGTAGTCGTAGCGGCGGGCGGGATGAGCCACGGACGTGTCGACGGGATCCGCATCGTCCTGCTGGCTGGGCATCGATCCTCCACTGTGCTCGGCTGCGGATCGTGACCATGGTAATCGACCACGATGACTGGCGCCCGGGTGGAAGACTGGCGGCTGTCTCACGGGCACGCTGAGCGGGCACGCCCGATGAAACGTGACATGGGGGAATCATGAGATTCGTACGCGCAAGTGGATCCGCGGCCGTGACGTTCGTCCTGATCGCTGCGCTGGCCTCTCCGGCGCTGGCCTCGCCTGCGCTGGCTACTCCGGTGCTGGCCTCGCCTGCGCTGGCCACGTCGGCGCAGGCCGCGGAGAGGCAATATCTGGCGGTCGACCTCGGCGCGCTCGGCGACGGCGTGACCACCGCCGCGGCACTCAACGAGACCGGTTCGGTCGTCGGGACCAGCGCCGGACATGCCTTCCTGTGGCGCGACGGATCGATGCGCGATCTCGGCACACTGCCCGGTGGCCACAGCTCGGCCGCGCGGGACATCAACGAACTCGACCAGATCGCTGGTTCCAGCACGGACGCGGCCGGCCGGACGCACGCCGTGCTCTGGCGCCAGGGCACGATCGTCGACCTCGGCCTGGGCGTCGCGTACGGGGTGAACGACCTCGGCGAGGTCGTCCTGGAACGCCCGGTCGGCGCCGGGAAGCACCGCTTCGTGTGGCGCCGGGGCGCGCTGACCGATCGCGGCGTGACGCCGTCGCTGTCCAAGTACTGGGAGACCACAATCGGCATCAACAACCGGGGCGAGATCATCGGCAACTTCGTCGCGCCTCCGGGTGACCCGTGCCAATGCGCCAGCGCGGGCGGCATCCAGAGCCGCAGCGGCGAGGTGACCCTCTTCGGCGGCCTGAAGACGCCATCCTCGTACGAGCCGGTCAGCCCGCCGTTCGGCTTCAACAACCACGGCGACGTCGTGGGCGAGTCGGACAGTAACGGGCGGAATGAGTCCCGGCCGTACCGCTGGCACGACGGCACCCTGACCGAACTGCCCATCCTGGGCGGCTACGAGGGCATCGCGATGGGCGTCAATGACGACGGGGTCGCGGTCGGCATGGCCCAGAACGACCAACTGCACCCGCCCTTCACCGAGCCGGTCACGTGGGTCGGCACGGAGATCAATTCCCTGTACGACCAGGGAGTCGACGCCGACGTGCAGATCGTCGACCTCAACAACCGTGGCGAGATCATCGCCAACAGCATCCTCACCGGAGCCGCGTACCTCTACCGCTGACGCGCGCCCCACGGCGGCGCGGGCGACCCTCGGGCCGGGCTCGTGGCGTACCGCACAAGATTTTTCGTCATGGTGTTGGCACTCGGCCTGGGGGAGTGCTAATAATTTAGTTGTCGCTGCTGGCACCGCGGTGATGAACCACCTCGGACCATCGAGCGACCACTCGGCCGAACTGATTGTTAGCCGAGCGCCACGGAGTTCGCCGGGAGGGCCGGCGAACCGTCTCGAGGAGGTGTTCGTGGTGCTGACTTTCGATCCTTTCCGCGACTTCGACCGGCTCGCCGGGCAGATGCTCGGCTCGTCCGTCGGGGGCCCCGCCACCATGGCGATGCCGTTGGACCTCTACCGTTCCGGTGACCACTTCGTGCTGCACTGTGACCTGGCCGGGATCGACCCCGGTTCGGTCACCGTGGGCGTGGAGAACCGCGTGCTGACCATCCGGGCGGAGCGCTCTCCGCGTACGGATGACGACGTGCAGTGGATCCGGCGGGAGCGGGCGACGGGCACGTTCGAACGGCGGCTGACCCTGGGCGACGGCCTGGATCTGGAAAACATCCACGCCACCTGGCAGGACGGGGTGCTGACCCTGACCATCCCGATGGCGGACGTGGCGAAGCCGCGCACCATTCCGATCACGACGGTGACCACCCGTCACGAAGTCGAAGCCTGACCCATCCCGATCAGCCGAGCGCCCGGCGCATGCCGCCGGGCGCTCGCGGCACCCGCCGGGCCTGTCGAGTGTGGCGCCGGGCCTGTCGGGTGTGGCGCCGGGCTTTGCCGGCTATTCGCTGTGCTTTCCTCTCCCATCGCCGGGCGGGAGATGCTCCCGCCCGGCCACCTCTCTCCCCGCCGGGTGCCCGGTTTGCTCGGCTCTCCGCGCCGGGTGCCCGGTTTGCTCGGCTCTCCGCGCCGGGTGCCCGGTTCGCTCGGCTCTCCGCGCCGGGTGCCCGGTTTGCTCGGCGGGTTGTCCGGGTCGCTCCGCGAGCTGCTCGACGGCATCGGCCAGCTCGGTGACGGGGGTCCGGCCGTCCAGCTCGACGGAAGCACCGCGGCGCAGCAACGGTTCCACCTCGCGCACGTAGCGTTCGATCTCGGCCATCTGCGCGGCCGTCTTGCCGTACGGGTTGGTGGTCCGCCGCGCGATCCGCTCGCGCATCACGCGGAGCGGCGCACTGAGCAGAATCACCTGGTCGAAACGCGTGTAGAAGCGACCCTGATTGTCCACCGTCCCGGACACCACGAGGACATCGTGCCCGGCGAGCAGGGCGGTCATGCGGGGCTCGTCCCACGTACCGTCCGGCAAGGTCCAACCGTCATCGTCGGTGTCGACGACCGGCCACCCACGCCGCGAGAGCTCCCGGAGCAGAGTGGATTTGCCGACGCCGGACATGCCGGTGATCAGCACACGCGCCACTTCCTCACCTTACGCGTACGGGTAACGGGCTCGCAGGCCGGTGAATCGCCGACGGCGTTCGGCTGAGCCTGCGCGTGCTGGTTTGACGTGCGGCGGCCGTGGCGTGGTGGTTCTGGCATGCCGGCCGGTCGCGTGCGGGCCGGTCGCGTGCTGGCTGTTCGCGTGCGGGCCGGTCGCGTGCTGGCTGTTCGCGTGCTGGCTGTTCGCGTGCGGGCCGGTCGCGTGCTGGCTGTTCGCGTGCGGGCCGGTCGCGTGCTGGAGTGCGTCTTGATCGCGGTGGTGCGTTGGTTGTGCGTGCCGGGTTCGTGTGCCGTTCGCGTGCGGGCCGTTCGTGTGTCGGTTGTTCGTGTGCTGGACGGTCGTGTGCTGGCTGTTCGCGCTCGCTCGCGTGCCGGGGCTGTGCGTTGGATGTTGTCTGTCGCCGCATGTCGGCTGTCGCGAGTTGTCGCGTGCCGGACAGTGACCGGCGTCGTCGCGGGGCGGATTCTGTCGTACGCGTGTTCTAATCTTGGCTCGTGCGTGAGGAGTGGGCAGACATCGGGGCCGCCGCGGCGGCGTGTGCGGGCGCGTCGGTGTGGGCGTTGTCGGACGGTGAGGTGATCGAGGCGTTGCGTGCCGTGCATGCGGCGCGGCAGGTGTTGTGCGCCGCGGAGTTGCATCTGGTGCAGCAGATGGAGTCGCGCAACGTGGCTTCCACGCAGGCGGCCACGTCGACGGCGAACTGGCTGCGCTGGCACCTGCGGGTCGGCGCGGGCGCCGCGCGGCGGCTCGTGGATGAGGCGCGCATGCTGGACACCCGGCCGGCTCTTGATGAGGCGCTCATGTCGGCGCGGATGAACGACGAGCAGGTCGCCGTGGTCGGCCGGTGTGTGGAGGACTTGCGGCGTCACGCCGACGTCCCGGCTGCGCTGGTGGACGAGGCGGAGGCGGTGCTGATCGGGTGGGCGCCCGACCTGGACCCGGCACAGTTGCGCCGGGCGGCGGCCCGGGTGCTTGAGCACGTGGCGCCGGAACTGGCCGAGCAGGTGGAGCTGGACGCATTGCGGCGCGCGGATCGGCGCGCCGAGCGGGACCGTTATGTGACGCTGAGCCCGTTGGGGGACGGGCGGGTGCGGTTGCACGGATTGTTGAGCACGCCCGCGGCGGCGACGTTGTCGGCTGCGCTGGACCCGTTGTGCGCGCCGCGCACCGCGCGAGGTCCCGACACGCCACACGCGCCCACCACCGCCGCCGCCCCCGGTGTTCCGCGTGCTGTTGGTGCTCCGCGTGCTGTTGGTGTTCCGCGTGCCGTTGGCGATTCCGCCGTGTCGCGCGCTGCGCCGGATCTGGACGCGACGAGCCGTGCCGACGCTACGCGCGGCGGGCCGGGTTCTGTGGCGACGAGCCGCGCCGGCGCGCACCCTGCCGATCGGCGTACCCCCGGCCAGCGCCGCGCGGACGCCCTGATCGAGGTGTGCGAGCTGGCGCTGCGTACCGCCGAGCTTCCGGCCAACGGGGGTGACCGGCCGCAGATGGCCGTCACGGTTCCGTTCGACGTGCTGAACCAGAAGCTGGGCATCGGCACTCTCGACTCCGGTGAGCGGGTGCATCCGGAGACCGTGCGCCGGTTGGCATGCGATGCGCGCCTGCTGCCCGTGGTGCTGGGCGGCGAGGCACAGGTGTTGGAGGCGGGCCGGGCACGCCGGTTGGCGACGGGGGCGTTGCGACGGGCGTTGGTGGTGCGCGATCGCGGCTGCACGTTCCCCGGATGTGACCGGCCACCGCGATGGTGCGAGGGGCATCACCTGGTGCATTGGGCGGACGGCGGGCCGACGAACCTGACCAACATGGCGTTGCTGTGCGGCTACCACCATCGACTGGTGCATCGCGAAGGATGGCAGGTGCGGCTCGGCCCGGACGCACGCCCGGAGTTCACGCCACCGCCGCACCTGGACGACCAGCACCAGCCGAGACGCAACCACTATCCACTGCGGACGTAGCGCGCCACTGCGTACTTAGTACTGCGACGAGGCTCTTCCCAGTTGAGGGTGTAGGTCAGCAGGACTGGTCAGTCGAACAGCTTCCAGTTGCCCTCGGAGACGACTGCGACCTCGCCGTCGATGACGGTGATGGCGGTCTGGTCGTCGATGGCGTAGCCCGGCACGTCGAGTGCGGCGGCCCAGCGCTCCGCGTCGGCTAGGCCGAACTCCGGCATGTTCGGGTTGTCGAGGTGCGGAAAGATACCGAAGTCGACCAGCCTCAATGCCTCGACGCTGCCCGTCGGCGACTGCCAGTCACTCAGGTCCTGGCCCAGATGAGGCCCCGCCACGAGGCTCCCGGCGCTCACTGCGACCCACACCGTCTCCCGCAGCGAAGGCAGGACGTCAGCCAAGCCGGACCGCTGCAGCCAGTGCGCCAAGTACAGCGGATCGCCACCGCCCACCAAAAGAGCATCGGTTTCCCGGACGACGGGCATCCACTGCGCCGCGTCGATGCTGGGCAGTGCTGTGAGCTCGAGCAGGCCGAGAGACTTCCAACCGATCTCGCACAGCGGGGACATGGCGCGGCCGGAGACTATGCGCCACGCGGCAGCGGGACCCCCAGCGGGGTAAGCCGCCGTTGGGATCACCAGGGCGCTGGCCTCGGCGATAGGTTTGCCCAGCATCTCGACGAGCGCGTTGGCGATGCTCGGGTTCTTGATGCCAGCGGAGGTGAGAAGAAGCTTCATGTCTCTCCTGCGGTCTCGTCCTCCCGAATCCGAGCACCGTAACCGATCGAATCGAAGGGCGCGCCTCGGTCCTGGTCGTGCACCGCATCGCACCTCTTCTGCGGCGGTTGAAGGGTGGCCACTCTTCTGTGGCCGTTGAAGGGTGGCCACGCGATTTCCGGGCTGGGCGTCGGTCCTGGGGTGGGAGTTGAGGCCTCCCGAAGATGGACGTTTCTCATGCTCACCATCTGGAAGACCTCGACGTGTCCGACGCTACCCCGCCGGCCGGCTTCGGCCGGCCCGACCTGACCGCCCTCGCTCGGCTTGATGGCCTCGCCTGGCCGTCATCGGACAGCGACTCGAACCCGACCGGGCGGTCCTCGTCTGCCGGGTCGTAGAGGCCGACGGGTGGTGTGGGCGGTGCGGTGCCGAGGGTCTTGCTCGCGACACCGTGGTCCGTCGCCGCAGCGGCTCACCAGAGCCGGACGGAGCTGGCCGCATCGTTCAGGATGCCCGACAGGTTCGGCTGGTAGCCTCTGGGCCCGTCGTAGCGGCCGCCGTAGTTCGTGTTCTCGTGCACCTGGACCAGGCAGTTGGAGTACCCCTCGTAGGAGCTGGTCAGGTCGTTGAACCACAACGGAATGTTCACCTGGTAATCGATGGTTTGGCTCGTCACGCAGGGGTTTCCGATCTCGATGGCCAGGGACCTCCCGGCCCGGTAGCGGTCTTCGAACAGGATGCCGCCGATGACCTGCTGTGCGCTGCCGCGCGTGGCGGCCAGTGCACTCGCAAGTGACGTGTAGCAGGTCGTCTTGCCGCTCTGTACGTTGAGCACACAGTCGTCCATCTGCGCCGCCGACGCCGCGGTGGCAAACGGCCCCGCGGTGATTGCCACGGCCGCGGCAAGGCCCGTGCCGATGATCTTGCCGAGCTTCGTCATCACGTTCTCCGATCTGCCGGGTATCTATCGATGTCGACAGCAACACGGATGCCTACACCATCGCTACACAACGCCATGTGGGAGCCGTCGGCGACGGTGCCGGCAGGGGCTTACTCGCCCCGGATGAGCAGGTTGAACGCGGTGCGGCCGACGCCGTCGCCGCCGAGGAACCTCCATGCCGCGAGTGACGGCGACGTCGTAGGTGGCGAGCGCGCCGGCGTCGAGGCTGTCGTCGACCTCGCCGGACGCCTGCGCCCGGCAGACGCAGGGGGCGCACTGTCTTCGGGTCGCCGGTACGCGTGCAGGGCCGCCGCAGCGATCTCCGGGTCGCGGACGGCCAGCTCGACGGCGGCCTTGGTGAACAGGGAGTAGCCACTTACAACCGCCGGGGCCACCCAGACCTGCTAGCGCGCTGGCCGGTCGAGCAGGATGCGCGCTGCTTGCGCGGCCTCGGCTGCTTGCGCGGTCTCGGCTGTTTGCGCGGTCTCGGCTGTTTGCGCGGTCTCGGCTGCTTGCGCGGTGTCGGCTGCTTACACGGTCTCGGCTGCTTGCGCGGCCGCGCGCTCGTGCGTGGGGCGGCGTCGCAGCGCTGTCTCGGTGAGGGCCGCCGGGGTGTACGCGCTGTCCGCGCGGAACGTGTCGGTGCCTGGTGCGACGATGTCGTCGATGCGGTCGAGAATGGCGTCGTCCAATGTGAGGTCGGCGCCGGCCAGGGCGCTGTCGAGTTGTTCCAGGGTGCGCGGTCCGACGATGACGGAGGTGACGGCCGGATGAGCGATCGGGAAGGCGAGGGCGAGTTCCGGCAGCGTGCAACCGATCTCCTCGGCGAGCGTGGCGAAGCCTTCGACGGCGTCATACTTCGCGGCGTTGCGCGGCAGGCGCGGGTCGAAGCGCTCCGGCGCGAGTTTGGCGCGACCGGTGGTGAAGTCGACGGCGGCGCCGCGGCGGTACCGTCCGCTGAGGAACCCCCACGCGAGCGGGCTCCAGGTGAGTACGCCCATGCCGTACCGCGCACAGGTTGGCAGGACCGCGGCCTCGACGCCGCGCGCGAGCAGCGAATACGGCGGCTGCTCGGACCGGAACCGGCGCAGCGACCGTTGCTGGGCGACGTGCTGGGCGTCGACGATCTCGTGCGCGGGAAAGCTGGACGTGCCGATCGCGCGGATCTTTCCCTGGGCGACGAGGTCGGTGAGGGTGGACAGGGTCTCCTCGATGTCGGTGTGCGGGTCGGGGCGGTGGATCTGGTAGAGGTCGATCCAGTCGGTACGCAACCGGCGCAGGCTGTCGTCGACAGCGCGCGTGATCCAGCGACGCGAGTTGCCGCTGAGGTTGATGCGGTGGCCGGGGCCGCGGTTGCCGGGGCTGCCGACGCCGGGCCCGCTGTTGCCGGGGCTGCGGTGGCCGGGCCCGCTGTTGCCGGGCCCCGCGGGGGACGCTGCGCTCACCGGGAAGTGGCCCTTGGTGGCGAGCACGATGTCGTCGCGGCGGCCTTGCAGCGCACGGCCGAGGATCTCTTCGGACTCGCCGGCGCTGTACATGTCGGCGGTGTCGATGAAGTTGACGCCGGCGTCCATGGCCCGGTCGATCATGCGGCGGCACTCGGCGTGGTCGGGATTGCCGACGGAGCCGAACATCATGGTGCCGAGACAGTACGTGCTGACCTGCATGCCGGTGCCACCGATGTGGCCCGTGCCGCCAAGGTATCGGTAACGCATGCGGGCGCCCTCCCTTTCGCGCCGGACTTCGTGCCCAGCGGCGCGTCGACGGTAGGACCTAGAGTCCGGTCTAGGTCAATGGCGAAAGCACGGCGCGGTAGGCAGGCACGGCGCGGTAGACAGGCACAGCGCGGTGGGGCGAGCGCGAGCGGGCGCGACGGGGACTGGCGCGACGGGGACGGGCGCGGGCAGAACGGGGCGCGACGGGGACGGGCGCGAGGAGAACGGGGGCAGGGAAATGGGCGTGCGGTACGGGATTGGGGAGGTCGCGGCGCGTACGGGGGTGAGTGTGCACGCGATCCGGTTCTACGAACGGGAAGGCATCATCGGGCCGGCGGAGCGGCTTCCCGGGGGCAACCGGACGTACTCGGCCGAGGACATCGACTGGCTGGATCACTGTGTGGTGCTGCGGGGTTCCGGGTTGTCGGTGAAGGAGTTGTGCCGCTACCGGGAACTGGTGCGGCGAGGCGACGGCACGGAGAGTGAGCGGATCGCGCTGTTGGCGGAACACGCGAGGCGCATCGAACATCGACAGCGACTGTTGGATCAGGCGTTGCAACTCGTACGGCACAAGATCGCGGTGTACGAGGATGTGCTTGAAGGGACGGCGAATATCCGGTGTATCCCAGGTGGCGACGGAGCCGGTGCGGGCGACCGGCGTAGATAACGATCATGAAACGGGGCAGCGAAGAGACCGGCTCCTAGTTTACCGTCCGTGATCCAACGTCAGAAATCTTGATTGGACACAGATAATGTCGCTCGACCAGCAGAGCTCCTCGCCCGCCGAGCAGCACGGAAACGACCCGGCGCAGGCCCAGTCCCCGGCGCAGGCCCAGTCCCCGGCGCAGCCGCAGGCCCAATCCCCGGCGCAGCCGCAGGCCCAGTCGCGGGGCACGAGCGGACTGGCGATTGCCGGGCTGATCCTGGCGTTCATGGCCGCGCCGATCGGTTTCATCATGAGCCTGATCGCCTTCTTCAAGACCGGCAAGGGTCGCGCCGGGGGCCGTGGCTTGGCGATCGCCGGCCTGATCGTCTCCGTGCTGATCATGGGTGGTGCGATCGCGCTGGGCGTGGTCCTGGCCAAGTCGACGGTGGCGGACCAGGGCTGCACCGACGGCAAGGCGGCGATCCTGAACAGCACCGACGACCCGGCGGAGCTGCAGACGACCATCGACGGCCTGAACGCGGCGGCGGACAAGGCGAACAGCGACGAGGTGAGCGCGGCGATGCGGGCGCTGGCCGACGACTACAGCCAGTTGAAGACCGCGACCGAGACGGGCGAGATCCCCGAGGGCATCGAGGAGAAGGTGGCGAACGACGCGGCCAAGATCGACTCGCTGTGCACCATCGGCGGCTGAGTCGCGCCACGGGCGGCTGAGTCGCGCCACGGGCGAATCAGATGCATAGGCGGCTGAGTCGCGAACGCTGATACGCCGGCCGGGCACCCACCCGGTCGGCGTACTGCTGTGCGGGGCGGTGCGCGACGGGGCGGTGCGCGGCGGGGCGCTGCGGTGTGCGGCGGGCGCGGTGGGGCGGGGTGCGGCGGTGCGGGGCGGTGCGGGGGGCGGTGTGCGCGGCCCGCTACCGTGATGCGGATGACGCGGCTGTTGTTCGACGGCGTGGTGCGTACGGACTATGGGCAGTTCGATCTGGTCTGGGGCGAGGGCGCCGGGTTCGACGGTGACTTCGACCGGTTCTTCGCGAACCAGGTGAACGGTCTGGTCGGCGCCGCCGCCCCCGGTGGTCTTTATCTGCATTTCGCCCGCCGGTCCGGCGGGTCGCGGCTGACGATCCGCCGGACCGACGCGGCGCCGCCGCTGCCGGCACCGCGCTACGAGGACATTGTGGAAGTCTCGGTGGTGATTCCGGCCGGTGCGCGTGTGGGATGGACGTCGTGGGCGGGGGAGACCTCGGGTCAGTTGGACGGTCTCCCGGGCGGCTCCTATCGCGTACGTGTGAGCGCGCACGGACGGGATGCGGGACATGCGGGCGAATTCGCGGACGGGATCGTCGACGAGTATCTGGTGGAGATGTGGCCGGCTCCGGTCGGCGAGGACGCGATTGTGCGTACGGGAAGCAGCGACGCCGAGTATTGGCACCGCGACGTCGGTGGCCGCCGGTGAACGGCGCCGCGCCCGGGTCACGGCGCCGCAGGCGAGCCGTGGCGCCGCACCCGGGCATGGGGCGCGTGGCTCAGGGCACCACGAGCACCCGGAACGGGTCGCCTTCGAGGACGCGGTTGTTGTGGTAGAACACGGACATCTTCCCGCCCTGCGACCAGTTGTCGTTTTCGTCGACCATGCACACGCTGACCCCGGTGGGTCCCGTCGCGGACGGGATGAACGGGAACAGGCAGCCGGCGAAGGAACGCCGCGTGCCTCCGGCGGTCAGCCCCTGCTGGCTGCTCGCCAGGGGATACTCGTCGCAGCTTTCCCCCTCGAGGCTCACGGCGTCGTGGCAGGCGAGTTCACGATTCCGCTGGCGTATCGTGTCGCTCGCCCGGGTGAGCGGCCGGTCGAACGTCGCACCCGGCAGGCCGGACCCCTGAGCCTGCTCCACGTGTGCGGCGACGGTGCGCTGCTGCACGTGGCTGTACGTGACTGCGGCGGCGTACCAGGGGATCACGCAGCCGGCGCTTCGCGGGTTGCCGCCGGTCGCGTTGTCGCATCGGATCCCGGTGGACCGGATGGTCATCGAGGCGGGGTTGTAGCCGGGTGCGGTGACGGTGATGGTCCACCCGGACCGGCAGTAGCCGATCGCGCCCACGGCGGTGGCGGTCCCGGTGAGACCGAGCTCTCCCTGGCGTAGCGCGCCCAGGGGCATGCTGCCACCGTCGAAGACGTTCTGGCGCACCGAGCATTCTCCGGAGGGCTCGCCGACGGCGTTCAGGTTGGCGCCGATCGCATCGCCGTAACTCATGATGGCGCCGGCGTGCAGATAGTGCGTCCACTCATTGTCCAAGGCGTGCACGGGCGTGTGGCTGGTCATGAGCAGCTTCATCTGGCCGGTCTCGGTGATGACGCCGTCAATCGTCCGCCACGTCGTGTAGACGGCGACGAAACGTTGACATGCCTCGGTCCGGCTACCGGCCAGGATGACGCTGAAATCGGTCTCGACGCACCACCACGGAGGAGCGGGAATCTCCCCGATGCGGGCGGAAGCGGAGCCGGCGCGGGCGGAAGCGGAGCCGGTTTGGGCTGCGGGGCCGGTTTGGGCTGCGGGGCCGGTTCGGGCGGATGCGGGCGGGCGAGTGGTCGACGTTGCGGGGGTGATTTCGAGGCACGTCCGCTTTCCGTTCACGGTGGCGGAACATGCGGCTCCGGTTGCGGCGAGGCCGGTGGACGGGCCGCCGGGCGCGCGCCGTCGGGCGGACGCCGGCTCGCTTGTCACGTCGGCCCATCGGTGGCCGGTGGCGGCGGGCCGGCCGTCGTCGGTCCCGCCGGCGATCCCGGCGGCAGGGGAGACTGCGGCGGTAGGAGAGAGCGCGGCGGCGGGGGAGACTGCGGCGGCGGGGGAGACCGCGGCGGCGGGGGAGGCCGACAGGGCGGTGGCGAGGGCCGCGGCGACGGTGCCGGCAAGGGCGCCGGCGATGATCCGTTTCCGTGCTCCGGTCGTGGATTCCCCGCCTTTGTCGCGGGAGATTCGGGCATGTGCGGTCGGGTGTGAATTCACAGTAACCCCCGAAGTCGGGTACCCATGGAAAAGGAACCGTCCGGTGTGTCGCGGAATGATCGACACATTTCCTTGGATCGGCTGCCGTGAAGGTAAGTTGCGCCGACTTCGGGGGTCAACCGGCGGGTGTGTGCCAATCAATGCGGGGCACCGACCGGCGTACGGGAAGAGTGGTTTCCGATCACGTCGAAAGCGCGCTGAGCTCGCCTTATTGCCGGTATTCGGAGTGCGGCGGGCGCTGGCGAGTGCGGTGCGCAGGGTGCGGAATTGCTCGATGCAGAAGTCGCATTGTTCGGGATACCGAAATCGCCGTACGGGATACCGAATCGCGGCGTGGCTACCCGGCCGTGCCGGCGCCCAGCTCGGTCGCGCGAGTGCGTAACTCGTCCAGTACTTCCGCGGCGATGTCGGCGAACGGGCGTCGATTGTCCACGGTGGACCATCGGCTCGCTGCGGTGCTGAACGCCAGGATGCCCATCTGCGCCGCCAGGCGTGCCGTGGTGTCGTCCACGCCGCGTTCGCGCAGCGCCTCGGTCACGATCGCGGCCAGCCGTGCGCGTTTGAGTAGCTGGCGCTCGTGCAGTTCGGGGTGGGCGGCGATCACCGCGTACCGCAGGGGTGCCAGGTCGTGCCGGTCCATCGGGAACGTCGCCTCGCATGCGCGCAACGCGGCGCCCAGGCAGGCGAGCGGGGAGGCGTCCGGCGGGGCCTGCCGGATGGCCGCCCCGAACTGCTCGGCGAGCCGGTCGTCGCCGCCGAAGAGGACCTCGCGCTTGTCCGCGTAGTGCCGGAAGAACGTGCTCTTGGTGAGGCCCGCCCGCGCCGCGATCTCGGTGACCGCGGTGGCGTCGTATCCGCGCTCGCCGAACAGCTCCAACGCTGCCCGTTCGAGTCGTTCGCCCGCGTTCGGTTGCCATCGCGCCACGGCAGGAGTCTACGCGATGGCACTAAGTCCCATCGCGGCGTAGGGTGATGGGACCAAGTCCCGAGTCTTGTGGATGGAGATTTCATGCGAGTCCTTGTCACCGGTGCCTCCGGGCACCTCGGATCGGCGGTCGTCCCGGACCTGCTCCGGGCCGGGCACGAGGTGGTCGGCCTGGCCCGGTCGGATGCGGCAGCGGCGATGATCGACGGGTACGGCGCTCGGGTACGCCGCGGCGACCTGGCCGATCTGGACGGCCTGGCGGCGGCGGCGAGCGACGTGGACGGCGTCGTGCACCTGGCGTTCCGGCACGACCTGATGCGCTCGGGCGAGCTGGCCGCCGCGGTAGCCGCCGACCTCGCCGCGGTCCGCACCCTCGGCGAGGCGCTGGCCGGTACGGGCGGGGCGCTGGCCGGTTCGGGCGGGGCGCTGGCCGGTTCGGGCGGGGCGCTGGCCGGTTCGGGCGGGGCGCTGGCCAGTGCGAGCGGGGCGCCGGCGGGTACGGGTGAGCCGCCATCGGATTCGCGCGGGCCGGCGTCCGGGCGAGCGTGGTCCGGGTGCCGCCGATCACCCACAGTGGATTGGACCGGCACGGATTCGCCCGTACGTTGATCGCGCTCGCGAAGGCGAAGGGCTTCTCGGGATATCCGGGTGACGGCGGCAACCGCTGGCCCGCCGGGCACACCCGGGACGTGGCGCGCGTCTTTCGCCTGGCGGTGGAGAGGGCCCCGGCGGGCAGCAGGCTGCACGCGGCCGGTGAGCCGGGCATCCCGGTGCGCGACATCGCTCGGAGCATCGGCGACCACCTGGGCATCCCGACCCGGAGCGTGGCGCCGGACGACGTGGTGGACCACTTCGGCTTCCTGGCGGCGCTGATCGGCCTGGACAACCCGGTGTCCACCGCGCGGACGCGCAAGCTGCTGGGATGGGAGCCGACGCACCCGGGGCTGCTGGCGGACTTCGCGACGGGCGACTACTTCGACGACGGCGCGGCTGATTCGATGCGCATCTAGTTTGACGATGCTCAAATCAGGGTGCACACTGGTGGCCGATTTGATGGATGTCGAAACTGCGAGGAGCGTGCGCCATGTCCGAGCCCCTGACCACCCTGGGTACCCAGTCCTGCTGCGGCAGCACCGGCGACACCGTGCGCGGTGACGCGTCCGCCGCCGACATCCGCGAGCAGGTCCGCGCCCGGTACGCCGACGCGGCCACCCGTGCCGCCGAAGGTGAGCAGTGCGGCGGCAGCGAGCTGTACGCCGACGCCGAGCGCGGTGAGCTTCCCGAGGCGGCGCTGCGGGCGAGCCTGGGCTGCGGCAACCCGTTGCGGGTCGCCGACCTGAACCCCGGAGAGACGGTCCTGGACCTGGGCTCGGGCGGCGGCATCGACGTGCTGCTGTCGGCCCGCCGGGTGGGCCCGGCCGGACGCGCGTACGGGCTGGACATGACCGACGAGATGCTGGACATGGCCCGGCGGAACGCGGCCGACGCCGGCGCGGACAACGTGGAGTTCCGCAAGGGTCACATCGAGGACATTCCGCTGCCGGACGCGTCCGTCGACGTGGTGATCTCCAACTGCGTGATCAACCTGTCGGCGGACAAGCCGGCGGTCTTCGCCGAGATGCACCGGGTGCTGCGCCCCGGCGGGCGCATCGGCATCTCCGACGTGGTGGCCGAGGACCATCTCACCCCGGAACAGCGCGGCGTGGTGGGCGACTGGTCCTCGTGCGTCGCGGGCGCGCTGTCCCGCGCCGAGTACGTCGACGGCCTGAGCGCGGCGGGATTCACCGGCGTCAGCGTGGAGTTCACCGGCGCGTACGCGGAAAGCATGCACGCCGCGATCATCCGCGCGCAGCGGCCGTGAGCGGTGGCCGCCCGCCGCGGGCAGGGCGGGACCTGCGGCGGGCGGCCTACTCGACGACGTGGAACTCGATGCGGTAGAGCAGCGTGTCGTCGTGGACCGGGCCCGCGTGCGCGGCGCGGCGGCGTAGCGCCTCCCGGTCGGCCTCGCCGCAGCGGCGCAGGTCCGCGTCGTCGATCGAGGCGAACGGCATCAGCTCGATGGCGTCCACCTCGATCTCGCCCGGCCCCACGCGGTAGCGACCGCCCGTCTTGACCTGGCACCGGCTCCACAGCCGGAAGGTGACCGTGATGTCACCCGCGAGCACCATCGGTCGCAGTTCCCGGCTGAACACCACCAGCGGATGGTATCCGGGGAAACTTCCGCGGTGGGGCAACCCGTTCGCGAGGCGATGCGCACCTAACACGGGAAGGAGCGCAGATGCCGATGAACGACGCCGAGGGACGGCAGTTCGCCGCGTACTTCGCGGCGGCGCACGGCCGGGTCCGCCGCGTGGCGTACGTGATCTGTGGTGACTGGCATTGGGCCGAGGATCTCACCCAGACCGCGTTCATCCGGCTGGCCGCCGGGTGGCACCGGGTCGAGGACCACGCCGCGCTGGACGCGTACGTGCGTACGTGCCTGATCCGGGCGTACCTGGCGGAGACCCGCCGGGTGTGGCGCCGCCGCGAGCAATCCTGGGCCGAGCTGCCGGAGACCGGGGCGGACGACGCCAGCGAGGCCGTCACCCGCCGGCTGGTCTTCGAACGTGCCCTCCGGCGGCTGCCGCCGCGCCAACGGGTGACCCTGGTGTGCCGCTATTACCAGGGGCTCGACGTGGCGCAGACGGCCGCCGCGCTGCGCTGTTCCGAGGGCACGGTGAAGAGCCAGACCGCGAAGGGGCTGGCGTCGCTGCGCGCGGTGCTCGGCACCGTGGATCTGTCGGACCCGGACGTACCGGCCGGAGGGGTGTACTCATGGGCGATCTGAAGCAGCTTTTCGACGACGTCGCGGCGCAGCCGGCGCCACCGTCCCGGCTGACCTCCGCGGACATCTTCGCCGCCGGGCGTCGGCGCCACCGCCGGTGGCAGACCGTGCGGGTCGGTGGCGGCGCGGCGCTCGGCGTGCTGGCGCTGGCCGGGGCGACCCTGCTGATGCGCCCGCAGGCGCCGGACCCGCGGCAACCGCCCGCGACGCCGGCCGGTGCGGCGTCCACCGCGGCGGCGGTCGCGACCGGCGCGGTCCGGTTCTCCGTCGCGGCGGACCCCGACCATCTCTACATGGGCCGGTCCACCTGCGCCGACGTGTCGTGCAAGACACGGGTGTGGCTGTACGGCTCGGTGGACGGCGGACACGAATGGACCCCGCGCGGCGGCCCGGCCTCGCTGGCCGCGATCACCGCCGTCGGCCCGGAGACGCTGATCGGGGTGCGCGACGACACGGCCGGGCAGACCCTGCTGACCAGCCGGGACGGCGGCCGGGACTGGACGCCGGTGCGCGATGTCACGGCGCCGGCCGGGCACGTCGGCGCCGGGCGGGCGCTGGTCTGCGCACCGGCCGACAGCGCACCGGCGGACGGGGCACCGGCCGACGGGGGATGCGTGCCGCGTGTGGTGGACCCGGCGGCGGGCACCGCCGCGCCGCTGGCCGACGAGCCGTCGCTCACCGTCGCCGCGTCCGGTGCCGGACTGGCCGCCGTCACCACCGCGCCCGGACACCCGGACATGCTGTGGCTCACCGGTGTGACCGCGGACTCCGGCGCGCCCGCGGTGGCGCGCAGCACGGACGCCGGGGCGAGCTGGGACACGTACGCGTTCCCGAAGACCGGCTGCCACACCGGCTGCCGCGCGCCGCAGGTGGTGGCCGGTGCGGACGGCGTCGCGTACGCGACGGTCGGCGACCGGGTCTATCGCAGCACCGGAAGCGACACGGGAAGCGGCACCGGAAGCGGCGCGCGGAGCTGGGCCCTCGTCGGGTCGGTCGGTCGCGAACCGGCCTGGTCCTTCGTGCTCGGCGACGGGCGGCAGGTGCTCGCGGTGAACGGGCCGGACGGCTGGACGTTCGTGAGCCGGTCCGGCGGCACCTTTCGCGACGCGCGGATCACCGGACTGCCCGACCGGGTGGCGCCGGTGCGCCGCACCGCCGACGGCTGGTTCTACACCGTCGACGACGAGGCCGGGCGGTGGTACGGCTCCGCCGACGGCCTGACCTGGGCCGCCCTCTAACGACATCGACAATGGGATAGGAGAGACATGTTTGCTGTCCGACGTGGACATCTGCTGGCCGGTGCGGTGGTGCTGGCCGCCGCCGTGCCGCTGAGCGCCTGCGGAGACGATCAGACCGATCCGCTCGTGGCGACCGCGGCCGCCGCGGCACCGGCCCCCGGCGCGACCACCGCATCGGCCGGGAACGCCGTCGCGGCGTACGTGGACGACATGCGCGGCTGGGTCGGGTGCATGCGCTCGCATGGGGTGAACCTGCCCGCCCCCGGCCCGAAGGGCGACGTCGACATGGGTGACATGCGCGCTCGCAAGAGTGACCAGACGTTCCTGGACGCCTCGCAGGCGTGCCGCGACAAGCAACCGGCCAAGCCGCCGGAACTGTTGCCGACCAGACCGCCGCTGACCGCGGAACAGATCAAGAACGCCCGCGCGTACGCGGCGTGCATGCGCGCGAACGGCGTACCGGGCTTCCGCGATCCGGGCCCGGACGGCTACCCGGTGGACGCGTCCGCCCCGGGCGGGCGGCCGGACACCGCCTCCGACGACCCGCACGCGGATGCGAAGGCCGGCCAGATCTGCGAACCCGTCCTGAACGGACGGCCGCCCACCTCGTACGACCCGTCACTGACCGGGCAAGGCTGACCGGGTAAGGCTGACCGGGAACGCCGGACCAGCGTTGCCCAACGGAGGGGGCCGCGCTGGTCGGCCGAGCACCATCTCCACCCGGGTCGCGTCGGGCCGGGTGGAGGCGGTGCGGGACGTGCTGGCGCGTACCGCCAACCCGGAGGAACCGAGGGAGGTGCGGGTGTCCCGGCCGTCGGACGCGCTGGCGGCGCAGCGGGCGACCACGAGCACCCTGGGCGGCCTGATCCTCGGGCTGGCCGCGAAGCGGCGGCAGATCCGCGGGCAGGTGGGCGGCCTGGCGGGCCTCTACCCGGCGGTCCGTGCGAGCCGGCTTCCCCCAACCGAAGCCTTGGCCACGCCGACCTGACTAAACGGGCGCAGTCATTCCCTTGGGGGTACATCCGGCGCTTCACGCGTTCGGTGAGACATTTCTGGCAATTTGGTATAGCGCGCGACTGCATGCTGAGCGCACAGACCAGGATGGAGCGTCCGCAGACAGCGGCCGATCTCAAGGGAGGGCCAGTGCTTAGGCCGAAGGGCTTTGAACGGTGGACCGGAGTTCCCACCCTCAGTGGAGTAGGTTCATCGTCCATCTTCCACCCGACTCGGGTGCCCCTTCTCACGCCGTGGGCTGGCTGAATCTTTACCGTTCTGCCCGGCATCACTTCCTGGCAGGATCATGCCCGCTGAAAGCCATGTCAATATGTTAGGGGTCCCGTGTCTTTAAGATCAACTTCCGAGAGTCCTTCGCCGTCTTTCGGCGCGCTTGCCCCGTCGCCGATTTTCCGCCGGTGGGGGACCACTCCCGCCGAGCGGGGCAGCGCCACGAACTGTACGTGCCCCGACGTCTTCGAACTGCAGGACGGGAATTTCGCGATCATCGGCACGGATCGCACCGAGGAACTGCGCGACGGGTTGCCTGCGGATGCCGGTGTGGCGTCGTACGAGCGCATCGTCGTCATCCCGCGGGACACGTTCCTGGCCGCCGCCAAGGAACTAGCGTAGGTCGGGATCGGAGGGGGAGTGGGCTGCGGTGGGGTCCTGGACATCCTGCTTCGCCCACTCCCGCCCGGTGCTGGACCGGTCGGCGGGTCGCGAGCAGGCCAGCACCGACTCGTACTCGCGCCAGATCTGGTCGGCAGTCGCCGCCAATCCCAACTCTCTGCTGTCATTGACGTAGATGCTCTGCCGACTGTTTGCGGTCTCCCGCCAGAATGCACGCACCGTCGGGCTGGCAAAGAGAAATCGCAGGTTGCTGATCATTTCCTCGCGGGTGGCCAACCCCGTCGTGTGCTGCAGCCAAGCGTGTTGCAGGAGCAGGTTGGCGTAAAGATACTGCGCACGCACCGCCGGTGCCGCCTCGGCGTGGCGGGGCCACACCTCGGCCAGGTCTGGGTTCTCAATCGCCATGCGAGTCAGGTCGACGTGCAGGTGACGCACGTCCACGTCCGCGCTGCGCTGCAACGCCGCCTCCGCGCGCTGGACCACCGTTCGAAGCGCGATGATTTCGGTGCGCTGGCTGCGAAGCTCGCGGGCCTGCAGCGCCCATGTGATGACGAGCGCCAACACGGCGAAGGCCGACGCTACGGCATTGACGGCGCCGAAAGCCTCGCCGATGTCACTCCACTGAGCCCACGGCAGGCTGTCACCACGCTGGCCCAGCATCGACACCAGGCCGATGCCGATGAGAACGACCGTGCCGGTCAGCAACGGAACGGCGCAGGCAGCCCAGAGCCATCTCGTCGCTGAGGGCGGTGGCCTGCCGCCGGCATCACCATTCATCGTCTGAGCCCTTCTCGGTGGCGTTCTCGCGTCCTCCGTTGCCATGCGGCACCGAACCCGTGGCGGCGAGTGGGCGGCGACAAGTAGCGGAGAGGGAAATGCTCGGACCTATAAGGCGATTGTGCTTGATCGGAATGGCTTTTACTAACACGATGCAGATGAGTGAAAAATAATAGACATGACTATGCGTGATGGCATTCTGCCAGATAGCGGGTTGCCATTACGAAACCGGCGATATGGCACCGGTCAGCCGCGGCGGAGCAACTCCCGCCGGTGGTGGGACAGGTCGCGGTGGTGCTCGCCGCCCGCATGGGATGCCGGATCGGTGTGCAGGGTTGCCGTCGCCAGCCTCGGCACCGCGTGGGTGAGCTGGTGTTCCGCGTCCGCCGCCACCTCGTGCGCCTGCACCACGGTCAAGTCGTCGTCCACCACCAGGTCCGCCTCGGCGTGCAGCCGGTGGCCGATCCAGCGCATCCGCACCGCGGCCACGTCGCGGACGCCCGGAATGCCGCGCAGCGTCTCCTCCGCGCGGTCCACCAGGTGCGGGTCGACGGCGTCCATCAACCGTCGGTAGATCTCCCGTGCGGCGTCCTTCAGTACGACGGTGATGGCCAGTGCGATGGCCAAGCCCACGGCGGGGTCGGCCCAGCCCCAGCCCAGTGCGGTGCCGCCGGCTCCGAGCAGCACGGCCAGGGAGGTGAGTCCGTCCGTACGCGCGTGCAGGCCGTCGGCGACCAGGGCGGCCGAGCCGATGCGCCGCCCGACCAGGATGCGGTACCGGGCGACCAGCTCGTTGCCGGCGAACCCGACGACGGCCGCGGCGGCGACCCAGGCCAGGTGCTCGACCGGGGCCGGGTGCAGCAGGCGGCGTACCGCCTCGTATCCGGCGACGATCGCGGACGCGGCGATGACCAGCACGATGACGATGCCGGCGAGGTCTTCGGCGCGGCCGTACCCGTACGTGTAGCGGCGGTTGGCGACCCGCCTGCCGATGATGAACGCGATGCCCAGCGGCACGGCGGTGAGCGCGTCGGCGAAGTTGTGCAGGGTGTCGCCGAGCAGCGCGACCGAGCCGGACCAGACGGCGATGACGGCCTGCAGGGCGCCGGTGAACGCGAGCACGGCGAGCGAGATCCACAGTGCGCGCATGCCGAGCGCGGAGGATTCCAGCGCCGAGTCGACCTTGTCGGTGCTGTCGTGCGAGTGCGGCGTGAGCAGGTGCGCAAGCCTGTGCCGTACGGCGGAAGGCCGTCGCGAACCCGCCGGCGCGTGCCCGTGCCCATGGTCGTGTCCGTGCCCATGGTCGTGCTCGTCTCCATGGTCGTGCCCATGGTCGTGGTCGTGGTCGTGGTCGTGCCCATGGTCAAGGTCGTGCCGGTCGCGGTGATCGTGCCGGTGGTCGTGCTCGTGGTCTGGTCCGCGCACGCTTGGCCCCCTCGTCGCGGTTCATGCCGTCGGTGGCGCACCGGAGTGCCCCCGGCCCCTGCGGCTGCACCGGAGTGCCGCCGGCCCCGGTGCTGCACCGGAGTGCCGCCGCCGGGCGCTGCGCCCCACGATAGGCGACGATGTCGCCCGCTGACCGCCAAGCGGAGGCGTTGACCAGCGATGATGTGCGCCAGGGGTCACCCGTTCGACGGAGGCGAGCCGGATCGGCGCCGGGCGCCGGGGCCAGCCCCTCGGAGGCACCGGGCCAGCCCCTCGGAGACGCCGGGCCTGGCCCTCGGTGGCGCCGGGGCTGGCCCTCGGTGGCGGGGAGCAGCGCCGTTCGCCACAGTGAGTTCACTTCGGCTTCGCGGATCAGTAATGTCCGCCGGATGACGACCGACGTTCGAGGCGATGCGGCACCGACCGGGGGCGATGCGGCACCGACCGGGGGCGATGCGGCACCGGCGGGGGGCGGCGCGGCACCGGCGGAAGGCGGCGCGGCACCGGCAGGGGAGCGTGTCGCCGACACCCCCGCGGCTCGGCCGGCCCGGCGTCTGCAATGGCTCGACGCGCTGCGGGGCATCGCGGTGCTCGCCGTGGTCTACGAGCACTTCGGCAGCTACCTGATGCCGGACCTGAAGCTCGCCACCACCCGCTGGGCCCATGCGGGCACCTTCGGTGTGACGCTGTTCTTCCTGGTCAGTGGATACATTGTGCCGGCGTCGATCGAGCGGCGGGGGAGCGTACGGGACTTCTGGATCGGTCGGGTGTTCCGGCTGTACCCGGCGTTCCTGCTGACCATCGCGATCGCCGTGCTGATCGGCGTGCACGGACCGGGCTGGGTGCCGGACACCTTCACCGACCAGCCGACCACCTCGACCCTGGCCCACCTGACCATGCTGCACGAGGTGCTGGGCGCCGAGAACCTGCAACACCAGTTCTGGACGCTCACCTACGAGATGCTGTTCTACCTGCTGGTGACGGTGGTCTTCGTGATCGGGGTGCACCGCTTCAGCGCGGAGATCGCGATGCTGCTCGCCGCCGCAGCCGCCGCCCTGGGCGGGCTGCTGCCGGCCCGGATGCTGGCCACCGACGGGGTGGCGCTGCGCAACCTGACGGTGCTGACGGCGCTGGTGATGTTCCTCGGCGTGGTCGCGGTCAGCACCCGGTGGCGGGCGGTGGTGCTCGCTGGCGCGGTGCTGATCACCGGGCTGGTGGCGATGTTCCTCGGCCTGAACCAGCGGTCCGGCGCCTGGGAGGGCTTCATCATCCTGGCGGTCATGTTCACCGGTACGGCCCTGTACCGGTACCACGCCGGGCAGATATCGCCGTACCGGGCGGTGGCCGCGGTGGCCGTGGTGGTGGCGTCCGCGGTGACCGCGGTCTACCTGCACGGGCACATGTGGCACATGGTGGGCGCGGACCAGTTCCCGGTGGAACGGTCCTGGCTGGGCGGGCTGCTGCTGGCGCTGGCCTGCTTCGGGGCGGGCATGCTGGTGCGGCACCGCTCGATACCGGGCTGGCTGGCGTGGCTGGGCGCGGTCAGCTACTCGGTGTACCTGCTGCACTTCGTGCTGATCTATCTGACCAAGGGCTGGCTGGTGCCGCACCAGGACTCGGCGGCCCCGGTGCGGATCGGCCTGGCGCTGGCATATCTGGCGGTGCTGCTGGCGGCGTCGTACGTGTCGTACCGGTTCGTCGAAGTGCCGTTCCAGCAGATGGGCCGGCGCGTGACGAAACGCCTGGCCCGGCGCGCCTGAGGGGTCAGAGCGTGAGCAGGGCGAAGAAGCCGCCCACCACGGGACGGGCCTGGAAGCCCTGCTGGCGGTTCGCCACCACGTCGTACCAGTCGGTCATCGGCACCCGCTGGCCCGAGGTGTCCGCGAAGCGGTAGAGGCCGTCGATCAGCAGATCCCGTACGGCGGTGTGGTCCTTCAGCCACGCCGCCGTCCACATCTCCCAGTCTGCCTTCGTGTACGTGTGCCGGATGTCCAGGGGAATGCCGTCGGTGGCGACGTGCCGCAGATACCAGTCCGCCTCCAGCCGGGCCACCGAGGCGGGCACCAGCCGCAGGCCGAGGACCGCGTCGGCGTACCCGTTGTACTTCAGGCTCCACGTGCCGTCCCGGTCGTACGCGAGCTTGAGGTGTTCCCCGGACGGGTCGAGGGCCATGCGTTGCCACCGCGCGATGTATTCGCGTGCGGTGTCGCGGTAACGCCGGGAGTCGGCCGCGTCGCCGGCCGCGGCGGCGATCAGGCTCATCGCGCCGATGCCGACGATGCCCTTGAGCGCGAGGTTCACGCTGTGCGCGATGAACCCGGTGAAGTCGTCGGTCTGGTTCTGGAACTCGGGATCCAGCGCGTTGTCGACCAGGTAGTCGGCCCACTGCCGGAAGATCCGGTCATGCGCGGTCGCGTACGCCCGGCGCTCGGCGGCCGGCACCCGGGCGAGGTAGGCGGCAGCCATGATGAGCATGTTGGCCGATTCCTCGACCGGCATGTCCTCCTCGCCCTCGCCGGACAGGTGCCCGTCCGCGTTCGGGTAGTGCGCGCCCAGGTCGTGCGGCGCGAACGTCTTCGGGAAGCCGCGGTTTTCCGCGTAGTCCAGCACCGGCGCCAGGATCAGTTTCAGGTACGCCGGGTCGGCGTACAGCCAGACGGGCATCGACGGGTAGGTGACGTCGACGGTCTGCATGTTGCCGTTGCTGGAGATCTCCTTGAGGAACGCCCACGGTGTGCCGTCGCGGCTGACCAGGTCGGTGGCCGCGTACGCCTGGCGGAAGGCGAGCGCGCACAGCGCGGCGTACCGCGGGCCACCGGCCCGGGTGGCGTCCCGTTCGATGGTCCGGTCGAGTGTGGCGCAGCGGGCCGCCGCGGCCGGGTAATCGCGGTGGAACTCGGCGATCATGCCGGGCCCGTCCGGCCAGTAGGTGCGCCACAGCGGGGGCAGGCGGGTGCCGAGGTAACTGACCGTGGGCTCGCGCAGGTGACCGATGCTGACCACGAACGGCTCGCCGGCGTGGCGGGTCACGGTGCCCAGGGACTGGTTGAACGCGAAGACCGGATAGCGGTCGTTGATCGGGCGCGGCTTGTCCGCGTCGACGGTGCCGGCGAGGGTGTGCTCGGTGGCGATCCGGCGGCGCACGTCGCCGTCCGCGCCGATCTGCCAGGTCAGGCCGGGCCGGGCGACGCTGGACAGCACGACGGTGCCCCACTCGGCGGTGTCGCCGCGCTCGGCGAGCACGTCCGGGCTGGACTGCCGGCAGGACAGGCTGACCACGCCGTCGGAGGTCTGCTGGTCCCAGGTGATGGACCGGCCGGCGTCGCCCGACGCCCACTCGCCGGAGATGTCGAGGTAGGCCGACACGTCGTGCGGTCTGCCGTCGACGCTGCGCGCGCTGATCGCCACGTAGCTCAGCGGCTGGGACTGCCGTCGCAGGTCGCCGGGCGTGATCGGGGACAGGAACGTCACGCTCAATTCGATGCCGGCCTGGCGCAGGACGAACTCCGACTTCGTGGCCGTGACGGTCAGCGCCACCTGGCGCATCGTCGGGAACGGGTAGTCCAGGGGCGACGAGGGCGAACCCATGAACAGGTAGGGCACCCCGTCCACGGTGGCCAGCCCGGTCATGGCGGTCACCCGCCCGGTCCAGAACGTGGGCCACGTGCCGGGCAGGTTGTCCGCCGGGAGCCAGGTGTTCAGGTACGGCGAACGCACGGCGAGCGGGACGGCGGGCGGCCGGATCGGGGCGCCCCCGCGGGCGGGCACCGCGTCGGCGGGGTCGGGCACCGTGTCGGCGGGGTCGGGCGCCGCGTCGGCGGGGCGGCCACCGGGCAGCACCGGGCTGAGCGCGAGGCCCGCGCCCGCGGTGGTGCCGAGCTGCAGCAGGCGACGCCTGGTGGGGTGCGCAGATGTCATGCCGAAACCTCCCGGAAACTATCCGCCGTGATCGATGAATCTAGTCCAGAGCTGTCCGCTCAGGTAGATCTCGCGTCGGACTTTGTTCGGCCATGTTCGGCGAGCCGAGCACTAGAAACATTGTTTACCAACCGCTAGCCTGGCCGGGCATAGGTCATCATCTATGCACATCCCCCTCCGGAGCCCCCACCCGAAGGAGTTGATCGATGTGTTGACATCGTTGTCACGGCGCCCGGCGGCCACCCGCCGGATCGCGGTCCTGGCCAGCGCCGCGCTGGCCGCCGCCGCGGCAGCCGCCGGCCCGGCCCAGGCCGCCACCGGCGCCA
>NZ_BMMX01000041.1 GCF_014646155.1 Mangrovihabitans endophyticus
GGGCGGCGGCGGGCGGCAGGGCGGCGGCGGGCGGCGGCGCGGAGCGGCCGGGGCGCTCGGTTGGGCGGGCGCGGAACCGGGGGCGGGGGGCGGGGGGTCAGTCGGTGCGGCGGCGGTCGATCGCCACGTAGGAGCCCGGCTGGCTCTTCGCCACCTTCTTCATCTCCGACGCCACCGCCACCACCACGCGAGGATCGGTGAACTGCCGCCCGTCGGACTTCGATTCGGCCACCCCGATGGACAGCGTCACCAGGGCCGCACGCTGCTTGTTGCCACGGCGGTCCGGCACTTCGATGTAGCCCCGTTCCGCGTCCTTGGCGTCGTACAACTGGTCGGCGGTCTGTTCGAAATCGGTCACCGCCCGCTTGGTGAGCGGCAGCACCTGGTCCGGGGCGCAGATGAAGACGAAGTCGTCACCGCCGATGTGGCCGAGGAACACCGGAGGCCGGCCCGAGGTCGCCACCGCACGATGCAGGCTGCGCGCCAGCGCGGTGATGAACTCGTCGCCGCGGTCGAAGCCGTACACGTCGTTGACGCTCTTGAACCGGTCGATGTCGATGTAGCCGACCGAGTAATCCTTGCCGGTCTTCATCCGGTCGGCGATCTCCCGGCGCACCCGGGCGTTGCCGGGCAGCCCGGTCAGCGGCGAGACCTCGCGGAACTCCTTGTTGCGTCGCAGCGTGGAGGACACCCGGGCGATCAGCTCCGCGGTGTCGAAGGGCTTGACCAGATAGTCGTCCACTCCCGCGGTGAGACCGACCACCTTGTCCACGGTCATCCCCTTGGCGGTCAGCATGATCACCGGGAGTGCGGAGGTGAGCGGTTCGGCACGCAGCCGCCGGGTGAGCTCCACGCCGTCCATGCGCGGCATCATCCAGTCCACCACGGCCAGGTCCGGGCGGCTCTTCTCCATCACTTCGAGGGCTTCCTGGCCGTCCCCGGCGCGCAGTACCTCGTACCCGTGCATGGTGAGGTTGAACGCCACGAACCCGGCGATGTCCTCGTCGTCGTCCACCACGAGGATGACGTCCGGCCGCTCCTCCGGCTCCCGGATCTCCTCGGCCTTGTGCCGCACCACCCCGGTGCTCACCGGGTCACCAACGATCGCAACCGGCGCACCGCGTCCGCCGGGTCGTCCGCGCCGTAGACGGCGGTGCCGGCGACGAAGGCGTCCGCGCCCGCCTCCGCGGCCTGGGCGATGGTGTCCGCCGCGATGCCGCCGTCCACTTCGACCCGGACGGTGAGGCCGTCGGCGCCGATCCGGCGGCGCGCGGCGCGCACCTTGTCGAGCATCTCGGGCATGAACTTCTGCCCGCCGAATCCCGCTTTGATGGTCATCACCAGCAGCATGTCCACGTAGGGCAGCAGTTCCAGGTACGGCTCGATCGGGGTGTCCCGGTCGATCGCCAGCCCGGCGCGCGCCCCGGCGGCACGCAGCGTCTTGGCCAGCGCCACCGGGTCCTCGCAGGCCTCGGCATGGAAGGTCACCGTCTCGGCGCCGGCCTCGGCGTATCCGGGTGCCCAGCGGTCCGGGTCGGTGATCATCAGGTGCACGTCGAACGGCATCGGGGTCGCTTTGCGCAGGCTCTGCACGACCGGAAGCCCGATGGTCAGGTTCGGTACGAAATGGTTGTCCATGACGTCCACGTGCACCCAGTCGGCGGCACCCTCGATGGCTCGTACCTCGTCGGCCAGGCTGGCGAAGTCCGCGGCGAGAATGCTGGGGGCAATGATCGGCGATGGGTCCACCGCTGAAGTGTATGGCCTTCGCTGGCCCGCATTCGCCATACTGCCGTCCGGAGAGGGCACATACCGCCGCGGGAGGCATGTGGTGCGGGTGCGACTCGCCGGCTCGGCGTGGGCGGCGATGGCCGGGGCGGTCGTGATCTTGACCGTCGGAGGCGTCATGTCCGGATGCGGCGCGTCCCGGCCCGCCGGGACCGACGGCGATCTGGTCGACGACTGGCCTCCGGTGCCCGCCGCGTCGCCGTTCCACCCGGCCGAGGGCGTATGCCACGAGGACGTCGCGGCGACCGAGTCGCTGGCGGAGTACCGGCCGGTCGACTGCGTCGACCTGCACCGCTCCGAGACGTTCCACGTGGGGGCCACGGGCGACGCCGCGGTGCCTCCACCGTCCGGTTCGGCCGCCGCCCGGGAGGCGTACGCGGACTGCGACCGCCGGGCCGGGCCGTTCCTGGGCGGGCCGTGGCGCGACGCCCGCATCGCCCTGCGCGTGGTGTGGCCGTCCCGGGCTGCCTGGTCCGGAGGCTCCCGGTGGTATCGGTGCGACGCGGTGCAGGCCGACTTCGACGGGCGCACCGCGAGCCGCTCCAGCAGCCTCGCGGGCGCCCTGCGCGACTCGTCCGATCTGCGCCTGGGATGTTTCGAACCGGCGGTCCGCAAGTCCACCGTCAGCGCCATGCGCCCGGTCGGGTGCGGCAGCGCCCACCACGCCGAGTACGCCGGGCTGTGGACGGCGCCCGAGGTGTCGTACGCGGAGGTGACCGGGGATCAGCACCGCGCCGCCGCCGGGTGCCGCACGGTGATCGCGCGGTTCACCGGCGTGCCCGACGACGACGATGTGCAGTACCGGGTGGGGTGGATCTCCTATCACCCCACCAAACCCGAATGGCAGCAGGGCGAACGGCGGGTGCGCTGCTTCCTGTGGTTCCGCGAGCGCACCCTGACCCGGTCGCTGAAGGACGCCGGCGCCGCCGCCCTGCCGATCAACTAGAGCTTGCCGTCCCGACGCGCCTCGGCGATCCGCTCGGCGAAGGCGGCGCTGTCGTTGAGCTTGGGGAACGGCTCCGCCGGGACGTCGACGCCGAGGAACGCGCAGAGCGGCTCCCAGCCGGCGCCCACCGGGTATTCCAGCAGGCGGTCCGCCGGGATCTCCCGGCGGACCGCGTCGTTGTGCTCCCGCATGGTGGCGATGGCGTGGTCACGGTCGGCGAACCGGCCCTGGAAGGTGCCGTCCCACACGGTGGCGTGCACCATCCGCATGAGGACCGCCGTCTCCGGCGACCCGGTGGAGCTGTCCGGCGGGTTCGTCGCGGCCTGGTAGATGGTCCGGTGCGCGCTCTCGTACCACTTCTCCGGGTCGCGGACGGTGAGAATGACCTTGGCGCCGGGGTTACGGGCGACGAGCTCGCGCCAGAAGTAGGTGCCCGGCCAGTCCACCGTGCTGCGGTATCCGGCCACCGCGGCCTCCAGGCTGCCCATGTGGCCCCCGGCCGCGTCGGCCAGCAGGGCCGCACGCTTGGGCTCGTCGAACAACGGCAACATGTGCAGGCACGGCCCGAACCCCAGATGCTCCAGCGCGGCCTTCAGGCTGAGCGTCCCGGTCCTGCCGAAACCTGCCCCGATGATATCCATATCAGACTTTCTACCGCTTTAGCCTGACTTGCGGAAGCTCACTCGGCGCGCCGCAACACCGCCAGGAACATCGCATCGGTGCCGTGCCGGTGCGGCCACAACTGCACGGTAGGGCCCGGACCCAGCTTCGGCATCCCGGCTGGCAGCAACGTGCGCGCATCCACAAAATCAGCTTCCACACCGGAACGCCGGGCGCCCTCGGTCACCGACACCTGGGTCTCCACCATGTGCGGGGAGCACGTGACGTACGCCACCACGCCGCCCGGACGTACCGCCCGCAACGCCGCGGCCAACAGGTCACGCTGCAACCGCGTCAACGGCGGCAGATCACCCGGCTGCCGCCGCCACCGGGCCTCCGGCCGGCGCCGCAGCGAACCCAGACCGGTGCACGGCGCATCGACCAGCACCCGGTCGAACGACCCGGCGGGCAGCAACGGATCGCGACCGGCGTCCCGCCCGTCCGTGGTGAGCACCCGCACCGGCATGCCCGCGGTGGCCCGCTCGACCAGTCGCGCGCGGTGCTCGGCGACCTCCACCGCCACCAGTTCCGCGCCGCGCTGCGCGGCCACCGCGCCCAGCAGACCGGCCTTGCCTCCCGGGCCGGCACACAGGTCCAGCCACCGGGCGTCGGAGCCCTCCACCGGCGCCGCGAGCAACGCCGCCGCGACCAGTTGCGAGCCCTCATCCTGCACGTGGGCGCGGCCGTCGACGATCGCCGCCAGCTCGCCCGGCGCGCCGCCGTTCAGATAGACCGCGTACGGGGAGAACGCTCCCGGCAGCCCGCCGACCTCATCGGCCAGGTCCACCGCGTCGGCCCGGCCGGGCCGGGCACACAGGTGCACCACCGGCGGCTGGTTGTCCTCGATCAGCAGCCGCGCCGTCTCCTCCAGATCGTTGCCGAGCACGTCGGCGAACGCCCGCACGATCCAGCGCGGGTGGTGGTGCAGCACCGAGAGGTTGCCCACCGGATCCTGGGCCGCGTCCGGCGCCAGCCGGCCCAGCCAGGTGTCCAGGTCCGATTCGGAGATCTCCCGCATCACCGCGTTGGCGAACCCGGTCGCCCCCGGCGCCACCGACCGAACCAGGTCGACGGTCTGGTTCACCGCGGCGTGCGACGGCACCCGGGTGAACAGCAACTGATAGGCGCCCAGGCGCAGGGCGTCGCGGGCGGGCGGGTCGATGCGCGCCACATCGCGCCCGGCCGCGGCGGCCACCACCAGATCGAGGGTGCCCAGCGCGCGCAACGTGCCATAGGTGAGCTCGGTGGCGAACGCGGCGTCCCGCCCGTGCAGCCGCATCTCCCGCAGGATCTCCGGGAGCACCAGGTTCGCGTACGCGTCGTCGCGATGCACCGCGGCCACGGCTTCGTAGGCCGCCTGCCGCGCCGGATCCGACGGCGGCCGGCCGGGCCGGGGCCCGCGTCCGGAGCGCGCGTCGCGCCCCTGTCCCGCCCGGTTCATCCCACCCCGGTCCATCCCCGAGCGTCGGTCTCCGGCACCCGGACGACCGGCCTGGCCGCGCGCCGCCGGTCCCTGGTCGGGCCGACCGGGCAAACGGCCCCGTCCGGCCGCGGCGTGGGGCGGGCCGGCGCGGTGCGGACGCGCCCGCTCATCCGGCGCCGGGTCACGCGGGTCATCCGCACGGGGGTCGGCATCGCGCTGCTCCGGTCCGGTCACTGGAGAACCTCCCCCGCGGCGAGGCGCAGGCCGCGCGCCCAGTCGGTGGCGGCCATCGGCTTCTTGCCGGCCGCCCGCACCTCGCCCAGCACGACCGGAGTGGTCGCGGTCCCCGCCAGCACCTGAGCCCGTTCCACATGCAACTCCCCCGGCGCCAGGTCCGGCCCGTTGGCCACCGGCCGCACCGGTCCCAGCTTGAGCCGCTCCTCGCGCAGTGTGGTCCAGGCGCCCGGAGCCGGCGTGCAGGCCCGGATCCGCCGGTCGACCGCGAACGCCGGATCGGCCCATCGCACCCGCGCGTCGTCCGGGGTGAGTTTGGGCGCCAGCGAGACGCCGTCCGGCGGCTGGGGATGCGCCCGCGCGCTGCCCGCCTCGATCGCGTCCAGCACCGCCACCAACAGCCCGGCGCCCTCGCTGGCCAGCCGGGCGAGCAGGTCCCCGGAGGTGTCGCCGGCACGGATGTCCTCGGTCAGGGTGCCGTAGACCGGGCCGGTGTCCAGTCCCGCCTCCAGCTCGAACACGCTCGCCCCGGTGACCTCGTCACCGTGCAGCACGGCATGCTGCACCGGCGCCGCCCCGCGCCAGGCGGGAAGCAGCGAGAAGTGCAGGTTGACCCAGCCGTGCACGGGGATCTTCAGCGCGTCCGGCGGGACGAGTGCGCCGTACGCCACCACCGGCACGCAGTCCGGGGCCAGGTCACGCAGGCGGGTGAGGAAATCCGGGTCGCGGGGCCGCTGCGGGGTGAGCACCTCGACGCCGTGCGCGTCGGCCCACGCCCCGGCGGGCGACCGGGTGAGCCGCCGGCCCCGTCCGGACGGCGCATCCGGGCGGGTGACCACGGCGAGCAACTCGTGCGACGACGCGGCGATCGCGTCCAGGGCGGGCAGGGTGACCTCGGGGGTACCGGCGAACACCAGTCGCATGATCAGCGCCCCAGCCCGAAGATTCCGCGCCCGTGCGGGCTTTCCTTCACCGTGGGTGGGCGGGCGGCGTCGTACCACTCGGCGGCCCGGATCTGCTTCATCGCGTCCTTGCGCGCGGCGGCGTCCAGCCGGTCCAGGAAGAGCACCCCGTCCAGATGGTCCGTCTCGTGCTGGACGCAGCGCGCCATCAGGCCGGAGCCGACCAGCCGGATCGGGTCGCCGTGCTCGTTGAAGCCGGTGGCGACCACGTTCTGCCGCCGCTTGGTGTCGACGTAGATGCCGGGGATGGACAGGCAGCCCTCCGGACCGTCCTGCTCCTCCTCGTCCGGGAAGCTGAGCTGCGGATTGATGATGTGCCCCAGCACGTCGTCCACGTCGAAGGCGAACACCCGCAGGCCCACCCCGAGCTGCGGGGCGGCCAGGCCGGCACCGCCCTCGTCCTGCATGGTCTCGGTCAGGTCCCGCACCAGGCCCCGCAGTTCCTTGTCGAAGTCGACGACGGCGTCCGCCGGGGTGCGCAGCACCGGGTCACCGAAGAGACGAATGGGCTGGACGGTCACTCGGTGGTTCTCCTTCGCGGCTCTGCTGCCTGCCCGCCGGACGGTACCGTTGCCGACGGGGCCTCCCAGTCTACGGAGCCCGGATCCAGCGGCAGCGTCGCCCATCCGCGCAGGGTGAGCCGTTGCCGGCGCTCGCGCCCGCCGGCCAGGCGCAGCCCGGGAAACCGGCGCAGCACGGCGGGCAGCGCGATCTGCGCCTCCAGCCGGGCCAGCGGGGCACCGAGGCAGTAGTGCGCGCCGGCGCCGAAGGACAGCGGCGCGTTCTGCGGCCGGTCCGGGTCGAACCGGTCCGGCTCGGCGAACCGGTCCGGGTCGCGGTTGGCCGCCCCCAGCAACAGGATCATCTCGGCTCCCGCCGCCACCGGACATCCGGCCAGCTCAAACGCCGGGCCCGCGTAGCGCTCGGTGAGCTGCACCGGCGAGTCGATGCGCAGGATCTCCTCCACGTACGCCGGGGCGCGCTCCGGCTCGGCGGCCAGCCGCCGGGCGTGCCCCGGGTGTTCCAGCAGCAACACCAGGCCGTTGCCGAGCAGGTTGGTGGTGGTCTCGAAGCCCGCCACCAGCAACAGCGCCAGGTTCGCCATCAGCTCCTGCACGCTGAGCCGCTCGCCGTCCTGCCGGTGCGCGGCGTCCAGCGCGGTGACCAGGTCGTCGCGCGGCTGCGCCCGGCGCCGCTCGATCAGGTGACGGAAGTACGCCTCCAGCTCCCCCGCCGCCTGATGGGCGACCCGGGCCTGCTGCTCGTCGAAACGCACCTCCAGCACCGCGGTCAGCGCCTCGGCGAGACGCCGGAACTGACCCCGGTCGGCCGGTGGCACGCCGAGCAGGGCGCAGATGACCGCGATCGGCAGCGGGTACGCCAGATGCGCCACGAAGTCCGGTTCGGGTTCCTGGGCGAGCTCGGCGAGCAGCACGCCGACCTGGTTCTCGATCAGCTCGCGCAGCCCGGCGACCCGGCGGGCGGTGAACACGCCGGAGGCCAGGCGCCGCATCCGGGTGTGGTCCGGCGGGTTCCGCCGCAGCATGGAGTCGGCGAACAGCTCCACCGCACGGTTGCTCCGCCAGTCGCTCCACCGCCGGTCTAGCTGCGCGCTGTCGTACGCGTGCACGGCCGGGTCGCGCAGCACCGCGTCGATCGCGGCGTACCCGCTGACGAAGTAGGTCCCGTCCAGGTCCAGCACCGGCCCGTGGGCGCGCAACGCGGCGTAGGCCACATGCGGGTCGGTGACCGGCCGGGGCGAGAGGAGCATGCGTACGGCGTCGACGGCATCCATGGGGACCATTGAACCGTTTCCGCGGCGAGGCCGGCACGGGCCGGTTCAGAACAGGTCGGCCGGGTCCACCTGGATGCGCACCGGCAGAGCGGCCTTGCGGGCGCTGCGCACGGCCGCGGCCTCGTGCAGAGTGTGCGCCAGCTCCGCCGCCCGGCTGCGGGCGCTGCGCAGCAGCATCCGCTCCTGGCCGTCGTCGGCCGGCACCGGGCCGAGCACCTCCACCCCGTCCGGCAGCCGCGCCGCCGCGAGCAGCTCGCCGACGGCCTCCGGGCGGCCGGTCACCGACGCCATCCGGGCGGCCGGCGGGAAGCCCAGTTCCCGACGCTCGGCCAGTTCCCGCGCGGCGAACCAGCCCGGGTCCCAGCGCAGCAACGCCTGCACCGGCGCCAGCGAGCCGTCCGCGACCACCACCACCCGGCCGCCCGGCCGGGCCAGCGCGGAGGCGTTCAGCCAGCGGCGCAGCGCCTCCTCGGCGGCGCGCAGGTCGGAGCGGGTGAGCAGGGCCCAGGTGTCCAGCAGCAGCACCGCGCCGTAGCCGCCGGCGGCCACCGGTTCGGCCCCGGGCGTGCACACGATCAGGCTCGCGGCGCCGGGCACCACGTCCAGGACCTCGTCGCGTCCGGAGGTGCGCACCGGCACGCCGGAGAAGGCCCGGCCCAGTTCCTCGGCGGTGCGCCGGGCGCCGGTCACCGAGGCGCGCAGGCGGCGGCCACCGCACGCCGGGCAGGCGTACGCGGCGGCGGCCCGTCCGCACCAGTGGCAGACCGGCAGGTCGCGGGCGCCGGCCAGGCCGAGCGGTCCGGAGCAGTGCGGGCAGCGTGCGGGCGTGCGGCACTGCGCGCAGGCCACCGACGGGACGTAGCCGCGGCGGGGCACCTGGACCAGCACCGGCGTGTCCTCCTTGAGCGCGTCGCGCGCCGCCTGCCAGGCCTGGCTGGGCAGCCGGGCGGAGACCGCGCCGGGGTCGCGGGAGCGTTGCGGGTCGTCCCCGGTCGGCACGATGCGCGGCGACCGGGCCCGCAGGGCCTCGCGGGCGGCGGTGATCGGCTGGGCCCACCCGGTCTCCAGCAGCAGTTGCGCCTCGCCGGTGCGTCCGAAGCCGGCCACCAGCGCGGCGGCGTCCGCCAACTGGGCGCGGGTGAGCAGCACCTCGCGGGCGTGCGGATAGGGTGCGCGCGGCTCGGCGTGCAGGTCGTCGCCGTCGTCCCAGATCACCACCAGCCCGAGCCGGGCGACCGGGGCGAACATCGCGGCCCGGGTCCCGGCGACGACCGGCACCCGGTGCCGGCTGGCGGACAGGAAGCGGCGGTAGCGTTCGGCCGGCCCGGCCGCGGCGTTGAGCGCCACGTGCCGGCCGTCGCCGAGTCTCCGCGCCAAGGCGCGGTCCACGCGGGCGAGGTCGCGCGCGTCGGCCACCACGACGATCACGCCGCGACCGGCGCGCACGGTGGCCACGGCGGCCTCGGCGATGCGCGCCGGCCAGTCCTCGGCGGGCGCGGCGGTCCAGACCGCCCGGGCGGGCTTGCCGTCCCGCAGGGCGCGCAGGAAGGCTGGGCCGGCCGGATAGTCGGTCCAGCCCGGTGCCGCGTCGTCGCCCGGGGCATCGCCCGGCGCGGCATCGCCCGGCGCGGCATCGCCCGGCGCGGCATCGCCCGGCGCGGCGCCGGTGGGCGGCGGCACGGGCTGCGACTCGACGCGGGCGTGCCGAGGCGGCACCGCCAGGCGCAGCACGTCGCTGAGGTTGCCGGCGTAGCGGTCGGCGACCGCCCGCGCCAGGCGCGCCACCTCCGGGTCGAGCACCCGTTCGGCGGAGATCACACGGTCGAGATAGGCAAGCTTTCCGCCGTGTTCCGAGGACTCCCGGCGCTCCAGCAGGAAACCGCCGACGAGTTGTCCGGCGAACCGCACCTTGACGCGCACCCCGGGCTGCGCCGCGTCGTCGTCGGCGGCGGGCACCAGGTAGTCGAAGGCGCGGTCCAGATGGGCCAGCGGCACCTCCACACACACCCGGGCGATCGGGAGGCACGCCGCGGGTTCCCGTTTCGCCGGTTCCCGCCGGGCCCTGGCGCGGGTGCCCCGCGCGGGAGCGGCTCGCGAAGCCACCGCCGCGCGGGCCTGCGGTTGCGGCGCAGAGGCCCGCGTGTGGTCCTCTGCGTCGCCCGTGCGGCTAGGCAGCGGCGTTCTTGAGGTCCTGGGCGCGCTCGGTGCTCTCCCACTTCAGGTCGGCGATCTCCCGGCCGAAGTGCCCGTACGCCGCGGTCTGCTGATAGATCGGCCGCATCAGATCCAGATCCCGGATGATCGCCGCCGGACGCAGATCGAACACCTCGCCGATCGCCTTCTCGATTCGATCCACCGGCACGTTCTCCGTGCCGAAGCACTCCACGAAAAGGCTCACCGGGTGCGCCCGCCCGATGGCGTACGCCACCTGCGCCTCGCACCGCTCCGCCAGCCCGGCAGCCACCACGTTCTTGGCCACCCAGCGCATCGCATAGGCCGCCGACCGGTCCACCTTCGACGGGTCCTTGCCGGAGAACGCGCCGCCACCGTGCCGGGCGTATCCACCGTAGGTGTCCACGATGATCTTCCGCCCGGTCAGGCCGGCGTCACCCATCGGCCCGCCGATCTCGAACCGGCCGGTCGGGTTCACCAGCAGCCGGTAGTCGCTGGTGTCCAGCCCCAGACCCTCCAGCTCCGGCGCGATCACGTGCTCGCGCACGTCCGGGGTCAGCAGCGACTCCAGCGAGATGTCCGCCGCGTGCTGCGAGCTGACCACCACCGTGTCCAGCCGCACCGGCCGCAAACCGTCATACTCGATGGTCACCTGCGTCTTGCCGTCCGGACGCAGGTAGGGGATCGTGCCGTCCTTGCGTGCCGCGGACAGCCGCCGCGCCAGCCGGTGCGCCAACGCGATCGGCAACGGCATCAGCTCCGGCGTCTCCGAGCACGCGAACCCGAACATCATGCCCTGGTCCCCCGCGCCCTGCGCGTCCAGCACATGCTCGGAGTTGCCCTCCCGCAACTCCACCGCGCTGTCCACGCCCTGCGCGATGTCCGGTGACTGCGCACCGATCGACACGCTGACGCCGCAGGACGCCCCGTCGAATCCCTTCTTCGACGAGTCGTAGCCGATGCCCAGGATCGTCTCGCGCACGATGCTCGGGATATCCGCGTATGCCTGCGTGGTCACCTCACCGGCGACGTGCACCTGACCCGTGGTGATCAACGTCTCCACCGCCACACGGCTGCGCGGGTCCTGCGCCAGCAGGGCGTCCAGGATTCCGTCACTGATCTGGTCAGCAATCTTGTCCGGGTGGCCCTCGGTGACCGACTCGGACGTGAACAGGCGACGTGCCACGGCGCTCCTCAGAGTTGTTGTCGTCGATGATTTCGTCGTCAGCGGTTTCGCGGAAGTCTAGTCACTGCCGCATGAGCCCGGCTGGAGCGCCCTTCGGCTTGTGCACCAATCCGCCAGTTAGCGGGCGAATGGCGCTTTCCGCGATCAGGGTCAGGGCGTGCCCGCCCGCTCGGTCAGCCGGGAGCGCACCGCGTCCCAGATGGCGTCGGCCACGTCGTCCTTCGGCAGTTCGTCGAGAACGGTCATGGTTCCGTCGGCTCCCAGGATGGTCACGGTGTTGGCGTCCGCGCCGAAGACGCGGTCGACGCCCACCTCGTTAACGACCATCAGGTCGGCACGTTTCCGGGTCAGTTTGCGCCGCGCGTTGTCCAGCGCGTCAACGGTCTCCGCGGCGAAGGCCACCAGCACCTGGCCGGCGGGCTTGGCCGCCCCCAGCTCGCCGGCGATGTCCGGGTTGACGACCAGGGCGATCGTCGGCGCCACCCCGTCCTCGGATTTCTTGATCTTCTGCGACGCCGTGCTGGCCGGCCGGAAATCGGCCGGCGCCGCCGCCATCACCACCGCGTCGGCGCCGTCGGCGGCGGCGAGCACCGCGCGGCGCAGTTCCTCGGTGGTGCCGACCCGGACGACCTCCGCGCCAGCCGGATCGGCGAGTGTGACGTTCGCCGCAATCAGGGTGACCCGCGCGCCGCGGGCGGCGGCCGTCCGCGCCAGCGCATATCCCTGCTTTCCGGACGATCGGTTGCCGAGGAACCGCACCGGGTCGAGCGGCTCCCGGGTGCCGCCCGCGGTGACCACCACGTGCCGCCCGGTCAGGTCGGCCGGACCGGCCCGCAACGCCCGGCGGGCGATCTCGAAGATCTCCGCCGGGTCGGGCAGCCGGCCCTTGCCGGTGTCCGCGCCGGTGAGCCGCCCCACCGCGGGCTCGATCACTCGACAGCCGCGCGAGCGCAGCAGCGCCACGTTGTCGCGCGTGGCCGCGTTCTCCCACATCTCGGTGTGCATGGCCGGAGCGAAGACGACCGGGCAGGTGGCCGTGAGCAGCGTGTTGGTGAGCAGGTCGTCGGCGATGCCGTGGGCGGCCTTGGCCAGCACGTCGGCGGTGGCCGGCGCCACCACCACCAGGTCGGCGTGCCGCCCCAGGCGCACGTGCGGCACGTCGTGCGCGTCCGACCAGACGTCGGTGGACACCGGCCGTCCGGACAGCGCGGCCCACGTGGGCTCGCCCACGAACCGCAGCGCGGCCGCCGTGGGCACCACACGCACCCGGTATCCCGACTCGGTGAACAGCCGCAGCAGTTCGCACGCCTTGTAGGCGGCGATGCCGCCGCACACGCCCAGGACGACCTCGGTCACCATCACTCCGATGCGGGAAAGAGCGATCCCGCGCCCGCAGATGCGGGACGCGGGATCTGTGTCATGCGAAGGCCGGGCGGCGCACCGCCACCGGGCCGGGCGCGCGAGAAATGATCACCGCGCGCCGCCGGGCTCACGCTCCGTCGGTCGCCTCGGCCGTCAGCAGGCCGGAGTTGATCTCACGCATGGCGATGGACAGCGGCTTCTCCTGCGGGGTGGTCTCCACCAGGGGTCCCACGTACTCCAGCAGGCCCTCGCCGAGCTGGCTGTAGTAGGCGTTCACCTGGCGGGCGCGCTTGGCCGCGAAGATCACCAGAGCGTACTTCGACGAGGTCTTGTCCAGCAGCTCGTCGATCGGCGGGTTGGTGATGCCTTCCGGGTTGGCGATGGTTCCCACGACGTTTCGGTTCCTTCATGATCGAGTGCGCGGACGTGCCCGGGACGGCCCGGGCGGCACCGGCGGGCCGGTGCGGTGACTCTGGCCGCTGCCGCGGCCGGGTGACTCTGTGGCCGCTGCCGCAGCCGGGGTGCGATGCCCGGGAGCGTCCGGATCAGGATCGCTCGGGCGTCTGAGCCGGCGTCAGCAGCGACGAACCGAGCAATCCTACCAGCTCATCCGCGGCGCGCTCGACGAAGTCGTTGACCACGGTGCGGTCGAACTCCTTCTCGGCGGCGAGTTCCTCGTCGGCGTGGGCGAGGCGGCGTCGGATGGTGTCCTCGTCGTCGGTACCCCGGCCGATCAGCCGGCGACGGAGTTCGTCGACGCTGGGCGGGGCGAGGAAGACCAGTTGCGCCTGGGGCATCGCGGCCCGCACCTGGCGGGCGCCCTGCAGGTCGATCTTGAGAAGCACCGGCTGTCCCTGCGACAGCCAGCCCTCCACCTGCGCGCGGGGCGTGCCGTAGAGGTTGCCGGCGAACTCGGCCCACTCCAGGAGCTGGCCGCCGTCGATGAGGCGCCGGAACTCCGTGCGGTCCACGAAGTGGTAATGCTCGCCGTCGGTCTCGTAGTCGCGCTTGCGGCGTGTGGTCACCGAAACCGACAGCTTGATCCATGGCGAGCGCGCCCGGATCAACTCGATCACACTGTCTTTGCCCACTCCCGAGGGGCCGGACAAGACGGTGAGTCGGGCGGCCGGGCGCGCGTCGTCATCCATGCTCACGGCTCATTACTACACGAGCCCGCGAGTCAGTTTGCAGCGAACTCCCCCAGGAGGGCCTTGCGCTGCTGTTCGCCGAGGCCGCGAAGGCGGCGACTGTCGGCGATCTTGAGCTTCTCCATGATCTGGGTAGCGCGGATCTTGCCGATGCCCGGCAGCGCCTGCAGCACGGCCGAAACCTTCAGCTTGCCGACAACGTCGTCGCCTTCGGCCCGGTCGAGCACGTCGGCGAGGGTGGTCTTGCCGGACTTGAGCTGATCCTTCAGCTCGGCCCGAGCCTTGCGAATCTCCGCGGCCTTTTCCAGCGCGGCTGCACGCTGCTCGGGGCTCAGTGACGGGAGCGGCACCAGTTCTCCTCAGGTCCCTATCGCGGCGGTACTCCGATACCGGCGCATCTGTGAAACGTGGTGTGCCAGGGAACCAAAGGGGCATGTGGTTCCTGGCGAGTCGGAAAACTAGCGGCCTGAGCCGGTTTCGGCAACGTGGGGGTACCCCCCGATCATGGATGAGGCGGCCTGATAAGCAGGCCGTTTCAGAGCCCGACGGCGCGGCAGGCGTCCGCCGCCCGGGCCGCCGCGGACCGCAATCCGGCCTGGTCGGGGCCCGCGCCGAGAACCTCGCGTGAGTACGAGGGGAGCACGTTCCGCAGACCCTCGCCGAAGATCATTCGCAATTTTTCCGGCGTTCCGCCCTGCGCGCCCAGGCCCGGCGCGAGCAGTGGACCGTTCACCTTCGAAAGGTCATGGCAGGTCTCCCCGATGGTCGCCCCGACCACCAGACCCAGGCTTCCGAGCGGCTCCGCACCCGCGTTGAGCTGGGAAATCTCGTCGATCACGGTTTGCCCGACGGTTCGCCCGCCGCTCGTGACGGCGTGCTGGACGGCGGGTCCTTCGGGGTTCGAGGTGAGCGCCAGAACGAAAACACCGGCGCCGTGCGCGGCCGCCGCGTCGAACGCGGGGCGCAATGAGCCCACACCGAGGTAGGGACTCACAGTAATCGCGTCAGCACGAAGAGGACTCGCCGGATCCAGGTAAGCGCTCGCGTACGCGGCCATCGTCGAGCCGATGTCGCCGCGTTTCACGTCGAGGAGAACAAGGGCCCCGGCCTCGCGCGACTGTCGGATAATTGACTCAAGAACCGCTATGCCACGTGACCCAAATCTCTCAAAAAACGCCGACTGCGGCTTCAGCACGGCCACCCGATCGGCCAGTGCGTCGACCACCGTACGGGCGAAGCGTTCCAGGCCGGTGACGTCGTCCGACAGCCCCCATCGGGTCAGGAGGGCGGCGTGCGGATCGATGCCGACACACAACGGCCCCCTCGCCGCGACAGCCTCGCTCAGGCGCGTTCCGAACGTCTCCATGCCGCGATTCCCTCTCTCGTGTCAGGTAGCTGCCACCGCGGCGGCGATTCCCGCGGTAATGCGCGCCAGGTCGCCGTCGCCGGTCACGTACGGCGGCATGGTGTAGATCAGGTTCCGGAAGGGACGCAGCCAGACCCCGGCATCGACCGCCGCCGCCGTCGCCGCGGGCATGTCCACGTCGTGATCCATCTGCACCACGCCGATCGCCCCGAGTACCCGCACGTCGGCGACCCCGGCGGCGTCCCGCAACGGCGCCAGGCCGGTCCGCAGCCCGCCTTCGATCCGGGCCACCTGCTCCGCCCACCCGCCGGAGCGCAGCAGGCCGAGGGAGGCGTTCGCGACCGCACAGGCCAGCGGGTTGCCCATGAAGGTGGGGCCGTGCGCCAGGCCACCGCCCTCGCCGGAGGAGATGGCGCGCGCCACCGGCGCCGTGCACAGCGTCGCCGCCAGCGACAGGTATCCACCGGTCAGCGCCTTGCCCAGGCACAGGACGTCGGGTGACACCCCCGCGTGCCCGGCGGCGAACAGCCGGCCGGTGCGGCCGAACCCGGTCGCGATCTCGTCGAAGATCAGCAGCACCCCGTGCTCGGCAGTGACCTCGCGCAGCACACGCAGGTAGTCCGGATGGTGGAAGCGCATCCCGCCGGCGCCCTGCACCACCGGTTCGACGATGACCGCGGCCAGCTCGTGCGCGTGCCGGGCGACCATGTCGGCCAGCTCGGCGGCGTAGTCCGCGCGGAACTCGACCGGCGGCAGGCCGGCGAAGATCTGCGCCGGGAGCACGCCCGCCCACATCGCGTGCATGCCGCCCACCGGGTCGCAGACGCTCATCGGGTGGAACGTGTCGCCGTGATAGCCGCCGCGCCAGGTGCCGAGCTTGCGCCGCTGCGGAAAGCCCCGGGCCCGTTGCGCCTGCAGGGCCATCTTGACCGCCACCTCCACGCCGACCGAGCCGGAGTCGCACAGGAAGACGTGCTCCAGGCCCTGGGGGGTGAGCTCCACCAGGGTGGTGGCGAGCTCGATGGCCGGCGCGTGGGTCAGCCCGCCGAACATCACGTGACTCATCCGGCTCATCTGCGCCCGGACCGCGGCGTCCAGGTCCGGGTGGCGGTACCCGTGCACCGCCGCCCACCACGACGACATGCCGTCCACCAGCTCCCGGCCGTCGGCCAGCCGCAACCGGACCCCTTCGGCGGCGTCCACCACGTACGGGTCGCTGCGCCCCGGCATCGGCCCGTACGGATGCCAGACGTGCGCGCGGTCCAGGTCGAGCAGCCGGTCCACGGCCGGACCGGGCGCGGGATCGCTCACCGGACGGCCTCCCGCGCCGCGGGCGCCGCCCGAGCCGCCGCCCGCACCAGGGCGGGACCGCGGTAGACGAAGCCCGAATAGAGCTGCACCAGGCAGGCACCGGCGTCGAAGAGCCGGGCGGCGTCGTCCGCGGACAGCACGCCGCCCACCCCGACGATCGGCAGCCGTCCCCCGGTCTCGTCGTGCACGAACCGCACCACCTCGCGGGCCGGCCCGGTCAGCGGACGCCCGGACAGCCCGCCCGCCTCGGCCGCGCGGGACCGATCCGACGCGGCCAGTCCGTCGCGGCCCAGCGTGGTGTTGGTGGCGATCACCCCGGATGCGCCGTAGGACAGGCACACCTCCAGCAGCTCCACGATGGCCGGGCGGGTCAGATCGGGGGCGATCTTGACCAGCACCGGCGTCTTGCCCACCAGCGCCCCCAGCAGCGTGCCGAGCGCACCGGCATCCTGCAGCTTGCGCAGGCCGGGCGTGTTCGGCGAGGAGACGTTCACCGCGATGTAGTCGGCGTACGGGCGGACCAGCTCGTAGGAGCGCAGATAGTCCTCGACCGCGGCGTCCAGCGGGGTGACCTTGGACTTGCCCAGCGACACCCCCAGCGGCACACCGAGGCCCCCCAGCCGCGCCAGCCGGGCCGCGAGCGCCGCGGCGCCCGCGTTGTTGAAGCCCATCCGGTTGATGATCGCCTCGCTGTCGCGCAGCCGGAACAGCCGCGGCCGGTCGTTGCCCGGCTGCGCCTCGGCGGTCACCGTGCCGACCTCGACGAAGCCGAACCCCAGCGCGGGCCAAGCGGCGAGCGCGACGCCGTTCTTGTCCATCCCGGCGGCCAGTCCGACCGGGTTGGGGAACCGCAGCCCGAACGCCTCCACCGGGTTGGCCACCGCGTACCGGCGGCGCAGCGCGGACCGGACCGGGCCGGGCAGCGCGGCCAACCGGCGCAACGTCCACTCGTGGGCCTCCTCGGCGTCCCCGCCGCCCAACCGGAACAGCGCGGGCCGGACCGTACGCTCGAACAGGCTCACCGGTCCCCTCCGCCCACGATCCCGGCGCCGGTCACCACGACTCCCGCAGCAGCCGGTGCAGTTCCTGCAGCGGCCGCACCGTCATGTCGCCGCGCATCAGCGCCTCGATGCCCATCACCGCGGCCGCCGCCCCGGGCACCGTGGTGATGCTGGGGATGTCCGCGGTGACCGCCGCGCTGCGCAGCTCGTACCCGTCCGAGCGGGCCTGCGCGCCGGAGCCCTGTGGGGTGTTGATGATCAGGGCGATCTCCCCCGCGGTGATCAGCGCGATGGCGTTGCGTCCGGGGCTCTCGAAGTGCTTCGGCACCACCTCGCAGTCGATGCCGTGCCGGCGCAGCACTCCCCCGGTGCCCGCGGTGGTGACGATGGTGAACCCGAGATCGGCCAGCCGCTTGATCGGGAAGATCATCGCGCGCTTGTCCCGGTTCGCCACCGACACGAAGATCTTCCCCGAGATCGGCAGCGACCCGTACGCGGCGGCCTGCGACTTGGCGAACGCCTGGCCGAAGCCGGCGTCGATGCCCATCACCTCACCGGTCGACTTCATCTCCGGGCCGAGCAGGCTGTCCACGCCGTGCCCGGCGGGTGTGCGGAACCGCTTGAACGGCAGCACCGCCTCCTTGATCGCGATCGGCGCGGAGGCCGGCGCCGACCCGCCGTCCCGCGCGGCCGGCAGCATGCCCTCGGCGCGCAGCCCGGACACGGTCGCGCCGAGCATGATCCGCGCCGCGGCCTTGGCCAGCGGCACCGCCGTGGCCTTGGAGACGAACGGCACCGTCCGGGACGCGCGCGGGTTGGCCTCCAGCACGTACAGGACGTCGTCCTTGAGCGCGTACTGGACGTTGAGCAGCCCGCGCACCCCCACCCCGCGGGCGATCGCCTCGGTGTATCGGCGCACCTCGGCCAGGTGCGACTCGGCGAGGGTGACCGGCGGCAGCGAGCACGAGGAATCACCGGAGTGGATGCCGGCCTCCTCGATGTGCTCCATCACCCCGCCCAGGTACACCTCCCCGCCGCCGTCGCACAACGCGTCCACGTCGATCTCGATCGCGTCGTCCAGGAAGCGGTCCACCAGCACCGGGTGATCCGGGGAGATCTCGGTGGCCCGCTCGATGTAGTCGCGCAGCGTCGGCTCGTCGTAGACGATCTCCATGCCGCGTCCGCCGAGCACGTACGACGGGCGTACCAGCACCGGGTAGCCGATCTCGTCGGCGATCGCCTTGGCCTGCTCGAACGAGACGGCGGTGCCGTGTTCCGGGGAGCGCAGGTCGGCCCGCGACAGCACCGTCCCGAACGCGCCGCGGTTCTCGGCCAAATCGATCGACTCCGGCGAGGTGCCGACGATCGGCACGCCGGCCGCCTTCAGCCGCTTCGCCAGGCCCAGCGGGGTCTGCCCGCCGAGCTGCACGATCACGCCCACTACGCCGGGGCCGCCGGCGGCCCGGCCGGCCGCATCCTCGGCGTGCACCACCTCGAGCACGTCCTCGAAGGTCAGCGGCTCGAAGTAGAGCCGGTCGGCGGTGTCGTAGTCGGTGGACACCGTCTCCGGATTACAGTTGATCATGACGGTCTCGAACCCGTCGCCGTCCGCGCCGGGCACCGCCTGCGCGACCGCGGCGGCCGGCGCGTCCCGCAACGCCTGCACGGCGTGCACGCACGAATAGTCGAACTCGATGCCCTGACCGATCCGGTTCGGGCCGGACCCGAGGATCAGCACCTTGGGCCGCGCCGACGGCACGACCTCGGTCTCCGAGTCATAACTGGAGTAGTGGTACGGCGTGTCGGCCTGGAACTCGGCCGCGCAGGTGTCCACCGTCTTGAAGACCGGGCGCACACCCAGCCGGTGCCGCAGCGACCGTACGCCGTCCTCGCCGGCCAGCTCCGGGCGCAGCGCGGCGAGCTGGCGGTCGGACAGGCCGGACCGCTTGGCCCGGCGCAGCAGCGACTCGTCGAGCACCGGCGCGGCCAGGATCTCGGCGCGCAACCCGACAAGCGCGGCGATCTCCTCCAGGAACCACGGGTCGATACCGCCACTGGCCTCGTGCACCTGCGCGACCGAGGCGCCCAGCCGCAGCGCCCGCTCCACGGTGTACAGACGTCCGTCGTGCGGGGTACGCAACGCGTCCAGCACCTCGTCCAGGCCGGTCGCCGGGTCCTCGGCCGCGGTCCAGAAGCCGGCCGCCGACGTCTCCATCGAGCGCATCGCCTTGTTCAGCGCCTCGGCGAAGTTGCGGCCCAGGCTCATCGCCTCGCCGACCGACTTCATCGTGGTGGTCAGCTCCGGGTCGGCGCCGGGGAACTTCTCGAACGCGAACCGCGGGATCTTCACCACCACGTAGTCCAGCGCCGGCTCGAACGCGGCCGGCGTCTGCAGGGTGATGTCGTTCGGGATCTCGTCCAGTGTGTACCCGATGGCCAGCTTCGCGGCGATCTTCGCGATCGGGAAACCGGTCGCCTTGGACGCCAGCGCCGAGGACCGCGACACCCGCGGGTTCATCTCGATCACCACGAGCCGGCCGGTGAGCGGATCGACCGCGAACTGGATGTTGCAGCCGCCGGTGTCCACGCCGACCTCCCGCAGCACCGCGATGCCCAGGTCGCGCATCCGCTGGTACTCCCGGTCGGTGAGGGTCATCGCCGGCGCCACCGTGACGCTGTCGCCGGTGTGCACGCCCATCGGGTCCAGGTTCTCGATGGAGCACACCACCACGACGTTGTCGTGCTTGTCGCGCATCAGCTCAAGTTCGTACTCCTTCCAGCCGAGCACGCTCTCCTCGATCAGCACCTCGTGCACCGGCGAGGCGGCCAGCCCGGTCCCGGCGAGACGCTCCAGATCCGCGTCGGTGTGCGCCATGCCGGAACCCAGACCGCCCATGGTGAACGACGGCCGGATCACCACCGGCAGCCCCACCTCGGCGACCGTGTCCCGGACCTCCTCCATCGAGTGACACACCCGCGAGCGCGGCGCGTCACCACCGGCGCGGGCCACGATGTCCTTGAATAGCTGCCGGTCTTCACCGCGCCGGATGGCGTCGACGTTCGCGCCGATCAGCTCCACGCCGTACTTGTCCAGCACGCCGTTCTCGTGCAGCGAGACCGCCGTGTTCAACGCGGTCTGGCCGCCCAGCGTGGCCAGGATCGCGTCCGGGCGCTCCTTGGCGATCACCAGCTCGACGAACTCTCGCGTGATCGGCTCCACGTACGTGGCGTCGGCGAACTCCGGGTCGGTCATGATGGTCGCCGGGTTGGAGTTGACCAGGCTGACCCGCAGTCCCTCGGCGCGCAGCACCCGGCACGCCTGGGTGCCGGAATAATCGAACTCGCACGCCTGGCCGATCACGATCGGCCCGGAGCCGATCACCAGGACGTGCTGTAAGTCGGTCCGCTTCGGCATCAGGCGTCCTTCTTCCCGGCGGGCGGTACGCCGTCCCGGCCGCTTGTTCCTTCGACGAGTTCCACGAAGCGGTCGAACAGGTAGTCCGCGTCGTGCGGACCGGCCGCCGCCTCGGGGTGGTACTGCACGGTGAACGCGGGCACGTCCAGCGCCCGCAGTCCCTCGACCACGTCGTCGTTGAGGCACACGTGCGAGACTTCGACGCCGCCGAACTCGGTGTCGATCACCGTGTTCCGCGGGGCGTCCACGGCGAAACCGTGGTTGTGGCTGGTGACCTCGACCTTTCCGGTCGTCCGGTCGAGCACCGGCTGGTTGATGCCGCGATGCCCGAAGCCCAGCTTGTAGGTGCCGAAACCGAGCGCCCGGCCGAGGATCTGGCTGCCGAAGCAGATGCCGAACAACGGCAGGCGGCGGCTCATCACCTCCCGGGCCAGGGCGACCGGGCCGTCCGCGGTCGCCGGGTCGCCCGGCCCCGGCGAGAAGAACACCGCGTCCGGGCTCACCGCGAGCAGGTCGTCGACGGCGGATCCGGCCGGGAACACATGGGTGGTCACCCCGCGCTCGGCGAGCCGGCGCGTCACGTTGCGTTTGATGCCCAGGTCCAGCGCGGCGACCGTGTACCGATGCGCACCGACCGCCGGGACGGTGTACCGCTGCGGCGTGGAGACCTCGGCGGACAGGTCGGCGCCCAGCATCGGCGGGGCCGCGCGAACCCGTTCCAGCACCGACGCCGGATCCAGGTCGACCGAGGAGACGCCCACCCGCATCGCGCCCCGCGACCGCAGGTGCCGGGTCAGCGCCCGGGTGTCGACGCCGCTGATGCCGACCACTCCCTCGGCGGCGAGCCGCTCGCCCAGATCACCGGTGGACCGCCAGTTCGACGGTCGCCGGGCCGGGTCACGCACCACGTACCCGGCCACCCACATCCGGCCGGACTCGTCATCCTCGTCGTTCACGCCGGTGTTGCCGATCTGCGGCGCGGTCTGCACCACCACCTGCCGGTGGTACGACGGGTCGGTGAGCGTCTCCTGGTAGCCGGTCATCCCGGTGGTGAAGACGGCCTCGCCGAACGTCTCCCCCTGCGCTCCGTACGACGTGCCGGCGAACGCGCGTCCGTCCTCCAGCACCAGAATCGCGGGCTGCTGCACCATCATTGCTTCCCTTCGATCCGGACTGCGGGGCTCGCAGGCTTCGCTTGCTCACTCCTCGCTCGCATCACCTGACCACCTTTCCGTCCAGCACCGTGGGCTCGCCCCGCAGGAAGGTCGCCACGATGCGGCCCGGCAGGGTGGTGCCCGCGTAGGGCGTGTTCCGGCTGCGGCTGACCAGGTCGGACGGGTCGACGGTGCGGCGGGCGGCAGGATCCACCAGGGTCAGCGTGGCCGGCGACCCGGCGGCGGCCAGATCACCGCCGTGCCCGGCCAGACCGGCGATCCGCGCCGGGGCCCGCGACATCCGCTCGGCGATCAGCTCCCACTGCTCGCCCAGCACCGACAGCACGACCGGCAGCGCGGTCTCCAGGCCCACCATGCCGGGGCGCGCGTACGCCCACTCGCACTCCTTGTCCTCCACCGCATGCGGGGCATGATCGGTGGCGACCACGTCGATCACCCCGTCGATCAGCGCCTGCCGCAGGGCCCGGACGTCGGACGCGGTACGCAGCGGCGGGTTCACCTTGTAGACCGGGTCGTAGCTGGTGGCAAGCTCATCGGTGAGCAGCAGGTGGTGCGGGGTGACTTCGGCGGTCACCCGTACGCCCCGAGCCTTCGCCTGGCGCAGCACCTCCACCGATCCGGCGGTGGACACGTGACAGACATGCAGCCGGCTCCCCACGTGCTCGGCCAGCAGCACGTCCCGCGCGATGATCGCCTCCTCGGCGACGGCCGGCCATCCGGTCAGCCCGAGACGGGTGGAGACCTCGCCCTCGTGCATCTGCGCGCCCTCGGTGAGCCGCGGCTCCTCAGCGTGCTGCGCGATCACGCCGTCGAAGGCCTTCACGTATTCCAGCGCCCGCCGCATCAGCCGCGGGTCGGCGACGCAATGCCCGTCGTCGGAGAAGATCCGCACCTGTGCCGCCGAGGTGGCCATGGCCCCCAACTCGGCCAGTTGCCGACCGGCCAACCCCACGGTGACCGCGCCGATCGGCTGCACATCGACCAGGCCGGCCTCGCGGCCCAGCCGCCAGACCTGCTCGACCACGCCGGCGGTGTCGGCCACCGGCGAGGTGTTCGCCATCGCGCACACCGCGGTGTAGCCACCAGCCGCCGCAGCCCGCGATCCGGTCTCCACCGTCTCGGCGTCCTCCCGACCGGGTTCCCGCAGGTGTGTGTGCAGATCCACGAGGCCGGGCAGGGCGACCAGACCGGCCGCGTCGATCACCTCGGCGCCGGCGCCGGGCGGCTCGTCCGCGATCCGCCCGTCCCGGACAACGAGATCCCGCGGTGCGGCGCCGAGCAGCGACACACCCTTCATGACGTACGCGGTCACGGTTATTTCCCTCCGAGCAGCAGATAGAGGACGGCCATCCGGGCGCTGACACCGTTGGCGACCTGTTCGACGATCGTGGACCGCGGCGAGTCGGCGACCTCCGGCGCGATCTCCATGCCACGGTTCATCGGACCGGGATGCATAACGATCGCGTGTTCCGGCAGACGCCGCAGCCGGCGCATGTCCAGGCCGTACCGCCGGCTGTACTCCCGTGCGGAGGGAAAATACGAGTCCTGCATCCGCTCGCTCTGCACCCGCAGCATCATCACCACGTCCGAGTCCGGCAGCACGCTGTCCAGGTCGTAAGACACCGCAGGCCCACCTCCCGCCGCGCCCGCCACACCCCCGGGTACCAGGCGATCGCCGCGACGCGAAGCGTCGCCAGAAAGCCCAGCGATCGCCGCCGGTGAGACGGCACGCGGTTCGTCGCCGCCCGCCGATCCTGCGGGCGCCGAAGGGCCGCCTGCCGCCTCACCGGGTACCAGGCGATCGCCGCGACGCGAAGCGTCGCCAGAAAGCCCAGCGGCCACGTCGATGGGGATCAGCGTGGGCGGGCCCACCAGGGTCACCTGCGCGCCCAACGTGGACAGCAGCAGGACGTTCGATCGCGCCACCCGGCTGTGCAGGACGTCCCCGACGATCGCCACCCGCAACCCGTCCAGCCGGCCCAGGCGGGACCGCATCGTGTACGCGTCCAGCAGCGCCTGGGTCGGATGCTCGTGGGTGCCGTCGCCCGCGTTCACCACCGAGCCGTCCACCCAGGACGCGAGGCGGTGCGGCGCGCCGCTTGCCGGGTGCCGGATCACCACCGCGTCGGCACCCATCGCCTGCAGGGTCAGGGCGGTGTCCTTGAGGCTCTCGCCCTTGCTCACGCTGGAGCCCTTGGCAGAAAAGTTGATCACGTCGGCGGACAGCCGCTTGGCCGCCGCCTCGAAGGAGATCCGGGTACGGGTGGAATCCTCGTAGAACAGGTTCACCACGGTGCGGCCGCGCAGTGTCGGCAGCTTCTTGACCTCGCGGCCGGCGAGGGTCGCCATCTCCGCCGCGGTGTCCAGGATCAGGGTCGCCGTTTCCGCATCCAGGTCGGCGGCGGACCGCAGATGTTTGATCACTGGTCGCGTCCTCCTTCGACGGTCGGGTTCAGCCGGACCTCGTCCACGCCGCCGTCGGCCTCCGACAGCGCCACCCGCACGCTCTCGCTCAACGCGGTGGGGATGTTCTTGCCCACGTAGTCGGCGCGGATGGGCAGTTCCCGGTGCCCCCGGTCGACCAGCACGGCGAGTTGCACGCATTGCGGTCGCCCGACGTCGCCGAGGGCGTCCAGCGCGGCTCGCACCGTACGTCCGGAAAAGAGCACATCGTCGACGAGAATGACCCGCCGCCCGTCGATGCCGCCGGGCGGGATCTCGGTCTTGCCGAGCGCCCGCGTGGCGTGCCGTCGCAGGTCGTCGCGGTAGAGGGTGATGTCCAGCGAACCGACCGGGACGTCGATCCCCTCGAAGGCGTGGATGCGGGCGGCCAGCCGGCGGGCCAGCGGCACACCGCGCGTGGGGATGCCGAGCAGGACCGTGTCGGTGGCCCCGGACGTTTTTTCCAGAATCTGATGCGCGATCCGGTCGACCACGCGCTGCAGATCCGCGCCGGAAAGAATGATCTTGCTGGGGGTGTCAGCACGTGGATGTGCCACGGCGGACCTCCTTCCCCGCCTCACGGGACGGGTCGTTAAAGGACGTCTGAACAGGCGACCCGGATGGAGCCGGCCTGCGGGCTGACGCTACGTTACCAGTGGACGCGGTGATGACCATGGTGACGTTGCTGACCGACGACTCCCGGACGAATGCGGGCAAGTTTCGCACCGTTGCACGACTCATAGGTAACCAACACTTGACCAGTGGTCGTAACCGCCGTACCGTCACGCTGCGTAGCGATCGCGGAGGAAGCAACCTCCGGGCCAGCACTGTACTGGGAGTGTCCGAATGCCGTCTGAGTACGCCAAGTCGTTGGGCGCCCGCCTGCGCTCGATTCGCCAGCAGCAGGGCCTGTCCCTGCAGGGCGTGGAGGAGAAGTCGAACGGCCGCTGGAAAGCCGTCGTGGTGGGCTCCTACGAGCGGGGCGACCGCGCAGTCACCGTGTCCCGGCTGGCCGAGCTGGCCGACTTCTATCGGGTGCCCGTGTCGGAGCTGCTGCCGGACGGCAGCGGGATCCGCCTCGAAGCCACCAACAAAATCGTGCTGGACCTGGAGAAGCTGTACGACACCACGGGCGAGGACCTCGCCTATGTGGCGCGGTACGCCCGGGCCATCCAGCAGCAGCGCGGCGACTACAACGGTCGCGTGCTCTCCATCCGCGCCGACGACCTGCGGGCGCTGGCCATCGTTTACGACATCTCGCCGTCCGGCTTGATCGAGCGGCTGACCGAGCAGGGCGTCCTGGTGGCGGACCCGCGCGCGTTCTTCGCCAGCTAACCGCATTCTTCGCCGGCTGATACGGCGTAAGCACACCGAACAGGGCCCGCGTCAACGCGGGCCCTTCGTGCGTCTGCACACCCCACCGCGCCACACACCCCCGACCAGACCACAGGCACACGCCGCCCCGCCCCACCACGCCCCCACGCCGGCCCACCACCGCAGGCGCCCGCCCCCACACCCGCTCGCCCGCACGCCGCTCGCCCGCACGCCGCTCGCCCGCACGCCCGCACGCCCGCACGCCCGCACGCCCGCACGCCGATCTTGTAGTTAGCGTGGACTTTTGGGCGGCCATGTCGGATCTATCGGACCAGGAAGTTCAAGATCGACGAGGCGCCGCGTCTGCGCCCGGCCGATCTTGAGCTTTGTGGGACGACGTGTCGGGCAAATCACCCCTGATCGGACACGCAAAGTCCAAGATCGACGGGGAGCCACGGGTGCCCGACCGGGAGCCACGGGCACCCCGACCGAGAGCCACGGGCACCCCGACCGAGAGCCACGGGCACCCGACCGAGAGCCACGGGCACCCCGACCGAGAGCCACGGGCCGATCGATGGGGAGCCACGGGCCGCGGGAGCTCCGGCCGGCACGGCGGGCGGGCCGGCACGGCGCCGGGGTGGGTTACGCGTGGCGCGTGGCGAACTCGGCGATCCGGCCGAGAATGCCGTTGAGGAAGCGCGGGCTGTCATCGGTGGACATCTGCTTCGCCAGCTCCACCGCTTCGCTGATCGCCACCGGATCGTCGATCTCGTCCACGTACAGAAGCTCGTATGCCGCGATCCGGGCCAGGTTGCGGTCGACCACCGGCATCCGCTCGATCGTCCAGCCCTCGGCGTAGCTTGCCAGCAACTCGTCGATCCGGTCCTGGTGCGTGCCGATGCCTTCCACCAGCCGGACCGTGTAGTCCAGGTGGTCCGGGCGCGGCCGGGCGATCCGGTCCAGATAGGTGGTCAGCACCTGTGCCGGAGGCATGCCGCGCAGGTCCGCCTCGTAGAGCACGTCGAGTGCCCGCTTACGCGCCTTGCGGCGTGCGGGCATCTGCGTCTTCGCGCCCTCGGCCATTACGAGCGGCCGAGGTAACGGCCGTCCCGGGTGTCGACCTTGATCTTCTCCCCGGTGGAGATGAACAGCGGCACGTTGACCGTGGCGCCCGTCTCCACCGTGGCCGGCTTCGTGCCGCCGGTCGACCGGTCGCCCTGCAGGCCGGGCTCGGTGTAGGTGACCTCAAGGAAGACGCTGGTCGGCAACTCGATGTACAGCGGCACGCCCTCGTGCATCGCCACCGTCGCCTCGGCCTCGGGCAGCAGGTAGTTGGACGCCTCGCCGACGGTCCCGCCCAGCACGTTGATCTGGTCGAACGTCTCCAGGTCCATGAAGACGTAGTCCTCGCCGTCCTGGTAGAGGTACTGCATGGTGCGCTTGTCCACCGTCGCGGTGTCGACCTTGGTGCCGGCGTTGAACGTCTTGTCCACGACCTTGCCGGACAGGACGTTCTTCAGCGTGGTGCGCACGAACGCGCCGCCCTTGCCCGGCTTGACGTGCTGGAACTCCACGACGGCCCACAGCTCGCCGTCGAGGTTGAGCACCAGGCCGTTCTTCAGGTCGTTGGTGGAAGCCATGTCCTGCCTTTGGGAAATCGCGCTCGCGGTGACCGAGTGAGTCTACCGGCGTCACGCCTGCGACGGCGAATCGGGGCGGGCGGCGACGTGTCGCAGTGCCAGCACATATCCGTCCACGCCGAGCCCGGCGATCACCCCGGTGGCCACCGCGGAGACCACCGAGTGGTGGCGGAACTCCTCCCGCGCGTGGATGTTGCTGATGTGCACCTCGACAAGCGCGGCGCGCAGCATCGCGCAGGCGTCCCGCACCGCGTAGTTGTAGTGCGACCAGGCCCCCGGGTTCAGCACCACCGGCGCCGCCTCGTCGGCCGCGGCGTGCAGCCAGGCGAGCATCTCGTGCTCGGCGTCGGTCTGCCGGACCTCCACGTCCAGGCCCAGCCCGGCACCCGTGTCCTGGCACAGCCGGACCAGGTCCCGGTACGTGGTCAGGCCGTACACGTCGACCTGCCGGGAACCGAGACGGCCGAGATTCGGCCCGTTGAGCACGTACACCCGCGTCATCGCGCGTCTCCCGCCACCGTCGCGTACGCCTGTGCCAGCATCGTCTCGGCGGGGCCGCTGAGGATGCCCGGCTTGCCCACCGCGTCCAGCACCACGAAGCGCAGCGTGGTCGCCCGGGTCTTCTTGTCGATGCGCATCGCGGCGAGCAGGTCCGGCCAGGCGGCGGCCTCGTAACGTACCGGCAGGCCCAGCGCGGCCAGCACCGCGCGGTGCCGGGCCGCGGTGGCGTCGTCCAGCCGTCCGGCGACGCGGGCCAGCTCCGCGGCGTAGACCAGGCCGACCGCGACCGCATGGCCGTGCCTCCATCGGTAGCGTTCCCGCTTCTCGATGGCGTGCCCGAGGGTGTGCCCGTAGTTGAGGATCTCGCGCAGCCCGGACTCGCGCAGGTCCGCGCCGACCACCTCGGCCTTGACCCGCACCGCGCGCTCGACCAGTTCGGGCAGCACCGCACCGCGCGGGTCCGCCGCGGCGGCCGGGTCCGCCTCGATCAGGTCCAGGATCGCCGGGTCGGCGATGAAGCCGCACTTGACCACCTCGGCCAGGCCGGCCACCAGATCCGGCTCGGGCAGCGTGTCCAGCGCGTCGAGGTCGCAGAGCACTCCGGCGGGCGGGTGGAACGCGCCCACCAGGTTCTTGCCGGCTCCGATGTTGACGCCGGTCTTGCCGCCGACCGCGGCGTCCACCATGCCCAGCAGTGAGGTGGCCACCGGCACCCAGCGCACCCCGCGCAGCCAGCTCGCGGCGACGAAACCGGCGAGGTCGGTCACCGCTCCCCCGCCGACCCCGAGCACCATGTCCGTACGCGTGAAGCCGGCCTCGCCGAGGCGGTCCCAGCAGCGTGCGGCGACCTCGACGGACTTGCCCGCCTCGGCGTCCGGCACCTCGATCAGCAGCGTGTCCAGTCCGGTGGCCGCGGCGAGCCGCCGGGCGTGCCCGGCCAGCGGCGCGGCGAACAGCACCGCGGCCCGCGCGGCGCCTTCGGTCCAGGACGCGGGGAGGTCCAGGGCACGCCCCACCTGGACGTCATAGGGCGAATCGCCGGAGACGTGGATCGTGGTCACGACCACCGAGCGTAGTACCGCGGGTGCGCGCCGGGCCGGGCACCCCGCACCGGCCGCCGTCACCGGCGCGGGAACGGATAGGCCCTCGATATGCCGGCCGTCGACAGTCGTCTGGCCGGTTCACCCGGAACCGGCGAGACGAAGGGTTGAAACATGCGCACACCGCGTCGCACCGGCCTTGCCGCCCGGCTCGCCATGGTGATGTCCGTCGCAGCGGCGATGATCTCGGTTCCTCTGGCCACCCCCGCCCAGGCCCAGGGCAACTGTGTGGCAGGGTCGCGGGCCGCGCTGTGGGAGAACGTCTTCAGCGTGCAACTGATGCGGACCTCGAGCTGCACCTACTACTCCAAGCTCACCATCGACGACCCGAACTGGGGCATCGGCTCGTCCATCACCTGGAAGGTGGAGCGCGAGGAGAAGACGCCGTACGGCTGGTACGTGACCGAGACCAAGAGCCGGAGCACGTACTGGGCCGCCGGCTCGTGGAACACCGGCACGGTGGAGGGGTGGTACCCGACGGCCTGGGAGGGTGACGACAAGCACCGCGCCTGCTACCGCTTCAACAGCGGATCCTGGTCGTGCACCGCATGGATGAACATCTGATCCCGGCGTGACGCGCCGCGGCTCCGCAGGCCGGAGCCGCGGCGCAGTGCCGGAACGACGGCGCAGTGCCGGAGCCGCGGCGCAGGGCTGCTCAGCGCTGCGACGCGCAGTGGTGGTCGCCCAGATGGGCACGGATCTGGTTGATCAGCAGGTCGGCATGCGCCAGCAGCCGAGACGCCTCCTGGCACGGCGCCGGGTCGTTCGTCGACGGCGGTTCGGTGGCCCGCACCGGGCGGGCCTGACGGATCCGCGACTCCAGATCGCGCACCGCCGGGCCGACGTCCACCCCCACCTCTGCGGCGAGCCGCCGCCGGTGCTCCTGGCACGCCGTCAACGCCTCGGCCGGGCGTCCGCTCTCCCACAGCACCGTGGCCAACTCCCGGACCAGACCCTCGTGCAGCGGCAGGCGCTCGACCGCCGCGTACATCTCCCCGATCAGGCCGGGGTCGAGATCACTGTCGCGAGACGCGGCGCGCTGAGTGGCGATGCGCTGGTGCCACGCCTCGCCGTGCAGGCGCTCCAGCCGGACCGCCGCCGCGCCCAGCACGCCGTCGGTGATGCCCTGAAGCGGCTCGCCACGCCACAGCTTCAGCGCCGCGGCCAGCTCGCGTGCTGCCTGGGCGGCGTGCCCCGCGCGGGTGAGGTCGGCCGCCCGGCGCAGCGACGTCTCGAACGCGATCGCGTCGACCCGGTTCGGATCCAGCCGCAGCCGGTATCCGCCGCCGACCGGTTCGATCACCGCCTCGTTGCGCACCGGTCGCAGCACCCGCCGCAGACCGGTCATGCAGTTGTAGATCTGGTCCCGGCACGTGGCCGGCGGATCGTCGGGCCACAGGCCGTCGATCAACTGCGCGGTGCCGACCGGGCGGTCGGCGGCCAGCGCGAGCATCGCCAGCGCCCGCCGGGCGCGGTTGCCGCCCACCGGACGGAGCGTGCCGCCGTGCTGCACAGACACTGGTCCCAAGAGGATGATCCGCATGCAAGCCCCCGTATCGCGTCATGCAACATCGTCCAGCCGCGACGCTAGCAAAAGTTTGGCGAACCGTTAACCGTCGTCGATGCCCCGAAACGATCTCCGACGGCGTTGATAGGGAACGAGTAGGCGATCGCCTTAGCTTCGCCGGACAGTCCCACGTCCGAAGGAAGCCGATGCCTCTGTCATCCAGACCGCCGTCACGATCCTGGTCGTTCGGATTCGTGCTGACCGCGGCGCTGGCGGCGGTCAGCCTGGTCGCCGCGTCACCGGCACCCGCCGCACCGCCGGCCCCGGCCGATCCCGCCCCCACCGCGACGCCGGACTCGCCGTCCGGTCCGTCGATCGCCCCGTCCGACCGCGACCGCCTGTTGTCGCCCTCCTGGCGCCGCTCGTCCGACATGGCGTGGACCGCCACCGGCGACGCCGGCGGATTCCACATCATGACCGCGTCGGCGCGCACCGGGTACGCCTGGCACACCGTCACCACCCTGGCCGAGCCGGGCTTCGACACCGACCGGTGGATCGGCAACGCCTGTCTCACCGGGTCGGGCCGCCGGCTGGTGGTGGTGTACGGCCCGCGCACGTTCACCAACCGCCCGGCGCTGTTCGATCGCGGTGGTTTCACCGCCGTCGTCGACCTGGTGTCCGCGCGCGTCACCAAGGTCGCGCTGCGCGCCAGTCTGGCCTATTTCAACCCGGGGTGCGGCACCGGAGAGACCGCCGTCGTGACGCAGCTAGGCGCCAGCAACGGCGACGAGCAGACCAAACTGTCCGGCCGGTCCCGGCTGTTCCGGCTGGACGCCGCGGCGGCGAAGCTGTCCGCGCCGACCGAGGTCGCCGCCGAGCTCACCTCGGCCGTGCCGGTCGGCAAGAACATCGTCGCCGCCGGCGCCGGCCGGCTGGTGTCGGTCGACGCGCACGGCACGATGACCCGCACCGCGAAGACCACCGGCACCGCGTACGACCTGCATCCCGACGCCGACGGCGCGGTGGTCTATCTGGACCGCTCCGGCCAACGCGGCACCGCACACCGGTTCCACCCGGGTGACGACGCCCCGGCCACACTGGCCGAAGGCCCGCTGGAGAAGATGGGCCTCAGCGCGGGCGCCGGCGGGCGGGTCTTCCTGACCGGCGCCCCGGACCGCGTCGCCAAACTGCCCGGCAGCGTGCGGCGCGTCAACGCGGACGCCGACGCGCGGGTGTCCTCGCGCGGCGAGCTCGCGGTCACCGACGTGCGCACCGCCCGCGACGCGCAGGGCACGGTGATCCCGCCGGCCGACGACGGCACCGAGGCCGTCCACATCGACGGCAAGTCGACGGCGACCGGCAAGACCCTGAGCTTCACTGCCGCACCGGCCGTGGCCACCCCGAAGGCGGCATCCGACGGTCTCGCGCCGCACCCCTCGCTGGCCTCTGCGCCCGGCGACGAGCCCTGGCACGAGGGCTCGCCGACCAATCCGGTGGACACCGAGCGGTGGTGCTCGGTGCCCCGCAACGACCCGCGAAACCAGGCCATGCAGCCCAAGCCACGGCAGGTCGAATGGGCCATCGACCAGGCGATCACCAACACGCCGTACGCCGCGCGCCCGGCCAACTGGAAGAACCTCGGCATGCCGGCGTACTCGCCGCTGGGCCTGTTCCCGCGCATCGAGCTGGACGGCGGGGGCCGCATTCCGGCACAGGTCATGCTCGGCGTGGTGGCCCAGGAATCGAACCTGTGGGAGGCCAGCCGCGTCGCGGTTCCGGGCGTCACGGCCAATCCACTGATCGGCAACTTCTACGGTCGCGACATCTACAACAACGATTCCAGCGACGACTGGGACGTGTTCTGGGAGGACTCCGACTGCGGTTACGGCGTCGCGCAGGTCACCGACGGCATGCGGCGGCAGGGCTTCGCCAAGCCGGGCGAGAGGCTGCTGCCGTACGACTCGCAGCGGGCGGTGGCGCTGGACTTCGCCGCCAACGTCGCGGCCGGGGCCCGGATCCTGCAGGACAAGTGGAACCAGACGCGGCGCGCCGGCCTGATCATCGGCGACGGCAACCCGATGGAACTGGAGAACTGGTTCTACGCGCTGTGGGCCTACAACACCGGCTTCCACCCCGACCAGCACGACGGGTCGCCGTGGGGTGTGGGCTGGGTGAACAACCCGATCAACCCGCGCTTCGACCAGAGCCGCGAACCGTTCATGGAGGACTACGAGGACGCCCGCAACCCGCAGCGGTGGCCCTACGAGGAGAAGGTGCTCGGCTTCGCCGGACACCCGCCGGAGCTACTGGAAGGGGTGGACAGCCCGGTCGCGGCCTACCGGCCGGCGTGGTGGGTCAGCGTCGACGACCGGCTGAGCGTCAAACCGCCGCTGCAGACCTTCTGCACCGCCGCGAACGATTGCTACCCGGGTGAGAAGCACCAACCGGACGCGCCCGACCTGGAGACGGAGCCGGCGGGCCCGTGCGCTCACCAGAACGAATTCGGACAGTACGACCTGCAGTGCTGGTGGAATCAGCCGGTCACGTGGAAGGGGCCGAGCCAGACCGGTCATGAGATCCTGCGGTTCGACCCGGGCTACGCCTATCAGGACGACGCCACCTCGTACCCGCCGAACTGCACCCTCAGCGGGCTGCCCAGCGGCGCCTTGGTGATCGACGACGTGAAGGATGTGCCGTCGATCCGGCCGAACTGTCCCCAGTTGTCGAACAACGCCGGCACGTTCGGCCTGCAGTTCGCCGGCACCGGCGACGACGGGCGTTTCCCGTCCAAGGTGGACTTCCACCAGCTCGGCGGCGGATTCGGCGGCCACTTCTGGTTCGCGCACACCCGCAACGACCGGGACTTCCTGAAGGTGACCGGCACCTGGACGCTGAACCAGCAGATCAACGGCTGGGCGCGGGTCATGGTGCACATGCCCGATGTCGGGGCGCAAACTCAGCAGGCGGCGTACGAGATCGATCTGGGCGACGGTTTCGGCAACGGCAAGAAACGCGTGGTCCTGCAGCGCACCCGGGAGCACCGGTGGGTCTCGCTCGGCGCGTTCCCCTTCTCCGGTACGCCGAAGGTGCGGCTGTCCACCCAGACGTACGACGGAACCGGTGACGAGGACATCGCCTGGGACGCCGTCGCGTTCCAGAAGCTGCCCGGCAAGCCCCGCAACCAGGTGGTGGCGCTGGGTGACTCGTACAGCTCCGGCGAGGGCGCCTCGACCAACCGGGGCGCGGACTACTACAAGGAGACCGACTACAAGCAGTTGATCAACAATGAGGTGCGCTTCCAGAACATCTGCCACCGGTCCAAGTACGCCTGGTCCCGTCAGGCGAAGCTGTCCGACAACAGCACCTCCATCGGCGCTCGCGCCGATGGCTGGGACCCGACAATGGACTACTCGATGCTGGCCTGTTCCGGCGCCGAAACGGAGAACATCCTGCCGAATCTGACCCGTCCGGCCGGCACGTCCGCCCCGGTCAACGCCTGGAATGAGCCGGGCCAGGGCCAGTACGGCGAACTGTCCCAGTTGGACCGCGGCTTCCTCGACGAGAACACCACGCTGGTGACGATGTCCATCGGCGGCAACGACGCGCGCTTCGCCGACGTCATCCAGCAGTGCATCTTCGGGGCCGGCCTGAAGGTCTGTCAGGACACCACCCTGGACGGCGACAGCAAGCCACTCACCGAGGCCGAGCCGGAACGCATCAACGGGCCGGTGCGGCAGTCCATCGAGACGGTCCTACGCCAGATCCACGGCCAGGCACCGCACGCGAAGATCATGCTGATGGGCTATCCGAAGCTGCTGGAAGGACTCGGCAACTGCATCGGCGGGATCGGCGCCGCCGAGACGCCATGGCTCAACGACACGGCCGACGAACTGGCCGCCTCGATGAACCAGGCGGTGGCCGACGTTCGCGCGGAGGGCGTCCAGGTGTGGTTCGCCAACCCGATCAGCGCGTTCGCCGGCAAGGCGGTGTGCGGTGACCCGGAGACCGTCAACGGCGTCATCAAGGACCTGACCAGCGGGGAACAGGGACCGCTGCCGGGATTCCTGCCGGAGAGCTGGAACAAGTACGGCGCATCACACCAGTCCTTCCACCCCAAGATCGACGGGGCGGGGATCTACGCTGACGTGATGAACTCGGTGGCCCAGGGGCAGATGGGCCTGTGACGCCCGGCGGCGGCGCGGCGCATCCTGCGCCCGCGCCGCCGCCGGCCCTCGCCGCCGCATCCCGTCTCAGCCGTGTGCCGCCTGGCGCCCGGCGGCGTCGGGCAGCCCAGTGGCCAGCACGATCTTTCCGTGGGTGTGCCGGAGCGCCAGTTCCGTGTACGCCTCGCGCACCCGCCCCAGCGGGTACACCGCGCTGACCGGCATCACGACACGTCCCCAGGCCACCAGGTCCGCCATGTGCGCAAGCACCTCGGCCGAACTGGCGGCGGCGCTGCCCTCACCCTTCACGCCGAACTTCTGCACCGCCGCGAAGTCGATGATGGTGTCGATGCGGTCGGCGGCCACACCGAGCTTCAGGGCCCGTTCCACGTACCCGCCGCCGAAGGTGTCGATGAAGGCGTTCACCCCGTCCGGCGCCGCGGCGCGAAGCCGGTCCTCCAAGCCGTCGCCGTAGCTGACCGGGGTGACCCCGACCGCACGCAGCCATCGCTCGTTGGCCTCGCCCGCGATGCCGATGACGTCCGCGCCGGTCTCCCGGGCCAGTTGCACCGCCAGCGAGCCGACCCCGCCCGCGGCGCCGCTGACCGCCACCGTCTCCCCCGGTTTGAGGGCCACCGCGCGCACCGCGGCGTACGCGGTGACGCCGGCGACGAACAGGCCACCGGCCCGGATCCAGTCCAGCGTCAACGGCTTCGGCGTGACATGGCCGGCGTCCGCGGTCACGAATTCGGCCTGGGCGGACCGCTTGTCGGACCAGCCGACCACCTCATCGCCGGGCCGCACACCTGTCACGCCGTCGCCCACCGCAGCGACCCGGCCGGCGAAGTCGCTGCCCTGCCCGGACGGGAACGTGGCCGGGAACCGCTCATGCATGGCGCCGGACCGGATCGCGATCTCGCCGGGGTTGATCCCGGCCGCCACGACCTCCACCACAACCTGCCCGGACGACGGGTCGTCCGGGCGGGGCACGTCGACGACGTGGAGCACGTCGACGTCGCCGTACTGATCGAAGCGCACCGCGCGGGTCATGTGCATCGCCTCCCCGAGGCGTACGGAAAACTCTCTGAGTCTCCGCTTACCCGCCCAGCGCCGCGCCGATCGTCTGATGCGTCACGTCGTCGCGTCGCCGGCCGGGGCCAGCAGCGCCGCGAGTTGCGCCGCGATCGCCTCCGGCTCCCGGCCGTCGGTGGCGATCGTGTGCGTGGCCACCTCGGCGTACAGCGGACGGCGCTGCTCCATCAGATATTTCAGGGTGGCCCGCGGGTTCACGCTCAGCAGCGGACGGCCCGCGCCCAGGCCGACGCGCTTGACCGCGTCCGGCAGCTCCACGGACAGGAACACCACCGTGTGCGGGGCGAGCGCCGCCCGCGTACCCGGGTCCATGATCGCGCCGCCGCCGAGCGCGAAGATCCCCTCGAAGGAGCCCAGCGTGCCGGCCACCGCCTCGCGTTCCATGGCCCGGAACGCCGGCTCACCGTCGTCGATGAAGATCTCCGGGATCGGCTTGCCGGCCTTCGCCTCAATCACCGCGTCGGCGTCCAGGAACGGCACGTCCAGCAGCGCGGCCAGGGTCTGACCCACCGTCGTCTTGCCGGCCCCGGGCGGGCCGACGATCACCGCCGCCGGCGCCATCAGCGGATCAGCAACCCGTGCACGTACGCCTCCAGGTTGCGGCGCATCTCGGTCACCGAATCGCCGCCGAACTTCTCGGTGGCCGCCTCGGCCAGCACCAGGGCGACCATCGCCTCGGCGACCACCGCCCCGGCGGGCACCGCGCACACGTCGGAGCGCTGGTTGATCGCGGTGGCCGGCTCGCCGGTGGACACGTCGATGGTCTGCAACGCCCGGTTCAGCGACGAGATCGGCTTCAGCGCCGCGCGGACCCGCAGGGACTCGCCGTTGGTGATGCCACCCTCCAGCCCTCCGGCGCGGTCGGTCACCCGGCGCACGCCCTCCGGGGTGGCGACGATCTCGTCGTGCGCGACCGACCCGCGGGACCGGGCCTGGGTGAAACCGTCGCCGATCTCCACGCCCTTCACCGATTGGATCGACATCAACGCCGCGGCGAGCCGGCCGTCCAGCTTGCGGTCCCATTGCACATGCGAGCCGAGACCCGGAGGTACGCCGTACGCCAGCACCTCCACGATCCCGCCCAGGGTGTCCGCGTCCTTCTTGGCGGCATCCACCTCGGCCACCATCCGCGCGCTGGCCTCCGGGTCGAGGCAGCGCAGCGGGTCGGCGTCGATGCGCTCCGCATCGTCGGGCGTCGGAACCAGCCCGGCCTTGACGGCCACCGAACCCAGCTCGACCACGTGCGAGACCACGGAGATGCCGAGCGCCTGCCGCACCATGGCCTTGGCCACCACGCCGACCGCGACGCGTGCCGCGGTCTCCCGGGCGGAGGCGCGTTCCAGGATCGGGCGGGCGTCGGAATGCCCGTACTTCTGCATCCCGGCAAGATCGGCGTGGCCGGGCCGGGGCCGGGTGAGCGGGGCATTGCGTGCCTGCGACTCCAGCTCGGCCGGGTCGACCGGGTCGGCGGCCATCACGGTGCGCCACTTCGGCCACTCCGAGTTGCCCACCCGGATGGCGACCGGGCTGCCCAACGTGACACCATGCCGCAGGCCGCCGATGATCTCGATCTCATCCTGCTCGAACGACATCCGGGCGCCGCGGCCATAGCCGAGACGACGACGGGCGAGATCCCGCCCGATATCCTCGCTCGTCACCCGCACTCCGGCGGGCACGCCCTCCACCAGGGCGACGAGCGCCGGACCATGCGATTCCCCTGCGGTCAGCCAGCGCAACACGGGTCACAGTGTGGCATGCCGCCGCTCCCCCGATGCGGCCGACGGCAGGTGTCCCGCCCAGCGGACCCCTACCGCACCCCCCACGCCACCCACCCCCACCGCGCCACCCCCACCGCGCCACCCCCGCCGCGCCGCCGCGTCGGCACCCGCCGCCCCGCCGCGCCCGCCGCGCCCGCCCCCGCCCCCACCCGGCGCGCCGATCTTGAACTCTCGGGTCCGGCAAGTACGACATGTACACACAAAAGCCTCCCGCAAAGTCCAAGATCGACGCGCTGGGAGACGCGCTCGGCGACGCGGGGACGCGGGGACGCGGGGACGCGGGGACGCGGGGACGCGCGGGGACACGCGCGGCGCGGGGACGCGCGGGGGCGCGCGACGGGAGGCGGGAAGGTGCCCTACCGCACCTGGGCCGCCGCCACCAGGGCCTCGCGCATTGCGGCTTCCGGCGCCGGGACGCCGGTGAACTGTTCGAACTGACCGATCGCCTGCGCCAACAGCAGGTCCAGACCGGACACGATCCGCACCCCGCGCGCCGCCGCCGCGGACGCCAGCGGGGTCGGCCACGGGTCGTAGAGCACGTCGAACAACACCGTGCCGGGTTGCCAGTCGACGGCGGCGGAAAGGTGATCGGCGACGCCCTTGGGCACGGTGGAGATCACCGCATCCGCGGCGAAGGCCCCCGCGGCGTCCGCCCACGTGACGCCGGCGAGCTTCACACCCACCGCGTCCGCCGCCGGGGTCAGCTCGGCCACCGCCTCCGGTCGGCGCGTCACCACCGTCACCTCGACGGCGCCGCAGCGCGCCGCCGCGGCCAGGGCCGCTCGGGCGGTGCCGCCGCCGCCGAGCACGGTGAACGTCGGTGGTGGGGACGTCCCGCCGGTGAGCCCCGCATCCTGCAGCACGCGCACCATGCCGGGCACGTCGGTGTTGTCCGCGTGCCAGCTCCCGTCCGGGCCACGCACCAGCGTGTTCGCCGCCCCCACCGCGACCGCCACCGGGCTCGCCGAGGCCGCCACGCCGAGCGCGGCCTCCTTCAACGGCATGGTCAGCGACAACCCGCGCCACTGCTCGTCCAGACCGTCCAGGAGACCGGGCAGCCCGGCCGCGTCACAGGCGACCGCGTCGTACGTCCAGTCCAGCAACCCGGCCGCGGCGTACCCGGCGGTGTGGATGACCGGCGACAGAGAGTGAGCGATCGGCATGCCGCAGACCGCCGCGCGGCGGCTGCCGCTCACAGCACCCCGTTCTCTTTGGCCTTCTGGATGTTCTTGTTGTGGCCGGCCAGCGTCGACGCGAAGGCCGAGTGGCCGTCCTTGTCGATCGCCACGAAGTACAGCCACGGCCCGTCCGGCGGCGACATGGCCGCCTTGAGGGCCTCCTTGCCGGGATTGTTGATCGGCGTCGGGGTCAGGCCCGGTTTGCCGTGCGTGCGGTACGGGTTGTCGGGGTCGGTCAGCTCGGCCGTGGTCATGTCCTTCGACGGCTTCGTGGGCTTGCCGGTGAGCTGGTAGTAGTAGTTGATCCCGACGTCGAACTGCAGGCAGTTGCACGGGAACTTGCCGCCGTAGAGCCGGTTGTACGCGACTCGGACGATCTTGCCGAGGTCCTCGTCGTTGCCCGCCTCGGCCTGCGCCAGGGAGGCGGTGATGAGTGCCTCGTACGGCGTGATGATCTTGCGATCGTTCTCCACCGTTTCGACGAAGTTCAGTTCCGTGGTGACGTCCAGGAAGTGCTGGACCATCGTTTCGAGGATGCTCGACGCGGTGGCGTCCGGCGGGAACTCATAGGTGTCCGGGAACAGGAAGCCCTCGATCGACTTGTCGACCTTCTGACCGTCCTTGCGGTTGAACCACCAGTCGGGCACGCCGAGCTTCACCGGGTCCTCGGCCGCCTTCTCGAAGTCCTCGACCGGAATGCCGGTCTTCTTGGAGATGGCGGCGAACGCCTGGTTGGCGGTCTGCCCCTCGGTGATGGTGAGCCCGTTGACGATCCGCGCCTTCGGGTCGAGCAGCAGCGTCACGGCGGCCTCCCCGGACATCTGCTTGCGCAGGTCGTAGGTGCCGCCCTGAATGTTCTCGCCCTTGGGGTTGGCCTCCGCGGCGTTGACGAACGCCTTGGTGCTCTTCACCACGTCCTTGTCCACCAGGGCGTTGCCCATGTCCGTGATCGTCGATCCATCGGCGATCTTCACCCGCACCGTGCCGGAGCCCTGACCGTCGTAGTCCGCCGCGGTGAAGAAGTCGCGGACCTTGCTGTAGCCCAGGTACATGCCACCGCCGAGCAGGCCGAGCAGCACGAAGGCCATGACGAACGCGACGGCGGATCTGCCTCCCCGTCCCTTGCCGGCGCGAGACCCGCGCCGGTGCCTGGGCTTGCCGCGTTCCGCCTGGTCGTCGAACGCCACATCAAGCTCGTCGATCATCTGGTCTGCCTCCGCTGCGCGTCTAGCCAGCTCTGCAGGATCTCCACCGCGGCCGCTTGATCCACAACCGCGCGGCGGCGCTTTCCTCGCACGCCACGTTCGGCAAGCCTACGGGTTGCCACCACGGTCGACATCCTTTCGTCCGCCAAGACGACCGGGACCGGCCCGGACGCACGTGCCAGTCGCTCAGCGTACGCACGAATGTCGATTGCGGCATCCCCTTCGCGTCCGTTGAGGCGTACCGGCAGACCCACCACGATCTGTACGGCCTCGTGCTCGGCGACCAGGGCAACGATGGCGGCGATGTCCGCGGGCACGGCGTCCGGCTTCGCGGCGAGGTCCCGCGGCACGGTCTCCAGCGGGGTGGCGAGGATGCCGTCGGGGTCGCTGAGCGCGACCCCGACGCGAACCTTGCCGACGTCGACGCCCACACGCCTGCCACGCGGCAACCCGCCCAACGATCCACCGCCTCTCAGGCGGTCCCGCCGACCGCCTTCTCCACCGCCGCCAGCAGGCCGGGCGCCTGCTCAGCGGGCACGCCGCCGCCCTGCGCCACGTCGGCGCTGCCCCCGCCCCGGCCGGACAACGCGCCCTTGACCAGATCGGAAGCGGACAAACCACGCGCCTTGCCGGCCGCGTTGACCGCGACCACCAGCGACGCCTTGCCGCCCGTGCGGGCCGCCACCGCGACCACCGCCGGGCGCCCCGCATCGATCTTGCCGCGGATCTCCTGGGCCAGGGTACGCACATCGTTGCCCGCCGCACCCTCGGGTGCTTCGGCACCGACGAACGCCACGCCCCGCACGTCACGCGCCTGCCCGGCCAGCGCACCCGCACCACCGAGCACCATCTGCGCGCGCATCTTCTCCAGTTCCTTCTCCGCGTCCCGCAGCGCCGCGACGGTCTGCTCGACCCGGTCGGCCACCTGGTCGCCGGGCACCCGGAACAGGTCCGCCAGACGGGCCACCAGCAGGTGTTCGCGCGCCAGGAAGCCGAACGCGTCGATGCCCACCAGCGCCTCGACGCGCCGCACACCGGAGCCGATGGACGACTCGCTGAGGATCTTCACCAGGCCGAGCTGACCGGACCGGGACACGTGCGTGCCGCCGCAGAGTTCACGCGCGTAGTCGCCGACTTCAACCACGCGGACCTCATCGCCGTACTTCTCTCCGAACAGCGCCATCGCGCCGAGCCGGCGCGCCTCTTCCTGGCTGGTGATGAACGCGTGCACTTCGAGATCGCGCAGCAGCACCTCGTTGACCTGCTGCTCGACGTCGTGCAGCACGGCCGGGGACACGGCGCCCGGAGTGTTGAAGTCGAACCGCAGCCGGCCGGGCGCGTTCAGCGAACCGGCCTGCGTCGCCGACTCGCCGAGGAACGCCCGCATGGTCTGGTGGATCAGGTGGGTCGCGGTGTGCGAGCGGGACACCGCCTTGCGGCGTGTGATGTCGATCTCCGCGAAGCCGGTCTCGCCGGCGCGCACCTCGCCGCGGATCACCCGCGCCCGGTGCACGATGAGACCCGGCACCGGCTGCTGCACGTCGACCACCTCGACCTGGCCGCCGCCGACGTTGATCAGGCCGGTGTCGGCCTGCTGGCCGCCGCCCTCGGCGTAGAACGGGGTGGCGTCCAGCACCAGCTCCACGAAGTCACCCTCGCTCGCCGCCGGGATGCCGCCACCATCGCCGAGCAGGGCGCGCACCCGCGATTCGCGGGAGACCTCCTGGTAGCCGGTGAACTCCACCGGGCCGCCCTGGTCCAGCACCGTGCGGTACGCGGACAGGTCGGTGTGCCCGGTCTTGCGCGCCGCCGCGTCCGCCTTGGCCCGCGCCCGCTGGTCGGCCATCAGGCGGCGGAATCCGTCCTGATCCACCTGCAGGCCCTGCTCCTGGGCGATCTCCAGGGTCAGGTCGATCGGGAAGCCGTACGTGTCGTGCAACTGGAACGCCTGCGCGCCGGACAGTTGCCCGCGACCCGACTTCTTGGTGTCGGTGATCGCGGTGTCCAGGATCGTGGTGCCCGCGCGCAGCGTGGACAGGAACGCTTCCTCTTCCGCGTACGCGTACTGGGAGATCCGGCCGAAGTCCTCGGCCAGCTCCGGATAGGAGGGCGACATGCAGTCGCGCGCCACCGGCAGCAGCTCCGGCAGCGCCGCCTCCTGCCAGCCGAGCAGGCGGACCGCGCGGATCGCGCGGCGCATGATCCGGCGCAGCACGTAGCCGCGGCCCTCGTTGGCCGGCACCACGCCGTCGCCGATGAGCATCAGCGACGTACGCACATGGTCGGCGATCACCCGCAGCCGCACGTCGTCCGGGTGGGACTGGTGCGCCGCGTGGCCGGAGTGCGCGCCGTACCGCTTGCCGGTCATCTCGGCGGCCCGGGTGAGGATCGGACGCACCTCGTCGATCTCGTACAGGTTGTCGACGCCCTGCAGGATGGACGCGATGCGCTCCAGGCCCATGCCGGTGTCGATGTTCTTCTTCGGCAGGTCACCGACGATGGTGAAGTCCTCCTTCGACTTCACGTCGGTGATCTCGTACTGCATGAAGACGAGGTTCCAGAACTCCAGGTAGCGGTCCTCGTCGACTTCCGGGCCGCCCTCCGGGCCGTAGTCGGGACCGCGGTCGTAGTAGAGCTCCGAGCACGGGCCCGCGGGGCCGGGGATGCCCATCGACCAGAAGTTGTCCTTCTTGCCCCGGCGCACGATCCGCTCGGCCGGCACGCCGGTCTGCTTCCAGAGCTCGATCGCCTCGTCGTCGTCCAGATAGACCGTCGCCCAGATGCGTTCCGGATCCAGGCCGAATCCACCGTCCGCCTGCGATGTGGTGGACAGTTCCCAGGCCAGCGGGATCGCGCCCGCCTTGAAGTAGTCGCCGAACGAGAAGTTGCCGTTCATCTGGAAGAACGTGCCGTGCCGGCTGGTCTTGCCGACCTCGTCGATGTCCGGCGTGCGCAGGCATTTCTGCACGCTCACCGCCCGCGCGAACGGCGGGGTGCGCTGGCCCAGGAAATACGGCACGAACTGCACCATGCCGGCGTTGATGAACAGCAGGTTGGGGTCCTCGATGGCGGGCAGCGGTGCGCTCGGCACGACCGTGTGGCCGTTCGCCTCGAAGTGCGCCAGGTACCGCTGCTTGATGTCCGCCGTCCTCATGACTGCCCCTCCTGGGCGTGCCGCCCACGCGCGCCGCCCGGCGCGTCGTCGCGCACGTCGGCGAACTCGTCCTCATACAACTCGCCCGCGGCGAACGCCTCGCGGATCTCGTCCTGCCGCTCGGCCATCCCCTCGCGGACGTCCTCCACGAAGCTTCGCAGCGACTCCACCAGGCCGCCAGCGGATTCCGACAGCGAGGTGGCGATGCCCGACGGGGTGAACTGGTTCGCCTTCTTGGTGAGCTTGCGGACGGCGACGGCGCCGACGGCCACGCCGACGCCCAGCCAGAGCAGGCGCTTCATGGCGGTGTTCCTTTCGGTTCGCGCGCAACGGTGCGCGGGAATGGCGCGTCAGCGGGCGGCGCGGGCCGCCTTGCGGCGCTGCTTCAGGGTGGTCCGGACCTCACGCTCGTCCTCGGCGTGCCGGCGCGCCGAGGCGGCCTTGCGCAGCCCGTACCCGAAGGAGGCGACCTTGATCAGCGGGTTGGCCGCCGCGGCCGAGATCACCGTGGCCAGGTTGGCCACGCTGGCGGTCACGTTCTGAGCGTGCGAGGTCATGGTGTCGACCTTGGCCAGTTGCACGTTGACCCCGTCCAGTGACACCTGCACCTGCCCGAGGGCGGTGTTCACGTTCTGCACCGTCTCGCCCACGTTGTTCAGCAGCGGACCGGCCTGCTCGTTCAGCTCGTTGATCGCGCGGGTGGCCGCATCCACCGTCCGGCCGAGTTTCAGGATCGGCACCGCCAGAACGAGTACGAGCACCGCAAAGGCGATCGCGGCGATCAGGCCGGCGATTTCTCCCGCGTTCATCAAGCGTCTCCTCTACTCGGGCCCCACGGCCATGACCACGTGCGTGCAGACCCTACCGTCCGTGAGGGTCATGCGCGTCACGACGGTGACGGTGTCGGGTCCAGGAGCGGATCGTCACTCAAAACGGGGTCCGGCGTCTCACCGGTCAGCCCCGGGCTCTCCCCGGTGCCCGGCCGCCGGCGTTGATCGCTGATGGCGTTCTGCACCTTGATGCTCACCGTGGACCCGGTGCACGCGGCCGGGTCGGGCACGGTGCCGTCCGCACCCACCGACGGGATCGCTGCCGGGTCCTGCGCGGCCACCGCGTCGGCCGCGCACTCCGGCAGGTGCACCCACAGGTCCAGGGTGTACTCGTCACGCCGCCAGCAGGTGTACCGGCCGTCGGTGATCGGCTGATCCGGGCACTCGTGCACCTTCCACGGCTGCCAGCCGGCCTGGGCGAGCGCGGAGGTGTAGAGCCGCGCCGTTTCCTCGAAGGGGCGCTGCGAATGCGCCGTACGCTCCCGGAATCGGCACTCGATCAAGCACCACCGGCTTCCGCTGCTGTTGTCCTGCACGCTCCCGGCGGCCCAGTCGGGCACCTGCAAGGTGTTCAGCGAGGCGAAGACCGGGTCGTTGCCCGACGCGCGCAGGCCGAGCAGCACCGGCAGCGCGCCGAGCAGCAGCACCGACACCGCGGCCACCACCAGCACCCGCAGCCCGCGCCGGGCGCGCAGTTGGGATCGTGCCGCCTGCAGGCCACCGGCCTGCTGGTCGTCGTCGCCGGACGCGGAGTCCGCCGCGCCGCCGCGGATCTCCCCGCTGTGGATCTCCCCGCTGCCGTTGTCCCCGTCGCGCGCGCCGCCGCCGGGCGCCAGGCCGGGCCGGGCGCCGTCCGGACGAGGCCCGGTCGGCGTGGCGGCCACACCGGGCACCCGCGCCGTCCCGGCCGACGCCGCCCCGGACTGGCCGGGAACCGCGGTCCGGGCGGAGGCGCGTGCCGCGCCCGGTTGCACCGCCGCCCGGCCGCCGGTGCCGCCACCGACCGGTCCCGGCGCTCCCGCGGGGGGTCCACCGGCCGGGCCGGGCACCGCGGCGCTGCCGACTCGCCCGGTGCCGCGAAGCGGCGGCCGGGCGCCGGTCTGTCCGCCGTCCGGCCGTGCCGGGGCGGGTGCCCCGGCACGGGCCTGAGCCGGGCTGACCGGTGCGCCGTCCCCGGGCATGTCGACCGGGCCGGTGACCCGCGCCCGGCCCCCGCGGACCGGCATCGAGCCGGTGGCCGGGCCGGGCTGGTCGGCACCCGGTTCGGCCGGGCGTGGCACGCGTCCGGTGCCCCGGCTCGGCGGGCCGCCACCGGGACGCTGCACCACACCGGACGGGCTGTCGGCCATGGCGCCGGCGCGGCCCGGCACGGCGGGTGCGCGGACGCCTTCGCGTCCGGGTACGACGGGCGGAACCACGCTGGCAGAGGCTCGGGCGGCCCCGCCGGGCCGCGCCTGCCCGGCACGCGGCGGGGCGCCGGGGATCGGTCCGGACTGCTGCGTGCCCTCCGGGGCACCGTGCCGGCCGCTGTGCGGCAAATCTCCCTGCGCCGGGCCGCCGCCGTGCGCAGGACCGCCGCCGTGCGCAGGACCGCCGTGCGCAGGACCGCCCTGTCCGGGACCGCCGTGCGCGGGCCGGATCTCGCCGGACCGCTCATCGGCGGGCGGCTGATCGTGACGCGGGCGGCCGGGCCCGGCCGGGTACCCCTCCGCATCGACACGGGCGCGGGCGCCGGTGTTGCGGGAACCGAAGCTCCCCGGCGCCGGGACCGCGGACACCGGGCGGCTGGGTGCCCCGTGCCGACCGGTCCGTGCACCGGACGGCTGCTGCCCGGCGTCGTCAGGCTGGCCGTGCCGCCCACCGATCTGGCCGTGTCGCCCGGTCGCCTGGTCCGGGGGTCCGGCGGCATTCCACGCGGACCCGGGCGCGGGGCGCGGAATGGGCCGCGAGTGTCCCGGTCCGGCGTCCGGCGCACCATGCCGCCCGCCCGGCACGCGACCGCCGGAGGCGGGGCTCTGCGGCGCGGAGCTGCCCGGCGCGGGACTTCTCGGCGCGGGACTTCTCGGCGCGGGACTTCTCGGCGCGGGACTTCTCGGCGCAGGACCGGCCTGCTCGGGACCGCCCGGAGCGGGACTGCCCGGCCGCACCGGCGACGCGGACTGTTGCCGCACCTCCATCTGCCGGCGGCCATGTCCGGGCTCATCGGGCGAACCACCGCCCGGAGCCGGACCCCTGCCCGGAGCCGGACCGTGACCCGGGGCCTGAGCGTGACCCGGGGCCTGAGCGTGACCCGGGGCCTGAGCGTGACCCGAGGCCTGAGCGTGACCCGGCGCCTGAGCGCGACCCGGCGCCTGAGCGTGACCCGGGGCGGGTGGCCGCCGGGCTGCGGGCGGCGCGTCGTCGGGCTCGTCGTCCGGGCCGGGAGCGACCCGGCCGGGCTTGCCGACCGGCCCCGCGCCGCCGGGACCGATCGCGCCGCGCTCCCGCTGGGCGGTGCGCAGGTCGTCGAGCCAGCCCGTCTCCTCGCTCGACACCTCCTCCGGCGGGGGCGGGTCGGCGGCGTCCGGACGGTTGCGTCCGAACAGGCGGCGTCCCCGCGCGCCGCCCTGCGGGCTGCGCAGCTCGGGCTCGTCCTCGGGCCGATCGGCACCGCGCGGTGTCACGGCTGTTCCTTTCGTTCCTGCTGGGGTGCTGGCGCGTCTTTGCCGGGGGCAGTCTCCCCCGTCGGGCCCGGCGGGGAAACCTCTGCCTGGCCAGACCCGCCCCGGACTATCCGCCGCAATCGGGGCAATCGCTCACTGACCGCCCGCTCCGCACCATGCTCGGTGGGCGCGTAGTAGTCCGTACCGTCCAGATCGTCCGGCAGATACTGCTGCCGGACGACGCCGTGCGGATCGTCGTGCGGGTAGCGATAGCCCCGGCCGTGGCCGAGGCCACGCGAGCCGGCGTAATGGGCGTCGCGCAGATGCGCCGGCACCGCGCCGCCGCGCCCGGCACGCACATCCGCCATCGCCGCGCCGAGTGCCGTGGTGACGCTGTTCGACTTCGGCGCGGTGGCCAGGTGGACCACGGCCTGTGCCAGATTGAGACCGGCCTCGGGTAGCCCGACCTGCTGCACGGCGGACGCCGCGGCGGTGGCCACCTGCAGCGCCTGCGGATCGGCCATGCCGACGTCCTCGCTGGCGAAGATGACGATGCGCCGGGCGATGAAACGCGGATCTTCCCCGGCGACAAGCATCCGGGCCAGCCAGTGCAGCGCCGCGTCCGGGTCCGATCCGCGCATGCTCTTGATGAAGGCGCTTGTCACGTCGTAGTGCGCGTCGCCGTCCCGGTCATAACGCACGGCCGCCACGTCGACCGCGCGCTCGGCGGTGGCCACGTCCACCTCGGCCGCCCCCTGGGCAGCCGCCGACGCCGCGGCGGCCTCCAGCGCGGTCAGCGCCTTGCGTACGTCCCCGCCGGCCAGCCGGACCAGATGATCCTCGGCGTCCGGGTGCAGGGTCACCGCCCCGCCGAGGCCGCGCTCGTCGGCCAGCGCCCTGCGGAGCAGGGCGCGGACGTCGTCCTCGGTGAGTGCCTGCAGGGTGAGCAGGACGCATCGCGACAGCAGCGGCGAGATGACCGAGAAGTACGGGTTCTCGGTGGTCGCCGCGAGCAGCGTGACGGTACGGTCCTCGACCGCCGCCAGCAGCGAATCCTGTTGCGTCTTACTGAACCGGTGCACCTCGTCGATGAACAGCACCGTGGGCGGCCCGCCGGAGCGCCGGGACCGGCGCGCGGTCTCGATGACCGCACGGACGTCCTTGACGCCGGCGGACAGCGCGGACATCGCCACGAAGGTGCGGTCGGTGGCCCCGGCGACCAGGTGCGCGATGGTTGTCTTGCCGGTGCCCGGCGGACCCCACAGGATCACCGACATCGGCGTGGCGCCGGTGACCAACTGCCGCAGCGGCGCGCCGGGCGCGAGCAGATGACGCTGCCCGACAAGCTCATCGATGGTGCGCGGGCGCATCCGCACCGGCAGCGGCGATTCGGCCGTCGGCGTGTCGAGCCCCCGGCCCGGGGCGGCAGTGTCGACACCGCCCGGCGGCAGGGAGAAGAGCCCGTCGAGATCCATCGGCACAGAGCGTACCGGCCCGCGCCCAGGTGCCCGAAATGCACCGAACGCGGGCCGGGCTGGCTGACCGGACCGGACCGGTAATCGCCGGGTCAGCCGCGACCGGGGCGGCGCCCGTAGAAGCGGCGTCCGCTGCCGCTGCCGGAACGCGGGCCGGAGCCGATGCCGGCGAGGTACAGCGACAGCAGCAGCAGACCGAGCGCGGCGAAGGTGGGGAAGTTGAACAGGTCACTGGTCGCGACGTCGAGCAGATCGAGCAGCAGATAAATGCCGAAGACGACGGCAGCGGCGATGGCGAGCATCGATATCCTCCGGGGGTGGGAGCTGGTTGGCCTGCGAATACCCCGAGAGCGGTCAGGCCGAAACTCCACCGTGGACAGCCGTGACCTCTTGATCACGCCGAGTGAGCGCGACGAGGTAGAGCGGCGCCGCCACGGCCAGCACCACCGCGCCGACCAGCATCGCCACACCGGTGTCCGTGGCGGCGGCGATCGCGGTCAGCGCCACCAGGCCGAGCGCGCTGCCCGGCTGGCTGACCATCGAGTTCAGCGACAGCAGGCTGGCCCGGAACGGTCCCTCCACCTGCCGGTGCAGCAGACCCACATGCACCGGGTTGGCAGCGCCGTGCACGACGTAGCACAGCAGGAAGGCGGTGATCAGGCCCGCCGCTCCCCCGGCCAGTCCCATGCCGGCGACGGTGAGGCCCTGCACGATGCGCAGCGCGAAGCCGGCCCACGGCGCGCCGATGCGCCGGTAGAGCAACGGCACCAGCGCGGCGCCACCGGCCGAGGCCGCCCATGCGGCCGACCCGGCCGGTCCCATCAACGCCGCCGACCGGTCGGCGTCACCGATCAGATCGGTCAGCCGCACCGGCGTCAACGTCTCGAAGGCCGCCATGCCGAAGCCCCAGAACAGCTCGACGAGGATCAGCGCGGCGATCACCCGGGATTGCCGCACCAGGCGCAGCGCACCACCGATGGCCGACGGCACCTGCCGCACCGAGGCAACGAGCGCAGCGACGCCACGGCCAGGTCGCACCTCGGTCATCAACAGCAGCAGCGCGACGAGCGCGCCAACCTCGACCAGCAGGGCGACCAGCACCGGCATGGTCAGCGCACTGACCGGCCCCCAGCCGCCCGGCGGGCTGACCGCGACGATGCCGCCGGAGGCCAGCGCGCCCGCGGCGACGGCCACGCCGAGCACCACGCCGCTGCGGCTGAGGCCGCCCTCGATGTCCGCGTCCGGATCGGCCGCCAGCGCGTGATCCACGTACCACGCCTCCAGCGGACCGCTGTCCAGCGCCCGGAAGATCCCTCGCAGCAGGTAGTAGGCCACGTACGCCACCACGCTGTGTGCCACCGCCAGCAGTCCCAGCGAGCCCAGGCTGACCACACCCGCCAGCACCAACACCGGCCGACGGCCGAGCGCGTCGGACAGGCCGCCGGTGGGCAGTTCCAGCAGCATCACGGTGATGCCCTGCACCGCGGCAGCCGCGCCGACCTCGGCCACGGTCAGGCCACGCTGCAGGGCGAGCAGCACGGTGATCGGGATGAGCAGGCCGACCGGGAACCACCGCAGCCCCAACAGCACCAGGAAGCGTCGCCGGACCTGGATCGCGTTGAGCACGCTCACGACTCCGTCCCCAAGCCGGCGTCCGGATCCGTGCCGCCGTCCGACCCCGCTCCGTTGTCCGGCTGCGGCAGCGGCACCGGGTAGAGATAGAGCAGCACCGTGCGCGCGTCCTCGGCGGGTGCCGCGGTAGTCTGCCGGCGCCAGCGCTCGACCACCTCGTCCAGCTCCGCCGTCATCGCGGTCAACTGGGTGGCGTTCAGCCGCAGGATGTAATCGGAGAACTGGGCGGCGAGACGCCATGCCTCCGGCTCGGTCGGGGTGGCGATCAGCCAGTCCTGCACCCGCTCGGCCAGGTTGCGGGCGAAGTTGCTGGTGAGCCAGTCGGCCGCGGCCTGCGCGTCGGGATCGTCCGGGAAGCCGTCACGTTCCCAACTGCTGACGTCGTGCGCGGCCCGCCACCAGCGCTGCCGACCACGCCCGGACGGTTCCTCGACCACCAGTCCCACCTCGGCGAGCTGACGCAGGTGGTAGCTGGTGGCCCCGGTGTTGGTCCGGAACACCGCGGCGAGTTGCGTCGCGGTAGCCGGGCCGCCGACACGGAGCTGACCGACCAGGCGTGACCGCAGCGGATGGGCGAGCACCCGGATCTGGCGCGCATCGAGGTTCACGTGCCGAAGTTCGTCCGTCATGCTTCCACAATACTTATGCACACTTTCTTTGCAAGACTTCTATGCACGATCCGAGCGCCAGGCGCCATTCACTGCCCCCACCCCACCCCGCGCCCGCCCGCACCCACGCACCGCCCGCGGCACGCGCCACACGCCCCCGCACCCCGCGCCGTCGCCCCGCCCCCCGCACGCCCCGCACACCCGCACACCCGCACACCCGCACACCCGCACACCCGCACACCCGCACACCCGCGCCGACGCTTCTATAGGTGGGCCGGTTCCGGGAGGGATTGGTATCGGTAGGTTCGTCGTCGGTGATCTGCGAGTGACTCATTCAAGATCTGGCTGCCCTGGGGTATGCCGTGGAGCCGACTTGTCCTCGTGGGTTGCCGGCGTCGGCCCGGCCCACCGTGCTGGCCTGATCAGAAGCCTGTCCGCGTACTCGC
>NZ_BMMX01000042.1 GCF_014646155.1 Mangrovihabitans endophyticus
GCTGAGCAACAGCGCCAGGAATATCGGCGCGTTAGGCCGTCGCCTCATGAGAACTCCTTGCAGATTCACAGGTTGCGGCCTGCATAGTAAGTCGAACACGGCGGTCTGCCCGTACTCGAATTGCACCGTGGTCGTGCTCGGGCAATCGTCGCCGGAGTATGCGGTTTTCATCAGCCAGTCGTCGCCGCTGTAGGTGTAGGTGGTGGGGTTGTCGTCGTTGCCTTGAGAAGCCGGAGGGCTCGCAGCAGCACATACTTCGATCATCGATTCCTGCGGTGCTCGCGATCAGCGGCGCGGGCACGTGCCTGTTCCAGCAGTCGTTCTACCTCGTCCGCGGTGGCTGGGCCTGGGTTGACCACGCTTGCCCAGCCCTGCACCGCGTAGGCGGGGTGGGGCATCAGATGGTCGGTCTGCGCGAAGTCGAGTTTGTCGCTGTGCCCGGCGAACTCCTCCGGTCCGTAGCCGAACAGGTTGCGGAACTCGGCGCGCCCCACCGCGATGTTGAGCCGGTATCGACCGGGCTCGGACAGCCGGGATCGTTCGTCGAAACCGGGGACGTCGTGCCCGACGATCGTGGCGAACGGACGCATCCGGTCCGCGCCGGCGAAGAAGAACCGGTCACCCCAGGTGTAGGAAGGCATCTCGGAGCCCGGTTCGATCCGGGTCTCGGTCACTCCAGGACGGCTGGCGATCCCGGCTGCGTCGGCCGCGCCGGGCTCGGAGCCGATGTGCAGGATCGCGTCGCAGGTCTCGATCGTGGCCGCGTCCAGCGGGAAGTACCCGAGCAAGTCCGTCACGCGTGCGCGCAGGTCGCTGCAGGCGGGCGGCGCGAAGATACCGGTATGCGGACCGAGGCGTTCCTCGTAGGTGCCGGCTTCCGGCTGGCCGAGGCCGACCGGCCCACTCGCCCCGAGGCTTCCGGCCACGTACAGGTATTTGTCGCCGAGCAGTGGCGACACGATGGAGCCGGCGCCATTCCACTGTGCCGCGAGGTCCTGACCTTCCCAGTGGGTGTCCCACCGGCTCGGATGCCGCTGCAGGTGGGCGTTGTTGGCGGAAACCAGGACCGGTCCGCGGTCGCGTTCCACGGCGAGGATGTCGAGCAGATTCTGCGCCATCAACGCGTCCCGCACCGCGAGCAGACGGCCGATCCGCTGGGACTGGGTGCCCGGCTCGGCCATCGCGGCGTGGTAGGTGAGCAGGCCGATCGTCGTGGTGGCGAGCACTCTGGCTCGGTTCCAAGCCTCGGCTGAGGTGTCGCCGATGAAGCGGGGTGCGTCGACATACAGATGGGATCGCAGGTCCTCGGCGAGGCCGCGTAGCGCGGCGGCCTCGGGAGAGCGGCCCGGTGAACGTGACGCGTCGTACATGATTTCCGGGGCGGTCCAGCGGTCATCCTCGCCGACCAGGCGGTCCAGCTCGGTCGTCGCTGCGCCGAGGTATTCGCACAGCTCACGCAGCAGCGGGCCGGGGCTGGGCGCGCCGCTGATCTCGGTCGGGGCGTCGAAGCCATGGAAGGTGACGCGATCTGTCGGTGGCACGTTCTCGTTGTGTTCGCGTAGCCAGTCGACCAGTTCGCGGGTGGCTGGGTGAGCGCCCCAGCCGTGACTGATACCAGTGCGCAGATCCACCTCGTCACGGCGGCCCTGGACATAGTCGTTGACGACGAGGGCGGCGGCCCGGTCCGACTCGATCGCGATCGACCGGAAGCCGTGCCCGGCGAGTGTGGCGAGGATTCGGTTACGCAGGCGAGGGAATGCCGGCTCGCCGTGGTAGGGCTCACCGATGGCGAGTAGGTGCGGCCGACGGGAGACAAGGGGCAGCAACTCGGTGTCGAAAGCCATGACTTAAACCGTATCGTTGAACCTCCGGTTTAAACTTGACCTCGATTCTCGACGGAGAACTCGACTTGAAGCCTCAAACCATGAGTTACCGGCCGGTGGATCTGGGCCGGGTAGTCGGGCTGTCCGCGCAGGCGATCCGCAACTACGAGCAGGCCGGGATGATCCCGCCCGCCGCCCGCACGGCGAGCGGCTACCGGGTCTACACCGATGACCACGTAGGCGCGCTGGCCGCTTACGTGGCGCTCATCGCGGGATACGGCTACCGTGCCGCCGGTAAGATCATGAAATCTGTGCTCGGCGGCGATCTCCCGACGGCGCTGGCCGTGCTCGACACCGCTCACGTACAGCTTCACCATGACCGGGAGACCGTAGAGCGAGTTGCCTCAGCGGTCGTCCCGCTCGCCTCTGGCCCACCGACCATGCTGGCTTCCGATGGGCCCATCTCGATCGGGATCCTCGCCCATCGGCTCGGTGTCACCCCGGCCACCCTGCGCAAATGGGAACGAGCCGGCATCCTGGCCCCAGCCCGGTCACGGACCGCGCGCGCCTACTACGCCGACGACGTACGCGACGCTGAACTCGCCCATCTGCTGCGCCGAGGCGGCTACCCGCTGCAATACATCGCGACCGTGATCGAGCAAGTCCACGCTGCCGGCGGCCCAGGCCCCCTGGCAGCGTCGATCGACCAGTGGCGCGAGCGGATCACGGCCCGCGGCCGGGCGATGCTCACCGGCTCGGCCCGCCTCGCGGACTACCTGTCCTCCTCGATCTGACGCACAACAATGCGTGAAGCCACCAGCCCACCAGGCTGATGGCGCCGAGCCGCGTTGCGCACGATCAGCTCGGTCAACGGCATCTCCGCCTTCGGCAACGTGGAGTACGCCGCAGCAAAGGCCGGCCAGATCACGATGTCTCAGAACTACGCCGCCCGGTACGGTCCGCTCGGTGTGCGCTTCAACGTCGTCGCCCCCGGCACCGTCCGGACACCGAATTGGGACTCCCAGCCGGGCACATTGGAGAAGCTCACAACGATGTACCCCCTCGGCCGCGTCGGCGAGCCGGAAGACATCGCCGCGGCGGTCGCCTTCCTCGGCTCCGGCGACGCCGCGTGGATCACCGGCCACACCCTGCCTGTCGAGGGTGGCGTGCTGACCGGCCCCGACCCTGCCAGCCTGACACCGCCGGACACCCTCCATCCCCGGTGCCGGGACGAACGCTGCGCCTGACGGCAGGCAGCGGCCGACCGTACGCGACAGCGACAGCGCCGACGGAGCGGGTTGGTTCCGGGCGACCAGCCCGACGGGGGCCGCGCCCGTTCGACGGCTTCCGCGAACTGCAATGAACCTTTCAACCTGGCATCGAGCCCGTCGGGGGTGCGCCGTCGACCAGCGGCGGCATCCGCCGGCCTCGCCACGTTGAGAGGATCAATCATGCGAACCATGCCATGGCCTGTCCGTGGCCGCGGGTCCAGGCGAGTGGCACGTCGTCGAGCGCGAGCACGTTGTGCGATGCCTGGTCCGGCGCGGGTGGTAGATCCCTGAAGGGCACGACGTGGGGGGCTTCGACGGAGATCCGGTGGCCGGGCAGGGTGCGCGCCAGGTCAGCGAATGCCCGACGGCGGTCGGCCGGCACTTGGTAGAGCACTGAGGTGTGGTAGATGACGAGCGTTGCGCCGGCGGGCGCCTGAGCGGCCAGGCCGGGTAGATCATCCACAAGGTCGCCGCGGACCAGCATGGGTGGGTCCTGAGCGGCGATGGCGATTGCCGCGCGGAGTCGTTCTCGGCGGTGGTGGTGCTCCGGCCAGATCAGCGCCTCCAGCCAGGCGACGTCGGCCGGGTCGGTCACCTGCAGCGGGTTCAGGTCCAGGCCGGCTCGCCACACTATTTCGGGCAGATTTGTCGGTGGCTCCGCTCCGGTAAGAGAACAGTCAAGAGTTGGTTCGCCCGATCCAAGCTCGTCAGTGCCGTATCGGTAGCTGTAGCGATCGGGGTAGAGGCACAATCCGGCCGACGCGCCGACCTCCAGTAACGCCAGGGGCTGCGGCAGGGCCGCCAGCACGGGCAGCAGCAACGCGCAGCGGCCCGGCTCGTTGGTCTGAGTTGCCCGGGTACGCAGATGTGCCTCGATCGCCGGCCAATGGGAGATCGAGAAGTCATGAAAGGCGGACGCATCGTCCACCGGACCACCGAGTAGACGGACCACGCCCAGGAGTAGGTTGGGCTGCCGCTGCGGCGGGGGAACCGTTTCCAGAAGCGCAAGAACCCTGGCGTCCTCGGAGATCGCCTGCGTGAGCCGCTCGTAGGTGGGTGAGACGCCCCGGGCCTCGCGCGCCGCGAACTCGGCGTAAACCGATGCGATCGTCATCGGGCGATGATCGCATCACCGACGCCAAAACCTGGCCTCGGGCATGCGAGGGTCATCGCCTTCCGCACACCGACATGGTCTCATGGCGGAATCACCGGACGCTGAGCAGACGACCGCGGTTCGCCGCGTTCCAGCGTCGGCGAAACCCGTCGTCGACCCTGAGGAGATCTCGTGACCGAGACGACGCCCAGCGACAGCCCGATGGGCTGGATAGCTGATCACACTCATCGATATCTTGACAGCGGAGGCGCCGATGGACACACGTGGTATGGCATCGACGGCTCGTTCGCTCAGGGTGCGCCGACGCTGCTGTTGACGACGCGGGGTCGTCGCACCGGGAAGCTGCGCCGCACGCCTCTGATCTACGGGCGGGACGGGGACGACTTCATTGTCGTCGCCTCGAAGGCCGGCTTTCCCGAGCACCCGATGTGGTATCTGAACCTGATCGCCCACCCTGAGGTCGAGTTGCAGGTCGGGGCTGAGCGGTTCCCGGCGAAGGCGCCCGCGCTGAACTGGGCCCGTGCACGACGGCGGAGAACGCCGCACCGTCACGCTCAGCGGACGGACACCCACCGGCTCCTGCGCCTACGATCCCCGGATGGATCATCCCGACCGAGTGGCCCGGCACATCGCCCGCAATCTGCTGGGCGAAGCGAGCACTCCGGAGCCGTTGGCCGCCGGGGCCTGGTCCACGGCGTACGCCCTGACCGTCGCCGGACGGGCGATGGTGTTGCGAGTCAGCCGGTACGGCGAGGACTTCGCCAAGGACGAGACCGTCGCCACGGTCGCGCGGTCGGTGCTGCCGGTGCCAGCGGTCGCCGCGCGCGGCGAGACCAGCGGATGGGCGTACGCCCTGTCGGAGCGGTTGACCGGCACGCCGCTCGATGATCTCGACCCGGGCGCCCTCGCCGCCGTCATCCCCGATCTGTTCGAGGTCATGGACGCCATCAGCCGGATCGAGATCCCCGGCCACGGCTACGGTGTCTGGGACGCGTCTCGGACGGCGCCCTACCGATCGTGGCCGCAGTACCTGCTCGCGGTCGAACACGAGGAGCCGCGAACACCGGGCTGGCGGGCGGCTCTGGCCGCGTCCGACATCGGCTTGGAGCCGTTCGAACGGGGGCTGGCCACGCTGCGCCGGCTCGCACCGGAGCTGCCGGACAAGCACCGCATGGTCCACGCCGACCTGCTGAACCGCAACGTGCTGGTCGAGGGCGACCGGGTCTCGGGCGTCCTGGACTGGGGCAGCGCACGATTCGGCGATCCGCTCTACGACGCCGCCTGGTTGTGGTACTGCTGGGGCTGGTATCCGCAGTGGTCGTCGATCGACATCGAGGCGGCGATCGGACGCCGATGGAACCCGGACCCGGCGGCGTTACGCGCATACCGCCTGCACATCGGCCTGGGCTCGATCGGCTACTGCGCCACCCGCGGGCGCTGGGACGACGTGGCCCTCAACGCCGAGTGGCTGCTCGCGCTCGCGTGATCTCGCCTCACGCACGGCGCTGACCAACGGTGCGGCAAGTGAGCGTGGCCGCTCACTCCGACTGCACCACCGTGAAGGGCGGCCGCACGCCCTCGGTGAGCTCGGCCGCCGCCTCCAGCGCCAGCACTGCACGTTGCCGACTGCCGGCGGGCGACTTGGCCGTGGAGTGCAGCGACCCCAGGGCAACCAGGTAACCCGACCCTACCGCGGCGTAACCGGAGACCGTGTGCCCGATCTGATAATCGGCCCCGACGATGTAGAGGCGACCGTGGATGCCGACAAGGAACTGTCCACCCTGTTCCTGACCGTCCTCGGTCCTGGCATAGCCTCCCGCGGACAGACACCCGCGGACGGCATCAATGAACGCGGTCGCCATGAACCGGTCGACGTCCCAGGTGTCGGGCTCGCGAACGCTCAAGGAGTAGCGCAGGAGCTGACCCATCCGGTAGCTGGTCGTGAAGCCCATCAGATAAGGCCCCACCTGAAACACCTTGGAATCCGATCGCACCGCGACGTGCCACCCGTCGCTGCCCGCAGAGTCTCCACCGATGGTGACGGTCCGCCCATCCGTAATCCCGACGATGCACGTCATGCAGCCACTTTCCATGGCCGGCGGGCTCATGCCAACCGTCGGGGTGGTGACAGTGGTGGCAGGGCCCACCGGCCAGGGTTCGGCACGGCTGCGGCGATGGCGGCACGCGAACATCGCGGCCCGTCTGCAACTCCGGCGTGTCGCGATGGGATGCTGGGCGCGTGGAGACATCGGACGAGGTCGTCGGCGAAGCGCTGTTGTTGGTTGCCGTTGTCGAGATGGCACACGGGCACGCCGAAGCAGGCCGGCGCTACGAGGATGCGGTGCTGGCACTGCTCGATCGGCACGGCGGGTCGGTGGAGCGGCGGCTGCGCACTGACGACTCGGCCACCGAAGTCCACCTCATCCGGTTCGGGTCGCGAGCGGGCTATGACTCCTTCATGGTCGACCCCGATCGGCTTGCCCACCGGGAGAAGCTCGGCGATGCGGCGCCGACCACGCGGGTCATCGAGGTGCGCGAAGCCTGATCACACCGTGCGGTCACGCTGGGCGACGCCTTGCGGCCCGTACGGGTATTCGCCGACCGCCGGGGTGCTCGCCTCGGTGAGCAGCTCGGTTTCCTTCTCCGACAGGTGCAGTCCGGCGGCGCCGAGGTTGTCGTCGAGTTGGTCGAGCGTACGCGCGCCGAGAATGACCGAGGTGACCGCCGGACGGTCGGCGAGCCAGGCGAGCGACACCTGCGACATCGACATGCCGCGGTCCTCCGCGACTTGGCGGACGGCGTCGAGGATGCGCCAGGTGCGGGTGTCGGAGTTGCGCGGACCGTACGCCTCCATGCCACGGCCCGGGTCCTCGCCCAGGCGGGTGGCGCCGGTGGGTTCGCTGTCACGCGTGTACTTGCCGGTGAGCCAGCCGCCGCCCAGCGGTGACCAGGGCAGGATGCCGATGTTCTCATTGCGGCACACGTCGACGATTTCGAACTCGATTTCCCGTACCAGCAGGTTGTATTGCGGTTGCAGGGTGACGATCGGGGCGATTCCACGAAGCTGGGTGATCAGCGCCGCCTTCTGCAACTGCCAGCCGAGGAAGTTGCTGACCCCGGCGTACCGGATCTTGCCAGCGCGCACGGCATCGTCGAAGAACGCGAGCGTCTCCTCGATCGGGGTGAGCGGGTCCCAGGCGTGTGCCTGGTAGAGGTCGATCGTCTCGACGCCGAGGCGGTGCAGGCTCGCGTCGAGCGCACGCGACAGGTTCACCCGCGTCAGTCCGGCCGAGTTCGGATCGTCGCCCATCGGAAAGCGGCCCTTGGTGGCGATGATCAGCCGATCACGTACGCCGTGCCGGGCCGCGAGCCAACGGCCGATGACCTCCTCGGATGTTCCCCGCGAGTACACGTTGGCGGTGTCGATGAAGTTGCCGCCCGCCTCGACAAAGCGGTCGAGCTGGGCGTGTGACACCTCCTCGGTGCTCTCCTTGCCGAACGTCATCGTGCCCAGGCACAGCGTCGATACGACCGTGCCGGTGCCGCCCAGGGTGCGGTACTCCATGTGCCAGCTCCTTACGCCGCGATCGATTCCATCATCCCCTGGACGACGGCGGTTAACCCTCTCGCCTGGCGGGCAGAAGCTGCAGACGGTTGAGATCCGCGGGCTTGACCAGGCATTCGCCGGTCTCGATGCGACTGATCTTGCATCGCGACGCGGCGATGATGGCAGCGGCTCGGCGAGGGCTTTGATCCGCCGATGTGGATTTTGCCCGGCCTGCCTACCATCGGCTGCATCGAGGGATGAGCCTGGGGGCCGTGGTGCGACGATCCGATCTGCTGCTCGCCTGTCTGCTCATCCCGGCGATGGCCGCGCTGGTGGCCGCCCTGATGCCGGTCAACGACGGGCTCTACCACTTCGCGGTCTACGACGACCCGCAGACACCCGACGAACTGCGCGAGAGGTGGGCCACCACCTGGAGCTACCGATACACCTCGGGCGTCCTCTGTGGACATTTTGTGTCCCTGACGGCCGGGCTGGCGCTGGGATGTCGCCGGCGCTGGCATGCGCTGCCCGCGGCGGCGGGACTCGCGCTGGCGCTCGCCCTGGTCGCGGTCGCGGTGGCGATCCCGGCCGCCCGGCTGGCGGCGCCGGACCCACCCCCGCCGCCGGTTCGCCTGCTGGTGGTCGAGGCTGTCGCGTACCCGCTGTGGGCCGCCGTGGGGGTCGGCATCGGAACGCTGCTCGCCGTCGCCCGGAGGACGACCCGCCTGGCGCTCGGCGCGGCGATCATCGTCGCGACACCGCTGTGGTGGATTTTCGCGTACGCCGGGCTGGCACAGCACGGCGTGCCGAAAATCCCCGAGTGGATGCTGTGGCCGTTCCCGTCGCTGGCCGCCGGCGCGGCGCTCTCGCCGAGCGGGCTGGTGACGGGAGACGCCTCCCGCCCGCCCGACCTGGGCGGAGCCTGGGGGTACTGGGCGGCGGTCGCGCTGTGCGGAAGCCTTCTGACGTACGCCCTGCTCATGTACCAGATCACCCGCCGCGCGCAACGCCGCCGCGGCAGCCCGGCGGAACTCCCGGACGAGTAGGCGCGGGAGCGAGTACTAGAACCATCGTCGTATAGGCGGGACGGACCCCGCTTTCCTACCGTCAGTGCCGAGACGACAAAGGGAGGAAAGATGATCGGTTCGTTCCCTCGGCTGGCGACGGTCGCCGCGGCCGTGACACTCGGCGCGGCCGGCGCCGTGGTCGTTGCCACGCCGGCCGCGGCAAGCCTGTGCCACGGGTCCAGTTGCACCGGCAGGTGGCCGGAGGCCACCGGTTGTGATGAGGACGCCGTCACCGCCAAGTCGGCCTGGACCCCGGCACGGCGCATCGAGCTGCGGTACAGCCGCACCTGCCGGGCGGTGTGGGCCAGGACGACAAACGGGCGACCGGGCGACCGGATCCGCGTGGTCAACACGCAGTCGATCGCGCAGTCCAAGGTTCTTGCGGCCGGACAGACCTATGCCTGGACAAAGATGGTCAACGACGCCAACATCTTCGCAAGGGCCTGCCTGACGCAAAACCCGTCCGGGCTTCGGGGTTGCACCGACTGGTACTGACGACGGGCCGGTTCTGAGGCGGGTGCCCGGTGGCGGTGCCCGCCTTCCTGCGCGTCCGGTCGGGCACGGGATCCGGTGTTGGTACGCCGGTCAGTAGCGGAACTGGCCGAGCAGGCCCGCGATTTCGGCGGCCGCCGAGCTCACCCGTTCGGCGGACTGCCGGGTGGTGTTCGCCCCGGCAGCGGTCGACTCGGCCGACGTGCTGATGTGTGAGACGGTGCCGCTGATCTCGCCGGCCGCGGTGGACACGTCGCCCACGTTGCGGGCCAGTTCGCTCGTGGTCGCCGACTGTTCCTCGACGGCCGCCGCGATGGTCCGCTGCCCGTCATCGATCTGGGTGATCACCGATGTGATGGTGGCGATCGCCCCGGCCGTACGCGCGGTCATCTCCTGCATGGCGGAAATCTTCGCGGTGATGTCACTCGTCGCCTTCGCCGTCTCCTGCGCCAGGTCCTTCACCTCACCCGCGACCACGGCGAAACCCTTGCCGGCGTCACCCGCGCGGGCCGCCTCGATTGTCGCGTTGAGGGCCAGCAGGTTGGTCTGCTCGGCGATCGTGGTGATCAGCTTGACGATCGCACCGACCTCGTCGGCGGCCGCGTTGAGCGTGTCCACCGACGAGGCGGTCTCCGTGGCGCTGTCGTTGGCCTGGGCGGTGGTGACGGCGGCTTCGGTGGTCTGCCGGGCGATCTCCCGGATGGAGGCGGACAACTGCTCGGTGGCCGCCGTCATGTCCGACACCGCCGCGGAGACTTGCTGGGCTGTGCTGCCCGCGCTGCGGGCCCGCCCGGAAGTCTGCTCGGCGCTGGCGTCGAGTTCGCCGGAGAGGCGGCGCAGGTCGCCGCTGGCGGAGGTCAGCTCTTCTGCGCTGGACGCGGTGGCCGTCACCGTGGCTCGCAGGGCAGACACCGCCTCGTTGAGCGCCTCGGCCATGTCGCTGAACTCGTCGGCGGAGTGCGTGTCCGCCGAGACGGTGAGGTCGCGGGCCGCCACCTTCCGTAGCGCGGCCAGCATGTGTTGCAGCGGCCGACGGATGGCGCGGGCCGTGACGACTGCCGAGAGCAGTCCCATGAGCAGTGCGGCCGCCGTGCCTGCCGCGATGAACCCGATGGCCCGGTCGGCCTCTGCGGCACCCCGGTCGGCGGCGGCGCCGACCTCGGCAAGCATCGCGTCATCGATCGCGCCGAGGGTTTCCTCTAGCTGGCCGAAGCGGTCCAGGAAGGCGCCGAGTTGCGACTCCGCGACGTCGCGGTCGGTGGCGCTCACGATCGAGCGGGCCGCTTCGACATAGGCGGCGACCTGGGGTCGCGCCTCGACGTAGGCGTTGGCGAGTGAGGCCGGCGCCCCGGCGGCGGCCTCGGTCAGCTTGTCGACCATGACCTGGCCGTGCTCCTCGACTGCGGACACCTCCAGCTTTTCGCGCTGGGCGTCCGAGGTGGCGTAGAGCGAGGCCATCACGTCCGCCCGCAGGGCGTCGTGCATCATGTCGGCGTTCCACTGGCTGCTCATCGCCGCGCTGGTCCGATCCATCTCACGCTCGGCCTCGGCCTGCCGGGTCGTCCCGGAGTATCCGGCGACGGCGACCAATGCCACCGCCGCGACACAGGCCCCGGCCATCATCATCAGCCGGGCACCGATGGTGATCCGAAATTTGGGTGCTCGCTCAGTTCCCACACCAGTGGGATCGGCACGCTCCCCGGGACGGCTTAGGCGTGTTTCGCAATCCCGGTCGAACCGGGGCGGCTCCAGGCCGCCCAAGCCCGGCGAAACACGACCCAGGCCGCTCTCGCCGGTCCACGACGACATTCACCAGCTACGATGGCCGCGGTGATACGGCTGGCCATGTCACAAGCGAGAAGGCCACGCCCGGTGATCTGGTCACGGGTGGCGCGGTGACGTGGGCGGGCAACGCCGTCTTGCGCGCGCTGACGACTGGCCGGCGCCGCACGGCACGTCGCTGGTACGCGTGGGATGCGGTGCTGGCCGGCGCCCTGGTGATCCTGGCCCTTCCGCGGGTCTGGGTCACCTATCCCGGCGCCGAAACCGTGCATTGGTCCGGCTCCTGGGCGGCGATCATCCTCGTGCTGCTGCAGACCTCGCCGATCGCCATGCGCCGGCTGTTTCCGTTGCCCGTCCTGGTCGTGACCGGCGCCGCGGTGCTCGCCTACCAGCTCGTGCCCGATCAACCAGAGCCCGACTATCTGTCCGTCTGCGTCGCCAGTTACACCGTGGCCGCCGAGGTACGCCCGGGGCTGAGCCGATGGTTTCTCGGCGCGACGGTGGTGCTCGTGCCCGCCGCCCTCGCCCAGGATCTGACCTCCCTGGGCATCTTCCGGGCCGTCGCGCTCCTCGCCCTGGTGTGGGCGCTGGGGCTGGACCGCCGACGCAGCATCCGCGACCGGGCCGAAGCCGCCGACCAGATGGCCCGGCAGGCGGCCCGGGAACAGGCGCTGCGGTCGGCCCGCCGCTCCCTGGCCCAGCGGGAGGGCCTGGCCCGCGTCCTGCACGACGGCTTGGCCCGGTCGCTGACCGCGATGTCGGTGCACGGTGAGGCGCTCAAGGTCGCCACGGGACGGGCCGCGCGGCAGCAGCTCGACAACATGTTGCGCGCGGGGCGGGAGGCGCTGACCGTACTGCAGGCCACGGTGACCGCGTTCGACCAGGGCGTGCCGTCCGCGGCTCCGCTGAGCTGGCCCGAGCTCATCGCCGGATTTCGCGATCATGGACTGGCGATCGACGTCGCCCCGCCGTTGCTCCACGTCCCCCTCGATGACCAGCATGGTCGCTGCCTCTATCGCGTCGTCCACGAAGCGCTCACCAACGCGTTGCGGTACGCCGGACCGGGCACCGCGGTGCGGATCGATGTCGAACTCACCGGCGAAGCCACGCGTGTCACCGTCGACAACACCGCCGGCGACGCGACCGAGCACCGGCGCAGCGGCGGCGGCTTCGGGCTGCCCAGCATCGAACGTGACGTCGCGGCGATCGGCGGCGAGCTGGAGTTCGGGGCGACCGGCGACGGCTGGCGAGTCTCGGTGCGGCTGCCCGCGACGGCTCCGGACCGGACCCAGCCTCCCCGGCTGCGGCCCGTGCCGGTCGTCATCGTGGACGACGAGAGCATGGTCCGGGAGGGCATCCGGCTGCTGCTGCAGGTGCATCCGGACATCGAGGTGGTGGCCGACTTCGCGGACGGAGCCGGGCTGCTGAAGTTCCTCTCCACCGATCGTGCGCCGCAGGAGACGGTGGTCCTCCTCGACCTGGTCATGCCGGGCCAGTCCGGGGAGGAAGTCCTCGCCCGTTTGCGGGCGGAACGCTTCGCCACCCGCGTACGGGTGCTGATCCTGACCGCGTGGGAGGACGAGGACGCGGTACGCCGGGCACTGACCGGCGGCGCGTACGGCTACCTGCCGAAGGCCAGCACCGCGGCGCAGTTGGCGACCGCCGTACGGGCGGTGGCGGACGGCCTGGTGGCGCTGGTGCCGGGCGTGCGCAGCGGGCCGGGCACCGCGGACCGGCGCCCGCTGGGGCGGCTGACGGCGCGGGAAGAGGATGTTCTCCGGCTGCTGGGGACGGGCAGCTCCAATCGGGAGATCGCGCGGCGGCTCGGGCTGTCCGAGCGCACCGTCAAAATCCATGTCTCCGCGGTGTTCGGCAAGCTCGGTGTGCGGAGCCGCACCCAGGCGGCGTTGCTGGCCGAGTCCTATTTGGCGGATGCGCGACCGGGCGGAGGGCCGTCGTCCGCGGACGCGTAGCGCCGTGGAACGCCGCGGCGCTCCCTCAGATGTCGGTCAGCGGATCCGCAGACCTTCCTCAAGCCTGGCCGGGGCGCGCACGCCGACGATGGGTGCACCGTGCCAAGCCGTACCCGGGAAGGAAACATCGTGACCGCCCAGCACACCCTGTCGCGTGTGGAGCTCGACGTCCGTCGCGCGACCGTGGCCGACGCGGACGGCATCATCGCCCTGTTCGACCGCGTGTACGGCGGGGAGTACCGGTCCGCCGAGTGCACCGACCCGCTGCTGGTCCGCCGGGAGCTCACCGGCCGCGACTGCATCTGGATGCTGGTCACCGATCGGGACCGGGTCGTCGGTTCGATCGCGGCCCGGCGCACACCCGGCTCCGGCCGGTACGAGATGTGCCGGGCGGCCGTGGATTCGGCCCACCGGGGGCGCTCGGAGATCGTGGCCGCCTTCGACGCGGTGCTGCGGGAGACGCTGCGGCAGCCGGACTGCGAGCTGATGTTCGCCGACGTACGGTCGGAGCGCGCCCGCCGCAAGTTCGGTCCCGGCGCCGTGCCGGTGGCCTGGACCAGTGCCGATCATGGGATGCACCGGATGCACGGCCGGCGCGAGGAGCACCTGTTCGGGATGGCATTTCCTCCACAGCGGACGGTGATCCGGCTCGTCCCGCCGCGATCGGTGGTCCTTCCCGGCAGCCCGGTGGCCGCGGAGATCGCACGGTTGCGGTCGGCCGTCATCGTCGGCGACTATCCGGCGCGGATCTGCGCGGGTGGCGTCGGCGAGCACCGCTACGAGTCCAGCAACGGCCGCGTCTCGTACTCGATGATCGCACCCAGCAGGGCGGCCGTCGTCCGGGACATGCAGGCGGACACACCGGCCGACGCCCGGCGGCTGCTCTGGGAACTGCTGGATGGCGCGGCGTCGGCGGAGATCGACCATCTGACGATGTTCGCGCTCGCCGACAAGCTGCCGCTGATCGAGGAACTGTGCCGGCCCGGCGTGGCGGAGGACCCGGCGCGGCGGTTCCGGTTGTGCGGGTACCGGCCGGGGTGGCATCCGGCCGGCGGCGCGCGGTTCGACTGCGTGACCCTGGTGGCGCGGACGGACGAGCAGGTCCCGGACCGGTGGGGCCTGCAGGAGCGGATCGGCGACGTCTACCGCAGCTTCCGGCTCTGGGTCTGACACCGCGACGACACCCGGGGCGGGGATGGTCGTACCCGGGGAGCATTGCGCCGGCCGGTGAGCATTCGCCGGCTGCCGGGCGGGGCTAGGGCGCGCAACTGAGCACGCCGGCGCGCTGCTTCGCGGCCAGCACATGGCGGGCCGCCTCGTCCACTCGCGTCGCGAACTCGTCCGAGGTCTTCGCCTCGGTGACCAGCGCCGTCGCCATGGGTTCCGCGTCGCTCCCGCGGATGCTCAACGCCAGGTCTCCCCCGGCGGAGACGAAGCGCACCGCGCGCTCGCCCGGCGGCATGGTTGCCGCGGCGTCCGCCGCGCCCAAATCGTCGGACATCACCAGTCCGTCGAAGCCCAGCCGGTCGCGCAGCAGCCCGGTGACGATCGGCCGGGAGTAGGCGGCGATGTTCTCGTCGTCGAGCTTCGGGTATCGCGCAGAGGAGACCATCACGGCGGCCGATCCGGCCTCGATGCCCGCGCGGAACGGCTCCAGGTACGGGTCGTCGGCGGTGGTCTTCGAGTCGACCGCCCGCGTGGAGGTGTCCGTGTTGGCGCGCACCCGCCCCAGCCCGGGGAAGTGTTTGAGCACGGTCAGCACGCCTTCGTCCTGGGAGGCGGCCACCACGGTGCGGATGTCGGCGGCCACCTCCTGCGGGTCGGAACCGTACTGCCGGTGGAAGTCGCCGATCGGCGGATTGCCCTCACCGAGGGCCGCGGGCACGGTGTCGGCGACCGGCGCGAGGTTCATGGTGACCCCGATGCCGTCGAGACGGCCCGCGCTGTCGCCGACGGTGTCGCGCAGTTTCGCCGCACTGCCGTCGCCCAGCCGTTGCGCGGACGGGAGCAGCGGAAAGTCCTTGCCCTTGAGCGTCTGCACGCTGCCGCCCTCCTGGTCGAGGGACACCAGCAGCGGGACATCGGCGGACTTCTGCAGGCCCGCGATGTCCGCCCGCAGCGACGCGGCCCGGCGCGTGCTGCGGCCGGCCAGGAAGACGCCGCCCAGGTGCTGTGCCGCGATGCTCTCCCGCAGGTCGCCGGGCTCGTCGACCGGCGTGCCGATCATCAGCAGTTGGCCCGCACGTTCGGCGAGGGAGAGGCCGGACAGGGTCGCCGCCACGCAGCCGGCGTCGCCCGGCGTCCCGGACGCCGAGGAGGGCGCCGGCGCCGACCGGGACGCGGGCGCTTCGGCGGGTGCCGAGGATGCCGACGAATCGTGCGGGGAGGCCGTCGGGGTGCTCCGATCCGGCAGGACGGCGTGCAACACGAGAGCCGCCAACACGATCACGATCGCCGCCAGCGGCCACCACAGCCGGCGCGTCGGCCGCCACCTCGCATTCGTCATGGGCGATCACGCTAGCCCGTGCGGCCCGCCGTCGCGCAACCCGGCCATCACCGCGGGCGCCATCATCGTCTGGCAAAGTCGGGCGATCTCGTCCGGGCCGTACGGGAAATCGTTCGTCACCCACCAGATGAGAAGCGCGAGCAGCGCCCCGGCATGGTATTCGGCCATCACGTCCACCGGCATCCGGGCGCCGGCGTCGCTCAGGTGCTCGCGCAGCAGGTCGGCGACCTGACGGTGCAGGAAGGCCAGCGCCGGGTTGGCCTGCGGCCGCCGACAGATCGCCCGGTAGACCTCCCGGTGCCGGTGCGCGTGGCCGAACACCACACCGATCGGGCGGACCGGATCGGCCGGCGGCAGGCCCGGCTGCATGGCGGCGAGTTCGGTGCGCAGTTCCTCGGCCAGGTCGTCGAAGCAGGACGCGAACAGGGCGTCCTTGTCGCGGAAGTGCGCATAGAAGGTGGTTCTGCCGACGTCCGCCCGGTCCAGCACCTCCTGCACAGTGGTCCGCTCGTAGCCCCGCTCGATCACCAGGGACACCAACGCCTGCTGCAACGCCCTGCGAGTGCGGCGCACCCGGCGATCCGTGCCGGCCACGGTGGGTCTCCTCCCTCAAGGGTCGGCTGGTTCCGGACAATCACGCGCTGGTGTGCGGAACCGAACGCGGCGGCGAATCCGGCCGTTGCGGCAGGTTCGACGGCGGCCGACGATGACAGAACACCGTGTTCGGCAAGGAACAGGCTATTCGGCTCCGGTGGTGGCCGGAAGGGGATCCTCATGAGGACTGCGCACATGTTCGGGCCGTTCGGCACGGCGGCCGGGTACGACCGGCTGACCCACAAGAGACTGCGAGGACTACGCGGACGCATCGTGGCCGACGTGGCGGCGGCCGAGCTGGGCGCGGGAGACCGGGTGCTGGACGCCGGCACCGGGCCCGGCCGGCTGCCACTGGCGATCGCCGAGTCCCGCCCCGAGCTGGCCGTGGAGGGCGTCGACCTGTCCGCCGACATGATCGATCATGCACGCCACACCGACTCCGCGGGCCGCGTCACCTTCACCGTGGCCGACGTCGCCGACATGCCGTTTCCGGACGCCACCTTCGCGCTCGTGGTGTCCTCACTGAGCCAGCACCACTGGACCGACGTCGAAGGGGCGCTGCGGGATCTGCGCCGGGTGCTGCGCCCAGGCGGACGACTGTGGATCTACGACGTGCGCTTCGCGCTGAAGCGCGCCGAGCGAGCCGCCCGGGAAACCTTCGGACCGACGGCGGTGGAGCGCGCGCCGGTGCGCATCGGCCGTTTCCCGGTACGCCTGATGGCCCGGCTGACCGCGCAAGCCTGACCGGGCCAGGCCGGCTCGGGGCGGCCGTGAGCCGGGGCCGCCGGGCGGCCGTGAGCCGGCGTTGTGTGGCCCGCGCGAGCCGGGGCTTGGCGGAAACCGCCGACCCGCGCGGGCGCTCCTCTCACTTGCCGAAACCCGCCGTCAGCCCGCTGAGCAACTGCCGCCGGCCCACCGCGTAGAGGACCAGGATGGGCAGCGTGGTCAGCACCACCGAGGCGAGAACCGCCGGCACGTTGACGCTGTACTGGCCTTGGAAGGTCCACAGCGCCAGCGGCAAGGTGCGCCGGTCGGGGCTCTGCGTGAGCACCAGCGGAAGCAGGAAGTTGTTCCAGGTGAGCACGCCGTTGTAGATGGTCACCGTGATCAGCGCCGACCGGGTCAGCGGGAACGCGAGCTGCCACAGGGTGCCCCACTCGGACGCGCCGTCCATCCGCATCGATTCGAAGAGTTCCTTCGGCACGTCGCGGATGAAGTTCGACAACACCAGCACCGACAGCGGGATGGCGAAGGCGATCGACGGCAGGATCAGGGCCAGCAGGCTGTCGTACAGGTGCAGCCGGATGATGATCAGGTAGACCGGGATGATGACCGCCTGCAGCGGGATCGCCAGGCCCATCAGGAACAGGCCGTTGGTGGTGCGCAGGAACCGGCCGATGCCGGTACGCGCGGAGCTGCCGCGCACGATGGCGTACGCCGCCATGAACGAGATCAGCACCGCGGGCACCACCGCGCCGACGGTGACCACCACCGTGTTGACGAAGTACTGCACGAAGTCGGACTCGATGACCAGCCGGTAGTTCTCCAGCGTGGGCGCCTTCGGCGGGGCGAGCGGGTTGGCGGTGAAGTAGTCGCTGCGCGCCTTAAAGCTGGTGATCACCACCCAGTAGATGGGCAGCATCACCACCAGCAGCCAGACCCAGCTCGCCGAGCCACCGAGCCAGTTGCGGGATTTCACGGTCGAGCCCGGCATCTCAGGCGCCTTCCATCTGGCTGGCGTCGGCGTCCCGGCCGCCCAGCCTGCGCAGCAGCAGCGACAACACCAGGCCGATCAGCACCAGGATCACCGCGATGGCGCTCGCCGGGCCCATCAGGTTGGCTTGGAACCCGCGCTTGTACATGTCCAGTGCCAGCACTCGGGTGGCGTCGCCGGGTCCGCCCGCGGTGAGCACGAAGATCAGGTCGAAGAACGTCAGCGACCCGACCACCATGAGCGTCGACGACGTGATGATCGTGTATTTGAGCTGGGGCAGCGTGATGCTGACGAACTGCCGCACCCGGCCCGCCCCGTCGATCTGGGCGGCTTCGTACATCGAGGTCGGGATCTGCCGGACGCCGCCCTGGTAGATCAGCGAGTGGAACGGGATGAACTGCCAGGACACCACGAAGATCACCACGCCCATGGCGAGGGTGCCCTCGCCGAGCCAGTCCTGGGCGAGGAACGGCATGTTCAGGCCGGCGCCGAGGCCGAAGTTGGGGTCCAGCAACGCCTTGTAGGTGATCGCGATGGCCGCCGAGCTGAGCAGCAGCGGGATGAAGTAGAGCACCGCGAGGAAACCGCGGTAGCGCTGATGCCCGGCCAGGAAGGCGCCGATGAGGATGCTGGCCGGGGTCTGCACCGCCCAGGACAGTGCCATGACCAGGAAGGTGACCCAGAGCGCGTGCGGGAGCCCGGGATCGGTGAGCACCGCCCGCCAACTGGCGAAGCCGGCCGGGGTGATCTCACCGATCCCGTTCCAGGACGAGAAGCTGAGCGCCAGGACGCCCAGCAGCGGGATGACGCCGAACGCCAGGAACATGCCCAGGGCGGGCAGTGCCATCCAGGCGACAGACCCGCCCCGCCGGCCGCGGGTGATGGTGCGTGGTTCCACCCGTTCGGCGGGCGGAGCGAGTGTCGTCATTTGCCGATGACCTGGTTCATGCTGGCGGCGAACTGCTGCGGCGTGATGCTGAGCTGGAACAGCTTGGCGATGTTGTCCAGCAGTTCCTCGGCGGCGGTCGGGCTGAGCGCCTGGTCCCAGGACTGGGCGAAGGACTTGGCGTTGCTCGCGATGCCGTAGACGAACTTGAGGAAGTCGGCGTCCTTGGAGCCGCTCATCTTGCTCTCCGAGCCGTTCACGATCGGCACGTTGCCGGTGTCGATCCACTCCTTGACCTCGGCGTCGGAGAGCACCTGGGTGGCGAAGAACTTCTTCGCGATCTCCTTCTGCTCGTCGGTCGCCTTGGACGAGATGGACAAATATTGCCCGGGGTTGCCCACGGTGTTGCTCGGGTCCCCCTTGCCGCCTTCCACCGGCGGGAAGTTCATGTAGCCGAGGTGGCCGCCGGAGACGAAGTCGCCGCCGTCGTTGGCCATGCTGCCGTACGTCCATGTGCCGTGCAGCATCATCGCGGCCTTGCCGGTGTAGAGCAGGGCCTGGTCCGCGTTGGAGTCCGCGGTGATCGAGGAGAAGCCCTTGATGAAGCCGTTCGCCTTGACCAACTGCTGGACCTTGGTCAGCGCCTCGATCGAGGCCGGGTTGGACCATGCGTCCTTCTCGCCTTCGAAGGCCGCCTGGAAGACTTCGGGTCCGCCGATGCGGTCGTAGAGGAACTCCAGCCACATCATGTTGGTCCAGCGCGACTGGCCGCCGAGCGAGAACGGCGCGACACCGGCGGCGTTGAACTTCGGCACCAGCGCCATGATGTCCGCCCAGGACTGCGGCGGTTGCGCGCCGACCTTGTCGAACACCTCCTTGTTGTAGAACAGCACGATCGGCGCCACGGTCTCGCACGGCATTGCGTAGATCTTGTCGTCCACGGTGGCTGCGGCGAAGGAGGACGGGAACAGGCGGTCCTTCACCGCGCTGTTGTCGGCGAACCAGGAGGTCAGATCCTCCACCTGGTCGGACTGCACGTAGCTGCGCAGCGTGCCGCCGCCCCAGCCCCAGATGATGGTGGGCGCCTGACCGGCCCCGATGGCGGTCTTGATCTTCGTCTTGTAGGCGTCGTTCTGGAACGCCGTGGGATTGATCTTGCTGTCGGAGTTGGCTTTGTTGAACCGGTCGACGCTGGCCTTGCGGATGGTCTCGCCGGGGTCACCGGTGAGGAACCAGTAACTGGCGGCGCCGGCACCGGCTCCACCGCCCGGACCGCCACTCGGCCCGGAACTGCCACATCCGGCGAGCACCGCTCCGGCGCCCGCGCCCAGCGCGAGATTGAAGAAATGTCTGCGATCCACCCTGAACTCCATATTTCGAGAAGCCGCGGGCAGCGACGGAAACCTTCGGACGACAAAGGGTTTACGACTGAAACTTTCGATCGGTGACCGCAAGTTAACGTGAGATTTTGTTAACGTAGGATGTCAAAAAGCGGCTGTCAAGGGGTCTTGAAGACCCGCAACGATAAGGGAAGAGTGTGTCTCGCGAATTCCCGCAGCAAAGTGGGCCTCGAAAGTTTCGGAGATTGACGTGACGGCACCGTGGCATGATGCGACCCTTCCTCTCACGGAACGGGTGGACCGTCTGCTGGCCCAGATGACCCTCGAAGAGAAGGTCGCGCAACTCGGCAGCCGATGGGTCGGAAACGCGACGCAGAACGACCACGGCGGCCACGAGGAGGACCTGAACGTCGCACCCATGCAGGAGGCGTTCACCGCCGCCGGCTCGGCGCCGCTGGACGAGGCGAGCCGGCACGGGCTCGGCCACCTCACGCGCGTCTACGGCAGCAGCCCGGTCACCGCCGAGGAGGGTGCCGCCGAGCTGGTCCGGCAACACAAGATCGTGCTGGCCGGATCGCGGCTGGGCATCCCGGCCCTGGTCCATGAGGAGTGCCTGACCGGCTTCACCACGTACGGCGCCACGGTCTACCCGGCCGCGATCGCCTGGGGCGCCACCTTCGACCCGGACCTGGTGCAGCGGATGGCCGCGGCGATCGGCCGGGACATGGCCGCGCTCGGCGTGCACCAGGGTCTGTCGCCGGTGCTGGACGTGGCCCGCGACTATCGCTGGGGCCGGGTCGAGGAGACCATGGGCGAGGACCCCTACCTGGTGTCCGTGCTCGGCGCGGCCTATGTGCGCGGGCTGCAGAGCGCCGGGGTGATCGCCACGCTGAAACACTTCGCCGGATACTCCGCCGCCCGCGGCGCCCGCAACCACGGCCCGGTGCCGATGGGCCGGCGCGAACTGATGGACGCCCTGCTGCCCCCGTTCGAGACGGCCGTCGCGGTCGCCGGGGCGGGCTCGGTGATGAACTCCTACTCCGACGTGGACGGGGTGCCGGCCGGCGCCGACCCGTGGCTGCTCACCGAGGTGCTGCGCGACGAGTGGGGCTTCACCGGAACGGTGGTCTCCGATTACTGGGCGGTGCCGTTCCTGGCCACCACTCACCGGGTGGCCGCCGACATGGCCGAGGCCGGCGCACTCGCGCTGACCGCCGGCATCGACGTGGAGCTGCCGGACACCGTCGGGTACGGCGCGGGGCTTGTCGAGCGGGTGCGGCGCGGCGAGCTCGACGAGGCGCTGGTGGACCGGGCCGCCCGGCGGTTGCTGCGGCAGAAGGCCGAGATCGGGCTGCTGGACGCGGACTGGACACCGGAGTCCTCGGTGACCGCGGCCGGCGTCGACCTGGACTCCCCGGCCAACCGGGCGCTGGCGCAGGAGATGGCCGAACGGTCGATCGTCCTGCTGGACCCGGGGACGGCCCTGCCCCTGGGACCCGAGTTGCGCCGCATCGCGGTGGTCGGGCCGTGCGCCGACGACCCGCGGACCTTCATGGGGTGCTATGCGTTCCCCAACCACGAACTCCCCCGGCACCCCGGCTTCGGGCTCGGCCTGGACGTGCCGACCGCGGTCGACGGGCTGCGGGCCGAGCTGCCCGACGTGAAGATCGTGCACGAGCCGGGCTGCCGGGTCATGGGCGAGGACCGGACCGGCTTCGCGGCGGCGGTCGACGCGGCCCGCGACGCCGACCTCTGTGTGGCCATGGTCGGCGACCTGGCCGGGCTTTTCGGGCGCGGATCCTCCGGCGAGGGCTGCGACGCCGCGGACTTGCGGCTGCCCGGCGTGCAGCCGGCCCTGCTGGACGAGCTGCTCGCGACCGGCACACCCGTTGTCGTGGTGGTCGTGTCCGGCCGCCCGTACGCGCTGGGTGAGGTGGACGGACGGGCGGCGGCGCTGGTGCAGGCGTTCATGCCCGGCGAGGAGGGCGGGACGGCGATCGCCGGCGTGCTCAGCGGCCGGGTGCAGCCCAGCGGCAAACTGCCGGTGCAGATCCCGCGGCACCCCGGCGGGCAGCCCGGGACCTATCTGCAGCCGCCGCTGGGTGCCGAGCGCACCGGGGCCAGCAACCTCGACCCCGTTCCGCTGTACGCGTTCGGCCACGGCGCGTCCTACACCACGTTCGCCCTGGACGGCCTGCACATCAGCGACGCCCAGGTGCCCACCGACGGCGAGTTCACGGTCACCGTCCGGGTGACCAACACCGGCGCGCGGGCCGGTGCGGAGGTCGTCCAGCTCTACCTGCACGACGTGCTCGCCACCGTGACCCGGCCGGTCCGGCAACTGACCGGGTTCGCCCGGGTCAGCCTGGCCCCCGGCGCCGACTGCCAAGTCCGGTTCCGGGTGCACGCCGACCGCACCGCCTTCACGGGGCGCGACCTGCGTCGCGTCGTCGAGCCAGGCGAGATCGAGGTGCTGGTCGGCACCTCGGCAAGTGACCTGCCGTGCCGCGGCATGATCCGGCTGACCGGCCCGGCGCGCCACGTCGGGCACGACCGGCACCTGCTCACCGGCGTGCAGACCGACGCCGGGGCGTGAGTCACCCGAACCGGCCGTCGTCGCCGGCACGGTCACCGTTGCGGGCGGACGCCTCGACGGTATACGTGTCACCCCCGGCGTCCCGGCCGGACGAGTGCGAATACTGGGCCGCGAACAGGTGCTCGCCGGTGGCCAGCGTCGCCGCGTCGCGCAGCTCGAACGTGTACGTCAGGCTGGTCGGTCCGCGCGCCACGGTCATCACGACATCGGCGTTCGGCGCGTCGGTGTAGTGGCCCGCCTGCTGGGCCCCCGAGGTCAGCGGCACGCTGATGCGCACCGTCAGGGACGTCAGCGGCACGGAGTTGGTAACCGTGACGTTGTCCTGGGACCACACCGCGCCGGAGTGGGCGTCACGCGTCCCGGCCGTACGGACGAAGGTCGCGGGTGAGCCCGACGTGGCGGACGGCGGCGCGGTGCCGGACCGGTGCGGTGCCGGGCCGGACGTTCCCGACCCGGCACCGGGCACGCCGGAGCCGGCCGGCGGCGCTGCGGTGGCCGACGGCCCGGTGCCCGACGATCCGGTGCCCGACGATCCGGTGGCGGGCGGCACGGCGGTGGTCGGCGCACGGCCGTCCTGCCCCTCGCCGGTCCCGGAGAGGTCCCCGGCCGTCGCGGTGGCGGTCGGGCCGGGCAGCGCGGAGGCCGGCGGCGGATCGTCACCGGTGGCACGCACCGCCACCATGCTGAGCACGGCGATCACCGCGACGGCGAGCGCGGCCCCGATCGGCCGCGCCGCCCGGAAAGGGCGCGTCGGCGCCCGTCCCCGGGCCACCCGTTCCATGATCGCGGCACGATCGGGTTGGTGTGACTGCGCGGCGGCACGCAGCGCCTCCTGCAGGTACTCCTCGTCGACCATCAGCCCTCCCCCGCGCAACCGAGCAGAGCGGGCACCGCCGGGACCAGCAACGCAGCCAGTTGCGCCGCGCCCCGGGCGGTCTGGCTCTTCACCGTGCCGACCGAGATGCCGAGGATCTCGGCGACCTCACGTTCGGGCACGTCGAACGCGTACCGCAGGACCACGCACTCCCGGCGCCGCAGCGGCAACCGGCGCAGCGCCGCTCGCACATCCATCACGAGCGAGACGTCGGGATTGCGGTAGTCCTCCAGCAGCAGCTTCATGTTCAGCAGGCCGAGGCGCTCGCGGCGCTGCCGCCGGATCCAGTTGCGCGACAGGTTCGCCGCCACGCCTCGCGCGTACGCCAACGGGTTGTCCGCCGCGGTGACCCGCTCCCAATGCCGCCAGATCTCCAGCAGCGAGTCCGCGGCGATGTCATCCGCCGCGTTCGCGTCGCCGGTGATCAGGTAGGCCAGGCGCGACAGGTCCGCGTGGTGTTCGTCGAAGAACACCTGGAAGGCGCTTTCGCGATCGGCCACGCTGCTCCTTCCCTCGATCGGCGGCGCAACCATGGGTACGACGATGAGTGGTCACCCGGATCGAAAAGGTTGCCCGGATCGGCGAGCAACTTTTCACACCGCCACGACCACACACCGGCATGGACATGTACGTCAAGACGCCGATCAGCGCAGAGCTGCGCGCCCGGTCGGAGCGCCTGTTAGAAGATTTCGACGCGGTGATCGGCCCCACCACCGCCGGCGGCTGGTACGCGGTCGGGCTGCGCGATCGCTCGCACGCCCCGCTCGTGGAGGCCGGCGCGGACAGCGGCGCGGTGGCCCTCGCCCTGCTGCGACGCAACCTGCGGGTGGCCATGCTGCCGGTGCTCGGCCCGCAACCGAACCCGCGGCGCACGGCACCGACCGGCCGCGGGCCGGCGCTGCTGACCGGATAACCGCTCGCAACCCTGCGTTTTCCCAGCCCTTGCCCAGGGTAGGCAGAGGGTGACATGCGCACGGGATTCGCGAGGGGGGCCTCCATGCCCTGGGTCAACGATGTCCGTCGGCGTGCGCAGGAACGGCTCGCCACCGCCCGGCAAGCCACACCGCCGCCGTACGTGGTCGGCGACGAGGTCGACGAGGCCGACGGCGCCGTGCAGGACGCGCCCGCGGCGCCCGAGACCGCCCGGGACGACCTGCTGCCCCGCAGCGTCCGCACGGCCGGCGCCTGGGCGTGGCGGTTCATCCTTTTCGTCGTCGCGGGCTACCTCCTGATCCGGCTGATCTCGCTGCTCAGCGTCGTGGTCATCCCGGTGGTGGTGGCGATCCTGCTGGCCGCCCTGCTGCAGCCCGGCTCGGCATGGCTGCGCCGGCGCGGGATGGGCAAATCGCCGGCTGCGGCGGTGATGCTGATCGGCGGGCTGATCCTGGTCTTCGGCGGACTGGGACTGATCGTCGAGGCGGTCATCTCCCAGTCCGGCATCCTGACCGATCAGGTCGGGCAGGGCATTCGGCAGGTACAGGCGTGGCTGGCCAACGGCCCGCTCAACCTGTCACAGACGCAGATCGACAACGCCGTCACCACGCTGCAGAACACCATCGCGAACAACCGGGCGGCGTTGACCTCCGGCGCGCTGAGCACCGCCACCACCATCGGGCATGTCGCGGCCGGATTCTTCCTGGCGCTGTTCACGCTGTTCTTCTTCCTCCGCGACGGCGGCCCGATCTGGGACTTCCTGTGCCGCCTGCTGCCCCGTGACGCGCGGCTGCCGGTCGCCCGCGCCGGGCACTACTCCTGGCACACCCTGGTCTCCTATGTGCACGCCACGGTGCTGGTCGCCTTCGTGGACGCGGTCGGCATCGGCATCGGACTGTTCATCATGGGCATCCCGCTGGCCCTGCCGCTGGCCGCGCTGGTCTTCCTCGGCGCCTTCATCCCGGTCGTCGGCGCCACCGTCACCGGGGCCGTCGCGGTGCTCGTGGCGCTGGTCACCCAGGGCCCGGTCAGCGCCCTCATCGTGCTCGGCATCGTGATCGGTGTGCAGCAGTTGGAGGGACATGTGCTGCAGCCGCTGATCATGGGACGCGCGGTCGCGATCCACCCGCTGGCGGTGATCCTGTCCATCGCCGCCGGAGTCGTGGTCGCCGGCATCGTCGGCGGCCTCATCGCGGTGCCGCTGCTGGCGGTGCTGAACACGGCGGTCCGCTACCTGGTGCGGCATCCCGACGGCTCGCCGACCCCGGATCGGAAGCCGCCCGGCACCGAGGCGGTGAATCCGGATTCCGACGACGAAGCGGCACCGGACGATCCGGCCGAGCCGGTCAGTTCTCCTCCCACTCCCGCAACGCACGGCTCAGAATCTCCGGCGTACGGTTCGGCGGCTCCGCCTCGATGAACAGCCGGCCCACCGCGGCCGCGTATTCGTCCACGTCCTCCCGCTTGTCCAGATAGACCGCGCCGGTCAGGTGCTCCAGGTAGACCACGTCGGGCAGATCCTCGTGCGGGAAGCGGAGGATGCTGAACGCGCCGCCGGTCGCCGCGTGCCCGCCGGACCGGAACGGGATCACCTGCAACCGCACGTTGCGCTGGGTGCACGCCTTCAGCAGGGCCGCGATCTGCTCACGCATCACGGCCGGGCCGCCGATGGGGCGGTGCAGCACGGCCTCGTCGAGCACCGCCCACAGCCGCGGCGGGACGTCTCGCGACAACAGTTGCTGGCGAGCCATCCGCAGGTCCGCGCGGCGGTCGATCTCCTCGTGCCGGGCGGTGCCGTGCCCCAGCCGGATGACGGCTCGCGCGTACGCGTCGGTCTGCAGCAGGCCCGGCACGAACTGGACCTCGTACGTCCGGATCAGCTCGGCCGACTGTTCCAGGTCCAGATAGTTCTGGAACCACGAGGTGAGCAGGTCGCTGTAGGCGTACCACCAGCCGGGCGTGTTCGCCTCCCGGGCCAGCTCGACCAGCCGCTTGTGCTCCTCCTCGTCCGTGATGCCGTACAGCTTCAGCAGATCGACCACGTCGCGTTCCTTGAACGCCACCCGGCCCAGCTCCATCCGGCTGATCTTGGACTCGGAGCCACGGATCTCGTAACCGGCCTGCTCGCGGCTCATCCCGGCCGCCTGGCGCAGGTTACGCAGACGCGCGCCCAACTGGATGCGGCGTACGGTCGGCCCGCTGCTCTGATGCCCCGTTGTCACGTGGTTGCCTCCGGCGGGGCCTATGCCTTGCGCCGGACGGCGCAACACTTGTCGATCACGGTGGTGTCGGCTCCGGGCTCCACCCGCCGGGCTCGGTTCGCGTCGTCGGCCATACGGCCTAGGGTACCCGTCATGATCGATGCCGTCGGCCGGTCGATGTCCGAGTTGTCGGTCATAACGTGTTCCCTCCTCCCCCGGATTCCAGGTCTGACCTGAGCAGACGGCCGTCAGCATAGACCTCGGCGCGTTCCTAGCCGACGCGACCGGCCGGGCACAGACGATCCCCGTGCCGGCAACGGCCGACACGGGGATCATGCAGACGTGCGATGTGGAACTGTCAGTACCAGTCTCCGGTACGCGACGGCCGGGGCCGGGGCCGGCGCCTACGGGTGATCATGATGATCGCCGCGCCGCCCGCCACCAGGATCACCGCTCCGCCGATCATCGCCGCGGTGTTGGTCCCGGTACGCGGCAGGTTGCTCCCGCTCTCGTTGGCCGCGGGCTCGGCCCGCACGGTGCTGACCGGGTCCGGGTCCGGCGCACCGGTGTCGTCGTCCGCGTCGTCGCCGGACGTCGCGGCGAGGCTGGACACGCTGGGCTGCGGGTTGGCGGCGGACTCCGCGTCGTCGCCGGTCGACGTGTCGGACACGGTATTCGCCTGGCCCTGCTGGTCACCGGTGTCCGTGCCGCCCGAGCTCTTGCCACCCGAGCTCTTGCCACCCGATGCCTTGTTGCCCGAGCTCTTGCCACCCGAGCTCTTGCTACCGGTGTTCTTCGTGCTGCCGGTGTCCTTGGTGGCGCCGTCCTTGGCCGAGTCCTTCGTGGACGTCGGCGTGGAGGGCTCGTCGACGATCGTCTTGTCGGTCGTCGGCTGGTCCGCCTCCTCGCCGTTCATGCCTTGATCGCCCTGGCCGGCGCCGTCACCGTTCATGCCGCCATCGCCCTGACCCTGATCGCCGCCCTGGTCGCCGTTGCCCTGGTCGCCGTTGCCCCCCTGGTCGCCGTTGCCCCCCTGGTCGCCGTTGCCCTGGTCGCCTTGGCCGGGCGGGTCTTCCGCCGGCGGCGTGGTCGGCTCCTCGGCCGGCGGATCCGCGTCACCGCCCCGGACCTTGATGCGCACGGCGTCGAACGCGGGTGTCTGGTTCGCCCGCTCCATCATCGGGATGCGGTGCGACCCGTCACCGGCCCACGACGCGCACTGCGCGGTGCCCGCATCGGGCAGGCCGGGAACCTGAATGGTGACCGTGTCCGGCGCCGCGCCGCCCTGACTGTCCTCGGTGGCCACGAAGAACGCCGGCACCGGTGCCGGGTCGTTCGCCTCCTTCGTGGTGGTCAGCATCCGGCACGCGGTGTGGAAGTGACCGCGGGTGAGACCCTCGTCGGTCAGCACCGAACTCTCCACGTAGTACCCACCCTGACCGGCCGCGAGGAACCGGTCACGCACCAGGTTTCGGGTGCTCACCTTCAACGTGAACGCCTCACCCGTACGCACCGAGCGGGGAGCGCTGGTGATGAGCAGCGACGGGTTCTTGGCCGCCGGGCCCACCTCGCCGAACGCGGTCGACACGCAACGGTCACCGACCTGGAAGCCGTCGTGCGGCTTCAGCGTGCTCTCCGAACAGTCGTTGGCCAGCACGTCCAGACCGTTCGCCGACCCACCCGCGGTGGGCTGGGTGTCCGCGTTGGAGATCTGGGTAACCCCGATGATCGCTCCGAACACCACGAGGGCGCCCGCCGCGCCCAGCAGACGACGGTCGATGCGCCGTCCGCCAGCGGCCCGGCGGGGGTTCGACCTACGCATGTCATTACCTCTTCTATCGCTTCGCGCTACGACAGCCCCATTCCCGAGCCGTTCACCGGTAGCAGGACGACCGTAAATTCCCCGCCGCGCGCACGCTATTGAGCAGCGATTATTTGAGGCACTAATAGGCCGAAATTAAAGAAGAAATATGCGCCCCGTCCCGAACGCCGGGGATCGTCCGTTCGGACGATGCCCGGCGTTCGACAGGCTCGATGCCAAGTTGAAAAGGTTCATTGCCATCGACGATGCTCGCGGCCCGCCGACAGCGCACTCGGCGGGAAACCCGTCGCCGAAGCGGTGAACCACTTCCACACACCGGCGGTACGCGCAGGTGAGGACACCGACCGCGGAGGACCGACGATGACGGCGACGACCCGAACCCTGCCCCGCACCGGCCTGCCCCCGGCCGTCACCGCGGGTACCCTGCTGACCGCGCTGGCCGGCATCAACCTGCTGATCGTGGTGATCCTGTTCGTCACCACCGATCTGCCGGTGAAGAACAGTCTCATCGAGACGGGCAGATTCTTCGGGGTCCTCGCGGCGTACGCGATAATCCTGCAGATCTTTCTCATCGCCCGGCTGCCGTGGCTGGACAACCGGATCGGCATGGACCGGCTCACTTCGTGGCATCGCCGGGTCGGATTCTCGCTGTTCTGGACGCTGACGCTGCACCTCGCCTTCATCGTCGCCGGATACGCCCGGCTCGACGGCAACCCGCTCCTGGTGCAGGCGCTGAGCCTGGCCGGGTCGGTGCCGGTGCTGCTCGGCATGGCGGCCTACCTGATCGTCCTGGCGGTGGCGGTGATGTCGATCCGGTACGCACGACGCCGCCTGCAGTACGAGACCTGGCACGCCGTCCACCTCGGACTGTACGCCGCCGTCGCGCTGGCATTGATCCACCAACTGTTCGAGGTCACCACGTTCACCGCCACCCGCGCCGCGGCCGCGTACTGGTGGACGCTGTGGATCCTGGCCGTGGCCGCGCTTGCCGCCGGGCGCCTGATCCTGCCGCTGGTGCGCAACGCGCGGCACCAGTTCCGGGTGTCCGCGGTCGTGCCGGAGTCCGACGATGTGGTGTCGGTGCATGTCACCGGGCGCGATCTGGACCGGCTCCCGGCGCGTGCCGGCCAGTTCATGCTCTGGCGCTTCCCCGGACACAACACGTGGTGGCAGGTCAACCCGTTCTCCCTGTCCGCCGCACCGGACGGCACGTCGCTGCGGCTCACCGCACGAGCCGTGGGCACCACCAGCGCCGGGCTGCGCCGCCTCACCCCGGGCGCCCGGGTGTTCGCCGAAGGTCCGTACGGCGCGTTCACCACGGCCCAGCGCGTACGGGAGAAGACGCTGCTGATCGCGGGCGGTGTCGGCGTGACACCGATCCGGGCCCTGCTGGAGGAACTGCGCGGCGACGCGATCGTGCTCTACCGGGTGCGCAGCGCGGACGACGCGGTGCTGCTGAGCGAACTCAAGGCGCTTGCCGGTGACCACGTTCACGTGCTCACCGGCCGCAGCAGCGTGGTGCAGCCGTTCACCCCGGCGAACCTGGCCACCGTGGTGCCGGACATCACCGACCGGGACGTCTACGTGTGCGGGCCGCCGGCCATGACCGAGGCGGTGCTGCGCAGCCTGCGCGAACTCGGCGTGCCACCGGCGCAGACGCATGCGGAACGGTTCTCCCTCGCGTCCTGAGCGCGGCACCGCCGGCGCCGCTGTCAGGTACGCGTCTCAGCGCTGGTGACGGCCGCTTTCGGCCAAGATTCTGTGGGGCATGACTTCGTTCGACCGGCACCGCGTACGGGCAAGCGCCGACCGATTGCAGGACCGGCGGCACCGGCTGGCCGGTGCGGTCACGACGCGACCGGGCTGGGATCCCGCGCACGAGGAGATGGCCGAGATCCTGCAGACGCCACCGACCGACATCGGCGGTGTGCTGTCCACGCTTGTCGCCGTGCAGACCGTCCTGGAACGGCTGCCGCCCAAGGCGAAGGCGAACCGGGTGGCCGCCTTCAACTCGCTCTACTACACCATCACGGCCCGGGTGGCGCGCTCGCTCACCGGGCCCAACGTGCACGATCCGGTGTTCTTGGAGCAGCTCGACGTGGAGTTCGCCAAGCTCTACTTCGTCGCGCTACGCCGGTGGGGCGAGGGCGACGAACGCACGCCGGACGTGTGGGAGGTGCTGTTCCGGCGGGCTCAGGACACCGGGGTCAGCCGGCTCTGCGCGGCGATGCTGGGCGTCAACGCGCACATCAACCACGACCTGTCGCTGGCATTGATCGCCACCTGGCGCTCGGTGGGTGCGCCGGAGCCGCATGTCACCCATCCGGACTACCTGCTGGTTAACCGGATCTTCTACGAGGCGATCCCGACCCTGCGCAGGCGCTACTCCACCCCGTGGCAACTGCGCATCGACCGGTACGTCGGCGACCTGGACGACTGGACGCAGGATCTGCTGGTGGCGAGCACCCGGGCATTGGCATGGGAGCAGGGCGAACGCCTGTGGCCGCTGCGCGACGACGACGGTGATTTCGGGCAGGCGTGCATGACCATGGACCGGGCGGCGGCCCTGGTCGGCGAACTTCTGATCCACGGCGACGGGGTGGTGACCCGCGCGGGCGTGCTGGCGAGTGCGGCGTGGCGGCGGTTGCGACCGCATCGGCGCCGATCGCGATGACCCAGGCCCACGATCGCGCGTGACGAGCGCGACTCCCGTTGTCGATTGCCGCGGCCGCGTCATGTTCATAAGCTAGTTATGAATCTTGAGCGGCACGCCGGCGTCATGCCGGCTCGATGGGAGCACCCGCGCATGAGCGCACCACACGGAAAACCCGCCAGCCCGTTCCGGCAGCCCCGGGCCGTCTGGGCGGTCGCCTTCGCCTGCGTCATCTCGTTCATGGGCATCGGCCTGGTCGATCCGATCCTGCCCGCGCTCGCCAGCAGCCTGCACGCCTCACCCAGCCAGGTGTCGCTGCTGTTCACCAGCTATCTGGTGGTGACCGCCGTGGCCATGCTCGTGGTGGGCTGGGTGTCCAGCCGCTTCGGCGCCAAGCGGACACTGGTGATCGGGCTGAGCATCATCGTGGTGTTCGCGGCACTCGCCGGCGCCTCCGGCTCGATCGGCGGGATCGTCGGCTTCCGCGCCGGGTGGGGGCTGGGCAACGCGCTGTTCATCGCCACCAGCCTGGCCGTCATCGTGGCGTCCGCCAGCGGCGGGTTCGCCGGCGCGATCATCCTGTACGAGACCGCCCTCGGCCTGGGCATCGCGGTCGGTCCGCTGCTCGGCGGCGAACTGGGCAGCATCAGTTGGCGCGGCCCGTTCTTCGGCGTCGCGGTGCTGATGGCGATCGCCCTCGTCGCGACCATCGTGTTCGTCCCGGCGCTGCCCCGGCCCGCCCACCGCACCTCGCTGTCCGCGCCGCTCAAGGCGTTGCGCCACCGCGGCCTGCTGACCATGGGCATCATGGCGCTGCTCTACAACTGGGGCTTCTTCACCATGCTCGGCTACGCGCCGTACCCGATGGAGCTGGACGCGCACCGCCTCGGGCTGGTGTTCACCGGGTGGGGCTTGCTGGTGGCGCTCTTCAGCGTGTTCTTCGCGCCCCGCCTGCAGTCCCGGTTCGGCACCGCGCCGGTGCTCTACGTCAATCTGGTCGGCCTGGCCGTGGTGATGGCGGTCATCGCGGCCGGCGTGCACACCCCGGCGGCGGTGATCGTCGCGGTGATTGTCAGTGGCGCCTTCATCGGCATCAACAACACGCTCACCACCCAGGCGGTGATGCTGGTGTCGCCGGTCGAGCGGCCGGTCGCCTCGTCCGCGTACGGCTTCGTGCGCTTCATCGGTGGCGGCCTCGCGCCGTACGTGGCCGGAAAGATCGCCGACGCGACCGACCTGAGCATCCCGTTCTATCTCGGCGGGGTGACGTTCCTGCTCGCGGTGGTGGTGCTCGCGAGCGGGCACCGGCTGATCGCGGCGGCCGAGGCGCAGCCGCAGGAGCAACCAGCGGCGCGGGTGGAACCGATCGGCGCCACCGCCGAGCGGCCGGTCCTGGTGGCGGTGGGGGCGCACGACGGCGCGGCGGCGACCGTCGACGCGGCGGCCGGCCTCGCCCGCGACCGCGGTGCGACCCTGGAGATCGTCCGGATTCGCGAAACGCGGGTGATCGAGGAACTGGCCATTGACCCCGAGGATGAACAGGATGCGCTGGCGGCGGTGTCCGCGCACGTGGACCGGATGGCGGCCGGTGGCGTAGCGGCCACCGGCGCGGTGCTGATCAGCGTCGGTGACCATGCGGCGGCGGGTCGCGCCCTGGCCCAGTACGCGAGCCAGGTGGGTGCACGGATGGTCGCGGTGGGCCGCTCGCCGCGCGGACCGCTGGTGCAGTTCGCCGACGGCGGCTTCACCGCGGCACTGACGCACGCCGCGAAGGTTCCGGTGCTGCTGATCGAGCCGGATCGGGAGCCGTACGAGCTGAGCACGGCCGCCCTGGTCGACCTGCGCAACGGCACAGCCTGACCCCCGCCCCGCCCCGCCCCACCCCCACCCCGGCCCGCCCGCGCCCCGGCCCCGCCCGCCGGCACGTCCGGCCCCCGCCCGCCGGCACGTCCGCACGTCGGCACGTCGGCACGTCGGCACGTCCGCACGTCCGCACGTCCGCGCGTCGGCCGATCTTGAGCCTTCCGCGCCCGACTGCGCGTGGGCCGAGTAGTGGGCGCGGACGTAGGCACGTGCTATACCCGACTTGTCTGACCACGAGACCAAGATCGCCGCAGCGTTGCCGACGATCTTGAACTTTCCGGTGGCGGTTTAGCCGGTTATATGCGACATGGTGGACCCGCAACTTCAAGATCGCCGCGGGCGGCGGGGCGCGGGCGGCGGGGCGCGGGGCGCGGGCGGCGGGCGGCGGGGCGCGGGCGGGGGGGGCGGGGCGGGGCGGGGCGGGCGTTACGCGGCTGACGGCAACTCCGCGCTCGCCGCGAAGTCCGGCTGCGCCGCCGGGCGACCGAAGTAGTATCCCTGGGCCAGCCGATATCCCAGCCGGTGCAACTCGGCTGCCTGTTCCGCCGTCTCCACGCCTTCCGCCACGGCGTCCAGCCCGAGCCCGTTGCTCACCTGGATCAGCGCGGTCGCGATCACCGCGTGCCGCCCCGCCATGCTGATGTTGTCGACGAACGACTTGTCCACCTTCAGGATGTTCACCGGCAGGGTCTGCAACAGGGTCAGCGAGGAGTGTCCGGTGCCGAAGTCGTCCAGCGCGATTTTCACGCCCAGCTCGTACAGGGCCTTCACCGCGCGCAACGCCTGACCGCCGCCGAAGACCGCGGTCTCGGTCACCTCGATGGTCAGCTTGTCCGCGCCCAACCCGGTCCATGCGAGCACGTTCGCGACCAGCTCCGGGAAGCCGGGCTCGGCTAGCTGACGCGCGGACACGTTCACCCCGATCCGGCGCGGCGCCGCCGGGCCGAGTTCGTCTCGCCAGATCGCGGCCTGGGCGCAGGCCGCCTTCAGGATCCACGCCCCGAGTTCGACGATCAGGCCGTTCTGTTCGGCGACCGGGATGAACTCGGCCGGGCTGACGGGTCCGCGCACCGGATGTTCCCAGCGGACCAGCGTCTCCACCGCGACGGTCCGCCCGCTGGGCAACTCCACGATCGGCTGGTACACCAGCCGGAACTGGCCGGTGTCCAGCGCCTGGCGCATCTCCGCGCCCATCCGGGCCTGTTCCCCGGCGGCCACGTCCATGCCGCGCGTGTAGCGTCGGCGGCGGCCTTCGCCCAGCGATTTGGCGACGTACATGGCGACGTCGGCCCGCCGGATCACCTCGTGCGGATCATCGGTCTCATCGCAGGTGGCGGTCCCGAAGCTGGCGTTGATCAGCAGTTCGTGCCCGTCGGCCACGACCGGGCGGCGCAGCGCCTGGGTGAGCCGCTCCACGATGCCGTCCATGGCACCGGCGGTGGTGTCCGGGACGAGCACCGCGAACTCGTCGCCGCCCATCCGCGCGGCGACGTCGCCGGGACGCAGCGTCTGCGCCATGCGGTGGCCCACCTCGGCCAGCAGCCGGTCACCGACGGTGTGCCCGAAGCGGTCGTTGACCGCCTTGAAGCCGCTGAGGTCGAGCATCGCCACCTGCGGCTGCCCTTCCTGCATGCTTTCGGTGAGCCTTTGTTCGAACCGGCGGCGGTTGGCCAGGCCGGTCAGGTCGTCGCGCATCGCCATGTCTTCGAGTTGCGTGGCCTGCGCGCGCACCTGGTCCACGAATCCGGCGAGTCGCGCCAGAACCAGCAGGAACAGCAGGATGGAGCCGATGCTGATGGCCAGCCAGTCGATGTCCTGCGGACGCCGGAAGCCTTCCAGCAGCAGTACGCCCGGCACCAGCAGGGAGGTGACCGCGAGCAGCAGGAGGCGGCCACGGCCGAGGGACGCCCCGCGTGTCGCCGGCGACCGGTGCGCCGACGGGTGCGCGGCCGCGCCGGCGTAGCAGAGGTAGGCGAACAGGTAGCCGCCGAAGACCCACTGGGACAGGGTCGCGGCGTCGGCCGGCATCACGGTGAAGGCCACGTTGCCGAGCAGGACCGCGATGCTGCCCATGGTGAGCAGCCACACGCTGGGCGTCCGCCGCCCGGACCGCAGCAGCAGCGGCAGCACCACCGCGCACAGCAGCACCCCGCAGGTCGGGTAGGCGACGACGAGGAACCGGGCCAGCGGCGGCATCGCGGCGTTCTCGGCGACCGGGCCGATCACGAAGATCCAATACACGATGCCGAGGCCGGTGGCGATGACCGCGGTGTCCAGCGCGCCGAACGAGTCACGCGCCTCGCGGGTGCGCGTCAGCCGGAACAGGGCCACCACCATGAACGGGTACGCGCTCAGGTAACACGCGTTCACCAGGTATTCGACCGCCGGGTTGCCGGGCGCGAAGGCGTTCCCGGCGAAGGCGAGGTCGCCCGCCACCCACAGGGACAGGCCCACCGCGAACAGGTTCCACGAACGGGCGGACGCGGACCGGTAGCGGCGCACCGCGGTCAGCGTCAGGATCACGGCGACCAGGCCGGTGGCGGCGGAGAGCAGCGCGGCGCCGCCGGTTGACGGGATGGCCACGTAGGTCACGCAGGCCACCAGCCCCAGCGCCGGCCAGACCGGCCATCTCCGCTCCGCGAGTCTCCTCAGCACACGCTGCCATTCGGCAGCGGACCGGGCTACTTGAGCGGACCCGACAGCCACCGGCCGGGCGCGACCAGCTTGTTCGCCCGGCCCGGCCCCCACGACCCGGGCGCGTAGGTGGCCAGCCGGGGCGGGTTGTCCAGCACCGGACGCACGGCCCGCCAGGCTGCGGACAGCCCGTCCGGCCGGGTGAACAACGACCGGTCGCCCACCAGCACGTCGTGGATGAGCCGCACGTACGGGTCGAGCGGTTCCGCCTCGGGCAACGTGGTGAGCGGCAGCGTGACCGCGGCCGGGTCCAGGTCCAGCCCGGCGCCGGGCTTCTTGGCCAGCAACGACAGCGCGATGCCGCCGGCCCCGGACAGGTCGAAGCTCAGCACGTTCGCCTCGGCCGGCAACCTGCCGAACGGGCCGTGCCCGGCACGCAGCACGATGCTGACCCGCTGCTGCGACCGCGCCATCCGTTTGCCGGTACGCAGCAGGAACGGCACGCCCCGCCAGCGCGGGTTGTCGATCCACAGCTTGGCCGCGACGTACGTGTCGGTGCGCGAGCGGGACCGTACGCCTTCGGTGTCGCGGTAGCCGGTGAACTGTCCGAGCACCACCTCGGCGGGGTCCAGCGGCCGGAATGATCGTATGACCTTTTCCCGGGCGGCCTGCAGATCCGCGGCGGACAGGCTCTCCGGCGGTTCCATGGCGATCTCCGCGGCCACCTGGAACAGGTGCGTGACGAGCATGTCCAGCGTCGCACCGGTGGCGTCGTAGAAGCCTGCCCGGTCGGCGATGCCCAGCGTCTCCGGCACGTCGATCTGCACGCTTTCGATGTGTTCCCGGTTCCACATGGCGGCGAAGATCTCGTTGGCGAACCGCAGCACGTGCAGGTCCTGGGTCGCCTCCTTGCCGAGGAAGTGGTCGATCCGGTACACCTGCGACTCGTCCAGCACGGCGCGTACGGTCCGGTTGAGCGAGCGGAACCCGTCCGGGGAGGTGCCGAACGGCTTCTCGTAGACGACGCGGGCGTCCTGCGCCAGGTCGTGCTCACCGAGCGCCCGGGTGATCTCCGGGAATGCCACCGGTGGCACGGCCAGATAGTGCACGAGTTGGGCGTTGCGGCCGACGCGGGTGCGCGCGTGCTCGATCACGTCGAGCAGGCTTCCGGGGTCCTGGGTCTGAAATCCGCCACCGGCGAAGTAGAGGCGGTCGGCGAAGCGTTTCCACTCCTCGCCGCCCGGCCGGCCCAGGACGTCGTGCACGTGACCGCGGAAGTCCTCATGCGAGACGTCGCCGCGGCCGTTACCCACCAGCACCCAGTCGTCCGGCAGCAGGCCGCGGCCGGCCAGGGTCCAGAAGGCCGGCAGAACCATCCGCCGGGCGAGGTCGCCGGTGGCGCCGAAGAGCACGAACACGGTGGGTCCGGGAGTGTCCATGCCGATGGTGTATCCGGTCCGCGGCGATCCAACCGTCGACGGGCCTGTGATGCGCGACCATCGCCGCGCGCGCCGGACGACCCGCGCGGAGAAACCGACTGCCTGTGCGGGGAAACGGACGGCCTGTGCGGAGAAACCGTGCGCTGTGGGCGAACAAGACCCGCACGGGCGGCAGAACCGGCCCTGGCGCGGCTAGCTTCGGTGCCATGAGCGCGAACGCCCGGAGCACCTGGAGCAGCCGGTACATCATCCCGTCCTTCGTCGAGCGCACGTCCTACGGCACCCAGACCACCGACCCGTACACGAAGATGTTCTCCGACCGGATCATCTTCCTCGGTGTGCAGGTCGACGACACCTCGGCCAATGACGTGATGGCGCAGTTGCTCACGCTGGAGGGGCTCGACCCGGACCGGGACATCACGATGTACATCAATTCGCCCGGCGGCTCATACTCCGCGATGACCGCGATCTACGACACCATGCAGTACGTGCGGCCCGACGTGGTCACGGTCTGCCTGGGTCAGGCGGCCTCGGCAGCGGCGATCCTGCTGGCCGGCGGCACCCGGGGCAAGCGCATGGCGCTGCCCAACTCGCGGATCCTGATCCACCAGCCGGCGCTCAGCGGCGCGGTCCAGGGTCAGGGCAGCGACTTGGAGATCCAGGCGCGGGAGATCCTGCGGATGCGCCGCCAGATGGAGGAGCTGCTCGCCGAGCGGACCGGCCAGCCGTTCGAGCGGGTCACCAAGGACATCGACCGGGACAAGATCATGACGGCCGCGGAGGCGCGCGAGTACGGCATCGTCGACGTCGTGCTGGCCACCCGGAAGAAGAGCCTCGCCGGGGTGGGCTGAGGGCCGACGCTCTCATCGAACTCACACCCGGCTCTGGTGTCATGGCAGGGCTATGTGTGCTGCCCGGATCCTGGTGGTCGACGACCAGCCCAACATCGTCGACATGCTGGCCACGGTGCTGACGTTTCACGGCTTCACGGTCGACACGGCGGGCACCGCGGCCGAGGCGGTCACGCTCGCCGCCGAGCGCTCCCCGGACCTGGTGCTGCTCGACGTCATGTTGCCCGACGGCGACGGCATGGAGGTCTGCCGCCGGCTGCGCGCCGACGGCGCGGAGCTGGGCGTCATCTTCCTCACCGCCCGCGACGCCCGCACCGATCAGGTCACCGGTCTCGCGTACGGCGGGGACGACTACATCACCAAGCCCTTCGACGTGGAGGTGCTGCTGGCCCGGGTGCGCGCGGTGCTGCGACGGGTTCCGGTCGACGCCCCACCGGCCGGGCGGGCGGTGCTGCGGTACGCGGATCTGGAACTCGACCAGGACAGCCTGCTGGTGCGGCGCGCCGGGCAGCGGGTCACGCTGTCCCCCACCGAACTGCGGCTGCTGCAGTATTTCCTGCTCAACCCGGGACGTGTGCTGTCCCGGGCGCAGATCATGGCGGCCGTGTGGGAGTACGACCCGGCCACCGGCTCGAACGTGGTCGACACGTACGTCGGGTATCTGCGCCGCAAGCTGGACCGGTTCGGCGCGCCGCTGATCGTGACCCATCGCGGCTTCGGGTACGCCCTGCGCGCGGGCGAGACCTCGTGACGCGACCCGGTGCCGCGTACCGCTTCTCGCTGCGGTCCTCGCTGATCGCCGGGGTCCTCGCCCTGACCGCGGCGGCGCTGCTGCTGGTCAGCATCACGGGTGCGGTGGTGCTGCGGGCGTTCCTGGTGCACCAAGTGGACGAGCAGTTGACCGCGGGCGCCGCGGTAGCCGCGCAGTCGCCGGAGGCCCTGCAGGCCACGCGGCAGTCCGACCGGAGGTTGCGCACGTACGTGTCGGTGACCGAATACCTGATCGAGGTCCGGGATCCGAGCGGGCGCACCTACCGGTTCGACAGCAGTTCGCCGCTGCCCCGCCACCCGCTGCTGGACCAGGACGCCGCGGCGGACGGCCGGCCCCGCACGGTCACCTCCTCCGGCGCCGAGTATCGGGTGATCAGCATCGCGGTAGGGCCGGACGTGGTGCTCATCGGCATGCCGCTGGCGCCGATCCGCGACGCGGTGACCCGGCTGCTGCTCGCCGCGGCGGTCACCTCGGTCACCGTGCTGGCCCTGCTCGGCCTGCTGGGCCGGCTGTTGGTGGTGCGGCGCCTGCGCCCGTTGGACGAGATCGCGGCAGCCGCCACCGCGCTGGCCGACGGTGACCTGGAACGGCGGGTGCCGGTCCCGACCGGGCCGGGCGCCGCGCGCACCGAGGTGGGCCGCCTGACCGTGGCGATCAACGGCATGCTGGCCCGGATCCAGGGCGCGCTGGCGGCTCGGGCGCGCTCCGAGAGCCGGATGCGGGAGTTCGTCGCGGATGCCTCGCACGAGCTGCGTACCCCGGTCACGTCGATCAAGGGATATCTGCAGCTTGTCCGATCCGGGGTGGTCGACTTGCGCGCACGGCCGGACGTCCTGCGCCGGCTGGAGCAGGAGTCGGAGCGCATGGGCGCGCTGGTCACCGACTTGCTGTACCTCGCCCGGCTGGACGCCGGGCCGGCGCCGCGCACCACCCGGGTGGACCTGGCCGCGCTGATCCGCGACGCGGTGGCCGACGCGCGGGCGGTCGAGCCGGACCGGCCGATCGGCACCGACCTGCCGGCCTCCCGGACCGTCGACGGGGATCCGGACGCGTTGCGCCAGGTGCTGGCCAATCTGCTCGGCAACGTGCGCTCGCACACGCCGCCGGGCACCCCGGCACACGTCGCGCTGACCGGATCCGGCGGCGCGGTGCGGGTGACGGTGACCGACGAGGGGCCGGGCCTGAACCCGCATCAGGCTCGGCATGCGTTCGACCGGTTCTGGCGCGCGGACGGTTCCCGCTCGGCGACCGGGGGAGCCGGGCTGGGGCTGGCGATCGTCGCCGAGGCGGTGCGCGCGCACGGCGGCACGGCCGGAATCGAGCCGGGGCCGGGCGCGACGGTGTGGTTCACGATCCCGGCGGCGGGCGCGTTCTCATCGAACTCTCACACGGCTCACGCGGGACTGGCAAACATCGGTGGTGGCCTTGACGCGAATGTGCACGCCTTCGGGAAAGGACCCTCCGTGGCTACCCTTCTGCACCGTCTCGGTCGCACCGCGTACCGACACCGGATCGCGACGACGCTGGTCTGGCTGGTGCTGCTGATCGCCGCCGGGGCCGGCGCTCTCACCCTCTCCGGCGACACGGTGTCGTCCTTCAAGATCCCCGGGCAGGAGTCGACCACCGCGCTGAACCTGATCGACGAACGGTTCGGCGAGGCGGCCGGCGGCGCCTCCGCTCAGGTGGTGACCGGCGCTCCGGTGGACACGGCGCGGCTGGGCCGGTTGTCGAAGCGGCTCGGCACGCTGCCCGGCGTGGTGTCCGTCACGGGTCCGGTGGTGTCGCCGGACAAGCAGGCGGCATACCTCACGGTGACCTACGGCGTACGGGCCGCCGAGCTCAGCGACGCCCAGCGCGACCGGCTCGCCGACGTGGCGCAGCAGGCGGGTGCCGAGGTCACCGGCGAGGCGACCAGGGCGGGCGCGCCCGGCACGGGTCACGTCGGCGAGGTGATCGGCGTGGTGGCCGCGCTCGTGGTGCTGACGCTGACCTACGGAACGCTGGTGGCGGCCGGGATGAACCTGCTCACCGCGATCGTCGGCGTGGCGCTCGGCTCGCTGGGCATCACCACCCTGACCGGCTTCGTCGACTTGCAGTCGACCACACCCATCCTCGCGGTGATGCTCGGTCTGGCCGTGGGCATCGACTACGCGCTGTTCATCTTCACCCGCTTCCGGCACGAGCTGCGCGACGGCCACCCGGTGCCGGAGGCGATCGCCACCGCGGTCGCGACGGCGGGGTCCGCCGTGGTCACCGCCGGCATCACGGTGATGATCGCGCTGGCCGGCCTGGCCGTCGCGGGCATCCCGTTCCTCACCGAGATGGGCCTGGCCGCGGCCGGCACGGTGGTCGTCGCGGTGCTGGTGGCGATCACCCTGGTCCCGGCGGTGCTCGGCTTCATCGGCGTCCGCGCGCTGCCCCGCCGTCAGCGTGGCGGCGCCGCACCCGCGGACGGGCGGGGCTTCTTCCGCGGCTGGGCGGCCGTTGTCACCCGGCAACGCTGGACGAGCCTGCTTGCCGCGACCGTGGCGCTGGCGACCGTCGCGCTGCCGGTGTTCGTCATGCGTACGTCGCTGAACCAGCCGCCGGTGCCGGGCAGCACCCAGGAGCGCGCCGCGGAGGTCCTGGACGCCCACTTCGGGCCCGGCCAGTCCGGTCCGCTGCTGATCCTGGTCGACGGCGCGGGCGCGGCCCCGCGCGCGGCTCAGGTGGCCCGGCAGGCGGCCGCGTTGCCGGACGTCGCCCGGGTCGCCCCGCCGCGCACCAACCCGGACTCCTCGGCCGCCCTGATCACCGTGCTGCCGTCCTCGGCGCCGGACAGCCAGGCCACCGTCGACCTGGTGCATGCGCTGCGGGATGCGGTGGGCGGGCAGGCCGGACCGGAGGTGTATGTCACCGGAACCACGGCGGTCAGCGTGGACGTGTCGCAGACGCTCAACGACGCCCTGCCGGTCTACCTGGTGCTGGTGGTCGGGCTGGCGCTGCTCCTGCTGGTGCTGGTGTTCCGGTCGGTGCTGGTGCCGGTCGTCGGCGTGCTCGGCTTCCTGTTGACGATCGGCGCGGCGCTCGGCGCGACCACCGCGGTGTTCCAGTGGGGGTGGCTGTCCGGCCTGGTCGGCGGCGGGGCCACCGGCCCGCTGATGAGCCTCGCGCCGATCATCGTGGTCGGCATCCTGTTCGGGCTGGCGATGGACTATCAGGTGTTCCTGGTGTCCCGCATGCATGAAGCGCACGCCCACGGCGCGGTCGGCAAGGACGCGATCGTCACCGGTTTCCGGCAGGCCGCACCGGTGGTGGTGGCCGCCGCGTCCATCATGTTCGCGGTGTTCGCGGGCTTCGTGCCGCAGGGCGAGCAGACCGTGAAGCCGATCGCGTTCGCCCTCGCCACGGGCATCTTCTTCGACGCCTTCGTGGTCCGGATGGTGATCATGCCGGCGGCGCTGGCGCTGCTCGGGCGGGCCGCGTGGTGGCTGCCCGCCTGGCTGCGCTGGCTGCCGACGATGGACGTCGAGGGCGCCGCGCTGGAACGCAAGGATCATCCGGAGCCGGAATTGACCACCGTCTGAGTCGTCGGCGTGGCCTCCTCCGTTGTGCCCCTTGGCGCGGCGGAGGCGCACCTCCTAGCATCGTGCGGTGCTTGTCGAGCGGGCCGCCGCGGCCCAGCGGGTCCTGGCGTGTGGCGCGGTCGCGCTGGTGATGGCGGGAGCCGGTTGCGCCTCTCATGATCCGGTGGAGGTGGGCGACTTCGTGGCCGCGCCGGCCTCCGGAGCGGCGAGCGTCGCGCCCGCCACGGTCGGCGCGACGGCTACCGCCTCCGTCGCCGCTTCGCCCGCACCGTCGCGGTCCGCGCGGGGCACGCCCGCCACGTCGGCGCCGCCCGTCCCCGGCGACGCCGACGGCGGGGCCGGTGTCCCGTCGCAGGCGAAGGCCGAGGACACCAGCGACCCGGACCACGTGGTGGGCACCGGCACGGCGGCCAGTTGCACGTCGGCCGCCGTGGTCGAGGCGGTGGCCGCGGGCGGCGTGATCACCTTCGACTGCGGACCGCGACCGGTCACCATCCGGATGGCCGCCACCGTGAAGATCAAAAATGGCAACGGGCCGCGCATCGTGCTCGACGGCGGCGGCACGGTGACCCTGGACGGTGGCGGCAAGCGCCGCATCCTCTACATGAACACCTGCGACCCGGCCCAGGGCTGGACCACCGCGCACTGCCAGGACCAGGACCATCCCCGGCTGACCGTGCAGAACATCACGTTCGCGCATGGCGACAGCACCGGCGAGACCGCCGAGGGCGGCGGCGGGGGCGCCATTTTCGCCCGTGGCGGACGCATCAAGATCATCAACTCGCGCTTCACCGGCAATCGCTGCGACCGCACCGGCCCCGACCTGGGTGGGGGCGCGGTGCGCGTGCTGAGCCAGTCACGCGGCCTGCCGGTATACGTGGTGCGCAGCACCTTCACCGGTGGCCGCTGCTCCAACGGCGGCGCCCTGAGCAGCATCGGCGTCTCGTGGACGGTGCTCAACAGCGTCTTCCGCGACAACCGGGCGATCGGCACCGGCGCCAACCCGGCGCGCGGCGGCACACCCGGCGGCGGCAGCGGCGGGGCGATCTATCTGGACGGCAACCGCTTCGCGCTGACCCTGGACGGCACCACCATCGAGGACAACCGTGCCAAGGAGGGCGGCGGCGCGGTGTTCTTCGTCAGCAACGACCGCACCGGCACCATGGCGCTCCGGCGCTCCGTCCTACGGCACAACCCCAGTCAGGGCTTCGAGACCCCGGGCCTGCCGGGGATCTTCTTCCTGGGCGCCCGCGACCCGTCGACCAGCGGATCCACGCTCCGTAAATAGATCATTCCGGGCAGATAGGTCAGTCCGAGTCGGCCGGGGGCTCGCCCAGCCCGGCGCGCTCGTCGCGGTCCGCCCACTCCAGCAGCGTCTCCAAGCCGTGCGCGGCGTCGTCGATGCCCGCATGCAGGTCGCCCAGCTCGGCGAAGCGCGCCGGCACCGACGCGATGGTGAAGTCGCCGGGCTCGGCGTCCGCGATCTCGTCCCATCCGACCGGCGTGGACACGGTCGCCTCCGGCACGCCGCGCACCGAATAGGCGCTGGCGATGGTGTGATCGCGGGCGTTCTGGTTGTAGTCGACGAACAGTGCGGCCGGGTCGCGGTCCTTGCGCCACCACGTCGTGGTCACCTCGCTGGGCGCACGCCGCTCCACCTCGCGGGCGAAGGCCAACGCCGCCCGGCGCACCTGCGCGAACCCCCATCGCGGGGCGATCCGCACATAGACGTGCAGCCCCCGGCCGCCGGACGTCTTCGGGTACCCCACGATGCCCAATTCGTCGAGCACCTCGCGGGCCACCCCGGCCACCCGGCGCACCCGCGCGTACGGGCAGTCGGGCATCGGATCCAGGTCGATGCGCCACTCGTCGGGTTTCTCCGTGTCGGCCCTGCGGGAGTTCCATGGGTGGAACTCGACGGTGGACATCTGCACCGCCCAGATCACGTCGGCCAGTTCCGTGACGCACAGCTCGTCGGCGTGCCGCTGGTATCGCGGGAAGGTGACCCGGACGGTGTGCAGCCACGGCGGGGCGCCGTGCGGCACCCGCTTCTGATGCACCTTGTCACCGGCCAGGCCGTCCGGGAACCGGTGCAGCATGCAGGGCCGGTCCCGCAACGCCCGCACGATGCCCTCGCCCACCGAGAGGTAATACCGGACCAGGTCGATCTTGGTGGTGCCGAGCGCCGGGAAATAAACCCTATCCGGGTTCGAGACCCGAACGGTACGCTCCCCCACCTCGATCTCCACCGAAGGAGACTTACTGGCTGCGGCCATGCGATCAACCTAACCGCTGAACGCCTCGCGGTGGTGCGGTCAGGGCACGGGGCGGTGCCGGCCGGGCTGAAGCAAGCGCTCGCCTGCTGTTGATCGGCTTGCCGATATCGACGACATTGGGGACGGGCCGTTCCATCCCCGACGAGAGCGAGCCGTGTATGAGCGTTGCGACGCGGACCGACGAGGAGCACGACGGCGCTCAGCCCGGACCACCGTCCCGCCCGCGCGGACGCATCGTTCGCCGCGGGCTCAGCCTCACCGGGGTCACCGTGGCGGTGATCTTCTTCTGCCTCTCCCAGACCCCGTCCCTGCTGCCGCGGGCCTGGTTCCTGCAGGGCGTGGTCAGCGGCATCACCGCCGCCATGGGGTACGGCTTGGGCGTGGCGGCCGGCTGGCGCCTGATCCGCGGACGGGCGGTGCGGATCGGCTGGTATCTGCTGACCATCGCCGGTCCGCCGGCCATCGGGATCTTCGTCATCCTGGGCACCCGGTGGCAACGCGACCTGCGTCGGCGGCTGGGCATGGAGACGCTCGACAGCGCCTACACCTTCCGCATGCTGCTGATCAGCTTCGTGGCGTTCGGCGTGCTGCTGCTGGCCGCGCGCGCGTTGCGCCTGGCGGTGCGCTGCCTGGCGCTGGTGCTGTCCCGGTTCACACCCGAGCCGGTGGCCTACAGCGCCGGGTTCGTGGTCGTCGCACTGCTGTCCGTCATGGCGATGGACAGCCTGGTGGTCGGCAACATGTTCGCCGAGGCGGACCGCCGGGCGTCGCTGACCAACGACGGCACCGACGCCGACGTCGTTCCGCCGGTGTCCGGCCTGCGTTCCGGCGGTCCCGACTCCCTGGTGCCCTGGAGCACGCTGGGCCGGCAGGGCCGCGACTTCGTCGGCAAGGGTCCGACGCGGCGCCAGCTAACCCGGTTCGCCGGACGGCCCGCGGCGGAGCCGATCCGGGTGTACACCGGGCTGGCGTCGGCCGGTTCCGTCACCTCGCGCGCCGATCTGGCGGTGCGGGAGATGGACCGCACCGGGGCCTTCAACCGCGCGGTGGTGGCGGTGTTCATCCCGACCGGCACGGGATGGGTGGACGGCGCGGTCACCAATTCCCTGGAATACATGTACGCCGGGGACACCGCACTGGTTTCCATGCAGTACTCGTACCTGCCGAGCTGGATCTCCTTCCTCACCGACCGGTCCAAAGTCGCGGAGGCGGCGTCGGCGCTGATCGGGGCGGTGCACGAGCGGTGGGCACGGATGCCGGCGGACCAGCGTCCCCAGTTGCTGGTCTTCGGCGAGTCGCTGGGATCCCTGGGCGTGGAGCGGGCCTTCGGCTCGGCGCAGTCGATGGCCGACGGCGCGGACGGCGTGCTGCTGGAGGGGCCGACCTTCGCCAACCCGGTTCACCAGCGGTTGATCGCCACGCGCGACCGCGGATCCCCGGTGTGGAGCCCGGTGCACAGCAGCGGCCCACCGGTGCGGTTCGCCGCGCGCCCCGCGACGCTGCGCCGCCGGGCGGGCCCGCAGCCCGGCGTGGTCTACATGCAGAACCCCACCGATCCGATCGTGTGGTGGAGTCCGTCGCTGCTGTACCGCTCACCGGCGTGGCTGCACGACCCGCGCGGTCCGGACGTGTCGCCGGACATGCACTGGTATCCCGGCATCACGTTCTGGCAGACCACCGTCGACCTGCTGTTCTCCCGGCAAGCGCCGGCCGGGCGCGGACACCAGTATCAGTCCGGCACGGTCGACGCCTGGGCGGCCCTGGCGCCACCGCCCGGCTGGACGGTGCGGGACACCCTGCGCCTGCGCGGCCTGCTCGACCGCTGACCGCCCGCTGCGGCGACCGGCCTCGCGCCGGGCGGATCAGCCCGGCTCGTTGAGCCCGGTCTCGTTGAGATAGGCCAGCACCGCTAGCACCCGGCGGTTGTCGTCCTCCGACGGCGGCAGGCCGAGCTTGGCGAAGATGTTGTTGATGTGCTTGTCGACCGCCTTGCCGGTGACGAACAGCTTCCCGGCGATGGCGGCGTTGGACCGGCCCTCGGCCATCGCGCCGAGCACCTCGCGCTCCCGCGGGGTCAGCACCGTCAGCCGCTCGCGGCGGTTGAGCAGCCGCGCCACCACCTCGGGGTCCATCGCGGTGCCGCCCGCGGCGACCCGCCGCACCGCGTCGACGAACTGCCCGACGTTGCTGACCCGGTCCTTGAGCAGATAGCCGACACCGCCCGACGCGTCGCTCAGCAGCTCCCGCGCGTACAGCGGCTCGACGTGCTGGGACAGCACCAGGACGGGAAGGCCGGGGATCTCGGCGCGGGCGGCGATCGCGGCCTGCAGGCCCTCGTCGGTGAACGTGGGCGGCAGGCGCACGTCGACCACCGCGACATCCGGCCGCTGGCTGATCAGGGCCGGGAGCAGCCCCGGCCCATTGTCGACGGTCTCCACCACCTCGAACTCGAACGCCTCCAGCAAACGTGTCAGCCCGTCCCGGAGGAGGGCGAGGTCTTCGGCGATGACAACGCGCACGGCATCTCCATGGTCACGACGGTCGGTCCGCCCCGCGGACTGGACAGCGTCATCGTGCCATCGAAAACGGCGAGCCTGCGCGTGATGCCCCGCAGCCCGGTGCCACGGTCCGGATCGGCTCCCCCGCGACCGTCGTCACCCACCACCACGGTCAGCATGCCCGCGGCGTGTCGCATCACCACCCATGCGCGTCTCGCGCCGCTGTGCCGACTCATGTTGGCCAGCGCCTCCGCGACCGCGAAGTAGGCCGCCGACTCCACCGGCGTCTCGGCCCGGCCGGCCAGGTCGCTGTCCACTGTGGTGGGCACCGGCAGGTGCAGGGCCAGCGCCCGCACCGCACCGTCCAGGCCACGCTCGGCCAGCACCGGAGGATGGATGCCGCGCACCAGGTGACGCAACTCCACCAGCGCGGTGGTGCTGGACTCGCGGGCCTCGGCAAGCAGCTTCCGGGCGGCAGCCGGGTCCCGCTCCACCACCTCCTCGGCCAATCCGATGGCCATGCCGAGGCTGACCAGTCGCGCCTGGGCCCCGTCGTGCAGGTCACGCTCGATCCGGCGCAGCTCGGCCGCTTGCGCGTCCACGCTGTCCGCGCGGGTGACGGTCAGCTCGGTGACCCGCAAGCGCAGCTCGGCCGCTCGGGTAGGAGCCAGGAAGAGCCGGGCGAAACGCGCGTTGAGCCATTGCAGCCAGGGCGCCGCGAACAGCCCGGCGGCCAGGATCAGCGCGCCTTGCGGAAACGACAGCAGCCCCTCCCCGACGCTGTGCAGCGGCCAGTAGATGCCGTAGCCGTACCATCCGGTGCCCAGATAGAGCCACAGCGGGAGCAGGATGATCCCCTGCACCCCGTACGCGCAGAGGCCCAGCGACAGCACGCCGAACACGATCCCGCTGATCGCGCCGGGCAGCAGCCACGCCACATCGCGCCACGTCGCCGGGTCGGCGAGCAGCCAGCGGTACCGCTTCCAACCGCCGGGCACGGCACCCGTGGGTGCCGGCGCGTACGGCCGGGTGATCGGCACGTTCCAGCGGGCGGCGAGCCGACGTTCCAGGTCGGCGCGGGCACGCACCAGCACCATGACGACCTGGGTCATCGGCACCCCGACCAGCGGCACCGGCCCGAGCAGCAACGCGACCAGAAACAGCACGAGCAGCGGCAGGTTCAGCACACCCAGCGGAATCGCCAGCAGGCCGAGCAGCACCGCCCGTACGCCGTACCGCAGCCACTCGCGCGTCTCCATGGCCTCATTGTGGCCGCCGGAGCACACCCCAGTCGGTAGGGCTAGCCCCAATGCCGCGTAGTTAGGGTGCTGGGCTGCTGGTCGACCCTAGGGTGATCGTGATGGTTGCTTTGTGGTTGGTTCGG
>NZ_BMMX01000043.1 GCF_014646155.1 Mangrovihabitans endophyticus
CGCGCGGGGCGGGCGGGGGCGGGGCCGGGGCGCGCGGGCGGGGCCGGGGCGCGCGGGCACAGCGGGGCGGGCGGAAGGGTGGAGGCGATGGGATGCCGCGTCGGCATACGCGGGGTGCCGCGAGTGCGGTAGCTTTGTTACCGGCGAGTAGGATTCGAGCATCCACGCGTTGGGAGGCTGCTGTGCCCCGTCAAGTCCGCGAGATCGTCTTCGTCGACGGCGTCCGCACCCCGTTCGGCAAGGCCGGCGGGATGTACGCCGAGACCCGCGCCGACGATCTGGTGATCCGCTGCATCCGAGAGCTGATGCGCCGCCATCCGCAACTACCACCGGAACGGGTCGACGAGGTCGCCATCGCGGCCACCACCCAGACCGGTGACCAGGGCCTGACCCTCGGGCGCACCGCCGCCTTGCTGTCCGGGTTGCCCAAGACCGTCCCGGGCTACGCCGTCGACCGGATGTGCGCCGGCGCGATGACCGCGGTCACCAACATCGCCGGCGGCATCGCCATGGGCGCGTACGACGTGGCCATCGCCGGCGGCGTGGAACATATGGGCCACCACCCGATGGGCGACGGCGTGGACCCCAATCCGCGCATCCTGGCCGAGAAGCTGGTCGACCCGTCCGCGCTGGTGATGGGCTCCACCGCGGAGAATCTGCATGACCGCCTGCCGGGCATCACCAAGGAGCGCGCCGACGCGTTCGGTCTCGCTTCGCAGGAGAAGACCGCCAAGGCGTACGCGAACGGCAAGCTCCAGCCCGACCTGGTGCCGGTCGCGATCCGCAGCGCCGAGCAGGGCTGGGGGCTGGCCACCGTCGACGAGTCGCCGCGCGAGACGTCGATGGAGAAGCTCGCCACCCTGAAGACCCCGTTCCGCCCGCACGGCCGGGTCACCGCGGGCAACGCCGCCGGGCTCAACGACGGGGCCACCGCCGCGCTGCTCGCCGACGAGGGCACCGCCCGTGAGCTGGGCCTGCCGGTCGCCATGCGGCTGGTGTCGTACGGTTTCGCCGGGGTCGAGCCGGAGATCATGGGGTTCGGCCCGATCCCGTCCACCGAGAAGGCGCTGCGCCTGGCCGGTCTCACCATCGACGACATCGGCCTGTTCGAGCTCAACGAGGCGTTCGCGGTGCAGGTGCTGGCGTTCCTGGACCACTTCGGCATCGCCGATGACGACCCGCGGGTCAACCCGTGGGGCGGCGCCATCGCCGTCGGGCATCCGCTGGCTTCCTCCGGAGTACGGCTGATGACCCAGCTCGCGCGGCATTTCGCCGAGCACCCGGAGGTGCGGTACGGGCTGACCGCGATGTGCATCGGCATCGGCATGGGTGGCTCGGTGATCTGGGAGAACCCGACCTGGGAGGGGAACGACAAGTGACCACGCTGCCCGACTACCCGAACGAGGTCGTGACCCAGGCCCTGCTGCGCATGGTGCGCGTGCCCGGCCTGGACAAGCCGGCCGCCCTGATCACGTTGGACAACGGCTTCGATCACACGAAGCCGAACAGCTTCGGGCCGGGCGGCCTGCGCAGCCTGGATGACGCGATCACCCGCGCCATGGCCGCGGAGCCGGCGTTCATCGCGCTGACCGGTAAGCCGTACATCTTCTGCGTGGGCGCCGACATCACCGGCATGCCGTATCTCACCGAGCGGGACCAGGCCGTCGCCCTCGGCGAGCTGGGCCACGCGGTCTTCGCCCGGCTGCGGGACAGCACGGTGCCCACCTTCGCCTTCGTGAACGGTGCGGCGCTCGGCGGCGGCCTCGAGGTTGCCCTGCACTGCCACTACCGCACGGTGTCCGGCGGGGCCGCCGCCCTCGGCTTGCCCGAGGTCGCGATCGGCCTGGTGCCCGGGTGGGGCGGCAGCCAGCTCCTGCCGAACCTCATCGGCATCGCCGGCGCCGCCCAGGTCATCCTGCAGAACCCGCTGACGCAGAAGACGCTCAAGCCGGCGCAGGCCGCCGAGCTGGGCGTGGCCGACGTGCTGTTCGAGCCGGCCGACTTCCTGGAGCGCTCGCTGGAATGGGCCGCGAGCGTGGTTCGCGGCGAGGTCACGCCGCAGCGCCCGGAGGTCGACCGGGAGATGTGGGACGGGGTGATGTTCTTCGCCAAGCAGCAACTCGACGAGCGGCTGCACGGCGCGGTCCCGTCCGCCAACAAGGCGCTGGAGCTGCTCGCGTTGGCCAAGGAGGCCGACTTCGCCGACGGCACCGCAGCCGAGACGCAGGCCCTCGCCGACTTGATCATGGGAGACGAGTCCCGCGCCAGCCTGTACGCGTTCGACCTGGTGCAGCGCCGGGCCAAGCGGCCCGTCGGCGTGCCGGACAGGGAGCTGGCCCGCAAGGTCACCAAGGTCGGCGTGGTCGGCGCCGGGCTGATGGCCTCCCAGCTCGCGCTGCTGTTCGCGCGCCGCCTGCAGGTGCCGGTGGTGCTCACCGACCTGGACCAGGCCCGCGTCGACAAGGGCGTCGGCTATGTGCGCGGCGAGATCGACAAGATGGTCGGCAAGGGCCGGCTCGACGAGGGCACCGCCGCGAAGCTGCGCGGACTGGTCAGCGGCTCGGTGGACAAGTCGGTGTTCGCCGACGCCGACTTCGTGATCGAGGCGGTGTTCGAGAACCTCGACCTCAAGAAGCAGGTCTGGGCGGAGATCGAGAAGATCGTGACGCCGGAGGCGGTGCTCGCCACCAACACCTCGTCGCTGTCGGTGAGCGCCATGGCCGCCGATCTGGAGCATCCGGAGCGGGTGGTCGGCTTCCACTTCTTCAACCCGGTCGCGGTGCTGCCGCTGCTGGAGATCATCAAGGGCGAGCGCACCGACGACTACACGCTGGCCACCGCCTTCGCGGTCGGCAAGGAGCTGCGGAAGTCGTGCGTGCTGGTCAAGGACGCCCCGGCGTTCGTGGTCAACCGGCTGCTCACCCGGTTCACCAGCGAGGTCTTCGCCGCCATCGACGCCGGCACTCCGCTGTCCACGGTGGACACCGCCCTGGACCCGCTCGGGTTGCCGATGCGCCCACTCGCACTGCTGCAACTGGTCGGGCCCGCGGTGGCTTACCACGTCGGCGAAACCCTGCACACCGCCTTCCCGGACCGGTTCGCGGACAGCCCCAACCTGAAGAAGATCGTCGACGCCGGCCTGCCGCTGATGGTGGACGACGAGATCAACCCCGAGGTGGCCGAGCTGGTCGAGGGCGGCTCGGCGCCGCTGTCCGCCGAGGACGTACGCGGTAAGGCCCTGGACGCGCTGGCCGAGGAGGTCGCGCTGATGCTCGACGACGGCGTGGTCGCGGAGCCGCAGGACATCGACCTGTGCATGCTGCTCGGCGCCGGGTGGCCGTTCCACCTCGGCGGTGTCACGCCGTACCTGGACCGCAGCGGTACCGCCGAACGCGTCGCCGGTCACCGGTTCCTCGCCCCGGGCGTGGCCTCGGTCCCGCGTTCCTGACCGCCCTCGCGCACGCCGGCGGAGGAGACTTCTTCCGTCGGCGTGACGCATCTTTCCCCGTACGGGCACGCGCGGCACCGCCCCGGCCGGTTAGGCTCCGCGACCGGACACACGATCGATGGAGCCACCTCATGTCGCAGCCGCCGCACCCGGGGCAGCCCCAGCCCGAGCCGCACCAGCCCCATCCCCAGCCGCACCAGGGCCAGCCGCACCAGGGCCAGCCGCACCAGGGCCAGCCGAGCCCGGGCCAGCCGAGCCCGGACGGTGCCGGCTGGGCTCCCCCGCCGCCACCGCATCCGTACGCCCAGCCCGGATATGGGCAGCCCGGCTATGACCAGCCCGGCTATGACCAGCCCGGCTATGACCAGCCCGGCTATGACCAGCCCGGATATGGGCAGCCCGGATATGGGCAGTCCGGATATCCGGCACCCGGCCAGCCCGCCCCGCGGAAGTCCAAGGCGCTGCCCATCGTGCTCGTGACGCTGGCGATCGTGGTGCTGCTGTGCGTCGGCGGCGGCGTCACCGCCTTCCTGGTCATCCGCGACCGTGCCGACGACATCGTCGACGCCGCCCGCGAGACACCCACCACCGCTCCCGCCGGTGACCCGCTGGGAACCACCGTGCCGACCCCCTCGGTCAGCCCCACGCCCACCACGACGATCACCGTGTCCGTGCCCAAGACGCTGGGCGGCCGCAAGAAGCTGACCGGCGGCCAGTTCGGCGGCGCGATCGACTTGATGAAGACGGCCGTGGACGTCGTGCCGGGCGCGACCAACACCGTCGGCGCGATGTACGGCAACGTCGGCAAGCGCGACCTGGTGGCCGTGGTCGCCGCGGAGGCGCCCATCGACGACCCCGCCGCCGAGGTGGAGAGCTCGTTCGTCAGCGCGGGACTGGGCAGCACCGACATCAAGGGCATCGTCGACATCGACCCCGGCGAACTGGGCGGCGCCGCCAAGTGCGGACGCGCCGAGGAGCAGTCGGTCAGCATGGTGCTCTGCAACTGGGCCGACGAAGGCAGCATCGGCTGGACGATCTTCTACTTCAAGTCGATCAAGTCCGCCAAGGCCGAGTTTCCTAAGGTGCGAGGCCAGATCGAAAAGAAGTCAAGCTGACACGCCGCGCCCTAAGATCACATAGTCGCATCCGTCCCGACACGAACGGGTAGCGGTTCTCCCCCGGACGACGGTTACGACATATCGAACCTTCAGGATGGTCGCCGGGTCCGGCTCGGCCGGCCCCGGCCCGGCCGGGTCAAGACCCGGACGGACCGACGGTGACCTGTCGATCGGTTGAGGAGTGTCCGGTGGTTCTCCCGCAGTTGCGTCGCGTTCGCTGGGCCGTGCGAGCGACCCTGCTCCTCGGGGTCGCGGCCTCGGTGATCGCGAACATCCTGCACGCCCGGGACAACCCGATCAGCCAGGCCATCGCCGCGTGGCCGCCGCTCGCCCTCCTGCTGACCGTCGAGCTCATCTCCCGCGTACCGGTGCATCGCCGGTCCTTGGCTGCCACGCGGGTGGTGGCCACCGCCACCATCGCCGGGATCGCCGCCTGGGTGTCGTACTGGCACATGGCCGGTGTGGCGGCACGGTACGGCGAAACGGGCGCGTCGCCGTACCTGCTGCCCCTCTCCGTGGACGGCCTGATCGTGGTGGCCAGCATCTGTCTGGTCGAGCTGAGCGGGCGCATCACGGCGCTGCAACCCGCGGACGCGACCCGGCCCGCGACGGCAGCGGCGCTCACCCGGGCCGTGACGGGCACCGCGTCGGCAGCGAGTTCCGCCCCAGACGCACCCTCGGTCGCGCCGGACCTCATCCCGGTGCCGGCCCGCAACGGCACCCGCCGGCAGGGCGGGACACCGAATGCGCCACGGCCGCGGCAAGTCGGCGCGACACGCACCGCGCCGGGTGCCCGCGCTCGTCGTTCACCGGCGGAGACCATCGCCGAAGCCGCGCGCATCAAGCACGACCGCCCCGGCATCACCGACGCCGAGATGGCTTCCGCGCTCGGCATCAGCGTGTCCCGCTGGCGAACGGTACGCCGCGAAACCGGCGCCGGCGACGAACTGCGCCTGGCCGCATAAACCCGCCCACGCCCGCCGATCGTGAACTGAGGGCGCCCGTGGCCTCACCGGCCCGGCACACGCCTATGCCGGTGTCGCCCGTGCGTCGCTCGCCGGCGATGACGCCGTCTCCGGGTTCTTCGCTCGCGGCACCGTCGCCGAACCCGCCAGCACCGGCGTGGTGTGTGCGCCCGGGAGCGAGACCGTCACCTCAAGCCCTCCGCCCGGCTGCGCCACCGCGGACACCGTCCCGCCGTGTGCGTCGCACACCGCGCGCACGATCGACAGGCCCAGGCCGGAACCGCGGGCGCCGGTTCGTTCCCAGCCGCCCCGGCGGAACGGTTCGAACAGCCCCGGCACGTCCGACGGCTCGACCTCGTATCCGGTGTTTCCCACGATCAGCCGCGCATGCCCGTCGACGGTGCAGGTGCGCAGCCACAGCCGGCCCATGAGGTGGTTGTACCGGATCGCGTTCTCGATCAGGTTGCCCGCCAAGCGGTCCAGCAGGCTGGGGTCGCCCACCACCGGGGCGGGTTGCAGATCCGTGGTCACGTCCAGCTTCATCCGGTCCGCCTCGCCGCGCACCGCGGACAGCGCGGTGGACACGCCGGTCGCCAGGTCGGCGTCCGTCTTGCGGACCAGCCGGCGTCCGGACTGGGCTTCGCTGCGCGCCAGCACCAGCAGCGCGTCCACCAGGCCGTTCGCTCGTTCCGAGGCGCTGCGGACCACCTTGGCCATGCGGCGGTATTCGTCCACGTCCGCCTCGTCGTCGCTGAGTGTCACGTCGATTTCGGTGCGCATCACCGCCAGCGGGGTGCGCAGCTCGTGCGAGGCGTTCGCCACGAACCGCTTCTGCGATTCGAACGCGGCGGTCAGCCGGTCCAGCATCGCATCGAACGTACGCGCCAGCTCCGCCACCTCGTCGTCCGCGCCCGCGTACCGGATGCGCTGGTCGAGCGTCTCCTGGCCGAGCCGGCGCGCGGTCGCCGTGACGTGGTGCAGGGGGCGCAGCGCCCGGCCGGCCACCGCGTACGCCCCGGCGATGCCGATCAGGCCGATCGCGAACAGCGCCAGCAGTCCCTTGATCAGCAGTTCCTGCGAGGCGCGGTCGACCAGCCGGGTCTCCCACTCCTGGGCGTTCTGCCGGGTGCCGTCGGACAAGACCACCTCGGAGCCGGCCTGCAGCGCATCGGCCGGGTGCATCGCGTCTCCCACCAGCCACCAGGCCAGCAACACCAGCACCGCGCCCGCGCCGACCAGCAGGATGCCGTTCAGCAGGGTGAGCCGCAGGCGCAGGGTGGGCCGCAGGTGCACGCGGTCCCGGCTGCGGCCCAGATAGACGGTCACTGCGGGCCGCCGGGGGTGACCACCACGGGTTCCGGCACGCGATATCCGGCACCGACCACGGTCTCGATCAGCGGCGGGTCGCCCACCTTCTTCCGCAGCGTCATGACCGTCACCCGTACGGTCGTGGTGAACGGGTCGGTGTTCGCGTCCCACACCCGTTCCAGCAGCTCCTCGCTGGACACCACGCCGCCGCGCGCCTTGAGCAGCTCCTCCAGCACGCCGAACTCCTTGTTGGTGAGCTCGATCGGGGCGCCCCCGCGGGTCACCACCCGGCGCGTCTGGTCCAGCACCAGGTCACCGACCGACAGCACCGGCGGGGCGGCCGGGGTGGCCCGCCGGCCCAGCGCCTGCACCCGCGCCACCAGCTCGTCGAAGGCGAACGGCTTGGCCAGATAGTCGTCGGCGCCGAGCTGCAGGCCCTCGACCCGGTCGGCGACCGTGCCGCTGGCGGTGAGCATCAGCACCCGGGTCAGGGCACCCGACTCCACCAGCGCGGCGCAGATCTCGTCGCCGTGCATGCCGGGCAGGTCACGGTCCAGCACGACCACGTCGTACCGGGTCACATAGGCCATCTCGTGCCCGCTCGGGCCGTCGTAGGCGACGTCCACCGCCATGCCCTTGCGACGCAGTCCCCGCGCGATCGCATCGCAGAGATTGCGCTCGTCCTCCACCACCAGCACACGCACGCTGACCCTCCTTGCGCCCGGATGCAGCCTCGCCGACGCCGTGTGAAGAGGCCGTGAATACGAGGCTACTTGAGGGGCCAGATGCCGATCGAGGCGTCCATCCGGCGGCACACGAGCACGTCCCGGGTCGTCTGGCAGTCGCCGGAGACGTCGCGGGCCGCGCCGATCAGCCGCACGGTCATGCTGTCCAGGTCGATCCGGCCGTACCACGCCACCGGGCCGTTCGATTCCTCGCGCAGCCCGATCCGGTCTCCCCCGGACGCGACGGAGTTGACCACGGTCCACTTGTCGAACGTGCCGAGCACCCGGCCGGTCGCCGGGTCCAGGATGCCCGGCCCGGCGGCGTCCACCGGACCGCTGCCTCCGTAGACGGGGTAGGCCAGCAGGTTGTCGCCCACCTGGCCGGTGGCCGACCAGCGGTACGAGCGCCACAGCTTCCGCCCGGTCGCCGCGTCGACCGCGGTGGTGCCGCCGGACCGGTGGATCACGCAGATGATCGCCGCGCAGCTCGGGTTGACCCAGCTTCCGGTCAGGTCCAGCGAGGTGCGCCAGAGCCGGGTCAGGTCGCCGGTCCGGTACGCCATCGTGCCACCGGGCACGCCGACCAGGATGCTGTCGCCGGCCTGCCACAGCGGGCCCACCGGGGTCGGCACCGTGGTGGCGGCGATCGTCGCGCCGGTGCGGGAGCTGCGCACCGTCAACCGGCCGTCCGGCTCGACGGCGGTGATGAGGGCGGTGCGGCCGGTCTCCCCGGTTTCCGGGTCCGCGAGGGCGGCGGTGACGTCCACCCGTCCCGGCACGCGGACCGACCAGCGCCGGCGCCCGGTGGCCAGGTCGACGCCCTGATACACCTCGCCCGGCCCGGCGTCCTCCGTCTGGAGCAGGAGCAGCGAGTCCGGCACCGAGATGCCGATCACCGACGCGGACCGCCGCCACAGCGCCCGGTCACCACCGGCGGTCAACGCGACGGTCACCGTCGAGTCGGCCGATTCGGACCGGTACGACACGATCAGCGTGGCACCGGCCGCGGCGGCGAAGTAGATCTGCCCGGTCACCGCCACCGTGGTCCGCGACTCCAGCCGGCCCGACGGCAACGCGTACGCGCTGACCAGGTCGGTCTCCACCGCCGCCGTCCGCGCCGGATCCTCCCGGCTCACCACGAAGAGCCGGTCCGAGGTGACGAACATGGTGTCGCCCAGCCGGGCCGGGATGGCCGTCGGTCCGGGCGGGGGCACCCGGTGCGCCCCGCCGGTCAGCGTCGCCAGCATCGCGACGGCCAGCAGGGCGAGCACGGCGCGCCGGGGCACCGGCCGGGCGGTCGGCGACGGTGCCGGGCCGCGTGCCTCACCAAGATCGATCAGCACGTCGCCCATGGGGCCATTGTGCGCGTCGCGCGGCGCAACGCCGCGGGCTCACACGCGATACGACCAGACCTGAATCCCGGCCGGCGACAGGCATGCGATGTGGCGTGTCCCGGCGCGGCAGGCCACCATGCGGGCGTCCGCGTACCCGAGCGGCTGCACCGCGACCGCGCCCGGCAGCACCGCGCCGAAGACCGTGCCGTGCGATCGGACGTTCCTGGTCACGATCAGCGGCCCGGGTTCCGGCACGTCCAGGTAGGCGTCCCAGGCATGCAGGTCGGTCCGGGTACGGCCGGTGTCCGCGTCGACCGTGCGCAGCGGCCGGACGTTCGACTCACCGGCCTCCAGCAGCGTGTCCGGGTCCAGTGCCAGCAGGCTCCGCCCGCCGTTCGGCCGCCAGCGCACCGTTCCGGTCGCCGGATTCAGCACCGCCGGTCCCGGCCCGTCGTTTGCGCACAGCACGCCCGAGCAGTTCGCCGCGCTGCCCGGCACGGGTATGTCCGGGCGCTGCCACAGCCGGCGCAACGTGGCGGTGTCGTACCCGGTGACCCTCCCACCGTCGCCGTACGCGCCGGAGTACACGCGCAGCACGTCCCCGACGATGTCCGAACTCAGCCCGGCCGCGCCGCGCAGCTCGTCCAGCTCGCGACGGCGCAGCACCGCACCGGTCGCCGCGTCACGCAACACCAGCCGGGTCGCGGTGAGCACCAGGACCGAGCCGGGCGCCGCGTCGGGCTGCGAGACGCCCACCGAACCGGGCTCGGCGGTGCGCCAGAGCCGTCGGCCGGTGGCCAGGTCGACGCCGGTGAGCACGGTGCGTTCGGGCGGTTCCCGGTGCGCCACGCCGGACGGCGAGAAGTAGAGCATGCCGGGATCCCCCGAGGAGGTGTCGTAGACGCTGCCCGGCCGGTACACCTGTTCCTGCACCACGCCGAGCCGTCCGCCGGGCACCGGGTCCACCGGGACGGCCGAGCGCCACCGCACGGCCCCGGTGTCGCGGTCCAGCACCAGCGTGTACGGGTCGAAGCTGACCAGCAGCACACCGCCCGACTCGCGCAGGGAGCCGGGACCGGGCATCAGCACGAGGCCCGGCGACGGCGCGGGTTCCGGCGGGGTCAGCGTCACGCTCCACAGCCGCCGCACCGGGTCCAGCGACCAGGCCGTGGTGACATGCCGGTGTCCTTCACCGGCGATGGTGTAGAGGCGGTCACCGACGATCTGATAGTCGGCGTCGCTGCGGTCGCCGAGCGGAATCACCGGCAACCGGTGCCAGAGCACCGACCCGGTCGGCGCCGCCCCGCCCAGTGCCAGCACCAGGAGCGTCGCCAGCAGCAGCCCGACGTCGCGGTGCCGGCGGACCGGCGGCGTCGTCCCGGCGCCCGCCCGCGGAACGGGGCGGTCGAGCTCGATGAGGGCGGCTTCGTCGGTCATGGTGATCGGCAAGGATACGACGGGATCGGGTGCGCGGGATACGGCGGAACCGGCGTCCGCCGACATCAATGAAACTGCCGGTACGCCCACACGCGCAGCTCGCCGCCGCCGGATCGGCAGATCAGCCGGCCCGCAGCGGCCTGGCAGTCGCCGGCGCCCGGGGGCAGCTCGGACAGCGGCTGCGGCCAGGAGTTCCCCGGAGCGGCGACCGCCAGCAGCGTAGCGGCGCCGGCGTCCACCACCCGGGTGACCAGCAGATGATCACCGGTCGCCGGGCCGCCCACGAGACGCCAGCCGGCCAGGTCGACCAGCAGCCGCCCGGTGCGCGGGTCGACCACCCCGATCGGATCGGTGGGCATGGTCGGCGCGGAGTAGGCGATCAGCAGGTCGCCGCGCTGCTCGACGTCGCGCCACCCGCTGCGGTGCCAGCGCTGCACACCGGTGGCCGGGTCGAGGGCGCGTACCCCCGCGGGACCGGCGAGGCAGGCGAGGTTCCCGCAGGCCCGGATCTCGTACGCGTCCCAGGCCGGGCGCCGCCACCGCGGTTGCAGAGTCTGCGGGTCGTACGCGGAGACTTCCGGCCCGTCCGCGCCCGGGTGCCGCAGCAGGAGCATCCCCCCGACGACCACCGGGTTGTCCCCGCCGTAGTTGGCCGGCGGCAGCGGACCGGTCGCCAGCATCCTGCCGGTGGCGAGGTCGTGCACCGCGGCCGTGCGGTTGTCGTGGACCAGCAGCATGCGGGGCGGGGTGTCGCCGTGACCGGGCGCCGCGAGCAGCACCGCCGTGGACGGCACGTCGACGCGCCAGAGCACCGCGCCGGTGCGCGGGTCGAGCGATTCGACCGGTCCCTGCACCCGCCGGGCCGGGCCGGAGCTGCGCACGTTCGAGGTGGCCAGCAGCACGTCGGTGCCGGACACCGACACCACGCGGCCGGCATGCCGCCAGCGCGCCGCCCCGGTGCGCAGCGACAACGCGGTCGTCCGCGGCTGCCCGTAGCTGCTGCTCCACGGACGCACCAGCACCAGGTCGGCGCCGGTGCGCAGCCGGTACGTCGCCGCGGTGTCCGTGGTGCTCCAGCGCAGCCGGCCGTCGGCCAGGTCGTACGACTGGAGGGTGCCGAGCGTCTGTGCGAGCAGTTGCGCCGAGTCGGTGACCGCGTAGGCGTCCGCCGGGCCGACCGGCACGCTGAACACCGGCTCCAGCGGCGGGGCCGGTGGGGCCGCGGATCCGCCCGCGCAGACCAGCACCAGCAGCGCCACCATCGCCGGCGGGAACCAGGGCGACGTGGTGGGCCGGGTGGGCCGTGAATAGGTCTCGGGTTCTCCGCGGTCCACTCCGAGATCGATGATCACCGTCGCGCCGCTGATGGTGTCCGGGGCCATGCTTCAAAAGTAACGTTCCGATAACGAATCGCCTCGTGAAGCGCCGTGTCCGGATTTCACACTGTGCTGCGTGACTCCGCGGGGCTCTCCTCCAGGCCGGACACGTGCTCGGTGACGTCACGTGCCACGTCCTGGGCGGTGAGACCCACCGCGGCCAGGACCTGCGCCCGCGTGCCGTGCGGATGGAAGCCGGCCGGCACCCCGAAGTCACGCACCGGCACCGAGACGTCCGCATCCCGCAGCCGCGCGGCCACCGCGTCGCCGACGCCGCCCGTCCGCACGCCGTCCTCCAGGGTCACCACCAGGCGATGCGAGCGAGCCAAGGCGGCGATCTCCACCGGTACCGGGCGCACCCACCGCGGGTCCACCACGGTCACCCCGTACCCGTGCTCGGCGATCCGCTCGGCCACCTCCATGCCGAGCGCGGCGAACGCGCCGACGGCCACCAGCAGCACGTCGTGACGGTCGTCGGTGCGCAGCACGTCGACCGGGCCGACGCGGCGCAGCGCGGGCAGGTCCGCGGCGACCGAGCCGGTCGGGAAGCGCACGACGGTGGGACCGTCGTCGATCCCGACCGCCTCGCGCAGCTCCTCGCGCAACGTGGCGGCGTCCCGCGGCGCCGCGATCCGCAGGCCGGGGACCACGCCGAACACGCTCATGTCCCAGATGCCGTAGTGACTCGGCCCGTCCGGACCGGTCACGCCGGCCCGGTCCAGCACGAAGGTGACCGGCAGATGGTGCATCGCCACGTCCAGCAGCACCTGGTCGAACGCCCGGTTGAGGAAGGTGGCGTAGACGGCCACCACCGGGTGCAGGCCACCCATCGCCAGGCCGGCTGCCGAGGTCGCCGCATGCTGCTCGGCGATGCCCACGTCGTACGCCCGATCGGGGTACTTCTTGGCGAGCGCCGCGATGCCGGTGGGCTCGGCCATCGCCGCGGTGATGCCCACCACGTCGGGACGCTCGTCGGCCAGGGCGACCAGTTCCTCGGCGAACACGTGGGTCCACTTCACCGACGGCGCCGCCAGCAGCTTGCCGGTCTCCACGTCGAAGGCGCTGCTCGGGCCGTGCAGGCAGTCCGCCTCATCGTCCTCGGCCGGCCGGTAGCCGTACCCCTTGCGGGTCACCACGTGCACGATCACCGGCGCGTGGAAGCCCTTCGCCCGGCGCAACGCCGACTCGACGGCCTGCTCGTCGTGCCCGTCCACCGGGCCCACGTATTTCAGGCCGAGGTCCTCGAACATCGGCTGAGGACTCACCGCGTCCTTTATTCCGCGCTTGACCGCATGCAGCACCTCGTAGACCGGCTTGCCCACCATCGGCGTCGAACCGAGGGCGTCCTTCACCAGGTCGAGCACCTTTTCGTAGCCCGGGTTCAGACGCAGCGTCGACAGGTGATCGGCCAGCCCGCCGATCGTCGGCGCGTACGACCGGCCGTTGTCGTTCACCACGATGACCAGCCGGTTCTTCGCCGCGGCGATGTTGTTCAGCGCCTCCCAGCACATGCCGCCGGTGAGCGCGCCGTCGCCCACCACGGCCACCACGTGCCGGTCCTCGCCGCGCAGCGCGAAGGCCTTCGACAGCCCGTCCGCGTACGACAGGGCGGTCGAGGCGTGGGAGTTCTCGATGAGATCGTGCTCGCTCTCCGCCCGGCTCGGATAGCCGGACAGCCCGCCCTGACGGCGCAGCAGGTCGAAGCCGTCCTGCCGACCGGTCACCATCTTGTGCACGTACGCCTGGTGGCCGGTGTCGAAGAGCAGCCGGTCCTGCGGCGAGTCGAACACCCGGTGCAGCGCCAGGGTCAGCTCGACCACGCCCAGGTTCGGGCCCAGATGGCCGCCCGTGCGGCTGACCTTCGCCACCAGGAAGTCGCGAATCTCGGCCGCCAGCACCGTCAACTGCTCCTGGCTCAGGCGCTTGACGTCGTCCGGCGAGGTGATCCCGGCGAGCAGGCCGGCGGGGGCGGGGAGGGCTTCGCTCATGAGGGACGAGTCTAACCAGCGGCCGCTCGCGCGCATCCGCTCTCGCCGTCCGTGCGCCCGGCCCGGCACAACGATGCCGCCGAGGTGATGACTCAGATCACTTCACGCGGTAGAAACAAGTCATGAGCGTCGATGACGGCCGCCGTACGCGCCGGGACCGCAGCCACATCCTCTACGTGTCGGTCCTGGTCGCGATGGCCCTCGGCATCATGGTCGGGTTCCTGTTCCCCGGGTTCGGCGAGAGCCTGCGCCCGCTGGGCACCGGGTTCGTGGACCTGATCCGCATGATGATCGCCCCGGTCATCTTCTGCACCATCGTGATCGGCGTCGGGTCGATCCGGCACGCGGCCACCGTGGGCAAGGTGGGCGGCCTGGCCCTCGGCTACTTCCTGATCATGTCCACCGTGGCCCTCGCCATCGGCCTGGTGGTGGGCAACATCCTGCAGCCCGGCGCCGGGCTGCACCTCAGCGACGAGCTGGCCGCCACCGGCACGGCCCAGGTCGGCGAGGAGGCGACGGGCACCGTCGACTTCATCCTCGGCATCATCCCGGACACCTTGTTCTCCGCCCTGACCGGCGATCAGGTGTTGCAGACCCTGCTGGTGGCGCTGCTGGTCGGCTTCGCGATCCAGGCGCTCGGCTCGAACGGGCAGCCGGCCATCCGGGCGGTCATCGTCCTGCAACGTCTGGTCTTCAAGATCCTCTTTATGATCATGTGGCTGGCCCCGATCGGCGCGTTCGGGGCGATGGCCGCGGTCGTCGGCGCCACCGGGCTCGACGCGCTGAAGAGCCTGGCCACCATCATGGTCGGCTTCTGGACCACCTGCCTGATCTTCGTGCTGATCGTGCTGGGTCTGCTGCTCCGCCTGGTCGCCGGGATATCGATCTTCAAGTTGCTGCGCTACCTGGCGCGCGAGTTCCTGCTGATCCTGTCCACGTCGTCCTCGGAGTCGGCGCTGCCCCGCTTGATCGCCAAGATGGGGCACCTCGGCGTCAGCCGGCCGGTCGTCGGCGTGGTGGTGCCCACCGGCTACTCGTTCAACCTCGACGGCACGGCCATCTACCTCACCATGGCCTCACTGTTCGTCGCCGACGCGATGGACAATCCGCTCTCCGTGGGGCAGCAGATCTCCCTCCTGCTGTTCATGATCGTGGCGTCCAAGGGCGCGGCCGGCGTCACCGGCGCCGGGCTCGCCACGCTGGCCGGCGGCCTGCAGAGTCACCGACCCGATCTGGTCCCCGGCGTGGGCCTGATCGTCGGCATCGACCGGCTCATGTCCGAGGCGCGCGCGCTCACCAACTTCGCCGGCAACGCCGTGGCCACGGTGCTGGTCGGCGCCTGGACCAACGAGCTCGACCGCGAGCAGGCCCGGCTGGTGCTGGCCGGCCAGGCGCCGTTCGACGAACGCACGCTCAGTGACGACCCGCACAGCGAGACCCACCACGAGCCGGGCCTCGCCCAGCCCAGCGCGACGACGGACGACGCCGCCACAGAGCGTCCTGGCGCGACGCTCGGCGCCGCCACGCATCCGGAACCGGACGGCACCGAGACCACCCACCAGCGTCCGGTCCCATGACAGCGCGTCAGCGGGTCGGGTCGGTGCCGTCCGGGGTCAGCAGCGCCACGCACTCCACGTGCTGGGTCATCGGGAAACAGTCGAAGGCCCGCAAGGCCGCCAGGCGGAAGCCGGCGGCCCGGAACGTGGCGATGTCGCGCGCCAGCGCGGCCGGGTCGCACGCCACGTAGGCCACCGCCCGCGGCCCCGCCCGGGCGATGGTGCGGACCACCGTCGCGCCCGCACCCGAGCGCGGGGGATCCAGCACCACCAGATCGACCGGGCCGGTGAGCCGGCGCCGGGTCAGCGCGGCCTGCACGGTGGCCGCGACCACCTCCAAGCCGCGCAGGTCGGCCAGATTATTTCGTGCGGCCGCGACTCCGGCCGGCGCGGACTCGACCACCACGGCACGCCCGCCGGTGCGGCCGGCCACGGCCGCCGCGAACAGGCCCGCGCCGCCGTACAGGTCCCACACCGACTCCCCCTGCGCCGGCCGCAGCATGTCCAGGACGACCTCGCAGAGCACGTCCGGCGCCGACGGATGCACCTGCCAGAACGCCTCCGTGGGCAGGTGCCACTCGCGCCCCGCGGCCGACTCGCGCACCTGCGCCGGGCCATGCCGCACGACGCCCCGCGGGCCGGGCGCATCCCGCGCGTCGTCGCCCGCGTCACCGCCCGCGTCACGGGTCGACACGCTCACCTCGCCGTCGGCGGACGTCACCACCTCGATCGCCGACTCGGTCGGCCACGACCGCGCCAGCAGATCCAGCGACTGCACCCGGGGGTGTGCGATGAGGCAGCGATCCACCGGCACGACCTGGTGCGAACGATGCTGGAGCAGGCCGGCCCGCCCGGCCGCGTCCACCGCGTACCGCACCCGGGTCCGCCAGCCCAGTGAACCGCCGGGGAGCTCCTCGACCCGTACGCCGAGGGCCTCGACCTCGTCCTCGGTCAGGCGGGCGAGCCGGGTCAGTTGCTCGCGCACCACGGCCGCCTTCCACTCCCGCTGCGCCCGCGGGGCGACATGCTGCAGGTCGCACCCGCCGCAGCCACCCGGATGCGCGTACCGGCAGGGCGGGGTGACCCGGTCGGCGGACGGCGAGTGGATCTCGACGGCGTCTCCCCGCAGATGTCCGCGGTGCCGCTCGGTGATCTCGACGGTGACCCGTTCGCCGGGCAGCGCGTGCCGGACGAACACCACCCATCCGTGGTCGCCGCCGATCCGGGCGACGCAGTGCCCGCCGTGCGCGACCGCTCCCACGGTGACCGTTACCCGATCGCCCTCCACCAGGTCCGGTGCGACGTCGTCGGTCATCGCTGCTCCGCGCCCTGCGAGACGGTCTCCCCGGACTCCCCCCGCGACCGTGGACCGCGGGCCGGCGCGCGGCTCAGGCCCCGGTCGAAACGGTCCAGGTCCTTGTCCTGGCTGGAACGCAACTGCCAGGGCACGCTGGTGACCATCACCCCGGGCTCGAACAGCAACCGGCCCTTGATCCGCAGCGCGCTCTGGTTGTGCAGCAGGTTCTCCCACCAGCGGCCGACCACGTATTCGGGGACGAACACCGTCACCACGTCCCGGGGCGACCCGCGGCGCACGCTCTTGACGAAGTCGATGATCGGACGGCTGATCTCCCGGTACGGCGAGTCGACCACGGTCAGCGGCACCGGCACCTGGCGGCGTTCCCATTCCTCCTGGATCGCCCGGGTGTCCTTGTCGTCCACATTGACCGTCACCGCGGTCAGCGTGTCCGGGCGGGTGGCCTGCGCGTACGCGATCGCCCGCAGCGTCGGCAGGTGCACCTTGCTGACCAGCACCACGGCGTGGTTGCGCGACGGCAGGATGGGGCGCTCCTCGGTGGGCTGCAACTCCCGCGCCACCCGTACGTAGTGCTTCTTGATGGCCAGCATGAGGGTGTAGATGACCACCATCGCCACCAGCGCGATCCACGCGCCGAGCAGGAACTTGGTCACCAGCACGACGATCAGCACCGCACCGGTGAGCACCATGCCGAAGGAGTTGATCGCCCGCGAGCGCAGCATCCGGCGACGGCGGTCCGCGTCGCGCTGGGTGCTCAGCAGCCGGTTCCAGTGCCGGATCATGCCCGCCTGCGACAGCGTGAACGACACGAACACGCCCACGATGTAGAGCTGGATGAGCCGGGTCACCTCGGCCTCGAACGCCACGATCAGCACCATCGCGGTGACCGCCAGGAAGATGATGCCGTTGGAGAAGGCCAGCCGATCACCGCGGGTGTGCAGTTGCCGGGGCAGGTACCGGTCCTGGGCGAGGATCGAGCCGAGCACCGGGAAGCCGTTGAAGGCGGTGTTGGCCGCCAGGAACAGGATCAGCGCGGTCACCGCGCCCACCAGGTAGAGCAGCACCGACCCGGCCCCGAAGACGGTCTCGCCGAGCTGCGCGGTGACCGTCTTCTGCACGTAGTTCTGCGGGCCGGAGATGATCTGGCTGGGGTCTTCGACGTACTGCAGATGGGTGGCCCGGGACAGCACGATGATGCCGACAAGCATCATGATGGCGATGCCGCCGAGCATCAGCAGGGTGGTGGCTGCGTTGCGGCTCTTGGGCGCCTTGAAGGCGGGCACGCCGTTGGAGATGGCCTCCACGCCGGTCAGCGCCGCGCAGCCCGAGGAGAACGTCCGCAACAGCAGGAACACGAACGCGAAGCTGGTGAGATGTTCCTCCTCGGCGTGGATGACCAGCCCGGCGCTGGGCGCGCGCAGGTCCTGGCCGAGCACGAACACCCGGATCAGGCCGGTCACGATCATTCCGACGATCACCACGATGAACGCGTACGTGGGAATGGCGAACGCGGTGCCGGACTCGCGCAGGCCGCGCAGGTTGAGCGCGGTCAGCAGGGCCACCGCGGCGAGCGCGATGCCCACCTTGTGCTCGTCGACGAACGGGATGACCGAACCGAGGTTGGACACGCCGGCGCTGACCGACACCGCGACGGTCAGGATGTAGTCCACCAGCAGCGCGCTGGCCACCGCGAGGCCGAACCGCGGCCCCAGGTTCACCGTGGCGACCTCGTAGTCGCCGCCCCCGGACGGGTAGGCGTGCACGTTCTGCCGGTAGCTGGCCACCACGGTGACCATCACCACCGCCACCGCCAGGGTCACCCAGGGGGAGTAAAGGTACGCCCCGGCGCCCGCGATGGACAGCGTCAGCAGGATCTCGTCCGGCGCGTACGCCACGCTCGACAGCGCATCGCTGGCGAAGACGGGCAGCGCGATCCGCTTCGGCAACAGCGTGTGCTGTAACCGGTCGGACCGGAACGGCCGGCCGACCAGCAGCCGTTTGACGAGTGAGGTCGAACTTGCCACAAGCGAAGAGTACGGCCGTCGTTCGCGCGCCGTATGCCGCCCCGGGCAGCGTGCGCTGACGTCACATGGCACGCTTGCGCAGGAGAGATGTACGCAGGAAGGCGCGATACTTTGCACGTGGTGATCATGGGTTGCGGGCGGCTGGGTTCGACCCTGGCCGGCAGCCTCGAGTCGCGGGGCCACTCGGTGGCGGTGATCGATCAGAACGCGGACGCGTTCCGGCGGCTCGGCGCGGAGTTCGCCGGCATCACGGTGACCGGCATCGGCTTCGACCGCGACGTGCTCCGGGCCGCCGGCGTCGAGCGTGCCGACGCCTTCGCGGCCGTGTCCAGCGGCGACAATTCCAACATCATTTCGGCCCGGCTGGCCCGCGAGACGTACGGGGTGCCCCGCGTCGTGGCCCGCATCTACGACGCGCGCCGGGCGCTGGTCTACGAGCGCCTCGGCATCCCGACCGTGGCCACCATCCGGTGGGCCGCCGACCGGATGGTGCGGCATCTGGTGCCGGAGGGCACGGTCGAGGTGTTCCGCGACCCGACCAGCGCGGTCTCGATCGTGGAGGCTCCGCTGCACCGTGACTGGGTGGGGCACACCATCGGGTCGCTGGAGGAGGCCATCGGCGCCCGGATTGCCTACCTGATGCGCTTCGGCATCGGTTCGCTGGCCGTGCCGTCCACCGTGCTGCAGGACGGCGATCAGGTGTTCGTGCTGGTCACCGACGAGACCGTGGGATCGGTGCTCGAAGTGGCGGCGGCCGGCGTACAGGGAGGGCACTGACCATGCGGATCGCCATCGCCGGAGCCGGCAACGTCGGCCGTTCGATCGCGCAGGAGCTGATCGGCAACGGCCACCAGGTCATGCTCATCGAGCGCCAGCCGCGCCAGCTACGCCCGGAGCGAGTGCCGGAGGCGGAATGGGTGCTGGCCGACGCGTGCGAGGTCAGCAGCCTGGAGGAGGCCGACGTCGCGGGTTGTGACGTGGTGGTCGCGGCCACCGGCGACGACAAGGCGAACCTGGTCGTGTCGTTGCTGGCCAAGACCGAGTTCGCGGTGAACCGCGTGGTGGCCCGGGTGAACCGGGCGGAGAACGAGTGGCTGTTCACCGAGCAGTGGGGCGTCGACGTGGCGGTCAGCAAGCCCCGCCTGATGGCCGCCCTGGTCGAGGAGGCGGTGACCGTCGGCGATCTGGTGCGGCTGATGACGTTCCGACAGGGTGAGGCCAATCTTGTCGAGATCACCCTGCCGGGTGACGCACCCTATGTCGGCGCCCCGGTGCGCAGCGTCCCGATGCCGCGCGACGCCGCTCTGGTCGCCATCCTGCGCGGCAAGCGGGTCGTGGTGCCCACACCGGACGATCCGCTGGAGGCGGGCGACGAGCTGATCTTCGTCTGCACCACGGATGTGGAGGATCAGGTCCGCGCCGTCGTGCTGGGCAGCGACCGGGTGCGCGAACTGGGCTGACCGCCGAAGGGGCCGGCCGGCACGCCCGCCTCGTGGCGCTATCGCCGCGGTGCGGGCACCGGCTCGGCCTCGTCGCCCTCCGGGACACGCTGCACCCGGCGCACCGCCCACACGGTGAGCGCCAGCATCGCGGCGTACATCGGCCAGCTCACCAGGATCCGCACCACGCCGATCAGGTCGCCCTGGTCCGCCAGGTAGAGCAGACCCTGGCTGCCGCCCCGGAACACGAGCGAACCCGCCCAGGCCAGCGTCAGCCACTGGAACGTGCGGTGCAGGGCCGGCTTGTCCAGCCAGTCGTGCCGGCCCTGGTTGACCATCACCGCCCAGATGTACCCGATGATCGGCTTGCGGAAGAACACCGACACCACCAGCACCACGGCCTGCCCCAGGGTGAGCAGGATGCCGGGCAGGTAGAAGTCCCGCGCGTCACCCGAGCGGTAGGCCAGGTAGGCGCCCAGCGCGATGCCGACCACGCCGTTCACCGCGTGCCGCACCGATTCCCGGCGCAGCAGCCGGAAGGCGCCGATCAGCACCGCCGTGCCGACCGACCCGGCGATCGCGATGTAGAGCCCGTTGGGCCGCGGCAGGTCCAGCATCGACCCGCCGAGGATGAAGTTGAGCAGCACGAACGCCAGTACCGGCACGCTCGACTCAAGGAGCCCGCGCATCCCGCCGAGCTGCTGGGCGATCTGCTCGGACATGGTCGGATAGGTCTCGGCCTCGGGCTCGGCGTGGCCGAGCTCCATCTCCTCGGCCAGTTCCCCGGCGACCCGGTCGGGCAGGCCCTCCTCGGGTGTGCCGCGGCCGGGCTCATGGCCGGATGTCACCGGGGCGCCTCCAGCTCGTAGTACGGGTTGTAGATCACTTTGCGATCGTCTCGGATGGCGATCCGGCCCTTCGCGGTGAGCTGCCGTCCCGGCTCGATGCCGACGATGGACCGGCGGCCCAGGAAGACCAGCGTCACCACGTCACTGCCGTCGTAGAGTTCGGCCTCCAGCGTCGGCAGGTTGGTCCGTGGAGTGTACGCGACGGTGCGCAGCCGCCCGGAGACCGAGACGACCTGTCCCCGGCGGCACTGGCCGGCCGGCATGGCGCCGCACTTGGCGCTCTCCTGTTGCAGATGACGCGCGTCGAGTTCCGCCTCGGAGGCGGTCAGCCGTTCGAAGAAGCGCCGCAGTCCGGTGCCGCGATGCTCCCCGGTGCGCTCGTCGGTGGCCATGGCCCCCTCCGTCTCGACCCTGATGATCCGTCGTCGGCCCGCCGCGTGGAGACCGACCAGAAGTGTCGGCCGCCGCCGTCATCTCACGGTACGCCGGAACCGCCAGTAGTGGCCTGTGTCACTGCCGCCCGGGTCAAGCCTGCTGCCCGTTTGCCTGTGGCATCTGCTCGCCGTGTTCCTGGGCATGCTGGGCCATCTCCTGCGGCAACCGCAACGGCAGCGGTTCGCGCACCGGGCGCGGTTCGTCGTCGCGCACCACCACCAGCCCGGCCAGGCATTCGCCGAGCGTCCCTTCCGCGCCCGGCTGCTGCGCGACCCGGCCCTGGTAGAGGGCGCGCACCATCCAGCGAGGGCCGTCCACGCCCACGAACCGGACCTCCGCCGGACCGTCCGGCGTGTTGACCCGGGCGGCCAGTTCCACGCCGTACGGCCCGGTCAGTTCCCGCGAGGTCACCCCGTCCGCCTTCATCGACGCGGCGATCTCGTCCCGCACCTCGCCCCAGATGCCCTCGGTGCGGGGGGCGGCGAACACGCCGAGCTGCAGCGCGCTGTCGCCGTCCACCAGGACGACCTGCTCGACGCCGCCGTCCGGGTTGGCCTGCACCCGGACCTCGACGCCCTCCACCGCCGGGATCTGCAGGCTGCCCAGGTCGAGGCGGCGCGTCCCCGCGGGGGCGTGCTTCACGTCGTACGGGCCGTGCTCCGGCGCCGGCGCCTCGGCGTCCATGTCCGCCATGCTCTGGGCGAGAACCTCGGAGGGCGGTGCGTCACCGGTGCGTACGTGCCGCGGACCGCCGCGCTTGCGGGAGAACATGGCTGCCTACCTTCCCTGCTGACGGTGAGGGGATCACCCGTATGTGTGCCGGACCATGTGGTGCTATCGGGGCGCGGACTGCGCCGGCAGCGTCCGGTGGCCGCCGGTGGAGCCGTGGCCGCCCGCGCCGCGGACCGTCTCGCTCAGATCGTCGACCACCCGGAAGGCGGCCCGCTCGACCCGTTGGACGACCAGTTGGGCGATCCGGTCCCCGCGGGCGATCTTGGCGGGGTTGGCCGGGTCGTGGTTGATCAGGTTGACCATGATCTCCCCGCGGTAACCGGCGTCGACGGTACCGGGTGCGTTGAGCACCGTGACACCGAGGCGGTGCGCCAGGCCGGAGCGCGGGTGCACCAGGCCGACGAACCCCTCCGGCAGGGCGATGGCGACGCCGGTGGGCACCAGCGCCCGCTCCCCCGGGGCGAGTTCGACGTCGCGGGACGCGACCAGGTCCGCGCCGGCGTCACCGGGGTGCGCGTACGCGGGCAGCGGCAGATCCGGGTCGAGCCGGCGCACCGGCACGTCAACGGAGTCGATCACGGGACCATCCTCGTCGTCGGGGACAGGGGTGTCGGGACAGGGGCGGCACCCACCCTGCCATCCTGCCCCGCGCCGGGGCGCAGGCGCGCCGTACCCTTCCAGGGTGACACCCACGCCGCCGGAGCACACGTCCCGGCCGCCCGCCTACGTGGAGCGCCTGCGGGCCCCATTCTGGGCGTGGCCGCTGATGCTGATCGGCGCCGCCCTGCTGGCCGCCGAGGTGTGGCTGGGTTACCCGGGCCTGCGCGCCTGGGTGCCGTTCGCCGTGCTGCTGCCCGCCACGGTCGGGGTGCTGCTGTGGGCGGGCCGGATCCGTGTTGCGGTGACCGACACGGAGCTGCAGGTCGACGACGCCCGCCTTCCGCTACCCGTGATCGCCGACGTGGTCGCGCTGGACGCGGCGGGCAAACGTGAGGCGCTCGGTGTCGGGGCGCATCCGATGGCGTTCGTGGTACAGCGACCGTGGATCGGCGGCGCCGTACAGGTGGTCCTGGACGACCCCACTGATCCGACCCCGTTCTGGGTGGTCAGCAGTCGGCACCCGCTGGAATTGGCGGCGGCCTTGCGCACCGCTGTCGACGCTGCCGCGCCGGCCCGCCCGGAGGGTCGCTGACCGTCCGGCCCGGGGCCCGGACCGGGTCAGGATTCCGGCAGCGCCTTGCGCCGATGCCGTCGCAGCTCCTTGCGGAGGTGCTCGCCCAGGTGCCGGGTCGCCCGGCGGTTCAGATAGCTGGCCACCGCCGCACCGGTCAACAGCGGGCCCATGGTGGTCAGGTTGCGGCCGAATCGCCGCATCAGCGCCGTCTGGAGCTCCTTGCGTGCCGCCGTGCCCAGCACCGACGCCACGCCGGTGCCCGGCACCATCGGGTTGACGCCGCGCTGCGACGACCAGACGTGAATCAGGGTGGTGGCGCGTTGCCCCGCGGTTCCGGTCACCGGACGGCCGTACACCTCGTGCAGTTCGCCGATCAGCTTGAGCTCGACCGCGACCACCGCCACCGTCTCGGCGACCAGCAGGATCGGGGCGGAGAGCAGGGTGGGCGTCGCGGCCCATTCCAGCGAGGCGACGCCGCCACCCGCTGCGCCGATCCCGGCGGTGGCACGTGCGGCGTTGCGCACCAGGCGCTCGGCCAGTGCGTCGTCGTCCAAGTCGGGGAAGTGCCGGCGCAGGGTGTCCCGATCGCGCACCGGCACATGCGGGGCGATCCGCCCCACCGTGTCGGCCATCCAGCGCATCGCGGCCTTGGGCCGGAACATCTGCCCCAGGCCGGAGCGGCGGATGTCGGACACCAGCCGGCCGAGCAACTGGCGCCGGCCGGCTGGTTCGATGTCGTCCGCGGTCAACGCGGCGACGGTGGCGCCGAGGTCGGCTTCCGCCTCCTGGCGGTCCGCCGACTCCTGGCGGGAGATCTCGGCGCCGTCATGCGCCGGGGCCGAGATCTCCGTTGACGTCTCTCGGGTTTCATCCGGGCGGCTCATGTGATCCTCCCCGTCATCACCGTTGACTCCTCGATGCCCGTTCGGGAGACCGGTGAAACGGCGGCCGCCCCTTGTCCGGCTGCCGATGCCCGCTCGGCGAACCGTTCGTTCTCCGGGTCCGGTCGCGGCCTGCGGGTGCGGGCTACGGCCGGGGTGCGGCGTGTCGCGCCGCGGGCGCCGTCAGACGCACTCGCGACAGATCAGGTCCCCGTTGCGTTCTTTCGCCAGTTGGCTTCGATGATGCACCAGGAAGCAGCGGGCACAGCGGAACTCATCGGTCTGCATCGGCAGCACCTTGACGGTGAGTTCCTCGTCGGCCAGGTCGGCGCCGGGAAGCTCGAAGCTCTCCGCCACCTCCACCTCGTCGACGTCCACAGAGCCCGACTGCGAGTCGGCACGGCGAGCCTTGAGCTCTTCGAGGCTGTCCTCGCCGAGGTCGACCTCATCGCGACGCGGAGCGTCGTAGTCGGTGGCCATCGGTCTTCACTCTCCTGTATCGATGTGTCACTTGGCGTTAGTAACGCCTATGACGTCGTTCTGGTTCCCGGTTCCGGCGGACTTTTCCTCATCCTGGAGCCACCGAGCCCGGCCGGATTCCCTCACCTCGGAAAACTGCCCCCGCGAGCGCGGTACCTTACCGCCCGGGTCCGAGGCTTGTACGCCCGGGAGCAGCTCATTGTTCCCGATGTGATGGAGGCGACACCAAGGTAGGGGTTCCGACTAGTCGATCATCGTCGGCACGCCGGAAGGGGTTCCCGGTTTCCCTCGCCGTGGCACACAGACGCTAACCTCACCGCAGACCGTTCGACCGATTGCGGCCCTCGCCGCGCCACCAGGAGCCTGCCTCATGAGCTTTGCCCGCGTTCGAGCGCTCGTCGTGGTCGGTGTGCTGGCCGTGGCGGCGGTGGTGTTCGTCGTTGTGGCCCTGGTGAAGGACACCCAGCGCGACGTGGTGGCCGGTGAGAGCTGCCCGACCGGCGCGCCGCTGGCCGACGTGCAGCTACCGGACGACCCCGCCCAGGTGACGCTCAAGGTCTACAACGCCACCGACCGCAGCGGCCTGGCCGGTCAGGTCACCGACGCATTCAAGAACCGCCGGTTCAAGACCGAGAAGCCCGCCGAGAACAAGAAGCAGTACGACGGCGTGGCGATCATGCGGTACGGGCCGAAGGCGGTCGGCTCGGCCCAGTTGGTCCGGGCCTACTTCCTGGACCACGCGAAGCTGGAGTACGACGCCAAGCGCACCAACAAGGTCATCGACGTGGTGATCGGACAGGACTTCCAGCAACTGGCCACCACCACCGAGGTCAACCAGTCGCTGGTGGAGATCGGCGAGCCGGAGGCACCCCCGGGTTCCTGCCCCGCACCGGCCGACGAGGACGCCCAATAGCGACGCGGACGGCCGCGCGCAGAGGCTGCCGGGCCCCGTCCTGCCGGACCGCGTCCTGCCGGGCCCCCCGTCCTGCCGGACCGTGTGGCGCCGGCCGGCCCGCCGCGGGCCGGCCGGGGCCCCGGAACGCGACCTAGGCGCCGCCCGCGGCGTCCAGTTCCACGAGCACGTCGTGCAGCGGGCCGAACAGCGCCGGCGGCGCCGCCACCAGCATCTGCTTGCCGGCCGCGTCACCGTCGAGCCCGGACACCCGCAGGCCGGCCTCGGCGGCGATGAGCCCGCCGGCCGCGTGGTCCCAGGGGTTCAGGCCCTTCTCGAAATACGCGTCGACCATGCCCTCGGCGGCCATGCAGAGGTCGATGGCCGCGGCGCCGAAGCGGCGGATGTCGCGGATCCGCGTGATCAGCCCGGCCAGCACCCGGCCCTGGTGCGCCCGGCGTGCCGGGTCGTACCCGAACCCGGTGGCCACCAGCGACTGGTCCAAGGTGGTGCGCGCCGATCCGGAGAGGCGCCGCGGGCCGCGCCAGGCACCGCCGCCGCGGGTCGCCGTCCACTCGTCCCCGGTGGCCGCGTTGCGGACCACGCCCGCCACCACCACGCCGTTGACCTCGGCGGCCAGCGACACGGCGTACTGCGGAAGCCCGTACAGATAGTTCACCGTGCCGTCGATCGGGTCCACGATCCAGCGCACGGCTCCCCCGGTCGGTTGCGCCGAGTCGCCGTACTCCTCACCCAGCACGCCGTCGCCGGGGCGCTCGGCCCGCAGCGCCTCCACCACCTGCCGCTCGACCGCACGGTCGGCGGCCGTCACCACATCGGTGTCGGTGCTCTTCGTCTGCACATCGGTGATCGCCTCGTCGCGCATGCGCCGGGCCGTCTCGGCCGCCTCCCGGGCGATCCGCACCGCCACCGCGAGCAGGTCGTCCGCCGCGGTCGAAGATTTCTCGGTCACGTCTGCCGCCTTCCGCCTGTCACATTGTCGCCGCACCGTCTTTCCGGGCAGGCAGCGACCCCCGCGGCGTGCCGCTGGCGTGCTGCGACGGCAGGAACTCCCCCGACGGCGCTACAATTCACCCCTGCCCGCGCTTCACGGAAGCCCCGCTTCGCGTCGCAGCCGTGTCCCACGGGCTCCCCGACAACACCGGCCGACACCGACGCCTCGCGCTGCGCCGGCACTTGGCCGTGCTCACACTCATCGCCTCCGGAAGGTCATTCGTGACAGAAGCCCACCAGACCGGTGCCGACGTTCGCTCTCTCACCGAGGCCCTGATCGCCCACGCGCGGGGTGCGGGCGGGCAGATCACGTCGGCCGAGGTCGTGCAGACGGTCGAGTCAGCCGAGGTGACACCGGCACAGGCTAAGAAGATTCTCCGCGCTCTCGTGGATGCCGGCATCACCGTCGTGGTCGACGGCTCGGCCAGCACCAAACGCAAGGTCGCCGCCGCGCGGTCCGCGACGCCCGCGTCGAAGGCCACCACGGCCAAGGCGGCGCCGGCCAAGAAGGCTCCCGCCGCGCCCAAGCAGAACGCCGCCGACGGCGAGGTCGCCCCGGCGGCGAAGAAGGCGGCGCCGGCCAAGAAGGCGACCAAGGCCACCGCCAAGAAGGCAGCCGGGCCGGGCAAGGCAGCCCCGGGCAAGGCCGGCAAGCCGGGCGAGGGCGGCGAGGAAGAGATCGATGCCGCCGAACTGGCCGGCGAGATCGAGGACGTGGTGGTCGACGAACCCGCCGCCATGGTGCAGGCCGCCGCGTCGGACGCGGCCTCGTCGGCGACCGACGGCGACTTCGAGTGGGACGACGAGGAGTCCGAGGCGCTCAAGCAGGCCCGCCGGGACGCCGAGCTGACCGCGTCGGCGGACTCCGTCCGGGCGTACCTCAAGCAGATCGGCAAGGTCCCGCTGCTGAACGCCGAGCAGGAGGTCGAGCTCGCGAAGCGGATCGAGGCCGGGCTGTACGCCGCGGAGCGGCTGCGCGCCTGCGACGAGGGCGAGGAAAACCTCGACCGCACCTACGAGCGGGACCTGCGCTGGATCGGCCGCGACGGCGAGCGCGCCAAGAACCACCTGCTGGAGGCGAACCTGCGGCTCGTGGTGTCGCTGGCCAAGCGTTACACCGGCCGCGGCATGGCGTTCCTGGACCTGATCCAGGAGGGCAACCTGGGCCTGATCCGCGCGGTGGAGAAGTTCGACTACACCAAGGGCTACAAGTTCTCCACGTACGCGACCTGGTGGATCCGCCAGGCCATCACCCGCGCCATGGCCGACCAGGCCCGCACCATCCGCATCCCGGTGCACATGGTCGAGGTGATCAACAAGCTCGGCCGCATACAGCGTGAGCTGCTTCAGGACTTGGGCCGCGAGCCCACTCCGGAGGAGCTGGCCAAGGAAATGGACATCACGCCGGAGAAGGTGCTGGAGATCCAGCAGTACGCGCGTGAGCCGATTTCCCTCGATCAGACGATCGGCGACGAGGGCGACAGCCAGCTTGGTGACTTCATCGAGGACTCGGAAGCCGTCGTCGCGGTGGACGCGGTATCCTTCTCACTCCTGCAGGACCAGCTTCAGCAGGTGTTGCAGACACTCTCCGAGCGTGAGGCCGGCGTGGTGCGGCTGCGGTTCGGCCTGACCGACGGGCAACCTCGCACGCTGGACGAGATCGGCCAGGTCTACGGGGTGACCCGCGAACGGATCCGGCAGATCGAGTCCAAGACGATGTCGAAGCTGCGCCATCCGTCGCGCTCCCAGGTATTGCGTGACTACCTGGACTAGGGTCTGCGGTCAACTCTTTGTGCCCGATTGGTCACCACCCGTACATCATCGGGCGGTGCTCAGACCGTTGTGCAGAAGTGATCGTTGACGTGGCACCCTTGACCCAGGGCACACTTGGTTCAGCCGGGTGTGACCTGGCTCCCGCAGGGGCACTGTGGGAAGGCTGCAACGGTGCAGGGTGTTGCACGATGTGTCAGCAGTAGCCGAGGAACATGTTCATCGGTGACGACCAGAGGAGGAAGGCGATGACCCCGACTCTCACGCCGCCGGCGGGAACGGTGGCCGGACCAGCAGCCGATGAACGGTGCGACCGCTGCAATGCAGCCGGGAAGCTCCGTTTGACCCTGGCTGGTGGCGGCGAGCTGGTGTTCTGCGGACACCACGCCAATCGGTACGCCGAGGATCTGGTGAAGATCGCAGTGCAGTACGCGGCCGACCCCGAGTTCAACTGGCGCGGCGCGGACATGATGTCCAACTCCAACTAGCAGCACTCCCCGGAGACATAGGAGGGGCGCACCACAACCTGTGGGGCGCCCCTTTTCCCTGCCCTGACCGCCGGGCGGCGGCGTCACATCGTCTGGATGGTGGCGATGCGCTCCTCCAGTTGTTCGATCGACGCCTGGGCGCTCGGCGGGCCACCGCACACCCTGCGCAACTCGGCGTGGATCTTGCCGTGCGGCAGGTTGGTCCGGTGGTGGTGCGCCGCGACCAGGGTGTTGAGCTGGCGGCGCAGGCTGTTGCGGCGTTCCCCCGCGCTCATCGGTGACGGCGCGCGTTGTTCCGGAACGGGCTCGTCGGTGTCCCGCTGCGTCTGCGCGGCATCCCGCTTCTGCGCCGCCAGTTGCGCACTCTGCCGCTTGTTCAGCAGCATGGTGACCTGGTCCGGGGTGAGCAGGCCGGGCAGGCCCAGGAAGTCCGCCTCCTCCGCCGAACCGGCCCGGGCGCCGGTGCCGAAGGACGTGCCGTCGTAGATCACCTGATCGAGTTCCGCGGTGGCGGAGACGGCCTCGAACCGGTTCTCCAGCTCACCCTCGGCCTTCTCGGCACGCTGCGCGCGCTCCAGCAGCGCGTCGTCCAAGCCGTCCGGATCCTTGGGCGCGCCGAGCACGTGGTCGCGCTGCGCCTCCATCTCGCTGGCCAGGCCGAGCAGGTGCGGCACGCTCGGGAGGAAGACGCTGGCCATCTCCCCTTCCCGGCGGGCCCGGACGAACCGGCCGATGGCCTGCGCGAAGTAGAGCGGGGTGGAGGCGCTGGTGGCATAGACCCCGACGGCCAGGCGCGGGATGTCCACCCCCTCAGACACCATGCGCACCGCGACCAGCCATCGCTGCGTGGAGGAGGCGAAGGCGGCGATGCGTTCGGAGGAACCCGCGTCATCGGACAGCACCACCGCGGGGCGCTCTCCGCAGACCGCGTCGAGCAGTTTCGCGTACGCCCGAGCGGCCTGCTGGTCGCTCGCGATGACCAGTCCCCCGGCGTCCGGAATGCCGTTCGCCCGCAGCCGGGACAATCGCTCGTCGGCCGCCCGCATCACCTGCGGCATCCAATCGCCGCGATGGTCCAGGGCGGTACGCCACGCCTGGGCGATCAGGTCCTTGGTCATCGGTTCGCCCAGGCGAGCGGCCAGTTCGTCACCGGCGTTGGTGCGCCAGCGGGTCTCCCCCGAATAGGCAAGGAAGATCACCGGGCGCACGACGCCGTCGGCCAGCGCGTCGGAGTATCCGTAGGACGCGTCGGCCCGCGACCGCAGCAGGCCGTCCTGCCCGCGCTCGTACTCCACGAACGGAATGGGATTGTCATCCGACCGGAACGGCGTGCCGGTCAGCATCAGACGCCGGACGGCCGGCTCGAAGGCGTTCTTGACGCCGTCACCCCAGGTCCGGGCGTCTCCAGCGTGGTGGATCTCATCCAGGATCACCATGGTGCGCCGGGTCATGGTCCGCCGCCGGTGCACGGCAGGGGCCATGCCCACCTGCGCGTACGTCAGGACGGCACCGTGGAAGTCGCGAGCCGAGTGCACGTCGGCGTTGCGGAACGTCGCGTCGAGTTGAATGCCGACGCGTGCCGCCGCGGTCGCCCACTGCCCCTTGAGGTGTTCGGTCGGGCAGACCACGGTGACCGCCTCCACGGTCTTGTCGGCGAGCAGCTCGGCGGCGATGCGCAGGGCGAAGGTGGTCTTTCCGGCCCCCGGCGTCGCCACTGCGGTGAAGTCATCGGAGCGCCGGCGCAGATATTGCACCAGCGCCTTGCGCTGCCAGGCCCGCAGAGGCGGGAAGGTGTCCAGGTCGGGCAGTGGCGGGCTCACGAAAGCGACGATCCCCTTCGGCGCGAGAACGCCCCCGCGCCGTGGGTGCGGAGGCGGGGGCACGAAACATGCGCGGCGAAGCAGGGACGCCTCGCCGCGACTCAGCGGATCACCGGGTCAGTGCTTCATCGCCTCGTAGATCTCCTTGCACTGCGGGCACACCGGCGAACCCGGTTTCGGCGACTTGGTCACCGGAAACTTCTCACCGCACAGCGCCACGACGAACGTACCCATGACGGCGCTTTCGGCGATCTTCTCCTTGCGCACGTAGTGGAACATTTCCGGCCCGGTGTCGGAGTCCTTGGTCTCCGGGCGCTCCAAGATCTGCGTGCTCACGGCATCCGCCTCTCATTCACGTCTGCACTGTCTCACCCATATGCGCACCCCGGACGGCCACGACGGCATCGACCGGGCCCTGTCAGCAGGCTCAGCGGGGCAGGCTCAGTTGGGCAGGATCGACCTGCTCCCCATGTCGCAATCCCTAAGTCTTGCATCTCACCTTCGGCCGGTCCAACGACAACGCGACAACGGATCGCCGTACCGTTGGCGGTGTGACGGATTTCGCCCTGCAGTTCGGCGCGCACGTGCAGCGTGCGCGCCGCGAGGGACGGCCGGTGGTCGCCCTGGAGAGCACCCTTGTCTCGCACGGCCTGCCGCGGCCGGACAACCTGCGTGTCGCCCGCGAGATCGAGCAGACGGTACGTGATCACGGAGCCGTGCCGGCGACGATCGGCATGATCGGCGGACGGCTGATCGTCGGCCTCGACGACGCCCAGATCGAACACCTGGCCGGTGCCGACGACGTGGCGAAACTTTCCGTCCGCGATCTCGCCGTGGCGGCGGCCACCGGCGCCAACGGCGCCACCACGGTCGCCGCCACCAGCGCGGTCGCCGCAGCGGCGGGCATCGACGTGTTCGCCACCGGTGGCCTGGGCGGCGTGCACCGGGAGGCGGCTCAGACGTTCGACGAGTCGGCCGACCTGACCACCTTGGCGCGCACCCCGATCACGGTGGTCTGCGCCGGGGTCAAGTCGCTCCTCGACGTCGGCGCCACCCTGGAACGCATGGAGACGCTGGGCGTGACGGTCGCCGGGTATCGCACACGGCGGTTCCCCGGCTTCTTCGTGACCGATGGCGGATTTGACCTGGACTGGTCGCTCGACTCCGCGCAGCAGGTCGCCGACGCTGCCGCCGCCCGGACGCACCAGGGTGTCAGCCGTGCCGCGCTGATCGTGGCGAACCCGCTGCCACCCGACGAACAACTCGACCCGGCGCTGCACGACCAGACGCTGCGTACCGGCCTCGCCGAGCTGGCCGAGCGGGGCGTCAGCGGCAAGGACGTCACGCCCTTCCTGCTGGCGCACTTCCACTCCCGCACCGAGGGTCGCAGCCTGGCCGTCAACGTACGGATCATCCTGCGCAACGCGGCACTGGCCGCACAGATCGCGGTCGCCGCCGCGCCGGCTCCGGCAGCTCTGGGCTTCGGCCTTCCCGGGTGAGCATCATCGTCGTCGGCGACCTGGTCACCGACGTGGTGGTAGCGCACCGGGAAGAGATCCAGCCCGGCACCGACACGCCGGCCATGATCCGGCCGCACGGGGGCGGGCAGGGAGCGAACACGGCCGCATGGCTCGCCCACGCCGGTGCCGCGGTGACCCTGATCGCCGCGGTCGGCGATGACACCGCGGGCCGCGAGCGCGTCGCCGAGCTCGACGCCGCAGGCGTGCGATGTGCGGTGCGCGCGCACGCGGGCGCGGTCACCGGCACGGTGGTGGTGCTGAGCAGCTCCCGGGAACGGACCTTGATCACCGACCCGGGCGCCTGCCTACTCCTCGACCCGGACCATGTACGCACCGCGGTACGCGACGTCCCGCACGCCACCCATCTACATCTGTCCGGGTATGCCCTCCTCAACGAGGGTTCCCGCGCGGCCGGCCGGGAGGCGCTGCGCGCGGCCCTGCGGCACGGTCTGACGGTGAGCGTGGACGCCTCCTCCGCCGGCCCGTTACGCGCCGTCGGCGCGGAGGCGTTCCTCGACTGGGTCCGGGGCGCCGACCTGCTCCTGTGCAACGCGGACGAGGCAGCCGTGCTCAGCGGCCACGACGAACCGGAGGCGCAGGCCGCGGCACTCATCGCGGCGGCCGGACATGTCGTGATCAAGCTGGGCGGCGACGGAGCGCGGTGGACCGGGCCGGACGGCAGCGCGACGGTGCGCGGGACCCGGCAGCCGATGGTCGACCCGACCGGGGCGGGTGATGCCTTCGCGGCGGGTCTGCTGCATTCCTGGATGTCCGGGGCGACACCGGTCGAGGCGTTGGCCGCCGGTGCGGCCCTCGGCGCGACCGCGGTGGGCCGGGTCGGCGCCCGGCCGTCGATCACTGAACCTTTATCAACCTGACATCGAGCACGTCCGGTTCGCGCCGCCGGCCTCGCCGCGTTGAAAGTTCAGTCCTCGGCGTCGATGACCCGCTCCCGCTCCCGCTGGGCGGGTTCGGCGGCGATCGCCGTCCGCGTCCGTTCGGTGTCCGCGGCGTGGCGCTCGGCCTTGGTCCTCGGCGGCCGATCGTTGGCGATCAGGACGGCCGCCCACGGCAGGAAGACCATCCCCGCGGCACACAGGATCAGCCACAGCGGCAGAAGCGGCGGCTGGACGCTGATCAGGATCGCGCCGACGATCAGACAGACCGCGCGCATGGCCATCATCGAGACGTAGCGGATCTCACGGCTGCGGAGCTGGTCGCTCTGGCTGCGCGCGGCGTTGGTGATCAACGCCGGCCGCTCCGGCTGCTTCTTCACGCTCTCATCTCCGATCGACTCCCCATCCTTGCACCGGGCCCGCCGAGGCGGCCAGTACCGTCGCCGGGGCCGAACCCCTCGGGACCGATCGGTCAGCCCTTGGCCGCCGCCTTCATCTCCTTCTTGTATGCCCTGACCTGTTCCAACGATGCCGCATCGACGATGTCCGCGACCGACCGGTGGCATCCCGGCTCGCCGTAGGCACCGGCCGCCTCCTGCCACCCGTCCGGGCACACGCCGCGCTGCTTGCCCAGCAGCGCCACGAAGATCTGCGACTTCTGCTTGCCGAACCCGGGCAGCGACGCCACCCGCTTCAGCAACTCGGCACCGTCCGGGACATCCGCCCAGAGATTCGCGGCCACGCCGTCGTAGCTCTGGACCAGCGCACGGCAGACCTCCTGCACGCGCTTGGCCATCGCCTTGGGGAACCGGTGCAATGCCGGCGTCTCGGCGAAGACCGCCACCAGCGCGTCGGGGTCGAACTCAGCGAGCTCGGTGGCGGTGGGTGCGTGGCCGAGCCGCTGAGCGAGCACGTACGGCGACGAGAACGCCTTCTCCATGGACACCTGCTGGTCCAGGACCATCCCGATGAGCAACGCCAGCGGGTCCCGGTCCAGCAGATCGTTCGCCTCGGCGGCGATGGGCAGCGAAATGGCCATGTCTTCGTCCTGTTCGCGAGCACCGGCAACGCGCCGGCCGCACGTGGCGCGTTCAATGACATCCTGACCCGGCGGCCCTCGACGACCGATCCGGAACGAAGACTCACTACAGCACGACGAGCGCCGTTGTTCCAGCCGACACAGACCCACGGATCCGCCCCTCTCCCCTCGCCGTCCCTGCGAGCGACCACCCTTACTCTTGCTGCCCCTCCCACGAGCCGCCGCTGCCACGAGCCGCCGCTGCCCGCGAGCCGCCGCTGCCACGAGCCGCCGCTGCCCGCGAGCCGGCACCCCTCCCACGAGCCCGCCCCAGCCCCTGAGCTGGCACCCCTCCCACGAGCCCGCCCCAGCCCCTGAGCTGGCACCCCTCCCACGAGCCCCCAGCCGTGAGCCGCCCCCGCCCGCAGCCGCCGCCCGGGTCGATCTTGGAGATTGCGCCCCGCAGGCACTACTTTTACGGCGATTTCGCCGACAGAATCCGAAAGATCGATCGGCGGCGACGTTCCGACCATCTCCGTCGGTAGCGCCACAACCGGCAGACATCGTTGGCGGCCCCTCTGCGTTGACCGATTTGAGCACGGCACGACCGGCCGACGCTCCGCGAATGCGAATGCGCCATCGCGCGAAAGTCCACGACACCCCTCGCGTCATCTGCGAACATTCTGTGCGGCCTTTCTTTTCGCATTTCCCGGGCCCGGCTGCACCCTCTCGCTTGCCCGGCCAACCATTCCACGAGCCCGCTCGTGCACCCCACATGTCCAACCGCGCACCCCGCGCCCCAGCCGCCCCTCCCGCACACCCATGGCCATCGGCCACCCTCCCGCGCCCCGGCCACATTCCGCGCCCTGCCACATTCCGCCCCGGCTGCGTTCCGCCCCGACTGCGTTTTCCTCTCCGACCCGGCTGCGTTTTCCTCTCCGACCCGGCTGCGTTTTCCTCTCCGGATCGGGCACGACCCGGTCCAGGATCTGCGAACGGCGCACCCGGCAGAGGACGCGGCGGCGTATAGCGGGCCGGACCGAGAACGGCGTCGCCTCCGAAGATCCGGCTGCCGCCCTCCCACCGGCCTGGCACCACCACGCACCACTGCCGGCCCGGTTCCGTCCCGCTCGTTCGCGTCTGTTTGACTCCATTCCCGTCCCGCTCGGCCGGTCCGCACTCGGCTCCATCCTGATCAGCCGCCCCGGCCTCGGCCCCGCCCTTCTCAGTGACCCAGCCGCAACCAGCTCACGCTGGGCCAACTCACGCTTAGCCACCCCAGGCTCAGCCACTCCAGGCTCGACCAGCTCGGGCTCGGGCAGCCCGGACCCGCCCAGCCCAGACCCGCCCAGCCCAGACCCGCCCAGCTCGGGCTTGACCGTCATGGGTTCCGCGCCAACGGCACCGTAGACCGACGGCAGAACCGGCACGAGCTGGCCAGCATCGACAGTCCGCACCCGTCCTGACACCGGGCCGAGTCGCGTTCCTGACTCCGGCGGCCTCGGTTCGCCATCCGGCAATGGCGTTGGCCCGGCCAGGCTCGGCCGCTCCGGCTCCGGCTCCGGCTCCGGCACCGGCACCGGCACCGGCACCGGCACCGGCACCGGCACCGGCACCGGCGAGGAGAGTGATGCACCGCGGCGAGGCCGACAACGACCGGGGGCTGTCGACGGCCCAAGGGCTGTCGACGACCCGGCGCCGCCGTCGGGCACCATGCCCGGCTGGCCATCATTCGCCGGCTCGGGCGGCCGAGGCTCGGCCATCCGTTCGTTCCAGTTTGCGATCAGCTCCGCGTCATCAGGAACATGGCCATACCGGCGGCACAGCTTGCGCGCATGTCGTTGCGCCAGTCCCCATTCCCTGTGCCGCGCATGCTCACGACGGAATTCCTCGGCCTCGGCGGAATAGTTGCGGCGCTTCGTCCGGTCGCGCATGGAGGCCAGTTGAGCCGTGGTGAAGAATTGTAGCTGCCGCATGCAGAAATCCTCCCACGCCACCATCTAACCCCACCATTAGTTGATCTCATCAGCATTTCCGTGAACGAAAAATCCGACCAATCATCGGAGGTAGGGATCGGACGTATATGCGCGCTCCGAACCCGAGCAGAGAATTGCCACAATGGCGAGATCAACGAAATCATTTTCGGCAGGAAACCCGGCGGAGGGGTCAGACGTCAGGCTGCACATCGGCGACGTCCTGACCGGCGCGGGCGCAGGACGCAGGCGCAGGACGCAGGCGCAGGACGCGGGCGCAGGCGCAGGACGCGGGCGCAGGCACAGGGCGCAGGCACAGGACGCAGGCACAGGACGCAGGCACAGGACGCAGGCACAGGACGCAGGCACAGGACGCAGGCACAGGGGCGCGCCCCGCCCACGTCACCGGACCGGAAGGCAGATCAGCGATGGGGACAGCGCGGGCAGCCACAGGGCGGGAGCGACGATCGCCCGGAAGACAGCGCCGAGGACAGCACGGGAGCCACAGGGAAGCCACAGCGCGGAAGCGACAGCACGGAAGCCACGGCACGGAAGCCACAAAGAGGAAGCCACAAAGAGGAAGGAGCGCTGCAGAAAGGGTAAAAGTGGGCCAGATGACGGAAGCTGCGACCCGGAGGCGGCAGCGCGAGAGGCCAACTCGGGAACAACACAGCGCGACAACGCCCGCCGGGAACAACACAGCGCGTCAGCGCCAGCGCCAGCGCCGGAACAACACAGCGGAAGCTGCTGCGGGGCGGATCCACCGAAGAGGCTTCCGCCGCGCGTCGGCGCGCGGTCTCCGGTGGACCCGAAACGGCCGGTCACCGTGCGGCAACCGGCCGTGGTGGTAGTGGTGGTTCGTGGTGCCCGGTCTCAGCTCGCGTATGCCTCCAGCCTGGATGCCCGCTCCGGGGCCCGCAGCTTGAGCATCGTCACCTTCTCGATCTGGCGGATGCGTTCCCGGCTCAGGCCGAACTCGCGCCCCACCTCGTCCAGGGTGCGCTGGCGTCCGTCGTCCAGCCCGAACCGCAGCCGGATCACCGCCGACTCCCGCTCGGACAGCGTGGCCAGCACGATCTCCACCTCGCTGCGCAACTCGCCCGCGGCGACGGTGCCGCCCGGCTCCGCGTGGGCGTCGACCGCCGCGACGAAGTCACCGAGCGCGCTCTCGCCGTCCTCGCCCACCGCCTGGTCCAGGCTCACCGGCTCACGGTCATAGGAGATCAGCTCGATGACCTGGAACTCCGGCACGCCCATGGCGGCTGCGATCTCGGCGACGCCCGGCTCGCGACCGAGCGAGACTGACAGGTCACGGCGTGTCCGAACCATGCGGTTGACCTGCTCGACCATGTGCACCGGGATGCGGATGGTGCGGGCCTGGTCGGCCATGGCGCGGGTGATGGCCTGGCGGATCCACCAGGTCGCGTACGTGGAGAACTTGTAGCCCTTGGTGTAGTCGAACTTCTCCACCGCGCGGATCAGGCCCAGGTTGCCCTCCTGGATCAGGTCCAGGAACGCCATGCCACGGCCGGTGTAACGCTTCGCGATGCTGACCACGAGCCGCAGGTTCGCCTCCAGCAGGCGGTTCTTCGCGGCCTTGCCCTCGCCTGCGACGATGTGCAGTAGCCCGGTCAGATCGGCGTCCCGGATGTGCCCACCGGCCAGCTTTTCCTCCGCGTAGAGGCCCGCCTCGATGCGCTTGGACAGGGTGACCTCCTCGACGGCGGTGAGCAGCCGGGTGCGGCCGATGCCGTTCAGATATGCCCGGACCAGGTCGGCGGAGATGCCGCGCTCGTCCGTCGCGTCCAGGTCGGCCTGGGGCTCGACACTGTCCGTCATGCTGTTCTCGATGCTCATCTGCAGGACCACCTTTCAGTCCCCTCCCCGCGATAGCCGAGTGGTGCACACCAGTCGCGGTCGCGCCGGTGATCACCAGCTTGGCCCTGAGGACGTTAAGTGGGGGTGAGGCAAGCCTTCAGGTGGCATGAATCAGGGAGAACCCTGAGGTCGTCAACCCGACAACAAGTACGGATCGCCATGACCTGGAGCGGCCCGCGCCGCCCCGATGGGCGCGCTCGATCGAGAAAGGACGAACAGTGGTCTTCAAGCGTCTGATGCAGGCGATGGGGGTCGGGGGGCCGTCGGTGGAGACGGTGCTCGACAACCCGAACTGCCGCCCCGGCGGCTTCCTGGAAGGCCACGTGCAGGTGGCCGGGGGCGACCACGCCACCGACATCGAATACATCGCCATCGGACTGATCACCCGCGTCGAGGTGGAGGCTGGTGACAGCGAGTACGTCACCGACCAGGAGTTCCACCGCCAGCGGCTGACCGGTTCGTTCCGGCTGGAGGCGGGCGCACGCCACGACGTCGCGTTCCGCTTCGACGTCCCGTGGGAGACGCCCGTGACCGAGGTGTTCGGGCAGCATCTGCACGGTATGACGATGGGCCTCACCACCGAGCTTGAGGTGGCCCGCGCGGTGGACAAGAGCGACCTGGACGCGGTGGCCGTGCACCCGCTGCCCGCGCAGGAGCTCATCCTGGAGGCGTTGCAGCGCCTGGGCTTCCGCTTCAGTCGCGCCGACGTGGAGCGTGGCCGGGTGTACGGCGTGGAGCAGCAGTTCCCCTTCTACCAGGAGATCGAGTTCTACCCGCCGGCCGCGTACGCGAGCGGCATCAACCAGCTTGAGGTGACGTTCCTGCCGACGCCGCACAAGCTGCAGGTGGTGCTGGAGATCGACAAGCGGGGCGGCTTGTTCACCGAGGGCCACGACGCGTTCGGTCGGTTCGACGTCGACTATCACACCGCGGACCAGTACGACTGGGCGCAGCAACTGGACGGGTGGCTGCGGCAGTCCGCGCAGCGCCGCGGGCTGTTCTAGACCGTCCCGTCAGATCTCCAACCAGACCGTGCGCGGGCCGACGTTGACGCTCTCCACCAGCATGTGGGCGCGGAACCGGCCCGTCGCCACGGTCGCGCCGCGGTCGCGCAGGGCCGTCACGAAGGCGGTGACCGTCGGCTCGGCGACCTCCGCGGGAGCCGCCGCAGACCAGGTCGGACGGCGACCCTTGCGCGCATCGCCGTAGAGCGTGAACTGGCTGACCACGAGCAGCGGGGCGCCCGCCGTGGCGGCCGACGCCTCATCGTCCAGAATGCGCAGTTCGTGGACCTTGCGGGCCAGTTCTCGGGCGGTCGTTGCGGTGTCGTCGTGGGTGACGCCGACCAGCACCAGCAGTCCGTCGGCGATCTCCCCGACGACCTCGTCGCCCACCGTGACCGAGGCCCTGCTGACGGTTTGTACGAGGGCCCGCATCACGCCTCCCCACGGACACGGGCGACGGCACGGGGGAACAACCGGCGTTCCTGGTCGCTCATGGTGGGTTGCGCGGTGCGGATCCGCACCGCCCGGTCGAGGTGACGCCGCGGATCGCCCGGGGCACACTCCAGGAACGCGTCCAGGAACTCGCCCACCCGCCCGGCCAGCGGGTGCTCGAAGGCGCCTACCGCCACCTCGGCCACGATCAGCGCGGTCATCGCGACGTCCAGGTCCGGATCGTTGGCCATGGCGTTGGTCCAGTCGATGACCACCGGGCCGCGGGCGGTGATGATCACGTTCTCCGGGTGCAGGTCCAGGTGTGTGATCACGGTGCCCGGCTCGGCGCCGGGCCACGGCGGCAGCGCGTGCAGTCGCCGCATCAGGTCGGCGAGCATCATCGCGCCGGACGTCATCGCCATGTCACCGCTCATCAACGCCTGCGCCATGGTCGGGCCCGCCAGGTGTTCCAGCACCATGTCGGCGCCCTCGGCCCGGTGCACGGCGGGCACCGGGAATCCGAGCCCGCCCACGTACGTCATCGTGGCGGCCTCGCCGGTCGTGTCCCGGCCGCCGCGATGACGGCGCAGCACGAGCCCGTCGCCGTACCGGAAGATGTCCGCCTCGCGTCCCGAGGCGAGCAGATCACTCACGCCGAGAACGATATGCGGTCAGCCACCGTTCAGACGCCGCGGGCCGGAATCCCGGCGCACGCCGGCCGCGCCCAGCTCCATCGCGCAGTGCAGCACCGAGTATCCGTCCGGCCGGGCCAGCACCGGATTGAGCGACAACGTACGCATCCGGGGATGCTCATCGGCCAGCCGGCCCACGCGCAGCAAGAGGTCGATCAGGGCGTCGCGGTCGACCGGGGCGGCGCCGCGATAGCCGTGCAGCAAGGGCGCGGCGCGTGGCTCGTCCACCAGCGCCTCGGCCGCGCGGTCGGTCAACGGGGCGGCACGCCACGCGATGTCGCCCAGCAGTTCGCCGGCCGCCCCGCCCAGCCCGAATCCGACGATCGGCCCGAACGCCGGGTCCTCCACCACGTCCACGGTGCACGCGATGCCGGGCGCGACCATGGTCTGCACCAGCACGTCCGGCCCGAAGGCGGCGGACAGTTCGGCGTACGCGGCGCGCACGTCACCCTCGTCGGCCAGCGCCAGCCGCACCGCCCCGAGATCGAGGCGATGCCGCAGTGCTCCCCCGGCGGCCTTCACCGCGACCGGGTAGCCGGCCTGCGCCGCCGCGGCGAGCACGCCGGGCAGGGACGAGGCCGGCACGCAGGGCACCACGTCGATCCCGTACGCGGCGAGCAGCTCCACCGGGGCGGCGTCCGACCCTGCCGCGACCGGGTCCACACCGGACAGTTCGGGCACCGTTCCGGGCGGCCGGCGCAGCCATTCCGCGTACGTGGCGACGCGTCCCAGCGCCCGCACCGCCTCCTCCACCGAGGGGTAGCCGGGCACCCGCGGCGGCAGCGAGCCGAGCAGGAACGTGGCGACCGTGGGCTTCTCCCCGGCCAGCGCCACGCTGCCCAGCGCGGCGCCGAAGTCGGCATCCTCATCGGGCAGTTGACCGGGCAGCGGCGGCGCGAACACCACCACCAGCGCGTCCACGCAGGGATCCACCGCGGCGTCGGCGAGCGCGTCGCCGAACTCGTGCGCGCCCGCCTGCGGGCTCAGATCGTGCGGATAGCCTTCCGCCACCACCAGCCCGGCGGCGCGGCAGGCGGCCACGGCCAGCCCGGACAGCGCCGACGAGTTGCCCACCACGGCCACCCTCCGGCCGGCCGGCAGGGGCTGATGGGCCAGCACCAGGCCGACGTCGAACAGCTCGGCCACGGTGTCCACCCGGATCACTCCGGAGCGGGCGAACAGGGCGGTGACCGCCTTCGGATCGGGTCCGGGCAGGTCACCGGCGAGCCCCGGCGGCCGGGTCGCCGAGGAGACCGCCACCACCGGCTTGACCCGGCTCATCCGGCGGGCCAGGCGGGCGAACTTGCGCGGATTGCCGAACGTCTCCAGGTAGAGCAGCACCACGTCGGTGCCGGGATCGTCCTGCCAGTACTGCAACAGGTCGTTGCCGGACACGTCGGCGCGGTTGCCCGCCGACACGAACGTGGACAGCCCCAGACCGCGGCGGTCCGCCTCGGCCAACAACGCCACGCCGAGCGCCCCGGACTGGCTGAAGAATCCGACCCGGCCGGCGCCGGGCAGGCGCGGGGCGAGGGTCGCGTTGAGACACACCGCCGGGTCCACGTTGGCCACGCCCATGCTGTTCGGCCCGACCACCCGCAGCCCCGCAGCGCGGGCGGCCTCGACCAGCGCGCGCTGCGCGGCCGCGCCCTCCGGCCCGGCTTCGGCATATCCCGCGGACACCACCACGATGCCGCTTGCCCCGGCGCCTGCCGCATCCGCCAAGGCCTCGGCCACCCCGTCCGGCGGCAGCGCGATCACCGCCAGGTCGATCTCCGTACGGGCGTCCGATGCGGACGGGTACGCGGGCAGTCCGGCGACCCGGTCGGCGCTGCGGTGCACCGGCACCACCGCGCCGGTGTACCCGCCGTCGCGCAGATGGCCGAGCAGCGCCGCCCCGATGCCCTGCCCGCTGGCGCTCGCGCCGTAGACGGCCACCCCGCGGGGCGCCAGCAGACGGGCCACGGAACGTGCCTCGGTGCGGTGCTCGCGGCTCTCCTGCACCTCGCGCGACTTCTCGGTGGGGGCGATCGGGAAGCTCAGGTGCACCACGCCGTCGGCGTACCGCCGCTGCACCTGATAGCCGAAGTCCCCAAAAACCCGCAGCATGCTGCCGTTCTGCGGAAGCACTTCGGCGACGAACCGGTGGATGCCGTTCTCCCGCGCCGCCTCGGCGAGATGCTCCAACAGGACCGAGCCGATGCCGCGGCCCTGGTGCGCGTCCTCCACCACGAACGCCACCTCGGCGTCCGGCGAGCCGGGACCCAGTCGCTCGTACCGGCCGACGGCCATGATCCGCCGGCCGGTGACGACCACGAAGGCTTCCCGGTCGCGGTGGTCGACGTTGACGAAGCGCTCCAGGTCCCGCGGTGGGATGCGCGGATAGGGCGAGAAGTACCGCAGATATCGGGTGCGCTCGCTCATCCGGGAGTGGAAGTCCACGAGGGCGTCGGCGTCCTCGCGGCGGATCTGCCGCAGGTGCACCGCGCTGCCGTCGGAGAGCAGGACGTCGGCGTGCTTCTCGACGGTCACGGCTCAGTCCCGGGCGTCGTGCGGGTCGAGGCCGTGCCACGGGAACACTGCCGTCCGGGTGGCCAGGATCGCCTTGTCGATCGCGTCCGGCGTGGTGCCCGGCTGCCAACGCTCCGCCGGGGGCTCCGCGCCGTCGCTGAGATCGGCCGGCACGTCGGTGCCCGGCCGGCGCTGGGCAGCCAGCCGCCGCCACTCCGGCGGTGTCGGCGTGCCGGGCGGCAGCGGTTCTCCGGTGGCCACCGCCAGCAGATGCGTCCACGCCCGCGGCACCACCTCGACCAGCGCGTACCCGCCACCGCCGGTGACCACCCAGCGGCCGTCGCAGACCTCGTCGGCGAGCCGCCGCATGGCGATGTACGCCGCACGCTGGCCGTCCACGGTCAGCCGCAGGTCGGCGAGCGGGTCGAGGCGGTGCCCGTCCGCGCCGCACTGACTCACCACGATCTCCGGCGCGTACGCGCGCACCACCGACGGGACGATCGCGTGGAAGGCACGCAGCCAGCCGGCGTCGCCGGTGCCCGGCGGCAGCGGGACGTTCACCGCGGTGCCCTCGGCGCCCGCACCGCCCACCTCGGTCGGGAACCCGGTGCCCGGGAACAGCGTTAGCGGACTCTCGTGCAGGCTCACCGTGAGCACGCGCGGGTCGTGGTAGAAAGCCGCCTGCACCCCGTCGCCGTGATGCACGTCCACGTCCAGGTAGGCGATGCGCTGCGCGCCGAGGTCCAGCAGCCGGGCGATGGCCACCGCGGGGTCGTTGTAGACGCAGAAGCCGGAGGCCCGCGCGGCCATCGCGTGGTGCAGACCGCCGGCCACATTGACCGCGCGCTGCGCGGCGCCGTGCCAGACCGCCTCGGCGGCGGCGATGGTGGCGCCGCAGATCCGCGCGCTGGCCTCGTGCATCCCCTCAAACACCGGGTTGTCCGGCGTGTTCAGGCCCCAGCCGGAGAAGAACGGGTCGGCCGGCGCGGCCCGGACCGCGTCCAGGTAGTCCGCACGGTGAATGCGGGTGAGCGCGGCGTCGTCGGCCGGGTGCGGCGTCAGCATCCGCACCCCGGGGCGGTCCAGGACGCCGAGCTCGCGCGCCAGGGCCATGGTCAGTTCGACCCGCACCGGATCCAGCGGATGATCGCCCATGTCGTAGTCGAGCAATGCCTTGTCCCAGACGACCGCGGTCGTGCTCTCCGCCATTTCGCCATCGTCGCACGGTAAGGTCGGGTCTCCCCACCTCGCCGAAACCCTGTCAGACCTGCACGCGAGGTAACATCGGCCGAGGAGGATCGCACCGTGAACGACCTAGTCGACACCACCGAAATGTATTTGCGCACCATCCTCGAGCTCGAAGAGGAAGGCGTTCCTCCGTTGCGCGCCCGGATCGCCGAGCGGCTGCACCAGAGCGGCCCCACGGTGAGCCAGACGGTCGCCCGGATGGAACGTGACGGCCTGCTGACCATCGAGAACGATCGGCACCTCGTGCTCACCGCGCACGGCCGCGACGCCGCCGTCTCCGTGATGCGCAAGCATCGCCTCGCCGAGCTGCTACTGGTCAACGTGATCGGCATGCCCTACGAGGAGGCCCATGAGGAGGCCTGCCGCTGGGAGCACGTGATGAGCGACTCGGTGGAGAAGAAGGTCTACGAGCTGCTCAACAAGCCGACCCGCTCGCCGTACGGCAATCCGATCCCCGGCCTGGACGCCCTGGGCGACATCGTGCCCGCACCGAACGAGGCGGTGTCCGCCGAGCGCAACCTCGCCTTCCCCGGCCTGACCGGCAGCGTCGTGGTGCGCCGCATCTGCGAGAGCGTGCAGACCAACGCGGGCGTGCTACGCCAGTTGCACTCGGCGGGGATCGACCCGGGCGCGACCGTGACGGTGGCGCAGGAGCGCGACGGTGTGACAATCGACCGCTCCGGCGACAAGATCAGGCTGCCGCGCGAGGTGGCGTCTCGGGTGTTCGTGGATGCGGTCTGACCAGCGACGCCGTCAGCCGTTGGTGGTGTCCATCGCCTTGGCGAGGTCGAGCAGGCTGTCCGACATCGCGCTGACGTCGTCGGACTTCGCGCCGGGCGCGAAGACGAACTTGAGCGTCTGCAACTGCTTGGCCTCGCTGAGCCAACTGATCTCGATGGTCGGCCCGTGCCCGTCGGTGGCCGTGCCGACCACCCGGTAACCGGTCTGGCCCAGGCCCTTGAGTTTGCTGGACCCCTTGGGCGCGCCGTCGGCGAACAGGTCCGCGTCCACGCTCTTGTTCTGCGCCACGGCGAGAGCGAGGTACGGCCAGGTGCCACCCTGGGTGCCCACCACGCACGTGGCGGTGTCGTCCGCCGACCGGGCTGCGGCCACGTCGAACCGCACACCGATGGTGTCGGCGATGAAGTCGTAGTCCCAGAGGATGCAGATGCCGCCGGCCGACGCGGCCGGTTCCTGGACCGGTGACGGCGCCGGGGCGGAAGCGGTGGCGGCTTCATGCTCGGTGCAGCCCGCGAGCGCGAGCACCAGTCCGATGGCGAAAAGTCGCGAGCGCACCTGATGTCCTCCCGGGTGATCGGGCCACACCGTACTGGTCCGAACACCCGAGGCGAAAGACCGGCTCAGCAGTCACCAACGTACGGACAGTGACGACAGCCCCGTCCGCAGCAGGTGCCCCGGCGCGCGAGAAACGCCGCGGTCAGCACAAACAGGCCGCTGTCCGGGTCGGCGTAGCCGGCTTGGCCGGCGTCCAGGGCCGCGGCGTGCGCCGCGAGAATGTCGGCACGCCGGGGGTGATCCGGCGCCAGCCGCGTGGGATGCGGCTCGGTGAGCGGGCGCCGGTCCATGGCCCGACGATACGGCCCGGCCCGCAGGCGCGGTCTAATGGAACCCACCCGCGAACGAGGAGAGCCCGTGATCAACGATCGGCTGATCGACGCCGGGGAGCTGCCCATCGCCGTCCGCGACTTCGGCGGCAGCCGGCCGCCGCTGGTGCTGTTGCACGGCGACGGGAGCAATCTGGCGCACATGACCACGCTCGCCCGCGCGCTGCGCCCCCGGCACCGGGTGATCACCATGGACCTGCGCGGGCACGGCCGTTCCGGAGATGGGCCCTGGACCTGGGACGCCGCCCTGGCCGACATCGCCGCGGTCGTGGTGCAGATGGAACTGGACCGGCCCGCGGTGGCCGGTCATGCGCTGGGCGGCATGCTGGCTGCCCGGTGGGCCGCACGGCATCCGGAGTCGCCCGGTGTGATCAGCCTGGACGGCGTCCCGCCGCCCAGCCGGCCCGACCGTCTCCCGGGTCTGCCCGCGGACAAGGCCGAGACGCAACTGGCCGAGCTGCGCACGCTGGAGGATGCCGAGCACCCGGGAGCCGGCGGGGTGATCGAGCCGGACCAGCTTGCCGACCTGGTGGAACGGCAGCGCATGGCGGCACGGGACATGGGCGCCAACGAGAAGGTGTGGATCGAGGGCTTCCGCCGCAACCTGGTGCACCGCGACGGCGCGACGTCGATGCGGCCGTCCGCGCCGGACCGGGCGCAAATCCGGGCGATGATGACCGACCTGGACCTCGCTCACGCGTACGCGGAAATCCGCTGCCCGGCCCTGTTCGTGCTGGCCACCCGGGACGAGCCGGGGCGGGAGGCGTTCGGCGACCTCTACGCGGCACACCGCCGGTTCCTGACCGAGCAGGTGGCGGCCGCGCCGCACGTACGGCATCTGCAGCTCGCGGACGCCTCGCACGCCATGGTGATGGAGCAGCCCGAGTTGCTGGCGCAGGTGATCGGCGACTTCCTGGCCGACGCGGGCTGACGTTCCCTCAGCGGGAGGCGGGGCGCGCCGCACCGCTCGCCGCGACGCCCAGGCCCAGCGCGACAAGCACGGCCAGCATCGCGTGCAGCACGCCGAAGCGCCCCGCCAGGAACCCGATCAGCGGCGGCCCGGCCAGGAACGCGCCATAACCGATGGCGCCCGCCACGGACACGTCGACCGCGGCCCGCACCGGGTCGTCGGCCGCCGCGCTCATGCCGATCGGGAAGCCCAGCGACGCCCCGGCACCCCAGAACACCGCGCCGGCCAGCGCCACCGGTACGCCCGCGCCGACGACCACCAACAGCAGGCCCAGCACGCCGGACCCGGCGGTCAGCCGCAGCACGGTCACCCGGCCCCAGCGTTCGATGGCGACGCCGCCGAAGAACCGAGCCACGGTCATCGCGGCGACGAACGCCCCGAACGCCGTCGCGGCGACCGTCTCCCCCGCCCGGTAGTCGTCCACCAGACCGATGGCCAGCCAGTCGTTCGCCGTACCCTCGGTGAAACCGAACCCCAGCATGACCAGCCCGATCAGCAGCGTGCGCGGGGTGCGCCACGCTTGACGTACGCGGGGCGGCTGCCGACCGCCGGGGGGAGGCGCCGGATGCGGGAGGAAGCGGCGCACCGTGACCACCATCGCGCCGCCGGTGAGCACCGCGGTGCCGGCCAGTTGAACGGACAGCGACACCCCGGCCGCGGCGGCGGCCGCGCTGAGCCCCGCACCGGCCACCGTGCCCAGGCTGAACCCGGCGTGGAAGCGCGGCATGACGGTGCGGCGCAGAGACCGCTCGACGGCCGCCCCTTCCACGTTCATCGCCACGTCCCAGGTGCTGTTGCCGACGCCGACGAGCACCAGGCCCACGCCGGCCAGCGGCACCGAAGCGGCGTACGCTCCGACGGCCAGTCCGATCAGGCCGAGCGCAAGCGCGGTGCTGCCGGCGAGCACCGCCCGCGCCGCACCGGCACGGTGCACGAGCGGCCCGGCCAGCGGCACCCAGGCGATGGCGGCAGCCGACAGGCAGAGCAGCAGCAGGCCGAACCCGGCCGGGGAGAGACCGAGATCATCGCGGGCGGCGGGAGCGCGACCGAGCCATCCGGCGTAGGCGAGACCATTGGCGGCGAACGTGACGCCGACGGCGACCTTGGCCCGGCGCAGCCGTGACCGGTCGAGCTCCAGCGTCATGATCTCAACCTAGCCCGCAGGCAGCCCAGCACCGCGCCACCGGCCCACCCACCCAGCGCCCGCCGCTCGTGCCCGGCCTACCCGCCGCCCGCGCCAGGCCTGCCCGCCGCCCGCGCCCGGCCCGCCGCCCGTGCCAGGCCGT
>NZ_BMMX01000044.1:0-20166 GCF_014646155.1 Mangrovihabitans endophyticus
GAGCCGGGCCCGCAGCGGCGCACGACGGCGCCGCCGGCCCCGGCTCGCCGACCCGGGCGGCACGGGCGGTGGCGGCGGACCGGCGGGCGGCGTCCGGACGGCTTCGCCGGTGCTCATCGCCCGGCGTCGGACAGCGCCTTGGCCAGCAGGTCGCGAGCTTCGTCACCACCGGCGCTGCGCCATTCCTTGACGATGGCGTCCAGGTCGGACAGCGGACGCCGGCCCCGCACCACATCGGTCATCTTGTCGACGAAGGGCTGCGCGTTGGCCTTGTAGCGGGCCGGCATCTCCAGCTTCATTCCCTCCCACGGATCCGCCTCCAGGTATTTCACCGTGGTGTTGGCGTACCGCAGCAGGTCGGTGACGTAGTTCGGGGTCTGCGGGAACGGCGGCACCACCGGGCTGCGCCCACTGATGAAGAAGTACTGGTTCTGGATCTCCTTGAAGCCGAGCTCGGTCTTCACCGGGCCCTGCGGCTTCTTCGTGTAGTGCTTGCCCTCGACGCCGAACTCCCGCATCGTCCATTCTTCGGTGCCGAACGGCGCGGAACACCAGTTGATCACTCGGAGGAGTTCCTGCACGCGGGCCTTGCCGAGGCCCTTCTTGACGAAGGTGTAGGAGATCGGATCATCGGTCTTCCAGCACAGCGGGTCGCCACCGACCGCCGAGAACATCGGCACCGGCTGCACATCGAAGTCCGGGGTGATCTGCTGCTGCTCGGCCTGCATCGGTTGCCACATGCCGATGCCGTCCTGCTTGAACAGGATCTTGCCGCTCTGCAGCAGTTGCTTGGAGTCGGCGCCCTTGCTGGCCACGATGTCCGGGTGGACCAGCTTCGCCTGGTACACCTTCGCCATGAACTCCGCGGCAGCGCGGAACTCGTCGGTCTCGTACTTGAACTGTGGCGCGCCGTCCGGCCCCAGCCTCCACCCCTCCTTGCTGCCCGGCACCTTGTGAAACATCTGCACCATGGCGAAGATGTCGTCGAACGCCCACACACCCTTGCCCGGGTCGGTGACCGCCTTGCCCACCGACATCAGCTCGTCGATGGTGGACGGCGCCTGCTGGCCGGTCTTGGTCAGCAGGTCGCGGCGAGAGAACAGCGCAAAGGGAAACGGGTTGTCGGTCGGGTTCGGCACCGCCATCAGCCGCTCGTTCCAGGCCGATTTGCGCCACGCCCCGGTGGGCAGGGTGGCGAGCATCGGGTACGCGGCGACCGCGCCGCCCTTGAGGTGCGGCGTGAGGTCCTCGAACAGCGCGGCCACCGCGTCGCTGAACCGGGGCAGCTTGTTGACCTCCCAGCCGGGCACGCAGAGCAGGTCCGGCACGTCGCGGGCGCCGAGCACCGCGCCCAGCTTCTCGGCGTACGTGTTGCCGTCCTGCACGCTGAATTCGACCGGTGTGCCGAGTTCCGCGTTGACCGCCACCAGGTATGCGTTGTTCGATCCGCTCGGCGGAGTCGGTCCCCACACCGGGGTCATCGCGCGGATGACCCGCCCGCTGGTGCCGGGCTTGGTGGTGACGGCGTCGGCGAGCGAGGCCGGGTAGGTGGTGTATCCGTCGGCGACCGGCCGGATGCTGCGCACATCGGGCTTCGGGATGCCGGCCGGCAACCGGCCCTGTGCCGGCATCAGCGCGGAGAGCTCGTCCAGGTTCTGGGTGGCGCCACCGCGGGTGGCCTTCTCACCGCAGCCGCCGAGCAACCCGCCGCCGGCGGTCGCGGCGGCGCCCAGCCCGAGCAGGCTCAGAAAGCTCCGGCGGTTCGTAGCCGATCCCGCGGGTGTGGTCACGGCGTGCCCCCTTGAGTTATGGAGTTTGTAGACTTTGTTTGGCTTATAGCCAAACAAAGTAGTCGACGGTCAATGCGTGGACAAGAGACGCCATCGGCTCCCGGTGTGGGTGCGGCATGATGAACGGGCAGCCGGGGGACGCCGGGTGCGAAAGGCGGATCTGACGTGATCGGAACACCGGGCACGGCACAGCCGGCAGACCTGGCGGACGTGCGCACGACGAACCTGGCGGTGGTGCTGCGGCACGTGCGCCATCACACCCCGTGCTCACGCGCGGACATCGCCGCGGCCACCGGGCTGAACAAGGCAACCGTCTCCAGCCTGGTCGCCGACCTGCTGGAACGCGGGTTGCTGCGGGAGACCGGCATGGCGGAGAACCGGATCGGCCGCCCCGCGGCGATGCTCACCCTGCACGGCCGGCCGTACGCGGCGGTGGGCATCCAGGTCGCCGCCGACCACCTGGCCGCGGTCGCCATCGACCTGGCCGGGGAGCGGCTGTTGTCCTGGCGGCGGGCGTTCCCCGGCCTGGCCGCCACCGGCGGTCGCGCGGAGGCCGCGGTGGCGGCGCTGGCCGGCCGGGTGGCGGCGAAGCTGACCGCGCAGGAGCGCCGCATCCTCGGCCTCACCGTGGCCGTGCCGGGCGCGGTGACCGGCACCGGCGGCGTCCGCTTCGCGCCGCATCTGGGCTGGTCCGACCTGGATCTGCGGCCCGCCCTGATGCGCACGCTGCGCCATCCTCCGTACGACGTGGTGGTGGACAACGACGCGAACCTGGCCGCGCTGGCGGAGCACCGGTCCGGGCCACACGCCGGCACACCCGACCTCGTCGCGCTGATCGGCGGGGTAGGCGTGAGCGCCGGCATCGTCGCCGGCGGCCGGCTGGTGCGCGGCGACCGGGGACTTTCCGGGCAGGTCGGTCACCTGCAGCTCGACCCCTCCGGGCCGCTGTGCCGGTGCGGCCGGCGCGGCTGCCTGGAGGCGTACGCGGGACTGCCCGCCCTGGTCCGGACCGCGCTGCCGGACACCGAGGCGGACGGCCCGATCACCGACTACGCGCCGGAGATCGACCGGATGGCCGCCCTGGCCGCGGGCGACGCCACCGTGTCCGGCGCGCTGGCCGAGGCCGGCCGCCGGATCGGGCATGCGGTGTCGGTGCTGGCCGACCTGCTGGATCCGCGCGTGGTGGTGCTCGGCGGTGCGTTCACCCCGCTGGCGCCGTGGCTGTTGCCCGCGGTGGAGGCCGAGGTCAAGGCGCGGGCCACCGCGCCGGAGCAGACCGGGCGGATCGTGGTGTCCACGCTGGACCCGGGGGCGGTGGCAGCCGGCGGCGCGGCGCTGGCACTGGACCGGCTGGAGGCCGGGCATCTGCCGGGCTGCGACTGATCGGCAGGTGAGGGCCTACTTCGATAGATCTACCCGCATCTCTTGACCGGGATAACCGGGCGGTGCCAACCTCGAAACGCTCCGTCGTAACACGGGTGTAATAGGTCGTCCGTGCGGACGGAGCCTTTTCCGGCGCAGCGTCGAAGCGCTTCGAATGCGACCGATCGAGGAGAGCGTCGCCCATGAACGAGACGGCTTCCGCCACGTTCCGGGACCCCGGCCTGCCGTTGTCCGAGCGGGTGGCGGACCTGCTCGCACGGCTCACCCTGGCCGAGAAGGTCGCGCTGCTCCACCAGCACCAGGCGCCGGTGCCCCGGCTCGGCGTCGGCGGATTCCGCACCGGCACCGAGGCCCTGCACGGCGTCGCCGGGCTCGGCCCGGCCACGGTCTTCCCGCAGGCGGTCGGGCTGGGCAGCACCTGGGACCCGGACCTGGTGCGCCGGATCGGCACGGCGGTCGGCACCGAGGTCCGCGCCCTGCACCACAAAGACCCGGACCGGACCGGCCTCAACGTCTGGGCACCGGTGGTCAACCCGCTGCGCGACCCGCGGTGGGGACGCAACGAGGAAGGGTACGCCGAAGACCCCCGGCTGACCGGCGAACTGGCCACCGCGTACGCGAGCGGGCTGCGCGGCGACCACCCGCGATACCTGCGCACCGCGCCGACGCTGAAACATTTCCTGGGCTACAACAACGAGACCGACCGCAGCCGCACCTCCAGCAACCTGCCGCCGCGCGTGCTGCACGAATACGAGGCGCCGGCGTTCCGCGCCCCGCTCGCGGCCGGCGCCGCGGTGGCCGTCATGGCGTCGTACAACCTGGTCAACGGCCGGCCGGCGCATCTCAGCCCGCTGATCTCCGGACTGCTGCGGGGCTGGGCCGGCGACGACGTGATGGTGGTCGGCGACGCGCACGCGGTCACCAACATCGCGGCGGACCAGGGCTACCTGCCCGACCACCCGGCCGGGTTCGGCGCGGCGCTGCGCGCCGGCATCGACTGCTTCACCGAAGACGACGCCGACCCCGGCCCGACCGTCGCGCACCTCACCGAGGCGTTACGCCGCGGCCTGATCACCGAGTCCGAGGTGGACGCGGCGGCGCGGCACATCCTGGCGGTCCGGTTCCGGCTCGGCGAGTTCGACCCGGTGGGTGCCAACCCGTATGCGGAGACCACCGCCGAGCAGGTGAACTGCGCGGCGCACCAGGATCTGGCACGCCGCGCGGCCCGCGCGTGCACGGTGTTGCTACGCAACGTCGGCGACCTGCTGCCGTTGACCGCACCCCGGAGCCTGGCGGTGATCGGGCCGCTGGCCGACACCGTGTTCACCGACTGGTACAGCGGGACCCTCCCGTACGCGGTGTCCGTCCGCGCCGGGCTGGCCGACCGGCTCGGCGCGCCGGCCGTGCGGTACGCCGAAGGCGTGGACCGGATCCTGCTGCGCACCCCGGCCGGTGTGGTGTGCGGCGGCGGCGGGCCGGACGGCGGCGCCCTGCACGTCACGGATCCGCCCGACGGCACCTCCGCGCACTTCGACGTGCTGGACTTCGGCGCCGGCACGCGCACCCTGCGCGCCGTGGCGAACGGGCGTTACGTCCGCGCGGCCGACGACGGCACCCTGATCAACGACCGCCCCGGGCCGGGCGAGTGGGTGGTCCGGGAGACCTTCGCCATGCTCGGCGGCGGCGACGACGACGGCGACGGCGACGGCGTGTGCGTGCGCCACATCGCCACCGGCCGTTACGTGACGGTGGGCTACGACGGCGTGCTGCGCGCGGACGCGCCCACCCCGGCGCAGGCCACCGCCTTCGACGTCGAGATGGTCGACGACGGCACCGCCGCGGCGGTCGCCCTGGCACGCGACGCCGACGCGGCGGTTGTGGTGCTCGGCAACCATCCGATGGTCAACGGCCGGGAGACCGAGGACCGTGCCGATCTCGCGCTGCCGGGCGGACAGGAAGCGCTGCTGCGCGCGGTACACGCCGCCAACCCCGCCACCGTGCTCGTGTTGACCAGCAGTTACCCGTACGCGATCGGCTGGGCGGCGGACCACGTGCCGGCGGTGCTGTGGACCGCGCACGGCGGTCAGGAGTCCGGCGCCGCGCTGGCCGACGTGCTGCTCGGCCGAACCCCGGACGGCACGCCCGCGGAGCCCGGCGGGCGGCTGCCGCAGACGTGGTACCGGGACGCCGCGGACCTGCCGGACCTGCTGGACTACGACATCGTCGGCAGCGAGGCGACATACCTGTATTTCCGCGGCGAGCCGCTGTTCCCCTTCGGCCACGGCCTGGGATACGCCCGGTTCGAGCACCGCGACCTGCGGCTGTCCGCACCGGAGACGGACGCGACCGGGCGGGTCGAGATCAGCGTCGACGTGCGCAACGTGGGCGGCCGGGCCGGCACCGAGGTGGTGCAGTTCTACACCCGGCAGCGGCGTTCCCGGGCCCGGCAGCCGCTGCGCGTGCTGCGCGGCTTCCGGCGCGTCCGCCTCGAACCCGGCGAACAGGCCACCGTCACGTGGCCGCTGCACGCCGCCGACCTCGCCTTCTTCGACGTCACCCGGAACCGCCCGGTGGTGGAGACCGCCCGGCACACCGTGATGGCCGGGCGGTCGTGCACGGACATCACCGCCACCGCCGTGCTCCTCGTCCGCGGCGAGCAGATCCCGGACTGGGACGCGTACGCCGCGCCGCTGCCCGCCGCGAGCCGCGACGACGAATACGGCACGACGCTTGTCGACGCCGGCCCGGTCGAGGGCGACGCGGTGGCGGCCACCCGCGCGGGCGCCTGGCTCGGGTTCGACCGCGTCGACTTCGGCGCCGGTACGGTCCGGGTACGCTGCCGCGCCTCCGCGCCGGCCGGCGGCGCCCGCCTCGAGATCCGCCTGGACGAGCCGCTCGGCGGGCCCCTGGTGGCCACCCTCGACGTGCCGGCCACCGGCCACCCGCACCGTTGGGCGGAGGTGATCGCCGCGGCGACCGGCGCATCCGGGGTGCACGACCTCTACCTGCGGTTCGACGCGTCGGACGCCCGCGTGGCCGAAATCGCGTTCCGGCCGGGGAGCGCCGGATGACCACCGGCGAGGCGCACCGGCACGGGCCGAAACGGGCCGACATGGTCACCATCACCGACGTCGCCCGGCACGCCGGAGTCGCGGTCAGCACCGTCTCGTACGTCCTGTCCGGCAAGCGGTCCATCTCCTCCACCACCCGGCAGCGGGTGCTGGCCAGCATCGATCTGCTCGGCTACCGCCCGCATGCCGGCGCCCGTGCCCTGGCCAGCCGCCGCGCCAACGTGATCGCGCTGGTGCTGCCGCTGCGCACCGGCATGCACCTGCCGGTGCTGATGCAACTGGTCACCGCGGTGGTGACCAGCGCGCGACAGGTCGACCATGACGTGCTGCTGATGACGGCGGACGAGGGGCCGAACGGTCTGCGCCGCATCGCAGCCAGCAGCATGGTCGACGGGGTGCTGGTCCTGGACGTGGAGATGAGCGACGCGCGGGCGCCGGTGCTGCGCACCCTGGAACGGCCCAGCGTGCTGATCGGATTTCCCGCCGACGCCCGCGGACTGACCTGCGTCGACCTGGACTTCCATCAGGCCGGGGCGCGCTGCGTGGAACACCTTGCCGGCCTGGGCCACACTCGGATGGCGCTGCTGGGCGCGCCGCGCGTCGTCTACGAACGCGACACCGGATTCGCGCACCGCACCCGGGCGGGATGCCTGGAGGCCGCGGTGCGGCTGGGCCGCACCCTTTCGGCGTACGCCTGTGGCGAGTCACCGCCGGAGGTGCACGCCACCCTGGCAACGCTGTTCGCGCAGGATCCCGGGATGAGCGGGCTGGTGGTGCACAATGAGGCGGCGGTGACGCACGTCCTGGCAGCGTTGCCCCGGTTCGGCCGGCGCGTGCCGGACGACGTTTCGGTGGTGGCGATCTGCCCGGACCAGGTGGCAGAGTCGGCGAACCCGTCGTTGTCGTCGGTCCTGATCCCGGCGGAGGATGTGGGCCGGCAGGCGGTGTCCCTGTTGATGCGCAAGCTGACGGGTGGGACGGTGCCGGACGCGACCCTCTTGGTGCCGGCGTTGACGGTGCGATCGTCATCCGCCCCAGCCCCCACCCCCACCCACTACCACTGACCCCACCCCGCCTCCCCACCCCGCCCCCACGGCCCGCCCCTCCCCCTCCCATCCCCACCCTCCCCACCCCTCCCGCCCCCGCGCGTCCCCTCCCGCCCCCTCCCGCCTTCTCCCGCCCCCGCGCGCCCTCGCGCGCCCCCGCGCAGCCCCTTTCCCCGCCCTCGCGCGCCCCCGCGCAGCCCCTTTCCCCGCCGATCTTGGACTTCCGGTGCCCGTTTAGATATGACAAAGCGCGACTAGTCGGACCCGAAAGTCCAAGATCGGCCGGGACGCCCCGTCGATCTTGGACTTTCGGGTCGGATAGGTCGGATAAGCCATACCGAGTCGGGCACCGGAAGTCCAAGATCGACGAGGATGGCCGGGGCCCGCGGGGCGGAGCAAGGGGCGAGGGCGGGGGCGGGGCGGGTGGGGGCGGGCGGTGCGGTGGGGGGCGGGCGGTGCGGTGGGGTGCGGTGCGGTGCGGTGCGGTGGGGGGGGCGGGGTGCGATGGGGTGGGGTGCGGTGGGGGGAAACATGGGCGACACACTGTTGTTAATGGGAGCGCTCCCATGTAACGATGTCGGTCACTACCTTCCGCATTTGCATCGTGACGAAGGGCCGACCATGCCTGTGAGCCGGACGCGCGCCGCCGACCCCCGACACGACATCACCGACGCTCTCACCGACGATTGGCACCATCCAGCCACGGCGTTACGGATTCGCGCCCTCCTGGTCGTCGCGTCCGCCCTGCTGCTCACCGCCACCACGGCATGGGTCGCCGCGCCCTCCGGCGCTGCCGCCGCCGCACCCGCGTACAGCTACGGCGAGGCGCTGCAGAAGTCGCTGTTCTTCTACGAGGCCCAGGTGTCCGGAAAGAAGCCCGCCTGGAACCGGGTCTCATGGCGTGGCGACTCCGCCATGCGGGACGGCTCCGACGTGGGGCTGGACCTGACCGGCGGCTGGTTCGACGCGGGCGATCATGTCAAGTTCGGCCTGCCGATGGCCTTCACCACCACGATGCTCGCCTGGGGCGCGGTGGAGAACCGCGCCGCGTACGCGTCCTCCGGCCAGCTCACGCACCTGCTCAACAACCTGCGCGTGCCGAACGACTATTTCATCAAGGCGCATCCCGCGCCGAACGTCCTGTATGGACAGGTGGGCAAGGGCGACGACGACCACAAGTGGTGGGGCCCCGCCGAGGTGCTGCCGATGGCCCGTCCGGCGTACAAGATCGACGCTAGCTGCGGCGGCACCGAGCTGGCGGCGGAGACGGCCGCGGCGATGGCGGCCAGCTCGATGGTCTTCCGGCCCACCGATCCCGCGTACGCGAACACGCTGCTCACGCACGCCCGGCAGCTCTACACCTTCGCGGACACGGTGCGGAAGAGCTATCACGAGTGCATCACCGACGCCACGGCGTTCTACAAGTCCTGGAGCGGTTACGCCGACGAGTTGGTGTGGGGCGCGATCTGGCTGCACCGCGCGACCGGCGAGGCCGCCTATCTGGCCAAGGCCGAAGCGGGATACGACGCCCAGGGCGACGAGAACCAGACCACCACCAAGATGTACAAGTGGACGATCTCCTGGGACAACAAGCAGTACGGCTCGTACGTGCTGCTGGCCCAGTTGACCGGCAAGCAGAAGTATGTCGACGATGCGAACCGGTGGCTGGACTGGTTCACCGTCGGCGTGAACGGCGAGAAGGTGCGCACCTCCCCCGGCGGCATGGCGGTGGTGGACAGTTGGGGTGCGCTGCGCTACGCCGCCAACACCGCGTTCGTGGCGCTGGTCTACAGCGACTGGCTGACCGATGCCACTCGCAAGGCCCGTTACCACGACTTCGCCGTCCGGCAGATCGACTACGCGCTGGGTGACAACCCGCGACATTCCAGCTATGTGATCGGTTTCGGCGTCAACCCGCCGCAGAATCCGCATCACCGCACCGCGCACGGGTCCTGGTGGGACAGCCAGCAGGTGCCCGAGAAGACCCGGCATGTGCTGTACGGAGCGCTGGTCGGCGGACCCTCCGCGCCGGACGACGCGTACACCGACAGCCGCGGCGACTATGTGATGAACGAGGTGGCCACCGACTACAACGCCGGCTTCACCTCGGCCGTGGCCCGGCTCTACGGCGAGTACGGCGGTACGGCGCTGGCCGGTTTCCCGCAACCGGAGCAGCCGGACATGGCGGAGCTGTCGGTGGAGACCACGATCATGCAGAACGAGGCCCGCTCCACCGGCGTGAAGGTGATCATCTACAACAAGTCGGCGTTCCCGGCGCGGGCGTTGACGCAGGCACGGTTCCGGTACTACTTCACCCGCGACGATGACAGCCCGGTGAGCGTCGGCTCCCCCTACACGCAGGGTTGCCCGGGTCCGACCGCGGCCAAGCAGTACTCCGGCGACATCTGGTACGTCGAGGTGGACTGCACCGGCTACACCATCGCACCGGCCGGGCAGTCGGCGCACCGGATGGAGGTGCAGATCAAGGTCGGGGTGGCGGAAGGCGGCACGTGGAACCCGGCCAACGACCCGTCGTACCAGGTGACGGCCGGGCCGAACCGGGGCGTCCCGCTCTACGAGGGCGGCACCCGGGTCTGGGGAGACGAGCCGGGCAGCACGCCGTCCCCGTCCACCCCGACGCCGTCCCCGTCCACCCCGACGCCGACCCCGTCCAGCCCGACGCCGACCCCGTCCAGCCCGTCGCCGTCCGGGTGCCGCGTCGCCTATGGCACCAGCGACTGGAGCACCGGCTTCACCGCCACGGTCACCATCACGAACGGGACGACAGCGGTGAACGGCTGGACGTTGACGTTCGCCTACACCGGCGGCCAGCGGGTGAGCGACGCCTGGTCGGCCACCGTCACCCAGTCCGGCAGCCAGGTCACCGCACGGAACGCGTCCTGGAACGGCAGCCTCGCGCCGGGTGCCACGGTCAGCTTCGGCTTCAACGGCACCCACACCGGGACCAACCCGCCGCCGGCCTCGTTCGCCTTCAACGGAACAGCCTGCGCGGCCTAGCCGAGGACGGCACCCCGAGGCCCGTTCGTCTACTCAGGAGGAGACATCATGCGCACCGTCATCGCCCGCATCGCGCTCGCCGGGCTGACGGCCGCCACGATCGCCGCGTGCGGCCCGCCGCCGTCCCCCGCCGCCGCTCTGCCATACCAGGATCCGTCGCTGCCGGTCGCCGACCGGGTCGCCGATCTGCTCGGCCGGATGAGCCTGGACGACAAGATCGGCCAGATGACCCAGGCCGAACGTGCCGCGATCATGCCCACCGATCTCACCCGCTATCGCGTCGGTTCGGTGCTCTCCGGCGGCGGGTCGGCGCCCGCCTCCAACACCGCGTCCGGCTGGGCGGACATGTATGACGACTTCCAGCGCGGTGCGATGGCCGCGCCGTTGCAGATTCCGATGATCTACGGGATCGACGCCGTGCACGGCGACAACAACGTGTACGGCGCCACGATCTTTCCGCACAACATCGGCCTCGGCGCCACCCGGGACCCGGATCTGGTACGCCGGATCGGGCGGGCCACCGCCGAGGAGGTGACCGGGGCGGGACAGGACTGGACGTTCGCCCCGTGTCTGTGCGTGGCCCGCAACGATCGCTGGGGTCGCACGTACGAGTCCTTCGGTGAAGTGCCGGAGCTGCCCACCGCGATGACCACCGTCATCGACGGGTTGCAGGGCGACACGCTGGGCGGTCCGGCGTCGGTGCTGGCCACGGCGAAGCACTACGTCGGGGACGGCGGCACCACCGGCGGCATCGACCAGGGCGACACCCGCCTGAGCGAGGCGGAGCTGCGCGCGATTCATCTGCCGCCGTTCGCCGAGGCGGTGCGCCGGGGCGTCGGCTCGGTGATGATCTCGTTCAGTAGCTGGAACGGCGACAAGCTGCACGGCAACCGCTACCTGATCACCGACCTGCTCAAGGGCGAGCTCGGGTTCTCCGGTTTCACCGTCTCGGACTGGGCGGGCATCGACCAGATCGACGGGCAGCGCGGCTTCACCCAGGCCGAGGTCGCCACGGCGATCAACGCCGGCCTCGACATGATCATGGTGCCGAACGACTGGCCGGCCTTCCTGGACCGGTTGCGCGCGGCGGTGCAGTCCGGTCAGATCCCGATGACGCGCATCGACGACGCGAACCGGCGCATCCTGACCAAGAAGTTCCAACTGGGACTGTTCGAGCACCCGTACGCGGACCGCTCGTACGCCACCACGATCGGCAGTGCCGCGCATCGCGACCTGGCCCGGCAGGCGGTCCGCGAGTCGCAGGTGCTGCTGAAGAACGCGGGTGACGTGCTGCCGCTCGCCCCCTCCGGCGGCAAGATCTTCGTGGCCGGCAAGAGCGCGGACAACGTCGGCAACCAGTCCGGCGGCTGGACGCTGAGCTGGCAGGGCGCCAGCGGCGACACGGTGCCGGGCAGCACCATCCTGGACGGCATCCGTGATGCGGTCGCGGGCCGCGCCACGGTCACCTATCAACGCGACGGGACCGGGATCGACGGCTCGTATCGCGCGGCCATCGCGGTGGTCGGCGAGACCCCGTACGCGGAAGGCGACGGTGACCGGCCCGGGGGCCTGGGTCTGGACTCCGCCGACCTGGCCACGCTGCAGCGGCTGCACGCCTCCGGCGTACCGCTCGTCGTGGTGCTGGTGTCCGGACGGCCGTTGGACATCGCCGCGCAGTGGGGTGACTGGGATGCGCTGGTGGCCTCCTGGCTGCCGGGCAGCGAGGGCGCCGGGGTAGCCGACGTGCTGTTCGGCGCCTATGCGCCGACCGGCAAGCTGCCGATGACCTGGATGCGCTCGGCCGGGCAACAGCCGATCAACGACGGCGACGGCAAGGACGCCCTGTTCCGGTACGGCTTCGGGCTGACCTATCCGGGCGGCGATCCGGACCCGGACCCGAGCCCCAGCCCAAGCCAGACGCCCGATCCGAGTGGATCGTGCCGGGTCGCCTGGTCCACCAACGACTGGGACTCCGGTTTCACCGCCGCCGTGGCGGTCACCAACACCGGCAGCGTCGCGCTGAACCCGTGGACGCTGCGCTGGACGTTCACCGCCGGGCAGCAGGTCACGCAGGCGTGGTCGGCGAGCGTCACCCAGTCCAGCACCGCGGTCACCGCCACCGGCGAGTCGTGGAACGCGTCGCTGGCGCCGGGCGCCACGGCGTCGTTCGGCTTCAACGCCACGCACACCGGCAGCAACCCCCGGCCGACAGCGTTCGTCCTCAACGGATCGGCGTGCGTGGTGAGCTGATCCCGGCCGTCAGCCGGCCCGCTTGTCGCCGGTCAGCTTCGCCAGTTCGGCCGCCACGAACCGTTCCACGGCGTCCTTGGTGACCCCGGCCGTGGCCAGCGGACCGCTGCCGTGCTCCTGTTCGAGCAGCGCCAGCAGCAGGTGTTCGGTGCCGACGTAGTTGTGTCCCAGCCGCAACGCCTCGCGGAAGGTCAGCTCCAGCACCTTCTTGCCGGCCGAGTCGTACGGGATGAGGGCCGGCACGTCGGCGGCGGCGGGTGCCAGCGTGGCCGTCGCCGCCTCGCGGACCCGGTCCAGCGTCACGCCCGCCGCCGTGATGGCCTTGCCGGCCAGCGCCTCGGGCTCGGTCAGCAGGCCGAGGACGAGGTGCGCCGGGGTGATGGTGTCGTTACCGGCGGCGCGGGCCGCCTCTTGCGACTCGACCACCGCCACGCGCGCACGGTCGGTGAACCGGCCGAAGCCCTGGGACGGGTCCAGCTCCACGGTCTCCCCCTTGGGCACGAACCGTTTCTGCGCGGCCTGTTTGGTCACGCCCATGCTGGTGCCGATGTCGGTCCAGGACGCGCCGGAGCGCCGCGCCTGGTCCACGAAGTGGCCGATCAGGTGGTCGGCCACTTCGCCGAGATGGTCGGCGAGCAGCACGGCATTGGACAGTTGGTCCAGCGGAGCGGAGTGCGCCCGCTTGATCCCGGTGATCAGGTCGTCGAGCTTGACTACATCTGCCATGCCGTCAACCATAGGTTGACGACCGACGTTCGTCAACCTGAAGTTGACGGCGTGGCGACGTGCTGCGCCGGAAATTTCCGGGCATGATCGCGATCGTGCCCGGATGGTTGCAAGCCGGCGGCTGGGGGCTGCTCGCCGGTGCCGCCCTGCTCGTCGGTGCCGGCATCGCGTACCTGGTGCGCCTGCCACAGAAGGCGATCGCCTCGGTCATGGCGTTCGGCGCCGGGGTGCTGCTGTCCGCGGTGTCCTTCGACCTCATCGCCGAGGCGCACGACCAGGCCGGCCTGGCTCCCGCGGCGATCGGCGCGGCGACGGGCGCGGTGATCTACACCGGCTGCAACATGCTGCTCGCCCGGCGCGGCGCCCGGCAACGTAAGCGGTCCGGCGACCAGCAGCCCTCCGAACAGGACCAGCAGGGTTCCGGTACGGCACTGGCGCTCGGCGCGCTCCTCGACGGCATCCCGGAATCCGTGGTGATCGGGGCCAGCCTGCTCGGCGGCGGCGCGGTAAGCCTGGTCACCGTGGTGGCCGTCTTCATCAGCAACATCCCGGAGGGACTGTCCAGCGCGGCCGGCATGCGCAACGCCGGCCGCTCTTCCCGGTACGTGTTCGGGCTCTGGGGCGGCATCGCCCTGATCAGCGGACTGGCGGCGGTCGCGGGCTACACCGTGCTCGGCGCCGCGCCCGCCGCGCTGCTGGCCGGGATCACCGCTCTGGCCGGCGGCGCCATCCTCGCCATGATCGCGGACACCATGATCCCGGAAGCGTTCGACCAGGCACACCTGCTGATCGGGTTGATCACCGTTGCCGGGTTCCTCACCGCGTTCGCGCTGTCCCAGGCCTGACGTGTTGGAGGCCGTTCGGCGGGACCGTCAAACTCGGAGAGTTCCCGGATCCTCGGCCGCACAGATCTCCAAGATCTAGGGTGCAGCCGTGCCCGTCACCTCGATCCGTCGCCCGAACGGCCTGTGTGACATTGCGCAAAGTAGTCCGCCCTCATGCCGGTGCGGCTAGCCGATGCCGGCGATGCCGAAGGCGACCCATCCCACCACGCCGAGCGCCGCCGCCAGCGCCAGCGCCGCCGCCCGCTCGCGCACCCTGCGGGCGACAAGCATGACGACCAGCAGGCCGAGCGCGGCGTCGATGAGCGCCGGCCAGAGGCTGTCCGTGCCGTAGCTGGGATTCGCGATGCGCCGGGCCAACATGATCGACTCGGCGAACAGCACGGCACCCGGCAGCGCGATCCCGGCGAGCCGTCGCCACCCCGAATCGTGCGCCCAGACGCCGCCGATGCCGAAGACGATCCCGGCCGCCACGCCGAGCGCCATCCAGACGATCGTCACCACCGACCACATCACGGCCCAGTCGTCATGCTGGATCAGCGCGGCCGCCAGGTCATAGCTGGGCACCCCGACGACCAGCATGGTGGCGGCGCCGACCGCGGCACGCGCCCACCCGTCGCGGACCCACCAGCCGAAGAAGAACGCGGCCAGCGCCCAGACTGCCATCGAGTTCCCCAGGTCGGCGAACGGGTAGGGCATGAACTTGATCCACATGAAGTCCAGGAAGCCGAGGCAGAAGCCGCCCAGAACAGCGCCAATCGCCACCTTTCGCCCACTCAACCGCATGCTGGCCACCGTACGCCCATGGCGTAACCGGCGCGCGCTTGCGCATCAGCCGTCCGGGGTGAACAGGCCCTGGATCCCGACCACGATCGCGATCAGACCGAACACGGCGAGCAACAGTCCCACCCCACTCGCGGCACCGGTGTCGCCACTCTCCGTTGACGCCTGCCGACCACGCAGGCGGTCCCAGAGCAGTGCCAGGCCGACCAGGATGCCGACCACCTCGAAGTGGAACACGTGCGGCCCGGATATGAGGTGCATCAGGAAGAAGTAGCCGCCGGCCACCAACGCCACCACGCCCACGATCCACGCGTAGCCGGAGATCCGCCCGGCGAATCGCCCGAGGTCGCCGCCGACCCGCGGCAGGCTCGTCAGCAGGGCGATCGCGAGCAGGAAGCCGCCGACGATGTTGGCGAGGTCGAGCAACAAGGCCATGATCACGACGAGTCCTCCCACCGGCGCAGACCAGGATGCGATGAAGATCGACCTAGGCTACTGACCAGCGGGCGGCTTCGCAGCCTTCCACGGGGCGGTGATGCCGGGCGGGTCTGATCGACGAACCTGATCGCCGCCACGATCACGTCGTCGATCAGACCCGCCGTCTCGGTGCCCGGCGCGGACTCCCGGCAGGCCGGGCGGATCTCAGGCCGCCGGATCCCACGCTTGCGCTCTCCCGGCCGCCGGAGCCCGGCCCGGAGAACCGGCGCCACGGAACCTGCTCCCGGCGTTGTGACGCATCGCGGCGCGCGAGATGCGCCCCGGGGACGGCATGGGTGGCGCAGCCGTTGCCCGCACCGCCGCGGGCGGCGACGCAAGCACCGCAGACGGGGGAGCCTCGGACCGGGACACCGCGGACGGCACCACGGCGGGCGGGGACATCTCGGACGGGGACGTCTGGGTCTGCCGCACCCGCGGCCCGACGGCGGTGTCCCGCGCGTCACGAGCGATGTCGCAGGGACGAGCGGTGCCGACGGGACCCGGCTCGGCGGTGTCCGACGGCACCGCTCGGGCGTCACCGGGCGAGCGGACGGGCACCGGCGGAACCCGCGTGTCACGAACCCCGGCAGCGTCGCCCGGCGGACGCAGCCGACCACGGACCGCGTGCCGGACGATGGCCAGCGCAATCATCAGCAGGCCGAGGAGAACAACCACTTCCAGCACCAAGCACGACCTCTCGCAGCGCGCTCGGCGCCGACCAGCAGGGCCGACGCCGTTGGCTTTACAGACAATGATGCTATCAGCGCATGGTGCGCCAACCAATGCGCTGCACCTATGCTTTCCAGATGCCCACCCCCGCGCCGCCGCCCGGCTTCGGCACCTATCTCAAGGAGGCCATTCAAGCGGCGGGATTCCCCACACCCACCCACTTCGCCCGCGCGGTGGGCACGGACCCGTCCGTGGTGCTGCGCTGGCTCAGCGAGGAACAACGTCCCACGATCCGCTCGATCGACCGCATCGCGCCCGTCCTCGGCAAGTCCATCCAGGATCTGGTGCGAGCCGCGTACCCGGACCGGCTGACCGACCACCGCCCGGCGACGCCGGCGATGCACCCGCTGGTCGGCGAACTGGCCCGGATCTTGGCGGACGACTCTCCGGTGCCGGCCGCGGACCGCGAGGCACTGGCCACGGTGCTCGATCGCATGCTCGCGCCCTATCGAAAGGTGCTGCGCAGGCGACGGTCCGCATGACGAACGGGCATCGAATGGGACACTTGGCATGATCGGTGTCGCTCCGCGCCCGCAACCTACGTAATCTCGGCACCATGACAGACAGGGACAGCGGCGACCACGGATCGTCGACGGGCGGGCTGCACCTGCAGATCAGCAAGCTGCTGATGTTCGCGATCATCGCGGCGATCGCGGCCACCGGCGCGCTGGTCGTCACGCTGCTGGTCGAGCTTCCCATGTCGCCACCGCCGCCGGGGCCGCGCGGCGAGCCCCCGCCTCCGCCGAACCTGCAGGCGCTCGCGGTCTTCCCGGTCGTGACGGGCCTGTTCGTGCTGGCCTGGCTGGCGGTGCTGGTGGTCTTCTCCCGTGATCAGATCCTGCAGCGGCTGGACGATCTGGAACAGCGCCGTGGCGCGGTGCCGTCCGAGGTGGTCGACGCCATGCGGACCGAACTGTCCCAGCAACTGACCGCGTTCGGCGCGCGCATCTCAGCGCTGACCGACGAGTACGGCGACCTCCGCGAGACCGACGGCTACCTGAGCGGCATGCGCACCGCCGCCGGCCAGCCGCCCGAGCAGGTGGTCCGGCCGCTGCGCCGGATGCCCCCGCAGCAACGCTGACAGGCCACGCCGACGCGGCGACGCACCCCTCAGCGGCCACCACCCGCGATGTCCGGTGCGGCCGAAGCGGCGGGGGCGGGCCCGGTCGACTCGCGGACGATCAATTCGGTCGCGAGATCCACTTGCAGCAGTTCCAGCCGGTGCTGCTCCATGAGCCGCACCAGCAGGGTCACCGCCATCCGGCCCATCTCCTCCAGCGGTTGTCGCACCGTGGTCAGCGGGGGTGACGTGGCGCGGCTGAGTTCCAGGTCGTCGAAGCCGGCGATGGACACATCGGCCGGCACCCGCAGTCCCCGTTCCGCCGCGGCACGCAGCGCGCCCAGCGCCACCTTGTCGTTGAAGCCGACGATCGCCGTCGGCCGGTCCGGCAGATCGAGCAACTCGGCCGCGATCCGGTATCCGTCCGCGATCGTCGGCGGCACGCTGCGCACCAGCTCCGGCGGGAGCAACACCCCGGCGGCGGCGAGCGCAGCGGTCGTGCCGGCCAGTCGGGTGTCGCCGGCGATCCACTCGTGCGGTCCGCCGATCACGCCGACGCGACGGTGTCCCAGCTCCACCAGGTGGGCGGTGAGGGCTCGGGCGCCGCTGAAGTGAGCGGCGGAGACCGCGGCGATGTCGCTCGGCATCGGCACGCGCGGGTCGATCACCACGAACGGCATGCCCCGGTCGCGCAACGCGATCAGGTCCGTTGCGGCCTCCGGGGGCAGGATCAGGATGGCCCCGCCGATGCCGGACTGTCCGTGCAAGGTGGACAGGGTGCGCCGATGTTCCGCGGCGACGCCCGCTTCCAGGATGAGCCGGCGCCCGTGCAGCTCCACCGTCTCCGCGATGGACGACACGATCAGCCCGAAGTAGTCGGTCAGCACGTAGGGGCAGCGCACGAAGACGGCGGGTTCGGCGCCACCGCGGCGGGGGGCTTGCGCGGCACGTGCCTCCAACCGGTCGACGGCCGTGTGCACGGCCGTCCGGGCTTGCGGCGAGACGCCGTCGTATCCGTTGAGCACCCGCGACACCGTGGCGATGGACACGCCCGACTCGGCGGCGATCTGCCGCACCGTCGCGGAACCGGCCAGTCGTCTGGGCATTCGTTACATCCCTTGTTTCATCACGGTCGCGCCGAGCCGGACCGCCCGCCGGACGTTCGCCCGCCGACCATCCGGCTATCCGGCACGCCTTCCGCATTGACAGCGTGACGGCAATCGATGTTCACTCGACTCAGGATGTTACCAGAATGTTTCATTGTGTTACATCCACCGCACTCCTTTCCCCATCATCCCCATGGAGTGACCATGACAGTCCCCCGACGCCATCCGGCCCTGCCGACGGCCGCCCTGGCTCTCACCGTCGCCGTCGCCGGCACGCTGGCCCTCGACCCCCACACGGCACGGGCCGCCGACGAGTCCGTGGCGGTGTGGATGACCACCGCCGACCGCTCCCAGTTGCTGGCCCGGCAACCCGACGTGCGATTCGCCAGCGGCACCGGGTCGGCCACCGCGGTCGACGTCGATCCGTCCGTCACCTATCAGACGATGGACGGCTTCGGCGCCGCGATGACCGACTCGGCGGCGTGGCTGATCCACGACAACCTCACCGCCGCGCAGCGCAACACCGTGATGACCAAGCTCTTCGACCCGAGCAGCGGCATCGGGCTGAGCATGCTTCGCCAGCCGATGGGCGCGAGCGACTTCACCGTCGGCGGCGCCGACTACACCTATGACGACACCTGCTGCGACCTCTCCGACTTCACCGTCGCGCACGACCAGGCGTACGTCATCCCGGTGCTGCAACAGGCCCGCGCCCTCAACCCGGCGGTGAAGATCGTCGGGACGCCGTGGAGCCCGCCCGCGTGGATGAAGGCGAACAACAGCCTCAACGGCGGGACGCTCAAGTCCGGTTCGCGCGGCGATCTGGCGGACTACTTCGTCAAGTTCGCCCAGGCGTACGGGGCGGCGGGCCTTCCGGTCTACGCCGTCACGTTGCAGAACGAACCGCACAACGAAGCCGGCTACCCGTCGATGCGCATGGAACCGGCCGACCAGGCCGCGCTCGCCACCGCCCTGGGCCCCAAGCTCGCCGCGGCCGGCCTGACCACCAAGATCATCGCGTGGGACCACAACTGGGACGAGCCCGGATACCCGATCGCCGTGCTGAACGACGCCACGGCGCGGCAATACATCGCGGGCTCGGCCTTCCACTGCTACGCCGGTGACCCGAGTGCCCAGACGACGGTGCACAACGCGTACCCGGACCGCGGTGTGTGGTTCACCGAATGCTCCGGCGGCGAGTGGGCCACCGACTTCGGCGCCAATCTCAAGTGGAACATGCAGAACCTGATCATCGGCGCCACCCGCAACTGGGCCAAGGGCGTACTGCTGTGGAACATGGCGCTCGATCAGAACCACGGGCCCACCAACGGCGGGTGCACCGACTGCCGTGGCGTCGTCACCGTGCACACCGACGGCGGCCAGGTGGACTACAACGTCGAGTACTACGTGCTCGGCCACGCCTCGAAGTTCGTCCGGCCGGGTGCCCAGCGCATCTCCTCCAGCACCTACGCCAACGACCTGGAAACCGTCGCCTTCCGCAACCCGGACTCGTCCGTCGCGCTGATCGCGCTGAACGCGGGCGGCGCCAGCCGTACGTTCCAGGTCCGCTCCGGCGGTCAGGCCTTCACCTACACCCTCCCGGCCGGCGCGGTCAGCACCTTCACGTGGACGCCGGGTTCCACCGCGACCCCCACGCCGACCGTGACCACCACCCCCACCGGCGGACCCACCGGGAACCCGCCGATCGACGAGAACGCGTACTACCGGATCACCGCGCGGCACAGCGGCAAGGCGCTCGACGTCGCCGACGCCTCCACCGCCAACGGCGCCGCCATCCAGCAATGGGACTACACCGGCGGCACCAACCAGCAGTGGCGTTTCACGAGCGTGGGCGGCGGCTACTACCGGATCGTGTCCCGGCTCA
>NZ_BMMX01000044.1:20266-45139 GCF_014646155.1 Mangrovihabitans endophyticus
GCGGCAAGGCCCTGGACGTGCGCGACGTCTCCACCGCCAACGGCGCCGCCATCCAGCAATGGGACTACACCGGCGGCACCAACCAGCAGTGGCAGGTGGTCGCCGCCGGTGACGGCGCCTATCGGATCACGGCCCGGCACAGCGGCAAGGCCCTGGACGTGCGCGACGTCTCCACCGCCAACGGCGCCGCCATCCAGCAATGGGACTACACCGGCGGCGCCAACCAGCAGTGGACCCTGACCGGGACGCAGTAACCCCTCACCCGTCCCAGCGCACCTCGCAGACGGACTGGTCGGCGGCGACATCGACGGGCTCGCCGCCGGCCACGAGGACCCGCCAGCTCAACGCCGCGCCGTCCCGCTCCACCCGTACGGAAGCGCCGCGACGCCGTACGCGGAAGACGGTCGCCGTGCCGGATGCGAGCCCGGGGACGGTGACCGTCGTGGTCCCCTCCGCGGGCTCGTGCAGGCACAGCGTGACCCCGTCGCGGTAGTCGTAGTCCGGGCGGTCGTCGCGTGTCCCGGTGGCGATCACCGCGCCCGGCCGGACCAGCAGCGGCACGCTGTCGAACCCGTGCCTCTCGCGCACCCAGCGCGGGCCCTCCACGATGTCGCCGGAGCCGAACCGTGTCCACCGCCCGTCCGGCACGTAGTAGCTGACGTCACCGTCCACGGTGAACACCGGCGCCACCAACAGGTCGCCGCCGAGCAGGTACTGACGGTCCAGGTGGGTGCACGCCGGGTCGTCCGGGAAGGCGAACGGCATCGGCCGCATCATCGGTAGACCCTCGGTATGGGCGCGCCACGCGGCGGCGTACAGGTACGGCATCAGCCGATGCTTGAGCCTGGTGAACGAGCGGAGCACCTGCACCGACTCGTCGTCGAACAGCCACGGCACGCGATACGTCTGGTTGCCGTGCAGCCGGCTGTGCGAGGACAGCAGGCCGAACGGGATCCAGCGCTTGAACACCGCCGGATCCGGCCGTCCCTCGAAACCGCCGATGTCGTGGCTCCAGAACCCGAACCCGGAACTGGCCAGGGACAGCCCACCGCGCAGCGACTCGGCCATCGACGCGAACGTCGCCGAGCTGTCCCCGCCCCAGTGCACCGGGAACTGCTGCCCGCCCACCGTCGCCGAGCGCGCGTAGACCACCGCGTCGCCCACGCCGCGCTGCTGCACCAGAACGTCGAAGACCGTCTTGTTGTAGAGCTGGGTGTAGTAGTTGTGCATCCGTTCCGGGTCCGATCCGTCATGCCAGACCACCTCGGTCGGGATGCGCTCGCCGAAATCCGATTTGAACGCGTCGACGCCCATCTCCAGCAGCGCGCGCAGCTTGCCCGCGTACCAGGCCGCGGCGTCCGGATTGGTGAAGTCGACCAGCGCCATGCCGGCTTGCCAGCGGTCCCATTGCCACACGTCGCCGTCCGGTTTGCGGACCAGGAAACCGCGGGCCATGCCCTCGGCGAACATCGCGGACCGCTGCGCGATGTACGGGTTGATCCAGACGCAGGTGCGCAGGCCCCGGTCGGAGAGTCGCTTGAGCATCGCGGCCGGGTCCGGGAAGATCCGCGCGTCCCACTCGAAGTCGCACCAGGAGAACTCGCGCATCCAGAAGGTGTCGAAGTGGAAGACGCTCAACGGGATGTCCCGTTCGGCCATGCCGTCCACGAACGAGGTCACCGTCTCCTCGTCGTACGAAGTGGTGAAGGACGTGGTCAGCCACAGGCCGAAGGACCAGGCCGGCGGACGCGCCGGACGGCCGGTCAGGGCGGTGTATTTGCGCAGCACGTCGGCCGGTGTGGGCCCGTAGATCACCAGATAGGACATCGACTGCCCGGCGACGCTGAACTGGGTGCGGGACACCACTTCGGACCCGACTTCGAAGGACACCCGGCCCGGGTGATCGACGAGCACGCCGTACCCGCGGTTGGTCACAAAGAACGGGACGTTCTTGTACGCCTGTTCGCTGCTGGTGCCGCCGTCGGCGTTCCAGATGTCGACGCTCTGGCCGTTCTTCACCAGCGGGCCGAAGCGTTCGCCCAGCCCGTACACCGCCTCCCCGACATCGAGGTCGAGCTGTTCATGCACGTAGTGGCTGCCGTCCGCGCCGTCCACGATGCCGATGCCCTTGCGCCCGCTGCCGGTGATCCGCCGCCCGTCGGCGAAGAACCCCAGGTCCCAGGCGTCGCCGTCGGCGAAGCGGGCGGTCAGCGCGCCGGAGGTGAGGGACCGCTCGTCCACCACCGGCTGCACCTGCGCGCGAGCCAGCGAGAATTCCGGCGTACGCGGGCGGACGCCTTGGAAGTGCGCGACGGTCACCCGGATGACGTCGGGCATCGGCGTGGTGCAGGTGATCGTGATGACCGGTGCGTCCAACGTGTCGCCGCGTCCCTGCACGCGCCGGGCGGTGGCGTACACGGTCAGCCGGTCCGGTCCCGCGACGCTGTCCTGCAACTGCACCGGGTGCAACACGGTGAGGCCGTCGCGCTTACGCCAGTAGCCGTCGGTGAATTTCACGCAGGTGTCCTTTGCTTCTTGGCGCCGGCGGCGCTACTTGATGGCGCCGGCCGTGACGCCGCGGGTGAGGGTGCGCTGGAAGAGCAGGAAGAACAACATCGCCGGGAGGATGCCGACGAGAGCCGAGGCGCTGGTCGTGGTGGCGTCCATCATGCGATCGCCCTGGAGCACGCCGAGCGCCACCGGAACCGTCTGATGATCGGCGGAGACCAGGAAGATCAGCGGCAGGAAGAACTCGTTCCAGGTCCAGATGAAGAAGAAGGTCACCAGCACGGCCAGGGTCGGCCGACTGACCGGCACCACTACCCGCCACAGGGTGCGCCAGCGGCCCGCGCCGTCGACCGCGGCGGCGTCCAGCAGTTCGGACGGGAACTCGGCGTAGACCGAGGACAGCAGGTACGTCCCGAACGCGCTCTGCACGACGGTGAAGATGATGACGATCGAGATCAGGCTGTCATAGAGGTGCAGGCTCTTGGACAGGTAGTACAGCGGGTACGCCAGCACCTCCTGCGGCAGCACGTTGGCGATCAGGAAGAAGACCAGGAACCAGAGCCGGCCCTTGATCCGGCCGATGCCCAGCGCGTACGCGTTGAGCACGGACAGTGCCACGCCGAGCACCGCCACCAAGGCGCTGGTCAGGAAGCTGTTCCACAGTTTCCGGCCGAAATCCACCCGGTTCCAGAAGTCCACGATGCCCGACCAGTGCAGCGTTTGCGGCAACGACAGCGGACCGTGTGCGGCGTAGTCCGCCGGGCTCTTGACCGCGTTCAGCGCCACCACCAGCAACGGCGCGACCACGAGCAGGAGCAGCACCAGCAGGGCGATCAGCACGACCAGACGCAGTCGCGACCGGTGCCGTTCGGGCGGCGCGGCGTGGTCGGCACGAGCCGGCGTCCGCGAGACGGTGGTGGTCGTCATGGTCACCCTCCGATGCGCTGGTCACGGTTCTGGATGCGCAAGAACACGAACGCCAGCACGACGATGATCACGGTGAGCATGGTGGAGATCGCCGACCCGTACCCGACACGCGCCTTCTCGAAGAAGTTCTGATAGGCGAAGTACGACGGCACGAGCGTGGCGTTGCTCGGGCCGCCCCGGGTCAGCACGAAGATCTGGCCGAAGATCTTCAACGCGGCGATCGTCGTGGTCACCAGCACCACGTAGAACTCCGGACGGATCAGGTACACGGTGATCCGCCGGAAACGCTGCCACCATCCGGCGCCGTCCATGTCGGCCGCCTCGTACAGTTCCGGGTCGATGCGCTGCAGTCCGGCCATGAACATCACCACCGGATAGCCGAGCTGGAACCAGATCATCACGGCCATGACGCTGGGCAGGGCGTACTTCGGGTCGCCGAGCCAATTGCGGCCCAGCGACCCGAGGCCGACCGATTCCAGGATCTGGTTCAGCGCGCCGTAGCTGGGGTGCAGGATCCAGCTCCAGACGATGCCGGTCACCGCCACCGGCAACACCTGCGGCACGTAGAACCCGGAACGGAAGAACCCCGCCCAGCGGTCGCCGAACGCCTTCGCCACGTAATCGAACAGGACGGCGGCCAGCACCAGCCCGGCGAGCGTGGGTATCACCGCCATCGCCACGATCAGCAGCAGGATGTGACCGAAGGAGGCCCAGAAGTTCGCGTCCTGGAACAGCCGGGTGTAGTTGTCGACGCCGATCCACTCGGGGGTGCCGATGCCGGTCCAGCGCGTGAAGCTGATCCCGACGGTCATCACCAGCGGCACGACGATCACCGCCAGCGAGGCGATGACCCCCGGGATCAGGAACACGGCATAGCCGCGGTTCCGCGAACTGTTCATCGTCCCAGGTCAGCCAGGTTGTCCTGGTACGGTCCGGCGATCTCGTCGAGCATCGCCGACGGCGTCTTCGACCCGTTGATCAAGCCCTGCACGGCACCGACCAGCACGTCGTAGTAGCCCGGCGCCGGCCAGTCGGGATAAAACGCCAGTCCGTCGCTGGACGAGATGGTGTTGAAGTTGTCGATCAGTTCCTTGTTCTTCGCGTCGGTGATCTTCGCGGTGTCCGCCGCCACCGGCACGCCGCCGTTGTTGCCGAGCAGGTCCTGAATCTCCGGCTTCATGGTGATGTCGATGAAGTCGTACGCGAGGCTCTTGGCCTTGCTCTTCGTCGGTACGACCCAGAGGTTCCCGCTCGATCCGGGATGCAACTGGTTGCCGGGGAACAGGAAGGTGCCCCAGTCGAAGTCCTTGATCTCGTTGGCGAACCGGCCGTACCACCAGCTACCGGAGATCATGATGGGGAACTTGCCCCGCTCGAAGGCCACGCCCATGTCCTCGGCCTTGATGCCGGCCGAGTTCTTGGCGATGTATCCCTTGGACACCCAATCGGCGAAGGTCTGCGCCCCGTACGTGAACTCCGGGCCGTGGAAGTCCACCTTGCCCTGATAGAGCTGATAGTTGTTGACGAAGGCGCGATTGGCCTTGGCCAGGGCGAGCTCATAGAAGATCTGCTGAGCGGGGTACTCGGCGCCGCCGACGGACAGCGGCGTGACGCCGTTGCGCACGAAGGTGTCCATCGCGGCGGTGAACTGGTCGAGGGTGGTCGGCACCGCCACGTGGTACTTGGCGAACATGTCCTTGTTGTAATAGACCATGACATATTCGCCGTAGTTGGGAATGCCGTAGATCTTGCCGCTACCCATCACGCCGTCGCCGTCATACTTCGCCGTGGTCTGCAAGCTGGTGCTCAGCGCGTCGGTCCACCCACGCTTGCCGGCCTCGTCGGTCAGGTCGGTCAGCAGACCCTGCTTGGAGAGCAGGCCCGCGGTGGCGTTGCCCTTGTTGTACTCCATGATGTCCGGCGCGCTGTCCGAGTTGAGGATCATGCCGGCGTTCTGCTGGATCTGTTCGAAGCTCTTCTCCTCGAACTTCACCGTGACGCCCGGATGGGCCGCCTTGAACTCCTCGATGGCCTTGTTCCAGGCGATGCCCATCGCGCTGGTGGGACCCTCGTAGTGCCAGAGGGTGAGGGTCGTGGCGTCACTGCCGTCGGAGCCGGAATCGCCGCAGCCGGCCAGGCCGAGTGATGCGACCAGCAGCGCCGCCGCAGCGGCGGCGACGCTGGTTCGTGATCGGAACATGCCGTCCTCCCGGGACATGAGGCGTCGCCGGATCCGAACGTCGTCGAAGCGTTTCGACGACGTCTCGCCGGATATCCGCAGCGACCGGGCCCCAACGGCGGGGTGTCAGTCGAAGCGCTTCGACGACGGGTGTGGGCCGACGCTATGGAATCGCCTTCCCGGATGTCAACAGTGTGACGAGGAGATTTCCGAACCCGCGCCCGGCCGCCCGCAGCTATCCCGCTCCACCAGCGTCGGAGGCAGCAGCGTGGTCTCCGCCACCGACCGTCCGTCGAGCAGACCCATCGCCGCCTCGACGGCCATCGTGCCGACCTCGTGCGCCGGGATGTCGACCGACGTCAGCCGCACGGGCATGCCCACCGCCACATCCCGCGGACAGACCGCCACCACCGAGAGGTCCTGCGGGACCCGGCGCCCGTCGGCGCGCAGGTCCGCCAGCAGCGGCAACAGGGCCTCCTCGTTGTGCACCACCAGCGCCGTGGCACCCGGGAGGTCGGCGTCGATGCGCGCGAGGCAGTCCCGCACGCCGGCGGCGCTGGGCTCGCACGGATGAGCGACCGTGCGGAGCGACAGTTCGGCGGAGACCTCCGTGAAGCCCGACAGGAAGCGGCCGGCATAGCCGGTGCCCCGCTGGTAGACCGCCGGCGACGGGCCGACCAGGGCGACCTGCCGATGACCATGCCCATGCAGATGCCGCAGGGCTTGCGCACCCGCGCCCGCGAAGTCCAAATCGACGCAGGTGATCCCCGGCGCGCCGTCCGGGAGGCCGATCAGCACCGACGGTTGGCGCAACCCGCGCAGTGCGGGTAGCCGAAGATCGTCGCGTTCCACATCCATCACGATCAGCGCGTCGACCATCGTGCTGTGTGCGACGCGTTCCAGCCCGGCGGTGCCCTCATCCTTGGTCAGCAGCAGGACGTCATGGTTGTGGGCACGCGCCGCGGTGACCACGGCGGTCACGAACTGCATGATGACCGGGACGTTGACGTCCACCCGCAGCGGCACGACGAGCGCGAGCACGTTGGTCCGGCTGCTGGCGAGGGCACGGGCGCCGGCATGCGGATGAAAACCCAACTCGGCGATGGCCGCCTGCACCCGGGCCCGGGTCTGGGCGGAGATGGGCCGCCGGCCACTGAGAACGTACGAGACCGTGCTCGGCGAGACGCCCGCAGCACGGGCGACGTCGCTGATCGTCGGCACCGCGCCTCCCGGATCGTTGGTCACCGAGATCCTACTGAGCCCCACCCAGCCCCCACCCCACCCACCCAGCCCCCAACCCCGCACACCCCGCACACCCCGCACACGGCGATCTTGAAGTTTGGGGGCCCGGTATGCCATGCCATATCCGACTTGCCGGACCGGAAACCTCAAGATCGACGGATCGTCGCGCCGTCGCGCCCGCACGAGGGGCGGGCAGGGCGGGGCGAGGGAGCCGAGGCGGGGCAGGGCGGGGTGGGCGAGGGAGCCGGGGCGGGGTGGGCGAGGGAGCCGGGGCGGGGTGGGGCGGGGAGGGAGCGGGGCGAGGCGGGGTGGGCGAAAGGGGGGCCGTGGGGGTTATGGGGTGGTTTGGGATGGTTCTGAAGAATGGAGTGGCGACGGAATCGTTCCGCCAAGCGGAAATCGTCGCGTGTTCGGGCGTTCTCCGAGGGGCCACGACCGTGAGGCCAAGACGAAAAGGCTACGACTCGGAGGCTACAACAAATAGGCAGGTCAACCAGCAACAGTGCACCGTGCGAATGACAAGATGCGCAGGCGGGGCACGCCGGAACAGCGCCGCCAAGAATTGGCACGCTTGAATTAGCAAACACTCATTGTGGTGGTTGCATTGCTCTTCGTATTCTGTTGGTCAACGATCATCGATCGCCATGATTACGATGATGCGGAACAGCCTGGCGGGGCTCCGCAGGGGGAGCAGGGCATGCTTGTCAAAGTTCTCGATCAGATCACCGACGAAGATCTACACCGGGATCTCTGGAAGCTCTATGAAGACTCCTTCCAGGACCTCCGGACACTCGCGGTGCAGCGGCACCTTCTGTACCGCTCCGAGTTCGACGAGGTGATGCGCGACAGCCGTGTGGACAAGTACCTCGCTTTCGACGACGAAGGCGCCTTGTGCGGAGTCGCCACGTACACCAACGACCTAGGCGCGGTGCCGTTGATCGCGCCCGAATACTTCGAGCATCATTGGCCGGACCACTACGCGGGGCGGAGAATCTGGTACATCGGGTTCGTCGCGGTCAGCCCGCATGCGCAGGGACGCCAGGCCTTCGCGCAACTGGTCGAGCAGATGTACCTCGTGGCGGCAACGCAGAACGGTTTGGTCGGTCTGGACATCTGCAGCTACAACGACGATGTCCGGCACATGTCCCGGGTGTTCCGGCTGATGATCAGCCGGGTCTCCGACAACATGCGGTTCACCAGGATCGACCAGCAGTCCTACTGGTTGTACGAGTTCTCCGCTGCCGCGTAGTGCCCGGTCCGGGAATCATCACACCATAGGCAACCTCCACATGGCCCAGAGCGGTGGTCCGTCGGGCAGTTCGATCACGGACCGGACCTGGTATCCGTGTCGGAGGTAGAGGTCACGGTTGCGTGGGTCGTTGGCCTCGAGATATGCCGGGATGCCGGCACGGTCGAGCCGGGCATGGTGGCGATCCAGCAACGCGCTGCCAATGCCCCGGCTCTGACTGTCCGGATGCACGGCGAGAAGCGCCAGATAATGGTGCGGTTCGAGCGGGTGGCATTCCTCGGTCGCCATGTCCAGTTGCAGGCAACGCTCGAAGCTGGTGCCGGCCACTTCCTTGAGCCGGCGCTCGTAGTCCGCCGGCGCCGGAAGCACCGAGGTGAACGGGAACCACAGGGCGACACCGGTGAGGCGTCCGCTGTCCGCGTCGGCGGTGGCGTAAACCTCGCCGAACCGCACCGCGTGCTCCACGAAGATCTCGAAGTAGCGCGGCGAGTCGCGATAGCGTACGACCGCGTCCTCCTGCATCCACCGCGCCACGGCGCCGTCCCACATCGCGGTGGATACCAGCTCGGTGATCTCCGCGGTGTCGACCGGCGCGACATCTCGGATCACCAGCTCCTGGATGGCGTACGTCATCGGTGTCCTTCCTTGCGACGTGACTTGACGTGTGCGAGTCCGGCAGGGCGGACGTCAGGACCAATAGCTTCGTGCGCCGACCGGCTCATCGCGCAACGCGGGCGGGAAGGGCTCCTCGTCATCCCGGAAGAAGCCGACTCCGCGGTCGGCGCCGCGCCCGATCGCCATGTAGACCTCGGGACGCGCGGAACGCATGTACAGCGCCCACCCGAACCCGATGGCCGCCACGGCGGCGTAGGCCACCGGAATCAGCCACTGGAACGGGGAGTTCCCGGGCACCTGGAGCAGCTCGCCGAAGCCGATCACGGTCGCCGCCAGCACCACGGACAGCAGAAGGAAGGCCAGGAAGGGTGCGACATAGGCCCGCCACACATGTTCCTCCCGCCGGTTGCGGACGAAGAACGCGATGACCGCCGCGGACGCCGCCCACATGAGGATCAGCACCCCGAGGCCGCCGATCGTGGTCAGCCAGGCGAACACGAACACCAGCGGTTCGGCGTTGGCGGCGAAGTACGCGCTCAGCACGATCACGGCGAGCAGGCTCTGGGTGAGGGAACCGAGCAGCGGTGCACCGGTGCGCGGATGGGTGCGTCCCCACGCCCCCGGGAGCACACCCTCGCGGCCGAGGGCGAACTGGTATCGGGCGACCGCGGCGTGGAAGGCGAGCAGCGCGGCGAAGACGCTTGTCATGAACAGCACGTAGCCGACGTCCACGAACGCCCGCGGCAGGTGCGGGGAGACCAGCGCGAAGACCAGGTCGGTCTGGTGCTCGGCGGCCACCGCGGCGATCTTGTCCGGGCCGGTGCTCACCGACATCGCCCACGCGGACGCCGCGCACAACGTGCCGGCCAGCAGCACCGCCCAGTGCGTGGCACGGGCGATCGTCTTCTTCGGATCCTTGGCTTCCTCGGAGAGCACCACGGTGGCCTCGAAGCCGACGAACCCGGCGATCGCCAGCACCAGCAGCGAACCCACCACGGGGGTCAACAGCGGCGCCGGGTTGAAGGTCGCGAAGCTGACCGTGCCGTCCGCCGGGTGCGCCACCATCACCAGGTCGTAGATGAGCACGATGCTGATCTCCGCGACCAGGAGCACGGCCAGCACCCGGCCACTCAGGTCCACCCAGAGAAGGCCGAGCACGGCGACCGCGAACCACGCGCCGATGGCGCACGTGTACCACGAGACGTGCACGCCGAGTTGGGCGAGGATCCCGGAGGCAGCCGAGCCGAACAGGCCGAACAGGCCGATCTGCATCAGCGAGTAGGCCGGCAGCGCCACGAACGCGGCACCGACGCCCGTCACCCGGCCCAGGCCGTGACTGATGTACGAATAGAAGGCGCCCGAGTTCACGATGTGCCGGCTCATCGCCACGAATCCGACCGTGAACAGGGACAGGATGCCGGCCACCACCAGGTAGGCGATCGGCACGGCGGTGCTGCCGATGATCGCGTAGATGGCCGAGATGGCGCCGATGATCACGGTGAGGGGCGCGGCGCCTGCCACACCGAAGAACACCACGGACGGGACGCCGAGCCGATTCTTAGCCAGCGCCCGCGCGATGATGTCCGGCTCCACGGGGTCCTTGCGCGCCATCAACAGCCTCCCGGCCCATTGATCGAAGTTGTTGTGCCGGAGGTGATGGCGCCCGACGGCGCTCACCTGCGGCCGACAGTGAGAACCGAGCCCACGCAGGCTTCGGTGTGTTTGATGAGATCGCGGAGATCTCCCGGCAACGAGTCCACAGCGCCGGGCAGCGAGTGAAACGCGTGCCGGTGGATGTCGAAGTCGTACAGCACGTGCCGGATCAGTCCGGTGGCCACCACCAGGCCGACCAGCACGCGATCGCCGACGCTCAGGTCGATGCCGCGCACCAGCAGATTGGCCAGCCGGGCCGGCGCCCATGCGGCGGCGTTTCGCTGCTCGGCGTTGTTGGGCATGTAGAGGGTCTGAGTGCTACCGAGCATCCGTCGGCGGGTCACCGGTTCCACGGCACCCAGCCGCATGAGCCGCTCCCCCACGCGGATCGCCGCGTCCTGCGACAGGAACGACAGCCAGGTGCGCACATCGCGGTGCCGCGACTGGGCGATCAGCAGGTCGAGGATGTCATGGGTGAGGGCATCGGACGGCGGATGCCGATCGATGATGATCAGATCACCGTCCATGATGCCGATCCGTCCTTCAAGGATCAGCTCACCGATCAGGGCGGCAGCCAGACCGAGGCCGGTCGCCCGCGGATGCAGCCTGGACCTGCCCGTGCGGTCCTCGTGCGCGATCAGGAAGTACTGGTCAGCCAACACGCCGCCACGCCCCTTAGACACAAGCGTTTGTTGATCACTTTGGGTGCAGGATGTCTAACTCGATGTCCGCAGCATCATGTACCCAACTTCAAGGTCAATACAAGAAGTACTAGCCTTCTTATCTAGGACTTGCGGCCAAGTTGGATCAAGAATCCCAGGGTCGTAGGATCGGTTTACCGAGGGACCGAGGGAGTCCACGTGTCCATTGATGAGGGTCCTACGCTGCGGCGTCGCCGTCTTGGCAGCGAGTTGAAGCGCTGCCGCGAGGCCGCTGGATTGACTCAAGAGAATGTGTCGCGGCATTTCGAGTGGCATGCAGCGAAGGTCACTCGGATCGAGACGGCCCGGGTTGCGGTGACCCCGCGAGACGTTAAAGACCTGCTCAGCCTGTACGGCGTGCGTGATCAGACATACCGCGATGCGCTCGTGGAACTGGCCCGCCTGTCCCGGCAGCGAACATGGTGGACCGATTACCGCGACATCATGCGACCGGGGAACTTCGTCGGGCTGGAGGCCGAGGCGTCCTCGATGCGCACCTGGGAGCCGATCGTCCTACCCGGACTGTTGCAGATCGAGCCCTACATGCGCGCATTGATGCAGACGGGACGGCCCGACGACCCTGCTCAGAACATCGATCGCCGGATCACCCTGCGCCTCAAGCGGCAGGCCCGGCTGACCGGTGAGCGCCCCTTGCGACTCTTCGCCATTGTGGACGAATCCGCCGTACGCCGCGGAATCGGCGGCCATGAAGTCATGAGCGAGCAGTTGCGGTATCTAATCGAGAGGTCTCAATTACCGAATGTAACCATCCAGGTCCTCCCGTTCAGCGCCGGCTCCCACCCGTTCCTCGGCGGCCCAGCAGCGCTTTTGGAGTTCCAGGAGACCACCCATTTGGATGTTGCTTACCTCGAAGGTCTTGCGGGAGACTACTACGAAGAGCAACCAACTGAGGTTGCTCGTTACCGACAAGAGTTCGAGCAGTTGAGCGCGATGGCTCTCGACGAGCGCAACACCGTGAAGTTGATTGAGAGTCTGCTCTCCGGCTGAGGACTCCGACAATCGCATAGCGAAGGGGGGTGCTTGCATTGCTCGCGCAACATCTCAGCAATGCTGACTGGAAGAAGGCCAGTCGCAGCAACGGGAACGGCGGCAACAACTGTGTCGAGGTTGCCTTCCTCGACACGGGCGTCGCCGTCCGCGATAGCAAGAACCGGTCCGGACCAGCTCTCATGTTCACGTCGGCGGAGTGGACCGCCTTCGTGGACTCGACCAAGGACGGCGAGTTCGACATCGCTTCCTGATCGGCGAGCCTACCGATAAGCACGCACCGATGGGAAGTGCCTACGCAAAGTCAATTCCTCGGTGCACAGAGAGTGCCGCAACGTCCCGTCAGGGGCGTTGCGGCCCCGTAACCCGGAGCACGCCCCTCGGGCGCGGCACCGTCGTCGGCGACGTCACCAGACCGTGAACCATGGCGGGTACGGTGCAGATCGTGCAGCCGCCCCTCGGTGGACGACCCGGTGACCTTCCGCCTGCCGACATGCCGCCTGCCGATGCTCGGCCCGGCGAGGTCGGCCCCGGCCAGGTCGGCCGTCATCGGATCGACCGTCTCCTCGGCGCCGGCGCGTTCGCCTCCGTCTGGCTGGGATTCGACACCGAGCTGCAGGATCGGGTCGCGATCAAGGTGCTGGCCGACAACTGGGCCACCGACCTGCGCATCCGCGAACGCTTCCGGTTGGAGGCGCGCCTCCTGCGGCAAGTGGACAGTCCCCGCTCGATACGCGTGCACACGGTGGGCAGCCTGCCGGACGGGCGCCCGTACATCGTCATGGAGTGGGCGGCCGGTGGCAGCCTGCGCGACCTGCTGGACCGCGAGCCGGTGCCGGCCGACGCGGCGCTGCGCATCCTCCGGGAGGTGACCGCGTCGGTCGCCGAGCTGCATGCCCGCGGCATCGTGCATCGCGATCTCACTCCGGGAAACGTGCTGCTGTGCACCCCCGCGCATCCACCACCGGACGAGGGCGACCCGCCGACGGAGGGCGACGCCGCGCCAGCATCGCCCGCCTCGTTGCGGTCCTGGGCGACCGGGCGGATCGTCGTCGCGGATCTCGGGCTGGCGAAGGCCCTCGCGGTCGCATCCGGCCTCACCGTCCGCGCGGGCACGCCCGGATACATGGCACCCGAGCAGGACGATTCGATGTCCATGGTGGACGAGCGTGCCGACGTCTACGGATTGGGCCGGCTCGGCCAGCGTCTGCTGCGCGACGGCGGCATCTCGGCGGCGGTGGCGGCGGTGCTCGACCGCGCCACCGAGCGAAAGCCCGCCGCGCGCTATCGCGACGCCGCGGCATTCGGGCGCGCGTTGCGGGAGGCTGCCGACCACGAGCCCGCGCGCCGGGGCGCACGCGTCGCCCGTACCGCACTCGTGCTCACGTTGACCGGCGCCGTCGCCGCGGCCACGATCGGCATCGGCGTGTGGTGGCGGGAGCGCCCCGCGGCGGAGGCCACCGACACCACCGGGCGGATCTCGGTGCGCCTGCCATCCGGGTGGCAGGCACGCGGTTCCGGCTGGGCGGGGCGGCCCGGCAACGACGGCCGGCTGGCGCCCGCCCTGGTGATCGCCCCCGATCCGCGCCGCTGGGTGACCGACGCCGACATGCCGGGTGCCTTCATCGGGCTCTCCGACACGCCGCCCGCGGGCGGAACAGCCGGCTTCCTCTCCGAGCGTACGCATCCGCAGTGCCACGCCGATCCGATGCGCACCACTCACCGGGGCGGTGTGGAGTGGACGGTCGCACGCTACTCCGCCTGCCCCGCCGGCAAGCCGCAGATCGTGGAGGCAGCCGGGCTGCTGCCGGGTGGATCCACTGTGGCCTATGCCCAGGTCACCCCGCGCCCCGGGGACGGGGCCGACGTCGTGGACGACCTCCTCGGCAGGCTCACGCTCCGCACCCCGTAGGCGGAGCTGCTCGTAGGCAGAGCTGCCCCGTGAGCGGAGCGGCCCCGTGAGCGGAGCGGCCCCGTAGGCGGAGCGTCTCAGTCGACCGCCACCACCTCAATGGTGTGCGACGACGGTTTGGTGATGGTGACGGCCACCGTGCCCGCGTGCACCATCTGACAGTCGTCGATGCCCGCCTCCCAGGTGCAGACCGCGACGTCGGACTGTGACGTGCTCACCTCATCCGGACCGATGTTGCGGATCCGCAGCTTGCCGCCCACGGTCAGGCACAGCGATCGCGGCCGGTCGGCGGAGTCGGCGCCGTCGATCTCGTACACCACCGGGCCCAGGCAAGCAGGCGTGGTCTGCGTCGCCGAGGAGGTGGCAGGAGTGGCGGCGCTGGTCGCGGTGCCCTGTGGACGCGTCGTCGCCGGTGGTGGGACTGTCCGCTGGGGACGGGTGGCCTGCGGCGCGGGGGTCGGCGGCGCGCTGCCGAGCGCCTGCGACGCGGCCGGACCGGATCCCTGCGGCGTGGACGCAGCGGGGGTGGCGCGCTGGCCGGCGATGGGTGCGACCGGCTCCTCGCTGCAACCGGCGACGAACGCCAGCACGAGAAGGGGACCGAGAACGACACGCACGAACAGACCTCCTAGCGACAAGTGTTCCTGCCTGCTTGGTCCGTCCCCGGCGCACCGTCGTTTGGTCCCATCGAGGCCCGTGTCGCGCACCAGGCCAGCCGCGGAAGGACCGGGTCAGCCGCGGAAGGACCGGCCGCCGAGCAGCTCGCGCAGCCGCAGCCGCCCGTCACGCACCCGAGTCTTGGCGGTGCCCTCCGGGATGCCCAGCGACTCGGAGATCTCCCGGTAGCTCACCTCAAGCACGTCGCGCAAGGTCACCGCCTCGGCGAGCAGCGGACTGATCGCGGCCAGCGCCTCCAGCAGGTCGATCCGGGTGCCGGCCACGACGCTGGTGCGGCGCGGATCGGCGGGCTCGGGCAGCGTGGCCCCGGACAGCTCACGGGAGCGGCGACGCAAGACGTCGTACGTGGAACGGGACCGGTTGGCGGCGATCCGGTAATACCACGTCCGCAGCGAGGACCGCCCGGCGAAGCCGCCGATGCCGCGGGCCACCGCCATCAGGGTGTCCTGGCATGCCTCCTCGGCATCCTGCCGGCAGGGCAGGAAACGGCCGCAGACGCGCAGCACGTCCGGCTGGATCGCGGCGAGAAGGCGCTCCAACGCTGCCGAGTCACCGGCAGCCGCGGCACGGGCGAGCTGCTCGACCGTCCCTCCCGCGGCGGTCCCCGCCGTCCCTTCGGAAAGCATCACGATCGCGAGCGTATCGATCCGAGCCAAGCCCGGCGGGTCCGCTCAGTTGCGGAACGCCTCGGCCACCGCGGCCATGTCCGCACCGCCGTGCCCGGACGCCGACGCCTGCGCGTACAGGTCCTTCACCGCGGACAGCAGCTCCGGCGGGAAACCAGACCGCTCGGCGGCGTCCACCATCAACTGAACGTCCTTGACCACCCCGTCGACCGCGAACGACGTCTGGTAGTCGCCGGCCAGGATGGCCTTCCCCTTGAGCTGCGCGTACGGCGCACCGATCGGCCCGCCGTCGATCGCGTCCAGGAAAAGCCGCGGATCCACGCCGAGCGCCCGCGCGAACTGCACCGACTGCGCCGTGCCAGCCATGATCAGAGCCACCCACGAGTTGCAGACGAGCTTAAGGGCGCTGGCCTGCCCCACCGTGTCGCCGACGATCAGGGTGCGCGAGCCGATCGCCTCGAACACCGGCTTGCAGTGGTCGAGCAGGCCGGAATCGCCGGAGGCCAACACCACCAGGGCGCCGTCCTCGGCGGGCTTCTTGGTGCCCAGCACCGGCGCGTCGACAATCGCGGTGACCCCGTCGGCGACCGCGGCGACACCCTCCAGGCCCAGCGTCCCGGCCTGGATCCACACCGCGCCGGGCGCGAGCGCCCCGGTCAGCTCCGCCTTCACCGCCAGCGTGGCGTCGGCATCGAACAGCATGGTGATCACCGCATCGGCGCCACGCACGGCGTCCGTCACCGTGGGTGCCGCGACGACGCCCTCGGTGGCGAGTTCCCGCGACTTCGACGCCGTACGATTCCAGACCGCCACCTCGTGCCCGGCCCGCCGCAGCGAGCGGACCATTCCCGCGCCCATCACACCGGCGCCCAGCACAGCAGTACGCATCACACGGTCCCTTCTCACATGCCTGTCAGCGTTCCTACCCCGCTGGGCGGAGGCAACACCGTGTCACACCTCGCAGCAATACTGCGGGCATGATGCCGTGGAGCCTGCACGACCTGGACCGTGCGCTACGAGCGAGTTGGGCCGCCGACACCTGCTCGCCGGATGACGTGGAGCGGGCCGGGTGGCACGCCGACAATCCGGCGTGGGGGCACTGCGACATCACGGCCCTGCTGCTGCGCGACGTCCTCGGCGGCGAGCTGATGGTCGGCGAGGTGCACCTGGACGGCGTACCGCGTGGCTTCCATCTGTGGAACCGGCTGGACAGCGGTGTGGAAATCGACGTCACCCGAGAGCAGTTCCGGCTGGGCGAGACGATCACGGCCGCCCGGGTCCTGCACGTGCCGGAGGGCACCCGGCCCCGGCGACGCCATGCGGAATACCTGATGTTGCGAGAGCGGGTCGCGGCCCACCTCGGCACCCTGCCCGGCCCGGCCTGGGAAGCGGGCTGAGCCCATCACCACGGGCGGGTGGGCTGCAACACCGCCTCGCTCAGCGCCTTCGACCTCAGGTGGGAGATCTGCTGGTATTCCGGGTCCGCCACCATCGCGGAGAACGCCCGCCGGTTCGGGTAACGCACGAGCAGCACCGCATCCCACTGCTGGCCCGGCTCCGCCACCAGCGCCGGCGCACCGTCACCGGCATAGACCACCTCGACGCCGTACCGCGCGGTGATGGTCTCCCGGAACGCGCTCGCATACTGCTGATACAGCTCCCGGCCGCCCTCGGCGAAGCGCAACAGGTTCAACATCACCACGGGCGCGTCGGGTTCGGCGTCGAAGAACGCCTTCAGCTCGGCCCCGCTCGGGTCCACCGCCATGCGACCTCCCCTGGTCCTGGCCGGGGCGCGCCCGAGGCGTGTCCCAGCCCCGGACATGCGTCACTCCCATAATTGCACAGCCAATGCAAAATCCGGAGCCACCCCCGCCTCCCCGCATCCTGGGCCGCCCGCCTCCCAGGCCACCGCCTCCCAGGCCACCGCCTCCCAGGCCACCGCCTCCCAGGCCACCGCCTCCAGGCCGCCGCCTCCCAGGCCACCCGCCTCCCGGGCCGCCCTCTCCCGTGCCACCCGCCTCCCGGGCCGCCGCCTCCCGTGCCACCCCGCCTCCCGGGCCGCCGATCTTGGACTTTCTGTGCCTGATTTGCACCACTAAAAGCGACTTGACGGACCAGAATCTCCAAGATCGCGCCAATCGGGGGGCGGGCGGGGCGGGGCGGGGCGGGGCGGGGCGAGCGGGGCGGGGCGGGGCGAGCGGGGGGAGCGGGGGCCGGGCGCGGGGCGGGGCGGGTGGCGGTGCGGGCTTTTGTGGATCACCGCGTTACGGTGGGCCCATGGAACGGGACGTTACGGTCGGTTTCAGGGGCAAACACGGGGTGATGGTCGGTTTTGGCGGCAAGCAGGCGTGGCTTGCCGTCCGCGACGTCGCCCCGGCGCAGATCATCGAGGCGTTGGGGCTGCGCGAACTCGGCGAGGCGCCCTGGCGTGACGGCATCGACCTCGCCCACCTCACCGACGACCGGGTCGCGGTCACCCCGGCCCTGCCCGGCGCGCGCGGGACGTCCTGGGTGCTGGTGGTCGGCCGCTGGCTGCTGCGTCCCGGCACCACCGTCGACGTGACCGGACTCTCCGGCCGGCTGCGTACCGAGGTGCAGTTCTTCGCGACCCACCGGGTCACCGAGTCGCACCGCTGGCAGCGGGCTGTGCGCGGGGAACCGGTGCGGGCTTTCGGCTACGTTGGGCAGACCGGCGCCGTGACCTCCTGGCACGGTGATCCGGACCCGGCCGAGCGCGCCGCGGGCCTGCCCGCCGCGCTCGACGACGACACCACGATCCTGGTGTCCGAAAAGGACGTGCTGGCTGTCGCCGATGCCTGGAGCGTGGATCCCGCCGCGCTCACCGGGCGGCCCGCGCCGGGCCCGCTGCGGATCGGCGCCGCCGACGACAGGGAGACAGCATGCGCAAGTACGTGATCATGGGCGTGCAGGGCAGCGGCAAGGGCACGCAGAGCGAGCTTCTCTGCACCGAGCTGGACATGGTGCACATCAGTGTGGGTGACATGTTCCGCTGGCACGTGCAGAACCACACCAAACTCGGCGCCCAGGTCCGGCGCGTGATGGCCGCCGGTGAGCTGGTCGGCGACGACCTCGTGCAGGCGACCGTGCGCGAGCGCCTCGACCAGCACGACTGGAACTACGGCTTCGTCGTCGACGGGTTCCCCCGCAACCGCCGCCAGGCCGAGTTCTTCATGGAGAAGTACGACATCGACGGCGTCATCCACCTGGAGATCCCCGACGAGGAGGTGCGCCGCCGGGTGCTCAGCCGCCGGCTGTGCCCGAACTGCGGGATGGACTACAACCTCATCGCGGACCGTCCCCGCGAACGCGGCCGGTGCGACATCTGCGGCCACGAACTGGTCACCCGGCCGGACGACACCCCGGAAGCCCTGAACGCGCGGCTGCGCGACTACCACGAGAAGACGCGGCCGTTGCTGGAGCTGTTCCGCCGCAAGGAGATCGTGCACGACGTGGACGCCACGCCGTCGCCCGATCAGGTCCAGTCGGCCATCCGCGACGTGCTGGGGCTGCCGCCCCACAAGCCCGGGGAGTGAGCCGGGGCCGGTCCGCTCACCACTCCCGGACGCCCGCGGGCGCCACGTACGGCGGGGGCAGCGGCGGCATCAGCGGGGTGCCCAGGTCCGGCATGCGCTTCTCGGCGTCCGCGCGCAGCAGGCTGAAATAGTCCTGCCCGAACGCCGTCAGCTCCTTGACCTGACGTTGCAGCGCCAGTTGTTCGTCGCGGATGCGCGCCAGCGCGTCGTCGTGCCGCTGCTGGGCGTCCTCCACCGTCGAGAGCGCCTTGGCCTCCGCCTCACCCAGCACCTGCTCCGAGCGCGTGCGGGCCTCCGAGAGCACCTGCTCGGAGGTGCGGCGGGCGTCCTCGAAATGCTGGTCGGCGGTGCGCTGCGCCATCGCCAGCATCCGCGCGCCGGAACCGTCGGACTCCGCCCGCCGGCCGGCCGGCGCCGCCTGCGCCTGAGACTGCGCCCACTCCAGCTCCGACTGCAGGTCGCGGACCCGGCGCTCGGCCTCGTCCTGCGCGTCCCGCAGATCCCGGATGCGCGCCCGGATCCCCTGGATCTCGGAGAGCAGCGTGGCCGGCGCCGACCCGTAGCCCGATCCGGCGTCCGAGCCGTAGTCGGCATCGCCGTGGCGCGCGCGGCCCCGCAGCCGGAGGTTGTCCTCCAGCAACTGGCCCAGTTCGCGCTCCACCTCGGTGAGGAAGGCGTCGACTTCGTCCTCGTCGTAGCCCCGCATGCCCACCGACGGTTTGCGGAAAGACACGTTGCGCACGTCGTCTGGCGTGAGTGACACAGCAACTCCTGGGTGATCCGTCAGAGACTGCAGCGAAGATTACTCCCCACCGGCCATCGAGTCTGCGACCTGCAGGTCGTAACCGCGCCGATGAAGCTCACTTTCCACGGATTCGCACACCTGTTCCAGCACCGTCACCCGGGCATGGCGCTTGTCGTCGCCGGCCACCACGTGCCAGGGGGAGTGCGGCCGGTCGGTGCGCTCCAGCATCTCCTCGACGGCTTCCTCGTACGCGTCGCGCTTGCCGCGATTGCGCCAGTCCTCGTCGGTCAGCTTCCACGCCCGCAACGGGTCGCCGGCACGGTCCTGGAACCGGCGGAGCTGCTCCTGCGGCGAGACGTGCATCCAGAACTTGATCAAGATCATGCCCTCCGCGGTCAGGGTCCGCTCGAACTCGACGATCTCGTCGTACGCGCGGCGCCACTGCTCCGTCGTGGCGAAACCCTCCACGCGTTCCACCAGCACCCGCCCGTACCAGGAACGGTCCAGCACGGTCATGCCGCCCCAGCCGGGCAGCACCTTCCAGAAGCGTTGCAGGAAATGGTGACGCTTCTCGTCGTACGTGGGCGCGGCGAACTGCGACACCCGTACGTGCCGCGGATCGAGCTGGGTGACCAGGCGCTTGATCGCCCCGCCCTTGCCGGAGGCGTCCCAGCCCTCGAACAACACGCACAGCGGCGGCCCGATCTGGTGATCGCCGAGCTGACCGCCGAGCAGCAGCCGCAGCCGCAACAGCCGCGTCTGCGCCGCCTCCAGGCGGGCCAGGCTCTTCTTCTTCGACATGGTGACCGACAGGTCGGCCTCGGACAGCCTCGTCATGCGCCCAGCCTCGCAGAATCCCGGTGACGGCACCCGCCGCTCGTGCGCGACAATTCCCCTCGTGACTCTCGTTGACGACTTGCAATGGCGCGGACTCATCCAGGACTCGACCGACCCGGCGGCGCTGCGGACGGCGCTCGACGGCGGGCCGATGACCTTCTACGTGGGATTCGACCCCACCGCCGCCTCGTTGCACGTCGGTCACCTCATGCAGGTGATGACCGCGCGCCGGCTCCAGCTCGCCGGGCACCGGCCGCTGCTGCTGGTGGGCGGCGCCACCGGTCAGATCGGGGATCCGCGCGAAGCCAGCGAGCGCAGCCTCAACCCGCCGGAGGTGGTGGCGCAGTGGCAGCAGCGCATCCGCGACCAGCTCTCGCCGTTCGTCACCTACGCCGGTGACAACGCCGCCACGCTGGTGAACAACCTGGACTGGACCGGTCCGATGTCGGTGATCGAGTTCCTGCGCGATGTCGGCAAGCACTTCCCGGTCAACAAGATGCTGGCCCGTGACGTGGTGCGCAACCGGCTGGAGAGCGGCATCAGCTTCACCGAGTTCAGCTACCAGTTGTTGCAGGCCAACGACTTCTACGAGCTGCACCGGCGGCACGGGTGCATGCTGCAGTTCGGTGGGTCCGACCAATGGGGCAACATCACCGCCGGGGTGGACTTCGTGCGCCGCCGCGGCGCCGGACCGGTGCACGCTTTCGTCACCCCGCTGGTGCTCAAGGCGGACGGGACCAAGTTCGGCAAGACCGAGAGCGGCGCCGTCTGGCTTGACCCGCAGATGACCTCGCCGTACGCCTTCTACCAGTTCTGGATCAACTCCGACGATCGGGACGTGGCGCAGTACCTGCGCTACTTCAGCGTCAAGCCCCGTGCGGAACTGGAGGAACTGGAGAAGGCCACCGCCGAACGCCCGCAGGCCAGACTCGCGCAGCGCGCCCTTGCCGAGGAGCTCACCGCGCTGGTGCACGGCGAGAGCCAGGCGAGCCAGGCGGTGGCGGCGAGCCAGGCGTTGTTCGGGCGCGGCTCGCTGGACGAGCTCAACGCGGATACCTTGCGCGCGGCGCTGGCCGAGGCGGGCTTGCTTCAGGTACGCGACCAGCTCCCGCCCCTGGGCACACTGCTGCGGGAGTCGGGCTTGGTGGCGAGCGCGAACGAGGCCCGGCGCACGATCAAGGAGGGCGGGGCGTACCTGAACAACGAGCGCATCACCGACGGCGAAGCGGTGGCGCCGACGTCGGCGTTGTTGCACGGCCGGTTCCTGGTGCTGCGCCGGGGCAAGCGCACCTTCGCGGGCGTGGAACTGCTCTGAGCGCCGGGGCGGGGATCGTGGCTGGAGCGCGATCACCTGTCGATGGTGGGATCGGCGTCGCCGACCGCGGGCGGGTTGATGCTCATGGAATTCCTTCGTGAGGGCAGGGGTCAGCGCGCCGGGAGCCGACCGGCTCCCGGCGTTGTCGGACGTGGGAGTTAGCGGCGGCTGGCTCTGACGACGACGTCGTGGACGGCGACAGGGCGGCCGCCGGGGCCGACCAGGCTTCGGTGCGATTCCTCGGCGGTCACGATGGTCCACACGTTCGGATCGAGGCGGGCCGTGATGTCGGTGGCCGTCGCCGAGGCCGCAGCGGGTGGCTCGGTCCCGCCGTGTCCGTGTCCGGAGGCGGCGTGGTGGTCGTGGTGGAGGTGGCCGACGATGAGGAGCGTGCCCTGAGGGGCGACCCACGACGCGATGCGCTGGTAAAAGTCGAGCTGAGGCATCGCGGGATGCGCATAGTGAGTGGTGACCAGGTCGTAGCGGGCGTCCGGCTCCCACGTCGACAGGTCTGCCTCGACCCAGTCCACCTTCGCGTCGACGCCAAAGGCGGTGGCGCGCTCGGCCGCGTGGGTGAGCGCTGCGGCGGCGATGTCGGCGGCGGTGACCTGCCAGCCGCGGGTGGCGAGCCAGATCGCCTCGGCTCCGGCACCGCAGCCCGCTTCCAGGGCTGTACCGGGTGCCAGGCCGCTGACCTCGCACACCAGATGCGGGTTGGGTTGTCCGGCAGCCATGGCCGGGCCCCGGTCGCTCTGCCAGATCTGGTCCCAGTACGGCTTGTCGAACGCGTGCGTCATCGGACGTCTCCCTCTCTGCCGGCCGTGGTGGCGCGTGCTGCCATGGCCCGGTCCAGGTCTTCCCTGCTCAAGTCGGCGTTGATGTGCTGGCCGGCCCTGGCTCCCTCGGCGATGGCCCCGCTGACCTGCGCGGAGATGTCGGAGGCGTTACCGGCGGCCCAGACGCCCGGGATCGCGGTCTTGCCGAACGCGTCGGACTCGATGAACGCTCCGGCCGGGTGCAGGACCGGCTCGATGCCGAGCCTCGCGAAGGGTGCGGTGCGGGCGACCATTCGTGTGGCCACGACGACGGCGTCGACCGCGACGACCTGCCCGTCGTCCAGCCGCACACCGCTGACCCGGTCGCCGGTCGTCTCCAGGCGTGAGATGCCGCCGTCGACCACCGCGATGTCGAGCGCCTCCAGTTCTGCGTGCTGCTGCGGTTCGAGCTGATGGCCGCCGGCGAACAGCACCACGTCGGCGCTCCATTGCCGGAACATCAACGCCTTGTGCACCGCCATCGGCTCGGTGACCAGAACGCCGATCCTGCGGTCACGGACCTCCCAGCCGTGGCAGTACGGACAGTGCAGGACGCCGTGTCCCCACTGCTCGCGCACTCCGGGAATGTCCGGCAGCTCATCGACGAGACCGGTGGCGATCAGCAGCCGGCGACCCTGCAGGACCGTGCCGTCGCGCAGCACGACGAGGAACCCGGACGAGGTGCAGGAGACGTCGACCACCTCACCCGCGACGATCTCGCCGCCATACCCGAGGACGTCCTCGCGCCCGCGGGCCAGCAACTCCGAGGGCTTGATCCCCTCCAAGGCCAGCAGCCCGTGTACGCCGTCAGCCGGGGCGTTCCTTGGTTCACCCGTGTCGACCACGGTCACCGTGCGCCGTGCCCGCGTCAACATCACGGCGGCGCTGAGCCCGGCCGCGCCGCCTCCCACGACCATCACATCGCGGATTTCACGTGCCTGACCTGCCACTGGCCGACCTCCCGTCACGAGCACAGCTACCTTTCGGCACCTGGCTCATTGAGCATGCCGACCGGCCGGGACAGTTGGCAAAGACTTTTGCCAAATGGAAAAATGGCGGCGTGGCAGACCCGACCAAACACACCCTCGACGCCGTCGGACCGCGGCTCAAGCAGCTCCGCCAACGACGCGATCTCACCCTCAGCGACCTCGCCGAGCAAACCGGCATCTCGATCAGCACACTGTCCCGGCTCGAAGCCGGCCAGCGCCTACCCACCCTCGAACAGTTGCTACCACTGGCCCGTGCGCACGGTGTCACCCTCGACGAACTCGTCGACGCGCCACAGACCGGCGACCCCCGCATCAACATGCGCCCCATACCCACCACCGACGGCAGGACGATCGTGCCCTTGACCCGCCGCCCCGGCGGCATCCAGGCCTACAAGTTCATCCTGCCCGCCGGACGTGACGAGGAACCCCGCCTGCGCACCCACGAAGGCTACGACTGGGCCTTCGTCCTCAGCGGCAGACTCCGCCTTGTCCTCGGACAGCACGACCTCATCCTCGGACCCGGCGAAGCCGCCGAGTTCGACACCCGTACCCCTCACTGGTTCGGGGCCACCAGCGCGGGACCCGTAGAGTTCCTCAGCCTCGTCGGCAAACAGGGCGAACGCGCACACGTCCGCACAGCCGCGCCGCGGCACCATGACGATGAAATACCGCCCGACGCCCTCGATCACGATTAGAGACGGTCCGGGCGTGCACGCGGCGAGCGTCCTGGGCTGACCTGTCAACGGTGTCGATGAAACAGCCTCGCCGGCCCGGCAGCCGTCTCAGGGCGCTCCCGGAGGGTGTGATCGAGGTCAACCCGGCGCGGTTTGACGCCGCAGGCGGGCGCAACGTAGCTTTCTCTCCGGCCCGGGAACGGACGGCGACGTCTGGCCCGGGTTCGGAGAATCGTCGGCGTTGCGTCGGCGCCCGACCGGTCCGCCGGTGGGCGCGGGGTGACGGCGAGGGTGCCGGGCGGTGCGGACCGCAGCGGGGGTTGACCCCCGATTTGGAGCCGCGGAGCCGACCGGGTAAGGTTCTTCGAGCTGGCAGGGAAACGGACGAGGTTCAGTTCGACTCGCGAGCGGAGCGATCCGCAGCGCAGCGACCGGAGCGGCCGTCCTGCCAAATCCCACCAAAATGGACGTGGTGATGTGCCGCGTGCTTGTGGTGGGGGTTCTGCGAAAACGATTCGCGGATTCGGGAAACCCCGGATTTGACGAGGAAAAGCAGCAGGACTAAATTAGAGCGAGTGCCCCGCTGGTGGCCAGGGTTTGGTTCTGGTTGTTGGTGGTGTGTGGTTGTTCTTTGAGAACTCAACAG
>NZ_BMMX01000045.1 GCF_014646155.1 Mangrovihabitans endophyticus
GGGCGGCTCGGCACGCGTGGGCGGCGGGGCGGGCCGCTCGGCCCGCGTGGGCGGCGGGGCGGGCGGCTCGGCCCGGGTGGCGGGCAACTCGGCCGGGTGCGCCGTCGATTCGGTGCCCGGCGGCACCGGTGGCGGGGCATAGAGCTGCGGATCCCATGGCGTGTCCTGACCGGCCCACGGGTCGACCGGTGGCACGGATGCCCAGTCGTCCGGGTCGACCGCGGTGGGTTCGGGCGTGTCACGCCGCCGCGCCCACCACGCCTTGCGGCGGCGCTCGGCGGGCGGCACCGGCACCGGCGCCGATCCGCTCCACGCCGCCGGTGCCGTGGCCGTCGTCGGCTCGGTCACCGGGGCGTCGCCCGGTTCGACAGGCACCTCATCGGTGGCCGGTGTGGTCTCGTCGGACAGTCCGGCCGCCGGGGTGTCCGCGCCCGGCTGCTGGTCGGTCATCCGTCGGCTCCTCCCGACGCCCCGGGGGTCAGGCGTCTCGGTCCAGGCTAGGCCGGTCATGCCAACCGGACGGGGGAGCCGGAACCGGAAACGGAATATGAATGCCGCACAAGGAGGGCGATGTGCCGGCCATTGCGGGGTCGTATGGTGACCCAGAGATGAAAACGACGCAGAGAAATGCAGTCATGATCACCGGACGCGACGACGGCCGCCCGATGATGTTCTCCCACGGCTTCGGCTGTGACCAGAACATGTGGCGTCTGGTCGCTCCGGCGTTCGTCGCCACGCACCGCATCGTTCTCTTCGACCACGTGGGCAGCGGCGCCTCGGACCTCTCGGCGTACGACGAGAAGCGCTACAGCGAACTTCGCGGGTACGCGTCGGACGTCTTGGAGATCATTCACGATTACGCGTTGCGCGGCGTGATCTTCGTGGGCCATTCGGTCAGTGCGATGATCGGCGTGCTCGCCGCCATCGAGGAGCCCGAGCGTTTCGACCGCTTGGTGCTGGTCGGCCCGTCCCCGTGCTACATCAACGATCCGGCGACCGGCTATGTCGGCGGTTTCGGGCGCTCCGACATCGAGGAGATGCTGGACTCGCTGGACAGCAACTATCTCGGCTGGTCCAGCGTCATGGCGCCGGTGATCATGGGCAATCCGGACCGGCCCGAGCTCGGCGCCGAGCTGACCAACAGCTTCTGCCGCACCGATCCGGAGATCGCGCGGCAGTTCGCCCGCGTGACGTTCTTCTCGGACAACCGGGCCGACCTGCGGAATCTGCGGGTGCCCGCCTTGATCCTGCAGTGTTCCGACGACGTGATCGCGCCGTCGGTGGTGGGCGACTTCGTCCACCGGCATCTGCCGGACAGCACCCTGCACCCGATGCGCGCCACCGGCCACTGCCCGAATCTGAGCGCCCCGCAGGAGACCATCGAGGCGATACGGCGCTACCTCGGCGACGACCTCGACGCGGATGCGCCGTGGACATGAGCGAGCCCGAGGCAACCCAGGATCTCTGGGCACCCTGGGAAGATGATCCGAGCGATCTGTACGAAAACGCGCCGTGTGGGTACCTCACCACGCTTCCGGACGGCACGATCGTCCGGGTCAACGAGACCTTCCTGTCCTGGACCGGTCTCAAGCGCAGCGACCTGGTCGGCCGGCGTCGCTTCCGTGACCTGCTCAGCACCGGCGGGCAGCTCTATCACGAGACCCACTACGCGCCGTTGCTGGCCATGCAGGACGACGTGCACGAGATCGCGTTCGACATCGTGCGGGCGAACGGTGAGCGGCTGCCCGCGCTGGTGAACTCGGTCATGCACCGCGACGATGCGGGCCGGCCACGAGTCATCCGCACCACGGTCCTGAACGCCACCGAACGCCGCGGCTACGAACGCGAGCTGCTGGCGGCCCGCCGGCTCGCCGAGGAGTCCGAGCGGCGGGTACGCGTCCTGCAGCGGATCGTGGCGGACTTGGCCGCCGCGCCGACCGAGGCGGAGGCGGCTGCCGCCGTGGTCCGCGCACCGGAGCCGGCGTTCGGCGCCACGTCCAGCAGCGTCTGGCTGATGGACGCGGACCGTGCCCAGTTGGTCTCGGTCACCTCCACCGATCCGGCCGCCGCCGGGCACGACGACGTGTCCCTCAAGGCGCGGCACGCCGTCGCCGACGTGGCCCGGCGGGGCACCGTGCACATCTCCGGTTCGGTGTCCGAGGCGGAACGCGACTACCCGGACCTGGCCGCGACAATGCGACGCAACGGGCGTGACACGGCCGTGCTGATCCCACTCAGCGCCGTCGGGACCGAGGAGAAGGACGGCCCGGAAGTACTCGGCGTGCTTGCGTTCGACTTCGCCGAGGAGCGCGCGCTGAGCGAGACCGAGTTGCGCATGGCCGAGATGCTCGGCCAGCAGGCCGGGCAGGCGCTGGACCGCGCCCGGCTCTATGACGACCTGCGCCGCAGCGAAGAGCGGGCCACCTTCCTGGTGAGCGTGACGCGGGCGATGGAGGAGACGCATCGGCTCCGCCCGCGCAGCCGGCGGCTGGTCGACCGGCTGGTCCCGGAGGTCGCCGACTGGGCAGCGGTGGATCTGCGGGTCGGCCCGGACGGCATGCGGACCGAGGCGGGATCGACCTCACCGGACGCCGGGTGGCTGACCGAGACCATCGACGCGGTGGCGGTCGGCGGTGAGCCGCGCTTCCTCGACACCGGCCCGGAATCGGGCGCCTGCCCGGACTGCGCGGTCCTTCCGTTGACCGCCCGCGGTCGGGTGATCGGCACTCTCTCGCTGCGCATGACACCCGCCCGGCATACCGCGTCCGCCGAGGCGGGCTTCCTGCTCGACCTGGCCGACCGGGCCGGGCTCGCGCTGGAGAACGCCCGGCTCTACGAACAGGAGCGGGTGATCGCGCAGACGCTGCAGCGCAGCCTGCTGGCCGGCGAGCCGCCGCATGACTCGCGGTTCGCGGTGGAGACCCACTATCAGCCCGCCGGGTACGACCTGGAGATCGGCGGCGACTGGTTCGACGTGTTCCTGATCAACACGGACAAGCTCGCCGTGGTGGTCGGGGACGTGGTGGGGCGGGGCATCGACGCGGCCACCACCATGGGTCAGTTGCGCAGCGCCGTGCGAGCGCTGGCGACCGCCGAGGCGGGTCCGGCGCGTCTGCTGGAGCGGCTCGACGACTTCACCGACCGGGTGGAGAGCGCGCGGATGACCACGCTGGCCTACGCGGAGGTGGATCTCGGCACCGGCGAGATGACGTACGCCTGCGCCGGCCATCTGCCGCCACTGCTGCACGAGCCCACCGCGCCGCCACGGTTCCTGTTCGACGGGCGCTCCGCGCCGCTGGGCTCGCGGGCCGGCCGCCGACCGCGGGCGGAGCGACGCGTGCGGCTCGTCGGCGGCAGCCGGCTGCTGCTCTACACCGACGGCCTGGTCGAGCGACGTGATCGCCCGCTGGACGCCAGCCTTCAGGTCCTGGCCCGGGAGTACGCCCGGCGCCGGGATGCCCCGCTGCCCGGCCTGCCTGCCAAGCTGGCGGACACCATGGTCGGCCGCGGTCACACCGACGACGTGTGCCTGCTCTGCCTCGCGCTGGGCGCCGAGGAGCGCCTGGAACGTGCCATCGGTGCGGACCCCGCACAGATCGCGCTGCTCCGCAAGGACCTGCGCGGGTGGTTGGCCGGGCACCAGGTGGCCGAGGAATCCGCCCAGGCCATCCTGCTCGCCATGTCCGAGGCGGTCGCCAACTCCATCGACCACGGCTACCGCGACGACCCGTTCGGCCAGGTCGAGGTGGTTGCACGGATCTCGGCCGAGGCGATCGAGGTGCGGGTCACCGATCACGGCGTCTGGCGTACGCCGGATGACAGCGAGCCCGAGGGCCGCGGCCTGGACCTGATCCGGCGGATGATGGACCGTGTCACGATCGACCGCAGTAACGGCACCACCGTCACCCTGCGGAAGGATCGCAGGGAGGCCCGATGAGCGAACAGTGGGTGACTGTCACGGAGCGCGACGGCACGGCCGTCGTCCGGCTGGTCGGCGAGATCGATCTGACGAACGCCTCCGAGGTCGGTCAGTCGATCGCCCGCGGCTGCGGCGCGGCGCCCGCGGTGCTGATCGACCTGACCGCGGTCTCGTTCCTGGACAGCTCCGGCGTGCGCGTCCTGGACACCCTGGTGGGCGAATTCGACTCGCACGGTGTGCGTACCCGGCTGGTGGTCGGCGAGAGCGGCGTCGCCCGGATGACCCTGCAGTTGTGCGCCTTCCGGGACGATCTGCTGGCGATCGACGTGGAGCAGGCCGCGGCGGAACTGCGCGGCTGAGCCGCGTACCCTGGAGTCCCATGAGCGTCGCTTCCGTCTTCCCCCAGTTGGAGCCCTTACTGCCCCGGGTCAGCAAGCCCATTCAGTATGTCGGCGGCGAGCTGGGCGCGGTGGCCAAGGACTGGGACGCCGCGACCGTCCGGTGGGCTTTGATGTACCCGGACGCCTATGAAGTGGGGCTGCCCAACCAGGGCGTGCAGATCCTCTACGAGGTGCTCAACGAGCTGCCGGACGTGCTGGCGGAGCGCACCTACGCGGTCTGGCCGGACCTGGAGGAACTGATGCGCGCCCACGGCGTCCCCCAGTTCACCGTGGACGCGCACCGCCCGGTCCGCGCCTTCGACGTGCTGGGCCTGTCGTTCGCCACCGAGCTCGGCTACACCAACATGCTGTCCGCGCTCGACCTGGCCGGCATTCCGCTGCGCAGCGCCGACCGCGGCGCTGAGGATCCGATCGTGCTGGCCGGCGGGCACGCCGCCTTCAACCCGGAGCCGATCGCCGACTTCCTGGACGCCGCCGTGCTCGGCGACGGCGAGGAGGCAGTGCTGGAGATCACCGGCATCCTCCGGGACTGGAAGGCCGAGGGTCGTCCGGGCGGTCGTGACGAGTTGCTGCTGCGCTTGGCTCGCACGGAGAGCATCTATGTGCCTCGGTTCTACGACGTCGACTACCTCAGCGACGGCCGCATCCAGCGGGTGGTGCCGAACCGTCCGGATGTTCCGTTCCGGGTGGCCAAGCGCACGACCATGGACCTGGACGCGTGGCCGTACCCGAAGAAGCCGCTGGTGCCGCTGGCCGAGACGGTGCACGAGCGCTACGCGGTGGAGATCTTCCGCGGATGCACCCGCGGATGCCGGTTCTGCCAGGCCGGCATGATCACCCGGCCGGTGCGGGAGCGGTCCATCACCACCGTCGGCCAGATGGTGCGCGACGGGCTGGAGTTCTCCGGCTTCTCCGAGGTCGGCCTGCTCTCGTTGTCCAGCGCGGACCACTCCGAGATCGGCGACATGTGCTCCGGCCTGGCCGACCAGTACGCCGACTCGAACGTCTCGCTGTCGCTGCCGTCCACCCGGGTGGACGCCTTCAACATCGACCTGGCCCAGGAGCTGTCCCGCAACGGTCGCCGCACCGGGCTGACCTTCGCGCCGGAGGGCGGCTCGGAGCGGATCCGCAAGGTCATCAACAAGATGGTGACCGAGGAGGACCTGATCCGTACGGTCGTCACCGCGTACTCGAACGGCTGGCGGCAGGTGAAGCTGTACTTCATGTGCGGCCTGCCCACCGAGACCGACGAGGACGTGCTGCAGATCGCGCGGATGGCGCATGAGGTGATCAAGGCGGGTCGAGCGGCCGCGGGCACCAAGGACATCCGCTGCACGGTGTCCATCGGCGGTTTCGTGCCCAAGCCGCACACCCCGTTCCAGTGGGCGCCGATGACCTCGCCGGAGGTCATCGACCACCGCCTCAAGCTGCTCAAGCAGGAGATCAACTCGGATCGTTCGCTGGGCCGGGCGATCGGCTACCGCTACCACGACGGCGAGCCGTCGCTGATCGAGGGGCTGCTGTCCCGCGGCGACCGCCGGGTGGGTGCGGTGGTCCGGCGGGTGTGGGAGAAGGGCGGCCGTTTCGACGGCTGGTCCGAGCACTTCTCGTACGCCCGGTGGGTGGAGGCGGCGGCCGAGGTGCTGCCGGAGTTCGGGGTCGACCTGGACTGGTTCACCACGCGCGAGCGTGACCAGGCCGAGGTGCTGCCCTGGGACCATCTCGACTCCGGGCTGGACAAGGACTGGCTCTGGCAGGACTGGCAGGACTCGATGTCCGAGTACGAGCAGGACGACTGCCGGTGGACGCCGTGCTTCGACTGCGGCGTGTGCCCGAGCATGGACACCGAGATCCAGATCGGTCCCACCGGCCGGAAGCTGTTGCCGCTGACCCCGGTGAACGGGATGCGGGTGCCGGCCTGACCATGGCGAAGAAACAGCCGCCCGGCGGCCAGGCCCCGGTGGTCCAGCGGATCCGCATCCGGTATGCCAAGCGCGGCCCACTGCGCTTCACCTCGCACCGCGATTTCGCTCGGGCGTTCGAGCGTGCCCTGCTGCGGGCGGGAGTGCCGATCGCGTTCTCGCAGGGCTTCACGCCGCATCCGAAGATCTCCTACGCCTCCGCCGCGCCGACCGGCGTGGCCAGCGAGGCGGAATATCTGGAGATCGGCCTGCGTGAGCGGGTCGATCCGGCGCGGTTGCGGGCGGCGCTGGATGCCGCGCTCTCGCCGGGACTGGACGTGATCGAGGCGGTGGTCGCGTCGGAGGGGACCGGGCTGGCCGACCGGATCGAGGCGTCTCGCTGGCGCATCGAGCTGTCGCAGGTCGACCCGGCCGCGGCGGCCCGGGCGGTGGACGCGTTCCGCGCGGCCGATGACGTGCAGGTGGAACGCATGACCAAGCAGGGGCGGCGCGCCTTCGACGCCCGTGCGGCAGTGACGCGCATCGTTCTTGAGGAGCGGTCTGGCGTACCTTCCGAGGCTGGCGCTGCACCGTGTGCGATAATCGACCTTGTCGTCCGGCAGGTTACGCCCGCCGTGCGACCCGATGACGTCCTTTCCGGCCTGCGCGCGGTGGCTGGCCTGGAGCCGCCGGTGCCCCCTCGGGTGACCCGGCTGGCCCAAGGTTTGCTCACCTCGCAGGGGGAGATCGTCGATCCGCTGGAGGCGGATCGCGAGGACGCATCCATCGGAGGGCGTTAGCCGATCGGCTGGCGCCCGCGTTGGCAGACTTCGGCAAGCCTCCCTCGGTGGGAGGGACCGAAAACGTGCGGCGACCCTGCGTGGCAGCGCTCACCCGCGCCCGGGGACGCCAGAACTGGAGAGCGCCCATGCTCGATAACGAGCCTCACGCTGGTTTGCCGGACGAGGGCGGTGAACGGGGCGGAGCCACGACTCCGCCCGGTGACACCGCCGACAGCGGCACTGCGACCCGCAAGAGTCGACCGTCGCGTCGGAAGCCGGCGGCCACCGCCGCCTCGTCGGAAGCCGCCGGCGCGTCAGCGGACAGCGCCGCGCCCACCACACCGGGAGAGCCGGCGCAGGGGGAAGCGGCACCGGGAGAAGCGGTACCGGTGAAGGCGACGCGCCGTCGGAAGAAGGCCGCGCCCCCCGCCGCTGAGGCCGCGCCGGCCGACGCCGCGCCGGCGGAGCAGGCGGACGCCGCGGCGCCGCCGGCCAAGGCCACCCGCAGCCGTCGGAAGAAGGCCGCCGAGCCGGCGGCCGTGCCGGAATCGCCCGATCCGGTGGATGCCACGGTGTCGCCCGCCGCTGAGGCGGCCCCGGTGAAGCCGGCGAGGAAGTCCACCGCGAGGAAGGCGGCGCCGCGCGCCGCAGTCGCGGAGACCGCGGCCCAGCCCGACCCCACCCAGCCCGACCCCACCCAGCCCGACCTGGCCCAGGATGCGGCGGCCCAGGATGCGGCGGAGTCGGACGATCCCGCTCGCCGTGCTGCCGCGGCCGGTCCGCCCGCGGTGCTGTTCATGCCGCCCGATCCGGCCGATGCCACGCCGGCGCCGAAGAACACCCGCCGCGGTCGGCGTGGCGCTCCGGCCGCGTCCGAGGAGAGCACCGCGGCGGAGACGGCCGCCGCCGGGACCGGCTCCGAGGCGGCCACCACCGAGACCACCACCGAGACGCCCGCCGCGACCGAGTCGCAGCCGGAGAGCGGCCGCAAGAGCCGCCGTCGGCGCAAGGGCGCGAGCGACGAGACCGCGAGCGGCTCGGCGCAGGCCCCCGCGGCCGATTCCGCACCGCCCGTTCTCGATGAGGCGGACGAGTCCGCCGACGACGTCGAGGACGGCGAAGAGGAGTCCGAGGACTCCGGCGGTCGTCGCCGTCGGCGCCGTGGCCGCCGCGGCCGGGGCCGCGGCAAGGGACCCGCCGACGAGGGCGACGACAGCGAGTCGGCTGCGGCGTCCGGCGGCGACGAGGATTCCTCGGACGAGGGCGACGAGTCGGACGACGGCGACGGGGTGACCCGGCGTCGGCGTCGGCGTCGGCGCAAGGGCTCGAACGACACCGACGCCGCCGACTCCGAGGACGGCGTGCACACCGTCGTGCGCGTCCGCGAACCGCGGCGCAGCGACGAGGTGCAGGGTGTCTCCGGTTCCACCCGGCTGGAGGCCAAGCGGCAGCGCCGCCGCGACGGCCGGGAACAGCGTCGCACCCGCCCGCCGATCCTGAGCGAGTCGGAGTTCCTGGCTCGCCGGGAGGCCGTGGACCGGGTCATGGTGGTGCGGCAGAAGCAGGACCGCACCCAGATCGCGGTGCTTGAGGACGGCGTCCTGGTGGAGCACTACGTGGCCCGCGCCACCTCCGGCACCATGGTCGGCAACGTCTACCTGGGCAAGGTGCAGAACGTGCTGCCCAGCATGGAGGCGGCGTTCGTCGACGTGGGCCGTGGCCGCAACGCGGTGCTCTATGCCGGCGAGGTCAACTGGGACGCCACCGGCCTGGAGGGGCGTGCCCGCTCGATCGAGCAGGCCATGCGCTCCGGTGACGCGGTGCTGGTGCAGGTCACCAAGGACCCGATCGGGCACAAGGGCGCCCGGCTCACCAGCCACATCGCGCTCTCCGGCCGGCACCTGGTCTACGTGCCGAACGGCAACGCCTCGGGCATCAGCCGGAAGCTGCCGGACAACGAGCGCAAGCGCCTGCGCGACGTGTTGAAGAAGCTGGTGCCGGACGGCGCCGGGGTGATCGTGCGGACCGCCGCCGAGGGTGCCAGCGAGGACGACCTGGCGCGCGACGTCAAGCGGCTGCAGGCGCAGTGGGAGGACATCCAGTCGAAGGCCGCCGACGGGCACGCGCCCACCGCGTTGTCCGAGGAGCCCGACCTGGTCATCCGGGTGGTCCGCGATCTGTTCAACGAGGACTTCCGCGAGCTCGTGGTGCAGGGCGACCAGGCGTACGCAGAGGTGGAGAGCTACCTCAACTCGGTCTCCCCGGACCTGGTCGAGCGACTCCACCGGCACACCGGCGCCGCCGACGTCTTTGCCGAGAAGCGGATCGACGAGCAGATCCTCAAGGGCCTGGACCGCAAGGTCTTCCTGCCCTCGGGTGGCCACCTGGTGATCGACCGCACCGAGGCGATGACGGTCGTCGACGTCAACACGGGCAAGTACACCGGGGCGGGCGGCAACCTCGAAGAGACGGTGACCCGCAACAACCTGGAGGCGGCCGAGGAGATCGTGCGCCAACTACGGCTGCGCGACCTCGGCGGCATCGTGGTCATCGACTTCATCGACATGGTGCTGGAGAGCAACCGTGAACTGGTGCTGCGCCGGCTCACCGAGTGCCTGGGCCGGGACCGGACCAAGCACCAGGTCACCGAGATCACCTCGCTGGGACTGGTCCAGATGACCCGCAAGCGGATCGGCGCCGGCCTGCTGGAGGCATTCAGCGAGACCTGCGACCACTGCAAGGGCCGGGGCCTCGTCATCCACTCCGAACCGGTGCCGGAGAAGCGGTCCGGGGGCGCGGGCACGCAGGTCAGGGCGGTGGCGGCGGCCGGGCACAAGGCCGAGGCGCCGCCGTCTGGCAAGTCGCGGCGCCGCCGCGGGGCCGCGGCGGAGAACCCGGCGCCGAACGGTGCGTCCGCCGCGGAGCCGTCGGCGCTCGCGGAGCCGCTGGCCGAGGTCGCCGACGCGCCGGTCACCGATGTGCCCGGGGACGTCGGCCCACCGACGTCCGCGGTGCCGGAGAACCCGGCCGACGAGGTCGCGGGTGCGCCGCCGGTGGCCGGTTCGGGCATCATCACCGCTGGCGCGGCGGCCCTCACCACCGGCACGGTGGACGACTACGACATCAGCGGATACGACCTTTCCCGGTACGAGGCCGGGAGCGTGGGCGAGTCGATGCGGCTAACCGGGTCGGACGATCCGGACGCCGCGGGCGACGACGAGGATGAGGAGACGGTCGGCGCCGGAGCGGGCGGCCGGCGGCGCTCTCGCCGCCCCGGCACCCGGCGCCGCACCCGGCCCTGATCGGGCCGTCATCCGGCATCGAGGACGACGCCGGGCGATTCGGTAAAGAAAGTTAACTCCGAGCCGCCCGGCGTCGATCGATGTCCGCTACCCTCGGCGGGTCACCCACCCGGAGGAGATCCGATCCGATGCGACGACGCCTGGCCGCCGCCGTCCCGCTGACCGTTCGCCCCGCGCGCCGCGCGCCCGTTCCGCTGTTGCCCGTTCCGCTGTTGTCCGGGGCGCTGCTGATGGCCGGTGTGCTGGTGGCCGGTGCGGCGGGCTGCTCCGGGGCGTCGTCGGACGCCGGTGCGGCGCCGAGCCCCGCGGCCGGTGTCTCCGGAGGTCCCGCGCCCACGCCCGGCGCCACCGTGTCGGCCGGCGCCGACGGGAGCACCGGCGCCGACAGCTCGGGCGGCGATGCGGCGGCCGGCGGTGATGCCGCGCTGTCGGCTGACACCGAGGCGATCTGCGACCAGGCTGCCCGCACCGGGCAGAACTTCGCCTCGGTCTTCGCGCAGGACCTGCAACTGCTCATCGAGTCCTCGTCGGCGCAGGACGAGGATCAGGTCGCCAAGGCCCGGGAGAAGACCGCCCGGGACGTGGACAGTTACGCGTACGCGCTGACCGACATGTCGAAGCTGGCCGACGACCCCACGGTGAAGAAGGCACTGGCCCGCATGGGCAAGCAGGTGACCGCGCTCAAGGGCGACGTGCGCGAGCTGGACGACAGTAAGCTGGCCGCGCTGAGCGCCACGCTGGACAAGGCCTGCGGGAAGGGCTGACCGGCCCGGTTTGGGATCGGCGCGGGCCATGAAGTACTCTTTCTGACGGCGCTTTACCGGCGTCGCGCTTTGGTGCGCACCGACTGAGCATCGCCCCGTGGGAACGTTGACCGGGCATCGCGATCGGCCGGTGCCGGCACGGAAGTCGAGCAACATCCGCCAAGCAGCGATTCCGCTGCGTAAGTCTCAGGGAGTCCGCGTCCGATGTACGCGATCGTCAAGACCGGCGGCAAGCAGTACAAGGTTGCCGAGGGCGACGTGATCGAGGTCGAGAAGCTCGTGGGTGAGCCCGGCGATGCGGTCTCGCTCGCCGCGGTGCTCCTCGTCGATGGTGACGACCTGGTGACCGATGCGGCCAAGCTTGCCAGTGTGGCGGTGTCCGGCGAGATCGCCGAGCACACCAAGGGTCCGAAGATCCGGATCCACAAGTTCAAGAACAAGACCGGCTACCACAAGCGCCAGGGTCACCGCCAGCCGCTGACCCGGGTGAAGGTCACCGGCATCTCGAGCGGGAAGTAGGACAAGCCATGGCTCACAAAAAGGGTGCGTCCAGCTCCCGTAACGGTCGCGATTCCGCCGCGCAGCGGCTCGGTGTGAAGCGGTTCGGCGGCCAGCTCGTCAACGCCGGCGAGATCATCGTCCGCCAGCGCGGCACGAAGTTCCACCCGGGCACCCTGGTCGGCCGCGGCGGCGACGACACGCTGTTCGCGCTGGCTGCGGGCAACGTGCAGTTCGGCCGGACGCGGGGGCGTAAGACCGTCAGCATCGTGCCGGTCTCGGAGTAAGCAACACACGTCACAACGGGCCGCGACCTCCGCTTCCGGGGGTTCGCGGCCCGTTGTCGTTGTCAGCGAGGAGTGACACCAGTGGCGATGTTCGTCGATCGCGTCGTGCTGCATCTGCAGGCGGGTGACGGCGGGCACGGTTGCGTCTCCGTGCACCGCGAGAAGTTCAAGCCGCTGGGCGGTCCGGACGGCGGCAACGGCGGGCACGGCGGGGGTATCACGCTGGTCGTCGACCCGCAGGTGCACACCCTGCTGGACTTCCACTTCCGGCCGCACGTCAAGGCGCCGCGCGGCGGCGGAGGCGCCGGCTCGAACCGGGACGGCGCGAACGGCGCTGACCTGGTCCTGACGGTGCCGGACGGCACGGTCGTGCAGAGCATGGACGGCGAGATCCTGGCCGACCTGGTCGGGGCCGGCGCTCGCTTCGAGGCGGCCCGCGGCGGTCGCGGCGGTCGCGGCAACGCCGCACTGGCCAGCACGCGCCGCAAGGTCCCGGGCTTCGCCGAGCTGGGCGAGCCCGGCGATCAACTGGAGGTGGTGCTGGAGCTCAAGAGCGTCGCCGATGTCGGGCTCGTGGGCTTCCCCTCGGCCGGAAAATCGTCGCTGATCTCGGTGCTGTCCGCGGCGAAGCCGAAGATCGCCGACTACCCGTTCACCACGCTGGTGCCGAACCTGGGCGTGGTGCAGGCCGGTGATCAGACGTTCACGGTGGCCGACGTGCCCGGGTTGATCCCCGGAGCGGCCACCGGCAAGGGTCTGGGACTGGAGTTTCTGCGGCACATCGAGCGCACCGCGGTGCTCGTGCACGTGCTGGATCCGGCCGCACCGGAGATCGAACGCGACCCGGTCGCGGATCTGGACGCCATCGAGGCCGAGCTGTCCGCGTACGGCGGTCTGGAGAACCGTCCCCGCCTGGTCGTGCTCAACAAGATGGACCTCCCGGACGGCCGGGAGCTCGCCGAACTGGTCCGTCCGGACCTGGAGGCGCGCGGCTACCGGGTGTTCGAGGTCAGCGCCACCACCCGGGAAGGCCTCAAGGAACTGACCTACGCGCTGGCCGACGCGGTGGCCGCGAACCGTCTCGCCGCGCCGCCTGCCGAACCCACCCGGACGGTGGTGCGCCCCCGCGCGGTCAACGATTCCGGCTTCACCGTCGACCGGGGCGCCGACGGCGTCTGGGTGGTGCGGGGCACCCGGGTCGAGCGGTGGATCCGGCAGACGAACTTCGACAACGACGAGGCGGTGGGCTTCCTGGCCGACCGGCTGGAGCGGCTGGGCGTGGAAGCGGCGCTGGCCAAGCAGGGCGCGAACCCCGGCGACCCGGTGCGCATCGCGGACCGGGAATTCGACTGGCAGCCCACGGCCGGGCAGTACGTCGCCGGAAAGCGCGGTACGGACGAACGACTGGCGGAGCCGTCCGGCCGGGCCACCGCCGCGCAACGCCTGGCCGCCCGCAAGGCGCGTCGCCAGCGTCCCGACGATGAGCTGCTGGTGCTGTCCGAAGACGGCCGGATCACCACCGCTGCGGGCGCCGAGACCGGCGCGGATGACCCCGGCGACACGGACACATAGGTTCCCGGCCAGATTGCCGCAACCCGCCGGAAACGGGCGCTGTTTACCGTGATCCGATGCTGATCGAACTGCGGCCCGGTCTGGACCCCGAACTCACCGCGCTGGTCGTCGCTCAGCAGCGTGAGCTGGGCCTGGCGGCCGGCATCCCCTGGGGCCGGGAGCACCTCGTCGGCATCGTCGACGGCCGGGCGGTGGCGTGCGGCGCGTGGCGGTCGGCCGGCCCGGAGGTAGCGATCCTCGCGCGGCTGTACGTCCGGCCCGCGTACCGGCGCCGGGGCCTCGGCCGACAGTTGGTGGTGGCGCTGGAGGAGGAGATCTCCGCGGCCGGACGATCGGAGGTCCGGCTGTCCGCGTTCATCGACCGTCCCGCGGCGCTCGCCCTGTTCCGGGCCGCGGGCTACCTGCCGGCACCCGGCGGGCGGCTCACCAAGAGCCTGTCCGTGCTGGGCCGCGTGCCCTGACGGCCCGAAGCCCCTGCCACCCAGAAGCCCCTGCCGACCCGAAGCCCTGCCACCTGGCAGTCGGCGCGGCCGGTTCCCGCATCGCTGCTGCGAGCGGCATCATGGTCGGCATGCCGAGCCTGAACCGCACCGAGGCAGCCGAGCGTGCCGCCGTCGTCACACCGACCGCGTACGACGTCGATCTGGACCTGACCGGTGGCGGGGAGACCTTCCGCTCCCGTACGGTCCTGCGCTTCACCGCCCGCTCGGACGAGGCGACCTTCGCCGAGCTGGCACCCGCCCGGTTACACTCGGCGACGCTCAACGGGGTCGCGCTGCCGCCCTCCGCGCTGTCCGGCGAGCGGCTGGCCCTGACCGGCCTGCGGGCGGAGAACGAACTGGTGGTGGACGCCGCCATGAGCTACTCCAACGACGGCGAGGGCCTGCACCGTTTCGTCGACCCGGCGGACGGCGCGACATACCTGTACGCGATGAGCTTCCTGGACGCGGCCAGCCGGATCTTCGCGTGTTTCGACCAGCCCGACCTGAAGGCGCCGGTGACGGTCAGCGTGACCGCGCCGCCGGGGTGGCTGGTCGCCGGGAATGCCCCGGCTCGGGCGGCGGACAAGGACGGCCGATGGGAGTTCGCGCCGACCCGGCCGCTGGCGACCTACCTCGTCTCCCTCATCGCCGGGCCGTACCACGCCCGCTACGACGAGCACGACGGCCTGCCGCTGGCGCTGTACGCACGACGGTCGCTTGCCGCCTTCCTGGACGCGGAGGCGGACGAGCTGTTCACGATCACCAAGCAGTGCCTGGACCGGTACGCCGAGCTGTTCACCGAGCGCTATCCGTTCGGCCACTACCAGCAGGCGTTTGTCCCGGAATTCAACGCGGGCGCCATGGAGAACCCGGGCCTGGTCACGGTGCGCGACGAAATGGTCTATCGGTCCGCCGTGACCGACAAGGAACGCGAGCTGCGGGCCACCGTGATCGCCCACGAGATGGCGCACATGTGGTTCGGTGACCTGGTCACCATGGCCTGGTGGGACGACCTGTGGCTGAACGAGTCTTACGCCGACTACATGGGCGTGCGGGTGACCGCCGAGGCGACCCGTTTCACCGGCGCCTGGACCACGTTCGCGATGAGCCGCAAGTCCTGGGGCATGCGCGCCGACCAGCGCCCCTCCACGCATGCGGTGGCACCGGCCGAGGTGCACGACACCGAACTGGCACTGCTCAACTTCGACGGCATCTCGTACGCGAAGGGCGCCGCGGTGTTGCGGCAGCTCGCCGCCTGGCTGGGTGACGACGTCTTCCTGGCCGGCGTCGACGCCCATCTCACCGCTCACCGCTTCGGCAACGCCACGCTCGCCGACCTGCTCGGCGCGCTCGGCACGGCCGGCGACCGCGACCTCTCCGGGTGGGCCGACGTCTGGCTGCGCCGCGCACAGGTGAACACGCTGCGCGCCGAGATCACCCGGGATGAGGCGGGCCGGTACGCCGAGGTGGCCGTGGTGCAGACGGCGCCCGAGGACCATCCGGTGCTGCGCCCGCACCGGCTCGCCCTCGGCCTGTACGACGCGGAACCGGACGGGACGGTGCGGTGCCGTCGGCGGGTGGCCGTGGAGCTCGATCCGGACCGAGACGGCGGGCGTACCCCGGTGGCCGCGCTTGTCGGGCAGCCCGCTGCCGACCTGCTGCTGCTCAACGACGGCGACCTCACGTACGCGAAGGTGCGGCTGGACGACGCGACGCTGTCCGCGGCGGCGCACCTGCTGCCGGCTGTCGCCGATCCGCTGGCACGTGCCCTGGTCTGGGCCTCGGTGCTGGACGCGACGGTGGACGGCGAACGGCCGGTCGCCGACCTGGTCGCCCTGGTGCTGGCCGTGCTGCCGACGGAGACCGACACCGCGGTGGTGGAGACGGTGGTGCGGCGGACCATCGACCTGGTGGCCCGGTACGCCACGGCGCAGGCGCGTCCGGCGGCGATGGCGATGGTGGCGCAGGCCTGCGATCGCATGCTGACTGCCGCCCCGGCGGGCAGCTCACGACAGCTCGCTGCGGCGTACGGTTCGATCGGCGCCACGGTCGAGGTGGCGCGGTTGCGCGGCTGGCTGGACGGCGCGGGTGTGCCCGAGGGCCTGGCGATCGACAACGACTTGCGCTGGCGGATCGTGTCCCGGCTGACGGTGCTCGGCGGGTTCGGTCCCGCCGACATCGCGGCCGAGCTGGACCGGGACCGGAGTGCCACCGGTGAGCAGTGGGCCGCGCGCTGCCGGGCGGCGCTGCCCGACCCGGACGCCAAGGCCCGCGCGTGGGACCTGTTCGTGCGCGACGCGGGGATCTCGGTCCGTCTGGCTGAGGCGTCGGCCAGCGGATTCTGGCAGCCCGAGCAGAGAGACCTGACCGCGGCGTACGTGGAACGCTACTTCGCCGATATGCCGGAGGTGACGCGCGTACGCAAGGGCATCGGCGCCGAAACGATCGCGACCGCGGCCTACCCCCGTTTTCACGTCGAGGAGCGCACCCGGCGGCTGGCCGCGGAGCTGGCGGCGCGTCCCGGGCTGACCGCCGTGCTGCGGCGGGTGGTCGCGGACAGCGACGACGACATGCGCCGGGCCCTCGCCGCACGGTCGGTCGGGTAGCGCCGCTGACTTGGTCGTTCGGCCTCCGCGGGCCGCCCGGGCGGCTAGCCTGATGGCCTGGGGGTGGCGCGTGGAGTGGTCCACAGAGCTGTCCGGCGGCCTGCTTCGGGCGATGCCGGATGCCGTCCTGGTCCTTGACGCGGGCCGCATCGTGCTGGCGAACGAGCGCGCGGAGGAGCTGTTCGGCTGGGCCGCCGCCGATCTGCGCGGCCGCTCGGCCGACGTGCTGCTCACCGAGAGCTCCCGCACCGAGGTCCCGGGCACCTCGTGGCAGCGCCACGCCGGGACGAGCGGCCCGGTGGCGGCGACCATGCAGCGCCGGGACGGGTCCACGTTTCCGGCCGAGTCGTCCGTGTCCCGGGTCGAGACCCCGCACGGCTGCCGCGTCGTGGTGGTGATCCGCGATCTGACCGAGCAGCGCCGGGCCGAGACGGAACGGGCGCGGCTGTGCGACGAGGCGGACACGCACCGAAGCCAGCGGTTGGAGAGTCTCGGTCAACTCGCGGGCGGCATCGCGCACGACTTCAACAACCTGCTCGGTGTGATCGTCAACTACACCAATTTCGTGATCGAGGAAGCGTCGTCGCAGGCCGCGGACCTGGCTGCCATCGCCGCGGATGCTCGCCAGGTGCTGAAGGCGGGGGAGCGTGGCACCGACCTCACCCACCGGTTGCTGGCGTTCGCCCGGCGCGAGGTGGTGCGTCCCCGCGTCCTGGACTTGAACGAGGTCGTCGCCGGGGCGCGGGAAGCCGTGCGGCAGGCGATCGGCGAGCACCTCCAGCTCATCGTGCGGCTCGGCGATCGTCTGCCGCCGGTCAGTTGCGATCCCGCACAGATCGAGCAGATGCTGGTCAACCTCGCGGTCAACGCGCGTGACGCGATGCCGTCGGGCGGCCGGCTGGTGATCGACACCGAGCGTTTCCAGGCCGAGCCGGGCGGCGCCGTCCCGGCCGGCGACTATGTGCGCCTGCGCGTGGCCGACTCCGGATGCGGCATGCCGGCGGAGGTGACAGAGCGGGCCTGCGAGCCGTTCTTCACCACGAAGGGGAGCGGGTCCGGGACCGGGCTCGGCCTGGCCACCGTCTACGGCATCGTGACCCAGGCCGAGGGGCAGATCCACCTGGCCTCCGAGCCGGGCGTGGGCACCACGGTGACCGTGCTGCTGCCGGCCGGGTCCGCCGAGCCCGCCGCGGCGGCGCCGGTACCCGAACCGGCCGCCCGTGCGGGTCAGGGCGAGACGCTCCTGGTCGTCGAGGACGAGTCCGCGCTGCGTGAAGTGGCCGGCCGGATCCTGTCCGCCGCCGGGTACCGCGTCATCGCGGCCGATTCCGGGCCGCACGCGCTGGAACTGGCGGCCCGCCATCACGGGGACATCGACCTGCTGGTCAGCGACGTGGTCATGCCGGGCATGCTGGGCAAGGAACTCGCCGAACGGCTGGTCGGGCAGCGTCCGGCCACGCGGGTGCTCTTCATGTCCGGGTACGCCCAACCGGTCCTGGCCTCGCATGGCACCCTGGAACCGGGCGTCGCCCTGCTGGAGAAGCCGTTCACCGCGGCGGGCCTGCTCAGCGCCGTGCGCCGTCGCCTGGACGGTTGATCTATTCTTCGCTGATGTCGGCGCGGCGGATCGGGATCATGGGCGGCACCTTCGATCCCATCCATCACGGTCACCTGGTGGCGGCCAGCGAGGTCCAGGTGCGTTTCGATCTGGACGAGGTCGTCTTCGTACCCACCGGCCAGCCGTACCAGAAGGGTGTCGTCTCGTCCGCCGAGGATCGCTACCTGATGACGGTGATCGCGACGGCGTCGAATCCCCGGTTTCACGTCAGCCGTGCGGACATCGACCGGGCCGGGCCGACCTACACCGTCGACACGCTGCGTGACTTGCGGAAGGTCTACGGTCCCGAGGCCAAGCTGTTCTTCATCACCGGCGCCGACGCCCTGGCGCGGATCCTGTCCTGGAAGGACGCCCTGGAGATGTTGTCGCTGGCGCATTTCGTCGGCGTGACGCGGCCCGGCTTCGAACTCTCCGACGATCATCTGCCGGCCGACTCGGTGACGCTGGTGGGCGTGCCGGCGATGGCCATCTCGTCCAGCGACTGCCGATCGCGGGTCTCCGCCGGACGGCCGGTCTGGTACCTGGTCCCCGATGGTGTGGTGCAGTACATCGCGAAACGCGGACTTTATCGCACCGACTGAGGCTTTCGTAGGGTTTCGCGGATTCTTTCCGAGAGCACGGTGTCAGACCCGTGTGAGAGGCTAGATGCGCCGGAGCGAAGGGCCGACCGCCCCAGCCCGGTCCGGTTCGCGGCCCAAGGGGTCGGGACCATGCGAGATCCCCACCGAACGAGAGGAGCCCGGTGCCCGTCACCGAACGCGCTCATGAGCTGGCGATGACGGCCGCGCAGGCCGCCGCCGACAAGAAGGCGCAGGACATCGTCGTCATCGACGTCGCCGACCAGCTATACATCACCGATGCCTTCGTGATCGCCTCGGCGTCCAATGAGCGCCAGGTCCTCGCCGTGGTCGATGCCATCGAGGAGGCGCTGGTCAACCTCCCGGAGAAGGCGAAGCCGGTGCGGCGTGAGGGCGAGCGCCAGGGCCGCTGGGTCCTGCTGGACTACGTCGACGTGGTGATCCACGTGCAGCACGCGGAGGAGCGCGAGTTCTACGCGCTCGACCGGCTTTGGAAGGACTGCCCCACGATCCCGTTCGTGGACCGCGACATGGTCGACGCGGACACATGAGCCGACTGATCATCTGGCGGCACGGCAACACGGATTGGAACGCGGCCAACCGCGTGCAGGGGCAGACCGACGTGCCGCTCAACGATCTTGGTAGGCAGCAGGCCGTGGACGCGGCCGACATGCTCGTCCGCCTGCGCCCCGACGTGATCGTCTCCAGCGATCTGCGCCGTGCGTCCGACACCGCCGCGGCCCTGGCCGCGTTGACCGGCGTGCCGGTGCGCCACGACGACCGGCTCCGCGAGCGCTTCTTCGGACAGTGGCAGGGGCTGACCATGGCCGAGGTCAAGGAGTCACGTTTCGCCGAGTGGACCCGCTGGCGTGCCGGCGAGGCGGCCATCGGGGGCGGCGTGGAGAGCCTCGACGACCTGGGCAAGCGGATCGCCGAGGCGCTGCAGGCCGCGGCCGACCTGGTGCCCGCCGACGGCACGGCGGTCGTGGCCACCCACGGCGCCGCGGCCCGCCAGGGCGTCGGGCATCTGCTCGGCTGGCCGGCCGAGGTGATGCGGACGCTCCGCGCCCTGCAGAACTGTCATTGGGTCGAGCTGACCCACGACTCCGGGCGGGGCTGGCAGGTCGCCGCCTACAACGTCGGGCCGGTCAGCGACAAACCCGTTCCCCCGCCGGTCTGACCGGCGCACCCGCCGCCGGCCGCGGCTCGCGGCGGCTTTCCTGGTCACGGGAGGTGCTCGGTTTCGCCGGCAGCCGACCTCGCACCCGGCGGATCGGCTACCGTGCCCGCATGCCCGTCGCGGTCGTCACCGACTCCACCGCATATCTGCCCGCAGAACTGGGCGGGGCGCATGACCTGACCGTCGTGCCGCTCACCGTGGTGATCGACGGTACGTCCGGCGACGAAGGCACCCAGGTCACCATCGATGAGGTGGCGCGGGCGCTGGGCGCCCGCCGGACGGCGGTGAGCACCTCACGCCCGGCTCCGGCACAGTTCGTCTCGGCCTATCGCGCGCTGTTCGACGCCGGATGCGACGGGATCGTCTCCCTGCACCTGTCCGCGAAGCTGTCCGGGACCGTCGAGGCGGCGCAACTCGCGGCGGCCGAATTCGACGGGCGGGTGGCGGTCGTGGACAGCATGACGACCGGGATGGGTCTGGGGTTCGCGGCGCTGGCCGCGGCGCAGGTCGCCCGCGATGGCGCGGGCCTCGCCGAGGTGAAACGGGCCGGGGAGGCACATGCCGGACGGGTCAGCACCTTCTTCTATGTGGACACTCTGGAGTTCCTGCGGCGCGGTGGCCGGATCGGGGCGGCGTCGGCGCTGGTGGGCACGGCGCTGTCGGTGAAGCCGATCCTGCATGTGGACGAGGGGATGATCGTGGTGCGGGACCGGGTGCGCACGGCGGGGCGAGCGCTGGCCCGGCTGGTCGACCTCGCCGTGGAGGCGGCCGGCGACGGCACGGCGGACATCGCCGTGCACCACCTCGGCGCGTACGCGCGGGCGGTTGCGCTGATGGACGAGGTGACGATGCGGTTGGGGGACAGGTTGCAGGACTGCTACCTGACCGAGATCGGAGCGGTGGTGGCGGCCCACGTCGGTCCCGGCGTCGTCGGGATCGTGGTGCACCGCCGGGAGGGCCGCTGACGCGCCGCGTCACTCCCCGGCACGCCGCCATCGCGGTGGCTGCAGACCGGGCACCGGCGTGGTGGCGAACTCGTCCCACCGGCGAACCGCGCCGTCGACGAGAACGTCGTCGGCCTCCGGCAGCAGCCGGCCCGGCGCATGCTCGGTGCGCGTGCGGAGGCCGTCGACCACCCAGATCGGTGCCGCGTCGGCCAGCGTCTGTGCCTGCCGGGTGTATTCGTGCACTTGCAGAAGCGCGCGGGCACGGCGGATGCAGTCGTGCAGAGGATGGTCCGGCGGGACCGCGTAAGGCACCGTGCGACCGCTTTCGCCGCTGACGTAGGCCATCGGTGAGATGGCGCGCGGTGACCGGAGAAATGCCTGTTCCGCCTGGTGGAACAGGGCGGCAAGATGCGCACCGCCGTCGGCGGTGACCAACAGCGTGCCCCGCTCGGGCGCGAAGGCCACCGGACGACCGCCGACCTGATCGGCGAGCCGGGCGAGCCAGCCGTCGAGCAGCAGATGCGACGTCCAGTAGGCGTCGCCGTCGTCGATGAACTGGACGACCACCTGCCCGCTGGCGACGCCGTGCAGGACGGCGCCGGTCAGGTTGGCGCGGGCGGTGTCGAAGACCTCCGCGTCGGTGGCGCCCCATCGCCGGACCTGCTCCTGCGCCACGTAGGTCATCGTGTCCGGCTGGTCCACCACCACGTACTCGGCGAGAAACGGCAGTACCGCGCGGCGCAGCGGTGCGCTGATGTCGGTCGTCGGCACGCTGCCGCGCAACACCGGCCGCAGCAGCGGGCGGACCTGCTCCCACTGATCCGGCGGTCCGGGAGCGCGCAAAAAACCGTCGACGACGGCGTCACGCTCGCGCCGTCCTCCGCGCAGCGGCAATCCCTCCAGGGGGACGACCGTCGGCACGTCGTCGCCGTCTGGCCGGAAGCGGACGGTGAAGGCGCGCGCGTCGTAGCGCACATCGGACATGCCGGCGCGTCGGAGCCGCCGGATGACCCGGCTGGCCAGCCGGGCCCGAGCTATCCGGTGCATGATGCCCACGCCGCCCCCTCTCTGCCGGCGGCAGAGGCTATCGCAGCGCACGGCCTCACGGGACCGATCTTTACCGTCTCTTGACCAGCACCACCCTCGCGTCGAGGTCGTCGTCGCTGATGATCTCGGCGGCGAAGCCCGCCGCGCGCGCGGCGGCGGTCGCGGCGGCGGTCTGCGCCTCGGTGATCTCGGACAGCAGAGCTCCCCGTGCGGCGAGCCAGTCGTCGGCCTGCCCGACCACGGCGCGGAACACGTCCAATCCGTCCTCCCCGCCGTCCAGCGCCGAGCGCGGTTCGTAGTCACGCGCCTCGGACGGCAGCAGGCCGAGATGCCGGCTGGCGACGTACGGAACGTTGGCCAGCAGCACGTCGACCCGCCCACGCAGCCGCGCGGGCAGACCGGCGAAGAGGTCGCCGTGGTAGACGCCGTCGCCGAGGTTCACGCGTGCGCACGCCACCGCGGCGGGGTCGATGTCGGAGGCGACGAGCGTCGCCGGCGTGCCGGTGCCGCCCAGCGCAGCTCGGGTTGCCAACCCCAGGCCACCGGAGCCGCAGCACAGGTCAAGGATCACCACGTGGCCCCCGCAACGGCGTGCCTCGGCCACCGCGGCGCGCACCAGCAGGGCGCTGCGGGCCCGCGGGACGAAGACCCCCGGCCGCACCCGGACCCGCACGCCGCAGAAGTCGGCAAAGCCCACGACCTGCTCCAACGGTTCGCCTGTGACACGCCGCGCGACGATGGATTCGAGCTCCGCCGGATCGGCCGCCGCCGCCGTGATGATCTCCGCCTCCTCCTCCGCCCAGACACAGCCGGCGGCGCGGAGCCGCTCGACGGTTGCGCTCATGTCGTGTGCGGGGACGGCAGATGTCATGGGTGAGGTTCTATCACCGGGCGGTCCCGGTCCGGATGGTTATCCACAGTGCGCCGTCGTCCACAGGCGGCCCGTCATGCCGCGTGTTCGCGACCTACGGTCTGCCGCGTGCGAACGGCGAAGAACCACGACGAGGCGGTGCAGGCCCGGCTCCGCTCCCTGCTGGCCGACGGGCGGCGAGGCCCGGAGCGCGCGCGGCCGGCGCGGCCCTGCGCCGAAGCGTCGGCGGTGTCCCCGCCGGACCCGGTGATGTACCAGCCCGGCCCGTCGACGTCCTGGCCCGACGACGTCGAGCTGGATCCGGCGCAGCGGCCCGACCCGGAGTCGCTGGCGCGGTCGGTCGCCGCTGCGGACCTCGGCGGTCACGTTTCCGGCTCGGACGACCCCGGCTCGGGCATCGTGGACCCCGGCCTCCCCGGATCCGGAATCGTGGATCCGGGAATCGTGGATCCGGACGCGGCCGACCGGGCTCGGCGTCCCATCGATCCGTCCGCCTGGACGAACGGTCCCTGGTCCGAGCCTCCCCGTCGGCCGTCCGGCACCCCACGCGAGCCGTGGCGCACGGACGCCGACCGGATACTGTCCGCTTCGCTCGCGGAGCAGCCACCCCCGTCGGGCCGCCCTTCGTCGGCCGGCCCTTCGTCGGCTGGCCCCTCGTCCGCGGGCCCGGTGCGGGTGCGGCCGGATGCTCGCCGGCCGGCGTCCGCTCCCGGCGTAATCGCGGCCGTGCCCGTCAATCCACCCGCCGACCGGGACGATGACGACGACCCTTGGGCGGATCACGCGTGGCGCGCGGAGGGCGACCCGCCCGCAGCGGCCCGGCTCACCGGCGAGGGCGCCTTCGCCACGGCCACCGGCTCGGGTCGGCTCGGGCCGTTCGACCCCGGGCGGCGCGGCGTTCGTGTCCTCGCCGTGGTGTCCGCCGTGGTGCTGCTGGCCGCGGCGATGATCGCGTGGCGCGCCCGGCCGCACGTCGAGCCGGTGGCGGTGCCGCCGGTGGTTGCCGAGCCGGCGCCGGGTGCCTCCGGGATGCCGGAGTCCGCTCGGCCCGAGGTGGTCGTCGCGGTGGCCGGCAAGGTGGACCACCCGGGCCTGGTCCGGCTGCCCGCCGGCGCGCGGGTGGCCGATGCGATCGCGGCGGCGGGCGGTGCCGACGCCGGCGTCGACGTGGCGATGCTCAACCTCGCACGCAAGGTGACCGACGGGGAACTGATCCTGGTCGGTGTCACCGCTCCGCCGGGTGCACCCGCGGCGGCCGGTGGCGCGGCACCGGATGGCGCGATGCCGGGCGGCGCCGCACCGGGCGGCCCGCTCAATCTCAACACCGCGACACTCGCCGACCTGGACGCGCTACCCGGTGTGGGGCCGGTGCTGGCGCAGCGCATCCTCGACGCGCGCACCGCCGGTGGCGGCTTCACGTCGGTCAGCGACTTGCGCCAGGTCTCCGGCATCGGCGATGCACGCTTCGACCAGTTGAAGGACCTGGTGACGGTGTGAGCCGCAGCGGCCGGAGGCCGGACGAGCCGCCACGCGCGCCAGATCTGCGGCTGGCCGGATTCACCGTGGCCCTCTGGCTGGCCGCGCTGGCCTGCTTGCATCTGTCCGCGCGGGCCGGTCTGGCCGTCACCGGCGCGGCGGCCGGGCTGTCCGCGGTCCCGGCGGTGACCCGTCGGCGGTCGTCGCCCCGCCGAGCCGGCGGCGCGCCGTGGCGCTGGATCGCCGTCGCCGCGCTGCTCGGCGCCGCCTGCGGGGGCGCCGTGACCACGGCCCGGCTGAGCGTGCGCGAGGCGGGTCCGTTGGTGAGCCTGGTGCGCGCCGGTGCCACCGTGGAGGCGGACGTCGTGGTCCGTGACGACGCGCGCCCGTTGCGGGCGCGGCCGGGTCGCCCGCCGTCCTTCCTCGTCGCGGTGGATCTCACCGCGGTGCGGGACGAGGAGGACGGCCGGACGCTGCGCCTGACCGCGCGGGCGTTGGTCCTCGGCGCCGCGCCCGCCTGGCGGTCCGTGCTGCCGGGGCAGCATGCCACGGTGACCGGCAGACTGCTGGAGCCGCGGGGCGGTGACCTGCGCGCGGCGGTGCTGTCCGTTCGAGACGAGCCGAGGCTGCGGGGCACCTCGTCATGGCCGCAGCGTGCGGCCGGACGGTTGCGCGCCGGCCTGCAACGCGCCTGCGCACCTCTCCCGCGTGCGCCGGGTGGTTTGCTGCCCGGCCTGGTCGACGGCGACACCACCCGTCTCGACCCGGCGCTGGAGGCGGACTTCCGTACGTCAGGCATGACTCATTTGACGGCTGTGTCCGGTTCCAACGTGGCGATCGTGTTGGGTGTCGTGCTGTTCGGGGTGCGGTGGGTGCGTGCCGGTCCGTGGGTGGCGGCGGCGGTGTGCGCGGTGGCGCTGGCCGGGTTCGTGATCCTGGCACGACCGTCGCCGAGCGTCCTCCGTGCGGCGGCGATGGGTGCGATCGGGCTCGTCGGGCTCGCCATCGGGCGACCGCGAGCAGCGGTTCCCGCGCTTGCCGCCGGCGCGGCGGCGTTGCTGGTGGCGGATCCGGAACTGGCCGCCGACGCGGGATTCGCCCTGTCGGTGCTGGCCACCGGTGGACTGCTGTTGTTGGCACCGGGATGGCGGGACGCGTTGTGCCGCCGGGGCTGGCCGAAATCGGCGGCGGAGGCGCTGGTGGTGCCCGCAGCGGCGCAGGTCGCGTGTGGACCGGTGGTGGCCGGCATCAGCGGGTCGGTAAGCATCGTGGCGATTCCGGCCAACCTGCTGGTGGTGCCGGCGATCGCGCCGGCGACGCTGCTGGGCGTCGCCGCGGCGGTGCTGTCGCCGGTGTGGCCCGGGTGCGCGGAGTTCTGCGCGTGGCTGGCCCACTGGCCCACGTGGTGGCTCGTGCTGGTGGCGAGTTCCGGTGCCCGGCTGCCGGCCGGTGCGGTGCCGTGGCCGGCGGGAGCGGTCGGGGGGCTCCTCATGGGCGGGGTCACCGTGATGGTGCTGATCGCGGCCCGTCGCCGGGTGCTGCGCCGGTTGTTCGCCGCCGTCGCGACGGCGGCGCTGCTCGGCACCCTGCCGGTTCGTCTCCTCGCGACGGGCTGGCCGCCACCGGGCTGGATCGTGGTGACGTGCGCGGTTGGTCAGGGGGACGCGGTGGTGCTGCCGGCTGGAGACGGTCGTGCAGTGGTCGTGGACGCCGGTCCGGAACCCGACCCGGTCGACCGCTGCCTGCGCCGGCTGCGCATCGACCGGGTGATCGTGTTCGTGGTCAGCCACTTCCACGCCGACCACGTGGGCGGCGTCGCCGGGGTGTTCCGTGGCCGCCGGGTGGACGCCGTCGTGGCGCCCGACTGGCCCGAGCCGCCGGCCGGACATGCCGCCGTGCAAGCCGAGGCGGGGCGGGGGCACGCCCCCGTCGTCGTGGTCCGCCCCGGGTGGTCCTACGCGGTCGGCGGGCTACGCCTGACCGTGGTGGGGCCGGTGCGACCGCTGCGCGGCACCGAGTCGGACCCGAACAACAACTCTCTGGTGATCCGGGCCCAGGTCGGCGAACGGACCGTGCTGTTGCCCGGCGACGCGGAGACCGACGAGCAACGGCAGTTGTTGAGCGCGCCCGGGCCGCCTGCCCTACGCGCCGACGTCCTGAAGGTGGCCCACCATGGATCGGCCGATCAGGATCCGCGTTTCCTCGACGCGGTACGCCCGGCGGTGGCGCTGGTGCCGGTGGGCTTGGACAACGACTACGGACATCCCAACGCCGCCGTACTCGCGCGGCTGACACGCGGGGGTGCCCGCGTGTTGCGGACCGATCGGGACGGCGACGTGGCCGCGGTGGCGGTCGGCGATGGCGTGGCCGCCGCCGCACGCGGCGACCCACCGGCCAGATGAGTGTGCCCGCCGTGCGACCGCTACGACAGGGCGACCGTGACGCCACCGGAGAACACCGAGTCGTGCAGTTCGATGGCGGTCAGCTTGGTGGACTTCGGGACGTCGAAGATGAGCCGGCCCTTCACCTGATTGCCGGGGTTGATCTCTTCCAAGAAGGTCGAGCTGTCGCCGTTGGCGTCGATTTCGGCCGCCGCATCGTTGGAGTACTCGGTTCCCTTGGCGTCCAGCGCCTTCTGCGAAGAGCCGTCGAAGAGCTGCGCTTTGTCGCCGATGTTTCGGTGCGCTAAGCCGGGGATGCCTCCGAATCACGGAGACAGTCATACTTTGGACTATTTGATGTCTTGTGAGGTGAATCGCAGCGATGATGATCGGCGGACGTCCGGCCTGATCGCGGGCGGACCCGGGGCGCGGGCGCATCACGGCCCGCCGATGCCATCGTGGACGGACATCGCCGTCGCCGCGCGCGATGCGCCGGACGCCGGGGCGAACGTGCGACGATATCGGCGTGAACTCTGCGCAACCCGCCCCACTTCTGCTCGTCCAGGGAGACGAAGAACTGCTCGCCTCCCGTGCCATCACCGCGGCCGTCGACGCCGCATGCGGCGAAGATCCGGGCGCGGACGTGCGGGAGTACGACGCGGCCGCGCTGACCGCGGGCGAGGTCGCCGAGATGCTCAGCCCGTCCCTGTTCGGCGGGCGTCGCGTGCTCGTGATCCGCAACGGCCAGGACGCACGTAAGGATCTGACGGGGGCCCTCGTGGCGTACGCGAAGAACCCGGACCCGGACGTGAATCTGATCGTCGGGCATCCCGGCGCGGCCAAGGGGAAGGCCCTCGCGGACGGCCTGAAATCGGCGGGTGCCACGGTCGTGGCAGTGCCGAGGCTGAAGGGAGACCGGGAGCGCGTCGCGTTCATCCGCGACGAGTTCCGCCGCGGCGGTGGCCGTTGCGACGATGCGGCTGCCGCGGCGCTGCTCGCCTCCATCGGCAACGACCTGCGGGAGATCGCGGCGGCCTGCTCGCAGTTGCTGGCCGACACCGACGGCAAGATCACCGAGGCGGTGGTGGCGCGCTACTACAGGGGGCGCGCCGAGGTCAGCGGCTTCACGGTGGCCGACGCGGCCATGATCGGCGACGTTCCGGGCGCGATCGAGGCGCTGCGCTGGGCGTTGCATGTCGGTGTGGACCCGGTGCCCATCGCGGACGCGATAGCGGACGGCGTGCGCACGGTGGCCCGGGTGGCCTCGGCGGGCCGGGGGAATCCCTACCAACTGGCGAGTTCGCTGGGCATGCCGGCCTGGAAGATCCAGCGGGCGCAGGAACGCAGCCGCGGCTGGACACCGGAGGGCCTGGTCGACGCCATGCGTGCAGCGGCCGACTGCAACGCCGCCGTGAAGGGTGGCGCGGAGGACCGGGGGTTCGCTCTGGAACAGGCGGTGTTCGCGGTGGCCGCGGCGCGGCGCGTTGGAGGTGGCCGATGAGCCGGTCGCGACGTGCCGAGCGGTCCCGGGAGGAGAACCGGCAGCAGTTGCTGTACGCGCGAATGTTGCGCCTGCGGCACGTGACGCCCAGCGGGTTGCTGTGTTTCGTCTTCCTGGAGGGCTCCGCCGCGCTGGGGATCCTGCTGGCGCTTGCCGAACTGGTCAGTTGGTGGGGCGTGCTGGTCATCCCGCTGGCGGTGGCCGCCATGGTCAAGCTCAACGATGTGGTGGCGGGCCTGCTCGGCGGTGCCCCGGACGTCCGGGACCGGGCAGTCCGGGACCGGGCCGGTGTGCGACCGCGGCAGGACTCGGGCTCCGGGGCGCCGACACGCACCCTGCCGGTCGAGCAGCGCTCGCCCGCACCCGTCGAGGCCCCGGATGCGGTGACGGATGTCCCGGATGCGGTGGTGGCTGCGGATGCGGTGGCTGCGGGTGCGGTGACCGGTGCTGCGGATGCGGTGACGGCTCGCCTGGAATTCGCGCCGGTCGGCGGAGGGTCGCCGTGGGCGGGGACCATCCCGGTTGGCCGGACCGGCTGGCCGGAGGCAGGCCCGACGACCGAATCAGCCCCGATGACCGAAACGGACGCAACGACAGAAGTGACAGCTCCGCTCGACTGGACCTCGCCGGTGGACTGGACTCCACGTCGGGACTGGGTGACTGAGCGTGATTGGGCTGCGGGTCCTGATGGGGCCGCGGGTCCTGATGGGGCCGCGGGCCGTGATCGGGCCGCGGACGGTGGGCGTGCTGCCGACAGCGGCTGGCCGGCGAACGGCGACTGGACGCACGGGGATCCAGCGCACGGGGATCCAGCGCTTGAGGATCGGGCGCACGGGGATCCAGCGCACCGGGATTGGGCGCACCGGGATTGGGGGCACGAGGACCGGGCGCACCGGGATTGGGCACGCGGGGATGGCGCGCGCGGGGGTTGGGCAGACCGGGACTGGAACGCGAATCCGGACTGGTCCGCGGCACCCGACGGGGCGGCCGACCGCATCGGCGGCGAGAACCGCTTCGCCGGCGACTGGGCCGCGCCCCGGCCCTTGCAACCCCCGACAGACGCCGGTGCGCTCAACGGTCCGCCGTCTCCGGCTCACTGGGCGGACACCCTGGACCTGCAGGATCAGGCCCGTCGTGCAGCCGCGCGCCGCGCCGCCGAGTAGGCAGGGCGAGAGGAAAACAACAAGCACCGCCTCGGACCGGAAGGTCGAGGCGGTGCTTGCTCAGTCACTCACCCGCCGGTCGGCCCACCGTCGTCACCGCATGGCGACCGGCGAGGCGTACCGACGTGGCCGGGGTCAGCCGGAGATCGACGCGACCCGCTTGGCGATGGCCGACTTGCGGTTCGCCGCCTGGTTCTTGTGGATGACACCCTTGCTCACGGCCTTGTCGAGCTGGCGCGAGGCGTCGCGAAGCAGGGCGGTCGCCGTCTCGGTGTTGCCGGTCTCGCTCGCCTCGTTCAGCTTGCGAATCACGGTCTTCAGCGACGACTTGACCGACTTGTTGCGCAGCCGGCGCTTCTCGTTCTGCCGGTTGCGCTTGATCTGGGACTTGATGTTCGCCACGCGACAGCCTTGTCCTGACTAGTACGGATGATCTTGACGTGTCGGTGATGACCAGCAGCACGCGAACGATGCACAACGGCACGAACGCACGTCAGCGCGTCACCACACGCGACGAACCAATGTATCAGGCCTGTTCCACCGCTCCCAAATCGTCGACCGGCCAGCCCCGGCGTGCGGCCAGCCAGCTCAGGGCGGCTCGTCCGCTGAACCGATGATGTTGCCGGCTGTGCGGCGAGGCGCTGGTGGCCGGGCCGCCGGCGCGGACCATCCAGTAGCCGGCGAGGGCGGCCAGCGCCCCGTCCACCCCGCCGGCCGGGGCCTGCCACGGTTCCAGCAGGGCGTCCGCGTCCAGGCCGCTGGCGTACGCGGTGATCAGCAGGGTGACGGTGTCGAACCAGGCCGCACCCCGGCAGGGCCAGGTCCAATCGCACAGCCACGCGCGGCCGTCGGTGTCCACCAGGACGTTGTCGATCCGCAGGTCGCCGTGCAGCATGCCGGGGCCGCGGCTGAGTGCCGGCAGCCCCTGCTCCAGGGCGGCGAGCTCGGGCACCCGCCGGGCCAGCCAGCCCGGACCGGACGGCATCGGGGCCCGGCCGGCGAGGATCTCGGTCCACCAGGACAGGTCTGCGCGCAGGATCTCGGCCAGCGTCGGCAGCTCGTCCCCGGCCAGCGCCGCCGGCGGCGGGCTCAGCGCCTGCGATGCCACCCGCCACGCGTGCAACGCCGCGGCCAGGTCCGCCGCCGACCACGGCAGCGCCGGAACCCGTCCGTCGATCGCGTCCAGCCCGAGGACGACGTGGCCACCGGCGGAGAACGTCCAGCGTGGCCGGGCGGCGCTCACCTCGGGCGGCAGCGCCGCGGTGATCGCCGCCTCACGCGCGTACCACCGGGCGGCGGGATCGTCGTCCGGCGCGGCCTTGACGAAGGCCCGGTCGCCGTCGGCGGTCTCCAGCACCGCCGCGAACGTACGGGTGAAGCCGCCGGTGGCCACGCGCGCCGCGGTGATCGGGCCGTGCAAGGCGTCGGCGATCCGGTCCCGGACGGCTGGTGGCAGGTCGTGCCACCCCGGCCGTACGGCGGTGGCGCCATAGGCCACGTCGGGCAGCAGGACACGCGGCATGAGGCCATCTTGCCCGGCGTTCTGTCGTATCCGGCTGGCAGGCTTGCCCCATGAGAACCGACGACTTCTGGGCAGTGATCGCCTCGGCGACTGCCGACCGGCCGGGCTCGCCTGCCGACGTGGCCGACCGCGCGGTCGCCCAGCTCGCCGGCCGCGATCCGGCGGAGATCGCGGCCTGGGGGCGGCACCTGGACAAGGTGATGGCCGCGTCCGGCACCGACGATCTGTGGGCCGCGGCCTATCTGATCAACGGTGGGTGCGCCGAGGACGGCTTCGACAGCTTCCGCGGCTGGCTGGTGGCGAGCGGCCGCGAGGTGGTGGCGGGCGCGGTGCGCAACCCGGACTCGCTGGCCGACCTGCCCGCGGTGCGCGCCGCGGCCAGCACCGGTGCGGTGTTCGAGGCCGAGGAGGTGCTCACCATCGCGGCCGAGGCCTACCGGCAGGCGGCCGGGTCCGAGCTGCCGACGAGCGACGTCGCGCGGTCGCGGCCCGATCCGGCGATGCTGTGGGACTTCGACGACGAGGATGAGATGCGCCGCCGGTTGCCGCGCCTGGCCGAGTTGTTCCTGGCGCCGCCGGACTGACACCCGGCCGGCTCACTGGCCGGGTGTGCCGCGCGCGCGCCTCCGCGGCTGGCCTGATTCGAGTCGTGGGACGATAGATGCCGCCGACGACGGGTCGGCGACCGGCGAGCCACCTGCTTTCCGGTCGCTCACCACGGCGTACGGCGTGTTCAGAGGAAGCCGCACCGATCAAGAAGAACGGACGAACGTGCCTGGACCGCTCGACCCCGGCGTGAACATCATCGGAGCGACGGATCCGCGTCGCATCCGCAACTTCTGCATCATCGCGCACATCGACCACGGAAAATCGACCCTGGCCGACCGCATGCTGCAGATCACCGGCGTGGTCGATGCGCGGCAGATGCGGGCGCAATACCTCGACCGGATGGACATCGAGCGCGAGCGCGGCATCACCATCAAGAGCCAGGCAGTGCGCATGCCGTGGGTGATCCGCGACGGCGACCGGGTCGGCGAGTCCGCGGTGCTCAACATGATCGACACCCCGGGCCACGTGGACTTCACCTACGAGGTGTCCCGGAGCCTGGCGGCGTGCGAGGGTGCGATTCTGCTGGTCGACGCCGCGCAGGGGATCGAGGCGCAGACCCTCGCGAACCTGTACCTCGCGATGGAGAACGATCTGCACATCATCCCGGTCTTGAACAAGATCGACCTGCCCGCCGCGCAGCCCGAGAAGTACGCGGAGGAACTGGCCACCCTGATCGGCTGCGAGCCCAGGGACGTGCTGCGTGTCTCCGGCAAGACCGGCGACGGGGTGGAGCACCTGCTGGACGAGATCGTGCGGCAGTTCCAGCCGCCGGTCGGCGACGCGGACGCCCCGGCGCGGGCGATGATCTTCGACTCGGTCTATGACGTCTACCGCGGCGTGGTGACCTATGTGCGGGTGATCGACGGGCGCATCGAGGCCCGCGACCGGATCAAGATGATGTCCACCAGCGCCTCGCACGACCTGCTGGAGATCGGCGTGGTCTCCCCGGAGATGGAGAAGGCCGGCGCGTTGGGCGTCGGCGAGGTGGGCTACCTGATCACCGGCGTGAAGGACGTCCGCCAGTCCCGCGTCGGCGACACGGTCACCGGCAACAACCGTCCGGCGGTCGAGCCGCTCGGCGGTTACAAGGACCCCCGGCCGATGGTCTACTCCGGTCTGTATCCGATCGACGGCTCGGACTACCCGGCGCTGCGGGACGCGCTGGACCGGCTCAAGCTCAACGACGCGGCGCTGACCTATGAGCCCGAGTCGTCGGCCGCGCTCGGGTTCGGGTTCCGCTGCGGGTTCCTCGGCCTGCTGCACCTGGAGATCATTCGGGAGCGTCTGGAGCGCGAGTTCAACCTGGACCTGATCTCCACCTCGCCGAACGTGGTCTACCAGGTGATCACCGAGGAGATGGAAGAGTATGTCGTCACGAACCCCAGCGAGTTTCCCGTCGGCAAGATCGCCGAGATCCGGGAGCCGGTGGTGCGCGCGACGGTGCTGGTGCCCAACGACTACGTCGGCGCGGTGATGGAGCTCTGCCAGAGCCGCCGTGGGCAGTTGCTCGGCATGGAATACCTCTCCACCGAACGCGTGGAGCTGCGTTACACCCTGCCGCTCGCCGAGATCATCTTCGACTTCTTCGATCAGTTGAAGAGCCGGACCAAGGGGTACGCGTCGCTGGACTACGAGCCCTCCGGCGAGCAGGTGTCCGACCTGGTCAAAGTGGACATCCTGCTGCACGGCGAGCCGGTCGACGCGTTCAGCGCCATCGTGCACAAGGACAAGGCCTACCAGTACGGCACGGCCATCGCCGCGAAGCTGCAGAAGCTCATCCCGCGCCAGCAGTTCGAGGTGCCCATCCAGGCGGCGATCGGCAGCCGGATCATCGCCCGCGAGACGATCCGCGCGATCCGCAAGGACGTGCTGGCCAAGTGCTACGGCGGCGACATCAGCCGTAAGCGCAAGCTGCTGGAGAAGCAGAAGGAGGGCAAGAAGCGGATGAAGATGGTGGGCCGCGTCGAGGTGCCCCAAGAGGCGTTCATCGCCGCCCTGTCCACCACCGACTCGGGTGACGCCAAGGGAACCGGCAAAAAATAAGCCGGTTTGGTTTTCTGATCGGTCGGGAACTCTGCGGTTCGACGGACGCAACGAAATGCTCCACCCCCCGAGGAGGATCCCATGACTGTCACCGGCATCATCACGGCGCTGATCATCGGTCTGATCATTGGCGCGCTTGGTCGACTGGTCGTGCCCGGCAAGCAGAACATCCCGATCTGGCTGACCATGGTGATCGGCGTCGTGGCGGCGCTGCTCGGCACCGTGATCGCCCGTGCCGTCGGCGTCGCCGACACGTCCGGCGTCGACTGGACCGAGTTGCTCTTCCAGGTTGTGCTGGCGGCCATCGGTGTGGCCCTGGTGGCGGGCGTCGGCGGACGCCGCCGGATGACCCGCTGAGGTCACCACACGCCGGGCCGGTAACGGTCCGCTGAGGTCCCTGGGTTGTCATGAGCACAAAGCGCCGGGCAATGGAGCCCGGCGCTTCGTCGTGTCCGTACCGACCCGCCCCACCCGCTCGTTTCCCGCTTCCGGCGGGAAGGGCAACGGCGCCGGGCGGGCTGGGGGCCGGGGCTAGTAACGGAACTTGTGCTGGGCGCTGCGGCGGTTGACCCATGCCGGGAGCTCGTCGACGTGCTCGATGTGTGGCGTGCGCTCCACCGGCTCGCGGCCCGTGATCCGGCGCATCGTCACCACGAAACCCTGCACCAGCCGGTCCTGTCGCAGGTCACGATACGTCGCCTCGACCATCGCCTGGCTCCCGTCCTGTCGCTGTAACGAGCAGAACAACACCCCATCGCCCTCGTCCAGCAGTGCCTGGCGGACCGATGCCCGATCGTCGGCGTGCACGAAGTCGCGCAGGGTCGCCAGCGGCGGCACCGTCGTCAGGCCCAGCAGCTTGCGCATTCCCGGGCTGACATAGCGGATTCGCTGGTCCGGGTCGATCACCAGCACCATGTCCGCGGTATTGCGGATCACCGTACGCAGATAGTTGTCGCTGTCGCGCCGGCCCACCGCTTCCACCAGGCAGATGCGGTCCAGCGCCAGCGCCGCCTGACCGGCCAGCACCTCAAGGGCGTCGCGCGTGGCCGCCAGCACGTCACGCCGACCGATCAATACCAGCGCTCCGCCGCCCGGCCGGGCCACCGCGAACGGTTCCAGCCGCAACGGGCACACCAGCGTTCCCTCGCCCGGTGCGTCGACGGTCCCGGGCATCTGTTTGTCCAGCCACCAGCTTTGCGGGCTCGACTCCGCCTCGTCCGCCGCCATTCCCAGCGGCAGTTCCCGGTCGTCGGTGGCGAAGATGATTCGCCGGACCGAGTGGGGCGGCATGAGCTGGCATATGGCCGCGCGGATGGCCTCGTCGACGGCATCTCGATCGGACGCCGCGACGAGTGCGGCGCTCGCCTCGCGCAGGCCGCGTTCGCGGGCCAGGGCCTGGCTGTTCTGAGTGACGGAGTCGGCCAGCCGGGTGATGGTGAGCGTCAGGGTGAGGGCGGCGGCCACCGCGATCACCACGCCATCGTGCACCGCCCCGGTCACCGCCTCGACGAACAGCACCACCGGCGGGGTGATCACAGAGACGCCCAGAAGTGCGGCCCAGCGTGCCCGCCAGGGACTGGACTGCGGCCGGTCGGGCAGGGTGAGCACGGCCATCGACGGATGCAGGGCTGCGGCACCCCAGGCCAGGTAGAGCACGACATAGCCGGATTCGGTCGCCCAGCCGGGCGCCAGCGGATAGGCGACATCCCCGATCAGCATGCCGATGGCTCCGATGGCCAGCAGGGCGGCGGACCAGGTGTGTGCGGAGGCGAACCACAGCCGGCCGGCCACCGCGACGATGAGCAGGTCCCCGATCACGTCGGCCGCGGATATCTTGCCCAACTGCCCGCTGCCGCCGATGACGAAGACCCAGATGACCAGCAGCGCCGAGCACGCGAAGGCAAGGATGTCGATGAGTCTGGCCCGGTCGACCAGCACCGCGCCGCTGCGGGTGAGCTGCAGCAGCGCGGCCGCGACGAAGATGAACATGGCGTAGTAAGACGCCTCGGCGACCGGCATGGCATCCAGCGCATAGAAGATGTCGCCGACCGCCAGGCTCGCCACCGAGCCGGCCAGCAGCAGCCAGGGCCCGATGCGTATGGGGCGGTGTCGGCATACGCCTATGGTGATCGCGGAGGTGCTGGCAATGCCCAGCACGATCCACTCGATGGCCCTCAGCACGCACTTACTAGTACCAGTGGCGTCGCTGTCTGTCCACGTCGGTATATACGTAGCGCTATAAGCAGGTTGGATCGATCGTCGTCACACTGTGTTATTGATGTCGGCGACGGTCGGCGGCTCGCGAGTGGCCCTCGTGTCCGAGGGTCAAGCGGTTAGCTGAAGACTTCGGCCACCACCCGCCGGTCACTGACAGATCCCTGGTCGGTTACTGGCTGCCACTTCCCGTCGGTCGCCTGCCACTGCAATCCGGCGAAACGTACCCGTTCGAGGCCGGTCGAGCTCGCATGCGAGACCAGCCAGTGCGCGTACCGCCAACCGGCGTGCGCATCCGAGACCGACACGGTCAGGCCGAGCCGTTGCGCGGTGCTGTCCAGGCCCTTGCCCCAGTCCAGCCGCAACGTCTCGGCCAGCTCCGCTGCAGCCGCGGCCCCGCGCAGCGCCGGTTCGCCGCGGATCGTGCACTCGACCGCGCGGGTCACCCGGCCGGTCAGGGCGCGAGCCAGCACCTCGGACTCGTCCGACCACTTCTCGTACGCGTTCGGGTACGCCGAGCGTTGCACCCGCTGCGCCGCCTCGGTGACTCGCATGTCCTGCCAGCCCTTGACCTTCTTCAGCGACGAGTAGAACTTGTTCGCCGCGTACCGGGGGTCGCGGATCTGGTCCGGAGTGCCCCAGCCCTGGCTCGGCCGCTGCTGAAACAGGCCCACCGAGTCGCGGTCGCCGTGCCCGAGGTTCTCCAGCTTGGACTCCTGCAACGCGGTCGCCAGGGCGATCACCACTGCCCGTTCGGGCAGCTTGCGTCGCAGCCCGACCGCGGTGATGGTCGCGGCGTTGGCCATCTGGACCGAGTCCAGCGTCACCTTGCCGTCGGCCCGCACGACGCACGCGGGCCCGATCCGGGGCAACTCCAGCGACCCGGAGAACGGCTTCGTCACCGCCACGACCAGGAAAGCGCCGGCGATGGCGAGCAACGCCACCACGGCAACCGGCTTTCCGCGCACACCCACCCCCTCAGGTTCGGCGAGCACAAGCGTAGACAATGACCTTCCGCAACCCCGGTCACTCGTCCGGTGACGGCGGAATCCAGTCGGCCGGACGCTTCTCCCGGGCTGCCGCCATTCCCTCGCGCGCCTCGGCCGACCGGAAATAACCCGCCGACTGCGCCGCGAGCTCGGACAGTTCGGTCCGGATCGGCCCGGGTGCGGCCCGGCGGAGCAACCGCTTGGTGCCGGCCAGGGCCAACGGCCCGCCGCGGACCAGCGCGGTGCAGTACGCGCGTACCGCGTCGTCCAGCCCGGCGGCGTCCACCGCTTTGGTGACCAGGCCGATCTCGGCGGCGCGGGCGCCGTCGAAGGTGTCCCCGGTGAGATACAGCTCGGCCGCCGCGCGCGGCGCCAGTCGCGGGAGGACCGTGGCGCTGATCACCGCCGGGATCACCCCGAGCCGCACCTCGGTGAACGCGAACGTGGCCGCGCGGTCGCAGACGGCGATGTCCGCGGCCGCGATCAGCCCGAGGCCGCCGGCCCGCGCCGGTCCGGCGACACGGGCGACGACCGGCTTCGGGCTCTCCCAAACGGCGGCCAGCAGGTCCGCCGTCATCTCGACGGGAAGCCTGGCCGGGGCCGGGGTCGGGCCGTCCGGATCCTGCCCGACGGTGGCGCGGGTCTCCTTGAGGTCGGCGCCCGAGCAGAACACCGGCCCGGCGTGCGAGAGCACCACCGCGCGCACGGCCGGGTCGGCCGTCGCGTCGGCGAGCCCACCGAGCAACTGCTCGATCAGCGCGGTGGAGAGCGCGTTGCGGTTGCTCGGGCTGTCCAACGTCAGCGTGGCGATGCCGGCGGCGGTGGCGGTACGGACCAGCTCCATGACCGCACCCTAGGTGCTGTGTCAACGACGATGATCCGCCGCGGCTGCGACACGCGGCACCGCGGCGCCGAGCATCCGGCGGCGAGGCGTGCACACTTGACCGATGCCCGGCGCGCTTCCTGACGGTGACCCCGTGCCGCACGACGGCTCCCTGCCGGACGATGCGGCGGCCGGTGTCGGCAAGTCCGGTTTCGGGGTCTACGTCCATGTGCCGTTCTGTGCTTCGCGGTGCGGCTACTGCGACTTCAACACGTACACGGCGGCCGAGCTGGGTGGCGGGGTGCGCCGCGAGACGTACCCGGACGCGGTGCTCGCCGAGCTGGCGATGGCGGCGAAGGTGGTCCGGCCCGCGCGGGTGGACACCGTGTTCGTCGGCGGCGGCACGCCGACGCTGCTCGACCCGGGGGATCTGGGCCGCATCCTGGACGGCATCGACGCGGCGTGGGGACTGGCCGCGGGCGCCGAGATCACCACGGAGGCCAACCCGGAATCGGTCACGCCTGCGTCGCTGCGTGCGCTGCGGACCGCCGGATACACCCGGTTGTCCCTGGGAATGCAGTCAGTCGCGCCGAACGTGCTCGCCGTGCTGGACCGCCGGCACACCGCGGGCCGCGCCACCCAGGCCGTCGCGCAAGCGCGGGAGGCGGGGTTCGAGCACGTCAGCCTGGACCTCATTTACGGTACGCCGGGGGAGTCCCCGGACGACTTCGCCGCTTCACTGGACGCGGTGATCGCCGCGGGTGTCGACCACGTCAGCGCGTACGCGCTGATCGTCGAGGACGGCACGCGGCTGGCGGCGCGGATGCGGCGGGGCGAACTGCCGTACCCGGAGGACGACGTGGCGGCGGACCGCTACCTGGCCGCCGAGGCCGCGCTGAGCGCCGCGGGGTTCGGCTGGTACGAGGTCTCCAATTGGGCTCGCGCTGCCGACGCGCGGTGCCGGCACAACATGCTCTATTGGACCGGCGGGGACTGGTGGGGTATCGGGCCGGGGGCGCACAGCCACGTCGGCGGGGTGCGCTGGTGGAACGTCAAGCATCCGGCGACCTACGCGAAACGCCTGGCCGACGGGATGTCCCCGGGGCACGGCCGGGAGGTGCTGACACCCGAGCAGCAGCACATGGAGGAGGTGATGCTGCGGGTGAGGTTGGCCGAGGGCATCGGCGCGGACCGGGTCGAGGCCCGGGGAGCGCGGCAGGCGCTGGAGGCGGGCTTGCTCGACCGGGACGCCTTCGCCGCCGGGTGGGTGCGGCTGACCCTGCGCGGCCGGCTGCTGGCCGACGCGGTGATCCGCGACCTGCTGCCCTGACCGCCGCCGCCGTGGTGGATCCCGCCGCGCGGCGCCCGGTGGCCGGCCGGCCGCGCGGCGGGAACTCACCCGTTGCAGGCTGGTGTTACTTCACGACCCGCCAGGTCATCGGGTAGTGGTACAGCGTCCCCTCGTTGGCCTTCATGCCGGCGAGGACCGAGAAGACGATGACCACGAGCCAGGTCACCATCGGCAGGAAGAACAGGATGCCGAACGAGCAGACCGCCAGGATGCTGGCGATCACGGTGGCGATCCCCCAGGTGATCTGGAAGTTGAGCGCCTCGACGGAGTGCGCCCGCACGGTCGGCGACTCGTTGCCCTTGGCCAGCATGGCGACCAGCGGCGCGATGAAGCCGACGATGATGCCACCGAAGTGCGCGATAAGCGCCCAGGTCTTCTCATCGTTGTTGGCGTACCCGGCGGGCGCCGCGCCGTAGCCGGGCGCGCCGTAACCGGGCGCGCCGTAGCCGGGCGCGCCGTAGCCGGGCGGCGGTCCGTAACCAGGCGGCGGGCCATATCCTCCCGGGCCGGACGGGGGCGGCCCGCCGGCGGGCGGGCCGGACGGGGGCGGGGCGTAACCGCCGGCGCCCGACGATGGCGCGCCCGACGACGGGGCTCCCGGAGGAGGCGTTCCCGGAGGGGGCGGAGTGCCGTAGGAGGGGGGCGGTGCCGAGCCCGACGTCGGGTCGTTCGCCGAATATGGGTTCAGCGGCGCGGTGGGGTCGGAAGGGTTGCCTTCACCGGGCGGCCGAGGTGGTTCAGTCATGGCCAACACCGTAGGGGCGCAGTCCAAGCTGCGCGAGGGCAACATGCCTGGGAAGGCCGAGTCGGCGTGCCGGAGACGGCGGAGAAGGGACATCCCGGGCCGAACCGGCGCTCGATCATCGCGCTGCCGACCCGTGCGTCGTAGACTGGCACTCTGTTGTGACGAGTGCCAGAGGTTCACTCATCGCAGACTATGCATGTCGGGCCCGGCACGAAGCGGGGTCTGAGGACGGGATGCCCGGAGGCGGACCTTCGGGCCACGAGCGCACCGGGACGGGGGAGTGGTCGCATGAGCCTCGATGACCGCAAGCTCGAGGTGCTGCGTGCCATCGTCGAGGATTACGTCGCCACCCAGGAGCCGGTGGGCAGCAAGGCGCTTGTCGAGCGGCACCGCCTCGGGGTCTCCTCGGCCACGGTCCGCAACGACATGGCCGTCCTGGAGGAGGAGGGCTACATCCGTCAGCCGCACACCAGTGCCGGGCGGGTGCCTACCGACGCCGGATACCGACTCTTCGTCGACCGGTTGTCCCGGGTCAAGCCGTTGAGCCCGGCGGAGCGGCGGGCCATCGAGCGTTTCCTCGCCGGCGCGCTGGACCTGGACGACGTGGTGCACCGCACGGTGCGGCTGCTGGCACAGCTCACCCGGCAGGTCGCGGTGGTGCAATATCCGAGCCTCACCCGCTCGGCGGTGCGCCACATCGAACTCGTCCCGATCTCCACTACCCGCATCATGCTCGTCATGATCGCCGACACCGGCCGGGTCGAGCAGCGGCTCTGCGAGCTGCCCGTCCCGACGCCGTCGGATGACATCATGGACATGCGGCGCAAGGTCAATGAGAAACTGGCCGGGCAGCGGCTCGCCGACGCCCCGCCGTTGGTGCAGACCCTGGTCGACGAAAGCCCGGCGGATCGCCGTGCGACCATGACATGCCTGGCGTCGACATTGCTGGAGACCCTCGTCGAGCGCAGTGACGCACGCCTCGCCCTGGCGGGCACCGCGAACCTGACTCGCGGCGGTCTGCTGGACTTTCAGGGCACTCTACGTCCCGTGCTGGAAGCGCTGGAGGAGGAGGTGATCCTCCTCAAGCTGATCGGCGAGGTGGAGCCCAGCACCACCCGCGTCCGGATCGGCGACGAGAACGAGATCGACAACCTGCGGTCGGCGTCCGTGGTGAGCACCGGATATGGTCCGGGAGCCACGATTGTCGGCGGGCTCGGAGTGCTCGGCCCCACACGCATGGATTACCCCGGCACCATCGCTACGGTGCGTGCAGTGGCACGCTACGTTGGCGAGTTGCTGGCACAGAACTGACGGACCGCGCTGACGATGAGGACTCCAAACCCCGTGGCCAAGGACTACTACGGAATTCTCGGTGTGAGCCGGGAAGCCTCCGACGACGAGATCAAGCGCGCCTATCGCAAGCTGGCCCGGCAGTATCACCCGGACGTGAACCCGGACCCGGACGCGCAGGAGAAGTTCAAGGACATCAACGCCGCGTACGAGGTCCTCTCCGACGACCAGAAGCGTCAGATGGTCGACCTCGGTGGCGACCCGCTGGCCCCCGGTGGGGGTGGACCCGGCCCCAGCGGACCGGGCGGCGGTCCGTTCGTCGGCTTCCAGGACATCATGGACGCGTTCTTCGGCACCGCCGCCGGTGGCGGCGCGCGCGGCCCCCGCCCGCGCACGCGCCCCGGCAACGATGCGATCCTGCGCCTCGAACTCGACCTGGTGGAGACCGCGTTCGGGGTCGAGGCGCCGATCACCGTGGACACCGCGGTGTTGTGCACCCAGTGCTCCGGAGCCGGCACCGCGCCCGGCACGCACCTGGCCACCTGCGAGACCTGCGGCGGGCGTGGCGAGGTGCAGTCGGTGCAGCGGACCTTCCTCGGCCAGGTGGTCTCGTCCCGGCCCTGCCAGGTCTGCCAGGGCCACGGCACGGTCATCCCGCAGCCGTGCCCCACCTGCGCCGGAGACGGGCGCATCCGCAGCCGCCGCTCGCTCACCGTGAAGATCCCCGCCGGTGTCGAGGACGGCATGCGCATCCGCCTGGCGCAGCAGGGCGAGGTGGGCCCCGGCGGCGGCACGGCTGGCGACCTCTACGTGGAGATCCACGAGCGTCCGCACGACGTGTACTCCCGCAAGGACGACGACCTGCACTGCCGGGTCACTCTTCCGATGACAGCGGCGGCGCTGGGCACCAGGCTCACCATCAAGACGCTTGACGGCGAGGAGAACATCGAGGTCAAGGCGGGTACGCAGCCGGCCTCCACCCTTCGCATACGCGGTAAGGGCGTCCCCCATCTGCGCGGCCAGGGCCGTGGCGACCTGTTCGTGCACCTGGACGTGAAGACGCCCACCAAGCTGACGGCCGACCAGGAACGGATGTTGCGCGACTTCGCCAAGACGCGGGGCGAGGACGTAGCGGAGCTGTCCAAGCAGGGCGGCTTCTTCTCCCGGATGCGAGACGCGTTCAACGGTCACTGAGCCCACCCCGCGCAGCCCCCGGACACCGAGGCGCCGACGAGCCGAGGTGCCGGTGCGTCCAGTGTGCTCCGGTGCGCGGTGCCTGGGTGCCCGGTGCCTGGGTGCCCGGACCTCACCGCGGTCGTCGCCCGCCCCCGCCCGAGCCCGCCCGCCGCCGCCCGCGCCCGCCCGCGCCCGCCCGCGCCCGCCCGCGCCC
>NZ_BMMX01000046.1 GCF_014646155.1 Mangrovihabitans endophyticus
GCCACCATCGTCCCGCCCGCCGGCAACGCACTCATCAAGCGGCCCCGCGCCGAAATCAGCGTGCACGCATCCTCCAGGGAGAACACCCCGGCCACACACGCCGCCGCGATCTCCCCCACCGAATGACCCGCCAGCACCTCCGGGACGACACCCCACGACTCCAGCAACCGGAACAGCGCCACCTCCACCGCGAAAATCGCCGGCTGGGCGTTACCCGTGTCGTCTAGGTCATCCCAGTCGATGTCCAGATGCGCGCACACCTGGTCGAACGCCGCCGCGTAGACCGGGAACCGGGCATACAACTCCCGGCCCATCCCGACACGCTGCGACCCCTGACCGGTGAACACCGCACCCACCCGGCGCGGCGCCTCCGCCTCACCCCGCACCACCGAGTCGCCGAGCAGCACCGCCCGGTGGGACAGCCGGGCGCGGCCGGTGGCCAGCGAATGGCCCACGTCGGCCGGTGACAGCTCGGGATGTTCCGCGATCCAGTCGCGCAGCCGGTCGAGCTGCGCGTCCAGGGCGGCGGCGCTGCGGGCGGAGACCGGCCACGGGACCGGCCCGGCCGCCGCGGCCGGCGCGTACGGGCTGGCTTCCGCCTGTTCCAGCACGACGTGCGCGTTGGTGCCGCTGATGCCGAATGAGGACACGCCGGCGCGGGCCGGGCGGTCGGTCACCGGCCACGCGGTCGGTTCGGTCAGCAGCCGCACCTCACCCGATTCCCAGTCCACGTGTGAAGAGGGCGCGTCCACGTGCAAGGTCGCCGGCACCGTGCCGTGCCGCATGGCCTGCACCATTTTGATGATCCCGGCGACGCCGGCGGCGGCCTGGGTGTGGCCGATGTTCGACTTGATCGAGCCGAGCAGCAGCGGCCGGTCGGCGGGGCGACCCTGCCCGTACGTGGCCAGCAACGCCTGCGCCTCGATCGGGTCGCCCAGCGTGGTGCCGGTGCCGTGCGCCTCCACCACGTCGACGTCCATGGTGGACAGTCCGGCGGAGGCCAGCGCCTGACGGATGACGCGCTGCTGCGACGGGCCGTTGGGGGCGGTCAGCCCGTTGGACGCGCCGTCGGAGTTGACCGCCGAGCCGCGCACCACGGCGAGGATCGGATGGTTGTTGCGGCGCGCGTCGGACAGCTTCTCGACCACCAGCACGCCGACGCCTTCGGACCAGCCGGTGCCGTCCGCCGCCTCGGCGAACGCCTTGCACCGCCCGTCAGTGGCCAGCCCGCCCTGGCGGGTGAAGCCGGAGAAGCCCATCGGGGTGGACATCACCGCGACGCCGCCGGCCAGCGCCAGCTCACACTCGCCGGACCGCAGCGCCTGCCCGGCCAGGTGCAATGCCACCAGCGACGACGAGCACGCGGTGTCCACGGTGAGCGCCGGACCGGTCAGCCCCAGCGTGTACGCCACCCGGCCGGACACCACGCTGGCGGTGAGCCCGGTGGTGGCGTGTCCCTCGGCGTCCTCGGCCGAGCCCATCACCACGCCGATGTAGTCCACCCCGGATGCCCCGGTGAACACGCCGGTGCGGCTGCCGCGCAGGCTGGTCGGGTCGATGCCGGCGTGCTCCAGGGCCTCCCAGGAGGTCTCCAGCATGAGCCGCTGCTGCGGATCCATGGCCACCGCCTCGCGCGGCGAGACGCCGAAGAACCCGGCGTCGAAGTCCGCGGCCGGGATGAACCCGCCCTCGCCGGTGGCGCTGCGTCCGCTCTCGTCACCGCCTGGGCCGGCGCCGAGCAGGGCGTCCAGGTCCCAGCCGCGGTCGTCCGGGAATCCGGTGATGCCGTCGCCGCCCGTGTCGACCAGCCGCCACAGCGCCTCCGGGTCGTGCACGCCGCCGGGCAGCCGGCAGGCCATGCCGACGATGGCGATCGGCTCCTGCCGCCCGGACTCCGCCTCCTCCAGGCGGCGCCGGGTCTCGTGCAGGTCGGCCGTGACCCACTTGAGGTAGTCAACGAGCTTGCTGTCGTCGGACATGCGAGCAACCTTCCGTGTGCGCGACTGTCAGCGGTCGCTCAGGCGGCCGAGTTCGTTGTCGATGAAGGCGAACACCTCGTCGGCCGAGGCGGCGCCGAGCCGTTCCGCGACGTCCGGCTCCTGTGGGCCCGCCGCGCCGGCGGCGCTCTCGGGTGCGGGGGCGCGCCAGATCTCCAGCATCTGGCGCAGCCGCGTGGTGACCGCGGCGCGGGTGACGTCGTCGGGTTCCGCGGCGCGCAGCGCCGCGCCCAGCCGGTCCAGCTCGCCCAGCAGGGCCGGGCCTTGCTGGGCGGTGTGCTCGGTGAGCAGTTCCTTGGTGAGATGCTCGGCGAGCACGGCCGGGGTGGGGTGGTCGAAGACCATGGTGGCGGACAGCCGCAGCCCGGTGACGGTGCTGATCCGGTTGCGCAGTTCCACCGCGGTCAGCGAGTCGAACCCCAGGTCGCGGAACTCGCGGCGGGCGTCCACTGCGGACGGGTCGGGGTGGCCCAGCACCCCGGCGGCCTCCGCCCGGATGAGATCGGTGATGTAGCGGATCCGGTCTTCCTCGCGGCGAGCGGCCAGTTCGCCGGTCAGCTCCGCCAGGGTGGCCGCCTGCCCGGCCCGCCCGGCGGCGGTGCGCCGCGCGCCGGTGACCAGGTCGCGCAGCACCGCGGGCACCTCGCCGGGCATCCGCACGCCGGTGGCGGCCATGCCGACCGGCACCAGGTAGGCGCCGCCGTCGGCGAGCGCGGCGTCAAACAGGGCCAGGCCCTGCTCGACCGACAGCGGCGGCATGCCCGCCGAGGCCCGCTGCATGGCCTGCTGGTCCAGGGTGGCGGTCATGCCGGCGCCGGGTGCCCAGGCCGACCAGGCCAGCGACTGGGCGGGCAGGCCGTGGCCGCGCCGGTGCTCGGCGAGCGCGTCCAGGAAGGTGTTGCCGGCCGCGTAGTTGGCCTGGCCGGCGCTGCCCATGACGCCGGAGATCGAGGAGAACAGCACGAAGGCGTCCAGGTCCCGGTCGGCCGTGGCCTGATGCAGATGCCACGCCGCGTCGACCTTCGGCGCCATGACGGTGCGCAGCCGCTGTTCGGTCAGCGCGGTCACCACGCCGTCGTCCAGCACACCGGCCGTGTGCACCACCGCGGACAGGTCCGGAATCGACGCGATCAGCACCCGCACCGCCGCGGCGTCCGCCAGATCGCACGCCACCACCTGGGCGCCGGTCTGCTCCGCGAGGTCCGCTGCGCCCGGTGCCTGGGGGCCGCGCCGGCTGGCCAGCACCAGGTCCGCGCCGCGCTCGGCCAGATGCCGGGCCAGTTCCGAGCCCAGACCGCCGGTGCCGCCGGTGATCAGCACCGTGCCGCGCGGCTGCCACGCCGTACCGTCCACACCGGACGCACGATGCAGGCGCGGCACCCGCACCTCGCCGTCGCGGATCGCGAACTGCGCTTCGCCGTCCGGGATCCGGTCCGGGTCGGTGGCGGCGTCGGCGAGCAGGAACCGGCCGGGATGCTCGGACTGCGCGGCGCGCACCAGACCCCAGAGGGCCGCGGCGGCGACGTCGCGGACCGGATCGTCCGGGCCGGTGCTGACCGCACCGTCGGTGCGGAACAGCAGACGCGCGGCGCCGAACCGGTCGGTGGCCAGCCAGCGCTGGATCAGGTCGAGGGCGCGTTCGGTGAGGCGGTGCGCGGCCTGCGCCACGCCGCCCGGGTCGCCGGAGATCGGGACCACCACCAGGTCGGTGTCGCCGGGTAGCGCGTCCAGGGTGGTGTCCAGGTGGCATACCCGGCCCGGCCGCGTGGCCCGGGTGGTGACCGGCCAGCGCAGGCCGAGCAGCGATCCGCGGGGTCCGTGATCGTCGGCGGCAAGCGCGTCGCGCAGGGTGAGCGACTCGATGGACAGCACCGGCGCGCCGGCCGGGTCCACCGCCGCGACGCGGCAGTCGTCGTCCGCGCCGTGCCGGGTGACCGTCGCGCGCAGGGTGACCGCGCCGGAGGCGTGCAGGGTGACGCCGCGGAACTCGGCCGGTTCGCGGCGGGGCTCCAGCAGCGCGGTGAGCAGGTCCGGGTGCAGCCCGAAGTACGCGGCGTCGCCGGCCAGCGCGTCGGGCAGGGTCACCTCGGCCGGGTCGGCGGACACCGGTAGCGGCTCGCCGGGATCGCCCGCCAGCACGCCCTCGGCGTGTCCGATCCATGCGTGGTCGCCGGTGCGGGAGTGCACGCTCACGGTGCGGCGCCCGTCGGCGTCCGGGGCGCCCACGCGCACCTGCACGGAGACCGGGGCGCGTTCGGTGAGGGCCAGCGCGGCGCCCACGGTCAGGCGTTCCACCCGCGCCGCGCCCACCTGGTCACCGGCGCGCACCGCCAGTTCCAGCCAGGTCGCCGGGGGCACCGTGTCGTACCCGGCGAGCCACGGGTGCACTCGCAGCGACAGCAGGCCGGTGAACAGCATCTCGTCGGCGCCGGCCACCGCGACCGCGGCGCCCAGCAGCGGGTGCCCGGCGGCGGTCTGCCCGACCGAGGTGATGTCGCCGCCGGCCGCGGCGGGCCGGGGCCAGAAGCGCCGGTGCTGGAACGGGTAGGTGGGCAGCGGCACCCGGCGCGCGTCCGGATACCACGGCGTCCAGTCGATGTCGACGCCGTTGACGTGCAACACCGCCGCGGCGGCCAGCATCGCGTCGGCTTCGGGCCGGTCGCGGCGCAGCAGCGGGGTGACCACGTCGGCGTCCAGGTGCGCGACCAGCGCGGCGTCCGGTCCGGCCTCCACGATGGTGTCCACGCCCAGGCCGCGCATGGCGGCCACGCCGTCGGCGAAGCGGACGCAGGCGCGGGCGTGCCGCACCCAGTATTCCGGGTCGGTGACCAGACCGGCCTCGACCGGGCCGCCGGTGACCGTGGAGACCATCGGCAGGGTGGGTTCGTGCAGGGTCAGTCCGGACACCACCGCGCGGAAGGCGTCCAGCATCGGGTCCATCAGCTCGGAGTGGAAGGCGTGGCTGACGGTCAGCCGTCTGGTGCGCTCGAAGCGGGCAGCGGCGGCGGCGACGGCCTTCTCCGGTCCGGACAGCACGATCGCGTCCGGTCCGTTCACCGCCGCGACGGTGACGCCCTCGACGTCGGCCTCGGCCGCCTGCACGGCGATCATCGCGCCGCCCGGCGGTAGTTGCTGCATGAGCCGGCCGCGCGCCTGGATGAGCGTGCACGCGTCGTCCAGCGACAGCACCCCGGCCACGTGCGCCGCGGTGATCTCGCCGATGGAGTGGCCGCCGACCGCGTCCGGTTGCACGCCCCACGACTCCAGCAGCCGGTAGAGGGCGACTTCGACGGCGAAGATGGCCGGCTGGGCGTTGCCGGTGGCGTCCAGGTCGTCCCAGTCGATGTCCAGCCGGGCGCACACCGCGGCGAACGCGTCCCGGAACACGCCGAAGCGCTGCGCCAGCTCACGTCCCATCCCGGCGCGCTGGGTACCCTGGCCGGAGAACATCACCCCGACCGAGCGGTACGCGGCCACGCCGCGCGCCACCGCCGTGTCACCGGCCAGCACCGCCCGGTGCGGCAGCGCCGCCCGTCCGGCGGCCAGCGACAGGCCGATGTCGGCGGGTGCGGCGTCGACCGCACGGACCAGCTCGATCTGGGCGTCCAGCGCGGTTTCGTCCCCGGCGGAGACCGGCAGCGGCACCGGTGCCGGGTCGTTCACCGGCCGCGATGCCTCCGATGGGGACGCGGGTGGTTGTTCGATGATGACGTGCGCGTTGGTGCCGCTGATGCCGAACGAGGACACCCCGGCCCGCCACGGCCGGTCCACCTGAGGCCACGCGGACGCCTCAGTCGCCAGCCGCACCGCGCCGGTGTCCCAGTCCACGTGCGTGGACGGGCGGTCCACGTGCAGCGTCGCCGGCACCGAACCGTGCCGCATCGCCTGCACCATCTTGATGATCCCGGCCACCCCGGACGCCGCCTGGGTGTGCCCGATGTTCGACTTCACCGACCCCAGCAACAACGGACGATCCTCGGAACGATCCCGCCCGTACGTCGCCAGCAACGCCTGCGCCTCGATCGGGTCCCCCAACGTGGTGCCCGTGCCGTGCGCCTCCACCACGTCCACGTCCACCGTGGACAGTCCGGCGGCGGCCAGCGCGGCGCGGATGACGCGCTGCTGGGACGGGCCGTTGGGGGCGGTCAGCCCGTTGGACGCGCCGTCGGAGTTCACCGCCGACCCGCGCACCACCGCGAAGATGTCGTGTCCGGCGGCGATCGCGTCGGACTGCCGCTCGACCAGCAGCACGGCGACGCCCTCGGACCAGCCGGTGCCGTCGGCGGCGTCGGCGAACGCCTTGCACCGTCCGTCCGGGGCGAGGCCGCCCTGCCGGGTGAATCCGGTAAAGCTGGTCGGGGTGGACATCACCGTGACACCGCCGGCCAGCGCCAGATCACACTCGCCGGAGCGCAGCGCCTGCGCCGCCAGATGCAACGCCACCAGCGACGACGAACACGCCGTGTCCACCGTCACCGCCGGACCCTCCAGGCCCAGGGTGTAGGCGACCCGGCCGGAGATGACGCTGGTGGCCAGGCCGGTGGTGGCGTGCCCCTCGACGTCCTCGCGGGAGGTCATCACCAGGTTCGTGTAGTCCTGGCCGCCCGCGCCCAGGTACACCCCGGTGCGGGTGCCGGCCAGCCGCTGCGGGTCGACGCCCGCGCGTTCGATCGCCTCCCAGGAGGTCTCCAGCAGCAGCCGCTGCTGCGGGTCCATGGCCAGCGCCTCGCGTGGGGAGACGCCGAAGAAGCCCGCGTCGAAGTCCCCCGCGCCGGTGAGGAATCCGCCGTACCGGGTGGCGCTGGAGCTGCGCGCGTCCGGGCCGGCGGCGAACAGGGTCTGCAGGTCCCAGCCGCGGTCGGTGGGGAATCCGGTGATGCCGTCGCCGCCTGCGGCGACCAGATCCCACAGCTCGTCCGGTGAGGTGACGCCGCCGGGCAGCCGGCAGGCCATGCCGACGATCACCACCGGGTCGGCGCCGGTGTCCCGCCAGGCCGGGGCGTCGCCGGTTTCCTGCTCGTCGGTCAGGTCGGCGAGGATCCGGGCGGCCAGCGCGGCGGGCGTCGGGTGGTCGAAGATCAGGGTGGCCGGCAGCCGCAGGCCGGTGGCCTCGCCGAGCGCGTTGCGCAGTTCCACCGCGGTCAGCGAGTCGAAGCCCAGCTCGCGGAATTCGCGGCGGGCGTCGATCGCGGACGGCGAGGCGTACCGGAGCACCGCGGCGGCCCGTTCCCGAACCAGGTCGGTGACCAGCTTGAGTCGTTCCCGTCCGGCGCGGCGCAGCCGCGCGGCCAGTTCGGCGAGCACGGCGGCCCCGCCCGGCCCGGTGGCGGCCACCCGGCGGCTGCCGCGCACCAGGTTGCGCAGCAGCGGCGGCACCACCGGCAGCGGTTCGCGGGAGGCGGGCATGTGCACCGGCATCAGGTACGGCTCGGCGGTGCCGGTGGCCGTGTCGAACAGGGCGAGGCCCTGCTGCGCGGTCAGCGGGGGCAGCCCGGCGGCGGCGATGCGGCGCACGTCGGCGTCGGTGAGGGTGGCGGTCATGCCGGTGCCGCCGGCCCAGGCGGGCCAGGCCAGCGACTGGGCGGCCAGGCCGAGGCCGTGCCGGTGTGCGGCCAGCGCGTCCAGGAACGTGTTGCCCGCCGCGTAGTTCGCCTGGCCGGGGCTGCCCATCAGTCCCGCGGTGGAGGAGAACAGCACGAAGGCGTCCAGGTCGCGGTCCGCGGTCGCCTCGTGCAGGTGCCACGCCGCGTCCACCTTCGGCGCCATGACCGTGCGCAGCCGCTGCGGCGTCAGCGAGGTCACCACGCCGTCGTCCAGCACGCCGGCGGTGTGCACCACCGCGCACAGATCCGGGATCGACGCGATCAGGTCCCGCACCGCGGCCCGGGACGTCAGGTCGCACGCCATCACTCGCGCGCCGGTCTGCGCCGCCAGGTCTGCCGCGCCCGGCGCCCGCTGACCGCTGCGGCTGGCCAGCACCAGGCGGGCGCCCCGGTCGGCCAGGTGCCGCGCCAGCACCGAGCCCAGACCGCCGGTGCCGCCGGTGATCAGCACCGTGCCGCACGGCTCCCACGCCGTAGCGTCCGCATCGGACGCACGGACCAGGCGCGGAACCCGCACCTCGCCGTCGCGGACCCGGAATTCGGTGTCGCCGCCGGCCAGGTGGCCGGCGAGCGGCGGCAGTCCGGTGTCGTCCGAGTCGAGGAGCGCGAACCGGCCGGGGTTCTCCGCCTCGCTGGCGCGGATCAGGCCCCGCACGCCGGCGGCGGCCAGATCGCCCCGCCGGGTCACCACGGCCAGGCGACCGTCGTTGTCGCCGTCCAGCCAGTCCTGCACCCGGCGCAGCGCCGCCGCGGTCAGGCGGTGTGTCTCGGCGATCAGGTCGGCGCCGGGGTCGCCGGCGAATTCGACCACCGCGGGTTCGGCCACACCGGTGTCCGGTGACGGTTCGCTGGGCACCCAGTCCACGCGCAACAGGTCGCCCGCGGCGGTGGCGGTCCCGGCCGTCTCCAGGGTGCCCAGGGTCACCCGGCCGGCCGTCAGCACCGGCGCGCCGGCCGGGTCGACCGCCGTGATCGCCACGGTGTCCTCGCCGGCCGGGGCGACCCGCGCGTGCAACCGGGTGGCCGAGCGGGCGTGCAGGGTCACGTCGCGCCACGCCACCGGCGTACCGGGCAGGATCCGGTCCAGCAGGACGGGATTGATGCCGTACGCGCCGGCGTCGTCCACGGACGCCTCGACGGTGCCGTCGCCCGGCGTGATCGGCTCACCGGCGGACATGCCACCGGCATCCAAGGTGCCCTGGGCGTGACGGGTCCAGGGGGCGTCCGCGGCGGCCCCGCTCGCTCGGGCGGACAGGGTCACGGTGCGGGCGCCGGTGTCGTCGGCGGGTCCGACGCGCACCTGCACCGCGGCCTGCTCGCGCAGGTCGGCGAGCACCTCCAGCTCGCGCACGTGCGGGGTGCCGGCCTCGTCCCCGGCCCGCACCGCCAGTTCCAGCCAGGCGCTGCCGGTCACCTCGCCGACCAGCCCGGTGAAGACCATCTCGTCGGTGTCGGCCAGTGCGACGGCCGCGCCCAGCAGCGGGTGCCGGGCGGCGGTCAGACCGGCCGCGGCCACGTCGGCGGCGCCGGACGGGCGAGGCCAGTAGCGCTCGTGCTGGAACGGGTAGGTGGGCAGCGGCGTCCGGCGGCCTCCGGCATGCCAGGGGCGCAGGTCCACGTCCACGCCCGCGCACCACAGCCGCGCGGTCGCCGCGGCCAGCGCCTCCGGTTCGTCGCGGTCGCGGCGCAGCGTCGGCACCACCACGTCGGCGTCGATCAGCGCGGCCAGCGCCGAGTCCGGTCCGGTCTCTACGAAGGTGTCCACGCCCGTCTCGCGCATGGCCGCGACGGCGTCGGCGAAGCGGACCGTGGCCCGCACGTGCCGCACCCAGTAAGCGGGGTCGGTGAATGCGGTGGTCTCGACCGCGCCGGTGACCGCGGACACCAGCGGCGTGGCCGGCCGATGGAAGGTGATCCCGGAGATCGCCTCGGCGAACTCGTCGAGCATCGGGTCCATCAGGCTTGAGTGGAAGGCGTGGCTGACGGTCAGCGGCCGGGCCTTGCCGAAGCGTGCAGCCGCCGCCTGCACCCGCTCGCGGGGGCCGGACAGCACGATCGAGTCCGGGCCGTTGACCGCGGCGACGTCCACCCCGTCAAGGTCGTCCACATCGGACTCGGCGGCGCGCACCGCGACCATCGCACCGCCGGCGGGCAGCGCCTGCATCAGCGCGCCCCGCGCGGTGATCAGCGTGCAGGCGTCGGCCAGGGACAGCACCCCGGCCACGTGTGCCGCGGCGATCTCCCCCACCGAATGCCCGCCGACCACCTCCGGCTTGACACCCCACGATTCCAGCAGCCGGAACAGCGCCACCTCCACCGCGAAGATCGCCGGCTGCGCGTTGCCGGTCGCGTCGAGATCGTGCCAGTCCACCCCCGGCAGCAGCGCGCACACCTCGTCGAACGCCTCGCGGAACACCGGGAACCGGTCATACAGGCCGCGACCCATCCCGGCCCGCTGGGTCCCCTGGCCGGAGAAGACCATGCCGACGGTCCGCCGGTCGGCGGTGCCGCGCAGCACCGTGTCGCCGAGCAGCACCGCCCGGTGCGGCATCGACGTGCGCCGCGCCAGCGAGAACCCGAGGTCGGCGGGCGCGGCGTCCAGGCCGCGCACCGCCTCGATCTGGGCATCCAGGGCGGCCTCGCTGCGCGCGGAGACCGGCAGCGGGACGACCGCCGTGCGTTCCGGCGCGTCGCCGGGCGGCGGCGCGGCAGGCTCGTCGGCGACGGCGGGCCGGTCCTGTTCGATGATCACGTGGGCGTTGGTGCCGCTGATGCCGAACGACGACACCCCGGCCCGCCACGGGCGGGAATAGCCGGGCAGCGGCATCGCCGCGGTGACCGGGCGCACCGCGCCGGACGCCCAGTTCACCCGGGACGACGGCGGGTCGGCGTGCAGCGTCGCGGGCACCACGCCGTGCCGCATCGCGAGCACCATCTTGATCACCCCGGCGACGCCCGCGGCGGCCTGGGTGTGCCCGATGTTCGACTTGATCGAGCCGAGCAGCAGCGGCACGTCCCGGTCCTTGCCGTACGCGGCCAGCAGGGCGTGCGCCTCGATCGGGTCACCCAGCGGGGTGCCGGTGCCGTGCCCCTCCACCACATCCACCTCGGCGGGCTTCAGGTCGGCGCTGCGCAGCGCCCGCTGGATGACCCGCTGCTGGGCGGGGCCGTTGGGGGCGGTGAATCCGTTGGACGCGCCGTCGGAGTTGACCGCGCTGCCGCGCACCACGGCGAGCACCTCGTGGCCGTTGCGGCGAGCGTCGGACAGCTTCTCCAGCACCAGCAGGCCGACGCCCTCGGCCCAGCCGGTGCCGTCCGCACCGTCCCCGTACGCCTTGCACCGCCCGTCCGAGGCCAGGCCGCCCTGGCGGCTGAACTCCATCAGCGAGCCGGGCGTGGACATCACGTTGACCCCGCCGGCCAGCGCCAGCGTGCACTCCCCGGCGCGCAGCGCGTGCGCGGCCAGGTGCAGCGACACCAGCGACGACGAGCACGCGGTGTCCACGGTGACCGCCGGGCCCTCCAGACCCAGCGTGTAGGAGATGCGGCCGGAGACCGCCCCGGCCGCGATGCCGGTGCCGATGTCCCCGGTGGCGTCCTGCACGTCGCGCACCAGCAGGTACGCGTAGTCCTGCCCGTTGGTGCCCAGGTAAACGCCGGTGGGGCTGCGGCGCAGCGCGGCCGGGTCCAGCCCGGCCGACTCGAACGCCTCCCAGGCGGTCTCCAGCAGCAGCCGCTGCTGCGGGTCCATGGTGACCGCCTCGCGCGGCGCGATGCCGAAGAACGCGGCGTCGAACCCGGCCACGTCGTCCAGGAAACCGCCGGACTGGCTGACCTGCATGCCGCGGGCGTCCACCCCGGCCTCGCGCAGCGCGGCCAGGTCCCAGCCGCGGTCGGTGGGGAAATCGCCGATCGCGTCACGACCGTCGATCAGCAGCCGCCACAGGTCCTCCGGCGATCGCACGCCGCCGGGGAACCGGCAGCTCATGCCGACGATCGCGATCGGCTCGGTGCGGTCGGCGATGAGCTGCTGGTTCTGCCGGCGCAGGCGTTCGGTCTCCTTGACCGACGAGCGCAGCGCCTCGACGACCCGGTCGCTGGGCGAGGTCATTGGTCCCCCTGCTCCTTGAGCGCCGCCTGGACGAGGCTGTCGACGTCCATTTCGTCGATCGAGTCCTCGGACAGCGACGCGGATCCGTTGGCGGTGCGGCCGGCCAGCCGCATCAGCGGCTCCAACACGCCGATGTCGCGTAGCTGGTCCAGTGAGACCTGGGCCAGCACCGCGCGCAGCGCGGCCTCGTCGTCGCCGGCCGCCTCACCGGCGAAGCACGCGTCCACGATGTGCTCGGCCAGCGCGACCGGGGTCGGATGGTCGAACACCAGCGTGGTCGGCAGGTCCAGCCCAGTGGCCGCGCCGAGCTGGTTGCGCAGTTCCACCGCGGACAGCGAGTCGAACCCGAGGTCGCGGAACGCCTTCTCGTCGCCCACCGCGGCCGGGTCGGGAAGCCCCAGGGTCTGCGCCGCGTGCCGGCGCACCAGGTCGACCGTCGCGGCCAACCGGTCCGCCGCGGACAACCCGGCCAGGGTGGCGCGCAGGTCCGCGGCGGCTGCCGCGGGTGCCGCGGCGGCTGCCGTCACCGTCTCGTAGTCCGGCATCTCCACCAGCAGGCGGGTCGGGCGCACCGAGGTGAACGCGGTGATGAACGGCGCCGGGTCCACGTCGGCCACCAGGGCCACCGGCTCCGGCGCGAGCACCACCTGACGCAGCGCGGTGACCGCGAGGTCCGGGTCCAGCGGTTTGATGCCGGTGCGCCGGGCAGCCGTCAGGGCCCGCTCGTCGGCCGCCATCCCGGCGCCGCCCCACGCGCCCCAGGCCACCGAGGTGGCCGCGAGGCCGCGGGCACGCCGCTGCTCGGCGAGCGCGTCCAGCACCGCGTTCGCGGCGGCGTAGTTGGCCTGGCCGGGGTTGCCGACCGCGGCCGAGGCCGACGAGAACAGCGCGAACACCGCCAGGTCACGATCGGCGGTCAGCTCGTCGAGGTGACGCGCGGTGGTGACCTTCGCGCGGAACACGGCGGCGAACTGCTCGGCGGTGAGGCCGTCGAGCACCCCGTCGTCGAGCACCCCGGCCGCGTGCACCACCGCGGTCAGGTCGCCGATGCCGTCGAGCACCCGGGCCAGGCTGTCGCGGTCTGCCGCGTCGCAGGCCACGATGCGTGCCCGCGGGCCGAGTTCGGCGGCCAGCCCGGCCGCGCCCGGCGCGTCCATCCCGGCGCGGCTGAGCAGCACCAGGTCCGCCGTTGCGGCGGCGGCCAGGGTGCGCGCCACGTGCGCGCCCAGCGCACCGGTGCCGCCGGTGATCAGCACCGTTCCGGACGGCTCCCAGTCGCGGGCCGGGCGGTGCGGCACCGCCGCCATGCGGCGGCCGAACACCGCAGCCGAACGCACCGCGACCTGGTCTTCGCCCTGCGGGTCGGCGAGCACCGCGGCCAGCCGTCCGGCAGCGCCCGCGTCCAGCACCGGAGGAAGGTCGATCAGACCTCCCCAGCGGTGCGGGTACTCCAGCGCGGCCACCCGGCCGAGGCCTTGCACGGCGGCCTGCACGGTGCCGGGCACCGGCTCGCCTGCCGAGACGGCGACCGCGCCCCGGGTGGCGCACCACAGCGGCGCGGTCACCTGGGCGTCGCCGAGGGCCTGCACCAGGGCGGTGGTGAGCAGCACCCCGGCCGGCACGTCACCGGTCACGTCCTCGGCCAGCGCCAGCAGCGACAGCACGCCGGTCACCTCGCGGGCGCCGATGTGGTCGCGCAGCAACGCGGTCATCGCCGCACGGTCGGCTTCGGGCGCCTCCACGACGGTCGCGGCGGAGCCCAGGGTGGCCAGCACCGCGGTCACCCACGGGTCGGCGCCGGCGCCCGCGGGCACCACCACGACCCAGGTGCCGGCCGGAACGCCGGTGGCCGGGCGGTTCAACGGCCGCCAGGCGATCTGCTGCCGCCATCCGTCCACGGTGGACTGGGTGGCGCGGCGGCCCCGCCAGTCGGACAGCGCCGGCAGCACCTTCGCCAGCGCATCACCGTCCACGCCGAGCGTGCCGGTGAGGGCGTCCAGGTCGGCGGCGCGCACCAGGTTCCAGAACTCCGCGTCGGCGGTGTCCGCACCCGGCGTCACGGGCCGCGGCTCCGGCCAGAACCGTTGCCGGCGGAAGGCGTACCCGGGGATGTCGGCGTGCCGGGCGCCGGTGCCGGCGAAGAACGCGGCCCAGTCCGGGGTGGTCCCGGTGACGTGCAGCCGGGCCAGCGCCGTGGTCAGCGCGGTCTCGTCGGCACGGTCGGCGCGCAGCACCGGCACGGTGAGCGCGTCCGGGACAATGCCCGCCGCCATCGCGCTGAGCACGCCGTCCGGGCCGATCTCCACGAAGGAGGTCACGCCCTCGCGGTGCATCGTGGCGACGCTGTCGGCGAACCGGACCGCCTCGCGCACATGCCGCACCCAGTATCCGGGCGTGGTGACGAGGTCCGCGTCGGCCACCTCGCCGGTGACGTCCGAGACGAGGGGGATCGCCGGGGCGGCGTACGACAGGGTCCCGGCGACCCGGCCGAACTCGTCGAGCATGGCGTCCATGTGAGCCGAGTGAAATGCATGGCTGACCCGCAAACGCCTAGTCTTGCGGCCCTGCGCGGCGAATCCGTCCGCCAGGTGCCGGGCGGCGTCCTCGTCCCCGGCGACCACCACCGAGGTGGGGCCGTTGACCGCGGCGATCGACACACCGCCGGTCAGCCGGTCGGTCACCTCCTGTTCGGTGGCCTCCACGGCGATCATCGCGCCGCCGACGGGCAGCGAGCGCATCAGCGACGCGCGGGCCGCGACCAGCCGGACCGCGTCGTCCAGGGAGAACACCCCGGCGACGTGCGCGGCGGCGATCTCCCCGATGGAATGCCCGGCCACCAGATCCGGCCGCACGCCCAGCGAGGTCATCAGGCGGTACAGCGCGACTTCGATGGCGAACAGCGCCGGCTGGGTGTATCCGGTGTCGTCCAGCAGCGCCGCCTCGGCGCTGCCCGGCTCGGCGAACAGCAGCTCCCGCAGCGGACGGTCCAGGGTGGTGTCGAAGCGGGTGAGCACCTCGTCCAGGGCGTCGGCGAAGACCGGGAACCGCGCGTACAGCTCGCGTCCGGCGCCGGCGCGCTGCGCGCCCTGGCCGGAGAACAGGAACGCGGTCCGGCCGGAGCGGGCCACCCCGCGCAGCACCCGTGCCGAGGGCACCGAGCCGGCCAGCGCGGTGAGGCCGTCGCGCAGGTCGTCCGCGGTGGTGGCGACCACCGCCGCACGGTGTTCCAGGTGTGCCCGGGCGGCGCAGGTGCGCGCCAGGTCGGCCGGGTCGACGTCGGTGTCCAGCAGGCGGCGCGCCTGGTCGGCGACCGCGTCGGCGCTGGGCGCGGAGACGGTGACCGCGACCGCGCCCGGGACGAGCCCGGCCGGTGCGGCCGGTGCCGGGGCGGGATGCTCCAGGATCACGTGCGCGTTGGTGCCGCTCGCCCCGAACGACGACACCCCGGCCCGGCGGGGGCGGTCCACCGGCGGCCACGGCGTCGCCTCGGTGAGCAGGGACACCGCGCCGACGGTCCAGTCCACGTGCGCCGAGGGCCGGTCCACGTGCAGGGTGCGGGGCAGTTCGCCGTGCCGCATCGCCAAGATCATCTTGATCACTCCGGCCACCCCGGACGCGGCCTGGGTATGCCCGATGTTGGACTTCAGCGCGCCCAGCAGCAGCGGAGTCGTGCGGTCCTGCCCGTACGTGGCCAGCAGCGCCTGCGCCTCGATCGGGTCACCGAGGGAGGTGCCGGTGCCGTGCGCCTCCACCGCGTCCACGTCAGCCACGGTCAGCCCCGCGTTGGCCAGGGCGCGCCGGATGACGCGTCGCTGCGACGGCCCGTTCGGGGCGGTGATGCCGTTGGAGGCGCCGTCCTGGTTGATCGCGGATCCGCGCAGCACCGCCAGCACCTGGTGCCCGCGCGCCGCCGCGTCCGAGGCCCGCTCGACCACCAGCATGCCGACGCCTTCGGACCAGCCGGTGCCGGCGGCCGAGTCGGCGAACGCGCGGCACCGCCCGTCGACCGACAGCGCGCCCATCTCGCCGAACTCGACGAAGCCCACCGGTGTGGACATCACCGTGACGCCGCCCGCCAAGGCGATCGAGCACTCCCCCGCGCGCAGCGCCTGGGCGGCCAGGTGCAGCGACACCAGCGACGACGAGCAGGCGGTGTCCACGGTGACCGACGGCCCTTCCAGACCGAGGGTGTAGGAGACCCGGCCGGACAGCAGGCTGGCCGACTGGGCGGTCTCCACATGCCCGATCTGGCCCAGGTCCGGGCGGTAGTCGCCGCTGCCGCCGCCGACGAAGACGCCGGCGTCGCCGCCGCGCAGCCCGGTCGGGTCGATGCCGGCGCTCTCCAGCGCCTCCCATGAGGCTTCCAGCAGGATCCGCTGCTGCGGGTCGAGCACGATCGCCTCGCGCGGGGAGATGCCGAAGAACGCCGGGTCGAAGTCCGCCACGTCGTAGAGGAATCCGCCGTTGCGGGTGACGCTGCGCCCCCGGCCCTGCGCGTCGCCGTGGGTCAGCCGGTCGAGGTCCCAGCCGCGGTCGGCGGGGAAGTCGCCGATCGCGTCGACCTCGTCGCGCATCAGCCGCCACAGGTCCTGCGGTGAGCGCACCCCGCCCGGGTAGCGGCAGGCCATGCCGACGATGACGATCGGGTCGTCGGCGTCGGCTGCGGCGCCCCGCACCGGCGCCGCGTCGGTGGCGCCGCCGTTCAGCTCGGCGTGCAGGAAACCGGCCAGCGCCTGCGGTGTCGGGTAGTCGAACACCAGCGTGGCGGGCAGGGTCAGCCCGGTCGCGGTGGCTAGCTGGTTGCGCAGGTCAACCGCGGTGAGCGAATCGAAGCCCAGGTCGCGGAAGGGGGTGCCGACGCCGATCGGGTCGACGCCGGGATAGCCGAGCACACCGGCCGCCTGTTCGCGGACCAGGGTGAGCAGGTGCGCCACGTCGCGGGTGGCGCCGGTCGCCGCCGGGACCGCGGCACGGGCCGGCGCCGACGTACGCGCCTCGGGCAGGTCCGCGAACAGCGGCGCCGGACGGTTCCGGGTGAACGCGGGCGCGAACCGTTCCCAGGCCACGTCGGCCACGGTCACCGACGCGCGGGTGTCCCGGGCCAGCGCGGACAGCGCCCGGTCCGGGTCCATCGCGGGCAGGCCGTTCACCCGCAGGTGCGCGGCGAGCCCGGCGGGGGTGGCGCCGGTCCAGGCGCCCCAGGACACCGCGACGGTGCCGGCGCGCCCGGCTGCCACCGCGTCCACGTAGGCGCTGGCGGCGGCGGCGCCGTGCTGGCCCGCCACCCCCCAGACACCGGCGATGGAGGCGAACAGGATGGTCGTGGTGGTCCCGGCGGGCAGCCCGTCGAGCTGCTCGCGCAGCGCGGCGAGCACCGCCGCCGGGTCGTCGGGTCGCGCCGCGTCGTCCGGGCCACCCGGCTCGGCGGCTTCCGGCTCGGCGGCTTCCGGCTCGGCGGCGAACAGCACCGCGCCGGGTTCGGTCCCGTCCAGCGAGCCGGCGACGGTCAGCTCCGCCCCGGCCGCCGCGAGGTCGTCGCGCAACCCGGCCACCGCGGCGGCGTCGGCCGCCCGGTCCACGACGACCACGTGCCGGGCGCCGTGCGCGGCCAGCCAGCGGGCCACCGGCGCGCCGAAGCCGGCCACGCCGCCGGTCACCGCGACCGTGCCGTCCGGTTGCCACGGCGTGCCGTCCGCGGTGTCGCGCACCAGCCGCCGGGCGTGCACGCCGGTGGCGCGCACCGCGATCTGGTCCTCGGCCGTGCCGTGCGCAGCGACGCCGACGGCGGCCAGCCGGGACAGGGTCCGCTCGTCCAGCTCGCGCGGCAGGTCCACCAGGCCGCCCCAGGTCTGCGGACGGTCCAGGGCGACGACGCGGCCGACGCCCCACACCGCCGCGGCGTCCGGGTCGGGCGCGGCGTCCGCCGGTCCGACCGCCACCGCGCCGCGGGTGACGCACCACAGCGGCGCGGTGATGTCCGCGTCCGCCAGCGCCGCGGCCAGTTCGTGCGGCCATCCGGCGGTGATCGCGAGCACCCGGTCGTAGTCGCCGGCCGGCAGCGGCTGCCCGGCGATCGCGGTGGTCCCGCCGATCGCGGCCGCCACCCGCTCGGCCCACGGGTCGTCACCGGCGGGCATCAGCACCAGGGTGCGCGGCGCCGTGGCGGGCGCGTCCGCGGCCGGAGTGACCGGTCGCCAGGCGATGCGGTAGCGCCACGGCGGCACGTCCCGGGCGTCCCGCCATGCGGTGAGCGCGGCCAGGTCGCCGCGGTCCACCGCGTCCCAGAACGCCGCGTCCGGGCCGGGCTGCGGCGCCGGCGCCATCTGCGGCCAGTAGTCCTCGCGCTGGAACGCGTACGTGGGCAGGTCCACCCGGCGGCCGACGGCGAGCAGCGGCGCCCAGGCCACCGGCACGCCTGTCACGTGCAGCCGGGCCAGCGCGGTGAGCAGTGCGGCCGGCTCGTCGCGGTCGCGGCGCAGGGTCGGGACCACCACGTCGTCCGGGTGGTCGATCTGCGCGGCCAGCGCGCTGTCCGGCCCCGCTTCCAGGAAGGTGTTCACGCCCGCGGCGCGCATCGCGGACACGCCGTCGGCGAAGCGCACCGTCTCGCGGACGTGCCGCACCCAGTAGTCCGGGTCGGTGAACAGGTCGGTCTCCACCCGTCCGGTCACGTTGGACACCAGCGGCAGCGCCGGCGGGTGCAGCGCCAGACCGGCCACCACCGTGCGGAAGTCCGCCAGGATCGGGTCCATCAGGCCCGAGTGGAAGGCGTGCGACACCTTGAGCGTGCGGGTCCGGCCGGTGACCTTGCGGCGGACCCGGTCCACCGACTTCTTCGGTCCGGAGATCACCACCGCGCGGGGGCCGTTGACCGCGGCCACCGACACGCCGTCGGTCAACGCGTCGCGGACCTCGTCCTCGCTCGCCTCCAGGGCCACCATCACGCCGCCGTCCGGCAGCGCCTGCATCAGCGCGCCCCGGGCGGCGATCAGCGCGCACGCGTCGTCCAGCGACAACACCCCCGCCACGTGAGCCGCGGCGATCTCGCCGACCGAGTGGCCGCCGACCACCTCCGGGCGTACGCCGAACGACTCCAGGAGCCGGAACAGCGCCACCTCCACCGCGAAGATCGCCGGCTGCGCATTCCCCGTCGCGTCCAGGTCGTCCCAGTCCACGCCGGGCAGCAGCGCGCACACCTCGTCGAACGCCTCACGGAACGCCGGGAACCGGTCATACAGGCCGCGGCCCATCCCGGCCCGCTGCGTCCCCTGACCGGAGAACAGCACGCCGACGGTCCGCTCGGAGGCGGTGCCGCGCACCTCCTCGTCGCCGATCAGCACGGCGCGGCGATCGAACGTGGTCCGGTCCAGCAGGGTGCGTCCCACGTCCGCCGACCGGTGCGCGGTCGCGGCGGCGCGCAGGCGGGCGATCTGCGCGTCCAGGGCGGCGTCACCGCGCGCGGAGACCAGCCACGGCACCGGCGCATCGTCCACGGTCGGCGCGGCGGGGGCCGGTGCCGGATCGCCCTGCTCCACGATGACGTGGGCGTTGGTGCCGCTGACCCCGAACGCCGACACGCCCGCCCGGCGCGGCCGCTCGCCGTCCGGCCAGTCGCGGGCCTGGTCCACCAGGTCCAGCACGCCGGCCGACCAGTCCACGCGCCCGGAGGCGGCGTCCACGTGCAGGGTGCGCGGCATCGCTCCGTGCCGCATCGCCAGAATCATTTTCAGGATGCCGGCCACGCCCGCCGCCGCCTGGGTGTGCCCCAGGTTCGACTTGACCGCGCCGAGCATCAGCGGGGCGCGCCGGTCCGTGCCGTACGCGGCGATCAGCGCGCCCGCCTCGATCGGGTCGCCCAGCGCGGTGCCGGTGCCGTGCGCCTCCACCGCGTCCACATCGGACGCGGCGAGCCGGGCGTCGGCCAGCGCGGCCCGGATGACGCGCTGCTGCGCGCGCCCGTTCGGCGCGGTCAGCCCGTTCGAGGCGCCGTCCTGGTTCACCGCGCTGCCGCGCACCAGCGCGAGCACGTGGTGGCCGTTGCGGCGGGCGTCGGACAGCCGTTCCAGGACCAGCACCCCGGCGCCTTCGGACCAGGCGGTGCCGTCGGCGCCCTCGGCGAACGCCTTGCACCGGCCGTCCGGCGCCAGCCCGCCCTGCGCGCTGAACTCGACGAACGCGTCCGGGCTGGACATCACCGACGCGCCACCGGCCAGCGCCAGGGTGCATTCGCCGCCGCGCAGCGCGCGCACCGCCAGGTGCACCGCGACCAGCGACGCCGAGCAGGCGGTGTCCACGGTGATCGCCGGGCCCTCCAGGCCCAGCGTGTAGGACAGCCGGCCGGACATCACGCTGGCGGTGTTGCCGGTGGCCACGTGGCCCTGCACGTCGGCGGTGCCGCGGCGCAGCACGCTCAGGTAGTCCTGGCCGTTGGTGCCGACGAACACCCCGGTGGCCGAGCCGCGCAGCCGGGCCGGGTCGATGCCGGCCCGCTCGCACGCCTCCCACGCGGTCTCCAGCAGCAGCCGCTGCTGCGGGTCCATGGCCAGCGCCTCGCGCGGCGAGATGCCGAAGAACGGCGCGTCGAACCGGCCCACTCCCTGCAGGAAGCCGCCCTCCAGGGTGGCGGATCCGCCGCGGGCCAGCGCGGAAAGGTCCCAGCCGCGGTCGGCCGGGAAGCCGCCGATGGCGTCGCCGCCGTCGGCGAGCAGCCGCCACAGGTCCTCCGGCGTCGCCACGCCGCCGGGGAACCGGCAGCCCATGCCGACGATCGCGATCGGGTCGTCGGTCACGGCGCCCGCCACCGGCACGAGCCCGCCGTCGTCGGCGAGCGCGCCGGTCAGCGCGGCCAGCAGGTGGTCGGCCAGGTCCGCCGGGGTGGGGTAGTCGAAGACCAGCGTCGCGGGCAGGGTCAGCCCGGTCGCCGCGGACAGGCTGTTGCGCAGCTCCACGATGGTCAGCGAGTCGAAGCCCAGGTCGGCGAACGCCTCGGTGGCGCCCACCGTGCTGCGGTCGGCGTGTCCCAGCACCGCCGCCGCGCTCGAGCGCACCAGGTCCAGGACCAGCTTGGCCTGCGCGGCCTCGCTGCGCCCGGCCAGTTGCTCGCGCAGGGCGGCGCTGCCCGCCGGGGCGGCGGTCGCCGAGCGGCGCACCTCGGGCAGCTCGGCCAGCAACGGTCCGGCGAAGCGCGCCGCGTACGTGGCCCAGTCGATGTCGGCGACCAGCACCGCGGTGTCGTCGCGTTCCACCGCCTGTTCCAGCGCGGCCAGCGCCAGCGCCGGTGGCATCGGGGTGAACCCGCCGCGGCGCACCCGCTCGGACACCCGGTCGGTGTCCGCCATGCCCGCCTCGGCCCACGGTCCCCATGCCACCGCCGTGGCGCGCAGTCCCTGCGCGCGGCGCTGCGCGGCGAACGCGTCCAGCCAGGCGTTGGCCGCGGCGTAATTGCCCTGCCCGGCCGCGCCGAGCACACCCGCGACCGAGGAGAACAGCACGAACGTGTCCGCGTCGCGGGCCAGCTCGTGCAGGTTGCCGGTGGCGGCCGCCTTCGCCCGGTGCACGGCGGCGAAGCGCTGCGGGGTGAGCGCGTCGATCACGCCGTCGTCCACGATCCCGGCGGCGTGGAACACGTTGGTGACCGGTACGCCGGACAGCGCCGCGGCCAGCGCGTCGCGGTCGGCGGCGTCGCAGGCCACGATGGTCGCCCGGTCCCCCAGGTCGCGCGCCAGCTCGGCCGCGCCCGGCGCGTCCGGGCCGCGGCGGCTGAGCAGCAGCAGATGCTCCGCGCCACGCTCGGCCAACCGCCGCGCGAGCTGCGCGCCGATGCCGCCGGTGCCGCCGGTGATGACCGTGGTGCCGGCCAGGTTCAACGGGTGCGCGGCGGCGCCGGTGCCGCCGCTCGCGTGCACCAGCCGTCGCGCGTACACGCTCCCGGCGCGCACCGCCAGCTCGCCCCCGGCGAAGCTGAGCGTCACCGGGGTGCCCGGCTGCGCGGCCGGATCCAGATCGATCAGGCCGCCCCAGCGGTCCGGGTGTTCCAGCGCGACGACCCGGCCGAGCCCGTGCACGGCGGCCTGGTCGGGGTCGGGTGCCGGGTCGGTGTCGCCGACCGCGACGGCGCCGGTGGTGATCAGCCACAGCGGGGCGCCGACACCGGCGTCGCCCAGCGCCTGCACGGCTGCGGCGGTCGTGGCCGCGTCGGGCAGCACCGCCAGCACGCCGTTCACCTCGGCTCCGGTCGCGGCGATGCGGTCCGCGGCGGTGCGCAGCGCGGCGGTGATCGCCTCGCGGTCTGGCGCGTCCACGGTCACCGCGGTGGCGTCCAGCGCGGCCACCACGTCCGCGCCGGCGTCCGGCGCGGTCAGGGCCAGCCACGGTCCGGGCCGGTGCTCGGTGCCGGTCACCGGTTGCCAGGTGACCCGGTAGCGCAGACGGTCCACGGTGGACGCCTCGGCGCGCCGCCGCCGCCATCCGGTGAGGGTGGCGCGGGCCTGCTCGTCCAGGGGCAGGTCGCCGCTCTCCACGGCGGCCCAGAATTCGGCGTCCACGGCGTCGGCCAGGTCGGCCGGTTCGGGCCAGAACCGCTGCCGCTGGAACGGGTACGTGGGCAGGTCCAGCCGCGCGGCCGGGCCGTCGAACACGCCCGCCCACGCCACGTCGGCGCCGCGGGCGTAAAGCCGGGCGAGGGCGCCGAAGAGGGTGGCCGCCTCGTCGCGGTCCCGGCGCAGGGCGGGCACGCAGGACAGGGTGTCGCCGGCCGCACCGGTGAGCGCCGCGTCCGGGCCGATCTCCAGCGCGGTTGCGGTGCCGGACCCGGCCAGGTGGCGGGCGGCGTCGTGGAACCGGACGGTGGCGCGCACCTGGTCCACCCAGTACTGCGCGGACGCCAGCCGCTCGGCGCTCACCTGGTCGCCGGTGACCGTGGACACCAGCGGGATCAGCGGCGCCCGGTACGTGATCCGCCCGGCCACCTCGGCGAAGGCGGCAAGCATCGGGTCCATGTGGGCGCTGTGGAACGCGTGGCTGACGCTCAGCCGCCGGGTGCGGGCGAAGCCCGACGCGACCGCGGTGACCGGCTCGTCGTCGCCGGCCAGCACCACCGCCCGGGGACCGTTCACCGCGGCGATCTGCACACCGTCGGTGAGCAGCGGACGCACCTCGTCCTCGCTCGCCTCCACGGCGATCATCACGCCACCCGGCGGCAACTGCGCCATCAGTTCGCCCCGTGCGGCGACCAGGGTGCAGGCGTCCTCCAGAGACAGCACCCCCGCGACCACCGCTGCGGCGTACTCGCCGATGGAATGCCCGGCCACCTTGTCCGGGCTCAGCCCCCACGACTCCACCAGCCGGAACAGGGCGATCTGCATCGCGAACAGCGCGGGCTGCGTCCAGCGGGTGTCGTCCAGCAGGGCCGCGTCGGCGGTGCCCGGCTCGGCGGTCAACAGCTCGGCCAGCGGGCGGTCGAGCACCTGGTCGAAGTGTGCGAGCACCTCGTCCAGCGCGGCGGCGTAGACCGGGAACCGCTGGTACAGCTCGTGTCCCATCCGGGGCCGCTGGCTGCCCTGGCCGGTGAACAGGAAGGCCAGCGAGCCGCGCGCCGGTTCCCCGGTGATCAGGGCCGGGTCGGCGGCGCTGGCGTGCAGCGCGTCCAGGGCGCGCAGGGCCGCGTCGCGGTCGCCGGTGACCACCGCGGCGCGGTGGGTCAGCGAGGCGCGGGTGGTGGCCAGCGCCGCGGCCACCTCACCCAGCCGCAGCTCCGGCCGGTCCTGCAGGTAGGTACGCAGCCGGGCGGCCTGGGCGCGCAGCGCGGCCGGGGTGCGCCCGGACAGCGCCAGCGGCGCGAGGTCCGGTGTGGACACCCGAGCCGCCGGTTCCGGCGCGTCCGGCGCCTGTTCCAGCACGGTGTGCACGTTGGTGCCGGACAGGCCGAACGAGGAGACCGCGGCGCGCCGCGGCCGGTCCGTCTCCGGCCAGGCGGTGGCCTCGGTGACCAGCTCGATCGCGCCCGGCGTCCAGTCCACGTGGCTGGACGGCCGGTCCACGTGCAGGGTGGCCGGCACGGTGCCATGACGCAGCGCGAGCACCATCTTGATCACGCTGGCCACGCCGGAGGCCATCTGGGTGTGGCCGATGTTGGACTTCACCGAGCCGAGCATCAGCGGGCGGGACCGCCGGGTGCCGTACGTGGCCAGCAGCGCCTGCGCCTCGATCGGGTCGCCGAGCTTGGTGCCGGTGCCGTGGCCGTCGACCACGTCCACCTCGTCCGCCGCGACGCCCGCGTTGGCCAGCGCCTGGGTGATGACCCGCTGCTGGGAGGGGCCGTTGGGGGCGGTCAGCCCGTTGGAGGCGCCGTCGGAGTTCACCGCGGAGCCGCGCACCACCGCGAGGATCTGGTGGCCGTGGCGCTGCGCGTCGGACAACCGTTCCACCAGCACCAGCCCGACGCCCTCGGCCAGGCTCATGCCGTCGGCCGCTTCCGCGTACGCCTTGCAGCGCCCGTCGGTGGCCATGGCACGCTGGCGGCTGAAGCCGACGAACGCGCTGGGCGTGGCCATCACGCTGACGCCACCGGCCATCGCCAGGTCGCTCTCTCCGTTGCGCAGCGACTGGCAGGCCAGGTGCAGCGCGACGAGCGAGGAGGAGCAGGCGGTGTCCAGGGTGACCGCCGGGCCCTCGAATCCGTAGTGGTAGGCCAGGCGGCCGGACAGCACGCTGGAGATGGTGCCGGTGACCAGGTGCCCCTCGGCGCCGTCCTGCACCGCGCTGCCCGCGCTGTAGTCCTGGTAGCTGGCGCCGATGAAGGTGCCGGTGCGGCTGCCGCGCAACTGGTGCGGGTCGATGCCGGCCCGTTCCAGGGTCTCCCACGACGTTTCCAGCAGCAGCCGCTGCTGCGGGTCCATGGCCAGCGCCTCGCGCGGCGAGATGCCGAAGAATCCGGCGTCGAAGTCGGCCACGCCGGCCAGGAAGCCGCCGCGGATCGAGTACGTCTTCCCGGACTTGTCCGGGTCCGGGTCGTACAGGCCCTCGGTGTCCCAGCCGCGGTCGGTGGGGAATTCGCTTATCGCGTCGCCGCCGGCGAGCACCAGCCGCCACAGGTCCTCCGGCGAGCCGACCGCGCCCGGATAGCGGCAGGCCATGCCGACGATCGCGATCGGCTCGTCGGCCCGCGTCGCCGCGCCGGCCGACACGGCCGCGGCGCCGTCGCCGGACAGCAGCAGCCCGCGCAGGAAGTCGACCAGGGCACGCGGGTTCGGGTAGTCGAAGACCAGCGTGCTGGGCAGCGCCAGGCCGGTGCCGGCGGTCAGCCGGTTGCGCAGGTCGACCGCGGTCAGCGAGTCGAAGCCGACCTCCCGGAACGCGGTGCGCTCGGCCAGGCTCTCCGAGGAGGCGTGGCCCAGCACCGCGGCGGCCTCGCCGCGCACCAGGTCCAACAGCACCCGGTCCTGCTCGGCCGGGCTCAGCGCGCGCAGCCGGGCGGCGAACTCGCCGTCGCCGGACGGTGCCTGCTGCCGTTGCAGCTCCTGCACCTGCGGCACGTCCTGGAACAGGGTGGTGGGCCGCGCGGACGTGAACACCGGGTAGTACAGGTCCCAGTCCACGTCCGCCACCGTCACCACGGTGTCGTCGGACTCCAGCGCCTGCGCCAGCCCGGACAGCGCCAGCGCCGGGTCCATGAAGACCAGGCCGCTGCGCCGGATCGCGGTCGGGTCGACCCGGCCCAGTTTCATGTCGTCGGCCCAGATGCCCCAGGAGATCGAGGTGGCCCGGGCGCCGCGGGCGCGGCGCTGCTCGGCCAGCGCGTTCAGGTACGCGTTGCCGGCCACGTACGCGGCGTGCTGCCCGCTGCCCCACATGCCGGCGGTGGACGAGTAGAGCACGAAGTCGTCCAGGTCGTCGCCGAGCAGCTCGTCCAGCAGCCGCGCGCCGGTCACCTTGGCGTGCAGCACCTTGGCGAACGCCTCGGGCCCGGTCTGCTCGATCGGGGCCAGCTCGATCAGCGCGGCGGTGTGCACCACGGTGCGCACCGGCGTGCCATCGGCGGCCAGCCGGTCGATGAGTGCCCGCAGCGCGTCGCGGTCGGTGACGTCGCACGCCACCGCCTCGGCCGGGCCGCCCAGTTCGGCGACCAGCTCCGCGGCGCGCGGCGAGTCCGGACCGCCCCGGCTGATCAGCACGATCTTGTCCGCCCCGCGGGCGGCCAGCCACCGGGCCAGGTGCGGGGCGAGGGTGCCGCTGCCGCCGGTGATCAGCACCGTGCCGGACGGCGCCCAGGTCCGCTTCTGGCGGGCCGGGGCGGGCACGATGCGCCGGGCCAGCACGCCGGATGCCCGGATCGCCACCTGGTCCTCGCCGGTTCCGCCGGTCAGCACCGCGGCCAGCCGTCCGGCCGCACGGCGGTCCACCTCGGCGGGCAGGTCGATGACGCCGCCGAAGCGTTGCGGGTGTTCCAAAGCCGCGGTCCAGCCGAGCCCGGCGGCCTGCGCCTGCACCGGGTTGGTCACCCGGTCCGCCCGGCCGGCCGCGACCGCGCCGCGGGTGAGCAGCCACACCGGTGCGTCCAGGCCGGCCTGGATCAGAGCGAGCGTACGGGCCAGCCCTTCGGTGAGACCGGGGTGTGTGGCGCTGTCCCGTTCGTCGGCGGCGAGCACGGAGACCACGCCGGACAACTCGTGGCCGTCCGCGTCGTGCACCACCGTCGCGCCGTGCGCGGTGAGCGCCGCCGCCACCTGCTCGTCGTCGCCGGCCAGCAGCCATGTCCCGGACAGCGTCGCGGGCGGCAGTGCGGTGATCGGCTGCCAGGACTCGCGGTAGCGCCAGCCCTCCACGGTGGAGTCGTCCATGCGCCGCTTGCGGTACCTGGCCAGCGCGGGCAGCACCGGGGTCAGCGCCTCCGCGGAAAGGTCCAGGCGCTGCGCCAGGGTGTCGGTGTCGCCGTCCTCGACGGCGGCCCAGAATCCGTCGTCGTCCGCGCCGCCGGCCGCCTGCACGGGTGGGCGGACCGCCCACAGGAATTCCTCGGTGAACGCGTACGTGGGCAGCGGGATCCGCCGCGCGCCCAGGCCGGCGAAGGCCGGGCTGAGGTCGGCGCGCACGCCGCGGACGAGCGCCTCGCCCAGCGACAGCCAGAAACGGTCCAGCCCGCCGGTGTCGCGGCGCAGCGTGCCGACCACGGCGGCCGGGACGCCGGCCTGTTCGGCGATCGCCTGCACGCCCATGGTGAGCACCGGATGCGAGCTGCACTCCACGAAGACGCGGTGTCCCTGCTCGACCAGCGCCGCCACGGCCGGGCCGAATCCCACGGTGTGCCGCAGGTTGCGGAACCAGTAGCCGGCGTCCATCCCCGTGGTGTCCAGCCAGTCGCCGGTCAGTGTGGAGAAGAACGGCACCGCCGACGCCTGCGGGCGGATCGGGGCGAGCGCGGCGAGCACGTCCTCGCGCAGCATCTCCACCGACTCGGAGTGCGAGGCGTAGTCCACCGCGATGCGGCGCACCCGCACCTCGTCCCGTTGCAGCGCCTCGACCAGGGCGTCCAGCGGCTCGGTCGGGCCGCAGACCACCACCGCGGCCGGGCCGTTGACCGCGGCCAGCGACAGGCCGGTGCCCTCGATGCGGTGCCGGGCCTCGGTTTCGCTGAGCGCCACCGAGATCATGCCGCCGGTGCCGGCCAGCGTCGCCGCGATGGCCTGGCTGCGCAGCGCCACCACGCGCGCGCCGTCGGCCAGCGACAGCGCGCCGGCCACGGTGGCGGCGGCGATCTCACCCTGGGAGTGGCCGATCACCGCGTCCGGGCGTACGCCGTGCGCCTGCCACATCGCGGCCAGCGAGACCATCACCGCGAACGAGGCGGGCTGCACCACGTCGACCCGGTCCAGGGTGGGCGCGCCGTCGGCCTGGCGCAGCACGTCGATCAGGTTCCAGTCGCAGTGTTCGGCCAGCGCGGCGGCGCACTCGCCGAGCCGCTCCGCGAACACCGGCGACTCGTCGGCCAGGCGGGCGCCCATGCCGGCCCACTGGGAGCCCTGGCCGGGGAACACGAACACGGTCTTGCCGTCCACGTCGGCCACGCCGGTGACCACCGCGGCGTCCGGCCGGCCCTCGCCCAGCGCGGCGGCGCCGGCCGGCAGCTCCGGACCGCGGCCCACGAGCACCGCGCGGTGCTCGAAGAGGGCGCGGCTGGTGAGCAGGGAGTGGCCCACGTCGGCCGGGTCCGCCCCGGTCAGCGCCGCCAGGTTCGCCGCCTGCCCGGCCAGCGCGGCCGGGGTCCGCCCGGAGATCACCCACGGCAGCGGGTGCTCCGGGGTGGTCCGCTCGGGCGCCGGGTCGGCGACCGGCGGCTGTTCGATGATGGCGTGCGCGTTGGTGCCGCTGATGCCGAACGAGGACACCGCGCCGCGGCGCAGCCGGCCGCCCGCGGCCGCCCACGGCGCCGCCTCCTGCAGCAGGCTGATGCTGCCCGGCGACCAGTCGATGTGCCCGGACGGCCGGCCCGCGTGCAGGGTGCGGGGCAGCTCGCCGTGCCGCAGCGCGAGGACCATCTTGATGATGCCGGCCACCCCGGCCGCGGACTGGGTGTGGCCGATGTTGGACTTCACCGAGCCCAGGCGCAGCGGCCGTTGCGGGTCGCGGTCCCGGCCGTACGTGGCCTGCAGCGCCTGCACCTCGATGGGGTCGCCGAGCGCGGTGCCGGTGCCGTGCGCCTCCACCACGTCCACGTCGCCGGTGGACAGGCCCGCGTTGGCCAGCGCTTGCGCGATCACCCGCTGCTGCGAGGGTCCGTTCGGGGCGGTCAGGCCGTTCGAAGCGCCGTCGGAGTTGATCGCGCTGCCGCGCACCACGGCGAGCACCGGGTGCCCGTTGCGGCGCGCGTCGGACAGCCGTTCCACCAGCAGCAGGCCGACGCCTTCGGCCAGGGTCATGCCGTCCGCGCCGTCGCCGAACGCCTTGCACCGCCCGTCGCCGGCCAGTGCCCGCTGGCGGCTGAACGCGATGAACGGGTTCGGGTTGGTCATCACGGTCGCGCCGCCGGCCAGCGCCAGGTCGGTCTCGCCGTTGCGCAGCGACTGGCAGGCCAGGTGCAGCGCGACGAGCGACGACGAGCAGGCCGTGTCCACGGTGACCGAGGGGCCTTCCAGGCCGAACAGGTAGGCCAGCCGGCCGGACAGCACGCTCGGGCTGGTGCCGGTGACGGCGTGCCCGGCCGCGTCGGTGTCCAGACCGAGGCCGTAGTCCTGATAGGACGATCCGACGAAGGTGCCGGTGCGGCTGCCGTGCGCGGTCGCCGGGTCGATGCCGGCGTCTTCGAACGTCTCCCAGGCGACCTCCAGCAGCAGCCGCTGTTGTGGTTCCATGGACAGCGCCTCGCGCGGCGAGATGCCGAAGAACCCGGGGTCGAAGGCGCCCGCGTCGTGCAGGAAGCCGCCCTGGGTGGAGTACGTGGTGCCGGCGTGGTCCGGGTCCGGGTCGTACAGGTTGTCGGTGTCCCAGCCGCGGTTGACCGGGAATTCGCTGATCGCGTCGGTGCCCTCGGCGATCATCTGCCAGAACTGTTCCGGGTTACGCACCCCGCCGGGGAACCGGCAGCCCATGCCGACGATGGCGATGGGCTCGTCCAGGCTGCCCGCGCCGGTGGCCGCGATGGCCACCGCGCCGCCGGTGCCCAGCAGTTCGCCGCGCAGGAAGTCGGCCAGCGCCACCGGGGTGGGGTAGTCGAAGGCGAGCGTGGTGGGCAGCGGCAGGCCGGTCACGGCCACCAGCCGCTTGCGCAGCTCCACCGCGGTGAGCGAGTCGAATCCGGCGTCGCGGAACGCGCGCCGCTCGGCCACCTGGTCCGCGCCGGCGTGGCCGAGCACCGCCGCGGCCTCCGCGCGGACCAGGTCGATCAGGGTCCGGGTCTGCTCGGCCGGGTCCAGTGCGCGCAGCCGCCCGGCCAGTTCGGAGTCCCCGCCGGTCTGCTCGGCGGCGGCCAGCGCGCGCACCTCGGGCAATTCGTCGAACATCCGGCTGGCCCGGGCGGCGGTGAAGATCGGGTGGTAGGTGGCCCAGTCCACGTCCGCCACGGTCACCGTGACGTCCTGCTGGAGCACCGCGCGGCGCAGCTCGGCGATCGCCGTGTCCGGGGGCAGGAAGCCCAGCCCGCGGCGGGTCAGGTTGTCCGACATCGCCTCGTGGGTGGCCATGCCCGCCTCGGCCCACGGTCCCCACGCCACCGAGGTGGCCGCCAGGCCGCGGGCACGGCGGTGCTGGGCGAGAGCGTCCAGGTAGGCGTTGGCCGCCGCGTAGGCGCTCTGCCCGGCGCTGCCCCACACGCCCGCGACCGAGGAGACCAGCACGAAGAAGTCGAGTTCGGCGTCGCCGAGCAGGCGGTCCAGGTGCGCCGCGCCGGTCATCTTGGCCGCCGTGGTGGCGGCAAACTCGTCCAGGGACGTCTGCGTCAGCGGTCCGGCCTGGCCCACCCCGGCGGCGTGCACCACGCCGGTCGGCGGGTGCTCGGCGAGCACCGCGGCAAGCGCGTCGGCGTCCGCGGTGTCGCAGGCCACCACGGTGACCCGGGCGCCCGCGTCCTCCAGGTCGGCGGTCAGCTCGGCGACGCCCGGCGCCTGCGGGCCGCGGCGGCCGGTGAGCACCAGGTGCGGCGCTCCGGCGGCGGCGAGCCAGCGGGCCACCGCGGCGCCCAGCGCCCCGGTGCCGCCGGTGATCAGCACCGTGCCGGACGCGGTGAACGCGTCGGCGGCCGGCGCGGCGGTGACCGGATGCCGCACCAGCCGGGCGGCGTGCAGCCCGGTGCCGCGGATCGCGAGCTGGTCCTCGCCGTGGTGGTCGGCGAGCACGCCGACGAGCCGTTGCACGGCCGGCGCGTCCAGGTCGCCGGGCAGGTCGACCAGCCCGCTCCACGGCATCGGCCGCTCCAGCGCGGCCACCCGGCCGAGGCCCCACACGGCCGCCTGCGCCGGGTTCGTCAGCGGGTCGGCCGGGCCGGTGGAGACCGCGCCGCGGGTGAGTGTCCACACCGGAACGCCCCACGTCACGTCGGTCAGCGCCTGCGCCAGCGTGGCGGTCGCGGCCAGTCCGCGGGGCAGCCCGTCGGCCGGGTCGGGCGCGGCGTCGGCCAGGGCGAGCAGGGACAACACCCCGGCCGCGTCGCGGTGCTCCTCCAGCGCGGCGGCCATCGCCGCCCGGTCCGCCCCGGTGACGTCCAGCGTCTCCCACCGCGCGCCGTGCCCGCGCAGGGCCGCCACCAGGTCGTCCGCGGCGACGCCGTCGGCGGTCACGATCAGCCAGGTGCCGTCCAGCACCGGCGCGCCCGCGGCACGCACCGGCGTCCAGCGCACCCGGTAGCGGGCGGCGTCCAGCACGGCCTGCTCGGCGCGGCGGGCACGCCACGACGACAGGGCGGGCAGCAGCGCGTACAGCGAGGCGTGCTGCTCGTCGCGAAGGCCGAGCAGGTCCGCCAGGCCGGTCGCGTCGCCGCTGTCCACCGCGTCCCACAGCGCGGCGTCGGCCGGGTCGGCCGCGACGCCCGCCGCCGGCGCGGCCAGCGTGTCCGGCCAGTAGCGTTCGTGCTGGAACGCGTACGTGGGCAGGTCGACCGTGGCCGTGCCGGTGCCGAAGCAGGCGGTCCAGTCCACCGTGACGCCGCGCACGTGCAGGCGGCCCAGCGCGGCAGTGAACGCGGCCGTCTCGTCCCGGTCGCCGCGCAACGCGGGCACCGCGTCAGCGGCGTCGCCGAGCACGCCCTCGGTCATCGCGGACAGCACGCCGTCCGGTCCCGCCTCGACGAAGACGCCCGCCTCGCAGGCGGTCACGCCATCGGCGAAGCGGACCGCCTCGCGCACGTGCCGCACCCAGTAGCCGGGGTCGGTGAACAGGTCGGACTCCACCCGCCCGGTCACGTTGGACACCAACGGGATCCGCGGTGTCTGGTAGGTCAGCCCGGCCGCGACACCGGCGAACTCGGCCAGCATCGGGTCCATGCGGTGCGAGTGGAAGGCGTGGCTGACCTTCAGACGCCGGGTCTTGCGGCCCTCGAACCCGGCGACCAGCGCGGTCACCGCGTCCTCGTCGCCGGACAGCACCACCGAGCGGGGACCGTTGACCGCGGCGATCGAGACGTCCTCGGTCAGGGTGATCTCGTCCTCGGCCGCCTCCAGCGCCACCATGGCGCCGCCGTCCGGCAACGCCTGCATGAGGGAGCCCCGGGCGGACACCAGCGCCGCCGCGTCGGCCAGGGACAGCACCCCGGCCACGTGCGCCGCCGCGATCTCCCCGATGGAATGGCCGACCAGCACGTCCGGGCGTACGCCGCAGGACTCCAGCAGCCGGAACACCGCCACCTCGACGGTGAACAGCGCGGGCTGGGTCCAGCCGGTGCGTTCCAGTTCTGCCGGGTCGTCGCCCCAGATCACCTCGCGCAGTCCGGGGAAGTGCGCGCAGGCGTCGTCGAAGGCGGCGGCGAACGCCGGGAAGCGGGCGTGCAGCCCGCGTCCCATGCCCGGGCGCTGCGACCCCTGCCCGGCGAACAGCACGGCCAGTCGGCCCGCCCCGCCGGTCTCACCGGTGATCAACGCCGGGTCGGCGCCGCCGGTGGCCAGCGCGGTGAGTCCGCGCATCAGATCGCCGTCGTCGCCGACCAGCACCGCCCGCTGTTCGAACGCGGTGCGCGTGGTGGCCAGCGAGCGGCCCACCGCGGCGGCGTCCGGCGGATTCGCGGCGGCCAGGTGTGCGCGCAGCCGGGCCGCCTGGTCGCGCAGCGCGCCCGGGGTGCGACCGGACAGCGGCCACGCCACCGGGCCGTCGACGCCGTCCGGCGCCGTGGCCGTCGCGCGTTCCGGCGGCGCCTGTTCGAGCAGCAGGTGCGCGTTGGTGCCGCTGATGCCGAACGACGAGACGGCGGCGCGGCGCGGACCGGGCCCCTGCGGCCAGGCGGTACGCGCGTCGACCAGCCGCACCGCACCCGCGGTCCAGTCCACATGGGACGACGGCTGTTCGGTGTAGAGGCTGCGCGGCACCGTGCCGTGCCGCATCGCCATCACCATTTTGATCACGCCGGCCACACCGGCGGCGGCCTGGGTGTGCCCGAGGTTGGACTTCACCGACCCGAGCAGCAGCGGCCGTTCCTCGGCGCGGTCCCGCCCGTACGTGGCGATCAGCGCCTGCGCCTCGATCGGGTCACCGAGCGTGGTGCCGGTGCCGTGCGCCTCGACCACGTCCACGTCCTCGGGGCGCAGCCCACCGGAGGCCAGCGCGGCCTGGATGACGCGTTGCTGGGACGGCCCGTTCGGGGCGGTCAGCCCGTTGGAGGCGCCGTCGGAGTTCACCGCGCTGCCGCGCACCACGGCCAGGATCCGGTGGCCGTTACGCCGCGCGTCGGACATCCGCTCCAGCACCAGCATGCCGACGCCCTCGGACCAGCCGACCCCGTCGGCGGTGTCGGAGAACGCCTTGCAGCGCCCGTCCGGGGACAGGCCGCGCTGGCGGGAGAACTCGATCAGCGAGGTGGGGGTGGACATCACCGTGACCCCGCCGGCCAGCGCCAGCGTGCATTCCCCGGCGCGCAGCGCGTGCATCGCCCAGTGCATCGCCACCAGCGACGACGAGCACGCGGTGTCCACGCTCACCGCCGGGCCCTCCAGGCCCAGCGAGTACGCGACGCGGCCGGAGGCGATGCTCGGCGAGGTGCCGCTGCCCTGGAAGCCCTCGAACTGCGGGTCGGCGAGCACCGCCGAGTAGTCGTTGTACATGATGCCGGCGAACACGCCGGTGCGGCTGCCGCGCAGACCGCGCGGGTCGATGCCGGCCCGTTCGACCGCTTCCCACGAGGTTTCCAGCAGCAGGCGCTGCTGCGCGTCGGTGGCCAGCGCCTCACGCGGGCTCATGCCGAAGAACGCCGGGTCGAAGTCGCCCGCGTCGTGCAGGAAGCCGCCGTGCCGGGTGTAGGTGGTGCCCGGGTGGTCCGGGTCCGGGTGGTACAGACGGTCGAGGTCCCAGCCGCGGTCGACCGGCAGGCCGGACACCGCGTCGGTCTCCTCGTCGACCAGCCGCCACAGGTCCTCCGGCGAGCCGACGCCCCCCGGGTAGCGGCAGGCCATGCCGACGATGACGATCGGGTCGTCGGTGGCCGCCCGGGTCGGCGCCACGGCGGCGGACGCGCCCGGCGCGCCCATCAGCTCGTCGCGCAGGTGGGCGGCGAGCGCGGTCACCGTCGGATAGTCGAAGATCACCGTGGCCGCGGTGCGCAGGCCGGTCACGGCCGCCAGCCGGTTGCGCAGCTCCACCGCGGTCAGCGAGTCGAAGCCGAGGTCGGTGAACGGCCGGTCCGGGTCCACGTCGCCCGCGCCGCCGTGCCCGAGCACCGCCGCGACCTGGGCGCGGACCAGCTCCACCAGGGCGGCGGTGCGCGCGTCCGGGTCCAGCCCGGACAGTTGCTGCATCAGGCCCGCGGCGGCCTGGGTGCCGGAGACCGCCGCGCGGCGGAAGCCGCGGATCAGCCCGCGCAGGAACGGCGGGATCTCGCCGCGGGCGCGCAGCGCCGCCAGGTCGAGCCGCACCGGCAGCAACACCGCGTCGCCACCGCCGTCGGTGGCCGCGCTCGCGCCGGTGGCGGCGCCAGCGCCCAGGGTGGCGTCCAGCAGCGCCAGGCCCTGCTCGCCGGTCAGCGCCGGGGTGCCCGCGCGGGCCAGCCGGTCCAGGTCCGCCTCGGTGAGCCCGCCGGTCATGCCCGACCCGGAGGCCCACGGGCCCCAGCCGAGCGAGAGCGCCGGCATGCCCTGGGCGCGGCGCAGCGCGGCCACCGCGTCCACGAACGCATTCGCGGCGGCGTAGTTGGCCTGCCCCGCCGCGCCGACGGTGCCGGAGAACGAGGAGAACACCACGAAGCCCGCGACGTCGCCGACGGTGCGGTGCAGGTTCCACACCGCGTCCGCCTTGGGGCGCAGCACGGTGTCCAGGCGCTGCGGGGTGAGCGCGTCGATCACGCCGTCGTCCAGCACGCCGGCCGTGTGCACCACCGCGGTCAGGTGGGTGATGCCGCCGATCAGGGAGGTCACCGCGGCCGGGTCGGCCACGTCGCAGGCGGCCACGGCGGCGTGCGCGCCGAGCTCGGCCAGCTCGGCGACCAGGTCCGCGGCGCCCTCGGCGTCCGCGCCGCGGCGGCTGACCAGCAGCAGGTCGCGCATGCCACGGGTGGCGAGATGACGGGCCACCACGGCGCCGAGACCGCCGGTGCCGCCGGTGATCAGCACGGTGGCGTCCGGGTCCCAGCCCGGCACGCCGGTGGTGCCGGTGGTGGTGGCCCGGGCCAGCCGGGCGCAGCGGATCTGTCCGCCGCGCAGGGCGATCTGCGGCTCGTCCGCGCCCAGCGCGGCGAGCACGCCGGAGACGTCCGGCGCCGCGTCCACCGCGGCGGGGTCGAGGTCGAGCAGCCCGAAGCGGCCGGGATGCTCCGCCTGCGCCGAGCGGACCAGGCCACGCACCGCCGCCGGGACGGGGTCGGTGTCCGCCCCGCGGGTCACGAAGACCAGCCGCCGGTTGCCGTCCGGCTCGGCCAGCCAGCCCTGCACCGCGGCCAGCGCCTCGGCGGTCGCCGTGTGCGCCTCCGCCGCGGGGTCGTCACCGCCGGGGCGCACCTGGATGAGCACGGTCGGCGCGGCGTCGTCCACCGCAAGCCGGCCGGCCAGCCCGAACACGTCCGGTCCGTGCAGCGCCACCGCGGGGACGGGCGCCAGCGTGCCGCGCACCGGGGTCCAGGTCAGCCGGTACAACGCCTCCCGCGCCGGCGCGGGCGCGGAGCCGGATGCCGCGCGCAGCGTCAGCGAGCCCGCGGTCAGCACCGGCTGGCCCGCCGGGTCGGTCACGGTCAGCGCCACCGCATCGTCGCCGGCCGGCGTGAGGCGGGCGCGCACCGCGGTCGCACCGGCGGCGTGCAGGGTCACCTCCTGCCAGGCGTACGGCAGTCCGGCCCGGTCCAGCAGGGAGGCGCCATGCAGCACCGCGTCCAGCAGCGCCGGGTGGATGCCGAACGCGTCGGCCTCCAGCGGCTCCGGCAGTTCCGCCTGCACGTACACGTCGTCGCCGTGCCGCCAGGCCGCGGTCATGCCGCGGAAGGCCGGGCCGTAGGCGAAGCCGGCGCCGGCCATCAGCTCGTACCGGCCGGCCGCATCCACCGGCTCGGCCGCGTCCGGCGGCGTGGTGACCGGCGTGGTGTCCTGCGGCGCGGTCTCTCCCCCGGTGGTGAGCAGTCCGCTGGCGTGCGGCGTCCACGGCTGGTCCGGGTCGCCTTCCGGCCGCGCATAGACGTCGATGGTGCGCCGGCCGTCGCCGTCCGGGCTGCCGACCCACACCTGCACGTCCACGCCGCCGGTCTCGGGCAGCGCCAGCGGAGCGGTCAGGGTGAGTTCGTCGACCCGGTCGCAGCCCACCTCGTCGCCCGCCCGCACGGCCAGTTCCAGCAGCGCGGTGCCGGGCAGCAGCACGGTGCCGCCGACCGCGTGGTCGGCCAGCCACGGATGGGTGGACAGGCCCAGCCGGCCGGTCAGCAGCACACCGTCGGAGTTGGCCAGCGACACCGCCGCCGCCAGCAGCGGGTGGTGCGCCGCGCCGAGCCCGGCCGGCGCGGCGTGCATGTTCTTCGGCCAGTAGCGGCGGCGCTGGAAGGCGTACGTCGGAAGGTCCACCCGCGACGTGCCGGTGCCGGAGAACCAGGCGTCCCAGCGCATCGGCACGCCATGCACGTGCAGGTCGGCCAGTGCCGTGGTGAACGTCGCCGGCTCCGGCCGCCCCGGACGCAGCACCGCGGCCACGGTGGCCCGCTCGGCGCTCAGCCGGGTCATCGCGGCCAGCGTGCCGTCCGGGCCGAGTTCCAGGTACGCCCCGGTGCCGTGGTCACGCAGCCAGGCCACCCCGTCGGCGTACCGGACCGTGCCGCGTACCTGATCCACCCAGTAGTCGGCGGAGGTGAGCTGCCCGACCGTGGCCGGCGCACCGGTCACGCCGGACACCACCGGCATGGCCGGTGGCTGCGCGTCCAGCCCGGCCACCACCGCGCGGAACTCGTCCAGCATCGGGTCCATGCGCGCGGAGTGGAACGCGTGGCTGACCGCGAGCCGTTTGGTACGCCGGTCGCCGAGCCCGGCGAGCACCGCGGCGACCGCGTCCTCCTCGCCGGACAGCACCACCGAGCGGGGACCGTTCACCGCGGCGATCGAGGCGCCGTCGACCAGCTCGATCTCGTCCTCGGCCGCCTCCACGGCGACCATCACGCCGCCGGCCGGCAGCGCCTGCATGAGCCGGCCCCGCGCGGCCACCAGTGTGGCCGCGTCGGCGAGCGAGAAGACACCGGCCACGTGCGCGGCGGCGATCTCACCGACCGAGTGCCCGATCAGGTAGTCCGGCACGATGCCGTGGCTGGCCGCCAGCCGGTAGAGCGCCACCTCCAGCGCGAACAGCGCGGGCTGCGCGTTGCCGGTCTGTTCCAGGGCCTGCGGATCATCGCCCCAGACGATCTCCCGCAGCCCGGGGAAGTGCGCGCACGCCTCGTCGAAGGCGCGGGCGAACACGTCGAACCGGGCGTGCAGTTCGCGGCCCATGCCCAGGCGTTGCGAGCCTTGGCCGGTGAACAACACGGCGAGCTTGCCGCGCTGGTGCACGCTGCCGCGAACCAGCGCCGCAGCGTCGTCCGCCCCCTCGGCGAGGGCCTGCAGGGCGGGCTCCGGGTCGGCCGCCACGATGGCGGCCCGGTGCTCCAGCGCGGACCGGGTGACGGCCAGCGACCGGGCGACCGCCGTCGGGTCGGCGCCGGCCCGCAGCACGTCGAGCAGCCGGGTGGCGTTCGCCCGCAGCGCGGCCGGGCTGCGCCCGGACACCAGCCAGGGCAGCTCGTCCGGGTGCACGGCGGCCGGCTCCGCGTCAGCGGACGGCGCGGGCGCCTCCTCGATGATGGCGTGCGCGTTGGTGCCGCTGAGCCCGAACGAGGAGACACCGGCGCGACGTGGCTCGTCGGCGCGCGGCCACGACCGCTCCTCGGTGAGCAGGCGGACCGTGCCGGCGCTCCAGTCCACGTGCGTGGACGGAGTGTCCACATGCAACGTTCGCGGCAACGTGTCGTGCCGCATCGCCATCACCATCTTGATGATTCCGGCGACGCCCGCCGCGGCCTGGGTGTGGCTGATGTTCGACTTCACCGAGCCGAGCAGCAGCGGTCGCTGCGGGTCTCGACCCCGCCCGTACGTGGCGATCAGCGCCTGCGCCTCCACCGGGTCACCCAGCGTGGTGCCCGTGCCGTGCGCCTCCACCACGTCCACCTGGTCGGCCGACAGCCGGGCATTCACCAGCGCCGCCTCGATCACGCGCTGCTGCGACGGGCCGTTCGGGGCGGTCAGGCCGTTGGACGCGCCGTCGGAGTTCACCGCGGAGCCACGCAGCACCGCTAGAATGGTGCGGCCCTTGCGCTGCGCCTCGGACAGCCGCTCCAGCACCAGCACGCCGACGCCCTCGGACCAGCCGGTGCCGTCCGCGGAATCGGCGAACGAGCGGCAGTGCCCGTCGGTCGCCAGGCCGCCCTGCCGGGCCATCTCGACGAAGGTGGTCGGGCTGGACATCACCGTGACACCGGCCGCGATCGCCGTGCCGCACTCCCCCTGCCGCAGCGACTGCGCCGCCAGGTGCAGGGCGACGAGCGACGACGAGCACGCGGTGTCCACCGTGACCGTCGGGCCGACGGTGCCGAAGAAGTACGCCAGACGGCCGGACAGCACGCTGGTGGCGTTGCCGGTCAGCACGAAGCCCTGCACGTCGTCCTCGGGACCGACCCGGTAGTCCTGCGGCATGCCGCCGACGAAGACGCCCGTACGGCTGCCGCGCAACGACGCCGCCGGGATGCCGGAACGCTCGAAGGCTTCCCAGGTGGTCTCCAACAGCACCCGCTGCTGCGGGTCCATGGACAGCGCCTCACGCGGCGAGATGCCGAAGAAGTCGGCGTCGAAGTCCGGGGCGTCGTGCAGGAACCCGCCCGCGGCGGACGCCTGAGCCAGCTCGCCGTCCAGCTCCCAGCCGCGGTCGGCGGGAAAGCCGGACAGGCCGTGCTCACCGGCCAGCACCATGCGCCACAACGCCTCGGGGCTGTCCACGCCTCCGGGGTAGCGGCAGCTCATGCCGACGATGGCGATCGGCTCCCCGGCCGTGGCCTCCAGCTCACTCACCCGCTGCCGGGACCGCTGCAGATCCGCGGTCGCGCGCTTGAGGTAATCCCTGAGCTTCTGTTCCTTGTCCACAGCGCCCGTCATGGTCAGCCAGTCTTGGCGTCGCCGGTCGCGGAAACCCCTAGATGTGCCGGGGTTTGCGCCTGCGCGCTGCGGTCACACCTCCCCGGGGGTGGCTTCTTGCCGCCACGGTGACTTCTAGGGATTTGCCGGGCCGCCGCGGCCGATGATCGAAGGCATGACCGCTGGCGTCACGGTGACTTCGGAGGACCTGTTCGTGCCGGATCCGGCAGGAGGTCCCTGCGATCCGCTCGACGACCTGCTCATCACGCTGCTGATCGACCGGACCCGGCGGGCCCGCGATCACCACGCGGCGCGCTGCGAGGCCGGGTTGCCGGCGCGCAAGCTCGCCTGGGAGTACGCGATGATGAAGCGTTATACCGCGCGGCTGGGCGCCCATGGCGCGGACATCGCACGGGCAGTCCTGGCGCTGGCGCATTCCGAGTCGGAGTTGCCGCCCGCCGAATAGCTCCCGGCGCCTCCGGGCACGTTCGGCGCAACCACCCAGCACACCGCCGCCCCCCGGTCACCCGCCAGCCGCGCACCCCGCCCGCCGCGCACCCCTCCCGCCGGCCCGGACCGCCCGCCGTGCACCCCGCCCGCTAGCCCGGACCGCCCGCCGTGCACCCCGCCCGCTGGCCCGGACCGTCGATCTTGAACTTAGTGTGCCCGACTCATACCGACACACCCGACTTGTCCGACCACAAAGGTCAAGATCGACGCACCCACCCCGGCGATCTTGGCGTTTGCGGTCGGACAAGTCACCTTTTATGACCTCGGGTCGGCCCCGCTAAGTCCAAGATCGACGCCCCGGCGGACGGGCGAGCGCGGGGCGGACGGGCGAGCGCGGGGCGGACGGGCGAGCGCGGGGCGGACGGGCGAGCGCGGG
>NZ_BMMX01000047.1 GCF_014646155.1 Mangrovihabitans endophyticus
GACGGGGCGTCGACGCGGCGGCGCGGCGGGGCGACGGGGCGGTGCGGCGGAGCGGTGCGGGCGGCGGGGTGCGGTGGGCGGAGCGGAGGCGCGGGGGCGCGGGGGCGCGGTGGGGGGCGTGCGGTTGGGGTTACTCAAAAACGGGAGCGGCGGCTACCTTGTTCGGGGCTGCTTTTCGGCTATGCCGGATTTGCGGCGGTGCATATCGGGCAGCTCTCCGGACAGCGCAGGGCCATCGGCGCATCGGGATGTGCGAATTGCCGGTCCGTTGGGCAGACTGCGTCGGGTGGAAGTCCAGCAGGCCCTGGGCGGTCGCTACACGCTCCTGAGCGAACTCGGCCGCGGCGGCACCGCCGTGGTGTGGCGCGCCCGCGATGAGGTGCTCGGTCGTGCCGTTGCTGTGAAGGTGCTCGCCGGCAGTCACGTCGGCGACGAGGGTTCGCGTGCGCGCATCCGCGACGAGGCCCGCGCCGCCGCCGCGCTGTCGCCGCATCCCAACATCGCCCAGGTGTACGACTTCGGCGAGTCGGACGAGGGCGGCACCCGCCTGCCGTACGTGGTGATGGAGCTGGTGAACGGTCCCACGCTGCAGCAGAAGGTGGTCGAGGCCGGGCATCTCGCCCCGGCGACGTCGTTGCGGATCTGCGCCGAGGTGGCTGCCGCGCTCGCCGCCGCGCACGCCGACGGTCTGGTGCATCGCGACATTAAGCCGGGAAACGTCATCGTGACGCACCGCGGCGCGAAGGTGGTCGATTTCGGCATCGCGGCGGTGGCCGGTCCGGGTACGCCCGACGAGATCCTGTACGGCACGCCGGCCTATCTGGCGCCGGAACGCGTCACCGGGGACGCGGTCGAGCCGGCCACCGACGTGTACGCGCTCGGCGTGCTGCTCTACCGGTTGCTGGCCGACGATTCGCCGTGGTCGGTCGAGAGCACCACCCAGATGCTGTCGGCGCACGTCTACATCGAGCCGAAGCCGCTGCCCGAGCTGCCCGGCGTGCCCGCCGTGGTGGCCGACCTGATCCGGCGCTGCCTGCGCAAGGACCCGCTGGACCGGCCTCCGGCAGCCGACGTGGCGGCGGTCCTGGCCCGGGCCGCCACCGCGCCCCAGGGCCACGAGGACGGTGACGAGGACGGCCGGGACCCGACCAGGCGTCGCCTCTGGGCCGGGCTGGCGGGCCTCGCCGCCGCGCTGGTCGTGGGGTTGATCGTGTGGGCGCTGCTACCGGTGCCCCCCGACGGCGATCGGGACGGCGCGGTCGCCGCGGCGCCGCCGTCCCAGGATCCGCAGGCCGGTGGCACGTCGCCCGCGGCGACCCGCAACGCCTCGGACAGCCGTCCCGGCGCCGACCCCGCCGATCCGGACGGCGCCGCGGGCGTCGACGGCGTGCCCGCCGGCGTGGGGGAGGGCGTGGTGCCCGGCGGGCCGGCCACCACCGCGCCGGGTCCGGGGGCGCAGCCGGGAACCACCACCGGCGGGAACGGCGGGCCGGGCGGGGCGACCGACGAACCCACCGCGGACCCCACGACCGGTACGACCGAACCCCCGCCCACCGAGGATCCACCGCCCGCCGGGGGTGGTAGTTCCGGCGCGAAGCGGCTGTCGTCCGACGCCGGATTCGTGGTGGCGAAGTGCAGCAACGGAAAGGCGACGTTCAACACCTGGCACGCCACCCGGCCGTACCAGGTGGAGAGCGTGAACCCCGGTCCGGCGACCGCCGCTCAGGTGACCTTCGTCGACGATCCGTCCCGGGTGCGGATGACGGTGACGTGTGCATCCGGATCCCCGACGGCGGCCGTCACCGAGCAGTGACGGCCGCTGCCCGGTTCGTTCAGCGATCCGCTGTGCTGCCGCCGACCGTGCGCTGCGGTGCCGCGCCGGCGCTCCCGGCGGAACGCGCCGGGAGCGGCAACGTCACCCAGGCCACGCAGCCACCGCCCGGGTTGGCGTTCAGTCCGATCTGCCCACCGTGCCGTTCCACGATGCGCTGGCAGATGGCCAGGCCCAGGCCGTTACCGGGGATGCCCTCGGCGTTGGCGGCGCGGTAGAACGCGGTAAGCACCTTCGGCCGTTCGGACTCCGCCAGACCGGTGCCGTTGTCGGTGATCTCGATGCGCCAGCTCTCCCCGCGCCAGCTCGCGCCGTCCAGGTCGGCACTCACCCGTACCTCGGGAATCTGCATCTCCGGGGTGTAGAGCAGTGCGTTCTCCAAGAGCCGACGGAACACCTCGCCGAGCAGGCGGCGGTCGCCGTCCACCGTGCACAGTGCGTCCACCTCGATGGTCACCGGCTCGCCCGGGCGCACGGCGGCGACAACCTCCTCGGCGATGCCGGGGATCACGCCGGCCAGGTTGATCGACTGCCGGGCCAGCGGCACCTCCCGGACCTGGGAGTACAACAGCAGATCGTGGACGAGCTTGCCCATGGTCTCGGCGTTGGACTCGATGTCCAGCGTCGCCCGGCGCCGCGCCCGGGGGGTCAGCTCGTCGTTCTCGGCGACCAGCGTCGCGTACTCGGTGATCTCTCGCAGCGGTCCCTGCATGCGGGAGGCGGCCACCTCGGTGAAGGCTTGCAGCTCGGCCTCGCTGGTGCGCAGGCTGAGTTCGGCGGCCTCGCGGCGTGCCACGTCCGCGCGCAGATCCGCGGTCGCCTTCTTGACCTGGCGGATGGCCCGCACCCGCGACCACGCCAGCACCCAGGCCAACGCGGCCAGCAGCAGGGACAGCACGGTACCGCCGACCTCGACGAGCTGCGGGGTTCCGGCCAGCTCGTCGTTCACCATCTGCTGCGACGGCTGGACGGTCAGCCGCCACAGCCGGCGGGTGGCGGGGAAGTCGCGCGCGACGGCCGGTGCGGCGTCGGCCACCGTCGAATCGGCAGGAGCGAGGCTGCTCATCGTCAGTGGCTGACCGGGGGCGGTGATGTCCTGGACGGTCACGGAGACGTCGTCGACGCCCGCGTTGCGGAGCGCGGTCTGCAGCATCGGATCGAGGCGGAACGCCATGCTGACCCATCCGCGGAAGGTGCCCGCGTCGTCGGTGCCGTTCGCCGCCACCACGGGGGCCTGCAGGGTGATCGACGGCCGCTGTTCGCTGGCCGGACGATCCTGGTCCTTCGCCAGCACGACCGGTGCGGTGATCGCTGGCGCGCCGGTGGTCCGGGAGGCGGACAGCGCCTCGGCGGCTGCCGACAACTGCGCGACGTCGAGGCCGAGAACTGTCCCATCGCCGTCGAACTCGCGGTACAGCACGATGAACCGGTGCTCGGCGACGTCGTCGGCCGGCTTCAGGGTCAGCGCCGGCCCGACCCGCGCCCGCCAGGTGCGCTGGACCTGCGCCACCTGGCCGGGTGACGCCGGCACGACGAAGGAGGCGCCCACCGCGCCGGGCAGGTATCGCGCCGCGTCGGCCAGGGTGTCGAAGTCCGTCGCGGTGAGATCCGACTGCGCCGAGGTTGCGCGGGCGATCGAGCCGATGAGGCGGGAGTACGACTGCACCATGTCGGTGAGCGCCACCTCGGCGATGTCGGCGCTGCGGTAGGTCTCCCGCTGCAGCCGGTCGTCCTCGATCTGATGGAGCCGGTCGCCGGCGGCGAAGCTGCCCGCGACGCCGAGCAGAAACACGACCAGGGGGATGACAACGGTGCTGACGACCCTGATGGGCCGTCCTGATCGCGTTCGACGTTTCGCCATATCACCAGGTTCGGCAGCGCCTGCCCGATTATGAGAAAGCTTCCGGCCGGTGGCCGGGCAATCACTTAAGTGCCCCGCGGGCACGCCGATGGACGTGTCATGCACCCGGCTGAGATGACGTTGTCCGCACGGCTCGAACTGCCCGAGCCGCGATGGCACGCGCAGCGCGGACGCACCGGCTGGGAGGACACCTCGCGCCAGACGGTGGAGAGCCTCGCGGCGTTGTCCGGCATGCCGACCTGGCACGTCGGGCGGGTCATCGACAACGTGCTCACCCCGCTGGCCGTGTCCACCGGTGCGGTCGGCATCGCGACCGGTACGCGCGTCAACTGGTCGCCCACCGTCTGCCGGCGCATGGTGAGCCGCCTCGGCCCGAACCTCGCCCCGGACGTGCTGGCGATTCCGGACTACGCCGGTGCGCCCGCCGTCCGCAAGCTGGGCATGCGCGCGTACGCCGGGGTGCCGCTGCTCACCGAGCACGGCGACCTGCTTGGCGTGCTGGCCGGCTGGCACACCGAGCCGCGCGAATTCCCGCCCGGGCTGGAGCCGTTGCTGTGGGCGCTCTCCAACCTGATGGCCGGCGTGCTGCAGTCGGAGTTGCGTGCGACCCGCGCGGTGCGGACCACCGAGACCCGCGCGCCGGCTCCCGTCGTGGTCACCGCAGGGGCGTCGCGCCTGCCCGCCCGGCGGGGCTGGGGCGCCATTCTGGAGCAGGAGGAACGCCGGGCGCGGGACCTGGGCACCCCGGTCACCGTCCTGCTGGTGGACTTCGGGTCGCTGCGCTCCGCGGCGCGTGCCCAGAAGGCCGCCCGGATCGCGGTGGACCACCTGCGGGACGCGGTGCTCGCCCGGCTGAGCGTGCGGCACATCGGGGCGGTGCTCAACGACTGCACCCAGGCGCAGGTCGACCGGCTGGGCCAGCGGGTCGACGCGGCCCTGCGCAAGGCGGGGTTCACCGCCACCACGGCATCGGCTTCCCGGCTGGAGACCAGCGACCTGCGCGACACGTGGAGCCTGGCCGAGCAGCGCCTGTTCGAACAGCGCAAGGCGGCGCGATGATCCGGGGCCTGCGACGTGTCGTCGCCGACGCCGGTCCAGTCCGGCTCACGCTCATGCTCGCCTTCGCCGCCGCGGTGGCATACGCCGTGGCGCACGACCGGGCGCTGCGGCACGTCGAGGCGTGCGGGAGCGCCGAGGTGCTGCGCTGGTTCGCCTTCGACGACGTATCGTGCGTCGCCGACACCACGCTCTTCCGCGTGGACGGCACGCTGACCGGATACACCATCACCATCGGGTGTACGGCGATCTTCCTGCTGTTCCCGTTCTTCACCATCACCGGGCTGCTGCTTCTGGTGCGCCGGGTGGCGGTGTGGCGCAGCCTGCTGGCCGCGGTGGCAGCCACCATCGCGGTGCTCACCGTCAACCAGGTGCGCCTGCTGGTCATCGGCGCCGGCATGCGGATCTGGGGGATCGAGCAGGGGTACGCGTACACGCACATCTTCTTCGGCACCCTGGTCAGCACCCTCGGCGTGGTGCTCAGCGGGTTCTTCTATCTGAAGTTGCTGACCGGCCTGCGCGCCCGCAAGGCGGTGCCGGCCCATGCTTGACAGCGCCAACTGGCTCCTCGCCCTGCTGAACGCCATGGCGTTCATCCTCTCCGTGGCCTTCCTGGCGTACGTGGTCATGGTGTTGCGGCCCTTCCTCTGGCATCGCGAGATCCCGCTGGGCGACCGCTCCGACTTCCAGTGGCACATCGTCATCCCGTGCCTGGACGAGGAGACGGTCATCGTGGACACCGTCGAGCACCTGGTGGACACGTTCCCGGAGGCGACCGTGTGGTGCGTCGACGACGCCTCGGCGGATCGCACCCTTGTGCTGATGCGGTGGCTGGAAACCCGCTATCAGCAGGTACGGGTGATCAGCCGGGTGCCGCCGGAAGCGCAGCAGGGCAAGGGCGCGGCGCTGAACGCCGCCTGGCGGGCCATCTCCGCCGAGGTCGGGGACGAGGCCGACCGGTCGAAGATCATCGTGGGTGTGGTGGACGCGGACGGGCGGCTGGAACAGTTCGGCCCGGATGTGATCACCGGACCGTCCATGTTCGGCGATCCGGGCGTCGGCGCGGTCCAGGTGCAGGTGCGCATCACTGAGGATGTGGACGCGCTGGCCGCCACCGACCTGGACCGGTTGATCGGCGAGAACGCCCGCACCAAGGGGGACGCGCTGCTGGTGCGCCTGCAGGATCTGGAGTTCGCCGGGCCGATCGCGGCGATGCAGTTCCTGCGCCGCCGCACCGGCAGCGTGGCGATGGGCGGCAACGGCCAGTTCACCCGGCTGTCCGTGCTCGACGAGATCGGCGACTGGAAGGGCGCGCCCTGGCACGGCGCGCTGCTGGAGGACTTCGAACTGGGCCTGCACGTGCTGCTGCTGGGCCACCGTTCGGAGTATTGCCACGACACCTTCGTCGCCCAGGACGGCCTGCCGAAGGTGCGCGATCTGCTGCGTCAGCGCACCCGCTGGGCGCAGGGCAACCTGCAATGCTGGAAGTACCTGTGGCAGGTGCTCAACTCGCCGAAGGTGCCGCTGTCCGGCGCCCTGGAGATCGCCCACTACATGTGGGTGCCGTTGTCGCAGATCCTGGGCAGCGTCGTGTTCCCGCTCACCGCGGTCGTGCACTTGGCATATGCCCTGGGCGATCCGGAGGGCCCGGAGGGCTGGCTGCTCAGCGGCGCCTGGGGGCTGATTCCGCTGGCGTTCCTGTTCGGCGTGCTCCCGCACGCGCTGTGGGGCCTGTTCTATCGCTCGCACTGCGCCAGCCTCGTGAGCCGCCGCATGGCGCTCGGAATGGCCGCGGTGAACCTGTTCTACGGCTATCTGCTGCAGATCGCCGCCTGGCGCGCCGCCTACCGCGTGATCCGCGGCAACGGCCGATGGGACAAGACCGCCCGCGCGGGCGACGCCGTCACCGCGACCGTCCGCGAGCATCCCGATCGTCACCCGACCGCCACAACCCGACCACAACTGCAGGGAGGTATCTGAATGTCCCGACGTTCATTGCGGACCACGCGACGACTGGTCGCGCCGGGCCTGGCCGCGGCGGTGTTCGCGGTGGCCCTGTTCGGCACCGCCGCGCCCGCGCACGCGGACACCGCGAACGCCACCGCCACGGCTGTCGAGCTGTCGCTTCTCGGTGGTTCGGTGGTGACGACCGGTCAGGCCGTCGCCAGCAACACCGGATCCGGCACCGACGACGAGGTCAGTCAGACCCCGGCGTTGACGGTGCTGGGGTCCCAGTCCGTGATCAATGCGGGAGTGGCGGTGCAACGCGCGGTCGCACGCAGCGACGGAACGTCCGCGGCCTGCGCCGGCCTGATCGGGTCGGGCGGGTCGATCCAGATCGGCGCCGACGGTTCCTGCCAGCTCACCCTGGGCAACTCGAACGGCGTACGGGTCACCCTGGTCACCGGAACCCAGATCAAGGCGGACGCCTTGATCGCTTCCTGCACGGCCTCGTCCGACGGCATCGTGACCACCCACGTGGACGTGGTCGGGGCCAAGGTCTACGCCCTGGGCCTGCCGATCATGAGCCTGGACGCCGAGCCGACGCCCGAGACGTGGACGAGCATCGCCGGGGTGGCGATGATCGGCGACCACCTGCTCACCCACCCGGGCGGTCCGGGCAGCGTCCGCAACGACGCCCTGAGTATCGACCTGCTCACCGGCACCGTCTCGTCGACCATCGGCAAAGTCACCTGCGGCCCGAACGCGGTCACCGTGCCCACCCCGGCGATCCCCGCCGAGGGCATGGCGATGCTCGCGGGCATCGTGGGCGTCACCGGCATCGGCTGGTGGCTGCGCAAGCGGCGGCTGGCCGCGTGACCGAACGCCGGCACTCGTGGGCCGAGCAGGTTCGGCCCACGAGTGCCGGCGCACCGGCGATGGGCACACTGGGTGGATGACGATCTGGTACGGCGGCGACTACAACCCGGAGCAGTGGACCGAGGACGTCTGGCCCCAGGACGTACGGCTGATGCGCCGCGCCGGGGTCAACATCGCCACCGTCGGGGTCTTCTCGTGGGCACGGATCCAGCCCGCCGAAGGGGTTTTCGACTACGACTGGCTGGACCGGGTGCTCGACCTGCTGCACCGCGGCGGCATCGCGGTGGACCTGGCCACCGGCACCGCCTCGCCGCCGCCCTGGGCGGTGCAGGCGTACCCGGACATGCTGCCGGTGAACCAGGACGGCGTGACGCTGTGGCCGGGCAGTCGGCAGCACTACGCGCCCACCTCCCCGGACTACCGGCGGCTGGCCACGGATCTGACCCGGGCCACCGCGCGGCGATACAGGGACCACCCGGCCGTGGTCATGTGGCATCCCAACAACGAACTCGGATGCCACGTCGCGTACGACTACTCGGACCACGCCGCCTATGCGTTCCGGGACTGGCTGCGGGACAGGTACGGCACCATCGACGCGGTGAACGAGGCGTGGGGCACCTGGTTCTGGTCGCAGCACTACACGGATTTCGCCCAGGTGCTGCCGCCGCGCCGCACGCCGTACCACGTGAATCCGAGCGCCCTGCTGGACTTCCGCCGGTTCAGCTCGGATGCGTTGCGAGAGCTGTTCCGGATGGAGAAGCACATCATCCGCGAGGCCGGGGCGACCCAACCGGTCACCACCAACATGATGGGTCCGCACCGCCCCACCGACTATTGGGCGTGGTCCGAGGACATCGACGTCATCTCCGACGACAGCTATCCCGATCCCGCGGATCCACTGTCCTATCAGGTCAGTGCGTTCGCCCGGGACCTGATGCGGTCGCTGAAGCCGGGACGCTCGTGGATCCTGATGGAACAGGCGCCCGGCGCGGTGAACTGGCGCCCGGCCAACGCCGCCAAGGCGCCGGGCCAGATGGCGGCGCTCAGCATGCAGGCAGTCGGTCGCGGCGCCGACGGGGTGATGTTCTTCCAGTGGCGACAGGCGACCGCCGGGTCGGAGAAGTTCCACTCGGCGATGCTGCCGCACGCCGGTACGGAGACTCGCACGTACCGGGAGATCTCCGCGCTGGGCCAGGAACTGAGCGGATGGCAGCCGCCCGCTCCCGGCGGTGAGGCGAAGGTGGCGATAGTGTTCGACTGGCACAACTGGTGGGCGATCGACCAGACCGACCATCCGGCCACAGTGGACTATCTGGCGACGGTGCGCGGATGGCACGCGGCCTTCCTGGACTTGGCGGTGCAGGTGGACATCGTCCGTCCGGACGGGCCGTTCGACGCGTACGAACTGGTGGTGGCGCCCAGCCTGTACCTGATCCGGGACGCGGCGGCGCTGGCGGCCTACGACCGGCATCTGCTGGTGACCGCGTTCAGCGACGTGGTGGACGAGCACGATCGCTTTCTGCCCGGCGGTTTCACCACCCGTCTCGGGCCGGCGCTGGGCGTGTCGGTGCTGGACTTCGAGGGCGTGCGAGAGACGGAGATCGCCGTGTTCGGCGGGGCGATCGCGGGCGGCACGCTCGCCGAGACGATTCGCGTGGACGACGCGGAAATCCTGGGCATCTTCCCGGACGGGCGGCCCGCGCTGACCCGCCGCGGCAACGCCCATTACGTGGCGACACTGCTGGACGGCGACGGCCGCGCGACGGTGGCACGCTATCTGATCGAACGCGCGGACATCCGCCCGGTGATGACGGGTCTGCCGCCGGGGGTGGAGGCGTGCGCCCGCGGCGATCTGATCACCCTGATCAACCACAACCCGGAGCCGGTCCAGGCCGGCGAGTTCAGCCTAGGCCCGTACGGCTACCAGGTCATCGAGCAGGCACCGTAACCCCGCGTCGCGGGGCGGGTGCGCGCCGTCGCGGGGCGTGGGCGCCCGGTCGTGGGGCGTGGGTGTGCGCCGTCGTGGGTGTGGGTGCGCCGTCGCGGGATGTGGGTGTGCGGTCGCGGGGTGTGGGTGTGCGCCGTCGTGGGGCGTGGGTGTGCGGTCGCGGGGTGTGGGTGCGCGCGGTCGCGGGGTGTGGGTGTGCGCCGTCGTGGGGCGTGGGTGTGCGGTCGCGGGGTGTGGGTGTGCGCCGATCTTGAGGATTGGGTGCCCGATTAGCTGCGTCATGTCGGGCATGCCGGACCACAATCGTCAAGATCGACGCGGGCGCCGGGGCCGAGCGCGTCGATCTTGGAGAAAGCGGGCCCGATTGAGGCTGATAGATCGGACTTGTCGGACCACAAAGTCCAAGATCGCCGCGTGTCGGGGGGCGGGGGCGCGTGCCCGGGGGGGCGGGGGCGGGGGCGTGTGGCGGGGGGCGTGGCGGGGGGTGTGCGGTCGGTTAGCGCTGGGGGCGGACCGTGAGGATCTGTTCCGCCCGGCCTACTGGGCCCGTCACGTCGTGCAGGGTCGTCGACGTCAGGCCCTGGCCGTCTGCGCCGAAGACCACCGTGGTGTCCAGGCCCACCCAGTCGCCGTGCGGCTGCCGGTGCAGGTGGATGCTGAGGTCCAGATTCGGGAACATCCACTCCTTCGGGTTCTGCCGCACCGCGATGCCGTTCGCGGTGTCCACCAACCGCACGAAGCGTGCCAGCGGCGTGCTCGGCTCGCCCGCCACGAGGTCGTGCTCGCTGGTGATCCACGCCGTGGTGCGGCCGGGTCCCGGCTCGCCGGCCGGGCGCACCTCGATGGACCGGATGTACTCGCCCGGCCACACGTCGGTCATGTCCCAGGGCGTCAGCGTCTGTGGCGCCGGCAACGCACCCGCCGCGCCGCCCGCCACCTCCGCGGTGTCGTGCCGGGCCAGCCGCCACGCCCGCGCCCGCACCACCGTACGATCCGCCCAGGTGACCACGGCTTCCACCAGTTCCACGGTGCGTCCCGGACGGACCACCTCGACGTGGATGTCGAAGTCTTCCAGGCGGATGACGCCGAGGATGTCGAAGGTGAGGCGGCCGATCACCATGGGCACACCGCCGCGCCCGCCGTCGCCGTCCCGCTCCGCGGCGAACCGGTCGATGGCATGCACCACCAGGCCGCACAGCGGGCTGATGTGCTGTTCGTCCACCGCCCATGCGCCGCCGGTGAACTCGCTCGGCCGGTACCGGTGCGCGCCGACCCTGGTGAAGTAGCTCATGCGGTTCCCATCAACTCGGCGAACCGGGCGGCGCCCACGTTGCCGCCCGAAATGATCACACCGACCCGGCCCGGCTCTTTGACGTGCCCGCTCAGCAGGGCCGCCAGGCCGATGGCTCCGCTCGGTTCCACGACCATCTTGAGCCGCTCGAACGCGAACCGCATCGCCGCGCGGATCTGATCGTCGCCGACCAGCACCACGTCGTCCACCAGCCGCCGGTTGACGGAGAAGGTCAGCTCGCCGGGGATGCTCGCGGCCTGCCCGTCGGCGATGGTGCGCGGCACCGGGATGGACACCCGGTGGCCGGCCGCCAGCGACCGCTTGGTGTCGTCGCCGGCTTCCGGTTCGACGCCGATCACCCGCACGCCGGGCAGCAGCGCCGTGGCGGTGGTCGCGCTGCCCGCCATGAGACCGCCGCCGCCCACCGGCACCACCAGCGTGTCCATCTCGCCGACCTGGTCGATCAACTCCAGCGCGGCGGTGCCCTGCCCGGCGATCACGTGCGGATGTTCGTACGGCGGAATGAGCGCGAGCCCGAGCTCGGCGGCCATCGCCGCACCGATCGCCTCCCGGTCCCCGGTGTAGCGGTCGTAGGTGCGGATCCGCGCGCCGTACCCGGTCACCGCGTCCCGCTTGGCCGACGGGGTGTCCTCCGGCATCAGGATGGTCGCGGTGCTGCCCAGTTCCCGCGCCGCCAGCGCGACCGCCTGAGCGTGGTTGCCGGATGAATAGGCCGCCACGCCCTTGGCCAGTTGCTCGGGGGTGAGCCGGGAGAGCGCGTTGTAGGCGCCGCGGAATTTGAAGGCGCCGACTCGTTGCAGGTTCTCGCATTTCAGGTACGCCTGCGCGCCGGTCTCCGCATCCAGGGTGCGGGAGCGCGCCACCGGCGTGCGGTGGGCGACACCGGCGATCTGCGCGGCCGCATCCCGGACGTCCTCCAGGGTGACCGGTGGTCTGGTCGTCATGGCGCTCCTCGGGTCGGCGTGCCGCACATTCTTACCAGCGCACAGACGCATGTGGCGGCCCGGGTTGCGCAAGCCCTTGGCCGACGGCCGCGCGGCGGCCCATCCTGCACGGAACCCCCATTTCCCCGAAAGGACGCCGATGCCGACAATCGCGCGCCGCGCCGGGATCCTGCTCCTGAGCGCCCTTCTCGGTCTGGCCACCTGGCTGATCGCCCCGCACGCCGACGCCGCCACGGCGCCGCTGGTGCGGCTGCGATTTCTGATGATCATCAAGCCGGTGTCCCAGGTGCCGGGCCTGTCCGCGACGCTGACGCAGGCACAGATCGACGCCGCCGCCTATGCCTTCCAGAACACCTTCCCGCGGATGGTGGAGGACCTGACCGCGGGCGCCGTGGACATGAGCACGGTGGCGGTCGTCTCCGGGCGCCCGCTCACGTCGATCGGGTACGAGGGCAAGATGGTCGAGCCGTCGAACGTACCCGGCGACGTCGACCAGTTCCTCCATCCGCAGGAGTGGGACGGCGTCTTCATCTACAACGCCTTCCGCGAGCATGCGTACTTCTCCGGTGGCTCGCCGGGCCCGTTCAACACCGGATGGTCCAGTGTGAACGCCCGCGACGACCTGGGATACAACCAGGACGCGGTGGCCGGCTGGGTGCACGAGATGCTGCACCAGCTCGGTGAGCAGTTCTATTTCCAGCAGCTCGGGGTGCCCGGCGCGGTGGATCTGCACGCCGCCGCGGCGCACGGCTACGTGCAGGACCAGTATGGCCTGCCGTTCTGGCTGGGTTGGTACCGCGACTTCCTCAACGGCACCATCCCCGGCGGGCTGGGCCTGGGCCCGAAGGCGTGGACGCGCGGCAACCGGCGTGGGGTCACCGACTCCACCGGGCAGATGATCGTCGGGGCCGGATCGAACCGCTGCGTGGACGTCTCCGGTGGCCGTGCGGCGGACGGGACGAAGGTGCAGTTGTGGGACTGCCACGGCGGACCCGAGGTGCGGTGGCGGTGGCAGGGCTCGGCGCTGGTCAACACGCGTACCGGTAAATGCCTGGATGTGGACGGCGGCCGCACCGTCGGCGGTGCGAAGGTCCAGCTCTGGACCTGTCTGAGCAACGGCGCGCAGCAGTGGCAGTTGGTGAACGGCAATCTGCGCAATCCGCAGTCCGGCAAGTGCCTGGACGCGGACGGCTGGGGCACCGCCAACGGGACCCAGTTGATCATCTGGGACTGCGGCCCGGCGCAGTCGAACCAGACCTGGCGTTTCGCCTGACGTATCCGTCCCCTGCCCGGCGAACGGCGCCGAATTTCGCCGTTTGCCGGGCAGGGGGCGTCGGCGCTGGACCATGATGCGGGCATGACATCGCTCGGTTCGCGACTCCCGCGCGGTGCCCGCCTCACGCCGGAATCCTGGGCGGCGCGGCACCGGATCAACATCCGACTGCTGTGGCTGCACGTTCCGCTGATGGTGTTGCTCGGCGCACTGGGGCCGATGCCGCTCTGGGAGACGTTCGCCGTGCCGGCCGCCGTTGCCGCCATCGCCGGGACGGTGTCCCTGGCCCGGGAGCAGAGCACCAAGGCGTCGATCACCAGCGTCGGGCTGATCGCCTGCACCTTCGCCGTCATCGAGCTGTCCGGCGGCATGATGACCATGCACATCCACCTGTACGCGACGATGGTCTTCGTGGCGCTCTATCAGCAGTGGTCGCCGTTGCTGTGGTCGGTGGTGATCGTGGTGCTGCACCACGGCATCCTCGGCGAGGTCGCCCCGGGCCGGGTGTTCGGCATGCCGGACCTGTCCTTTTCCGGTGCCCTCGGCATGGTGGCGCTGCACGCCGGCCTGGCCACCCTGGAGATCGTCGGCATCCTGTTCATGTGGCACTTCGCCGAGCAGGCCGAGCGGGAGAATGAGGCGCTGGTGCGGGAAGCGGCGCAGCAGCGCAGCGAGACCGAACGCGCCGAGCGCGCGGCGCGGGACAGCGCGGCCGCGTCCGACCGGCAGCGACACGCCGACCTCGCCAGCCGAGCCGAGCGGGTCAACAGCGACGTGCACCTGGTCAGCGAGCAGGCGCGGGCGGCGATCGGCGCGGTGGCGGCGGTGGATGGCGAGCTGAACACCCTCGCCACCGCGGTCCGCGACGTGGCGGCGCGCTCCGGGCAGGCGGCCTCCAGCGCCTCGTCCGGCCGGGACACCGCGCTGCAGGCCGCCGACAAGGTGCGCAGCCTGGAGCAGTCGGTCAGTGAGATCGCCGAGGTGAACTCCCTGATCGCGCAGTTGGCGGCGCAGACGAACCTGCTCGCGTTGAACGCCACCATCGAGGCGGCCCGCGCGGGCGAGTCCGGCCGCGGGTTCGCCGTGGTGGCCGGCGAGGTGAAGCAGCTCGCCCAGCAGACGGCCAGTTCGGTGCAGCGGGTCAACGGCGTGATCGAGACGATCGTGGCGCAGACCAACGGGGTGGCGGAGACCTTCGAGACCACCACGGGTGCGGTCTCCGAGATCTACACCGTGCAGACCGACATCGCCGCCTCGGTGGAGCAGCAGTCGGCGGTGCTGAGCGAGATCACCCGCCAGCTCTCCACCGCGACGACGTCGGCGCAGCAGGTGCTGACCGGTTTGGAGAAGCTGGCCGAGGGTGCCCGCTGAGCGAGGGTCGGTCATCGGTGCATGCGCGCGCCCTTGAGCGCCTTGTCCACGGCGTTGCGGGGGCCGTGCAGGCACAGACCGACGAGGTCCAACTGGTCGGTGCGGACCGCGCGGACCGCCGCCCGGTTGTCCCGGTCGTTTCCGGTGGTGAACAGGTCCGAGGTGAAGACGGACATGATGAGCCCGCGCTGCCGTGCGCGGGCGTGGCCGAGGCTGAGCAGCTCCTTGTCGCCCTCGAAGATCAGCACCGGCTGGCGGAACATGGGCAGATAGGCGACGTCGTCGGCGTCCGCGTACGGCTGGCCGATCACCTCCGGGACCCGGGTGCCGAGGCCGCTGACCAGGAACGCGGTGACGTTGAGGCGCTGCCAGCCGGCCAGGTCGTCACGCAGCAGCACGGCGATCTTGGTGTCGAAGCGAATGGTGTCCATGCGGCCATCGTCGGCGGGCCGCGACCGGCGGGTCTTGTACGATTTTGACGTGCCGGCGGACCGGCCCGCGCGAGCGGGACACGAACTGCGAGCATGGCGCCCCGCCGTGGACGGCGTCACCGAGGTTCTGCACGCCCGGTTCACCGACCACGTCTATCCGATGCACGCGCACGACGCGTGGACGGTGCTCATCATCGACGACGGCGTGGTCCGTTACGACCTGGACCGGCACCGCCGCGGCGCCTTCGGCGAACTGGTGACGGTGCTGCCGCCGCACGTTCCGCACAACGGCGGGGCGGCCGGCGCGGGCGGCTTCCGCAAACGGGTGCTCTATCTGGAAGCCGGCCGTCTGCCCGCCGACGCGGTGGGACCGTCGGTGGACCATCCCGGCTTCGCCGATGCCGCGCTGCGCGCGATGATTTCCCGGCTGCATGACGTGGTCGCCGTGCCGGGCGAGCGGATGCACGCCGAGAGCCTGCTCGCGGTGGTGCGCCGGGAGCTGTTGCTGCACCTGGGCCGGGACACGACCGGGCCGGAGCCGGGACCCGGCGTGGCGCACCGACTGCGGGATCTGCTGGAGGATCGGGTGGTCGCCGGCCTGCCGTTGGCCGAGGCCGGCCGGTTGCTGCACGTCGACCCCGCGCACCTGGTCCGGTCGTTCCACCGCACCTTCGGCATGGCGCCGCATCGCTATCTCACCTCGCGGCGGGTGGACCTGGCCCGGCGGCTGATCCTGACCGGGCAGCCGCTGCCCGCGGTCGCCACCGCCAGCGGCTTCTACGACCAGTCGCACCTCACCCGCCACTTCCGGCGCATTCTCGGGATCAGTCCGGGCCGGTACGCGCGAACGCGCTAGCCGAGCTTCTTCGCCCGCTGCACCGCCTGGGCCAGGCGTTCCAGCAGCGGGGCGGAACCGGCCCAGGAGAAGCGCGGCACCGCGTCCCAGGGCGTGATCTGGTTCGCCTTGACCGCGGGCAGGTCGCTCCAGGTGGGCTTGGCGGCCAGATCGGCCGGCGCCAGCGCGGTGGACCGGGCGTCGAGCAGGATCAGGTCGGCGTCGTACTTTCCGGCGTTCTCCCAGCTCAGGCTCTCGAAGTAGTCGCCGCCGTCGGTCTTTTCCGGCACCACGATCTGCACGCCGAGCTCGGCGAAATACATCAGGTCGGCGCTGGTCTTCGGGGTGGACACATAGAACAGATCGGGGCTGCCGGAGGCCGCCAGGACGCGAAGCCCGCCGTTGGCCGCGGCGGCCTTGCGCACCGCGTCCGAGGCCGCGTCGAACCGGGCCTTGGCCGCGGTCACCGTCGCCGCCCGCAGGTCCGCGCCGAGGGAGGCGCACAGTTCGGCGTACCGCTCGATGACCTTCACCAGCGACTTGCGCGCCGTGGTGATGGCCACGCTGGGTGCCAGCGCAAGGATCTTGTCCTTGCTGTCGTCCGGCACGTACCACAGCGCACCCGGGTCGTACATGTGCGTGACCAGCAGGTCGGGCCGCAGCGCCGCGTATTTCTCCACACTGAACTCGCCCCAGGCGTTGCCCAGCACGGTCACCGCCGTCACGTCGAGGTCGCCGGCCTGCGGGTCGGCGGACCCGTCGGCCTTGGTGGTCTCGCCGAACACGCCGACGATCTGCCGATCGATGCCGAAATCCACCATCGCGGCGGCGGTGCCGGTGAAGGCGACGATCCGGGACGGCACGGCATCGGCGGTGACGCGGTCGTTGCGGTCGTCGGTGAAGGCCCAGGGGCCGGAGGGGGAGCCGGACGGGGACGAGGGGGCGTCATCCCCGTCGGCTCCGCACGCGCCGAGCAGCCCCGCGGCGGCGACGGCGCCACCGGCGGCGAACAGACCGCGACGGGTCAGGTGGGGTGCTGGCAGTCTGCGCATGAAACTGGTCCTTCTGCAGGGGGGAGAGCGAAAACGGCGTGGGCAGTAGGTTAAGTTACCCTAACCTAACTGACAGCAGAGATCGAGGAGAGGTCGTGCCCGCCGTCGACGCCTCCACCGCCGCCCGGCCCGGCGCCGTTGCCGCGACGTCGCCGCCGGGCCGGTCGCCGCGCGCCGCCGCGGGCCTGGCCGGGCTGGCGGCGTCGGTGCTGGTGCTCGCCGTGGTGATCATCCTCAGCGTGGGTCTCGGCTCCCGCGGTCTGAGCCCGGCCCAGGTGTGGCGCGGGCTGGTGGACCACGCCTCGCCGCTCTTCGGGGTGGTGCACGAGATGCGGCTGCCGCGGACCCTGCTCGGCCTGCTCGCCGGTGCCGCGCTCGGCCTGGCCGGCGCGATCATGCAGGCGCTCACCCGGAACCCCCTGGCCGACCCGGGCCTCCTCGGCATCAACGCGGGCGCCTCCGCCGCGGTGGCCTCGTCGGCCGCCTTCCTCGGCGTCGCCACCTTCGCCGGCTACGTCTGGTTCGCCCTGCTCGGCGCCGCGGGTGTGACCGCCGGGGTGTACGCGATCGGCGGTGGACGGACGGCCACCCCGGCACGCCTCGCGCTGGCCGGCGCGGCGCTCAACGCGGCGTTGTACTCCTACGTCAGCGCGGTGATGCTGCTGAACGCGGCCTCTCTGGAACGGATGCGTTTCTGGACCGTCGGATCGTTGGCCGGCGCCGACATGGGCACCGTGGTCCGGGTGCTGCCGTTCGTCGCGGCCGGCGGGGTGCTCGCGCTGGCCTGCGCGCGACCGCTGAACGCGCTCGCCCTCGGCGACGACGCGGCGCGCGCCCTCGGCGCCCGGCCGGCCACGGTGCGCGCCGCCGTGATCATCGCGGTCACGCTGCTGTGCGGCGCGGCCACCGCGGCGTGCGGCCCGATCATCTTCGTCGGGCTTCTGGTCCCGCACCTCGTACGTCCGTTCACCGGCCCCGACCTGCGCTGGCTCCTGCCGTACTGCGCGGTGCTGTCGCCCGCCCTGCTGCTCGGCGCCGACGTGCTCGCGCGGATCCTGGGCAGTCCGGGGGAGCTGCAGGTGGGCACGGTCACCGCGGTGCTCGGCGGGCCGCTGTTCCTGACGCTGGTGATCCGGAAACGGGCCGTACGCGGATGATCGTGTTGCGGGCGCCCGGCGGCTGGTCGGTGCGCGTCTCCCGGCGGGCCGCCGCGGCCGGGGCGATCCTGGTGCTGGCCACCGTGGCGGTGGGCGTGCTGGCCCTGGGCGGCGGGGACTACCCGATGTCCGCCGGGGACGTGCTGCGCACCCTCGGCGGTGGCGGTTCGGCCGCGGAGGACTTCATCGTCTGGCAGTTGCGCCTGCCGCGCCTGGTCACCGCGGTCGCGGTGGGTGGCGCGCTGGCGCTGGCCGGGGCGCTGTCCCAGTCGCTGGTGCGCAATCCGCTGGGCAGTCCGGACGTGCTCGGGGTGACGCAGGGCGCGGCGACCGGTGCCCTGCTCGTGGTGGTCGCCGGGGGCGGCACGCTGACGCTCACCGGCGCGGCGATGGCCGGCGGTCTGGGCGCCGCCCTGCTGATCCAGGTCCTGGCATGGCGGCACGGCGTGCACGGATACCGGCTGATCCTGGTCGGCATCGGCGTCGCCGCGATGCTCACCGGCGTCAACGGGTATCTGCTGACCCGCGGGCGGCTGATGGAGGCGGCGCGCGCGGTGCTCTGGCTGACCGGCAGCCTGGACGGGCGGGGCTGGACGCAGGCCGCGATCGTCGGCGGGGCACTGGCGGTGCTCGCCCCGATCGCGTACGGCTGCGGCCCGGCGCTGCGCGCCCTGGAACTCGGCGATGACGCGGCGGCTTCCCTCGGCGTCGGCGTCTCCCGCGTACGGGCGGTGCTGCTGATGGTGTCCGCGGTGCTGGCCGCCACCGCGGCGTCGGTGGCCGGACCGGTGGCGTTCGTCGCGCTGACCGCCCCGCACCTGGCTCGGCGCCTGACCCGCTCGACCGGGCCGAACCTGCTGCCGGCCACCGCGATGGGCGCCCTGCTGGTGGTCGCCGCCGACGAGGCCGCGCAGCGCCTGTTCGGCGAGCGGCAGTTGCCGGTCGGGGTGGTCACCGGGGCGCTGGGCGGCGGATACCTGATCTGGCTGCTCGTCGCGCAGCGCCGCGCCGGTCGCCTCTGAGCGTCACGCGCCGACCGTGGGCCGCACCTTGATCACGGTGCCGGACAGATGCTGGGACGCGTCGCTGCACAGGAAGGCGACCAGCCCGACCAGGTCCTCGGGCTGTCCGACGCGCCCGTGCGGATAGGTCGCCGCGACTCGCGCCAGGTGTTCCGGCGTGACCACGTCCTTCATGCCCTCGGTCTCGGTGAGGCCGGGCGCGATCGCCACCGTTCGCACGCCCTGGTCGCGCAACTCCTGGTGGACCACGTTGGTGAGCACTTCCACCGCCGCCTTGGCGCCGGCGTACGCCGCGCCGCCCGGCGCGAGCTGCGCCCCGGTGGTCATGAAGACGATCCGTCCGCCGCCGCTGCCGATCATGATGGGCGCGAAGTGCTTGGTCGCGATGTAGTTGCCGATCAGGTTCGAGCGCAGCCCCCGATCCAGCACGGCCGGGTCGGTGTCCAGCACCCGCTGCCTGCCGCCCATCCAGCCGGCGTTGTTGATCAGCACGTCCAACCCGCCGAACTCCCGCGTCAGCTCCGTCGCGGCCGTGCGCATCTGCCCGTCGTCGCTCACGTCTGCCTCCAGGGCCAGGGCCGGTCGGCTGCCCGGCAGCCCGGTGATGTCGTCGACGACGGCCTGGGCGCGTTTGCGGTCTCGGGCGAGCACCGCGACCCGGGCGCCCTCGGCGGCAAGCCCCAGCGCCAGCGCGCGGCCGATGCCCTGGGCGGCGCCGGTCACGACCACGGTCTTGCCGGTGATGTCGAGTCGCATGGCTTCCTCCAACTCCAACGATGCGGTTGGTTTTGACGGTAGACCCACGCATCGCCAACCGCAACGTTGGAGTTGAGAATCGCTAGACTGCCGTCATGGCGTGGGACACCGAAGGCACCCGGCGTCGGCTGAAGGAGGCGGCGGTCGCGGAGTTCGCCGAGCACGGCCCGGACGGCACCACCATGGCGCGCATCGCCGAACGCGCCGGCATCAACAAGGAGCGGCTCTACAAATACTTCGGCGACAAGCAGCAACTGTTCGCCACCGTGCTGACCGACGAACTGGCCAAGCTTGCCGCGGGGGTGGCGCTGCACCCGGTCGGCCTGGACGACATCGGCGAGTTCGCGGCCCGTACGTTCGACTACCATGCCGACCATCCCGAGTTGTCCCGGCTGCTGCAGTGGGAGGGCATGCAGGCCGGGTTCATCGCCGACGAGGCGAGCCGCACGAAGCACTACCGTGCCAAGGCGGAGGCGATCGCCCGGGCGCAGCGCGCGGGCATCCTCGACGACGACATCGATCCGGCCTACTTCGTGTTCATGCTGATCGCCCTTGCCGCATGGTGGCACTCGCTGCCGCAACTGGCGCACATGCTGACCGGCGCGGACCCGGCGGACCCGGCGGAACGGACCCGCCGCCGGGCGTTTGTGGCGCAGGCGGCGCAACGCCTGGCGGCCCCCCGCCCGCGGTCGGAATAGGCACAGCGCCCATCGCCGAGGGGGTGCTCATGCGACTAGTGTGAGGGGGTCGATGTCGAGACCTGACGGCAGGGAGTCGGAACGTGCCGCTGGCACCGCAGTCGCATCAGGGGCAGCATGGTGAGGCATTCGTGTTCTCCATGGCCAGCGCGGCGGGCCTCTTGGCCAACAAGCCGTTCCCGGACGTCGATGGGGTGGATTGGACGATTGGCTATGCGGGGATCCTCGGCACGGTGAGATCGCCGAAAATCGATGTACAGGTGAAGAGCTCCTCATCGCCGAGGGGTGACGCCGAGCACTGGCATTATCGGTTGAGGCGAAAGCATTTCGATGCGCTCGCCGGTCCAGGATTCGCTCTGCGCAGATATCTCCTGCTGGTCACCGTTCCTTCCGAGGCCTCCGAATACGCGGTGTGCGACGCTGATCGCATGGAGCTTCGGCGTGCGGCATACTGGGTCAGCCTCGCGGCGGAGCGAACGCCGGCGAGCACTCCCGGACCCGCCGTACTGGTTCGAGTGCCACGGTGCAATCTGCTCAACCCTTCGCGGCTTCTGGCACTGGTCGCCGGGGACGAGGCGGGAGCGGCGGCATGACGGACAACACGCGCGAGGTCACATCGGCCGATCTGCAGTCTCGTTCGCCGGCGGAGTTGTCGGTATATCTCCGTGCGCAGGGTTGGCAACTTCTGCATCGAGAAGGGGCGGTCGCCTTCTGGACGTTGCCGGTGGGCGGTGCCGATGTGGAAGTCCTTCAACCGCTGGATCCTGACCTGCGCGACTACGCGCTCCGTATGGGTGATGCGGTGACCGTGCTGGCCGCGGTTGAAGGGCGTCCGACCCCGGAGATCCTGCGGAGCATCGGTGCCGCGACATGGGATGTCCACACGATCAGTCTCTTCCCCGGCGAGGAGGAGCCGGGGCTGATATCCCTTGAGGACGGGGTTTGGGCGTGCGAAAGCCTTGAGGCTTTGCTGAGTGCGGCGGCATACCCGGTGTTCGCGCGACAGGATAGGGCCGTGCACCCCTCTCGCAAACTGCAGGGACTGGCCGAGTTTCTGCGTACGGTTCGCATGGGGCCGACTCTGCCCGGCAGCTACAAGCTGACCGTACATACTCCCGTGCCACCGCGTCTGGCAGAGCAACTGCCACTGTTTGAGGGTGACGCTGCGGAAGAGGAGCCTGCGGAACGCCAGGTTTCGCTTCGCCTGCATGCCGCCGTTCAGGCCGCCTTGGAAGCGGCGGACGCTGCACTTCTGACCCCAGATGGCCTGGAGCGATTCAATGCCGCCGTGTCGCGCGGCGTGAGTGCCAACCTTTGCGAGGCGCTCTGGGGTTTCGGCGCCGGCGGCAGGCAATCCTTTGAGGTGTCGATCGCGCTGGCGGCTGCCCGACCTTCTTCGACGCCCTTGCCTGCCCTTCGTTTCCGGAAAGACCACCTTCCTGTGCTGCGGGAGGCGGCCGTGGAGTTGCGTGCCCGTGTGCCGGAAGAGAACGTCGCCGTCATGGGCGAAGTCGTTCGGCTGCATCGCGAGAGCCCCGATGCTGGCGAAATCACACTCGTCGGCCGACTGGACGATGCCGAGCAGTTGCGGCGGGTGTGGCTGACGCTGGCTCCGGAGGTCTACGGAGACGCTGTGCGGGCGCACAGCGAAATGCGGCGCGTGTCAGCACGGGGGAACCTGGTGAGGCGCGGAACCCGTTCCTATCTCACCAATGTCACGGATTTCACCGTCCTACCCGGTATGGGTGACGAGTGACCGGTGAGCGCCCCGCGGCGTGACTGCCGCGGGGCGCTCCTGCTCGGGCCGGGAGGACCGGCTGGGGGTCAGACCAGCACGGACTCCTTTTCGGTCGGCTCGTTCAGGTGCTTGCGGAGCCCTTCGCCCTCGATGTCCACGTTGGGCAGGGCGCGGTGCAGCCAGCGGGGAAGCCACCAGGCCGAGCGGCCCAGCAGGGACATGACCGCCGGCACGATCGTCATCCGGACCACGAACGCGTCGATGGCGACACCGATCGCGAGGGCGAAGCCCATCGACTTGATGACCGGGTCCTCGATGAACACGAAACCGGCGAACACGCTCGTCATGATGAGGGCCGCCGCGGTCACCACGCGTGCTCCGTGACCCATGCCGCTGATCATCGCCTCCTGGGCGCCGGCGCCGTGCACGAAGTCCTCGCGCGTGCGGGACACCAGGAACACCTCGTAGTCCATGGCGAGTCCGAACAGGATGCCGATGAGCAGGATCGGCAGGAAGCTGACCAGCGGGCCGGGCGTGGACAGCCCGACCAGGTTCGCCAGGTGACCCTGCTGGAAGATCAGCACGGTGATGCCGAAGGTCGCGCCGACCGTCAGCAGGAAGCCCAGCGCCGCCTTCACCGGCACCAGGAGGGACCGGAAGACCAACATCAGCAGCAGCACCGACAGGCCGACCACCAGCAGCAGGTACACCGGCATGGCGTCGGACAGCTTCTCCGACACGTCGATGCCGATCGCGGTCTGGCCGGTCAGCGCGATGTCGGCGTCGTTCAAGCCGTGCGTCTTGGACCGGATGTCGTGCACCAGGTCCTCCGTGCTGGCCGCGGTGGGGCCGGTGGTCGGGATGACCGCCAGCAGCGCGGTGCGCTTGTCCCGGCTCAGGTTGGGCGGGGCCACGGCGAGCAGGTTCGGGGTGCCCTGCAGCACCTGGTTGACCTCCTGCACGGCGGTGGCCGTCTGCTGCGCCGAATCGCTCGACACGACAAGCGCCAACCGGCCGTTGAAGCCCGGCCCGAAACCCTCGCTGATCAGGTCGGCGGCTTCGCGGGCGGGCGTGCCCTCCGCGGCGTGTCCGGCATCGGGCAGGGCGAGCCGCATGTCACCGGCGGGCAGCGCGAGCGCGCCCAGGCCGAGCACGCCGACCAGGATCACCGGTACGCGCAGCCGCAGCACCAGGCGCGCCCACCGGAATCCGAAGCCCTCGGCGGCAGCCGCGGCGGGGGAGGCGGCGCGGAGCTTGCGCGGCAGCACCCGTACGCCGGCGAAGCCGAGCAGCGCGGGCAGCAGGGTGAGGGCGACCAGCACGGCGACCGCCACGGTCCCGGCCGCGGCCAGGCCCATGACGGTGAGGAACGGGATGTTGACGACGGCCAGCCCGGCCAGCGCGATGATCACGGTGACGCCGGCGAAGAGCACCGCGGAGCCGGCGGTGCCGACCGCGCGACCCGCGGCCTCCTCCGGTTCCACGCCGTCGACCAGGTGCTGGCGATGCCGCGAGGTGATGAACAGCGAATAGTCGATGCCGACCGCCAGGCCGAGCATCAGGGCCAGCACCGGCGCCGTGCTGGTCAGCGAGATGACGCTGCTCAGGGCGTACAGTCCGGCCATGCCGGCGCCCACGCCGAGGAGCGCGTTCAGCATCGTCATCCCGGCCGCCACCAGCGACCCGAACGTGATCAGCAGCACCACCAGCGCGACCGCAACGCCGATGCCCTCGGTGCCGCCCACCTCCGGTTCGGCGTTCATCACCTCCCCGCCGTGCTCGACCCGCAAGCCCGCCGCCTCGGCCTGGGCGCCGGTGCTCTCGTACGCCTCGCGCTGCTCGTCGGTGACATCGTCGGTGCGCTCGGCGAACTGCACCTGGATCAGCGCGTACCGCTGATCGCGGGAGACCGCCTGCGCGGCGAACGGGTCGACCGCGCCGACCACACCGGGCAGTTGGCCGGCCTGCTGCACCAGACCGCGTACGGCAGTGGCCAGGGCCGGGTCGGTGAGCTTGCGGCCCTGCGGGGCGGCCACCACGATGGTGCCGGTCGACCCGCTGGCCTCGGGGAATTCGTGCTGCAACGCGTCGATGGCGCGCTGCGATTCGGTGCCCGGCATGGTGAAGTTGCTGGACGTCGGACCACGGAAGGCCAGGGCCGCGCCGCCAACGGCGGCCAGCAGCACCAGCCAGAGGGCGACCACCGTCTTCCGGCGGCGGAACGAGGCTCGGCCGAGCCGGTACAGCAGGGTTGCCATGTCCATCCTTGTCGTCGTGAGGGGTGTCCGGTCAGCCGCCGGGGCAGCCGGGAAAAACTACGAGCCGATCAAGGCGCGCTGGGCGACCGCCATCAGGGCGGGCCGTAACTCGGCGGCGTCGCGGTCGTCGTCGGCGACCACGCCGATGATCCCGCGCACCACCGTCTGCGCGGCGATCACGGCTCCCGGATCGCTGGACCACCCGGCGAACGCGGCGCACAGCGCGTCACCGAGGTGACGAACCTTGTCGAATCCCGGTTCGAGAAGGACCTGCGGGACCACGTCATAGACGAGGGCGATCGCGTGCCGGTGCTGCAGCACCAGGTCCACGAATCCCGCGATGGCCGCGGCCTGCGCGTCCGGGCCGCGGAGCGGTTCCAGACGGGCGACCAGGTCGGCGAAGGCGCGCTCCGGCCCGGCCACCAGCGCGAGCAGGATGGCCTCCTTGCCGGCGAAGTGATAAAGCAGCGTCGCCTTGGAACACCCGACCTCGTCGGCGATGTCCTGCAGTGACGTGCCCTTGTATCCGGCGCGGCCGAATCTCTCCGCCGCGACGCGCAGGATCCGTTCCCGCGTGCTGACGCGAACCATGACAACGAGTGTGCCTGACCGTTCGGTCAGAAGCTGGCCGAACGGTCAGGAAAGTGATTCAGGTTACCGTCGGCGGGGAAGCCGCCCTCCCCCGCTACGGCAGCGGCACCAGGTAATCCCCCTCCCAGTCGTACCCGTTCTGCAAGAGCTGTTGGATCTCGCGCACGAAGGTGGACGGTTCGTCTTTTTCCTTGTTCCAGTAGTTGCCCACCGTCAGCGAGCCCACATACACCGACCCGCGCTGGTTGATGATCGACTGGATCCAGGCGTCGTTCTTCTCCTTGCTCCAATCGGGGAGGGGAAGATCGAAATAGGTATGTCCCGGCCAGCTCCCGCCGACGGCCACCTCGGGCCACCGGCCGATCACCGGGATGCCCTTGCTCGGGTTCCACAGTTCTTCCGGCGGAAGATAGTCGAGCGGCGCGGGCACCGGCGCCCACTGGTAGTCGCTACAACCATTGTGGACCAGAACGGACGCCGCTCCTGCGGCCACGTAGTAGGTGTGGTTGCGCGCGACGGTGAAGTTGTGGACGGTGGCCCGTTCGGTGTGGTGCCGGGTCCGGGCGACCTGGACCCAGGTGCCGGAGCCGGTGCGCAGCCACTGTCCGGTGCGCAGGTCGGCCGCATCCACCCACGTGCCGAGGTAGGCCACCCAGAACGGATGCGCCTCGGTCGCGGTCAGCGTCGCCGTGGCGCCGCCCGCCCGGCCGTCGGTGTCCACGGTCACCGCCACGAGGCGTTTGACGCCCTTCCCGGTGGTGATGCTGGTGACCGCTTGGGCGCCGGTGACTCCGGTGACCGGCTCGGTGGACAGCACCTTGTCGCCGACGCGGATGTCCTGAACGGACTTTGTGGTCCCGTCGGGGAGCAGCACGGGCGTACCGGGAACGAAGCTGTTGCCGCCGCACAGCTTCATCGCGGAGATCAGCCGGGCGAATGTCGCCTCCTGCGCCCGCGTTTCGACCGTCAGCTCTTCCAGCACCGCGGCGGTGCGCACGCTGACCGCGGAGCCCGCCACCAGACCCGCGGACGGCAATCCGACCATCTCGGGGGCCAGCAGGGGCGTGAAGAATTCCATGACGGCGGCGCAGATGGCACAGGCGGCGACACCCGCGCCGACTACCACCCCGGCCACCAGGGTGACCAGAGCGCTCGCCACCGCGGTGTAAAAGGCGGTGAGATCGGACAGCGCCGCCGTGACGAAGGTCAGCTTCTGGCTCAACTCGAAGTTCGGGTTCAGCACATCCCTCAAGCAGCCGTTGTAGAGATCGCTGCCCCGCATGTAGAACAGCTCGCACACGCCGGAGTTCAGGAAGGCGACGCGGCCCGGGTTCTGCACGATCTCGTTGACCTGGGCGAGGCACGCCTGGGTGTCGACACCCGGCGAGTGACACAGGAACGCCTGCTTGTCGGCCCAGTCCGCCATGTTGTCGCCGGCTAACCGGCTGGCCGCGGCGAGCGCCGCGGATGCTGCGGTGTTCGCCTCCTCCGCGCTGTGGCCGGCGGCGACCGCCGAGTGGTACGCGTGTTCCGCCGAGACGTACGCCTGCGCGGCATAGCCCGATGCCTCCTGCGCGGATGCCGTTGCCCAAGCCGCCGATCGGGCCGCCCGTTGGGCGGAGGCGTTGGCCGAGTGGGCCGCGTCCGCCGCGGTGCGGGCGGAGGCTGCGGCGCGGTCCGCCGCCTCTTGCGCCCGGTCCGCCGACTGCTGCGCCTGCCGTGCATACTCGGCGGCTTCGCCGGCCGCATCGGCGGCCTGCTGTGCATACCCGGCGGCCTCGGCCGCCGCGTTCCGAGCGGTGGCCGCCGCGGCCTGTGCTTCCATCGCATTCTGCATCGCGCCGGCGGCCACCTCGGCCGCCTGTGCCAGCAACGCCGTGACTGTCGCATCATGGGCCGCGGCATCCTGGTCGCGCTGAGCCGCCGCGTACCGCTCGACGGTCAGGAACTGGTCGAGAAATGCGGGTGGACCGTCCAGCGCGATCCGCGCGGATGCGGTCAGCTCGGAGCCGCTGTCCGGGGCCGCCAAGATCTGGTTGACCTTGATGCGCTTGTCGTCGGCGGCAGCGGTGTACTGGGTCGTCTCCAGGAACTGCCGCAGTGCCGCATCGCTGCCGTCGTCCAGCGCCTGCTGCGCGTACTCCACGGTGGTCTGATCGCCGGCCTCGCGCGCCGCGGCCAGGACCTGGTTGACCGCGAGCCGGTCTTCGCCGTCCCGGCCGGGGTAGTCGCGGTCACGGAGGAACTCCGCCACGTCCGCATCCGAGCCGTCCAGCGCCGCCTGTGCCGCTGCACGCATCGCCGCGCTGCCGGTGACCAGCAACCCTGCCAGAGTGGCGCGGTCGTCCTGGGCCGCGGCGGCGTCGATGCCGGTCCGGACGAACTCGACGACGCGCGCATCGTTGCCGCTCAGCGCGTCGAGGGCAGCCGTCCGAGTCCAGCTCCCGTCCGACGTGGCAAGCGCCAAGGCCACCTTGCGGGCAGCCGGCACCGCATCGGCGGTGGGCGTGGCCGGATCGGCGGCGATGGTGATCAACCGGTTGGTCTCGGCCGAGCGGCTGGCCGCCTGCTGGGCGTCCCAACCGGCCCGGTCATGCTGCGAAGAGATCTCCGCCGCGAAGGCCAGAGCCGCTTCGTCGCCCTGTTCGAGGGCGATCGTGATCCGTTCGGTGTCGGCCGCCCGTGCCGCGTCGTAGACCACCTTGGCCTGTTCTGCCGCCGTCACGGCCTCCTCCGCCGCCTGCGTGGCGGCGTTGGCGTGCGCGGTCGCCTGCGCCGCCGCGTCCGCGGCCTGACCGGCGTGCTCGGCGGCCTCCTCGGCGGCGGCTGCGGCGGCGTTGGCGTTGGCCACCGCGCGGTTGGCCGCATCGCGGGCGTTGAACGCCGCCTCGGCTGCGGTGTTGGCGAACGATATCGCCGCCTGTGCCGCGTGGGTGGCCCGGTTCGCGTTCGCCCGCGCCCGCGCCGCGGCGGCACGCGCGGCCGACGCGTCCGCCCCGCTGCGGGCCGCCCAGTCACCGGCCTCCACCGCCGCTTGTGCGGAGGCGTTGGCGTTGTCGGCTGCCCCCGAGGCCGCCGACGCCGCGAAGGCGGCCGCGAGGGCGGCTTCCCCGGCGTGCCGGGCAGCCTCCGCGACCTGTCGCGTCTGCTCCGCGGCGGCCCGAGCCCGTACCGCGGCATCTCGCGCTCGCTGGGCTTCGCCGGCGTTTGTCGCGGCCAGCGCCGCGGACTGGTACGCCCGGCTAGCCGCCTCCCCAGTCCGCGCCGCCGCGGTGGCGGCCCGTGCGGCCGCGTCCGCGGCCACCCGGGCAGCGGCGCTCGCCGCACGCGCTGCGGACACCGCCTGCTGCGCCGCCGCCGCCGCCCGGTCCGCGGCATCGGCCGCCCGCCGGGACTCGGCGGCCGCCACCGCGGCGTCGTTCTGCGCATTCGCGGCCGCCTGCGCCGCCGCCTGCGCCGCCTGCTTGGCCGCAGCCGCCTCGGACACCGCCCGCTCGGCCTCGGTCTTGGCCGCCTGCGTTTCCGCGTTCGCCTTCGCGCCCGCGACTTCGGCCGCCCTGACGAGGTCGGTGAGGGTCTGCGTTTCCTGATCGCGGGCCGCCGCCACACCCCAGTCGACATCGATGAACCGGGTCAACGCCTCCAAGGTGCCGGCATCCAGGGCACGTTGCGCGGCGACCCGCACCTCCGGGCCGCCCGACGCCAGGATCTGATTGATCCTCACCCGCTGATCGGTGAGAAGCGGTTGCCGCCAGCCCGAATCCAGGAACGTCTCCATCGCCGTTGCGGTGCCGGCATCGAGCGCTCGCTGCGCTGCCGTGCGAAGCTGTGCGCCGCCCGCGGCCAGCATCTGGTTGACGCGGATGCGCTGGTCGGTCAGCGATGGCTGGCGCCAGCCGGACTCCACGAACGAACCCAGCGCGGCCGGATCCGTGGAGTCCAGTGCCTGACGCGCCGCGTCGCGCACGGTGGGGCCGCCCGCGGCCAGTATCTGGTTGACGCTCAACCGGTCGTCCACTCGCCCGCGCTGCGCCCAATCGGTGTCCAAGAACGCGCAGATGTCGGCATCGGCACCCAGCAGCGCCCGTTCGGCTGCGGCCCGCACCTGCGAACCCCCGGTACGCCAGGCGATCACCACGGCGTCCCGATCGCAGTCCGCGGCCTCCGGCTCGACCTGAGCGCCCACCGGCCGCGGCACGCCGAGCAGCGCAACAATCAGGGGGAGAGTGGTCAACACCCACAGTCTTCTCATCGGCTTCACCCTTCCCATCACTGGCCGGCGCGAAGTTGCAGCAGGGTCGTCGGTTCGTTGGCCGGGTCGGCGCCGATGCCCACCGGGGCGTAACCGGACGGATCGACCTCCACGGTCACCGGCGAGCCCGTCTCGGTATCCACCACGGCGGTGAGCCGATGGCCGTAGCCCCGCTGCTGGCCGTCGCCGCGGATCGAATAAACGCCCGGCACCTCAAGGTCCAGCCGGCCGGCCGGGCCCAAGACCTGGAAGCAGACGTGGCCGGCATCCTCCGGACCGATCTGCTCGGTGGTCCACACATGGATCACGCCGACGTTGTTCACCGGCGGGGTCGTGCAGTCGGCCAGCAGAAGGTGGCCGTCGCCGGAGATCAACCGTACGTGCAAGGTCGCCAGGATGTGCGCCGCGTTCGGATAGCTGAAGGTCTCCACGATGGAGTCCTCGACCGAAACCGGGCGTGGGATGGCCACCGCCACCGCGGTCGGACCCTGTCGACCCACCACCGACGCGATCCGGCCGCCGGGCCGGTAGAGCACCAGGTGATTGGGGCCGCCGGAATGGTCGGGATCGAACGCCACGATGCGGTCCATCGCGCCGCCCAGGCCGTAGCCCGCGATCCCGGTCGTGCTGGTGAACACGGGTGTGAATGAGTTGTCCGCACCGTGCTGGAGGATGTGGATGATTCCGGCGCCTGGACGGTACAGCACCAGATGATCGAGCCGCCCCGAGTATCCGTAGTCGAACGCCAGTATCTGGTCCCGGGTCTCGGCCAGGTCGTACCCGCCGATGCCCGTGGTGTGGTTCGAGTAGACCGCCGTGAACGTGGTGCCCTCGCCGTGCGCGACGATCCACGCGGTCCTGCCGCCGGGCCGATAGAGCACCAGATGATCCAGCTTCCCGGAGTGCGCGTAGTCGAAGGCGACGATGCGGTCGGTGGTGCCCCTGAGGTCGTAGCCGCCGATGCCGCCGGTGCTCGTGACGATCGAGCTGAACGAGGTGCCGGCGCCGTGCTTGACGATGTGAACGATCCCGTCGCCCGGACGGTAGGCAACCAGATGATCCGGTTTTCCGGAATGGTCGTAGTCGAACGCCAGTAGTTGATCCCGGGTATCCGCCAGGTCGTACCCGCCGATCCCGGTGGAGCTGGTGACCACGGCCGTGAACGCGGTGCCCTCGCCGTGCGCGACGACCCAGGCGACCCCGCTGCCGGGCCGGTACAGCAGCAGGTGATCCAGCTTCCCGGTGTGGTCGTAGTCGAACGGCACGATCCGGTCGGACCCGTTGCGCAGGCTGAATCCACCGATGCCGCCCGTGCTCTTGACAATTGAGCGATAGGTGTCGTCGGCGTTGTGCTTGACAATGTGGACGATCCCCTCACCCGGTCGATACACGACCAGGTGGTCCAGCTTTCCCGTGTGGTCGTAGTCGAACGGAACCACCTGGTCCCGGGCGTCGGCCAGGTCGTACTCGGCAAGGCCGGTCGAGCTGGTGTGGTACGACCGGAAGCTGGCGGACAGGTCGGTCGTGGCGCCGCTGATCCAGTTCCTCAGGTCATCGACGCGTGCCGCCGTGGCACCCTGCTGACTGCCGTTCTGGTCAAGGCACCCGCCCTGCCGGGAGGCGATGTCGATCCCGACGAGCTCGGGCCGGGCGCCTCCGGTGCGAAAGACCGGCCCACCGGCATCGCCCTGGCAGGCGCTCGCCTCCGGTCCGGTCCAGCCGAACGACTCGGCGCTGACCGCGTCGACCGTGACCGCTGCCGCCTGCGGCTGGTCGGGAACCCACGCGGTCGCGGTGCGGCCGTAGCCGGCGGCCTGCACGGCGTCCCCGGCAGCGGGCGCGGTGCTGCTGACCGCGACCGGGGTGATGTCGGGAACTCGCAGTGCCAGCTCGGCGAGCACGACACCGCGGTCGGCGTCCGGAACCAGATGCACCACGGGCAGGCCGGTGCCGCCGATCGTCACGGTAGTGGGCAGCCCCGCCAGCGAGTTGCTGCCGACGTCCTGTCCGTCGACGGCGTAGCAGTTCGCGGCCGTGAGGATCCACTGCGGAGCAACGAGGGCGCCGCTGCACCCGTGAACGCCGTTGACGTCCACTCGTGCCACAAAATTCCACGAATCAGCGGGTATCGGGCTCCCGCCCGTCACCGCGTCGGCCGGCATCGGCCAGATCGACATGCCGGCCAGAACAAGAGCCAGGACGGTTCCAAAGCGACGTAGCATGCCGACACTCAAGGAGGCGGCGCATTCACCTCGGCTTCATGTACCACAGAGTGGGAGCACCGTCGACAGCTCGATCAGTCTCGCCAGTGCGATCGCCTGCTGCACCGCCGGAGCGCCGTCGCCGTGCCGGCGCAGGCCTGAGTTCACCGACCGGAACGCCGCACGCTCGTCGTTCTTGAAGTCGCGCAGGATCTTGAAGTCGCGCAGGATCCGCGCGTTGTCCAGCACCCGAGCCACCCGGCCAGAACCGGGTGATCCGCGGCAACCCCGTGACGAGCATTTCCCCGTACGCCCGGCGCATCGCCCCGGCGAACGCGGCATGGTACGGCGCCACCGCGTCGACCATGACCAGGCATCCGCCGCCGCTTTCCCGCCCAGCCCTCGCGGTGTCACTCGCCGGCCGTAGTGCAACCCGACCCCGCGCCATCAACCAACCGGCCGGTGGACGGGGGCGCCACTCCCGCCGCGACGTTCTCCACCGGCCGCCCCCGTAGATGAGCGGCAACCTGCACCCCGGTCTCCTGTCCGCCACGCACCAGGCGATCGAGATGACACCACACGCGATCCTGGGCAACCATGAGACCTCGCTTCCCTGCCGCACCTCCCCGGCTGTCCGACCTGCCAACGCTTGATGGAAGGTCGGGAGTCGATCGAGGAGGCCCTCAAACGATCGTCGCGCGTCAATCCTGGAAGCGATGCGCTGAGGGCTCACTGAGCCCGTCTCAGCCGTCGCTCAGCACTGCCGCCACACGCCGCTGGACTCATCAGACCGGCTGACTGCGGCCCGGCTCCGGCGAGGGGCAGCCCTGTTCATCCGGCCGACCCGTAGAAATCCGCCAGAGCACCCCTGAGCAGGTCGAGATCGACGCCGAGGGCGCGCTTGCTCACCAGGCGCAACACGGGGCCGAGCAGACGGCTCCGCAGCTCCACGTCGATGACATGGTCGATGCGGGTGCCCGCCGGTGTTCCGGTGAGCCGGAACGTCAAATCGGCACGGGTGAACATGAGCGACGAAAGCAGGGAAAAGGTCAATTCGCGTCCGGGCTCATAGGCGGTGACGCGAAAATCCTGGCGCTTTCCGGAGGGCGAGACCGTGGTGGCTTCCCAGCCGACGTCCACCGGACCCGGAGAACGTGGAATGACCTCCGCGACGCTCCTGTCCCACCGGGGCGTGCTCGCGACCGGGTCGGCGAGAAAGTCCCATACCTGCGTGACGTCCTGCTCGACGACGATCGAGGCGTTAAGCTGCACAACCATCGACGGTAGTGGGCGCAGTCACCGAGAGATCATCGTCAGCGCGTAAGACCCATCGCAAGCCCCCAATGAGTCGCGGCCCGGTCTGGGCACCGGGCGCCGTGACCGTCGTGTCCATCTTGGAGGTTCCATGAGGCTTCTGCTGACGTCCGGGGGTGTGACGAACCCCAGCATCCACGCGGCGCTGGTGCAGCTTCTCGGCAAGCCGGTCTCCGAGTGCCGGGCTCTCTGCGTCCCGACAGCACAGTGGGGGCACCCGATGTGCGGGCCGGCTTCGGTGCAGGGTTTCGTGGCCGCCGACCCGGCATCTGACTGGCGGCACCTGTCCGGCCTGGGCTGGGCTTCGCTCGGTGTCCTTGAGCTCACCGCGCTACCCAGCATCGGGGTGGAACGCTGGATGCCCTGGGTCCGGGAGGCTGATGTGCTGCTCGTCGACGGCGGCGACGCGACGTACCTGTGTCACTGGATGCGCGAGTCCGGGCTGGCCGATCTGCTGCCCTCGCTGCTCGACACCGTCTGGGTGGGGGTCAGCGCGGGAAGCATGGTGATGACGCCCCGGATCGGAGCGTACTTCGTCGAATGGCCGTCGGCACCCGACGACCGGGCTTTGGGAGTCGTCGACTTCTCGATCTTCCCGCACCTGAACCTCTTCCCCACGAACACCCTGGCCGACGCCGAGCGGTGGGCGGCGGACATCGGCATCCCGGCCTACGCCATCGACGAACAAACAGCCATCACGGTCGTCGACGGCTCCGTCGAGGTGGTTTCCGAGGGCCAGTGGAGAAGGTTCGGGTGACCGTCAAGCGGTAGTCCGTCAGACGCACTCGCTCTCATGCCGACGTTGGTGCACTCTCACGGCCGCTCGATGACGAGCCGGGCTCCGCACCCGATCATGGCGATGCCGGTTGCGCCCGCACGATCAGGGCTCCGAGCCCCGGCATGGCGGCGACGCCTTGGACGGCGTTCGACGAGGCGACGCCCGCAGCCGACCACATCGGCAATGAACCTTTTTCAACGTGGCGAGGCTGGCAGATGCCGCCGCTGGTCGACGGCGCGCAACCGACGGGCTCGATGCCAGGTTGAAAAAGGTTCAATAGTCACACCCCCCGGGAGTGGCTGGCGAAAATCAGACATGGTGGTGGAACTTGCGCCTCAGCGCGATCGGCCGGGGAACAGCAGAGCCAAGACCGCGGTGAGCAGGGCCATGGCACCGCCGAACGCGGCTGCACCGGCGATCACGGCCTTGGCCGGGTTGTCGCCGCCGACGAAAGAAAGGACACCGCCGCCGACACCGACCATGCTGCTCATCAGCAGCGCGCAAGCCAGCCATAGGGCACGTACGGAGTTGCTCGTCATGATTTTCCTTCCGTTGTCCGGTCGGTGTTGATCACGGTGGAAGCGGGCCAGCCCCGGTGCCGTTCGACGGTGATGTCACCCGTCCATTCGTCCAACGGGTAGTCCATTGGCCGAATTGGACGAGGTGCCAGGTCTACAGCCTGGGTCGGCATCGCCCGCCGTGATCGACAAGGGCACCTAGACTGTTGGCGGTCCCACGACGGCGGCGGAGGCGAGTGTGGAAATCCTGGATGAGCCAGCCGAGCGGCCGATGCCGGACCCGCAGGTGGCCCGTTCCAAGGAAGAGTTCGCATCCTGCCTTTTGGCGTTGAAGGCGTGGTCTGGCCGCTCCTTCCGGGAAATTGCGACAATCAGCCGCAAAACCAGATATCGAATTTCGACCGGAACGACGGAAAATCTCACCAGTGGCCGAGTAGTGCCGCAAGAGCGATCGTTAATAGGTTTCCTGTACGGCTGCGGCCTCTCCGATCCGGCGCAGCAGGAGCCGTGGATAGCGAGATTCGCCAACCTTTACCCGCCCCAACCTCGGCCGGGCCTGCGGAGTGCCTCACATAAGGCGCCTGCGGTCGGCTTCGACATCGATATGTATCTTGCCGAGCTTGACCGGATCTTCGATGAGTCGGGCATCAAAGAATTGTTCGTATCTCCGAAAGGATATCTGGAGAAGCAAGACGTGGACGTCGACGTCGACGGCTACATCGACGAATGGCTGCAGGCTCCATCGAGCGGCCCACTTGCCGTATTGGGCGACTATGGCACGGGGAAGAGCTGGCTATGCCTGCGACTGGCCAAGCGACTTGCTGACCAATACCGGCGCACGCTCAACTCGCCGCTCCCGCTGCTCATCGGCTTCAAACGATTCGAACCGCGGATGGATATCGAGCAGCTCGTGCGTACCCACCTGTTCGACAGCTATGGCGTTGAGGTCCACAACCCCGCCGAACTTCGTCGCGCGCTGGGCACCGGTCGGCTCCTGTTGATCCTCGACGGACTGGATGAGATGGTGAAGGCGTTGGGCGAGCGAACCGCCCTTGTCGCCTACTCGCGCCTCGTGCTTTCGTCAGGTATTCCACGTGCGCTTATCACCTGCCGTACGCACTACTTCTACTCCGGGTCGGAGCAACGTGAGTTGCTCATGCCTACGCCAGTCATGCCGGGCTTTGACCTGCTGCATCTGCGGATGTTCGGTCCGCACGAGATGACGGAGTTCATTCGACGCCGTTTCGATTCTGCGGAAGCCGAGGCGGTGCTGCGCTTCATCGCATCAACGTACAACCTGACCGAGCTTTGCACGCGCCCGGTTCTGCTGTCATTGGTGTGTCAATCGCACGATCAATTGCCGGACTTTGTCGCTGCCGCGTCGTCGGCAGACTTGTACGACGCATACACCAACGCGTGGCTGCATCGTGAGTTGAGCAGTGGTCGGCTCATGGTTGCGCCGGACTTGGTCATGGTCTTCTTCGAGGATTTAGCCGAGCGGCTGGTTACGCAGAAGACGATGGTCATCGACGTGGAGCAACTGAAGGTGCATTTGTCGATGCTGCTGGACCGTGCGTCGCTTCCCCGTAGCCGGTGGAAGGAAGTCGAACGGCAACTGATCACGAGCACGTTCGTCTCCCGAATCCGTGGAGACGCGTGGCAATTCGCACACAGATCGTTTCAGGAATACTTCTATGCGCGGAAGTTCTTTCGCTGGGAATCGGAGTTCGACGGCGAGGGCATCTTTCCGGTGATATACACTCCGGTGTGGCATTTCATCGCTCAGATGGCGCTTCGCGAGTGGACCGAGCAGAAAGCAAGAAAGTGGATAACTCCACGGACCGGCCACGAAGATGATCCAACCCTGACGGAGACCACCCTGCGCGCTGCGGCGGCCTACTGGCTCTTGACCAATCGATGCCGAGGCTTCCCCTCGGCCGGCATCATGCTGGACTCGGTCGAGCTGACTGATATCGACCTGTCAAATCTAGACCTGTCGAATTCCGATTTCCATGGTTCTGATCTCAGCCGCAGCAAGCTCACATACTCAATCCTGCGCGGCTGCAACCTCTTCGGTACCCGGTTCGCCGGTTGCGACATCGGTCATGCAGATTTTCGAGGTGCCGAGTTCAGCCCATTTTCACGTGAGGAACTGAAGCACTGCAACGGCTACCGTACAGCGATCTTCGACTGACGACTGAGGCCACTGACCGAATATCCGCCGGTCAGTGGCCTGAAAATGCTGGTGAACCCCTGGTGCCCCCGGCAGGATTCGAACCTGCGCTTTCGCCTCCGGAGGGCGAAGGCATGTGCCGTTCTTAGGAGGCAGCGAGCTGGGAAAATGTCATGTCGATCCTCCAGACGGCCAACGTTTCGGTACGTATCCGGTACGCCGCGCTGTCGGCGCCAGGCTGTTACTCCCTCTCGATGCCGACCGCGGTCACGTGCCCGCCTGGGATCCGGCGGCCCGTCGGCACACCGTTCTTGTCGTACCCAACACGTATCGTGGTCAGATGCGTACGAGCGTGCTCCTGGTGGAATTCGGCGTCGTGCTGGATCTGTCCCGTGAGGATCTTGGAGTCCCCGAGCTGCCCGGGCTTGGGCGCAACTGCATGGCAAGTGCAAGTCGGGCACTCTCCAGTGCATCGACCCGCAGCACCCGGCCGGCGCCCCGCCCTGGCTGTACCTGCGGCAAAACGAAGACGGTACGCGCGAGGCCCGGCACATTAGCGGCGCCGAACACGCCACCACGGGCGAGAGCGCAGAGCACAAGGCGCTGAAAGAGCGGATCGCCAAGGCTGCGGCGTCCGGCGGGTTCGAGGCGGTAGTTGAGGACACCCCGAAACACCGGCGCCGACGTACTGACGTGCTGGTCCGCGGCGACGGCGTCCAGATCGGATTCGAGCCGCAGCTCTCGCCAATCACCGCGGCGACCGTGCGGCGCCGGTCGAAGCTGGCGACCGACGACGGGATCACGCCCGCGTGGATGACGAACAGCCAGACGTCGAAGGTGATCGACCAGGCACCGTGGGCGCGGATCGACCGGAAGGTGTGGCACGAATACCTGTCCGACACGGAGCTCCCGGTCCGCGGTGGCGTCCGCCGCCTGGTCGTTGAGGAGTGCTCACGGATGGGAACGGTGTGCCCCGACAAGAAGGCCGGCCGGCCCTGCTCGGGTTGGCACGCATCCTGGTCGGACGCGCGCGCCCTTGAACGCTTCGATGACCTGGTGATCAAGGCCGCGGCCCGCGAGCTGGTCCCAGTGAACGTAAAGCGGACGTCGAGCCGGTCGGTTTGGTTCTGGGTGCTGGCGTCCGATCTGGATAAGGTCGACTCGACCACGTCGGGCGTGGAAGATTCGCCGCTCGGCGGCATCGTCACCCGCGTCGACATTCGACCACGACTCCGCGACCAGTCGTGCCGGTACGGGCAGGACACCGGCCACCGGCCGCCCGCCTCGCCCGGCGCCGATCGGGAGCCGGTGTCGGTCAAGCTGGCCGACCCGCCGCCCCCGCCGACTATCGGCTTCCTGGACTGGACCGGCGCCGCGCACTGGGCGAAACAGGCGTTGCCGTGCCGGATTTGCAGGAAGGCGACGCAGGTTCGGGACGACCAGATGCGGCCCTGCCACAAGACGTGCGCTGAGAATGAACTCTGGCGCGGCTGATTCAGCGAATCACTGACGGCCCGGTCGCCCGGGCCGGACTGACTCACATCCCGATTGCGTGGTTCAGGTTGTCGATGCCGTGCTGCGCAAGCTCCTGCACCTCTTGCCGGGCCGCCGTCGTGGCGATCGGCACGAGGAAGCCGCGGAGCGCGGCCACCGCCTTGCGGACCTTTCGCGGCTCGGGTTGCGGCTGCCTCACCTCGGCCAGCACTTCGCCGGCCGCGTCCTCGGCGTCCTGCTGATCCTCCGCGTAGGCATGCGCGCCTGCGCGATTCGCTGCCGGGCTGGCCAGTCTCCCGAGGTGATGTGGCGCATCTACGCCGGGTGCCTCGACGGGGGACAGGAGGAGCTGCGTCGCCGGATGGAGGCAGGCTTTGGCGGGCGAGCCCGGGATCCTGGCTTCGCTCCGGTTCTCGGCGCAGCCGCCGTCTCAGAGTCACGTTCGGCGCAGAAGACGTCGTAGGCACATGGAAGTGATGCAAATCACGCTTGCCAGACTGGGATTTCGTTGATAACACGCTGGCGTGGCGGGGGTCTGTCTCGAAGACAGGCATGGCGTGACAAACGGGTATGAATTGGGTCTTGACAGGCCAGTTAAGCTCAACGTCGCTACGCGATGCTCCGCACCCAACGGGCGTTGAGCTTAACTGGACTCCCGCCTCTTCAGTGTTGCTCCGGCGAGCCCCCCTGCCGCGTGCGTTGATCCTCGCGAGGCCTCGGCGGTGACGTTTGACATCCGGCTAGCCATGTCTCTCTAAACTCAGTATCGTTGGTTCCGATGATGCATGGTGTTGAAGGGTACTTAGGTACTTCGGTACCGTGAGCCCTGAAGGGGGACCGAACATGGCCGCTACGTCTGCTCCCATCAAGGTCGATGTTGGAACCGACCAGCTCATCTCGCACGCTGCTCACTTCCTTGGCAAGGCCAAGAAGGATGTTGTAGAGCTCGCCGTGCGCGAGTACATAGAAACTCACCGCAGTGAGATCAACGAGGGTATCCGTGCGGCTCTCAGTCAGCTCGATGGCTCGTCCGCATCCGCAATTGCACTGCTCACCGACGTTCCAGTCGATCATCTGCAAGAGTACGGCGGCATGCCTTCCGGGCACTGACGGAAAAGTGACGACTAGAGACGGATGGGCTTGGCTCCCTAAACTCGCCTAATGAGCGGTGAGCCTAAGCCTGTCCGTCCCACGCGGTTTTGCATGGCTGATCTGGAACTGTCAATCCCCCCATTTGATGAATCTTTGTGTCGGATTGACCATCCGTTGATCGGCGAGGCGCAACGGCTACCTGAGGCTTACGCGGCCGGCGGAGCCGAACGAATTCTGTCGCTCAAGGACCGCGTGTGGTTCAAGGTCAAAACAGGCCGCTGGCGCGGTGCGGCGACTCGCCTGCCGGAAGCCGATCGCGCTGACGCAGGCCCCGAGGTTCGGCAGGCGCCGTGGTGGCTTGGTGCTGGCGGATACCGGCGGGAAGGCGACCCTGGTGACTTCTATGCCGCTCTAAAGGCTTCCTGGGATCGCGAAGGTGGGGACTCTGACAGGTGGATGCCTACTGACTGGGACTGGCGGCGTCTACAGCTTGAGCATGCATATGCGTGGGAAGCGAATATCCGTAGGATCGTCCGAGGTCTGATCACTCGATCACTTCGGGACGGATACCCGTATCAAGCTGAATTTGAGCACTACAGAGTGACTGCATTGACGCGTGCTCGCGAGCAAGAGACCTATCTCATCGTTGGCACAGAGAACATCGCTGACCCTAAAGTGTTCGCGATCATCATCAACGCCATACCTGGTATCGATCCCAGTAGCTGGTTGCCGGAGCCGGACGGAGTGGCGGGCATCCAACCAAAACCCGGTGAGGTGATCTGGTCGACGATCATGCCGCCGTCGGTCGCGGCACAGCTACTTGACGACCAGTCGGAAAGCTAGAGCTGTAGAGCCAGGTCATCTAGCCTCGATGATTCGCAGTTGATGGCTGCTCGTTCGGCCAGGCCGCTCTGATCGATCGATGTTGATGGGTGTGGCG
>NZ_BMMX01000048.1 GCF_014646155.1 Mangrovihabitans endophyticus
CCGCCCGCACCCGCCGCCCGCCGCCCGCCCCCGCCCCCGCCCGCCGCCCCCGCCCCGTCGATCTTGGACTTTGCGGGAGCACATACCGCCACGAAAGCCCTATTCCTCCCCACAAAGTCCAAGATCGACGGGGTGGTGGCCGGGGCAGCCGTCGATCTTGGAGATTCTGTGCGGACGAAAGGCGCTTATGCCGCGTAGCACCCCCAGAAACGTCAAGATCGGCGGGGCGAGCGACGGGCGAGGCGACGCGACGGGCGGCGGGGCGGGGCAGGGTGGGCGGCGCGGGCGAGCGAGCGGGGTGAGTGGCCCGGGCGGGCGAGCGGGGCGACGCGGCGCGGGTTGGCGGGTGGGCGGGTGAGTGGCCCGGGTGAGCGGGGCGACGCGACGCGAGCGGGCGGGGCGGGTGGTCTACTTGTCGGTGCCCAGCGCGATGATCTGCGGCACGTCGTCGCGGCGCACCGCGGCGAACAGCTTCTTGGCCTTTGCCGTGTCCGGCAGCACCACGCTCTGGTCGCCGCGCATCGCGGTGCCCGCGCTCGGGCTGGTGCAGAAGGTCAGGTTCTCGCTGCGCAGATGTCGCAGGTCGTCCGCGGTGCCGATGATGTTCAAGGTGTCGTCCACGGCCACCGAGTCCGCGCTGGCGCGCAGGAACGAGTTCAGCCGGGCCGGGTTGGCCAGCATGCCGCCGGACGAGGCCTTGCTCAGGATCGCCTTGATGACCTGCTGCTGGTGCCGGATCCGGGCGAAGTCGCCGTCGGCGAACGCGTACCGCTCCCGGGCGTAGTCCAGCGCCGCCGCGCCGTCCATGGTCTGCGGCCCGGCGCGGAAGTGACGGATGCTGTCGGGATTCAGCGAGTGGGTGGAGGTGAAGGCCCGTTCCACGTCGATCTGCACGCCACCGAGGGCGTCCACGATGTCCTTGAACCCGGAGAAGTCGACCATCACCATGTGGTCGATGCGCACGCCGGTGTAGTCCTCCACGGTCTGCACCATCAGCGGCGCGCCACCCCATGCGAAGGCTGCGTTGATCTTCGCCGTGACGCCGCCGTGGCGCCCGTCCGCGCTGCGCGGCACGTGCACCCACGTGTCGCGGGGAATGGACACCATCTGCGCTCCGGACCGGTCCTTCGGCAGGTGCAGCACGATGATGGTGTCGCTGCGCGAGCCTCCGGTGGATCCCGGGTCGCGGGTGTCGCTGCCCAGCATGAGGAAGTTCATCGCGTCGCCGGCCGCGGCCTCCTTCGCCGGCCGGTTGCGCAGCGGCACCTGATCGAAGGTCGGGATCCGGGCGATGTCGTGGTCGATGTCCCTCGCGTACAGGGTCATCGCCACCGCGGTGCCGCCGGCCGCCACCAGCAGCACCGCCAGGGTCACCAGCAGCACCCGGCGCAGCGGATGCCGGCGCCGGGGGGCGACGTGCCGCGGCGGCGTGCCGCCCGGCCCGCCCTCCGGGGCACTATCGACAAACTTGGCATCGACGGACATGGCACGGATGGTAGCGGGCTGTGTAAATATCCACGATGCTCGTAGTGTCCGGTGCGGTTTCGAGGTCTGCCATGGGGGAGGACATGACCCGGATCGATGCTTCGACGCGTCCGTCGACCGCGTCGACCGCCGTCCTGCCCTATGTGGCCTCCGCCGCCGCTGGGCGCACCCGGGCGTTGCGCGCCTACATGCTGGCCATGCCCGTGGACCTGGGCGCGTTCCTGCTTCCGTTGGTCTGGGACCGGCACTATTGGAAGGGCCTGATCGCGGCCGGCGTGGTCACCGTTGTCGCGTTCGCGATGGGCGGGCTGTACGCCGGCCGTCGGCACGTCAGCTTCCTGGACGAACTGCCCAGCCTGTGCGTGCGGCTGCTGGCCGCGGCCGCCGTGGTGGCGATCATCGCCGCAGCCCGGCACGACTCCGTGCCGTACGTTGTCGGATTTCTGCACCAGGTCGCGGTGAGCGCGGCGCTGGTGCTGGCCGGCCGGGCGCTCACCCGCACCGCGGTCGTGGTGGCCCGCCGGCACCGCTGGGTGGAGCATTCGGCGATCATCGTGGGCGGCGGCCCGGTGGCCGTCGAGCTGGCCCGGCTGCTGCGCCGCTACCCGCAGTACGGGCTGCATTTCGCCGGCTTCGTCGACGTGCCGTCGGCCGACCACGCCGACGATGACGGGCAGCCGTTGCTCGGGCGCGTGGACGAGCTGGCCGAGATGATCCGGCTGGTGCACGCCGAGGTGGTGATCGTCGCGGATGTGACCTGCCCGGACGAGCAATTGCTGCGGGCCGTGCGGCAGCCCGGCGCGGCCGCCTGCGACCTGTGGGTGGTGCCGCGGCTGCGCGAGTTCCACAGCCAGCACGGGCTGCCCGACCACATCGGCGCGATCCCGGTCACCCGGCTGCGCCGCCCGGCGCTGATGGGTCCGCAGTGGATGATCAAGCGCGCCTTCGACGTCACCTTCGCCGCCGTGGGGCTGGTGCTGTTCAGCCCGGTGATGGCGCTCTGCGCGCTGGCCATCCTCGTCGAGGGCGGGCCGGGGGTGCTGTTCCGGCAGCAGCGCGTCGGGCGGTACGGCGAGCCGTTCCGGCTGTTGAAGTTCCGGTCGTTGCGGCCGCGGGACGCCGACGAGGCGCAGACCACCTGGTCGATCGCCGGCGAGGCGCGCATCGGCCCGGTCGGGCGGCTGCTGCGACGCACATCGCTGGACGAGCTCCCGCAGTTGTGGAACATCCTGCGCGGCGACATGACGGTGGTCGGTCCGCGACCGGAGCGCCCCTATTTCGTGGACCGGTTCTCCGCGGACTATCCCGACTACGCGATGCGGCACCGGGTGCCGGTCGGGCTGACCGGGCTGGCGCAGGTGAGCGGGCTGCGCGGCGACACGCCGATCTCGGACCGGGCGCGGTTCGACAACTACTACATCGAGAACTGGTCGCTCTGGCTGGACGTCAAGGTGATCGTGCGGACGGTGTCCGAGGTCCTGCACGGCGGCGGCCGGTGACCGCCCGCCGGTGACAGGTCACAGGGCGAGCGAGGTCTCCGGGTCGAAGCATCGCAGCGCGTGCTCGGGCATGCCCAGCCACACCCGGTCGCCGGGGCGCGCCGGGAACGCCGCCGGCGCCAGCACCTTCAGCTCGTCGCCGCCCCACCGGACGGTGAGCAGCATGGCCGCCCCGGTCGGCTCGGCCACCTCCACCTCGGCGTGCGACCGACCGGGACCGTCCTGGAGGGACACCTCGATGTTCTCCGCCCGCACCCCGACGGTGACCGGCCGGCCCGCCCATCCGGACAGCCGTGCCGGGCCGGGAATCACCCGGTCGCCGGCGGTCAGCCGGACCGGCTTGTCGTGGTCCGCGTGGCCGTCCGGCGCCACGACGGCGTCGAAGAAGTTCATCGGCGGCGTGCCCAGGAATCCGCCCACGAACCGTTGCGCCGGCCTGTCGTACACCTCCATCGGCGTGCCGAGCTGGGCAATGCTCCCCTCCCGCATCACCGCCACCCGGTCGCCCAGCGACATCGCCTCGGCCTGATCGTGCGTCACATAGAGCGTGGTGGTGCCCAGCCGCGCCACGATCCGCTTGAGCTCGGCCCGGAACTGCATCCGCAGCAGGGCGTCCAGATTGGACAGCGGCTCGTCCATCAGCAGCACGTCCGCGTTCACCACGATGGCGCGGGCCACCGCGACCCGCTGTCGCTGACCGCCGGACAACTGCGCCGGGTGCCGGTCCAGTTGGTCACCGAGGTTGAGCAGGCCGGCCGCGCGTGCGACCCGCGACGCCCACTCGTCGCGCGGCACCTTCGCCATGGTCAGCCCGAAGCCGATGTTCTGCCGGACCGTCATGTGCGGGAAGATCGCGTACGACTGGAAGACCATGGACAGGCTGCGGTGGCGTGCGGGCAGCCGGGTGACGTCGCGCTCGCCGATGCGCACCGTCCCGGCGTCCGGGGTCTCCAGCCCGGCCACCATCCGCAGCAGCGTGGTCTTGCCGCAGCCGCTCGGGCCGACCAGCACCAGGAACTCTCCGTCGGACACCTCCAGCGTGACGTCGTCGGTGGCCCGGCGGTGTCCCGACGGATAGGTCTTGACCAGGTTCTCGATGACCACTGCGGCCATGGCGGGGGTCGCCTCCCTCGTGGCTAACGGAGCGGGGTGCCCCACATGTTGAGCAGGTAGCGGCGGACCACCGCGATGAAGACCAGCGCGGGCAGCACCAGTGCGAGACCGCCGGCGAATCGGAACGCCAGCGGCGACTCGCCCAGGGTGGCGAGCACCTGCGCGGGCAGCGTGCGCCGGTTCAGGGTGAGGATGCTCGCCCCGAGCACCTCGTTCCAGGACAGCACGAACGTGAAGATGGCCGAGGCGGCGATGCCGGGCAGCGCCTGCGGCACGACCACCCGGCCGAACGCGGCCATCGGCGACGCTCCGAAGATCATCGCGGCCTCCTCCTGCTCCCGGGGCACACCGACGAAGATCGCCGCGGAGATGAGCACGGTGGTCGGCAGCGCCAGCGCGGTGTGCAGCAAGGTGACCGCGTACGCGGTGTCGTAGAGCCCGGTGGTCAGGAAGACCTTGGCCAGCGGCACGGAGAGCACCACGATCGGCAGCGCCCGGGTGAGCAGCAGGCTCAGTTGGTACGCGTCCCGGCCGCGGAACGCGTACCGGGCCAGCGCGTACCCGGCGGGCAGGCCGACCGCCAGCGACAGCGCGACGGTGCTCAGGCCCACGGTGAGCGAGTTGACCAGGCCGCCGAGGATGCCGGTGGACCGAAGGAAGGTGGACATCGTCTCGCCGGACGGGTGGGTGGGCAGCAGCGACAGCGGGAAGTCGTTGAGCGATTCCCGGCTGGACAGCGCGGCCAGCGTGATCAGATAGATCGGCACCCCCATGAACAGGCTGATCGCCACGCAGGCGGCCTGCACCCACAGCCGCTGCGCCCTCACCGGCCGGGCTCCGGGCCGTGCCGCATCAGGCGCAGGTATCCGACCGCGGCGACCACCGACAGCAGCAGCACGACAAGCGCGACGGCGGTGGCCACGTTCGGGTTCTGCAACGCCGTGTACCACTGGTAGGTCTCGCCGACCAGCAGCGGGAAGTTGCGCCCGGTGAGCGCCTGCGCCACCGCGAACGCCTCCAGCGCCAGAATGGTGCGCAGGATCAGCGCCACCTGCAGGCTGGGCCGTAGCTGCGGCAGGAGCACGTGACGCACCCGCTGCCAGTAGCTCGCGCCGAACACCGCCGCCGCCTCGTCGTAGTCGCGCGGCACACCCTGCATCCCGGCCACCACGATCACGAAGACCAGCGAGGTGGCCCGCCACAGCTCGGCGATCACCACGGCCAGGAACATGGTGGCCGGATGCTGGAAGGACAGCCACGCGTACGGGGAGATCCCGGCCGCGTCCAGCACCGAGTTCAGATAGCCGCGGTCGGTGAAGATGGACAGCCAGACCAGGCCCGCCGCGAGGTCGCTGATGGCCAGCGGGATCACCCAGATGTAAAAGTGCAGCCCGGCCAGCCTCGGCCGCTCCCGCAGCAGCAACGCCATGGCCAGGGCCAGGGCGAACTGCAGCGGGATCAGCACCACGATGAGCAGCGCGGTGTTGCGGGCGGCCTGCCAGAAGTACGGGTCGTCCACCATGCGCCGCAGGTACCCGGTGGTGAGGCCGTCCGGCCCGCGGAATGCCTGCGCGACGCCGGTGATCAGCGGCAGCAGAAACAGCGCGGTCATGAACAGCAGGGACGGCAGGATGAGCGGAAGGGCCCGCCGGGCGGGGCCGGCCGCCATCAAGCCGCCCGGCAGGCGGCGGCGGCCGGGTCCGGTTGCCAGCACGGCACCTTCAGCTCGTCCATGATCCTGTTGAGCTGGCCCGCCTGCGCGTCCAGCACCTGGGGGATCGGCTTGCCGTCCAGGCAGATCTCCTTGAAGCAGTTCTTGAACAACTGCGCCACCTCGCCGTCGCGGGCGCCCAGCCCGACCGGTGGCAGCGACAGGATCGCGTTCGGGGCCTGCCGTTGCTGACGCACCGCTGCCTCGGCCATCGCCACCTCGGCGGGCAGGTCGGCCGGGATCTTCGCGTTGGTCACCGGGAAGAACGCGTTCTGGCGCAGCACGTCGAGCTGCACCTGCGGGCCGGTGAGCTGTTTGATCACGTCCTTGGCCGGGGCCTGCTGCGGAGCGCCGCGGGGAATGCCCAGCCCGGCCAGCACCAGCATGTATCCCAACCCCTTCGGGCCACTGGGCGCGGGCACCATCATCCAGTCGCCGGGGTTGTCCCGCGGCGCGGCGACCAGCCGCGCCACGTGGTCGAAGCCGACCAGCACCTCACCGCGCTGCAACGGCTCCTGCATGTTGTCGTACGTGGTCGAGGCGGGCGCGCTCTGCGCCCACAGCTCCTTCATGTACTGCCAGGCGGTGACCGCCTCCGGGCTGCGGAACGTGGTGATCTGCCCGCCGGTGAAGCTGGGCAGCAGGAAGCCCTGGAAGAAGCGGTGGTAGAGACCCTTCACCCCGGCCGGGATGCCGAACACCGGGGTGCCGCCGTTGCCCGCGCGCGCCGCGGTCATCCAGGACAGCAACTGGTCGTACGTCATCTGCTGCACGTCCGTGCCGGAGGGCAGCCACTGCAGGGCCTTCTTGTGCACCGCCAGCACATAACTGGCCTGCATCCACGGGATGTACTTGGTGGCGTCACCGCCGAGTTTGGCCAGATCGGTCAGGTCGGCGTCGAAGCCGCGGTCGCCCAGCGCGGCGAGCACGTCGTCGAGGTCGATCAGGCGGCTCGCGTGCGGCGCCAGGTCGCCGTGCAGCGCGCCGACCGCGGAGATGCGCACGTTGCCGGAGTCCACCTGGGCCTGGAAGGTGGAGGAGAACACGCCCGGGTCGATCTGATTGAAGGCCACCCGCTCGCCGGTGACCCGGTCGGACAGGATCTTCTCGAAGCGCTGCTTCTCCTCCACCGGACTGAACTGGTTGGACATCAGGACGACCGCGTTCTCGTCGTCGCCGGCGCCGTTGGTGGACACCCCGCCGCACGCGCCGAGCAACGGCGCCGCAGCCGTGCCGACGCCCGCGGCGAGCAGGGCCCGTCTGCTGATCCGCGCTGATCCCGGTGTCATCGCCCGCCCCCTCCTCGCTGACGTATGCGAATCAATCTATGCGATCTCCGGGTTGCGCGACATCCGTGTTTCGCCGCGGGCCGGGCTGCCCGGGATCAGTCGACGACCGGGGGAGCCGTCTCGGCGGCCTTCTTCAGCGCCGCCGCCGCCGCGCTGTACGGGTTGTAGGTGTACGAGCGGGACACGCCGCCGGGGATGGTGAAGTACTCCGCCGACAGCTTGGCCGGGTCGGTGCCGATCTCGCCGCGTCCCGGCAGGTCGTTGCCGTCGTCCCAGCCCCACGGGGCGTTCGCCGAGTTGGTGGTGCAGGCGTAGGTGCCCACGCCGCAGTCGCCCGAGGTGTCACCGGCGAACGTGCCGAGCACCGCGAACAGCGAGGTGTTGTCGCGCTGCGCCCACAGCCCGCCGGAGGCGAAGATGTCGACCAGCTTGTACTGCACGTCCCGGTCGTCGGAGCTGCTGGGCGTCTCGGCGACCGTCGACGGGTAGTAGACGATGCCGTCGCCGACGATGGTGTACTGCGGGTACGCCTTCAGCCCGTGGCCGTGCGTCTCCTGCGCGGTGACCGGGTGCTGGAACGAGTCGTGCGGCGACGACTGCATCTGCAACGTGCCGTCCACGCTCTCCCGCCCGCTGGTCCAGGTGCTGCCGGACGGCGTGTACGAGTAGAAGTCGCTGTGCGCCACGGTGACCGCCGCGCGCAGCACGCCGTACGGGGAACCGTCCTTTTCGACGGCGAACATCACGCCCTCGCCGTCGTTCTCGTGCTCGGTCTCGAAGAACGGGTGGTCGATCCAGTCGCGGGGGTGGAAGAAGAAGTACGTCAGGTACCAGTGTGTGCTGGTCTCCAGCACGGAGTAGTAGACGTTGGCCGGCCCGGCCTGCGCGGCGTGGTCCCAGTTGTCGCGCCCGTTCAGGTTGCCGTCGTAGTCCACCCTGGCGATCCAGTCGGCCTTGCCGCCGAGCGCGTGACTGCCGGTCTGGTCGACATCCTGGTAGTGGATCGGCGCCCAGCGCAGCGCCAGGTCGGCGCGGCCGACCGCGGCCTGCGCCGGCGCGGCGGGCACGGCGAGGCCGGCGGCCACGACCGCCAGTGCCACCAGTGACCCTTTTTCAACCTGGCATCGAGCCCGTCGGTTGCGCGCCGTCGACCAGCGGCGGCATCTGCCGGCCTCGCCACGGTGAAAAAGGTTCAGTGACTTGAGCATGTTCCGCTCCCACATCCGAAAGGGATTGATGAACGCGAATCTATGCGATCATCGGCCGCGGGGGAGCCGCGCGGGAATGTCGCGCGGGCGAACAAATCGTGGCGTGGCCCTGTCCGGGCTCAGCCCGCGCGGATCATGCGCCGGATGACCCCGGCCGCCCGATCGGCGACCAGGTGCCCGGCGGGGCGGGTCACCAGGTCACTGAGCGCGAACATGTCCATCACCTCGCCGAGGCGCTGCCAGTGGGCCGGCGGGGGCAGCTCGTCCGGCTGGTGCGCGGCGAATGCCGCGGTGAATCCGGCCAGGAAACCGTCCGGGTAGTCCGCGCCGAACCGGGCCATGTTCGCCGCATCCCCGTACGCGCATCCCGCGATGCTGAACTCCCAATCCAGCAGTGCCTCCACCCGCCAGGCCGGGCCCGTCCCGGAGACCAGGATGTTCTTCGGGTTGAGATCGGCGTGTACCAGGCGCGCATGCTCGTCGATCTCGCGCAGGTCCGGCGCCCGCCGCGCGCACAGCGCCGCCCATGCCCGGCGGGTCGCGGCGTCCAGCCGTTCTTCCGGCACCGTCGCCATGCACCCGTCCGCGAACGGCGCCAGTTGCTGCGACCACGGCGGTTGCGGGCCCACCGCGAGGTCGGCGCCGGTGAAGAAGCCCGGCCGCGCGAACCGCACCGCGGACACGGCCGCCGCCACCCGGCCCACCTCGGCGCCGAGGGCGCGCGCGGACGGGGGATCGTGCGTCATCGTCGCGAGAGCATGCTCCAGCAGCGTGCCCTTCACGTGCTCGATCACCATCAGCCACGGCCGGGCGAGCAGCACCCCGGGAACCGGGACATGCCGCGCGGCGGCGGCCATCACGGCGGCCTCGACCCCGGTGCCGGCGCCGCCGACGCGCGCCACCACGGTGCCCGCGGAGGTGGTGAGCAGGGACGTCTCGTGCGAGAAGCCCCCGGCCAGCGTGGTGACCGAGGTGAGGTCGGCGCCCAGCTCGGCGGCGATGTCGCGGGCCGTCGTGGTGTGCATCGGGACAGTATCCGCGTCCGCCGCGCGCGAAACTTACCGGCGTCGCGCTTCGATTGTTTCGACATCGTTGACAGGCGGTGACCGGGACATCAACATATCTGCATCGGCCTCTGGGAGCGCTCCCAGGATGTCCCCTGCCCGAGGAGGCTTTTCATGATCCGTCGACCGTTGGCGGCCGTGTCCGCCGGCGTTCTGCTGACCGCCCTGGTCGCCGCGCCGGCCCGCGCCGACGAGATAGAGCAAGTGGTCAACGGCGGCTTCGATGGCACCACCGACCCCTGGTGGTCCACGTCCGGCATCCCGATGACCCTGGACGACGGCCGGGCCTGCATCGACGTGCCCGGCGGCACCACCAACCGGTGGGACGTCGCCATCGGACAGAACGACATCGACCTCGTCGAGGGGGAGACCTACCGCTTCACCTTCGACACCTCCGGCAGCACCGACGGGCACGCCGTGCGGGCCATCGTCGGCGACGCGCAGGCGCCGTACGACACGTACTTCGAGGCCGCCGCCGGTCAGGACACGTTCACCGCCCCGGTGAGCAGCGACCACGCCCAGGTCGCGTTCCAGGTGGGCGGCGGCGCCGAAGGGTGGCGGTTCTGCCTCGACGACGTGTCGCTGCTGGGCGGCGTGCCGCCCGAGGTCTACCAGCCGGACACCGGGCCGCGGGTGCGCGTCAACCAGGTCGCCTACCTGCCCCGCGGGCCGAAGAACGCCACCCTCGTCACCGACGCGCAGACCGCCCTGCCGTGGCAGTTGCGCGACGAGCGGGGACGGGTGGTGGCCCGCGGACGCACCGATCCGCGCGGCGTCGACGAGTCGTCCGGGCAGAACGTGCACCGCATCGACTTCGGCCGGTACCACCGCTCCGGCTCCGGGTTCACCCTGGTTGCCGACGGGGAGACCAGCCGGCCGTTCGACATCGACGCCGACGCGTACGACACCCTGCGCACCGACGCGCTGAAGTTCTTCTACACCCAGCGCAGCGGCATCGCCATCGACGACGCGCTGCGCCCCGGGTACGGCCGGCCGGCCGGTCACGTGGACGTCGCCCCGAACCTCGGCGACGGCGCGGTGCCCTGCCAGCCCGGCGTGTGCGACTACACGCTGGACGTCACCGGCGGCTGGTACGACGCGGGCGACCACGGCAAGTACGTGGTCAACGGCGGCATCTCGGTGTGGCAGATGCTCAACGAGTACGAGCGGTCGAGCCTGCGGCGGCACGCCGGGTCCGCCGGCATCGACCTGGCCATCCCGGAGAGCGGCAACCGCGTACCGGACATTCTCGACGAGGCCCGCTGGGAGCTGGACTTCCTGCTGAAGATGCAGGTGCCAGCCGGTGAACCGTACGCGGGCATGGCGCACCACAAGATCCACGACGAGAACTGGACGGGGCTGCCGTTGCTGCCGCACCTGGACCCGCAGCAGCGTCAGTTGCACCCGGTGTCCACCGCGGCCACCCTCAACCTGGCCGCCACCGCCGCGCAGGCCGCACGCCTCTACCGGCGGTACGACCGGGCGTTCGCCCAGCGGGCCCTCGCCGCGTCCCGCACCGCGTACGCCGCCGCCCTGGCGCACCCGCAGATGTACGCCTCCCCGGACGACGGTGTCGGCGGCGGCACGTACGACGACGACACCGTCACCGACGAGTTCTACTGGGCCGCCGCCGAGCTCTACCTGACCACCGGCGAACGGCAGTACGCCCATGCGGTGCTGGAATCCCCGCTGCACACCGCCGACGTGTTCGGTCCGGGCGCGTTCGACTGGAAGAACACCGCCGCGGCCGGACGGCTGGACCTCGCGCTGGTGCCGTCCCGGCTGCCCGGTCGGGACGCGGTGCGGCGCTCCGTCGTGCGCGCCGCCGACAAGTACCTCGCCATCGCCCGGGCGCACCCGTACGGCGTCCCGTACGCCCCGCCCGGGAACATGTGGGACTGGGGTTCGAACAGCGCCATCCTCAACAACATGACCGTCATGGCGTACGGCTACGACCTCACGCATCGCGCCGAGTACCGTGACGGTGTCCTGGAGGGCATGGATTATCTGCTCGGACGCAACGCGCTGAACCGGTCGTACGTCACCGGCTACGGCGAGGTGTCCGCGCAGAACCAGCACAGCCGGTGGTATGCCCACGAGCTCGACCCGGCGCTGCCGCACCCGCCGGACGGCACGCTGGCGGGCGGACCCAACTCGTCCATCCAGGACCCGTACGCGCAGAGCAAACTGACGGGATGCGTGGCGCAGTTCTGCTACATCGACGACATCCAGTCGTGGTCGACGAACGAGGAGACCATCAACTGGAACGCGCCGCTGGCGTGGGTGGCGGCCTTCGCCGCAGAGCAGCACTGACCCTGTCCGAAGTGGAGTGCACCGACGGCGGCGACCCGCAGCGACGGGTCGCCGCCGTCGGCGCACGCATCGCCTTACATAGTGAAATATGTCACTTGATAGCGGACCATGGGGTCTGCGCGATTCTATTAGCCTGCCCAAAGGATCATCCATGAGCATCAGTGGATGGCCTTCACGGGGAGGTTCACATGCATGTGACACGAAAGGCCGCGCTGGCCGGAGGGCTGGTCGTGGCCGGCACGATCGCCGGCTCGCTGATTCACGCAGTCTCGGCTCAGGCCGACCCGGAGAGCGCTCCACCGAGCCTCGTCGAGGATTACACCTATCCGGGCGCGGCGGCGATCGAGGCGTCCCGCCACATCACGCTGGTCAGCGGTGACGGCAACATCACCCTTGTCGAGTGCGGGTCGCAGAGCGATCTGATCGAGGTCGAGTCGTACAACAACGTCTCCGACGCCGTCTACTGCTTCGCGGTGCGCGGCGACCATGGTCAGCTGAGCCTGGAGATTCCGAAGGTCTTCTTCATCTGGGCCGGTGACGAGTCCGTCACGGCGACGATCACCGTCGCGGGTGAGGAACAACCGCCGGTGGTCGTGCCGGCCAACGACGGAGAGGCGGTCGGCGCCGCCGATCCCAAGAACCACGCGGTTCTGCTCGAGTTGACGGTCTGACACTCCCCATCCCCGGCCGGACGCGGAATCTGCGGCCCGGCCCTTCGCCTCAACGGCCCCCTTCCCGGCGTCCCAGAGCTGGTCTGCCTTCCGGCATGCCGCACGTGGAGACGCCGCGATGTCGCGTGGCCGTGAGCAGGCGTCGCTCGCCCTCCCCTCTGGCACCAGGAGTTGCCCATGCCACAGCAATTCGCCGCACCACGACGGCCGCGGCTCAGCCGCGGAGTCGCCGTGGCCGTCGTCGCCCTTCTCGGGCTCGCCGCACCGATACCCGCTGACCCGGCGCTGGCGGCGCAGCCCGTGCCCGACGACCTCACCGTCGCCACCGACCGCGCGGGCGCCGTGGCCGCCCTGGTGTCCGGCGGCGACACCCTGTCCGACGCCGCCGAGTACGCGTTGACCGGTGACCAGGCCGACATGGACGCGTTCCTGGACAGCGGCCAGTTCGAGGCCCGCGCCCAGGACCGGCGGATCGCCGTGGAAACGGTGATGGCGGCCGCCGGCCCGGCCACCGTCGAAGCGGGGGAACAGGCGCTGGCCGGTACTGACGCCGACGTCGAGGCGTTCCTGGACGGCGGGTTCCGGCCCGCGTTGATGGTGGACATGCGGGTCACCGTGTCCGACATCATCGCCGTGGGTGGTCCGGCGACCGTCGACGCGGGGCAGGCCGCACTGGCCGCCGGTGGTGACGCGTTGCAGACGTTCCTGGAGACCGGCCAGATCCAGGCGCAGGTCGAGGACAACCGGATCGCCGTGGCGGCGCTCATCGAATCCGGCGGCGACGAGGTGCAGAGCGCCGGCGCGGAGGCGTTGCGTGGCACCGCCGAGGACGTCGCCGAGTTTCTGGACCGTGGATTCGCCGTGGCCCAGGCGCGGGACGACGAGACCTTGTCGATCACGCAGCTTTTGGCGCAGGCGGATCAGGCACAGCAGACCGCCCGGCGGGAGACGCTCCAGGCGCAGGAGGCCAGCGAACGCGCCGTGACCGCGGCCCGGCTGGCCCGCGATGCCGCGGAGCGAGCCGCCGACGAGACCGAGGCCGCGCAGGACTCCGCCCGCAAGGCCGCGTCCGCTGCGGGCCGCGCGGCGGACGCCGCGCTGCGGGCCGCCTCTGCCGCCCGCGACGCGGTCAGCGCGGCGCGGGCGGCGAACAATGCCGCCCGGGTCGCCTCGAACGCCGCCGCCCGCGCCGGGGCGGCTGCCGCCGCGGCCGGTGGTGCCGCGTCCGACGCCTACCACGCCGCAGCCGACGCGGCCACCGACGAGAACAAGGCGGCGGCTGCCGCGGCCGCCGCCGTCAAGGCCCGGGGCATCGCGCAGGCCGCCGAGGCCGCTTCCGCCGCGGCCGGCGCGGCGGGCGACGCCGCCGACGCGGCGGCGTCTGCCATCGCCTCGGTGCGGAGCGCGGTCACCAACGCCCAGCGCGCCGCGTCGGCCGCCGAACGAGCCGGTGCGCAGGCCAACATCTCCGAAACTGAGGCGGCGAAGGCGCGTGCCGCCGCTGCTCGGGCCCGCCGCCTGGCGACGGTGGCGGATGCCGCTGCCGACAAGACCGAAACGCTCGCCCGGCGGGCTGCCGCCGCCGCCCGGCAAGCCCGGGACTACGCGGCCGACGCCGCGCAACACGCGCGCAACGCGGCGGACGCCGCGGATGAGGCGGCGGAACACGCGGGAGAGGCTGACCGGGCGGCGACCGAGTCCGAGAAGCACGCCCAGGCCGCAGCGGTCGCTGCGGACACCGCGACCCAGGCCGCCGCCCAGGCCGTGGAGGTGGAGCAGTTGGCCCGCCAGGCCGAGGCCGACGAGCTGCAATCGCAGACCAGCGAAGCGGTCGCGGAGGCGGCCGAGCAACGGGAGAAGGAACTGGCCACGCCGGCCGAGCTGCCGGAAGACGTGCCCGAGCTGGAGCGGGTCGACGCCGGGACGGCGCAACTGCTGGCCGCCGCATCGGCGCCGGACGCCGCGGACGCAGACGTGCTGGACAAGGGTCGCCGGGCCGCGGTCGAGCTGACCCGCACCGGCGGTCAGTGGACCCGGGTCGCGGCTCAGAACGCCCTGGCCGGCGGGATCGAGGACATGCGGTCGTTCTTGGCCGAGGGACGCGAGGTCGCCGCGGAACAGGACGACCGCGAACGGGTGCGGATCCTGGCCGACGAGACGGACAAGCCTGCGCAACGGGCCGCGGCGGAAGCGGTGCTGAGCGGGTCACACGCCGAGGTGACCGCGTTCCTCAAGTACCCGGACTACGACACCAAGGCGCTCGACGACCGGGTGGCGGTCGCGGATCTCATCTCCGCCGGCGGGCCGGCGACCAAGTCGGCGGGCAAGGCTGCGCTGCGGGCCGGACCGCAGGCCGTGCACGAGTTCCTGCGCGCCGGTCAGTACGCAGCGGCCGAGCAGGACAAGCGGATCGTGGTCGCCGATCTGGTCGAGAACGGCGGACCCGAGGTGGAGTCGGCCGGCAAGATCGCACTGAGCGGCACGCGGGAATCGGTGGTGCATTTCATCGATGTCGTTCAGTACCGGGCCGCCGTGCGCGACCTCGACACTCAGATTCACGCCGCCACGATCCACCAGTATGTGCTGGAGGCGCAGAGTGCGGCGTCCACCGCCCAGGCGGACGCGTCGTACGCCGAACAGGTCGCGGCGACCGCACGCCAGGCCAGCGACGACGCCGATGCCGCCGCGGCGGCGGCGCGGCAGTCCGCGGATGCTGCCGCGGTGTACGCGTCGCAGGCCAAGCAGTCCGCGGCGGCGGCGAAGTCGGCGGCGAACAGTGCGGCGAACTCCGCTGCGGTGGCCCGGAACGCGGCGAACTCCGCGCGGGCCGCCGCGGCCCGTGCCCAGTCCTCGGCCAACCGGGCAACCGCCTCGGCGGTGCGGGCCCGGGACAGCGCCAACCGGGCGCAGGGCTACGCCGCGCAGGCGAAGCAGTCGGCGCTGGACGCCGGGGAGAGCGTGGAGGTCGCGGTCCAGGCCGCGCAGGATGCGCTGAAGCAGTGGGTGCTGCTCAAGGAGCAAGACGAACTGCTCACTCCGGAACAGATCTTCTTCGGCCCGCCGCCGGACGGGGAGGCGCGCCAGACGTTCCCGTCCGACGCTCGGGCTCCGGGCAACGGGATCATCATCTTCCGGCTGTTCATCAGCGACAAATACTTCTACTGCGACGTCGGCGTGCCGTGCGGCAAGGGTGACGGGCGTACGTTCTCCAACGAAGCCGGTGCGGGTTACCGGGTGAACCTGGCCTGGAACACCGAGACCGGTGAACTGAGCTTCTCCGCCTCGCCGAGCTGCACCATCTACTTCTGCGTCGACCCGCACCCCATCGGCGAGGGCAACGACCTCACGGGAGTGCACGGCGGGAACGGATCGCTGGAGTTCGACATCTCGTCGCAATCGGGCGTCGGCTTCCTGCCCTACATCAACCAGCACATCAAGATCAATATCGGCTCGGACACGGTGGTCAGCATCAAGGGTGACCCGTATCCCGACTTCGAGGTCGTGCAGTTCAAGGGCGGCGCGACGACGGGTACGGACCTGGCGCGGGCGCGGCACTACGGCCCGCTCGGCCCGGCCTGGCAGCTCAACGACTTCACCGACGACCGGGAGGAGGAGTGGCGCAACGGATTCAGCAATCACGACAGCACGCTTGAGCTGTACCGGCTGCGCCAGGAGTACTGTCCGATCATGCCTCAGCTCGCGAGTTGCCGAAACTACTGATGCCGAAGCGTGTGACGACGGTGGAACGTCCGTTGTGGTCGAGGGCACGGCAGGCCGTTGCGTCCGCCGGCGCCCTGCCGTGGATCCTCGGCCACCTCGGGCTCTACATGCTGGTGTTCTGCGGGGCGGCGGTCGTCTTCGAGGAGAGGGTCTCGCCCGGCAGAGCGCTGGGGGAGAACGTGAAGGCGGCGATCGTCGACGTCGGGCTCTTCTGGTGGATCGCGGTGCCCGTGGGTGTTGCCTCGCTGGCGGTCGCGCGGGGCTACCGCAACCTTCCGCGCGTCCGGTTTCGGCTGGTCACCATCCTGGCGGTGGAACTGCCCGCGCTGGTCGCGGGGGTGCTGGGCTGGTGGGAACTGCCGGTGGGGCTCCTCCTGGTGGCCCTGCTGGTGGTCCAGCCGGGACCGTAGGCTGCGCCGCTTCACGGCCCCGGGGATCGACAGCCTCCACCCGACAGCCTATCCTCCTAGGATGCTTAGGGGTGGTGCCTGAGATAACCGGGCCGCGGACGGGGTATGCAGCGTTCATGCCCGTCCAAGATCGCGACCGCTCGCTGGGTCTGCGGCTCGCCGCTGCCGCCGCCCTGACCCTTGCGGTCCTCGTCCCGTCCGCCCTGCTCTCGATCTGGGTGATCGGCGATTGGGGGCCGCTGCACCATCTCGACGCGGGGGTCACCGACGCGCTGCACTCGGTCGCGGAGGGCCATGCCGCGCTGGTCCGGTTCATGCTGGTCTGGAGCGTGGTGTTCGACCCGAACGCGTGGCGGCTGGCCGCGCTGGTCCTGGTGATCATCTTGTTCCGGCGGGGCGCGCCGCGGCTGGCCTGGTGGATCGTCGTCACGATGGCGGTGGGCGGGGTGCTGGCGGCGGGGCTGAAACTGCTTGTCGGGCGCCATCGCCCGGACCTGCTGAACCCGGTCGCCCAGGCGGCCGGGTTCTCGTTCCCCTCCGGTCACGCGCTCAACGCGGCCCTGGGGGCGGGGGTGCTGCTGCTCGTCCTGTTGAGCCTGATCCCGGACCGGCCCCGGCTGCGCATCGCGCTGTGGGTGGCCGCGCTGGTCCTGCCGCTGATCACCGGCCTCTGCCGGATCGGTCTGGGCGTGCACTGGACCAGCGACGTCCTCGCGGGCTGGCTGATGGGAGTGGCGGTGGTGGCGGTGACCGCGGGTGTCTTCGACGGCTGGCGTCACCGCACCGGCCGGCGACACGCGACGATGTCCCGCGAAGGTGTCGATCCGGGCGCACGCGGGTAACAGGCCCGGCGTGTCAAGGTTCGTGGTTCAGGTGTTCAAGCGCATCATCCTGCCGATCGCCGTGCTTCTGCTGGCGATGATCGGGCTCGGCCTGCTGGTCACCAAGGTGTTCGCGCACACCTGGCCGTTCACCGTGGAGGACGGCGTGGACCGCGGGTTCGCCGGTGAGCGCACCGGTGGGTGGAGCGCGGTCTCGTTGTTCTTCAGCACGCTGGCCAGCACCCCGGTCATCATCGCGGTGACCGCGGCGGTGGCGGTCGTGCTGCGCCTGGTACTCAAGCGCTGGCGGGAGCCGCTGTTCCTGTGCGCCGCGGTGTGCGCGCAGGCGGTGGTGTTCTTCTTCACCACGCTGTTCATCGACCGCAGCCGGCCGGACGTGCCGAAGATGGACGAGTCCCCGCCCACGTCGAGCTTCCCGTCCGGTCACACCTCGGCCGCCTTCGCCCTCTATGTCGGGCTGGCGTTGGTGCTGGCGCTGCAGGTGCGGCGTACCTGGCTGAAGGTGATCTGCTGGAGCCTGGTGCTGGTTCCGGTCGCGGTCGCGCTCGCGCGTCTCTACCGGGGCATGCACCATCCCAGCGACGTGACCGCGTCGTTCGTCAACGGGGCGATATGCATCACGGTGATGGCGCGTGCGATCCTCGACCGCGCCGTGCGGTGGGCGCTGCCGTCGCGCCGGCCGCCTCGCGCGCAGGCGTCCCGCCCGACCACTCCGTCGGCGGCTGCCTGAGCCCGCGAAACCGGTACCGGGATCGTACGCTCGGCCGATCCCGGCCGGGCCGAGCGGCGGCTCCGGTCGGCCTGTCGGAGGAGGTCGCCGCCCAGCGGCCCCCCCAAAGTTGCCGCCCAACTGCCGGTCCTGGGCATCGCGGAAGCCCCCTCCATGAACGACAGTGAAAGCGGCGGGCCGACTGCGGTGGCTGAGCGCGCCGCCGGCGCGAGAGGCACAACGGAGGCGCGCCGTCGCCGGGCTCGGCCGCCGCCCGCCCCTCGCCGTCCGTTCCGCATCGCGCGCCCGACGTGTCGGTACGTAGATACGTTCGTCTCACCGGGCTGGACGCGCTGAACTTGTGCCATGGATCTGGACCGTCGCCTCGCCACGACCCTGCGTGCGGACACCGACTGCGAGGTCCTGCACGACGCGGCCTCCCGGTCCGCGTACGCGCGGGACGCCTCGAACTATCGGGTGCTCCCGTCGGTGGTGGCCCGCCCGCGTACGGTGGCCGGGCTGACAGGGGCCGTCGAGGCCGCCCGCGGGCTCGGTGTGCCGGTGACCATGCGGGGCGCGGGCACCAGCGTGGCCGGCAACGCGATCGGCACCGGACTGGTGGTGGACTGCAGCCGGTATCTGACCGCGATCACCGACCTGGACCCGGCGGCCGGCACGGTGCACGTGGAGCCGGGCGTGGTGCTGACCGCGTTGCAGAAGGCCGCCGCGCCGCACGGGTTGCGCTTCGCCCCGGACCCGTCCACCGCCAACCGCTGCACCCTCGGCGGCATGATCGGCAACAACGCCTGCGGATCGCACTCGGTGCGGTGGGGGACCACCGCGGAGAACGTGGAGACGCTGGACGTCTGGTCGGCCGGGCGGATCAGCACCGTCGGCGCGGGTGCCGCCCCGGCCGGGCTGGAACCGAAGCTGCGCGCGTTCGCCGACCGGCACCTCGCCCTGCTGCGGCGGGAGCTGACCCCGTGGCCGCGCCGGGTTTCCGGGTACGGCCTGGAGCATCTGCTGCCGGAACAGGGTTTCCACGTGGCGCGGGCGCTGGTCGGCACCGAGGGCGGTTGCGCGCCGGTGACCGGCGCGACGCTGCGTCTGGTCCGCCCGCCGGTCGCACTGGGTCTGCTGGTACTGGGGTTCGACGACGACGTGGAGGCCGCCGACGCGGTTCCCGCGCTGCTGGCACACCAGCCGTACACCCTGGAAGGTTTCTCCGTCGACCTGCTCGGCGGGCTGCCCGTGGAGGGTCTGCTGCCGGCCGGAAAGGCGTGGCTGTTCGCCGAGGTCGGCGGCGACTCGGTGGCCGAGGTGACGGAACACGCCGGACGGCTGGCGGCCGCCATCGGGCGCACCCCGGCGGATCCGGCCTGCGCGGTGGTGCTGGACGCGTCGGCCCGCGCGCAGATCTGGGCGCTGCGGGCGGACGGCGCCGGCCGGGCCACCCGTGCCCCCAGCGGGGCCGCGGCCTGGCCCGGCCTGGAGGACGCCGTGGTGCCACCCCAGCACCTCGGTTCCTATCTGCGGGACTTCCGCGCGCTGATGGACGAGTACGGGCTGACCGGTTCGCCGTACGGGCATTTCGGCGAGGGCTGCCTGCACATCCGGCTGGACTTCGACTTCGCGGGGGATGCCGGGGTGGACCGGTTCGCGTCGTTCATGTCCCGTGCCACCGATGTCATCGTCGCCCACCACGGCAGCGTCTCCGGCGAGCACGGCGACGGCCGCGCCCGCGGCGAGCTGCTGGCCAAGATGTACCCACCCGCGGTGCTCGCCGCGTTCGCCGAGTTCAAGGGCATCTGGGACACCGCGGGCACGCTCAATCCGCAGGTGGTGGTCGCGCCCCCGGCGATCACCGACGATCTGGCCCCGGCGCGGCCGGTGACCCGGCGGTTGACCGCGCCGCTCACCCTGCACGCCGACCGCGGCGACCTGGCCGCCGCGGTGCACCGATGCGTGGGAGTGGGCAAGTGCGTGTCCACCCAGACCGACGCCTTGATGTGCCCCAGTTTCCAGGCGGTGCGCGACGACCGGCATTCCACCCGCGGCCGGGCGCGGCTGTTGCAGGACTATGTCACCGGCGCCACCACGCAGGCGCCCGTCGCCGAGGCACTGGATCTGTGCCTGGCCTGCAAGGGCTGCAAGTCGGAATGCCCGACCGGGGTGGACATGGCGTCCTACAAGGCGCACTTCTTGCAGCAACGGTACCGGCGGCGGCTGCGCCCCAGGTCGCATTACGTGCTCGGCTGGCTGCCCACGTGGCTGCGGCTGGGTCACCGGCTCGGTCCGGTCGCGTCGGTGCTGAGCCGCAGCCCGGCGCTGGGCCGGCTGGCGATGCGGCTGGGCGGGCTGGCCCGCGACCGGACGCTGCCGCCGATCCCGCGGCGCTCGTTCCGGTCCCTGCACCGGGCGCGGGGCCGGGCGGCGGGGCGGCCGGACGAGCGGGCGTCCGGCCGGGCGGAAGGCCGGTCCGGCGCGGGCCGGTCCGGCGCGGGCCGGGGCGAGGTGGTGCTGTGGCCGGACACCTTCACCGATCACCTGGAGCCGCAGGTGGCCCTCGCCGCGGTGCGGGTGCTGGAGGCCGCCGGGCACACCGTCGTGGTGCCCTCCGGCCCGGTCTGCTGCGGCCTGACGTGGATCAGCACCGGCCAGATCGGGCACGCCACCAAGGTGCTGCGCCGCACCCTGGACCACATCGCCGACTCGGACGCCCCGATCGTGGTGCTGGAGCCGTCCTGCGCCGCTTCGCTGCGGGAGGAACTGCCGCAACTGCTCGCCGACGACCCGCGCGCGGCACGCCTGGCCGGCCGGATCGTCTCGCTCGCCCAGCTCCTCGCGGGTGACAGACGGTTCGACCTGTCCGGCACGCGAGTGGCCCTGCAGCCGCACTGTCACCAGCGTTCCGGGTGGGGGTTCGCCGCGGATCTGGAGCTGCTGACGGGCTCCGGGGCGACGGTCACCGAGACCATCGCCGGCTGTTGCGGGCTGGCCGGGAACTTCGGCATGGAACGCGGGCACGAGGAGGTGTCCGCGAAGGTCGCCGGGTTGCATCTGCTGCCCGCGCTGGACGCCGCCGGCCCGGACGCCACGGTGCTGGCCGACGGGTATAGCTGCCGCACGCAGGTGGCGTCGCTGGCGCCGCAGCACCGGTCGAGGCATCTGGCCGAGGTGCTCGCCGACGCCCTGCCGGACGCGCCCGCGGAGAAGCCGCCGGGCGATGTGAGCTGCCGTTGACAGCACGGAAATCTCCGCTACTCCGCGGCGAAATCCCCGGCACGGATGGTTGAGGACCCTGCACCGAGGATCCGCATGACTGATCTGGCCGTCGAACCGTCCGGCCCGCTGGCCGGGTTCACCGTGGCGGTGACGGCCGAGCGTCGCCGCGAAGAGATGTCCGCGCTGCTCACCCGCCGCGGCGCCCGCGTGGTCATGGCGCCGTCGCTGACCATCGTGCCGCTGGCCGACGACGAGGCGTTGCACGCCGCCACCGCCGCCTGCATCGGCCTCGCCCCCGACCTGGTGATCGCCACCACCGGCATCGGCTTCCGCGGCTGGCTGGAGGCGGCCGAGGGGTGGGGGATGGGCGACGGGCTGCGTGCCGCGCTGGGCGGCGCGCAACTGATCGCCTCCGGGCCCAAGCCGTGCGGCGCGATCCGGGCCGCCGGGCTCAGCGAGGACTGGGCGGCGCCGACCGAGTCCTCGGACGAGATCCTGCAGCGCCTGCTCGCGCAGGGGGTCACGGGCCACCGCATCGCGGTGCAACTGCACGGCGACCCGCAGGCCGGCTTCGTCGCGGCGCTGCGCGCCGGCGGCGCCGCCGTGGTGGAGGTGCCGGTCTACCGGTGGACGTTGCCGACCGACCTGACCCCGGTGCGCCGGATGATCGAGCTGATCACCGCCGGGCAGATCGACGCGGTCACGTTCACCAGCGCGCTCGCCGTGCGTGCCGTGCTGGAGGTGGCCGGTGACGGCACCGGGGAGGTGTTGGAGAAGTTCCGCTCCGGCGTCATGGCGGCCTGCGTCGGGCCGGTCACCGCGGGTCCGCTGGTCGAGCGGAAGGTGCCGGTCGTGACCCCGGAACGGTTCCGGCTGGGTGCGCTGATCCGGCTGGTCACCGATGAGTTGCCGCGCCGGGCCGCCCGGATCCTGGTCGCCGGTTCGCTGCTGGAGGTCCGCGGACACGCGGTGATCGTGGACGGTGTGCTGCGCACCCTGGCGCCCGTGCCGATGGCGATCCTGGGCGCGCTTGCCGCCCGGCCGGGTGTGGTGGTGTCCCGGGACCGGCTGGCCGGCGCGCTGCCGCGGGGCACCGACGGGCACGCGGTGGACGTGGCGATCGCCCGGCTGCGCGCGGCGCTCGGCTCCGGCAAGCACATCGAGACGGTGATCAAGCGGGGGTACCGGTTGCGGGTCGACCAGTCGGGCGCCTGATCGCGTGCCGTCGGCGGGCCCGTCTCACAACGGCGGCCGGCCGTTTGTGGGAGCCACCGAACACTGGCGCAACGTCGGCGGTGCCCTGCGGTAACGTGCCCGCGACAGCATCAGGGCCATGCCGGTCGATACCCACTGCCCGTACTGTGCCCTGCAGTGCGGCATCACCCTGCATCCGCAGGCCCCGGCGGTGCGGAGGGACCCGGCCGTGCGGAGGGACCCGGCCGTGCGGCTGGAACCGGCGGATTTCCCGGTCAACCGGGGTGGTCTGTGCGCCAAGGGCTTCACCGCGGCGGAACTGCTGGACCATCCGGACCGGCTGCGCGAGCCGCTGGTGCGCACGGTGCCCGGCGACCGGTCCAGCCCCTGGCGGCAGGCGAGCTGGGACGAGGCGCTGGACCGGGTGGTCACGGCGGTGCGGGACAGCCAGCGGTGGTACGGCAACGACAGCGTGGGCGCGTTCGGCGGCGGCGGGCTGACCAACGAGAAGGCGTACACGCTGGGCAAGTTCGTGCGGGTGGCGCTGCGCTCGGCGAGCATCGACTACAACGGACGGTTCTGCATGTCGTCCGCGGCCACCGCGGTCAACCGGTCGTTGGGGGTGGACCGGGGCCTGCCGTTCCCGCTCGCGGACGTGGCGCGGGCGCGCACCGTGCTGCTGGTCGGCGCCAACCCGGCCGACGTGATGCCGCCGTCGATGCAGTACCTGGACGCGGGACGAGACGCCGGGGCGCGGCACATCGTGGTCGATCCGCGGCGCACCGCCACCGCCCGTGGCGCGTACCGGCACCTGCGGATCCTGCCCGGCACGGACCTGGCGCTGGCCAACGCCCTGATGCACATCGCGATCCGGGAGAACCTGATCGACTCCGCCTACATCGCGGCCCGCACCACCGGGTTCGCGCAGGTCCGCGCGGCCACCAACGCGTACTGGCCGGACCGGGTGGAACGGATGACCGGGGTCAGCGCGGCGGACATGCGGGAGACGGTGCGGCTGCTGGCCGCCGAACGCCCGGCGATGATCCTCACCGCCCGCGGCGCCGAGCAGCACAGCAACGGCACCGACACCGCGCAGGCGTGGGTGAACCTGGCGCTGGCGCTCGGCCTGGTGGGCCGGCCGGCCTCCGGGTACGGCACCATCACCGGCCAGGGCAACGGGCAGGGCGGGCGCGAACACGGGCAGAAGGCCGACCAGCTCCCCGGATACCGGATGCTCACCGACCCGGCCGCCCGCGCGCACGTGGCCGCGGTGTGGGGCGTCGACCCGGACGAACTGCCGCAGCCCGGCCCCAGCGCGTACGAGATGCTCGACCGCCTGGGCACCGACGGCGGCGTGCGGGTCCTGCTCGTGCTGGCCAGCAACATCGCCGTTTCCGCGCCGCACTCCACGCACGTGATCGACCGGCTGCGCGCGCTGGACATGCTGGTCGTCTCCGACTTCTTCCTCTCCGAGACCGCGGACCTGGCCGACGTGGTGCTGCCCACCGCGCAGTGGGCCGAGGAGGAGGGCACGATGACCAACCTGGAGGGCCGGGTGATCCGCCGGCGCCGGGCGCTGGACCCGCCACCGGGTGTGCGCACCGACCTGGAGGTGCTGGCCACCCTCGCGCACCGCCTCGGGCGTGGCCACCTGTTCCGCGCCGACCCGCGCGCGGTCTTCGACGAGCTGCGCCGGGCCAGCGCCTGCGGCAAGGCCGACTATGCCGGCATCAGCTACGAGCGGATCGACGCCGAGCAGGGCGTGTTCTGGCCCTGCCCGGACGAGGACCATCCCGGCACGCCGCGCCTGTTCACCGAGACGTTCCCCACCGCGGACGGGCGGGCCCGCTTCCACCGGGTCGCGCACCGCGACCCGGCGGAGATGCCGGACGCCGATTTCCCGTACGTGCTGACCACCGGCCGCACCATGCAGCAGTACCAGAGCGGCACGCAGACCCGGCGGGTCAAGGCGCTGACCGTGGCCGCCCCGGAACCGCGCGCGCAGATGCACCCGGACCTGGCCCGGCGGCACGGCATCGCGGACGGCGACCTGGTGGAGCTGCGCAGCCGCCGCGGGCGCGCCACGCTGCGCGCCCGGCTCGACCCGGGCATCCGCCCGGACACCGTCTTCGCCCCGTTCCACTGGCCCGGCGCCAACGCGCTGACCGACCCGGCGCTGGACCCGCATTCCCGCATGCCCGCGTTCAAGACGTGCGCGGTGGCTGTCACGCTTCTGACGAGAAGGGACTGATCGGTGCGATCCACACCCCGTTTCCTGCAAGGCGTCTTTCCTTTCGAGGGCAAGGGCCTGGACCAGCCGGTGCCGGTCGACGTGGCGCTGTCCTATGTGGTGCCCGACGGGGTCACCGCCCAGGCGGTCTACTTCCGCGGCGGCAACTCCAGCGCGGAGCTGATCTGCGTGGTGCTGCTGCGTGACGGCAAGCCGATGCGGTACTTCCCGCTGGGTGCCAAGGGCCAGGCGCACGTCTCGCTGCGCGTGGTGGAGGACCTGGACTCCGGCACCGCCGTCGAGCTGCACGTGGCCGCGCCCGCCGGGGTCACCGGCAACGTGGTGATCGACCTGGGCCTGGTGGAGGTCTGACATGCCGCAGCGACTCGTGGTCATCGGCAACGGCATGGCCGGGGCTCGCACCGTCGAGGAGATCCTCGCGCGCGGCGGCGACTTCGCGATCACCATGTTCGGCGCCGAACCGTACGGCAACTACAACCGCATCATGCTGTCCAACGTGCTGGCCGGCGTGGAGGACGAGTCCGGGATCTTCCTCAACGACCTGTCCTGGTACGCCGACAACGGCATCACCCTGCACACCGGGCGGGAGATCACCCGCATCGACCGGTTCGCCAAGGTGGTCTACGACGCGGACGGGACCGCCACCGGGTACGACAAACTGATCATCGCCACCGGGAGCCGGGCGTTCGTCCCGCCGATCCCCGGCGTGCACCGGCCCGGCCGCGGCTACCACCAGGGGGTGTTCGCGTTCCGCACGCTGGACGACACCCGCGGCATGATCCGGTACGCGCGCGAGCATCAGCGCGCCGTGGTGATCGGCGGTGGTCTGCTCGGCCTGGAGGCCGCCCGCGGTCTGCAGAACCACCTGCCGCACGTGACGCTCGTGCACTCCGCCGGGCACCTGATGAACGCGCAGCTCGACGAGCAGGGCGGCAACACCCTGCGGCGCAGCGTGGAGGCGCTGGGCATCGAGGTGATCACCGGCGCCTACACGACCGAGATCCTCGGCAAGCACACGGTCACCGGGGTGCGGCTGCGCGACGGCCGTACCGTGCCCTGCGACGTGGTGGTGCTCGCCGCCGGCATCCGCGCCAACGCCGAACTGGCGCAGACCAGCGGGCTGGTGACCGAGCGCGGCATCGTGGTGGACGACCAGATGCGGGCGCTGGACGAGCCGGACATCTACGCGGTCGGCGAGTGCGTGCAGCACCGCGGCGAGACCTACGGGCTGGTGGCCCCGCTGTGGGACCAGGCCCGGGTGCTGGCCGGGCATCTCACCGGCGCCGACCCGCACGCCGCCTACCACGGTTCCCGGGTGGCGACGAAGCTGAAGGTCGCCGGGGTGGACGTGGCCGCGATGGGCCTGAGGGAACCCGAACGCGACGACGACGAGACGCTGGTGTTCGCCGAACCGGCCAGGGGCGTCTACAAGCGGGTCATCGTCCGCGACGGGCGCCTGGTCGGCGCCACCCTCGTCGGTGACGTGCGCAAGGTCGCCTTCCTGATGCAGGCGTTCGACCGGGGGCTTCCGCTGCCCGAGGACCGGGTCGAGCTGATGTTCGACCTGGGCGCGCCGAGCGCCGAGGTGAGCGCCGCGGAACTGTCCGACGACGCCCAGGTGTGCAACTGCAACGGCGTCACCAAGGCCGTCATCCGGGACACCGTGCAGGCCGGCTGCAAGACGGTCACCGGGGTGATGGACGCGACCCGCGCCGGCAAGGGCTGCGGCACCTGCAAGGGCCTGGTGGCGCAGATCGTCGAATGGGCGGCCGGCGGCGAGGTCGAGGAGGATCCGGCCGCGTCCTGGTACGTGCCCGGCGTGCCGATGCCCAAGCCGGAACTGATGCGTGCCATCCGCGAGCACGAGCTCACGTCCGTGTCGCAGGTGTTCGCCACGCTGGCGCCCGGCGGCGAGGAGGACGCCAGGAGCAAGATGGGCTTGGCGTCGCTGCTGAAGATGATGTGGGGCGCCCGGTACGTCGACGAGCGCGACGCCCGGTTCATCAACGACCGGGTGCACGCCAACATTCAGCGCGACGGCACGTTCTCGGTGGTGCCGCAGATGAAGGGCGGCGTCACCACCCCGGCCCAGTTGAAACGGATCGCGGAGGTGGCCGAGCGGCACCAGGTGCCGATGGTGAAGCTCACCGGCGGGCAGCGCATCGACCTGCTCGGGGTGCCCAAGGAGAAGCTGCCCACGCTGTGGGCCGAGCTGGACATGCCCTCCGGGTACGCGTACGGCAAGAGCTTCCGCACCGTGAAAACCTGCGTGGGCTCCGACTTCTGCCGCTTCGGCGTGGGCGACTCCACCGCGCTGGGCATCGCCATCGAGGAGCGTTACCAGGGCATCGAGGGGCCGGCCAAGATGAAACTCGCGGTCACCGGCTGCCCGCGCAACTGCGCCGAGGCGTACGTGAAGGACCTGGGTGTGGTCGCGGTCGAGGGCGGACGCTGGGAGATCTACGTCGGCGGGGCGGCCGGGGCGCACGTGCGCAAGGGTGACCTGCTGGCCACCGTGGACAGTCCCGCGGAGGTGATCACGCTGACCGGACGGTTCCTGCAGTACTACCGGGAGAACGCGAACTGGCTGGAACGCACGTACGCGTTCGTGCCGCGGGTCGGGATTGAACGGATCCGGGCGGTCGTGGTGGACGACGCCGACGGGCTCGCCGACGATCTGGACGCGGCGATGGACGCGTCGGTGGCAGCCTACCGGGATCCGTGGAAGGAACGCGCCGAACCGGTGACGCCGGGCCAGTTCCGCACGTCGCTGCCGTTGACCGTGCTGCCGCAGGTGCCGGTGCGCGAGGAGACCCGGCCATGACGGCCCGTCCGGCAGAGCCGGGTTCGGCGGCCGGCGTCTCGACCGCGGAGCCGGTGATTGTCGCCGCGCTCGGGGAGATCCCGCTGGGGGAGGGCCGCGCGTACGCCGTCGGCGACGCGATGGTGGCGGTGTTCCGGCTGCGGGACGGCTCGGTGCGCGCGGTGTCCGCGGTCTGCCCGCATCGCGGCGGACCACTGGCCGACGGGCAGATCGACCGCAGCGTGGTGCTCTGCCCGCTGCACCTCAACGCGTTCGACCTGACCACCGGATGCTCGCTGAGCGGGCAGCCCGACCTGACCGTCTATCCGGTGGCGGTGGACGACCAGGACCGCGTCGTGGTGTCCCCGCCGGTCCTGTCGCCGCCGGTCCCCTCGCCGGTCCCGTCGCCGGGGGACTGAGCCGGCCGGGCCCGGTCTCGGCCGGTGTCGCGGGCGGTGTCGCGGGCCGGTGCCGGAAGCGCTCCGCCGATCATCCAGGGTTACGCGTCCGCCCGGCCGGACCGGGCTCGGCGTTCCGGCCGACCCGCCGGGGGCCGCCGGCCACCCGGACGGGGCGGGGTCCCTCCGCACCGGCGGTCGATCTCGTGTCCGACACTGCACGCATGTCGGCCGTCACACACCGCAGGTGCGCAGTCCCGATGACGCGTCGCCTCCTGCGTCTTTCGGATCGGTGACCGAAAACGTGCAAGATTCCCCATTATTCCTGGTTGAGAGCCACCTCACCTTCCCGCGTGAACCCTTGGCTGAATGCCCTTCGCCGCGGCTACGTTCGGCCGGTCCGTCAGCGCGGACCTCACGGTCGGTGACGCCGAGTCCTGCCCATCGACCGCTGGGACACCGAGTTTCGAAGGCAGGAGCGGGGGACCCACAGGTTCCACGACGGGCGGACGGCCGGATCATCCGGCGCGATCCGTGGCCGGGGATGCCGGCGCGGCTCGTGTCCGGGTCCACCGGGCGGGCGCTCGTCTCGGGGTGAAGCCGCAGCACGCGGCCGGGCCACCTCAGCCCGAACCCGACAGCTCACCTCGTAGGCGTGGAGGGTTCACATCCATGGCAGAGATCCACAAGCGTGCCCGCGTGGCGCTCGGCATCGTTGCAGCGAGCGCGGCCGGCACCGCCGCACTGCTCGGACCGGCCTCGGCCGCCGAGGCCAAGTCCAGCGTCAACTGGGACGCGGTCGCGCAGTGCGAATCCGGCGGAAACTGGAGCATCAACACCGGCAACGGCTACTACGGTGGCCTCCAGTTCAGCCGGAGCACCTGGAAGGCGTACGGCGGCACCAAGTACGCCAGCACGGCGAACCGGGCGTCTCGCTCTCAGCAGATCGCCATCGCCGAGCGGGTGCTCCGTGGGCAGGGCATCGGCGCCTGGCCCACCTGCGGCAAGCGGGGTGGCTCGTCGAAGCACTACAGCGGCAAGAACACCTCCGGCTCGTCGTCGAAGTCGGCCCGTCACAAGTCCAGCCGGCACTCGTCGAGCAGCCACTCGTCGAGCTCGCACCGCTCCTCCAGCAAGAGCTCGGTGAAGCGGAGCGTGACGGCCAAGTCGACCGGCCGGACCTACGTGGTCCAGTCCGGTGACACGCTGGCGAAGATCGCAGCGAAGCGGTCGGTGTCCGGCGGCTGGCGAGGGCTCTACCAGCTCAACCGGGGAGTCATCGGCGGTAACCCGAACTTCATCCTGCCGGGTCAGCGGTTGTCCGTCTGAGCCGGTGCGACACCACTGCGGCCGGGCATCCTGCGGGGTGCCCGGCCGTGGCCGGTCCCGGCGCCGCTACCGGCCGTGGCCGGTCCCGGCGCCGCTGCGAGAGATCCGCACCCGGATATCGGCGGAAGTCACTTTACTGTCGCTGCCGGTGGTGGCAGCGTGACCGCATGACGCGGAGACCTGCGCTCATCGTGGCGCTCACTGTGCTGCTCACCGGGGCGTCGGCGACGCCCGCCAGTGCTGCCGCACCGGCACCCTCCTATCAGGACCTGAACCCCGGCGAAGCGCCCGCGCTCACCGAGAAGGTCCCGGTCAACGTGGTATTCCTCGGGTACGAGCCGTCCCAGGTGTCCCGCTCGGGGTTCCTGTCCGGGCTGGCCCGCCGCTACGAGCCCGTAGTGCGGTCCCGGCTGTGGTACGGCGAGACCGAGAAACTCGGCATCACCTACACGTACGACTACCACGTCACCTACACCGACCGCGGTTACGAGAACCGGTTCTTCGCCCAGCTCGCCCGGCTCGCGCGCCCGGCGCCGCTGACGGCGTACCAGCAGGAGTACAACGCCCAGGAGAACAACGTCCTGGACGTCACCGACAACCACACCATCGACGCGCCGTCGGTGGAGAAATACCTCGCGTTCCACCCACCGGCCGGAGTGGACACCCGGCGTGACACGGTGGTGTTCGTCAACTGGTACGGGCGGCCGGACTTCCGCTTCCACGTCTACACCAAGACCGGCGAACCGGACCCGGACACCGGTTACGACTTCGGCGTGCAACGCGACAGCCGCAAACTCATCGGCTGGGGCGGCACCACGGCCGACGACGAGGAGACCGGGTTGGGCGCCACCCGGCGCGTCTGGTTCCTGGACCTGTCCGCCGGTCCCGAGTCCAACATGAACAACTACGACGTGGACCACCCGGACGTGGACGGCGACGGCGAACCCGACTACCGCATGCCGGCCGCCTGGGAATACACCCCCGGCGGCTATCGCGCGCCCGCCGCGCTCACTTCGGACCTCGCCCTGCTCACCCGGTACGTCGCGGTGAACCTGCTGATGACCACCTCGCCGCTGTACCCCGTGGAGCTGCCCGCGGACCTGCCCACGTCGATCAACATCGACAGCAACACGTACGAGGGCTGGCCGGGAGTGGACGCGTCGGCCGCGTACATCAAACCGGACCTGGTCGTCTCCGAGCTGTCCGAGCTGCGCTGGCGCAACCGGCTCGACTTCGACAACCAGGACCTGCCGTTCGACCAGCGGGCGCGGGAGTGCTTCCTGGGCGAGTTCGAGACGTACGAGCCGTGCTATCCGGACCTGGACTACCCGAGCGACGCCAACCTCTACCTGTACAACCGGGAGAACCTGGCGCGCACCCAGGACGACGACGGGCGCGTGGACTACGAGCTGCCGGTCTTCAACTACGCCACGCCCGACTACGACACCCCGCTGGGGTACGCGGACGACGACTGGACCACCGGCACGCAGAGTTACGTGTTCGCGTTCGTCTCACCCGGCATCGTCGAGGCCGGGTACGGGCTGAGCGCCACCCAGATCCACGAGGTGGGTCACCATCTCGGGCTGTCCCATCCGCACGACGGCTACGACAGCGCGAGCGGCCAGGACTACGAGCCGACCGGTGACCGGTTCTTCGCGTGGGCCGGCGACGAGAGCAACACGATGATGAGCTACATCGACCTGAACTGGGACTTCAGCCAGTTCGACCGGGACAACAGCGACCGTTGGATGACCGCGGCGTACTACGCGGCGGCGAACACGCTGGCGACCGACGTGGCCCGTGCGCCGCGCGCTTCGCGGGCGGCGGCGGATCTGCGCGGGGCGGACGTGCTGCTGGGCCTGGCCCGGCAGGCGTTTGCGGCGCATCGTTACCGGACCGCGTACGCGCTGAGTGAGCAGGCATACGACCGGGTGGTGGCCGGCGCCCGGCACGCCGGGGCGGACCCGGCGTCGGCGGCGCGGACCATGGCGGCGCGGGCGGACCGGGCGCGGCGGGAGTCCGCGCAGGTGCACAGCCCGCACGAGTTCATCGACACGCTGGCACCGGACGGCAAGCGAAGCCGCCCGTGAACACCGGCGTTCCCGCCCCGGCGCGCGCCGGGGCGGGAACGCCGGGTTCGGGTCAGCGGGACAGGTGCGGACCGATCTGGCTCAGGTCCGCCGGGCCCAGCCGGTCCGCGCTCGTCTTCGCCTGATGCCAGAACGGGTACCGCAACGGCTCGCCGCTCACCTCGTCCAGCGCCGCCACCTCGTCGTCGGTCAGGCTCAGGTCCGCCGCCGCCAGGTTGTCGCGGAGCTGCTCCGGCGTCCGTGCCCCCACGATCAGCGACGTCACGCCCGGCTTGCGCAACAGGTACGCCAGGGACACCTGCGCCGCCGACACGCCATGCGACTCGCCGATCTTCACGGCCGTCTCGATCGTGTTGTACAGCTTGTCCTCGTCGTGCACCGGCGGCTCGTCCCAGTCGGTCAGATGCCGGCTGCCCGCCGGGGCGTCCACGCCGCGCCGGTACTTGCCGGACATCAGGCCGCCCGCCAGCGGGCTCCACACCAGGATGCCCAGGCCCTGGTCGAGGACCGCGGGGACGATCTCCGCCTCGATGTCCCGGTTCTGCAGCGAGTAGAAGACCTGGGTGCTCGCGAACCGTTCCAGCCCGTGGCGCTCGGCGATGCCCAGCGCCTTGGTCATCTGCCACGCGGCGTAGTTCGAGCAGCCGAGGTAGCGGACCTTGCCGCTGCGCACCAGGTCGTCCAGCGCGGTGAGGGTTTCCTCCAGCGGCGTCTGCCCGTCCCACTCGTGCACCTGGTACAGGTCGATGTGGTCGGTGCCCAGCCGGCGCAGGCTCGCCTCGGCGGCCCGGATGATGTGGTGCCGGGACAGGCCGGCGTCGTTCGGTCCGTCGCCCATCGGCATCCGGGCCTTGGTGGCGATCAGCACGTCGTCGCGGGACTCGCCGAGCGCCTGGCCGAGGATCTCCTCGGAGAGACCGGAGGAGTAGACGTCCGCGGTGTCGATCAGGTTGACCCCCGCGTCGCGGGCGAGGGCGATCTGTTCCCGGGCGCCGTCCACGTCGACCTTGCCGACCGGGCTGGCCCATCCGGTGCCGCCGAAGCCCATGGTGCCCAGGGTGAGGGTGGAAACGCGCAGGCCGGTGCGGCCCAACTGGCGGTACTCCATGGTTGTCGACCCCTTTCTGATTCGCTTCCATCCTTCCCCGCACCCCGGATGTCATGCATGGGGTTCCGCCGATGTGATCTTGACTTCGGATGTGTGAGATTGTTCAAATGCGTTTCATGATGTCGAAACGTCGGTGGACCGCCGGGATCACCGCCGCCCTCACCGCCCTCCTGCCGTTCGGCGCGCCCGCCCACGCCGCCGGCCCTCCCACCCACCACGGCGACCCGCACCAGGCCGCCCGCAGCGCCCCGACCTATCCGCCGGTTGGGCCCGCCACGCACTTCCTGGACCACGCCGCGCTGCTCGGCGACACCCCGGAACCGGGGTGGTACGAGGCGAACATCCCGTTCGTCGACCTGCCCGACGCGGACATCCAGAGCACGTACTACTACCGGTGGCGCACCTTCAAGGAGGCGCTGAAGTACACCGGCCCGGACGACGGCTGGATCGTCTCGGAGTTCCTCGGCCCGGTCGGCTACAGCGCGCCCCTCGGCGGCATCGACGCCGCCGCCGGACATCACCTGTACGAGGGCCGCTGGCTGCGTGACCGCCGGTACCTCGACGACTATCTGGATTACTGGCTCACCGGCTCGGGATCCGGCGCGAAACCGGCCACCGACGGGCTCAACGACAACACCACCGACTGGGCCCATCAATACTCGTTCTGGGCGGTCGACGCCGCGGTGGCCCGCGCCGAGGTGACCGGCGACTGGGACTTCCTGCTCGACCGGCTGCCGCAGCTTCGCCGCCAGTACGAGTCGTGGAAGGACACCAACTACGACGAGTCCACCGGGCTCTACTGGCAGACCCCGGTCTGGGACGCGATGGAGTTCACCGCGAGCTCGTACCAGAGCGACGACCCGTACCACGGCGGCGACGGCTACCGTCCGACCATCAACGCCTACCAGTACGGCGACGCCCGCGCCCTGGCCCTGCTGTCCCACAAGGCCGGCGACCGCCGTGCCGCGGCCCGCTACGACAAGGAGGCCGACGACCTGCGCCGCGCCACCCAGAAGTACCTGTGGGACGACGACGGGGACTTCTTCAAGCACGTCATGCGCGACGGCAACCCGTCCCACACTCCGATCGCCGACCGGGAGGAGATCGGATTCGTGCCGTGGTACTTCGACATGGCGCCCGCGTCCGACGCCTCCGCGTGGGCCCAGTTGACCGACCCGGACGGGTTCGCCGCGCCGTACGGGCCGACCACCACCGAACGGCGCAGCCCCTGGTTCATGCACGACGCGCTGGACGGCTGCTGCCGCTGGGACGGCCCGAGCTGGCCGTTCGCCACCAGCCAGACGCTGACCGCGCTGGCCAACCAGCTCATCGACTACCCGAAGCAGCCGTACGTGTCGGCCGACGACTATGTGTCCCTGCTGCACGGATACGCGCTCACCCAGCGCAAGAACGGCCGGCCGTACGTCGCCGAGGCGCACCACCCCGACGAGGACCGCTGGATCTACGACAGCCGCGGGCACAGCGAGGACTACAACCACTCCACGTTCACCGACAACGTGCTCTCCGGCCTGCTCGGCATCCGGGCGCAGGCGGGTGACTCGGTGGAACTGGCCCCGCTGGTGCCGGCGAGCTGGGACCACTTCGCGGTGGAGAACCTGCCCTACCACGGCCACAACCTCACCGTCGTCTGGGACCGCGACGGCAGCACGTACGCGCGGGGCAGCGGCCTGCGGGTGTGGATCGACGGACGGCTCCGGCTGCACCGGCCCGACCTGCGCACGACGACGGTCCGGGTGCCTCGTGCGCGGCCCGCGGTGGACCAGCCGGAACTGGTGGACGACGCCGCGAACGTGGACGGCACGGGCTACCCGGTGGCCACCGCGTCGTACACCTGGCACGCCGACTCGCCGATGGACGCCATCGACGGGCAGGACTTCCACCTGGACGTGCCGTCCACCCGGTGGACCAGTTACGGCTCGCCGAACCGCAGCGACTGGCTGCAGGTCGACCTCGGCGCGGCCACCCCGGTCGCGGACGTGCGGGTGGTGTTCTACGACGACGGTGGCGGCGTGCGCGTCCCGCAGTCCTACACCCTGCAGTACGCCGACGCGGACGGGCAGTGGGCGGACGTGCCCGGTCAGCGCCGGGAACCGGCCGGCCCGGTCGCCCGCGCGGTGAACCGGATCCTGGTCGACCCGCCGGTCACCACCGACCGGCTGCGCCTGACGGCGACCCGCGACGACGGGGGAGCGGTCGGTGTCACCGCGTTCCAGGCATGGCGCCGGCCCGACCAAGGACTCCACGTCGCGTTCGCCTCGCTGACAGACGGCGCGGTGCCGGTGCACGCCGACGGCACCGCCACCGTGACCACCACACTCACCGCGACCGGGCGCGCCCGCCGGGTGCGGACGTCCCTGCAGGTGCCGCGGGGCTGGACCGCACCACCGGCCCGCACGATCGTCGCCCGTCCCGGACGGCCGGTGCGCACCACCTGGCGGGTGACCGCCCCGGACGGCGCCGACCTGTCCGCGCAGGCGCCGGTGCGGGTGCTCGCCGACGCCGGACGCGGCACCAGCGGCGCGGTCGCGCCGACCCGTTACCTCTTCGACCCGGCCGACTTCGCCACCGTGTGGGACGACGACTTCGGCACCGACCGGCTGGACGGCTACCGGGTGAACCGCCCGGCCGCGGCCGAGCCGGCGCCGGAGTTCACCGTGCACGACGGCAGGCTGACGGCCGCCGCGGACAGCCGGGCGTTCGCGGTGCTCGCCGCGCCGGTGACCGGGCCGGCGTCGGGCACCGCGGTGATCGCCGAGCCGGCCGCGTTCGCCGGGTCCGCCCCGGAGGACAGCCTGTTCCTGGGCCTGTCCGCAGGTTCCGGGGACTACGCGCTGGCCTGGTACAACAACCACTTCGGCACATCCGGGGCGGACGTCGTGACCGGTGGCACGGGCCGGCCGGACGCCACCGGCGGCTGCTGTGCGAACGTGCGCTGGGCCGCCGGGGACCGGTTCGCCGCGGTGCTGATGGACGGCAGCCTGTCCACCTGGCACGAGCACGACGGCCGGTGGCACCTGCTGCACACGGCCCCGGTGAGCGGGGCGGTGGACACGGCCACCCTGGAGTCGTGGAATCCCGCGGTCGGGCTGCGCCTGGACGCCGGAGAGCTGTCGCTGAACCGCCTTACCGTGCTGACGCGGGGCTGACCGGTGAGGGGCGCGGGCGTACGCCCGCGCCCCTCACCCGAACCGCGACGGTTCGCCCGCGCCCTCGCGCACCACCTCCGCCGTCCCGTCCGAGAAGTCGATCACCGTGGTCGGGTCCACGCCGCAGTCCCCGGCGTCCACCACCACGTCCACCGCATGGTCCAGCCGCTCCTTGATCTCCCAGCCCATCGTCATCGGCTCGGTGTCCCCCGGCATCAGCAGCGTGCTGGACAGCAGCGGCTCGCCGAGCGCCGCCAGAATCGCCTGCGCCACCGCGTGATCCGGGATGCGCACCCCCACCGTCTTCTTGCGCGGGTGCTGCAGCCGCCGGGGCACCTCGCGGGTGGCCGGCAGGATGAACGTGTACGGCCCCGGCGTCGCCGCCTTCAACGCGCGGAACACCGCGTTGTTCACCTGAACGAGCTGTCCGAGCTGCGCGAAGTCACGGCACATCAGGGTGAAATGGTGATCCCCGCGCAGGCTCCGGAGATCCCGGATCCGGTCCAGGCCGTCCTTGTTGCCGATCCGGCAGCCCAGGGCGTAGCAGGAGTCGGTCGGGTACGCGATCAGCCCGTCCTCGCGCAGCAGGCCGGCGATCTGGCCGATCGCCCGCGGCTGCGGGTTATCCGGGTGCACATCCAGGTATCTCGCCACGCCGGGAAGCCTACGACCGGGCCTGTCCAAGCTGCGCCGCGGCCACCACCGGGTCGAAACCGAACGGCAGCTCCAGCCGGTGCCCGCGCATCAGCTCCGGGTCGCTCAGCAGATCCACGGTGGGACCGTCCGCCGCGATCCGCCCGCCGTCCAGGATCACCGACCGCGGGCACAGCTCCATCGCGTACGGCAGATCATGGGTGACCATCAGCAGGGTGACCGCAAGGCCGCGCAGAATCTCGGACAGCTCCCGGCGGCTGGCCGGGTCGAGGTTGGACGACGGCTCGTCCAGCACCAGGATCTCCGGCCGCATGGCCAGCACGGTGGCCACCGCGACCCGCCGGCGCTGACCGAACGACAGGTGTTGCGGCACCTGGTCGCGATGCGCCGACATGCCTACCGCGGCCAGTGCCTCATTCACCCGTTCGCGCAGCTCCGGTCCGCGTACGCCCATGTTGGCCGGGCCGAACGCGACGTCCTCCGCGACGGTGGGCATGAAGAGCTGGTCGTCCGGGTCCTGGAAGACGATGCCGACCCGGCGGCGGATCTCGGACACCGCGGGCCGGTCCGCCGGATCGACCCGCCGCCCGCCGATCTCGACCGATCCCGCGCCGCCGGACAGGATGCCATTGAGGTGCAACACCAGGGTGGTCTTTCCGGCCCCGTTCGGGCCGAGCAGGGCCACCCGCTCACCCGGTTCGACGCTCAAGTCGACGCCGTGCAGGGTCGCCGTGCCGTCCGGGTACGCGAAACGCAGCCCGGTGATCCGCAACGCCGGCGTCATGCGACCACCGCGGCCAGCGCGATGCCGGCGGCTGCCACCGGAAGCACGGCGCAGGCGGCCCACTGCGCGCGGCTCGCGCCGCTCTGGTCGGGGGCGGGCATCCGCCCGGTGTACCCGCGCGACACCATCGCGAGGTACACCCGTTCGCCTCGCTCGTACGCGCGCAGGAACAACGCACCGATGCCCACCGCGAACGCCTTGACCTGCCAGAGGAAGCGCGGATCATACCCACGGGACAGGCGTGCCACCCGCATCCGGCGGGCGTCATCGGCGAGCACGTCGAGATAGCGCAGCATGAACGTGGCGATCTGGGTGAACACCTCCGGGCAGCGCAGCCGGTCCAGGCCCAGGAGCAGGTCGCGGGCGGTGGTGCTGGCGGCCAGCAGCAGCGAGGCGACGACGCCGAGGGTGCCCTTGGCCAGGATGTTCCATGCGCCCCACAGGCCGTCGACGGACAGGCTGAGGCCGAGCCACGTCACCCGCTCGCCGTGCCCGAGGAACGGCAGCGCCACGGCGAGCAGCACGAACGGCACCTCGATGGCGGCGCGCCGCAGGAGCCATAGCGCGGGCACCCGCGCGGCGGCGGTCAGCACGGCGAGCAGCACGGCGTACCCCGCGAACGCGGACACGTGCTCGCGCGGCGTGACCACGACGACGACGGTGAACAGCACGGTCGCGGCGATCTTGGCTTCCGGCTCGATCCGGTGCACCGGGCTGTCCCGCTCCAGGTGCAGCGGGTGAGCGTGACCGGCGCCCATCAGCGGTTCCCCGTCCCGGGGGTCTCCCGGTGGCCGCGCCGGCGCGCCAGCCAGAACACGCCGCCGCCGATCGCGAAGGTGACCAGCACGCCGGCCATCCCCGCCAGCCCGGTGGACAGCGGGCCGTCACCCAGGCCACGAATGCCGTACCCGGCCAGCGGACCATCCTCCAACTGATGCTGCTGCTCCTGCTGCGCCATGCACGTGCCACCGGTGATGTGGCCCGCGGCGTCGGTGGTGCACCCGCGCCGGGCGGTCGCGTCCAGCCCGTCCGGGCTGGACGAGGCGAACGCGCTGACCACGCCGGCCAGCACCAGCGCGACCAGCAGCCCGCCGACCAGGAAGAGCCGCTTGCTCATGCCGCCGCACCCGCCCCCGCACCCGCCGTCGCGGCGGGCGTCATCGGCGTGCGGAGGCGACGCAGCGCGTACACCAGGTCCGGCCGCACCTTGGCCACGGTGGCGACCGTGGTGGCGCCGATCAGCCCCTCGCCGATGCCGATGAGCAGGTGCACGCCCGCCATGGTCAGCGAGATCGTGCCCAGGGACAGTTGCGTCGTGCCGCCGAGCCAATACTCCAGGACGAAGCCCTGCGAGGCCACGACCACGCTCACCACCGAAGCGGCGAACACCGCCCCGGCCGTGCCGGCCGGGGTGCGGGGCAGCACCCGCAGCAGGCCGGCGATCGCCAGGTATCCCGCGGCGGTGCCGAGCAGCGCCATGTTGAAGACGTTCAGCCCCAGCGCGGTCAGCCCGCCGTCGGCGAACAGCAGGCACTGCACCACCAGCACGGTGGAGATGCAGAGCGCACCCACCCACGGACCGACGAGCGCCGCGGCGAGCGCCCCGCCGAGCACATGGCCGGAGACGCCGGGGAGCACCTGGAAGTTGAGCATCTGTACGGCGAAGATGAAGGCGGCGACCAGGCCGGCCATGGGCGCGAGCCGGTCATCCAGGTCGGCGCGCCCGCGCAGCACGCAGAAGGCGAGCGCACCGGCCGACACGGCGGCGAAGGCCAGCGACACCTGCCCGTTCACGATTCCATTGGCGATGTGCATCGCTACCGCACTCATGTACGCAGCCTATTGGCTATTGCGAAGAAGTGGCAACAAGAGCCCGCCCGCCCCCCCGCTGGCCCGCCGCGCCCCGCCCCCGCTGGCCCGCCGCGCCCCGCGCCCCGCGCCGCCGC
>NZ_BMMX01000049.1 GCF_014646155.1 Mangrovihabitans endophyticus
GGGGCGGGGCGGGGCGGGGCGGGGCGGGGCGGGGCGGGGCGGGGCGTCGGCGTCGGCGTCGGCGTCGGCGTCGGCGTCGGCGTCGGCGAGGCGGGGCGGGGCGGGGGCTACAGCTCGATCTGCTGGCCCTTGCCGACGACCACCACGCCCGAGTCGGACACCGTGTAGAGCTTGCGGTCGCGGTCGAGGTCCACACCGATCTGAGCGCCCTCCGGGACCACCACGTTCTTGTCCAGGATCGCGTTGCGGATGACCGCCCGGCGGCCCACCTGCACGCCCTCCATCAGCACCGAGTCCTGCACGTGCGCCCAGGAGTTGACCCGCACGTTCGGTGATATCACGGAGCGTTCCACCAGGGAGCCGGACACCACCACGCCGGGCGAGATCATCGACTCGATGGCGCGGCCCTGCCGGTCGTCGTAGCCGTGCACGAACTTCGCCGGCGGCCACGAGCCGTAGTTGGTGAAGATCGGCCAGTCCATGTTGTAGAGGTTGAACACCGGCAGCGTGGCGATCAGATCCATGTGGGCCTCGTAGAACGAGTCCAGTGTCCCGACGTCGCGCCAGTATCCGCGGTCCCGGTCGGTGCTGCCCGGCACGTCGTTGTCGCGGAAGTCGTAGACGTTGGCCTCGCCCTTGTCGACGAGCATCGGGATGATGTTGCCGCCCATGTCGTGCTTGCTGTCCGGGTTCTGCGCGTCCGCGGTCACCGCCTCGCACAGCGCCGCCGTGGTGAACACGTAGTTTCCCATCGACGCGTAGATCTGGTCCGGCGCGTCCGGCAGCCCGTCGACGGTGGCCGGCTTCTCCCGGAAGGCGCGGATGCGCTTGCCGTCGGCATCCACGTCGATGACGCCGAACTGGTCGGACAGCGCCTTCGGCTGGCGGATGCCGGCCACCGTGACCGCCGCACCCGAGGCGATGTGGTCGTTGACCATCTGCTTGGGGTCCATGCGGTAGATGTGGTCGGCGCCGAACACGATCACGTAGTCCGGGTTCTCGTCGTTGATCAGGTTCAGGCTCTGATAGATGGCGTCCGCGGACCCGGCGAACCAGCGCGGGCCGAGCCGCTGCTGGGCGGGCACCGGCGTCACGTAGTTGCCCAGCAGCGTGGACATCCGCCAGGTCTTGGAGATGTGCCGGTCCAGCGAGTGCGACTTGTACTGCGTCAGCACCACGATCTTGAGGTAGCCGCCGTTGGCGAGGTTCGACAGCACGAAGTCGATCATGCGATAAATGCCCCCGAACGGGACGCCGGGCTTGGCCCGGTCCGCGGTGAGGGGCATCAGGCGCTTGCCTTCGCCACCTGCCAGAACGATCGCAAGCACCTTCGCAGCCATGCCAGTGAAACTATATTTCCCGCTGCGTGAGCGCCAGCCGAAACGATTATCCTGCCCAGGTGACCGACTCTGGCTCCGGCACCGCCGCCCCTGCTCCCGCCGACCGGATCCGGGTGGATCTGCTCACCCGCGAATACCCGCCGGAGGTGTACGGCGGGGCGGGCGTGCACCTCGAATACCTCGCCCGTGACCTGCGCGCGCTGGCCGACGTGCGGGTGCACTGCTTCGGCGCGCCGCGCGAGGAACCGGGCGTCACGGCGTACGCCGACCCGGTGGGTCTCAAGGACGCCAACGCCGCGCTACGCACGATGGGCGTGGATCTGGAGATGGCGGCCGGCTGCGCGGGCGCGGACGTGGTGCACAGCCACACCTGGTACGCGAATCTGGCCGGGCACACCGCCAAGATGCTGTACGGGGTGCCGCACGTGGTGACCACGCACAGCCTGGAGCCGTTGCGCCCGTGGAAGGCCGAACAGCTCGGCGGCGGGTACGCGCTGTCGTCGTTCTGTGAGCGCACCGCGATCGAGAACGCGGACGCGATCATCGCGGTGTCCGGCGGCATGCGCCGCGACGTGCTGACCGCGTACCCGGCGGTGGACGAGTCGAAGATCAAGGTTGTCTACAACGGCATCGACACGCAACAGTACGCCCCGGACCGCGGCACCGGCGTGCTGCAGCGCCTGGGCATCGACCCGGACCGCCCCAGCGTGGTGTTCGTCGGGCGGATCACCCGGCAGAAGGGTCTGCCGTACCTCATGCGGGCCTGCCACGACCTGCCGCCGCAGGCGCAGATCGTGCTGCTGGCCGGCGCGCCGGACACCCCGGAGATCGCCGCCGAGGTGGAGGGCCTGGCCAAGCAGTTGCGCGGCGCCCGCGACCCGGAGAGCGTGATCTGGGTGCAGGAGATGCTGCCCAAGTCGCAGGTCGTGCAGGTGCTCACGCACGCCGCGGTGTTCGTCTGCCCGTCGGTGTACGAGCCGATGGGCATCGTGAACCTGGAGGCGATGGCCTGCGAGACGGCCGTGGTCGCCACCGCCACCGGCGGCATCCCGGAAGTGGTGGCCGACGGGGAGACCGGCCTGCTGGTGCCGATCGACCAGGTCACCGACGGCACCGGCACGCCGGTGGACCCGGACCGGTTCGTCGCCGACCTGGCCGCCGCCATCACCGAACTGATCGAGGATCCGCAGCGCGCCCGGGCGATGGGCCTGGCCGGGCGGCGGCGGGCGGTGGAGAAGTTCTCCTGGGCCACCATCGCGGCGGACACCATGGAGGTCTACCGCTCGCTGTGCTGAAACCCCGGCCACCACGACCGGCGGCGGCGCGGCGACCCGCGGACGGCGGGGAGAGGCCGACGGCTACGAGCGGGCCCGCTCCCGCAGGATCGCCGCGGCCACCGCGCGGCCGGACAGCCACGCGGTCTGCACTCGGGGTTTGCCGTACGCGTCCCCGGCCAGATACACCCGGCCGTGCCGCGCGTACGCGCCCTCGGCGGGTTCCGGCGTCGCGTACGTCCACCGGTGCACCGCCGTGCGCGCCGGCGCACCCAGCCGCAGCAGGCCGGACACCGCCTCGGCCATCGCCTGCCCCGCCGCGGCCGGGTCGTCGAGGTGCCGCGCGGCGAACTGCGGCGTCGAATGGGCCACCAGGACCGGAGCCCGGTCGCCGCGGCGGTCGCCGTCGTCGCAGAGCGTGGCCAGCACCGGGTGGTCGTTGACGAACGCGCCGCGGAACTCGGCCCAGTCCCGGTCCGGGTAGGTGAGCACCGCGGCCAGCGCGGGCGCCCACCGCTGGGCCGCCGCGGCCTCCAGCGCGGCGATCCGCGACGCCTGCGGACCGGGCATGGCCAGCACCACCGCGTCGGCGTCCGGCAGCACGGTCACCTCGTGCTCCAGCGTCACGTCCAGGCCCCGCGCCAGGTTCTCGGCGAGGCCGCGCAGCCCGCCCGGCGCAGCCCAGCGGATCGGGCCCCGCGCGGTGCGCCCGTCGCCCACCGCGGAGGCGGCGGCCGGGCCGCCCCCGTCCCCGTCCCCGTCGCCGGCGAAGATCCGCAGCGTGTCGGTCCACGGGCGGGCCAGCCCGGCGATCCGCCAGCTCTGCAACTGTCCCGCGAACCCCGGATCGTCCGCGGTCAGGTAGGCCGCGCCGATGTCCGCGTACCGTCCGTCGTACCGCTTGCTGGCCAGCCGGCCGCCGACCACCCGGCCGCGCTCCAGCACCCGTGTGGGCACGCCGGCAGCGGTCAGGTCACGGGCACACGCCAGGCCGGCGATGCCGGCACCCACCACGATCACGGTCACCACTGGACTCTATGCGGTGCCTCGTGTGCACACTGGGTGCCATGTCCCGGCGTCCCCCGATCCATGTCGTGGCGATCACTGCGGTGGCCGCCGTCCTGCTCGCCGGGCTCGGCGCCGGTCTGTGGCGGGCGGCCACGTTCGACCTGCCCGCCGTCGCGCCGCTGGCCGCACCCGGCGCGTCCGGGCCGGCGGCGCAGGCCGCACGCCCGGCCGGCGGCAGCCCGCCGGGCCGGTGCGGGCAGGCAGACCTGCGGGCCGATCGTGAGCTGCGCGGCATGTGGCTGACCACGGTGGAGAACATCGACTTCCCCAGCCGGCCGGGGCTGTCCGAAGCGCAGGTGAAGAAGGAGTACCTGGGCTGGCTGGACCTGGCGCAGCAGCAGCACCACAACGCGATCTTCGTGCATGTGCGGCCCAGCGGCGACGCGTTCTGGCCGTCGGCGTACGCGCCGTGGTCGCAGTGGCTGACCGGGCGCCAGGACGGCGCCGGCCCCGGCTGGGACCCGATGGCCTTCATGGTGCGCACGGCACACGAACGGAACCTGGAATTCCACGCCTGGTTCAACCCGTACCGGGGAACTCAGCCCGGCCCGAACGGACCCGGCGCGGACTTCGCCAAGCTCGCCCCGGACCATCCGCTGCGGCGGCATCGCGACTGGGCGATCGCCTATCCGGACGGTAAGCGGGCCCGGTTGTACTTCGACCCGGGCAATCCGCAGGCCCGCCGGTACGTCGAGGATTCGATGCTGGAGGCGGTCCGCAAGTACGACGTGGACGGCGTCCACTTCGACGACTTCTTCTACCCGTACCCGGAGGGCGGCGGGAACACGTTCCACGACGAGGCGAGCTTCGCCCGGCGCGCGGATACGTCGATGTCGTTGGCGCAGTGGCGGCGGGACAACGTGAACACGCTGGTGCGCGAGATGAGCGAGCGGATCAAGCAGATCAAGCCGTGGGTGAAGTTCGGCATCAGCCCGTTCGGCATCTGGCGCAACAAGTCCACCGACCCGGACGGATCCGACACCCGGGGATTGCAGAGCTACGACGCCATCTACGCCGACACCCGCCTGTGGGTGCGCAAGGGCTGGCTGGATTACGTGGTGCCCCAGTTGTACTGGGCGATCGGCTTCGGCAAGGCCGACTACGCCAAGGTGCTGCCGTGGTGGTCGGACCTGGTGCGCGGCACCGGCGTGCAGCTCTGGATCGGGCAGGCCGACTACCGCGTCGGTGAGCGCGGGGACTGGAGCGACCCGGCCGAGCTGGACCGCCAGCTCACCCTCAACGAGCGGTACGCGGTGTCCGGCAGCGTGCACTTCTCGGCCAAGCAGGTCCGCGCCGACCGGCTGGACGCGGTCACCCGGTACCGCGACCACCACTACGCCGCGCCTGCCCTGGTGCCGGTGATGCGCCGGCTTCCGGCCCGGCCGCCGGGACCGCCGCGGATCGCCGCCGCGCACACCGGCCCGGACGGAGAGCTGGTGCTGGACTGGCAGCCGGGCACCGGCCCGGAGCCGGTGAGCTGGGCGTTGTACCGGGTGTCTGGGGCCGCCGCCGCGCTGGTGGCCACCGGGCGTGCGGGTGCCACGGTCGCGGACCCGCACCCGGTGGACGGCCCGGCGACGTACTGCCTGGCGGGCCTGGACCGGTCCGGCAACGAGGGCGCGGCGAGCGCGGCATTCCGCGCCGAGGGCACCTGACCCCGGCCGCACGAATCAGGCGGTGACCTTCCCGTCGGCCACCTCGAGGTGGCGCCCGGTGTGCACCGCCTGCAACATCCGCCGGTCGTGGGTGACCAGCAGCAGCGTGCCCGCGTACCCGGCCAGCGCCGACTCGAGCTGCTCGATCGCCGGCAGGTCCAGGTGATTGGTGGGCTCGTCCAGCACCAGCAGGTTCACCCCGCGCGCCTGCAACAACGCCAGCGCCGCCCGGGTGCGCTCGCCGGGCGACAACGTCCCCGCCGGCCGCAGCACGTGCGCCGCGCCCAGCCCGAACTTGGCCAGCAGCGTCCGCACGTCGGCGTCGGCGAACTCCGGCACCGCCGCGCCGAACGCGGCCTTCAACGGCTCGTCCCCGGTGAATGACCCGCGGGCCTGGTCCACCTCGCCGACCACCACGCCCGGGCCGAGTGAGGCGCTGCCCTCGGCCAGCGGGATCCGGCCCAGCAGCGCGCCCAGCAGCGTGGACTTGCCCGAGCCGTTCGCGCCGGTGACCGCCACCCGGTCCGCGACGTCGATCTGCAGCGTCACCGGGCCCAGCGTGAACGCGCCGCGGCGCACCACGGCGTCGCGCAGCGTGGCCACCACCGAACCGGAGCGGGGCGCGGCGGCGATCGACATCCGCAGCTCCCACTCCTTGCGCGGCTCCTCGACCACCTCCAGGCGTTCGATCATCCGGTCGGTCTGACGGGCCTTGGCTGCCTGCTTCTCGCTGCTCTCTCCGCGGAAATGCTTGACGAATTTGTCCGGGTCGGTGGCCTTGCGGCGGGCGTTGCGCACCCCCTTCTCCATCCAGGCGCGCTGGGTGCGGGCCCGTTCCAGCAGGTCCTCCCGCTTGTCGGCGTACTCCTCGTACTCCTCGCGGGCGTGCCGGCGGGCGCGTTCACGCTCTTGCAGGTACGCCTCGTAGCCGCCGCCGTACAGGGTGACCTGCTGCTGGTGCAGATCCAGCTCCAGCACCGCGGTGGCGGTGCGGGCCAGGAACTCCCGGTCGTGGCTGACCAGCACCGCCCCGCCCCGCAACCCGGTGACGAATTCCTCGATCCGGCGCAGGCCGTCCAGGTCCAGGTCGTTGGTGGGCTCGTCGAGCAGGACCACGTCGTAGCGGCTGAGCAGCAGCGACGCGAGCCCGGCGCGGGCGGCCTGACCGCCGGACAGCGCGGTCGTCTCGCGGTCCAGGCCCAGATCCCCGGCGAGCCGGTCGGCGCGCTCGTCGAGGTCGGCGCCGCCCAGGTCCAGCCAGCGTTCCAGCGCGCTCGCGTACGCCTCGTCGGCGCCCGCCGCGCCCGTGGCCAGCCGCTGCGCGGCGTCGTCCATGGCCCGCTGGGCGGGGCCTACGCCGGTGCGCCGGGCCAGGAACTGGCGGACCGTCTCGCCGGGGCGGCGGTCCCGCTCCTGCGGAAGGTAGCCGACGGTGGCGGTCGGCGGGTTCAGTGTCACCGTGCCGGACTCGGGGGCGATCAGGCCGGCGAGGGTGCGCAACAGCGTGGTCTTGCCGGCGCCGTTCACTCCGACCAGGCCGATCACGTCGCCGGGGGCGACGACCAGATCGAGGCCGGCGAACAGGGCGCGCTCACCGTGCCCGGCGGCGAGCCCGCGGGCGATCATCGTGGCGTCCATCGGTGTCCGATGGTATCGGCGTGCGGGCCTGCCAGTCGCGTGAGTTCCTCCGCGCGGCGGCGGTCATCACCGCGCAGAGCGAGAATCAGGCGTCGAAGTCGACGGTGACGCCGTCGGCGACCGGCATCGCCTGGCAGGTCAGCACGAATCCGGCCGCCACCTCGGCCTCCTCCAGGGCGAAGTTGCGCCGCATGCGCACCTCGCCGGAGGTCACCCGCGCCCGGCAGGTGCCGCACACCCCGCCCTTGCAGGCGAACGGCAGGTCGGGCCGGGACCGTTGGGCGCCCTCCAGCACCGTGACGCCGTCCGGCACGGTCACCGTGGTGGACCGCCCGTCCAGCACCACGGTCGCCTCCCGGCCGCCGGGGTCCGGCCCGCGGGGATCGACGTGCCGGACCGGGGGCGGCTCCTCGTCCACCCAGAACAGCTCACGGTGGATCCGCCCGGACGGCACGCCGAGCTCCCCGAGCACCTGTGTGGCGTCGGTGACCATGCCGAACGGCCCGCACAGCCACCAGTGGCCGACCGCGCGCACGTCGATCAGCGCGGGCAGCAACGTGCGCAGCTTCGCCGCGTCGAGCCGACCGGTGAGCAGGTCGACCTCGCGCGCCTCCCGGGACAGCAGGTGCGTCAGGTCCATCCGGGACGGATAGGCGTCCTTCAGATCGGCCAGCTCCTCGGCGAACATCACCGAGTCCGCGCGCCGGTTGCCGTAGACGACGCTGACCCGGGCGTCCGGGTGCCGCAGCAGGGACGCGGCGATGGACAGCAGCGGGGTGATGCCGGAACCGGCGCCGAGCAGCACATGCCGCCCGCCGGTGCGCAGATCGGGGGTGAAGGTGCCGGTCGGTGGTGCCACCTCCACCTCGTCGCCGGGCCGCACCTGATGCACGAGCCACGACGAGACCACCCCGCCGGGCACCTCGCGCACCCCGATCCGGGGACGCGCCCCGGCCGGCGCGCAGATCGAATACGTGCGGCGTTCGTCGCGCCCGCCGACCGCCCGGCGTACGGTCAGCGCCTGGCCCGGCCGGAACGCGTACCGGCCGGCCAGTTCTGCGGGCACCTCGAAGGTCACCGCGACGGCGTCCGCGCACAGCCGCTCCACCTGCGCCACCCGCAGCGGGTGGAAGTCACGCACCACCACGTCAAATTTCCTTCACATGCTCGAACGGTTCCCGGCAACCGGGGCATCGGCGCAGCTCCCGGCAGGCGGTCGCGCCGAAGGCCGCGAGGCGTTCCGTGTCCGGCTGCCCGCAGCGGGGACACGGCACCGGTGCCGGGCGGGCGCCGAGGGTCAGCGGCACCGGGCCGGGTGAGCGCCGCGGTGCCGGGCCGGGCGGCGCGATCCCGGCTGCGGCGAGCTTGCGCCGCCCCTGCGGGGTGATCCAGTCGGTGCTCCACGGCGGATCCAGCACCGTGCGCACCTCGACGCGCCGGTGACCGGCGCGGCGCAGCGCACCGATCAGGTCCGCGCGGATCGCCTCCATGGCGGGGCATCCGGAGTACGTGGGGGTGATGCGCACGGTCACCGCGCCCGCGCTCTCCTCGACGCCGCGCAGGATGCCGAGGTCGGCCAGGGTGAGCATGGGCAGTTCGGGGTCGGTGACCGCGGCGGCGGCCACGGCGGCCGGCACGACCTCCGGGCCGGTCACCAGAGGCCGCCGGGCGTCGCGCGGGCCACGCCCTGCATCTCGGCGAGAATCTCGTCCAGCGCGGCGGTGTGCGCGCCGTCACGCCCGGCCCCGCCGTCCGTCGCCCCGCCGTCCGTGGCAGTGGGTGGCGGCAGCCCGGCCGCCGCCAGCACCTGGGACAGCACGGCGTCGACCTCCGCGCGCGCCGCGGCCGCCGGCACCGCCACACCGGCCTCCGCCAGCCGGTCCGGCACCGGATGCGGCCGGAACAACTCGCCGATCGCCGGCCACACCGCGTGCATCGCGGCGCGCATCCGGCGGTGCGACTCCGCGGTGCCGTCGCCGAGCCGGACCACCCACTGCGCGGCGTACTCGCGGTGATAGGTCAGCTCCTTGACACCCTTGGCCGCGATCGCCGCCAGCACCGGGTCACGCGAGCCGCGCAGCCCGTCCAGCACCGCCAGCCGCCAGGTGACGAACACCAGCAGCCGGGCGACCAGGTGCGCGAAGTCCGCGTCGGCCCGCTCGGCCAGCCTCACGTGGCGGAAGTCCGCCGCGTCCCGGCGGAACGCCAGGTCGTCCTCGTCGCGGCCCGCGCCCTCGGCCTGCGCCGCCCGGGTCAGCAGCAGGCGGGCCTGACCGAGCAGGTCCAGCGCGATGTTCGCGAGCGCCATCTCGTCCTCCAGCTCGGGCGCGCGGGTCACCCACTGCTGCAGCCGGTGCGACATGATCAGCGCGTCGTCGCCGAGCATCAAGCAGTACGCCGTCAGGTCGGCCGCGTCGACCCCGCCGGGGACGTCGGTGGGCACCCCGGCCAGCGGGTCGCTGAAGCCGGTGCCGTACGCCCACCGGGTGTCGTCCTGGTGGTCGGTGAGCGCCGCGTACGCGTCGTCGAAGGACATGATCGCCTCAGATGTGCGGGACGGAGTCGGGGATCCGGTAGTGCGTGGGATGCCGGTAGACCTTGTCGGCGCTGGGCGCGAAGAACGCGTCCCGGTCGCCCGGTTCGGAGGCCGTCACGTCGTCGGAGCGCACCACCCAGATGCTCACACCCTCGTTGCGCCGGGTGTAAAGGTCGCGGGCGTGATGCACAGCCATCCGGTGGTCGGCGGCGCGCAACGACCCGACGTGCACGTGGTTCAGGCCCCGCTTGGCACGCACGAACACCTCGAACAGCGGCCACTCGTGCCGGATCTCGTCGCTCATGCGGGCACGCTCCCCTCGGCGGCACGCGCCTGCCCGGCCGCGCGCGACTGCTTCGCGGCGTGCGCGGCGGCGGCCTCCCGCACCCACGCGCCGTCCGCGTCGGCCCGGCGCCGGTGGGCGATCCGGCGCGCGTTCATCGGCCCGTCACCGGCCAGCACCCGCTTGAACTCGGCCCAGTCCGGAGCGCCGAAGTCGTAGTGGCCGCGCTCGGCGTTCCAGGCCAGCTCGCCGTCCGGCAGCGTCACCCCGAGCGCCTGCGCCTGCGGCACAGTCATGTCGACGAAGCGCTGGCGCAACTCGTCGTTGGTGTGCCGCTTGATCTTCCAGGCCATCGACTGCGCGGTGTTCGGCGAGTCCGCGTCGGGCGGGCCGAACATCATCAGCGACGGCCACCACCAGCGGTTCACCGCGTCCTGCACGGTTTCCCGCTGCGCCGGCGTGCCGGTCATCATGGTCATCAGCAACTCGTAACCCTGCCGCTGGTGGAACGACTCCTCCTTGCAGATGCGGATCATGGCTCGCGCGTACGGGCCGAAGGAGCTGCGGCACAGCGGCACCTGATTGCAGATCGCCGCGCCGTCCACCAGCCAGCCGATCACCCCGACGTCGGCGAAGGTGAGCGTCGGATAGTTGAAGATCGACGAGTATTTCTGCCGTCCCTCGATCAGGCGGCGGGTCAGGTCACCGCGGTCGGCGCCCAGCGTCTCGGCCGCCGAGTAGAGGTAGAGCCCGTGGCCCGCCTCGTCCTGCACCTTGGCGAGCAGGATCGCCTTGCGGCGCAGCGTCGGCGCCCGGGTGATCCACTCCCCCTCGGGCTGCATGCCGATGATCTCCGAGTGCGCGTGCTGGGCGATCTGCCGGATCATCGTCCGGCGATATCCGTCCGGCATCCAGTCGCGCGGTTCCACCCGCTGATCCCGTTCGAGGGTCTGCGTGAACGCGCGCTCGCCGTCGCCTGTCATGCCCGCTCCACCAGCATCGCCACGCCCTGCCCCACCCCGACGCAGAGGGTGGCCAGGCCGCGACGCGCGCCCTCGCGTTCCATCCGGCCCAGCAGGGTCACCGTCAGCCGCGCCCCGGAGCAGCCCAGCGGGTGGCCCAGGGCGATCGCGCCGCCGTCCGCGTTGACCCGCTCCTCGTCCAGTTTGAGCCGCCGGATGACGGCCAGCGACTGCGCCGCGAACGCCTCGTTGAGCTCCACCGCCTCCAGGTCCCCGACGTCCCAGCCGGTGCGGGCCAGCGCCTTCTGGGTGGCCGGGACCGGGCCTAGGCCCATCAGTTGCGGCGGCACCCCGGCGCTGGCGGCGGTCACCACCCGGGCGCGCGGGGTCAGGCCGTAGCGCTCGACCGCCTCGGCGGAGGCCACCACCAGGGCCGCCGCGCCGTCGGACAGCGGCGACGAGGACCCCGCGGTCACCACCCCGCCGGACCGGAACACCGGGCGCAGCCCGGCCAGCTTCTCCAGGCTGGTGCCGCGCCGCGGGGTCTCGTCGACCGCCACGTCGTCCACCGCGACGATCTCGCCGGCGAACCGGCCCGCGTCGGTGGCCGCGATCGCGCGCTCGTGGCTGCGCAGCGCGAACGCGTCGCTGTCCGCCCGGCTGATGCCGTCCAGCACGGCGACCTCCTCGGCGGTCTCGCCCATGCTGAGCGTGACCCGGCGGTCCTGCGGGCCGGTGCCGGCGTCACGGTCGGCCGCGGCGAACGCCGGGTTGACGAAGCGCCAGCCGAGCGAGGAGTCCACCACCTGGCCGGGGCGCGCCCACGGGGTGCCCGGCTTGGCCATCACCCAGGGCGCGCGGGTCATCGACTCCACCCCGCCGGCCACCATGACCTCGGCCTCGCCGCACCGGATCGCCTGCGCCGCGGAGGCGATCGCGGTCAGGCCGCTGGCGCACAGCCGATTCACCGTGTAGCCGGGCACCGCGTCCGGCAGCCCGGCCAGCAGCGCGGCCATCCGGGCCACGTTGCGATTGTCCTCGCCCGCCTGGTTGGCGGCGCCCAGCACGACCTCGTCGACCGCCTCGGCCGGCACGCCGGCGCGGCGCACCGCCTCGCCCACCACGAGCGCGGCCAGGTCGTCGGGCCGGTGCCCGGCCAGCACGCCGCCGTACTTGCCCTGCGGGGTGCGGACTCCGCCGACCAGGAACGCCTCAGGCATGGCGGGCCTGCAGGGTGAAGAAGCGGCCGGACACGAAGTAGTCGTCGGTCAGCGCGGCGGTGGCGGCCGGGTTCGCCCCGGTGCCGTGCAGATCGCTGAAGGCGGCGGTCTGATTCACGAACACTCCTGCGGTGAGGTTTTCGGACAGATGCACGCCGGCGTCCAGCGCGGCTCGGCGCGCGGCGGTCAGCACCGCCTCCGACGTCGAGTGCACGGTCGCGGTCAGCGCGCCGTGGTGACGCACGGTCTCGGTGAACAGGGCGAGGCTGTGCTCGGTGGAGCCGGTGGTGATGACGAACGAGACCGGCCCGAACCACTCCCGGGTGTAGACCTTGTCGTCGTCCGCGTCCAGCGCCACCACCACCGGGGTCCGGATGCCTGCCTGCGGCCACGCCGGATCGGTCACCTCGCCGGGCGGCCGCACCACGCCGGGCGTCATCGCGGCGGCCTCGGTGAGCCGGCCCATCACGCCGTCGTTGACGATCGCACCGAGGGTGCCGGCCGCCCGCGCCGGATCGCCCAGCAGCTTGTCCAGCGCCGCGGACAGGTCGGCGGCGAACTGCTGCGGGTCGCGACGGCCGTCGGCGGTGTCCACCCCCTCGCGCGGCACCATGATGTTCTGCGGCGTGGTGCACATCTGGCCGCTGTAGAGCGAGAGCGAGAAGGCCAGGTTGCGCAGCAGCCCCGGATAGTCCGCGGTGGAGTCGACGACCACCGTGTTGAGCCCGGACTTCTCGGTGTAGACCACCGTCTGCCGGGAGGCGTTGGCCTCCAGCCAGTTGCCGAACTCGCTGGAGCCGGTGAAGTCCACGATCCGCACGTCCGGATGCGTGGCCAGCACGGCGGCCACGCGGTCGCCGGGCTCCTCGGCGGCCAGCGTCACCAGGTCCGGGTCCAGGCCGGACTCGGCGAGCACCTCGCGGGCCACCCGCACGGTGATGGCCAGCGGCAGCACCGCGCCCGGATGCGGCTTGACGATCACCGGGTTGCCGGTGACCAGGCTGGCGAACAATCCCGGGTAGCCGTTCCAGGTCGGGAACGTGGTGCAACCGATCACCAGGGCGACGCCGCGACCCACCGGGGTGCTCGTCTTGGTCATCACCAGCGGGTCGCCGCCGCGCTGCGGCTTGGTCCAGGTGGCCGTCGCCGGGATGCGGGTCTGCGCGGCCAGCGCGCAGGCCACCGCCTCCAGGCCGCGGTCCTGCGCGTGCGGGCCGCCGGCCTGGAACGCCATGACGAACGCCTGCCCGGTGGTGTGCTGCACGGCGTGCGCCATCTCGAACGAACGGGCGTTGATGCGGCGCAGGATCTCCGCGGCCACCCCGGCCCGCCCGTGCGGACCCACGTCGCGCCAGGCGGGCGTCGCCGCCCGTGCCGCGGCCACCAGTCGCTGCGGGTCGCATCGCGGGTAGCGCACGCCCAGCTCCAGCCCGTACGGCGAACGCTCGGTGGCCACCCGGCCCAGTTCGCCGGGCTGATCGAGCGGGAAGTCGGCACCCAGCAGCGCGCGGAACGCCTGCTCGCCGGCCGGCGCGGCGTCCGCCCCGTAGACGGACTTGCTCGGCGACTCGGGATAGTTCGACCAGTAGTCCCGGGCGCCGGCCGCGGCGACCGCCGCATCCAGCAGCTCACGATGCGTCTCGTACCACTGCGTGGGGGTTGTCATCTGCGCTCCCGTGCGGTTGGCTGTTCCTCAATGCCTACCGTCCGGTCGGTCGGTAAGCAAGACCCGGGAGCGAAGTAAGAACCGGAGCGGGCGTGGCAACTGGATCGCGCCTGGCAACCGGAACGATGACGCAACCGGCCGGGAATCGGAGGCGGCGTGGCACGGACGGCGGCGCACGAGATGTTCGAGCGTGACGTGGCCTCCCGCGGCCTGGGCATCGAACTCGTCCGCGCCGGCGACGGCGCCGCGACGGTCCGCATGACGGTCACCTCGGCCATGGTCAACGGGCACGACATGACCCACGGCGGATACGTCTTCCTGCTCGCCGACACCGCCTTCGCCTGCGCCTGCAACAGCCACGGGCCGGTCACCGTGGCGGCCGGCGCGGACATCGCCTTCCTGCGCCCGACCCGGGCCGGTGACGTGCTCGAGGCGCGGGCCGCCCAGCGCGCCGCGCACGGCCGCAGCGGCATCTACGACGTGACCGTCACCTGCGACGGCCAGCCGGTGGCCGAGTTCCGCGGCCGCAGCCGCGAGCTGACCGGGCCGGCCGCGACGGGCGGGGCGCCCTCATGAGCAACCGGACGCCGGCGGCCGGCCAGACCCTGGCGGCGGCCCGGCCGGCGCGGCGCGGGCGGCCGGGCAACGACGTGGAATCGGTGCTCGCCGCGGCGGTGCGGCTGTTCAACGACGGCGGTTACGACTACACCAGCATGGTCGACATCGCCGAGTCGCTGCGGATCACCAAGTCGAGTCTCTACCACCACGTCAGCAGCAAGGAGCAGTTGCTGCAGATGGCGATGGACCGGGCGCTGGACGGGCTCTTCGAGGCGTTGTCCGCCGCGGACCGGGCCGCCGGCCACGCCACCGCGCTGCAACGGCTGGAGTGCCTGGTCCGCAGCAGCGTGCTGGTGCTGGCCGACCGGATGGAGTTCGTCACGCTGCTGCTGCGGGTGCGGGGCAACACCGCGGTGGAACAGCAGGCCCTGCGCCGCCGCCGGGAGTTCGACGCCCGCGTCACGGCGCTGGTCAAGCAGGCCCAGGCGGAGGGCGGCGTGCGGCCCGACGTGGACGCGGCCACCGCGGCGCGTCTGCTGTTCGGCATGGTCAACTCGCTGACCGAGTGGTACCGCCCGCGCCGGGGCGGAGCCACGCACCTGGCGGACACGGTCACCGCCCTCGCCTTCGACGGACTCCGGCAGCGATGACGTCCCGCACCGGTGAATGAGGAACAGGAGCCGCGACAGTGCAGGACCGCACCCCACGCCCGGAGGATCTGGACCCGATCGAGCGCGCCTCGATCGACGAGCTGCGGGCGCTGCAACTGCAACGGTTGCGGTGGACGCTGTCGCACGCGCACGCGAACGTCCCGCCGTACCGGGAACTGTTCGACAAGGCCCAGGTGCACCCGGATGACCTGCGCGAGCTGAGCGACCTGGCGAAGTTCCCGCACACCGACAAGGCGACGCTGCGCGCCCACTACCCGTTCGGAATGTTCGCGGTGCCGCGCGAGCGGGTGGCCCGGCTGCACGCCTCGTCCGGCACCACCGGAAGGCCGACCGTGGTCGGATACACCGCCGACGACCTGCGGACCTGGTCGCGGCTGATGGCCCGGTCGATCCGCGCGTCCGGCGGCCGGGCCGGGGACCGGGTGCACGTCGCGTACGGCTATGGGCTGTTCACCGGCGGCCTGGGCGCGCATTACGGCGCGGAGGAACTGGGCTGCACGGTCGTGCCGGTGTCCGGCGGCATGACCGAGCGGCAGGTCATGCTGATCGAAGACTTCCAGCCGGACGTCATCATGGTGACGCCGACCTACATGCTGGCCATCCTGGACGAGATGCGGCGCCGGGGCGTCGACCCGCGCGGCACGTCCCTGCGGGTGGGCATCTTCGGGGCGGAGCCGTGGACCGAGAAGCTGCGCGCCGAGATCGAGGACCAGCTCGACATGCACGCGGTGGACATCTACGGCCTGTCCGAGGTGATGGGGCCGGGTGTGGCGTGCGAATGCGTGGAGACCAAGGACGGGCCGCACGTCTGGGAGGACCACTTCTATCCGGAGATCATCGACCCGGTGAGCGGCGCGGTGCTGCCCGACGGCGAGATCGGCGAGCTGGTGTTCACGTCGCTGACCAAGCAGGCGATGCCGGTGGTGCGGTACCGCACCCGCGACCTGACGCGGCTGCTGCCCGGCACGGCCCGCCCGATGCGCCGCATCGAAAAGATCACCGGACGCACCGACGACATGATCATCTTGCGCGGGGTCAACCTGTTCCCGACGCAGATCGAGGAGCTGATCCTGCGTACGCCGCAGCTCGCTCCCCACTTCCAGTGCGTCCTGACCCGCGAGGGCCGGATGGACGAGCTGACCGTGGCGGTGGAGCGGCGCCCGGCGACGACCCCGGAGCAGGCGGCCGAGGCGGGTGCGGTGCTGGCGGCGCTGGTGAAGAACACCATCGGGGTGACGGTCGGCGTGCGGGTCCTGGACCCGGACGGCGTGGAACGCTCGATGGGCAAGGCACGCCGCCTGGTGGACCGGCGACCCGGGGGGCCGACCGGCGGATAGCGCACCTCAGCGACCGGCATCGTCCATCAGGACCAGCGCGTTTCGGGCCGTCTCGGCGTGCGGGCCGCCGCTCGACGCGAGCGTCTCCCACCGGCGATGCCAGAACCGCCACCGTGCCAGGGTGAATCCGTCACCGGTCACGCCACCCTCGACCGCGAGCCTGCCCGGCCGCACCGTCGGGGGCCGGCCGGGGACGGTGCTGGCCTCGCAGGCGTTCCGCAGGACGGGACCGCAGTGCCGGAACCAGGCCACCGCGGCCGCGAGCTGGTCCGGGTCGCCGGGCTCCTCCAGGGCGGCGCGCAACGTCCAGACGGCGTACGTCGAACAGTCGATGCCCACCGCCGTGAGCCGGGCCGCGAACGCGTTCAGGTTGACCCAGGTCTGCCGGTCTCCGTCCGGCGGGCTGCCCCAGTTCCACGCCTCGCGCATGACGGCGCCGAGCAGCGGCAATTCGGCCCACCTCAGCCCACCGTCGCGGGTCGCGGCGTCGCGGTCGCGGACGCCGACGAGCAGCGCGACGAGGCGGTCCCGGGCGGTGTCGTCGCCGTCGGTCGCCGCGTGCACGACCCGGTCCCAGACGGCCCAGAGGGGGCCGCCGAGGCTTTCCGCCGCCGCGCGTGCGGCGGCCGGGTCGGCCTCGACCGGTCCGATGATGCCCGCGATCGCGTCGCTGCGGGAGAGGTCACCGCGCACATACCGGGTGATGAGGTCGCCGAAGTAGGCGTCCAGTACGTCGTACGCAGCGTCGGCGGGCGGGGCGGAACCGCTCATGCCGCCCACCCTAGAAACCTCGTGCCACCGTCCGGAACCCGGCGTTGCCCATGGACGAGTCCGGTGTGCTCGCCGACCGCGCCGCGTTGCGGTACCGGTTGCAGTACGAGTCGTGGCACAGGTAAGAGCCGCCGCGCAGCACCCGCTGCTCGCCCGACGCCGGGCCGCGCGGGTCATCCGCCGGGGACACGGCGTAATAGCCGGGATCCCACCAGTCGGCGCACCATTCCCAGACGTTGCCCACCGGCTGCCACAGCCCGTACGCGTTGGGCCGGTACGACCGTGCCGGCGCGGTGGTCAGCCACCCGTCGGCGCGGGTGTTGTGCCGGGGGAAGGCGCCCTGCCAGATGTTGCAGAACCAGTCCGGCCCGAGTTCGTCACCCCACGGATAGCGCGCGCCGCTCAGGCCGCCCCGCGCGGCGCACTCCCACTGCGCCTCGCTCGGCAGCGCCCGTCCCGCCCACCGGCAGTACGCCACCGCGTCGTTCCAGGTGACGTGCACCACCGGATGGTCGGCCAGACCGTCCAGATCGGAGCGTGGCCCGCCCGGATGCGCCCAGTCGGCGCCGCGCACCCCGAGCCACCAGGGCGCGCCCGGGGCCTGGCCCGTCACGTCGTCCGCCCCGGCGGCCACGGCCAGGTGGAACACCGCGGAGAAGCCGTACTCTTCGGCCTCGGTGCGGTATCCGCTGCCGGCGATGAACGCGGCGAAGTCCCGGTTGGTCACGGTGGTGGCGTCGATGTCGAACGCGGCGAGGGCGACGTCGTGCACCGGGGTCTCCCCGTCACCGAACCGGTCGTCGCCGTGCGGGTCGCCCATGCGGAACGTCTGGGCGGGCACGCGCGCCTGCACGACGGCATGCCGGGCGCCACCGGCGAGCGCCGGGTCGGGGTGCGACGCCCGGGCAGTTGGCGGCGCCGGGACGGCGGGCGCCGACGGGGGCGACGGGGGCGCGGCCGACGCATGCGGGGCGGCCGACGGCGTGCAGCAAGCCCGGCGCTCAGACACCGGACGGCCTCGGCGGGCCGGGCGGTGGCCCGGGGCGGCGCTGGGCGGTCATCGGGGGTGTCCTTTCCGGGAGGCGGGGGCGGTGCTGCCGCGCACCACCAGGCGCGGTTCGACGACGACCTCGGATCGCCGGGTGCGGCCCGCGTCCAGACGCGACACCGCGGCCGCGACCGCGTGCCGGGCCTGTTCGGCGGCGTCCTGGTTCACCGAGGTCAGGTCGATGTGCGCGAGCCGCGCCAGGGTGCTGTCGTCGTACCCGGCGACCGCGATCTCACCGGGCACGGCGACGCCCGCCCGCAGGCAGACGTCCAGCAGGCCGACCGCGCACCGGTCGTTGGACGCCAGCACCGCGCTGGGCAAGACCGCGCCGGGAAACCCCGCGCCGGGCGGCGCGGCGGGGCCGCGTCCGGTGGCCAGCAAGCGCCGCCCGGCCCGCGTGCCGCCCGCCTCGGTGTGATCGCCGGCCAGCACCTCGGGCGGCAGACCGGCATGGCGCATCGCCGCACGGTAGCCACGGCGCCGGGCGGCGGCCACCGCGCCCCGACCCCCGTCGATGAACGCGATCCGCCGGTGTCCCAGCCCGATCAGATGGTTCAGGGCGGCGGCCACACCGGCCTCGTCGGCCGAGCGGACCACGTCGACGCCGGGGGCGCGCACCCGGCGCCCGATCACCACCACCGGGGCGTGCGCCGCGTACCCGCTCAGCCCGGATTCCGGCCCGTCCGGTCCGAGCAGCAGCAACGCCTCGCAGCGGAAGTCCATCAGCGTCTCCACGGCGCGCGCCTCGTCCCGGTCGCGGGTCAGGGTGGCCAGCACCACCTCGTACCCGGAGCGGTCGGCCGCGACGTGGATCTCCTCGGCCAGCTCGGCGTGGAACGGGTTGCGGACGTCGAGCATCACACCCAGCAGGTACCGCCGGCGGCGGGCGAGCAGGCTGGCGGTGCGGTCGGCGCGGTAGCCCAGGGCGGCGGCCGCGTCCAGGACTCGCCGCCGGGTCTGGTCGGCGGGTCCGGGCGCGCCCCGCAGCACCAGGGACACGGACGCGGTGGACACCCCGGCCCGCGCCGCCACATCGGCCAGGCGCGGCCTTTGTCCCATGACGCCAAACCCCTCGTAACAGCCTTGACACACAACGAGATCCACTCGGATAGTACTCGCGTTTAAAGCGTTTTAAGAACCGTCTCCGAGGATCGAGGGATCGCATGACACCGGACCCGATCGGCGTGGCGGTCATCGGCGCGGGCATGGTCGGCCGCGCCCACGCCAACGCCTACCGGTGCGCCGCCGGCGTCTACGCCGCCGACACGCCGCCGCCCCGCCTGGTCGCCATCGCCGACGTGTACGAGCCGTTCGCGGCCGACGCCGCACGCCGGTACGGGTTCCGGCGTGCGGAGACCGACTGGCGGGCGGTGGTGGACGCGCCGGACGTGCACGCGATAAGCATCGCCGTCGCCAACGATCTGCACCGGGAGATCACCGTGGCGGCGCTGGCGGCCGGCAAGCATGTGCTGTGCGAGAAGCCGCTGGCGCCGACGGTGGCCGACGCCGAGGCGATGGTGGCCGCCGCCCGCGCGGCCCCCGGGCAGGTCGGGGCGGTCGGGTTCACCTTCCGCCGCTCCCCCGCCATCGCCGCGATCGCGCGGCAGGTGGGCGCCGGGCCGCTCGGCCCGGTGCGGCACATCGTCGGGAACTACTGGTGCGACTACGGCCACGACCCGCAACGACCGATGAGCTGGCGCTACCGCGGCGGCCCCGGCTCCGGCGTGCTCGCCGACATCGGCAGCCACATGGTGGACCTCGCCGAATGGCTGTGCGGCCCGACCCGGCGGGTCGGCGGCACCACCATGACCACCGTGGTGACCCGGCGGCCCAAGCCGCTGGGCGTCGCGGTCGGCCACGCCGGCGGGGTGGCGCTCAGCAACGAGCGCGAACCGGTGGACAACGAGGACATCTGCACCTTCACCACCGGGTACGCGGACGGCGCGGTGGGCACCTTCGCGCTGTCCCGGATCGCGTACGGGCATGCCAACTCGCTGCGGCTGGACGTGTTCTGCGAGCGGGGCACCGTCTCGTTCGACCTGACCCGCCCGGCCGAGTTCACCATCGCCGACGACGCCCCCGACGATGACGTCAACGGCATCCGCACGGTGTTCGTCGGGCCCGCCCACCCGTACGTGCACGGTGGCCTGCCGATGGACTTCCCCACCGTGGGCCACGGACAGAACGACTTCTTCGTCTTCCAGGCGCGGGCGTTCCTGGACCAGATCGCCGGCACCGGCGACCTGCCGCCCTGCCCGGACCTGGCACACGGCCTGCACAACCTGCGGGTGCTGGCCGCGATCACCGCCGCCCGGCAGGACGCCGCGGCGGCCACCGGCTCGCCGGTGGCGACGACGACGTGAGGGAGAGGACATGAGACTCGGCGCCTACACCGCCTGCCTGCACGACCGGTCGCTGGAGGACACCCTGAGGCTCCTGAGCGACCTGCGCCTGACCGGCGCCGAGATCAACGCGGGCGGGTTCGTGCCCGCGCCGCACCTGCCGGTGGACGACCTGCTGGCCAGCAAGGACGCCCGGGAGGACTACCTGGGCCGGTTCGACGCCGCGGGCATCGCCCTGACCGGCCTGAACGCCAACGGCAACCCGCTCAACCCGGACCCGGCGGTCGGCCCCCGGCACGCCGCGGACCTGCGCCGCGCCATCGAGGTGGCCGCGCTGCTCGGCGTCAAGCGGGTGGTCACGATGTCCGGGCTGCCCGCCGGTGAGCCCGGCGGCACGGTGGCCAACTGGGTGGTGAACCCGTGGGACAGCCAGTTCCTGGACGTGCTGGACCACCAGTGGGACGAGGTCGCGATCCCGTTCTGGCGCGACATCCAGGCCCGCGCCGCGGACGCCGACGTCAAGGTATGCATCGAAATGCACCCGCAGAACCTGGTGTTCAACCCGGCCACGCTGATCCGCCTGGTGGAGCGCGTCGGCGCCACCCATGTGGGCGCGGAGATGGATCCCAGCCACCTGTTCTGGCAGGGTATCGACCCGGTTGCGGCGGTGCGGCACCTGGACGGGCTGGTCTTCCACGCCGCCGCCAAGGACACCCGGATCAACGCCGAGCACGTGCGGATCCACGGCGTACTGGACGACCGGTTCACCCGCACCCCGGCCGGAACGCACCCGGTGACCCTGGGCGGCCGGAACACCCTCAACCGATGGCCGGCCGACCCGTCCTGGCAGTTCGTCGCGGTCGGCCGCGGCCACGACACCGCATTCTGGGCCGGGTTCCTGCGCGCGCTGCACGCGGTGGACCCGGACATGGCGGTGAACATCGAGCACGAGGACACCGAACTGGACCAGGTGGAGGGGCTGCGCCTGGCAGCGCAGAACCTGACCGCGGCGGCCCGCGAGGCCGGAGTGTGAGGCCGCGAGGCGGATGTGGCGAGCCCGCGGCGGATGTGGCGAGCCCGCGGCGGATGTGGCGAGCCCGCGGCGGATGTGGCGAGCCCGAGGCGGCTGTGGCGAGCCCGAGGCGGCTGTGGCGAGCCCGAGGCGGCTGTGGCGAGCCCGAGGCGGGTGGGCCGGGCCGGCGATCCTGCCGACAGGCCACCGCCGGTGACAGGCCACCGCCGGTGACGGACTACCCGGCCACCTCCGGTCACCGGCCATCCGCCCGCCGGTCACGGGTCAGATCTTGGAGACTTGTCGTGCGCTGATTCACCCAACTCTCCAAGATCTGCGGATTCCGCCGCCGACCGCCGCTTCTGGCCACACACCCGCCGCGATGCCCCGCGCCCAGCCGTACCGCACGCACCTCTCGCCGCGCCCAGCCGTGCCGCACACACCCGTCGCCGGACCCCAGCCGTACCGCACGCACCTCTCGCCGCGCCCAGCCGTACCGCACACACGTCATCGAGCACCGATGACAGCCGCACGCCACGGCCCGACCCGACGAGACAGCCGCACGCCACGGCCCGAGCGGCGCTTACCGGCGAACGCCACGCGTCACCGGCGGCGCGAACGCTCTCCGATACGGTGGACGGACTCGTTACCGGCTGCGGCAACCACCGCGGCCGCACGGTCACGAAAGGACGCTCCCATGCCCCGCAGCGCAGCCGCCGGGACCGCCGCGATCCCGGGGCCCACCGCGATCCCGGGGCTGGCGGCGGTGCTCGGCTTGGCCGCGATCCTCGCGCTGACCGGCCTTGCGGGCTGCACGGACTCCGACGGCGCCGGGCCTGCCTCCACCGCACGTCCGCCCTCCGCTTCGTCCGCGGCCGGTGGCGGCCCGTCCGTGGCCGGTGGCGGGCCGGCGGCGACCACACCGGTCGAGGCGCGCGCCGTGGACGCCGACGGATACGCGTTCACCATGACGATGCTGCCGCTGGCCCGCAGCGGCGACACGGTGGTGCTCACCGTGCTCACCCGGCTCGACCGCCCGGCCGACGGGTCCGCCGCGGTGAGCCGGATCTTCTCCGCCTCGCAGGCCACCGCGTTCGACGGCGCGCGCCTGGTCGACGAGGAGGCCGGCCGGGTCTACCTGGTCGCCGACGAGCCGGACGCGGGCTGCGTGTGCACCCGGGCGCTGCGCCTGGCGGCCGGCGCGACGCGCCCGCTGCAGGCCGCGTTCACGTCCGTGCCGGCCGATGTGACCCGGCTGTCGGTGATGCTGCCGTACGCCGGGGTCTTCACCGACGTGCCGGTGGTGCCCGCCGCCGCGCCGGCGCCACCGGCCGAGCCGGACGCGCTGGGCCGCGACCAGCAGCCGCTGCGCCTGGCCGGCCGCCCCACGTCGGTGGCCGCCGACCTGGACGCCTGGACCGAACGGCTGGACGTGCCGCTGCGCACCCGCCGCACCTCGGACTCGGTGGACCTGAACCTGGACACCGACGTGCTGTTCCGGGTGGACAGCGCGGAGCTGACCCCGGCCGCCGGGCGGGCGCTGAACGCGGTGGTGGACGACCTGCGCCGCGCCGGGCCGGGACCGCTGGCGATCACCGGGCACACCGACAGCACCGGGACCGAGGCGCACAACAAGGCCCTGTCGCTGGCCCGCGCCCGCACGGTGGCCGAGGCGCTACGCGCCGACCTGGGCGACGGCCAGTGGCCGAAGACCGTCGCCGGCAAGGGCGAGTCGCAGCCCGCCGCGCCCAACGACACCGCGCAGGGGCGGCGGCTGAACCGCCGGGTGACGATCTCCTACGCCGCGCCGGACGGCGGCGCGCCGGCGCCGCCGAGCGCCACCGTGCTGCCCAGCACGTCCGCGGAGGCCGGGTCGCAGGTCGACCTGACGTTGCCGTTGTCGCGGGGCACGGTCCGGTTCACCGTCCGTGACGCCCGGGTGCGCGGGCGTTACCTGCTGCTCGACCTGGTGGTGCGCAACATCGGCGACAAGGACGCCACGCTGCTGGATGTGCTCGGCCAGTCGCCGTTCACGGTGCGTGACGAGTTCGACCCGTACGCGCGATACGGCGCTTCCGGGGTGCGGTTGCTCGCCGGCGCCACCGCGTCGTACGGCCTGGATTACGAGGTGGCCCCCGGCCGGCATCGCTGCCTGTGCGACCGGCTGCTGAACCGCCCTCTGCCGCCGGGCCACCAGCGGGTGCTGGCGCTGTGGTTCCCGGCCCCGGCGGCCGGTGTCCGGCTGGTCGCCGTGGACGTGCAGGACACGCTGCGGATCTCCGGGGTGTTCGTGGGCTGAGCACCGGTCACCGCGGCGGGCAGTATTTCTCCAGGTATTCGTGCACCCGGGCGAGGTTGACCCGGGCGCTGTCGTGCGCCCGTTCCTCCCAGGCGAACACGCACACCGTGGCGATGCCGTCGAAGCCCACCTCGGCCAGGGTGCGGAAGAACAGGTCCCAGTCCACCTCGCCCTGCCCGATGTCCAGGTGCTGATGCACCCGCGCCGGCGAGCCCGGCGGGTTGACGATGTAGCGCAGCCCGGACGAGCCGCGGTGGTCGAACGAGTCGGCCAGGTGCACCTGGGTGAGAAGCGGCCCGGCGTGCCGCATCACCACGGCGAGGTCGCCGCCCTGGTGGAAGGTGTGCGGCGCGCAGTACAGAAAGGACACCAGGTCGGAGTTGATGCCGCGGACCAGGTCCACGCCGGCGACGCCGTCTTCGACGAAGTCGTCCGGGTGCGGCTCCAGCACCAGCCGCACCCCCTCGCGTTCGAAGACCGGCAGCAGTTCCTCCATGGACCGCCAGAACTGCGCCTCGCTGCGGTCCGGGTCCTCCGGCCGGCCGTTGAACTCCGAGTTCATCACCGGCACGCCCAACTCCACGGTGATCTCCACGGCCCGCTTCCAGTACCGCACCGCGGCCTGCCGGGCGTCCTCGTCCGGGCCGGACCAGCGGTACAGCGGCAGCACCGAGGCGACCTCCACCTCGGCCGCGGCCAGCGCCTTGCGCAGCGCCGCGACGCCGGACCGATCCACCCGCGGATGCACGAAGAACGGCAGGAAGTCCTCCCGCGGGGACAGCTCGATGTAGCGGTAGCCCAGTTCGGCAACCACCGCGGGCAGATCCAGCAGGGGCACCTTACGCAGCATGTACGGGTCGAGGGCGATCTTCATGCGGGCACCTCCCGGGAGTCGTTCACCGGCCGGGCCTGCGGTGCCGGCCGGTGGTAGAGCCGGGGGCGCTCGGCCATGCGCACCGCGACCCGTTCACCGGTGCGCAGGGCGGCCACCCCGGCGTCGGACACCACCGCAGCGGCGTACCCGTCCCAGGCGCTCGGCCCGGCCGGCGCCCCGTCGGCGGCCAGCGCGTCGATCCACTCCTGCAGTTCCACGTCGTACGCGGCGAGGAAGCGTTCCCGCCAGTCCACGGGCACCGGCGCGGCCAGCGCGCCGGACCGGCGCACCGTGACGAGGCCGCGTTCGGCAAGCGCCGCCGTGCCGTTCTCGCCGAGGATCTCACCGCGGATGTCGTAGCCGTACCGCACGTTGACCGAGATCTCCACGTCCACCAGCACCCCGCCGCCGGTCTCCAGCAGCAGCAACAGCGGGTCCTGCAGGTCGCCGCCGTTGCGGCTGCGGCGCGGGACGAGCACCCGCGCGGCGACGATCTCGTCGTCGAACATCCACCGCACCATGTCGATCTCGTGCACCGCGGTGTCGGTGATGGCGCTCTGCGGCTCGTAGAACGCGGGCACCCGTGGGTTGCGGTGCGCGCAGTGCATCATCAGCGGCGCGCCGATGTCTCCGGCGTCGACCACCTGTTTGAGCGCCCGGTACGCGGCGTCGTAGCGGCGCATGTAGCCGACCTGGACGAGCCGGGCGCCGTGGCGCACCTCCGCGTCGACCACCCGCAGGCACGCCTGTTGGGTGGTGGCCAGCGGCTTCTCACAGAAGACCGGCTTGCCGGCGGCGATCGCGGCGAGAACGTACTGCTCGTGGGTCGGTCCCCAGGAGCAGACCAGCACCGCGTCCACCTGCGGGTCGGCGATCACCTGCTCGCCGTCCGGCGCGGCGCGCGCCCCGGCCCGGTCGGCGATCCGTGCGGCAAGCGACGCGTCCACGTCGGCGACGGCGGCCACGCGCACCCCGGCCAGCACGCGGGTCATCCGCCGGATGTGGTCCTGGCCGATCATGCCGGTGCCGATGACTCCGACGTTCAGCATGGGAGTCCTCCCTTTCCACCGGGCGGCTCAGCGGCCGAGCTCGTGGGACAACTCGGCGAGTTCGTCGCCGCCGGCCATCTGGGCGGTGAGCTCGTCCAGACTGACCTGGTTGCGGTTCTTGTCCAGCACGGTCGCGCCCAGCTTGAGGATCACGAAGTGGTCCCCGACGAGGTAGGCGTGGTGCGGGTTGTGGGTGATGAAGACGACGCCCAGCCCGGCGTCGCGGGCGGCGGCCACATATTTGAGGACCACGCCGGACTGCTTGACGCCGAGCGCCGCGGTGGGCTCGTCGAGGATGAGCACGCGGGCGCCGAAGTAGACCGCGCGGGCGATCGCGACGCATTGCCGCTGCCCACCGGACAGCGTGCCGATGGGCTGGTCGATGTCCCGCACGACGATGCCCATCTTGCGCAGTTCCTCGTCGGCGACCGCCTTCATCCGGCGGATCCGCATGCCGGCCAGCGGGTAGCGGCCGGAGCGGATCTCCGAGCCGAGGAAGAAGTTGCGCCACACCTCCATCAGCGGCACCACGGCCAGGTCCTGATAGACGGTGGCGATGCCGTGGTCCAGCGCCTCGCGGGGCGAGCCGAAGGTGACCGGACGGCCGTCCACGCTCAGCCGGCCCTCGCTGTGCGGGTGCAGACCCGACATGATCTTGATCAGGGTGGATTTGCCGGCGCCGTTGTCGCCGAGCACGCAGGTGACCTCGCCGGCGTTGACGCTCAGGTCGATGCCGCGCAGCGCTCGGATGGCGCCGTAGGACTTGCCGACGCCGGTCATCTCGATGAGCGGCTCACCGGCGTGCAGCGCCCGGTCGGCGTGCCGGGCCAGGGTGTCGGTCATCGCGATCAGCCCGCCTTCCGGGTCGTCGTGGACAGCCGTCGGACATACAGGTTGACCAGCACGGCGAGCAGCAGCATGACGCCCAGGAACGCCTTGAACCAGTTGGGATCCCATCCGGCGTACACGATGCCCAGGCTGGTCATGCCGAAGATGAACGCGCCGACCGCGACGCCGACCGCGTTGCCGAAGCCGCCGGTGAGCAGCGTGCCGCCGACCACCGCGGCGATGATGTAGAGGAACTCGTTGCCCACGCCGTTGCCGGCCTGCAGCGTGTTGAACCGGTAGAGGGTGTGCATGCCCACGAACCAGCCCAGGAACGACACCGTCATGAACAACGCGATCTTGGTCTTGATCACCGGCACGCCGACCGCGCGGGCGCTGTCCGGAGCGCCGCCGACCGCGTAGATCCAGTTCCCGGTACGGGTGCGTTGCAGCACCCACGCGGCAAGCGCGACGAACAGCGCCCACCACAGCACGGTGATCCACACGGTGACCGAGCCGACCCGGAAACTGGACGCGAAGACCGCCTGCAGCGAGTCGAACCCGTCCATCCGGCTGATGTCGGTGCTGGACACCGAACCGGTGACCAGCTTGGTGACGCCCAGGTTGGCGCCCTGCAGCACGAAGAACGTGCCCAGCGTGATGAGGAAGCTGGGTATCCCGGTGCGCATCACGAGGTACCCGTTGAGGAACCCGATGAGCAGGCAGAGGGCCAGCGACACCGCGGCGCCGACCCACAGGTTGATGCCGTAGTACCAGCACAGCATCGAGTTGGCCAGGCCGGCCGAGGTGGTGATGACCCCGGCGGACAGATCGAATTCCCCGCCGATCATCAGCAGGCCCACGCCGACCGCCACGATGCCGATGGTGGACGACTGGTAGAGCACGGTGAACAAGGACTCGGCGGAGCGGAACGACGGCGCCGCCGACAGGAAGAAGACGAAGATGATGACCGCGGCCACCAGCGACCCGACCTCGGGCCGGGCGAGGACCCGGCGGCGCAGGGCGGGCGTGACGCGGGGTGACTCGCCGGGCTCCGGCGGCGCCGGAGCGGTCTGCACGGATTGGCTCATGAGCTCACGACCTTCAAGACAGACGGTACGCCCGCTGGCGTGTCACCGCGTGTTGTTCTTGGTGAACGGCAGGATCTTGTCGATGTTGGACTGGTCCACGAAGGACGGTCCGGTGAGCACCGCCTTGCCGCCGCCGATGTCGTTGCCGTTCTTCAGATAGAGGTACAGCGAGGTGACCGCCATGTAGCCCTGCACGTACGGCTGCTGGTCGATGGAGAAATCGATCTTGCCGTCCTGGATGTCCTGCGCCGCCTCGGCGTTCAGATCGAAGGTGACCAGCTTGGCCTTGCTGCCGGAGGAGTCCATGGCCTTCAGCGCGTCGATGGCGATCGGCGCGCCCAGGGTGACGATCGCGTCGATCGACGAGTCCTGCGACAGCTTGGCCTGCAGGGTGGCCACCACGGCCGCGTCGTCGGCGCCGTTGACCTGGATGTTCTCGGTGCCGGACACGGCCGACTTCACGCCCGCGCAGCGCGCTTCCAGGGCGACCGAGCCGGCCGCCTGGATCACGCAGAGCGGGTGTTTCGCGCCCGCCTGGCCGAGCCGCCGCCCGGCCGTCTGGCCCGCGAGCGTCTCGTCCGAGCCGAAGTACATCAGAGCGCCGAGCTTGCGGTACTGGTCGATGCCGGAGTTGAAGCCGACCACCGGGATGCCCGCGTTGGTCGCCGTGCGCACCGCTCCGGCCAGCGCGTTCGGCGTGACGAGGGTGGTGGCGATGCCGCTGACGCGGGAATCGACGGCGTTCTGGATGAGCACCGCCTGTTTGGCGGCGTCCGGGTCGTTGGAGTAGCGCAGGATGACGCCCTCGTCCTTGGCGGCCTGGTTGGCGCCGGCCCGGATCTTGTCCCAGAAGGTGTCCCCGGGCGTCTCGTGGGTGATCATCGCGATGGTGTATCCGGAGCTGCCCGGGGCGTTGCCGCCCCCGGTGTCACCGTCGTCGGCCTTCTGCCGGCCACCACCGCTGCAGGCGGTGGCGGACAGCGCCACCACCGCCAGCGCGGCGAGCAGGCGTACGCCCGCGGTGCGACGCGTCGTCATGGGAGGGATCCTTTCGCAGACGGGTGAGGACGAAGGAGAGGGGTTGGTGCGGGCCGCGGCGGTGTCAGCGCAGGCCCTGGTCGTTGAGGTACGCGCGGGTGCGCCCGGCGATGGGCAACGGGACGTCGAAGTCGACCGGGTACATGTCCTGTTCGACCACGACGAACAGGTCGGCCTCCAGCTCGCCGAGGGCGGACAGCACCGCGGGCACGTCCGGCCGACCGGACGGCGGCTCGACGCTGGCGCCCATCGCCACCGCCTGGCCGAACGCGAGATCCTCGGCCACCGCGCGGTCGGCGATCGCCGGATCCATCTGTTTGATGTGCACGTAGCCGATCCGCTCGGGATGGTCGCGGATGATCTTCGGCACGTCGGCCCGCCGGTAGGCGAGGTGCCCGGTGTCCAGGCAGAGCCACACGTGCCGGGGGTCGGTCCCGGCCAGGAAACGTTCGGTCTGCGCCTGCGTCTCCACCTGATAGTCGGCGTGCGGGTGGAAGCAGAGCCGCAGTCCGTATTCCTCGGCCACCATCCGGCCGAGGGTGTTGGTGTTGTCCACCAGCGCGCGCCAGCCGTCGTCGTCCAGTTCGGCCGGCTCGCGGTAGGCACCGGTGCGGTCGTCGCGATAGCCGGGCACCGGGACGAACACCAGGTTGCGCGCGCCCAGCGCCCGGGTCAGCGCGGCGACCTCGCGGACCGCCTTCATGACCTGCGGGAGGTCCCGGTGCGGGCCACCCGACCCGGCCACCGTGCCGCCCGCGCAGGACAACCCGCGCGCGGCCAGCTCGTCGCGCAGCCGGGCCGGATCGGTGGGCAGGTAACCGTACGGGCCGAGTTCCAGCCAGCGGTACCCGGCGGCGGCCAGCTCGTCGAGGAAGCGCGGCCAGGGCGTCTGCCGGGGGTCGTCGGCGAACCACACTCCCCAGGAGTCGGGGCAGCTACCCAGGTGCAGGTGTCGAAGGTGCATGGCAGACCTCAGCTCGCCGTCGGGAAGTGCATGCTGGCGCCGTGCGCCGCGCCGGTGCCCGGCCAGCGGGAGGTGACCACCTTCCCGCGGGTGTAGAACGCGATCCCCTCCGGGCCGTGGATGTGCCGCTCGCCGAACAGGGAGTCCTTCCAGCCGCCGAACGAGTAGTAAGCCATCGGCACCGGGAGGGGCACGTTGACGCCGATCATCCCGACCCGGACGCCGCGCTGGAAGGCGCGCGCGGCGGCCCCGCTGGCGGTGAAGATCGCGGTGCCGTTGCCGTACGGGTTGGCGTTGATCATCTCGATGGCCTCCTCGGCGGTGCCGGCGCGCAGCATGGACAGCACCGGGCCGAAGATCTCCTGCGTGTAGACGTCCATCGAGGAGCGTACGTGGTCGATCACCGTGGGGCCGACGAAGAAGCCGTCCTCGTACCCGGCGACACGGTAGCCGCGCCCGTCCACCAGCACGTCCGCGCCCTGCCGCGCGCCGGAGCCGATCAGCGCCTCGATGCGCTGCTTGGCCGCGGCGGTCACCACCGGGCCCATCTCGCTCTTCGGGTCCCGCCCCGGGCCGACCACTACCTCGGCGGCCCGGCGGGTGAGCAGCTCGGCGAGCGGATCGCCGGCGCCGCCGACGGCGACCGCGGCGGACACCGCCATGCAACGCTCCCCCGCCGAGCCGAAAGCGGCGGCGCTCAGGTGGCCGGCCACGAATTCCAGGTCCGCGTCCGGCAGCACCACGGCGTGGTTCTTCGCGCCGCCCAGGGCCTGCACCCGCTTGCCGTTCGCGGTCGCCCGGCCGTGCAGATAGCGCGCGATCGGCGTGGACCCGACGAACGAGACCGCGGCCACCCGCGGGTGGTCCAGCAACGCGTCCACCGCGACCCGGTCGCCGTGCACCACGTTGAACACGCCGTCCGGCAGCCCCGCCTCCCGCCACAGCCGGGCCACCAGGTTGGACGCCGACGGGTCGCGTTCGCTGGGCTTGAGCACGAAGGTGTTGCCGCAGGCGATGGCCACCGGATGCATCCACATCGGAACCATCACCGGGAAGTTGAACGGGGTGATGCCGGCCACCACACCCAGCGGCTCCCGGAAGCTGTACACGTCCACCCCGGTCGAGGCCTGGTCGGTGTAGGAGCCCTTGAGCAGGTGCGCGATGCCGCAGGCGAACTCGACCACCTCCAGGCCGCGCTGCACCTCCCCGGCGGCGTCGGAGAGCACCTTGCCGTGCTCGGCGGAGATCACCCCGGCCAGCTCACCGGCGTGCGCGGCCACCAGTTCCCGGAACGCGAACAGGATCGTCGCGCGGCGGCTCAGCGAGGTCTGGCTCCACGACTCGTACGCCTGCGCGGCCGCGCGCACCGCGGCGTCCACGTCCCGCTCGTCGGCCAGCACCACCTCGTGCTGGCGCGCCCCGGTGGCCGGGTCGAAGACGCTCCCCCGGCCGGTGCCGGAGCCGGTCACCGGCCCACCGCCGATCCAGTGCTCGATGGTGCTCACGGGGCATCGCCTCTCTTCCTCACAGATGCGGGCGCTGGCCACGCTTGGCGGATTCGTACGCCGCCCGCGCGGCGCGGGTGCTGTCCAGGTCGGACACCTCGGCGACCGGCACATCCCACCAGCTCTCGCTGTCCGGCACGGCGCCACGCGGGTCGGTTTCGATGTGCACGACGGTGAGCCGGTCGGCGGCGCGGGCCCGTTTCAGGCCCTCGGTCACCTCGGCCGTGGTGCGGCAGCGGATCACCGCCGCGCCCAGGCTCTCCGCGTTCGCGGCCAGGTCGACCGGCAGCAGGCCGCCGGTGTAGTCGCCGGTCACGGCGTCGCGGTAGCGGTAGCTGGTGCCGAAGCGCTGGGAGCCGAGCGATTCGCTGAGCGCCCCGATGGAGGCGAATCCGTGGTTCTGCACCAGGACCACGATCAGCTTCACGCCCTCGGCGACCGCGGTGACGATCTCCTGCGCCATCATCAGGTAGGAGCCGTCGCCGACAAGCGCGTACACCTCGCGGGACGGGTCGGCCATCTTCACGCCCAGCGCGCCGGCCACCTCGAACCCCATGCAGGAGTAGCCGTACTCGACCTGATATTGCGCCGGGTCGGTGGCCCGCCACAGCAGTTGCAGGTCGCCGGGCATGCTGCCGGCCGCCTGCACCACCACGTCGCGGTCGCCGCACGCCTCGTTGACCGCGCCGATCACCTCGGCCTGCGAGGGCTTCCCGGCGGCGTGCGATCCGGCGGGGCGCGGCGACCGGCTGTCGCGTCCGGCGTACGCCGCGTCCACCCGGCGCTGCCAGGCCGCCACGTCGGCGCGGTGCCGGTCCGGGAACCGCGTGCCGGACAGCGCGGACAGCAGCTCGGACAGCCCGGCCTGGGCGTCCGCCACGATCGGGTACGCGGACTGCTTGGCCGCGTCGAAGGCGGCCACGTTGATGTTCACGAACCGCACACCGGGATGCGCGAACGCGGTCCGCGAGGCGGTGGTGAAGTCGCTGTACCGGGTGCCCACGCCGATGATCACGTCGGCCTCGCGGGCCAGCCGGTTGGCCACCGGTGTGCCGGTCGCGCCGACCCCGCCCACCGCGCACGGGTGATCCCAGCGCAGCGTGCCCTTGCCGGCGTGGGTGTCGGCCACCGGGATGCCCGTCTCGGCGGCGAACTGTTCCAGCTCGCCGCCGGCCTGCGCGTACCGGACGCCGCCGCCGGCGATGATCAGCGGACGCTGCGCGCCGCGCACCACCCGCGCCGCACGGGCCACCGCGGCCGGGTCGGGTAACGGCCGGGCCACGTGCCACACCCGGGCGGCGAACAGCTCGTCCGGGAAGTCGTACGCCTCCGCCTGCACGTCCTGCGGCAGGCAGAGGGTGACCGGGCCGGTCTCCGCCGGGTCGGTCAGCACCCGCATCGCGCCGAGCAGCGCGGACGGCAACTGTTCGGGACGCCACACGCGGTCGAAGAAGCGCGACACCGGGCGGAACGCGTCGTTGACGCTCACGTCGTAGCCGCGCGGATCCTCGAGTTCCTGCAGCACCGGCGCGGCCACCCGGGTGGCGAACACGTCGCTGGGCAGCAACAGCACCGGCAGCCGGTTGACGGCGGCGAGCGCGGCGCCGGTGAGCATGTTGGTGGAGCCCGGCCCGATGGACGCGGTGCAGGCGAAGGTGGACAGCCGGTTGCGCATCCGCGCGTATCCGGCCGCGGCGTGCACCATCGCCTGCTCGTTGCGGGCCAGGTGGTACGGCAGGTCGGCGCCCGGCCGCCCGGCCGTGCGGGCACGCTGCTCCTGCAGCAGGGCCTGGCCGATGCCGGCCACGTTGCCGTGCCCGAAGATGCCGAAGCATCCGGCCACGGTGCGCTGCCGGGCGCCGTCGCGCTCGGTCCACTGGACGGCCAGGAACCGCACGACGGCCTGCGCGACGGTGAGCCTCACGGATGTCTCCTCTCCACGGACGTGGTCAGCGGGAGCCGGGGATCGACGGCCTGGCCGGCCCAGGTGCCGCGGATCCAGGCGTGGGCCGGGTCGTCGCGCACCCGCCACGCGCGCGGGCCGGGGCCGGCCATCACGTTCAGGTAGTAGAGGTCGTATCCGGGCGCGGCCATCGACGGCCCGTGCCAGCCGTACGGGATCAGCACCGCGTCGCCGCTGCGCACCTCGGCGCACACGTCGATCGGCCGGTCCGGATGCCCGTACACGCGCTGATAGCCGACGCCGGGCGCGCCGGACGGCCCGGGCGCCACCTCGAAGTAGTAGATCTCCTCCAGCACCGACTCCGCCGGGCCGTCCGGGCCGTCCGGGCCGTACCCGCTGCTCTCGTCGTGCTTGTGCGGCGGGTACGACGACCAGTTGCCGCCCGGCGTCAGCACCTCGCAGGCGATCAGCCGGTCGCAGGCGAACGTCCCGGGTGTGCAGAAATTGGTCACCTGACGGCTGGCCTGCCCGGCACCGCGCAGTTCCACCGGCACGTCCGCCGCGGCGCCGTACCGGAACGGCAGCCGACGGCGGGCCCGGGCGGAGGGCAGCGCGAACCGGCCACCGCCGGTGGAGTGCACCGAGACCTCCGCCCCGCGCGGCAGGTACGCGAAGTCGGTGACCCGGGTGAACACCGACCGCCGCCCGGTCAGCGTGACCCGTTCGTCGTCGCAGGTGACGTGGCAGCCGCCGGACAGCGGCAGCACCAGCATCTCGTCGTCGCCGGTGGACAGCCGCAGCCGGCCACCGGCGGGCAGCTCGGCGACGCGCAGCCCGCTGTATCCCCAGCCCGCCTGGTCCGGGGTGATCAGCAGCCGGTACGGCGGTTGCGCGGTGCTGCCGCGGCGCACCAGCGGGTTGACCCGTGCCGCACGGTTCACAGCAGATTCACCGCCCGGTCCACCGCGTCGGCCACCGACCCGCGCGGCGGGTACAGCAGGGACCGGCCGATCACCAGCCCCTGCACGCCGGGCAGGCCGAGCGCGGCACGCCATCGCCCGTACGCGCCGTCGGCGTCCGCGGGCACCTCGCCGCCCAGGATCAGGGCGGGCAGGGTGGTCGAGCGCATCACCCGGGCCATGTCCGCGACCACCGGCACCTTCAGCCAGGTGTACGCCGAGGTGGCGCCCAGTCCGGCGGCGACCGTCACGGCGCGGATCATGGCTTCCGCGGTCAGCTCGTTGCGCACCCGGCCCTGCACCCGGTGGGCGATGAACGGCTCCACCATGGCCATCAGCCCGTTCGCCGCGAGGCCGCTGACCGCGCGCCCGCAGGCGTCCAGGGTGGACACCGTGCCGGCGTCGTCGGGGTCGATGCGCAGCAGCATCTTGCCGCCGGCGAACCCGGCCGCGGCGATGCTGTCCGGGTCGTACGCGGTGAACCGGTCGTCCATCTCGAACGCGGTGCCGGCCAGCCCGCCGCGGTTCATCGACCCGATCACCACCTTGTCGTCCAGCACCCCGAGCAGCAGCAGGTCCTCCAGCACGTCCGCGGTGCCGAGCACGCCGTTGACGCCCGGCCGAGCCAGCGCGGCGCAGAGCCGCTCCAGCAGCCGCGCCCGGTCGGCCATCGCGAGCGCGTCGGCGCCCGCGCGCAACGCGCCGCGCGCCGGATGGTCGGCCGCGATGATCATCAGCTTTCCGTGCTCGCCCAGCACCGACGCCGGACGCCGACGGCGGGCGGCGGCGTCCGCGATCGCGCCGGGGCGCCGCACCCGGGTCTCCACCAGGGCAGCCATCCGCCGGGCCGGCAGGTCCGGCGCGTCACGCATGGGTCGCCTCCCGGAGCAGGTCGCGGACCTCCGGCTCGGTGGGCATGGCATCGGCGCAGGACAGCCGGGAGGCGACAATGGCGCCGGCGGCGTTGGCGAAGCGCATCGTCGCGGCCAGGTCCCACCCGGCCAGCAGGCCGTGGCAGAGCGCCCCGCCGAACGCGTCCCCGGCGCCGAGTCCGTTCACCACCCGCACCGGCACCGGCGGCACGCGCACCTGCTCCGTGCCCCGCTCACCGGCGCGGGAGGCGAGCACCCCGGCCGGGCCCTGCTTGATCACCGCGAGCCGCACCCCGGCGGCGTGCAGCGCCGCCGCGGCGGCCACCGGGTCACTCTCCCCCACCGCGGTCCGGCACTCGTCCAGGTTGCCCACCGCGACGCTCGCGTACGGCAGGGCGGTGCGGTACCAGGCGCGCGCCTGCTCCCGGGACGGCCAGAACATCGGGCGATAGTCCAGGTCGAACACCGTGATGCCGGTGCGGTCCGGGCCCGGCCGGGCGGCGTGCCGGGCGGCCAGCGCGGCAAGTGTGGCCGACCGCGACGGTTCCTGGCACAGCCCGGTCCCGGTGACCCAGAAGACGTCCGCCGCCGCGATCCTCGCCAGGTCCAGTTCGGACTCGCGGATCTGCAGGTCCGGCGCGCTCGGCAGGCGGTAGAAGTAGAGCGGGAAGTCGTCCGGCGGGAAGATCTCGCAGAAGGTGACCGGGGTGGGCAGCCCGCGCACCGGCGTGACCGCGGTGTCGTCCACGCCGAAGCCGCGCAGCGCGTCGTGCAGGAACGCGCCGAACGGGTCGTCGCCGGTGCGGCTGATCAGCGCGGCGCGGCGGCCGTAGCGGGCGGCGGCGACCGCCACGTTGGCCGCGCTACCGCCGAGGAACTTGGCGAACGTCCGCACCTCGCGCAGTGAGACGCCGGCCTGGTGCGGGTACAGGTCGACGCCGAGACGTCCCATCGTCAGTACTTCGTCCGCGGGCATGCGTGCGCCTCCGGGCTGTGCGGCTGGGCATGCGGACATTCCGGCGCGATGCGGCGTGCCGGGTGGATGCCGTGCGAGTTACGGCGCGGTGAAAAGTCGGCGCAGCCCGGGTCACGGGGACACCGGCGCTGGGTTGGTTCGTTTCGATGTAATAACGTGAGGGCTTCTCCGTCAATAGTTTGTCATGACAAACTGATTTCCGAGGACCGCCATGTCGCCCGACCTGTCCGCCCCCCGCAGCCCCGTCCGCCCCGTGGAGGTGGACCGCACCAGTCCCGTGCCGCTCTATTTCCAGGTCGCCACCCGCCTGCAGGAACTGATCGAGAAGGGCGAGATCGGCGTCGGGTCACGCATCGAGAACGAGGTCGACCTGGCCGAACGCCTCGGAGTCTCGCGCCCCACCACCCGCCGCGCCATCCAGTACCTGGTGGAACGCGGCATGCTCGTGCGCAAGCGCGGGGTGGGCACGAGCGTGGTGCATCCCAAGGTGCGCCGGCCGGTCGAACTGTCCAGCCTGTACGACGACCTGCGCGCCGCCGACCGCACGCCCCGCACCGAGGTGCTCGACCTGCGCACCATCGCGGCGCCGCCGGAGGTCGCCGCGGCCCTGGAGATCGAACCGGGCGGCGAGATCGTCTGGTTCGAGCGGCTGCGCTACGCCGGCGGCGAACCGCTCGCGCTGATGCACAACGCCGTCCCGGCCGGCCTGCTCGACGTGAGCGCCGCCGACCTGGCCGAGTTCGGGCTCTATGAGCTGCTGCGCCGGGCCGGCCTGGTGCCACGGATCGCCAATCAGGTCATCGGCGCCCGCTCGGCCACCACCGCCGAGGCGACTGTGCTGGGTGAGAGGCGGGGCGCGTCGCTGCTCACCATGGTGCGCACGGCATGGGACGCCGAGGGACAGGCGCTGGAGTACGGCAGCCACGTCTACCGGGCGAGCCGGTACAGCTTCGAGCTCAACCTGTCCGCGGGCTGAGCCGCACGCCGTCAGCCCGCATCGACCGCCTCGATCACCGCGTACGGGCGATGGATCGGCGTCACCCGGGAGACTCGCAGACCCGCCGCGGCGAGCAGCCCGGCGTACTCCGGAAGCTCCCGCTCCCGGCCGGTGGTGGCGAAGAGCATCGCCATGTCGGTCAGGGCCGCGCTGACCGACGGCGCCGCCGGAGTCATCACCATCTCGATGACGTGCACCCGCCCGCCGGGCCGCAGCGCCGCCCGCACATTCGACAGGATCCGCACGCACGCCGCGTCGTCCCAGTCGTGCAGGATGTGCTTGAGCAGGACCACGTCACCGGGCGGCACCGCGGCGAAGAAGTCACCCGCCGTCGCCGTGAGCCGATCGCCCAGGCCACGCAGCGCGGCATGCTCGGCCGCGCCCGGCACCACGTGCGGCAGGTCCAGGACCGTGCCGGTCAGGCCGGGGCGGCGGCGGAGCAACTCGCACACCAGGGCGCCGTTCGCACCGCCGACATCCACCACCGCCTGGCCGTCCTCGGCCACGATGGCGTCCACCGCGCCGTCGATCACCGGCGCGGCCAGGTCGGTCATCCCCGCGCTGAACAGACGGGCGTCCTCGGGGTGCCGCCCGAAGTATTCGAACACGTCGCAACCGAGTGTCTCGGTCACATGGTTGCGCCCGCGGGCGACGGTCTCGGGCATCAGCAGCGCGGGGCCCCAGAAGACCGGCCCGGCGGATGCCTGCGCATAATGCTTGAGCGTGCGGGCGCTGCCGGAGCGCAACAGGGCCAGCGGGGCACCGCCGGAGAACCGCCGGTCATCCGGGTCATAGCTGAGGATGCCGAGCGCCACGCCCGCGCGCAGCACCCGGTAGGTCATGTCCGGATCGGCGGACGCCCGGCTGGCGATCTCCTCGGCGGTCAACGGGCCGGCTTCGAGGTGGTCGGCCACCGACAGCCCGGCCATCGTGCGAACGACCTGACTCCCCCACGCTCCCATGATGAGCTGGTACATCCGGTCGTAGTCGTCGCCCGCTCCCGGCTCGTCGGCCGGCGGCGGTCGGGTGTCGTCCACGGACATGTCAGGCCGCCCCCACTGGCGCATGGACATCCTTCGCTCTCGCTGCAGCCTACTGAACCGGTCAAGCTCCGAGCCCTCGCTGCCTCTGTCACCGATCGTGACCGCGCTCGTGCCGCCGTGTCCGCGATGGTGAAACTCGACTCGGCGGTCAATCGTCGGCCGGGCGGAAGCTGTCGAAGACCAACCGCAACTCGTCCTCGGTGGCGTCCCACCGGGCGTCGGTGGTCTGCCAGTAGACCCCGTACGCCTGATGCTTCGACGTGATGAACCCGCGGTTGTTGACGTGCTGGCGTGCGCCGTACCGGTCGAAGGTGAACTCCCAGTCGGCGGCCTTGATGAAGTAGTCCACGGACTTGATGTGGATCTCGTGGTAGTTCGGGAAGTCGCCGTGCGCGACCCGGTACTTCGCCTTGCCCTCCCAGTCGGCCACCGGATCCCACTGCGGCTCGTCGGTCTGGTCGATGCCGAGCACCCGGCCGGAGGACCGGAAGTACACGATGGACCCCTCCTTGGACTTCGACCATCCCTTCGGAACGTAGAGCGAGAAGCCGGTGGGGTCGTGGTAGTCGGTCCAGCCGTCGGGCAGATCCGGCAGCGCATGGTCGCCGCCGGAGCCGCCGGAATTCGCCGCCGGGGACGACGCGGTGGTGGGCGCGGTGGACGGCGGCGTGCTGGTGGGCGTGCTGCTCGGTGTGGTACTCGGCGTCGACGACGGTGTCGCCGCGGTCGACGGAGCAGGGGCGGGGGCAGAGGCGACGGAACTGGAGGCCGGCCGCGCGATGCTGGTCCGGTCACCGGTGTCGGGGCGCAGCACCAGCCACACGGCAGCCGCGGCGGCCAGCACGACCAGGGTGATCCCGCCGGCGATCAGCGGCCGGCGCCGTCGGCGGGGTGCCGCAGAGGGCGCGCCGACCGGCGCGGGCGGCTCGGCGGGAGACTCACCCGGCTCGGTGGGCGATGCGGGCGACACGGGCGACATGGGCGATGCGGGCGACACGGGCGACTCACCCGGCTCGGCGGGCGCGGACGGCGGCTCGGCTCGGGTGGGCGCCTCGGCCGAGGCGGCGGCCTCCTCGGGCTGGACCGCCGCGCCGGGTGAGCCGCCCGCCACGGTGACGTCGTCCGCGGACGCGTCCGGCGCCGCGTCGGCCAGGGGAGCCGCGTCGGCGGCAGCGGCAGCGGCGGCGGCAGCG
>NZ_BMMX01000050.1 GCF_014646155.1 Mangrovihabitans endophyticus
GCTGATCGATGTCGGGACACCTCCAGCTACGCACGAATGATCAATCGTTGCCGCCAGATCACGAGTCCGCTCATCGGTAAATGCGGACGCCGTCAAGGCGGAGCAGTGTTAACCGTGCGTAGCCGATGACTCTTCCGCGTCGGCGTCCGCCCAGCGGCTACCCCGATGACGAGCTTGCGGAAGTCGATGGCTGCTCTGTACTCGGTGCGTAGTACGCAGCTTTGCACTCGAAGGCCGTACGCCGACACGGATCAGGCTCGGCTCAGCAAGTTGGACACGGCGACATGCAGATTTTCAGCCGTTGCGATTGCCGGTTCCGTTCAGGTAGTTGACGACATCGCAGTGGCGGACGCGTCGGAGCCGCCCGATCATGATGCTGTGCAGCTCCCTGGCCTTGATCAGGTCGTATACCGTGGTCCGGCCGATCCTCAGGAGCTCGGCTGTCTCCTCTACGGTCAGTACCAGCGCCTGCGGCTCACGGTGTTCCGGAGCGGGCGCGGTCAGTGGTGGCTCAGATGGCTGGGCCAGTAGGGCCGCGATTCGTAGCCGCTGATCGAGCGTCAGCGCTGCCGCAGTGTCGGCGAGCTGCTGGATCGCACGCTCTGTCTCATCCAGACTCACCGATCAACGCTAGCCTCCACCTTGAGCTCATTGGCGGACGGATGCACCGCAGGAAGAAGCGTGCACGGCTGGCGACGATGGTCGTCACACGGCCCTACCGGTTGTCAGGCGCGGGTGAGGGACGGGACTTGACTCCTGCCGGGCGAGAGAGAATAGATTCGTGTCGGGCTGACGGGCACGTTCGTCCGCGCCCTCGCGGTCAGGGGAGGCGCTACAGAGATGGGAGCCTCGGTCATGGGCACACCGATGGTCTCGCGGTGGACCGGGCGGGAGGCTGCCGCGCTGCGTCAGGCCAGGCGGATGAGCATCCGCGCGTACGCCGATCACTTAGGAGTAGCCGTCGCCTCGGTGTCCAATTGGGAGAAGCGGGGGCCAGCGGCGTGCCTGCGGACCGAAACCCAGCAACTCCTGGACGTCGACCTCGCCCACGCCCCAGCGGAGGTCTCGCAGCGATTCGCTGCCCTACTTGACGGCCCCCGCTGCGCACCATCGCCTGTGGTGGAAGACACGGACGCCGACACCCGTGCGGCGGCCTCCTCGGCACGGGATACCGACAATGAAGCCCTCGTCGGCCGCTCGGACTCGCAATCACGGGACATCCTCGCGGCGTGCTCGGAGCCACCCGACTTTGCGGTTCTGCGTAACGCTGTTACCGAACTCGGCGTCTCCTACGGCGCGAGTGCGCCCGGGCCCGTTCTCGCCGAGGCTTTCGCTTTGCGCTCACGTTTGTATCGCGCTCTGGGCGCCGGCACGGCGGCGCCGCAGCGGCTGTCGCAATACTGCGTCACTGTCGGCTACGCGTCCGGCGTCCTGTCCTACGCCGCGCTTGATCTCGGCCATCCGCGCTCGGCCGAGACCCACTGCGCGGTGATCTGGCGCATGGCGCAGCTGTGCGACAACGACGACCTGCGCGCTTGGGCACGCGGCACACAGTCGTTGATCGCCCGGTTCCGGCAGCAGTTCGTGAGCGCTCAGATGTACGCCGAGGACGGATTGCGGTACGCCCGCACCGCCGCCGGCCGCACCCGTCTGCTCTGCGCCGCCGCACAAAGCGCCGCGCACCGTGGCGACATCGTCCGCGTGCGCACCTTCATCTCCCAGGCACGCCGATCCAGCGAATCCATCACAGACAACGACAACGACGGGATCTTCGGGTTCTCCCCTGCCAAACAGCGGTACTACGCGGCGTCCTCGCTGATGTGGCTTTCCGACAAGAAAGCCCTGAACAGCGCAGCCGTCAACGCGAACGACGCCATCTGCCTCTGGCGGCAACGACCTGCGGCACGCCGTCCGTTCGACGACGAGACACTGGCCCACATCTACCTAGCCACCACAATGATCAAACTCGGCGACCTCGACGCGGCAAATCACGCGGTTACCCCCGTGCTGAACCTCACCGGCGAACGCAGAACGTCGTGGATGCGGCGACGGATCACCAACCTCGAAGCCGCCTTGAACGATCGGTACCCTCGCGACCCCGCCGCGAGCCCGCTGAAACACCGGCTCCGCAAGTTCCGCGCCGCCTGAACGCTACGCCCGACAGCCACCCTGCGACCCCGAGGCGACCCGCTATGCCGAAAACCACCCAGATCCGCACCTACGACGTCCGGCCCGACCGCCTGGAGGAATGGATCACCAAATTCCACAACCTGATCGTTCCGTTACGCCACGAACTCGGCTTCCACATCGACGGGTCCTGGATCGACTACGAACGCAGCCAGCACCTCTGGGTGATGACCTACGACGGCACCCAAACCTTCGCCGACGCCAACGCCGCCTACTGGGCATCGCCCAAACGCGCCGCGCTCGGGATCGAGCCCTCCGACTACCTCACCGCGGAAGAATCCCGAACCGTCCACTCCTCATTCGACTAGCCCCCAGAGCCGTCACGGTCACGATCCCCGTCGGTGCCGAACACACACCGCAGAGCCTTGGCCTGTGCCGCCAGCCCACGCTGCTTCGAATTCCGTCATCAGAGCAAGGGCCGACCCACAGCAGGCTCCACCGATGCGCGCACGGCAGGTGGTGCCGAACCAACGGACATCGAATCCCCGCCCCCGGCCAAGCGTCCACCTCCCGTGGTTGTCGAAACAGGTGGAGACCCCACGTCAGAAGGTGCAAGGCCACAGCCAGAACAGCCATCAACCACGACTTCGCGGCCCGGACGGGACCCAGCACTACTGGTACAACACCGGTACACGACCGCCTTGCGCCCAGGGACGGGAGCCGTCGATGCTGAATTCCGTGGGCTGTACCGGACGGGGGCCTATGGCCTCGGCGGGAGCGACTCCGCGATGGACAGGGCGGGAGGCGGCGGCTTTGCGCCATGCCCGCCGCTTGAGCATCCGCGCCTAGGCCGCCCACCTCGGAGTCTCACCGGCGTCGGTGGCCAACTGGGAACGCCGGGGAGTTGCTGCCCGCCTGCGTACCGAGACGCAGCAGCTCCTCGATACGGATCTGGCACAGTCCGACGCCGCCGTGCAACAGCGCTATCGCCTCATCATCGCGGACACCTCTGACGATCTCGAGGCCGAAGACCGCGAGGAGCACAGGCACCGAGTAGCAGCAGCCCAGGATGAACCTTGCGAGCGCTGGTGCGCTGCGCCGGCCGACGAACAGCGCGTCCGTCGCCGGGTCGAGGCCAGTCTGGGACGACGTGTCGTGGCGGCAAGCCGACTCGACGACTGGGAAAGCTCCGTCACGGCGTACGCCCGCGCCGCCCGGTACCGGCCCGCCGACGAACTTCTCGACGCCTTGTTGCCTGATATCAGCGACCTGCGGATGCTGCTCGATGACCGGCACACCGCCACCAGCCTGCGGCAAACCACACGGCTGATCGCGCAGATGGCCGGCTTGATCAGCCTCAGCCTGCTCAAACCGACGCCCATATGGCGTCTCGGCGATGGGGCCGCACCGCGCGCATAGCCGCCACCGAAGCTGGCGATCCCTTGGTCAGCGCGTGGGTATGGGCGCAGGAGGCCTACCGGCACTTCTACATCGGCGACATCCCCGGCGCGATCAGCACCTCCGACCACGCCCAGAACCTGGCCGGACCCGCCGGAGGCACCGGGGCGGCGCTGGCCGCCGCACTCCAGGCACGCGCCTACGCTGCAGCCCACGACCGCCACAGCCTTGACCGCGCCCTGGGCACCACCGAAGACCTCCTGGGCAACCTAGCCAACAACGATGCCATGCCCTCGGCGTTCGGCTACGACGAAGCCCAGCTGCGCTTCCACGCCGGCAACGCCTACACCCACATCTGCGATGTCGCTGCGGCGTGGAACGCCCAGCAGCAGGCGTTACGGCTGTATTCCGCCGCCGACCACCTCGACCGGGCAGATCATCGGCGTCGCGCAGGGCAGCGCCGCCTGCCTGCTCGCCGACGGGGACCTCACCCACGGCGCCTACCAGGTCACCGAGGTCATCACCGCACTGGCGCCGGCTCACCGCACCGGACTGGTCCTCGCCCGCGCCCGGCAAGTCCTCGACACCGTCGGCAGCCACCACACCAGCGCTGCCCTGCGCGACGCCGATGATCTGCTCACCCGATGCGCCACACCGACCGGAGAACCACCGTCATGATCCATGTGCGACCCGCCACCGCCGCCGACGTTCCCGTCATCGTCGACCTCCTGGAAGACATCGAGCGCTACTACGGCAACAACGCCGTCCTCCCCGACCGCGCCAGCCGAGAGCAGCAAGCGATCGCTCTGCTCTTCAGACCCTCACCGGCAGCCCACGTCCTGCTCGCCGTCACCGACGGGCACACCGCAGGCCTCGCCAGCTACTCCCTGCTGTGGCCGGCCGAAGGAGTCACCGCCTCCCTCTACCTCAAAGAGCTCTACATCCGAGACGGCTACCGCCGCCACGGCATCGGCACCCGACTCCTGAAACACATCTGCGCCATCGCCGCCGACAACGGCTACAGCCGAGTCGAATGGACCACCGACAAAAACAACCCCACCGCCGACACGTTCTACGCCCAGCTCGGAGCCGCCACCAACCCGGACAAGACCCTCTACCGCGTCGACGGCAACACCCTCACCCGGCTCGCCCAGCACTAACGCAGCACCCCAGAACCGGGAGGAGCGATGCGCGCCGCCCACCGGGGGCCATGGCAAGGTCAAGACCCTCGGCGATGATGTCGAGGCGTCGGGCGTAAGGCTCGTTGAGGATCGCTGAAAGACGACGCGGCATCATCGCCACAGGATGGCAGGCGGCAGCTACGCGAGCCACGCCTATCCAGAACGGCACCGCCGAGCCCGCTGCGGTCACTGGTGTAAACCGGGATAGCGCAAGGTCAGGGCGGCTCCTTGGCCGCCAAGAGCGCGACCGTCCAAGCGTGCGCGGCCCGCGAACCAAGGGCCGCCGTCCCTAACGCTCCAGCATGCTTGCTGCCCGCGCCGGCAATGCGGAGTCGGCGGATGCGCATCTGGCCGAAGCCGAAAGGATTGCAAGACATCTGGGCGATGATCATGACGGAGGTTGGCACCAGCTCACGTTCGGGCCGACGAATGTCAAAATCCACGACGTTGCCACTCGGATAGAGCTCTGCGGCGGGCCTGGAGCCGTAGCATTGAGGAGTTCTCGTATCCCGGCAGGACATGTGAGTTCCACGGCGCGCCGGGCGGTGGCGTGAACGAGCGGACCGCCTCGTGGTACTCCGCGATCAGCCGTAGCATTTGATCTTGTTGGTTCGGTGGGACAGGATGCCCGCCGTGCGCAACATGTCGACCTTGGCTGATCGGGAAGAGATCTCGCGTGGCCTGGCCGAGGGTCTGGAGTACAAGGAGATCGCCCGACTGATCGACCGGAATCCATCGATCATCTCGCGGGACGTCGCCCGCCACGGCGGCCGCGCCGGGTACCGGGCGGTGGCCGCTGACGAGGCGGCCGCGCATGCCCGGCAGCGGCCGAAGGCGTACGCCGTCGACCGGTCGGCGCGGCTGCGCACGGTCGTGACCGAGCTGCTGCGCACCGGCTGGTCGCCGGCGTCGATCGCGGGCCGGTTGCCGCGCGACTACGCCGACGATCAGGCTGTACGGGTGTCCCACGAAGCGATCTACCAGTGGATGTACGCGCAGCCGGTATCCACGCTGGCCCGGGAGCTGCTGAAGCTGCGCACCGGCCGCACGGCCCGCCGCTCGGGCCCGCGCCCAGCACTTGCCCCACGCATCCGCGAGCCGCGCTACCTCGACGAACGCCCCGCCGAGGTCGAAGGACGACAGGTACCCGGCCACTGGGAAGGCGACCTGGTCATCGGCAAGGGCGGCGCGGCGGTGCACGGCGAGGCGCCGCCGCCGCGCGTACGCAAGGGGAGCATGCAGCCGATAGAGCTCGGTATCACGGTGGAGGAACTGGCCCGCCGTTACCACGAGGTCAAGTCCGTCCGTGTACTGGCAGGGTCGTTGGGCGTCTCCTACGGAGCCCTGCAGCGACGGCTGCAAGCCGAGGGAATAATCCCCCCAGGCCGCGTTGACCGAGGAGGTACGGCAACGCAAACGCCGTCTCGCGCGAAACGCCGCCACCACGGCAACCGAACCCGGGCACGACCCTTCATGACGAGTTCGATAGACCCGGGCTGGCCTTCGGCTCTGCCACTGCTCAGCTACGCGCTCGTTCGACGGGGTCGGACCTCGGACGGGTTTCAACGCTTGACGGCAGGCCCGTCCCGCGATGGGATGGCTGTCGATATGGGTTTGCGCAACACTGCGCAACTTTGACGGTTGGAGGACGATGTGCGCCTGACTCTCATCGCCGGAGATCCGAATTCCGTACCTGACAACTCGCCGACGCTGTACCGCACTGACCGCGGTAGCTGGGTCATTCAAGGCTGGGTCGTTGACGATCCGGAAGCGCTGGCCGCGATGAAGATCCCGGAGGGCGAAACGTGTGTTGAGATCCCGGACCGGATGATTCCGTTCTTCACGCAAGGGCAGTGATGGCGGCTCTGACGCTGCCCGAGTTCCAGGCCAGGATTCATCAGTTCGACCGTGAGTCGCTGCATCTTGAGCTTCGTGATTCGTACGGCACGGAGTCGGAGCTGCCGAGGATGGCGGCGTGGGCGGCCGGTGAGCCGGATGATTTGGCGTGGCTCGCGCCGTACTGTGGCAAGGTCCGGGCGAACGTCGCGGCCGGGCGTACCTACCGGCGGGCTCATGTCGTCTCGGAGCCGTTGTCGGACTATCACCGCTGGTCCTACAGCGTGGTCGGTCCGATGGTGGAGGCCGGTGACCAGATCCGGTGGGTGTCGCGTCGGCGGGTGTCGTCGGTGGCGTTCCCGGGCAACGATTTCACCATGCTCGACGATCTGGTGATCTTCCATCACTACAGCGGCAACGGCTTGAACGTCGGTTTCACGGCCAGCTCCGACCGGCATGACATCGAGCTGTGCCGGGCGGCGTTTGAAGCCGCCTGGCAGTTGGGCACTCCGCACCGCGACTACCAGTCCAGCTGACCCACGTGTCGGGCAGCGAGCGACGGGCGCGTGAAGCGTTCGGTAACCGTCTCCGTGAGATTCGCCTGGACGCGGGTCTCACGGGACGGCAACTCGCTGAGGTCACGGGCTTCCACTTCACGAAGGTGTCCCGCGTCGAACACGGCGGGCAGAGCCTGTCGGACGCCGATATCCGCGGCTGGGCGTCCGCGTGCGGCGCGGTTGCGCAGATCCCTGATCTGATCAACGAGATGCGCACGGTCGACACTGCCTACCGGGAGTGGCGGCGTCATACGCGGGCCGGCCTGCGCCGTCTGCAAGATTCCGCGGCGTCGCTGTACGAGCGGACGCGGTTGCTGCGCGCCCATGAACACTGGGTCGTTCCTGGACTGCTGCAAACCGCCGCCTATTCGCGCGCCATCATGACCGACTGGGCTCGTACCCACGACCTGCCCGACGACGCTGAGCAGGCCAACCAGGTCCGCATGGACCGCCAGCGAGTCCTGCACGAAGGCGATCACCGATTCGTGTTCCTGCTCGCCGAGCAGGCTCTCTACAGCCTCGTGCCCTCCGCCGCGGAGATGATCGAGCAACTCGACCAGCTGATCACCGTCATGGATCTGCCCCGGGTCTCGCTGGGCATCATTCCGGCGACCGCCGGCCTGGGCGCGCACACCCAAACCGCCTTCTGGATCTTTGATGACGTCCTGGTCCGCGTCGAGACCCTGACGGCGGGGCTCGATATCACCCGGGCCGAGGAGATCGAGCTGTACGTTGCCGCATTCGAGCGGATGCGGGCCGCCGCCGTATTCGGCCGCAACGCCCGAGCTCTCATCGCGAAGGCGCGCTACGAGTTCGTGCAACAGTCTGCAACATCGTAGCGCCGTTCGATGCGGGCCTCGTACGTTCGGACTGCCGCTGCCCGCTGATCCGTCCGCTGCCGTGGCATCGAGTTTCTTCCCCGCTAACTCCCCGGTGACGGCTGGCGTGCTCCGGCAGGTCTGTCGTCCGAGCGGGCGTTGTGTTCCGGCTTGAGGTGCCTAGTGACTAGCAACGACCCGTTCTCGTTGATCGATACGTCGGTGGCGCATCCGGCGCGCCGGTACGACTACTGGCTGGGTGGTAAGGACAACTTCGCCGCGGACCGCGCTTCCGGTGACGCGATCGAGAAGATCTACCCGCACATTCGCACGTCGGCCCAGCAGAACCGGCAGTTTTTGCGGCGTGTGGTGCGGTATCTGGTCACCGAGGCCGGTATCCGGCAGTTCCTCGACGTCGGCACCGGCCTCCCCACTGCTGGCAACACCCATGAGGTCGCCCAGGAGGTCGCTGCGGAGTGCCGGATCGCCTATGTGGACAACGATCCGCTGGTCATGGTGCATGCGCGGGCGCTGCTGACCAGTAGCGCGCAGGGCAAGACCGACTACATCGAGGCCGATGTCCGCGAGCCACGCGCGATCCTGGCTAGCACGGCGCCTGGCGGCACGCTCGACCTGACGCAGCCGGTCGCGGTCCTGCTCGTCGCGGTGTTGCATTTCATTCCGGACGACGCGGTGGCGGAGGCTGCGGTCAAGACGCTGGTCAACGCGATGGTCCCGGGCAGTTACCTGGTCGTCTCCCACGCTACCGACGACCTGATGGCGCCCGACAGCGTCCAGGCGCTTGCCGACGGAGGCCATGTCAGCAGGGCGGACACCACACTGCGCAGCAGGAAGCAGGTCGAGGGGTTCTTCGCCGGCCTGGACATGGTCGAGCCGGGGTTGCAGATCGTCAGCAAGTGGCGGCCCGACCCCGGCGCCGAGCATCTGCCGGACGAGCACATGTCGGTGTACGGCGGCGTCGGCCGGGTGCCGTAGACGCCGACCAGCGCCCGGTGACGCCCGGCGAGCGACACGAGGGCACGAGTCAAGACAACCGTTTTCGTAGTGGGGAGCGCTCTGTTGTTCTGGCATCACTTCAGGAATCTGAAACCGGCGCGGCAGCTCGCCGTGTGCGCGGCCATCGTGTTGTTGAGCGGCGGCTGCGGTGCCGACGCCAAGCCGGGCGGCGACGAGCCGGGCGGGGCGATGGACAAGGTCACCTACCTGACCGCGTTCGGGTCGTTCGGCCGGGAGGGTTTCGCCTACGTCGCCAAACAGAAGGGATTCTTCGCCAGCCGGCACATTGACGTGGACATCCAGCCCGGCCAGGGGGCCACCAGCAACCTCAAGCTGCTGGCTGCCGGGCGAGCGCAGTTCTCTGCGAACGACCTGTCCGGGGTGTGGATCTTGCAAGGCAGCGGTCACTACCCGCAGATGCGGGCGGTCGCCACGATCCAACAGCGCACCCTCAACTCGATCATGACGTTGCAGAAGTCCGGGATCACCGGCCCGAAAGACCTGCCCGGTAAGAAGATCGGCGGTGCGCCCGGGGCGACTCCCGAGTTGCTGTGGCCGGTGTACGCGGAGTTGGTCGGCCTCGACCCCAAAGCGGTGACGTGGGTGCACATGTCGGCTCAGCTGACCCCGGCGGCGCTGGCGTCGGGAAAGGTGGACGGGATCGGTCAGTTCGTGGTCGCCTCCGGCACCGTGGAGAAGGCCGCCGGTGGACGTCAGACACGGGCGTTGGCCTACTCGGCCGTGATCGAAGACCTGTACGGCAACGGGCTGGTCACCACCACCACGATGATCCGGGACCACCCTGACCTGGTGGCCCGGTTCCGGGCCGGGCTGTTGGAGGGCCTGGCCTGGTCGATCCAGCATCCGCAGGAGGCCGGGCAGATCCTGCACACCATGGTCCCCACCCAGGACGGCGCCGCAGCAGCCGCCGAGTTGGAGAAGATGGCCCCCTACGTGGTCCAGGCCGGTCAGGTCGGTGTGCTCGACGAGAACCGGGTGGCCCGCGCGGTCGCGATCCTGGCCGGTTCCGGGGCGATCCCCAAGGCCCCCGCCCCGGACGACCTGGTCGACTTCGGCCTGGCGAACGGGGCCGCGCCCGCAGTGACCGCCAGTGGCGGGTGGTGACCCGTGACCGCATCCTACGTGTACTCCAACGCCCACACGGCGGCCCAAGCGCAGCACGCACGCCTCTCGGCCATTCTGGACGCCGACACGATCAGCTGCCTGTCCGGCCTGCCCGTGCCCTGGGAGAAGGCCGCGTGTCTGGAAGTCGGTTACGGCGGCGGGTCCATCGCCCTGTGGCTGGCTGAGAAGATCGGATCGGCCGGGCGGGTGCTGGCCACCGATATCAGCCCCCGGGACATCCCCATGCATGAGCGGCTGCGGGTGATCCAGCACGACATCACCGCCGGGGTTCCGGCCGGGCCATGGAACCTCATCCACACCCGCCTCGTCCTGATGCACCTCCCGCAGCGGCACCAAGTGCTGACGGCGCTGGCCGGCGCGCTGGCTCCCGGCGGGGTGCTGGTGGTGGAGGACTGGGACCAGACGTGGCGCACCGGCCGTGTCCTGCGAGCGCCCGCACCGGCGGACGCGGCACTGTGGGAAGCCTTCAACGACGCGCTGATCAACGTCTTCGCCGCCGCAGGAGTCGATCCCGGTTGGGCCAGCCAGGTCCTGCAAGCGATGACCGACGCCGGGCTGACCGATGTCGCCGCGTCGATCCGCTGCCGGTCCTGGCCGGGCGGGTCCGCCGGGGCGCTGCTCGGGGTCAGCAGCATCGAGCAACTCCGCGACCAGCTACACGCCGAGGGCCTGTCCACCACCGACCTGGAGCAGGTCAGTGCGGTGTTGCACGACCCGAACTTCGCGATCCGCCAATATCCGCTGGTGCAAACCGTCGGGCACCGGCCGGCCACCCGCTAAGAAGTCTCGGCGAATCGATGCCCACGCGGGGTCGCACGCCCAGCGAGCCCGGTCCATCGATGCGGTTCATCGCCCCGGCGCACGGTCGCTTGACCGTGCGCCGGATCTGCGCAGGCCATCGCAGGCGTGACGGTCGGCGACCTCGGGCGCCCGAGGCCCACGCGCGGGCACCACCGAGCCGATTTCTGTTGTGCGGCAACAGATCCAGCAAAGCCAGTGAGACCCCCTCCGATCTGCCCTCACCGGGGAGACATCGATCATGACCATGTTGGGTATGCCTACCGTTCCGGCCGCGTCGCTACCGCGTCAGGCGGGACCGGTCGCCTTCACTGCCGGACATCATTTCACCGTCACCGATGGCGCGAGTATCGAGGAGTTGGCCGAGGCGGCGACGGTGCCGCTGTCGGTGATCTTGCAGGTGACGAAGCGGTGCAACTTCGACTGCTCTTTCTGTTCGGAGACGTTGCAGCTTCCCGACCCGACTCTGACCGAGTTGGACACGATCCGTACCAACCTGGCCGGGGTCGGCCGGGTGTTCCTCTCGGGCGGGGAACCGTTGCTGCGTAAGGACTTCGGCGAGATCGTGGACATGTATACCGGGGATTTCATTCTCGGTATCCCGACGAACGCCACCCGGGGTTTGCAGCACGCGAAGGCGATGGTGGGCAAGGTCGCGTTCGTCAACGTCGGGTTGGAAGGTCCACGGGCGACCACCAACCGGGTACGCGGCGACTACGACCAGGTGATGTCCGGAGTGCGGGCGTTCCTGGACGCCGGGTTGCCGCTGTCGCTGTCGGCGGTGGTGTACCGCTCGACGCTGCCCGCGTTGCCGTTCACCTATCAGATCGCGGACGTGGTCGGCGCGGGCAAGCTGAAACTGATCCTGCCGTTGCGCAAGGGCAACGCGTTGGATCTGGAGGAGAACGAGTTCATCAGCCTGGCTGAGGCAGCCCAGTGTTTCGATCGGCTGACCGAGGCGCGGGCGGTGCACGACTGGCGGCCGGCGCTGCGGATGACGTGTTGGACGCCGGAGACCGAAGGTCACATGATCTTGGTTGAGGTGACCGGGCAGGCCAGCGCGTGGCCGGTCTACGACCGCCCGGACCTGCTCGAACCCCTCGGGAATCTGCTGCACGAGCCGGTGTCGGAGATTTGGGCGCGGTATCGGTTCAAGCACAACCACTTCGCCAAGTACCTCGGGGCGAGCATCCGCACCGTGGACAACGCGGGCACGGCCGCCTCATCGGGGGGTCACGCTCGTGCGTGAGTTCACGAACCTGGCGTGGCCGGAAACCCCGTTCGGGGCCGAGCAACGCCCGTTCGGCCAGCACATCGACATGCTGGCGGCGTGCACGTTCGAGTGGACCGGCGAACCGGAGGGGTCCGAGAGGGGACCGGTTGCGGCGTCGCTGGTGTACCTGCGGGTGCGGCGGCGCGGCAGTACCCAGCAGGTCAGCGACGACACGTTGTCGATCGGGTTCCGCACAGCGGTCATCGAAGACCCTACCGAGGTGCCGGACCTACTCACCCTGGCCGACCGGGCGTTGACCCGCGCCCGGCGGCACGCGGCGATCATGGCCGGTCACTGGCTGGGCGCCGACCTGGACCGGCTGAACACTCAGGCAGCGGTGCCGTTGCGGGGCGTGGACGGCGTGCTGTCCGCATGGTCGGATCGGACCGGGCAACAGCGGGGCGTGGCGGTGATGATCGACACCGGCTCGGAGGCGAACAAGACCGGCGCCGACCTGGGCATGCCCCTTCAACCGGCGCCCGAGCGGGTGCCGGACTGTCCCGACTGCGCGGCGGAGGTTGCCCGTCGGGCGCTGACCCGGTGCCTGGCGGTCGGGTTGACCGCCGCCTTGCACACCAGCCGCTACGCCTGGGAGGGCACCTTTCGTGTACCCGAGGCGATCGAGCGGGCCGGCTGGGACGTGCTCTCCGGTCGCAGCGGCCGAACCTGCCCCCGCCTCACCTCGCGTGACGGTGACGCGGGCCGGGCAGCCGACACGGCCGGGCGGCCGGTTGTCCGCGCCGCCACGTAGGCGGCGTTAGGGTCGGTGGCCGCCGCCCGTGCCGGGCTCGCCCTGGTGATGGCGGCGGCCACCACTAGCTGTGACATGCGGCGGCGCGGCGAACGGTTCCGGGGAAGGAACGGCACATGCACCTGATCAGTGACCTTGGTGGTCCGGGCGGGGTGCCGGCCCGTCCGCCCGGTACGCGGCTGGTCGCGTCGGTCGATGTGGAGTGGAGCAAGAACTACCGGATCAAGGACGGCAACCGGGCGTTCTGCTACTCGATCGTGTGGCTTGCCGTGCCGGCGACGGATCAGCCGGTGCGGTTGACGGCCGGGCTGCCGTTCTGGTCGACCAGCCTCTACCTCGAATCTGACGACGAACGAGCGGACCTGGTGGAGGCGGCGGCGGCCGACGTCGGCGCCGCGTGCGAGAGCGCCGATCTGATCGTCGGGCACCAGTGGTGCAGTGACCTGGCCGTGTTGACCGCGAACGCCGGCCCTTCGGTGCCGGCCGCGTTGACGGCCGCGCGGCAGGCGTGGCACGACCGCCGCGCGGATACGGACCGGCGGGCGATCGATACCCGGTTCGACGCCGGGCATGTGCTGTCCAACGCGTCCCGGCGGCTGGTTGACGTGTGTGGAGAACTACGGCTTGACGTGACGCAACCGGAGTTGGCCCGCAAGTCGATGACCGCCCTGCACCGCGATTGGCTGGAACACAACGACGTGCAGGCACGCGAACGGGTGACGGTGCTCAATCTGCGGCACAGCCTGTCCACCGCCTATGTGGCACTACGCGCGGCCGGTCACCTGTCCTGGCGGGCACCGCTGAACGTGAACGCGAACCTTGCCACGCAATGGGCGGGCCGGGTCGGCTGGCTGGACCATCCGACGTTCCTGGAGTTGCTGCCACGGCGGCGGCGGGGTGCCCGGTGAGCGTGCGGCGTTGTGTGCTGGTCGGTATCGAGGGCACGCACGCGTCCGGGAAGACCACCCTCGTGCACGCGCTGACTGCGCACTACCGGGAACGCGGTGTGCTGGTCGACTGCACCGATGAACCGGCCCGCACGAGCTCGTTCATCGAAGAGACGGTGATCCATGGCAAGGGCGTGTTCGACCTGCCGACCGAGGTCGACCTGTACGCGGCGCAACTGTCCGCGACCCTGCGCGGAGCGCGGCACCACCACCTGTTGATCTGCGACAAGACCGTCGTCAACGTGTTCGCCTACGCGCGGATGGTCCTGCCCGCCTCGCCCGGCAGCCATGAAGCGGCGGTGCTCGACGCGATGGCCGGGTTCTGCCGGGCGTGGGCGCCCGCGACCTACGACGCGGTGTTCTACCTACCGGACCGCTACCAGCACCCAGCCGACCCGATGCGCGCGAAAGTCTCCCACCTGCAAGAACAGACCGCCGACGCGGTCCGCGACACCTGCGCCGACATCGGGCTACCCCTGGTGGACGTGCCCGCCGGGCTGGACGTGGCCGCGCGGGTGGCATGGATCGCCCGGCGGGTCGACCCCCTGCTGACCCCGCCGACCGGCTAACCTCGGCGCTCGTGACCACCCCCAACCCGGTGCACCCGGTAGACGTGCTGCTCCTGCTCACCGACGGCGAGCACGTGCTGTTGGCACTGCGGGAGGGCACCGGCTACGCCGACGGGCAATGGAACCTGCCCAGCGGCAAACTCGAACACGGCGAGGACGCCGTCAGCGCGGTCATCCGCGAGGCACACGAAGAGATCGGCGTGCAACTCGACCCGAGCGAACCGCGCCTGGCGGCCACCATGCACCACCGCAACACCGCCGGGCACGCCCGCATCGGGCTGGCCTTCACCGTGGCGTACGACCCCGCGCGCCACCAGGAACCGATCAACGCCGAACCACACAAATGCGCCAAGATCGAATGGTTCCCGGCTGACATGCCACCATCGAACACCTACCCCTACACGGCCGCGTGCCTCCGGGCGTTCCGCGAAGGCCAGCCGTTCGCGCTGAGCGGGTGGCGCTGACTCCAGTTCGCTGAATCCGACATCCGGGGACCACTCGATTGGTCCCGTCCGTGGGTGGCGCGTTGTACGGCCGGGCCTCAGACTGTCTAAGAAGCATGGACACCAGAAGTGAGATCGCACTTCCACACCGACAGCCCCCGGCAGCACAAAAACGAGAACTTGCCGTCGTAAAACCGCAGGTCGCGAAGTGTCCTCCCCACGCACGTGGGGGTGCTCCCCGGTATTTGCGCCACAGTTTCTTCGCGGTTTCGTCCTCCCCACGCACGTGGGGGTGCTCCGATGGAGCCAATAGTGTCTCCACTTTGGACAAAGTCCTCCCCACGCACGTGGGGGTGCTCCCCAGCCCTCGCCGGCCCCAGCCCTTGCCGGCCCGTCCTCCCCACGCACGTGGGGGTGCTCCGGTGATGTAGGAGTTGTCGTCGTCGGCGATGGCGTCCTCCCCACGCACGTGGGGGTGCTCCGGCCATCGAGCTGGAGTTGCGGGCCTACCAGTCGTCCTCCCTACGCACGTGGGGGTGCTCCGAGGCGTACGTTTCGATCGGCATCTGCCTCCAAGTCCTCCCCACGCACGTGGGGGTGCTCCGGCCGGCTACACGTTCTTCAGCGGCCTTCAGCGGTCCTCCCCAGGCATGTGGTGGTGCTCCGAAGTCCGCCAAGAACGTGGCCGTGGTCATGTCGTCCTGCCCACGCATGTGGGGTGCTCCGCCCGGCGCGACTGCCGGGCCCGGAACCCCGCCGTCCTCCCCACGCATGTGGGCGCGCGGCGCACGCTGGCAGTGACCACGGCGTTGCCGTCCAGCCGGGTATTCACCACGGTGTCGGTGACCGGGTAGGCGGCCAGGAACGACATGCTTGTATCGGTGACGGTGACGCTGGACGAGGTGTCCTGCGCGTCGCGGACGGTGTCGGCGTGTTTGAGCCGGTAGAGGTAGCGGGCATTGCCGGCGCCGGTGGGCGGGAAGCCGTGGGGGTAGACCGCGGTGGTGACCTGCACGGTCGGGGCGGCCCGCTTCTGACCCCATCGGCAGTCCACTGTGAACAGGCCGAGTGCTGGCGGACACGACCAGGGACGGTGGCGCGGTGGGATCGCCGTTGTCGTCACATCCGCGGATCAGCATGCCGGCCGTCGGCAGCACCAACACCGCAATGTGCCGCCCCTCGCCGCATCCGTTGAGATAACCGGATGTATGTGCACAGTGGGAACACCGTCCGCACTGGAGATCAAGGCCATCGGACGGCTCGCCGACGCCGGGTGGCAGGTAGCCGTCCGCGCCGACTTCGATCAGGCCGGACTGCAACATGTGGCCTCGCTGCTCGCCGGCATTCCATCGGCATTTACGTGGCGGATGAACGCGGCCGACTACTTGGGCAGCCTCGCTGGTTCCGCGCCCGGACGGACCCGGCTCGACACGGTGGCCCTGCCCGCAACAGCGTGGGATCCGAACCTGCGTGTGGTGATGACCAAGTCCGGCTACGCCGCGTACGAGGAAGCCCTTATCGATCAGCTTCTGGACGACTTACTCAAGCACGCAACGACGGTCTAATACTATCTTGATAGGCAATCAAGTCCTCGCCACGGTTGAAGCCTGCCTCGACAACTTTGCTCGTTGCTGATGACCCGCTCGGGCTCGACGGCCGCACTACCGAGGGTGACAGCCCCGGCGTGATGCGCTTCGTGAGTCGACGTTGGGTCATGCAGAAGCTGATCTCCGCGGCTTGTGTGCAGCATCATAAGGTCACATGACATGCGTTTCGTTGTTCCCCATCAGGGAAGACCGGAACTAATCGGGGACCGACGCGTTCGAGCCGGAGGTCGTCCACCGTCATGTTGTGACTCCGCGCAGCCGCCAAGCCGGGGAGTTCATGCCGTGTCAGCCGTTCCTGAAGCATCACTGACTTGTTTTCTGGAGAGCCATGATGGCCTTCCGGTGCTGGTCGTCGGCGGAACGCTGGAGGTGGTTTCCGGCATGGTGCTTTATGAGCGGGCCACGACCTTGATGCGGCGTCATCGGGCCGGGATGCTGATCGATGTGGCGGCGCTGTCCGTGGCCGATGCCGCCGCCGTCACGGTGTTCACCGAAATCATGCAGGAAGCGCGGCGGTGGCCCGATGTACGGGTGCTGGTGTGCGCGCCTTCCGCATCGGTGAAGCCCCTTCTCTCGGCCGACGTGCTGGATCAGCGGCTGTTGTTCGCCAGCGTCGCCGCCGGCCGGACAGCTGCTTTGGCAGTGGTTCCAGCGGTTGCGGAGGACCTGCTGCCGGTCGCCGGCGCTGCGCGTCGGGCCCGGGATGTCATCACTGAGGCGTGCCTGACTTGGGACCGATCCGAGCTGATCGGGCCGGCCGCACTGGTCGTCAGCGAGTTGGTGACCAACGCAGCCGTGCACGCTCACACTGTGATGACCCTGACGGTGCGGCTGCAGTTGTGTCACCTGCACATTTCCGTCGTCGATGGCTCGGCCGTGCATGCCGTTCACCGGGCACTCGATCGCCGTGGCGTGGGCGGCCGGGGGATGCGCCTGGTGGACGCCGTGTCCGCCGCATGGGGGTCGACGTCACTGCCGACCGGGAAGGCGGTGTGGTCGGTAATCGATTTCCCCCACGGCCACCCTGAACGCCGAAGCTGAGCCGGATGGCGCCGACCTCTGCGGCCCGCTCAACAGCCGTCCTCCACCACATGCTGGGATCCCACATTCGGAAGCTCACGGTGATCGCGTCCCGTGTGGCGAAGCCCCAGCACGCGGTGACCGCGGCGACGTGAAGCCGGTGCTCGGTTTCGCCGGGAACCAGGTCGGCGTCGGCCATGGTGAAGCCCTCCCAGGTACCCGGCCCAGCGGGCACACCCTTCGCGGCACCGCACCGCCTGCGATCCGACCGCGTACAAGGAACAGTTCCTAGCTACGACGGCGGGGCGGTCGGCTCCTCCATCACTGGCTGGCCGTGCCGTCGATCAATCGTCCTTGGCGGTGCAGGTGGCGTTGGAGGGCACCGTGATAGTCCGCCGCAAATCGAGTCAGCTTGTCGATGTCGCGCAGAACGCGTTCCCGGTCGGTCACCAGGTCGGCCGCGGCCGCGCTCTGGTAATCGTGGGACCTCCGGTCGATGGCGGCGACCGCGTCCCGGGCTTCACGAAGCGTCCGGCCGGCCCGTTCTCCGGCCTCGGCCAGCAGGATCTGCGATTCGTCTCTCGCTTCGCGCACATACACCTCGGCGGTGTGCTGCGCCATCATCAGGACCCGCTCCGGGGACGTCTCGTTGCGTTCCGTGGCTGCCGCCGCGGCGGCCTGGTTCACCTCGTCGAGTTGCCGGCGCACGAGCCGGGCCTCCTGCTCGGCGCGGTCACATGCTCGATGAGCGCGATCGAGAGCGTCCGTCGCCGCGGACAATTCGGCCCGAGCGGCTCGACGGTCCGCCTCCCGGCCGTCCACCGGTGCACCGGCGCCGAGCCGGTGACGCAACACGTTGTTCTCCTCCAGGAGTCTGATCATCTCCCCGGTGGCCTCGTCGAGGAGCACGTCGACGTCGTTCTCGTCGTAGCCGCGCCGACCGCGGGGGGCCTTCGCGAATTGCGTGTTGTGTATGTCGGCCGGGGTCAGGGACATCGTGCTCCTTGGGTCGCGGTGAGGTGACGACGCGATCGGACATCTGCCCGACCACCGCGCGGCTGGCGGTGATCGTCGCGAGGAAGCGAATTGCTGGAGCAAGGTCACTGTACGCCGATGATCGAGCGACCGCCGCGAAGCCGATGCGGGCAGACCTGGATCAGGCGTCCAGGTAGCGGAGGACAGCCAGGACCCGCCGGTTGTCGTCGTCGGACGGCGGCATCCCCAGTTTGCTGAAGATGTTGTTGATGTATTTGCTGACCACCTTCTCGGTGATGAAGAGCTGGGCCGCGATGGCCGCGTTCGATCGTCCCTCGGCGATGTGCTTGAGGACGTCGTGCTCGCGCGGAGTCAGGCCGGCCAGCGGCTCGCGCCGGGCCAGCAGCTGAGTGACGACCTCGGAGTCGAGGGCGGTTCCACCCGCGGCGACCTGCTGCACCGCCCGGACGAACTCCTCGACGTCGGAGACGCGTTCCTTCAGCAGATAGCCGATGCCTCGGCCGCTGTCGGACAGCAGCTCGCGGGCGTACAGCGGCTCGACATGCTGAGAGAGCACCAGCACTGGCAACCCCGGTATCGCCGCGCGGGCCGCGATGGCCGCCTTCAGCCCTTCGTCGGTGTAGGTGGGCGGAAGCCTGACATCGACGATCGCCACGTCCGGCCGGAGTCGCAGCAGGGACGGGAGCAATGCCGGACCGTTGTCGACGGCGTCGACCACCTCGAAGTCGAACGCCTCGAGCAGCCGGGTCAGCCCGTCCCGCAGCAGAGTCAGATCTTCGGCGATGACAACGCGCACGGAACCTCCATGGTCATGACGGTCGGGCCGGCCGGCGGCGACGAGATCGTCATCGTGCCGTCGAAAGCATCGAGCCGTCGTTCGATGCCGTCCAGGCCCGTGCCGCGGGTGGCGTCGGCGCCGCCGATCCCGTCGTCTCCGACTTGGACGACCAGTCGGTCGTCGGCATGCCGCAACGTCACCCAGGCCGAGTGGGCCTGGCTGTGCCGGCCTATGTTGGCCAGCGCCTCGGCCACCGCGAAGTAGACCGCCGACTCGATCGGTGTCTCCAGCCGCCCCGGCAGGTGCGAGGTCACCGCGATAGGGACGGGCAGGTGCAGCGCGAGGGCTTGGACGGCCCCTTCGAGTCCGCGCTCGGCGAGCACCGGCGGATGGATGCCCCGGACGAGGTGCCGCAGATCGACCAATGCGGCCGTGCTGGACGCGCGTGCCTCGGTCAGCAGTTCGAGCGCCGCGGCCGGATCTCGCCGGACGAGGCGTTCGGCGAGCCCGATGGTCATGCCGACCGACACCATCCGCGCCTGTGCTCCGTCGTGCAGGTCGCGCTCGATCCGGCGCAGTTCGGCGGCCTGCGCGTCGATCGCGCCGCTCCTGGTCGCGGTCAGGTGACTGACTCGCAGCCGCAGTTCGGCGGCCGAGGTCGGCGCGAGGAAGAGCCGGGCGAACAGGACGTCGGTCCGGCGCAACAGCGGCGCTACCGCGAGCCCGACGGCGAGGAGCGTCAGACCTTGCGGAAGGGCCAGCCAGGCCTCGACGATGTTCGCCGTCGGCCAGAACAGGCCGTAGCCGAACCAGACATCACCCAGGAACAGCCACAACGGCAGCAGAAAGGTCCCCACCAGGCCGTACGCCGGAACCACCACCGTGACGATGCCGAGCGCCACGCCGACCACCGCACCGGGCAGCAGCCAGGCCATGTCACGCCAGGTGGCCGGATCGGTGATGATCCATCGCACCCAGTGGCGGCTGCCCAGCTCGGCCCGGTCCGGTGCGACCCGGTAGGGCCGGCGGATCGGCACGCCGACGAACGCGGCGAGGCGCCGCTCGAGGTCGGCTCGCCACCGGACGACGACGGTGGTCACGTGCAGCAGATCGGCGCCGAGAACCGGGACCGGGCTCAGGAGCACTCCGGCCAGCGACAAGACGAGCACCGGTATGTTGAGCAGCCCGAGACCGATCGCGAAGACGCCGTGCGCGGTCGCGCGAAGGCCGGTCGGCACACGATCCGCGAGGTCCATGACACCATCATCGCGCGTCGCCGGACGTCGGGCAGTGGTCAGCACAGGGGTGCTGGCACCCCAATGGCGCTGGGGTCTGTCACTCCTGCTCCGTCGACCCGTCGAGGCGACACTGAGACAATGACGGCAACCACGCTCCGGCGTCCCTCAGCGACCGGCAGCGACTTCGCGGAACTTAACCGCCGGGTCAACGCGCTCGGCTTGATGCGGCGACGACCCACCTACTACGTGCTGCGTCTCACGCTGGTCGGTCTGCTGGCCGTCGGCGGCTGGACCGCGTTCTTCCTCGTCGGCTCCTCCTGGTGGACCCTCGCCGTCGCAGCGGTGCTCGCGGTGGCTTTCGCCCAGTTGGCTTTGGTCGCCCACGACCTCGCCCACCGCCAGGTTTTCCGCACCAAGGGACCCAGCGCGATCGCCGGCCGTATCGCCGGCAACCTCGGCGTCGGAATGAGCTACGGCTGGTGGATGGACAAGCACACCCGCCACCACAACAACCCCAACCACGACGACCTCGACCCCGACGTCGCACCCGAGGTCCTGATCTGGGCCACCGCATCGGCGCTCGGCCGCCGCGGGCTGGCCGGCTTCGTCACCCGCCATCAGGCCGGGCTCTTCTTCCCGCTGCTGACGCTGCTCGGTCTCGACCTCAAAATTTCGAGTATCAAGGCCCTGCGAGCCGGCGCAGTCAAACGCCCGGGTCTGGAAGTCGGACTGCTGATCGTCCACGCCGCCGCCTACTTCACGGCGTTGTTCGTCGTCCTGTCACCGCTGCAGGCGCTCGCCTTCCTGGTGGTGCACCAAGCCCTGTTCGGCGTCTACCTGGGCATGACCTTCGCCCCCAACCACAAGGGCATGCCGCACCCCACCGGCGCTGAGGACTACCTTCGCAAGCAGGTGCTGACCTCCCGCAACGTACGCGGTGGCTGGTTCGTCGACGTCGCACTGGGCGGCCTCAACTACCAGATCGAACACCACCTGTTCCCGGCCATGCCCAGCGCCAACCTGCGTAAAGTGCAACCGATCGTCCAGCAGTACTGCGCCGAGATCGGCGTGCCCTACGAGCAGACCGGCCTGATCGTGTCGTACCGGCAAGCCCTGCGCCACCTGCACGAAGTCGGCGCGCCGCTGCGGGACGCCCGGTCCGCCGGGTGAGCAATTCCTCATTTCCGACGAGGAGTTGCGAACGTTGACCTCCTTGATGTTCCGAGGGCCCATCGCCCGCCGAGCGGTCCGGTTCGAGCGGCTCACGCCATCCTGGTCCCGCGCCGCTGGCGATGCCGGCGCCCCAAGGACTTGCTGAAATCGTACTGTCCGCCGACCACTTCGCCGTGGCCCGATTCGAGTAGCTTGAGGCCATGGCGACTGCAGTGCTACGTGTGAAGCTCATCGGTGGCGACCGTATGGACATTACGTATGACGACCCCGGCATCTCCGATCAGGACACGTTGCTGGAGCACGTGATCTCGACCCTGGCACAGGACTCCGGAACGCTGCGGACGACACACGGCGACCGGCTCGTCGTGATCTACGGACGAGGCGTCGCGGCGATCGAGTTCGCGCCTCGCGGTGCTGTGGTCTGAGTGACGGTGCCGGGTGCGCGCTGATCCGGGATCGTGAAGTTCTGCCATCCGTGATGTCGTCCGGTGGCTCTCGCCTTGGGCGCAGTGACCTGGCTGGCTATCGACCCTCAGCGGCTCGGCGCGGCATCTGCGGGCGGCGCCAGTTCTTGCCAGTCGGCGTCCGAGCCACGCCATGCGCCGGCCACGATCACCGCTGAACTGCCGCTCGGGCAGTCCTGCACGCGATAGCGTCCCGCCGTCCCTCCGATCTGCACCAGCACGTCCCAGCGGCTCCCGTCGCTTCTGATGTACACGTCGCGACGAAGGCGCGCTGTCTTGCTGCCGTTCCACCAATGCCGTTGAACCATCACGGGGGTAACCGTACATTCCCATCGTTAAATGTCTTTTGTGAAGACAGACGCGGTCCGGTCGGTCCGAGAAGGACCAGGCGGCGTCGGCCTGGCCGCCCTGACGATTTCATCTTCGGCCACGAGATACTCGGTGTCGACGACGACACCATCACATCGCCGAGGTGACCGGACGGCCGGCTTCCGCCAGGGGTTCTGCTCACCGGTGGCAACGTCACCGGACGTGTTCGATGCTGGTGAGCAGGTCGGCTGTAAGGCGTTTGTCGGAGGCATCCGCGGCGGCGTCCAGGGCCGCTTCAGCCGATGCCTCGGTAGCGTTCGGCGGCACGACGAAAAGATCGAAGCGATCGTTGCCGAAGTCGGCCATGATGGTGATCAATCCGGACGGCTGGGACGTGAACCACCCGAGCCGCACCACCCGGCTACCCACTGCCGCTCGCCGCGGATGGGGAGCGTCCCACTCGGCACTGTTCATCAGCACGTGTGTGATCTCGCCGCGCAGCCCCGCCAGAGCCTCCACCAGTCGAGGGAGTTCGGCCATCGCGTCCGTCGACCGTGGCCACCAGGCCCCGTCGAGGACGGTGGTCCGGGAAGGATGCGGGTCCAGCTGCAGGCGTACGGCTTCACTCTGCGCTGACGTGGGCGCGAGCACGGTCGAAGTGGTCGGTGCCATGGCGGCTACCTCTCGATTGACGACCCCCGCACCGCCGAAGGTGGCGCCGAATGCGCTCGTCGGAGATCGTGGAGAGGTCGTTGACAACCACTGTACGCGTGGTGCCGACGACGACGCGTACAGTGGGTGCCGGCGGCTGCCGTCGAGTGCCGGGCCGACCTGCACGGTCGCGACCGATCTCCTGCATCTCCGGCTCCTGCTTCTTCAGCGTCCTCGCTACCGGACTTGCCCACACTGTGTGGAGCCTGACACCGCACCGGCCCGCCAAGGACTCCATGAACCCAGCGACAAGGATCTGCATGACACCGAGCTACGACCGGACCGAATTGTTCCTGGCACCACCCACACCTCAGGACACCGAAGGAACCAACGGGACACCGCCGACGATCGACCACCGGGCGGAGGCGATGCGGGCGCTCTGCCACCCCTTCGCGATCCGTACGCAACCGGCCGCCCGTCCCGTCCGCTGAGCGGATCACCGCCGTCGGCGGCAACCGGCTTCGATCTCCGAGAGGGCACTCATGACCATTCCCAAAGCGGCGGTGCTGGCCGTTCTTCGCGAGCGCGGTCAGCACGCCCGCGCTGACTTCGTCGACCGGGAACTGCCCGACCACATCGATATCACCCGGCATGCGGGCCTGCTTGCCACTCTTCGGCTCGATCCCGCCGCGCTGAGCGGGCCGGACACCGAGGACGTCGGCTGACGGATCAGTTGCCGGAGACGCTGAATGCCGGCAGCGCCGTCGACCGAGTTCCTGGTCGACCGGCGATCAAGGGGCAGCGTTTCCGTCACCGGCGAGTCGGCCGATCCGGCAACAGCCGCTCCTCATGGTCTAGTTCACGTTCCAGAACGCGCAGACCGTCGTCAGGCAACCACCCGGCATCGCGCCAGCGCAGGAACTCGTTGCGCTGGGCGTCGAGAGCCACCCGGCGTACGTGCAAGGCAGCCTCGTATTGCGGTGAAACGGGTGGACCGGTCACATCCTCGTTGTCGCGGAGAAGGTCGATCCGGTCACGATAGCGGCTCAGCCGAGTCTGGAGCTGCTCGCGCATCGTCTCGATCACCGAGACGCTGATGTCGTCGTGTTCCTGCTCCTCCAGCTCGTCAAGGGCATCGAGGGCGGCCTCGACGGACGCCGACCGAGCTTCGTTGCGCAGACGAGCTTGGTCGTTGCCGTCCGCGCGCAGTCCGAGCGCCCGGACGATCGGGGCGAACGTGAGACCCTGGCCGACCAACGTGACCAGAACGACCACGAACGCGCAGAACACGAGCAGATCCCGAGCTGGGAAGGGAGCGCCGGTCTCGGTGACCAGCGGCAGCGTGAAAACGGCGCCCAAGCTGATCACGCCTCGCGTTCCGGCCCAGGACAGGACGACGACGTCACGTACGGTCCAGCGAACGAGATCCTCCCTCGCCACCGGGGCTCCGGACCGCCGGGCTTGCAGCGCGTCGGGCACCAGCAGGGTCAGCAACAACCACAGCGGCCTCAGCAACAGTACGACCCCCGCAGTGATCGCCACCGCAACGACGATGGTGCCGATTTTGTAGGCCGCGAGCCCGCGCAGGACCTCCGGCAGCTGCTGACCGATCAGTAGGAAGACCAGGCCCTCGAGCAGAAAGTCGACCAGGCGCCAGACCGCACTGGTCTGCAGCCGGCCCGCGCCCGTCGCCGCCCGCGGTGCGTGATGCCCGACGATCAGCCCGGCGACGACCACCGCCAGCACCCCGGAGACGTGGAACCGCTCAGCGAGCAGATACGCGGTGAACGGTGTGCCCAGCGACACGGCGTTGGCCAGCATCGGATCCCCGCTGAGCGGTCGCGACAGCAGACGCACCACGAAGGCGACCGCCGCACCCACGGCGGCTCCCCCCGCCGCGGCGATCAGGAACTGACCGAACGCGGCCGGCGCGGAGAACCCGCCACCGGTGGCCGCGGCCACCGCGACACTCAGGATGGTGAGAGCAGTGGCGTCGTTGAGCAGCCCCTCCCCCTGGACCACGGTGATGATCCGGGGCGGTAGCCCCACCCGGCGTCCGACCGCCAGCGCGGCCACCGGATCCGGTGGCGCGACCGCCGCCCCGACGGCGATGCCGGCGGCCAACGTCGCTCCGGTGACGAACCAGGCGAAACCCGTACCGATCAGCAAAGCGGTGAGAAGGACCAGCACGACCGAGAGACTCACCACCGTACGGAGGTTCCGTCGGATCGCGAGCATCGACGAGTCCAGGGCGGCGCTGTACAACAACGGCGGCAACACGAAGGTCAGGATGATGTGCGGATCGAGGGTGACGTTGGGCCCGGGCAGCAGGGCGTATCCGATACCGACAAGCGGAAGAAGCGCGGCGGCGGGCAGCCCGGTCCGGCCCGCGACCCACCGCACCACCGCGACCACCGCGATCGCGGCCAGGACAAAGATCAGAACCGACTCGGCATCCACCGACCCATCCTTGCCGACCGGTCGAAGAAAAATACTCGACCCGGCTCCCCGATAATTCTGTGATACGGTTACCAGGTTGCAGTTTTGATTTCCGTAGACGTCTTCGGCGCCTGATGGATCCAAGATCCGTCCAGGCGCATTTCGTTTTTTGTGTCGGTTCGACGCAGGTCATCAACGCGGCGGCGCGCGAGCCCGCACTACGCGGTCTCAAAGCCTGCGAAGGAGCAGACATGGCAACAGGCACTGTGAAGTGGTTCAACGGCGACAAGGGCTTCGGTTTCATCGCCCAGGACGGCGGCGGCGCCGACGTTTTCGCTCATTTCTCGGCGATCTCGGCCAGCGGTTTCCGCAGCCTCGACGAAAATCAGCGGGTCGAGTTCGACATCGCCCAGGGCCAGCGTGGTCCGCAGGCAGAGAACATCCGTCCGCTCTGATTCACTGACTTCCGGACGGCGGCCCGACTGGTTCAGCGGGCCGCCGTCCGGCATTTCGCGCCGCCTGGATCATCGTTCGGCCGAACTTTGGCCTATCGGTAACGCAGCGGCCTCGTGGACTTCTCCGTGAAAGACTGTGCGCCGCGGCGACCGGGCCGGGCGGAGCGAATAAATAATGCAGTTAGTACCAGCGAACCGATCGCCATCCTGCACAGTGAACCTATGTCTGAAGACCACCTCACCACCGAGATGGTGGCATCGCTGGAACGGCTCCGCAGAATCAGCGATGATCGCCAAGCCGACCTGCAACGCCGGCCGACCACGGCGAGCACATCCGACGCCGCGCGTCGTGAAGAGGCCGCAGACCGCCGTCAAGACGTCCTCGATCGGCGATCCGAAGCCGCCGATCGCCGAGACGAGACACAGACACAGCGGGAAGCCATGCTCGACAGCCGGCAAGCGGACCTCGATCGGCGAGTGGACCTGTTGAACGAACGAGACAGCGAGGATTGACAGTCACGGCAGAATAGTCCTGCACCGCAAGGCAAGCCGGGGTCAGGCATCCGGACGTCGTTGTCGGGCCTGATGCTGCTGCCGCTTATTAAGCACGCGGTCAGAGGTTTCCAATCAACGGACCAAGATTACGAATCTGATCGATATTCTGGTCCGGCAGCCCCGCGGCACCCTTCGGTTACTTGCCGGAATTCCGGCATGGGCTACTTCGCTATCAATCAGGCTGCCCGCGTACACGGTTAATTCTGAATGCTCGCCTAGTTATCGCCGCAGAATCGTTTGCCAGGCGGTTATCGACCAGCGCACCCTGAAAAGCGCCATGCATCCCGAAATGACAACCGCGAACCGCGCCGAGCGTGGCGATAGCCATCTTGGGAGCGCTCATGACCGACGCACCGGTAAAAGGCTGTTCAGATCCGCTCGCCGATTCCGACCATGGGCTTCCGTGAGCCCGGGAGATAACTTGTCGCTGGGCCGGGGCCTCATCTTCAGTCAGTCCGATATGACGGCTGCGAAGATGGGGCGGAAAGCCGTTGCCCGAGTTTGAACGCCTTGGGGAGTCTGGCTCGATGACGACGGCAAGATGGTCTGGGCGACCTTGACGACAAGCAGACAACTGTGAGGCTCTTGGACCCCGCCCTGCACTTGGTCTGGTGATGTTGTCAGCCACCGCACCTCAGCACATGTGAGGGGTCGAGGATCTCCAGGACGCGGTGCACCACGCCGAAGGCTCCCACTACTTGCAGGGTGCGCCCCGGTCCGGTGGCTGTGACGCGGGCCTCGAAGAGCAGGCTCACCGTGGCGGCGTCGATGAGGCTGACTTCGGCGAGGTCGATCACGATGATTTTTGCCGATCCTTGGTCAGTCAAGGCGGCACGCAAAGTGTCGTGGGCAGCGAGGTCGAACTCGCCGCGCAACCGGAGGCGAGTTACTGCTTCGCTTTCGGAGTCGACACCCTCGCCGATGTCGATTGCGAAGTGCTGACCAGTCACGTCTGTTGTCTACCAGCAAATGTTGCGAAGTCCAGTAGGCTGCAGACGGCTGTTCGTCGGAGGTGCAACCGGCCACCGAGGCCACTACCGGCACGGCAGCGAGGCCGGCCGCACCCATCAAGAACCGGCGACGGCTGTTGGTGTCAGACATCAGGCACCTCTCTTTGTCAGCGATTGGGGTGTTGCTCGGTTTCAGCTAACTCGTATCGCTGACGTTGAGGGAGCCTCTAGTGAAAGGGGTAAAAACAAGGACCCTCACCGGGGTTTAAAATCGTCACGCCAATGCCGGACTGCTTGTTTGGACCGTCACGCCAATATTCAGGTAATTGCCAGCAAGACGGTACCTGAATGCGAACGTCGCCCCTGAATGGTGAGGCGCTCGTGATAGGTTCCCAGGCGTATAGCTCCTACGCCGCCGCCGTGAAGACTGAGGGCGGAGCGACACGAGGCCGGGTAGCGAGAGCGCCTACCCAGCCCCGTACGCGGTTCGTCAGGGCAGCGGCGCTTCCACGCCGGACAGCGCAAGCACCGGTGCCGGCAGCCGCAAGCCGTGGATCTCAATGGCGTTCAGCGCGGTGGTGAACTCGCCGAACTCGTCCGCGGTGAACGCGAACTCTTCGGTGCCGAGGTTCTCGAGCAGGTGCGAGGTCCGAGTGGCACTGGAAATCGGCACGATCCACGGCTTCTGCGCTAGCAACCAGGCCAGCGACACCTGACCGGGCGTGGCGCCCTTACGAACCGCCCACTCCCACAGCAGCTGCACCACGGCCATGTTGGCGGTCATGTTCTCCGGCGAGTTACGGGGCACATACTGCCAGAAGTCGCCCTGGGTGAACCGGGTGTACGGGTTGATCGCGCCGGTGGTGAAGCCGTACGCCAGCGGCGCCCAGCACACGAACCCGATACCCAGCTCTTCACAAACCGGCAGGATCTGCTGCTCGGAGCCACGCCACAACAGGTTGTGCTCGTTCTGGACCGCCGTCAGCGCGTGCACGGCGTGGGCGCGGCGTACCGTCTGCGGGCCCGGCTCCGACAGGCCCCAGTGCCGGACCTTGCCCGCCTTGATCAGGTCCTTGACCGCGCCGGCCACGTCCTCGATCGGCACGGCCGGGTCGACGCGGTGCTGGTACAGCAGATCGATGTGGTCAGTGCGCAGACGCTGCAGCATGCCATCGACGGCCCGCTTGATGTGCGCGGGCTGGCTGTTGAGGCCACCGAGCTACTGGCCGGTTTCCGGGTCGATGTTCCAGCCGAACTTCGACGCGATCACCACCTTGTCCCGCACGCGCCGCAGGGCCTCCCCGACGATGCGCTCGGACTCGAACGGCCCGTACGCCTCCGCCGTATCGAACAAGGTGACGCCCTGGTCGACTGCGGAGCGGATGATCTTGATCATGTCATCACGGCTGCTGACCGCTCCACCAAAGCGGGGGCAACTCACATATAAGTTGCCCGGCATGGTCTGGCAGCCGAGGCCGATGCTGGAGACCTTGAGCCGGCCAAGCCGGCGGAGGCTGGTCAGGGTGGTGGCGGTGCGCGCAGGAGCACCGTTGCCGGCCGGACGGGCGGATGCCTGCGCGGGCGCAGCGGGACCGGCAAGGCTCAGCACTGCGGGAGCTGCCGCGACGCCGGCCGCCCCCATCAGGAACCGGCGTCGGCTGTTGCTGTCTGACATTGAGCACCTTCTCTTTGTCGCGACACGGGCATGACTTCCGCCCCATCGAACAGGCGATCGCGACAGCCAGGGAGATGCTGCTGAAAGGGATAAAGGCAGGGACCCCCACAACACAGCGAAACCCCGCGAAAACAGCCCCAAGCTGGTACAAGAAGTGTCGCCCCAGGAGACGCCCATGTCTCCACCTACGGACGGCGGGGGTAATGGCAGAGCCTCCCTCGGCCGCGTCGGCACGCCTACCGTCAAGATTGGATCACTGACCGAGCGAGGGAATCGGCATGGCTTTCACGCAGGTCGCTGACCCTGGACGGGGGCCGGCACCAGCTTCAGGTTCCGGCCGCATCGACCCGACGCCGCTTCAGTGACGAGGATACGGCGGGTGCTCATCCCCACCGGGTCTTTGCTGTGGGGCCTGCAGTTCGCCTTCCTCAACCCAGCCCTGGCGCTGCTGCTGGTGACGGTCTACGACGCCACCCCGGGCGAGATCGGCTGGGCCCTCGCGATCTACAACACCGGCGGCTTCGCGGCCTCACTGATCGTACCCGCGTACGCCGACCGGGCCGGCGACTACCTGCGGCCGATGCTGGCCTGCGGGGTGCTGACCTTGGCGCTGGCCGCCGTGCTCGCCACGAACACCTCCTTGCCGTTCGCAGTCCTCGCCCTGGTGGTGCTCGGCGGCCCGGCGGGTGTGGGCAGTTCCCTGCTGTTCGCCCACCTCAAGCACACCGGTGCCGCACCCCGTGACGTGGTGCGGACCCGGGCGCTAGTCTCGTTCGCCTGGGTTGCCGGGCCGCCCCTGGCCACAGCTCATCGCCGCGTTCGGCTCACGGGCAATCCTCGCCGCCATCGCAGCAGTCGCGGTGTTCAACATCGCCACCACCGCGAGCATGCGCGGCTCACAGGCCCCCGAGGCTGACACCGCCCCGCAGCCGACGGCCGTACTCAGTGGCCGCATCATCGCCGTTGTCGTCGTCTTCATCGCCCTACAAGCCACGAACAGCGCGACGGTATCGATCATGAGCCTGTTCGTCACCGACCGCATGGGCCTGGACGTGGCGTGGGCCGGCGTGGCGCTCGGCGTCGCCGCCGGGCTCGAGATCCCAGCCCTGCTACTGATCGGCAAGCTCAGCGGCCGTGTCCCCGTGACGCGGCTGCTCCTGTCCGGCTGCCTCGCCGGAGTCGCCTATTACGCGGCCATGGCCTTCGCCGCCGGCCCGGTCCTGTTGCTCGGGCTTCAGATACTCAACGCCTCATTCTTCGCCGTCGTTGCCGGCGTTGGCCTGACGTTGTTCCAGGACATGATCCCCCGCCCAGGGCTGGCTGCCGGCCTGTACGCCAATACCCACAGGCTGGGCGCCGTTGCTTCGGGACCGCTCATTGGCGTCGGATCGACGACCGCTCTCGGCTATGGCGGGGTCTACCTCGGCTGCGCCGTCATCACGGTGGCCGCCTTCGCCGTCCTCCGTATGGTGCCCGCTGGGCATTCCGAAGGGGTCCGCGACCGTCCTGACTGACAGCTGGGTCCGGCTTTGGACGAAGCGTCGGCACGTCCTCAGGGCCCGATCACAAGCCTTAAGCCGTCCTAGGAATAACCGAGTAAAGGGGTGCCGCGTTGAATGACAGATCCCTTGACTCGCCCAAGATAAGTTCAACAAATGACGGCACTAAATACGCAACGAAGATCGGCCCTACATCCTCGACGGGGGGGTTACACCACTCCCCTGACCCCCACACTGCCAGTGTGACGGCGGCGGCAGGGAAGCAAGGCAGAGACGGCACCATGTGCCTCGCATAGAGAGTACGCGAGGCACACGTGCCGCCGTGCTGCCGAGCTCGTCCTCACATCAGGCGGGTGTAGTTCTTCCTCGCTTCCTCACGAACCGCCGCGCAGAATTGCGCGTCGGTCGATGCCGCGTCTCCGGCCTCGGCGTACTCCTCGTAAACCAGACGGCAGGCGCGGACGCCAGTGAGCAGATCCTCGAGCAAGTCCACAGCGGGCCGTCGCGGGTCCAGCGGGGTCAGCCGTACTGGCGTCGCCTCGTCGTCGACATCGTCGTTGTCGTCTCCGGTGTCATGCGCGACCAGAAAGGCACCAAGGTCAGCCAGGACCCCCTCACCCACATCCATCGCCCCGCGGACCATTTCCACTACTACGCCGTAGGACGTGTTACTGAAGTCGAACAGCTCCAGGACTTCGCTCGGCGTCTCGACCGGTAACGCCTCGATGTCATCGGCGGCGTACAACACCTGGTTCGTCGGCATGCCGGACACCTCGGCGACGACATCGGCGGCCGCCTTGAGCCAATGCGCGGCCGCCACCGACGCCGCCGTCGGGTCGACGTCGAGGAACAGCCGCTCGCGATCCAACGGATCCAGCGCCAGAATGCCATCTGCGGCGGCGACCTGGACCGGGTTCACATCGGTGCGACTCAACACCACCGCCTGCTGGGCCCGACCACCCAAGTCACCGCGTTCGGCGGACTCGACCGCTTCGATCTCCGCGGCGACGTCCGCACTGACCGCATCGAGCAGCTTCGCGTCGTCGACGGCGCGGACTGCCCGGCCGACGCGATGAGCCCATTCTTCGACGGGGTCGTAGCTCTCGATCATGGCCCCGTCTTCGCCGGGCAGGTTCGGCTCCCTGATGAAGCCGACCAGCTGCGAGAAACCATCCCGGCTCTGCTCGCGCCGCCAGCCCTCACCATTGCCGTCGCGGTCGTCGGTCGCGAGGCCGGGATGGGTGTAGCAGCGCCACAGCGCTTCGGACAACGACGTCAGAGCTGCAGCGAGCCGTAACCGGTCCTCCACCGCGGCGGGGGTGGGCAAACTGCCCACCACCGCCGCACGCTGCCCTCGTCCCGTCGGCCAGATCCGCAGAAGCGTTCCGGTGTCCTCGTCGATGGCGTAGTTGGTCACGATGGTCTCCTCTCAAGTAGACGCGAGTCATGTCGCTTTGCCGATCTCGAACCACGGAGCCGCTTCGATCGTCGCGCAGGATCGCGGACAACAGCCGAGCTGGTACCTCGAACGGGGACATCAGCCGTCACCACCCGCAGCCCGGGCTCGCGCCTTCGCCGAACGCTCCGCCAGCTGCAGCATGTACGCCCGCCGCGCATGCAGCGCCATCGTCTTCCGCACCTCCGGCTCCAGCACACCCAGCGGATCCACCTGCTTCTCGAACCGCGCCAGGAACGACGCCGACGCCGACGCCGTACGACCCTGCCGATCCGCCGTGTTCGCCCATGAGGCGTGCGCAGCGATCCGCGCCCGCCTCGACCGTTGCTTCGCCGTCAGTGCCATGAATTGTCTCCCCCCGCTCATACTCGTTCGCCGATCCGTAGCCGCGCATGAGTCGCCTGGGCCCGCTCGGCCGCCGCTGACGCGCCGTAGCGGCGGGGCATGTCGTCCGACGACCAGCCCAGCACCAGCATCAAGTCGCCGGTGTCACCGCCGGCGAGCTTCCACTCGTGCGCGAAGTTGTGCCGCCACCGGTGCGCATGCACGTTGTCCACCCCGGCCAGGACTCCACGGCGGCGCAGCATGAGCTTGATGCCGTTGCTCGACAGCGGCACCACGCCTCGAGCCGGCAACCACATCGCCGTTGACGAGGCCGACTTACGCCGGCTACGCACTCGCAGGAACTTGGTTAGCGCATGGCCAGTCTTCGGGCCGAACCGCACCCGGCGGTCCTTCATACCCTTGCCGTGGAACAACAGCGAGTCGCTGTTGAGGTCCACGTCGTCCAGCTGCAGCCCGGCGACTTCCGACAACCGGGCGCCAGTGTTGTAGAACAGCCGGATGATCGCCTCGTCACGCAGAGACAGGTAGTCCTTGCCCTTGCACGTGGCCAGGATCTTCGCGGTGTCGTCGTCACCCAGGATGGGGATCAGCGTCTGGGCGGTCTTCGGCTGTCGGACCCGGGCCAGCGGCGAACGCTCCAGGTCTTCTTCCTCGGTCAGCCATCGGAAGAACTGCTGCAAGCCCTTGTGCTTGTTCAACGCCGTCGACGCCGAGCGGGTCCGCACCATCCAGGCTTGGAACTCCTCGATGTGGCCGCGCTCGACCTCGGTCGGATCCTGCGCCGCGTCCTCGGCACCCAGATGCTCGACGTTGTCGGCCAAGAATCGGCTCAGCTGCGCTCCAGCGAGGAGGTAGCTGTATCGGGTGGTCTCCGGGTAGTTCCCGGAACGCAGCATCCGATCCCAGTCCCGCAGATAGTCGAACCAGGCGGGCGGCACATCGCGACAGACCTTCTGCAGATCGAGCACATCCACCTCGCAGACGCTTCGCCGGGTCGGCACCGTGCATCCCTTGACTACGTACAAGGGCACGTACCGCACCGCGAGGCCGTACGCGCGGCGCTCGTTCGATCATCCGAGCCGCGGCGCAACAGGCGAAAGCTGTCTGAGGCTGTCCTCCCCTAACCCCTCCCCCACCACTCCCCCGGGCTGCGGCGACCCCACCCGCCGCCGAAGCCGGCGAGCCGATCAGACCCGCCCGCCGAAGCCCATCTGCACCTGAAGCTCCTGCGCCCGCTCGGCCGAAGCGCTCGCGCCGTAGCCGCGCGGCATGTCCTCCGACGCCCAGCCAGCACCAACATCAGGTCGCCGGTGTTGCCGCCACCCCTGCGCCACTCGGAGGTGAAGTCGCGCCGCCACCGGTGCGGGTGCTTATGCGTCTCCCCGGCGGCAGCACCCCGACGCTTGAGCTCAGCTTGATGCCATTGCGCGACACTGGCTTTATCGGCGTCACCAGCTACGCGAGGCTGGTCCCCTTTCCCGCTACAGCACTTGCTTCCCGCCCAGGGCCGTTACTGCGGCCGCGATCTCGCCGATCCGGTCGGCGGGCACGGTGAACGACATCGTCACCTGTGAGCGCGCCTTCGCCCAGGCGCGGAACATTTGGATGAAGTCAGGGCCGTTGTCCAGCTGTCGGGCGCTGATCCACGGGGTGGGTTCCGGCACAGTGTTGCCCTGCCAGAACAGGCTGATGGTCTTGATCGTGAACACGTCGCCAGGAGCCAGGTCGTCGATCGCGTCGCCGCGGTCGGTGCTCCAGTCGTCGATGGCCCAGTCGTCAGTGAGTACCTCTTCCCAGAACGCCTCGAAGTCAGCCTTGGTCAACGTCAACGGCATACCGCCCAGCCCTTCCGACGAGTGTCACGGCGATCCTGTCGCAAACCTCCAGCACCGGCAACGCACCGGCACCGAGCAGGACGCGGCCGCACGCTGGCAGCCGCGCCCAGCTCCGGGTCACACGTTCTCGCCGATACCCATCCGGGATTGGAGTTCCTGTGCCCGCTCCGCCGCCGCACTGGCGCCGTAGCGACGCGGCATGTCCTCCGAGGCCCACCCCAACAACAGCATCAGGTCACCGGTGTTGCCGCCGGCCTTGTGCCATTCGTGAGCGAAGTTGTGCCGCCACCGGTGCGCGTGGGTGTTGGTGACACCTGCGGCCGCGCCGCGGCGCTTGAGCATCAGCTTGATGCCGTTCGGCGACAACGGCTTCCCACCCTTCTCGGCCATCCACAACTGCGGCACCTCCGCGGCGCCTTTCCGCTTCGCCCGGGCCCGCAGATAACGGGCGACCGCCCGAGACGTCTTCGGACCGAAACGCACCCGCCGGTCCTTCGCGCCTTTGCCGTGCAGGTGCACCGACTCGGTGTTCATGTCCAGATCGGTCAACAGCAAATTACCGATCTCCGACAGCCGGGAACCGGTGTTGTAGTACAGCCGGATCAGCGCCTCGTCCCGCAACGACATGAACGTCTTGCCCTTGGTGCCGTCGAGCAATTTCTTCGTGTCGTCGTCACCCATGATCGGCACCAGCTTCTGCGGGGTCTGCGGCTGCTTCACCCGCTCCATCGGTGACCGGTCGATCTCCTCTTCCTCGAGGAGGTACTTGAAGAACTGCTGCAAGCTCTTGTGCTTGTTCAAAGCGGTCGACGCCGACCGGGTCTCGATCATCCACGCCTGGAACGACTCGACATGGGCTTTCGTCACCAGGGTCGGATCCTGCGCGGCGTCATCAGCATCCGGATCCGGGGACTCGTCAGCCAGATACCTAGCCATTTGCGCAGCGGCCAGAAGGTAGTTGTAACGCGTCGTCTCCGGGTGATTCCCGGCCCGCAGGGCGCGGTCCCAGTCGCGGAGGAAGCCGGCCCAGTCGCCCTTCTCCAGGCCTTCGCACAGTCGGTCGAGCTTCAGTAGGGGCATCTCTCGTCACCTGCCGAGTCAAGGGGTCTACAAGCGGCGTGCTCGATCCCGGTGACGTCGTCAGACACGAAAAAGGGGCTCTCGCAAGTCTCTGACCTGCGAAAACCCCTCCGCTGTCGGGCTGACAGTGTTCTGGTTCAGGACATCGGAATAGGGTGTCTCACGTCATCGGAATAGGCATGTCTCGGGTCATCGGCATGGCGTTGTAGCCGGCTGGTCGGCGTGTCGCAGGGTGCGACGTGTCGAAACGTCGTCTTGTCATCACCGCCGTGCTCAGCGGTTCGTCCCAGGCCGAAGTCGCCCGTTCCTACGGTGTCTCGCAGGGGTGGATCAGCAGGCTCATGGCCCGCTACACCGCGGAGGGTGAGGCCGCGTTCGAGCCCCGCTCGCGTGCGCCGAAGACCCGTCCCGCCGCGACCGCGCCCGCCACCGTCGAGCTCGTCTGCGACTTACGCAAACAACTCGTGGAGGCGGGGCTGGACGCGGGCGCGGACACGATCAGTTGGCACCTGCGGCATCATCACCGGACCATCCTGTCGCGGGCCACGATCAACCGGATCCTGACCCGGGCCGGGCGGGTCACCCCGGAGCCGTCGAAACGCCCGAAGAGTTCCTACACCCGTTTCGAGGCCGAGCAGCCCAACGAAACCTGGCAAGCCGACTTCACCCACTACCGACTCACCCACCGCGACGGCCGGCCCGGCCCGGACGCCGAAATCCTGACCTGGCTCGACGACCACTCCCGCTACGCCCTCTCGATCACCGCACACCGGCGGGTCACCGGCCAGAGCGTCGTCCACACGTTCCGGGAAACCGTTGCCGCGCACGGGATTCCGGCCTCAACTCTGACCGACAACGGCATGGTCTTCACCACCCGACTATCCGGCGGAAGCCTGCGCGGCAGCCGGGGCCGTAACGCCCTGGAACACGAACTGCACCGCCTGCACATCACCCAGAAGAACTCGCGGCCGAACCATCCCACCACCTGCGGGAAAGTCGAACGCTTCCAGCAGACCCTCAAGAAGTGGCTCCGGACCCAGCCCCGGCAACCCGCCACCATCGGCCAGCTCCAAGCTTTGATCGACAGGTTCGCCGACGAGTACAACCACCGCCGGCCCCACCGTTCCCTGCCCGAACGTGCTACTCCCGCGACCGCTTACCAGGCCCGCCCCAAAGCCGCACCCGGCACCAGCCGCACCGGCGACACCCACGACCGGGTCCGCCGCGACAAGATCAGCAAAGCCGGCACCGTCACCCTGCGCGTCGCCGGCCGGCTACGCCACATCGGTATCGGCAAGACCTACGCCGGAACCTACGTCCTCCTGCTCGTCCACAACCTGAACATCCGCGTCATCAACGCCGCCACCGGCACACTCCTACGCGCCCTGACCATCAACCCCGACCGCGACTACCAGCCCACCGGCCGACCACCCGGACCCACACCCACAAACAAACAACCCGAACCTACGGAAACGTAGGTCCGGGCTATTCCGATGTCCCGAGACATCACAACTGTCGGGCTGACAGGATTTGAACCTGCGACCCCTTGTTGTGAAACGCGCCTTTGCGAGACTTGGCATCGCCTGTCATAAGCAGGCTCTGACCAGCCCAAACACGGCCAAGCGAACTCGGCTTCCTGTCAGCGCTTGCCGCGACTTCGCGTGGTTTTCGCTGAGTAAAGCGGGGGTGGATCGGAACTGCCAAGCCGCTTCGAGGCGCCAGCTGCAGCACTCCTGGGACCTGCTCACGGAAAGTCCGCCGGCATCCGACCGTCGGGCAGACCAGCCGCCACACCTACCTGAACCACGACCTGCACTCCGCCGCGCGTCGACGGGCACCTCGCTCACCGTGCGCTCGTGAAGATCATGCACCCGTGCCGTCAACACTCCGCAATCAGGGCACGCCACCGCCGCCCCAACGGTGTAGACGCTCGCACCACGATACTGCCGCCGGCGTCCTTGACCTTCTCCTTCACCAGCGGAGCCGGCCGAATACCACACAAACAAGATCATCAGCAGCGACCCCTGATTTCTGTCCAACATGGACAGCAATGCGCTCCATTACCACCGAAAGGGCGCCAGAGCCGATCTTGATACGGACCTCCCACCGCCCAGCGGAGCCCGTTCACGCTGGTCTGCGAGTTTCTAAACGCCTGCTGGCGTGACCCGTTTCGGGACTGGACGCTTGTACTATCCACAAGTGCCCACTCGTAAGTTCCTAAACCCCTGCTGGCGTGACCCGTTTCGGCACTTAGCAGCCGCCGGAACCTTAGCTATTTTGGTTTCTAAACGCCTGCTGGCGTGACCCTTTTCGGCACAGATCGCTCTATTCATGAGCGACATCTCAGCTTTCGTTTCTAAAACGCCTGCTGGCGTGACCCGTTTCGGCACACCAGGCCAGAGGGGCACACTCTGCAACACTTGCAGTTTCTAAACGCCTGCTGGCGTGACCCGTTTCGGCACATGGAGTTGTCGGGCATCGCCCCGGCCAAGTCGTTTCTAAACGCCTGCTGGCGTGACCCGTTTCGGCACCTCAAGACAATGAGCTGGCTCGTCTCGGCAATCGTTTCTAAACGCCTGCTGGCGTGACCCGTTTCGGCACCCTATCGGTTTCGCGTGGCCTCTGACCAGCGGAAACAGAGGCGGGTTGCACACCGGTTCTCGTTGATCTTGCCGGGTGCTGATATTCATGGATGGATGGTGGGTGTTTTCGCTGGTCAGCAGCATTGCACACCTCAGCCCGGTTCGGGGCGTGCGGGCGGGTCACCCGGGAGGGTGATTGCGGGGTGGTCATAGGACGGCCCAGTAAAGCTCGGTGGTGGGGGTGGTGGCCTGGCCGAGAGTGGTGGTTGCGGCGGTGCAGGGGCCGCAGAGCGGAAGGATGTGGATGGCGTCGGTGCGGGTGTCGATGAGGCCGGTGAGACGGTGGGTGAGCTCGGTCAGGTCGTCGTGGTCGAGGTGGCAGAGGTAGACGCTGCGTTGGATGCGGTTGCCCCACATTTGGATGAGGGC
>NZ_BMMX01000051.1 GCF_014646155.1 Mangrovihabitans endophyticus
CCCGGATCATGCGTACGACAGGGGCAGTAAGTCATACCGGACCGAGCGACCGAGCAGTCCCCGGCTGGGGACGATCATTAGGTAACGGGGGTATCAGCCCCACCGGGGGTGTCCGGGACCCGTCAGAGGGAAAGCCTGATTATGTCGGCCGAGCTGCCAGTACGTTCGGCAGTCGTGCGCTGGCGTTCGCCCAGGCGGCGAGGTCGGGATCGATGTAGCCCAGCACGGTGACCATGTCGGCGTAACGCGCGGCGACCGGTTCGTGCCATATTCGCTCGTGATGGGCGACTCTGTTGCGGAAGGTGTGCAGCCGTTCCACCGGCTCTTCGATGGTCGCCCGGCTGCGATTCGGCGCGTGCGGGAACCCGCTTGCCAGGTCCGGCCACACGTTGGTGTAGCGGCGGGCGAGCAGGAACCGCCAGAAACCGAAACTCAGCTGGCTGACGGTCTGGCCGTCGCTCGGGTCATGCCCGCTGGTCTGGACCCGCCTACGCGCCACCTCGATATCCCCGACCGCCTTCGAATCAAGCTCCCGAGCAGGGTTGTCCAGCCACGATCCTGCCCGCCGCAGGTTCTCATGACGCCGATGCAGGCCGCCGGCCAGAGCGTTACGCAGAGCGATCTCGACGTGGGCCAGGATCTCCCAGACCGCCCCGGCGAGCGCGGTGTTCCAGTCGTAGAGCACCAGGGCGGCGTCAAGATCACCGGCGCAGTGCTCGAGATACGTACTCAGGCGTGGCTCGCTGAAGCAACGCAGGAGCATTTCGGTGCGTCCGGTGGACGCCGTCGACGAGTCCACGTATGGTTACCTCGAAGACCCCGGATCGGTCCCTGGTAGCCCTAACGGGCAGGCCACACCGCCGGGGTTTCGACTTTCCCGGCCACAGAGCGCCGTTGCGTCGATCACCTCAGTCGCCGGCGCGGGGCATAAGCCCTGCCGCGGCGGCAGCCTGGTTCAGCAGAGAACACAGCGCCGCGTGGTCGGCCTCGAGGTCGGCGCCGGGCAACCCCAGCACCACACCATCCTCCTGCGTCTCGTGTTGCCTCTTGCGGAGGTAGACGCGCACGCCGATCCCGTCGCGGACCGCAAGATCCCGGAAGACGTCGGCGAGCTTCTCGGCGAGCTGGGGTCCGTGGAGATCACCGAACTGGACCCGGATGTCCTCGCAGCCCGTCCGGGCGCCGATGATCTGGTCGGTGGCGGCCATGTGCCGTTCCGCGAGCTTGCAGGTCTCCAGGATGTTCACCAGTCGGTCGAAAGCCGGGCCCGGCTCGTCCGCGTACAGATAGAACCGGCGCGGGTAGACCGCGATGACACCCACGGCCAGCTGCGCGACGCTCACATCAGTGGTCATATCTATACTATAAGTGACCGGCCTGGCAAAAAGGGCGGACAGTGCTGGTGTCGCCCCGGGCGCGTGCCCGCAGGCTCGGCGGCGGTGCATCACGCCGGGCAGCACCACGAACGTGACCCAGCCCCAGGTCGTCGGATCGACCGCGCCTGGGCGGGGTCATCGCGTTGCCGACCCGGTTCCCGGCCGCGGGCTCTGCACACCTCGGTCGACCCGATTCACCCAGGCGTTGCCGACAACCTGACGGCTCGTTACGCGCGCTGCGGCACCGGACGATTCCGGGGACGGCGGGGCTGTGATTTCCTTCGGTGTGGCTTTCACTAAGCGTAAGGTCTCCGCAACGGTGCCGACGTCTCCGGAGGCGCTGTACCCGACCCTGCCTCACGGACCGGACGCTCCACGGGAGCTGTGGTCCCGGCAGGCCGACATTCTGCGGGCGTACCACCCGCTGAACGTGTCTAAAAGCGACGTCGCCCTCGAGCTGCCGACCGGCGCCGGCAAGACGCTCGTCGGCAGCCTGATCGCGGACTGGCGGCGGCGCGCGTACGGGGAGAGAGCGGCCTTCCTGGCACCCACCCGGCAACTGGCGCGCCAGGCCGCCGCTCAGGCCCGGATCTACGGCATCCCGGTCGCGGACCTGGTCGGCACTCACCGGAAGTGGAGTCCAGCAGACCAGGCGAGCTTCACCCAGGGCGAGGCCGTCGGATTCGCCACGTACAGCGCGGTGTTCAACGCGAATCCGCACGTCAGCGCGCAGACGCTGGTCCTCGACGACGCGCACGCCGCTGAGGGGTTCGTGGCCGGGAACTGGAGCGTGGACATCTCCCGTGACTCCGTGGCCTTCGAGCTGGTGCTAGCCGTGCTCGAGCAGGTGGGCGCGATCTCACCGATCCTCGCCCGCCGGATCCGGCGCGAGGAACAGCAGGCCGCCGGGCCCGCACCGGTCTATGTCGCCGGGGTCGCCGAGGTTGCTGCGGCCGCCGACGACCTGGAGCGCGCACTGGATCAGGCCGTCGCGCAGGGCGCACTGCCGGACGACGCAAAGTTCCCGATCGCGATGCTGCGTGGGCAGTACGCCGCGTGTCTGGTCTACATCAGTCGCCGGCAGATCCTGATCCGCCCGCTGGTCGCCCCGACCAGCTACCACGAGGCGTTCACCGCCGCCAACCAGCGGGTCTACATGTCCGCGACCCTCGGCGACGGCGGCGAACTCGAACGTGCCTTCGGGCGACGGAAGATCACCCGCATCCCGGTGCCGGCGGGCTGGGAGCGGCAAGGAACCGGCCGGCGGTTCTTCTGTTTCCCCGACCTGGTCACCGGGCTGGACGCCGAGGTGAGCCGCGACACCTTCACCGGTGAGACACTGACCGCGTTCGGCAAGGGCGTGCTGATCGCGCCGAACAACCGCGTGCTGGACAAGGCGCTGGCTGCGATCGTTCCCGCGGGCACGCCGGTGCTGCGAGCGGAGCAGTTCGCCGATGCTCCGGACGACTTCGCCGACGCCCCTGCCGGGCTCCTGGCCCTGGCCAACCGCTACGACGGCATCGACCTGCCCGACGAGACCTGCCGTCTGGTCATCCTGGTAGGTCTGCCAGCGGGCGCCCATCTGCAGGAACGCTTCCTGCACGAGAGCCTCAGCGCGACAGTGGTCCTCAGCGAGCGGATCCGGACCAGGCTCACCCAGGGAGCGGGGCGCGCGACCCGCAACAGCGCCGACTATGCCGCGGTCCTCTCGCTCGGCAAGGACCTCTGGGAGTTCGTGGCCCGCAAGGAAGTGCAGGCCACGATGCATCCCGAGCTGCGTGCGGAGATCGCTTTCGGACTGGAATACTCGACCGGGATCTCCCCGGATGAGGTGGCGGAGAACCTGGCACACTTCCGTGCCCAGGACGCGGAGTGGCGCGAGGCGGAAGAGGGCATCCGCACCGACCGCGATGGCACGCCACGGGCCGCCGGACCGGGTACCGCCGAGCTCACCGCCGCCGTGGAGTACGAGGTCGCCGCGATCGACGCCGCCTGGCAGGGCGACTGGCCACGCGCCGTCGAACAGGCGAAGAAGGCCGTCGAGGCTCTCGCCGGCGGGCAGCAGATCCGCCGGTATCAGGCCCTGTGGCACTACGTGCTCGCCAGCTGGGCGGTCATCGCCGGGCGGCGCGACAACCGCGAGCACTGGCTGACCCTGGCGCAGACCCACTTCGACGCCGCGCGGGCCGCCGCCCAGGGAACCAAGTGGTTGTCCGAACTCACCACCGACGCCGCCAGCTTGGTCAACCCGGCCCCGCCGGACCTGAGCCCGGTCGACCTCGAGGTGGTGCTGCAGATCGCCGTCCACCCGATGCGAGCGGGCCGGACCAACCAGTTCACCAAACAGGTCCAGACCATCCGGACCGGGCTGGCCCAGACCAAAGCCGCACCGTACGAAGCGGCCCTGGTCGCGCTCGGTGAGCTCGCCGGCGCCAAGGTCCTCAAGCGCACCGGCGGGGACGCCGAACCCGACGCCGTGTGGCTCTTCGGTGACGAACTCTGGGTCGCGTGGGAGGCCAAGTCCGACGCTGATCCGGACGGCCAGCTCAAGGCCACCCGTGTTCGGGAGGCGGGTGGTCACCTCAACTTCGCCGCATCTCGGCAGGGCGTCGCGGCGCCGCCCGGATCGGTGACCCTGATCGTCACACCGCAGACCGTGCTGCACCCGGCAGCCGTGCAGGTATCCGACGTCGAGACCTATCTCGTCACACCTGGACGGGTTCTCGACCTTGCCGGACGGTTGATCGAGGCGTGGGAAACGATCCGGACGCAGACTGCGGGATTGCAGCCCGTCAACGCGGAGCAGGTCGTCGCTGAACTGCTACGGGCCCGGCGAGCACTGCCCTCCCAGTGGCTGTCCGACTGTACCGAGCGAGCCGTCTCCGACGGCTGATCCGCACGACGCGGTAGGACGGGCGCGCCCGGGCTGGGGGCGCCCGTCGTACTACACAAGCGGGACCTGGTGCAGGAGCTGGCCGACATCGGCCCGGAGCCGCCCATCCCGGCCGCAGAGCGCCCGCCCGGCCCGGCCCCGGTGCTCAGCCCGACGCCGCCCGGGCGTTCAGCCGCCCTGGGTGACGTGCGCGCACACGTCACGTGGGCGGTAGCCGCCGGGTACGCCCCGCCGATGGTGTCCCAGAAGGCCGGGGAGCCGTCGATGTGGCCGCCCAGGGTGTGCCAGGTGTACTCGGGATTCTCCGTACGCAACGCGGCTAGGTCGGCGGCGGCCGGGCCGTGACGGCGGTAGGGCTCCAGGGTGTGTGGCTGCTCGACCCAGCCGATCCGGCACCGGTGACACAACTCGTAGTCCACCTCGAAGACGTACTCGTCGCGTACGGAGGCGTCGCCGGCGTCGAAGGCCCGCAGGTTGGCCGCGCGCATCCGCCAGCCGATCCGCTCGGCCGAAACGGTGTCCTGCCACGGCGTGGCCAGCCGAGGCACCACCGGCCGGCCGTGCCGGCGTGGCCACCGGCCGCGGGTCAGCCGCAGCAACGCCTCGCGCACGGGTTCGCGGCCGGAGGCCCGGCCGACCTGATCCGGGTGGGCGACCAGGTGCCGGATCGCCTCGGCTTGCTGGTCGTCGAGACGCGCGTCGTCGGGTTCGCTCACCGGTCGCCGTCCGGTTCTTCCCAGAGGCCGACGACGATGCGGCGTACGCCGGCGTCGAGCATGGCCTGTACCCGATGGCGGCCGTTGATGTAGGGCTAGTCGGTTTCCGGGGAATCCGGCTGGATCGGGTCGAGGAACAGAGACCGGGCCGCCTCCATCGTCTCTTCGTCCAGGTCGGCGACGTGCAACACCTTCAGCGCGGCAAACATCCGCTCGTTCTCGGGATCGTCGGGATCCTGCTCGAGCTCGCCGGCGTTGGCACGGGCCAGCGCGGTGATGGCCGCAGCCGACGCGGTGGCCCAGTCGACGCGGTGGTGCTAGAACGCGTGAAAGCGAGAAGAGCCGGCCTGCAGCCGTCGGTGTCAATCGAGAACCAGATCCACACCGTCCACCTCGGTCCGAGTTACCGCACCAGGGTCAAGGACAAGACGGTGATCGTGTTCGACGATTTCACGACAACGGGCTCATCACTTGAATGGGCGTGGAATCTGTTCTTAGCGGCAGGCGCACGTGAGGTCATCGCCCTCACGATCGGCAAATACTCGACCAGGTACACCACCTACGACCCGAAGCCGGGCGTCTCCATCGACCCTTCACCCTTCCACGCTGGGCTTGACCGATTTCACGGCGGTCGCACACCAACTGTCGGAGGATTCCACGAACTCCTCGAAAATGACTGAGCTGTTTAGCCGGGAGATCAAAGACCAGGTGTGGTGACCCTGGCCGCGGAACGACTTCGGTCATCGCCGGAGCCTCCACCGACGGTTCCAAACAATCGGAGGCGGAGGCCCGTGCCGATCCCGGACGGACGGCTGTGGCGGCCGCGTCCGCTGGCAGGCGCGCACCGTTCTGGGCGTCGGCACACAGGTCGAGGGGTGCTCTGGTCGATCCGCTCGCCGACCGGTCTTGGCCCATCGGCCGCTCCTGCTCACCCTGCCAGCAACAAGAATTCAACCTTGTCGTTCAGCACCCGGTCGCAAGACCCGTGCTACGTCGTGGAATCAACGCTGGGCTCATCAAGAGGTGGACCCGGAGCTTATGAATCGCCGCCCCCGCGGGCTGAAAGAAGCCAACCGGCGCCAGCGCGAGCCTCAAAACGGTGGGTTTTCGGTGGGTGATGTTGATCCAACGAAAACAGTGACCTGCGTTTCCGCAGGTCACCGGCTCTTTTTCGTCGGGCTGACAGGATTTGAACCTGCGACCCCTTGACCCCCAGGCCGTTGGAGTAGGCGTTTCCGCACGTCAAACGCGATGCGCAGCGTTCAAGCGAGGGTCAAGTGTGCAGGTCCGCGCACTGGCGCGCATACCGTGTGGTCCCCAAACGGTCCCCACCGTCCCCGGCTGCTGAGTGACACTCTCTCCGGCCGCTTGTCACTCATGTTTTCCCAGTTCAGCGCCCATCGAGTGACAGTAGTGACACCAGTGACACCAGTGACACCAGTGACACCAGTGACAGGTCTTTACCTTCCGCGGACCGCCGCATCGATAACCGCGGCGGCGTCGCCGGCCTCCACACAGCCCGTGTCGATCGACAGATCGGCCGAGATCGGCTTGGTTGCATCCCAAGCCTGCATGCGTGCGGCGACGTCGCCTGTGTCCCGCGCGACGACACGGCGCTCCGCCACCGGCCGGGAGCACCACAGGTAGACAACCAGCCAGCAATCCGGCGGGAATGCGCCAAGAATCGCTGGAATGGCGTCCGGCTGGCCGAGGTGAAGAACCGGCCATGCTTCGGACAATTCCTCAGCGAGAAAGCCGCGGTCTACGAGGTACGTCGCGCCGTAACGCCGGTTCTCCCACAGGATCTCTCCTGCCGCACGGAGTCGATTTACTTCCGCGACCGTGGCCAAGCGGTAACCCTCGGTCCTTCCCGAACCGACCTTGATGCGACGGAATAGCCGATATCGTGGGTCAACATCGCTCAGCGATTTAGTGACGGTGTCCTTTCCCGAGGCGGGCGGACCGTAGAGTATGACGCCGCGCATCACACAGTCTCGCCCGCGGTTATCTCGGCCAACAGATCGGCTGCCTGTTTCTGTAGCGGCGCACTCGACGTGCAGTTGTTGATGACGCGATGCGGCACCGGCGGCCGGAAATCGAGGTCGATGGTCGCGAGGTAGCTTTTCCAGTCGCTCAGCTTGAAGCCGTCACGAGCGGCCCCACGGTGCCGGACGTAGCCGTGCATCGAGGTGGCGTCGCAGTAGACCCATACGACCGTGACCTGAGCATTGAGCGCAGCGAACGCCGCCTCAGTGCGATCGAGCCAAGCTTGATCTTTGAATTCCCGGAGGAATGGCGCGGTAACGATTGCGCTATTGCCACACGAGACGTTCTCGTTCGCCGCGGCCATTAGCGCCTCATATTCGCGGGGACGCATCGAATTCAGGTATGTCTCGGACTCGCGATCATGCGGAGACATCCCGAGCAATTCCAATGCCGCCTCTAGAACCGGCCTTGTAAGCGTGTCTTTATCGAGCATCGGCCAGCCGGTTAGCCGCGCAAGAATTCGCCCAAGCTCTGTTTTTCCACTGCCGGCGTAGCCGCCGACGAAAAGCACACGCGGGCTGCGCAGCCGTATTTCGCCTTTAGCGCGCGGTTGTTCGGGTGCCCTGACGACGCGCTTAGAACGGGACTTGTTCTCGATCAGCCCTTCCGCAGCTAGGACCTTCATCGCCTCAGTGATCGTGAAAACACTGACGTTCCACTGAGCGGCTAGCTCCCGTGTGGACGCCACCGTCTCGCCATCTCGCAGTACGCCAGCCTCGATCTCGTTCCGGATATGCCGTGCGACCTGCACGTGTAGGGCCTCGGCGCGTGAGACGCGCGGCTCATCTGCGGACATGGGCGGCAAGTCCTCGCCTCCTGCTAGATGCCTGACCTGCACAGGCTATCAGATCCCTAACAGGAAAGATCCACTACAGGGCGCCTCTCCCAGCTCAGACTCCATGTGTGCCATAACAGTTGACCCGCTGCTCCATCAGTTGTTAGGTTGCTTGCATCACAGCAAGCCCCCCACCTCTGAAGGAGAGCACAGGTGAAAGCGCACCTCACCAACGTCGAGCCGTCGTCGGCCGACCTGTCTGCGATCGAGGCCGAGTGGCCGCTGATCGAGGCTGAGTTGGCCGTGCTGGACGCCGAGATCGCCAACATCTACGCCGCCGAGCACGGCGGCCCGTCGCCGCTGGCCCGGCGACGTCTGCGCCGGGCCGAGGCCCGCGTCACCCGCGTGGCCGCCGAGCTGGCCGCGCGTCCCGCCGACCTGCGCGAGGTGGCGTGATGACCAAGAACATTTCCCAGCTCAAGCGGATCGGGTGGGGCGTCCGGGGTGTGTTCGCCCTCGGCATCGCCGCGTCGCTGGCGGGCAACGTGCTGCACGCCGCGGACAACCCGATCAGCAAGGCCATCTCGGCGTGGTCGCCGTTGGCGCTGATGCTGGCCGTCGAGCTGATCTCGCGGATCCCGGCCCGCCGCGGCCCGATGTCGGTCGCCCGGCTCGGCGCTACCGCGGTCATCGCGGGCATCGCCGCGTGGGTGTCGTACTGGCACATGGCCGGCGTCGCGGCCCGCTACGGCGAGACGGGCGCGAGCCCGTACCTGCTGCCGTTCAGCGTGGACGGCCTGATCGTGGTCGCCTCGATCAGCCTCGTCGAGATCGGTGGCCGGCTCCGGGCGTTCAACGAGCCCGCGGCCGACACCGCGCCGGCCGCCGTCACAACCACCCTGGCCGAGCCGGTCAGCGTCGCCCCGGTCGTCGAGCCCGAGCCCGCCGCGGCCGCGCCGGTCACGAAGGCTCCCGCCAAGCGCGTCACGCCGCGGCCGGCGTCGGCCGAGAAGGTGGCGCGGGCCGCGGCCAAGCTGCCCGGCGCGGGCGTCGCCGAGATCGCCAAGAAGGCCGGCGTGTCGGTCTCGACGGCTCGGCGTCACCTGCGACCGCGGGTCACCGATGCGTCACCATCTGCGCCGGTTCCTGCGGAAACGTCTGCTCTCGCGGCAGCGGCGTGAGGTGACCAGCGATGACCGAGGTCGAGATCTACGAAGCGCACGCCGAGCTGCACAACCTGCGCGTCGACCTGGCCGGCCTGCGCGACTGGGCCGAGCACGCGCTGAACGCCGAGCACGACCGGCAGTACATCGCCGAGCACCTGGCCGCGTCGCTCACGGCGCTGGTCAACGGCGACCCGCCGCCGCGGCACCCGTTCTGACTGTGCCCGGCGGCGCGGCTCCTACCGACCAAAGCAGCGCCGCGCCGCCGGCCTCCACCCCTAAGTCCTGTCACGAACGTCGAGGAGAGGCCCTCATCATGCTGCGCCACAACACCTCTGGTGAAGACGCCGTCCGCAACGCGATCCACCAGGCCGACATCCGCGAACGGCGCGAACAGGCCAAGCGTGAGGACTCGGCCCTGATCCGCGCCGCGGCTGCCGCGGGCCGGGACAGCCGCGCGATCGGCACCACCCGCCGGGCGTACTCCCGGTGAGCCCGAACCCCACCCACTCGTCGCCTGAGGGAGGCAACGCTGTGCCCCGCCACCGTCGTTTGCATCCGCTGACCCGCGCTCTGCTGGTCGTCGCCGCGCTGGTCAACCTGATCGCCGCGCTCGTTCACCCGAGCCCGTTGCGCATCCTCGCCGCGGCCGGTTTGGCCGCCGCCGCGGGTGCCGCGCTGGCGCTGACCGGATCGGAGGATCGCCCGTGAGCACCCACCCCCACCCCGACACCATGCCGGCCGCTGAGTCCGCTGACGCGGACGCTGCCGCTGAGGTGGTCGACCTGGACACCGCCCGCGCCCGCCGCGCCGCCGCGCCGGGCGGCGAGGTGCCTGACGACGACGAGACCGTGGACGCCGAGACCGTTGACGACGCGCCGCCCGCGGAGGGCGGGCCGGTCGACGCGGCCGGGGACATCCCTTCCGAGGTGCTGGCCCGCCGGCGTGAGCGGCGGCCGATCCTGGCCGAGTGGGCACGCTCGTGGCGCGGCGTCCGGGCCGCGGCCAAGCACCAGGGCAAGGACGCCGGGTACGTGCTCGCCTACCACGCGGTCCGCTCGCCGAAGTACGCGGCCAAGACCGCCCTGTGGGCACCGATCGGCCTGGTCCGCGGGATCGCTCAGGCCCTGCACTGGGCCAGCGCCGAGGAAGGCAACTGGCACCTGCGTCAGACGGCGGCGCAGCGCGGCGAGGCGGACGTGTGGTTGAAGCTGGACGCCCGCCGGCAGCGTCAGACGACCTGGCGGTGGTGGGTGTTGGCCCTGGCCACCGCGGGAATCGTGACCGGTCTGATCGTGCTGGCGCTCGGCCCGCCGTGGTGGCGGTGGCTGGCCGCGCTGACGGTGGTGCCGTTCCTCGCCACGCGCGGCCGGCCGGCGGACAAGCCGATCACCGACCGGGTGTCGGAGGGCACCCGGTACCGCAAGCTGACCGCCGTGCTGGTGCGCCGCGCGTTGACCTCGGTGCAGATGGCCGCGATCACCTCCGCCGTGGCCAAGGACCCGAAGGCGATCAGTTTCCCGGTGGACATCCACCGCGACGGACCGGGCCACCTGGCGATCGTGGACCTGCCCTACGGCGTGGAGGCGGCCGAGGTGGTCGCCCGCCGCGGCAAACTCGCGAGCGCGATGCGGCTCCCGCTGGATCAGGTGTGGCCCGAGACCGCGCCGGGCCACACCGGACGGCTGGCGCTGTGGGTGGGCTACGAGCCGGCGTCGGCGATGAAGCAGCCGCCGTGCCCGCTGCTGAACGACGGGCTGAAGGTGGACCTGTTCCAGCCGTTCCCGTTCGCCACCACCCCGAAGCTTGATCAGATCATGGCCGAGCTGATGTACCGCAACTGGCTGTTCGGCGGGCAGCCCGGATCCGGGAAGACGTTCGCGTTGCGGCTGCTGCTGCTGGCCGCCGCCCTGGACCCGCGGGCGGAGATCCGCGGCTACGAACTCAAGGGCGTCGGGGACTTCGCCGTGCTGGAGCCGGTGATGGCCGAGTACGGCAACGGCTTCGACGACGAGACCCTGGCCCGCGCGTTCGCGTTCATCCAGTGGCTGTACGAGGAGTGCCGCCGCCGCTCGCAGCGCATCGCCCACTACGCCCGCCTCGGCAAGGCCCCGGAGAACAAGGTCACCCCCGAGCTGGCCAGCCTGAAGGGGTCGGGGCTGCGCCCGCTGGTCGCCTGGTTCGACGAGTTGCAGGAGCTGATGACCAGCAAGTTCGGCAAGGAAGCCGGGGAGATCCTGGAGAAGGTCATCAAGCTGGGCCGGGCGCTCGGCGTGATCATCGTGATCGGCACGCAGATCCCGGACAAGGACTCCCTGCCGACCGGGATCTCCCGCAACGTCAACTCCCGGTTCTGCCTGTCCGTGGCGGACCAGACGGCCAACGACATGATCCTGGGGACGTCGGCGTACAAGCAGGGCCTGCGGGCCACGGTGTTCCAGCCGGTCAGCGAAGCCGGATGGGGTGTGCTGCGCGGGCTGGGCAAACCACAGTCGGTGCGCTCGTTCTACGTCGACACCACCGCCGCCGGCCGGATCGTGGCCCGCGCCGTCGCGTTGCGCACCAAGGCGGGCAACATCCCGACCTTCCCCACCGACCGCGACGTCGCCCCGCAGCACCACGTCCTCGACGACCTGGCGCGGGTGTGGCCCGGCGACGACAAGTCGGTGTGGAACGAGACCCTGTGCGCCGCCCTGGTAGAGCTGCGCCCGGACGTGTACGGCGGCTGGGGATCGGCCCAGTTGACCGCCGCGCTCAAGCCCTTCCCGATCAAGGTAGGCGACGTGTGGGCCAAGCCGGCCGACGGCGGCAAGGCCACCACCAAGCGCGGCATCGTCCACACCGACCTCACGGCGGCTATCACCGAGCGTGACCGCAAGCGGTCCGGCGGCTGACCGGTCCGAGGCTGCTAGGCCTAGCAGCCGACCCTGCTAGGGCTAGCAGATCCGCTAGCACCCCAACCGAGATCTGAGCTGCCGCCTCGTAGCTAGCAGCTCACGGCCCCGCACACCCAAAAACCGGCCGAGGAGACTGTTGTGAACCCCCACATCGCCGCTGCTAGCACCCTCATCGCACCCCTGATCGCCGTCACGCTCGGTTACGCCGCGGCGTGCTGGATCTGGCCGTTCAAGCACTGCCGTCGCTGCCACGGCACCGGCAAACGCCGCTCCCCGTCCGGCCGCGCGTTCCGGCACTGCCGCCGCTGCGAGGGCACCGGCCGCCGGCTACGCGCCGGCCGCTGGATCTACAACCGGCTCTCCGGCATCCGCCGGGACGCCCGATGAGCGCCCGCACCACGGCCCGGCTGCGCCGCGCCCCGACCGAGCACACCGGATGGTGCGCCCGCGACCACACCTGCGGGATCGACACTCACCGTGCCCGGCCGGTCGTCACCGCCCGCGGCACCGGCCGCGCCGTCATGACCCGCACCCGCGCCGGCGACGTCGACTACGCCGAGGTGCTCATCCGGATCCCGTTGCACCGCAACGAAAACACCGCACGCACCCAGCTCGCCCTCCTGCTACGACTGCTCGGCGAGCTGCTGGACACGCTCACCACCTCGCACCTGTTGCCCGGCCGCACCCGGCGGCCCGCCCTCGATCGGAGGCACTCCGCATGACCGCCCACGAGCCCGCGGCGATCGTCGCCGCTGTCCAGCGCATCACCCGCCAGCTCGACAGCCGCGGCAACGCCGACCTGCGCGGGCTGCCCGAGACGTTGTGCCGCGCCCTCAAGGTCCAAGAAGAGGCCGGAGAGCTGGCCCAGGCCGTCATCGGCGTGCTGGGCCAAAACCCGCGCAAGGGCCTCACCCACACGTGGACCGACGTCGTCCACGAAGCCATCGACGTCGCGCTGTCGGCACTCGTGCTCGCCGAAACGGTCACCCCCGGCCGGCTGGACCGGACCCTCACCGACCGGCTCGACTACCTCACCGAACGCGCGGCGGCGTCCGGCGCGCCCGCTGTCGTCACGGCGACGGGGAGGGGCGCGTGATGGGCCGGCCGTTGTTGCTCGATCTGTTCTGCTGTTCCGGCGGCGCAGCTTGCGGTTACGCCGCGGCGGGGTTCGAGGTGGTAGGCGTGGACGTCGTCGACCGGCCGCGCTACCCGTTCCGGTTCGTGCGGGCCGAGGCCCTGTCCTATTTGGACCGGCTGATCTGCGGTGGCGGCGTCCGAGCCTTCTCCCTGATCCACTCCTCGCCGCCGTGTCAGGCGGGCTGCGCCCTGACCCAGGGCACCAACCGGGCGATGCGCTGGGGTCGCGACCACGTGCAGCTCATCCCCGACCTGCGGAGGCTGCTCGACCGGTCCGGGCTGCCGTACGTGATCGAGCAGCCCAACGGGACAGCACCGGTCCGCAAGGACGTCACGCTGTGCGGCGAGATGTTCGGGCTCGGCGTGATCCGACACCGCAACTTCGAGCTGGGCGGCTGGGCCGCCGCGGCCCCGACGCACCTCCGGCACCGCGGGCGGGTGCGCGGCTGGCGGCACGGCGTCTACCACGACGGCCCGTACGTGGCCGCCTACGGCAACGGCGGCGGCAAAGCCTCCGTGGCCGAGATGCAGACCGCGATGGGCATCGACTGGACGGACGCGCGGGAGGAACTGACCGAGGCCATCCCGCCGGCTTACGCCGAGTGGCTCGGCCGCTCGTTCCTCGCCGGGGTCGGCCGACAGACCGACCTGCGCAGGGCCGCCTGATGTCCCGGATCCGGGCCGCCTACTGGGATCCCGACGGCGACCGGCACGGCGGGCTGCCCACCTACTGGTGGCGCGGCGCGCCCGCGGGATACGCCACCCGGCGGCAACTGCGCGCCGCCGGGCTGTGCCCCGGCCGTCAGCCGATCGCCGCGCAGATCCTGTGGGCCGGCGTCGGCGGCACCCGGACCGCCTACCTGTACCGGCTCGACCTGGCCCGACCCAAGCGCACCGCGACGCCCGCGCAGCGCCGAGCGATCCGGACCGCGCTGCGCGCCCGGCGCACCTGCCCGACCTGCCGCGAGATCCGCGGCTACTACATCCCGCGCTCGCTCGGCGAGTGCCTGACCTGCCACGACAGGAGCACCCGATGACCCTCGCACCCGAGCACACCCTCGGCGGCACCCGATCGAGCCACCGGTGGGCGCAGATGCCCGGCAACTGGGACCGGCTCAACACCCGCGCCCTGTTCCCCAGCTCGAACGAATGGGGCATCCCCGACCTGCCCGCCACCGGCTGCGAACCTGCTCGGTTGCTGCCGTACAACGCCCGCCACGCGATCGCCGCGGCCCGCCCCGGCGACGCGGTGCATTTCTTCCTGGATGACTACCGCTTCGAGACCGTCTGGTCCAAACCCGAACGCGGCCTGTCCCGCTGCCAGACAGTCGGGACGGCGCTCACCCCGGATTTCAGCCTGTGGACCACCATGCCGCGGGTCATGCAACTGTGGCAGGTCTACCGCTCCCGCTGGTGCGGGGCGTGGCTGTCCGCGCACGGCGTCACAGTCATCCCGACCGTGTCCTGGTCGACGGCGGACAGCTACCCGTACGCCTTCGCCGGCCTCCCGGCCGGCTCGACCGTCGCGGTGTCCACCGTGGGGATCGTGCGCGACCGGACGGCGCGGGAACTGTTCGCCGCCGGCTACACCGCCATGCTCACCGCCCTGCACCCGACCCTCGTGCTCGTCCACGGCACCCGACCGACGTGCTCGGTTGGTGACGTGCCGGTCCGGGTGTACCCGAGCCGATGGGCGGCCCGGTGATGGGCGGGCGAGGAAGCGCCGGCCGGCCCCTGCCGCGGCCGGCCGGCGAGCGGATCCGCGCCGCCTACCAGCACCTCGCCGCCCGGCCCGGCGAACTGGTCAGCCTCGCCCGGCTGCGTGACGAACTGCCCGACCTCAGCCGCGCCGACCTCGACGCCGTGCTGCTGGACATGGACCGCCGCCGCGAACTGCAACTAGAACCCGACCCCCACCGCCTCGCCCTGACCCAACGCGCCAAAGACGCCGCCATCCGCCTCGGCGGCGAAGACATGCACCTGTTCACCATCACCGGACCCCCACCGGACACGCCCCCGGACGCGCCGTGAACGGGCACTGGATCGCGGCGAGCAAAGCCCTCGGCCGGTACGTGCCCGCCGCCGGACCGTACCCGCACATCTGCGCGGCGACCGTCGCCGGCGAGGACACCCTGTCCGGCCGGCCGGTGCAACCCGCCCAGTGGGAGAAGGCGCGCTACTGCGCCGCCTGCGCCCACGCCGAGCACACCCGCAACCATCCGTCCACACCCGACCTCAGAGAGCGGATCCCCATGCGCCACAACGACCTCCTGACCGCGGCGCTGTCGGCCGCGGAGCGCGGCTGGCACGTCTTCCCGCTACGCCCCGACGGCAAACGCCCCGCCATCGAGAAGTGGGAACAACGCGCCACCACCGACCCCGACCGGATCCGACGCTGCTGGACCGCCGGCCCGTACAACATCGGCATCGCGTGCGGGCCGTCCGGACTCGTGGTCCTCGACTTCGACACCCGCAAGACCGGACAGACCGCGCCCGCCAGGTGCGAGGGCTACCTACACGGCTGGGGCGTGTTCACCGACCTGTGCGCCCACCTCGGACAGCCGGTGCCCGACACGTACGCGGTCGCGACCGGCCGCGGCGGGCTGCACCTGTACTACCGCCACCCCGACGACGGGATCGAGCTGCGCAACACCGCGGGCGCGCTCGGCTGGCTGATCGACACCCGCGCGCACGGCGGCTACGTCGTCGCCGCCGGCTCGACGGTCGCCGGCCGGCCGTACACGCTCCGGCAGGACACGGCCCCGGCCGGGCTGCCCGGCTGGCTCGCCGAGCGGCTACAGCCCACACCGCAACGCCCGGCCGGGCCGCCGGTCGTCATCGAGCTGCCCGCCGACCGCCGCGGCGCGTACGTGCGCGCCGCCATCGACGCCACCCTGACCAAGCTCGCCGAAGCCGGCGAAGGCGGCCGGAACCGGGCGCTGTTCATGGCCGCGCAAACACTTGGCCAGCTCGTCGCCGGCGGCGTCGTCGCCGAGGACACCGTGACCAGGGCGCTCGCCGACACCGCGATGCGGCTCGGGCTCGGCGAGCGGGAAATCTGCACCACCATCCGGTCCGGGCTGCGCGCCGGTGCCCGCCGCCCGCGGCAGGTGGCCTGATGACCGCCCCGACCCCGGCCGAGCGGCCCGCGCTGCGCATCGCCGGACCCGACGACGCCGCGGCGGTGCTGTCCGCGATCGACAAGCCCGCCCGGCTGCGCACCTCGTGGACCGCCGCGGACATCATGGCAATGGAGTTCGCCCCGCCCCGCTGGGCCGTGCCCGGCGTGATCGCCGAGGGCTTCACACTGCTGTGCGGGCCGCCCAAGGTCGGCAAATCGTGGATGTCGCTCGCCCTCGGCGTCGACGTCGCCCGCGGCGACCCCGCCTTCGGGACGATCGACGTCGAGCCCGGACCGGTGCTCTACCTCGCCCTCGAAGACACCGCCCGCAGGTTGCAAACCCGGCTGCGCAAGGTCCTCGGCGACCGGCCCGCCCCGGCCGGACTCACCCTCGCCACCCAATGCCCGCCCCTGCCGCAAGGCGGAGATCAGGCCATCGCCGCGTGGCTCGACCGGCACCCGCGGGCACGGCTGGTCATCATCGACGTGTTCGCCAAGCTGCGCGGCAACAGCGCGCCGGGCGCGTCCGCCTACGACGCCGACTACGCCGCGGTCGGCCGGGCCAAGAAGATCGCCGATGACCACGGCGTCGCGGTCGTCGCCGTGCACCACGTCCGCAAGGCCGGGGCGGACGACTTCCTGTCCGAGGTATCCGGAACCAACGGCCTCGCCGGGGCCGCCGACGCCACGCTCGTGCTCAAGCGGGCACGCAACCAGGGCGACGGCGTGCTCCACGTGACCGGCCGCGACGTCGACGAGAACGAGTACCCGCTCACCTTCGACCCCGCCGCGGGCGCGTGGCGGATGCTCGACGGCCCCGCCGGCGACTACCAACTCAGCGACACCCGCGCCGCCATCCTGCGCTACCTGCGCCACGCGCCCGGCTCCACACCCAAGGTCATCGCCGAAGGTGTGGGGCTCAAGGCGGACACCGTCCGGCAGAACTGCACACGGATGCTCGCCGATGGGCAGGTGGCCGCCGAGCCGGGCGGACGGTACCGGGTGCCGGGCGTCACCGCTGTCACTCCTGTCACTGCCGTCACTCAACCCAAGCTGACCTGCGGAAACGGCAGTGACAGCGAGAGTGACAGCCGAGAGGACGGCTGATCATGGAAGACCGGCTGAAACACGGAGGATCCGGGATGATACCGGCCGTATATATAGGAACACCCCAGGGTGCCCGAGATCTTGGCTCAGCGTGGCTCTCAGCGGGCCGCGCAAAGGGCCGTAGCCACATTGACCCCCGTACCGTCGCCAACACCGCACCGCAGCACCGGGAGGCCATCACCGTGCGACTCAGGGCCGTAGACAGCATCGACACGACCACCGCCGAGACCGAACTGATCACCACTGAGGAGTTGGCCCGGATGCTGCGCGTGGATCCGTCCAGCGTGCGCCGCTGGCGGACCGCGCGCCCGCTGCAAGGTCCGCCGTTCATCGCCCTGTCCGAGCGCGTGATCATGTACTCGATCGAGGACGTGCGCGCATGGCTGGCCAGCCGTCGAGTCACCCCGGAGGCAGCGTGACCAGCGCAGCGCAGCACCCGCCTCTCAGTGTTTCAGTCAAGTCCGACGTGGAGTACCGCGCCGGCCGGCCCAAGCCCTACAAGGCTCGCGTGCGCTGGAACGACCCCGTGACCGGGGACCGGCGATCCCTGTCGCACTCAACGGTGGAACCCGAGGAGGCTCAGGACTGGATCGACGGCATGATTCGCGCGGCCAACGGCGGGATCAATCCGGCCGCGGCCACGCAGCGACTCGCCGAGTACGGCACGGACGTGATGCCGCTGGCCACCCGCGGGTTGGAGCGCAAGACGCTCGATCCGTACCTGGCCGGCTGGCGGCTGCGCGTCGTGCCGACCCTCGGGCACATTCCCATGCGGATGATCACCAACGGCGTGGTGGACCGGGCGGTCTACTCGTGGATCGAGGACGAATGCAGCCGCTCGACAGTCAAGAACACGCTTGCCATCCTGGTCAGGGTGCTGGAACAGGCCGTGCGTGATGGCGTGGTAGACCGCAACGTCGCGCGGGTCACGGGCTGGCAGCGCGAGTACCAGCGCGCCGAGGACGAGTTGGACGACCCACGCTCGCTCGCCCTGCCGAGCTGGGAAGCGCTGACCACGCTCGCAGACACGCTCGTCACCCGGTCGCACGGCCAGTTCACCGGATGGGGACACATCGTCACGTTCGCCGCGTGCACCGCGGCCCGCATCGGCGAGGTGTCCGGCGTCCGGGCCGGGGACATCGACCGGGCAACGTGGACGTGGACGGTGCGCAGGCAGACCACACCCGGACCGGGCGGGCTGATCGACAAGGGCACCAAGGGCAAACGCGCCCGCAAGGTGCCGATCATCGAAGAGGTCCGCCCGATGGTGACCGAGCGACTCGACTCCGCGGCCGGCCCGGACGCCCGACTGTTCACCGGGCCGCGGGGCGGCCGGATCAGTACCGCGGTACTGCGGGACGCCACGCACTGGGACGAGGTGGTCACCGAGCTGGGCTACGAGCACCTGCGACGCCACGACCTGCGGCACACCGGCCTCACCTGGCTAGCCGATGCCGGCGTCCACGTGCACGTACTGCGGAAGATCGCCGGGCACGGATCGCTCACCACTACACAGCGGTACCTACACCCGGATCAACGCTCGATCGAGGAGGCCGGAACGGCGCTCAGCGCCCACCTGCGCGCTCCCAGAATTCTCCCCGTGTCCCCAAACGGTCCCCAACTCCGAGCCGTCTAGTAGGAATATCCGGATCTAGCAGAATGACAGAAGGGCCGCTGACCAGGGTGTATACCCTAGCTAGCGGCCCTTCAAGATTGTCGGGCTGACAGGATTTGAACCTGCGACCCCTTGACCCCCAGTCAAGTGCGCTACCAAGCTGCGCCACAGCCCGCTACCACGCTTACGCGCGGCAACCGGTACAGACTACCAAGGGCTTCCGTGCTGCCTGCAACGGCATACCGGTCCGGCTCGCGGAGAACGAGCCCAACGGGCTCAGCCGTGCGCTCGGCCCCGGTCCCCTGGTCCCAGCTTCTTGCGGGGGCGGACCGAGATGTCGATCGGGGAGCCTTCGTACCCGAATTCTTCGCGCAGCTTGCGTTCGATGAACCGGATGTAGCCGGCGTCGAACGGGCCGGTGGTGAACAGCACGAAGCGGGGCGGGGCGACGCCAGCCTGGGTGGCGAACAGCAGCCGGGGGGCACGCCCTCCGCGTACGGGGTGGGGGGTGGCCTGGGTGAGCGCGGTGAGCCACTGGTTGAGCGCGCCGGTGGACACCCGCTGTTCCCAGGAGTCCAGCGCCCGGTGCAGGGCGGGGGCGAGCTTGTCGACAGCGCGGCCGGTCTTGGCGGAGATGTTGACCCGGATGGCCCAGGGTAGCCGCCGCAGTTCCCGGTCGATCTCCTTGTCGAGGTAGTAGCGCCGGTCGGCGTCGACGAGGTCCCACTTGTTGAAGGCGATGACCAGGGCCCGGCCGGCCTCCACGACGGAGGTGAGCACCCGCTGGTCCTGTTCGCTGATGGGCTCGGCGGAGTCGAGCAGCACGACGGCGACCTCGGCGGCTTCGACGGCGCCGGCGGTGCGCAGCGACGCGTAGTATTCGGTGCCGCTGGCGGTCTTGACGCGTTTGCGCAGCCCGGCGGTGTCGACGAACTGCCAGACCTCGCCGCCCATCTCGACGAGGCTGTCGACCGGGTCGACGGTGGTGCCGGCGACCGAGTCGACGACGGCGCGTTCCTCTTTGGACAGCTTGTTGAGCAGGCTGGACTTGCCGACGTTGGGCCGTCCGACGAGGGCGACCCGGCGGGGCCCGCGGGGGCCGCCGTCGATGATCGGCGGGGCGGGCGGCATGGCGTCCAGGACGGCGTCGAGCAGGTCGCCGGAGCCGCGGCCGTGCAGGGCGCTGATCGGGTACGGCTCGCCGAGACCCATCGACCACAGCGAGGTGGCCTCGATTTCGAGGGTCTGGTTGTCGGCCTTGTTGGCGACCAGGATGACGGGTTTGGCGCTGCGCCGCAGCATCTTGACGGCGGCCTCGTCGACGTCGGTGGCGCCGACGGTGACATCGACGACGAAGACCACGACGTCGGCGGTCTGCACGGCGATTTCGGCCTGGTCGGCGATGGCGCGGGCGCGGTCCTTGGCGTCGGGTTCCCAGCCGCCGGTGTCGACCACGGTGAACCGGCGCCCGTTCCAGTTGGCGTCGTAGGGCACCCGGTCGCGAGTGACGCCGGGCACGTCCTCCACGACCGCCTGGCGCCGGCCGATGAGCCGGTTGACCAGGGTGGACTTGCCGACGTTGGGCCGCCCGACGACGGCGACCACGGGGGCCGGGCCGGTGTCGGCGGTGGCGCCGCCGGGCTCGCCGGTGAGCAGGTCGGGGTCGTCGGTGAGCAGGTCGGGGTCGTCGGCGTCGAGCAGCGCGGCGGCGATCTCCGCCTGGTGGTCGGCGTGCGCGTCGGTCACGAAGAGGTCCTGGATTTCAGCAGGTCGGACAGGCGGGTGACAACCTCGTCGATGCTCATGCCGGTGGTGTCGACCTCGACGGCGTCGTCGGCCTGGCGCAGCGGGTCGGCGGCGCGGGAGGAGTCGAGCTTGTCGCGGCGGGCGAGGTCGGCCTCGGTGGCGGCGGTGTCGGTGGCGTCCTCGGTGCTGCGCCGGGCGGCGCGGGCGGCGGCGGACGCGGTGAGGTAGACCTTGAGGTCGGCGTCGGGCGCGACGACGCCGGCGATGTCGCGGCCCTCGACCACGATGCGCGGCTGCCCGGCGATGATGGCCTGCTGCCGGGCGACCAGGTGGCGGCGCACGGCGGGCACCGCGGCGACGGCGGACACGGCGCCGGTGACCTCGGGGCCGCGGATGGGCTGGTCGACGTTGGTGCCGTTGGCGGCGATGTGCGGGGCGGCCGGGTCGGTGCCGATGGACAGGTCGGTGGACAGCGCGACCTTGGTGATGCCGTCGGGGTCGGCGAGGTCGGCGCCGGCTTCGAGCACGGCCCAGGTCACGGCGCGGTACATGGCGCCGGTGTCCAGGTACACCCCACCGATCGCCGCGGCGAGACGCCGGGAAACGGTGGATTTGCCGGATCCCGACGGTCCGTCGACTGCCACCACAATGCGTTCGTCGCCCACCGTTTCCTCCCGCGACCGGAAATCATCAACGAACAAAGGTACCCGCTGCGGGAAACTCAGTCCCCGACGGCCTTGAACAGCGCGGCGATCTCGGCGTTGGACAGCCGCCGGAAACCCCCGGGGCGCATGTCACCGAGCCGGATCGGCCCCACCGCGGTGCGGATCAGCCGGGAGACCGGGTGCCCGACCTCGTCCATCATCCGGCGCACGATGTGTTTGCGCCCCTCGTGCAGGGTGATCTCCACCTGGGCGGTCTTGCCGAGGGCGTCCACCAGGCGGAACTTGTCGACCCGGGCGGGCCCGTCGTCCAGTTCCACGCCGGCCTGCAACCGCCTGCCGACGTTGCGCGGCAACGGCCCGGCGACCTCGGCGAGGTAGGTCTTGGCGATCCCGTACGACGGGTGCATCAACTTGTGCGCCAGCGCGCCGTCGTTGGTGAGCAACAGCAGCCCCTCGCTGTCGGCGTCCAGCCGTCCGACGTGGAAGACCCGCTGCTCGAAGCCGCCGAGGAAGTCGGCGAGCTCGGTGCGTCCCTTATCGTCGTCCATGGAGGACACCACGCCGCGGGGCTTGTTCATGGCGAGGTAGACCAGCTTGGTGTCGGTGATCACACGCTGGCCGTCGACGCGGATCTCCGCGGTGGCCGGGTCGACCTTGTCGCCGAGTTGGGCGACCTTGCCGTTCACGGTGACGCGCCGGCGATAGATCAGATCCTCGCAGGCGCGCCGCGAACCAACACCGGCCGCCGCCAGCACCTTCTGGAGGCGTTCGGCCGTGTCAGCCTGAGGCATCGAGCACTTCTTCCACGTCGTCGGGCAGGAACGGGGCTAGCGGCGGCAACTGCTCGACCGAGTTGAGGCCGAGCTTTTCGAGGAACAGCGGGGTGGTCCGGTAGAGATGCGCACCGGTCTCCGGTTCGGTGCCGCATTCCTCGATGAGACCGCGGGTTGCCAGCGTACGCATGACGCCGTCGCAGTTCACACCGCGGATGGCCGAGATCCGGGAGCGGGTCACGGGTTGCTTGTAAGCGACCACGGCCAGTGTCTCCAACGCGGCCTGGGTGAGCCGTACGGACTGTCCGTCGAGCACGAACCGTTCCACGTACGCCGCGTACTCGGGCCGGGTGTAAAGCCGCCATCCCCCGGCGGCGCGCCGCAGGTCGAAGCCGTGCCCGGCGGCGGTGTAGCGCGCCGAGATGTCTTCCAGCATGGTCGCCACCCGCTCGGTGGGCTGTTCCATGATCTGCGCGAGCTGCATCTCGGCGACGGGTTCGTCGACGACCAGCAGGATGGCCTCCAGCGCGGCGCGGAACTCGGCTTCGTCGATCAGGGTGGGCACGCTGGGCAGCGAGATCTGTTCCCCGGCGCCGTCCGGGCCGGGCGTCGCGGCGGTGTTTCGGGTACGCCGTGTGCGCGGCTGGGCGGGAATCGCGGCCGCGCCAGCGGGCGGCTCGACGGCAGGTGGCTCGACGGCCGGTGGCTCGACGGCCGGCGCCGGCGCGTCGGCGCCGGGGGCCTCTCCGGCCTCGCCGACCCCGCCGGCCTCGTCGATCCCGTCGGCTTCGTCGGTCTCGTCGATCCCGTCGGCCTCGTCGTCGCGCTCCGGCACCTCCTCGGCGAACGGCAGGTCGACCTCCTGGTCGTTGCTGACGTCGTCGTCGGCGGCGGTGTCGAACACGTCACCGGCGTCCTCGCCGTCGGGGACCGGGGCGTCCACGGCCACGACGGGTTCTTCCTGCGCCGCTTCCTCGATCGGGGCGGGCACCGGCACCTCGGGGACGCTGCCCACATCGGTGGGCTCGGGTGCGGGCTCCTCGGGCAGTTCCTGCGGCTCGTCGACCACGGCCTCCGGCTCGGTCTCCCCGGGCACGGGCGAGACCTCGGGGGTGTCCGGCGCGCCGGGGCCGGCATCGGGACCGTACGCGGCGGGTAGCTGGTCCGCGGCGACCTGCGCCTCGCCGGCCCGTGCCTCGGGGATGTCCGGCGCGGCGGCCCGCACCTCGGCGGCGGCCTCCGGCGACTCGGCCTGCGCCTCCGGCGACTCCGGTGCCTCGGGCGACTCGGGAGATTCGGGCGGCGCAGCGTGCGATTCCGCCGGCGGCTCGGTGGTCTCGTCCGGCTCCTGGTCGGCGGTGACTGCGGCTTGGTAGTCGCGGTCCGGGGTGCGGGATCCGCGCTCCCACGGCGGCACCCAGGAGGCAGCCTGCGCGGCCAGGGACTGGGGACGGTCGTCGCTCACGGCTTCTCCTCACGATCGGTGTCGGCGTCGCCGGGCGGTCCGGCGACGGGTTCGGGGGCGGGGCCGGCCGAAGCGGCATCGCCCGGCCTCTCGGGTGGGGCGGACGAGCCGGGCTCCTCCGCCGCGCCGGACTCCCCCGCCGGGCCCGACTCCCCCACCGGGCCCGACTCCCCCACCGGGCCGGACTCCCCCGCCGGGGCGGGCGGGCCGGGCTCCTCCGGCGGGTCGCCCGCCAGGGCGGCGATGTCGGCGTCGGTGACCGCCGCCGCCGGCGCCCCGTCCGGCGTCTCGGCCGGTGGTGGCGTGCCCTCGTAGTCGTCGATGTCCAGGTCGGCGTCCGGGATGTCGCCGCCGATCCACCGCACGGTCAGCTCGTCCAGCGAGACCGGCTGCTCGAAGTCGATCAGCCCCTCGCGGTAGAGCTCCAGCAACGCCAGGAACCGGGCCACCACTTCCAGTGTGTTCTCGCAGTCGCTGACCAGCAACGTGAACGTAGCCGACCCGGCCCGGCGCAGCCGGTCCCGCAGGAGCGTGGCGTGCTCGCGCACGCTGACCCGGGTCTGGTGGATGTGCGCGATGGACACCTCGGGCGGCCCGGGTTTGGGGCTGAACTGTTTGAGGGCGAGCTTGAACAGCCGCTGCGGTCCGACGCCGAGTACCAGCTCGGGCAGGGCCTCGGCGAAGCGCGGTTCCATGGCCACGGCTCGGGGCCAGCGCCGCGCCCCGGCCTCCTCCAGGTGGGCCAGGTGCGCCGCGGCCTCCTTGAACGCCTTGTATTGCAGCAGGCGGGCGAAGAGCAGGTCGCGGGCCTCCAGCAGGGCCAGGTCCTCCTCGTCCTCGACGTCGGCGGCGGGCAGCAGCCGGGCCGCCTTGAGGTCGAGCAGGGTGGCGGCGACCAGCAGGAACTCGCTGGCCTCGCCGAGGTCCCAGTCGTCGCCCATGGCGCGGATGTAGGCGATGAAGTCGTCGGTGACCTGGTGCAGCGCCACCTCGGTGACGTCCAGCTTGTGCTTGCCGATGAGCTGCAGCAGCAGGTCGAACGGGCCGGTGAAGTTGTCCAGCCGGACGGTGAACTTGCCGGAGTCGGCCTCCGCGCCGTCGACCTCAGCGCCGCCGGGCTCCGCACCGTCGACCTTGGCACCGTCCGCGTTGGCACCGTCGACCTTGGCACCGTCGACCTTGGCGCCGTCGTCTCCGTCGCCGTCAGCCCGGACCGCGAGATCACCCGGGGAGCCCGGCGCGGTGGGGCCCGGGTCCGGCGGGCCGGGCGCGGGTGAGGCCGTGACCTGGGGCGGGTCGGTCACGGCGTCGGGGACGGGCTGCTCGGGCACGTGACGACGGTAGACCACCGGTCCGACAACCTGTTCAGCACTCAACCGTTCACTCCCAGAAGCCGCGTAAACACCCTCCGTCCGTCCAACGTCTGCGAGATCAACGGGTAACCCCCGGATGATCCCATTCGGCGAACAGGTTCGACCGAAGCGGCCGATCTCGCCAACGTGATCGCGAGGTACCGTGCCTGCGACTGGATCACGCCTCTGACCTCGGGAGACCCTTCATGCGCCGCTTCCTCGCCGCCGTCACCGCCGTCATGGCGCTGCTGCCGGCCGCGGCCTGCTCCGCGGGCGACGCCGACAACGCGGCCCCGGCGACCAAGGTCAGCGTGGGAGTCATCCCGATCGTCGACGTGGCCCCGATCTACCTGGGCAAGCAGAAGGGTTTCTTCAGCAGCCGCGGCATCGACTTGTCCCTGGTGGCCGAGCAGGGCGGCGCGCCGATCGTGAAGGGCGTGCTGAGCGGCAAGTACGAGTTCGGGTTCAGCAACGTGACCTCGCTGATGGCGGCGCAGGCGGACGGCGCCCCGGTGAAGATGGTGGCCAACGGCATCACCTCCAACGGCCGGCAGGGCCGGGACTTCTCCGCGATCGCGGTGGACCAGCACAGCCCGATCCGCGACGCCAGCGAACTGGCCGGCAAGCGGGTGGCGGTGAACACCCTGAAGAACCTGGGCGACACCACGGTGCGGCAGTCGGTGCGCAAGGCCGGCGGCGACCCGTCGCGGATCGAGTTCGTGGCGATGCCGTTCCCGGACATGCCGGCGGCCCTGCAGGGCGGCACGGTGGACGCGGCGTGGGTGGTGGAGCCGACGCTGTCCACCACCCTGACCCAGGGCGGGCGGATCATCGCGTCGAACCTGGTGGACACCGCCCCGGACATGACGGTGGCGGCGTACTTCACCGACACCGGCCTGATCGACAAGAACCCGGACCTGGTGAAGCGGTTCACCGCGGCGATCGACGAATCTCTGGGATACGCCGACGGCCACCCCGAGGAGGTCCGCGACGTGGTCGGCACCTACACCACGATCACCGACGTGGTGCGCATCTCGATGATCCTGCCGACGTGGCCGACGACGGTGAACCGGGCGTCGTTGCAACGGCTGGCGAAGCTGGCCGAACAGGACGGCATCATCACCGGCGAGCCGGACCTGGACGCCCTGCTGCCCGGCACGCCGCCGGGTTCCTGACCCGCCGCCCGGCCCACCGGCGGGGACTGTCAGCCCCACAGGCGCAGCGACAGCGTCCCGACGGCGTCCAGCGGCAGCAGCAGCAACGGCTGGCCGAGCGGGAAGAAGCTGAACGCCAGCAGCACCACGACGCCGATGTTCTTCTCCTCGAACCACAACCGGTATCCGTGCATGCCGGGCCCGGGGCGGCGCTGCGCCGACCACAACGCCCCGAAACCGTCCAGCGGCGGCATCGGGACCAGCGCGAGCAGCCCGAACCCGGTCAGCCCGCAGGCCACGGCGAGCAGGAACTGGGCGCCGAAATCGCCGCCGAACTGGCCGCGCAGCACGTCGGACAACCGCAGCGCGGACAACCCGAACGCGTCCGGGTAGACCAGCACAAAGGCCAGGAAGAACAACTGGGCGGCCAGCAGCACGGCCAGCGGGCCGGCCAGAAACACCGCGGCGGCGCGGCCACGGCCACGAAAGCGCGGCACCTCGTCGACGCTGACGCTCTTGCCCCAGCCGGCGCCGCCGACCGCGGCGGCGACCGCACCGAACGGGTCGACGTCCTCGCGCAGCCGCGGCGTCACCGGCTCACGCTCGTGCGTGAGGCCGAGGCTGCGCGCGGTGAGACGCACGGCGTACGCGCGGATGAGCAACGCGAGCAGGAAGGCGAGCAGCAGGCCGGCGAAGGCCACCGGCTGGCCGAGGGCGAACAGCAACTAGTCCCGCTCCGCCTTGGCCGCGATGACCTCCCGGGCGAGCTGCCGGTAGTTGCGCGCGCCGGAGGAGGCCGGGTCGAGGGTGAGGATCGGCGCGCCGGCCACCGTGGACTCGGGGAACTTGACCGTCTTGGTGATCACGGTCTGGTAGACCTTGTCGCCGAACGCCTCGACCACCCGCTGCAGCACCTGACGGCAGTGCGTGGTGCGCGAGTCGTACATGGTGGCGAGGATGCCCTCCAGCTCCAGGTCGAAGTTGAGCCGCTCGCGCACCTTGTCGATGGTGTCCAGCAGCAGCGCCACCCCGCGCAGCGAGAAGAACTCGCACTCCAGCGGGATGAGCACCCCGTGCGCCACGGTCAGCGCGTTGATCGCCAGCAGGCCCAGCGAGGGCTGGCAGTCGATCAGGATGAAGTCGTATTCCTTGCGGACCGACTTCAGCACCCGGGCCAGGGCCATCTCCCGGGCCACCTCGTTGACCAACTGGATCTCGGCCGCGGACAGGTCGATGTTGGCCGGCAGCAGGTGCAGTCCCTGCACATCGGACTTGATGATCACGTCCTCGGCGGTGACGTCGTCCTGCATCAGCAGGTTGTAGACGCTCAGGTCGAGGTTGTGCGGGTTGACGCCGAGACCGACCGAGCAGGCGCCCTGCGGGTCGAAGTCGACCAGCAGCACCTTGCGGCCGTACTCCGCCAGGGCGGCGCCCAGGTTGATGGTGGTGGTGGTCTTGCCCACACCACCCTTCTGGTTGGCCAGCGCGATGATCCGCGCGGGGCCGTGCCGGTCGGTGGGCATCGGCTCGGGGATCGGCCGGCGCATCGTGTACGCGGTCGGGTCCGCGGGGCCCAGGTCCGCTCCCAGATCGAGCGAATTCTGCTGTTCCCGGAGCGTGGAAGTCCAGGCTTCCGCCCGGTCGCCGTTGCCCGCCATTGTCCTCGCCCCCTCCCGACCCGCGGCCGATGCCCGACTTTACGCCACCGCGGGCGGGCTTCCGGGCTCAGCACCCGGCGTGTCGCGCGGGGAGAGCCGACGGATGCGCACCGGTCAACGAGCGCGCGGGTGTGCGGTGGCGTACACCTCACGCAAACGGTCGACGGTCACCAGCGTGTAGACCTGGGTGGTGGTCACCGAGGCGTGGCCGAGCAGCTCCTGCACCACCCGGACGTCGGCGCCGCCGTCCAGCAGATGCGTGGCGTAGCAGTGACGCAGCGTGTGCGGGGACACCTCCCCCGGCACCGCGGCGGCCTGCGCGGCGCGGCGCAGGATGCTCCACCCGCTCTGCCGCGACAGCCGCCCGCCGCGGGTGTTGAGGAACACCGCCGGGGTGCCGCGCCCGGCCGCGGCCAGCACCGGACGGCCGCGCACCAGGTACGCCTCCACGGCCCGCCGCGCGTACCGGCCGACCGGGACGATCCGGGTGCGTCCGCCCTTGCCGTGCAGCACCACCGTGGCGTCGCCGGACAGGTCGAGGTCGTCCACCGCCAGGCCGACCGCTTCGGAGATGCGCGCCCCGGTGCCGTAGAGCAGTTCCAGCAGCGCCCGGTCGCGCAGCCCGGCCGCATCGTCCCCGCCGGCCGCGGCGAGCAGCCGTTCCACGGCGTCCACGTCCAGCGCCTTGGGCAGCCGCCGCGGCGGCGCGGGCGGGCGCACCTCCCGGGCGGCGTCCACCCCGGTCAGCCCTTCCCGCAGCGCGAAGCGGTGCAGCCCGCGCACCGCGCTGACGGCCCGCGCGGCCGACGCGGCCGACAGCGGCGGGTGCGTGTCGTCACCGGAGCGCAGCCCGGCCAGGTGCCGTTCCAGGTCCGCCGGGCCGACCGCGGACAGCTCACCGATCCCGGCCGCGGTCAGCGCCGCCACGTACCGCTCCAGGTCCCGCCGGTACGACGCGACGGTGTTGCCGGACAGGCCGCGCTCCACGGCGAGGTGGTCCAGATAGGTGCGCACCACCCGGTCCAGGCTCAGCGCAGCACCTCCGCGAGCGGGGTCACCGCCATGCCGTGCGCCTCGGCGACCGGGCCGTAGACGACCTGCCCGTCGTGGGTGTTCAGGCCCAGGGCCAGGGCCGCGTCGGCGCGGACCGCCTCCCGCCATCCCCGGTTGGCCAGTTCCACCGCGTACGGCAAGGTGACGTTGGTCAGCGCGTACGTGCTGGTGTGCGGCACCGCGCCGGGCATGTTGGCCACGCAGTAGAACATCGACGAATGCACCGGATAGACCGGGTCGGCGTGCGTGGTCGGGCGCGAATCCTCGAAGCAGCCGCCCTGGTCGATGGCGATGTCCACGAGCACGCTGCCCGGTTTCATCCGCGACACCAGCTCGTTGGAGATCAGGTTCGGGGCCTTGGCGCCGGGCACCAGCACCGCGCCGATCACCAGGTCGGCGTCGAGCACCGCCTTCTCGATCTCGTAGGCGTTGGAGGCGATGGTCTGCAGATGGCCGCGGTAGTCCGCGTCGGCCGCCCGCAGCTTGGCGATGTTCTTGTCCAGCACCAGCACCTCGGCCTGCATGCCCAGCGCGATCGCGGCGGCGTTCATGCCGGACACGCCGGCGCCGATCACCACGACCTTGGCCGCGTAGACCCCCGGCACCCCGCCCATCAGCACGCCGCGCCCGCCGCCGGAGCGCATCAGGTGGTACGCGCCGACCTGCGGCGCGAGCCGGCCGGCCACCTCCGACATGGGCGCCAGCAGCGGCAGCGACCGGTCACCGAGCTCCACCGTCTCGTACGCGACGCCGGTGACGCCCCGGTCGATCAGCGCGTCGGTGCACTCCTTGGAGGCGGCCAGATGCAGGTAGGTGAACAGCACCTGCCCGCGGCGCATCCGGTGGTACTCCTCAGCGATCGGCTCCTTGACCTTGAGCACCAGCTCGGCGGCGCCCCACACCTCATCGGGATCGGCCACCACGGTGGCCCCGGCTGCGGCGAAGTCGTCGTCGGTGATGGACGAGCCGGTCCCGGCACCGGCCTGCACGAGAACCTGGTGCCCGGCGCGGGTGAGCTCGAAGACCCCGGCCGGGGTGATCGCCACCCGGAACTCGTTGTTCTTGACTTCGCTGGGAATGCCGACCTTCACGAGCCGACACCGTCCTTTCCGGCACGAGACGTCGAGGGCTCACCCGGGCGGGTTGCCTCGCACACTACCGTCCCACGCAGTGGACGCTACCGCCGTCCTGTTGCCCGCAGGTCAAGAACGTGTCGCGTCCGGCCACACCCGCCGGGCCTAGCCGGCCGGTTCTAGCCGGCCGGGCGCAGCGTCGCCCAGCCGTCGGCGCGGGCCCGCGCCGCCGCCAGCAGCCCGCACACCGTCGCCGCGTTGGTGATCTCGCCACGCAGCACCATGGCCACCGCCTCGTCCAGGTCGAACCAGACGATCTCCAGGTCCGCCTCCTCGTCGGTGCGCGGATGGCGATCCTGTTCCGGCACCGGCGCCACGTCGCGGGCCAGGAAGATGCGGATGCTCTCGTTGCTGAACCCGGGCGAGGTGTGCAGGTCGACCAGCAGGTCGAAACGCCGCGCCGTGTAGTCGGTCTCCTCGACCAGTTCCCGGCCCGCCGTGGTCAGCGGCGGCTCGCCGTCCACGTCGCGCAGCCCGGCGGGCATCTCCCACAGCTCACCGCCGACCGCGTGCCGGTACTGGCGGATCAGCACCACCCGGTCGGCGTCGTCCAGGGCGATCACGCCGACGGCGCCCACGTTCTCCACCACATCGCGGCTCACCACGCCGCCGTCGGACATGGTCACCTGGTCGGAGTACACCGCGAAGATCGGCCCGGCGTAGCGCTGCGCGCGGGACACCGTGCGGTGCTCGAAGGCGGTCATGACGCGGGCACCGCCGTCTTCGTCTCCGCCGGGCCCTGCTGCGCGGCGACCGGCCCGGCGGCGGGCGCGGCCGCGTCGGCGTCGGTGTCCACCGGCAGTTCCCCGGAGCGGGCGTACTCCACCGCGGCGCGCAGGAACGCGGCGAACAGCGGATGCGCGCGGGTCGGCCGCGACTTGAGCTCCGGATGCGCCTGGGTGGCCACGAAGAACGGATGCTCGTCGCGGTCCAGCTCGATGAACTCCACCAGCCGCCCGTCCGGGGAGGTGCCGGAAAAGCGCAGCCCGGCACGCGACAGCCGATCCCGGTACGCGTTGTTGACCTCGTAGCGGTGCCGGTGCCGTTCGGAGATCTCGGTGCCCTCGTACGCCTGCGCCACGATCGAGCCGGGCGTCAGCGCCGCCGGGTAGGCCCCCAGCCGCATGGTGCCGCCCATGTCGCCGCGACCCGCGACGATGTCCTCCTGGTCGGCCATCGTGGAGATCACCGGGTGGGCGGCGCGCTCGTCGAACTCCAGGGAGTTGGCGCCCTCCAGACCGGCCAGGTTCCGGGCCGCGTCGATGGTCATGCACTGCAGCCCCAGGCACAGCCCGAGGATCGGAATGCCGTTCTCCCGTGCGTACCGGGAAGCGTTGATCTTCCCCTCGATGCCGCGGATGCCGAATCCGCCGGGGATGACGATGCCGTCCACGCCCTTGAGGGCGGCGGCGGCTCCGGCCGCGGTCTCGCAGTCGTCGGAGGGCACCCAGCGCACCTGCGCGCGGACCCGGTTGGCGAACCCGGCGGCGCGGATGGCCTCGCTGACCGACAGGTACGCGTCGGGCAGATCCACATACTTGCCGACCAGCGCCACGGTGACGGTGCGGCGCGGGTGGTGCACCCGCTCCAGCAGGTCGTCCCAGGTGGACCAGTCCACGTCGCGGAACGACAGGCCGAGCCGGCGCACCACGTAGGCGTCCAGGCCCTCACGGTGCAGCACCTTGGGGATGTCGTAGATGCTCGGCGCGTCCGGCGCCGCGACCACCGCCTCGCGGTCCACGTCGCAGTACAGCGACAGCTTGTGCTTGAGCTTCTCCGGGATCTCCCGGTCGCTGCGGCAGACCAGCGCGTCGGGCTGGATGCCGATGTTGCGCAGCGCGGCGACCGAGTGCTGGGTGGGCTTGGTCTTCAGCTCGCCGGAGGGCGCCAGGAACGGCACCAGCGACACGTGCAGGTAGAAGACCTGTTCCCGGCCGATCTCGTGGCGCACCTGGCGGATCGCCTCCAGGAACGGCAGCGACTCCATGTCGCCCACGGTGCCGCCGACCTCGGTGATCACCACATCCGGGGTGCGCCCGTACTCGTCGGGCGCGGCCATCGCGAAGATGCGCTCCTTGATCTCGTTCGTCACGTGCGGGATGACCTGGACGGTGTCGCCCAGGTATTCCCCGCGGCGTTCCTTGGCGATGACCGCCGAGTAGATCTGCCCGGTGGTCACGTTCGCCTTCTGCGACAGCGCCCGGTCCAGGAACCGCTCGTAGTGCCCGACGTCGAGATCGGTCTCCGCGCCGTCGTCGGTCACGAAGACCTCACCGTGCTGGAACGGGTTCATCGTGCCGGGGTCGACGTTCAGATAGGGGTCGAGCTTCTGCATCACGACCCGCAGGCCGCGGGCGGTCAGAAGGTTGCCGAGGCTGGAGGCGGTGAGGCCCTTTCCCAGCGAGGAGGCGACGCCCCCGGTGACGAAGATGTGCCGGGTGTCGCGCACTGTGACGGCCAAGACCTGCTCCCGTGGTCGGTCCGGATGTTGTCGTGCAGACCAGCGCTAACGGCGCCATCCACGGGATTCCACGGTAACACCATCCGCCCCGCGGGCCCGCAGCGGCAGGTCGCCGCGCGTGTCCGCGGCGGGCGTGCCGGGGGCGGCGATGCCGGGGCCGCCCGGCCCCTCGGACTGCCCGTCGGCCGGGGTGCGGTCGGCGGCGTGGTCGAGCACCCGCAGGGTGGTGAGCACCGCGGTGGGCACCGCGAGCGCGGCTGCGGCGCCCAGCACGGTCAGCGCCGACCCGCCCAACACCCCGGCCATCAGCGAGGCGATGGTGGTGCCGGCGCCGGCCGCCCGCAGCGCCGGATGTAACCCGAACAGGCGATTCAACCCACCCCACGGGGAGAACCGGCAGAACGCCAGCATCAGCGCGCCCACGATGGCCAGCACGGTCAGCGGGCTGTCCAGCAGTGACACCCCGTTGGCGGCGGCGGTGCGCTGCATGGCCGGTCCGCCGGTGCCGTTGCCCAGCGCGCTCAGGAACCGGCCCACGGTGCCCTGTTCCAGCCCCGGGCGGCGCACGTCGAGCACCGCGAAGCCGATGGTCACCGCCAGCCCGGCGACGGTGGCCCAGGCGAAGCGCGGCAGGGTCAGCCAGCCGCCCGCGCTGATCGCCGCGGCCACGCACACCCCGGCGGTCACCGCGACCGCGCCGATCGGGTCGGCGCCCAGGTACGGGCTGCCCACCACGACCACCGCGAACCCGCCCAGCAGCACCACCACCACCGGGCGCCACGGCCGCTGCGCCCACTGCGCCAGGCAGCCCGCCACCACCAACGCCCCGGCCACGAACACGCCCAGCCCGACGCTGCCCACCCCGGCGTACCGGGAACCCTCGATCGCGGAATAGCCGGCCACCCCGTTGAGCTGCAGCCGGGCGCCGGTCATCAGGTCCGCGCCGATGACCACGGTGCCGGCCGCGGCGACCGCACCCATCGGCCACAGGGTGCGCCGGAACTGCGGCGCCAGCCGCACCAGCGCGGTCCCGGCCGCGATCAGCGCCGCGGTGAGCGCGGCGAACGTCAGCCCCGGCCGGCCGCTGCGCCACCACGGCACCGCGTCGGCCAGCAGCCCGGCGGGGATCGCCAGCGCGACGGCGGTCAGCAGCACCTCCAGGACGGCGACCAGCAGCCGCGGCGCGCGGGCCGGCCCGCGCGGGCCGGCGTGCCGGCGCGCGCGCATCATCAGCGGCACGGCCAGCGCGTACAGGATCACCTGCGCGCCGGCCAGCACCGCGAAGAACGTCTCGGCGATGCCGCGCTGGGCCAGCGCCCGCCGGTCGGCGTCGTGGTCGCCGCCGACCGCGTCGCGCAGGTCCGCGGGCCGGTCCGGCACGCTGATCGCGGCCCGGCCGCCGAACAGGTTCTCCGGCGGCGGCCGGGACAGCACGGCCAGCACCGTCGGCGCCACGTCGACCAGTTGCAGGTATCCGTCGCGTCCGGTGCCGGCCGAGGTGAGCCACCCCTGCTGCCAGCCCGGCCCCTCGGCGATCGCCACGTGCAGCCGCTGCTGCGGGCTGGTGTCCGCCAGGCCGGCCACCATGATCAGGGAACGGTCCGGCCGGTTCGCCACCAGCCGGCCCAGGGTGGCGTCGGCGCGGGCCACTGCGGCCCGCCGGGACGCCCCACCGCCGGTGATGGTGCCCAGGTCGACGATGCTCAGCACGCACAGCGACAACAGATCCCGCACCCCGGTGGCGGGCAGCCGCGGCTCGTACCGGTCGACCCGGCCGAACGGGCGGGCGGCGGCGATCGCCGCGCCGGTGCCCACCGCGACGGTGCAGCGCAGCGATTCGGCCAGCGCGCCCGGCACGGTGCGGTACGGGTACAGGTCGGCGTTGTCGCGCACCACGTGCGGCTGGTCGCCGAGGTCCGCGCCGATGCCGTCGGGGCGGGTCAGCGCCGGGGCGGCCGGCGGGCAGGCCCCGGCGACCCGGCCGCCGCCGAACGCGGCGTAGTTGCCCGCGCCCAGGGTCAGCCAGCCGTCCGCCGGGCAGGTGGTGGCCTTGGCCGAGCGCACCGACAGCCAGCCCACCGACCCCCGGGACGCCTCCGCCCACAGGTTCGGGGTGCGCACCGGGTCCAGATCGTCCCAGCGCAGCCCGGCCGCGCCGGCCAGCACCACGTAGTCCGCCGGCTGCTGCTGGGGCGCCGGGCCGGGACGCACCGCGAGCCCGCCGAGGCTGGCCACCGCGGCGAGCGCCACGAGCAGATGCGGCACCCAGGTCCGTGCGGCACGCGCCGGCACGCCGGTGCGCCGCACCCGCCGCAGCCGGCGCAGCCCGGCAGGCCACCGGCTCACCCGCGGCCCGCCCCGGTGTCGCGCACGACGCTCGCGTACGCGGCCCGCACGTCGGCGACGGTGGCCGCCTCGTCCGGCCAGCCGGCCGCCCGCCGCGGTCCCCGCGCGGCGTAACCGGCCCGCCGGTCCGCATCGGCCAGCAGGTCGCGCACCGCCGCGTCCAGGGCGTCCACATCACCCGGCGCGATCTGCACCGCGGCGTCACCGACCAGGCCGGGCAGCCCGCCCACGGCGGTGGTGATCAGCGGCACCCCGGCCCGCAACGCCTCCTGGGCGAACAACTGACGAGCCTCCCAGTCGCTGGTGACCACCGCCAGGTCCGCGCCGGCCAGCAGGTCGGGCACGTCGGCGCGGTGCCCCAGCAGGTGCACCGGCGCGCGCACCTGCGACACCTGCTGAGCCAGATCCATGTAGCTGGGCCCGGACCCGGCGATCAGCACCACCGGGGCGGGCGTCAGGGTGCGCCACCGCGCGGCGGCGGCGATCAGCACGTCGTGGCGTTTCTGCGGGTGCAGCCGGCCGACCGAGACCACCAGCGGAACCCCGGCGGCGACCCGGAACTCGGCGCGCACCGCGGCCCGCGAGCGGCGCGGCGGCCTGCCCTGCGGGGCGGCGACCGCACCCAGCCGGGCCCGGCGGGCGCCCACCGCGAGGGCGCGGGCGACCAGGTCCTCCGAGGCGCCCAGGGTCAGCGCGGCACCGCGGGCGACCACCCGTTCGGCCACCGCGGCGGCCTGCCCGCGCAGGCCGGTGGCCAGCACCGCGTTGTGCCAGGTGACCACCACCGGCACGGCGGGACGGGCGAGCACCGCGACGAACCCGGCGCGCAACCCGTGCGCGTGCACCACGTCGGGCTTCTCCTGCGCCAGCGCCCGCCGCAGCGCGCGCACCGCACCGGAGTCCCGCGGCCCCGGGCCGGCCGGGATCTCCACCGGGGCGAAACCGGCGCCGCACGCGGTGAACCCGAAGTGCTCGTCGGTGGCTGCCGGGCCGCAGACCAGCACCCGGCAGCCCGCCGCGAGCAGGCCGCGGGCCAGCGAGGCGACGTGCCCGCCGACCCCACCGGTGCTGGAGGCCAGGACCAGCGCCACGCTGCCGCGCCAGGTGTCCTCGCGGGCGGCGTCGGTCACGGCCTCTCCTCTCCTTGCTGCGGCCCCGGCGGGTCGGCACGCCCGGCGCGGTCCGCGCTGGCCGCCCCGCTGACCCGGGCGGCGGCCGGCGGCGGGGACGGCGCGGC
>NZ_BMMX01000052.1 GCF_014646155.1 Mangrovihabitans endophyticus
GCGGCGGGGGCGGCGCGGCGTCCCCACCGGCGGCCCCGGCGGCGCGGCGCGGCGGGCGCGTGCGCGGCCGCTCGCAGACGCTTCTCCGCCTCCACGATGTCGATGCGCTCCGCGGGGTCCTTGCACAGCAGACCGTCCAGCACCGGGCGCAGCGCACCGGCCCGCTGCGGCGGGTCGGGCTCGTCGGCGGCGATCGCGGTGACGGTCTCCATCACCGAGGCGCGGGCGTAGGGCGAACGACCCTCCACCGCCGCGTACAGCGTGGCACCCAGCGACCACAGGTCACTGGACGGCTCGGTCTCGCCGTGCCGGACACGCTCCGGCGCCATGTACTGCGGCGAGCCGACCACCAGGCCGGAACTGGTCCCGATGCTCTCCCCGTCGACCGCGGCGATGCCGAAGTCGGTGAGCACCACCCGGCCGTCGTCGCCGAGCAGCACGTTTGCCGGTTTGACGTCGCGGTGCCGGACCCCGGCGCGGTGCGCGGCGTCCAGCGCGGCCAGCACCTCCAGGCCGACCTGGGCGGCGCGCTCCGGCGACAGCGGGCCGTCGGCGTCGAGGGCCTGCTGCAGGGACCGCGACGGCACGTACTCCATCACGATCCAGGCCCGGCCGTCGGCTTCGAATACGTCGTAGACCCGCACCACGTTGTGGTGTGCCAGGCGCGCGGTGGCCCGCGCCTCGCGCAGGGTGCGCCGGTGCAGGGCGTCGCGGTCGGCCTCGATCATCTCGTCCGGCAGGATGATCTCCTTGACCGCCACGTCCCGCTCCAGGACCTCGTCGCGGGCCTGCCAGACGCGTCCCATGCCGCCGGCGCCGAGCGTCCTGCCCAGGCGGTAGCGGCCCTGGACGGTGGCCTGTCCAGCAGTCATGGTGCCGGTATACCCGATCGTGGCGCGTGCCACTCATGGCGGGCGGGACAAGACGATAGAGTGACTTCCGTCAATATCCACGAACCGGGACGGAACCGCTATGCGCCTGCTCATTCCCCTGGTCACCGGTGCACTGCTGCTGTCAGCCGCGGTGCCGGCGGGCGCCACGCCGGCCGGCACCGGGACACCGGACTGCTTCGACCGGAGAGCCCCGGTCACGTACGAGGAGGGGCGCCTGGACACCCCGGCGCTGCCCGGCGGGGTCCAGGTCCCGTCGTATCTGATCGAAGCGGGCGGTTTCGCCCCGTACGTGCGGGGGCTCGCCGCGGCGCTGTGTCACGCCCGGACCGTGGCGACCGCGCGGGTGATGCTGCGCGGGCACGGCGCCGCCCTGTGGCGGGCCGCCGTCGCCCGCGCCCAGGGGCGGGTCGCCATGGGCACCATCGACCGGTACGACGACCGGCCGCTCTACTGGTCGAGGCTGACCGGCACGCGGGACATCCGCCAGTGGCGTCCCGGGTTCGCGCTCAGCGAGGCGGACCGCGCCGCGCTGCTGCGCACGTATGAGTACGCCGCCCGCGGCGTGACCTCCACCGCGTTCGGCCGCTCCGGGACGCGGGTACTGGTCAGCGGCTTCGACCCGTACCAGCTCAACGGCGAGATCCGGCGGTCGAACCCGTCCGGCGGCGCCGCGCTGCAACTCGACGGCCGGGTGCTGGACGGCCGGATGCTCGACGGCCGAGGGCTGGACGGCCGAGGGCTCGACGGCCGAGGGCTCGACGGCCGAGGGCTCGACGGCCGAGGGCTGGGCAGCGGGCGGGACCGGGTCCGGGTGCAGGCGGTGATGCTGCCGGTGACCTGGAGCGGCTTCGACGCGGGCATCGTGGAGGACGCGTTCGGACCGCACTTGCTCGCGAGGCCCGGCCAGGCCGACCTGATCATGACGATCAGCCAGGGCGGGCGGGGCGTGATGAACATCGAGCAGTGGGCCGGGGCGTGGCGCGGCGGCAGCCCGGACAACAACAACGAGGGCGAGGCCGAACTGATCCCGCCCGCGCCGCGGTGGCCGCAGCCGGATCCGGGGCGCGAGTTCATCGAGACGACGTTGCCGTACCCGGCGATGATCGGCGCGGGAACCGGCCCGTGGCCGGTGGCCTTGAACCCGACGGTGTGCCAGTGGCCGGCCGGCACCCGGCCGGACGGACCCTTCTCGTGCACCGACGAGGGACCCGCGCCCGGCGCTCAGGCGCAGTCCGGCGGCGGCGGCAACTACCTGTCGAACGAGAGCATGTATCGCTCGAACCGGCTGCGCCTGGCGCTGGGCGCCACCGGCGTGCCGGGCGGCCATCTGCACATCTCCGCCCTGGTGTATCCGGCCGACCCGACCGTGGTGATCGACGACGCGTTCGCCGCCGACCGCCGGGCCACCATCGAGCAGACGGTCGCGCTGGTCGCCGCCGCCGGGGCGGCAGCCTGACCGGACCGCGGGGACAATTCGTCCTACAGACGCCGAACCCGGCCCTTACACGACCCTGACATGCCGCCCGTACGTTTCCCGCCATGACCGATCGACCGACGGCGGCTCACCTGCTACGCCGGCTCACGTTCGGCCCGACCGCGTCCGACGTGGACGCAGCGGTGGCCGACGGTGCCGACGCCACGGTGGCGAAGCTGCTCGCGCCAGCGACCGCGCCGCAGTTCCCGGATCTGGGCGCCGATCCGTTCGGGGCGCTGGCGCACGACGCCGGGCGCGAGGCCCGGCAGCAGGCCCGGCAGCAGGTGCGCGCCCAGGTCACCGCCGCGACCTGGTGGTGGCTGACCGCGATGGCCGGCGCCACCACCCCGGCCGGGCGGGCCGCGGAGAAGCTGACGTTCTTCTGGCACGGGCACTGGGCGACAAGCGTGCAGAAGGTGCGCTCGGCCACGCTGATGCTCACCCAGCAGCAGACGTTCCGCCGGTACGGGCTGGGTGACACCGGCGCGATGGTCCGCGCGATGCTGCGCGACCCGGCGCTGATCCTGTGGCTGGACGGGCAGCGCAACACGCGCAAGGCGCCGAACGAGAACCTCGCCCGCGAGCTGATGGAGCTGTTCACGCTGGGTGTCGGCCACTACACCGAGGCCGATGTGAAGGCGGGCGCCCGGGTGCTGACCGGATGGCAGGTGGACCGGGCGGCCGGCCGCGCCACCCTGGCCGCCAAGCGGCACGACGACACCCCGGTCACGGTGCTCGGACAGGCCGGGGTGCACGACGTGGACACGTACGCCGGGGTGCTCGTGCGGCATCCCGCGCATCTGCCGTTCCTGGCCGGCCGGTTGTGGCTGCGGTACGCCTCGGGCGACCCGGCGCCGGCCGAGGCGATACGCCGCATCGCCGCGTCCGGCCGGGACACGGCGACCATGCTGCGCGCCATGGTCACCGACCCCGCATTCCCGGCGACCCGCGGTCACCTGGTCAAACAGCCGGTGGAATGGCTGGTCGGCGCGGTGCGGCAACTCGGCATCGACCTGACGAAGCTGCCGGACAAGCAGCGGCCGCGGATGACCGGGATGCTGCGCTCGCTGGGGCAGGTGCCGTTGCGCCCGCCGAGCGTGGGCGGCTGGCCCTCCGGCGACGCCTGGCTGACCACGTCGTCGGTGCAGGCACGGTTGCGTGCGGGGCAGGCGCTGGCGGCACTCACCGACGGCCCGCTGGACGACACCCCGGTCCGGGAACGGGTCGACGCGCTCGCCCGGCTGCTGGTGGTGGACGGCTGGACCGCCCGCACCCGCGCCGCCCTCGATCAGGTCGCCGCGCAGCCTCGCAAGCTGCTCGCGCTGGGCCTGGCCACGCCCGAGTACACCGTTCACTGACCTGCGGGAGCGACATCATGGACACCCTCACCCGGCGACGGTTCCTGATCGCCAGCGGCGTGGCCGCGGGCGGCGCGCTGGCGGCCGGCGGCACCGCGTACGGCCTGCACGAGATCCTGAACTTCCGGCGGCCGGACACCGGGCTGCGGGGCAAGACCCTGGTGCTGGTCACCCTCTACGGCGGCAACGACGGCCTGAACACCGTCATCCCGTACGCGGATCCGGCGTACGCCGCGGCGCGACCCGGCATGACGTACCCGCACGACCAGATCCTGGACCTGGACGGCGCGTTCGGGCTCAACCCGGGCCTGGCCGGGCTGCACGGGCTGTGGCAGCAGCGGCGGCTGGCAATCGTTCGCGGGGTGGGCTATCCGAAGCCGAACCGCAGCCATTTCCAGTCCATGGACATCTGGCAGACCGCCCAGCCGGACCGGCCGGGCACCACCGGGTGGCTGGGCCGCTGGCTGGACCAGGCCGGGCGGGATCCACGGCTGGCGGTGTCCTTCGAACCGGTGCTGCCGCCGCTGCTGGCCGGGGCGACCACCGCCGGGGCGACGGTGCCCGGCGGGGCGGTGAAGCTGCCCGCAACGGTGACTCCGCAGGTGTTGCGCGCGGTCTCCGGCACGTCGGCGGGCGAGCCTCCGGCGCAGGCACGGGCCGCCGCCTGCTTCGCCGACCTGATCCGGGTGCAGGACCTGATGAACGACGTGGCCGCCGCTTCCGACGCGGACGCCGACGACGAGGACACCGGGGACGACAGCGCCGCGACCGGCACCGGCGGCGCCGCTCCCCCGCTGGACGCGCAGCTCGCCCTGGTCACCAAGTGCATCGAGGCGGGCGCCGCCACGCGGGTGTACTCGGTGTCGCTGGGCGGATTCGACCTGCACGCGGACGAGAAGAACGCGCAGCAGTCGCAGCTTGCCAAGCTGGACAAGCCGCTGAGCGCGTTCGCGCAGCGGATGGCTGGGCGGGACGTGGTGATCGCGGTGTACTCCGAGTTCGGTCGCCGGGTGCGGGCGAACGCCTCGGACGGCACCGACCACGGCACCGCGTCGTCGATGTTCCTGATCGGCGCGGGGGTGCCCGGCGGCATGTACGGGCAGGCGCCCAGCCTCACCGATCTGGACGACGGGGACCTGCGGTACACCGTCGACTTCCGGGACGTGTACGCCACGCTGCTGGCCGACGTGCTCGACGCGGAGCCGCAGCGTCTGCTGGACGGGTGGGACGGCCGCCTCCAGCTTGGTTGACGGCTCAACTACCCACACCTGACGGGTGAACCAGCCCCGGCTACCAGCTACTTTTCAGCCGCGGCAGGGACCATTGTCCGGACGTTACGCCCGGACGCCTCGGAGGTTCCCCGCTCATGCTGGAGGTCACCGCGCTCGGCTGGACGCTGACCATCGCGGTCATCGTCGCCCTGCTCGCCCTCGATCTGACACTGGGGGTGCTGCGCCCGCACGCGGTGGGCTTCCGGGAGGCCGCCGCCTGGTCCACCTTCTACATCGCGGTCGCGCTCGCCTTCGGCGTGGTGTTCGGCGCGGTCGCCGGCTGGGACTTCGGGGCGCAGTACTTCGCCGGCTACATCGTGGAGAAGAGCCTGTCGGTCGACAACCTCTTCGTCTTCGTGATCATCATGAGCACGTTCGCGGTGCCGGAGAAGTACCAGCAGGAGGTGCTCACCTTCGGCATCATCATCGCCCTGGTGCTGCGGGTCATCTTCATCGCGGTGGGCGCCACCCTGCTGTCGCTGTTCTCCTTCATGTTCCTGATCTTCGGCCTGCTGCTGATCTGGACCGCCGTGCAGCTCTTCCGGCACCGCGACGAGGACCCGTCGGTGGACGACAACGCCCTGGTCAAGGCGAGCAAGCGGGTGCTGCCGGTGCACTCCGACTACGTCGGCGGCAAGCTGTTCGCCCGCGTCGACGGCCGTCGCGTGGCCACCCCGCTGTTCATCGTGCTGATCGCGATCGGCAGCTCAGACCTGCTGTTCGCCCTCGACTCGATCCCGGCGGTGTTCGGGGTGACCGAGCAGGCGTACATCGTGTTCGTCGCCAACGCCTTCGCCCTGCTCGGCCTGCGCGCGTTGTTCTTCCTGGTGAAGGGGCTGCTGGACCGCCTGGTGTACCTCTCCACCGGGTTGTCGGTCATTCTCGCGTTCATCGGCGTGAAGCTGATCCTGCACTGGCTGCACTCCGACATCACCACCTCGGCACCGGAGATCTCCACGCCGGTGTCCCTCGGCGTCATCGTCGGCGTGCTGGCGATCACCACGGTGGCCAGCCTGATCAAGGTGCGGCGGGATCCCGCGGTCACCGCCCACGCGGGCAGCATGCGGGCCCGGTCCCACGAGGACCGGCCCGCGGACTGAGCCGCACCCGCCGGGCCCGCACCCGCCAGGCCCCCGCTCAGCCGAACGCGCTCAGGTACGGGCGGACCGCGGCGGACACCTCCGGGCAGGGCAGATAGCTCGCCACCCGATGGAAGTCCACCGGGTGGATGCTCACCCGGTGTTCCTCGTCCACCGCGAACACGTCGGACAGCCGGGTCGGCACGGTGATGAAGTCCCCGTGGTCGGCGACGTTCACCCAGCGCCGCACCCCGGCCGGCCGGTTGGCGTCCGGGCCCACCGCCGGTCGCAGGCGCTCACGCACCACCTTCGGCATGCCCAGCGGGGATCCGACGGTGAGCAGCAACGGCACCTCGATGCCGGGATGCGCGCAGAGCGCCTCGTAGGCGACCACCGAGCCCAGCGAGTGGGCGATCAGCACCGCGGGCCGGTGCTCGGCGATGGCCTGGGCGACCGTCTCCCGCACCGCCTCGCGCGCCGGCTCGTCGGTCAGGTAGGTCGCCACCTCAGGAAACACGACCGCCACGAAGGCGTGCGCGACCACCTCGTACGGGCGTCCGAACCGCTGCGCCACCCACTCGATCGCCCGCCGCGCCGGTTCGGTCAGCCGCCCCTGGGCGATGTCCGGCGGGGCGCCCAGCGCCTGCGTCCACGCCAGCACCATCGCCTCGGCCACCGGTCCGAGCTCGGACACCTCCGGCGGACCCTGCGCGATCTCGCCGTGCAGCAGGTCGGCATAGTAGACCACGTCGAGGTCGAGGCTGCCGGGCGCGGCGCCGAGGCCGCGTCCCAGCGCGGCGGCCCATCGCTCGCTCAACGCCGCCGACATCCGCGCGGCCGGCTGTCCGGCCCGATGGTTTCCGGCGCCATGAATGCCCAGGATGGTCGTCACGCGTTCCTCTCGGTCGCTCCGGCGGGCGCGGTCACGTCCACCATGATCAGCTCGTCGCCGGCGGCGATCACCATGCGACCCGTCGACCCTACGGCCAGCCCGCCGACCGGCTGCGGGAGCGGGATGCGCACCGGCCGGTCGTCGCGGTCCGGAAAGTACGCCCGGACCGTCGCGCCGACGGCGCACGCGAATGCCGGACGGCCCCCGATGTCGGCCGCCGCCACGGCGGTCACCGGCGCGTCCAGCTCGGCCAGGCACCGCAGGTGCGCACCGGACGACAGGTCCCACAGGCAGACCGAACCATGCTCGCCGCCGGTCACCGCGGTGACCCGGCCCGCGGAGGCCACGCAGGCGACCGTGGTCAGCCAGCCGCCGTGACCGGTCAGGGTGTGCCGCGCCCGCCCGGACTCCAGATCCCACACGACGGCCACACCGTCCTGTCCGGTGGTCACCGCCAGCGGACGGGTGTCCAGCTCGGCGCACGCCACCGCGGTCGGCGGGAACCGGTGTCCGCGCAGTTCGTGGACTTGCTCAAGGGTGCGCAGGTCCCACACCCGCGCGGTCTGATCGTGCCCGCACGTCACGGCAAGCGCCCCGGACGGGGTGCAGGCGACGCCGCTGATCCAGCTCCGGTGCCCGTGCAGCAGGTCCGGCGTGGCCGGCACCCCACCCCGGAAGACCCGCACCGCATGGTCGTCGCACGTGGCCAGCACCACCGACAGGCCGTCCACCCGGGTGACGGCGACGCCGGTGACCCAGTCCGGGAACTGCGCGCGGTGGGTGGTGCCACGTTCCGGCCACCACGACCGTAGCTGGCCGTCGCGCCCGCCACTGATCACGGTCCTCGCGTCCGGCGCCAGGGCCACCGCGAGGACCCGGTCGTCGTGCCGCGCGGAGATGCTGCGCGGCGGGTCCGTGTCGAGATAGTCGTGGGTGACCCGGCCGTCGAGGTCCAGGCTGACGATCGCCGGGCGGGACCCGTGCACCACCAGGTGGTCGACGTCGACCAGCGGGCCCGGTGAGGCCGGTCCGGCGCAGCGGTGCCGACGGTCGTCCAGGTCGATCAGGTAGCACCCGCCGCCGGTGTTGCGCACCACCAGAGCGGCGCCCGCACCGAGCGGGGTCAGCCGCAGCCGCACCACCGCCAGCACGCCCGCGGCGACGTACGTCCGCGGATTCTCGTCGGCCGACTCCCACCAGGCCACCGTCCCGTCCGCGCAGCCGACCGCGACCACGCAGTCCCCACCGGCTTCGCCGATGGTCAGGCCGGTCACCGTGCGGCCCGCGTCGAGCCGCCGGAGCACGTCGCCGGAGCGCAGGTCCCACACGGTCACCGCACCCTCGCGAGCCGCCGCGGCCAGCAGCGGCCGCCCGCCCGCCGTGCCCAGCGCGACATGCGCCGGGTCCTGCGGTTGCGCTGGCAACTCGCGCAGCAGACGTCCGGTAGCCGGTTCCCACAGCCGCACCGTCCGGTACGCGACGGCGAGCACCGTCGCGCCGTCCACCCGCCCGGCCGCCACGTCCCTCGGCGCCCCGGCGCCGACCGGCCACCGGAGCCGCGGCGCGGCGCTCGCGTGCAGGTCCCACAGCGACGCGGACCCGTCGCGGTGCACGGTGACCAGGGCCGGGCCGTCGACGTCGACGCAGTGGGCGCTCACCGCGGGCGGCTCCGGCCGGGGAACCGGGAACCACCGCCGCTCGGCCAGGTCGCGGACGCGCAGGCCGCCGCCCGCCGCGGTGACGGCGATCATCGGCCGCCCGTCGGTCATCAGGGCGGCGCGCACCCGGGCCGGGACGGTGGTGCGGGCGCCGGGCAACCGGTGATAGGCCACGGCGTGCTCCCGCATGTCCGGCCACACCGCGAGGCGGCCGTCCAGCGTATACGCCAGCACGACACCCCCGTCCACCGTGCCCAGCCGGGCCACGCGGGCCACCCCGCCGAGGATCCTGGCCCGTCGCACCGGCGCGGCGCCGACCACGGACCGCTCGGCCAGCGTGCCGTCGCGCAGGGCCACCAGGACACGGACCGACATTCGCGATACGGAGAGTGACGACCGTGTCACGGCAACCCCGGCGACCGGGCCGCTGAATCCACCCACCGGGCTGCGCGGCGCCTTCCCGGCCATCGGATAGCGGCTCACGCCGCCGGTAGGCCCACCCACCACCACCTGCACCGTGCCGCCCTTGCGGCCGCCGTCCGGCAGGAGTGCCAGGGCGGTGACGGCGGGGCCACCGGCGCGGACCCGCACCGGCGCCGGCCGGCCGACCGTCCAGCAGGTCACCGCGCCGTTCTCGAACCCGGCCGCGAACACCACGTCCTCCCCGTGGTGCAGGCAGGCGGCCAGCGCCACCGGCGGTCCGGGCAGACGGTCGACCGCCAGCACCACCTCGGCGGTCACCGGGTCGCACACCCGCGCGGCGCCGTCCATGCTGGCCGTCACCAGCAGCGTCCGCGGGCCGGCGGCCACCAGGGCGAGCCCGGCCACGCCCACACCCGGCCCGGTGAGACGGCCCAGGGTGCGGCCGTCGCGCAGGTCCCAGACCGTGATCGAGTCGTCGGCGAAGGCCGCCGCGCCGATCGCGCGCCCGTCGCTCGCCCGCACCGCGGCGACCGCCACGGCCGGCCCGGCGACGTCGGCCAGCGCCGCCCGCCCCGCACCGGTCGCCGGGTCCACGTGCCACACCGCGCCGTCCGGCCCGAACCCGAGCGCGTGCATCTCGCCCGCCTCGCCGTACACCGCGGCGAGCCCGTACCGGTGCACGGGCGGCGACACCTCGGCATGGTCGGTGCCGGGCAGCCCGGTCCACACGTGTGCCATCGCCGTGCCGCCGGCCCCGGCCAGCCGCAGCCGCCCGCCGCCGACCGAGGCTCCGTCCAGGTCCGCCGCGGCCCACGGCGCATGCCAGTGCTCGGCCAGCGGCCGGCCGGTGTCCGCGTCGTAGACCACCGACCCGCCCCGCTTGCCCACAGTGACCAGGCGCGACCCGCACCCGGCCACCCGGGCCACCGCCTGGCGCATGCCGGTCGTCTCGGGACGGACGTACAGCGGCGCCCCGGACGCGAGATCCCAGGTGTGCACCCGGTCGTCGGCGCCGACCGCCGCGGCCATCGTGCGCGTCCGGGTGGCGAACGCGACAAGGCCGGTGAGCGGCCCGAGTTCCGGGTCCAGCCGGCGCAGCAGAGCGCCGTCGACGGCGTCCCACAGGCTCACCGACCCGTCCGCGGTGGCCACCACCGCCACCGGCCGCCCGTCCATCACCACGGCCGCCACCCCGGTCGGCGCGGCGGTCAGGCCGGTCACCGCCACCGGGGCGGCGGCGGATCCCGCGTGATCGCCGGGATCGGCGCCGGGCACGGCGAGCAGGCTCACCCCGGTGGCGGACAGCGCCACGGCGTGGCACCGCTGCCCCGCGCACACCGCCGCCAGAGCGGTGACGCGGCCCACGCCGACCGGGTGCGCCGGCCGCGTGGCGCCGGTCCGCAGGTCCGTGACCAGCACCATCCCGTCCGCGCCACCGTGCACCGCGAGCGGCGCGGACGGCGTGGACGTCACCGCCAGGGCGGTGACCGCCGCGGACCGTACCGTGAACGTCTGCCGTTCCGCGGCGGTGACCAGGTCCCAGACCCGGATCTCACCGTCCACGTCGGCGGTGACCGCGAGGTGTTCCTGCCGGTGCGTCAGGCACCGCACATGCGTCACGTCGCCGCGATGCCCGGTCAGGCTGTCCGTCGGGGTGGCCGCCTGACCGGTCGACCACCACGGCAGCCAGGCCGGGGGCGTCTGGTCCGGCGGGCGGCACAGGTCCCGGGCCATCCGCGGGTAGCCCTCGCGGACCGCGTCGACGGCCAGCACCGCACGTCGTTCGTCCACATCGGACGCGCTGTGCCGCAGGAACGACTTCAGATAGACCGCCCCGGCCTGCCGGCCGGGCGAGGTGCGGACGTGCCGCAATCGTGGCGCCACCTCCGCCGGGGCCGCGTGCACCAGGAACTCGACGTCGGTGAGCAGCGTGTCCGCCTGCCCCGCGTCCACCGCGTGCCCGATCAGGTTGCGCAGCAGATACGGCGCGGCCAGCGCCCATCGCGGTGCGCCGGCGTCGCCGGGCACCTGCGCCAGCAAGCGGTCGAACACCGCGCGGTCCAGGTCCCGCGACGCGACACCGAGGCGGCCCGTCGCGTCGGCCCGCAGATGGTCCGCGAGCCCCTGGTGGAACAGCCGGTAGAGGGTCGTCCCGTCGACGTCCACCGAGGTGCGCAGATAGAACCGGCCCTCGCCGAGTGCGGCCGCGACGGCCTCGGCGGCCGGCTCCTCGTGGCCCGGGTGGAGCACCCGCGCGCAGGCCGTGATCGCCTCCAGCGGCATGCCGTCGCCGCGGGCCCAGGCGACCGCCGCGAGCGCCGGGCGCAACCACCGGGTACCGCGCGTGGCCAGGTCCAGCTCCAGCACGTCGGGCAGCGTGCGCGGGACCGGTCCGAGGCGGCCGGGAACCTCCGCCGCCGTGCCGATCACCGGTCCCTCGCCGGCCAGGTGGTTGACGAACAGGCTCGCCACCAGGAACTCGCCCCACCGTTGCGGGTCGGTGCCGGGCCGGTCGGCGGTCAGCGCCCGGGCCACCTGCGCGGCGATCGCGGCGCGCACCGGCGCGTGCGCCGCGTCGGCGTACCGCTGGTCCATGGTGAGCAGCAAGCCGACGTAGTCGACCAGGTCCGACCGGACCTCGGCGGCGTCCAGCCGATCCAGGTCCACCAGGGCGCCGGAGGCGACCGCCAGGTCGAACAGCGGCCGGAACTGGGCCCACGGCCGGGCGCCGATGAGCAGCCGGGCCGCCGCCCGGCCGTCCGGCCGGCGGGTGGTCACCATCGGCAGCAGCACCTGTTCCAGCAGGGTCTGCGGGTCGGCCGCCTCGTCCAGGGCGTCCACCACGACGACCGGCTGCACCGGGCGGCCGGCCACCGCGGCGACCACCGCCGCGGCCGGGCGGCTCCCCGAGACGACCACCCCGAGCTGGCGCCCCAGCGACGCGACGATCTGCTCGACGGTGCGCTGACGGGCGTGCACCGCGGCGAGGTCGTCGTTGCGCGACGGCGCCACCGCCGCCACGGTGTGCCAGGCCGAGCTGTTGCGCAGCACCGGATGGGCGGCGCAGACCAGGATGCCCAGCAGCGCCGACTTGCCCACGCCCGGGCTGCCGGTGACCACCCGCAAGCCGTCCCCGGCGTCCATCCAGCCGGCCAGCGCGGTGAGTTGCGCACGGCGCCCGGTGAAGCAACTGACCGCTTCCGGCGGCGCGCTGCGGACCACCCCGCGGGCGCGGGAGATGAAGTGCACCGGGTCGACGAGCTGGTCCACCGCGTCCAAGTAGGGCCGCACGCCCGGGTCGACGCTGCCGCGCAGCGCGCGGTCGGCCTCGCTGCGGAACCGGGTGTTGGCGAAGAACGGCAGGTCGGGCAGCTCCTCGGCGAACCCGATCCGGCTGCCGGTGACGGTCTGCCGGCGTCCGCCGTCGCGCTGCACCGCCCGCATCACCGCGAGCCTGACCTCGCGGGCGACGGACGCCAGCGGCACGGACGGGACCGACGCGTCCAGGTCGGTCATCGCCCCCTTGGCGATGCGCGCCATCACCTCGGTCAGCGCCGCGGTGAACCGTCCGTTGTAGGACGGGCTGGCCGGCTCGCTGGCCGCGATGACCCACGCCCGCCGGTCCGACGCCGGCTGCCGCTGATCCCAGTCCAGCACCGTCACGTCGCCCGCGCCGCACAGGTCCAGCAGGAACAGCGTCGGCACCGGGCCCGCGGCCGCCTCCTCGACCCAGCGCTCCACTGTCGCGTCCCGGGCGTCGCCGCCGTCCCGGCCGACCACCTGAAGCTTGCGGGTCACCGGGGCGGGGTGGGCGTGGCTGAGCACGTGCACCACGCGGACGCCGGCCGAGGGGAACGGCTCGCGCAGGAAACCCAGCACCCGTTCGCCCAGGTCGGCCGAGTCCGGGTCGGCCAGCTCGGTGCAGTCGTAGCCGAGTCTCTGCAGCTCGGCCACCAGTTCCTCCTGCCGGGTCCGCGCGTACGGCAGAGCGGGCAGGGTGCCGAGGCTGAGCTCCGCGCCCAGCGGCGCATCGCCGAACTCGGACACGACCACGCTCAAGGCTCGGCGCAGGCATGTGTCGGTGGCGAGATCGGACACCGGCCCAGACTGTCACACCGTGGGCGGACGGTGGCGGACCGCAACGGCGGCGAGGCGATGTGCGGACGACGTTCGGCCCGAACGGCGGAGGCCGCTCGGGCCGAACGCCCACGAGTCAATGCCCGCGGCCACCGATTCCCACGGCGCGGCGCTGCCGCTCGTGGTCCAGCCGGTGCAGGATCTCCCGGATCTGAGAGGTCTCCTCGTGACTGTGTCGGCCGAGCATCTCGTCCAGCTCGGCGCGCTCGTTCGGGGTGCGGAACGACGCGAGTTCCGCGCTCAGCCGGCGGTGCGCGTCGCGCACGGTGCGCCGGTTGGCCAGGCCGACGCGAATGTCGCGGATCCTGGTGGTGAGTTGCATGACTGTCCCCTTTACGCAGTGTGATCAACGAAGGCCCCGTCGCCTCCGCCTTCCACGATCCGGAGCTGTCGCTTCATCACCAAATCGAGCAGGTAAAACTCTCGATGCGAAAGTGAGCCGGACCACCGAAAACCGGTAACCCAGGTCACGGTGTGTCGCCGAACGGCTGGTCAGGCGCGGGTGGTGAGTTCGGACACCCCACCGGAGCCGATGTCTGCGGTGCGCAACCGCGAGGACAGTTGCGTACGGGACCGGACACCCAGCTTGCGATAGACGCGGGTGAGCGTCGCCTCCACGGTCTTGACGCTCAGATAGAGGCGGGTGGCGATCTCCCGGTTGCTGGCGCCGTCGCGGACCATGGCGGCGATCCGCGCCTCGGTCGTGGTCAGGCCCAGATCGGCCGGCGGGGCGGAGGTGCCCTCGGCCGGCGACAGAGCGCGTTCGGTCTGTTCGGTCCACGGCTTCGCGTCCGCGGCCAGGAAGATGGCCAACGCGGCGGAGATCGCCACCCGGGCCGCCGCGTACCGGCGGCGGCGACGCTCAGCGCCGCCCTGCACGAGAAGCGCGTGCGCCTGCTCGATGGGCTGGCGCAGCCGGGCGAAGTGCAGCGCCGCAGCGGCGGACAGCAGCACCGCGGTGTCCGGCTGCCCGCTTTCGGAGAGCACCACCGCGGTGGCGCGGTCCAGATATCCGGTCACGCCGGGCGCGGCGCCCAGGCGGCGGGCCGCGTCCCGCGCCGCGGCCAGGGTCGCGGCGGCCTCGTCGTGCTCGCCGAGGGCGGCCAATCCGCCGGCCAGGTCGCCGTGCCAGCGCACGATCATCGGGTCGGTGTCGCCGCGTTCGGCCTCCAGGTCGCGCAGCCGGCGCAACGCCGCCACCCCGGCCCGGGTGTCCCCGGCGCGCAACTCCGCCTGGCCCAGGGCGTGCAAGTTGCGGCGCAGATAGATGCTGTCGCCCTCCTGTTCCGAGGCGCGCACCCCGCGCCGGGCGTACCCGGCGGCCGCGGCCAGGCTGCCGCCGGCCAGCTCGGCCACCGCGGCGGTGTACCACGTCGGTCCGGGGCTCAGCCCGGCGGCCGCGGCGGCGTCCACCGCACGGTGCGCGTAGCGCAGCGCGTCCCGGCACCGGCCCGCCCGGGTGGCCACTTCGGACAGGCTGCGCAGCACCTCCACCAGGGCCTCCCCGGCCCGGTCCTGCTCCGCCACGGCCAGCAGCCGCAGCAACTCGTCGCGGGCCTCGTCGAGCCGGTCGTCCATCATGGCGAACCGGGCCGCGAGGTAGCGCGGCCCCATGTGCAGCCATCCCGGCACCTGCGCGGCGGGCAGCGCCAGCGCCCACTGCAGGGTGCGCGCCCAATCCGGTTCGCCCCGCACCCGCTGCACCTGCGCAAGAGCGCTCAGCGCCATCGCCTCGGTGGTGGGATCGCCGGCACGGCGCGCCGCGGCGACCGTGCGGGCGGCCTCGGCGACGGCGCCGTCCGGGTCCCCGCCGACCATCGCGGCCCAGGTCAGCCGCAACCGGACCGGGGCCAGCAGCGCCGGGTCGTCCCCGGCCTCGACCACCGCGGCGGCGAACGTCTCCGCCATTCCGGACAGCGCCTGCCCGGCCAGGTCGATCAGCACCAGCCGGGCGCGCACCCGATGCTGCGAGGGCGCCTGGTCGGCCAGCACCGCCGCGGCGGCCCGCCCGGCCATCGCCGGCACGCCCGCGGTCAGCGCCGCGCCCGCCGCCGTGACCAGCCAGTCCAGCCGTTGCGCAGCAAGCGTGTACGGGCAGCGCTCGGCGGCGAGCAGCCACAGCTCGGCGGCGGCGCGGCCGGCGCCGGCCTCGGCCGCGTGCTCGGCCGCCGCGGCCAGCGCCTTGGCCACCGCGGCATCCGGCCGGCCGCTGCGCAACGCCCGGTGCCGGATCGCGTCGGTCTCGTCGGTCGCCGCGGCGGCCAGCGCGCCATGGACCTGCGCGCGGCGGCGCGCCCCGGCGTCCTCGGCCAGCACCGTGCCCAGGGCCGGCGGGGTGAACGACACCGCGTCACCCCGGCACTCGATCGCCCCCGCCGCCTCGGCCAGCCGCAGTTCCCGGGCGGCGTCCTCGCGGCCGGCGCGGATCAGCGTGCCGAGCGTGGGCTCGGTGGCCAGCGCCGCCACCAGCAGCGTGTCGGCCACCGGCGCGGGCAGCGCGTCCAGGCGTTCACGCAGCAGCACGCGGGCCGGCTCGGGCAGCGGCGCGGGCTGCCACGCCGGGCCGGGCGCGACCGCCGCACCCAGTGCCAGGGCCAGGAACGGGTTGCCGCCGCTGGCCGCGTGCAGCCGGCTGGCCGTGCGGCACGGCAGGCCGCGCGCTTCCAGCAGCACCGTCAGGTCGTCGGCGCTCAGTGGCGGGACGGCGAACTCGGACACCGGAGCCGGGCACAGCCGGGCCGCGCGCCGCCGCCCGGCCGGGTCGGGCCAGCGCTGCGCGGACAGCACCCGCACGCGCGGACCGGGGCGGCGGCGCATGGCGAACGCGATCAGCTCGGCCGACTCGGCGTCCAGCCACTGCACGTCGTCCAGCACGAGCAGCACCGGGCGTTCCCGGGCGCAGTGCGCGAGCAGCAGCGGCAGGATCAGCCGCCGGGTGAGCGCGGACGCGCTGGCCCGCGGCGGCAAACCCTGGCGCAGCGCGGCGAGCGCGGCCCGCGGTGCGGGCGGCAGCGCGGTCGCGGCGTCACCGGGCATGCCGGCCATCAGGTCGGTCACGCCGGCGCCGGGCAACGACCGTTCGCTGGGCGCCGGGCGCAGGCGCAGCACCAGGTCGCCGCGCTGGGCGCTGGAGGCGGCGAGCGCATCGAGCAGTGCGGTCTTGCCGATGCCACTGGGGCCGTGCAGGGCCACCCCGCCTCCGGCGGTGAGCCGATCGTCGATGGCGGCGAGCAGCACCGCCCGGCCGACTAGGTCATGCTCCTCGGTTCGCACGCCGGCACACCTCCCCGGCCGTAGAAGCGGTATCAGCCTAGGAAGCGACCCCGAGTCACATCAATAGTTTCGAATGTTAAGAGTTATGACGCGTCGGCCGTGCCGTGCCGGCATGTCCCTGCGCCACGGCCAGTCCCGCACCCGCCCTAGCGATCGATCGTGGATTTCCGGGTCGTCCCGAACGCCCCAAAGGACCCATAGCGCTCCAGAAAGGTCACGATCCACCCGAGTCCTGGCGGGGCGAGCGGCGGTGGTGGGTTCGGCTCAGTGGGGCGTGCGGGTCTCAGTGGGGCGTGCGAGTGATGCCTGACGCGGTCACCGCGCCGTCCGTGCCCGCGTCGCCCTGCACCGTCACCGTGTCGCCCTTCTTCAGGTCCGCCAGTTTGCCCTTCTTCGCCGTCTGCACCCGGGTGTCGCCGCTGGTGTGCACGGTCACCGTGGTGCCGTCGGCGGTCTGCACGTACACCGTGTCGCCGTCCACCAGTTGCACCGTGCCGGACGTGCCCGACGCCGCCGCGGAGGGGGCGCCGCCGGCCGGCGCGCCGGCTTCGCCGGTCCGGCCGGCGCCGCCCGAATAACCACCGCCCGAATAACCACCCCCGGAATAACCACCGCCCGGGAATCCCGCCCGTCCCCCGCCGGACCGGGCCGCCGCGCCGCCGTCGCGCCCGCCGAGCGCGGACGCCGGTGTGCCCCAGTGCTGCTGCGCCTGCAGGCCGCCGAGGAACCCGCCGAGCAGCAGGGCGAGCGCGCCCAGCACCACGGTGCCGCGGTTCCACCAGCGGCGTGGCGCGGCGGCGGCCAGTTCGGCGGCCAGCGTCTCGTCGCGGTCACCCACCGGCGTCAGCACCGCGGTGTCGTCAGCAGCGGTCACGTGCTCTCCTCACTCGTAGCGCAGCGCATCGATGGGGCGCAGCCGGGCCGCACGCCCGGCCGGCAGCCCGCCGAAGAACAGTCCGATGGCGATGGACACGCCCAGCGCCAGCACGATCGAGCTGGGCACGATCACCGGCTTCACCCCGACGATCTCGAAGGTGCTCCCGACCAGGGCGGCCAGCACGCCGAGCAGCCCGCCGAGGACGCTCAGCAGGGTGGCCTCGATGAGGAACTGGGTGAGGATGGTCCGGCGCGGCGCGCCCAGCGCCTTGCGGATGCCGATTTCGCGGGTCCGTTCGGTCACCGTGACCAGCATGATGTTGGTGATGCCGATGCCCCCGACCAGCAGGCTGATCGCGGCCACCGCGCCGAGCAGCGTGGTGAACGTGTCCGCGGTCTCGGTCTGCGTCTCCAGCAACTGCGACGCGTTCTGGATCCGGTACGGCGTGCTCTGCGCGTCCGCGGCGACCTTCAGCCGCTGGTCGAGAACGGTGGCCACTTCCGACTGGGCCGCGTCCACCACGTCCGGGGTGGCCGCCTCCACCAGGATCGAGGTGAGTGACCCGTACCCGGTGAGCACCTCGCGCACCGCGGAGAGCGGGGCGACCGCGGTGTCGTTGGCGTCCTGGAACCCGGTGCTGCTCTTGGCCGCCAGCACGCCGACCACGGTGAACAGCGCCCCGGAGACGGTGACCTGCTGATCGATCGGGTCGGCCGCGCCGAACAGCTCCTGCGCCGCGGTCTGGCCGAGGACCACCACCCGGCGGGCCTGCGCCTCGTCGTCGGCGGTGAACGCGGCGCCGCTGCCCACCGGGGTGTTGGAGGCGGCGAACCAGTCCGGCGTGGTGCCCACGAACTGGCTGACCTGATGGTCGGTGCCCTGACAAGTGATGGTGGCGGAGGTGCTGGCCACCGGCGAGACCGAGGCCACGTCGGGGGCCAGCACGGGATCGGCAAGCGCGTTCGCGACCGGCACCGTGAGCGTGGCGTCGCGCCCGCTGCTCATCACGGTGAGGGTGTTGGTGCCCAGCGCCTCGATCCGTTCGCTGATCGTGCGCGCCGTGCCGTTGCCGACCGCGACCAGCAGGATCACCGCCGCCACGCCGATCAGGATGCCCAGCATGGTCAGCGCGGACCGCAGCTTGTTCGCGACCAGGCCGCGCAGCGCGAAACGCACCACCTCGACGGTGCTCACGTGAGCGCCTCCGTCCCGGTCAGCGGGCGGCTGTGCCGCCCGGTGGTTTGCCGCCCGGCGGGTTGCTGCCGTACGTCGGTGACGATCCGGCCGTCCACCAGGCGGATCAGCCGCCCGGCCCGGTCGCCCACCTCGGTCTCGTGGGTGATCAGCACGATGGTCCGGCCGCTGCGGTGCAGGCCGTCGAAGACCTCCAGGACGTCCTCGGTGGAGCGGGTGTCCAGGTTGCCGGTCGGTTCGTCGGCCAGCAGCAGGGCCGGCTCGGTGACCAGCGCGCGGGCCACCGCGACGCGCTGCTGCTGGCCGCCGGAGAGCTGGTTGGGCTCGTGCCGGGCGCGGTCAGCCAGGCCGACCGTCTCCAGCGCCGCCATCGCCCGGTCGCGTCGCTGCCGCGCCTTCACGCCCGCGTACGCCAGGGGAAGCTCCACATTGGCCAGCGCACTGGTGCGGGGAATGAGGTTGAACGCCTGGAAGACGAAGCCGATGAGCCGGTTGCGGGCCACCGCGAGCTGCCGGTCGGCGAGCCTGCTCACGTCCACGCCGTCCAGCAGGTACCGGCCGGCGCTGGGCACGTCCAGCGCGCCGAGGATGTTCATCAACGTGGACTTGCCGGATCCGGAGGATCCCATGATCGCCACGTAGTCGCCGCGCAGCACGGTCATGTCGACGCCGCGCAAGGCGTGCACCGTGGCCTCGCCCGAGCCGTACACCTTGGTCAGGCCGGCGACCTGGATCACCGGTTCGGCGGTCGGTGCGGCCATCGGAGCGCTCACCGGCCGCCGCTCCCGCCGCCGCGCTGCCCGCCCCCGGAGAAACCGCCGGGCCCGCCGCCCGGGGCGCCACCGCCGGAGAAGCCGAACCCGCCGCCCCGGTTGCCGAACCCGCCCGTCGACCCGGAGTCCCCGGTGCTGGTCAGGGTGATCTCGACCTGCTCGCCGGGCTGCACGCCGTCGGTGATCTGGGTGGCCTGGTCGCCCTCCAGTCCGATCTGGACGGTACGGGTGTCGCGCCGTCCCCCGGCGACCACGGTGACGCGGTGCTGGCCGCCCGTCGTGGTGATGGCCGCCGGGTTGACGTAGACGGCGTCGGCCACCTCGCCGGTCACCACGGACACCGAGACGGTCTGCCCGGGGCGGGCACCGTCGGGGAGATCGTCGAGGCTGAGGGTGACGCCGTACGTGACGGCGCTGTCGCTGGTGGTGGGCGACGGGTCGACGGCGGCCACCGTGGCGCTCTCCCGCGCGCCGTTGAGCGCGTTCCAGGTGACCGTGGCGGCCTGCTTCTCCGTCAACCGGGTCGCGTCGGCCTCCGCGAAGTCCGCAGTGACCTGCAGCTTGGTGAGATCGGCGAGGTCGATGAAGCCGCCGGAGGACGAGCCGGAGGCGCTGCCGGCGGAACTGCTGGACCCGCCGCCGCTGGACCCGGCTCCGCTGGACCCGGCGCCGCTGGATCCGCCGCTGCTGGAACCGGCGCCGTTCTGGCCGCCGGAGGAGGAGCCGGAACCCGACGACGAACTGCCCAGCGTGCCGTTCACCGCGGTCACCGTGCCGGCCATGGGCGCCGTCAGCACCGTGCCGTCCACCGCCGCCTGGGCGTCGTCCACGGCCAGTTCGGCCTGGGTCACCGCGTCCTGCGCGCCGGTGGTGTCCTGCCCGGCGTCCTCGGCCCGGGACAGCGAGTCGCGCGCCGCGTCCAGGTCGGCGCGGGCGGCGTCCAGGCTGCGGTTCGCCGCTGCCGGGTCGACCTCGGCGAGCTTCTGGCCCTTCTTCACCTTGTCGCCCACGGCCACGTCGATGGCGGTCACCGTGCCGCCGGTGACGAAGTCCGCGGTCGCGGTGGAAGCGCTTGCCACCGAACCGTCCGCGGTCGCCGTGGCGGTGACCGTGCCCTGCCGCACCGGCATGGTGCTCGCCCCGCCGGCGGCCGCGGCACCGTCGTCCGGGCCGCGCAGCGTCTCGTACGCCACGAAGCCGCCCGCGCCGAGCAGCAGCGCCAGCGCCGCGTTCACCAGCGGGGCGGGACGGCGCAGCGAGAGGCCCATCCGGGAGATCCGGCGCGGGACGAAGCGGTTCGGGGCGAAGCGGCTCTGGGCGGTGCCGCCCGGGCGGAAGCGGCGCGCAGGCATGCCGGACAGTGTGCCGAGGGCTGCTCGGAGCTGCTTCCATGCCACCTCGGAGCTTCCTCAAGACCGTGCCGCCACCGAGCCGCCACACGGGGCGCGCCGCTCCGGAGCTGCCCACGACCGTGTCACGCCGGGGCCGGGCCGGCCGGCAGCAGCACCCGGAACGTGGCGCCGCCGGAGGCCGCCGCGTCCAACTCGACCCAGCCGCCGTGGCCGTGCACGATCGCCGCGACGATGGACAGGCCCAGCCCGGACCCGCCACCGGCGGCGCGCGACCGGCTGGAGTCGGCCCGGTACAGCCGCTCGAACACCCGCGCGGCGTGCTCGGGCGGCACCCCGGGACCGTCGTCGCTGACCTCCAGCACGGCCACCGGGCCGGTGCCGGTCACCGGCCCGGACCGCACCGGCGCCGCGCCTGCCCGCCGGTCGTGCCGGGCCGGTGCGGGCAGCCTGCCCACCCGCACCGTGACCCCGGCGTGCGGCGGGGTGTGCTGCAACGCGTTGGCGACCAGGTTGGTGGCGACCTGCCGCAGGCCGTGCTCGTCGCCGAGCACGGTGGCCGGTTCGAACGTGTCGGCGTCGTCGTGCAGCCCGGCGAGCCGCACCGGCCGCTGCGGCGTACGGGCGTGTGCGTCCCGGATGGTGTCCGCGGCGATCTCCAGCAGGTCCACCGGAGTGCGCACGGGCGGGCGTTGCCGGTCCAGCCGGGCGAGCATCAGCAGGTCCTCGACCAGCACGCCCATCCGGGCGGCCTCGCCCTCGATGCGGCTCATCGTCTCGTCCAGCGCCGGACCGGGCGGGGCCCCGCCGCGCCGGTACAGTTCGGCGAAGCCGCGGATCGAGGTCAGCGGGGTGCGCAGCTCGTGCGAGGCGTCCGCGACGAACTGGCGCAGCCGCCGCTGGGAGGCGGTCCGCGCGGACACCTCGGCTTCGATGCGCGCCAGCATCAGGTTGAGGGCGTGACCGAGCCGTCCGGACTCGGTGTGCGGGTCGGTGCCGGTCACCCGGCCGGAGAGGTTGCCCGCGGAGATGTCCGCGGCCACGCCCTCCATCGCGGTGAGCGGGCGCAGCCCGAGACGGACCACGAAGCCGGCGGCGCCGGCCAGCAGCACGAGCACCAGCAGGGTCACCGCCACGTCGATGAGCAGCAGCCGGTCGGTGATCTGCCGCACCGGGGCCAGGGAGGTGCCGACCACGGCCGTGCCACCGGCGGCGGTCGGCACGGCGAGCATCCGCCAGGCCGTGGCGTCGCGCCCGGCGGTGACCGTGTACGGGCTGCGCAGGCGCGCCGGCGGGTCGGGGGCGGGCAGCCCGGACGCCGGTTCGGAACTGCGCCCGGCGTCCAGCCGGCCGTCCGCGGTCCAGAGGTAGAACACCTGGTCGGCGCTCAGCCGCAGGAACCGGCCGCCGCGCGGGGCACCGCCGGGCGCCGCACTGGCGGCGGAATCGTCACCGGTGCCGCGGGCCGCGGCCGGGCGGGCCGGGTTGGTGAACGGGCGGGTCATCGCGGCGAGCTGCGCGTCGGCGCGATCGCTCAGATAGGAGCGGATCAGCAGCAGCCCGGCCGTGTCGGCCAGGATCAGCCCGACCGCGGTCAGCGCGGCAGCCGCCAGCACCAGCCGCGAGCGCAGGGTCCAGTGCCCCCAGCGCCGCGGCTGCCACCTCACTCGTCGCCGCCGCGCGGCAGCCGCAGCGCGTACCCGACACCGCGCACCGTATGGATCAGCGGCGGGCCCACCTTGTCGATCTTGCGGCGGAGGTAGTAGACGTACGACTCCACGATGCGGCCGTCCCCGCCGAAGTCGTAGTGCCACACCCGGTCCAGGATCTGCGCCTTGCTGACCACCCGGCCGGCGTTGACCAACAGGTATCGCAGCAGGTTGAACTCGGTGGGTGACAGGTCGATCAGCCGGCCGCCGCGGCGGACCTCGTGGGCGGCGTCGTCGAGCGTCAGGTCCGCGTAACCGAGCACCCCGTCGCCCCCGGCGGGCAGCTCGGGGCGGGTGCGGCGCAGGATCGCCCGGATGCGCAGCACCACCTCCTCCAGGCTGAACGGCTTGGTCACGTAGTCGTCGGCGCCGGCGGTCAGCCCGCAGATCCGGTCCTCGGCGGCGTCCCGGGCGGTCAGGAACAGCACCGGCACCTGGCTGCCCTGCGCGCGCAACCGGCGGGCCACGTCGAACCCGTCCAGGTCGGGCAGCATCACGTCGAGCACCACCAGGTCCGGGTCGAACTCCGCGACGGCCGACAGCGCGCCGTAGCCGGAACCGGTCACCCGTACGTCGTACGAGACGAGTCGCAGGGTGGCGGAAAGCAACGCGGAGATGTTCGGCTCGTCGTCCACGACGAGCACCCGAGCGAGGGTGGCGCCGGCCGGTGACGCGCCCGCCCGCACCACTTCTGTCTGAACCGTGTCTGTCTGCACCGGGAAGGGATATCAGCGCCGCCTTTGAATCCGGTATGAAACACGGGGGAATTCGCTGTGCCGACGGCCGCACCCGACGATGGTGCCCCGGCGGCCGGGGCGTCACCGGGACGCGGTCACCACGACCGGGTCACCGTCGCGCCCTCGGCCAGACCGGAGGTGATCTCGGTGTACCGGTCGCCGCGCAACCCGACGCCGACCTGCGTGCGGGCGCCCGCACACAGCACCGTCCCCCGGTCTCCGGTCACGTCGTGCACGGCGGCGCTGGGTACCCGCAGCACGCCGGACTTCTCGCCGGTGGTCACCCGCACCGCGGCGCTCTGCCCGACCAGCAGGTCCTCCGGCGCCTGCGTGAACGAGAGCACCACGCCGTACCGGACCATGGTGCCGTCGCTGCTGCCGACCGGGTCGACCTGCACCACGGTGGCGCCCAGCGCGGCGGCGTCCGCACCGGCGGCGGTCAGGGTCACGGTGGCCTTCTGCCGCACCGCCAGCCGGTCCGCGTCGGCCTCCGGGAATGCGGCGCTGACCTGCATGTCGTAGACGTCGGCCAGGGTGACGAAGGTGCCGCCGCCGCTCACCTGGCTGCCGACCTTGCCGGCGACCGCCAGGATCCGGCCGCGGATCGGCGCGGTGATGGTGGCCCCGGCCAGCGCGTCCTCGGCGTCGGCCAGCGCCACCCCGGCCTGAGTGACGCGCTGCTGGGCGCTGAGGATGGCGTCGCTCCCGCCGGCCTGCCCGTTCTGCCCGCCCTGCTCGTTCTGCCGGTCACCGGTGCAGGATTGCCCGGTCTGGCCGGTCTGTCCGGGGACGCCGTCCTGCCGGCCGGTCTTCTGCTGGGCCTTGCCCGCCACGGTGGTGGACGTGCCCGCCGTCGCGGCCGACGGCGAGGGCGCCGGGCTCGCCGGGGCGGTGGCCGGCGCGGTGGTCGTGGGCCGGGCGCTCGCCGGACGGCTCGCGGGCGTCGTCGCCGCCGGGGTGGCAGGGGTGGGTGGCGTGGCGGCGCCGCTCGGTCCGTGGGTGGTGGCGTATCCGGCGGGCACGTCGGCGCCGGTGCACCCGTCGCCCGCGTCCGGTTCCTGCTCGGCGGCCGCACGCGCGGCGGTGAGTTGGTCCTCCGCGTCGTCCAGGGTCTGTCGGGCGGCGTCCACCGCGGCGGCGGCGCCGGTGTCGTCCACCGCGGCCAGGTCCTCGCCGGGCGCGACCATCTGCCCCGGACGCACCTTCACGTCCTTCACCGTGCCGGACACGGTGAAGGACAGGCTGCGGGTCTGCGCCGGCTGCACGGTTCCGGTGGTGGCCACCTGGGCGGTCACCGTGCCCCGGTCGACGGCCACGGTGGCGGGCGCCGCCGGTGACGGCTCCGCCCCGGCGGTAAGCGCGCGGGTCACGCCCGCCGCGACCAGCCCGGCCACGACCACGGCCGCCGCGGCCCACCGCAGCCGACGACGCACCGGGCGCATTTCGCTCATGGCCGATCAGTGTCCGGCAACGTCCTGATCACCGGCTCGGACCCGCCTCGGAGTTGGCTCGGACCGCGGCCGGTTTCCGAGCCAACTCCGAGGCGGGTCCGACCGGGCGCGCAGATGCGCGCGCTTGGCTGGTCCACCGTTGTCCCCTGACGGAGATGGGCGTCAGCGCCCTGTGGAGACGAGGAGAGCATGGTGCGGTGGAGACAAGCGTGGGTGGTGAGCATCGCGGCGGCGGCGGCGGTCGTGGTGGCCGGCTGCGGATCATCCGGCGGCGACGACGCCCCGGACCCCGGCGTGGGTGCGGGGGATTCGGCGTTCGCCGCGTACGCCGCATGCCTGCAGGAGAACGGTGTCACGATCACCGTGCCGTCGGGCGGTCCGGGCGGGCGGCCGTCCGGATTCCCGTCCCGGGGTGCGCGGCCGTCCGGGGGTGCGCGGCCGTCCGGCGCGGGATGGCCGTCCGGGATGCCCCGGCCGTCGGGCCGGGCGGACCAGGGTGGGCCGGGCATGAGCGGCGGACGGGGCGGATTCGGCCGGCCGTCCGGCATCGACGACGCCACCTGGGACAAGGCCCAGTCGGCCTGCGCGTCGGTGCGGCCCAGCGGCGGACCCGGCGGCGGGAGGCGGGGCAACGGGGCCGCGGGCGGTGGCGGGCGTGACTCCGCCTACCGCAACTGCCTGCGCGAGCACGGCGTGACCGACGCCGGTGCCAGCGCCGATCCGGCCCGCGCCGAGGCGGACAAGACGTGCGCGGTGCTCAAGCCGTCGGCGACGCCGGCAAGTTGAGCGGCGGGTCATCGCCCGGTCACGGCTACTGAACCCTTTTCACCGTGGCGAGGCCGGCAGATGCCGCCGCTGGTCGACGGGCTCGATGCCAGGCTGAAGGGGTTCACTGGTGTGCCGCGGCGGCGGACAGCGCGGCCCACCGGTCGGCCAGTTGCCGACGATGGCAGGCGGCCAGGTGACCGGCGAGGATGGCCGGCTGGCCGCCCCGCACGCAGACGTCGGCGCCGGCCGTCAGCACCGCGGCGACCAGGGCGGCCGGGGCGGTCTCGTCCACCACCGCCACGATCCGGGTGCGGCGCGGCAACAGGTCGCGGGCGGCGCGTACGGCGTCGTCGCCGCCCGTGGTGAGCAGAACCAGCTCACCCGGTCGTACGTCGTCGAGGTCGTGCACGTGCCGCAGCGTCCAGCCGGGCCGCAGGTGGTCGCGCAGGCCGGCGATCCGCCCGGCGGGGCCGACCACGGCCACCGCCGGGGTGAGGCTGAGTGTGGCGGAGGCGTTCAGCGGCAGATCGGTGGCGGTGATCGGGACGTTGTCGTCGTTCTGGCGGTTGAGCTGCACCAGCATGTCGGGCCCCCTTCGGCCGGTCGTCGTGATGCCTACTGTTCGCCGCCAGACTGGGGTGCCCATGTGCGGTAGCTGTGCGTTGGTTGGCAAAGCCGATCATCAGGGGCGGTGCAGGCCCGCACCGCGGGGCAGGGATCGACGATCGTCGGTGGACCGGAGGCCGAGCGTCGCCGTGCGAGGATGACGCCATGACCGGAGCCCGCGCGGACGACCGCGCCGCCCTGATCACCTCGCTCGATCTGCCCACCAAGGTCGCCCTGCTGACCGGCGCGTCCGGGTTCACCCTGGTCCCCGAGCCGTCCATCGGCCTGGGCGAGCTGCGGTTGTCGGACGGCCCGACCGGGGTGCGCGGCCTGAAATTCAGCGACGGCCGGGTCGTCGCGCTGCTGCCCAACGCCACCCTGCTGGCCGCCTGCTGGAGCGAGCAGACCGCGTACGAGGCGGGACAGCTCCTCGCGCAGGAGGCCCTCGCGCAGGGCATCCACGTGGTGCTCGGCCCGACCATCAACCTGCACCGTTCGCCGCTGGGCGGGCGGTTGTTCGAGGCGTACTCGGAGGATCCGCTGCTGACCGGCCGGCTGGCCGCGGCGTACGTGCGCGGCTTGCAGGACTCGGGCGTTGGCGCCTGCCTCAAGCACCTGGTCGCCAACGAGTCGGAGACCGAGCGCACCACGGTGAACAGCGTGCTGGACGAGGCCACGCTGCGCGAGGTCTATCTGCTGCCGTTCGAGATCGCGACGGCGGACGCCGACCCGTGGTCGATGATGGCGGCCTACAACGACGTGAACGGCGTGCCGGCTACCGAGCAGCGGCATGTGATCACCGAGATCGTCAAGGGTGAGTGGGGCTACCGCGGGCTGGTGATGTCCGACTGGTCGGCCACCGGGAGCGCGGCTCCGGCCGCCACCGCGGGCCTGGACCTGGTGATGCCGGGACCGGACGGGCCGTGGGGCGACGCGCTTGTCGCGGCGGTGCGCGCCGGTGAGGTGAGCGAGGCGGTCATCGACGAGCACGTGGAGCGGCTGCTGCGGCTCGCCGCGCGGGTGGGTGCGCTGGGCGCCCCACCGGAGCCCGCGCGGTCCTTCCCGGCGCCGGACTCCGCGCAGCGTCGCGCCCAACTGACCCGGCTGGCCGCGCAGGGCATGACGGTGCTGAAGAACGACGCCGCGGCCCTGCCGCTGCACCGCGATGCGTCGGTGGCGCTGATCGGACGGCATGCCGTGGAAACCATCGGCATGGGCGGCGGGTCGGCCGTGGTGAATCCGCCGTACCAGGTCAGCGTCGCGTGCGGGCTGACCGAGCAGATGGGTGACCGGGTCACCGTGACCGACGGGGTCGCGGTGCGCACGCGACCGGTCCCGGCCCGCGACGGCTTCCTCACCGATCCGCGGACCGGCGAGGCCGGGGTGCGCGTCACCCTGTACGACGCGGCCGGCGCCGAGCTGGAGCACCGGCACGCCCCGGCGGCGATCACCGCGGTGGGCATGGACGACGACTTCCCGGGCACCGCGGCGTCGGTGCGGCTGGACGCGGTGATCACCGGCGGCGGGCCGGTCGAGCTGGGGGCGATCGGCGTCGGCGCGTGGACGGTACGCGCCGGGGAGCGCACGTTGACGTACCGGCTGGCGGTGTCCGGCACGGGGATGGCCGAGGAGATCCTGGCCCCGCCGTCGCGCACCGACGTGGTCGACGTGGCGGCCGGCACGGCGCTGTCCGCGACGGTCACGCTGCCCGGCGGCGGGCGGCCCGGCGACGGCTACCTGGGCGCGGGCCGTTTCGGGCTGGTCGCCAACCCGGCCTCCCGGGAGACCGTCGACGTGATCGACGACGCGGTGCGCGCGGCCGGCGACGCCGACGTGGCGGTGGTGGTGGTCGGCCTCACCGAGGAGCAGGAGACCGAATCGGTGGACAAGACCACGCTGCACCTGCCCGGCGCGCAGGACGCACTGGTCGAGGCGGTGGCCGGGGCGGCGCGGCGCACCGTGGTGGTGGTGAACGCGGCGACCCCGGTGGTGATGCCGTGGTTGCCGCGGGTGGACGCGGTGCTGCTCGTCGGCCTGCCCGGTCAGGAAGCGGGCCGGGCGGTGGCGGCGGCGCTGCTCGGCGACGTGGAACCGGCGGGACGGCTGGTCGGCACGTTCCCGGTCGACGACGGCATGTGCCCGGCGTGGTCGGTCACGCCGGTGGACGGCGAGCTGCGCTACGCCGAGGGGCGGCACCTCGGCTATCGCGGTCACTTCGCCGGCCGGGCGAGCGAGCCGGCGTTCTGGCTGGGCCACGGCCTCGGGTACGGCGACTGGGCGTACTCCGACGCCCGCGTGGTGGCCGGCGACGGCACGCCCGGGGTGACCGTGACGGTGACGAACACCGGCATCCGCGCCAGCCGGGAAGTGGTGCAGGTGTATTACCAGCCGCCCGGCGACGACGAACCGGTGCGCCTGGCCGGGTGGCGCGACGTGACGCTGCCGCCGGGCGAGTCGGCCCGGCTGGTGGTGCCCACCGACCCGCGCGTCTGGCGCCGGTGGGACACCGGCGCCGGCGCGTGGCAGCGGCTCACCGGGGGCGAGCTGCTGATCGCCCGCGGGCTCGGCGATGTGCGGGCCACCCTGCCGGTGCCCGCCTGACATCGCACGCGGGGTGCGCTCAGGCGCGAGGTGTGCTCAGGCGCTGGGTGTGCTCAGGCGCTGGGTGTGCTCAGGCGCTGGGTGTGCTCAGGCGCAGGGCGCGTTCCAGGCGGTGATGACGGGGTCGGATTCGTGTTCGAAGCCCAGCACCGACACCGTCCCGGTGTCCAGCTTGAGCACCTTGCCCGCGGCCGGCTCCAGGCCGCACCAGCGCGCCCCGCACACCCGCAGGCAGTGCCCGTGCGCGACAAGCGCGACGTCGCCGTCCGCGGTGAGCTTGCGGGCCCGCTCCAGCACCCGGTCGAGCCGGGCGCCGACCTGCCGCGGCGTCTCGCCGCCGGGGCAGCCGTCGGTCCACAGCGACCATCCCGGCCGGTCCTCGTGGATGCTGGCCGTGGTGATCCCCTCGTACTCGCCGTAATCCCATTCCACCAGGTCGTCGGTGACCTCGGTGACCCGCAGCCCGGCCAGTTCGGCGGTGCGCAGCGCCCGCCGCCGCGGGCTGGACAGCACCGCGGCGAACGACCGGCCGCGCAACCGCTCCCCGACCGTGCGGGCCTGGCGCTCGCCGGGCCCGGTCAGGTCCAGGTCGGTGTGCGAGGTGTGCCGCCCGTTCGCGCTCCACTCGGTCTGCCCGTGCCTGATCAGCACGATCTCCGCCATGGTGTTCCCTTCTCGGCCGCGTCCGGTTCGCCTCGTCACCTACCCCCTGACCCTGCCGCCCATGCCCGCCGCCCGCGGCCAGATCCGCCGCAATCCGGCCAAACGGCCCCGGCCGGGCGCGGCGGCACGTTTTACTCGCAGTGAACCGTTTTCACCCTCGACGACGAGGCGGCCACCACATGCGCGCGCTCCCCGGCCTGACCTGGCTCCGGCACATGACCCTGGTGCAGCGGATGGGCCTGATGGCCGGGCTGCCGGTGATCGCGCTGCTGGCGCTGGTGGGCAAGGAGGCGGTCGCCGACGTGGGCCGGTTGTCCGGCCTGCAGGTCTCGCAGAGATGGACGACGGCCGCGGTGGCCGGCGGCGACCTGGTGCACGCGATCCAGCGGGAACGCGGCGCGTCCAGCATCTTCATGACTTCCGGCGGGCAGCGTTTCGGCGCCGAGCTGCGGTCCTACCGCACCGACGTGGACACCGCCTGGGACACCTTCGACGACGCCACCACCACGGCGGCGCAGGGCGACGACGGCGCCGGCGAATACCCGCAGCTCGCCGAGCTGGACGCGGCCCGCGCCGAGCTGGCGTCGCGGCGTACCGCGGTGGACGGCCTGCCGGCCGACCGCGCCGCGCAGATCGGGTACTTCACCGGGGTCGACGACACCGTGCTGTCGCTTGTCGCGAGCACCACCGCGGAGAGCGCGGACCCGGCGATCGCCCGGCAGAACTCCGCCTACCTGGCGGTGCTGTGGGCCAAGGAGAAGCTCGGCCTGCTCCGCGCCCAGATGGGCGCCGCGTACACCAACCAGGGCTGGGCGCCGGGGCAGGAACGCCTCGTCTCGCGACTGCTCGGCCAGGTGGACATCGAGCTTGCGGACGCTCGCGGCTTCGCGGGCGAGGACGTCGCGGCGCAGTTGGACACGCTGGCCGCCTCGGCGACCGGGCAGCAGGTCACGGAGCTGATCACGGCGGCTCTGGACGACGGCGCGCTGGACCAGGACCCGGCGGCATGGTTTGCGACCGTCACCGAGTACATCGACGGGTATCGCGACGTCGAGAACACGCTCGCCGCCCAGCAGGTCGCCGCCGCCGCCGACAATGTCCGCAGCACCTGGGTGTCGTTCGCGATCCGGGTCATCGTCCTGGCGGCCGTGGTGACCCTGCTGATCCTGATGGGGGCGATGACCACACGCAGCCTGCGGGCACGCGTCCGGTCCGGGGTGCGCAACGCCGAAGCGCTGGCGGCCGGCGACCTCAGCGCCCGGTTCCTGGACGACGGCCGGGACGAGCTGAGCGCGCTCGGCCGGTCGATCAACCAGGCCCTGGACCGGATCGAGGCCACCCTACGGGACGTGATCCGGCACTCCCACGCGCTGGGCGAGTCGGCCGGGGACGTGGGACGCACCTCCGATTCGCTGTCCGCGGCGGCGTCCACTGCCCGCGGCGACGTGACGTCCGCGGTGGACGCGACGAACCGGATGAACGAGGAGGTGCAGGCGCTGGCCGGCGCGTCGGAGCAGCTCCGCGCGTCGATCGCGGAGATCGCCTCGAACTGCACCCAGGCGGCGAGCGTGGCGGACACCGCGGTCACCCTGGCGGGGTCCACACGCACCACGATGACCCGGCTCGGCACCGCGTCCAGCGAGATCGGCGACGTGATCGGACTGATCTCCGGCATCGCCGAGCAGACCAACCTGCTGGCACTGAACGCGACAATCGAATCGGCGCGTGCCGGCGAGGCGGGCAAGGGCTTCGCCGTGGTGGCGAGCGAGGTGAAGGACCTGGCCCAGGAGACGAGCCGGGCCACCGGCGACATCACCACCCGGATCTCGGACATCCAGTCGCAGGCCACCGAGGCGGTGGAGGCCATCGACCGGATCAGCGAGGTGATCGGCCGGATCAACGAGATCCAGACCTCGATCGCGGGCGCGGCGGAGGAGCAGGCGGCGGTGACCCAGGAGGTCAGTTCGTCGGTGCACCGGTCCGCCCGGGAAAGCGAGGATCTGCGGCTGCGCATCGACGCGATCGCGGGTTCGGTGTCGGCGACCGACGACGGCGCCGGCAACGCGCAGCGGGCGAGCACCTCGCTGACCCGGCTGGGCGGCGACCTGAGATCCTCGCTGGCGGCGTTCCGGATCAAGGACTGACGCCCCCCGTCAACGACTGCGTCACCGCGCCGGACTGCGTCACCGCGCCGGACTCTGCGTCACAGCGCCGCGGTCAGCGCCTCCAAGCCGGACGCCTGCGTGCGCCAGTCACGGACGTTCGGGTACGCCGCGGACGTCTGACCGTTCCACCGTTCGCCGATCCGGTTCAGGGCGTCCCGGTCCGCCGACCAGATGCTGTCCGCCTGCGTACGGGCGTACCCGCGATACCCGGCGTCCCCGGTCACCGTCGCCAGGTCGCCCAGATAGCGCAGGAACACCCCCTTGAACTGCTTGGCGTTGTCGTCGCAGGAGCGGTCCGCGGCGTCGCACGACTCGGTGAGCACGCCGCCGCGGGTCAGCACCGGAGAGCCGATCGCCGCGTCCGCCAGCCGCCGGGCCGCCGCCAGCACGCTCGCGTCGCCGGTCGCGCGGTACACCTCCACCGCGGCGCCGACCGCCAGCCCCTGGTTGTACGACCAGACGGTCTGGCCGTTGTTCGCGCACGCGGTGGTCAGGCCGTCGTTGACCAGCCCGGAAGCGTTGATCAGGCCGCTGCCGGCGAACCACTTCCAGCCGGTCACCGCCCGGTCCCGCCACACGGTGTCGCCGGGGATGCGGTTGTGCAGGGCCGCCGCAAGCCGCACGTACAGGCCGATGGTCACCGCGTTCTTATAGGTACGCTCCCGGTTCCACCACACCCCGCCGCCGCACGTCCCGGTGTCCCAGAAGCCGTGCACGTACGACGCGATCGTCACCGCCTCGTCGCGGTAGCGCACCTCGCCGGTCAGGTCGTACGCCTGCACCCAGGCGAGCCCCCACCAGGCGGCGTCGTCCACCGCCCGGCTGATGAAGTGCCCCTCGATCGGGTCGCTGCTGCGCTCCCCCGCGGCGAACGTCCCCCGGTTCACCTCGAAGGTGCGCGCCACGATCCAGCGGTAGTCGCCCCGGCCCGACCGCTGCATCCAGTTGATCACCGCGGTGAGCGTGGCGGCCGAGTTCCACCAGCTCGACGGCCACCAGGCGGTGTCCGGCCGGTACGCGTACATCAGCGCGTCGGCGGCAGCCGCCGCCCGGTCACCGGCGGGCCGCGCCCATCCGGTGCAACTGCCGTTGTTGCCGGTCACCGCCCGGCCGCAGGCGCGCACCGCACCGCCGTACATGAGGGTGGGCGCGTCGCGTACGGCGTACGCGCCGGTGCGCGCGGAGGACGCACCGGGTGCGGTCGCGGTGCGTCCGAGTGACGACCCGCCGGGCCAGCTCGCGCCCTCGTCGAAGGAGCGGTCCAGCCAGATCTCGTCGCCGGGCGCGCCGCCGCTGATCACACCCCAGGCCATGCCGCGCGCGTCCATGTGCAGCGCGATGGTGCGGCCGGGCAGGGTGGCAGACGGCACCGGCATGGTGTCGCCGGTGCCGGTGGCGGCGCCGTCGCAGGCGACGTCGCAGACCTGCGACGGGACCCAGTCGGTACACTGCACACCGCCGGCGTCGCCGCACGCGCGGATCATGCCGCGGGCGTGCCGCACCGGGTCGGACAGGTTGTACATGAGCGTCCGCGTGCCGGTCCAGGTGCCGGGGATGCTGGCCTTGCCGAGCAGGCCGTCCCAGGTGGCGCCGCCGTCGAACGTGCGGTCCAGCCAGACGGCGTCGCCGGTGCTGCCGTTGTCGATGCTGCCCCAGGCCATCGCATCGGCGGCGGACAGATGCAGGGAGATGCGGCGCCCGTTCTGAATCCGGTCGGCGACGGGAAACGTGTCCTGCCGGGCGAGGGACGGGTCGCGGGTGTCGCAGTAGACCGAGCAGACCGAGGCGGCGGCCCGCGGAGCGGGGCCTGTTGTCGCCGTGGTTGTTGTCGTAGCCGTGGCGGGCGCGGTTGTCGTGGCCGGCAGCGTGCCGGTGAGGAGGGCGAGGACGACGGCGGCGGCTCGTTGCATGGCGCGACCCCCAGCGGTGCCGACAGTGATCCGTGCCCACCATATTGATACACATAACTATCTGAGAGCAATGTTGCCAGTTCAGTCAGCACTGCCCACACCATCCACACCCGTCACGCCCCAGCGCCCCAGCACCCCACGCCACCACGCCACCACGCCACCACGCCACCACGCCACCACGCCACCACGCCACCACGCCACCACGCCACCACGCCACGACGCCACGACGCCACGACGCCACGACGCCACGACGATCTTGGACTCTCTGGCCCTATTAGCCCGTTTTAAACCGCATCCCCAGCCCACAAAGTCCAAGATCGATGCGAGGGGCGGGTCGATCTTGGACTTTGTGTGGGACATATGCGGCTTTTGGATGCTTCTGGCGCCCCAGAGACTCCAAGATCGTCGATCGGACCGCGCCGCGCCGCCGGACCGGCCGCGCCCCCGGACCGCGGGCGGGCGGGGCGGGGCGGGGCGGGCCTGGCCGGGCCTGGGCGGGGCAGGCGCGGGCACGGCAGGCG
>NZ_BMMX01000053.1 GCF_014646155.1 Mangrovihabitans endophyticus
GACGGGCGGGGCCGGGCCGGGCCGGGACGCGGGCGGGGCGGGGGCGAGCGGCCGGTGGGGGGTGGGGCGCGGGCGGGCGGCGGGGGTGGGGCGGGACGGGGACGGGGACGGGGACGGGGACGGGGACGGGCGTTACGTTCTCGACAGCTCTGCGTCGCGGTGCGGCTGCGCCTGCTCGCCCGGTTCGTCGTCCGGCACCCGGGTCAGTCTGCTCGGCCACCACATTCTGCGACCGATGTCCAGGGTCAGCGACGTCACCAGCACTGACCGCACCACCAGGGTGTCCAGCAACACGCCGAACGCCACCGCGAACCCGATCTCCGCGAACGCCACCAACGGCAGGCTTCCCAGCGCCGCGAACGTGCCCGCCAGCACCACCCCCGCCGAGGTGATCACGCCGCCGGTCGCTGCCAGGCCGGTCAGCGCGCCGCGCCGGGTGCCTCGCTGCTGGGTTTCCTCGCGCACCCGGGTCATCAGGAAGATGTTGTAGTCGATGCCCAGGGCCACCAGGAACACGAAGACGTACAGCGGGAAGGACGTGTCCGCACCGGCGAAGCCGAACACATGCCGGAACATCAGCGCGCTCACGCCCAGCGCGGCCGCGAACGACAGCACCACGGTGGCGATCAGGATCAGCGGCGCCACCACGGCGCGCAACAGCAGGCCCAGGATCACCAGGACGACGAGTAGCACCAGCGGGATGATCAGCCGGTTGTCGTGTTTGTTCGCCGCGTTGATGTCCACGGTCATCGCCGTCATGCCGCCGACCTTGGCGTCGGCGCCCGGCACCGCGTGCACGGCGTCGCGCACCTGGTGCACGGTCCGCTCGGCGGCGTCGCTGTCCGGCGCCGCGTTCAGGGTGCCGTCGAACAGCACAAGATCGCCCTTGACGATGCCGTCGGCCACCTCGGTGATGCCCGGTGTGGCGGCGAACGCCGCGCGTACCCGCGCCGCCCGGTCCGCGTTGGCGATCACCGTGACCGGTTGGCCCTCGCCTGCAGGGAAGTGCCGGGCCAGCGCCTTCTCCCCCGCCGCGGACGGCTGTTCGCTGGTGAAGCTGTCCGCGTTGGACAGGCCGTTGGCGTCCAACTGGAACAGTCCGAGCGACATCACGCCGAGCACCAGCGCGGTGCCGATCCACACGGTCCGCGGGCGGCGGGCGATCCGGCCGCCCAGCCGTGCCCACAGGCCGGTCGCGGTGGGTTCCGGCGTGCCGTACCGGGGACGCACCGGCCAGAACAACCACCGTCCGCAGGCCACCAGCAGGGCGGGCAGCAGGGTGGTCATGGCCAGCAGGCCGACCACGATGCCCAGGGCGGCCACCGGTCCCAGCCCGCTGGTGGAGTTGACCTCGGCCAGCGTCAGCAGGGACATGCCGATCGCCACGGTGGCCGCGCTCGCGATGATCGCCGGTCCGGCACGGTGCAGGGCCAGCGCCATCGCCTCGTGCCGGTCGGTGTGCCGGCGCAGCTCCTCGCGGTACCGCGCGACGAGCAGCAGGGCGTAGTCGGTGCCGGCCCCGAACACCAGGACCGTCAGGATGCCGGCGCTCTGCGCGTTCACCACCAGTCCGGCATGCTTGGCGAGCAGGTAGATCAGCGCCTGCGAGCCGGCCAGGGCGGCGCCGGCCGACAGGATCGGCAGCAGCCACAGCACCGGGCTGCGGTACGTGATCAGCAGGATCACCGTGACGACGGTCAGCGTGGTGTAGAGCAGGGTGCTGTCGATGCCCTCGAACGCCGCGGCAGAGTCCGCCGCACTGCCGGCCGGACCGGTCAGATGCACGGTGAGTCCGCCGCCGCCGTCACCGGTGACCGCCGTGATGTCGTCGACCACCCCGGCGATCTTGTCCCAGCCGTCGGTGTCCAGCTTGATCGGGGCGATCACCTGGAGCGCCTGGCCGTCGCGCGCCGGGACCGGCCCGGCCACCTGGCCGGTCACCCCGTCGACGCCGGCGATGCCGCGGACGTCGCTCGTCGCCTTGGCCCGGTCGGCCGCGGTGATGCCGGACGACCGCTCGTAGACGATCACCGCGGGCACGATGTCGTCCGGCTGGAACCGGCTCTGCAGGTCGGCGACCGCGGTGGCTTCGGCTCCGCCGGGTAGCCAGGCCGAGTTGTCGTTCTTCTCGACGCCGCTGAGTTTGCCGGCCATCGGTCCGGCGACGGCCAGGATCACTGTCCACAGTCCGAGCACGATCCATTTGGACCAGCGCCCGCACACGAGTTTCGCCATGGTTCTCCCCCCAGTGTTATCGGCGCAGCGTATGACCGCCGGACCGGCGGGCAGAAGGTGGCGTGCGGCAACTTCAGGGGTCTATCAGGGCTTTCCCCGACACCGCACCGGCACGCCTTGGATGCTCAGCGTCACAGGCTTGTTACACGAATGACTCTCATCTCTTTCTTCCATTGACAAGGCTCGATTCCGGCGCGGAGGCCACCCCGCCGCGCCGGAGAGGAGAAAAGGTGCGCACCAGAGTCATCCTCAGCGCCGGCGCGCTCGTCGCGTCGGCCGTGCTGGTCCCCGTGGCGGCGACGCCCGCCACGGCAGCGCCGTCCCCCGCGCCGGGCACCCCCGGGTACGCCGTCGAGCACGCCGTGCAAGCGGTACGCGACCACGCCGCGGCGTTCGCCGCCGGCCCGGACGACGGCTTCACCCGCCGCGAGGTGATGCTCGACGCGGACGGCAGCAGCCACGTCCGCCTCGACCGCACGTACCGGGGAATCCCGGTGATCGGCGGTGACACCGTCGCCCACCTGGGCCCGGCCGGGGCCCTGCGGTCGGTCAGCCGTTCGCAACGCGCAGCGCTGCGGCTCGCGGTGACCCCGCGGGTGAGCGGCGCGGCGGCGAAGACGGCCGCGGCCACGGCGATCGGCGGCGCCGCGGTCGGCGCGGCCACTCTGGCCGTGGACACGCTGTCCGGCAGTGCGGTCCTGGTCTGGAAGACCGCCGTGCGGCATGACGGCCTGCAGCATGTGCTGGTCGACGCGACCGACGGCAGCATCGTGGACCACTGGGCCGAAGAGCAGACCGTGGACGGCACCGGGACCGGCTTCAACGTCGGCACGGTGGCCCTGTCCACCACCCGGTCGGGCAGCAGCTACCAGCTCAAGGATCCGCTACGCGGCGACACGTACACCATCGACATGAACAACCGGCGCTTGCTCGGAACGCAGTTCACCGACGCGGACAACGTCTGGGGCGACGGCACGCTGAGCAACGACCAGACCATCGCCGTGGACGCCCAGTACGGCGTGGCGGAGACCTGGGACTACTACCTGGACACGTTCGGGCGGCGGGGCATCGCCGGCGACGGCAGCGGCAGCTACAACCGGGTGCACTACGGCTCCGGGTACAACAACGCCACCTGGTCGGACTCCTGCTTCTGCATGACGTACGGCGACGGCGACGGCCGTACGTTCCATCCGTTCGCCTCGCTGGACGTGGCCGGTCACGAGATGACCCACGGGGTCACCTCGCGCACCGCCGGGCTGGTCTACCGCGGCGAGCCCGGCGGTCTCAACGAGTCGATGAGCGACATCTTCGGCACCATGGTGGAGTTCTTCTCCGACAACGCCGCGGACCCGGGCGACTACCTGATCGGCGAGAAGATCACGGTCAGCGGTGAGCCGCTGCGCTACATGGACGACCCGGCCAAGGACGGCAGTTCGGCGCGCTGCTGGAGCTCCACGGTGGGGCGGCTGGACGTGCACTACTCCTCCGGCGTCGGCAACCACGCGTTCTTCCTGCTGGCCGTGGGCTCCGGGGCGCATTCCGTGAACGGCGTGGCCTACAACAGCCCGAGCTGCGATGGCGGCTCGGTGACCGGGATCGGCAACACGGCCGCGGCGGCGATCTTCTACCGCGCGCTGACCACCTACATGACCTCGGGCACCGACTACGCCCAGGCCCGCGCGGCCACGTTGAGCGCCGCGAGCGACCTGTACGGCACCGGCAGCAGCCAGTACGCGGCCACGGCGGCGGCCTGGTCCGGGGCGGGCGTGAGCTGACCGTGCCGAGATGAGGCCGGTGGGGTGGCGGCGGCGCACACCCCCACCGGCCGGTCACCCGGGTGCCGGTCACCCGCGTGCCGGTCACCCGCGTGCCGGGCAAGCGACCCGGACACACCATCGGCATAATCGAGGCCGTGGCCAATTGGGAGTACGCACGCCTCGAATACCGCGCCGCCGGCACGTTCGGCGCCGACCGTTTCATGGACTGGACCGCGACCTTCCACCATCCGGGCGGCGTGCTGCGCTGGGGCACCGACGAGCGCTACGACGACCTGCGCCACCTCAACCGCGCCGGGGCGGCCGGCTGGCAGGTCTACGACCGGGCGCCGATCCACGTGGTGAACGAGCCACACCGGCTGGCCGCGGTGACCTATTCGATGCGCCGCGTGGTTCCCTGATCCCCGCGATGTATCTCGCACCCCCGCCGGCGCCTCTCCTTCATGGGCGCTGACGAGGGGGACGCGCCCTCCCCGCCCGTCCCGCAACGCGGGGCGGGCGGGCACCCGGCGACGGATGGGACGGCACACCGATCCTGACAGGAGGGCACGCACGGATGCCCCGGGACACCGGAGTTCAGGTGATCGCCTCGAACCGCAAGGCGCGCCACGACTACACGATCCTCAAGACGTACGAGGCCGGCATCGTGCTGGCCGGGACCGAGGTGAAGGCGCTGCGGGCCGGGCACTGCTCGATCGTCGACGCGTTCGCCCAGGAGCACGCCGGCGAGATCATGCTGTACGGCCTGCACATCGCCGAGTACGGCTTCGGAAGCTGGACCAATCATGCGCCCCGCCGCACCCGCAAGCTGCTGCTGCACCGGGTCGAGATCACCCGCATCCTGGACCGGATGCGTCAGCAGAGCGGGATGGCGCTGGTGCCGCTGTCGCTGTATTTCCATGACGGTTGGGCCAAGGTCGAGCTGGCCCTGGCGCGCGGCCGCAAGACGTACGACAAGCGGCAGGCGATCGCCGAGCGGGACGCTCAGCGCGCGATCGCCCGCGCGCTGAGCAACCACCTCAAGGGCCGTCGCGCCTGAGCGCCGCGGCCCCGGCGCGTCACTTCTTGTAGAGGCCGGCCTTCTTGCACGCCTGCAGGTACTTCTGGGTGCAGACCGCCGTGCGGGTGACGAAGCCGTCGGCGATCACGTCGCCGATGTTGGTCTTGTCGATGGCCACCGGCTGCAGCTTGACGAACGGCACGTACGCGCCGGACTCGGGGTCCTTCTGCCGGTCCAGCGGGACGCTGACGTCCTGGCCCTTGAACAGCGAGATGGCCAGCGCCGCCGCGGCCTGCGCCTCCGGCTTGATCGCCTTGTAGACGGTCATGCACTGGTCTCCGGCGAGGATGTTCTGCAGGCCCTCGACGGTGGCGTCCTGCCCGGTCACCGGCACCTTGCCGTTCAGGCTGTGCTTCTTCAGCACGCCGATCACCGCGTTCGCCAGGCCGTCGTTGGCCGCCAGCACCCCGCGGATCTTGGGCTGCTGCTCGATCATCTGGGCGAACAGGGCGGCGCCCGCCTCATTGCCCCAGTCCGGGACGAACTGGTCCGGCCCCTTGGTGTACTGCGCCGAGTCGTACATCGGCTGCAGCACCTCGTCGTACCCGCCCTTGAACAGGGTGGCGTTGTTGTCCGTCGGCGAGCCGTTCAGCTCGGCCACCACCGGGTCGTCGTAGCCCTTGTCGCTCAGGCAGCGCTTGAGCCCCTCGCCCTGCTGCACGCCGACCTCGTGGCCGTCGAAGCTGACGTAGTAGTCGGCGCCGCCGTTGAGCGAGAGCCGGTCGTAGTCGATGGTCTTGACGCCCGCGCCGCGGGCCCAGGACAGCACCGTCCGCGCCGAGTCGGAGTCCAGGTTCACGATGATCAGGACCTTGGCGCCGTCCTGGATCATGGTGCGCGCGATCTCCTGGAACTTGGCCCGGTCACCATCGGCGTTCTGGATGTCCACCGGCACGCCGGCGGCGTCGAACGCCTGCTTGAGGAACTTCGGGTCGTCCTGCGTCCAGCGCTGCGACGAGGTGCTGTCGGGCATGATCACGCCGACCTTCTCGCTCGCCCCGGACCGCGCCCTGGGCGCCCCCGTCGACCCTCCGTCATCACCGTTGTCGGTGCAGGCCGTCACGCCCGTGGTGGCGAGCACTCCGAACGCGACGAGCGCGAGCCATGCCTTACGCATCTCTCCAGGGATCCTCTCGGGGGGCGGTCTGCGGCGAAGTCCGTGCCAAGATACGTCCTGAACCCCGCAGCGTCGCCCATGGATGCACATTTTTTTCGCGTGGTCGACAGCCCGTTTCGCACCGGTTACCGTCAGCCACGAAACGGGGCTCCGTTCGACGCATTTCGATTCAGGCCGGTGGCGGCCAGTGCCCGCGAGCGGTGTACACGTCGCGCAGCGCCGCGAGGCGGTCGGTCATGATGCCGTCCACGCCCAGGTCCAGCAGGCGGTGCATCTCCGCCGGGTCGTTCACCGTCCAGACGTGCACCTGGCGGCGCAGCCGATGGACGTACGCCACAAAGCGCCGATCAACAACGGTCAGCCGACCGTGCCGCACGGGCACCTGCGCGGCCACCGCCGACGGCGGCAGGCGCACCGGAACACGCAGCAGGGAAGCGATCCGCAGCCGGGCCGCCGCCCGCAGGCCGAGCGACGTGGCCACCCCGGGACCGGCCAGCCGGCGCACCCGCGCCAGGCGCTCATCCGAGAACGACGCCAGCAGCACCCGGTCCCCCGCCCCGCAGCGGCGCACCTCATCGACCGTGGGCGCGACCGCGTCGTCCGCCTTCACGTCGATGTTGAACCGGACGCCGGGCCAGGCGTCGAGCACCTCACCCAGGCGCGGCACGGCGCACGCCCCGCCGACCCGCACCGCCGCGAGATCGGCCCAGCGCAGCCGGGCGAGGTGGCCCTCGACGCCGGTCATCCGCAGCAGCGTGGCGTCGTGGAAGACCACCGGCACGCCGTCCGCGGTGGCGTGCACGTCGGTCTCCAGGTAGCGGAAGCCCATCCCGACCGCACGACCAAAAGCGGACACAGTGTTCTCGTCGCCGGCCTCCGCGCCGCCCCGGTGGGCGAACGCGAGGGGCGGGCGCTGCGCGAGCACCGGAAAGGGCTGATCCACCGGCGCCGAGCCTACGCGCCCCGGCGGATGCCGCACCCGACGGTCGGGCCGCCGGGAAGGCCGCCGGGGCGAACCGCCGGGAAGGCCGCCGGAAGTTTCGAGGCCGCGTCATGATGCCGTAACACCGCCCGCACTCCCGACACACCAGTGGAAAGCCGCATCGAACCCGCGAAACGCCACCACAACCCCGACTCTCCGCCGTGCAGCGGCATTGACGTGCCCCGATGGGGGCGCATAGGTTCTCGGCGATGTAACGGAACTTCCGGAGGAGACATCGCCATGAGACCTGGCCGGACCGGTTGGGGCGCGCTCGCCCTCACCGCCTTGACGCTGCCGCTCGCGGCGCCCGCAACGGCCCAACCCGCGGCGGCCCAACCCGCGACGGCCGCCCCGGCGGCGTGGACGGCCGCCCAACCGGCGGCGTGGACGGCCGCCCAACCGGCGGCGTGGACGGGCGCCGGCCGGGATGCCGTGCCGGACACGCTGCGCGCCGCCGCGCGCGGCACCGGCGTGCGCATCGGCACCGCCGTGGACATGGACGCGCTGGCGGAGGATGACGCGTACCGGGGCGAGGTGGCGACGGAGTTCTCCACGGTGACCCCGGAGAACGTGATGAAGTGGCAGCTCGTCGAGCCGCAGCCGGGGGTCTACGACTGGGCCGCCGCGGACCGTCTGGTCGATTTCGCCCGCGCCCACCGGCAGACGGTCCGGGGACACACCCTGGTGTGGCACAACCAGAACCCGGCCTGGCTGACCGAGGACGCCTACACACCGGCACAGCTCCGCGCCCTGCTCAAGAAGCACATCACGGACGAGGTGCGCCACTTCCGCGGACGCATCTGGCACTGGGACGTGGCAAACGAGATCTTCAACGACGACGGGACCTGGCGGGACACCATCTGGCTGCGCAACCTGGGCCCGGGATACGTGGCGGACGCGCTCCGCTGGGCGCACCAGGCGGACCCCCGCGCGAAGCTCTTCCTCAACGACTACAACAACGAGGGCGTCAACGCGAAGAGCGACGCCTACTACGCCCTGATGAGGCAGCTCAAGGCGCAGCACGTGCCGGTGCACGGCTACGGCGTTCAGGGACACCTGGGCGTGCAGTACGGATTCCCCGCCGACGTGCGGGAGAACCTGCGCCGCTTCGAGGCACTCGGCCTGTCCACCGCGGTCACCGAGGTGGATGTGCGGATGCCGCTGCCCGCCGACACGGTCAAGGAGCAGGCGCAGGCTCGCGGCTTCACGGTGCTGCTGCAGGCGTGCCTGCTGTCGCGCCGGTGTGAGTCCTACACGCTGTGGGGCTTCACCGATCGCTACTCGTGGGTGCCGGGCGTGTTCGACGGGCAGGGCTCGGCGACGCCGATGGACGAGGACCTGACGCCCAAGCCGGCCTACGACGCCATCCGCGACACGCTGGAACTGGCCGGCCGCTGACCGGCCGGCGCACGGATCACGCCGGGGGAACGGTGACCGGTTCCGGCTGCTCCGTCGACGCCATCCGCTGCCGTTCGGGAGGGATCGCCTGCGGCACCGCGATGTCGCGGGCGGCCTCGTCCACCACCACCCACACCCGCCGGTCACTCCAGTACGCCGAGTGCCGCCCCATCGCCGGCGGGTTCTGCCCATAGACGTACCACGTGCTGACCGGATCGCTCAGCTTCACGTCGACGCCGTCGCCTGCGTGCACCGGCCCGCCGATGTAGTCGGTGGGGTAGAAGAAGTTGGTCCACCGCCACGTCTTCGCGCGCAGGTCGGCGAGCACGTCCGGGCCGAAGTAGGCGGGGAACGCCCACCCGTACAGCTTGTCCAGCGGGCTGCCGAAGGTGATCAGCCCGACCTGCTCGCCGCCCGGCCGGCTGTCCGGCTGCAGCAGCGCCGCCGCGGCCAGCACGGTGCCCTGACTGTGCGCCGTCACCACCACCGCGCCCTGGTGGTCGTGCGCGTACCACATCCGGCGTTGCAGGTCGGGCACCGCCCGTTCGGTGTATGACGGCGGGGCGAGCGGGTGGTAGGCGCGCGGCCAGAACGTTCCGATGTCCCACAACACCCCCAGGTGGCGACGGCTGTCCAGGCGGCTCCAGCCGTTGCGCATCAGCAGCAGCACCGCGACCGGGAACGCCGCCGCCAGCCACGTGGAGATCGACTGCAACCACCGCCACGGGCGCGGCACGTCGCCGGTGAGGCCCAGATGGATCCAGAAGAAGCAGAGCACCGCCAGGGCGGTGATCGCCATGACGCCGAGCAGCTTGTCCACGTCCCGCGCCATGCCGGACATGGCCCGCGCACGCGCCACCCCGCAGGCCCAGCCGGGCCGGGTCACCGCCCGCCACAGCCGGTCCCACCCGCGGGCCAGCGGCGACGTCCCGCGCAGCGCCCGCAGCCGGTCCTGCTCGTCCATCCCGATCGAACGGTCCCATGCGGAGGGCGCCGCCGGGCCGGGTACCTCGTCGTATTCGGCCGCCACCGCCGCGGCCCGGCGGTGCCGTCCGGCGTGCCACAGCCGCACCGCCTCGACCGCGAAGAACCCGGCGAGGATCACCGTCGGCACCGCGGTCAGCCACGGCGTCACGGCGAACACGGTGTCCGGCACCACGATCGGATTGGGTCGCGGCCCGAATCCCGAACCGGGGTTGGGCACGTTGCCGAGCAGGTCGGCGATGCGCAGCATGGTGCCGATGCCGACGCCGTTGAGCAGCACGAAGGCGAGTGCCATGGCGGAGAACGGGGCCATCAGGAAACCGCCGCGGCGACGGCCGCCGAGCAGCGCGTGCACGGGCAGCACCGCGATCGCGGCGGCCAGGCACAGGCCGTACGTCCAGTTGGCGGCCGTCAGCATGCCCGGCAGCGGGCCCGGCGGGCGGGCCTCCGGGACGGCCGCCTGGGCGGCGGCGTAGCCGATCGCGGCGATCAGCGCCAGCGCCCCGCCGACCAGCGCCGCCGCGATCACCGGGCCGGTCACCCGCGGGACGGCGACCGCGCCCGCGGCCACGGCCAGTGCCAGCACCGCGAGCACGGCCGCGGCCGTCCCGACGGCCGTGGCGTGCGGCTCGTGGCCGGGACGGGAAATCAGACCGTGCACCGTGTACTGCAGGAGCCAGGCCAGGAAGGCCAGCGCCGCCCCGAGGTGGATCAGCGCCATGTCGCCGACGCTGCGGCCGCCGTTCCAGAAGTCCCGGTCCGCCAGCCCGGCGCCGGACCGGGCCGGGGTGCTGCGGTACGCCCGGTCGCGCAGGGTGTCGTCCCGGCGGCGCGGCGGCGCGGCCCGCTCGTAGCGGATCAGCGACCGCCCGGCCAGCACCGCGAGCACGACGATGAGTAGCAACGGCAGCACCGCGCCGATGAGCACCCGCTGGGCCGGGTGCTCGGCCAGGCTGCCGAACCGCAGCCACCGCAGCCACCAGTGGTCCACACAGTCCGGTTGTGCCCCGCACTGGAACGCGCCGATGTCCATGGTGGTCATCGCCACCAGCAGCAGCGTGTTGAGCGTCATGCCGAGCGACGCCCAGCGCACCACCGCCCGGTGGATCGCGAACCGGACGCGGGAGGCGTGCACCCGCGGCGCGCAGGTCCAGCCGGCCACGTTGGCCAGCGCGAACGGGAACAGCAGCAACCACAGCACCCGGCTCGCGCTGCGCGAGGTGAGGCCGCCCCACGAGTACGCCTCGATGTGCCGGCCGTTGCGGTCGGCGGTGCGGAAGAAGCCGGCGATGCGGTCGCCCCAGGACAGTTGCGGCGCGTCGTCGGCGAGCAGGTTCTCCGGGGTGGTGCCGCCGACACCGTGCAGGCGCAACTCAGTCACGCCGCGCACGTCCACCGGCGGCGGGATCAGTCCGGGCGGGCGGTCCACCGTCCGGTCCTCGTACCTCTGCAACGGCATGGACGCAAGGTACTCCCCCGCGTCACCGTCCACTGTTGCGTGGGGGTGCGCTGCGCCGGCCGGCGGTGCCTCGGCGGCCGGCGCAGCACGCCCCGGTAAGGGCACAGTCCGGGACCCCACTCCCGTACCGTGCCGGTCTCAGGTGCCGGTCTCCGGCACCGGTCTCAGGTGGTGCTGCAGGTCAGGTTCTGCACCGTGGTGGGTGCGGTGCCGGACCCGAGGAACCCGAAGGTGGTGTGATCCCCCGCGGCGACAGTGCCGTTCCAGCTCTCGTTGCTCACCGTCACCAGGGAGCCGCTGCTGGTGGCCTTGCCGCTCCACAACTGGGTGACCCGCTGGCTGCCGGGGAACGTCCAGGACACCGTCCAGTTGCTGATCGCCCGGTCGCCGGCGTGCACCATCACCTCACCCTGGAAGCCACCGTCCCAGCCGCCGGTGATCGCGTACATGGCGGTGCATCCGCCCTGCGCGGGCGGAGTGGTGGGGCTCGTTGTGGGTGGGGTGGTGGGCGGTGTGGTCGGGGTCGTGGTGGGCGGGGTCGTCGGTGGCGTCGTCCCGCCGCCGCCCACACCGGTCACTTCGCCGTGGCCCCCGTCGAACACCACGTCGGAACAGCCGTAGAAGGTCTCCTGGCTGTCCGAGCGCGCCCACACCGAGTAGATCAGGTGCCGGCCGGACTTGCCCGAGGGCAGCGTCCCGTTCCACGAGTACCGGCCGTCCTCGGTGCCCGGGCCGCCCACCGCGGTCGGGTTGGTCACCTGGGAGAACGGCGTGGACTCCAGGTCGCTCCAGGCCAGCGGGCGGGTCGGGCTCCAGGAGTCCTTGGTGATGTAGAGCGAGAACGTGCCGGGGTGTTTGGCCCAGTCGTTGTAGTCGAAGCGCATGGTCGCGCCGGAGGTCAGGTGGGTCACCGGCCAGTCGTTGCGGGCCAGGTTGAAGCCGGTGAAGTCGTACGGGCCGCCGGTGCCGCCGCTGCAGAGCTGCCCGTCCGGGATGAAGCCGGCCATCCGCCCGGCGCCGTCGGAACGCAGCACGGAGAACCAGTTGTACAGCGCGGTGGTGCCGCTCTGCGCCACCGCCGCCGCGCAGGCCGGGTTGTTCGGCTGGATCGCGCCGGTGGACGTCAGACCGTCCTTCCAGCACAGGTAGGTGCGGCTGCCGGGCATCATCATGGCGCCGTGCGCGGCGGCCGGCGATTGCGCGACCACCACACCGATGCCGGTGGCCAGGAGCGTGGCCACCGCGTACATCAGACTTTTCCTTCTTCGCATCGCTTCTCCGTTCGGCCCCCTGGGGACGGGGTTGTGGGGACGGGGTTGTCCAGATCTCGGTCGGTGGGCGGGGGCCGGCCCGGCTCGTGGGAAAACCGGACCGGCCCCGGTACGGGGGCTGGGTCAGCCTGGGGGGCTGGATCAGCCGTTGGGGAACAACCGGGCGAAGTCGGCGTAGCCGGTGGCCACGTCCACCTGCGCCCAGAAGCGGTGGTAATTGAAGGTCGGCGCCGGGCCGCCGTCCAGGTACGCCTGGACCTTCGGCCAGTCCGGGTCGTCCTTGTAGAAGGAGCGGATGTCCACGAAGGACACGCCCGGCTCGATCACGTCGCCGTTGGGCATGGTGCCGCGCCAGCCCGGCGGGATGTAGATGCCCTGGCCCGTCGACGGGTCGTAGACGTCGTCCATCCGGTTGTAGTCGGCGCGCGTCTCGGTCACCGACACGCCCTTGTCGTCGCGGTACGCCCAGATCGCGTCGAGCAGACCCTTGGCCGCCGTCTTGGCCGCGGTGTTGCCGGACTTGGCCGCGTAGTAGGTCAGCAACTTGGCGAACGAGCCGGCCACGCCGAGGTCCTGGCCGTGGCTGGTGACGCTCACGTGCAGACCGGTGTTGGCCGCCGGGCTGGACGGGTTCCAGGTGGCCGGCGCCCCGGTCCAGGACAGGTCGGACGGGATGGAGAAGCTGGTCGCCCCGATGGTGGAGTTCGCCAGCGCCCACGGCACCCACTTGTCCAGCACCGCCTTGGCGGTGGCGTTGCCGGTCAGGTAGTAGTACTCGGCGAGCCGTTCCAGCGACCAGGTCTGCATGCCGAACCACCGGTTGGACGGCGGGTCGTGGTAGACCGGCGCCTCGACGTAGGCGAGGTCGTAGAACGTGGGCGTGCCGGCCGGCGGCGTCTCGTAGTCACCGTTCCAGCTATTGGTCGCGCCTCCGGCGATGGCGCCCTCGGACGACTGCAGCCACCGGTAGAACTCGAGCTGGCGGGTCAGGCTGGCCTGCCAGTCGGCCTTGGCGGTGGGCGAGCGCGGGGTCAGCGCGCTCACGGTGGATAGCACGTACGCGGCCATCGGGTTCTGATATCCGAAGTGGCTGGTGCTGGACCCGATCCGCCACGCCCAGCCGGCGCTGGTGTCGTACGCGCCACCCCACGCGTAGTACCACGACATCAGCTCGTTGGAGCTGTTCTTGCCGCTGCCCGGCGTGCACGAGGTGGAGTGGCATCCGGGCGTCTTGAAGTACTTGTCGTAGAACGAGTACCGCAGGTAGTCGCCCATCTTGGCGGCGTTGGCCACCGAGGCGGACACCGCGGAGGCGTTGCCCTGCTCGGTCGCCCAGGTGAGGGCCCAGTAGGCCGCCTGCACCGCGCGGGCGTCGGCGTCCGGCGCGTCGGTGTACTTCCACTGCCGCGCGTACGACTGGTCCCCGGTGAACAGATCCAGGTAGCCGTTCGGGCCACCGAACGCGAAGGTGTCGCAGGACGGCTGCGGCACGGTCTCGAAGGTGGACTCCTGCGGGCCCCGCTGGAAGGTGTTGATGTACGCCACCCGGGTGGTGCCGTCACCGCAGTGCCCGAAGCCGTACGTGTTGTCCACGTCCAGCAGCCAGTGCATGCCGTAGATGTCCGGGGTGCCGTACGTGCTGCGCAGCTCGCCGGCGAGCGGGTCGCTGCCCACCGCCACGCTGTTGTCCAGTTGCGACGGGTACTGCGAGGGCAGCGGGTGCTCGGCCGCGTAGGTGGCCGGCGAGCCGGCGTTGTAGTTGGCGTTGGTGGGCTGGTCGGCGTGCGACGGGATGATGTACTTCTCCATCGTCTGCCAGGCCGCGTTGAACGGCGCCCAGTCCTCGGTCATCCGGCCGTGCTCGGCCTCCAGCCAGAGCCAGTAGCTGAACGCCTCGGACGTGGTCTCGTGCCCGTGGTCCGGCGCCTCGTCGATGAGCGTCTCGATGGAGTGGTAGGGCACGCCCTCCGGGCTGAAGTAGCCGTTGGACGGGTCCTTGATGTCGTTGTACAGCTCGGTGAACCGGGCGTCGGCCTCGCTGGTGCCGCCGGAGATCCGCGCGGTGACCGTGGCCGGGTCGTAGCCGGTGGCGCTGGCGGTCAGCGTCGCCGTGGCGCCGGCCTCCGCCGCACCGGTGGCGGACACCGTCACCGTCTGCGCGGTGTTCCAGTTTCCGGTGCTGAACGTCAGCGTGCCGGGCGATGCCGAGACGGCCGACGATCCGGCGCTGCGCGCGATGCTCACCGACGTGGACGCGCTGGGCGCCTTGGACAGCGACACACCGACGGTGGCGGTGCCGCCGGGGCTCAGCGTCACGGTCGACGGGTTGACCACGATCGCCGGGGCGGTGCTCGCGTCGACGAACACCGGCACGTCGGCGGTCGGGCTCTTCACCCCGTCCGAGTCGTACGCGATGGCCTGCAGGTGGTACGCCGCCGACTGGGACGGCACGCCGGTCCACGTGTACGCGTACGGCGCGCTGGTGTCGGAGGTGAGCAGGATGCCGTCGTGGTAGAACTCGACCTTGCTGATCGTCCGGCCGTTCGCCGCCTGGGCGGTGGCGGTGATCGGGATGGAGGCCGGGGCGGCGTACCGGGTGTTCGCGGCCGGCGCGGTGATGTCGACGGTGGGCGCCTGCGCGGTCTCGTTGCAGGCGGTGCCGTTGAGGGTGAACGCGGTCGGCACCGGGTTCGCGGAGCCGAACGAGCCGTTGAACCCGGTGTTGGCCGTGGCGTTGGTGCCCAGGCTGCCGTTCCAGGACGCGCTGGTCACGGTCACGTGCTGGCCGCTCTGGGCGTAGGTGCCGTTCCAGCCCTGGGTCACCCGCTGGGCGCCGTCCGGGAAGTCGTATTCCAGCCGCCAGCTACTCACCGGGTCGCCGGTGTTGGTGATGGTGATGTCACCGGTGAAGCCGCCGGGCCACTGGCTGGCGACGCGGTAGACGACGGTGCAGCCGGCGGCGGCGTGGGCGGGAGCGGCGGCGCTGAGGACGAGCCCGGCGCCGAGGACGGCGGCGCCGGACGCGGCGACAGCTCTTCGCAATCGTGCTCTCACTTGCGATCCTTCCTGGGGGCAGTGGGGGCGGGCGGTGCGCTGGTAGTGGTTACGGGCTGGTGGTGCAGGTGATCGGCGCCGGGACGGGGTTGCTTGCGGTGGTGGTGCCCAGGAAGCCGAACGTGGTGGACGCGTTCGGGGCCAGGGCGCCGTTCCACGCGGCGTTGCGGGCGGTGACCGCGGCACCGGACTGGGTGACGTCGGCGGACCAGCTCTGCGAGACGGCCTGCCCGGCGGTGAACGACCAGCCCACCGTCCAGCCGCCGGCCGCGCTGCTCGCGGTGTTGCGCACGGTCACCTCGGCCTGGAACCCGCCGGTCCACGATCCGGTCACCCGGTAGGTCGCGGAGCATCCGGCGCCGGCCGGGCCGCTCGGTGACGGATCCGAGGTGGGCGGCGAGGTCGGCGGGGTGCTGGGGATGGGCGAGCTGGGAGTGGGCGAGCTGGGAGTGGGCGAGCTGGGTGACGGGGTCGGCGACGACGGTCCGCCCTGCCGGTCGGCGTAGAGGATGCCGCGGCCGTTGGTGCCCAGATAGACGCGCCCGTAGACCCGCGGGTCGCCGGCCAGCGCGTCGCCCATGTTGCCGTACTGGTGCGCGTCGTCGTTGATGCGCACCCAGGCGAAGCCGGTGTTGTCCGAGCGGTAGACGCCGTCGGTCCCGTCGACCGAGCCGACCAGGAACACCGCCGGGTAGGTCGCGCCCGGCGCGGCCTTGCCGAACGCGACGTTCACGCCGTCGTCCACGCCGGCCATCCGGCTGAAGGTCCGGCCCGCGTCGGTGGAGCGCAGCAGGCCGGTGCCGCCCGCCAGCCACACGTCGCCGCGGTGTCCGGGCACCGCCGCGACGTTCACCCGCCCGTCGGCCGGCATGGCGGCGGACGATGCGGTGAAGGTCGCGCCGCCGTCGGTGCTGGTGTAGAACGTGCCCGCGGCGTACCCGTAGAAGGTCGTCGGATCCACCCGGTCGGCCTGCACCGTCGCGCCCGCCGGCAGGCCCGCCGCGGCGGTCCACGAGGAGCCGCGGGTGGTCGAGTAGTACACGCCCGTACCGGCCGGGGCCCAGACCACCGCGCCGGCGTCCGCGCCGACGGCCACCGTGCCGCCGCCGGTGACGCCGCTCGGTTCCTGCCCGGCGTACCACGTCCGGCCGCCGTCGGAGGAGACGCCGATGTGCGGCGCCGCGTCGGCGTTGCCCACCCGGACGAAGAAGGACGGGTTCGCCTCCGCGAAGTCCAGGCTGGTGTTGCTGCCCAGACTGGGGGTGTCGTGGAAGTTCGGCGGCACGGCGTCCAGGTCGGCGTGGTAGAAACCGCCGATGTCACCCAGCGCGCTGACCAGCGGCGCCCCGGAGGGCGGGCTGGCCAGGTCGAGGACGGCGGTCTCCTCCAGGCCGGTGGCCATCGGGCGGATGGTGACGGTGCCGCCGGAGTCCCAGGCGGTGAGGTTGGTGGTGCCGTAGACAGTGGCGCCGGTGCCGTACAGCATCCGGTCGGAGTCGAACGGGTCGATCTCCAGCGACTCGTTCATCCAGCCCAGCTTGGGCGAGGACTCCGGCGGTTGCGGGTTGTTGTTGAAGTCCAGCCACGGGTCCGCGGTGATGTCCATGGTGTACCGCTTGGTGACGCTCGGATAGCCGGCGAAGTCCCAGATCCGGGACCAGGTGGCTCCGCTGTCGGTGCTGCGGAAGAAGATCGCGTCCGGCCACCAGGAGATCTGCGTGGCCACGATCAGCGTGCCCGGGTGCTGCCGGTCCAGGGTCAGGCCGGAATAGCCGTAGTACGCGTCGGCGGCCGGGGTCGGCGACACGTCGGTCCACGCGCCGGTCTGCGTGTTCAGCCGCCAGACGCCACCTTCGGCCCCGTCGTACGGGCCACCGGTGTCGCTGGTGGCGATGTACAGGTAGTGGTTCGTGCTGTCCAGCACGCCCTTGTGCGCGAGGTACCCGGTCGGCTGGCCGGGGATCCGCGCCCAGGTGGCCCCGCCGTCGGTGGAGCGGTAGACCGGGTTCTGCTTGTCCGCCACGCCGACGTAGATGTCGGGCCGTGTCTCGTCGAACGTGACCCAGGTCAGGCCCTGGTTCTGGGTGAGATAGTCGTTGGTGTCCGACGGATCCTGAACATAGTTGCCGGCGTTCGGGAAGTTGCCGACCTTCGCCCAGGTCACCCCGTAATCGGTGCTGCGCCACAGGCCGTTGCCACCCTCGGCGGCGAAGTAGACGGTGCGGTTGTCGCGCGGGTCCACGGCGAGGCGCTCGCCCATGCCGCGGCCGGGCATGTTGCCGCCGTTCTTGAACGGCAGGCGGGTGATCTGCCAGGTGTCGCCGCGATCGGTGGAGCGCAGGATGGCGCCGTTGTTCGGGTCCCAGCCGTTGGTGTACATGCCGACAGCGGCGTAGACCCGGTCCGGATCGACCGGATCGGTGGCGATGCTCAGCACGCCGTTGTAGCCCCAGTCGTCCTGGCCCACCCAGTCCAGCAGCGGGATCCAGTTCTGCCCGGCCTGGTTCCAGCGGTACGCGCCGCCGATGTCGGTCCGGGCATATATCAGGTTCGGCTCGGTGCGGTTGAAGACGACGCTGGGGACGAAGCCGCCGCCGTCGATGCGGACGTTCTGCCACGCGTACGGCTCGGCCGCCGCGGCGGAGGCCGACGGGGAGAGACCGGCCGCCACGGGCGCGACGAGGGCCGTGACGGCCGCCGCGACCAGGCACGCGAGTCTGATGCGGTGCACGGAGGTAACTCCTCTCATGGGAGCGCTCCCATGAGATTGAGCCTCACCGATGCCCTAAGTCAAGGCTTTTCGTAACAGAAGGTTTCTTGCTTGTTGACAGGCTCGAACCCAGCAAGCAACATATCGGCAATCGTCCATAGTGGGAGCGCTCCCAGCTCACGTCTCCACCGCCCGGCGCACCCGCGCGTCGACCCCTTCGAACGGAGCGACCATTGCGTACCAGAAATCGATGGTGGGCCGGCTTCGCCGCCCTGCTCACCGCCGCCGGCGCGGCCCTCGCGCTGGCCCCCGCCGCGCACGCCGCCGCCGGCTTCACGGTCAGCGGCAGTCAGATCGTGGACGCCAACGGCAACCCCTTCGTCATGCGCGGCGTCAACCACGCGCACACCTGGTACACCAGCCAGTTGACGTCCTCGCTGGCCGGTATCAAGGCGCACGGCGCCAACACCGCACGCATCGTGCTCAGCAGCGGCGACCGGTGGACGCGCAACGACGCCGCCGACGTCACCAACGTGATCAACCAGTGCAAGGCGAACCGGCTGATCTGCGTGCTGGAGGTGCACGACACCACCGGGTACGGCGAGGACAGCGCCGCCACCACGCTGGCTCGTGCGGTCGACTACTGGATCAGCATCAAGAGCGCGCTGGCCGGCCAGGAACGGTACGTCATCCTGAACATCGGCAACGAGCCGTACGGCAACACCAACGCCTCGGCCTGGGTCGCCGACACCAAGAACGCCATCACCCGGCTGCGCGCCGCCGGATTCGAACACTCGATCATGGTGGACGCGCCGAACTGGGGCCAGGACTGGCAGTTCGTCATGCGCGACAACGCCGCCTCGGTGTTCGCCACCGACCCGCAGCGCAACACCATCTTCTCCATCCACATGTACGGCGTGTTCGACACCGCCGCGGAGATCACCGACTACCTGGGCCGGTTCCAGAGCGCCGGGCTGCCCATCGTGGTGGGCGAGTTCGGCAACATGCACTCCGACGGCGACCCGGACGAGGACACCATCATGGCCACCGCCCAGGCGCGCGGCATCGGCTACCTCGGCTGGTCGTGGAGCGGCAACGGGGGCGGCGTCGAATACCTCGACCTGGTCACCAACTTCAACCCGAACGCGCTGACCGCCTGGGGCGAGCGGCTGTTCAACGGGGCGAACGGCATCCGCGCGACGGCACGGGAGGCGTCCGTCTTCGGCGGCTCGACCACGCCACCGACAACTCCGCCCACCACACCCCCGACCACCCCGCCCACGACTCCGCCCACCACACCCCCGACCACCCCGCCGGCGGGTGGGGCATGCACCGCGGCGTACGCGGTGGCGGGAAGCTGGAGCGGCGGATTCCAGGGCACCGTCACGGTGACGGCGGGTGCGCGCGCGATCAGCGGCTGGACCGTGACGTGGACGTGGAGCAACGGGCAGACCATCAGCAACGCGTGGAACGCGACGGTGAGCAGCTCGGGCGCCACGGTGACGGCCCGCAACATGTCGTACAACGGCTCCCTGACCGCGGGCGGTTCCACCCAATGGGGCTTCCTGGCGTCCTGGAACCAGACGAACGAGATCCCCACCGTGACCTGTTCCGCCACCTGACCCCACCCCCACTCCCCACCGACCCCCGCCCCGCGCCCCGCGCCGCCGCCCGAGCCCACGCCCGAGCCCACGCCCGAGCCCACGCCCGAGCCCACGCCCGACGCCCGACGCCCGACGCCCGAGCCCACGCCCGACGCCCGACGCCCGACGCCCGACGCCCGACGCCCGACGCCCGACGCCCGACGCCCGCCGATCTTGGAGTTTCCTGGCCCGATTTGACACGCCATAACCGACTTGTCCGACCCGAAAGTCCAAGATCGACGGCACTCACACGTCGATCTTGGACTTCACGGTCGGACAAGTCGGGTTTTATCCCTCCGGAACGGGCACGCATAGTCCTTGATCGGCACGCGCGACGGCCGACGCGGCGCGGCTCAGGCCAGGGGGGACGAGGGCACGTGCGCGGGACGGGGCGGCGGCGCGGGGCGCGGGGCGGTGGTCGAACGCGGACTGCGGCACGCGGCTTACCCCGCGCCGGGGAGGCGCTCCTCAGCGGCGCTCTACGTCCCCTGGCGTGCAGTGCCCGGGCCCGCCTGTTCCGCGATCTCCCGGGCACGGTCGCGAGCCGCCTCCAGCGCCGAGAGCAGTGCCGCGCGGACGCCGTGGTTCTCCAACTCGCGTACTGCCGAAATCGTGGTGCCCGCCGGCGAGGTGACCGCCTCGCGCAGCTTCACCGGGTGCTCCCCGGAATCGCGCAACATCACCGCGGACCCGATCGCCGTCTGCACGATCAACTGATGCGCCACCTGACGGGGCAGCCCCAGCAGGATGCCCGCGTCGATCATCGCCTCGACGAGCAGATAGAAGTACGCCGGTCCGGAGCCGGACAGGGCGGTCACCGCGTCCTGTTGGGACTCTGGCACGCGTACCGTCGCGCCCAGCGGCTTGAACATCTCCTCCGCCACCGCCAGGTGTTCCCCGGTGGCGTGCGGGCCCGCGGAGATCGCCGTCATCGCCTGGTCGACCAGGGCGGGCGTGTTGGTCATCACCCGGATCACCGGGGCGCCCTCGGGCAGCCGCGCGGCGAAGAAGCTGGTCGGCAGCCCGGCGCAGAGCGACACGATCAGCTTCGTGGCCGGCACCTTCGCACCGATCTCGTCGAGCAGGGCGGTGGCGTCCTGCGGTTTGACCGCCACCGCCAGCACGTCGGCTTCGGTCACCGCGGTCAGGTTGTCGACCGCGCGTACGCCGTACCGCTCGGTCAGTTCCCGTCCGCGCTCGGCACGACGGGCGGTGACCAGCAGCTCCGACGCCGACCATCCGGCCCGGAGCAGTCCGGACAGAACGAGCTCGCCGATCTTGCCGGCGCCGATCACCGCTACCGTCATGCTTTCCTCCTGCTCGTCGGCCCCGCGGCCGGCACGGTCGCAGGCTCAGGCCGGCACGATCGCCAGCTCAGCTACCGAAGAAGACCTCGGCCTCGTCGTAGCGCGAGATCGGCACGGTCTTCAGCTCGCCGGTGCCGTCGAGCAGCGGGACGCGCACGATGTCGGTGCCGCGCAGGGCCATCATCTTGCCGAAGTCGCCCTCGTTCACCGCGTCGATGGCCTGCAGGCCGAAGCGGGTGGCGAGGACCCGGTCGAACGCGGTGGGCGTGCCGCCGCGCTGGATGTGGCCCAGCACCACGGTGCGGGCTTCCTTGCCGGTCTTCTCCTCAAGCTGCTCGGCCAGCCACTGGCCGATGCCGCCGAGGCGGACGTGCCCGAACGCGTCCAGCTCCTGGTTGTGCAGGACCATCTGGCCCTCCAGCGGCTGCGCGCCCTCGGCCACCACGACGATCGGCGCGTACTCGACCTGGAAACGCTTGGTCACGTACGTCGCGACCTGGTCCACGTCGAAGTTGCGCTCCGGCAGCAGGATGACGTTGGCGCCACCGGCCAGGCCGGCATGCAGCGCGATCCAGCCGGCGTGCCGGCCCATGACCTCGACGACCAGTGTGCGGTGGTGCGACTCGGCGGTGGTGTGCAGCCGGTCGATGGCCTCCATCGCGATGTTCACCGCGGTGTCGAAGCCGAAGGTGTAGTCGGTGGCGTTCAGGTCGTTGTCGATGGTCTTCGGCACGCCGACCACCTTCACGCCCAGGTCGTGCAGCTTGGTGGCGACGCCGAGGGTGTCCTCGCCGCCGATCGCGACAAGCGCGTCGACGCCCTGCTCGGACAGGTTGGCCTTGATCCGCTCGACGCCCCCTTCGATCTTGAAGGGGTTGGTGCGTGAGGAGCCGAGGATGGTGCCGCCGCGCGGGAGGATGCCGCGGACCTCCGCGATGCCCAGCGGCTTGGTCAGGCCTTCCAGCGGACCTTTCCAACCGTCGCGGAATCCGACGAACTCGTGGCCGTAGACGGCGACGCCCTTACGCACCACCGCTCGGATCACCGCGTTCAGACCGGGGCAGTCTCCGCCTCCGGTGAGCACGCCGATACGCATGATGTACTCGTCCTCCCTGATCCGGGTTGCGAGATGCCCGCCTCCGGATAAGGGTCGGCCGCGTTGCCGGGCCCGGGGCAGGCCGCATGCGCACTGTAGTCGCCGCGGCTCGCCCGGACCAAAGCGCCCCGCTAGAGGCGCACTGTTTCGTTCTCGCCCGCTTCCGGGGTCTTTCCGGTTACGGCCGCCTTGGCATAGCCGAACATCGTGAGCACGCGACTACCATGCGCAGCCGCCCAGTACTCCGCCGTCCGGGCGTGCACCTTGACGAGCGTCAAGTTCGGCGTCTCCAGGCCGTCCGGGAACCACGCCTTCAACATCGGGTTCCACAGCTCCTTGGCCTTCGCCGGGTCATCGGCCTGCTCGGCGGTGCCGGCGATGGACACCCAGGAACTCTGCCCGGAGTCACTGAACGATACGTTGACCTGGGGATTCACCCGAATCTGCTGAACCAGGTCGGAGTCGGCGTAGGCGAAGAACCACAGATCGCCGTCGAACTCCACATCCTGCAACGCCATCGGCCGGCTGACGAAGTTGCCATCACCGCTGACCGTGGCCAGCATGCAGATCTTGGCGTCCTTGACCATCGTGGTGACGGTCTCGCGCTGTTCCTGCTCGGTCTTCTCGGTCATCGGAAACCTCACTCTCGGTCAGTACGTCTGACTTCCCGGGCGAGATCCGGTCAAACACCGCCTCGCCGGTCAGCCCCGGCGTCGCCCGAGGGCGAGATAGGCCACCGGGCCGAACGGTTGCACGGCGCATCCCAGCGCCCACAGCACCTTGGGACCGCGCACCTGCGGACGGGGACGCCGGACGATGTCGACGAGCGCCACCGTGGTCGTCACGATCTCCGCGGCGGCCAGGCCGACGATGCCGACCTGTTGCCAGCGCTCCAGGTCCCGCCATTTCGTGGTGGAGGAGTGATCCCCGCGTACGGCCGAAGCCAGTTCGTCCGCGGCGTCCGTGAGCTTCATCGCTACCTCCTGATCGGCCTGCCGGCTTCCGATCGACAGCCTATCGGCGCGGGCGCCGGTCGGGCCCGCCTCAGGCGATGTCGCGCACCGACTCCATGACGTTCCACCGGGCCAGGTTGTGGCGGGCGTCCACCAGCGCGTCGTGCCGGCCCTGCGCGCTGGGCAGCGGCGGACGGCCCAGGTCATCCCACCGTTGCCGCAGATCCTTGGTGAACCGCGGGATCTCCCGCGGCAGCGCGGGCATGGCACCCCACAATTGAGCCAGCGCCACATGGTCGTACGCGGCATACCAGGCCCACAGTTCGAGCTGCTCGTCCCGGTCGGCGAGCGGTTCGACGAGGAACGCGTGCAGGTCGTCGCGGATGCGCTCGCGCGACCGCCATGCCGGATCGGCGGGCGACGGCAGCTTGTCGAGCACGTTGCGACGCACCCACGGCACGGCCTTGGCGGCGTCGAACTGGGTCGACACGGCGTAGAACTCGCGGCCGGCCTCATCCACCACGCCGATCGAGACGAGGTCGACCACCCGGCCGTCCTCGATGAACTCGCAGTCGTAAAAGTAGCGGTAAACCATCGTGGGACATCCTTAACCATGGCTAGCCCGGCAGCGCATCCAGGGCCTCGCGTGCGCGCCGCAACTCGTGTCCGGCGCGCTCGGAACACGGCCCGGACAACAGCCGCGCGTAGCGATCGGCCTGCACGGCCCACCGGAACCGCAGCAACACGGGCAGCGCGGCCTCAAGCTCATCCTGTCGCACCGGCCCCGCCGACAGGTATCCGTCGAGCAGTTCGCCCGCGGCCATCAGGCCACCGGCATAGACGACCGCCGCGGCGACGTCGTAGACCAGCGGGCCGGTGCCGCTGACCCCGCAGTCGAGAATCCCGGCACGACCGGTGTCCAGGTCGACGACGAAATCCTCCGGGGCCGGATCACCGTGCAGCACCCCGTACGTCAGGCGGTCGGTCACCGAGAGCCTGGTCATCGCGGTGACCGCCGCGGTGACCGCCTCCCGCAGCCACGGCTGGGCGTCCAGATGCCCGGCGCCGGCATCGAGCAGGTTCCACGGCCGCAACCCCGGATGCTGGAAATGTTGCAGCACCCGATGCACCGCACCGAGCCGATCACCCCACCACTGCTGATCCACCGGGTCGGCGCCGGCCAGCGAGCGGCCCGGCACCCGGCGCAGCACGGCGAGCGCGCCGGATCCGAGTGTCACGGTCAGGGCTCCGCCGAGCGTACGCACCGGGGTGCCCGCGGCGATGCCATGATCCAGAAGGTGTGCCGCAGCGGCGAGACCCGCCTCGACGCTCGGGCGCACCGGGCCGTCGGACAGCCGCGCCAGGTGCGTGTGCCCGCTCGCCTCAAACTCCCAGGCACGGGACAGCAGCCCGCCCTGAAGCCTGGTGAGATCCCCCGGCACCAGGTGCCATTCATCGCGCAGCATCGATCGCAGAAGGTCATCATCCGGCACGGCGGCGATTATCGGTGCAGATCAGGTAAATGTGACGGACAACCTGGGCGATAGTAACTCTTGGCGATTGACCCTTGTACGTTCAGCAACATAGCGGGCATGATCGATGCGGTAGCCGCGGACGAACGATGCATCGGTACGTATCAAATGGCGTAGGCCGTGCTCTTCATGCTATGAGTGTTCGTCCGCGCCGAGGGGCCGGTGCGGGTCGGGGAGGGAAGAGCCGTGGACCATCGTCCGCCGGATAACGGCGACGCCCTCACGGGCGTGGACATGTTCGCCGGCCTGGAACCCGACGTGCGCCAACGTGTGATCGCCACCGCGGTGCCACGGACCTACCGCAAGGGCCAGATCCTCTTCGTCGAACACGACCCCGGCGAATCCCTGATCATCCTCAAGCGCGGCGCGGTCGCGGTGTTCCGCACCGCCCCCACCGGCGAACGCGCGGTGCTCACCGTCGTGCGACCCCCCGACGTGCTGGGGGAAGTATCGCTCCTGGACGCTTCCACGCGCAGCGCCTCCGCGGAAGCCATCGAAGACTGTCAGGCACTGACCCTGTCCCGGGCCGCGTTCATGGAACTGGTCCACTCCAACCCCCGCATCCTGGACGCGGTGATGCGCTCCGTCGGCGGGCTGATCCGCCGGCTCACCGAGCAGAACGCCGACCACGTCTTCCTCGACCTGCCGGGCCGAGTGGCCAAGACGCTGGTCCGGCTGGCAGGCGAAAGTCAAGCTCCGATGATCACCATCGAGCTCAACCAGAGCCAGCTAGCCGAGATGGCGGGCGGCTCCCGGCAGAGCGTGAACCAGGCGATCGGCTCCTTCGCGAACCGCGGCTGGCTGCGCACCGAAGGCCGCCGCATCGTGGTGACCGACGTGGCGGCGCTGCGACGCCGAGCGGGGATGAACTCGGCCTGAGTCGGCCGGGGCCCCCACCCCGCCGATCTTGAGGAAAGAGTGCCCGATAAGTGGCATAAGACCCGTTATGTCGGACCGCAAACTTCAAGATCGCCGCGGCTGCGGGCCGTCCGGCCGGCGCTGGGTCGACTGGAAGCGATCGCCGCAGGATCGGCCTCCCGGGACATCCCGGCTTCGACGGGCGTGCGACGGGAGAGCATCGCGCCACAACGCACTCCCGCAACCGGCACTTGTCGTGTCACCATTGCTGGCACGGTCGGCGAGGGAGTGTGTGGGGTGTCAACAGGCGGCGCCCGTCGCGGGCGGCGGGACAACGGGCTCGACGCGGCTGACTACGCGGTCGCCGGCGACGTGGATCCGCGGGTCGGCGAGCACCTGCTGGACGTGCTTGCGGCCGGCGGCATCGCGGCCTACCTCCAGCCGTCGGCGGACCTCAATCCGATTCTGCGGGCGACCACCTTTCCGGCCCGTCCGACCGATCGCCTCTACGTCGACCGCACGCGGTTGGCGGTGGCCCGCGAGCATCTGCACAAGCTGACCGGCGGGCTCGGCCCGACCCCGATGACGCCGCGCGAGGACGAGCCGGAACCGGCGGGCGGCAGCCAGCGGGACATCGACGCGGAATGGGCGCAGATCATCGCCGGCTACCACACGCCGGTGGACGCCTCCGCCGCTCCGTGGCCCGCGGCGGAGGGCGTCGATGCGACCCGCGCACCGGATCCGCTGGCGGATCCGACGGGGCTTCTCCCCGGGCCGCCGGGCACCGACACGGCGCCCGGCCCGATGCATGACACGGGCCCGATGCATGACACGGGCCCGGCACCGGGTACGGGCCCGGCAACCGGCATGCCCGATGCGGGCCGGTCCCCGGGCACGGGCCTGCCGCCGGGGTGGGGCGAGGCACCGCCGGAGCCACCGGCCGCAGTGGCGCACAACCGTCGCCGCACCGACCGGCGCGACGATCCGGAACCGTCGCTGCTCGACGGCCTCGACACCTTCGGCGCGGACCTGCCCGACGACTCCGACGACGAACGGTACGTGCCACCGCCGCCGCCCCCGCTCCCGCACATCTCCAAGTACGCGATGGCCGGGATCCTCGGCATCGTGGTCGGTTTCGTGCTGTTCCTGTTCCCCGGGTTGCTGCCCGCGGTGGGCCAGGACGTGGTCACGTTGATCGGCTTCTCCGCGGTGGTGGCGGGCGCGGTCACGCTGGTGTGGCGGTTGCGCTCCGGCGATGACGACGACGATTTCGACGACGGGGCGGTCGTCTGAACCGCGGCCGTGCGGCTAGACCGGTCACAGATCGACACCCGCCGCTGCCTCGTTCGGTAGCCATGCAGTAGCCTTTCGTGATGCGCCAGAGCTCGCTCGTGGTAGTCGCGAACCGTCTCCCGCTGGACGACAATGTCGCACCCGACGGCGCATGCGAGTGGCGCCGCAATCCCGGCGGACTGGCCAGCGCCCTGCACTCGATCCTCCGCCAAGCCCCGGCCACCTGGGTGGGATGGGCGGGCGGCGCCGGGCCACCCCGTCCACTGCCGGACATCGGGACGCTGCGGCTGCGCTCCGTCGCCCTGACCGAGGACGAGTTGCGTGGCTACTACGAAGGGTTCGCGAACTCGACACTGTGGCCGCTCTACCACGACGCCGTCGAGCCGCCCCTGTTCGACCGCGGCTGGTGGGAGACCTACCTGGTGGTGAACCGCCGGTTCGCCGAGGCCGCCGCCGAAGTGGCGGAGCAGGGTGCGGCGGTCTGGGTGCAGGACTATCACCTGCAACTGGTGCCGGAGATGCTCCGGCAGATGCGCCCCGATCTGCTCATCGGCTTCTTCATGCACGTGCCGTTCCCACCGCCGGAGCTGTTCATGCAACTGCCCCGCCGGGCCGAACTGCTGCGCGGCATGCTCGGCGCGGACCTGGTCGGCTTCCAGCGTCCGCAGGCCGCGCACAACATCGCCCAGCTCGCGACCAAACTGCTCGGCGCGCAGGCGAACGACCGCACCATCACGCTCGGCGGCCGGACCACGCGTACCGGCGCCTTCCCGGTCTCCATCGACGTGGCCGAGATGCAGGCGCTGGCCGCCCGGCCGGACGTGGTGGCGCATGCCCGCGAACTGCGCGGCCTGCTCGGGCAGCCGCGGCGGATCCTGCTCAGTGTGGACCGGCTGGACTACACCAAGGGCATCGAGCACCGGCTCACCGCGTACCGGGAACTGTTGCGCGACGGGCTGGTGAAGGTCCGCGACACGGTGCTGGTGCAGGTCGCGGTGCCCAGCCGGGAGCGGGTGGAGAGCTATCGCACGCTGCGCGACCGGATCGAGGGTGAGGTCGGGCGGATCAACGGAGAGTACGGGCGGGTGGGCGAGCCGGCCATCCACTACCTCATCCAGCCGTTCGACCGGGCCGAGCTGGCGGCGCTGTACCAGACCGCCGACGTCATGGTGGTGACGCCGCTGCGGGACGGCATGAACCTGGTGGCGAAGGAGTTCGTGGCGGCCCGCGAGGACGGCAGCGGGGCGCTGGTGCTCAGCGAGTTCGCCGGCGCCGCCGACGAGCTGAACGACGCGTTCCTGGTCAATCCGCACGATGTGGAGGGCTTGAAGGACACCCTGCTGCGGGCGATGGAGGCCGAGCCGGCGGACCTCGCCACCCGGATGGAGCGGATGCGCGCCCATCTGCGCAGCCACGACATCATGGCGTGGGCACGGGACTATCTGAGCACCCTGGACCACACCGGTCGGCTGGCGGAACGGCTGGCCCGCCGGGCGTGACGCGGGCCGAGCCCCGCCGAGTTCCCACTCAGCCGCCGAGTTCCCACTCAGCCGCCGAGTTCCTTGTCCAGCCAGTCCAGGATGGCGTCCAGCGGTTCCGTCCATCCGGTGTCCAGCATCAGGTCGTGTCCCATACCCGGGAACAGCAGCGGGGCGCCGCCGTGACGGACCGCCGCCCGGTCCAGCGACGCGCGCGGCACCACCCGGTCGTCCGGGCTGCCCACGACCAGCACCGGCGGATCACCCACCGGGGCCGGCGAGGCGTCGCGGCCGGCGAGCTGACGCTGCATCCGGGCGCCCGGGTGGACGAGCCGGCCCAGGTACGCGTCGGCGCGCTCGGCGGGCATGCCGGGCCCGAACAACTGGCGGCGGTTCACCCGCAGCCTGCCGCCGACCAGCGCGGGCAGCGTGCCCGCCGGGTTGGCGCGTAACGCGGCGCCCAGCGCGGCCCGCCCGTCCAGCAGCGGCGCGGCGAGCACGGCGGCACGAGCCGGATAGCGCGCCAGGACCCGCGCCACCACCCGGGCGCCGGCACCGTGCCCGACCAGCACCACTTGACGGGGCAACGAGACCGCCACCTGCACCACGTCGTGCACCTGCGCGCGCAGGTCACCACGGTCACGCGGGGAGACCGAATGGGCCGGATATCCGCGCTCCGCGGCGTGCGCCAGCCAGTGCTCGGCGAACGCCCATGCGCCGTGCCCCAGGCCCGGCACGAACAGCACCGGCGGCCGGTCGGTCTCCTCCTCGGGCAGCACGGACAGCACCTCGCGGCGCACCGCCGGGACCGGGGCGGTCCAGTCGTCGAATCGGATCGGGTTCACGCCGGCTCCAACCGGTCGATCAGCTCACCGAGGGCGCGGAGGTAGTCGACGAAGCTGACCTCGAACCAGTGCCGGGAGGACGGCACCGTCCGGGTGCGGCTCCAGGAGGCGATCGGGCGTTGCGATTCCTTCTGCTGCACCGCACCGGCCCGCGCCGGGTCGGCGATGCGCAGCCGCAGCCACCGCGCCACCGCCACGCTCTGCCAGTGGGCCAGGGGGAACAGGCCGCCGTCGGACTGCACCAGACCGATCACGGCCAGCGTCGGATGCCGCCGGGCGAAGGCATGCAGGTGCAGATCGGGGCGGCCGTCGTCGTCCATGTCGAGCAGTTGCGGCGCGAGGAATTCGAACCGCGGCAGATAACCCGTGGCGGTGACGATCAGGTCGGGTTCGACGCGCATGCCGTCGGTGAGCGTCACCGCGAACGCCTCCAGGCGGGCCACGTCGGCCACCGGCGTGATCCGGCCATGCCCGACGTAGTAGATGAGCTGGCTGTTGACGAGGGGATGACTCTCGTACGGGCGGTGGTCCGGCGCGGCGAGGCCGAACCGCGTGACGTCCCCGACGGTCAGGCGCACCGTGCGGTGGTACAGCCACTGACGCAGGCGCAGTGGCAGCCGCCATCGCCGGGCCAGCGCGTTGATCTGGTCGGCGGGGCGGCCGAGGACGAACTTCGGCGCGTACCAGTAACCGCGGCGGGTGGAATGCCACACCGCGGCGGCGTGCTGTGCTGCCTCCACGGCGATGTCGCAGCCGGTGTTGCCGCCGCCGATCACCAGCACCTTGCGGCCGCGCAACTGGGCCGGGTCCTTGTAGGCCGACGCCGGCAGGATCCGTCCGCGGAAGTCGTCGGCGCCCTCCAGGGTCACCGGCTTGGGCGACCAGTTGTGGCCGTTGGCCGCGACCACCGCGGCGTACCGCTGGGTGCGCTCGGCCCCGCCGCCGGTGCTGCGCGTGGTGACGTCCCACCGTCCGTCGCCCACCGGCGTCGCGGCCACCACCTCGGTGCCGAACCAGATGTGCTCACGCAGACCGAAATGCGCCGCGTACCGCTCCAGATAGGACAGAACCTGGCTGTGGCGCGGATAGTCCGGCCAGGAGTCCGGCATCGGGAAGTCGGGGAACTCGGTCAGCGGGCGCGAGGAGATCAGGTGCGTGCCGGAGGAGACCGGGCTGCGATCGTGCCGCCAGTTCCAGGCGCCGCCGACCGAGGTCTCACGCTCGTAACAGTCGACCGCGAAGCCGTGCTCCCGCAGGCTTTTGACCGCCGCGAGGCCGCTGCCGCCCGCGCCGATCACGCAGACGGCGTCGGTCCGGTCGGCGAGGGGGGTGTCGGCCACCCGAGGATCCTTGCAGACCCGCGGGCTAGGAGGAAGGCAGCAGCAGGTCCGCCCGCACCGGGAGATGGTCGCTGGCACGCCGGGCCAGGTCGGACTCGACGACCTCGTACGCATCGACCGAAATGTCCGGCGAGACGAACAGCGCGTCGAGCTGAATCCGGGGCAGCGTCGCCGGGAAGGTCGGCGCGGACGGCGGCGGCGGGGCGAACCCGTCGGCCACGGTGCGCCACGCGCCCCCGCCCGGACCCTCGTTGAGATCCCCGGCCGCGACCACCGGCCCGTCGAGCGTGGCCAGCTCGCCCTTCCACCGGGCCGCCTGCGCGGGGCGCTCGGCCGGGTCGGTGGCCAGATGCGAACCGGACACGGTGAACCCGGCGCCGCCCACCGACGCGTGGGCGAACACCGCGCCGCGCAGGTGACGGCCGGGCGTCAACGGGTAGCGCACGCACCACGTCCGGTGTATCCGCACCCGCAGCGACACCAGCAGCAGGTTGCCCAGCGCCGGCTGACCGCCGGCCGCGACGACCATGCCGCACTCGTCGGCCAGCGCCGCGCACCGGTGCCGCCACCGGAACCGCCGCGGGGCCTCCTGCACGATCAGCACGTCCGGCGCGTGTTCCCGGACCAGAGCGGTCAGCGCCGCACGGTCATCGCGCAGACCATGCACGTTGTAACTCAGCACCCGCAGCGGAACCACGTCGTTCCTCCTCAGCCCTGCCGGGCCAGGTCTGCCGCGCCGACGACGCCCGCCGAACTGCCCGTCTCCGCCGCCCGCAATTCGGCGACCGGGAACCGGCCGCGCTGCTTCAACTGGTCGCGATAGGTGTCCTCGGTGGGTCCCATGAGCAGATCACCGGCGTCGATCACGCCGCCGCCCACCACCAGCACCTGCGGGTCGAAGATCTGCGCCAGGTCCGCCATCGCCACGCCCAGCCAGTACCCGATCTGGGCGAAGGCGTCGCGAGCCACCCCGTCGCCGTTCTGCGCCGCCTCGGTGACCTGCCGGCCGTGGATGGCCATCGGGTCTCCCCCGGCCAGGTCGAGCAGCAGACCGGCCCGGTCTGGTTCCTGCCGCGCGCCGGCACGGGCGAACCGGACCAGGGCGTTGCCGCTCGCGTACTGCTCCAGGCACCCGAGCCGACCGCAGCCGCAGGGATGCCCGTCCGGGACGGACTGGATGTGGCCCAGCTCGCCGGCGATCCCGTTGGCGCCGCGCCACAGCCGCCCGCCGAGCACCACGCCGCCGCCGATCCCGGTGCCCACGGTGATCATGACCATGGAGTCGTCCGCGTGCCGCGCCGCGCCGTATCGGAACTCCGCCCAGGCGGCCACGTTGGCGTCGTTCTCCAGCACCGTGGGCAGACCCACCGCCTTGCTGACGTAGTCCCGCAACGGCTCGTCGCGCCATGCCAGGTTGGGCGCGAACAGGACGGTGGACCCGGAGGCGTCGATCCAGGCCGCCGCCCCGATGCCGACCGCGGTGGCCTCCGGATGCTGCGCGGCGAGGTCGGCCGCCACCGCCGCGATGGTGTCCCGGGTGCCGGCCTGGTCCTGGGCGGGAGTGTCGCGCCGGGTGCTGCTCAGCACGGCGCCATCATCGTCCACCACTCCACCGGCCACCTTGGTGCCGCCGACGTCGACTCCGATGGTCAGCGTCACGCTGCCCGTCCTTCCTGTTGGTCAATGACCGGCCGCTCCGGGGGCGTCGTCGCCCGCCGGGTCGTCCCGTCGTCCGCCCGGCTCCGCGGCCGGCGCCGCACCGGTCTGCGCCGATGCACCGGCACCATCATGATCCACGCCAGTCGCATCCGGCACACGGGGAACCGCCGGTGCCGATGTGGCGGCGGCCCAGACGTCCGCCCCCGCCCGAGGCGGCGAGGCGGGACGCGACTCCGGGGCGGGCTCCGAGGCGGGCTCCGAGGCGGGCCTGGCCGAGGCGGACGGCGAGCCGGACGGCGGCGCGGCGGACGGCGGCGC
>NZ_BMMX01000054.1 GCF_014646155.1 Mangrovihabitans endophyticus
CACTCGCAGATCACCAACGACGAACCTACCGATACCAATCCCTCCCGGAACCGGCCCACCTATAGAAGCGTCGACGCCATGGTCGGATCGGTCGTGGCATCGATGCGCGCCATACGGGGTCAGCCGCCGCATTTCGGGCGTGCCGGTTCCAAGATCGCCCTGCGGTGCCGCCCGCGAGTCCGGGGATACGCCTTGCGGGGAGACGCCTTGCGGGCCCACGACCGGCGGGCCCACGACCGGCGGGGAGGCGGCCAGCTCCACCAACTGCGGCCCGCCGTCCGGATCGCCGCGGCGCCGGGCGGCCGGATGGCGATGGGTGATGATCAGAACCGTCCGGTCACCCGCCGCGTCGAGCAGATCGCGGGTCAGCTCCGCGGCCGTCGCGTCGTCCAGGTGCTCGGTGGGTTCGTCCAGGATCAGCACCCGGAAGTCTGCCAGCAGCGCACGCGCCAGCGCGAGCCGACGGCGTTGCCCGCCGGAAAGCCGCATGCCGTGCTCCCCCACCAGGGTGTCCAGCCCGCGCGGCAGGCCGCGCACCCAGTCCAGCAGGCGCGCCCGGCCCAGCGCATCGTGCAGTTCGTCCTCGCCGGCGCCCGGCCGTGCGAGGCGCAGGTTCTCCCCGATCGTGGTGTCGAACAGGTAGGCGTCCTCGGACAGGTAGCCGACCACCTGCCGGACCTGGTCGCCGGGGATGTCCCGCAGGTCGACGCCGTCCATGGTGACCCGCCCGGCCACCGGGTCCAGGAAGCGGACCAGCAGCGCCGCGACGGTGCTCTTGCCGCAGCCGCTGGGGCCGACCAGTGCGGCGCGGGCCCCCGGGCGCAGGGTGAGGTCGACGCCGGAGACGGCGACGCGATCGGGGGTCCATCGCGCGGTGACGCCCTCGACCCGCAGTGTGGGCACCGCCCGACCGGCGCAACCCGCCGCCCCGCCGCCGAAACCCGGGCCGCCGGGACCCGGGCCGCGTACCGGGTCCGGCGCCGCCATGATCTCGGCGATCCGGCGCAGTGCCGCGCGGGCCGCGCCCGCCTGCTGGGCCGCCTGCGGCAGCCCGCCGGCCACCTCGAAGACCGCCAGCGGGGTCAGCACCACCACCGCCAGCAGTTCGCCGTTCAGGCTGCCCGCCCGCACCGCCGCGGCGCCCGCCAGCAGACCGGCCAGCACGCAGGCGCCGGTCACCAGGGTGGTCACCGCCGCACCCACGCCGGCCGTGGCCGCCGCGCGCCGGGTCGCATCCCGCAGCCGGGCGTCGGCGCGCGCGATCCGGTCGATCCGGCCGCCCACCGCGCCGTAGGCGGTCAGGTCCGGCAGGCCGTGCACCAGGTCCACCACGCCGGTGGCCAGTTCGGCGCGCAGCGGCGCCAGCCGGGCGTCTCCGCGACGGGTGGCCCCGCGTTGCAGCACCGGCACCAGCACCCCGGTCACCAGCAGGGCGATCGCCAGGGCCACCCCGGCGGCGGGCAGCAGGGCGCCGATCACCGCCACGGACGCTACCCCCACCGCCGCGGCCACCGCGCCGGGCAGCACCACCCGGGTGATCAGGTCCAGCACCGCGTCCACATCCGCGGTCAGCCGCTGCGCCAGGTCGGCGTGCCGGTGCCCGGCAAGTCCCGCGGGTGCGAGCCGCTCCAGCCGGGCGAACAGCCGCACCCGGGCCGCGGCCAGCATCCGGAACGCGGCGTCGTGGCCGAGCAGGCGTTCCCCGTAACGCAACACGCCCCGGCTCAGCCCGCACGCCCGGACCGCGACGATGGCCACCATCAGGTGCAGCACCGGCGGGTGCAGCGCGGCCCGGGAGATGAGCCAGGCGGACACCGCGGTCAGCGCCACCGCCGCCGTTGCCGCGCCGGTCCCGGCGAGCATCGCGAGCAGCAGGCGGCCACCACCCCCGAGCGTGGGACGGACCGCCGCGATCAGCCTCATGCCGGCACCGCCGCCGGGGACAGCCGGATCTGCCGGTCGGCCAGCGCGATCAGCTCCGGGCGGTGCGCCGCCATGATCATCGTACGGCCGCGGGCCAGCCGCCGGATCGCGGCCGTCACGTCCGCCGCCGTGCCGGTGTCCAGGTTGGCGGTCGGCTCGTCCAGCAGCACCAGCGGCGCGTCCCGCAGGAACGCCCGGGCCAGCGCGATCCGCTGCCGCTGCCCGGCGGACAGCCCGGGTCGCGGACGAAGGCGTCCGCCCCGGCCAGGGCGGCGGCGCGCACCACCGCGGCCCGGTCCACCGCGGCGTCTGCGGCGCCCAGCGCGATGTTGGCGTGCACGGTGTCCGCGAACAGGTGTGGCCGCTGCGGCACCCAGGCGATGCGTTCCCGCCAGGCGTGCGGGTCGATCCGGGACAGCGGCACGCCGCCGACGGTGACCTCGCCTTCGTCCGGCCGGACGAAGGCGAGCAGCACTGCCAGCGCGGTGGACTTGCCGCCGCCGCTGCACCCGGTCAACGCGACCACCTCGCCGGGCCGGAGCGTCGCGGACAGTCGCAGTGCGGGTTCCGCACGGTCCGGGTACGTCACCCGCACGTCGCGGAACACGATGTCGCCCCCGGCCGGTGGCGCCGCGTCGCCGCCGGCCGGCACCGGCCGCTCCAGCACCTGGAACGCCTCCTGCGCGGCAGCCACCCCTTCGGCGCTGGCGTGGAAGTTGGCGCCGGCCTGGCGCAGCGGCAGGTACGCCTCGGGTGCCAGGATCAGCACCAGCAGCGCGGTGGCCAGGTCCAGGTGACCCGACACCAGCCGCAGGCCGATGCCGACCGCGACCAGGGCCACGCTCAGCGTGGCGAGCAGTTCGAGCACCAGCGAGGACAGGAACGCGGTGCGCAGCGTGCGCATGGTGACCCGGCGCTGCTGATCGCTGATCCGGGCGATGATGTCCGCCTGGGCGCGGGCACGGCCGAACACCTTCAGCGTGGGCAGCCCGGCGACCACGTCCAGGAAGTGGTGGGACAGACGCTGCGACAGCCGGAACTGGCGGCGGTTGGCGGCCTCGGTGTGCATCCCGACCAGCGCCATGAACAACGGGATCAGCGGCAGCGTCAGGGCGACGGTCAGGGTCGCCGTCAGGTCCGCGCCGGCCAGCCGGGTCAGCACCACGGCCGGCACCAGCAGCGCGAGCACAAGCTGCGGAAGGTAGCGGGCGAAGTACGCGTCGAGCGCGTCCAGTCCGCGGGTGACAAGCGTGGCGGCGGCCCCCGTGTCGCCGCGCGGGCCGAGCGCGGCCAGGTGCGCCACGAGTCGCCGGCGCAGTTCGCTGCGCACGCCAGCCGCGGCGCGGGCGGACACCACCTCCTGCGCCCAGGCCACCGCGGCGCGCCCGGCGATCACCGCGGCCAGCGCCGCCAGCGGGCCGGCGCCCAGCTCGTCGCCGCCCAGGAACACCCCGGTGATCGCCCGCGCCAGCAGGGTCGCCTGCGCCACCAGCAGTCCGGCCAGCACGGTGCCCAGCGCCACCGTGCCGGCCAGGTAGGTGCGGGTGGCGGCGGCGTGGCGGATCAGCCGCGGGTCGAGCGGCCTCACGGGATCAGCCGCGGGTCGAGCGGTTTCACGCCGGGATGTCCTCGACACGCAGCCGCTTGCGGAACACCCAGTAGGTCCAGCCCTGGTAGGCCAGCACGATCGGGGTGAAGAACAGCGCCACCCAGGTCATCACCGTCAGCGTGTAGGGGGTGGACGACGCGTTGGTGGTGGTCAGGCTGAAGGCCGGGTCGGTGCTGGACGGCATCACGTCCGGGAACAGCGCGGTGAACAGCCCGCCGATGGCGAGCACGATGGTCGCCGCGGTGGCCACGAACGCCCAGCCCTCCCGGCGGGCGCGGGTGGTCACCAGCGCGCCGGCCAGCGCCGCCGCGGCGAGCCCGAACAGCACCCAGGCGCCCACGTCACCGTGCGACAGCCCGGTCCAGATCAGGAACACCGCGGCCACCGGCAGCGCGGCGAGGGTCAGCCGCGGCGCGAGCCTGCCGGCCGCGCCGCGCATCTCACCGTCGGTCTTCAGGGCCAGGAACACCGCGCCGTGCAGGGTGAACAGCAGGAGCGTGGTCAGGCCGCCGAGCAGCGCGTACGGGTTGAGCAGGGTGAGCAGGCCGCCGGTGTACTCGTGGTCGGCGGACAGCGGCACGCCCCGCACGATGTTGCCGAACGCCACGCCCCACAGCAGGGCGGGCGTCAGGCTGCCGGCGAAGATGCACCAGTCCCAGCGGCGCTTCCACCGGGCGTCGGCGCGCTTGCCGCGGTATTCGAAGGCCACCCCGCGCAGGATCAGCGCCACCAGGATGAGCAGCAGCGGCAGGAAGAATCCGGAGAACAGGGTGGCGTACCACTCCGGGAACGCCGCGAACGTGGCGCCGCCGGCGACCAGCACCCAGACCTCGTTGCCGTCCCAGACCGGCCCGATCGTGTTGATCATGAGGCGGCGGGTGCGGTCGTCGCGGCCGAGCACCGGCAGCAGGATGCCGACGCCGAAGTCGAAGCCCTCCAGCAGGAAATACCCCGACCAGAGCACGGCGATCAGAAGGAACCAGACGGTGGTGAGTTCCATGCGTGCCTCTCAGTAGGCGAAGGCCAGCGGACGGTCCGCGTCGTCGTCCCCGGGCTCCGGCGCGATCTCGGGTGCGCCCGCACGGGCGTACTTGACCAGCAGCCCGACCTCGACGACGGCGAGCACGCCGTACAGGGCGGTGAGCACGATCAGCGAGGTGGCCGCCTCACCCGCGCTGACCGACGGGGAACCGCTCTCCGCCGTGGTGAACAGCCCGAACACGGTCCACGGCTGACGGCCCATCTCGGTGAAGATCCAGCCGAACGAGTTGGCCAGCAGCGGCAACGCGACGGTGCCGATCGCCGCGGCCCACAGCCATCGCCCGGCCGGCGCGCGGCCCCGCCGGGTCGCCCACAGCGCCACCAGCGCGACGAGCATGGCCAGGCCGCCGAAGCCGATCATCAGCCGGAACGACCAGTACGTCACCGGCACGTACGGGGTGTAGTCGCCGGGACCGTACGTCTGCTCGTACGTCCGCTGGATGTCGTTGATCCCCTCGACCTCGCCGTCCGGGCTTCCGGTGGCCATGAAGGACAGCAGCGACGGGACCCGCACGCTGTAGACCTCTTCGCTGCCGTCCAGCGACCCGATGGTGAACAGGGAGAAGGAGGCGGGCGCCGCGTTGTCGTAGAGCGCCTCCGCGGCGGCCATCTTCATCGGCTGCTGCTCGGTCATGACGCGTGCCTGCACGTCGCCGGTGACCAGCACACCCAGCCCGGCCACCAGCACCACCCAGGCGCCCAGCCGCAGACCCGGCCGGAAGACCTCGGCCTGGTTGCCGGTACGCAGATGCCAGGCGCTGACCGCGAGCATCAGCGCGCCGGCGGTGAGGAAGCAGGCGGTGATGGTGTGCGGGAAGGTGACAAGCGTGGTGGAGTTGGTCAGCACCTGAGCGATGCTGGTCAGCTCGGCCCGGCCGCGTTCGGCGTTCATGGTGTATCCGACCGGGTGCTGCATCCACGAGTTGGCGGCCAGGATGAAGTACGCCGACAGCACCGTGCCGAGCGAGGCGAGCCAGATGGTGGCCAGGTGCAGGCGTTTCGGCAGCCGGTCCCAGCCGAAGATCCACAGGCCGAGGAAGGTGGACTCCAGGAAGAAGGCGAGCAGCCCCTCGATGGCCAGCGGCGCGCCGAAGATGTCGCCGACGAAGCGCGAGTAGTCGCTCCAGTTCATGCCGAACTGGAACTCCTGCACGATGCCGGTCACCACGCCCATGGCGAAGTTGATCAGGAACAGCTTGCCCCAGAACTTGGTGGCGCGCAGGTACTCCGGCCGTCCGGTCCGCACCCACGCCGTCTGCAGCCCGGCCACCAGCGCGGACAACCCGATGGTGATCGGCACGAAGATGAAGTGGTAGACGGTGGTGATGCCGAACTGCCATCGGGCCAGGTCGAGCGCGTCCACGAGGTTCCCTTCCACGATTTCCGCACCGAATCTTGACGGTAGAGCGTCCGGGAGGTTCAGGGCCGAAAGTCCTGAAGGTTGCCCCCGGTCACCCGGGGCGAATGTCGCCGCGGCGAAACAACCGGCGCGTAGCGTGACGGGGATGGACCTGCACACGGTGACCGACGTGGTCAGCCCGGCCGGCCCGGGTCAGTGGCGGCCGGGAGACGCGTGGCTGGGCGGCGGCACCGCGCTGTTCGCCGAGCCGCGTCCGCGGGTGCGTCGGCTGCTCGATCTGGCCGCGGCCGGCTGGCCCCCGATCACCGTCCGCGAGGACGGCCTGGAGATCGCCGCCACGTGCACCGTCGCCGAGTTGTTCGCCTTCACCGGCGCGCCGCAGTTCGAGGCCTTCCACCAGATCGCCCGCGGGTGCTGCCGCGCGTTCCTGGCCTCGTTCAAGATCTGGAACGTGGCGACCGTGGGCGGCAACATCTGCTCCGCCCTGCCGGCCGGCCCGATGATCGCCCTGACCGCGGCGCTGGAGGGCACCTGCCTGATCCTGGGGAACGACGGCGCGCAGCGGCGGCTGCCGGTCGCCGCGCTCGTGACCGGTGACGGCCGCACCGCCCTGGCGCCCGGCGAACTGCTGCGCTCGGTGCACCTGCCGGCGTGGGCGCTGACCGGCTTCGCCGCCTACCGGCAGGGTTCGCTGCACGCGCACGGCCGGTCGGCCACGCTGCTGGCCGGGCGGCTCGACACGGACGGGTCGCTGACCCTGACCGTCACCGCCGCCACCTTCCGGCCGTACCAGTTGCGCTTCCCGACCCTGCCCACCGCGGAGGTGCTGCAGGTGGCGCTCACCAACGCGATCCCGGACGGCGGGTACGTGTCGGATCCGCACGGCTCGGCCGCCTGGCGCCGGCATCTGACCCGGCGGCACGCCGAGCAGATCCGCCGGGAGCTGGCCGCCGGTCCTCCCGACGGCGTCCCGGGCGCGGCCGGCCGCGACGCGGGCGAGGACGAGGCGCCGGCGTGGCGGTGACGGTCGACGGGGTGGCGCACCCGGAGGAACCCCGGCCCGGCCAGTGCCTGCGCACCTACCTGCGCGAGCGCGGCGCGTACGGGGTGAAGAAGGGCTGCGACACCGGGGACTGCGGCGCCTGCACCGTGCACGTCGACGGCACGCCGGTGCATTCCTGCGTCTACCCGGCGTTTCGCGCGCGAGGCGCGCACGTCACCACGGTGGCCGGGCTGGCGCGCGGCGATGAGTTGCACCCGGTGCAGCAGCGGTTCCTGGACGCCCAGGGGTTCCAGTGCGGATTCTGCACCCCGGGCATGATCATGACCGTGGCGGCGCTGTCCGAACGGCAACGATCCGACCTGCCCCGCTCGTTGAAGGGCAACCTGTGCCGGTGCACCGGATATCGCGCCGTGGCGGACGCGGTGGCCGGGGTGCGCACCACCGGCGACCCGGCGCCCGGCGCGGCCGTCGGCGCCGACCTGCCCGCGCCCGCCGGGCCGCGGGTGGTCACCGGGACCGCCCGGTACACCTTCGACGTGGACGTGCCCGGCCTGTTGCACCTCAAGGTGCTGCGGTCCCCGCACGCGCACGCCCGCATCCGCGGCATCGACACGGCCGCGGCGCTGGCGGTGCCCGGCGTGCGGGGCGTGTTCACCCACCGGGACGCCCCGGCGCGGCGGTTCTCCACCGCGCAGCACGAGCACGCCGCGGAGGACCCGGCCGACACGCGGGTGCTCGACGACGTGGTCCGCTTCGCCGGCCAGCGGGTCGCCGCGGTGGTCGCCGACACCGAGGCCGCCGCCGAGGAGGGCTGCCGACTGTTGCTGGTTGACTACCAGGTCCTGCCGCACGTGCTGGACCCGGAGCGGGCGATGGCGGACGACGCGCCGCGCCTGCACGGCGACTCCAATGTGGTCGGCTCGCTGCACGACGAACACGGCTCGGCCGAGGCCGGGCTGGCCGCGGCGGACGTGGTCTACCAGGCCACCTTCCGCACCCCCCGGGTGCAGCACGCCAGCCTGGAGACGCACGGCGCGATCGGGTGGCGCGACGACGACGGCCGGCTGGTGATCCGGTCCAGCACGCAGACGCCGTTCCTGACCCGGCGGGCGCTGTCCGCGCTGTTCGATCTGAGCGCCGACCGGGTGCGGGTGCTCAGCGGCCGGGTCGGCGGCGGGTTCGGCGGCAAGCAGGAGATGCTGGTCGAGGACCTGGTGGCGCTCGCCGTACTGCGGCTGGGGCGGCCGGTGAAATGGGAGTACACCCGCGCCGAACAGTTCACCGGCGCCACCACCCGGCACGCGTTCGCGGTCACCATGAGCGCGGGGGCGCGCCGCGACGGCACCCTCACCGCGATGCGGCTGCGGGTGGTGGCCGACACCGGCGCGTACGGCAATCACGGCCCGTCGGTGATGCACCACGGCTGCCACGAGTCGCTGGCCGTCTACCGGTGCCCGAACAAGCAGGTCGACGCGTACGCGGTCTACACCAACACGGTGCCGGCCGGCGCGTTCCGCGGGTACGGGCTGGGACAGGTCTCGTTCGCCGTGGAGTCGGTGCTGGACGAGCTGGCCCGGCGCCTCGGCATGGACCCGGTCACGTTCCGTGAACGCAACGTGGTGCGCTCCGGCGACCCGCTGCAGGCGCCCGGCGCGCACGACGATGACCTGACGATCGCCAGCTACGGCCTGGACCAGTGCCTGTCGGCGATCCGCGCGGCCGCGAACGAGCCGGCCGAGCCCGCACCGGCGGGCTGGCTCACCGGCGACGGCATGGCCATCGCGATGATCGCCGCGGGACCGCCGGGCGGGCACTTCGCGGACGCCACCGCCACCCTGCTCGCCGACGGACGGTACGAGATCGCGGTCGGCACCGCCGAGTTCGGCAACGGCAGCACCACCGTGCACGCGCAGATCGCCGCCGACACGCTCGGCACCACCCCGGACCGGATCACCGTCCGGCACGCCGACACGGACCTGATCGGGCACGACACCGGGGCGTTCGGCTCCACCGGCGTGGTGGTGGCCGGGCGGGCCGTGCTGCATGCGGCGCGGGCGCTGCGCGACCGGCTGCTGGCCGCGGCCGGCGGGGAGCCCGCCGTGCTCGGCGTCGACGCGGTGCACCGCGCCGGTGTGCGCCTGACGCTCAAGGATCTGGCCGCCCGGGCCGCCGCGCCCCTGCGTGGGATCGGGCACTGGTCCGGCAGCCCCCGGTCGGTGGCGTTCAACGCGCAGTGGTTCCGGGTCGCCGTGCACCCGGACACCGGCCGCCTCGTGGTGCTGCGCAGCGTGCACAGCGCCGATGCGGGCGTGGTGCTCAACCCCGCTCAGTGCCGCGGCCAGGTCGAGGGCGGGGTGGCGCAGGCGCTCGGCTCCGCGCTGTCGGAGCACCTGGACATCGACGCGTCCGGACAGGTCACCACCACCGGCTTCCGGCAGTACCGGATTCCGGCCTTCGCCGACGTCCCCCGCACCGAGGTGCATTTCGCCCGGACGACGGACACCATCGGCCCGCTGGGCGCCAAGTCGATGAGCGAGAGCCCGTACAACCCGGTGGCCCCGGCGATCGCCAACGCGATCCGCGACGCGGTCGGGGTGCGGCTGACGGAGTTGCCGTTCACCGCGGACCGCATCTGGGCGGCGCTGCGCACCGTTCCCTCCCCAGGCCGCTGACCTGCGGTCCTGTGCACACGCTGAGCATTGTTACCGATCCGTAACATTTACGATGTCGCCTACGTGCAGTGACGGTTACCGGCGCGTTAACTAGGCGATTCGCCGCCTTCGCTCCGTTGGGGCCGGTTGTCGCTACTGCCGGTGAGGATCGCCCCGCGCCGCGGGTTACTCGCGGGTAATCAGGACTCTTGTCCGCCGGCCGTCGCCGGAGCACGATGACCGGCACGCCCAACGACATCGACGGTTCTCACTGCCGCCGCGTTCATGCCGCTGGACGACGCGCACCGGGCCACCGGCCGCCATGACGTCGCCAGGAGGAGCCGACATGTCAGCACAGACCCCGACGCCGGACACATCACCGGCGACGGAACAACCGGGCCGGGCCGCGACGGACGATGACGGAGCGTACGGCCACATCAACTGGCGTCGTTTCGCGATCGCCGTGAGCGTACCCACCGTGATCGCCGGCGCCCTGGTGTTCGGACTGGCCAACGGTGCCTTCGCGGCCAGCTTCACGGTGTCCGGCAAGCAGTTCAAGATCTCCGCGGACAAGCTCGACGGCCAGGGGTTCGCCCAGTACGCCGGCGCGGTGGAGGACAAGAGCGGCAACCACATCCCGGTGGCCATGTCCGGCATCAAGAACGCCACGCTGTACAACCTGTGTCAGTCGGTCAAGATGCCGGGCCTGCCGGTCAGCCTCACCATCAACGCCGGGCGCGACTCCGATCGCCCGGCCACCGCCACCGACCTGCTGATCGGCATGGACGAGCTGAGCGGCGACGCCGTGTTCACCGACATCAACATCGGCCAGGACGCCTCCACCCTCACCCGCGGCGGCACGCAGGCGCACGGGGACGCCGGGGCGTTCGGGCAGCAGGCGCAGCACGTCACCATCACCGGCCTGCGGCAGACCGCGGTCTCCACCAGCGCGGGCACCTTCACCCTCCGCGGCCTGTCGTTGAAGATCAACGTGGACGCGCAGAACGGCAAGCCGAAGGAATGCTTCTGACGTGAAGGCGCGTCACGTCTGGCGGCGGTTCCGCCGATGGCGGCGGCAACGGCCGTTCGCCGGCGGGTTGCTGCTCGTCGCGGCCGGTCTGGAGCTGTTCGGCAGCGCCAACCTGACCCTCGACGACCTGCAGGTGCATTTCGGCCAGGAGGGCTACCTGTCCTACCTGCTGCCGCTCGTGCTCGTGCTGTGCGGCGCGCTGATCTGGGCCACGCCGGCGCAACGCCTCTTCTACGCCATCATGGGGCTGCTGACCGCGCTGTACTCGTTCCTCGGCCTGAACCTGGGCGGTTTCGCGATCGGCATGGCGCTGGGCATCCTCGGCGGCGCACTGGCGATCGCCTGGTCGCCGCCGCGCCCCACGACGGCCGCCGCGCCCGGCAGCGCTGCCGGCACCGCTGCCGGGACCGCCGACGCCGCGCCGGACGGCCCCGGCGGGGCGGCCACCACGGCGACCTCGGCCGGCCCGGATCCGCAGACGGTCGACCTCAACGGTGCGGCCGGCCCACCGACAGCGAGCCGGGACACGTCGTTCCTGCCCGGTTTCGGCACCCGGCCGGAGACCGGCGACTCCCCCACCGCCCCGGACGCGGCCGAGCCGGGCGAGGCCACCCCGGACGACGGCACCCCGGATCACCCCGAGCCACACCACGCCGAGCCACACCACGCCGAGCCGGACTCCCCCGCCCGGCCGGTGGCCCGGCAACGACGGGGCCGCGGCGAGCATCGGGCGTTGCTGCTTCTCGGGGTGCTGTCGGCCACCGTCGCGGCGGTGATCATGGCCGGCGAGCACGCCCCGGCGCGGGCCGACGACTGCCCGAGCGGCCTGCCGTCGCGCACCGCGACCGCGTCGGCGAGCCCGAGCGAACACACCGGTCCGGCGGCACACGGGCCGGGCACCGGGTCCGCCGCCACCGGGACGGCCGGAACCGGCAAAGGCGGAACTGGCAAAGGCGGCACCGGCGGATCGGGATCCGCGGGCAGGGCGAAACCGGACACCGCCGCGCCGGATGAGACCCCGGACGGCACGACACCCGACGGCGAAGCAACACCGGGCAACCCGATCGCCGACGCGTGGCAGCGGCTGCGCGACGGGATCAGCAAGCTGCTGGGCCGCAGCACCCCCACCCGCAGCACCCCGGCCGGAAGCACCCCGGCCGACACCACGCCCACCGGCGACGCTCCGCCCGGCACCGGCCCGGCACCGGGAGCACCGCATGCCACACCGACGGCCCCCGCCTCGCCGGCCCCGCCGGCAACATCGCCCCCGCGAACCACGCCGCCACCAGCGCCGCACGGCACCTCATCGCCCTCCGCCACCGAACCGCCGACCGCCACCGAACCGCCAACCGCCACCGAACCGCCGACCGCCACCGCGCCCTCGGCGCCGGAGAAGTCCGGCTCGGACACGCCCGCGCCGAGCCCGTCCGCGTCCGACGTGCCATGTCTCGGGCCGCGGGTCTACCGGAAGGCGGCACCCGGCGACGTGCCGATGATCTCGGTGCACAGCGGCCTGATGGAGGGCGACTCGCTCACCATGTACGACTCCACCTACGACGGCGTGGTCGAGCTGCCCACCCGCGCCGGCCCGCTGCGGGCGTTGAAGTTCAGCATGAACAAGTCGGTCACGAAGCCGTTCTCGCTCACCATCGCGGAGGCCAACGGCCGGCACACCGTCATCCGCAGCGACGCCCTCACCACCGACGGAAACGTGCGCTTCTACACGCCGCGGTTCACCGGAAAGCTGTTCGGCGTCATTGCGGTGACGTTCACCCCGGATGCCCCACCGCCTCTCACGCTGCCCCGGCTGTGGTTCACCGACGTCAAGATCGACCTGGCGTTCGTCCGCTGCGACACGCTGACCGCGGACCCCATGGACCTGCGCGAAACCGCGACCTGATCCGCGCACGGGGGCTCAGGTCCGACGGTGCCCGGCCGAAGTCTCTGAGCATGAGCCTGGTGCCCGGTCGCATGCGCAAGAACTCCACCGGTGTCATCGTCGACGTCGACGACCTGGTGCTGGACGTGCTCGGCTTCACCCGGGACGAGATGGTGGGGTACCGCTCCACCGAGTTCATCCACCCCGAGGACCACGAACAGGCGTTCGCCTCCTGGATCCGGCTGCTCAACGATCCCGGCGTGGGCTACACCGTGCAGGTGCGGCATCGCACCGGCTCGGGCGGATGGCTCTGGCTCGAGTCCACCAACACGGCAGACCCCGCGGACCCCACGTCGGTGCACACCGAGATGGTTCTCATCGACCGTCCGATGGACGACCGCACATCGGTCAGCAGCCACCTGCTGCGCCGCCTCGCGGAGGCGCTGCCGTTCGGCATCGCGCAGATCGACAGCGAGCGCCGGGTCCACTACCGCAACGGCCGGCTCGACGACGTCACCGGCTGCCGCGACGGGGAGCAACTCGCCGACGTGATGCGCGCCGTCGCGGACACCGACCAGCCGACCTTGGAGAAGGCGGTCGCCGCGGTGCTGGACGGCGAGGACAGCGAGATCGAAGTCACCCTGCACCATCCGGTCCGCGGCACGCGGCGGTGCGGCGTCATCCTCAGCGCGCTCGCCGGACGGTCCGGGTACGGCACGACCGGCGCGCTGCTGTGCGTCACCGACGTCACCGACCAGGTTCAGGAACGCGACGACATCATGCGCCGGGCCAAACAGGACGGCCTCACCGGGTGCCTGAACCGGGTGGCGGTCACCGAGGCGCTGCACGCCGCGGTCGCCACCGGTGCGGGCGTGGCGACGATCTTCATCGATCTGGACCGCTTCAAGGAGATCAACGACACGTACGGCCACGCGGCCGGCGACCGCCTCCTGACCTGCGTCGGTGAGCGGCTGCGCCGCAACAGCCGCAACTGCGACGTCGGCCGGCTGGGCGGGGACGAGTTCCTCGTGGTCGCCCGCGACGTGACCACGCAGGAGCAGGCCGAACAACTGGGCCGTCGGCTGGCCCGTGCGGTGCGCCGGCCGGTGAACCTCGGCGGCACCCCCGTGCGGCCCGGCGCCAGCGTCGGCGTCGCCTGGTCAGCCGATCCGGCCGTGGACCCGGACGCCCTGGTCACCCGGGCCGACGAGGCGATGTACGCGGCGAAGCGCACGCGGCGGACCCGCTCCGGAGTCAGCTAGCGGTGTCCCGGGCCCCCGCCGCCCGGCGCCGCCGCCACCCGCGCACCGCGTCGTCCACGTCCACCGGCCGCAGCAGCGTCGGCGGCCCGTCCATCAGACCCGCCCGAGCCTTGCGGATCTGCTCGTTGAGCGCCGCCACATAGTCGCGTACGTCCTGCTCACTGTGCCGGCGGTCGACGGTGCGTTCCAGGTCTTCGCGTTCGCGACGCAGGGCCAGGCTGGGCGGCAGCATGCCGCCGCCTTCGCTCTCCCGGGCCACGTAGTCCTTGACCCACCAGTCCTCGTCGTATTCGCCGCCGTGGCCGCGCAGCGGCTTGCCGACGCCCGGCAGGTTGTCGAATTCGCCCCGCTCGGAGGCTTCCCGCAGTTGCCGGTCGAGTGAAGACTCGTACCAGTGCGGATTCTCCATGCCGGCCAGTCTAGTGCGGCCGGCATGGCGGTCCGGTCCGGTGCGACGCCGACCGCGCTTGGCCGGTGATCCGGCGCCGCCGGTACTACGCTCGTCGCATGTGCCGGAACATCCGTCAACTGCACAACTTCGAGCCGCCCGCCACCACCGACGAGGTGCAGGCCGCGGCCTTGCAATACGTCCGCAAGGTGGCCGGGTCCACCCGGCCGTCGCAGCGCAACCAGGAGGCGTTCGACCGGGCGACCGCGGCGGTGGCCGCGGCGACCCGCGAACTGCTGGAATCCCTGGTGACCGCGGCGCCACCGAAGAACCGGGAGGTGGAGGCGGCCAAGGCGCGCGAGCGGGCACGCCAGCGGTACGCCTCCTAGCCGCCCGCGGGCTGGGCACGCGCGCGGCGACCCCCGGCGATCTTGGACTTTCTGGTCGGACAAGTCACCTTTTATCACGGCTTATCGGGCACGCAAACCTCAAGATCGACGCCCTGGACGGCCTGCCCGCCGGGACGCCCCGGGCGGGACGGGGCCGGCGGCTAGCTGTGCTCGGCGATGTACTTCTTCGGGTCCTTGTCGCTGAAGTCCAGGCCCTTGCCCTGCGGGTGCTCGGCGTAGAACGCCAGCCACTTGCGGGCCAGCTCATCCCGCAGTTCCAGCGTGGCATGCTTGCGGAAATCCGGCAGCACCTCGTCCTCCTCCTCCGCCAGGTGCTCGCTGTTCTCGGTGCGCGCCTGCCAGACGCCCTTCCACCAGGCGTCCGAGCCCACCGGGTGGCGCCCGGCCTCCTCGATCCCGTCCCTGATCTTGTTGTGGTCGCGGACCGCGTCGTCGGTCTCCTCCTCCGCTTCCTCGCCGCCGGCGTCGGTGAGCAGATGCGGATAGAGGATCTCCTCTTCGGCGTCGGCGTGGATGTCCAGGTGCAGCGCGAGCGGCTCCCAGATCGCCGACAGCTCCTGCGGCGTCTTCGCGTCGTCGAGGCGGGCGAAGCCGACCCGGAAGCGGTGGTGGTCGTCGAGGATCAGCGCGGTGATGTCGTCCATGACACGAAACTAACCCTTCGCCGGTGGCGGCGCGGCACGACGGTAGGCCAGCGCGCCGAGCCCCGCCGCGCCCAGGGCCACGATCAGGGCGATCACGCCGAGCACGGTGCCCGCGGTACCACCGTCGCCGCCGGTGTCGGTGTCGGCGGCGGCTTGCTCGGCGGGCGCCGCGGCGACCGCGTCATCGTCGTCGTCCCCCGCGCTGGCGCCGGGCGCGGCGGGGGCCAGCTTGAGCACCGGCGCCGGGTTCTCCGGCTCCGTGCCGTCGCTCGACGGCTCCTCGATCCAGCGCACCACCGTGCCGTCGGAGTAGGTCTGCAGCGCCTTGAACACCACCTGGCCGGCGTCCGGCATCGGCCCCAGAGACAGGTCGAAGGTCTGGAACTCGCCCGGCTTGATCGCCGCGTCGCCGCTCGCGGTCCAGGTGACCGTGGAGACCGCCTCGGTGATCTGCGTGCCGTGCGCGGTGATCGGCTTGTCCAGCTTGGTCTTCGCGGTGGTGGCGGTCCAGCCCGGCAACGGGCGCAGCGACACCGAGGCGAACGGGGTGTCCGTGGGCAGGTAGACCTGGAGTTTGGTGGTGGCGGCGGTGTCGCTCTCGGACGGCACCTTGAAGGTGACGGTAGCGTATCCGCCCCGCACCGCCGCGGCGGAGCCGACGGTGACGTGCGCCGAGGCGGGCGCGGCCAGAGCGAGCACCGACGTCAGGGTCGCGGCGGCGGTGGCCCCGGCCATGGTGGCCAGGCGCCGCGGGATACCGGTCATGCGGGACGTTCCTCCTCGTGGTGGGCGGTGCCCGTCCGGGCACGGTGGTTGGTCGCCGGCGCGGGCGGAAAAGTTCCGGCCGGTGCGCAAGTCAGGCCGCGGGCAGGCGCACGTCCACCCGCAGCCCCGGCCGCGCGTCGGCGAGCGCCACCGTGCCGTCGTGCCGGCGCACCAGCTCGCGCACGATCGCCAGCCCCAGTCCGGTGCCGCCGGCGTCGCGGGCCCGCGCGTCGTCCAGCCGGGTGAAGCGGTCGAACACGCGCTCCCGGTCGGCCGGGGCGATCCCCGGCCCGTCGTCGATCACCGAGAAGGTCCGGTACGCCCCGTCGGCGGCCAGCGTCAGACGTACGTGCTCGGCGTGCCGCACGGCGTTGTCGAGCAGATTGGCGACCACCCGGCTCAGCGCGTCCGGGTCGCCGAGAACCTCCCACGTCGTCACCGCAGACGACCGGGCCGGCGAGCTGAACGCGACGGCCGGGTAGCGTGCCGCCATCGCGGCGAGCAGGCCCACCAGGTCCACCCGCTCCACGGGGACGTGCGGTGTGCCGCCGTCGTCGGCGCGGGCCAGCAGCAGCAGGTCGTCCACCAGCCGGCTGAGACGGTGCACGTCGGCCAGCAGGTCGACGCTGAGCGCCGGCCAGTCGGTGTCGTCGCGCAGATGCTGCGCCACCTCGATCTCGGTGCGCATGTTGGTCAGCGGGCTGCGCAGTTCGTGCGCGGCGTCGGCGACGAACGCCCGCTGGCGCACCCGGGCGGTCTCCAGCCGGTGCAGCATCCCGTTGAGGGTGACCGCGAGCCGGTGGATCTCGTCACGGGAACCGGGCACCGGGAGACGTCCGTGGCGGGTGCCGCCGGTGATGTCCTCGGCGCCCCTGCGCAGCGCCTCCACCGGGCGCAGCGCGGCCCCGGCCACCCGCCAGGACACCAGTGCCAGCAACACCACCAGCAGCGGGAACGCGATGAGCAGCGTGATCCGCAGCAGGTGCACGCCTTGCGCCACGTCCGCGGTGGACCGGGCCACCAGCACCCGCACCGGGTCGCTGGGCAGGCCCGCGCTCACCACCACCACCCGGGTTTCGCCGCGCAGGCCGATCCGGGAACCCGGGATCACCGTGCCGGAACCGTCGCTGAGCCGGTCCAGTTCCTCCGGGTACAGGATGGGCACCAGCCGGTCCGCCGTGGCGGACACCGCCAGCACCCGGCCGCGGGCGTCCACCACCTGCACCTGCATTCCCGGGCTGACCGGCACCGGGTCGCTGAGCGCGTCCTGGTTCACCAGGTTCGCCACCGCGCGCGCGGTGTCCAGCGCCTCGGTGTTGATGGCGCGCAGCAGCGCGAAGTTCAGCACCGCGACAAGCACCACGCCACCGGCCGCCAGTCCGAACGCGAGCGCCAGCGCGGAGGCTCCGGTGAGCCGCGCGCGCAGGCTCAGGCGCCGCCACCAACCGCCCACGTCAGCCACCGGCGAGCCGGTAACCGGCGCCGCGCACCGTTTCCAGCCGCTCCCGGCCGATCTTGCGGCGCAGGTAGCCGACATACACCTCGACCGCGTTCTCGGCGGTGTCCAGCGCGGCGTCCCACACGTGGTCCAGCAGTTCCGTCTTGGACACCACCTCGCCGGGGTGCCGCATCAGATATTCCAGCAGGGCGTACTCGCGGGTGGTCAGGGAGATCTCCACGCCCTGCACGGTGACCCGCCGCTCCGCCGGGTCCAGTTCCAGCCCGTGGTGGCTGAGCACGGCGGGCCGCTCCCGGCCGCCGCGGCGCATCAGGGCTCGCAGCCGGGCCAGCAGCACCACGTACGAGAAAGGTTTGGTGAGGTAGTCGTCGGCGCCGCAGTCCAGCCCGTCCGCCTGGTCGTACTCGCCGTCCTTGGCGGACAGCATCAGCACCGGCAGCCAGTGCCGCTCGGCACGTAGCTGACGCACCACCCGGTAACCGGACAGGCGGGGCAGCATGACGTCCAGGATCAGCGCGTCGTACCCGCCGTGGCGGGCCATCTCCAAGCCGTCCTGGCCGTTGTCCGCCACGTCGACGGCGAACCCTTCGGCCTGCAAGCCGCGCCGCAGCGCCGCCGCCAGCCGGGCCTCATCCTCCACCACCAGCACACGCACACGACTAACATGACATGTCGGCGGTAACCCGTAGGGGACCTTCTCAGCCTTGTCACAGCACCGATGGCGCATCGTCGAGGGCAGGACAACGGGAGGTGGACATCGTGAATGTGTTCAGGTCGAAGCCGGCGATGCGCTGGCTGGTGCCGACGGCGGCAGCGGTCGCCGTCATCGGGGGTGGCGCCGCGGCCGGCACGATCGTGGCCAGCGCGGAACCGTCGCTGCCCGAGCGCAGCGCGGCGCAGTTGCTGGTGGACGTGCAGAACGCGAAGGTGGACGGGTTCTCCGGCACCATCGTGCAGACCGCGGACCTGGGCCTGCCGGAGCTGCCGGGGATGACCAGCGGCCAGGACGGCGCGAGCCTGCTCAACCTGGTGGCGGGCAGCAACTCCGCCCGGGTGTGGTACTCGGGCGAGGACAAGGCCCGGCTCGCTCTGCTCAGCAAGCTGGGCGAGACCGACGTGATCCGCAACGGCCGGGACGTGTGGCTGTGGCGCAGCCAGAGCAAGGAGGCCACGCACTTCACCCTGCCGGCCGAGGAGAAGGCCAGGGACTCCGCGAAGCTGCCGCGGGAGGCGGTGCCGTCGACGCCGCAGGAGGCCGCCGACCAGGCGCTCGCCGCGATCGACCCGACCACCGTGGTCACCACCACGGGCGCCGCCAAGGTGGCCGGCCGGGACGCCTACGAGCTGGTGCTCAGCCCGCGGGACAAGGCGTCGCTGATCGGGCAGGTGCGGATCTCCATCGACGCGCAGACGCATGTGCCGCTGGGCGTGAACGTCTACGCCAAGGACGCCAACGCGCCCGCGCTGCGGGTGGAGTTCCAGCAGATCAGCTTCGCGGTGCCGGACGCGCAGCAGTTCGCGTTCAACCCGCCGCCGGGCACCACGGTGAAGCAGAGCGACGCCCAGAAGCTTGAGGCGCAGCACCGCGAGCAGGCCAAGCAGGCGCAGGAGGCGGAGAAGCAGATCACCTCCGGCGGCGGCCCGACGGTGATCGGCAAGGGTTGGACCACGGTGGTGGCGGCGACGATGCCCGAATCCTCGGGCACCGAGGCGGCGGCGATCCAGCAGGCCGTCAAGACCCTGCCGAAGGTGAGCGGGACTTGGGGCAGCGGACGGCTGCTCACCAGCTCGCTGTTCTCCGTGCTGGTGACCGATGACGGCCGGGTGCTGGCCGGCGCGGTGGCACCGGAGACCCTCTACCAGGCGGCAACCAAGTAGTCAGTCGGCAGCCCAGCGGTGCCACGCTGAGCTCGCCGCACCCGGCCCCCGGCTTCGCATCGGCGAGGCCGGGGGCCGCTGCCGTGGCGACCGGCTGGCAAACCCTCATGCGGCGGCTCCGGCTGTCGATGGACACGTGACCGAAGCAGAGACCGGTCCGTGTTCGAGGGGTTGGCATGAGCCTGCAGACGACGGTGCGGATCGCCCGCGACGGCGCCGAACCGCTGGTGCTGCTCGTGGTCCTGGGCGTCCTGCACCACTTCGGCCTGCTGGGCGCCGTGCCGCTGTGGGTGGTGGTCGCGTTCCTGCTCACCGGCGTCATCCTGCAGCAGCAGGTGGTGCAGGTGTGGCTGTCCGGCGGCGATCTGAGCCGGCGGATCTGGCCGCGGGTCTCCACGCACGTGGCACAGTCGACCGTCCTGATGTACCTCACCGGCTGGGGCGCGGTCCCGGTCATCGCGCACGTGCTGATCCTGTCGGTGCACCTGCGCCAGTCCGGTTCCCGCGCGTGGCAGCCCGCCGCGGCGGCCAGCGCCGCATCGATCGCCGCGGGTCAGGCGTGTTATGCGACGGGTGTGCTGCAGGCCAACGTGCCGATGGGCCTGAGCCATGCGGTTGCCGCACTGATGGCCAGCGCGGTGGTGGTCACCGCCCGGGTGCTGGGGACCAGCGTGGCGCAGCGGGAGGTGGCGGAGGCCTCGCTGCGCCGCAGCGAGGAGCACTTCCGGGCGCTGGTCCGCGACGGCACCGAAGTGATCATGGAGGCGTCCGCGGACGGGTCGGTCACCTACGTCAGTCCGGCAGCCCGGCCGGTGCTCGGCTACCGCCCGGCCCAGTTGCTGGGCAAGGTGGTGCCGACGCTCATCCATCCCGACGACAAGCCGGGCATCGTGGAGATGTACGCACGGCTGATGGCCGGGGACGGCGCCGCCGAACACCACCTGGAGCTGCGCCTGCGGCACGCCGACGACGAGTGGCGCTGGTACGAGATGACCGCGCGCAACATGCTGGGTCATCCGGCCGTCCAGGCGATCATCGTGCGCTACCGCGACGTGACCGAGCGCCGGATCACCCAGGAGCGGCTGGCCTACGCCGCCACGCACGACAGCCTGACCGGGCTCGCCAACGCGCCGACTCTGGGCCGCGACCTGGAGCGGGCGCTGGCGCAGGGCACCCGCTACCAGCACGCCGTGGGGCTGCTCTTCCTGGACCTGGACGGCTTCAAACCGGTCAACGACACGTACGGGCATGACGTGGGCGACCGGCTGCTGCAGTCGGTCGGCCGGGTGCTACGGGCGACCGTGCGGGACACCGACACCGTGGGCCGTGTCGGCGGCGACGAGTTCGCAGTGGTGCTGACCCGGGTGGGTGGCACGGACGAGGCGCTGAGTGTGGCGCGGCGCATCATCGACGGCATCGCCGGGGACAGCGAGGTGGCCGGGGTGCGGCTGGAGGTCGGGTGCAGCGTCGGCGTGGCGCTGGCGCATCCGGGCGGCACCGACGCGCACACCATGATGCGCCACGCGGACGCGGCGATGTACGAGGCGAAGCGCAACGGCCGCAACGGCGTACGCCTGTGGGAGCCGACCGAGGTCACCGCGCCCTGGCTGGGCGGCTGAGGGGCATGACGGCCGGAGGCCGCGCCGACGTGACGTCGGCGCGGCCTCCGGCCGTCGACGGATCAGCCCGGTCGCCGGTAACCGGCGATCGGCCCGCGATCGATGGTCGCCATGCGCACGTAGTCGCCGGTGTGCGGGGCGTGCACGACCATGCCCTTGCCGATGTACAGCGCCACGTGATGCAGGCTGCCCGGATAGTAGAAGACCAGGTCGCCGGGCTGGAGCTGGGACCGGCTCACCGATCTCGTCTGCGCCCACTGGTCCTTGGTGTAGTGGTCCATGTGCACGCCCACGGACGCCCAGGCGGTCAGGGTCAACCCGGAGCAGTCGTATCCGCTGGGCCCCTGCGCGCCGAAGATGTACGGCTTGCCGATCAGGCTGCACGCCTTCTGCGCGGCCCGGCCGCCACGGTCGTTGGTGTATTCCACCGGGCACGGCCCGGTGCGCAGCCCGCTCTTGGAGCCGGCGCTGCCGTACGCCTTGATCCGCAGATCCTGAAGCTCATCGAGCTTCGCCTGGATGTCTTTCTTGGTCTTGGCCAGGTCCGCGTCGCGGGCGGCCAGCGTCTCCAGGAGCAGATCGAGGTCGTGCTTGTCGGCGGCGTACTTGTCCCGCAGCTTGGCCACGCCACTGACCGCCTCGCGCTGGTGTCGCGCGTACTGGTCCAGGAAGGTGAGCTTGTCGGCCAGGCCGGTCGGTGAGCCGCTCATCAGCATGGCGCTCACCGCGTTCGGGGAGCCCTGCATGTAAGCCTCCGCCGCCATGCCCTTGACCTGGGACATGGCCACCTCGACCTCGAGCTGGAGGGGCGTGAGCTTCTCCTCCAGCTTCTTGGCCTGGGCGCGTTTGGTGGAGAGCTGGTTGTGCACGTTGTTGTACTGCTCGATGACCGGCTCAAGCTTGTTCCACTGCTCGTCGATCTGGTCCTCGACGTCGGAGGGCGACGGAGTCGCATGGGCGGCGGTGACCGGACCGGTCAAAACGACACCGGCGGCCATCGCGGCGCAGAGCAGACTACGCAGGGGCAGGCGGCGGAGTGCCCGTCTCACGTGGTGCGCGTTCCTTTCTTCCGATGGGCCGCCGACCGGGTTAGCTGACGGATTCGGGCGGGAAGCGCGCCCGGCCACGGCGTGCGCCGCAGCTTCACCCCAACTTCATGGGTCCCCGGCTCGTGCGCAGGGCACGATTAGGCGGTGGCCCGTCAGATCGCCCGGTCCGGGCGATTGGGGGCTGGCGGACCGGGGAACACCGTACTCCGGATCTCCGCGCGATCCGCAGCGGGGCCACACCCACCCTGAGTAATTAAGGGCAAATTAAAGTGGCCATTCATTCAGCGCCCTGGTGATCCACGGGAGCACCACAATCACTGTCGGTAATATCAGCAGGCCCGCGGCGGCGACCAGGGCGGCCACCCCGGCTCCCGGCGACCGCGCGGCGGACAGCCGGGCAACCCGCCGGGCACGCGCGGCATCTCCCGCCTCGGGCGTGTCCGCCATCGGCTCGGTCAGGCGTTCCAGCGCGACCCGCACCGCGGGCGCCCCGCACCGCCGCCGCGCCGCGTCGTCGGCGACCATTTCCAGCAGCAGGTGCACCGCGTCCAGCGGCGCGCGGCTGCGCAGCAGGCCCGGCACCGCGCGGTAGAACGCGGTGAAGGACTCGCGCACCACCTCGTGCCGGTGCCGCAGATGCGCCTGTTCGTGCGCTATCACCGCGGCGACCTGGCGCGCGTCCAGCACCCGCAGGGCACCGTCACTGAGCACCACGCGGGGATGCCGTCCGGCCACGCAGTAGGCGATCGGCAGCGACCCGTCCAGCACCCGCAGACCCGGCGTGGCGACCCGCCACCCGGCCCCACCGCCCCCCGCACCGCCCCGCTCAAGCTCCCCGATGTCCAGGTCACCCTCGGCGGTGTCCAGCAGGTCCACCAGCATGCGGTGGCGGGCCCGCCGCGCCCGCGAGCGCCCTCCCACCGCGGCCAGGCTCACCAGCAGCCGGGCCACGATGAGCGCGGCGACGGCAAGGGCGCCCAGCAGCGCCGCGGCGGCGACCGTCCGGCCCGCGCCCACCGCACGCACCAGTTCCTCGGGGCCGGCCAGCACCACGCCCAGCGCGCACAGCACACCGGCCAGGGTGATCGCCTGCCACAGCGCCACCGCCGCGGCCGGCGCGCGGTCCGGCCAGCGCGCGGCGGCCAGCCGGGGCGGCACCAGCAGCGACAGGGTCAGCCCGAGCGCGCCGAGCAGCAGCGCGGTCACCGGCCCGGCTCGCCGGTCCCCGTGGATGCCGCCCGGCCGGTCTGCGCCCCGGCCTGCGTGCCGGACTGTGGGCCGGACTGCGCCCCGGACTGCGGGCCGGACCGGGCCCCTTGCCCGGCGGCGCGGATCGCGGCAGTCAGGTCCTCCGGGCGCAGCCGGCCGACGAAGTGGGCCAGCGCGGCGTCCCGGGCGGCGTCGTCCGGGGCGGCGCTGAGCGCGTCCATCATCAGCGCCGCGGTCATCTCCTCGCGCGACTGCGCCGGCGCGTACCGGTACGCCCGCCCGTCCCGCGCCTGGACCAGCACGCCCTTTTTCGCGAGCCGGTCCAGCACGGTCATCACGGTGGTGTAGGCCAGCTCACGGCGACGGCTCAGCCGCTCGTGCACCGCTCGCACGGTGAGCGGCTCGCCGGCGTCCCATAGCTGCGCCATGACGTCGCGTTCCAGGTCGCCCAGGGCCATGTGGCCCAGGATACTGCACGGCGTAGTACTACGCGTCGTAGTATCTACTACCGAACGTCGTAGAAGCCGGATCGTACGGGAACAATGAGGTGCCGCATGGATGTGCTGGACGTGACCCGGTTGCAGTTCGCCGTCGTGACGATCTATCACTACTTCTTCGTCCCGCTGTCCATCAGCCTGGCCGCGGTGGCCGCCGGTCTGCAGGTGGCGTGGATGCGCACCGGCGACGCGCGGTGGCGCGACCTCACCGTGTTCGTCGGCAGGCTGCTCATGGTCACCTTCGCCGTCGGCGTGGTCACCGGCCTCGTGCAGGAGTTCCAGTTCGGCATGGCCTGGAGCGCCTTCGCCCGCTTCTACGGCGACGTCTTCGGTCCCACCCTGGCGGTGGAGGGCATGCTGGCGTTCTTCCTGGAAGCCACCTTCCTGGCACTGTGGCACTTCGGCTGGGATCGCCTCCCTCGCCCGCTGCACCTGGCCTGCATCGGTCTGGTCGCGGCCGGGACCGTGCTGTCCGCCTTCATCATCCTGGCGGCCAACTCGTTCATGCAGAACCCGGTCGGGTACGCGCTGGACCCGGCGACCGGCCGCGCCCGTCTGACCAGCTTCACCGACCTGATGCTGAACAAGGTCAACCTGGCGGCGTTCCCGCACACGCTCAGCGGCGCGGTGATGGTCGGCGGGGCGCTGCTGCTGGCCCTGGGCGTGTGGCGGCGGCACGCCGACCCGGAATTCGGCACGCTGGCCCGGCTCGGCGCCTGGCTCACCGCAGCCGGCGGCGCCCTCACCGCCGTCACCGGCGACCACCTGGGCAAGGTGATCACGCAGGTGCAACCGATGAAGATGGCCGCCGCCGAGGCACTGTACGCGACCACCACCGGCGCGCCGTTCTCGCTGTTCGCCGTCGGCGCGCCGGGCAGCGACCGGCCCTCGATCAGCATCGAGGTGCCGAAGCTGCTCAGCATCCTGGCCAAGGGATCGCCGGACGCCACCGTCTCGGGCATCGACGACCTTCAGGCGCAGTACGTGCAGCAGTTCGGCCCCGGCTCGTACGTGCCGATGGTCCCGGTCGCGTTCTGGTCCTTCCGGGCCATGATCGGGGTCGGCATGCTGGCCATGGCCGCCGCGCTCGGGTATCTCTGGCTGACCCGGGGCGGGCGCGTCCCGCACCGCATGCTGCGGCGCGCACTGCCGCTGATCCCGCTGCTGCCGGCCGCCGCCAACACGCTGGGCTGGATCTTCACCGAGACGGCCCGCCAGCCGTGGCTGGCGTTCGGCCTGTTCACCGTCGGCGAAGGCATCTCCCCCGGCCTCACCCGGGGCGAGGCGATCACGTCCCTGCTCGGCTTCACGCTCGTCTACGCCGTGCTCGCGGTCCTCTGGCTGCGGGTGGTGCGGCACCTGGCACGCCAGCCCCTGCGGGCGGCCGGCGACGCCGAGCCGTCGGCCACCGCCGAGCCCGCACCGGTCTACTGAGGACGGTTTGCATGATCACTTTCTGGTACGCCGTGGTGGTGCTCGCGTGGGCGCTGTTCTTCGTGCTCGAAGGGTTCGACTTCGGTGTCGGCCTGCTCGCCCCGCTCCTGGGCCGCAACGAGCATGAACGCGGGGCCGCGATCAGCACCGTCGGGCCGTTCTGGGACGGCAACGAGGTCTGGCTGGTCGCCGCGATCGGCGCCACGTTCGCCGCGTTCCCCGCCTGGTACGCCGCCCTGCTCTCCGGGCTCTACCTGCCGATGGCCGCGGTGCTGCTGCTGCTCGCGCTGCGCGGGGTGGCCCTGGAGTTCCGCGGCAAGGGCGACGGCGCGCGCTGGCGGCGGGCCTGCGACACGGTACTCGCGGTCAGCTCCGGCGGCATCGTGCTGCTGTTCGGCGCGGTGCTCGCGGCGACCGTGAGCGGGCTGGCCCTGAACGCCGACGGCGAGGTCACCGGCACCGGACCGCTGCGCAGCCTGGCGCCGCTGGGCGGAAGCGCCGCGCTGGCCGGGGCGGCCGGTTCGCTGGCCGCCGCGGCGCTGCTCGGGGCGACCTTCCTGGCGCTGCGCACCACCGGACCGGTGCGTCGCCGGGCGCGCCGGGCGTCGGTCACGCTGGCCTGGACCCTCGCGGCGGCGTGCGTGGCGGCCACCGGCGCGGGCCTGCGCCAGGCGGCCGTCGGGGTGCTGCTGTGCGCAGGGATCGCGTTGTTCGCGCGTACCGGTAAGGAGGCGACCGCGTTCGCCGCCGCAGCCGCCGGGGTCGCCGCCGCGGTGATCGCGGTGTTCACCGCGCACGGCGACGTGCTGCTGCCGAGCACCCTCTCGCCGGCCTGGTCGCTGACCCGTGCGGCGAGCGCCGCGACGCCGGACACGCTGCGGCTGCTCACCGTGGCGGGCGTGGTCATCCTGCCAGGGGTGGTGGCCTACCAGGCATTCTCCTACTGGGTGTTCCGCCGCCGGGTGTCCAGCGAACGGGCCACCACCCGATGAGCGGCGGTTCCGGCCCGGCCGGCCGTCCCGCGGGCTCGAACCGGCCGCTCGACCCGCGGCTGTTGCGCCACGCCCGGACCAGCCGCGCCGGGATCGCCGCGCTGGCGCTGATCGGCGCCGCGCAGGCCGGTGCGGCGGTGCTGCTCGCGGCCGGGCTCACCACCGCGGTGACGGGCGCCCGCACACCGGCGGTGGCGATGCTGGCCGGAGCATATGCGGCACGCGCCGCGCTGGCCTGGACGGAACAGGTGGTCGCCCAGCGGACCGCCGCCCGGGTCACCGACGAACTGCGCCGGGCCGCGATGGCCGCCGTGCTGCGCCACGGCCCGGCGTGGACCGAGCGGTTCGGGACCGGACGGCTCACCGCGGTGCTCACCCGCGGGCTGGACGCGTTGCGGCCCTGGTTCACCGGTTACCTGCCCGCGCTCGCACTCGGCGTGCTGCTGCCCCCGCTGGTGATCGTGGTGATGGCCGTGGTGGACCCGCCGTCGGCCGTGATCGCGCTGCTCACCCTGCCGTTGGTGCCGGTGCTGGGCGCGCTGATCGGCACGGCCACCCGAGCGCGGGCGCAGGCCCGGTGGGCCGCCGACGCGCGCGTGGCCGGGCATTTCCTGGACGCGGTGCGCGGACTGGCGACCCTGCGGCTGTACGGGCGCGCGCACCGCCAGGCGGCGGTGGTGGCGGAGATGACCGACCGGCACCGCGACGCCACCATGCGGGTGCTGCGGGTCGCCTTTCTCTCCTCGACCGCTCTCGAACTGCTTGGCACCCTGGCGGTCGGCCTGATCGCGGTGGAGGCGGGCCTGCGGGTGGCCGCGGGGACTCTCGCGCTGGCGCCGGCGCTGCTGGTGATCCTGCTGGCGCCCGAGGCGTACCGTCCGCTGCGCGAGATGGCGGCCCGGTTCCACGCCGCGGCGGACGCGGGCGCGATGATCGCCGACGTGGACGAGATCCTGCGCCCGGTGCCGTCGCCGGATCGCACGGCGGCCGGGTCTCGTGTCGCCATGCCGGGAGGCGTCGCCCGGGTGACCGCCATCGGGCTGCGGGTGCGCCACCCCGGCGCGGCCGCGGACGCGCTCGCGCTGGACCGGCTGGACGCCGCGGCGGGTGAGATCGTGGCGTTGCGCGGACCGTCCGGGGCGGGCAAGACCACCGCGCTGCGGGTGCTGGCGGGCATCCAGCGCGCCGACGCCGGACGGGTGACGATCGCCGGGCCGTCGCCGCTGTACCTGTCCCAGCGCCCGGTCCTGCCGCACGCGCGCACCGTGGCCGAGGCGGCCGGCCGTCTGGATGCCGGTGCGGACCCGGCGGACGTCTCGCCGGAATCGGACCGGCGGGTCCGTGCGGTGCTGCGTGGCGCCGGGCTGGACGGTGAGCTGGCGCCGGGGGTCCCGCTGGGCGAGCACGGGCAGGGCGTGTCGGCCGGTCAGCGGCAGCGGCTCGCCGTGGCCGCGGTGCTGGACGAGAGCCGGCGAACGCCGGTGACGCTGCTGCTCGACGAACCCACCGCGCACCTGGACGCCGACGCGGAACGCCGGGTGGTCGGCGACCTGCGCGCCGCGGCCGACCGCGGATGCGCGGTGGTGGTGGCCGCGCACCGGCCGGCGTTGCTGGCCGCCGCGGACCGCGTCGTCGACGTGCGCCCGCCCGCCGTTGCAGTGCGGGCGCACGGGCCGGAGCGGGCGCACGGGCCGGCAGGGGCGGACGGGCCGGAGCGGGCGGTCCGGGCGGACTTTCCCGCGGATGCGGCCGCCCGGACGGATCCGGCATCCGCCGCCGGAGCACGTGCCCCGCTCGCCGGGGCGGTCGCCGCCGGGGCCGCGTCGTGGCTGGCCGGCATCCTCCTCACCGGCGCGGCGGCGTGGCTGCTGGTACGCGCCGCGGACCGTCCGCCGGTGCTCGCCCTGTCCACCGCCGTGGTGCTGGTGCGCGGCAGCGCGGTCGCCCGCCCGCTCCTGCGGTACGTCGAGCGGCTCGCGGCACACCGGGCGGCGTTCGCCCGGTTGAGCGTGTGGCGATCCGGCGTCTACCGGGCGCTCGTGCCGCTGGTGCCCGGCGCCCGGCCGCACCGCCGGGGCGAGCTGCTCACCCGGGTGGCCGACGACGTGGACGCCCGCGCGGACGGGTTGCTGCGCGGGTGGCTGCCCGCCGGGGCGGCGGTCGGCACGTTCGCCGTCGCGGGCGTCGCGGCGGTGCTGGTGCTGCCCGCCGCCGCCGCGCCGCTGGCGGCCGGGCTGCTGGTGGCCGGCGTGGCCGCCCCGGCGATCACCGTGCGGCAGGTCGCGCGCGACGAGGCCGCCACCGGCGCCGCGCGGCACCGGCTGCGCGACGCCGTCGTGGAGACCGTCGACGGCGTCGAGGAACTGGCCGCCCGCGCGGCGCGGCACGACCCGGTCCGCGCGCCTTCGCCGGGCCCCGCCGCTGCGGCGATCCCGGCCGATCCGGTCCTCGCGGTGCCGGACCGGCGCAGCCGCGCGCTGAGCCGCATGCAGGCCCGCGCCGCCCGCGCGGCCGGTCTGGGCGCGGCCGTGGGGCATGCCGGATGGGGCGCCGCGGTGATCCTCACGGCCGTCCTGGCGGATGCCGCGGATCTGAGCGCCCCGTGGGCGGCGGTGCTGCTGCTGGCGGCGGGCGCGGCGGGCGAGCCGGTCGCGGTGCTGACCGACGCGGCGGAGGCGCGGCGGCGCGGCGCACTGGCCCGGGAACGGCTGACCGCCCTGGCCGGCTCCGCACCACCGGGGGCGGGCCCGAACCCCGGCCCCGCCGGACCGGGAGCCGCCGGACCGGGAGCCGCCGGACCGGGAGCCGCCGGACCGGGAGCCGCCGGACCGGGAGCCGCCGGCGACGCGGAGCCCGGACGGGTGCATGCCGACGGGCCGGCGGTCACCGTCCGGGGCCTGGTCGCCGGATGGCGGCCGGACGGCCCCGCCGCCCTGCGCGGGCTGGACCTCGATCTCGCCGCCGGCGAACACGTCGCCGTCCTCGGCCGGTCCGGCAGCGGCAAGTCCACCCTCGCGGCGGTGCTGACCGGATTCCTGCCACCGCGTGCCGGCACGGTCGTCGTCCGCGCCGCGCCCGGCACCGGCGACCGCCACGCCGGCATCCGCGCCGGGCTGGTCAGCGACGACGCCGATCACGTCTTCGCCACGCGCGTACGGGAGAATCTGCTGCTCGCCCGGCCCGGCGCAACCGACGCCGACCTGCACCAGGTCCTCGCCCGGGTGGGTCTGGCCGGATGGTTGTCCGGCCTGCCGGACAACCTGGACACCTGGCTCGGCTCCGGCGGCGGAACCCTGTCGGGAGGCCAGCGCCGCCGCCTGGCGACGGCGCGGGCGCTGCTGGCGGACCCGGCCCTGCTGATCCTGGACGAGCCCACCGAGGGGCTGGACGAGGCGGCCGCCGGAGCGTTGATGGCGGACCTGCTGGGCGCGGCGCGGGGACGCACGGTGCTGCTGCTCACGCACCGGCGCGACGGCCTGGACCTGGTGGACCGGATCCTGCACGTGGAGAACGGACAACTGCGGCCCGCCCGCGCAGCGGCCAGCCGGACACCGTCCTACGAACCTCGCCACGAGCCAACCCGACCCTGACACCCCGCCCCACCCCCGAGCGCCGCGCCCTCCCGCGCTGCCCCGCCCGGCGCCCTCCCGCGCCGCGCCGTCCCGCGCCCTCCCGCGCCGC
>NZ_BMMX01000055.1 GCF_014646155.1 Mangrovihabitans endophyticus
GACTTCGGCGCCCACGTCTTCACCAGCGCCCCCGGCAACCCCGACAACGAAGCCGCCACCCACTCCGCATACTGGGAACCGGACAACATCGCCCGCCAGAACATCGCCCTGATCGTCACAGGACATCTGGAAGCAGTGAAATGAATGCCCGACGCCATGTCCTCACCGCAGCCCTCCTCCTGGCCCTGACACTCGCCGGCTGCACGAAGGAGCAAGCCTTGCAACCGACCGAAACCCCGGCCCAAGCCGCCAGCACGGTGGACGAGCTCGTGCACCAGGCGGCCACCGCCCTGCCGGCCGGTGCCAGCCTGAAGTTCAACGACGGCGGCGATAACACCCCGTGCGACGATCCCACCGACAACGGCCCCGCCGGCCGCGTCTTCGTCGAGAAGCGCTACCAGATCGTCGCCCCCGACGGGGCGGCCTGGACCACCGATCAAGTCAAGTCCGGCCTGGTCGCCTACTGGCAGCAACAGCACTACCGCCCCATCGACGACCGGCGCGCCGACACCATCCCCACCTACCGGGTGGAAACCACCGACGGTTACCGCCTCTCGATAGCCGCCTACGACCGCGGCGACCACCACGACTTCACCCTCAGCGGCAACTCACCCTGCCTCTGGCCCAACGGCACACCCGACCCGCAGTAGGCAGCCCGACGGACTTACCACCGATCCCGGTTCTGCCGCGTTGGGAGCAGGTGACAGCGATGCAGGGCCTGACTGTCGAGCCTGGTTACCGAGATGCGCTGTCACCGTGTCCGGCGCCGGTGATCGAGCGCCTGCAAGGTCCACCCGTTGGTCTCCTGCCGGAGCCTGCTGCCCGGGTCCGCGACCACAACCCCTGCCCCGTCTCGGCCCGCACGCGGCTGCCGTAGCCCCGTATCAAGGGCGATCCGTCGGGCAGATAAGGATCAGGCGCACCGACGCCCTCCGAGGACGTTGCCAAGGCCGCAGCGCATGCCTGTGTCCCAGACCGGAGCACAAGTCGCTCAGCGGTTTCGCTACAGCGGGGCGAGTCGTGATGGCTCGCTCCGCTGTAGTGCCGCAGCATCGGTCGCCTTTGTCCGCACCCACTTGATGACCCCGTGCGCGTGGCCGATGCGTGCACGCATCTGCTTGAGATGAGATCGTTGCGGATCTTGCTATGTAATCAAGTCGATCAACGAGCCGGCGACGAAGAGCACGAGCGCGACGCTGCGCAGCGGATGCAGCGGCCGGGATCGGTTGAGCAGTTGGGCGCTCCAGAAGGCCGGCCAGCGGCGATGCGCCAGATCACGGAGCTGATAGCACCGGGCGCCTGGCGAGCAGAGATGGCGAGCGCCGTCAGGCCGAGTAAGGAGAAGAAAAGAAGGCGGCGACCGTGATCCGGCCCCAGTGCGCGCCGGTAAGGACTTTAAGGCCGAGCATAGGGAGGATTAACGCGGCGGCCATCACCGTGTTGAAGACGCTCCACGACCGGCTTTCGGTCTGGGATGCCTTGCCGAGCAGGCCCGCATCGCGTAGTGGCAGGGTTTGCAGAAGGAGAGCATCGATACGGTCCTGCGCGAATGATCGCGCCCGGCTCACCTCGCTGTCGTCGGCAACACGGAATCGCAGGTCGAAGTTGGCCCGCACCTCTGCCATGACCTCGTGCAGAATTTGATGAACGCGAGCTGAGGCGGGCGACCCGGCAGCGGCAGGGGATCTCGGTGGTTTATGGCCCGGCCGGTAGCTGGAGTTGTCGCGCCGAGTGAGGAGTCGACCGAGGGGTGCTGGGTGCGGCCGGACGAGATGGCGCGCCTGCCGATGGACCGGTCGATGCGGATGCGACTCGACCGGTACCTCGATGCCTCCGAGGAGCCTCACCTCGGATGACGGCTGGGGCGGGGCCGGCGATGGCAGTGCTTGTCGAGCACGGGTTCGCGAACCGCGGCGATCACACCATTGCGAAATGTCGTTCGGATGACGAAGATTCGAAACTTTGCCAAGAGGCAATGACCATTCGATCAAGCGGGCTGGTGGGGGACTGAAACTTCAAAGGTCGGCAGAGCCTTGCGTCCCTGGTCACGAGGGGTGGGCGGGGCGCGCAACCGCGACTGTGGCAGTGACTCTTCGCGTTCATGTCCGAGTTACCTGGATCACGGTTTTCACAATGATTCGCGGCATTCGCATTAACCCAAAACTTTTGCCGGTGAGTACTCGTTTGAGTGCCTGGAGTGAGTGCTGATCATCGACCGGCGTTGGGCGCCGTGTGAACTGGAGATGACCCCCGTGACCCTTTACCGCGCCACGACGACGATCCGGACCGATGAGGAGAGTCCGCCGCCTGTCCCCATGGGTGCCCCCGACTTCGGCCTGCGACCGTCGACCATCACGTTGCCCGAGATCCCGCGATCGCGCCGTCCGGCTCACGGCACGCCGCCGGGACGGCGCCGGGCGGACCGGCAGCCCAAAGTGGTGGACCATCGGGTTCGCCGAGGCGTACGCCGGTTCCTGACCCTGTTGTGCCTGCTGCCGCTGATCCTCATCCTGGCCCGGCAGGCACCGAACGTGTGGCACGCCCCGCTGATTGCGGGATACGGCTTCCTGGTCCTCTTCGTCACAGTGCTGCTGCTGTACGTGGCGTACGTGCACTATGAGGATCCGTCGGAGGGGACGCTGACCCGCCGACCGAAGGACCTGTCGGAGTTTCCACCACTGACGGCGAACCCCCGCGTGAGTTTCCTGGTGGCGGTGAAGGACGAGGTCGACGAGATCGAGACCTGCGTCAGGTCCATCGTCGACAGCGACTACGACAACCTCGAGGTCATCGTCATCGACGACGGGTCCACGGACGGAACCACGGAGATCCTCGCTCGTCTCACCGACGAACTCGGCATCGTCGCGCTGTCGTTGGAGAAGAACGTCGGCAAGAAGAACGCGCTGGTCCTGGGAGCCCGCCGGGCGACGGGCGACATTCTGGCGTTCTCCGACTCCGACTGCTACCTGGCTCCGGATGCGCTGGGTCGGTGCGTGGAAGCGCTGGTCCGGCATCCTGAACTGGGCGCCGTGAGCGGACATGCGCGGGCGTCGAACGCGGACGAATCGTTCTTCACCCGGACCCAGGACGTCTGGTACGAGGGTCAGTTCCGGGTGGCGAAGGCGGCCGAGGCGGTGTTCGGCACCGTCACGTGTGTGTCCGGACCGCTCGCGGTGTTCCGGCGGGAGGCGATCTACAACTATCTGCCGGCCTGGGCGGGCGACCGCTTCCTGGGCGGGGAGTTCCGTTTCGCGACCGACCGGCAGCTCACCGGATATGTGCTCTGCCAGAAATGGACCGGGCGGCAGCTCAAGGACCAGCATGCCGGTTCGCCGTTCGTGACAGGCGAGGACCATCCCGAACGTCGCTGGCGGGTGGGATACGTCGAGTCGGCGAAGGTGTGGACGACGGTGCCGGCGGCCACCCGCCCGTTCTTCAAGCAGCAGGTGCGCTGGAAGAAGAGTTTCATCCGGAACCTGTTCTTCACCGGCCGGTACATGTGGCGGCGCGGTGTCGGCCCGGCGCTGCTGTACTACGGGCACGCCCTGTGGGTGGTGCTGGCACCGGTCATGGCGGTGCGCCATCTGGTGTGGGCGCCGCTGAACGGGTTGTGGTTCCTGACGCTGCTCTACCTGTGCGGTATCCTGCTCAAGGGCACGGCTTGGGGGATCGCCTTCAAGCTGGACAACCGGTCCTCGCTACGCTGGCGGTACCGGCCGTTCATGAGCCTGATCTCGTCGCTGTTGCTTGCCTGGCTGCTGCCCTATTCGCTGCTGACGATCCGGCGTGGCGTGTGGTCGCGGGGTGCCCGATGAGGCGGGCGGTCCGGCTCCTGTCCGGTGCCGTGGCGGCGGCCGTCGTGGTCTTCATCTATCTGATGGTGTTGAGCCGGGGCGCGGTTCTTCCGTGACCTGGGACCTGGGGAGGAACACCAGCACGGAAGGGCGGCGGGCAGGCGCCGGGTTGACCCGCGCTCAGCGGGTGGCGGGCTGGTCGATGCGGGCCGGCCTGTGGATGCTGGCGGTGGTGATAGTCGTGGTGCCGGTGGGTGCCGCACTGTACCTGTTGAACCGCGACCGACTGCCGGATCAGGTGCTTTCTCCCCAGCCGCCGCCGGTGGACCCGGCGGCGGCTGCGGCATGGCGTGACATGGGGGCGGGACTGCCGGCCGAGGCGCCGCCGGTCGTGCTGTCCTATCACGACATCCACCCGGGCTCGACCGACAGGTACGTGGTCTCGCCGGGCCTTTTCGAACGCCAGTTGATGGCGCTGCGTGCGGCCGGATACCGCACGCTCACCTCCCGTCAATATGCGAACTACCTGCAGGGAGACCGGCCCGGGCCGCGGTCGGTCTATCTGACATTCGACGACGGGACCGCGGGTCTGTACCGCTATGCCGATCCGGTCCTGCGGCGGCAGGCCGCACACGGAGCCTCCTATCTGATCAGCGGCCGGGTCGGTCGGCACCAGCCGTACTACCTGACCTGGCTGGAGGTGCGGACCATGGCTTCCTCCGGGCGGTGGGACTTCCAGGCACACACCCACGACCTGCACCGCCGCGGACCAACCGGCCCGGAACGTGTGCCTGCGTCGATGCTGACCGGCCGGGCATGGACGGCGGACGGATCCCGGCCGGAAACCGACGCTGAGCACCGCGCACGGGTGGCGACGGACATCGCAGCCCAACTGCGGGACTTCCGGAAGCAGGCGTTGCCGAAGCCATTGCTGTTCGCCTACCCCTTCTCCGACGCCGGTTCGGCCCGCGACCGGGCCACGGTGCGCGTGACGGCGTCGCTGCTGGCCCGCACGTACGCCGGAACCTTCACAAACGTGTCGGCGCTGCCTGCGCCGACCAGCCGGCGATCCACCGCGGGAGGCCGCATCCAGCGCATCGAGGTCTTCCGGGACACGACTCCGGAGGACCTCGTGCGGCAGGTGCGGTCGTGGACCGCGGTGAGCCCGGCCGGCCTGAATCCGTTGGGGGATCGGCAGCGGTGGTTCGACCCGTGGAAGGAGCGCCGCGTCAGTGTCGCCGACCTCACCGACGGGACGCCGGCTCCGAAACGGACGTACGCCGAGGCCGCGTACGCGCCGTACGCCTCCGCGGACTGGTGCGGCTACCGGCTCACCGCGTCGGTGACGGGGCTGTCCCCGCGTGGCAACAACGCGAACGTGACGGTGCGGTGGGGCGGTGTCGCCCCGGTCGTGATCCGGGTGGCCTACGGAAGCGTGCAGGTGGTGGACCACACGGGGGTGGTGGTGGCGGCGCGGCCGGCCGGTGCTCGGCGGCACCGGCTGCGGGTAGACGTCGGTGCCACAAGTACGGAGGTGCAGGTGGACGGGGTGTCGGTGGGGAACGTGCCGGACGGGGCCGGGGCCCGCTCGTGCGGCGGTGTGGTGGTGGCCCTACGCCGTGATCCGGACGCTTCGCCGCCCCGGTTTACGTCGTTGACCCTGAAGTCGAGGGTGTAGCGGCTAGGAACGGGTGAGGGATACGTGAAAGCGCGGGCGGCGGCGGTCGTGGGCGAGATCCGGCAATGGTGGTCCGGACCGGCGAGCGGCGTGCTGCTGGCCGGGGAGGGCGCATCCCCGCGACTGAGCTGGCGGCAGTGGACGATTCTGGTAGCGGTCGCCACCGTCGCGGTCACCGCCCAAGTCGCTTGGTGGAGCCGGCCGCATCCGTTCCAGCCGTCGTTCGGCGACTCGGGGCTGATCACCAACGAATTGCTGGAACGGCACCCGGACGTCCCCGGTGTGCGCCGATCCGATGACTGGGTACTGACCAGCGGTTCGCTGTTTGCCGACGACGGCATGGGGTACAGCGGCCGTCCCGATGACGGTCAGCCGGACGCACTGTCGGGGCAGGCGAACGACTCGGCTGTGTTCCGTGCGGTGAGCCGCAGGCGTGACTTCGCCGATGTACGGGTCCGGCTGCGCGTGCGGATCGACAGCCTGGTGAGCACCGCCCGCACACCGGAGCAGGACTATGACGGGCTGCACCTGTTCCTGCGTTACCGCAGCCCGCAGGAGCTGTACGTGGTCAGCCTGCAGCGGCGCGACGGTACGGTGGCCATCAAACGCAAGATCCCAGGCGGGCCGTCCAACGGCGGCAGCTATCAAGAACTGGCCGGTGCGGAGCTGCCGCTGCGGCACGAGTGGCTGAACGTCGAGGCGCGAGTGCGGGATGCGGAGGACGGCTCCACCCGATTCGTCGTACGCGTCGACGGGCAGCAGGTCCTCTCGGCTACCGATGCCTCTCCTCGGCGCTTGGCGGGACCGGGTGGGGTCGGTCTTCGTGGTGACAACGCCGAATTCCACTTCGCCGACTTCATCGCCGAGCCGATCGACTCATGAGAAAGACGACCTAATTTGGACGATAAACCTGATATCGGAACGCCGGACTGATCCGTTGTCTCACCGTGATGACCAACAACCCTTCTCTGAACAGCGTCACCGCGCCTGGCATCCCTGCCGCGCGTACCGGGGAGCCCACCTTCCGCTATGACGTCGCGGTGGTGGGCCTGGGATATGTCGGCCTGCCGACCGCCCTCGCCCTGCACAAGGCGGGCAAGAGCGTGCTCGGCCTGGAGATCAGTTGCCGGCGGCTCGACGACATCCGCGCCGGACGAGCGGACCTGCTGCCCAGTGACAACGACCGGCTGGCCGGTGCCCTCGACGACGAGCACGCCTTTCAGATGACGACCGACACCGCCCGGCTGGCCGAGGCCGCCACCGTGCTGGTCTGCGTGCCGACCCCGATCGACCACCACCTGCTGCCCGACCTGAAGCCTCTCGCCGCGGCCTGCGTTGATGTCGTCGCGCACACCGTCTCCGGCCAGACTCTGATCCTGACGTCCACCACCTATGTCGGCTGCACGCGTGACTTCCTGGTGGAGCCGCTGCGCCGCCGCGGGCTCGAAGCCGGATCAGACATCTTTGTCGTGTTCGCCCCCGAGCGCATCGATCCCGGCGTGGCGGATCACGCCCAGGCGGACTGCCCGCGGGTGGTCGGCGGGGTCACCGAGCAGTGCGTGGCGCACGCGACCGAACTTCTCGCCGCCTGCGCGGGCTACGTCCACCCGGTCAGCAGCGTCGAGGCGGCCGAGATGACGAAGCTGTACGAGAACACGTTCCGCGCGGTGAACATCAGCCTCGCCAACGAGTTCGCTGACATCAGCAGGGGACTGGGCGTCGACATCGTCGAGGTCATCGCGGCCGCGGCCACCAAGCCGTACGGCTTCATGCCGTTCCATCCCGGGCCCGGAGTTGGCGGCCACTGCATTCCGTGTGACCCGCACTACCTGCTCTGGCAGCTGCGTGCCGACCGGGTGCACGCCCCGCTCATCGAGACCGCCATGGAACGCGTCGCGAGCCGACCGGGGAACGTGGTTCGGCGTTGCGGTGAGGTGCTGTCCACCACCGGCACGATGTTGGCCGGTGCGAAGGTCCTCGTCCTGGGCGTGGCCTACAAGCCGGACGTGGCAGACGTCCGCGAGTCGCCCGCGCTGGAGATCATCGACCGGCTGCGCGCGGCAGGCGCGACCGTCTCGTACGCCGATCCGCACATCGACCTCATCGACACCGCCGACGGCGAGCTGACCGCCGACCCGGCGCCCGAGGCCACGGAGTGGGATCTGGTCCTGGTGCACACCCTGCACCGGGGAGCTGACATCGCCTGGCTGGAGCGCGCGCCGGTGGTTCTGGACGCGACCTTCCGGCTGCACGACCTCAAGCATCGTCACGTTCTCTGAAACGGCCGCCCAGGGCCAGCGCGGAGTGATCGCGGCGGCCCTGGGCGCACCTACTGAATGTCAGCCGAGCGACGTCACCCGGAACGTGTTGAACTCGAACTCGGTGTTGTCTCCACGGATGCCGAGCGCGCCGGCGCCGCGCAGCGGGGCGCACCCGATGCCGCGGTCCGTTGCTGTCGCAAGCGTCCGGCCGCCGCGGTCCAAGGTGATCGTCACGCTGCCGTCGGCGTTGTCCCGGATGGAGGCGCCCACCCGTGTCCATTGGTCGGGGGCTACTCGCTGGTCGCGCACCTCGGCGCTGACCGGGTAATACGAGCCGCCGTTTGCCGATCCGCCCCGGCACTTCTTCTTGATCAGCACCTTGCCGTCGCGCCGGGCCACACTTGCGTAGTAGAGCTCGTACTGGCTCTTGTAGCGAAGGAACAGATGCACGCCGTCCCAATCCCGGCGTGGCGTCCGCGACGTCGAGGTGAACCGGTGCACGTCGAGGTTCATCCGCACCGCGACATCGGTGAAGCTGTGATCGCGTGTCGTGAGCCGGAAGATGGCCGAATTGGTGCCGTTCACGGACGTCGAGTCTGCTTGGATGCTGTCGATGCGACCGGTGTACCCGTTGCCGGACCGGGAGAACAACGAGCCGCTTGTCATCTCCCAGTCGGTGGAGTCACGCCGGGTCGGGTTCGTCGGAGACCAGTAGGCGAACTCGTTGGTGACCAGGCCGTCGAGGCGCGAGAACGACGGTGCGAACAGCGACTCGCCGGCCGGTGGGCTCAGCGCGACGTCGTCGAGCACCACCGTTGTCGTCGCGCCGAACGCCAGGCCCACGCTGACCAGGGTGACGCCGTCCCGGATCGGCGGCAATGTCATCGAGTGCCGGGCCAGTGGCCCACCGGGGATCTTCGCGCCCCAGTACCAGTGCCGCCATCCCCGACCCGGTGTGAACGCGTACACGACGGGTTCGGTGTTGTCCGAGGCCCATGACCAGAAGCTCAGGCTGTAGGTCTTGCCGGCGGTGACGGCGATGGCGCATTCCGGGGTCTGGTCGCTGGTGAGCTTGAGACGTTCACCGTCGGGGCCGTGACCTTCGACGTATGCAGCCCACCCGCTGTGACCTCGGCCGGTGACGGTGAACCGGGCGTCACCGGTTCCGCCGACACTCCAGCATTTCAGCTTGGCGTTCTCCCAGCCCTGCTCGAATGATTGGTTCGGCGGCGTGGTGTCGGCGACCGCCGGGATGGTGATCAGCGTGGTGAGGACCGATGCCAGCATCGGGACCGCCACACGCTTCTTGACGCGCATCAGGAGCAGTTCCTAACTCATGGAAACAAGCACGAGAGGGTTCCAGCGTCGGCCGGAACCCTCTCGTCGTTGATTGGTCAGCCGGTGACGATGGGCACCGACGCGGAACTCGTCCGGTTGCCCGCTACGTCCTCGGTGACGATCCGCACGGTGTGCGAACCGGCTTCGAACCCGCTGGTGTCCCACTTCCACCGGTAGGGCGTGATGGTGCGGCTTCCCAGATAGGTGTCGTCCACGAAGAAGTAAACGCGCGAGATGCCGTTCGCGTCGTCGACATCGGCTCGCAGATACACCGGGTTGGTGACATGCGCCTCAGGTTCCGGTTCACTCAAACGCGCGGTCGGCGGCACCAGGTCCACCTGCTGGGTGAACTGGTGTGTCTCCTCCAGATTGTCGGCATGGTCCCACGCGCGGAAGGTGACCGTCGCCGTCCCCTCCACATCGAAAGGCGCGGTGTACACCGTTCCGTGTGCCTGGGTGGGAGCCGTGCCGTCCAGGGTATAGACGGTCTTGTCCACACCGGACTCGGCGTCGGCGGACGACAGTGCGATCTTGACCGGCCGGTTGTGCCATCCGCCGGCGCACGCCTGTCCATCACACGTCGCTGTCGTCGTCGGTGGCGTGGTGTCCAGGGAGTAGTTGCTCACCGTAACCGTGTGCACGGTGCTCGCTCCGAGGTTGCCGGACAGGTCCAGGGCCTTGGCCTGCACGCCCACGGCACCGTCCGGGAGCGTGGAGCTGTCCCATTCGAGCGTGTACGGCGCGGATTTGGCCGCACCGATCAGGTCGTCGCCGACGTAGAACAACACTCGGCTGACCGCGTCGTTGTCGGAGGCCTCCGCGCTCAACGTCACCATCTGTGAGACGGTCGCGCCGTCGACCGGCGCGGTGAGGGCCACCGTCGGCGCGCTCTGGTCCAGCGGCACGCTGTTGGAAACGGTGAACGTGCGTCCCTCGGACAGGCCGATGTTGCCGGCGGTGTCGACGGCTCGTGCGGTCACCGCGATGACGCTGTCCGGCTTGGCCTCCGAGTCGTAGTCGCAGGTGTACGGCGCGGCGGTGTCGGTGCAGGCGATCTCACCGTCGACGACGAACTCGACCCGGCCCACGCCGGAGGCATCCGACGCCTCCGCGGTGAACGTGGTGGTGCCTCGCACCCGCGAGCCGTCCACGGGAGACGTCAACGCCGCCTGCGGATCCACCTGGTCGCTGTCCATGACCGAGAAGTCGTCACCGGCCACCAGGCCGTCCGAGCGGAGCGACAGCCCCACCGACAGAGCCGAGGCACCCGCCGGCATCGCCGGCGTCGTCCAGGTCGCCTCGCGCCACTCCGTCGTCTCCGCCAACGGAGGCGACTGGGAGAGGTAGACCCATCGGCTGTTCGGATTGCGGTAATAAGCCACCATCCGGACCGAGCCGGACGCCTGGTACCAGGCGGTCACATCGTAGGTGTGTCCGACCACGGCCCGCGGTGCGCACGCACCGAGATCCTGCGGCGAAAGGATGCGCCGGTCTCCGCGACCCAGTGTGGAGACGACCACCTCCATCGCGCCGCCACCGGTGTGCGCCTCCGGCTGGTCGGTCCAGTACCAGGTGTTCTCGCCGTAGCCGCCGCGCTGCCAGCAGTCCGGCACACCGTCGGTGTTGAGGTCGGTCTCCATCGACGTGTTGCGCAGCAGCTCGGACATCTCACCCCGGGACGCCGGGGCCGGGCCATCCACCCCCGGCTGAACCGTGCCACCGATCACCTGGTCGATGGTGCGCACCACGGTGCCGTCGGCAGCCCGCGGCTCCAACCAGGTCAGGAAGTTCTCTAGTTTCTGCGGTGTCACGGCGTACGGGTCGCAGTCGTCGCACACACGGTGCATGACGATGACGACCCAGCCACCTCCCTCCTGCTCGGCCTGGAGAACCCAGTTCTCCATGTCCTCCAGGTTCGTGGTCGGCTTCACCGAGTCCGGGGTGCGGACCGCATACGGGTTGCCGGGCGGCATCTGCTCGGAAGGCGGGCAATCCGCACAGCTGCCTGCGGAGATGACTCCACCCACCACGCGTCCCGAGTTGTATCCGCAATCGGCGACCACCTGTTGCACAGCGGCGTTCTCGTCGCCGTACGGATAGGCGAAGTTCGTGACCCGAAGGCCCTTGTTCAGCAGCGAGACCCGGTCGTCGCAGATCTGCCGCGCCTGCTCGTTGGGGCTCAGGGTCGGCAGGTCGGCATGCGTGACGGTGTGGCCGCCGATCTCGTGGCCCTGATCCTGGAGTGCCTCCACCTCCGCGAGGTCCAGTCGACCCGACGCACCCAGCCGACTGGAGTTGATGTAGAACGTACCGCGCATGCCGTGCCGTTCCATGATCTGCGCGGCCGCGAGCTGGTCGGCGGTGCCGTCGTCATATGTCAAGGACACCGTCACCGGGGACCGTTCGGCGACGACCTCCTCCTCGGCTGCGGCCTCACCCCGCCATGACGGCACGATCGACGCGGCGCCGAGAAGCAGCAGGGCCGAGACCGCGAGTAGTGTCCTACGGCCGAAAGGCAGATGGAGCAACGGTTTCATTCGTGTATGCAACCTTCGCGAGCCGTGCATCCCGCCCGCCGCACGCGCCGCGGAAAGGAGCGAACAGAACTTCCTAGCCGATGATCAACTTCATTGGCCTGGTTCTGGTGATGCCCCTTTCGCTCATGATGTCGAACCAATCGGGGGGCCTGTTCCACCCGCCGACGACGAAGAGCCGGGGAGCGCTCGTGCGCTCCCCGGCCCTTTGTCCGGAAGTCTGTTCAGCCGAGTTTGGTCACCGCGAAGTTCCGGAAATCGAACTCCGTGTTGTCGCCCCGGATGCCGGTGGCCCCGGGTGCCGTGATCGGCGCGCAACCGATTCCGGTGTCGGTCGACTTCGCGATGGTCCTGCCATCACGCACCAGGGTGATCGTTACCGACCCGTCGGCGTTGGTTCGGATCGTGGCACCTATCTGGTGCCACGACTTCGTCGGAAACGCCCGCCCACTCGTCTCACTGCCCGGCAGCGCGTAGTAGGAACCTCCGTTGCTCGGGCCGCCGAGGCACTTCTTCTTCAACACCACGTGCCCGTCGCGCCGTGCGACACTCGCGTAGTACAGCTCGTACTGCGACTGGTAGCGCAGGAACAGGTGCACCCCGTCCCAATCCACCGCCGGGGTTCGGGATGTCGTCGTCATCCCGGTGATGTTGAGATCCATGGACACGGCGACGTCACCGAACGAGTGGTCGCGGCTGTTCAGCCGGAACACGGCCGATCCCGTGCGACGCAGCGACAAGGCGTCGGGGGAGTCACCGTCGAGCTTGCCCGTGTATCCGGCACCGTTGCGTGCGAACAGCGAGCCGCTTGTCATCTCCCAGACCGGCGACTCCACCCGATCGGACTTCGTCGGGTTCCAGTACGCGTACTCGTTGGTGATCAGGCCGTCCGAACCGATCGCCGGTCGGAACTCCGATACCAGCCGGTCCAACCTCGACATGCTTACGTCGTCGAGCACCACGACACCGTCACCCGGGAACGCGACTCCCACGCTGACCTGGGAGACCCCGGACGGGACCACGGGCAGCGCGAAGGCGTAGCGGCGCAGCTCGGAGGACGCGGCGATCGTCGACCCGGTGAACCAGCGGAACCAGCCCTTCGACTGCGAGTAGGCGTTCACCACCGGACGGGCGCCACGCGTCGACCGCTCCCAGAAGTCCAGCGCGTAGCTTCCCCCCGCAGCGACGTCGATCGTGCAGTCATCAGTCCGATCACTGCTCAACACCAGCTCCGACGAGCCGGAAAGCCGTCCCGCCGCATAGCCGGCCCAAGCGCCGCTGTGCGCGTTCTTGGTCACCGTCAACTTCGCCGAGTCCTCCGGGCTGACGTTCCAGCAGACCAGCTTGCTGTCCTTCCAACCCTCATCGAACGACGGGTTGTGCACCGGGTTGCCGTCCGCACCGGCCGACCAGGCAGGTGCCGCAACCATACCGGCTGCGACGGCCACGGCGGTGACCGACGCGGTACCTCCGGCGATAATTCGTCGAGCAAGGCTCTTCACCCGCGGCTCCTCCGCTATGCGACACGCCGTACCGGCACGACGGCGTCCGCTGCCAGATCGACGGGGCAGCGGACGACATTCGGCATCGTCTGGTGAAGGTGCAGAGCAGCCGGGTAGCGAATCGGTGCACGGCTGGTTCAGCGGCGGTTGGCTGTGGCGTGAACGACGTCATCTCCGCTCACCTGCCGTCTGGCCGCGCGGCTGACCACGCGCGAAGTCGGCAAGGTTCGGAGCGTTCGCAGGAGCGTGTCGACGATCCCCACTACACCGATAATCCTGGAGGGGATCCGTGGTCCGTACCTTTGACCGCGGGCGCAGATGATCTCGCCCGACCGCAGAGGGGATCCAGGCATGACGAGACCGCTTCGCTTCGGGGTCGTTGCCCCGCTCAGAACTGACCTGCCGACGTGGCTGGCCCAGGTGCGCCGCATCGACGACAGCGGGTACTCGACGCTCCTGATGCCGGATTTCCCGTTGCTGCAACCGGCACCGGGCCCCACGTTGGCCACCGCCGCGGCCCTGACCGGCTTGCGAGTGGGCACATGGGTGTACGCCTCCCCGCTACGCCCGGCCTGGCTGACGGCGTGGGAGGCGCACTCGCTGTCGCAGCTCACCGACGGACGGATTCGAGCTGGGCATCGGCACCGGTCGGCCGGGTATCGACGACGAGCTGCGCGACAAGGGAATGTCTGCCGCCCCGCCGCACGAGCGGCTGGCCCGGATACGCGAAACCGTGCGGCGGCTCCGAGATTTCGACGGCCCCGACCGGCACACGCCGGTGGCGATGGCGGTCCGCGGTCCGAAGGCCCGGGCGCTGGCGGCCGAGGTCGCCGACACGGTCACCTTCGTGCAGGCGCCGGATGAGTCCCGGGCCGAGGTCACGCGGCTGGCACGCGACCTGAGCACCATCCGGGACGTCGAGCTCGCGAATGCCGTGTCGGTCATCGGCGACCGGGTCGCGCCGCACATGGCGCCTCCCGACACCGACACTGCCGCAGCTCGCGCGGCGGACTCGCTGGTCACGCTCCCGGATGATCCGGCGGCCGCCGCCGAGGAGATTCAGCGGCGACGGGAAGAGATCGGCTTCTCCTGCTTCGTCATCGGCGCCGACTTCGCCGACACCTTCGCTCCGGTCGTGGCCAAGCTCAGCGCACGGTAGTTCGCCGGGGAGGCATCCGTAGCCGCAGACCGGGCGCCTGGGCGGACCTGTCCTGGAGTTCACCCGGGGCGAATGGACCGCCTTCGTCGCCGGTGTCAGAGAGGGCGAGTTCGATCCCAGCACAACTGGCGGCGAATAGTCCCCACTGTGGTCAAGGCGGCATCTCAGCTGCGGTATCGCGAAGGAGGAAGGTTGACAGACAAGACATCGCTGATGATCAGCGTCGGTAGTTCCTCTGCCCGCTTGGCTTGCAACGTACTCCTTCGGCTGGCGATTTCCGGTAGCCGGATCGGCGCTGTTCACCGTCTTTTCGAGCGGTTGACCAGCGCCTGGACCAATCCGGCCGGGCGCCGTTCTGGGCAGATGGCTTCGGGGCGAGCCTGATGACCACTCACAGACGGCTGGAAGGGCCGCCGAATGCGAAACTGATAGCAGCGCGCGTACGCCAGCCGTCGCCGTCAGGTTCGGGCCAGCCGATGTCACGCCAGGAACTCGCGGAGGCGGTCAACGCCTGGCAATGGCAGCACGAGGGGGTCCGGGACTACCTCGACGAGAACGACATCGGCAGCTACGAGCGCGGCGACTACCGATGGCCGCGCGAACCCCGCCGGAACGGCCTACGGGCGGTACTCGGCGTACAGACAGACGTTGAGCTGGGCTTCTATCGCAACCGGCGGTCACGGTCGGCCCCCACTGCCGGGGAGACATCTGAACAAGCTCGATCAATGCCTGAAGGTGCGGTTTCCCGAATTCAGGATCACGTAGGCGGTGCCGTTGCCAATGCATCCGCCCCCGGAACCCGCGACATCTCGCCCCACCCCGGGAGTGGGCACAACGGGTCCGGCAGGGAGTCACCGACCCCGTACGGCATGCCGACGTCTCGGTGGTCGATGTGTTCGGGCTACAGATGGAAACGGCCAAAGCCGTTGACGGTCGCTTCGGGGTAGCCGCCGCGCTGTCGACCGCCCGAGGCGTCGTGGACGTAGTCGAATCGATGATCCCCGCTGTCCCCGAAGTCGTACGACGTGACCTGTCCATGCTCGGCGCCGAAGCCGCTGAGTTCGTCGGATGGCTTTACCGTGATCTCGCTGATGCGGCCCAAGCTATCCGCTGGTACGACCGGGCGATGGAATACGCGCAGCTCTGTGGCCATCTACCGATGCAAGGGTTCGTCCTGTTGCGTAAATCCCAACTCGCCTACGAGTCCGGCGACGGAAACCGGGTGCGGATGCTGGCCGAGGCCGCGATCGAAGGTCCCTGGCAGCTTCCTCCCATGCTGCTGGCCGAGGCGCTGCTCCAGATCGCCCGCGGCAACGCGATGATGGGTAACGGCGTTGACATGGAGACCGCCACAGGCCAGGCCCGAGATGTCGCCGATGGCGAAGACTTGACCCTGCGTGAGGCATCCTGCTGGATCGAGGCCAACCAACCCGAGCGAGCCGCCCAGATCTACGACGAGCGTCTCGGCGCCGACGGGCTCTCGACACGAGACACCGGCTACTACCGTGCCCGGCAAGCCATCGCCCTCGCGCAGGCGGAGCTGCCGGACCTCGCCGCCACCCATGCGCTCACCGCGCTGTCCACCTCGATCCGCACCGGCTCGATGCGAACCTACGGTTCCATCCGAAAGGCTCATCGGATTCTCGCTCCCTGGCACGCACGCGACACCGTGGCTGCTCTCGGCGAGGCGCTCAATGCGGCTGCGTTACCCAGTCCGCGACGGCAGCGATGACCTCGGCCTGCCACGCCTGGCTCTGCGGATCTCGATACGTCGGGTCGCCATCGACAGCGAAGCCGTGCTGAGCACCCTCGATCTTCAGCAGACGCGATGCCGTGTTGAGTTTCGGCATGGCCGCCAGCGTCGTGTCGATCGGCACCAGCGTGTCGGCGGTGCCGTGCACGATCAGCGTCGGGGCCTGGATCTCGCCGAGCACGGTATGCGGCTGAATCCAGAACACCTCGTTCAGCAACGCGCGGCCGTGCCGGAACGTCGGCGAGTATTGGATAAAGCCCTGACCAGCCAGTTCGGCTGCCTTCTCGGCGTCCAGGTGATCGTCAGTCCAGTAGGGCGGTCATCGATCGTTCGTTTCTTGTAGTCGATGCGGGGACACAGCAACACCAGCCGCTGCACCTCCTCGGGCCGCTTCGCCGCGTAGTACGCACAGATACCACCACCGAAGCTCTGACCGACCAACCCGACGCGTTCCACGCCGGTCACCTGGCGCAGATAGGCCACCGCGCTGCGAATGTCGTTCAGCACACCCGAGATGGTGAGATCCTCCTGCCGGCCACCGGACTCGCCATGACCACGAAGGTCGAACCGCAACGCGGCAGCTCCTGCGGCGGCCAGACCGCTTCCCATCCGGTCGAAGAAACCCGCCTCGTGCCGTGTCACCCCGCCGCCGTGCACTTGGACCACACCGATCCGCGGCTGCTGATCGGGAAGATCAAGATCTCCCACCAGGTCGATGCCATCGAGAGAAGTGAACTTCGCGGCGACCACGGACGGCATGCGGACTCCTTCGTCGTGACGCGGCTGCAACCAGGCAACCAGGAGGGCCCGTCCCGGCACCGCCGCGAACCACGACGTTGCCGAAGCGGTAACGCACCCCAGTGTCCCAGACCGGGGGCATCGGTTGCTCTCCACGGTGAATAGGCTCAGGTTGTCCGTTGCCATGAGGCGGGAGACGATCACGGTGGGTGTTGAGATTCCCGGGCTTCGCCGGGTCCTGGTAGTCAGCCTGGGCGGCACGATCACGATGACCGCATCAGCCAGCGTGGGTGTCGTACCGGCTCTGACCGCACCGGACCTGCTGACGACGGTGCCCGGACTTGCCGAACTCGATGTGACGGTCGAGACGGTCGATTTCCGGCGACTGCCCGGGGCATCGTTGTCCCTGGCAGACGTCACAGCCCTATCCCGGCTGATCCGCCAGCACCTCGCCAAGGGTGTCGATGGGGTAGTCGTGGTGCAGGGAACCGACACCATCGAAGAGACCGTCTACCTGCTCGACCTGCACCATGCGGAGCCGCAACCGGTCGTGGTCACCGGCGCGATGCGTAACCCGACCCTGGCCGGGGCGGACGGACCGGCGAACCTGCTCGCCGCCGTCCAGACTGCCGCGAGCCAGACCGCCCGGGGGTTGGGTTGTCTGGTCGTGTTCGCCGACGAGATCCACGCCGCCCGGCGCGTCCGCAAGACCCACTCGACGGCGGGGTCCACGTTCCAATCCCCGAACGGCGGGCCGCTGGGCTACCTGGTTGTCGAGGGCCAACCGCGGCTTCTCCATCGGCTCGAGGGTCGCTACGTTGTTCCGGGGCCTGCCGAGGGGGTGAGCCCCAGGGTGGTGCTTCTGACGATCAGTCTCGGCGACGATGGTGTCCTCTTGGACGGCCTCGCTGACCGGGCCGACGGGGTGGTGATCGCCGGGTTCGGCGCGGGACACGTTCCGCAAGATCTCGTGCCCGCGTTGGAAGGTCTTGCCGACCGGATTCCGGTGATCTTGGCCAGCCGGACCGGCGCGGGACCGGTATTGACCGCGATCTACGGATTCCCCGGTTCGGAACGGGATCTGCTGAACCGGAGACTCATCCCAGCCGGCTTCCTCGACGCCTACAAGGCCCGGATCTTGCTGTACGCGCTGCTCGCCGCCGGAGCCGAGCGGAAGGCAATCATCGCGGCGATCAGCGCGGCCGGTGGGTGCGGTGATCCCGAAGCCTGGCCGTGGGCGACCGGAGCCGAAGACCCGAGGAGCGGAAAGCGTCAAAGCGGCGCCTGAAACGACTCCAACCCGCGATCCCATCGGCTGCTCGCTGACCCCTGCAAAGGACGGTGCCACGGTGAACAGGAGCAAACCGGAGCCCAACGCGCTGTTGACGCAGGCCAGGCGCCGGCGGCCATCTCCGTCCGGGTTAGGACGACCGATGTCGCGGCAGGAACTCGCCGAGGCCGTCAACCGCTACCTCTGGCAGCATCACCAGGTCGTCCACCAGTGGGACGAGACGGATATCGGCCGATTGGAACGCGGCGAGAATCGCTGGCCGGGAAGGCAACGGCGGGAGGCGTTTCGCGCCGTCCTTCAGGTGGCCGCCGACCATGAGATCGGCTTCTACGTCAGGCGATCGTCGGCCGCCACCTTCGACACCACGTCGGTCGTCCCGGTGCAGTTGGAACAGCCCTCCGAAGCCCTGTTGCCGCGAAGCAGCACGGAACGCGGCGAGTGGAGCAGCTTCGCCCTGGTGACCAGCATGCTGGCCCAACAGCGTCAGGCCGTCCCACCCGCGGCCCTATTGAGTCTGGTAGAAGCGCATCGCGACTGCTTGCTGACGCTGTACCGCAAGGCAGGCTCCGACACGATCAAAGCCGATATCGGCACGATGCTCGGCGAAGCGTCCATCGTCGCGAGCCGATTGTGGAGCGCTCAAGGCAATCACGCCATGGCACTCGCCCACTGCGGCTACGCCCGCACCCTCGCCGACCGATCCGGAGACATCCGCCTCGCCGCAGTCGCCCGGATCTTCGAGAGCAACCTGCACTCCGGAGCCTCCACGCTGATCCACGCCGACGGCGACATCATGACCGGCCTGCGCCTGCTCGACGAAGCCAGCGCCGCCGGCCCGCGGCTATCGGCCGCGGCACGGGCGAGAATCGCGCCGCCGAGCAGGCCCAGGCGTACGCGGCCCTGCGCCTTCCCCGACAGGCCATGGATGCGCTCGAACAGGCACGACAGCATGCCGCCGCGATCACCGATAATGACCGGACCGGGCTGTTCAGCGACTGGAGCACCACCCATGTCCAGGTATATGAAGGCACCTGCCATCTGCTACTCGACGAACCCGCCGTTGCTGTCGACGTCCTCGAACGCGCTGCCCGTCCCCTGGGAGAGGACGAAGGAAATCTCAATGTCGCCCTTGCCGCCCGCGTCGACCTCGCCGCCGCCTACGGGCTCGCCGGTGAACTCGACGCGGCATGCACCACTCTCGGTGACGCCTACGAGCAGCTACGTCGTATCGGGAACCTTCGCGGGATCTCTCGCGCTCGCCGTGTCCGCGAGAACCTCAGCCCTTGGGCAAACGAACCGGCGGTACGCGAATTGGATCAACGAATTACCACAGCCTGAGCCCCGGACGATCGGCGCCGCTCAGTCAGCTGAAGTCAGGCCGACGATCGTCGACACCAGAAGATCCGGATCCAGCCGTTCGAGCACCGCGTCCGGCTCGTGGCTGCTCAGTTCCTCGCGGCTGGCTCGGTGGGCGACCACCACGGCCCGGAAACCCGCGTTCCGGGCGCACGCGATGTCGTTCGGTGCGTCTCCCACCACAACGGTCCGCGCCGGAAGCAGCGACGTGCCGTACTTGTCGCGGTAGCGACGTGCGACCACGGCCGTCAGTTGGAAGCGGTCCCTATCGTCCGAGCCGTACGCGCCGATGTCGAGGTCCAGCTGATCGCCCACTCCCAGCGAAGCGACCTTGACCTCCGCCGCGTGCCGCAGGTTCCCCGTCAGCACCGTCTGCACGAAGCCACGCCGATGCAGCGCGGCGATGCTCTCGACGACACCCGGATACGGCGGCTGGACCCGTGCCAGCTCGTCGCGGCCGGCGTCCATGACCTCAGCCAAGATCATGCCGAAGCGGGACACACCAGCTTCCGCGTCCGCAGCGGTGACGCCCGAGGCGACAGCGGTGTCGACGACGATCGACTCGTCGGTGTAGCCGTGAACCTTCTTCTCCGGGAACGTCACGGCCGACTCCTCCAGCCCGTACGTCCGGGCGACAGCACGCCGCAACCAGCGAAGATCCGCCGGAATCAGCGTGCCATCGACATCCCACACCACCACGCCTGCATCCCGACCATCCACGCAGCGATCGTGCCACGAGCGATGCAGAGGCGGACCCGTGACCGCAGCGCCCGTGTCTGACCTCAGAGATCACGCCACACGTGCGGTTCCTGGTAGGCATGCCAGCCATGGAAAAACCAGTCCGTGAGGTCACGCAGCCGTTCCAAGCAGTCCTCGTAGTACTGCACCGGATCCGGCCGAGGAAAGTTCGGGTGACTGGTCCACTCCGTCACGAAATGTGAAACGTAATAGAACCCCTCCGCCATCCAGCGCGGCAGGACGTCATGGCCCTCGTACTTTTACAGGCCGTCCGCATTGCTTGTTCCATCCGGCTGAATGTCACCCGGTCCCAGACGAGGCCGGCGCCTCGCAAGCCCAGCAGGAAGGTGCCCTCCGCCGCCTCGAACTCCCGGTTCAGCAGGATAAACGCGTCATCCGCCGGCCGAATCCTGGCACCCGGGTACGACACCTCAGCGACCACCCCAAGCGCAGGGAGTGCCGGGCGGGATGGGATCACCACGACTTGTCTCCCCATAAAGCACAAAAGTCACACGCCATGCGATGTTGCGCTGCTCGTAGTGGCGGCGGAGCGGGCCGTCACGGCTCGCTCCGCCGATGAAACCCGGTAAATCGAGGGCGGTTCCGATTTACCGGCTGTCCATGAGCTGTAGGAGTTTCGCGGCCAGCCACTGTCGTCCGTTGGGGAGGGCGACGATGTGGGGTGCGTTGATCCTGGTGGCGTGGTCGATGGCGCGTCGATCGTCGGGGTCGAGTGCGGCCACGACGACGATGCCGCCGCAGTACAGCGGCTTGCGGACGCGTCCGACGAGGTCTGTGCCGATGATGATCATCGGGCGGCGGCGGGCGCTCTTGCGGCTTTCGGGGAGGGAGTCCGTGACGTCGATGTCGCATCCCGCTTGCTGCTCGATCTGTTCTACTTCCTGGCGGATCCGGGAGCTGGCGGTGACGGCGATGGCCGGATACCAGAGGGGCCGCGGCCTACTTGCCATGGTCGTCCTCCGGCTACTTGCCATGGTCGTCCTCCGGGTCCACGGCCGTGTCCGGGTGGGTGATCGATCGTTCGATCTCGGCCGGGCTGATTCCGGACTTCACCGCCCAGAGGACGGCGGTGGCGTTCTCGTTCGTCGGGTCGATCTGCAGCGCGCGGCGTGCGGCGAGTTCGGCGAGCATGCCGTCGCCAAATCCCCACGCGGTGATGGCGAGCAGGGTGGCGGGGGCGGGGACGAACGGTTCGGGTGCTCGGCGGGTGACTTCGGTCCAGAACGCGAGGTGTTGCGGGCTCGGTTCGGTGCGACTCAGGGCCAGGCCCCAGAGCGGTGGGCGGGCCAGCAGGACAAGGAGCCAGGCCAGTTCGGTCGCGTGGGGTGAGGCGCCGTCGGCGTGCCGGCGGAGCGCCTCGGTGACGGCCGATGCCGCAGTCTCGCGGACGTCATCGCCGTGCGTGTCGAGGCGAGTAGTTGCCTCGATGATCGCCTGCTGGATTGTCTCGCCGCTGGCGACGGGGTCCGGGTTGAGGAGGGCGGCCTTGGCGTCCCGGCTGTGTAGGGCGACCACGCCGGCGTACGTGGCCTCGGCCGGGATCAGCGACGCGGAGGGGTCGAAGGGCACCCCGTCGGGTGAGCAGTCGGGGTGCGCACAGCCGAGGTGGTGGATGCGGTTGCTGGTCACGCGCAGCGGCTGTCGTACGGGTAGTCCCTCGATGGCGAAAACGGCGGCTACAGCGTGTAGTGCCGGGTCGAGATCGGAAGCGGGGCCGTAGCCGATGAGGACCATGGTGGGGTTCGGGTGCGTGCGACGGGCTACATCGGCGATGTGACGAGTCGCGTCGGGCAGTGCCGCGCGGGGGCTGTCGGGTCCGGGAAGGTCCAGGCGGGCGCTGAAGACGACGAGGTTGTCGGCGATGGCTATGACGACGATGCTGCCGTCGCCGGGGTGGAAGCCGAGCAGGTAGGGCACGACGGCGACGAGGTCGACGTCGCTGTGGATCCGGAGTTGGAGTTCGGCATCGGACATGAAAGGGCTCCTTGGCCAGAGTCTGTTTGTACTGCCGGTGGGGTGTTCAAGCCGGGCAGCACGCTGGGCGCCCCGCGTACCGGTGCGTGTTGGCCCCTGGTGAGGCGTGCACCGGTCGGGCGGTGGTTGTCCTGCGAGACGGCCCGCCGTGCTGCCCGGGATCGGCTGTGCCGTGGTGGGTGAGGTCGGGCCTCACCCACCACGGGCCGGATCACTCGGGTGTGCCGGTGCCGGGGCGTCCGCGCAGGACACGGACGGTGGTGCTGAGTTTGATGGGTGCGTTGTCGGGGCCGCGGAGGAAGGGGTGGATGTAGACGGGTCGGCGGAGGGCGCGTCGGGGTCCGTAGGGCTGGTTGCGCCAGTGGCCGGTGACCCAGACGCGTTGGCTGGCTGGGGTGTGCTCGGTCCGGTCGGGTCGGGTGGTGGCCGGGGCGGGTTGGGGGTGTGTGCCGGTGATGCGGATGAGGCGGACGTCGGGTGGTGGGCGCCGGGCGCGGGCGTAGCGTCGCCGGGTGGTTTTGTCGACGGCGGTGGCCGGGGTGTCGGCGGCTTGTTGGGAGATGAGCAGCCAGGCGGCGAGCAGCGCGGCGAGGCCGGTGTTGGGCGAGGTGTCGACGGTGGGGCCGGTGTGCAGGACGCGGTGGGTGGTGGGGAGGAGCCAGCCGATGGTTTCGCGGACGTGTTGCAGGGTGCGGGGGTCGAGTCCGGCGCCGATGGTGCGGTAGTGGGTGAGGTGGATGGTGGTGTCGTGGCGGCTCCAGGAGGTGGCGGCAATGTGTCCGAGCGGGGGTTGCCAGGTGAGGAGCCCGTCGTCGCCGGGGATGAGGTCGCGGGTGACGGCGGTCGGGGGCATGGTGGCGGCGGCGTGGACGGTGAGGTTGGTGAAGTCGGGGTCGGTGCGGTAGAGGCGGGCCCGGTCGAGCCGGTCGGCGGCCTCGCGCCGGTGGATGGTCAGGGTGGCGGGCAGGTGGTGGGGTCCGCGGTAGAGGCGGGTGAGCCGGTCGCGGATTTTCGGTAGGTCGTGGGCGTCCAGGGTGGTGGGTGGCCAGGCGGTGGTGGTGATCAGTGTCCGGCCGGGTTGCAGGTCGGTGAGGAAGGCGTGGTGGAGCTGGGCGATCTGGTGGCGCAGGTCGGGGTCGTGTGGGCCGAGCCGGGTGGTGGCGCGGTCGAGGATGTGGGTGTGGCGGTGGTGGTCGATGTCGTCGGTGCAGGCGGCGCAGGCGGCCCAGCGTTGCCCGAAGGTTTGCAGGAGGGCGGCGTGGTCGTTGCCGATGTAGGTGGTGAGGTCGCCGCCGGTCAGGGTCCAGAGGGGGTAGGGGTCGCCGCAGAGGTCGCAGGTGCGGGCGATGGTGTCGAGCTGGGCGGCGGGCACGGGTTGCGGCCGGTGGTCGTTGGGGTGGTGCAGCGGGTGGATGTAGCGGCCGTTGATGGTGTTGAGCGGGGTGAGGCAGGCCGCGCAGGCCATCTCGGCGGTCATGCGAGGGTGTCCGGGCCGGTGTGGTGGTCGCGGACGCGGCGGCGTCGCCGGGCTGGCGGGGTGGGCATGGCCATGCCGTGCCGGTGGGCGACGGGGTGCCCGTCGGCGGCGTGTTTGGCGTGGTACATGGCGATGTCGGCGGCGCGCAGCGCGGCGGTCCAGCCGGTGGCGGCGGTGGTGCGGGTGTAGCCGATGCTGGCGGCGGGGGCGAGGGTCATGTCGCCGTCGTCGGTGGTCAGGGTGGTCGGGGCGGTGATGGTGGTGGCGAACAGGTCGGCGACGCGGGCCGGGTGGTGCCCGGCGGCGGGGAGCAGGACGGCGAACTCGTCTCCGGCGATCCGGCCGGCGAATCCGTGGTGGACGGTGGCGGTTCCGTCGAGGCGGTGAGCGACGGCGGTGAGCAGGTCGTCGCCGGTGGCGTGGCCGTAGGTGTCGTTGACGGTTTTGAAGCGGTCCATGTCGATGAGCAGGACCAGCAGCGGCTGCCCGGCGAGGGCGGTGTAGGCGTGGCGCAGGCCGTCGCGGTTGCGCAGCCCGGTGAGCCGGTCGTGGTGGAGTTGCCGGGTGGCGTGGTGCAGCCGCCGGTGCAGGTGTCGGGTGTGTGGCCACCAGGTGAGCGCGCCGAGCAGGAAGCTGGGCGCGGCGATGGCGATCACGGACAGGGTTGGGGACACTGGGTTCCTCCTCCTTGGAGAACCCGGGACGCCGTCGTTTGGTAAGGCGGGCGTCCCGGGGTTCAGGCGGGTATGACGAAGGCCCGCCACCTGGGGCGGGCCGGACAGAGGCCACCGGGCTCGACGCCCAGGGCTGCGGGTGTGGTGTCAGTCGTGGTCGGGGTCGAGGCGGTGGTCGACGCGCCGGCCGAGGTAGCGGGTATGCAGCGGCACCTGTGCGATGTGCGCGACGGTGTCGGCCAGGATGCTGAGCTGGATCCGGACGGCGGCCTCGGCCAGCCGCGGTGCATGCGTGGCGCGGAGGCTGACCAGGTAGGTTTCGTGCCAGGCCACGGCGTAGCCGCCGCCGGTCAGGGCGGTGACCTCCGGTTCCCGGACGTGCATGCTGCCGGTCAGCGGCAGGCCATTTTGCGGGACGTGGGCTGCCGCGTCGCGCAGCAGCCGGTACGCGGCCCGCCGCGCTTCCCGGTTCGAGGACGCGGGCACGGTGACCGGGACGGTGGCCGCGACCCGGTACAGGTGGGCGCGGGGCAGGCCGGGCAGGCCCAGTTCGCGGAGCAGGTCGTCGATCAGCGCGTACGGGCGGTGTTCACCGGCGAGGCGGCCAAGCCCGGTGTAGACCAGCCCGCTGATCAACGCCCGGCGCACGTCCCGTGCCCGTTGCTCGTAGGCGGCCTCCGCGAGCCGGCGTCGCAGGTCGGCCGCCTCGACGTCGCCGCGGAGCACGCCGTGCGGCGCCGGTGGCGGGCAGCGGGTGAGCGGAGCGTCGGTGTCCGGGTCCAAGGTGGCCGCCGCGCCGGGGTCGGGTTCGGTGTGGTGGCCGGTGTGCTGGGCGCAGGACACCCCGGCGGTGGCCCAGGCGGCGGCCAGCCGTTGCCGTGCGGCGGTCGCCGTGTGGTCGGCGTCGTCGGGCGTGGTTGCCCGGATCTGTGTTGCGACGTGCGCGTGGGCGCGCAGCTCCCGGCAGGGGCCGGGCAGCGTGCAGGCCTGGCCGGCCGGTGCGAGTTCGGCGTCGACCAGTTCGGCGCTGGTGTGCTCGCCGAGCGTGCGCCGCGCTACCCGGTCGACGATCTCGGCCGCTGTGGTGTGGGCGCCGGTCAGGTCCGGGTGGTGCGTGTGGCAGGTGATCGTGGCGCCGAGCACGAGGGTCCACGGCCGGGGCAGCGGCGTCAGCCCCGCGGCGTGCAGCATCTCGCAGGCGTCGCCGAGCAGGATCTCGTCGGCGGTGACCAGCTCGATCAGCCGGCGGCGGAGCCGTACATCCAGGGTGTGGGTGAGGATCCGCCAGGCGAGGGCCTGCTCGTGCAGCACGTCCACTGTGGTGGCCGGGCCTGTCGCGGCGGACGCGGGCCGGTCGGGGGTCACCGGTGGGCTCCGGGCGTGGGCGGACGGTGCAGCTCTACGTGCGTACGCCAGATCGTCTCGGCGGCCACGGATGCGCCGGTCGGCAGGGCCACGATGGAGGTGGCGCCCGCGCGGTGGGCCAGGGCCGGCAGGCGGGGGCTGTCCAGGCCGGCGAGGGTGGCGGCCCAGACCAGCCCTCGGCAGGTCCAGGGTTGGCGGACCAGCGGGACGACGTCGTGGCCCAGGATGATCGTTTCGCGGCGGGCGGCGAACCGGCGGGCCTGCGGAAGGCGGTCGCAGTAGTCGAAGTCGAGGCCGCAGCGCTGTTCGAGCAGGCGTAGCTGGTGGCGCAGCAGCCGGCTGCCGGTGACCACCACCGGCGGCAGGATCTTGACGGTCATGGGAAACGCTCCTCACGGACGACGTCCGGCGGCCTTCCCGCCGCCGGACACACGGATCGGGAAGGGAACCCGGCCGGCAACGGGCCGGGGCGGCGGGACGTACGAAGAGCTCCGCCCTCCGCGGGCGGGCGCCGCCCGAGGCCGGGAGGCGCCCACCCACGGAGGGCGTGAGGACTTACGCCGGGTCGGCGGAGAAGGGGCGCGGGCCGCGGGCGGCGAGGTGGGCCTCCCGGAACAGGCCGGCGGACTCCTCCAGCCGTCCGGCGGCCGTGGCCAGCGTGGTGGTGAGGTCGGCGCGGGTCGTATCCGACAGTCCTGACAGGTCCGCGCCGGTGTTCGTGTCGGCCTGGTGCGCGAGCCGTCCGGTGGCCTGCGCGAGATGCGCCAGGCACAGGTTGACCGCGTGCAGCAGCGCGTCCAGGTGGACGCTGTCGGGCAGCACGACCCGGCCGTGGCGGACCGCGTCGCCCAGGTATTCGGCGGTGCGGACCATGATCTCGGCGGCGGCGCCGGTGTGCGCGGGATCGAAGACCGGATCGTCTTCGAACGTCTCGCGCAGCAGATCGGACATGGCCTGCGCCTGCGGCAGCCGCGCGTGGCCGGCGGCGGGGGGATAGTCGGGGTGGATGATCACGTACCAGGCGGGTTTGAGCATGACGATGCCTCCTTCGGGCATGCGAAAGGGAGACGGCCACCACGGGCGACCGCCGTCCGGGAAGGTGATGGCGACGAACTGTCGCGCCGGGGAGCGCTGAAGCTGTCGGCGGACGCCGGGAGGCCGACCCTGGTGAGGGTGGGCGGAACACGGCGGCAAAGAGGCCGGCAGGTCAGCGAGGGTGGTACGAGAAAGGGTGAGCGCCGACGCTAACGCGACGACCTGACATCTCCTGGCGCCCGCCGGGACGACGCACCTGACAGCGTCTGACACCTGAGCCCGGCGAAGCTGTCGGACGGCGCGTAGCAGCAGGTGGGGGATAGCGCGGTCGCCGGAGGTCGCGGGCGGCCGCGACCGCCGGCGGGCTTATCGGCGGCACGGCCTTCGCGTTGTTCGGAGCCTCTTACTATGCAGGACGCAACCTGTGAATCTGCAAGGAGTTCTCATGAGGCGACGGCCTAACGCGCCGATATTCCTGGCGCTGTTGCTCAGC
>NZ_BMMX01000056.1 GCF_014646155.1 Mangrovihabitans endophyticus
CGAGCAGGTGGGGATTTCGCAGATGCATGTGTCGCGGTTGCTGACCAAGGCGCTGGGCAAGCTGCGGAGCCAGTTGACCACCGACGCCCTGTGACAGCGAACCTTTTTCAACCTGGCATCGAGTTTCAACCTGGCATCGAGCCCGTCGGTTACCCGCCGTCGGCCAGCGGCGGCACCTGCCTGCCTCGCCACGTTGAAACCTGCCTCGCCACGTTGAAAAAGGGTTCAGTGGTGCGGTAAAGGCAGCTCGCCAGGGGTGCCGGCTCTCGTTGCGGGAGCCGGCACCCCTGGTGGCGTGCGTGGTGCTTGCGGGGCCTGAGGTGCCTGCGGTCCGTGCGCGGGTCCTGCGGCGGGTCAGTCGGCCAGGGTGTCGTCCGGCTCGGTGTCCGGATCCGACGTCGTGCCGGTGATGGTGTCGCCCGCCGCCAGCCGCGTCCACACCAGGAACACCGCCGCCACCGCCGCCAGGATGCACGCCGCCGCGGTCAGGAACGTGAACCGGCCCGACAGCAGGTCCGGCGCCCACCGCTGCGACGACGTCACCGCCGCCAGGCCCGCCGCGCCCGCGGTGCCCGCCACCGCCGCCACCAGGACGAACGGCAGGGTCGCGAGCCGGCTCGCCCGCGGCGGGATGACCAGCGGGCGCAGCCGCAGCACCGCCGAGGCCAGCGCGCCCCAGGACAGGGCCACCAGCAGGGCGGCCACCGTGTCGCTCGGGCGGTGCCACTCGGCCCACACGGTCGCCACCGCGATCACCGTCACGTACGCGGCGCCGGCCAGCGCCACGGTGCCGCGTATCGCGTGCGGCAGCACCAGCACCAGCGCGAACGCCACGGACGCGGCGGCCGTGGTGTGGCCGCTGGGGAACGAGTTGGGCGCCGGGAAACCGTCCAGGTCCGGCCGGGGCAGCCGGGTCTTGAGCACCTGGCTGGTCAGGTTCGCGCCGATCACCAGCATCGCCGCCCCGATCGCCAGGTCGACCCGCTTGCGGACCACCCCGATCCCGGCCGCGGCCAGGCACACCAGCACCAGGCTGACCAGGGTGGTGCCGTTCAACGTACGGCTGAGCACCTCGGTGATCTTCGGATGGCTGACATCCGCGCCGCGCAGCGCGATGGTGTCCACGGTCTGGCCGAGCGACGTGCCGACGAAGACACGGTAGATGCCGGCGACGCCGGCCGCGGCGGCCAGCATGACCAGGACCGGGGTGATCACGTGGCGGGCGCCGCGCACGTGCGGCGGCGTAGCGACGGTGGGGCGTTCGGCCAGGGCCGTCATCGGGACGAATCCTCCATCGGGTGCGGTGCGGCGGAAGTGACCTGTGAGTGTCAAGTGTCCGGTGAGTGGATTCCTCAGTGCCCAGCGGGGGCCGAGTTGAAGCATCCCCGCCGCGGCGGACCCCGCAACCCGGCGGACGTCACCCGCGGGGGCGGCAACGCGACTGCACCCGCGCGCTCCCTGGGAGCGCAACGGCCCGCGACGACCTTCGTGGAGACGCCGACCACGAAGGGACGCTCCCCATGCTGCACATCACCCGCCGGATGCTCGCCGGCCCGCTGCTGGCGGCCGCCATCGGCGCCGGCCTGCTCGCCGCGCCCGCGCCCGCCCTGGCGGCCGGCGTGAGCGGCACCGTCCAGGTCAACGACTACCTGATGGTCCGCTCCGGCCCGTCACTGTCCGCCCGGAGCGTGGGCACCGTCCGCAAGGGCCAGAAGGTCGCCATCCAGTGTGTGGTGTCCGGCTCCACGGTGCGCGGCTCGGTGCGCACCACGAACCTGTGGGACCGACTCGGCTCCGGCCGGTACATCTCCCACGCGTACGTCACCGCGGGCTCCGGGCTGCGGCGCTGCTCCGCCGGACCGGTCCAGGACCAACAGACCAAGACCACGTCGAGCATCTTCACCCCGGCGGTGGTGCGCAGCACCGACGGGCGGGTCAACGTGCGCAGCGGGCCGTCGCTGAGCGACGCGCTGATCGGCTCGTTCGCCAACGGCACCCGGGTCAACCTGGTCTGCGGCGTCGTCGGCGACCAGGTGTCGGGCACCGTCCGCGCCACCAACGCCTGGGCCAAGCTGAGCAACGGCTACTACATGTCGTACGCGTACTTGAAGAGCGGACGCCTGTCGCTGTGCCCGGCCAGCAGCAAGCCCACCTCGTCGATGACGCCGTCGGAGTTCATCGCCGCCGCCGTGCCCGGCGCCCAGCTCGGATGGCGCCAGCACGGCGTGCCGCCGTCGGTGACCATCGCCCAGGCGATCCTCGAGTCCGGCTGGGGCAAGAGCAGCCTGGCCTCCAAGGACTACAACTTCTTCGGCATCAAGTGCTTCAACGGCTACTACGGCAAGTACGCCACCGGCTGCAAGACCTACCGCACCACCGAGTGCACCAAGGCCGGGAGCTGCTACAGCACCTCCGCCACATTCCGGTCGTACCCGTCCATGGCCCGCTCGTTCTCCGACCACGGCTACTTCCTGCGCAGCAACAGCCGCTACAAGCCGGCGTTCTCCTACACCCGGGACGCCAACAAGTTCATCTGGAACGTCTGGAAGGCCGGGTACGCCACCGACCCGAACTACTACACCAAGGTGACCGGCCTGATGTCGAAGTACAACCTGTACAAGTACGACACCTGGAAGTGACCCGCCGCGCGTGACCCGCACGCCCCGCCGGCCCCGCCCAGGGAGCCGGCGGGGCGCCCGCGGGTAATCGGCGGGCGGCCCGGCTCGGCGACGGCCTATCCTGGCAGCGCCATGTCGATTTCCCCGCCGGCCCCGGACCTCACCGAACTCCGCCGCTCCCTCACCTGCCTGCTGCCCCGCGACGAGCACCGCCTCGGCCGCCGCCTGGAGGGCACCCGCAAGATCCGCGACGCGGACGCCCGCGCCGCCGCGCTCGCCGAGATCGCCGGCGAAGTCGCCGACGCCCGCCGCCGGGTGGAGTCCCGGCGCGCCGGGGTGCCCCCGGTCACGTACCCGGCGGAGCTGCCGGTTGCGCAGCGCAAGGACGACATCCTGGCCGCGATCCGCGACCACCAGGTCGTGGTGGTGGCCGGTGAGACCGGCTCCGGCAAGACCACCCAGATACCCAAGATCTGCCTGGAGCTGGGCCGCGGCGTGCGCGGACAGATCGGCCACACCCAGCCGCGGCGGATCGCGGCGCGCACCGTGGCCGAGCGGATCGCCGAGGAACTGGGCACCCCGCTGGGCTCCACCGCCGGATACCGGGTGCGGTTCACCGACCAGGTGAGCGACGACACCATGATCAAGGTGATGACCGACGGCATCCTGCTCGCCGAGATCCAGAGCGACCGGATGCTGCGCCGCTACGACACGCTGATCATCGACGAGGCGCACGAGCGCAGCCTCAACATCGACTTCCTGCTCGGCTACCTCAAGGACCTGCTGCCACGCCGGCCGGACCTGAAACTGATCATCACCTCGGCGACCATCGAGACCCGGCGCTTCGCCGAGCACTTCGCCGGCCCGCACGGCCCGGCGCCGGTGATCGAGGTGTCCGGGCGCACCTACCCGGTGGAGGTCCGCTACCGGCCGTTGACCACCGAGACCGAGGACGGCCGCCAGGAGCCGCTCGACCAGGTCGAGGGCATCGCCGACGCGGTCGACGAGCTGGGCCGCGACAGCAACGGCGACATCCTGGTCTTCCTCTCCGGGGAACGGGAGATCCGGGACACCGCCGACTTCCTGGCCCGCCGCGACCTGCGCAACACCGAGATCGTCCCGCTGTACGGCCGGCTCAGCGCCGCCGAACAGCACAAGGTGTTCCAGCGGCACACCGGCCGCCGCGTGGTGCTGGCCACCAACGTCGCCGAGACGTCGCTGACAGTGCCCGGCATCCGGTACGTGATCGACCCCGGCACCGCGCGGATCTCCCGCTACAGCAACCGGCTCAAGGTGCAGCGGCTGCCCATCGAACCGGTGTCGCAGGCCAGCGCGAACCAGCGCACCGGCCGGTGCGGGCGCACCTCGGACGGCATCTGCATCCGGCTTTACCCTCAGGAAGACTTCGCGGCCCGCCCGGCGTTCACCGAACCGGAGATCCTGCGCACCAACCTGGCCTCGGTCATCCTGGCGATGACCAACCTGGGGCTCGGCGACCTGACGACGTTCCCGTTCATCGACCCGCCGGACGCGCGCGCGGTGACCGACGGCGTGAAACTGCTCGAAGAGCTGGGCGCGCTGGAGCCCGGCGCGCGGCGCCGCCTCACCCCGGTGGGCCGGCGCCTCGCCCAGTTGCCCGTCGACCCGCGCCTGGGGCGCATGGTGCTGGAGGCGGAACGGCAGGACTGCGTGGCCGAGGTGATGGTGATCGCGGCGGCGCTGTCCCTCCAGGACCCGCGGGAACGCCCCGCGGACCGGGCGCAGCAGGCGGACGAGAAACACGCCCGGTTCACCGACAAGGAATCGGACTTCTTCGGCTACCTCAACCTCTGGCGGTTCCTGCGCGAACAACAGCGCGACCTGTCCGGCAACCAGTTCCGCAAGCTGTGCCGCCAGGACTTCCTCAACTACCTGCGGGTGCGCGAATGGCAGGACCTGCACGCCCAGCTACGCCAGGTGGCCCGCGGCCTGGACCTGCCGGTGGCGCCCGAACGCGACGAGGTCGCCGACGGCCGCCACGTGCACACCGCGCTGCTGGCCGGGCTGCTCAGCCACATCGGCATGAAAGACGCCGACAAACGCGAATACCTGGGCGCCCGCGGCGCGAAGTTCGCCATCTTCCCCGGCTCGGCGCTGGCCCGCAAACAGCCCCGATGGGTGATGTCCGCGGAGCTGGTCGAGACGTCCCGGCTGTGGGCCCGGGTGAACGCGCGGATCGAACCGGAATGGGCCGAGAAACTCGCACCGCACCTGGTCCGGCGCAGCTACAGCGAACCGCGGTGGGACCGCAAACGGGGCGCGGTGCTGGCCGACGAGAAGGTCACCCTGTACGGCCTGCCGATCGTGCCCCGCCGCACGGTCGGCTACGGCCGCATCGACCCGGTGGTGTCCCGGGAACTGTTCATCCGGCACGCGCTGGTGGAGGGCGACTGGGACACCCACCACCGGTTCCTGGCCGACAACGCGGCGCTGCTGGCACGCATCACCGAGATCGAGAACCGGGCGCGCCGGCGGGACATCGCCGTCGACGACGAGACGCTGTACGAGCTCTACGACGCCCGGATCCCGGCCGACGTGGTGTCCGCCCGGCACTTCGACGCGTGGTGGAAGAAGACCCGCCGCGACGACCCCGGGCTGCTCACCTTCACCCGGGAGATGCTGGTCAACGCCGGACGCGACGGGGTCGACCCGCTCGCGTACCCGGACGCGTGGCTGGCCGGCGGGGTGCGGCTGCCGCTGACGTACGCGTTCCAGCCCGGCGCGCCCGCCGACGGGGTGACCGTGCGAGTGCCGCTGGCGCTGCTGAACCAGCTCGACCCGGACGACTTCGTGTGGTCGGTGCCGGGCCTGCGCCGCGAGGTGCTCATCGCGCTGATCCGCGGACTGCCCAAGGCGCTGCGCACCAACTTCGTGCCGGTGCCGGACTGGGCGGACGCCGTGCTGGCCCGGGTGAGCGCCCGGCGCGGCGCGCTGACCGACGCGGCGGCGGACGCGCTGCGCCGGCTCACCGGCGTGGTGCTGCCCCGCGACGCGTGGCAACCTGCCCGGCTGCCCGACCATCTGCGGATGAACTTCCGGGTGGTGGACGAGCACGGCGACATCCGCGGCGAGGGCCGCGACCTGGAGGAACTACGCCGCACCCTGGCACCCGCGGTGCAGCAGACCATCACCGCCGCGGCCGGGGACCTGGAACGCCGCGGCATCACCACCGGCGACTTCGGTGCCGTCCCCCGCCGCGTCGACCAGGTGCGCGGCGGCTACCGCGTGACCGTCTTCCCGGCCCTGGCCGACGAGGGCGACAGCGTCGCCGTGCGGATCTATGAAACCGAGGCCGAGCAGCGCGCGGCGATGCGGGCGGGCACCCGGCGGCTGCTCCTGCTCACCCTGCCGCCGGCCGCCCGCTACCTGCAGGGGCGCCTGGACAACCGGGCCAAACTGGAGATCAGCCGCGGAAACCCGTACCGCTCGGTGGCGGACCTGCTGGATGACTGCGCCGGCGCCGCGGTGGACAAGCTGGTGGCCGACGCGGGCGGTCCGGTCTGGTCCGGCGAGGAGTTCACCGGCCTGCGCGACGCGGTCCGCGCCGACCTGGTCGACGCGGTGTCGTCGGTGGTGGCCCAGGTGCGTGCGGTGCTGTCCGACGCGTACGAGGTGGGCCAGCGGCTGTCCGGCGTGCGTGACCCGGCGCTGCTGCCCGCGCTGGCCGACATCCGGGCCCAGATGCAGGGCCTGGTGCATCCCGGATTCGTCACCGAGACCGGCTGGCGGGTGCTGCACCACCTGCCGCGCTACCTGCGGGCGGTGCGCTACCGGCTGGACCGGCTGTCCGGCAACGTGGCCCGCGACCGGCAGCTCATGGCCCAGGTGCAGCAGATCGAGCAGGAGTTCCGGGAGGTACGCGCCGAGCTGGGACCGGGCGGGCCGGCCGGCGACGGGCTCACCGAGATCCGGTGGATGATCGAGGAGCTGCGGGTCGGGCTGTTCGCGCAGTCGCTGGGCACCGCCTACCCGGTGTCCGGCAAACGCATCTACCGGGCCATGGACCAGCTCCCCGGCTAGGCCGCGCCGGGCCGAATCCGCGGTGGCCGGTTGCGCTCCCGGTGCGTCCGGGTGCCGTTCGGTTACCACCCTGTCGCCGCGGCCGTCCGGGGCTTAGCGTTGCGGACATGACCGACAACCACCGCGTTCTCGCCCCGGCGTCCACCGCCTCCGCCGACGTGCCGGCGCGGGCGCTGCTGGACGAGATGATGGCCCGCGTGGGCGTTGACGGCCTCGTCGCGGCACACCGCGACGCCGGGCTGCTGGCCCAGATCGATCAGCATGCCGCGGCGGTCCGGAACGCGCTGGTCGCCGCCGGCCGGTCCGCCGACCTGGACGGCCTGGCCGCGTACGCGCGTTCGGTGGCCGCCGCCGGCGTGCGCATGGGCCGCCGCCTGCCGGAGCCGGGCCTGGCCCCGACCAGCGGCGTGGACTGGCTGACGGCCGACTGGCACCTGATGCGCCTGGTGGCGGTGTGCCTGCTCGCCGAGACGGCCGGCCTGCTCTGAGCACGCGGCAGCGCCCCGAGGTGGGGCCGGTCAGGCGTCGCGCAGCGACAGGGGGCCGATCAGGCGTCGCGCAGCGACGCGGTGGCCGCGTCCAGCATCCTGGTCGCCGCCGGATAGTCCCGCAACTGGTCCCGGATCAGGCGCAAGCCTGCCAGCAGCGCCGCCGCCGGCACGCCCCGCGCGGCCAGCACCCCCGCCGTCCAGCCGGTGAACTCGGTGAAGATGGTCTCCTCGCCCACGTACAACGCCGCCGCCAGGAAGTCCAGAATGTGCGCGATGTCCTCGGCGGTCGCTTCCTGCTGGCGCTGGTCGTAACCGCCCGTCGCGGGGTAGGCCCCGGCCAGCCGGCGCAGCGCCGTGTCGATCAGCACCGGCCGCTGCCGCACCACATAGGTGTATTCCTCGTCGCCCAGGAACGGCGTTCGGTACGGGTCGTCCATCGGCGGCGGCCAGTCACCGGCCAGCCGCCCGGCCGCCTCCCGCGCGCCGCCCGCCCACGCGTCGGCGCCCAGGCGCTGCGCGTACCGGCCGTCCGGGCCGAACCCCCGGCCGCCGGCGATCACCGGCACTCCCGCGGACCGGCAGGCGGTGATCGCCGCATGGGCCCGCGGCAGCCGGGTGGGCAGCATGCAGCTCACCGCGACCGCGTCCGGGCCGGTCTGGTGCAGATGGGTCACCAGGTGCGGGCCGGGCACGCTGGCGCCGAGGAAGTCCACCCGCCAGCCGTCCAGGCGCAGGATCTCCGCCAGGATGCGCACCGGAAGGGCATGCCATTCTCCGTCCACGCAGGCGACGGTCACCCGGCCGCGGTGCGGGCGGACCATGGTGCGCCCGGCCACCGCCGCCACCGCACGTTCGCTGATGGCGGTGGCCGCGTGCTCGCGGGCCACCGACCACTCGTTGGCCGCCCACAGCTCACCGACCCGGGCCTGGGTGGGCGCGATCAGGTCGAGCAGGATCTGCTGCGCCGGCACGCCGGCGTCCAGCAGCGAGGTGGTCAGCTCCACCGCGGCGTACTCGTCGCCGTCGCCGACCATGCCCAGGAAACGCTCGCGCAGGGCGGGGTCGTCGAGCGACGCCGCGGTGGTGGCCGGGACGGTCACGAGCGCGTCCTCGACCGGCGCTCCGGGCGGCGCGCGTCGATGGCGAACGGCGAGCTGGGCGCGCCGCCGCCGCGCAGGCTCAGCGGGGTGCGGTCCGGCGCCCGGATCGCCAGCAGCGCGATGTCGTCCCGGCTGCCGTTGTGCACCCAGTCGGAGACGAGCTGGCGGACCCGTTCCACGGCCGCCACGCCGGGCATGCCGCGGCAGCTCGCGAGGGCCTCGCGGAGGCGCTGCTCGCCGTACTGCTCGCTGCCCGCCGGGCCGCCGCGGGCCTCGGTCAGCCCGTCGCTGTAGAGCAGGCACAGCTCGCCGGGACCCAGCTCCACGTCGGCCGGGCGCACGGCGATCCGGGCGACGGCGCCGATCAGCGTGCCCGACGTCGGCACCTCCTCGACCGTGCCGTCGGCGCGCAGCACCAGCGGCGGTGGGTGACCGCCGGTGGCCAAGGTCAACCGGACGCGGCCGTGGTCTGCCCGCGACAGCGAGCCGACCACCATGGTGACGAAGCGATGCTGCCGGGCGGACTCGGTCAGCGCCTGGTTGAGCACGTGCAGCATGTCCACCGGCGGGGTGCCGACCAGCCGCAGGGCGCGCAACGTCTGGCGCACCTTGCCGGTCAGCACCGCCGCGTCCGGGCCCTTGCCGCAGACATCGCCCAGCGCGACAAGCGTGTCGGAGCTGCGCTCGGTGGGGCCGAACACGTCGTAGAAGTCGCCGCCGATGCGCAGCGCCTCACGGGCGGCCTGGTAGGAGCCGGCCAGCTCGATCCCGTCGGGCTGGGGCAGCTCCGGCGGCAGCAGATCGGCCTGCAGGATCGCGGTGGTGTCCACCTGGTCGCGGTACAGCGCCGCGGCGGACAGGGCCGCCCCGGCGCGGGCGGCGAAGATCCGGGCGAGCGACTCGTCCTCGGTGGTGAACCGCGCGTCCGCTCCCCGCCGGGCCAGGATCAGCGCCCCGGCCGGCTCGGCGTTGCCGGGCAGCGGGGTCACCAGCAGCGCCCCGATCGGGCCGAAGTCCTCCGGCAGCAGCCACGGCGGCGCCTGGGCGGCGTCCAGCCAGCGGGTGGGGATGGGCGGGAACCCGCCGAGCGCCTCGGCCAGGCCGGGAACCTCGCTCACCACGGTCTCGCGCAGCGACCCCTCCTCCACCGGGCCGCCGCGCACCCGGCGCGTCCACGTGCAGTGCCGGCGGTCGGCGGGCAGCACCACCATGGCCGCGTCGGCCAGGTGCGCCGCGGCCAGTTCGACGGTGGTGCGCAGGCACCGGCCCTGATGCAGCGAGGCGGACAGCCGGCGGCCGGCCTCGGCCAGGAACGACGTGCGGGCGCGCTCCGCCTCCAGCGCGGCGGCCCGCTCCACCTCGTCCGTGCAGTCGTGCAGGTACCAGGCGTAGTGCCGCTCGTCCAACTGGCGGCGGCGACCCCGCAGGTGCCGGCCCTCGTGCCGGTCCTGGAACGCCTCCTCGCCGGCGGCGGCTGCCCTCGCCAGAGCGCCCAGCGGCGCGGTGGTGGTGGACTGCCCCGGGCGCAGGCCCGGCGCCAGCACCGCCGCCGCGGTGTTGATCCAGACGATGGTGTGCCCGTCGTCGGCGCACAGCACGACCGACTCGGCGGTCGCGTCCAGCGCCGTGCGCAGCAGCGCCGGCGCCGGGTCGGCCGGGACCGGCGCGGTGGTGGCCGCGGCCCCGGCCAGCAGCGCGCCCGAATCGGGCGGTGTGTACGAGCTCATCGGTTCCCCCCTCCTGCGTGGTCCCACGACCGTGTGCCGGCCGATTCGTCCCAGCCTACGTGCTCAGACTGCCCGCGTCGCGTCTCACGAGCCCGCGGATGGCGTACCCAGGCCGGACGCGTCCACCACGATCGGGGCGTGATCGGAGGGCCCGCTGCCCTTGCGGGCCTCCCGGTCGACCACCGCGTCGTCCACCGCGTCGGCCACGTCGGGCGTGGCCAGCACCAGGTCGATCCGCATGCCCTTGTTCTGGTGGAACATACCGGCCCGGTAATCCCAGTAGGTGAAGGGCCGGTCACCCTTGAGCGGGCGGCCCACGACGTCGCGCAGGCCCAGATCACGCAGCGCGGTCAGGGCATCGCGCTCCGGGGGTGTGACATGGGTCGCGCCGGCGAACACCGCCGGGTCCCACACATCGTCATCGGTGGGCGCCACGTTGAAGTCGCCGGCCACCACCAGCGCGCCGCGCGGCACGTCGTCGGCCAGCGCGGTGCGCAACGCGGCCAGCCAGGACAGCTTGTACGCATAATGCGGATCATCCGGCGTCCGGCCGTTGGGCACGTACACGGACAGAAAGCGGACGCCGCCGCAGGTGGCGCCGATCGCCCGGGCCTCCGGGCCGGGGAAGCCCGGCTCGCCGGGGAATCCGCGGCGCACCTGCGTCAGCCCGACGCGGGACAGCAACGCGACCCCGTTCCACCGGCCCTGGCCGTGCGCGGCCACCCGGTAGCCGAGCGCCTCCACCTGTTCCGCCGGGAAGGCGTCCGCGGCGACCTTGGTCTCCTGCAGGCACACCACGTCCGGCTGGGCGGACTCCAGCCAGCCCAGCAGGCGGGGCAGGCGGGCCTTGACCGAGTTGACGTTCCAGGTCGCGAAGCGCATCCGCCAAGACTGCACGATCGGTGCGGCGGCATGCCACGAGGCCCGCCGCCGCGCGGCGCAGAACACCACATCGCCGACCGGGGCTGCCGGGCGGCTGCAACGTCCCGGTGGCCACCGGCACGCCGTCGAGGTCGACGACGACGGGATCCGGTCAGCCGTGCACCGCCGCGTCGGGCATGGGCGACGGAGGCAACAGCGGCTCAGCGAGCGCGACGGCCGGTCAGCGCGGAGGCACGCACCGCGGCCATCAGCGCGCCGGCGAGCCCGGCGGTGAGCGCCAGCAGCGCCGCCACGAGCCAGACGTTGCATTCGTTGCCCAGCAGCGCCGTCATTTCCCATGCCTCCCGCACCTCGCCGGTCCTCCTGGGTGATCGGCGGGTGCCCTCGGTGTTCGAAGGAAAACCGTCGAGCGAATGATGCCGGACCGGCGGCGGGCGCGCCAGATCCCGTCCGGGTCATCTGCGCCACCGGAGTGCGGTCGTCGGCGCCACCGGGAGCGGATCGCGCCGAGGATCGGTTACCGTCGATGGAGATCGGCGAGGAGATGCGATGCGCGTTGATGTGCTGCCGGCGCTGCCGGAGTCGTTGCTCGACGAGTCCTGGCGTTTCTACCACGACGCCTTCTCCGGCCTGGCGGTCCGGGCCGCGGCGCGGCACCTGCTGCTGCGCCGGGAGTTCGACGAGTTGATGGCCGACGAACGGATCCTCAAGTACGTCGCGCGTGACGGCGCCGGGGACGACGAGGCCGCGGCGGTCCCGCCGGCGCGGGACCGGGACCGCATCATCGGCTTGGCCGCGATGACCTCGGACCTGGAGGCGGTGCCGCTGATCTCGCCGCCGTTCTTCGCCCACCGCTGGCCGCAGGAGTACGCCGACGGGCGGATCTTCTACTGCGTCTTCATCGGAGCCCAGCACGGCCCGCGCGGCAAGGGCGTGTTCGTGGCGCTGCAACGGCGGATGTGGGAACGCGTCGGGGCGGTGCGCGGCCGGGTGGTGCTGGACATCTGCCAGTGGAATGAGGCCGAGCGTGACCTGCCGCGCGCGGTGGAGGGCATCCTCACCGGCATCGCCGGCGGGTGCGTGGCGTCCCGGCTGGACAGCCAGTCGTTCTGGGGCTACGAGTTCCCCGCGGCGAGCTGACCGCCACCACCACGGGGCGCCGCCGGTCCGGCGCTGAGCTGCCGCCCGCCGCCGCGGGCCGCGGGCCGGCCGGCGTGCCAGCGCTCACGGAACTCCGGTGCGGGCACCGCCGCGCCCCACAACCACCCCTGGCCCTGGGTGACGCCGGTGGCCGCCAGCGCGTCCCGCTGGCGGCGGGTCTCCACGCCTTCCGCGACGATGCTCAGGCCCAGGGCGTGGCTCATCGCCACCACCGCCCGCACGATCTCCTCGTCCTCGATGCTCTGGCCCAGCCCGGACACGAACGAGCGGTCGATCTTCACCCCGGTCACCGGGAACCGGCGCAGGTATCCCAGCGCCGAGAAGCCCGTGCCGAAGTCGTCCACCAGCAGGCGCACCCCCAGTTCGCGCAGCTCGAACAGCACCCGGGTGGTCACGCTGGAGCCGTCCACCATCACCGACTCGGTCATCTCCAGCGCCAGGGCGCGCGCCGGCACCCCATGGCGCGTCAGCTCCGCCGACACGATCATCGGCAGATCCGGGTCGTTGAGCTGGCGCGGCGACACGTTGACCGACATGGAGAAGTCGTCCGCCACCACACCCTCGGCGCGCCACCGGGCCAGTTGCCGCACCGCCTCCTCGCGCACCCAGTCGCCGATCGCGCCGATCAGGCCGGCCTCCTCGGCGAGCGGGATGAACACCGCGGGCGAGACCGCCCCGCGGTCCGGGTGGTGCCAGCGGACCAGCGCCTCGGCACCCAGCGGACGTCCGGTGTCCAGCCGCACGATCGGCTGGTAGGCCACGTGCAACTGGTTCTGCGCCAGCGCGGCACGCAGCGCGGCCTCCAGTTCGATCCGCTCGCGCACCCGGTCGTACATCGAGGTGTCGAAGACGGCGGAGCGGCCCGGACCCTCGGCCTTCGCCCGGTACATGGCGGTGTCCGCGTCCCGCATCAGGGCCTCCGCGGTGACCGCCGAATCCTCCTGCGAGCCGGCGTGCGCGATGCCGACCGACGCGCTGATCACCACGTCGGTGCCGCCCACCGTGTGCGCCCGGACGAAACAGCCCCGCACCACGTCCACCAGCCGCAGCGCGCCGGCCTGGTCGCCGACGTGGGCGAGCAGGAACTCGTCGCCGCCGGCCCGCGCCACCATGGTGGCGTCCGGCAACGCCGCCCGCAGCCGCTCGGCGACCTCGATGACCAGTTGGTCGCCGCAGTCGTGCCCCCACGACTCGTTCACCCATTTGAAGCCGTCCAGGTCCAGCAGGTAGACCCAGACGCGTTCCGGGCCGCCGGCCGGCAGGTCGTCGAGCATCCGCTCGATCCGCGCCGCGACGGCGCCACGGTTGGGCAGCCCGGTCAACGGGTCGTGCGCCGCCTGATGTTCCGAGCGCAACTGCGCGGCCACCTGCCCCTGCACCGCGGAGGCCGCGCGGACCAGCAACAGGATCATCATCACGGCGCCCACGATTGCGATCGCCAGGCGGTGGCCCGGCGACCGGGAGCCGACCGTGGCCAGCAACGCGAACGGGGTGACCACCGCGGGGACCAGCAACGACATCCGGGGCCACGACCACGCCTGGACCGGGCGGCGGTCGGCGCGGCTCAGGTCGGCCACCGACGGGTGCAGCGCTGCCACACCCAGCGCGCAGAAACTCAGCAGGAACGGCGTGTCCAGCAGCGGCGAGGCGTAGGCGCGTCCGTCCAGGCCGATGATCGCGTACGCGAGGTCGCCGGTCACCATCAAGCCGGTGGCGGTCAGCAGCGCGACCAGGCTGGTGGTCCACCGGCTCGCGGTGAACGTCAGGTTGATCACCAGCAACAGCAGCACCACGTCGAGCAACGGGTAGACCCCGGCCAGCGCGGACTGCAGCGGCGGGCGGCCGGGTATCGCCGCGGCCGGCAGAGCGAGCACCAGCGCGGCGGCCAAGCCGGCGGCCAGGCAGACGATGAACCCGTCCAGCACGGCGTGGCGCTGGACGCTGCGCCGCGCCCGCAGCAGCAGCGCGAAGAACGAGCCGAGCAGCAGGTAGCCGGGAAGGATCACCGCGTCGGCCAGCATCGGCCACGGCAGCGGCCGCGCGGTCACCCACGGGCGGATCACCACACCGGCCAGGAACAGCAGCGCGGCGGAACCCACCAGGATCCAGGCGATGCGCGGTTGCGCGCCGTGCCGCGGCGGCCCGGTGAAACACGCCCAGACGGTCCCGGCGCCGACCGCCGCGAACGCGAGCACACTGACCACCGGCGACAGATCAGCGGTGTAGACCGCCGCCGCGCCCGTGCCCGCGACGGCGAACGTCCGCCACCACCGCAGCTGCACCGTCATCGCCCCCCGGCAGGCCCTAGATCACGGCGATCAACGTAGCAAGCAATCGAACCGCGCAGAGGCGCAACCACGCAGAGGGCGGGACAGCGCAGAGGGCGGGACAGCGCAGAGGGCGGGACAGCGCAGAGGGCGCGACCGCGGGGCTGTGACCGGCGGCGGCAGCGCGGCGGGCGTCCGCTCAGTCCGCCGCCGTGCCCGCGGCGTGCGCGGTGCCCGCCGCGCACCGCCACTGCGCCGTCGACCCGTGGACGAACAGAGTCGGGCAGGCGCACCGGCGCAACAGGTGCGTCGCCACCGGGCCGAGCAGGGTCGCACCGTCGGCCCCGCGGGGCCCGATGACCAGCAGGCGGGCATGGCGGGAGGCGCGTTCCAGCACCCGCGCCGGGTCGCCGGTCAGCAGCCGGGTGCGCACCGACGGCAGGCCGGGCACCGCCGCCACCGCCGCGGCGAGCACCTCCCGTCCGCGCGCCTGCGCCTCCGGTGCCGGTTCCGCTATCACGTGCACCACGTCCACCCCGAGCCGGCGCCGCCGGGCCTCGTCACCGGCGTGCCGCAACGCCTCCAGCGCCGCGGCGGAACCGTCCACCGCCGCGACCACCCGCCCGGACGGTGGCCGCGGACCGCGCGCCACCAGCGCCGGGCACCACGCCCGGGAGACCACCTGCATCAGCGTGGAATCGTGCGCCGGCATGCCACCGGCGGCCGGCGGCGCGCCGTCGCCCAGCACCACCAGGTCGGCCGCGCGGCTCTGCTGCACCAGGACACGGGTCGGCGAACCATCGAGCAGCTCGGTGACCACCCGCACGCCGGGGGAGGTGCGCCGGGCCGTGGTGAGCGCGGTGCGGGTGAGCTGTGTGGCGGCGCGGCGGGCGGAGGCCCAGTCCCGATGCCCGCCATGGGTGTCCGGCCCGGCCCAGGCGAACGCGTGCACCACCTTGAGACTGCGTCCGCGGGCGACCGCCTCCCGGGCCCCCAGCCGCACCGCGGCGACTCCCGCCGCGGTGCCGCTCAGTCCGACGACGACAGGGGTGCTGCCCGGGGTCCGCATCGACTCCCACCTCCGCAACCATTATCTATGCCGCGGGCGCGGACGACAGGGGTGGTGAGACCGCGATTGCGCCGGGTGATCAATCCCTCAGGGCCAGGGCGGCTGATGCCTCATTCAGGTTGAGGGTTTACGGTGAAGTTCAGGTTCATGGGGACATCTGCCGGTGAAGTGAGGGAAATACATGACGGATGTCAAGCTCGACCACCCCGGTGGCCAGTTGTCGATGCCGGTGCGTGAGGCGGTCGAGGGCGCCGGGGGCATCGACGTCAGCTCCCTGCTCAAGGAGACCGGTTTCGTCACCCTGGACACCGGCTTCGTCAACACCGCCTCCTGCACGTCGGCGATCACCTACATCGACGGCGAGGCAGGGATTCTGCGTTACCGCGGCTACCCGATCGAGCAGCTCGCCGAGAACGCGTCCTTCCTCGAGGTCTCCTATCTGCTGATCCACGACGCGCTGCCGACCCCGGCGCAGCTCGCCGAGTTCGCCGACAAGATCCGGGTGCACACGTTGCTGCAGGAGGAGATGCGCACGTTCTTCTCCGCGTTCCCGCGCGACGCCCACCCGATGTCGGTGCTGTCCTCGGCGGTCACCGCGCTGTCCACCTTCTATCAGGACGCGCTGGACCCGGCCGACGAGGACCAGGTGGAGATCTCGTCGATCCGCCTGCTGGCGAAACTGCCGACGATCGCGGCGTACGCGTACAAGAAGGGGGTCGGCCACCCGCTGCCGTACCCGGACAACTCCCAGCCGTACGTGGACAACTTCCTGCGCATGACGTTCGGCCTGCCCACCGAGCAGTACGACGTGGACCCGCGGATCGCCAAGATCCTGGACATGCTGTTCGTGCTGCACGCCGACCACGAGCAGAACTGCTCCACGTCGACGGTGCGGCTGGTCGGCTCCGCGCAGGCCAACCTGTTCGCCTCCATCGCGGCCGGCGTGGACGCGCTGTCCGGCCCGCTGCACGGCGGCGCCAACGCGGCGGTGCTCGACATGCTTGAGCAGATCAAGCGCGAGGGCGGTGACGTCGACTCCTTCGTGACCCGGGTGAAGAACAAGGAGAAGGGCGTCAAGCTGATGGGCTTCGGCCACCGGGTCTACAAGAACTACGACCCGCGGGCCGCCATCGTGAAGAAGGCCGCGCAGGAGATGTTGTCCACGATGGACAAGCCCGATCCGCTGCTGGAGATCGCCTTCCGGCTGGAGGAGATCGCGCTGTCCGACGACTACTTCGTCTCCCGCAAGCTCTACCCGAACGTCGACTTCTACACCGGTCTGATCTACAAGGCCATGGGCTTCCCGACCAAGATGTTCACGGTCCTGTTCGCCCTCGGCCGGCTGCCCGGCTGGATCGCGCAGTGGCGCGAGATGACGACCGACCCGGCCACCAAGATCGGCCGGCCGCGGCAGCTCTACACCGGCGCCGCGGAGCGGCCGTTCGTGCCCATCGGGCAGCGCTGAGCGGCCCCGCCGCCGCTGCGCACCGGCGAACCTGACGACGCCGGGCCCGCGACCGCGTGCCCGGCGCCGCCGTGTCCGGGGGGCTGCCGTGTCCGGGGGCTGCCGGGTCCGGGGCAGCCGTCTCGGGCGGAGGGTCAGCCGGGCGGCGTGGCCGCGGCGGCGGTCTGCACCACGCGGCGCGCGAGCCGCGGGCGTGCCGCCCAATGCAGGTGCAGGTACGACGCGTGCAGCCGGGGCCCGGCGAAACCCTCCGGGTCGGCGCCGCGCCACGCCCACGCCGCGCCGCCGGCGGGGGAGAGCAGCAACCCGGACCGCGGATGCACGGTGGTGCGGTGGAACTCATGGCCGGTGAGCCGTTCCCCGGCCGCCGCCAGCGGACTGCCGGTCAGGGCCACCGCGTCGCGGTAGCCGAGGGTGAGCCGCGGCGTCATGGCAGCGTCCGCGTCGAGCACCCCGCACATCGGCGCGTCGTCCAGCGTGCGGCACAGCCACAGCAGTCCGGCGCACTCGGCGACGATCGGCGCGCCGGACGCGGCCAGCGCCGCCACCGCGGCGCGCAATGGCTCGTTGGCGGACAGCTCGGCGGCGTACACCTCGGGGAACCCGCCGCCCACCACCAGTGCCCGGACACCGTCGGGCAGGGCGGTGTCCCGCAGCGGATCCACCACGCGCACCTGCGCCCCGGCGCCGGACAGCAGCTCGGCGGTCTCCGCGTACGCGAAGGAGAACGCCGGCCCGCCGGCGAGCGCGACCGTGGGACGGCCCGGCACCGGATCGGCGTCGGCCGGGCTCCACGGCGTGGCGGGCAGCGCCCCCGCGGTGCCCGCCACCTGCCGCACCGCGTCCAGATCGACGTTCGCGGCCACCAGTGCGGCCAGCGCGGTGACCGACGCGGTCGCCTCGGCGTGCCGTTCCGCGGCCGGCACCAGACCCAGGTGACGCGAGGGCGCGGCCACCGCGTCGGCGCGGCGCAACGCGCCCAGCACCGGCGTGCCGACCTCCTCACAGGCCTCGCGCAGCAGCGCCTCGTGCCGGTCCGAGCCGACCCGGTTGAGGATCACCCCGGCCAGGCGGACGTCGCCGAAGGAGCGGAACCCGTGCACCAGCGCGGCCACCGAGCGGCCCTGCGCGGCGGCGTCCACCACCAGGATCACCGGCGCCCGCAGCAGACGCGCCACATGCGCGGTGGACCCGGTGTCCCCGGCGCCGGTGCGTCCGTCGTAGAGGCCCATCACCCCCTCCACGACGGCCAGGTCCGCCCCCGCGGCGCCGTGCGCGAACATCGGCGCGATCAGGTCCTCGCCGAGCATCACCGGGTCCAGGTTGCGGCCCGGCCGCCCGGCGGCGAGCGTGTGATAGCCGGGATCGATGTAGTCCGGCCCCACCTTGAACGGGGCGACCACCGCGCCGCGCGCCGTGAACGCGGCGAGCAACCCGGTGGCGACGGTGGTCTTGCCGTGGCCGGAGGCGGGCGCGGCGATCACCACCCGCGGCACCGTTACCACTCGATGCCCTGCTGTCCCTTGCGCCCGGCGTCCATCGGATGCTTCACCTTGGTCATCTCGGTCACCAGGTCGGCCGCGGCGACCAGATCCGGGTGGGCGTCCCGGCCGGTGATCACCACATGCTGGGTGCCCGGCCGGTCCGCGAGCGTGGCGACCACGTCGGCGACGTCCACCCAGCCCCACCTCATCGGGTAGGTGAACTCGTCCAGCACATAGAACGTGTGGGTCTGCGCGGCCAGATCCCGTTTGATCTGTGCCCAGCCCTCGGCGGCCTCCGCGGCATGGTCGCGTTCGGTGCCCGGGCGCTGGATCCAGGACCAGCCCTCGCCCATCTTGTGCCAGGTGACGCTCGCGCCGCCGGCGGCGCCCAGCGCCTTGAGCGCGGACTCCTCCCCGACGCGCCACTTCGGCGACTTGACGAACTGGAACACCCCGATCGGCCAGCCGGCGCTCCACGCCCGCAGCGCCATCCCGAACGCCGCGGTGGACTTGCCCTTGCCGTGCCCGGTGTGCACGGCCAGGACCGCCTGGCGGCGGCGCTGCCGGGTGGTGAGCCCGTCGTCCGGGACGACGTCGACCTTTCCGCGGGGCATCAGGCAACCTCCAGACGTTCCAACGGCATCACATCGGCCTGCAGCGCGGCGGCCAGCCGCCCGGCCAGGCCCAGCCGCACCGGACCGGACTCGCAGTCGACGACCACCGTGGCCACCCCGGCCAGGGCCGGCGCGACAAGCACCGGGTCCGGGCCGCTGGTGGCCCGCCCGTCGGTCACCACGACCAGCAACGGGCGTCGCCGGGGGTCGCGGCGCCGTTCGGTGGCGAGGGTGGTGGCGGCTGCGCGCAGCCCGGAGGCCAGCGGGGTGCGCCCTCCGGTACGCAGGTCGGCCAGCGCCAGCACGCCGGTCTCGTGGCTGGAGGTGGGCGGCAGCACCTGGTGCGCCGCGCGTCCCCGGAACGTGATCATGCCGATCCGGTCGCGCCGCTGGTAGGCGTCGCGTAGCAGGGACAGCACCGCGGTCTTGACCACCGTCATCCGCTTGCGGGCGGCCATCGAGCCGGAGGCGTCCACCACGAACAGCACCAGATTGGCCTCCCGGCCGACGTGCACCGCCTCGCGCAGGTCGTGCCGGGTGACCCGGCGGCTGCCGCGGTGCAGGGCGGCGCGCAGCGTCGCGGGCAGATGCGGCGCGCCCGCGCGGCCGTGCGGCACCCGCGAGCCGACCACCCGCCCGCGCCGCGCGTACGCCGGGGAACGCCGCCCGGCGTGCCCGCCCTCGCCGCGGGCGGTGATGCGCAGCGCCCGGGTGCGATAGGCCGCCCCCGCCGGTGCGGCCGGTGCGGGTGCGCCGCTGGTGCGCGGCGGTTGGTCCGGCGGCGGGGCGGTGGTGGTCTCGCCAGACAGCGGCGCGTCCGCTGGCGTCCCGTCCGCTGGCGTCCCGTCCGGTGGCGTCCCGTCCGGTGGCATGCCTGTCCGGGGGCCTCCTGCCGGCGGGCCGCCCGCAGGCCCGTCGCCGGGCCCACCACCGGGCCCACCGCCGGGCGGGGTGTCGTCCGGTGCGCCGTCGTCCGGGGGCGGCGGGGCGTCGTCCGGGGGCGGCGGGGCGTCGTCCGGCGGATCGCCGCCCGCGGCGTCCAGCACCTCGTCCAGCCGCTGCTCGTCGGTGCCCGGCGGGTCCAGCGGGTCCCGGCGGCGACGGTGCGGCAGCGCCAGCCGGGCGGCGTCGCGCACGTCGTCGCCGGTGACCCGGTCCCGCCCGTGCCAGGCCGCCAGGGCCACCGCGCACCGGGCCACCACGATGTCCGCGCGCATCCCGTCCACCCCGTACGCCAGGCAGATCCGGGCGACCCGGTCCAGCTCCGCGTCCGGCAGCCGCACCCCGGGAACCGCCCGCCGCGCCGCCGCGATCCGGGCCCGCAGGGCGTCCTCGTCGGCGGCGAACCGGACCGCGAACGCCGCCGGGTCCGCCTCGTAGGCCAGCCGGCGGCGCACCACCTCGGCGCGCTGCGCCGCGTCCTGCGGCGCGGCCACCGTGACCACCAGACCGAACCGGTCGACCAGTTGCGGGCGCGGCTCGCCCTCCTCCGGGTTCATGGTGCCGACCAGCAGGAACCGGGCGGCGTGCTTGACCGACACCCCGTCGCGTTCCACGTGGGCGCGGCCCATCGCCGCCGCGTCCAGCAGCAGGTCCACCAGGTGATCCGGCAGCAGGTTCACCTCGTCCACGTACAGCGCCCCGCGGTGCGCCGCGGCCAGCAGGCCGGGCTCGTACGCCTTCACCCCGTCGGCCAGCGCGCGCTGGATGTCCAGGGTGCCGACCACGCGGTCCTCGGTGGCGCCCACCGGCAGCTCCACCAGCGCGGCGCTGCGGCGGCCCCGCGGGGCGTCGGCCGGGTGCGGGCCGTCCGGGCACGCGCCGTCAGGCGCCGCCGGATCGCAGCCGAAGCGGCAGCCGCGCACCACGTCCACGTCGGGCAGCAGAGCGGCGAGCGCCCGCACCACGGTGCTCTTGGCGGTGCCCTTCTCGCCGCGCACCAGCACGCCTCCGACGCCGGGGGACACGGCCGTGAGAAGCAGGGCGAGGCGCAGGTCGTCGAGGCCGACCACGGCCGAGAAAGGGTAAGGCGGCAGCACTGATGATCCCTCCTGCGCGGGTGTCCTCGCCCGCGCGCCCGGTGACACGAGCAGCCGGAGTCTCCTGACTCCCGGATCGACGCTGCCCTCCGCCTTCCGGCCGGCGTGTGCCGGCCGTGGCGTCGTGGAAGGCTCGCTCCCCGGTCACAGTGGCGGGACCGTCCCGGACTCGCACCGGGTTCCTCCGCGACCGCTCGCCCGTCACTCTAGGCCCCGCACCGGTGCCGCCGTCAATGAGAGCCGTGCGTCACCGCTTCCTCGGTGTCCGGCAGCGGCTCGGGTGCCAGCTCGTCCAGTTCGGCCACCACGTCGGACACCGCCAGCGCGGAGCGTTCCACCAGCGGGCGCAGCCGGCGGTACATCCGCGCCTGCTGCGGATCCGGCCGGACCGGTTCGTCGATCGCGACCAGGGCCGCGGCGGTGTCCAGGTCGGGCAGCTCACCCAGCGCGTGCAGACTCAGCAGGCAGGCGCCCAGCGCGGTGCCCTCCGGGGTGTCGGCCACCGCCACCGGCAGGTCGAGCGCCGACGCCAGGGTGCGCACCCACAGCGCGGACGCCGCCGCGCCGCCGGTCGCCCGCACCTCGGTCACCTCACGGCCGGCCGTGGTGAACGAGTCACGCACCAGCGCGAGCTGCTGGCACACACCCTCCACCGCGGCGCGGACCAGGTGCGGCCGGCCGTGCTCACGGCGCAGTCCCAGGTACGCGCCGCGCAGCCCGGAACGCCACCAGGGCGCCCGTTCGCCCAGCAGGTACGGCAGGCACAGCAGCCCGTCGCTGCCGGCCGGCGCGCCGGCCGCCTCCTCCAGCAGGGCGGCGTCGCGCTCGTCGGCGTCCTCGCCCTCGGCCGCCGGGCGGGCGAACCCGCCGGCGAAGCTCTGCCCGGCCCACCGCACCACCGAGCCGGCGTTGTTGACCGCGCCGCCGATCACCCACCGGTCCTCGGTGAGGGCATAGCAGAACAACCGGCCCGACTGGTCGGCCACCGGGGCGTCCACCACCGTGCGCAGCGCGCCGCTGGTGCCCAGCGACACGGCGGCCACCCCGGCCGGGGTGGCGCCGACGCCGAGGTTGGCCAGCGGCCCGTCGGCGGCCCCGATGATCAGCGGGGTGTCCGGCGGCAGCCCGGCGGCGCTCGCGGCGTCCGGGTGCAGGCGCAGCCGCTGCGTCGTGGGCACCACCTCGGCCAGTTGCTCCCGGCGCACGCCGGTGATCTCCAGCGCCTCGTCGTCCCACCGCCGGGCGTGAATGTCGTACATGCCGGTGCCGGAGGCCACCGACAGGTCGAGCCGGAACGGCGCGTCCGCCAGCGCGCCCAGCACCAGCTCCTTCACCCCGCCCCAGCGGGGAGTCTCGCGCAGCAGGTCCGCGTCGTTCTCCCGCCACCAGGCGAGCTTGCTCAGCGGCGCCATCGGATGCACCGGGGTGCCGGTGCGCTCCTGCAGCCGTTTGGCGTCGGTCGCCGCGGCGATCGCCCGGCTCTGCCGCCCGGCGCGGGCGTCCGCCCAGGTGACCAGCGGGCCCCGGGGGCGGCCGTCGCGGTCCATCGGCACCACCGCGTGCAGGAAGCTGCTCAGCCCCACCGCGATCACCCGGTCGCCACGCTCGCGGCACTGCTTGGCCACGTCGGCGAGCGCCTCGACCGCCGCCGAGCGCAGCCGGTCCGGGTCCAGCTCCGCGCGTCCGGGCGCGGGCACCGACAGCGGGTAGTGCACGCTGGCGGTGGCGCGCAGGTCGCCGTCTGGCCCCGCCGCGACCCCCTTCGTCGCGGTGGTCCCGGTGTCGATCCCGATGACGACGTCCATGCGCGTGCCTCCTTCGCCGGCGCGGCGAGCCGCCGCTGTCCCCGCCAGCGGACATGCCCGGACCCCGCCGGGATCATTCCGCCCGGCCCGCGTCGCGTACGGCGTCCGTGGCGACCGAGTCCCATGTCATGATGCCCGCGTGCGGGTGCTGATCGTGACCTCCGGCTCGATGGGCGACGTGGCGCCGTACACGGGTCTCGGCGTGCGCCTGCGCGACGCGGGCCACGAGGTCACGGTGGCCTCGCACGCGCCCTTCGCCGGCGAGTTCACCCGGGCCGGGCTGGCCTTCGCCGCCCTGCCCGGCGACCTGCGCGCGATCCTCCCGCAGGCCCGCGGTCAGGACGGCCGCGGCTCGGGCACCGGACCCCGCGCGCTGGCCCGGCTGCTGCGCATCGCCCGGCCGCTGGTCGACGGGCTGGGCGACGGCATCGCCGCCGCCGCGCGGGCCGCCCGGCCGCAGGCGATGCTGCTGTCCACCGTTGTCGCGCCGCTGGGCTACCAGGTCGCCGAGGCGGCCGGGGTGCCGTGGGCCGGCGCGTTCCTGCAGCCGGTGGATCCCACCGGCGACTTCGGCTCGGTGCTGCTCGGCGGCCGGTCGCTGGGCCGGCGCGGGAATCGTGCGGTCACCGCCGCCGCGCTGGCCGCCGGCCGGGGCGTCTACGCCGGGCCGGTCCGCGCGCTGCGCCGGCGGCTGGGGCTGCCCCGGGAACCGATCGGCGCGCTGCGCGAGCGCCAGGACGGCGGCCGGTACCCCACGTTTCACGGCTTCAGCACCGCCGTGGTGCCCCGGCCGTCCGACTGGCGGCGGCAACTGGAGATCGTCGGCTACTGGTGGCCCGCGCCCGAGAAGGACTGGCGCCCGCCGCAGGCGCTGACCGACTTCCTGGCCGCCGGGCCGCCGCCGGTGTTCCTCGGGTTCGGCAGCATGGGGCCGGGACAGGGGGAGCGGCTGTCCGGGACGGTGCGTCGGGCGGTGCGCGCAGCCGGTGTCCGCGCGGTGGTGCAGGCGGGCTGGGCCGGGCTGGAGGTGACCTCCGCCGACGTGCTCACCATCGGCGCGGCGCCGCACGAGTGGCTGTTCCCGCGGATGGCCGCCGTGGTGCACCACGCCGGGGCGGGCACCGCCGCCGCGGGTCTGCGCGCCGGGGTGCCCGCGGTGCCGGTGCCGGTGCTGGCGGATCAGCCGTTCTGGGCGCGCCGGCTGCACCGGCTGGGCGCGCCGGCTGCACCGGCTGGGCGCGGCGAGCGCGCCGGTGCCGCTGTCGCGCCTGACCGCGGACCGCCTGGCGGCGGCGCTGCGCACGGCGACCACCGACGCGAGCCTGGCCGCCGGAGCGCGGGCGCTGTCGACGCGGCTGCGCGCCGAGGACGGCGCCGCCCGGGTGCTGTCCTGGCTGGACGGGCTCGGCTAGATCCGGCCCCGTCGGCCGGTCAGCCCGGTCAGCCGGTCCACTCGTGCACCGGCACGTTGGCGTGCATCTGTGGCACGTACCGGCGCAGCATCTCATGCAGCGCCTCCCGCCGGTCCCGGCCCTCGGATTCCAGCGCGTGCAGCGTGTCCACCTGCCACTGGGCGCCGTTGCGGTGGGTCAGGCAGCGCTGTTCGATGACGCCCAGCAGCCGGTCCCGCTCGGCGGCCGAGACGCCCCAGCGGTCCAGCCCCTCGGCGGCCAGCGGCAGCAGCCTGCGCAGCACCAGCTCGGTCACCGGCAGATAGCCCAGGCCGGGCCAGAACACCGTCGCGTCGATGCCGTGCCGGGCGCCGGCGTGGAAGTTCTCCTCGGCCGCGCTGAACGACATCTGCGTCCACACCGGACGCTCCGCGTCGGCCAGCGCCCGGATGAGTCCATAGTAGAAGCCGGCGTTCGCCATGGTGTCCACCACGGTCGGGCCGGCGGGCAGCACGCGGTTCTCCACACGCAGATGCGGGCGCCCCTTCACCACCGCATAGATCGGCCGGTTCCATCGGTAGACGGTGCCGTTGTGCAGCCGCAGCTCGCCGAGCTCGGGGGTGTCGCCCCGCTCCAGCACCTCCGCCGGGTCCTCGTCGTCGCAGATCGGCAGCAGCGCCGGGAAATAGCGGACGTTCTCTTCGAACAGGTCGAACACGCTGGTGATCCAACGCTCCCCGAACCACACCCGCGGCCGCACGCCCTGCGCCCGGATCTCCTCCGACCGGGTATCGGTGGCCTGCTCGAACAGCGGGATCCGGGTCTCGCGCCACAGCTCCCGGCCGAACAGCAGCGGAGCGTTCGCGCCCAGCGCCACCTGCACCCCGGCGATCACCTGGGCGGCGTTCCAGTACGCGGCGAACTGCCCCGGGCTGACCTGCAGGTGGAACTGGGTGCTGGTGCAGGCGGACTCGGGCGCGATGGTGTCCGTGGTGACCGCGAGCCGGTCCACGCCGTCGATGCGGATGTCCAGGTCCTCACCGCGCGCCGCGAAGATCTGCTCGTTGAGCAGCGCGTAGCGCGGGTTGGCCGACAGCGCCTCGGCGGTCATGTGCTCGCGCCGCAGCGTCGGCAGGATGCCGATCATCACCATCTGCGCGCCGACCGTACGCGCGTGCTCGTCGGCGTTGTTCAGGCTCGCCCGCAGCGTCCGTTCCAGGTCGGCGTTCTCGCTGCCCGCCAGCCGCCGCGGCGGTACGTTGATCTCGACGTTGAACTGGCCCAGTTCGGTCTGGAAATCCGGATCTGCGATCGCCTTGAGCACCTCGGCGTTGCGCATCGCCGGGTCCGCGTTCGCGTCGATGAGGTTGAGCTCGATCTCCATGCCGGTCAGCGGGCGCTCGAACTCGAACCGGGACTCGCGCAGCATCGCGGCGAACACGTCGAGGCCGCGCCGGATCTTCTGCCGGTACCGGGCTCGGTCCTCGCGGCTGAACTCGCGCCGATCGACCTCCTCGCCCACGGCGCACCACCCCTCCTGCCGCACCCGCCGTCACACCTTGCCGGGTTTTCTCTTCCCCGGCCGGGCGCCCGGCAATCCCGTGCGGCCGCAGCGAGACGGCGTCCCGCGGCGGGTCCAGGCGCGGCGGGCCCAGGCACGGCGGGCCAGGCGCGGCCAGCCCGGTGCGAGTCTAGGTGAGCCAGGCCGCCGCCACCGCCGCCAGCACCACCAGGCCGACCACCGCTTGCAGCATCAGCGCCGGGCCCAGATGCGACCACATCGTCGGCACGCGCGGGGTGAGCGGTTGCAGCGTGGTCAGGTTGATCACCTGGACCAGCCGGACCGGCAGCTTCTCGTCACGCTGCGGCCGGGTGGTGATCTGGATCAGGTCGCCGCGGTAGAGTGCGGACTGCGGCAGATGGCCGTGCATCTCCACCTCGTACAGCCGCCCCAGGTCGTCGCGCATGCGCATCGGCGTGACCAGGAATTCGGGGCCCTTCTTGAGATCCTTGAAGGTCCGCCGTGCGCCGCGCCCGCCGGTACGCAGCAGCGCGAGCACCAGCGCGCCGAGGGCGTGCGTGACGGTGGCGGCCACGTACAGGGCCAGGACCAGAGGCCGGCGGATCGGCACCTCTCGGGTGTACGAGGCGCGGAATCCGAGGAATCGGCCGGTGATGACGGGCCCGGCGTGCCGGAGGATCTGCTCGCGGTACAGCTCGGTGTCGTCCATGGATACCTCCCGATGTTCTTCGATGATACGAAGAGTCACCTCTCAAGTGCAGTGAGTGAATTCGATGAGAGCGTGGGGCGAGGTTGGCGCACACCACCAGGGGCCGCCGCGCCGGGCTCCCGGCTTTCGGGACCGCTTTCGCCTGTCAATTGCCGGAAAACAGTACGAACCGGGGCAAGAAGCGGTGAACTAGGCATGACGCTTGTGACGACGTGGCGTCGCCGTGCCCGGCGACGTGCGGTGACCGAGGGATGAGAAACGATGGCATCACCAACGTTCATCGATCCGGGCAGCGTGCTGGCGCGCACCGCGCGGGAGATGCTGGCGGCGCACGGCGGCGGAACCGGACCCCGCGACGGCACGGCCCCCTGCCCGGTCTGCGGCGAGCCGCTGCCCTGCGCGTCCGGCCGCGCCGCCGCTGAGGTGCTGTTCGCGGCCGGCCTGGCCGAGGAATCCGGTCTGATCAGCGCGGCCCGGCCGACGCGGGCGCCGGAATCGCCCCTGGGAGTGCCCGCGTCATCCGCGCCGGCGCCGACGGGCGTGCCGGCCTCGTCGCCAGGTGCGCCGTCCCCGTCCCCGGCGCCGGCGCCGGCCGCGGGCTCGCCCGCGTCCCCGTCCGCCTCCGGATCCCCGTCCGCCTCCGCCGGGGCCGACGGCGCCCTCGTTGCCGACGGCGGCGCACCCGCCGG
>NZ_BMMX01000057.1 GCF_014646155.1 Mangrovihabitans endophyticus
TCACTCGCAGATCACCAACGACGAACCTACCGATACCAATCCCTCCCGGAACCGGCCCACCTATAGAAGCGTCGACGGGGCGGCGGGGCGGCGGCGGGGCACCGGCGGAGCGGCGGGGCACCGGCGGGGCGGCGGGGAGGCGGGGAGGCGGGGAGGCGGGGAGGCGGGGAGGCGGGGAGGCGGGGAGGCGCGTCGATCTTGACAAAGCTGTGCCCGATTGGGGGCGACATGACCGGCTTGTCGGACCACAAACTCCAAGATCGACGGCAGCAAGGGGGCGGCGGGGTGGAGCGGGGACCCGGCCTGGGCGGGGCGGGGTTGGGGGCGGGGTGGGGGTGGGTCAGCAGCCGGGGAGGCGCTTGATCAAGTAGTCCTCGATCTGGTCCAGGGAAACCCGCTCCTGCTTCATCGTGTCCCGGTCGCGGACCGTCACGGCGTTGTCCTGCAACGTGTCGAAGTCCACGGTGATGCAGAACGGCGTACCGATCTCGTCCTGCCGACGGTAACGGCGACCGATCGCCTGCGAGTCGTCGAATTCCACCGCCCACCGTTTGCGCAGCGTCGCCGACAACTCGCGGGCCTTCGGGGACAGCTCCGGGTTGCGCGACAGTGGCAACACCGCCGCCTTGACCGGGGCCAGCCGCGGATCGAACCGCATGACCGTGCGCTTGTCCACGCCGCCCTTGGTGTTCGGGGCCTCGTCCTCGTCGTACGCCTCCAGCAGGAAGGCCAGCACCGCGCGGGTGAGTCCGGCCGCCGGCTCGATCACGTACGGCACCCAGCGCTCACCCTTCTCCTGGTCGAAGTAGGACAGATCCACTCCGGAGTGCTTGGAGTGCGTGCTCAGGTCGAAGTCGGTGCGGTTGGCGACGCCTTCCAGCTCGCTGAACTCCGTGCCGCCGAACTGGAAGCGGTATTCGATGTCCACGGTCCGCTTGGAGTAGTGCGAGAGCTTCTCCTTGGGGTGCTCGAAGAAGCGCAGATTGTCCTCGGACAGGCCGAGGTCGCGGTACCAGTTCCAGCGCTCGGAGAGCCAGTAGTCATGCCACTTCTCATCCGTTCCGGGCTGGACGAAGAACTCCATCTCCATCTGCTCGAACTCCCGCGTACGGAAGATGAAGTTGCCCGGGGTGATCTCGTTGCGGAAGCTCTTGCCGACCTGGGCGATGCCGAACGGCGGCTTCTTCCGAGCCGTGGTGGCCACGTTGTTGTAGTTGACGAAGATGCCCTGCGCCGTCTCGGGCCGCAGGTAGTGCAGCCCTTCGGCGGTCTCGGTGGGACCGAGGTAGGTCTTCATCAGGCCGTTGAACATCTTCGGCTCGGTGAAGGTGCCCTTGTTGCCGCAGTTCGGGCAGTTCATCTCCTGCAGCGAGGTCGGCGGTGCGCCGTGCTTGGCCTCGTACGCCTCTTCCAGATGGTCGGCGCGGAACCGCTTGTGGCAGGACTGGCACTCGGTCAGCGGATCGACGAACGCCTCCAGGTGACCGGAGGCGGCCCACACCTCGCGGGCGAGGATGACGGCGGAGTCGAGCCCGACGATGTCGTCTCGCTGCTGCACCATCGTGCGCCACCATTGGCGGCGGACGTTCTCCTTGAGCTCCACGCCGAGGGGCCCGTAGTCCCACGCCGAACGGGTGCCTCCGTAGATCTCACTGGAGGGGAAGACGAATCCCCGGCGCTTGGCCAGGCTGACGACGGCGTCGATGCGGTCGGCGGGCAATGTTCCTCCTACGCACGGCTGGATGCCGGCGGGGACGCGAGACTAACGGGACAAAACTCTTTCAGGACAGTACTACCTGACGGAACAGACCTGGAACTCGCCGGTCTTCTGGTTCTGCTCCAGCGAGACGTCCAGGCGTTCGGACGCGCCGTTCTGGTACGTGACATCGACCGGAACCGACAGATCGTTGCTGGTGAGGTCCACGTCGCCGACGTGGTAGTCGGTGATGTGCCGCGCTTGCGACTGCGCCTGGCGGACGAACTCCGCCCGTGACTGCGCCTGCTTGGCGGCGCTGCACAGCGAGTCGTACGCCGCGCCGTAGCGCCGCGCCTTCACGTCGTCCAGGTAGTCGCCGACCACCACGTGTGCCTGCTCGTTGAGCGCGCGGGTGGCCACCACCCCGACGCCCACGGCGGCAGCCGACCCACCGCCGCAGAACAGCAGCACGACAAGCGCACCGATGCCGAACCCGAGCCCCAGACGCAGACCCCGCCCCTCGATCGGCGGTGCCGGGAACGGCGGGGCGACTCCCGGACCGGGCGGCGGCTCGGGCACCGGCGGCGGCCCCGGAGCAGGCGGCGCCTCCCATGCGGTGGCCGGCTCGGACGGGACGTGCGGCGGCGGCGAACCGGCGTCCTGAGTCATGCCGCCCAGCCTACGGCTCAGCGCCCCGGCTCGGCGGCCCGGTCGCTGACGGCGGTCGTCACCGGGCCGCCGGGCGCGGCGCTCGCCAGCGTCTCGAAGGCCGACGGCTCGTCCACCGAACGAGCGAGCAGCGCGGTGGCATGCAGCTTGACGTCGAAAGCGCCCAGCGCGCGCCGGTACGCTCCGACGGACTCCCATTCGGTCACCAGGGTCCACGAGGCGGTGTCCTCGAGGGCGCGGACGAGGCGGCCGGAGTGATAGCCCGGCCGCTGCGCCAGCACGGCGAGCGCCGCGTGCGCCTGGTCGACGAACTCGTCCTGGCCGTCCGGGGAGACGACGAAACGGTTGAGCACCAGCATGGCGATGAGCCTACGCACACCGGAGAGGATCACCGTGACCCCGTCCGACAACCTGTTACGCCGGCTGGCCCGGATCAATCCCACGACCGCGTTCGTGGTGGCGGTGGTGGTGTTGCTGCTCGGGTTGTTCCTGCCCGGCGTGGTCGGGGCGGCGCTGCTGTGCGTGCTGGGCCTGGCGCTGGCCGCGCTGACGTTCACCACATGGCCGGTGCAGCGGCCGGCGGTGCGCGTGGTGCGCCTGGTGCTGCTCACGGTGCTCTTCGCCGCGGTGCTGGCCAAGACCCTGTAAGCGGGGCAAGAGCCGACTCATGCGCTTTTGACAATCATTGTCATTAGCGCGCACAGTTGACGTATGCCCCGCACCATGGCGGCCCTGACGGCCGCGCTGCTCACCCTGCTGACCGTGGCCGGCTGCGCCGCCACGGCCCCGGCACGCGGTGGCGGCGACGGCCCGTTACGCGTGGTCACCGCGTTCTACCCGCTGGAATACCTGGCGCGGCGGATCGGCGGGCCTGCGGTGACGGTCACCGAACTCACCAAGCCGGGCGCCGAACCGCACGACATCGAGCTGAACCCGCGCCAGGTCGGCGACATCGTGGACGCGGGTCTGGTGGTCTATCTGAAGGGCTTCCAGCCCGCCGTCGACCAGGCGGTCGAGCAGGAGGCGGCGGACCGGGCGTTCGACGTCGGCACGGTGGTCGACCTGCTGCCGCTGGACGCACACGATCCGCATCTGCCCGGCGACGAGCACGCCGAGGCGTACGGCGGGCTCGACCCGCACGTCTGGCTGGACCCGGTCCGGTACGCGCAGATCGCCGCCCACCTCGGCGAGCGGCTCGCCCACGCGGACCCGGCACACGCGACGGACTACACGGCCCGCGCCGCCGCGCTGGGCACCGACCTCGACCGGCTGCACGCGGACTACGCCGGCCGGCTGCAGACCTGCGCCCGCCGGGAGATCGTGACAAGCCACACCGCGTTCAACTACCTCGCGCGGCGCTACCGCCTCACCGAGATCGGGATCACCGGCGTCACGCCCGAGGCGGAACCGGCCCCGCGGCGGCTGGCGGAGGTGGCGCAGCAGGCCCGGGACACCGGCGCCACCACCATCTTCTTCGAGACGTTGGTGAGTCCCAAGGTGGCACAGACCATCGCCGACGAGATCGGCGCACGGACCGCGGTGCTGGACCCGCTGGAGGGACAGCCCGCGGGCGACGGCGACTACTTCACGGTCATGCGGGCCAACCTGGCCTCGCTGACCCAGGCTCTGGGGTGTACGAGATGACGGTGCTGACGGTGAGACACGTGGCGGTCGCGTACGGCGGGCGCACCGTGCTGCATGACGTCTCGCTCCGGGTGGACCCCGGGGAGATGGTCGCCATCCTGGGCGCCAACGGATCCGGCAAGTCCACCCTGGTGCGTACGGTGCTCGGGCTGGTCCCCGCCCAGAGCGGCGAGATCGAGCTGTTCGGCGTCGCGCAACGCCGGTTCCGGCAGTGGGCCCGCGTCGGTTATGTGCCGCAACGCATCGGCGCGGGCAGCGGCGTGCCCGCGACGGTCGGCGAAGTGGTCGCCTCCGGCCGGCTGGCCCGGCGCGGCGTACTCCGTCTCCCCCGGCGCGCCGACCGGGACGCGGTGCGCGACGCGCTGCACGACGTCGGCCTGGCCGACCGGGCCGGCGACCCGGTGAGCACCCTTTCCGGCGGCCAGCAGCAGCGCACGCTCATCGCCCGCGCCCTGGCCGGCGAGCCCGACCTGCTGATCCTGGACGAGCCGACGGCGGGCGTGGACGCGGACAGCCAGCAGGCGTTCGCCGAGACGCTGCACCGGTTCCGGCAGCGCGGCGGCACCGTCGTGCTCGTCGCGCACGAGCTCGGACCGCTGGAACCGCTCATCGATCGCGCGGTCGTGGTGCACGGCGGGCGGATCGCGCACGACGGGCCGATCCCGCAGCCTGCCGGGCACCACGCCGGTCCCGGCCACGACCACGTGCACCCGCATGCCATGCCGGAACGGCAGGGCATCTGCGACTGGGCACCCTCCGAGCGGACACGGACCTTCTGATGGACCTCTTCGAATACGCGTTCATGCTGCGCGCGCTGACCGGCGCCCTGATCATCGGACTGGCCGCCCCGGCCCTGGGCACCTATCTGGTGCAGCGCCGCCTGTCGCTGATCGGCGACGGCATCGGCCACGTGGCGCTCACCGGTGTCGGGGTGGGGCTGCTGCTGGAACGCTCGCCGGTGATCACCGCGGTGATCGTCGCGGCGGCCGGCGCGGTCGGCGTGGAGCTGGTCCGCGAGCGCGGGCGCACCTCCGGCGACCTGGCGCTGGCGATGTTGTTCTACGGCGGCATCGCCGGCGGCGTGGTGCTTGTCGGCCTCTCCCACGGCAGCAGCAACGCGAGCCTGATCCAGTACCTGTTCGGCTCGCTGACCACCACGTCGGACGCCGACATCGTGGTGATCTCGGTGCTCGGCGCGGCGGTGCTGGCCGCGATGCTGCTGCTGCGCCCGGCACTGTTCGCGGTCTGCAACGACGAGGAGTACGCGCGGGTCTCCGGACTGCCCGTGCGTACGCTCAATCTGCTGCTCGCCGTGACCACCGCGGTGACCGTCACGATCGCCATGCGCACCGTCGGGTTGTTGCTGGTGAGCGCGCTGATGGTGGTGCCGGTGGCGGCGGCGCAGCAGATCACCCGCGGCTTTCGCACCACCATGACCGCGGCCATGCTGATCGGCTTGGTCTCGGCCGCCGCAGGGGTGGTGGCCTCCGCGGAACTGGACACCGCGCCCGGCGCCACCATCGTGATCCTGGCGCTGGTGGTGTTCGTCGGGCTCACCGCCGGCGCGGCGGCATGGCGGCTGACCGGCGCGCGCACCCGGCGTACGCGCAATGCGGAACCGGCCGGCCTGGCATCGCCGGAACCACCGGATGTGGTGTTGCATGGCTGAGCATTCCCGAGCGGTACGGTGACCGCGATGACGAGCGGATATGAAGGTTACGAGGCCGCGGGCGAGCTGTTGCGTGCCCTGTCCGCGCCGATCCGTGTCGCCATCGTGGCCGAGCTGGGCACCGGCGAGCGGTGCGTGCACGAGCTGGTGGAGAAGCTCGGCGCCCCGCAGCCCCTGGTGTCGCAGCATCTGCGGGTGCTGCGCGGCGCCGGGGTGGTGCGCGGCGCGCGGCGTGGGCGGGAGATCGGATACTCGCTGGTGGACGAGCACGTCGCGCACATCGTGGCGGACGCGGTCAGCCACGCCAGGGAGGTCTTGTGACGCCGGAGCCGGGCGGCGGGCTGCGCAGCACGCGTCAGCGCGCGGCGGTGCACGCGGTGCTCAGCGAGGTCGACGGGTTCCACAGTGCACAGGACCTGCACGCGATCCTGCGGGAGCGGGGCGAGCGGGTCGGGCTGACCACCGTCTACCGCACGTTGCAGGGGCTGGCCGACGCCGGCGAGATCGACGTGATGCGGCCGCCCGGCGGCGAGGCGCTGTACCGCCGGTGCAGCCAGGGCCACCACCATCACCTGGTGTGCCGCACCTGCGGGCAGGCCGTCGAGGTGGCCGGCCCGGCGGTGGAGGCCTGGGCCGACCGGGTGGCGGCCCAGCACGGGTTCGTGGAGGTGTCGCACACCGTGGAGATCTTCGGGACGTGTCCGCGATGCGCGGCGGGCGAGCAGATGCGCGACACCGGCGGGCAGTGAGACGCTGTCGCGCGTGAACCTCTACGCCGACCGGCTGCCCGTCGCGATCCGCCAGCTTCTCACCGACGCCATCGTGGTGGTGTGGGTCTATCTCTGGGTCCGGGCCGGGCTCTGGGTGCACGACATGGTGCTCAAGCTCGGCGTGCCGGGCGAGAAGCTGCAGGGCGCCGGCAACGGCATCGCGGACAACCTGAGCGAGGCGGGCGGCAAGGTGGGCCGGGTGCCGCTGGTCGGCGGCGAACTGACCAAACCGTTCGCCGGCGCCGCGGACGCGGCGCGCTCGCTGGCCGACGCGGGACGCGAGCAGACCGAGATCGTCGGCGACCTGGCACTGATCGTCGCGCTGGCCGTGGTCGCGGTCCCGCTGGCGCTGGTGCTGTTCGGTTGGCTGCCGCTGCGCCTGCGCTGGATGCGCCGGGCCGGGGTGGCCCGGTCGGTGCGCGACCAGCCGGCCGGCCGCGACCTGCTGGCGCTGCGGGCGCTGGCCAGCCGTCCGCTGGACCAGCTCGCCGCGCTCGGGCCGGACATCGCGCAGAGCTGGCGGGCCGGTGACGCGGCCGCGGTGGACGCGCTGGCCACCCTGGAACTCAAAGACCTCGGGCTGCGGCCGCACGGTCGTCGTCGCTGACCCTCCCACCGCTGCTTCCGCGTCTGGTCGCGGATCCGGACCTTCTCCGGCGGCACACGGCTCAGCCCTGGATGCGCCGCAGCGCAGCCTCGGCCAGCGCCGTCGGCGCCTGCTCGGGCACCCAGTGGCTCACCCCGCGCAAGGCCACCAGTTGATAGTCCGCGTCCACCCAGTCGCCGGTGCGCAGCGCCGCCAGACGGCCCACCACCGGGTCCCGGTCGCTCCACACGTATGTGGTCGGCACGGTGACCGTGCCGACGCCAGCCAGTTGCTCGCCGGCCAGCGCCCGGTACCAGTTCAACGCCCCGGTCAGCCGGCCCGGCTCGTCGCGCATCGAGCGCACATACAGGTCGGCGCGGTCGCCGAGCGGGCGCAGCAGAGCCCGCAGCATCGCGCCGCCGCCGGCCAGCAGCGCACGCTCGCCGATCGGGGACCGGAACAGCGCCATGTAGGCGAACCGGGCACGCTGCGAGGGCCGCACCCGCAACGCCATCCGCAACGCGCGGGGATGCGGCACCGACACGGCGGTCAGCGTGCGCACCCGCCCCGGGTGGTTCGCGGCCAGCAGCCAGCCCACCTGCGCGCCCCAGTCATGCCCGATCACGTGCGCCGACTCGATGTCCAGGGCGTCCAGCACGGCGATCGCGTCGGCGGCCGGCTCGGTCAGCAGGTATTCGCGCACCGCCGTGGGCCGCGCGCCGGGCGAGTAGCCACGCTGGTTCAGCGCGTACGTGCGCAGACCGGCCGCGTGCAGCCGGGGCGCCAGCAACTCGAACTCGCGAGCGTCCTGCGGGAAACCGTGCAGCAGGAGCACCGGCGTCCCGTCGGCCGGACCGCCCTCGACCACGTCGAACACGTACCCGCGGGCCTTGATCTCCATGTGACGACTCCCTCGCTGCTCTGGGCCTGTGCCGGACCCTCCGGCGGTGTTAGCTTCTTGTGAAAGTAATGCAATCCGACAGGGGAGCGCACAGCGCTGAGAGTGCGGGTGACACCGCAGACCCTCGTACCTGATCTGGGTAATGCCAGCGCAGGGAGCTCGGTCGTCTCCAGCCGCGCCGCATCCGCCGACGCCGTCGGGCGCGGCGTGCGTCTCCTCCCGGTATGAGCTGGGAGGCAGCCATGAACAATCGTTGGCGCACCATCGACATCGTCGTCGCGTCCGTGGTCGCGGTCGCATTCGGCGTCGTCTTCTGGGCCTGGGGCGTGCTCTGGAGAGGGCCCGCGGAGGCCATCCCGCTGCCCGGCCGGGCCGTCATCTACGGCATGTGGCTGGTGCCCGCGGTGCTCGGCGCGCTGATCGTGCGCAAGCCGGGAGCCGCGCTCTACACCCTCACGCTCGCCGCGCTGGTGTCCGTGGTCCTCGGCACGGCCTGGGGCTGGACGCTGGTGCTGCAGGGCCCATTGGAGGCCCTCGGCGCGGAACTGGCGTTCGCGGCGTTCGGATACCGCGTCTACCGGATGCCGGTGGCGCTGCTGGCCGCCGCCCTGGCCGGCGTGGTCGCCTCGGTCTACGACGCCGTGGTGTGGTATCCGGATTACTCCTGGACCACGATGCGCGTGCCGTACATCCTGATCACCGCCGCGTCGTCGCTGGTCATCGCCGGATTTGGCAGCGTCGCGCTGACCCGGGCGCTGGCACAGACCGGCGTGCTGGACCGGTTCGCGGCCGGGCGCGAGCGACCCGCGGTCTGACGCCGTGTCCGAGGTCGTGCTGCGCGGCTTCGCGTGGCGGCACGCGGGTCGCCGCGCCTGGGCGGTGCGCGGTGTCGATCTGCGCATCGCGCACGGGGAGCGGGTGCTGTTGCTGGGCCCGTCCGGGGCCGGCAAGAGCACCCTGCTGGCGGCGCTGGCCGGGCTGCTGCCGGAGGATTCCGGCGAGGCCGCCGGTGAGGTGCAGATCGACGGCCTGGATCCGCGCAAGGCCCGGGAACGCGTCGGCCTGGTCTTCCAGGACCCGCAGACGCAGTTGGTGATGGCCCGCAGCGGCGACGATGTGGCGTTCGGCCTGGAGAACCGCGCGGTGCCCGCGGAGCGGATCTGGCCGCGGGTGGACGAGGCGCTGCACCGGGTCGGCTTCCGCTATCCCCGGGACCGGCCCACCGCGGCACTGTCCGGCGGCGAGCAACAACGCCTGGCGCTGGCCGGTGTGCTGGCGTTGCGCCCCGGCCTGCTGCTGCTGGACGAGCCGACGGCGAACCTGGATCCGCCCGGCGCCCGCCTGGTGCGTGACGCCATCGCGGGCGCCCGCGATCCGGACACCACAATGATCGTCGTGGAACACCGGGTGGCGGACGCGCTGCCGTTGGTGGACCGCGTGGTGGTGCTGGAGCCGGGCGGCGGCATCCGCGCGGACGGGCCGCCGGAGGCGGTGTTCGCCGAGCACGGCGACCGGCTCGCCGACGAGGGCGTGTGGGTGCCGGGCAGGCCGCTGCCCGCGCACCGCACACCCGCCGCCCCTTCGGTGCGCGCGGACGCCCTGGTGCGCGCGGACGGCGCCGCGGTCCGGGACCGGCTGGCGCCGGTGGATCTGTCCGCGTACGCCGGTGAGGTGCTGGCGATCACCGGACCGAACGGCGTCGGCAAGTCCACCCTCGCGCTACTGCTCGGCGGGCTGCTCGCGCCCACGTCCGGCCGCGTCGAGGCACACCCGGGCGGCCAGCCGCATCGCTGGCGCGCGGCCACCCTCACCGCACGCATCGGGTCGGTGTTCCAGAACCCGGAGCACCAGTTCGTCACCACCCGCGTCGCCGACGAACTGGCCGTCGGGCCGCGTCGCCTGGGCCGGTCCCCCGCGCAGATCGACACCGTCGTGACGCACCTGCTCGACCGGCTGCGGCTGGGCGCGCTGGCCGGCGCCAACCCGTACACGCTGTCCGGCGGGGAGGCCCGCCGGCTGAGCGTGGCGACCGCGCTGGCCACCGCGCCGCACCTGCTGATCCTCGACGAACCCACCTTCGGCCAGGACCGCCGCACCTGGATCGAGTTGGCCGCGCTGCTCGCCGAACTGCGCGACGAGGGACACGGGGTGGTGGCGGTCACCCATGACGTCGACTTCGTGGCAAGCCTCGCCGACCGCGAACGCCGGCTGGCCGCGCCGTGACGCTCATGCTGGAACCGGTCGTCGGCGGCACCGGCCCGCTGGCGCGCCGCAACCCGGTCGCCAAACTGGCCGCCGCGCTCGCCTTCTCCGCGCCTCTGCTGTCCACCGTGGACCCGCTCACCCCGGCGCTCGGCCTGCTGGTCGAGCTCGCCGCGGCGCCGGCTTTCGGCCTGCGGTACGCCACGCTGGCCCGCCGCGCCTGGCCGCTGCTCGTGGCGGCGCTGGGCATCGTCGTCACCATGGTGCTGTTCGCCGCGTCCCGCACCGGGGCCCTGCTGGTCTCCCTGGGCCCGTTCGACGTCACCACCGGGGTGCTCACCGGCGCCCTCGGGCTGGCGTTGCGCATCTTCGCGGTGGCGCTGCCCGGCGTGCTGGTGTTCGCCACCACCGACCCGACGGACCTGGCCGACGCGCTGGTGCAGAATCTGCGCGCGCCGGCCCGCTTCGCCATCGGCGCCCTCGCCGCGTTCCGGCTGGTGCCGCTGCTCGGACACGAATGGCAGATGCTCACGCTGGCGCGCCGCGCCCGCGGGGTGGACGCCGGACGCAACCCCGCGGCGCGGCTGCGCCTGTTCGCGTCCACCGCGTTCGCTCTGCTGGTGGGCGCGTTGCGGCGAGGCGGGCGGCTGGCCGTGGCGATGGACGCACGCGGCTTCGACTCGGGCGTCCCCCGCACGTACGCGCGACGTCAGGTCTTCCGGCGCTCGGATGCTGCCCTGGTCGCGGCGTCGGCGGTGCTGGCCGCGGCGGTGCTGGCGACGAGCATCAGCGTGGGCGTGTTCCGGGGCATCGTGGGCTGAGCCGATCGGCCGTGTTCGCGCATCCGCCATGTCATCGACACCTGTCGTTGGTCGTGCGCCGCGAGATTGACGGCATCACCACACCACCGATCCTCAGGAGCAGTCGGATGGGTCACGGCCACCATCACGCGCATGACCTTCCCGCGAGCGGCGACGTGCCGCCCGCCCTCGATATGAGCATTCCGGACGGCGAGTTGTCGCCGGCCGACGTCTCCCGGCGCGGTTTCCTGCGCGGCGCCGGGCTGCTCGGCGCGGGCGCCGCCGCGTCGGTGTTCGCCCATCCGGGCGTCGCGGAGGCCGCCGGCCTGCCACACGCACACGGCCCGGCCGCCGCGGGCGCGGCGACCGGAGATGTCCAATGGCTCGCCGGCGACCACCACATCCACACGCAATACAGCTCGGACGCCCAGTACCGGGTGATCGACCAGGCCCGGCACGGCCACGCGTACGGCTTGGACTGGATGGTCATCACCGACCACGGCAGCAACGCGCACGCCAAGATCGGCGTGGAGAAGGTCAACCCGGACATCCTGTCCACCCGCGACAAGCTGCCCGGCCTGCTGACGTTCCAGGGCCTGGAGTGGAACATCCCGGCCGCCGAGCATGCCACCGTGTTCGTGCACCCGGGACGCTACGAGGTCGACGTGCTGAAGCGGTTCGAGCAGACGTACGACGGGTCGCAGCTCCCGGGCACCAACACCGAGGGGCAGAACGAGGCCGCCGCCATCGCGGGCATCCAGTTCCTCGGCGAGCAGGTCCGCGCGCGCAAGGTCGAGGGCGCCCTGTTCCTGGCCAACCACCCGGCCCGGCGCGGCATCGACTCGCCGCACGAGATCCGCAACTGGCGCGACGCCGACCCGACCGTGGCGATCGGCATGGAGGGCGCGCCGGGTCACCAGGCCGCCGGCATCCCGGCACCCAACGGTCGCGGCGGCGCCCGTGGCTACTACGACAACAACCCGTCCGCGGCGTCGTTCCCCGGATATCCGATGGAGAGCTACCGCACCTGGGGCGGCTTCGACTGGATGACCGCGACCGTCGGCGGCCTGTGGGACAGCCTGCTCGCCGAGGGCCGCGCGTGGTGGATCACGGTAAACTCGGACAGTCACGTCAACTACCTGGACCAGTCCGAACGGGGGCCGGGCAGCAACTTCGACGCGAACGGCAAGTACAACGACCCGGTCTACACGGGCGTGGTCAACACCGGCGCGGGCGACTTCTGGCCCGGCTTCTACGGCCGCACCAATGTCGGCGCGCGCAACTTCTCGTACAAGGCCGTGATGGATGGCCTGCGCGACGGTCGCATCTGGGTGGACCACGGCCGGTTGATCAAGGGTGTGGACGCGCGGGTCCGGGTAGCCGGCAACGACTCCGGCTCGGGTGTCACCCTCGGCGGGGTGCTGCGCGTCAAGCGTGGTGTGGCGACCGAACTCGTGCTGCGGATCGATCTGCAGGACACGCCGAACTGGCGGCAGTTCGTGCCGGTGCTCCAGCGCGTCGACGTGATCGTCGGAACGGTCACCGGCCCGGTCGCCGACAAGGACGCCTTCACCGCCCCGGACACCCGGGTGGTCACCTCGTTCGAGGTCGCCGCCGGGGCGCGGACGCTCTCCGTCAGCTATCCGCTCGGGCGCCTGGACAAGCCGTTCTACCTGCGCGTACGCGGAACCGACGGCAACCGCACCCAGCCGGGTCTGATGGGCGCGGCGATCGACCCGTACGGTCCCGCGCTGGACGTGGTGGGCGACGCGGACCCGTGGGGTGACCTGTGGTTCTACACTAACCCGATCTGGGTTCTCCCCAAGTGAGCGGCCCAGCGTCGTTCGGGGTCAGCCTCGGGCACCGCGATCTCGCCGAGGCCGACCAGTGGATCGCGTCCCTCGACCCCCGGCCGCAAACGGCCTGCACGCACCTGGTGCGCGAGCCGTTCCCGCACGTGGCGATCACGCTGACCACCACGCACCGGGTGACGTCGCCGCCACACCTCGCGCGGGCGGCCGGCCTGGCCACGGCGGATCCGCGCGGGCGTGCGGTGATCTTCGCCGGCGTGGACCGGCTGACCGGGACACTGACCGTGGCCGAGGTGCTGGCGTGCAGCGCCATCGACGGCGTGGAGATCCTGGGTGGCGGCGCGGCGTCGCCGGACACCGAAGTGGACACCCACGATTTCGTACGGCCACAGTGGCGAGACGGCCGACTGATACTGACGGTGACGCCGGCGGCGGGTGGACGGGTGGTGCCCTTCGAATCAAGGCACCCGACCCCCTGCTGCCCAGCACACTGACCCCCCCCGCACCCCGGCCCGCCCGCCCCCCACCGCCGCGCCACCCCGCGCCACCCCCGCGCCGCCCCCGCGCCGAGGCTCACGCCGATCTTGAACTTAGTGGTCGGACAAGTCGGTTATGCCGCCACGAGTCAGGCACCGTAACTCCAAGATCGTCGCACTGACTGCGCCGATCTTGGCGTTACTGCGTGCGGTCGGTTGATAAGTACCGTTATGTCGGACTCTCGGTGGGGCGGCCGGGGAGGCGGGCGGCGCGGGGCCGGGGCGGGGGGCGCCGCGGCGGCGCAAGGGCGGGGCGGGCGGCGGGCGGCGGGTGCTGAGGCTTTACCGGTGCGAGGATGGGGGCATGCTTGTTGCGTTCTCCGTGTCGCCGCTCGGGGGCGGCGAATCCGTGGGTGATGTGGTCGCCGAGGCCGTGCGCGTGGTGCGGGCGTCCGGCCTGCCGAACCGCACGGATGCCATGTTCACCACCATCGAGGGCGACTGGGATGAGGTGATGGCCGTGGTCAAGCAGGCGGTCGACGTGGTGCAGGCCGCCGCGCCGCGGGTGAGCCTGGTGCTCAAGGCGGACATCAGGCCCGGCGTGACCGACGGCCTGACCGCGAAGATCGAACGCGTCGAACACCACCTGGCCGCGGGGACGTCCACGCCGATCGACGGCGGTGGGACGGGGCCCGTCAGGGGCTGACCGGGTTCGGTATCGCCCCGCCGAAACGCCGGTCTCGGCTCGCGTAGAGCTCGCACGCGTACCACAGGTGACGCCTGTCGAAATCCGGCCACAGGGTGTCCAGGAAGACCAGTTCGGCGTACGCGGACTGCCAGAGCATGAAGTTGGAGGTGCGCTGCTCGCCGGAGGGCCGCAGGAAGAGATCCACCTCCGGGACCTCGGGGTGGTAGAGGTATTTGGCGACCGTCTTCTCACTGATCCGGTCCGGGTTGAGCTTGCCGGCCGCCACGTCCCGGGCGATTGCGGCGGTGGCGTCCGCGATCTCCGCCTGGCCGCCGTAGTTCACGCAGAACTGCAGGGTGAGCGTGCGGTTGCCGCGGGACATCTCCTCGGCGGTGCGCAGTTCGGAGATCACGCTCTTCCACAATCGGCCGGGCCGGCCCGACCACACGACCCGCACGCCCAGGTCGACGAGTTGGTCGCGGCGTCGGCGGATGACGTCACGGTTGAAGCCCATCAGGAAGCGCACCTCGTCCGGCGAGCGTCGCCAGTTCTCGGTGGAGAACGCGTAGGCCGAGAGGTAGGGGATGCCCAGCTCGATGGCGCCCTCGATGGTGTCGAAGAGGGAGTATTCGCCCTGCTCGTGTCCCTTGGTGCGGGCCAGTCCGCGCTCCTTGGCCCAGCGGCCGTTGCCGTCCATCACGATCGCCACGTGCCGCGGCAAGGCGGCGCTGGGCAACTCGGGCGCAACGGCGCCGGAGGGGTGCGGCGTGGGCGGGCGCGGCATCTAGGGACTCTCCCGTCGGTCGACCAGCGGCAGCGAACGCAACGCCCGCTCCATGTGCCATTGCAGGTGGGCAGCCACCAGTCCGCTGCACTCGCGGCGCACCGGCGGCTCGGTGGCGTCGGCGACCGGCCAGTCGCCGACGGTGAGGGCGGACATCAGGGCCAGGGTGGCCGGTGCCGGGTGGGCCGCGCCGGGCGGCCGGCAGTCCGGGCAGACGGCGCCGCCCGCGGGCACGGAGAACGCGGCGTGCCGGCCCGGCTCGCCGCAGACCGCGCACTCGGTCAACGCCGGCGCCCATCCGGCCTGGGACATGCCACGCAGGAGGTAGGCGTCGAGCACCAGCCCGGCGGTGTGCTCACCGGCGGCAAGCGCCTTAACGGCGCCCAGGGTGAGCTGGAACAGCCGCAGCGACGGTTCGCGCTCCACCGGGGTAAGCCGCTCCGCGGTCTCGGCGATGGCGCTGGCCGCGGTGTAACGCGGGTAGTCGCCGAGGAAGCGCTTGCCATACAGCGTGACCGCCTCGACCTGGCTGACCGACTGCAGCGAACTGCCCACCCCCTCGGGCGAACCGGCAAGCTGGAGGTCGACGTGTCCGAACGGCTCCAGCCGCGCGCCGAACCGGGAGGAGGTGCGCCGCACCCCGCGGGCGACGGCGCGCAGGCGGCCGTGGCGCCGGGTGAGCAGGGTGATGATCCGGTCGCTCTCCCCCAGCTTTTGCACGCGCAGCACCACCGCGTCGTCGCGGTAGAGCTGGCGGCGGTATCCGGGCACCTGGTCATTCTGCACTGTGCGTACGACAGACCCTGACCGGCACTCAGGGTCGAATCCGGGGAGCGTCAGTGGCGGGACGGATGGTCCGGGTTCACCGTCGCGCCTAGCGTCTACGGCATGCCCATGACACATGCGCGCCGCGCCGGAACCCTCACTGTCGTCCTCGCCGCCGCGGCGGCGGCCACGCTGGCCGGATGCGATGGTGGCATCGGTGCCACGCTCACCTACGACGACACCGAGAAGACGAAGGTCACCGAGATCGTGCTGACCGGTGGCAGCGGCGACGTCATGATCAAGACGGCCGCGGTCGACGGCACCCACATCAAACGGGTCGTCCGCAACGGCGAGGAACCGCCCCCGACGTACCGGTTGAACGGCTCGGTGCTCACCGTGGACACCGCCTGTGGGGGGCTGTGCTCGGTGTCGTACGAGATCGAGGCGCCGACCGGCGTGGCGGTGCACGGCAGGCTGAGTTCCGGTGAGATCTCCCTGACCGGGGTCGGCGACACGGACGTCACTGTCACGTCCGGCAACATACGCATCCGCGATGCGACCGCGCCGGTACGCCTGGCGGCCCACTCCGGCGACATCGAGGTCCGCGGCTCGACGGCGGCGACGCAGGTGGAGACCACGTCCGGCGACGTGCTGGCGTCCGGTGTGCACGCCTTCCGCGCCCGGTCCACCTCCGGCGACGTGCAGATCGACCTCGCCGTCCCGGCGTCGGTCACCGCGCAGGCGAACAGCGGAAACGTGGACCTCTCCGTGCCGACCGGCCGGTACGCGGTACGCACGTCCACCGGGTCGGGGGACGCCGAGGTGGGCTCCGTGACGAACGATCCGACGTCGCCCCACGTGCTGACGCTGTCGACCAGCAGCGGCGACGTGTACGTCTCCCAGAGGTAGCGCGGTCAGCCGACCGGCACGGCCACCGGCTCCGCCTCGCTCGGCGGCCGACGCCGTTCCCGGCGGCCCGGAACGAGGCACGCCGGCCGCCCCGCGACCAGGTCCTCCACCCAGCCGACCAGCAGCACCACCACGGCGACCAGGGCCAGCACCGCGGCCAGCCGGGCGGCCAGCATCGGCCACCCGCCCAGCGACAGACCGGCCACGAGGATCAGGTGGTTGACCACGACGATCAGCGGGACGTGCCAGAGATAGATGGTCAGCGCGCGCGAGTTGAGGAACACCACCAGCGGGCGCGCCCGCACCTGCGGGTCGAAGCGGAACAGCACCAGGATGAACGCCGCAGACCAGAGGGCGTTGCCGATCGGGATGTCGTTCAGGTCGTAGTGACGCGGGCCGGGATGGGTCAGGATCCACGCGCCGCCGGCTACCACCAGGCACGCCACGAACCAGCCGAGCCGGTTCCCGGCGATCCGGCGCAGCATGCCGTCGCGGTGTGCGAAGCCGAGCAGCCACGGACCGCCGTAGAGGGCGAAGTCCCGCACGATGGCGTGCGGGGCGAGTCCGGCGAAGACGATCACGGCCAGTGCCGCGTACGGGATGGCCAGGCAGGTCTTGGGCCACCGGCGGAAGATCGGCAGCGCCAGCGGGGAGACCAGCACGAACCAGAGGAAGTCACGCAGATACCAGGTGGCGCTGAGGGCTTCGGATCCCCAGCCGTTGGCCGGCGGGTCCTGCAGCGGGAACGCCCAGTAGAGGACCTTCCAGTCCCAGGCCAGGCCGGTGAGCAGCATGGCCGGGACGGCGACGGCGGACAGCGCCCACAGCGAGGGCAGCAGCCGGCGCAGCCGGCTCTCCACGGCGTGTACGCCGGAGGAGTCCAGCGACGCCGCCATGAGCGAACCGGCGAGCGCGAACATCACCGACATCGCCGGGAAGACGATGGTCAGCACCGACCACCCGGTGACGTGGTAGACGACGACCCGGACGATGGCCACGGCGCGGAGCACGTCCAGGTATCGATTACGCATGAGAGGTAAATAGCGGACAATAAAGACACAGGCAAATCGGGTGATTCACGCCATGTACCGTTAGAAGCCGAGCCTGCGCAACTGCCGCGGATCCCGCTGCCACTCCTTGGCCACCCGCACGTGCAGATCCAGGTAGACGCGGGTGCCGATGAGCTTCTCGATCTCCGCCCGCGCCTGGGTGCCGACGTCGCGCAGCCGGCTGCCCCGCGCCCCGATCACGATCGCCTTCTGGCTGTCCCGCTCCACGTACACGTCGGCGTAGATCTTGGTCAGGCCGTCCTCCGGGATGATCTCCTCGACCAGCACGGCGATCGAATGCGGCAGCTCGTCCCGTACGCCCTCCAGCGCGGCCTCGCGGATCAGCTCCCCGATCAACACGTGCTCCGGCTCGTCGGTGAGCATGTCGTCCGGATAGAGCTGCGGCGACTCCGGCAGATAACCGATCATCACGTCGGTGAGCCGGTCGACCTGGTGCCCGGACACCGCGCTGACCGGCACGATCTCCGCGAAGTCGTGCAGCTCGCCGACCGCGAGCAGATGCTGCGCCAGCGTGGCCGGATCGACCAGGTCGACCTTGGTCACCACGGCGATCACGGTGGCCTTCAGCGCGGCCAGCTCGGCCGCGATGAACCGGTCGCCGGGACCCACCGGCTCGTCGGCCGGGAAGCACACGCCCAGCACGTCGACCTCGCTCCAGACCTCCTTGACGAGGTCGTTCAGCCGGGTGCCGAGCAGCGTCCGGGGCCGGTGCAGGCCGGGCGTGTCGACCAGCACGAGCTGCGCGTCCGGCTTGTGCAGGATGCCGCGGATGACGTGCCGGGTGGTCTGCGGCTTGTTCGAGGTGATCGCGATCTTCTGTCCGACGATGGCGTTGGTCAGCGTCGACTTGCCCGCGTTGGGGCGGCCCACGAAACAGACGAAGCCCGCGCGGTACGCGTCATCGCGCGACCGCCGCGCCGCCACTGCCGTGTGCCGGTGCGGCCCGCCGTCCGCCCTCGGCCGCTGGCCGTGCTGCGGAGCCCGATGGCGCTCCTTGGACTTCCGCCGGCCGTCCTTCGGCGCTCGCTGGCCGTCCTTCGTCATTCGGTGACCGTGCCGAGCACGCTGCCGTCCGGCGCCGCCACGTGCACCGGCGCGCTGTCGGACAGGTCGCGGACGGCGGCGTGGCCGGCCCCGTCCAGCGTCGACGCCTCGGTCACCACCGCCGCGGCCTCCAGGTGCGACGCGCCCGCCGCGGCGGCCGAGGCCACGGCGAGCTGCAGAGCGGTGATCGACAGGCTCGGCAGGGCGACACTCGCCGCCGCGTACGTCCGGCCGTCCTGGTCACGGACCGCGGCCCCCTCGACCGCGCCGACCCGGGCGCGGGCGCTGCGCGCCAGCGTGACCAGCTTGGCGTCCTCGGCGGTGAGCTCGGCGATCGCCGCGGGAACGGCGGATCCGGCGGAAACGTCAGGCATCGGCGGGTTGTCTCTCCTCGGTGTCGGAGTTGTCCTGGTCTTCGGTGTCCGGCTCGGCCGGCTCGACGCGGTGCACCAGCACCGAGTCGATGCGGTTGCGGCGCCCGGTGGTGCCCTCCGCGGTCAGGTGCAGTCCGCCCACGTCGGCAGTGGCCCCGGGGATGGGCACCCGGCCGAGCGTCTGGGCGAGCAGGCCGCCCACTGTCTCCACCTCGTCGGCGGGCAGCTCGACGCCGAAGAGCTGGCCGAGGTCCTCGATCGGGAGACGCGCGGTGACCCGCACCGAACCGTCGTCGAGGTGGTCCACGGGCGGGCGCTCCACGTCGTACTCGTCGGTGATCTCGCCGACGATCTCCTCCAGGATGTCCTCGATGGTCACCAGGCCGGCCGTGCCGCCGTACTCGTCGACCACGATCACCAGGTGCGTGCGCGCCGCCTGCATCTCCGACAGCAGATCGTCGACCGGCTTGGACTCCGGCACGAAGGTGGCCGGCCGCATCAGGTCGGCGACCGCCCCGGCGGTGGCCGACGGGTCACCCGACTGGGTCCGCCGGATCACGTCCTTGAGATAGAGCACGCCCAGCACGTCATCGACGCTCTCGCCGATCACCGGGATGCGGGAGAAACCCGACCGCAGGAACAGGAAGAGCGCCTGCTGCAAGGTCTTCGAGCCCTCGATCCACACCATCTCGGTGCGCGGCACCATCACCTCGCGCGCGATCGTGTCGCCCAGCGCGAACACCGAGTGGATCATCTCGCGCTCGCCGTGCTCCACCACGCCGCGCTGTTCCGCCAGGTCGACGAGTTCACGCAGCTCGACCTGGCTGCCGAACGGGCCCTCCGGAAAGCCCCGGCCGGGAGTGACCGCGTTGCCGATGAGGATCAGCAGGGAGGCGAGCGGGTTGAGCACCCGCCCGAGCCAGCGCACCAGCGGGGCGGTCGCCTTGCCCACCGCGTACGCGTGCTGGCGCCCCACCGTGCGCGGCGCCACGCCGACCACGACGAAGCTGACAAGCGTCATCGCCCCCGCGGTGATCAGCGCGGCACGCCACCCCACGCCCCAACTGTCCACCGCGACCAGGGCGATCAGCGTGGTGGCGGTCAGCTCGCAGAGCAGCCGCAGCAGGAGCAGCAGGTTGAGGTGCCGGACCACATCCCCGGCGACGACCGCCAGCGCCGCGGCACCGCGATGTCCCTCCCGTGCCAGCTCGGACGCGCGCGCCGGCGACACCGCGCCCAGGGCCGCGTCGGTCATCGACGCCACGCCGGCCAGCAAGACCAAGATCACGGCGAACACGACCAACTGGGCGTCGGGCAGGCCACCGCCGGATCCGGCAGCCGCCAAGGTAGCCCCCATCGCCGGTCAGCCGGCCTGGCGCGCGGAACGCCAGCTCTGGAGGAGCTTGGCCTGCAGCGCGAACATCTCGCGCTCCTCCTCGGGCTCGGCATGGTCGTAGCCGAGCAGATGCAAGGTGCCGTGCACGGTGAGCAGGTGCAGCTCGTCGGCGGCGGAATGCCCCGCCGCGGCGGCCTGCTTGGCCGCCACCTCCGGGGCCAGCACGATGTCGCCGAGCAACGCGGGCTCCCCCGCGCCGGCCTCACCGGGCCCATGGTCGACGCTGCCCTCGTCCATCGGGAACGCGAGCACGTCGGTGGGCCCGTCGCTGCCCATCCAGCGATGGTTCAGCTCGGCCATGTAGTCGCTGTCGACCAGCAGGACGGACAGCTCGGCGAGCGGATTGACACCCATCTCGTCGAGGGCGTGGCGGGCCACCGCGAGGATCGCGTCGGTGTCGACCTCGGCCCCCGACTCGTTGGCGATCTCGATGGACATGGTGGTGCGGAACCCCTCGTAGTTCAGCGCCGCCGACCGGACCGGCCGCCACCGGCGGCCCGGCCCGACACGGCACGGACGGACTGGGTGGACTGTTCCTGCTCGGCGTCGTACCGCGCGTACGCGTCGACGATCTCGGCGACCAGCCGGTGCCGGACCACGTCGGCGGCGGACAACTCGGCGAAGTGCACGTCGTCGACGTCGTGCAGAATCTGCCGAACCACCTTGAGCCCGCTGGTGGTGCCGCCGGGCAGGTCGACCTGCGTGACATCCCCGGTCACGACGATCTTGGCACCGAACCCGAGACGGGTGAGGAACATCTTCATCTGCTCGGGCGTGGTGTTCTGCGCCTCGTCCAGGATGATGAACGCGTCGTTGAGGGTGCGCCCGCGCATGTAGCCCAGCGGCGCCACCTCGATGGTCCCCGCCTGCATCAGCCGCGGAATGCTGTCCGGGTCCAGCATGTCGTGCAGCGCGTCGTACAGCGGCCGCAGGTAGGGGTCGATCTTCTCGTTCAGGGTGCCGGGCAGGAAGCCCAGCCGCTCGCCGGCCTCGACGGCGGGCCGGGTCAGGATGATCCGGTTGACCTGCTTGGCCTGCAGGGCCTGCACGGCCTTCGCCATCGCCAGGTAGGTCTTGCCGGTGCCGGCCGGACCGATCCCGAACACGATGGTGTGCTGGTCGATGGCGTCGACGTAGCGCCGTTGCCCCAGGGTCTTCGGCCGGATGTTGCGCCCGCGCCGGGACAGGATGTTCAGCGTCAGCACATCGGCCGGGCGCTCCGAGGAATCCTGCTCCAGCATCGCCGCGGTGCGCCGCACCGCGTCCACGGACAGCGTCTCGCCCTTCTCGATCAGCTCGATGAGCTCCGAGAACAGCCGCTCGGCGGTGGCATTGTCGGCGGGCGCCCCGGTCACCGTGATCTCGTTGCCGCGCACGTGCACGTCGCTGACCAGGGTGCGCTCGATGAGGCGCAGGATCTCGTCGCTGGGGCCGAGCAGGTTCACCATGATCTTCGGGTCGGAGACCGAAATCCTGGTCTGCACCCGCGCGGCGCCGGAAGACTGTTCAGTGCCGGTCATAGGGCGGCCGTGAGGCCTACGCCACCTGCTCTCGTTCTCAACCGTCTCGGGTCGGTGCCCTCGGGATCACCTCCGGCGGACCCGAGCGCCGCACTCGCGTGTCGACGGGCGCACGCGAGGACCGTGCCATGGTATCCGTTCGACGTGACGAGCGCCGAAGCCATTATGGCGTTCCCCCGTCGGACACCCACACGCCGTCACACGTCTGCATCTCCCGAGTCATCCGATAGGTGGCCCAGTGCATCCGCACCACCACGCCATGCTCGTCGCGGCTGAGCCGGAGCAGTTCCCCGACTTCTCGGCCGGACTCCGTACGCAACACGTCCGGCCGGTCCGGCAACGGCCGGAAAACCGCCGGCGGCAGATCCGCGGCGGCCTGGTCGGCCCGCGCTTGCAAGGCGCCGCCGTGCCAGGAGAAGACGAATTCGACACCCTCGGACCACCAGCGCCCCAGCACCGAACGGTAGCGCTCCGGCGCGGGCGCACCGGGCGACCACGGACGGATGTCGGCCGGGTCGAGTTCCACCACCAGGCGCAGCAACTCGTGCGGCAGCGCGGTGATCTCCCCGGCGGTGCCGGAGGAGCCGAGCACCGCGCACCCCAACGCGCCCGGGTTGCCGTCGCCGCCGCGACGGCCGTACACCCCGGCCAGGAAACCCGGCATGGCCCCGTCGTGGCCCACGTGCACGATGCGCTCGCCCACCGGCTCCAGTTCCAGCCCCAGGCCGTACCCGATCGACCAGAGTGTGTCGCTGGTGGTGGTCACCGGCCAGCGCATCTCGTCCAGGGTCCGCGACCGCAGCACCGCACCATCCGGGTCGACGGCGCCCGGGTCCGCCAGGAAGGCGCCCCAGCGCGCCATGTCCGCCGCGGTGCTCCACAACTGGGCCGCCGGGGCCACCCCGCCCAGGTCCAGCCGCGGCTCCGGGCGTACCGCGTCCGAGTACGCGTCGACCAGATAGCCGACCACCGACTCCGGGGGCGGCTCGACGGTGGTCGACGCCAAACCCAACGGATCGAGCACCCGGTGCTGCAGCACCTCGGCCCAGGTGCCGCTGCGCAACCGGGCCACCATCTGGCCGAGGATCGCCAGGCCCAGGTTCGAGTAATGGAAACGGCGGGCGTTCGGCAGCACCCGCTCGGCCCGGTCCAGTTCGGCGAGCAGACCGGCGGCATCCGGGGCGAGCATCGTGTCCCACACGTCGCCGTCCGGCTCGCGTTGCAGCCCCGAGGTGTGTGAGAGGAGCCGGCGGACCGTCGCGTCGCCATGCGCCGGCACGTCCAGATGGGCCGACACCGGGTCGTCCAGGTCCAGCAGGCCGTCGTCGCGAGCCTGCATCACCAGGGCCGCGGTGAACGTCTTGGTCACCGAACCGATGCGGAAGCGGCTGCCCGGGTCCAGCGGATGGTCCGGGTTGCCGGACGATCCCACCACGCAGGTCCACAGGTCGCGGTCCGCGCGATGCACCGCCACCGAGATCGCCGGGATCCGCCCGTCCGCCTGCGCCTTGCGGACCGCCCGCTCGAACCGTTCCGCCGGGACGCTCACTGCGGTGCCAGCATCGGCCCGAGCGGCCGTCCGCCGAGCACATGCGCGTGCACGTGGAAGACCTCCTGGCCGCCGTGACGCCCGCTGTTGAACATCAACCGGTATCCGTCGGTGGTCAGCCCCTCGGCGGCGGCCACCGCCGCCGCGGCGGCCATCACATCCGCAGCGACCTTGGGGTCGGTCGTCGCCAGCGCCGCGATGTCGGCATGATGATCCTTCGGAATCACCAGGACATGAACCGGCGCCTTCGGGCCGATGTCGCGGAAGGCCAGCGTGGTGTCGGTCTCATGGACGACGGTCGCGGGAATCTCGCCGGCCACGATGCGGCAGAAGAGGCAGTCGTTGTTCATCCCGCCGATCCTAAGGTGATTTCGCCGCCCACCGGCGGATCCCGGGAAAGGGGAACGCGCACCGATGGCCGACTTTGACGACGTGATCGAGCCGCTGCTCGGCAAGCTGGACCTGACCGAAAAGGTGGCGCTGCTCGCCGGGCAGGACTTCTGGTCACTGCCCGCACAACCCAAGATCGGCCTGCGGTCGCTTGTCATGTCGGACGGGCCGATCGGCGTACGCGGCACCGGCTGGGCGCCGGACGATCCGTCGATCGCGCTGCCCAGCCCGACCGCGCTGGCCGCCACGTGGGACGTGGACCTGGCCCGGCGCGCCGGGCGGCTGCTCGGGCAGGAAGCCCGGCGCAAGGGCGTGCATGTGCTGCTGGGCCCGACGGTGAACCTTCAGCGCACCCCGCTGGGCGGTCGCCACTTCGAGTGCTATTCGGAGGATCCGCTGCTCACCGGCGTCGTCGCGGCAGGCTTCGTGACAGGCGTGCAGGAGCACGGCGTGGCCACCACGGTGAAGCACCTGGTGGGCAACGACTTCGAGACCGACCGGATGACCGTCGACGTGCGCATCGACGACCGCGCCCTGCGGGAGATCTATCTCGCCCCGTTCGAGCGGGTGGTGTCCGCCGGCGGGTGGGGCGTGATGTCGGCGTACAACCTGGTCAACGGCCTGCCGATGGCGTCACACGGCCCCCTCCAGGCGGACGTGCTCAAGGCCGAATGGGACTTCGACGGCGTGGTCGTCTCGGACTGGCGGGCGGCCCGCGAGACGGTCGGCGCGGCCCTCGGCGGGCTGGACATCGCGATGCCGCAACTGGAGAACCCGTGGGGCGCGGCGCTTGTCGCGGCCGTGCGGGACGGGGCGGTTCCGGTCGAGGTGATCGACGACAAGGTGCGCCGCGTGCTGCGCCTGGCCGCCCGCGTCGGCGTACTGGACGAGGTACGGACCGACCGCTCCGGCGAACCGGCGGCGGTGGACGGCGCCGCGGTCGCGCACGAGGTGGCCACCCGCTCGTTCGTGCTGGCGCGCAACGAGCGCTACACGCTCCCGCTGGAAGCCGCCGCGCTGACCAGGGTCGCGGTGATCGGCGCGCTCGCCGCCGACGCGCGGGTGCTCGGCGGGGGCAGCGCCCAGGTCACCCCGCCGCACATCGTGTCGCCGCTGGACGGGCTGGTCCGGGCGCTGCCCGGGGTCGACGTCGGATACGCGGTCGGCGCCGACCCCCGGCCCTTCCTGCCGGCCGCGCATGGTCCGCAGTGGACGGACGCGTGGGTCACCCTGCACGGCGACACCGGGCACCGGTTCGGCGTGGACGCCACGCACGTACGGTGGATCGGCGACCTGCCCGGCGGTTGCGCACCGGACGCGGTGACCGGCCTGGAGATCACCGCGACGTTCACCCCGGAGACGGGCGGTGAGCACACGTTCGCGGTGTCCGGCTTCGGCACCTTCGAGCTCACCGTCGACGGACGGCGGCGGTACGCCGGAACGCTGCACCCGCCCGGCGCCGGCCGCGCCGAGCTGCTACTCACCCCGCGCGAGCACCGGGTGACGGTGCCCTTGACCGCCGGGGTTCCGGTGCCGGTGCGGCTCGTGCAGACCATCGTCCGCGGCGCGGCGCACACCGTGGCCACCACGCTGGGCCACCGCGCGCCCGGCCCGGACGCGGACGGCCTGATCGCGGAGGCGGTGGAACTGGCGGCCGAGTCGGACGTCGCGGTGGTGGTGGTCGGCACCACCGAACAGGTCGAGTCGGAAGGCTTCGACCGGACCACGCTCGCCCTGCCCGGACGCCAGGACGAACTGGTCGCCCGGGTGGCCGCGGCCAATCCGCGTACGGTCGTGGTGGTCAACGCGGGCGCACCGGTGCTGCTGCCTTGGGCCGACGACGTGGCGGCGGTGCTGCTCACCTGGTTCCCCGGCCAGGAGGCGGGCGCGGCCCTGGCGGACGTGCTGCTGGGCGTCGCCGAGCCGGGCGGCCGGCTGCCGACCACGTGGCCGCGCCGCGAACAGGACGTCCCGGTCTACGCGGTGACCCCGGCCGACGGCGTGGTCCGCTACGACGAGGGCGTCTTCGTCGGGTACCGCGCCTGGCAACGCGACGGCATCCACCCCCGGTACGCGTTCGGGCACGGATCCGGATACACCACCTGGCGGTACGAGGAGCTGGCGGTCTCGCCGACCGAGGCGATGGTGACGCTGACGAACACCGGCGCCCGCACCGGACGCGAGACGGTCCAGGTGTACGCGGGTCCGGCGAGCGAACCGTCGCTGCCGGGCATCGTCCCGCCCCGCCCGCCATGGTGGCTGACGGGTTTCGCCACGGTGACGGCACACCCCGGCGAGACGGTGACGGTGCGGATACCGCTGGCGGAACGGGCGTTCCAGGTCTGGGACGACGGTTGGCACACGGTGCCGGGCACCTACCACATGGTGGCGGCACACGCGCTCGACGACCATCGGCTGACGGCGGAGCTGACGTTGTAGGCCGCGGCGCGCTTTACCAGCCTTTACCAGCGGCCCAGCCGCGCTTCACCAGCAGCCCAGCCGCGCTTCACCGGCGGCCCAGCCGCGCCTTACCAGCGGCCCAGCCGCGCGGACAGCACCGCCAGCGCCGCCACGCCCGCGGTGGATGTCCGCAGCACCGCATCGCCCAGCCGCACCGCTCGGGCGCCCACGGCCGTGAAAGCATCGATCTCCGCGTCCGCCACGCCACCCTCCGGCCCCACCACCAGCAGGATCTCGCCGCCGTCCGGCAGGTCGACGGTCGTCAGCCGATCCGCCGCCCCCTCGTGCAGAATCAGCGCGGTCGCACCGGTCATCCGCGCCGCGACCTGCTTCGTCGAACAATCCGGGTCACCCGCGACCTCCGGCAGCCACGGCCGGCGAGCCTGCTTGGCCGCTTCCCGCACGGTCGCCACCCACTTGCCCCGAGCCCGCTGACCACGATCGCCGCGCCACTGCGCCACCGAGCGAGACGCCGCCCAGGGCACGATCTCGTCCACGCCGGCCTCGGTCATCGCCTGCACCGCCAACTCTCCGCGGTCCCCCTTGGCGATGCCTTGCACCACCACCAGCCTCGGGTCGGGAGCGGGCACCCGCCGGCGTACCGTCACGAGGACGTCGACCGAACCGCGCCCGACGGCGGTCACCTCGGCGGTCGCGGTGCCGCCCCGCCCGTCGGCGAGCACCAGCCGCTCACCGGCCCGGAGCCGCTGAACGTCGGCGGCATGATGCCCCTCGGGCCCGTCCAGACGGTACGCATCAGACTCGGGCAGCGACGCAACGAGGAACAATGGCGCAGACACGCGTGGCACGCTACCGAACCCCCGCCCGCGCCCCGCCCGCCCCGCCCCGCCCGCCCCCCGCCCCGCCCCACCCCGCGCCCCGCGCCCCG
>NZ_BMMX01000058.1 GCF_014646155.1 Mangrovihabitans endophyticus
GGCGGCGGCCGCCGCCGGTCTGACGCCGACCGGGTTCCTCGCCGAGGCCGGCCTGGCCGCCGCCCGCGGCATCGAGCGCCCGGCCGGGCTGGACCCGCTACGCGAGGCCCTGGCCGAACTGCAGGCGGAGCTGTTCGACGTGCGCACCGCGGTCGGCCGGATCGGCACCAACCTCAACCAGGCCGTCGCCGCGTTGAACGCCACCGGGACGGCGCCGGACTGGCTGGCCCGGGCGGCCGCGCTGTGCGAGCAGCGCATGGCCCGCGTCGACGAGACGATCGCTCTGGTCGACCGGCAGCTGCGGTGACCCGGCGCCGGCCCGGGCGGAGGGTGTTGTCACGTCGCCGCGGCCGCGGCCGCCGAGTGCGTCAAGACTTCCTCAAGACTTCGCTATTGCCGCCGCGGCCGGCAGCACGTCTGTGCTGGTCGCGAGGGTGGCAACGGGGGCGTTGCCGGAGCCGACATCTTTACCGTCGTCCGGCCCGGTGCTGTCACCGTGACCGGGCGGCCGCCGTGGTCGTGATCCGTCCCCTGTGGCGTCGACGGCTGCCCCTCTTTCCGCCGGCGCGCACGCCGCGCCCGGGCGGCCCGCGGAACGGCCCGTAGGGCGGTTGGAACGGCCCGGCCGTTCCACTGGAACGGTCCGGTCGCCCGGGCGGCTCTGCGAGCGTTCCAGGCCGGAACGGGCGCCGTGCGTGGGTGGCCGCCGCGGTGGTTGCGGCGCCCGACTGCCGCGCCGGCTGCGCCGGCTTGCCACCGACCGATCGGGCCCGGCACCCGCGGAGCAAGTTAAAAGGGAACTCCTAGTTACGGCGCCGCCGGCGACGTCGACCAGGCGGCGCGGTGGGCCGAGCAAGCTAGAAATAAGGCAGCCTTACGACCCCGCCTGGCGCGCGGCCGGCGCGCTCGGCAACGGGCGGCCGCGGCGCGGAGCAAGTTAAAAGCGAAGGCAGCCTTGGGGCCGCGAGGGCGCTCGGGGAAGGGGCGTTACCGGGCCGAGCAAGATATGCGGATTGGCCGCCAAAGCTGTCTCACCGGGCGCGGTGAGCCGGTCGTGGCGATCGCCACCGCGGCCGCCGGCGGCCGCGGTACGGCCGCGGCGCGATCGCGCCCGGGCCATCTGTCAGGCGTCTGTCAGGCGCTCGCGCTGGCCCTTCCGTCAAGGCTTCACCACGCCTTCACCACCCAGCACCACCCACGATCTTGAACGTGGTCACGCATCTATGTCACAGTGCAGGCCAGCGCCCTTTTGACAGATCAGGGCAGGTGGAGAGCGAACCCCGACACCCTCCGGTAGGAGGGATCTCCTCTCTTCCCCAAGGCGCTTTCAGACCCAGCACACCCCCTGGCATTCCAATGTCGTTCGGAACGTCAGTGACGTTGCGCCGGGCGTTCCAGGCCGGGCCAGCGGGCCGGTTCCGGAAGGGACACACCTCTTGCACAAAGTGCCTCGCCGGAACGTCAGTGACGCGCCTACCGTGGCCGGATGAGCGTCACGGAACGGCCGCTGCAGACGCCGTGCGAGTGGTGCGGGCGCGCGGTCGCTCAGCCGCCGACCGGCCGGTTGCTGCGCTACTGCGACCGGTCGTGCCGCCAGCGCGCGTACGAAGCGCGCACCGCGAAGCGGCGCCTGCAGGACGACGTCGACACCGGCCGGGTGCGCGCTCAGCCGGCCGAGCGGATCGTCGAGCGCGTCGTGCGGGCGAAGTATCCGAGCACTGCGGCCGGGTGGGAGAAGGCCCTCGACGAGCTGCGCGCGCAGCTGGCCGATGGGCGGATCGGACCGTGGAACGCACCGCGGATCGACCGCGCGATCGCCGCCGTCGACGAGCAGCTGCAGGCGATCGAGACCGCCGCGGTGCCGCGGCCGCGGCCCTCGCGGGAGACGTTCGCGGTCGACCAGCCGCCGGCGGCCGCGGCGGTACCGTTTGCCGGCGAGCGCCTGGCCGTCATCGAGGCGCGCATCGCCGCGGCCGGCGGGACGCTGTCGACCACCCTGGAACATCTCGCCGGCGACGTCGGGATCGGCGTCGACGAGCTGCGCCAGGCGATGCTCGAGTTCGAGCGGCTCGGCTTCCTCGCGGCCCGCCGGAGGGGCACCGTGGTGCCCGTCGACGAGCTCGCCGTGCACTCCCGGTTCGAGCTGTGCTCCATCTGACGGGCGGAACTTCGGGACTTCCGGACTCCGGAAGTCGGCAGGCCCAGGACACGAAAAAGGCCCCCACGCCACGGCGTGAGGGCCTTTTTCGTGCTCCGGGGAAGGTGCTCCTACGAGCCGGTCGTGGCGGCCGGCTGCGGGTTGGCCCACCGGTCGGCGCGGTCCTTGACGTACGCCCAGCGTTCCTCGGTGGCGGCCCGGTGCTGCAGCCGGGCGGCGGCCGCGGCGGCCTTCTGCCGGTCCTCTTCGGTCCAGGTGGCCACCCACTCGGGCTCGTTGTCGGCCCGGTAGAGCAGCGTGCCGTCGTCGGCGCCCTGCCGGGCGTCGGCCAGCCATTCCTCGCGGTTGCGGTCGGCGCGGTCGGCGATCCGCTCGCGCAGCTGCTCGGTGGTGCCGTTGGTGTCGACGTCCATCCGCTCGGCCAGGTAGGCCACGTCGCGGTCCGACAGCGGCGCCAGCATCGACTCGGCCGTCCGGCGATCGGCCATGTGGATGCGCTGCGCGGTGTCGAGCATGCTGCGGTTGCGGTGGATCCGCAGGGTGTGCGCGTAGCTGGCGCCGGTTGCCAGGGCCGTGCGCTGGGTCTCGTCGTCGGCCAGTTTCTGGTCGGTGCGAGGGGTCAGCGACACGTCGCTGTGGGCGGCCAGCTTGTAGAGCGCGGCGTCCACCGCGGCGCGGTCGAGGCCTTCGGGCAGGGCGGCGCGCAGGTCGGTCAGCGACACCCCGTCGCCGTACTGGTGGGCCAGCCGGGCGTAGGCGTTGCGGATCTCGGTCTCCACGTCGCGGGTGTCCGCGGCGACCGCGTCGTCGCTGGGCCGGTCCGGGAAGAACGTCTCGGCCGGCGTCCACTGGCCGTCGACGGTCCCGCAGTTCCAGCAGCGCCGCGGCGGCTGCTCGCCCCGGTCGGCCACATAGCCGCAGTTGGTGCACCGGTGGTAGCCGCCTTCGGTGCGCCCGGCGGGCTGCCGGGGGTCGTCGCTGTCGTCGTCGTTCACAGGTGTCCCTTCCGTGCTGGTGGCGGTGCTGGCCGGGGTGGCCTGCCCGGCGCCGCTGTCGGCGCCGAGCTGGAAGTCCTTGTCGCCGGCGTCCGGGGCGGCGTCGTACGCCTCCTGGACGCTCTTCTGCTTGGTCAGCTCGGCGGCGTGCGCGGCCGCGGCGGCCGCCGCGGTGGTGAACGCCTCCTGCATGTCGGTGGCGGTGGTCAGCCCGGCGCCGACGACGCGGCGCTCGGCCAGGTGGGCCAGGTAGGTCTCGCCGCCGTCGGTGCCGTGCTCGCCGGCCTCGGCCGCCAGGCCCTCGGCGTACGCGATCGACTGGTCGAGGCCGACGACTTCGGCCGCCGTGGTGTCGTGGCTCATCGGGCTCCTCCGAGCTGGTCGGTGGCGGTGTCCGCGGCCGCGGCAAGCCGCAGCGCCGCGGAGCGGATCTGCTCGAGCTCGGCCGCAGTGATGCCTTCCTCGGCGGCACCGCCAGCGGCCAGCACCGCGGTCAGATCCCGCAGCTGACCAAGCAGGTTCCGGCGCGCAGTCGCGGCCTGCTCGGCCAGCGAGGTACGTCCGCCCCAGCTCTGGTAGTCCCGCAGGATCTCGTGCCGGTTCGGGGTGCTCTGCTCGCCGCGCTGGAAGTCCTTGTCGCCGGCGCCGTCGGTCATGTCGTAGGCCTCCTGGACGGTTTTCTGCTGGGTCAACTGGTCGGTGTGTGCCGCAGCCGCGGCCGCCGCGGCGGCGAACGCGTCCTGCATGTCGCGGCCGGTGGTGAGGCCAGCCCCGGTCACCCGAGCGGCGGCGAGCCGGCCCAGGTAGTCCTCGTTGCCGTCCGGCCCGTGCTGGCCGGCTTCGCCGGCGAGGTGCTGCGCGTACGCGATGCACTGGTCGAGGCCGGTGACCTCGCCCGCGTCGACGGCGCTCACTGCTCACGCTCCGCGCTGGCCTGATACGCGTGGGTCATCAGGACGTCAGTGTGGAGGGTCTCGCCGTCAGGCGTCCAGATCCGGACGCCATCGCGGTGCAGCTGGTAGCCGATGATCTCGGTGTAGGTGGTCCGGGTGTCGTCGTGGTGGACCACCGTGAGGGTGTCGGCGTGCGGCATCGCTCACGCTCCCAGGTGGATGGTGGTCAGGAAGTCGGCCAGGTCGCCGTTGCGCTGGTAGAGCTCGCCGTACAGGTCGGCCGGCCCGTCGACGGTGGCGAGCAGCCGGCGGGCCGTCGCGATCGCCGCGGCGATCCCGTCGGCGCAGAAGACAACGAGGGCGGCCGGGACGTCGGGGTCGGGATCGGTGACGATCTCCAGCCGGTACTGCTCGCCCTGGTCGGCGAAGCTGGCAGCCAGGTGCACGGCGGGTAGGGCCAGGGCGTGCTCGCCGGTGTCGTCGGTGTGCAGGTAGAGCAGCCCGGGGCAGTCGGCCGTGGTGCTGCACTGGCCGTCCGGGCAGGTGCCGAGGCCGGTGATCCGGTAGCGGCGGCCGCCCAGGATGACTGGGGTCTGCTCGGCGCAGGCCTGCTCGAAGCCGGTCAGGATCTCACTGGTCACTGGTGGGCCTTCCGGTACGCGGCGAGCACGCCGGCGGGGATCCGGCCGTGGGCCGAGCAGTCGAAGCCCTGCTCGGCGGCCCAGGCCCGCACCTTCTTGCTGTCGACCCCAGGCTGCTCGCCGGTGGGGGCGGGGCGGCCCTGCAGCTGGGCGTCGATCTCGGCCAGGCGGGCCCGCAGCCGGGCCTGCTCGGCGCGCAGCGGCACCTCGCGCAGGTGCTGGGCCAGCTCGGCACGCAGCCCGTCGACCAGCTCCCGGATCTTGCCCGCGCTGCGCTGCAGGCGCGCCTCGCCAGTCGCGTCGACCTGGTCGAGCAGGGCCGTGATCTGGTCACCCGCAGCCTCGGCGGCGGGTTCGGCGGCAGGCTCGACGGTGCTCGGCTCGGCCCCCGCGGTCGCGGGGGCCGGCGGCGTGGCGGGGGTGGCCGGGGTGGCGGCCGTGGCGGTCTGGGTCCGCTCGGCGTAGTCGATCACGACCTTGTAGGCGAGTCCGCGGTTGTTGCCGGCGTGCTCGTCCAGGACGCGCCCGACGCGGGCGAGGCTGAAGCCGGTGGCGGTGCAGATCTCGGCGGCGCTGTCCCCGCCGGCGTACAGGGAGAGGATCTTCGCGTCGTCGGGAGTCAGGCGCACGGGCCGGGTAGCGGTGATCGTCATGGCAGAGGGTCCTTTCAGAGCCGGTCGGTGGGGGCGGGCCCGGCGGCGACGCCGCGGGCGTGACGATGCTCGGCGAACAGCGCGTACGCGATCAGCAGCACGCCGAAGCCGGCGACCAGGCCGGCCTTGTGGAAGGTGTGGGTGCGGGCGGCGATCAGCGCGGCGAGGAACATGGCCGCCCAGTGCAGGCTCTGGTCAGCCCAAAAGGTCATGTCCTTCCAGCTGGTGCAGCCTTTGGCGGCCAGCAGCCGGGCGACCAGCCAGCGCCGGTCAATGACCGCGTGGGTGGCGCCGGAGAACGCCAGCGCGGCGATCGCGCCGGGCAGCGGGACCGGAACGACCAGCAGCACCAGGAAGACGGCGACGGCCTGGCAGGCCAGGTAGGTCAGCGTGTGCCGGGCGCAGTGGCCCCAGCCGGTCCACGGGTGCGCGCCGGCGGCGAGCCGGTCGTTGCCGGGCATGGCCTTGCCGGTGGCGTCGGCGTTGGACTGCACCGCGATGTCCCCGGGCAGGTGCCCGGCGCCGAGCGCTGCGAGGGTGCCGAGGAACGCCAGCGCGGTGGCCGTGCTGTAGGTGAGGTCGAGGCTCATCGCCGGCCCCCGATCCGCAGCCGCAGCCGCCGGCCGTCGGCGGCGTACAGGGCCTGCTGGCCGGCCAGCACGAGCGCGGCCGCGCCGAGCAGCAGCGCGGCGAGCCAGCCGAGCACCGGCGGGTGCCCCAGGCTCAGGTAGGCGCCGACGGACACCAGGCCGGGGCAGGGGAAGGTGGCCAGGTCGACGGCCAGCTGCAGGCCGCGCCGCTGCCGGCGGCGGTCGTCGGCGCGGTGCGCGGTCTCCCAGCCGAGCACCGGGGCGCCGGCCAGGGCGCTCAGGCGCACGCTCAGGTCGTCGCGCAGGTAGCGCCCGGCGGTGGCGACCTTCAGATCGGTGACCAGGTGCGTCCAGCCGAGCACGACGGTGACCACGGGCAGCAGCAACAGGGCCGCGGGCAGCTTGCCGGCGGCGGCCAGGGTGGCCGCGACGGCGGTCAGCGTGCCGTAGACCAGGTGGTCGCGGCGGTCGATGCGCTTCTGCTGCTCGTCCTTGAGCGCGCCGTACTCGGCGAGCAGGATGCTCAGCTCCGCGCCCGGCACCACGGCCGTCGCCGCGGTGGTGGTGGGGGTGGCGGTCACGGTGGTCACCGGCCGATCGCGGTCAGGGCGGCGGCGATCGCGGCGACGGCCAGGGCGGTCACGAACAGGCTCTGCGCGGTGCGGATCCGGGCGAACTTGCCGTACAGCGACCGCGACAGCCAGCGCAGCTGCTGGGCCTGGCGGGTGCAGTCGGCGTCCAGGTCGGTCTCGCCGGCGACCTCGGCGATGAGGTCCTGGTCGTCGGCCAGGCGCGCCCAGCGCACGAATCCGAACCGGCCGCCGCGCAGGTTCGGGCGGGTAGCGGTCGACAGCAGCGTCACCGCGGCGATCAGCAGGGCGGCCGCGGCCCAGCCGAACACCGCGGCGTGCCCGGGCAACTTGCCGGAGCTGAGCAGGGCCAGCCCGGCCAGCAGCAGCCCGGAGCACAGCTGCTGCAGCTGGCCGGCCTTGGTGTCGGCGCGCGGCTCGGTGGCGCGCACCGCGGCGAGCTCGTCGGCCAGGCGCACGGAGACGCCGGTCAGGATGGTGTCGCGTTCGTCGAGCAGCTGCTCGAGTCCGGCGTCGGCGCGCAGGGGGCGCAGCAGCGCGTCGACGTCGGCGGTCAGCCGGCCAGCCGCCGCCGCGGGGATCGCCGCGCTGGTCGTGGGATCGGTCATGATGGGCAGTGCCTCTCTTGAGGTGGTGGGCGGCCCCGCGGACCGGTGCAAGGTGCTGGGGCCGCCCGCGTACGGGCAGGGGCTGGACGCCGATCTGGCGGCCACCGCCCGCCGGCCCAGAGCAGCTGGCCCGGGCCGGGGGACGGAAGCGGTCAGCTCGCGGTGTTGGCGGCGGCGCGCCCGCGCCTCGCACGGCGCTCGGCGAGTTCCTGGCGGGCCTCCCGGCGCTGCTGGAGGTCGAGGGCGATCTGCTCGAGCACCGAGGCGCGCTTGGCCCGGGCGTAGACCGGCAGCGACAGCAGCAGCCACACCGCCGCGGTGAGCCCGGCTGCCGCCGGCCCAGTCGCCGCGGCCGCACCGAAGTACGCCGCGGCCGCGGTCAGCGCCCCGATGACGGCCCAGCCGATCCGGGCGTAGCCGGAGCCGGCCATGCCCATCAGGTAGAGCACGCCGGCGGTGGCCAGCCAGGTGATCCACAGGTCGTGGCCGCTGGCCGGCAAGCCCGTGGTGTGCGCGTCGAGGAAGCCGCGGACCGGGTCGTTGATCGCGTGGGTGATCGGCCCGTGGGCGAGCCAGCCGACCAGATTGGAGAGGCCGTCGCCGGCGGCGCCGGCGATGGTGCCCAGCGCGGAGAAGAACGCGGACAGGATCACCCAGGCCAGCCACAACGTGGCGGCGACCACGGCCAGGACGATCAGGGCGATCACGACCAGCAGGCCGTCCTCACGCAGAAAGCGCAGCGCGCGGTCGGTGCCGTTGGTGACCGCGGCCGCGGCCCGTCGCCAGAACGGAAGGCCGGCGGTGTCGGGCTGGTCGACCAGGGTGAGGTGCTGCCCGGTGGTGGAGGTGGTGTCCACGGTGGTGGGTCTCCTTGGTGTCGTGGTGCCGGATTTTGGGCGTGCGGAGGGAGGGCCGGGACGCGCGGTGCTGCCCCGGCCGGGCCGGTTGGGTGGGTTATGCGGCGGTCTGGTTGGCCTCGTAGCGGCCGTATCCCGCCTTGCTAATCTCGCCGAGCTTGTCGAGCTCGCCGAGCAGGTTGTAGACCTGGCTGGAGCTGTAACCGGTCGCGGTGATGATCTCCTTCGGGCTGGCGTGCCCGGCCGTGATCGCCTCCAGGACCTTGCGCTGGCCGGTGTTGAGCTCGGCCGGGCGGCCCGGGCCAGGCTGGGGCTGCTGCTCCCAGAACTTGGCCACGCGGCGCACCGGCGGGTGCCCGTCGCCGAACTCAACGACGTCGACGGTGTCGCGGGCGGCTGCGGCCCGGTCCATCGTCTTCTCCAGCTCCTCGATCTCGTCGACGGAGCCGGCGTCGGCCATCGCTAGCAGCATCTCGTCGGCGAAGCGCTGCTCGGCGACGACGTCGTGGCGCTTGGCGTAGTCCTTGCCGGCGAAGTTGGCCTGCCGGAGGGGCTGCGTGCGCCAGGTGATGCGCGAGGGCCAGTAGACGGCGAGTTCGTCGGTGACCCAGAAGCCGCGGAACGGCGCCGACCGGGCGCCCGGGTCGGGGTCGCACAGGTAGCCGTAGCCGGCCAGCTTGGGGAACTTGCGCGGGTTGATGTCCACGCCGAAGACGGTCTTGGCGTTGGGGTTCTTCGACCGCATGATCAGCCCGTTGCCGTCGAGCAGGCAGGCGCGCAGGGTGTCCGCGCCGCCGGTGGAGCCGAACGCCTCCAGCTTCGGTGACTGCGTTGCCGCGATCAGCGCGACACCGTTCTTTCGGCCTTCCCGGGCGATCGTGACGAACGCTTCCTGAGTGGCCACGGCCAGCAGCGGGTTCTGCTTGACGTCCAGCGGCTTGTGGAACTCGTCGACGATCATCAGCGTGCCGGGGGAGGCGGCGGTCGGGGTGAACCCGACACGGCCGGACAGCCGCCGCTCCACACCGTTGATCTTCATGATGCGCAGGGCCGCGAGAGCCATGTTGTAGATCTGGCTGAAGGTGGTCGCGGCGTAGTCGGCGTGCTTGACCAGCATTGGAGAGCTGTCGCCGTTCTGCCCGTCGCCGTACCAGATGATCGTCGGGTGTGACGTGCTGGCGGCGCAGCTCATGGCGATCTGCTCGAGCAGCCGGCTCTTGCCGGAGCCGGTGCCGCCCTGGATGAAGCCGCCCCACATCGAGTCCTGGGTGTAGACGCGCCAGCAGGCGCAGCCCTCGCCGTCGGCGAACGGCCCCAGGCGCACCGAGCCGGTGGCCGAGTCGAATCCCAGCTCAGGGCCGGGCCAGGGCTGCGGCTTGGCGATCGGCGGGCGGGTGACGATGGTCAGCAGCGCCGTGGGGGCCGGCTCGGTGGGGTGGTCCTCGACGATGACGTCCTGGCCAGGCATCAGCCGCAGGCCGCCGCGCAGCGCGTTGACCTGCCCGCGGACCTGCTCGACGCTCTGCACCCCGGGCACCAGCTCCAGGGTGAAGCGGTAGCCGGCCTTGATGGTCTGAGGGTCGAGCAGCTTCGCTCCGGCGAACGGCTTGCCCTTGCCACCGAGGTGGGCGTTGAACCGCTCGACGAACAGGTCGCTGCTGGCGGTGGCGGCCCGATCCAGCACGGCGAGCTCGGCGGGCAGGCCGGGGCCGATGCGGTGCTGCTTCCACCACAGCAGCGACAGGCCTGCGCCGAGGATGCTCAGCGCGGCGATCGCGCCGAGGGTGACGCCGGTGAACGAGATCATGGTCAGCCAGGAGGCGCCCAGGTAGAGGGCGGCGACCAGGCGGTGGCGCATCTTGCGGTCGGTGATCCGCTTGCGGGTGACCGTGGCGGCCACGACCGCGACGGTGAACGCGACGCCGGCGACGCCGTAGGCGATCTGCGCATCGGCGCCGGTCGCGGCGTGCTGTGCCAGCCGGATCGCGCCGGCGGCGACGACCAGGGCACCCATCGCGGCCCAAGGGGTGATCTGCGCGCGCAGTCCAGCCTCGGGCAGCTCCGGCGCACTCACCGGCGGCACCGCGGGGGCGGGGGTGGTGGGCTCGTCGTGCAGCTGCTCGTCGCTGGTCTGCGTCGTCGTCGTGGTCACCGGATCCTCCAGCTGGTGAAAGTTCGTGAGTCTGTAAGTGCCGGACTCCGGAAGTCCGGTACTCCGGTACTCCGGTGTTCAAGGTCGTGATCAAGGGGGTGGTGCCCGGGGCCCGGGCGGCGCGGCCAGGTGCGCCCGGGCCCCGGGACCGGTTAGCGGCCTTCGGTCTGGAAGGCCTTGTCGCCGGCGTCCGGGTTGGCGTCGTACGCCTCCTGGACGGCCCGCTGCTTCTCCAGCTCGGCCGCGTGGGCCTCGGCCGCAGTCTGGGCGTTGGTGAACGCCTCCTGCATCTCCGCGGCCGTGCGCAGCCCGTCGCCCTCGACCTTGGCGCCGGTCAGGTGGGCGAGGTAGCCCTCGTTACCGGCCTGGCCGTGCTCGCCGGCGAAGGTGGCCAGGCTGTGGGCGTACGCGATGGACTGGTCGAGACCCTGGACCTCGCTGTTGATGTCGGTGCTCACGGGTGGTTCCTCCTGCTGGTTGGGCTTACGGAACGGGATGACCTGCGCATCCGGGCCTTCGGGGACCGGCGGCGGGGTCGGGCGGGGTGGTTGCTGCTGCTCCGGATCGGGCGCCCCGCCGGCGCCCGGTTCGGAGGTCTGGGGGTCCGGCTGCGCGGCCGGCTGCGGATCGGGCTGCTGCTGCTGGCCGGGCTCGCCGGCCTGGTCCTGCTCGGCTTCGGCCTGCTCGAGCTCGGCCTTCTCCCGGGCCTGGCGCTTCTGCTCGGCCCGCCGCCGGCGCCAGTCGGTCTGCGCCTCCAGGCCGTCGGCGAGCAGGTCGTTGAACCAGTCCCGGGTGCCGTAGCGCGGCTGCGCCGGCGGGTTCTGCCCGGCGGCGCGGGCCTTGGCCTTCTTCAGCTCGTACCGGGGGTTGGAGCCGCCCTTGACCGCGTAGGAGACGTCCATCGCGGCGTTCTTGAGCAGCCACAGGATCAGCCACAGTGCGGCGAGGTCGATCATCACGCCACCCCCGCGGCCTTCGACTTCTTGACCACTCGGCGGGCCATGATCAGCGAGGCCGCGATGCAGGCGATCGCCAGGCCGGTCGACGAGTCGGTGATCCAGGTGTGCAGCCAGCCGTCGATCTGGTCGAGCAGCGCCTGGCACCAGCCCGACACGGTGTCGCCGAGCTTGCCCTTCACGCTCGCCGCGATGGTGGGCATGGTCAGCGCCGACCAGATCGCGGCCTGGTTGGGGGTGAGGTCGATGAAGATGTCGATGCCGACGGCCACGATCGTGGCCGCGAGCAGCACCGGCGGGATCCACGGCCACGGCCACAGCCCGAGGAAGCCCTGGATCAGCTTGCCCAGGAACATCTGCGGGGCCAGGGTGCCGCCGACGACCGCGAGCGCGAAGCTGGCCCAGGCCAGCCCCTTGATCCCTTTCTGCTGGACGGCCTTGACGGCCGCCTTGACGCCAGATTTCGCCATGATCGCTCTCTCTTCTCAGAGCAGGACCCAGGCGATGACGCCCAGGATCGGGTGGATGAGGTGGTCGACGACCCAGGGCCCCGGGCCGGTGGAGATCAGCAGCTTCCAGAGCACGTAGACCGGGATCAGCCGGCCCGGGCGCTGCCAGAGCCACTCGACGTAGCGGCACACGACCGTGGCCGGCAGGCTGAACGCCCGGTGCCAGACGATGCCGAGCTTGCGCAGCGGCCCGTCCGTGCTCTTGGTCCACGCGCCCCAGTGCGCGTACGCGGCCAGCTCGGCCACCGACGCCGGCGTCTCGGTGAGCACCGACGGCGGTGTCCAGTAGCCCTTGATGCCGCCCAGCCCGGACCGGATCTGCTCACGCAGAGTGTCCAAGTTGAAGTGGAGACTTGACTGGAGACTGGAGACTTTCTCGCCGTCTTCCTGGACCAGAGGCGACGCGGGGGCGCCCTTGGACTCTCCAGTGGAGACTTGTGGAGAGTTACCGTGCGTAACGGTCGGGGCGTCGTCCGGGACCGGTCCGGCCGCCGCGGGCGGGGCCGGCGGCGTCGTCCGCGGCCGCGGCGAGGGCCGCGAGCCCGGCGTGCGGACCCCGCCACCGGCCGGCGCCGCGGCCGCAGCCGGGTGCTGCTCGGTCGAGGTGTTCATGCGGTCGGCCTCCGTCTGCTGCGGGCGGGGCCCGGCGGCGGCGTGCGCCGCCGGCCGGTCCGTCGCCTGTGACTCTGTAAGTCCGGGAGTCCGGGAGTCCGGAAGTCCCGTGATGGGCTGCCCCGGCGCCGAGGACCAGGCCCCCGCGAGGGTGCGGCCGGCCTCGCCGGTACCGGTCGGGTCAGGACGCTGCATCGGCCTTCTCCTCAGTCGTCAGTTCGGCCGCCCAGTCCCGCGCGTACCGGCGGAAGACGCCGGTCGGGTCGCTGTCGCGTCCCGCCGCCCGGGCCAGATCCGCACCGCTGGGGGTGCGCCCGGCCGCGGTCTCGGTCTCCCAGAACGCCCTGGCCGCGGCCTTGGCCGAGCCGTGGGCGTCCGGGCCGGTACCGGCGTTCGCACCGGTACGAGAGGTCAGCGCCCGCCGACCGGTACCCGCAGCCGGTACCGGCCGCGGCCGTCCCGGACCGGTACCGGGGCGGGCGGTACCGGAACGGCCCGTACCGGTCGCCGGTACCGACGCCACGACCGGGACCGGGGCCGGTACCGGTGCGTTGTTGGCCGGGATCAGCCCCAGCTCCTCCAGCCGCGGCGCGTTCTCCCACGGCCGGGCGTCGGAGACGTAGGAGTCGAACAGGCCGATCAGGAACGCGGTCCCGGCGCAGCCGAGCGGGCCGATCGCGTGCGGCAGCGCGGTGGCCAGGCCCTGCCAGCCGCCGTGCCAGCCGCCGGCGATGTTCAGCGCCAGCGACATGCCCAGCGCGCTCCACTCGGCGACCGTGGCCCGCCCGTCGGTCTGCCCGCCGGAGGAGCGCAGCACCGCCCGGCCGATGATGATCAGCGCGACGATGGCGATCAGCGCGGGCTCCATCGCCCACGACGCCCACCAGGCCGCCGACTTGTCGTCCAGGTCGAGCAGCCGGACCACGCCGGCCTGCACCCCGGTCGTCGACCAGGCCGCGAACGCCGCCAGCACCGGCAGGCCGGCCAGCAAAGCGACCGTGCGGACCTTGGCGATGCGCAGCGCCCGCATCTCCGCCGAGCCCTGGATCTGGGCCCGGATCCGCGCCCGGGTGCCCGAGCTGGCGGCGCGCCGGTACAGCGCGGCCAGCTCGTCGGCCTCCACCGCGTCGCGGACCCGCTCCCGGCGAGCCCGGCGAGCTGCGCTCTCCTGCTCGTCGACCGCGGCCATCGCCAGCTCGTGCTGCACCGCCGTGGCCCGCCGGGCGAACACGTCCTCGCGCTGCACCGTCTGCAGGTCCCGCTCGGCGGCCAGCTGCTCACGCAGCTCGGCGGCCTCGCCCGACAGCTCGATCGAGTCGGCCGGCACCAGCAGCCCGCCGTGACGTACGAACTCGGCCTTCATCGGGCCACCTCCGTCCGGGCCCGCAGGCCCTGCTGCGCCGGCGCGGGGAACCGCTCGTCCGCGACCAGCGCGTACGCCCGGCCCAGCAGCTCCCGGGCGATCTCGTCCTCCCGGCAGTGCTTGTGGCACGGCAAATCGGTGTTGTCACGCTGCTGGGTGGTGTCGCTGCACACCCGGCACGGCAGCGAGTGATCGGCGTCCCAGTGGCCCGGAGCGGACCAGTCGAGATCGACCTTCACCAGCACGGACATCGGCGTCCCCGACTCAGTGCTCATCGCGCACCTCGCCGTCGACGTCGAGCACCCGCACGGTGTTGTGCCGGTAGCGGGCCCAGTCACGGGCCCGGCCGGCCAGGGGAACCAGCACGACGGCGACCGCGGCCGCCGCGATCACCGCGGCGAACAGCAGCACCAGGTGCTCGTCGAGCAGGCTCAGCAGGGCCACCAGCCCAGCCGCGACGGCCGCGCAGCCGGCCAGGCCAGCCAGCACGAGCACCGCCGAGGGCCGCCAGCGCACGACCGGCGCCGCCGGCGTCGTGGCCGCCTGCAGCCAGCGGGCGGCCTCACCGTGGAAGTCCCAGCCGGCCTGGCACGCGGTGCAGCCCCAGCCGTCCTCGCGGACCTGCAGCCGGGAGTCGTCCAGCGGGCACCACGGCCCGACGGTCTCCAGCCGCAGCAGCGGCGGCACCGGGTAGATCTCGCGCCACGCCGGCGAGCCGGTCGGGGGAACGGCGAACGTGGTCATCGCGCGATCACCACCCCGAGCTCCGACGGGACGCGGTGCGGGTGAATGTCGCGGATCCGCTGGGCCGGCCGCGGCTCGACCTCAGCGAGGGGCTCGGAGGGCCCGTACTCCAGCTGCTGGTTGCCGCCGGACGCCTTGGCCCGGTACATCGCCAGGTCAGCGGCGTGCAGCGCCTCGCGCGGGTCGTCGCCGACGAGCACCTGCACCCAGCCGACCGAGGCCGCCACGGACACCGTGCGGCCCTCACCGATCGAGATGGGCTCGCGGATCACCGCGACCGCGTCGCGGGCCAGCATCGCCGAGAACGGCCCGTACGGGCAGTCGGCCAGGATCACGAACTCGTCGCCGCCCAGCCGGCCCACCAGGTCGCCCTCGCCGGCGACCACACTGGTCAGCCGGCGGGCCACCTCGACCAGGACCAGGTCGCCGATGATGTGCCCGTACGTGTCGTTGACCGGTTTGAAGTCGTCCTGACGCGCGGAACCGCGCTCCACGTTCAGCTCGCGACGGCTGTCGGTCAGCTGCCGGCGCAGGCGCAGATTGCCCAGCACGGCGGCCGCCGTCGTCGCGGTGACCAGCGTCAACGCGCTGATCGACGTCAGGGTCGAGGCCTTCATCGCGCGTCACCGCCCGGGAGCGCCAGGTGCTCGCCCGCGGTACGGAACGCCTTGGTGATCTGGGCGATCCGCGCCTTGGTGACCTTGTAGAGCGAAGCGATGTGGGTCAGCTGCAGGCCGCTCTCCTGAAGCTGAGCGATGTGCTGGTCGCGACGTCGCAGGAGCTCGCGCAGCTGGTTGCGGTGCTGCGCCGCTTCCTTCGCCAGCCGCTGACTCTCGCTCCGGTGGAACTCGATCGCGGCGCCCAGCGCGGACGCGTCAACGCGTCCGTCGGCGGTGCTCAGATTGACGAAGCCGAGCCCACCCTGCTGAGTGGGGACAGGAACCGCGAGGGCAGGTTCCTTTACGCTGGAGATAGGCACTTTGATCTCTTCCTTCCAAGTCGTGGATCAGTGCCGTTTTGCAGAGGGCCGGGCCTGCCAGGGCCCGGCCCTCTGTCCTTCCGGACGGGAAGGGACGATGCCGCCAGTTGCGCGTTAAGCGATGCCGTCCGCTCCAACGCTGCTCGCAATCGTGCAACTTGTCAAGCTAATCATGCAACTTGCTAGGATCATGCGCGCCAGGAAGTAGTCCAACACGCGGATCCAGCTCGGCTTATGCACGGAAGGAGGGGATCGACTGTGCAAATGCACCAACCGGTGCGATGATCCAAGGACAGCTCGTCAATCCGGACGGAAGGCTCGACATGGATGAGATGACCTTGGAGTTCCTGTTCAAGGACTGGAGCTCCGGCGGCGGTGGGTGCCCCGCGGCGTATCGCACGGACCGGGACACCTTCGTAATCCAGGGCTGGCAGCTCTCCGATGGCGCGACGGGCCAGCTGCGGCAGCTGGCCTCGAACGAGGCAGGGGTTGAGATCCCGGCCAACATCATCGATCAGCTCGTGGAAGCCAGACTCGCTGGCAAGATCTGACGCCTGCCGAGTCCCCAGGCCCGTCACCGCGGGCCTGGGGACGGCGACCACACTCATCTAGCGTGGCCGGATCTTCAATCCCATCCCTCGGGGCTACGACCTGGCAGTCCACGAACCCGAGGAAGCGAGAGCAGGATGAAAACCCCACAGGTGACCGAGCTGCTTACCAGCCACGACGGGCTGGCAACTCGGCTGCGCACCGCCCGCGGTGAGATGCCTGCCAAGCAGCTCGCTGAGACCCTCGATTGGCACCAATCCAAGGTCAGCCGGATCGAGGGTGGAAAGCAGCTGCCCACAGGCGATGAGCTGGCGTTATGGGCAGCCGCGACAGGCGCTAGTGATCTTCAGTTGGAGCAGTGGCGCGCAATGCTCGCCGAGGCGCAGCAGCTGCGTACCAACTTCGATCGCCGGTTCCGCGACGGCCAGCAGCCAGTGCAGACCGCCTACAACCAGCTGATCGAGTCCTGCACAACATTCCGATTCGCCGAGATGGTGTGGATTCCCCGCTTCCTCCAGACCCCGGACTACACGAGGGCTGTCTTGCAGCTACTGCACGCAAAGTACGGCTCCGTCGACGACGTCGCGGAGGCCGTTGCCACCAGGCAAGCGAGCGTCCGCTATCTCTACGAGCCGGGACGGCAGTTCGAGTTCATCCTGCACGAAGGCATCCTTCGCTCAGGCTGGCCGACACCCGAGATCATGCAGGGCCAATTGACGCTGCTGCAGGCCGCCATAGGTCTGCCCAACGTGCGTCTAGGCATCTATCCCTTGGGTCAACGCGTCGGTCAGCCGATGACCGGCTCCTTCGAGCTCTACGGCGATACCTGCTACGTCGACATCGTGATCGACGACGAGAAGCGGACGCTCGCCGAAGAAGTGGCCAAATTCAACAAAGAAATGGACTCCCTGTGGGAGTCCGCGGTGGAGGGTGATAGCGCTCGGGCCATCATCAGCGACGCAATGCAGCAACACCGCAGCGCCTGAAGGAGAAGATCATGCGACGTATCTTGACCGACGCCGGCCCAGAGACCGAGTTCTGGCAGCAGCTGCGCGACTACCAGTCGAGCGCTTGGCGATTCGAGCAGCAACGGCAGTACGACATCGGCTACGAAGAAGCCCAGCTCCGAGCCTTCCTGGACGGACACCCAGAGTCGCCGCTCGAAAATCCCGAGCTCGGCGCGTGGATGCACCAGGTGGCTGCTCAGAGGGCCGCCGGCAAGACGATTGGTCGGATTCGCATTGTCGACTCCCCGATCACCGACTATCAGCGCTGGATGGCCTGGATGGACAGGTGGAACGTCGAAGCCGGTGAACAGATCGACTATCTGCCACGGACTGCGCTTGCCCAGATTCCGCCGGCGCCGTTTGGTGACGCCGACTGGTGGCTGTTCGACGAAGGCACGCCAGACGCGCGGGTCATGATCATGCACTTCAACGAAACGGGCTACCGCCATCTCGTCGAGCTGGAAACGGACCCTGCTGCCGTAGCCGCCGCCGCAGACTTCCGGCGAGAGGTCATCGAGCTCGCTCACGGTCAAAAACACGGCCAAAAAGCCGCCTGAACTGTGAACCTGTGGCGCCTTCGAGACAGCTGGAGACAGCTTGCCAGCGCGCCGACGCAGATGGTTGGTTGGCGTCGGGCCCAATGTGGACCTTGTCAGAAGGTCGTCGCTCCAGCCCGTACAACAGCGTGTCGATGCCCGGTTTTATACCGGGTGCGACGTACGATCCGCCGGTAGCACTCTGTGATCTAGGGAGAGCCCACAAGCCAGACAGCTAAGTCCATAGCAAAAGCAAAGCCCCAAACCCCCTGTCGTTTGGCCGCGCACCAGGGATTTGAGGCTCTTAAAGCTCGGAGGCAACCATAACACCCACCTCCGGGCGGGTGCTTTTTTTGTCTCCGAATCGCCGTGGGCGTGTCGGCATGCTGCCGTGCGCTCTGGTTCGGAAGTGCCCGCCTGCTCTTGTCACCGCCCCCGCCGGCCTGGTCCGGCGCGTGGCGAGTTCACCCCGGTTGAGCTGGGGTTCTGTACGCGCCTGGCTGCGTGATGCGCTTGGTGACGGCGTGGGAGTCGCGTCGTGACCGCGCTGCGGGAGCCGGTTTTGCCGGTTGTGGCTGTGCTGCCCTCGCCGGGCTGGTGCACGCCGTGCGCGGCGGCCGGTGAGCAGCGGCCGGCGGCGGATCCGCGCTGGGGTTCGGCGTGCCGGGATCATCTGCGGCTGTTGCCGCCGCGGCCGGCGTTGCCGGGGCAGCTGGCGCTGGTCGACGTCGACCGGGTGCCGCGGATGCTGCAGGCCGGCTACGAGACCGGGCTGCGGGTGCCGTGTTCGCCGTGCGCGGCCGCCGGCCGCGACCAGTGGGGCATGCCGGAGCGCATCGAGGGCGATCCGACGCCGCTGTGCCTGGAGTGCTGGCGCCGGCGCGAGCGCCAGGCCGGCCGCCGCGGCCGGGCCGACGTCGAGCCGATCGAGTGGGTCGAGGACCTGCCGGTGGCGTGCGCGGCGTGCGACAGCCTCGATCCGGATCCGGATCCGGGCTGCTGGCTGTGTGGCTGGTCGTGGCTGGCCGACGCGGACGCCGAGAACGAGCGGTGGCTGGCCGAGCAGCAGGACGCCGTCGACGAGCAGTTCGCCCGGCTGGCAGCCCGCGAGCAGGCCGCGGGCCGGGTGGCCTGGCTGACCGGCTGGGTGCAGCGGTTGCGGCAGGTCCTGGCCGCGTACGCCGATCCGGATCGCCGGGGCGCCGCGGTGTCGCCGCGGTGGGGCCGCGCGGTGGAGCTGCTCGCCGACGCCCTGGCCCGCGATGCGCTCGAGCGCGCGGCCGGCACGGCCCGGGGCCGGCCGTCGGCGTTCCGGATGGTCGCCGCGGTGATGGCCGTCGACGCCGACTTCCGCAGCGGCCGGCGGGCGATGCCGGGCCGTGAGCAGTGCGCGGAGCTCGCCGGCGTGAGCGAGCGGGCGGTCAGCACCGCCTGGGCTCGCGGGGTGGCCATCCGCGCCTGGCGGCGCACCGTGCTCGGGCGCCGGCTCACCCTCGCGGAGCGGATGGAGACCGGCCGCGGCAACGACCGGGCCGTCTACGACCTGCGCCCTGTGCACCGCAGCGCCGACCCCGCGGCCCGCGACCGGATGGTCCCGGCCGCCCTGGCCGCCCTGGACGAGCTGCTCGGCTGGGGGCAGCAGCTGCTCGTCGACGCCGAGCGCGCTCTGGACGCCCACGACGCCCCCTACCGCGGCACCGGGCGGGCCCCGGACGCCGCCACGATCGCCACCAGGGCCGAGCGGGTCCGGCTGCGCCAGGCCGTGGCCGCCACCAGGACCGCCGCGACCACCCTGGCCAGCCATCTGAGCACAGCGAATATCTGCACCCCCCACACGGTGTCTAGAGGTGAGTGCGTTAGCTCCTGCTTAAGGGGTTTGGCCTCTACCTTCGTAGATTGCGGAACTCTGGGCACTCGTCGGCGGCCGCGCCGCGGCCGAGGGAAAGGCGAAGGCGGCGCTTCGCGCTCATCGACGAGGACCCCTCGCGCTGATCTTGACGGTGGCGGGTCCGTCGTGGCCCGGCCGGATGGCACACACCCCGTACGGCATCCTAGGACGCCCTACCGCGAGGGCGGTCCGTCACCCGTTAACGGTGTTTTTGGGCCGGAAGCTACGCCCGGGCCGCGGCGCCGGCGGCGCCCGGAGTGGCACGACTGGGCGTACCGGCTGGCCCTCGCGCTGCGCGAGCTGTGGACGTGGCTGCGCTACGAGCCGTTGCACCTGGTCGCGGCCACCCTGGGCGCCCGGCTGGGCCCGCGGTGGAGCGCGGGCGACGTCGTGGACTTCGTCACCCGGGTCCGGGCCGGCCGGCCGCTGCCGGTCGACCTGCACACCCCGGTCGGGATGCTGCGCGAGCTGCTGGAGGACGCGCTGACCGGCGAGCTGCAGCCGCCATACCCGGCCCGCCGGCACACCGAGCACCAGCACGAGGTGGCCGAGCGCCGCCGGGCGGCCTCGGTCGCGGCGGCCGCGGCGCGGCGCGCGGCCGCCGAAGCCGCCCGGGCCGAGCACGCGCAGCAGAACGCGATCGCCGTCCGCGATCGCGGCGGCCCCGGGCTCGCGGCCGCCCGCGCGATAGCGGCCGCGGCCGCCAACCACTCCGGCGGTGCGAAGTGACGAACTCCCGAAGTAACAGAGTCTGTAAGTTGCCTGTTCCGGCGTTCATCGACTCGATACACGATATCGAGTATCGTGACGCGGAAGGCAGCGACAGGAGGGCGAATAGTGAGCATGATCTTCTACCCGGACGGCTGGGAACTGGCCGTCGACAACCCCGGTTTCGGTGAGCTGATCGTCATCGCCGATGAGGAAATCAGCCCCCGCCTGATCAACGGCGAGTGGCGGGCGGAGCTGTACGGGGCCGCGATCGGCACGTTCCTGGCCCAGGTCACCAACCGGGCGCTCGGGCTCGACGACAGCGAGCACAGCGGCACCCCGCTTCCCCGGTTCCTGACCGCCGAGGTGGCCCGGGACGTGCTGCCCGCGCTGCAGCGGGCCGTGCTGCTGGCTACCGCGGGCACCGATCGGTTCGAGAAGGTCTTCCCCGACGCCGGCGAGCCGCCGACCAGGCCGATCTGCGCGCGCTGCAACATCGGCAGCCCCTACACCTCGGAGGTCGCCGTGTCCGAGTGGTGCGCGCAGTACGGCCACCGGGCGTTCGGCGCGAGCGGATCCCGCTGGGAGCACGCTCAGGAGATGTACCAGCTCGACCTGGACCGGTGGAATCGGGCCGAGGCCCGCCGGCGGGAGGACGAGGCCCTCGCGGCCGCCCTGGAGCCCGCGGCGATCGACCTGGCCGCCGCCCGCCGCGCCCGGCGCGGGAATTGAGAGGGGACGTCGATGCCCGCCCCGAAGAACCCCAACGTCACCAGCGCGGCTGCCGCCCGGCGCCGGATCGGCGACCTCACCGCATCGAACCGACTCACCGCGGCCGGCTACCTCGTGCTGTCCCCCGAGGACCTCGCCCAGCTACCGGCGAGCCTGCGGGCCGAGCTGCACCGTTGGCTGGCCCGGGCGGACGACCACGTGCCGCACGGCCTGCCGGCACCTGTGGTCGGTCACGACCGGGTGACCAACGTGCCGTTGTGTGAGCACGGCGACGATGCCGCGGCCTGCCAGCTGGCGCACCGCCGGACCTCCGACGCACTGAGAGGATGACCGTCATGAGTGACGGACTCGAGGAACGTGTGGCCGCCATCGAGGAACGGCTGCGGATGGAGTCCGGGCTGCGCGCCTCCGGCGACCGCGACCTGGGCGACATGGCCCAGACCGTCCGCGCCCAGCACCACCTGATCCAGGCGCTGTCGATCACCCAGTCGCAGCACACCGAGCTCCTGCACGCCCAGGGCGACGCGATCGAGGCGCTGCGCCGTGAGCACACCGCCAAGCTCGACCAGATCATCACGATGCTGACCAGCCTGATCGACCAGCCGGGCGGCCCGGCCGGCCAGTAGTCACCCGATCGCGCGCCGACTCCCTGTTTCGCACGCCAAGCGGTACGGTCCCGATCGTGGACTCCGGCACTTCCGAAGTCCCGAACTTCGGAAGTCAGGAGATCAGATGCCCTATCGCGTGGTGATCGGGAACAACAAGGGCGGCAGCGGCAAGACGGCGACGACGGTCAACCTGGCCGCCGCGCTGGCCGAGGCCAGCCACCGGGTCCTGGTCGTCGACATGGACCCGCAGGCCAACGCCAGCCGCCGGCTGGGCCGGCCGTTCGATCCGGCCGAGCCGGTGGCCACCACCGCCGAGGTGGTCAAAGCGGGCGCGGATCAGGAAGGCGTCGCCGCCGCGGCGGTCGTGGCGTGTGGCTGGGACGGCACGTACGCCGAGCACATCGACCTGATCCCCTCACGGTTCGACCTGGAGAACCGGGTCAGCGAGGCCGGGGTGCTCGGCGCCGTCGGCCGGCTCTACACCGCCCTGTCCGGCGTCGACGACGACTACGACGTCACCCTGATCGACTGCCCGCCCAGCCTCGGGCACCTCACCCAGCTCGGCATGGCGGCCGCCACCCACGCCCTGTGCACCGTCGAACCGGAGTTCGACGGCGTCGACGGCGCCGTGCGCTTCCGCGACTTCATCGCCAAGCACGGCCCCAGCCTGCGCCAGCCCGGCGCGGCGGCCGAGCTACGGATGGCCGGCTTCGTCGTCACCCGCGTCCGCTCCCAGATGACCGCGCACTCCTACCAGATCGAGGGCCTGCCCGACCTGTTCGGTGACCTGCTCTGGAGCCCGCAGATCCCCGAGCGGGCCGCGATCAAGGACGCCGCGGACATCCCCACGTCGCTGCGCACGCTGGGCACCGGCCCGGCCCGCGAGATGGCCGCCGTGTTCGCCGAGCTCGCCAAGCAGCTGCTGGCGGTGCAGCGGTGACCGCCGGTCGCGGTGGCCGCCTGCAGCGCAGCCGGCCCGGTGGCGGCGCCGCTCCGACGCTGACACCCACCGTCGAGTCCCCCATCGTCGGCACTCCGCCGGTACCTCCAGCAGCGGACCGACAGACAACCGAAGTACCGGACTCCCGAACTCCGGAAGTTGCAGAGTCACGGCCGGCCCGCCCGCGGAAGCCGGCCGCCCGGCGACCGGAACCGGACGTCGACGTTGACGTGGGGCCGCGTTACCTGCAGCTGGTGCGCAAGGAGTCCCGGCTACGGATGGACCAGGTCGACGCGCTCGCCGTGCTCACCCGCCAGCTCGGACGCCGACGGACCCAACGCGGTGGCGAGCGTCTGACCGACAACACCCTGATCCGGATCGCGGTCGACCTGCTGCTCGACCGAGCCGAGCAGCTGCGTGGCAACACCGAGGACGAACTGCTCGCCTCACTCAAAGAATCAACCGACCGCTGATCCGCCATGCTCGGCACTGCCGGACTCTGTAAGTCTGTGAGTCCGCGCCTCCGGCGCCTTACGGCGCCGGGCCAGGCGCGGACCTGACAGACCCCTCCTGACCCCGGTATCGAGGGCGACGGAACGCAGCTGACCGACGCAGAAAGTGTCCAATTGACTACCTAGAGCATTCATGCGGCATCATCGATGTCTATGACGCTGTTTGACCGTGGCCCTGCTCGCCAGCCTCAGCCCTGGCCGTACGACCTCAGCCGGGAGGGGCCGTCCTTTGCCGTGATCGGCCTCGGGATCGTCAGCTTGTTCGTGGTGATCTCGGTGACCATCTACCAGGGCACCCTCTACAGCGGCGCGGGCGCTCACGATGTAGGTGGAGCGGCAGCTTTCGCGGGCCTGCTGCTGGTCGCGTTGCTGCTAATGGGCGCGGCCAGCCTGTACCGCTGGGGGTTCCGCCGGCGGGCGATCGCCGTATTGGCCGGCGCGGCCGGTGTCCTCAGTCTCGCCTTCGCCGTGCTGGCCGCGGTGGTCGGCACAGACGGCTGGCTGGCGTGCGTGCTGTCGGCGATCGTCGGTCTGCTCCCGGCGATCGTGCTGGCGGCCTGGGCGACCGCACTGGCGCGCTACTTGCCGATGTGGTGGTCCGGGTGGGGACTGCCCGAGCAGTCCGGTAGTACCGGCGGCACCGATTGACCGCAATGCGAGTGTGGGAAAACGACGAGCCCTCTCCCCTGGCCGAGGGGAGAGGGCTCGCTGTGTGGAGGGGTCAGAGCGTCAGACGCGCTGGGTGATCGTCGTGCCCGGGTGCCGGGCCGCGGTGGCCGCGGTGACGAACCGGCCGGTGCTGGCGCTGCGGTTGACGGTGTGGCTGTTGCCGGTGCCGCGGCCGACGCGCTCGGTGGTGGTGGTCCGCGGGGAGCGGGCCGCCGTGCGGGCGCTGACGAACCGGCCGGTGCCGGCGCTACGGGACACGGAGCGAGAACCTCGAGCCATGTGGATCAACTCCTTGGAGGGATGCGGTCCCGGTTGGACCGCGCTCGCCAAAGGCATAAGTACCGGTAGGCCGGTTATCCCCCAACTTTCCGAGAAAAACTTTTCGTGCTGGTATGCCGGGCGGGGTAGGCGGCGGCCCGGGTGACGATCGCGCGGGCGGTGGCGTCGGAGGTGCGGGCACGCATCTTGCGGGCGTCGGCGGTGCCGAGCGAGGACCGCTCGATCCTGGTCTGGATGGTGGGCTTCGGCAGGGGGTTGGTCATGCGATTCCCTTCCTGGTCGTGGCGGCGGGGCGGTAGTAGTTCAGGGTCCGCTCGACGGCCTTGACCGTGGTGCCGAGCCGCAGGGCGATCTCCTGCTGGCTCCAGCCGGCGGCGGTCAGCACCATGATGGTGCGGGTCCGTTCGGGCAGCCGGGCGAGCCGGGTGTCGATCTCCTGGCGGATCACGGCGAGGTCGGCGGGATCGGTGACGGCGCCCTCGCCGGCCGGCCGGTCGAGGAAGCCGAGGTCGTCGACGAGCATCACGTTGGTGGTGGCCTCGGTGCGCAGCCAGGCCCGGTAGATGTTCGGAAAGCGGATCAGGCACTGGCCGATGAAGTACGACTTGATCGACGCGCCGCGGTTGGGGTTCCACTGCCCGCGCATCAGGACGTTCTCCCGGAAGTAGTGCAGGGACTTGGCCACGGTCTCGTTGGCGAGTTCCTCGGCGACGTCGGGCCGGGTCATCGCCCCGGGCGGCGGCTCTTCCAGGCCGCCCAGGCCGCGGTCGCGGCACTTGCCGAAGATCAGGCCGCGGCGGACCCAGGCGGTGATGACGGCGTGGCCGTAGCGGACGAGCTCGTAGGCGAACCGCTCGTAGTCGGTGCCGGTGAAGCCGTTGAGCGCCAGCCAGGTGACCAGGTCGGCGTCCTCGGCCAGGCGCTCGCGGCGGCGCAGCGCCTGCATCGTCTCCTCGAGCTCGCGGTCCTCGGACGTGCCGGTGAACTCGTCGAGCCAGCCGGTGGGGACGGAAGCATCGACGCCGCGGGCCGACTTCCGTTCTATGCCGTAACCCGCGGCGCCGCCCGATTGCTCGTCGGCTCCCGGCTGCATGGCGCCCTTCTCGATTCAGGCTGACGTCCACTGAAAGCCTTCAGAGGACGCCATCCTTCTAAGTGCTGGCAGGGCGGCTACCCCCCAACCTTTTCTCAAGTTTTTTTTGACCTGCTGTTTCCGCAGGTCAAAGGCTATCCGGAACTGTCCGATGCGGGCACCTGGCCGACGACGGGCTTGGCAGCGGGGAGGCCGCGGCGACGGTGCCAGGTCAGAGCCTTCCGGGAGCCGCCCGAAGGCCCGGCCCGACAAGGACCCCCACCGTGATCGACCCCGATCAGATCACCGAGGCGCTGCGCCTCGCCCAGGCCGCCGCCACTCTCGCCCTGACCCTGCTGGCCGCCCGCCGGCGGCGCGGGCCGGCCGAACCGCCGCGCTGCCCGCACTGCTCAGCCCCGCGCCGTACGCCGCAGCGGCGACGCCCGCGCCGCCGGTGACCCGGTCGCCATGCTCAGCCGTGGCCCGTCGAGGCGCCCGGGGTGGCCCGGGCCGCCGCCGGCCGCTGCCAGCCCCAGCGCCGCACATCCCAGCGGCCGCCGTCGACGCCCATCGCGTACAGCGCGTCGGCCGCGCCGCACGCCTGCTCCGGAGTGCCGAACGTGTTCTCCGCGACGTGGCTGCTGTCCCAAGGCAGCGCCATCAGATGCACGCACCATCGGCCGTCGGGCAGCTCACACAGCCGCACCAGGTACTCCGCACGCTCACTGTCGCCGTCCTGCGCCAGATAGGTCGCGGACTCCCGAACCCGCCGCTGCTCCTGGTAACTCCACTCCACGCCCGTGACGTTATCGCACAGGTGTTCGACCTATTGGGCGTTGCTAGGGCGCTACCAGCGCCTCATTTCTGATCGCAAAACGAGAACCGGCCACCTGTTGGCGCAGGTGAGCGGGTGGCAACGCCCGCTACGGGTTGACGGCAGCGTTACCAGCCGCGGCCGCGTACGGTCGGCCCGTGATCGACGATGCCGAGCTGGCCGCCGCGATCGCCGGCCGGGCGCACTGGCAGCTCGACGAGCTAGGCGCCGTGTACGCGCCGCCGGGCGCGGCCGCGCACGTGCGTGTCCGGCCGGTCCAGGCGCTGGCGCGGGCCCGCGAGCGCTACCTGGTGTCGGTCATCGCCGGCGACGTCGCCCGGCAGTCGACACCGATGCCCACCGCGGCGGCCGCGGTCGTCTGGGCCGAGCGCCGCAACCTCGCCTGAGCCGGCGGAGCAAGATGTGCTCCGGGTTACCGGAGCGGGTGGCCGACCGGGCGCGGTCGACCCCAAGCGAGGCCTGCGGGGCCGGGCGTACGCCGCGGCGCTCGAGTCGCCGCTAACGCCGCCACCAACCCCGGCCCGCCACGCTCGACGGCGTGAGCAGCACAGCGCAGCACGAGACACCGCCGACCGGGCGGGGACGCGATCGGCGACACCAGTACCCGGGCCGGCCCGGGCGCATTGCCCCGCGCTTCACCGAGCAGGAGACCGCCGAGCTCGCCAAGGCGGCGGCCGCCGCCGGTCTGACGCCGACCGGGTTCCTCGCCGAGGCCGGCCTGGCCGCCGCCCGCGGCATCGAGC
>NZ_BMMX01000059.1 GCF_014646155.1 Mangrovihabitans endophyticus
AAACGCTACATAGCCCGCCAAATCTGGCGCACCCTCCAAGCCACCACTTGACACCAACACTCACAGATCTTGGAGTTTGCGGTCCGGCATGGCCGACTTGTCGGACCGAAACGGGCACGCGAAGTTCAAGATCGACGCGGATGTCCGGGTGACGCGGGGGAGACGTGCGCGTGGGGGATGCTGCGGTGCGGGGCGGTGCGGGGCGGTGCGGTGCGGGGCGGGGTGGGGCGGGGTGGCTTAGAAGAAGCCGCCCGGCCGGCCGTTGCGGTCCGCGATCAGGCCCGCGAACGTCGCCACCGCGATCTCCGCCGCCGTCTTGCTGCCGATGTTCAGCCCGATCGGGCGATGCACCCGGGCGATCTCGTCCTCGTCCACCCCGAGTTCGCGTAGCGCCGCCACGTGCGGCCCGGCGATCGTGGGGTTGCCCACGATGCCGATCCACCGGGTGGGGGCCGCCAGCGCCTCCTTCAGGATGGTGCCGATCTCCGGACGGTGATGGTCGGTCAGCACCACGTCCGTGTGCCCGTCGAGGCCCGCCGCCGCCAGGTCACCGACCACTTGGTCGCCGTGCGGGCGTGGCGGTCCGACCAGCCGGGCCGGATCCGGCTCGACCAGCACGCAATGGAATCCCAGTTCCAGGCCGAAGCGCAGCAGGCTTTCGGCCACCGGGGAGGCGAACACGGCTACCAGGCGGCGGGGAGCGGTCATGGCCGTGACTTTGCCAGAAGCCGGTGTGCCATGCTCGACCATATGACTCTCGCACCGGCCGACCAGACGCCGATCGCGCAGGCCAAGCCTCTGCGGCTGGGCCGGCATGACGTGTGGCCGCCGGTCGTGCTCGCTCCGATGGCCGGCATCACCAACGTCGCCTTCCGGCGGCTCTGCCGCGAGCAGGGCGGCGGTGCCTACGTCTGCGAGATGATCACCACTCGGGCGCTCGTCGAGCGCATTCCGAAGACCCTCAAGATGATCTCGTTCGCGCCCGACGAGGACTTTCGCAGCCTGCAGCTATACGGGGTGGACCCCGATGTCACCGCGGCGGCCGTCCGCATGGTCGGTGAAGACGGGCTGGCCGACCATGTCGACCTCAACTTCGGCTGCCCGGTACCCAAGGTCACCCGGCGTGGTGGCGGGTCCGCGTTGCCGTGGCGCCGCCGGCTGTTCGGTCGCATCGTCGGCCAGGCCGTCGCCGCGGCGGCACCCTTCGGCATCCCGGTCACCGTCAAGATGCGCAAGGGCATCGACGACGACCATCTGACGTACGTGGAAGCCGGGCTGATCGCCCAGGAAGCTGGCGTCGCCGCAGTGGCGCTGCACGCCCGCACCGCCCAGCAACGGTATTCCGGCAACGCCGACTGGGACGCCATCGCCGCGCTGAAGCAGACCCTGGACGTGCCGGTGCTCGGCAACGGCGACATCTGGGAGGCGGCCGACGCGCTGCGCATGGTGGCGCACACCGGCGCGGACGGGGTGGTCGTGGGCCGCGGATGTCTCGGGCGGCCGTGGCTGTTCGCCGACCTGGAAGCGGCCTTCGCCGGCCGTCCCTCGCAGGCCCTGCCGTCCCAGGGCGAGGTGGCCGCGATCATGTCCCGGCACGCCCACCTGCTGGTCGACGCGCTCGGCGACGAGCGGCACGGCTGCGCCGACTTCCGCAAGCACGTCGCCTGGTATCTGAAGGGGTTCCCGGTCGGCGGGGAGTTGCGGCGCAGCCTGGCGATGGTCTCCTCGCTGGCGGAGCTCGACGACCTGCTGGCTCGGCTGGACCCGCGGGTGCCGTTCCCACGGGAGGCGCTCGGTCAGCCGCGTGGGCGGGTCAACGCGCCCGGCAAGGTGTCCCTGCCGCACGGCTGGCTGGACAGCCGCGACGACGACGCCGTCCCGGAGGGCGCCGAAATGGAGAACTCCGGCGGGTGACGGCGGGGAGGGCGGCGCAGTGCCCTCCCCGCCGGCATCGGGGTCAGACGTCCAGATCCGCCTCGATGCGCCTCAGTTGGTGCCGCGCCATGGCCAGGTTCGCCCGGTCACGGCGCAGCGCCACATAGAGGAACAGGCCCTTTCCGGCGCGGCTCGTCAGCGGCCGGATCATGTGGTACTGCGTGTCCAGGGAGATCAGGATGTCCTCGATCTTCTCGGTGAGGTTCAGCATCTCCATGGCCCGCAGCTTGGCCCGGACAACGTCGGTGTTGCCCGCGGCGGCCACGGTCAGGTCGAGGTCCTTGCCGCCGCCCTGAGTGCCCAACGCCATCCCGCTGGTGTGGTCGACCAGCGCGACGCCGATGCAGCCGTCGAGGTTCATGATTTCTTTCAGTGCGGTGTCCATGTCGGGCATGGATGTCCTCCGTAATGCGGTGGGATGGCGGCTCGCCGTGCGGCGGCGCCGTTCGTGGGGTCGCGTGTCGTGACGAGGTCGTGGGTCAACCGGCCGCCTGCTGGTGAACGCTGGTGGGCAGGGTGGCCATCGGCGTGCGCCGGGCCAGCGGGGTGGCCGGGCCGGACTGGACCGGGATCTCCGGCCGCGTCACCGGGGGCAGCGCCTCGGCCAGCATCGGCATCAGCCGCTGCACGCAGCGGCGCGCTTCCAGGTGCACCATCGCCAGGTTGGCCGATCCGCTGGTGACCAGGGTCAGCAGGGCCACCTGCCCGGCCATGTATGAGGTGATGTAGCCGCGTTCGCACTCCACCACCGACTCGCGCAGTTCGCCATGGTCCACGGCATGCGCGAAGCGGCGGGCCAGCGCCAGGTGCGCCGCGGCGAGGGCGGCCAGGCTGTCCGGTTCGATGCGGTGCGCGTCGTGCGCCACCACCATACCGTCGGTGGTGGCCAGGACACTGCCGGACAGCTCCGGCAGCCTCGTGCGGAGGTGTCCGAGCTCCTCCAGCACCGCCGGATCGACCGTCATCCCCGTGACTCCTTCCTGGTGGAGGTGTGCGCATGCAGGGGAGGCGCGCGTGTCACCGCAAGGCCCGCAATGCCGTGCGGATGCGTTTCAACAGCACCTCGTCGGTGCCGTGCGGTGGCGGTGGCTCGGCGGCGACATCCTTCGGGATGCCCGCGCCGGGCTTGCGCCGGGCCAGTCGTGGCGGGCGCTGGACCGGTCCGGTCGTCTCCGGCCGGGTGTCCCCCGTCGGCTCCGTCCCGGTCGGGCCCAGCGTCGTCCCGGTCGGACTCAGCGTCCCGGTCGGACTCAGCGGCGCGACCGCGTGCACCTCGGCGCGTGGTTCGTCCGGCGACCGAGAGCCCGGTATGCGGCGCGGCGACGCGGTGCCCCGCGGCGGGTCCCGGCGGCGTGACTCCGCGCCCGGCGAAGGTGGCGTAGCGGCTGGCTTGGGTGGCGCAGCGTCCGGCGTGGGCACCGCGGTGAGCCGGACCGGCCCGGCCCGCTCGCCGGCTACCGGCGCCCGCAACAGACCTATCGCTGCCATCCGCCGCAACTCCTGCACCGTCGCGTACCCGGCGCGGCCGAGAAGCTGTGCCAGGTCGGCCGGCGTGCGCTGCCCGTCGGCGTGCACCAGCAGCTCCCACTGCAGGGCGGTCAGCGTGACCCGCCCCACCGGCAACCGTGCCGCCGGGGTGACCGGAGCGGAGTCCACCCGCGAGTCGGGCAGGATCTCGTCCAGCATCCGGGCACGGCGACGCGACTCCCGGTTGAGTGCGTCGGCGTCGACACGCACCACCGCGCCCATCCAGTGCACCGCACCGTCCAGGAAGTCCACCGGGGCCGAGGCGGGGGACAGCGCGAAGAACGCCGCGTCGTAGGTCGCGCCAAGCACGCACAGCTCCAGCTCTCCCTGGGTCAGATGGCCCTGGTCGACGAGCATCCGCCCGACCTGCGCCTGCGACGTGCCCGCATCCAGCGCCGCCTGCCACGTACGCCCGGCCAGCCGCCCGGACGCGGTGAGCAACTCGCCCACACCCGGGGCGGCCGGCGATTCCGCGTACGCGACCATGCCCTCGATGAGATAGACCGACCCGCCGGGGTGACCGCCCACCACCAGCGCTCCGGTCCGCCGCTCGCCGGCGGCCTGCGTGAGCAGGCGACCCGGCGCTGCGGTCGTCGAGGACGGCACGATCAATCCCTTCGGTCGGTGTTTCGGCGGACACCGGCGAGCCCGGCGATGCCGCTCAGGTCGCGACGAGCTCGTCGGCCAGCTTCTGCATGCGGCGCCGGGCAACCGCCAGGTTGCCGAGCGAGCGGTCCAGCCACACATAGAGCACCAGCCGGCTGTCGAAGTCGGTCTGCACCAGACGGAGCAGGTGATAACCCCCAGCGGTCGTGATGATCAGGTCTTCGAGCAGGTCGTTCGGCACGGCCGAGACGATCATCGAGCGGTCCGTGGCCGCCTGGACCACGCTGGCCGTGCCGGCCGCTGCGGCGTCATGGTCGGCGTTGGGGGCGGAACCCGTCGTGGCGACCGGGAATCCGGTGGTGTAGTCGACGATGCTGGCTCCGACCGCGCCAGGGATCGCCATGGCCTCCTGTAGACAGTGGTCGACGCCGGGCACATCTCTCCTCAGCGTGTTGCTATTGCTGCCGGTCACCTCGTAAGTCCGGTGCCGCGCGGGTTGCCGGTTCCGCGCGTCACCGTCCGCTGCCTGCTGCTTCTTCGCTGTCTCCGACGGCGCCACGCGGAGATGCGAATCCGCCTGCCGTCGCCGAAGCCATCCTGGGCTGACCGCACGACGACGAGTCGCACTCGGTGTGCGTCATCTTCGCCTCACTGCACGTGACGGCTGCCGTCCGCGGGCCGCAACCTCCTCGCCGATCCGGCGTAACATGATCGTCACTTCTGCGGCGGGCGTGGCCCTCCGACGGCTAGTGCGGGAGGAGCACGGATGACCAGCGTCTGGGAGCAGATCGTCGTCGACGCCGAGGACCCCAAGCGGCTCGCGCGATGGTGGGCCGAAGCGCTGGGCTACACCATCGTGCACGAGGCACCGGACGAGGTGGAGATCCGCCGCACCGCCGACGCCCTGCCCGGCTTGGTGTTCACCCCGGTGCCGGACACCAAGACCGGGAAGAACCGCCTGCACATCGACCTGCGCCCGGACGACCAGGAAGCCGAGGTGGAACGCCTCATCGACATGGGCGCCCGGCCGGTGGACGTGGGCCAGCACGACGCGAGCTGGGTGGTCCTGGCCGACCCGGAAGGCAACGAGTTCTGCGTGCTCGGCAGCCGCGCCGCCACCGCGACGCGGTGCCGACCTCTACGCTGACAGGGTGATCTCCGACGCCGAACGCTGGGTCCCGGAACCGGCCAAGGACAGCGGCCACGGCCGCACCCAGTTCGAGCGGGACCGGGCGCGCGTGCTGCACTCGGCCGGCTTCCGGCGGCTCGCCACCAAGACCCAGGTGCACACCGCCGGATCGGACGACTTCCTGCGCACCCGCCTGACGCACTCGCTGGAGGTCGCCCAGATCGCCCGGGAGATGGGTGCCCGGCTGGGCTGCGACCCGGACGTGGTGGACGTGGCCGGCCTCGCCCACGACATCGGGCATCCGCCGTTCGGCCACAACGGCGAGGCGGCCCTCGACGTGGTCGCCCAGCCCTGCGGAGGCTTCGAAGGCAACGCCCAGACGCTGCGCGTACTCACCCGCCTGGAGGCCAAGGTCGACGGCGCCGGCCTCAACCTCACCCGGGCCTCGCTGGACGCCGCCAGCAAATACCCGTGGCCGCGCGCCGACGGCCGCCGCAAGTACGGCGTGTACGCCGACGACCTGCCCGTGTTCACCTGGATGCGGCGCACCGCCCCGCCCGGGGAACGCCGCTGCCTGGAGGCCCAGGTGATGGACTGGGCCGACGACGTGGCCTACTCCGTGCACGACGTGGAGGACGGGGTGCACGGCGGCTACCTCTCGCTGCGCCCGCTCGTCGAGGACGCCGACGAGCGGGCGGCGCTGTGCGCCGACGTCGCCGCCACCTACTCCGACGAGTCCGCGGACACCCTCGGCGCGGCGCTCACCGCGCTGCTCACCGACGAACTGGTGCGTGCCGTCGCCGACTATGACGGCGGGTACGCCGCACAGGTCGCTCTGAAACGGATGACCAGCGTGCTCACCGGTCGCTTCGTGGCCAGCGCGGTCGGCGCCACGCACAGCCGGCACGGCGCCGAACCGATGCGCCGCTACGACGCCGACCTGGTGGTGCCGCCCACCGTGCGCAACCAGTGCGCCCTGCTCAAGGGCATGGCCTTGCGGTACGTGATGCGCGCCCGCGCGGCCGAGCAATGGTACGAGCGGCAGCGGCAGATCCTGACCGAGCTGGTCGAGGCGTTGTCCCGGCGCGCCCCCGACGACTTGGACGCGCTGTTCGCGCCGCAGTGGAAGGCCGCCCCCGACGACGCCGCGCGGCTGCGCGTGGTGATCGACCAGGTGGCGTCGCTGACCGATCACGCGGCCGTCGCCTGGCACGAGAGGCTGGTCGAGCGCGGCTGACGCCCCGGTTGGCCGTCGGCCGGGTGGCACAGGCAGGATGTAGCGGTGGCCAGAGTGAAGGACGAGGACATCGCACTGGTCCGCGACCGCACGTCGATCGTCGACGTGATCAGCGAGACCGTCACCTTGAAGTCCGCCGGTGGCGGCAACCTGAAGGGCCTGTGCCCGTTCCACGACGAGAAGACTCCGTCGTTCACGGTGAGCCCTGCCCGAAATGTCTATTTCTGCCATGGCTGTGGGGCGGGCGGGGACGCCATCAAGTTTCTGATGGACGCCGACCACCTGACGTTCGTGGAGTCGATCGAGCGGCTCGCCGGGAAGGCCGGCATCCAGCTACGCTACGACACCTCGTACGACAAGAACCCGGCGCCGCGCCAGCAGACCGGCCAGAGGCAGCGGCTGATTGCCGCGCACGCCGACGCCGTCGCGTTCTACCGCGATCAGCTAGGCCGGCCGGGCGCGCGCAAGGCCCGGGAGTTCCTGGCGCAGCGCGGCTTCGGCCGGGACGCGGCGGAGAAGTACGGCTGTGGGTTCGCCCCGGACGCCTGGGATCAGCTCACCAAGCATCTGCGGCAGAAGGGCTACACGGCCGAGGAGCTGACCGCGGCGGGGCTGTCCCGGCCGGCCCGCTCGGGTTCGCTGATCGACCGGTTCCGCCGCCGGCTGCTCTGGCCGATCAAAGACCTCGGCGGGGACGTGATCGGGTTCGGTGCCCGCAAGCTGTTCGACGACGATGACGGCCCGAAATATCTGAACACCCCGGAGACGCCGCTCTACAAGAAAAGCCATGTGCTGTACGGGCTGGATCACGCCAAGCGGGAGATCGCCCGCCGCGGCCGGGCGGTGATCGTGGAGGGCTACACCGACGTGATGGCCTGTCACGAGGCCGGCGAGCCGACCGCCGTGGCCACGTGCGGCACCGCGTTCGGCGCCGATCACATCGGGGTCTTGCGGCGTCTGCTGATGGACAGCGATAGTTTCGCCGGGGAGATCATCTACACGTTCGACGGGGATGCGGCCGGGCAGAAGGCGGCGTTGCGGGCCTTCGAGTCGGATCAGCGGTTCGTCGGGCGCACCTTCATCGCGGTCAGCCCGGACAACATGGACCCGTGTGAGCTGCGGCTGGCCAAGGGCGACATGGCGGTGCGGGACATGATCGCCGGCCGGGAGCCGCTGGTGGACTTCGCGTTGCGGCAGATCCTGTCGCGGTTCGACCTGGACACCGTGGAGGGCCGGGTGGAGGCGATGCGCCGGGCGGCGCCGCTGGTGGCGAAGCTCAAGGACCGGGAGAAGCGTCCGGAGTACGCGCGCAAGCTGGCCGGCGATCTGGGCATGGACCCGGAGCCGGTGCAACGGGCGGTGGCCGCGGCGTCGGGCGGCGAGCCGCGGGGGGCGCGTGTTCCGGTCCAGCCGGCGGACAGCCCGCAGCGGTTGGTCGAGCGGGAGGCGCTGAAGCTGGCGTTGCAGCAGCCGGTGATGGCCGGTCCGATGTTCGACGCGCTGGGTCCGGAGATGTACGCGGATCCGGTGTTCCGCGCGGTGCGGTCGGCGGTCGGCGCGGCCGGCGGTGCGGCCTCGGCCACCGGGGGCGTGCATTGGATCGAGGCGGTTCGCGAGCAGTGCGAGGATCTGTCCGGCAAGGCGATCGTCGGGGAGTTGGCGGTCGACCCGCTGCATGTGGATGGCGAGGCCGACCCGCGGTATGTGCAGATCACGCTGGCCCGGCTGCAGGCGGTTGCGGTGACCGCGCGGATCCGTGATCTGAAGTCGAAGGTGCAGCGGGTGAATCCGGTGGCGCACAAGGACGAGTATCTGGCGCTGGCCGGGGAACTGTTCTCTCTTGAGCAGCAGGCCCGTGCGCTGCGTGAACAGGCGGCAGGTGGATGGTGAGTTTTCTGCGTCGGCGGCCGAAGTTGCCGGCCGATCGGCGGCCCGAGATGGATTCCGACGAGCGCGTCCTGGCGTGGGCGTATATCGGGTCGGACCCGGGTGGTCCGGTCGCGGTGGCGACCAACCGGGGCCTGTGGTTGCCGGACCGGGGGCGGCTGGGCTGGCACGAGATCCATAAGGCGGCGTGGTCGGGTTCCGCGTTGCGGATCACCCCCGCCGAGGTGGCGCACGAGCGGGCGGGGTACACGGTGCTGGTCGACGCGCCCGCGGTGGCGTACCAGTTGCAGAGCCCGGGGGAGCTTCCGGATCAGGTGCGCACCCGAGTGACCCGGTCGGTGGCCTACACGTCGCATCATCCGTTGCCGGACGGCGGTGTGCGGGTGGTGGCCCGACGGGTGACCGGGCGGGACGGGCTGAGCTGGTCGGTGCGGTACGACTCGGGCACCCCGGTGGAGACCGCGCAGACGGTGGCGGTCACCGACGAACTGGTGACCGCGGCTCGGGTGGCGGCCGCGCCGCCGCAATGATCCCGGTCCGAGGCGGAAGTTGTCAGACCCGCGCCCTAATGTCGTGCGGGTGAGTGACGAGTCTCTGGTCCACGCGCGTGGCCTGGTCAAGCGGTTCGGCGACTTCGCCGCGGTCGACGGCATCGACGTGGACGTGCGGCGCGGCGAGGCGTTCGGCTTCCTGGGCCCGAACGGCGCGGGCAAGAGTTCCACCATGCGCATGGTCGGTTGTGTCTCGCCGCCGTCGGCCGGGGTGTTGCGCATCCTCGGCATGGACCCGGCTCGGTCCGGGTCCCGGATCCGTGCCCGGCTGGGGGTCTGCCCGCAGGTGGACAATCTCGATCCCGAGCTGACCGTGCGGGAGAATCTCACGGCTTATGCGCGTTTCTTCGGGATCTCCCGGCGGGTGGCCCGGCAGCGTGCCGCGGAGCTGCTGGATTTCGTGCAGTTGAGCGATCGGGCGTCCAGCCGGGTGGAGCCGTTGTCCGGCGGGATGAAGCGCCGGCTGACCATCGCCCGGTCGCTGGTCAACGAGCCGGAGATGGTGCTGCTGGACGAGCCGACGACGGGTCTCGATCCGCAGGCGCGGCATCTGGTGTGGGAACGGTTGTTCCGGCTCAAACAGCAGGGCGTCACGTTGGTGCTGACCACGCACTACATGGACGAGGCGGAGCAGTTGTGCGATCGCCTGGTGGTGATGGACGGCGGCCGGATCGTGGCGCAGGGGACGCCGCGGGAGCTGATCGAGCGCTATTCCACCCGCGAGGTGGTCGAGCTGCGGTTCCCGGTGCCGGATCAGGGAGCGTATGGGGAGAAGCTGGCCGGGGTGGGGGAGCGGCTGGAGGTGCTGCCCGATCGGATCCTGCTCTATGTGGCCGATGGTGACGAGGCCGTCGCGGAGGTGCACCGGCGCTCGCTCGGACCGTCCAGCGCGCTGGTGCGGCGCAGCAGCCTGGAGGACGTCTTCCTGCATCTGACCGGCCGGACGTTGGTGGACTGATGGCGCCGTGGTCGGTGTTCGAGTTCCACATGGTGGGTTACCGCCGCACCTGGCGGGGGAGCGCGCTGTCGTCGTTCGTGCTGCCCTTGCTGACCGTGCTGGGTTTCGGCGTCGCGGTGGGCGCGCATGTGGCCGGCGGGGTGCAGGGCGTGCCCTATCTCGATTGGATCGTGCCGGGTCTGGTCGCGTCGACGGCGATGCAGACCGCGATCGGGGTGTCGACGTGGCCGGTGCTGAGCCGCTTCGAGTGGATGAAGACCTACTCCGCGCTGGCGGCGTCGCCGTTGCGGCTGGCCGACATCGTCGCCGGCGATTTTCTTTACCTGCTGTTCCGGGTGCTGGTCAGCGCCGGGGCGTTCCTGATCGTGGCGGCGGCCTTCGGCGCGGTGCACAGTTGGTGGACGCCGGCCGCGCTGGCGGTGTGCGCGCTGGTCGGGTTCGCGGTGGGCGGGCCGACCACGGCATATTCGGCCGCCGTGCGCAGCGACAGCTACCTGGCCATTCTGCTGCGGTTCGCGGTGTTGCCGATGTCGCTGTTCTCCGGGGTGTTCTTCGAGGTCGGCGCGTTGCCGGCGGTGCTGCGCTGGGTGGCGTACGCGTTGCCGCTCTGGCACGGCGTGGAGCTGAGCCGTGCGGCGATGCTCGGCATCGCTCCGCACTGGCCGGCCGCCGCGCATCTGGCCGTCCTGGTGTCGTGGGTGACGGCGGGGATCGCGCTCACCATCCGGCAGTTCCACCGTCGACTGGTCTATTGATCTATTGAGGAGCCGTGATGGTCACGCTTGCCCTGCCGCGGCTGCTGCTGGCCCGGGACTCGGCGCGCCGCGCCGGCTCGATGGTGGAGCGCAACGTCGCCGCGCTGCGTTCGGCCTACTGGATCGTCATGGTCGGCGGGTTCCTGGAGCCGCTGCTCTACCTGTTCTCCATCGGTGTGGGCGTGGGGGCGCTGATCGGCGACATCCGGATACCGGATGGCCGGGTGGTGGGATACGCGGAATTCGTCGCTCCGGCGATGCTGGCGGCCTCGGCCATGTCCGGGGCGCTGTCCGAGACGACGTTCAACTTCTTCGGGAAGATGAAGTTCATGCGGCTCTACGATGCCGTGCTGGCCACCCCGGTGCGGCCGATGGAGGTGGCCGCCGGTGAGCTGATCTGGGCGATGGCGCGGGGCACCGTGTACGCCGCGGCGTTCCTGGTCGTCATGACGCTGATGGATCTGACCTCGTGGCCGCGGGCGCTCGCCGCGTTCCCGGCGACGGTGTTCGTCGGGTTCGCGTTCGGGGCGCTCGGCATGGCGCTGTCCACCTTCATGCGGGGCTGGCAGGAGTTCGACCTGATCGCGGCGGTTCAATTCGCCCTGTTCCTGTTCTCCGGCACGTTCGTGCCGGCGCAGGACTACTGGCCGCCCCTGCGCATGCTGGTGGAGATCACCCCGCTGTACCGGGCGGTGGATCTGATCCGGGGGATCTGCCTGACGTCGTTCGGCGCGGTCCAGGTGGTCGATCTGATCTACCTGTGCGCGCTGTTCGCCGGCGGGCTGGCCCTGGCCGGAAGGCGGATGGCCCGCCTGTTGCTCAAGTGACTCGGGTGGCTCGTCTGGACGTGAGTTGAGCGTTTGCTGTGCCGGAGCGCGGGCGGGGGGATTAGATGAGGGCGGTGGCGGGCATCACCCCAACAAGTCAATTGTCGTGCGGCGTGGCGGGGAGGGCGCGCACGACGACGACCACGCCGGACTCATCCATGCGCCCGGGAGGGAACCCCCGCGATGAAACTGTTCCATCGATCCGAGGACGACACCTCGCGCGACGACGCGGCCGGACCGCCGCAGTCATCGACGACGTCGACGACTGCGAAGGCCGATCACGGGGAGAAGCGCGGGGGCGACGACGTCGGCGCCGCCACCTCCACGAAGGCCGTCACCTCCACGAAGACGGCGGAGGACCGTGACACCGACCTGACCGCGCCGGGCCCGGATGAGGGACCGGACAGCCCCTTGCAGCTACGTGGCGGGGGACTGCTCGCCGCGATGAAGCGCACCGGCAAGCAGTTCTCCCAGGACAACCTGACCGACTGGGCCGCCGCGCTGACCTACTACGGGGTGCTGTCGATCTTCCCCGGGGCGCTGGTCCTGGTCTCGGTGCTCGGTCTGATCGGCGGCAACGGTCAGGACACCGTGCAGGACACGGTGAACCAGGTGGTGCCGAGCACGCAGATCCGCGATCTGGTCGACACGGTTCTCAAGCAGGTGCAGGGCAACGGGACGGCCGGCCTCGCCGCCGTCATCGGTATCGTCGCGGCGTTCTGGTCGGCCTCGGGGTACATCGCGGCGTTCATGCGCGCCTCCAACGCCATCTATGACGTGCCCGAGGGCCGGCCGATCTGGAAGACGCTGCCGATCCGGGTCGGCGTCACCGCGGTCATCGGCCTGATGCTGATCGTGTCGGCGTTCATCGTCATCTTCACCGGGGACCTCGCCGAGACGGTCGGGGACCGGATCGGACTGGGGTCGGTCGCGGTCACCGTGTGGAGCATCGCCAAGTGGCCGGTGCTGGTCATCCTGGTCAGCCTGATGTTCGCGATCCTCTACTGGGCGTCGCCGAACGCGAAGACCGGCGGGTTCCGGTGGATCACGCCGGGCGGCATCTGCGCCGTGCTGCTGTGGATCATCGCGTCGGTCGCGTTCGCGATCTACCTGGCCAACTTCGCCAACTACAACAAGACGTACGGCACCCTGGGCGGCGTCATCGCGTTCCTGGTCTGGCTCTGGATCTCCAACATCGCCATCATGCTCGGCGCGGAACTGGACGCCGAGCTGGAGCGCGGCCGTGCCATCGCGGCCGGGCATCCCGCGGACGAGGAGCCCTTCCTGGAGCTGCGCGACGACCGCAAGTTGAAGAAGGGCAGCGAGCAGGGACTCAGCACCAACGAATAGGGCACCGGCACGGGCGGCGGCCATTACCCCTCGGGGTGGTGGCCGCCGCCCGCGTTACCCCGATGGTGCGACGACACGTGCGTGTCCGAATAGGCATTTGGTGAACTTTGAGCATCGGCGTTTCCTTGCGTGTCGCCTTGCTCTCAACGGCCCGTTCGCACTTCATCGCGGCTGCTGAGCGGGGCATCCAATCCTCCGCGGGCCGCTCCGAGATCATGTTCGCGCCGGTCATGCCGTCGCACGACGGGTGCGCCGCTCATCCGAGCCCCGGATGACTCTCGTATTCGTGGGCACATCACAACGCGGAGGGAGGTCGTCCGATGCACCGACTGATGATCACGGCCGACTCGGATTCGCCCGGCCCGCTGGTCCATACTGGATCAGCAAGCACGGTCGGATGCACGTTCAGATGCACGTGCGGATGCGTGGGAGGGGTTTGATGCGGCTGCGCCACCGCTCGGGCCGGTTCGTTCACCTGAGTCACGGCACGAATGTCCGCCCTGCCCGTGATCTGCCGTCCGTGGTCGATCAACTCGACACCTACGCCTCCGCCATCCGCGCCAGGCTCGGTGTCGACACCCTCGGCGTGAGCCTTTGGCTGCCGCCCACCCTCGCCGCCGCCCTTGCCGCGGATGGACGCGCCCGAACCCGACTGCGTTCCGAACTCGACGCCCGTGGCCTCGAAGTTCGCTCGCTGAGCGGCGTGCCGTTCGCCGAGGGCGGCGGCGAGGTGATCGGAGAGGACGCGCCGGACTGGAGTGACCCGGCGCGTCTGGAATACACCTTGGACCTGGCCCGCGTCCTCGTCGATCTGCTGCCCGACGACGCCGTCCGCGGGGCCGTCACCACGCTCGGACTGGGCCGCCGGGACTCCTGGGGGCAGGCGCAGCAACAGTCCGCCGACCGCATCCTGGGCCGGCTCTCCGCCGGACTGGCCGAAGTCGCCTGGCACACCGGCCGCGCGGTCCGCGTCGGCTTCCGGCCCGAACCCGGATTCCTGCTCGACTCCGCCGCGAGCTGCGTGGCCGCGCTGGCCAAGACCGACCGCGACCGCGTCGGCGTCTGCCTCGACACCGCCGACCTGGCCTGCACCTGGCAGGACCCGGTGGCCACCATCGACGAACTCGGCCGGGCCGGCATCTCGGTCATCCGGGTCCAGGTCGCGGCGGCCCTGGAAACCGCGAACCCGGTGGTGGCGGCGGACACCCTGCGCCGGTACGTGGACGACCACCGCCACCCGGTCACCACCCCCGACGGCGGGTACGCCGACCACCTGTCCGAGGCGCTGCGCGACCTCCCGGCCGGCGCGTGGCGGATCCGCTACCACATGCCGCTGCACCTGGATCCCGCGCCGCCGCTGGCGGCCACCACCAGCGTGTGCCATGCGGCGCTGATGCGCCTGGTCGGCGGCGCGCTGCCGGAGACCGAGCACGTCGACGTGGCGATCGAGACGTGGGGCCTGCTGCCGCCCGACCAGCGCCCGGCCGGCGACTCGGCGCTGGCCGACGGCATCGCCGCCGAGCTGACGCACGTCGGGCGGGAGCTGTCCGGGCTGGGCCTGGTGCCCTCCGCCGACGCCCGAGCCTAGATACGCCCGAACCTGCATACGCTGGGGCCGCCCCGCGCTGATCAGCGCGGGGCGGCCCCAGCGTATGCAGCGGCGCAGCCGTCAGTACGTGCTGCTGGAACTGCTCGATCCGGCGAGGGAGTCGGTGGTCGTCGTCAGGTCACTGTCGGACTTGCCGCTGCTGGCGTGCAGCTTCTGCCCGACCTTCGACTGGTCCAGCCGCTCCTTACCCTCGGTGTAGAGCTTGTTGGCCTGCGCCTGTGCCACCCCGGCCGCCTCTTGCACCGTGGGGTGCTCCCACACCTTCTTGGCGTTCGCCGCGATCTCCTCGTACTTCTCCCGGCCTGCACGGCTACCCAGGACGAAGCCTGCCGCAAGACCCGTGATGAACATGAGCTTTCCGCGCATTATGGCGGCTCCTTCCGTTCGTGACGCGCGTGCGTCGTTCGGACCTTACCCATCCTGCCCGCCAGGCATACCTATGGCAGTGTTTCAGCCCCGTTGCGGCGTGCCACGTCCCCCGCCCGCAACGCGCTTGCCGTGTCATGTACTGTAGATCCGGCCGCCAAGAAGACCCGCGCTGGCGGGTGCCGCGGCCACGCGCAGTCCCCTGTAGCTCAATTGGCAGAGCAGCCGGCTGTTAACCGGCAGGTTACTGGTTCGAGTCCAGTCGGGGGAGCTCCTCCTCGATCCGGGCATGCAATGCCCGCCTCCCTCGCACCGGTTTCGCGGGCGATCTTCGGTTCTTCTCCTGCCGGTCGGCGCGCTCGCGGCTAGGCTGAAATCCGCGTCGTACGTACGTACCGGTGAGAGGTGCCCGTGTCACAGCCCGTTGAGACCGACGTCGTCATCGTCGGCGGCGGACTGGCCGGCCTGGCCGCCGCCCGCAGGCTCGACCGCTCCGGCGTCGACTGGCTGCTCGTCGAGGGATCCGACCGGCTCGGTGGGCGGGTCGCCACCGACGTCGTCGACGGATGGCGGCTCGACCGTGGCTTCCAGGTGCTCAACACCGCGTACCCGCGACTGCCCGCCCTGGTCGACATCGACGCGCTCGACATGCGCTGGTTCACCCCCGGGGTGCTGGTCCGTCGCGCCGGCAAGCTGCACCGCCTGGAGAATCCGCTGCGGGAACCGCTGTCCGTCGCGCAGACCGTCGGGTCTGGCGTCGGCACCCTCGCCGACCGGCTCCGGTTCGCCGCGCTCGCCACCAAATGCGCCACCATGCCCGTGTCCCGGCTGCTCGCCGCGCCGGAAACCACCACCCAGGTCGCGTTGCGCCGCGCCGGGCTGTCCCACCGGATGATCGAAGAGGTGCTGCGCCCCTTCCTGTCCGGGGTGTTCGCCGACCGGTCCCTGGACACCTCCAGCCACGTCCTCGCCATGGTGCTGCGATCGTTCGCCCGGGGCCGCATCGGGGTACCCGCCGCCGGCATGGGCGCCCTGCCCGGCGCCGTCGCCGGCCCCCTGCCGTACCCGCAACTGCTCGTCGGCGCGCGCACCCTCTCCATCGAACCCGGACGGGTGGTCACCCAAGGCGGCGAAATCCGCTGCCGCGCCGTCGTCGTCGCCACCGACCCGGTCACCGCCGCCGCGCTGCTGCCCGCGCTGCCCACTCCCGACATGCACGGGCTCACCACGTTCTACTTCGGTGCCGACCACGCCCCGATCGGCGACCCCGTGCTGCTCGTCGACGGCGACCGCCGCGAGATCGTCGCCAACACCGTGGTCATGAGCAACGCCGCACCGGAATACGCTCCGCCCGGAAAATCCCTCGTCGCGGCCTCGGTGGTGGGCGTTTCCGCGCCGTCGGGCGCCTCCGAGTCGGTGGTACGCGTCGAACTGTCCCGGCTCTACGGCGTACCCACCGACGACTGGGACCTGATCGAGGTCTACTCGATCCCCCAGGCGTTGCCGGTCGCCGGCGTCCCGCAGGGCAACCTCCGCAAGCCGGTCGCGCTCGGTGACAACATTTTCGTCGCGGGTGACCACCGAGACAGCCCATCGATCCAGGGCGCCCTCGCCAGCGGATGGCGCACGGCGGGCGCGGTGCTGAACACCTTGGGTGCGCGAGCGCTGAGCGCATAGCTCGGTGGAGCGGAGTTGGTGGCACAGGCTAGGATCACCGCCGGTAAGGGGCGGTAGCTCAGTGGGTTAGAGCAGGGGACTCATAATCCCTCGGTCGCGGGTTCGAGTCCCGCCCGCCCCACCAGGCAAGACGCTCGATCAGCTTCGCTTGATCGGCCGTTCGTGACACGGGATGTGACGCGAACGGTGTTAGCGTGCCCCTCATGACGCGAGCGGCGCGCCCTCGCAAGCGGCAGCGAGGATCGATTGACGCCTTGCCGAGCGGTGCTCTGCGTGTCCGAGTTTACGGCGGCACGGACCCGCTGACCGGCCGGCGTCACGACCTGGTCGAGACGATTCCGGCCGGGCCGGACGCGCCGAAGCTCGCCGAGCAGGCGCGTACCCGGATGCTGAGTCAGGTTGACGAGCGGCGCAATCCGCGCACTAAGGCGACGGTAAATCAGCTTCTTGACCGCTGGCTTGAGGTGCTGGACGTGGAGCCGTCCACGCGGGTTGGGTACGTCCGCAAGGTGGAGAAGCACGTCCGGCCGATGCTCGGCAAGATGCGCGTGGCGCGGGTGGACGCCGAGCTGCTGGAGACGTTCTATGCGCGGCTGAGGAAGTGCCGGGACCACTGCGACGGCCGGCGGTTCGTCCAGCATCGGACGAGCCGGGAGCACGTGTGCGATGACCGGTGCGGGCCGCATCAGTGCAAGGGTCTCGCTGATTCGACGGTGCGCCAGATCCATTGGATTCTGAGCGGCGCCTTGGACCGGGCGGTGCGCTGGAAGTGGATCGCGGTGAATCCGGCCGAGTACGCGGATAAGCCGGCGTTGCCGCATCCCGATCCGCAGCCGCCGAGCGTCGCGGACGCCGCGCGGATCATCAACGAATCGTGGCGGGATCCTGATCTTCAAGCTCTACTTCTTCGGTGCCCTGGCCGTGAGCTTCACTCACGTCATCGAGGCGGCGCACAAGCTGGAGCTGCACGGGTGGCAGGCGTGGACGACGCCGTTCGCGATCGACGGGATCGCGGTGATCGGCATGGTCATGCGTGGCGCGGCTTTCAGCCGCGCCACGCGGCAGCTGGGGTTCCGGGTGCAGGTTGCGGCCGGCCTGTTGAGCCTGGCGTGCAACGTGTTCGCCGGTGACACGGTGGGTGAGCGGGTGTACGGGGTGCTGATCGTGGCGCTGTTCGTGTTCAGCGAGTGGCTGTCGGACCGCATGGAGGGCCGCGAGGTCGACGTCGAGCGCGAGCGGGCGGCGAAGCGGGCGGCGGCCGCCGAGAAGGGTCGGGCGACGCGGGCGGCGAACAAGCAGGCGGCGGAGCGGCTGGTGAAGTCGGGCCGGCGCCGGATGGACCGCGAGTTGGCCAAGCTCACCGAGGGGCGGTGAGCGTGGGTGCGAATCGCGACGGGATGGTCCGGCCTTCACGCAGACGAGCGGCCGGACCTGGTGGTTGAGGCGCACATGGTGGCGCCCGGTCAAATCCAGGTGTTCGCGCTGGCCGGGGTGAGCGTCGTTAACCTCGGAACGCGCGAGGCAGGACTGTTCCTTACCGCCGCGGGCAACATAATCGCAAGCGTGCCGATCGCCACCAGTCCGAATCCGGCCGACGTTGCCGATTCGATCGTTCGCGACATGCCGCCGAAGTCGAACGCGCCCATCGGGTACAGCCAACTGGGCCTGTTCTAGACGGGTGGGCTCGCAGCACCTAGGCGAGCCCACGACCCACCCTGCGTGAACGCCAGCCGCTATGATTGAGCGGCGCGGTTATCGGTTACGAAGCGATCGGTAGGGGATAGTCTGTGCGGAATCTCAACGAAGTTGAATCGTTCGGCGGAACAGCTGCCGAGGATGACGACATCGAGCGCTTTTTTGTAGAGACGCCAGCTTTTTCGTTGCTTACCAGTGGGCGAAGGCACCTGGTAGTAGGGCGTAAGGGGTCCGGTAAGACCGCGTTGTACTTGGCGGTAAGAAACAGCGCCGGGCGTGAGAGCAGTCTGAGCGTGGGCCTAACCTTCAAGCAGTATCCCTGGGCAGCGCACTTGAAGTATGCCTCGACCGAAGTCGATTCCACCGAGCGATTTGTTTCATCATGGCTCTTCCTCATGCTGATTGAGACATTCTCATCGGTTATCAAAGCGGCTGGACCGGGGCTGGATCGCCATCAGCGTAGAGCGCTCGATGATGTATCGAAGTTTTTGCGACACAACTACGGAACCACCGACCTCGACTTCCGGCACCTATTCCCTGCCGGCGGGCTTCGGCTCGACAAGATTGACGTTAAGCCAGAGGTACTCAAGAATTCTCTCGGCGGATTCACTCAATCTCGGACCGGCGAGAGCCTCGGCGCGACGCTCACCAGAATTAATGACTGGCTGTTTGCGAAACTTGAGGTTCTCAACAGTAAGACGCCTAAGACCTACGTGCTGTTTGACGAGCTCGATCTTGGATTTGAGCCAGAAAAAGCCGAATACCTCGATCGCGTAACGGGACTTCTTCTTGCAATGCGCTATTTCGTTTCACGAATCACGCGGAATGGAATCCCAGTTCACCCGGTCGTGTTCCTTCGTACGGACATCTTTGATCTCCTGCATTTCGGCGACAAAAATAAGATTGTAAACGCTGAGATGGTTGAGCTGGCCTGGCATGACCAGCTTGAACGAACTGGGGCCAGCCTCAAGCACCTCTTGGACTGGCGCATTAAGGAGGAGCTAGAGGTAAAGAATCTAGACGAAGCATGGGGGAAAGCTTTCGATGACCAGCTCACGCGCGGAACTCAACACAAATTCCAGCATATGACATTCCGAACCTTTCTGCGCCCCAGGGACGTTATCCAGTTTGCGAATCTTGCCCTAAGTGCGGCTAAATCCCGAGGTCCTCGTGAAGGCGTTCCGAATGAGGATCTACGCATCTCGAACAGCGACGTCAAGGCGGCACGCGTTCCATATTCAAACTACTTTCGTCGCGAACTGGACGACGAGATTGCGGCAGTTGAGCCAGCGTGGCAAAGCTATCTCGAAGTTTTGCGGATTGTTGGTGCCGCTAAATTTGAACGATCGGACTATGAGGCCGCTTTCGAAGTCGCGAGGCGGAAATTTGAACTAAAATTGTCAATCGAAGACTCCCTGTCCCTGCTATACCAGTTCTCCATCCTCGGATTCGAACGTGCAGTAACCGGCGCAGGTTTGATTTATCAATTCCGATACATTGACCCGTCAGTACCTTTCGAATCCGATGCGGCTTATTTCTATGTGCATCGAGGCTTGAAGGAAACTCTTGGCCTTACCGAAACTCAGTCCTGACGAGCGCGACTTAACGAGAAAGAGACTTGCGTTCGAAACTGCGGGCGAGGCCCAGATCGGCTCAGTGCAACGCGTCAGGCTTCCGCCACGCGGCGCCGGCACGGTTCCGCTCCCGTTCAGGACGTCGGCGTGAGCGCATGACACGAGTCGTGACGCGAAACAGGGCCGACTGGTGACGATGGTGCGGTTGTAGACCATCGCGACGTTAGAGGAGTAGCTGGTAGAGGCTGTGGGCCAGCTGGAGCGACGCTCTCATAATCCCTCGGTCGCGGGTTCGAGTCCCGCCCGCCCCACTCGAAACGGACACCCAAACGGACGGGCACGAGCACTAGTCCCGGCCGCGCGCGCCCGGCTCGGCGGTGCTATGCCGCTACCTGCGGCCATCTTCGGATTGTGTCCGTTTCGCCGCGCGTCCCTGCGGACGCCTGACCACGCGTGCATCACTCGTCGGCCTGGTGTCTCATGCACCATCGCCGGGACTGTGACATTTATGCTACGGTTCTGTCGTCAGGGAGCCGAAGGGACGGACATGACAACCGCTAACACCGCCTTCTGGGACGACCTCGCTGAAGACCTGAAAGATCCCGAGTTCCTCCGCACCTACGTGGTGGAGTCGGTCCGCATCGCCACTATCGACGCGACGGTCAACGCGCTCGACGAGGCCCGCCTGGCCGCTGGCCTGTCCAAGGCCGCTCTTGCACGCGCCATCGGGGCGAACCCCGACGCGATCCGCCGCTTGTTCACCAACGGCTCAGCAAACCCGACCCTGAGCACCGTCGCAGAGATCGCCGCGGCTCTAGGCATGCGCCTGACACTCGAGCCGCTGCCTCCTGCGGAGCGCAAGCAGATCACCGAGCCGCTGGTCAGCGGTGAGCACGGCGATACTGCGGCCCTCGTTACCCACTTGCAGACACTGCGCGGTTCAAAGGTTCGGCCCCGCTCAGGCGCCAAGACCGCCGACGCCGCGTAGTCGCAGCGCTACAACAACGATCGCGGATTGCGGGAACGATACTCGATGCCGAGCTCCCGAACATCTTTGTAGTCCGCTTCCGACAGTTTCGTCCGGAACGGCTTGTCCAACCCCGTGATCACTACCAGCATCGGCTTGGCCCGCTCAGCCGCATCGTAGTCCAGCAGACAGTACAACCGGTAGTGATGTCGGCGTGGGCCATCGACGCGCACTTCGAACCAGCCAGTCATGTCACCGTGCATAGCTTCCCAGTAGCCACCACCGGAGAACCGCTTCGGTGGTGCCGTCGCCACCGCGATAAGGATCGCGTTGAACTTCGCCCTTAGTCGGCACACGATCTTGGTTGTAGTCGTCTCCCGGGGAGTCATCGATTCGTGCGGGTCGCCGAGTCCAGCGCAACCTCCAAATTGATCCTGTCGAGACTGCCACCATCTGAACATGGCCACGGCTGACGACGCGACCGTCAGCACGGATTTCGCATTCTGGTACCGCAGGCCCACTCGAAACGGATACCCAAACGGAGGGGTCGCGAGCGGGTAGCTCCGCATCGGGGCCGGATGTCGGCAGGTCAAGGTTGCCGTCTCTGGTCGGCGAGGCCACCGCCGATCGGCTAACCTCGCCCGTCTCGCACGCGACCTCAGTTGACGACTCAGCCCGTCGCCGGCAAGGTCGGCCGGCAAGGCGGTCAGTTCTGGCCGGGACTTGCTGTGGGCAGTCCTGCGGCCTTGGCGCATTCGAGCAGTCGCCGGTCGTAGGTGACGAAGGCGATGAGTGCTGTCCCGGACTCGTTGGTCAGAACCTGGGCGGTGGCTAGGTGGATGGCGTCGAGGCTACGCAGCGTCGGCTCGGCGAACGCGGCTGCGGTCGCGCGGATCGTGTTGTCGATCTCCAGTCGGAAGAGCCGTCCGACGGCCGCCGGGACACCGATCAAGGCTTGCGGGGCTGACCGGCGCAACGCTCTCGGCACCTCCACTTCGACGAGAGCGGACGAGACCAGCGGCACATCGTCGTGGGTGTTGAGCCAGGAGACCAGGTCGGCGCTGCATGCTTCCTGCCGAACCAGCTTGACGACGGCGGCGGAATCGAGATAAATCACCAGCGCTCCTCGTCTCGCATCGCGGCGACAGTGTCAGCTACGTCCACACCCTCGTCACCAAGCTTCGGCGGAAGCGGCACAGGACCGCCGCCGGACGGGGCGACAGCTCGCCCCGTGGCTACCAGCCTGGCCAGCGTCGACATGTCGTCACCCACCGGAACAAGCCGGGCTATCGGGTGTCCACGGTCCGTGATCTCAACGGTCTCGCCACCGCTCACCCGAGCCAACACCTGGCTCGTGTTCTGGTTCAGCTCCCGCACACCGATGCGCTCCATGGACGCGAGTGTAGAACAGGATGTTCTACGTCGCCAGTCACTCCGCTGCGGCGGCTGCGATCAGCCTCTGCGCTTATCTTGACCTGCGCAAACGCAGCAACAACGGGTCACCGATTATCGTCGCCGGTTGGTTCGCATGGTGTTGCCTCCGCCCCACCCATACGGATACCCAAACGGACGGGCGTACGGACCCGATGCGGACGGTTCGTCGGGTCGGTCGGCGGCGGTCACGCGGACTTTGGAAGCGAGTGAACTCGTCGTTCGGCCAGGTCTGGTAGGTGCCGTGCGGCCGTCGCGAAGTCGTTGTCGTCGTGCAGGATCACGAGTCCGCGGATGGCGGTGCAGGCGCAGATCAGCAGGTCTACGCATGACAACGCTCGGTGCGCTCCTGCGCGCATCAGGCGGTATTGGGCGGACTCGACCCATTGCCACGCTGACTTCGGTACGGGGACGTCCGGATAGAGGTCGACGAACATGGAGGTCATCTGCTCGTACTCGTCGAGGTTGCGGGCCGAACGGCGGAACTCGGTCCGTTGCGGCTGGCATGATCCGATCGCGTGGTCAGAGATCACGTCGGCCCAGCCCGCCCGTACGTCCGAATCGCGTAGCAGTCGCCATAGCGCTGACGAGTCGGCCAGGTAGCGGATCACGCAGCGGGTGTCTTGCCGGCGGCGTGCATGTCCTGCCACCCCTCGTAGTCCCACGTCTGGGCGGCGGCGGCGTAGTGATCGAGTGCCGCGATGCGGCGGTGCCGGGCGGCGTACTCCCGCAGGGCGAGGTTTACCGTCTCTTTCTTGCTTCGCGCGCCGGAGAGTCGCATCGCCTCGGCGAGAGCGTCATCATCGAGGTCGATCTGAGTGATAGCCACAGCATCCTCCTTGTTGATGATGTACGAAGCTCTCATACATTCCCACCATACCAAGCGGGGTCACCGCACCTGCTCGGCGTCGAGTTCGACTAGCTGAGCCGCCGATGGCCTACCCGACGTCAACGTGCGCTTTGGCGCCGTGAACTGGCAAAACTCCCCAGAAGTGGCGTCCCGTGGATGTTGACGGTGCGGTTCGCATGGTGCAACGTCCGGTCCACCAGCACCAAACTCGAAAACATCAAGGTCAAGGGTGTACGGCAGGGTGTACCCGCCCTGACTGACACATGCTGCGGGTCACTCGCGGTTACCCAACGGGTCATTCCAGTCGATGGCCGATTCGGACCTCGGCAGCGCCCGCCCCATCCGGTCGGCCGCATCCCGCGCCATCGCCGACGCGACGTGCGCATAGCCTTCGGTCACCCGTACCGACGAGTGCCGCAGGATCTGCTGCACGACCCGCACATCAACCCCCTGGGCCAACAAGAACGTCGCGGCGAAGTGCCGGGCGTCGTGCGGCCGGTACATGCCCTCGATGCCCGCCTCGGCTTCAAGCTGCTGCCATTCCCGCCAGTCCGCCTCCGGGCTGACCGGGCCGCCCATCCGGTCGGCGAATACGAGACCGTGAGCGGCGTATGCGGCACCGGCCATCATCCGTTCGAGATCCTGCACCTCCCGGTGTGTGCGCAACTCGGCGACGAACTCCGCCGGCAGCGGCACGGTGCCCTTGCTCTTACCCTTGGGCGGTTTCAGGATCAGTCCGCCCTTGACGACGATCTCGCCCGACCGCAGCGGCAGCGTCCGGTACCGTGGAATCCCGGCGGCCGGTCGTAGCAGTCGGCCGCCACCCTGACTGCTACCAGGGAGCACTGCCCATGGCCGTTCCGCCGGTCGTCGACCCTGCATTCCCCGCCGAGCTGCGCCGCCTGCGCACCCTCGCCGGGATGTCATTGCGGGCACTGGCCGCCCACGTCTACCAGTCCAAGACCACCGTGCACGACCTCGAACAGGGCCGCGCGCAGCCGACCCGCGATCTGGCGGCACGGCTCGACGACGCACTCGACGGTGGCGGCCGGCTCGCCGACCTCGTGCGCCCCGCCGACGCGCTGCCCGACGAGGCGCGCATGGCCTACGCCGCGCGGCACCCTCGCCGTGCCGACGCCGTCGTTGCCGGTCAGCTCTCCGGCCTGCTCGCCGCACAGCGACGCCTGGAGGACACCATCGGGTCCGCGCCGGTGCTGGCCTCTGCGGTGGCCCAGCTCGGCACGCTGGAGGCGCTGGTGGGTGAATCCCGCGACGGGATGCGCCCGCGGCTGCTCGACGTCGGCGCGCAGTGGGCGCAGTTCGTCGGCTGGCTGCATGCGGCCACCGGAGATCCCGCAGCGGCCGATGCGGCGTTCAGCCTCGCGCTGGAGTGGGCGACGGAGCGCGGCGACCGGGACATGATCGCCACCGCTCTGAGCTTCAAGGGGTACCTGGCCGAGGGTCTCGGCCGTCTCGGGTCGATGATTGGCCTGTCCGAGGCGGCGCAGCGCGACCCCGCCGTGTATCCGGCCCAGCGCGCCTACTCGGGCGGGCAGCGTGCGCGGGCGTTGGCGATCTGCGGCGACGAGCAAGCAGCGCTGCGCGCCATCGGTGAGGCCGTGGACATTGCCGCCACGCAGGACCCGGACACCATGCCGCCCTGGTCGTACTACTACGACCCGACGTTCTTCGTGATTCAGCGCGGTCTCGTCTTCAAGCACCTGGGCGCGCACAGCGGCCAGCGCAATGCGCAGGCCGTGCAGATGCTCACGTCCGGACTGGACGGCATGACCGCTGAGGCTCGGCGCGCGGAGTGGGCCGGCGTCTACCTGTGCCATCTCGCCGAGGCGCACTGCCGCGCGCACGATCTCGACGGGGCACGTCAGGCGCTTGCCGAGGCCCGCCAGATCGCCGCGGCGACCTCGTCGGCGAAGGTGCGGCACAGGGTGGACGGGCTGGCGCGCCGTATGGGCGTGTCCGCCGACCGTCCATAGTCGGCGCGGACGCATCCGGACGCGACAGATCTTCACTCACCGCCATCGCCCGGTGACGATCGTTCGCGAGGGCCGGCGTCGGCGTGACCTTTCCCATTCCCCCCCCCGGTCGCGTCGGACCCGAGGCGGCCGGCCCTCACCTCAGTGGGGAGGTGAGGGCGGCGCGCGCCGCCACGCCG
>NZ_BMMX01000060.1 GCF_014646155.1 Mangrovihabitans endophyticus
CGTCGCCGCCTCGCCCGTCGCCCCGCCGCCCGCCGCCCGCCGCCCGCCGCCCGCCGCCCGCCGCCCCGTCGATCTTGAACTTTCCGTTCGTCCAGACCCCCACAAAAGCCCCATTCCATTGCACAAACTCCAAGATCGACGCGCTAAGCGGCACGATCTTGGAGATTGGGTCGCCGAAAATGCCACCAATCACGCAAACCGCCGCCGAAACCTCAAGATCGACGCGGAGGCGGGACGGGGCGGCACGGGGCGGGGCAGGGCGGGGCGGAGGGGTGGGGGCGGACATCGGTGCGGAGAGGCCGGGACGGGGTGGGGCGGACGCCGGTGCGGAGAGGCCGGGCCGGGGCGGGGCGAAGGAGTGGGGTGGGGGCGGAGGGGGTGGGTGACTAGGGGTGCTGCATCCACCACTCGGTGAACTGGCGTGCCTGCCCGCCCTGGTCCAGCCGCAACACCCAGAGGTTGCTGAACGTCCGGTCCGGATAATCCACCGTCGCTTCGATGATGGCCAAATCCGCCGTCACGATCAGCGGATGCCATGCGAACGACGTGGTCGCCGGTTTGTCGCTGCGCTCCAGCCACCCCGCGACGATTTCCGCCCGGCCGTGCCACGGTTTCGCGTACGGCTCGGTGAAGTATGCCGCGTCCTCGGTGAACAAGTCGCCGATCCGGGCCGGATCGTTGCTTTCCCAGGCAGCCCGGTATCTCTGCACCCAGGCCGTGACGGCTTCGAGACTCGTCATGAAGGCATTCTGCCTCGCCTAGAGTCCCGGGCATGACCGACTCATGGCATCGTCGCCTGCCCGCACCCGCGCGTCCCGTCGCGACCGCCTGTGTCGCCGCCGTCGCCGCGGCCACCGAGCATGACGAGGCGGGGCTGACGGCCGCGACCGGCGATCTGGCCGCGCTCGACCCGGGCCGCGTCGGGCTGGTGCTCGGCACCGCGGTCCGGGTACGGCTGGAGGAGACCCACCCGGACGGGCTGGACTCCGACGACGTTCGCGCCGTGCTGGCCCGCAGCGTGCGCGCCGCGGCGCAGTGGCGTCCCGGGGTGGACCCGCAGACGATGTTGTTCCTGCTGGCGAGCGCGTTGGGGGTGCAGGACGAGGACGGCGCGCCGCCGCCTGCGGGGCTGGCCGAGCACGCCGCCCTGCTGCTGGCGGATCTGCTGCCCGCGGCGGGTCCGGATGCCGCCGCGGCCCTGATCGAGCGCGCCTTCACCGAGATCGAGAAGAGCCAGCTCAACGACTGACCGGACGAGCCGGACCGGACGAGCCGACTCGTTCGGTCCGGCCGCGGAACGCCGCCCGGTACGCCTGAGGGCTGGTCCCCACGACACGCCGGAAGCGTTCCCGGAAGGCGGTCGGCGACCCGAAGCCGACCATCGCCGCGACCCGGTCCACGGTGTCCCCGGTGGTCTCCAGCAGATGCTGCGCGCGCCGCACCCGTGCCCGGTGCAGCCATTGCAGCGGGGTCGTGCCGGTCTGTTCGCGGAACCGGCGGTTCAGGGTTCGCGTGCTCATGCCCGCGTGCGCGGCGATCCGCTCCAGGGTCAGGTCGGTTCCGCAGTTCTCCGCCAGCCAGCGCAGCAGCGGTTCCATGTCCGAGCCGCGCGGCGTGGGCGGTGCCTGCGGGACGATGAACTGCGCTTGGCCGCCTTCGCGTTCCAACGGCATGACGGACAGCCGAGCGGCGTCGGCGGCCACCGCCGAGCCGTGGTCGCGGCGGATGAGGTGCAGGCAGAGGTCGAGTCCCGCGGCGGCGCCCGCCGAGGTGAGGACGGGGCCGTTGTCCACGTACAGCACGTCGGGATCGACCCGCACCGCGGGGAACCTCTCGGCCAGCATGCCGGCGGCGGCCCAGTGGGTGGTCGCCCGCCTGCCGTCCAGCAGGCCGGTTGCCGCGAGCACGAACGCGCCGGTGCAGATGGACGCGAGCCGGGCCCCACGGGCGGCGGCCGTGCGCAGGGCGGCGGTCACCTCGTCCGGTACGCCCGAGGCCGGGTCCGCGCATCCGGGCAGGATGATCGTGTCAGCGGCGGCCACCGCGTCCAGCCCGTGCGGCGGGCGCACCGCGAAGGCGCCGGCGTCGATCTCCTCGCCGGTACCGCAGACGCGTACGTCGTACGGCGTGGTGCCGTCGGCCAGACGGGTCCGTCCGAAGACCTCCAGCGGGGTCGCCAGGTCGAAGGCCACCACGCCGTCCAGCGCGAGCACGGCGATCACATGCACCGATGCAGCGTACTGGCGAGAACTCGTCGCATGCCATGGATCTGGCCACCGCGTGCGTCGCGCTCAGGGGTGTGTCGGCTCGCGGCACGCGTCGTTGAACATTCGGCGCCGATGACGGACGGCGGCACCGAACGGACGACGGGAGTCTGCCCATGGCCGACCAGAGACCACCACACGGCAAGCGACCGGCACCTCCGCCCGGCGGCGGGCCACCCGTGCGCCGCAATGCCGGACGCGCGAAGCCCCTGGGCACCACGACCCCGGCCGGTACCGGGCCGGCGAGACGCGCGGCGGCTGCTCCGGCGCCGAGCGAGCACCCCGCGACGCCGGTGACCGATCCGCCCACCGAGCGGCTGATCGTCGGCGCCGCCGATGCGAGCGCCGCACGGCTGGTGGCACAGCCGGTCATCCACGTCGCCGAGCTGGCCACGGCGGTGGCGTTCTACGAGCACCTGGGCGCCGAGCTCATCCACGGCAGCCGGGACAGCGACTGGGTGCTGATGCAGCTCGGCCCGATCCAGATCACCCTGATGACGCAGCCGCCCGGACCGGAGGAGGGCGCGGTCGAGCTGAACTTCGGCGCGGTGATGGCCCTGGACGAGCTCGCGCAACGGCTGCGCCGAGTCGGTGTCGCCGTCGAGGACGTCACGACCCATCGCGACTTCGGTCCGCAGTTGCGCGTCAAGAGCCCGGACGGCCAGCTCATCAAGATCAGCCAGCGCGAGCCCGATCCGTACGTGTGAGCCGGTCGGTTCGGACACCGTGTCCGCCTCGCCGCGGGTGTCCGCCTCGTCGTGGGTGTCCGCCTCGCTGCTGGCGCGCGGCGAGCGTTTGCCGGTGCGCGGGGTTCGGCACGGCCAGCCGCAGCAGCGCCAGGCCCAGCAGCGCGCCCGCGGTGTTGGCGATGAGGTCGTTGACGTCCACCGTGCGCCGGCTGCCCAACGTCAGACCCAGCACCAGTTGAGTCAGCTCGATGGCGGCACTGGCGGCGGCACCGGCCACCGCCATCCGCGCCCAGCCGTCCGCGCGCCGCACGAGGAACGGGACGAGCACGCCGTACGGGACGAACATGATCACGTTGAGCACGGAGCTCGGCGCGTCCACCACGCCGGGCATCCAGTGGATCATCGTCCACCAGGGGTCCCCGGCCCAGTACGCCGCGGGGTGCGACTCGATCGGGAACAACGTGACCCCGGCGACGGCGGCCACGTACGGCACGCCGATCAGATGTGGCCAGTAAGCGGTGAGGGCCCGGCGCAGGGCCGGCCGAGCGCCGCGCGGGCGCGGATCGCCGGTCAGGACGGGCGCAGGCCGACCGACGTGCGCGGCGACGGCGGCTCCGCGCAGCCCAGCAGCCCGACCAGGCCGGAGACCCAAAGCTGCCGGTACACCGTCGGGCTCGGGTGACTCACCACGAGCTTGACCCCGCTGGCCGCGGCGGCGTGGAAGCACGCCACGAGGATCCCGATGCCGATGCTGTCGATCAGCATCACGCGTTGCAGGTCGAGGCAGATCTTGACCGGCGTGGAGCTGGTCAGCACGTCGTTGACGGCGTCCCGCATCACATGCGCATTGTCAAGATCGATTTCACCGCTCGGGGCGATCTCGACGGTGCCGTCGGCCAACTGGCGCGTGGTGATCGGCAGATACACGGCTGCCCTCTTCCTAGCGTCGTTCCGCGGACCATGCGCCGACCAGCAGCGCAGACGCAACACCTCGCGCAAGGTGTCGACGACGACCGCGTTCCCTTCAACCTTCCGCTGGTCTGCAAGTTACGCCACGTAGGCGCGGAACGCCAGAGTAGTTCATATGGCCGGAATGTGCGGTAACGGTCACGCGCGGCGCTGGCGTTGACGACACGGATGTCCGAGTCGAATACTCCCAGTATGCGTAAGGGTGCAATGAGGCATGCCTGACGGGTCCGACCGAAGCCCGGCGGCGATCGGCACCAAGCCGGATGTAGCGCGCTTCACCAGCCTCGACTTGGATCACGCCAGCGCCGCGCTAAACCGATATTTGTATCCGCTGTCCATCGGCATACCGGACCGTAACGGCACCTTCTCGTTGGACCTGGAGGTGATCCAACTCGGACCTTTGACGGTGGCATATGTGCAGTTCGGCGCGTCGGTGCGGTTGATCGCACCCCAGCTCGGCGACTATCACGTGACGCTTCCGCTGGCCGGCCCGATCACCGCCCGCCAGGCCGGGCACGAGGTGACCGCCGGCCCCGGTTCGGCGGTGCTCTTCCGGCCGGACGGTGCGGTGCTGACCGCGCACCAGGCGCACCAGTCCGCGCTGCACGTCGGCGTGCCGGCGACCGAGCTGGAGGCGGAGTTGTCGGCGATGCTGGGCCGGAGCGTGCACGGCGGCATCGATCTGCCACCGACCTTGGACCTGACCGCCGGACCGGCGCAGACCTGGGGCCGCCTGGTGCGCCTGCTGCATGACGAGCTTCCCGACCCGGCCAGCCTCATCCACCAGCCGCCGATCGCCGACCAACTGCGGCACAGCGTGCTGACCGGCTTGCTGCTCAGCACGTCACACCGCTACCGCGACGAATTGGCGGCTCCGGCACCCGCGGGACGGCCACGTGCGGTACGCCGGGCCATCGAAGTGATCGAGGACGAGCCGGAGCTGCCGTTCACGGTCTCCGACCTGGCCGCCGCGGCCGGTACGAGCGTGCGCTCCCTGCAGGAGGGGTTCCGCCGGCACATCGGGTGCACGCCAATGGCCTACCTGCAAAGGGTTCGGCTGGAGCGGGTCCACCAGACGCTCCGGCGTGCCGACCCGACCCGGATCACGGTCGCGGCGGTGGCACACCGGTGGGGCTTCGCGCACCTCGGCCGGTTCGCCTCGGCGTACCGGGAACGGTACGGCGTCACGCCGTCGGAGACGCTGCGCCGGCTCGGGTGAGCGGGACCGCTGGTCCCCCCGGGACTGCTGCTTCCCCGGCGTCGGCGGCTACTCCCCCGGGTCCGCGCGCCGCGGCTGCGGCAGCTCGCCGACGTCGGTGCCGCGACTCGGCACGCCGAAGAGATGGCCGCGCACCGGGGTCCAGTCCCGCCACGGCCCCAACCGGGGCGGCACCCGGGCGGCCTCGCCGTCGCCCGGTCGGCGCAGCGAACGTAGATAGGCCAGCACCCGGGCGGCGGCCGCGCCACCGTCCTCGACCAGACCGGCCAGGGCCGGATTCACCTCATCGGCATCGATGCCGCCCGGCTCGACGGGACGACCCAGCAACGCGGCCAATCCGGCCAGGGCCTGCACCACGTCAGACGCGTCGCGTTCGGCATCGGGCAGGCTGGTCACGCCTGCGGTTCCCGGTTCTCGATCACATGTACCTCCCCTGCGTACGCCACGGTCAGCGCGCACGCGGAACCATCCGTCGAGCGCGGCGTTACCACGCTCGACAGGAAAATGTATTCGGACCATTACGGTGCGTCCATCCGATGTACGCGGACGCTGTCCGGATCACGCTTGTTTCGTCCCCCGTCCGGCTGATCGTCCTATTCGCAGTCCGTTGACACACACCAAACCGGCAATATGCCCGCAGGGGAACGCGAAGCATCGACGCGCGAGCGGGGCCGGGGAGGCGCACAATCACAGGCGCCGCCCCATCCACCCAGCCCACGGCGCCGAACCACGATGTGATCACACCACCGGCGAAAGGCCCGAGCACATGACGGACCGCGGCAGCGCCGCCCGACGGCCGGAACATCTCTCGGCCGTCCCCGATCCGGAGCCCGGCCCCGCGCCCGGCCCGGACGTCGCCACCTGCTTGCGCGACGTGGCCCGGGGCGACGAGAGGGCCTTCGCGCGGCTCTACGACTTGGTCGCGTCCCGCGTCTACGGGCTGATCCGCCGTGTCCTGCGCGATCCGGCGCAGGCCGAGGAGGTGGCCCAGGAGGTGCTTGTGGAGGTGTGGCGCACCGCGAGCCGCTTCGACTCCACACGGGGCTCGGCGACATCGTGGATCTTCACCATCGCCCACCGGCGGGCGGTGGACCGGGTGCGGGCCGAGCAGTCCGCGGCCGAGCGGACCATGAAGGTGGGCTCCGCGTCGATGGACACCCCGTACGACGAGGTCGCCGACGAGGTCGCCGGGCGCCTGGAACGCCAGCAGGTGCGCCGCTGCATGGATGACCTGACGGAGCTGCAACGGCAGGCGGTCACCCTCGCGTACTACCAGGGGCACTCGTACCGTGAGGTGGCCGACCTGCTGGAGGCTCCGTTGCCGACCATCAAGACCCGCATGCGCGACGGCCTGATCCGGCTGCGCGACTGCCTCGGTGTGGGGGTGACCGCATCATGACCGCGACCGACATTCACGCGCTCGTCGGCGCCTATGCCTTGGATGCCGTCGACGACCTGGAACGCGTGGCCTTCGAACGGCACGTGACGGAGTGCGAAAGCTGTCGCATCGAACTCGACGAGCTGCGCGAGACGGTGTGCCGTCTGGCCGACGATGCCTGGTCGGTGCCGCCGCCGCGGCTGCGCGAGCAGGTCCTCGCCGAGGTCGGCCGGACCCGGCAGCTCCCGCCCGCGCGCAAGCCCCGTCCGGACCGCCGGGTCGAGTCGTGGCGTCGATGGGCGACGGCCGCGGCGGCCGCGGTCGTGCTGGCGGCGGGCACCGGGGTGAGCGTGTGGCAGGTGCAGGAGCAGCGGGTCCAGGATCAGAGCGTGCTGGCCGAGCAGGCGCAGCGCCGCGAGGCCCGGACGCGCCAGATCCTCGCCGCTCCGGACCTGGTGGTGCGCACCGCCCCGGTGGTCGGCGGGGGCAAGGTGACGGTGGCGTCCTCGGCCCAGTACGACGCGGGCGTGATGATGCTCGGCGCCGACGGTCCGCCGGCGAACGGCCGGGTGTTCGAGCTGTGGACCCTGCGCGGCCGAACGGCGACCAAGGCGGGCCTGCTGGATCCGGGCGTCGGTTCGGCGGTGCGCGTCATCGACGGACTGCCGGGCAATGACGGCTTCGGTGTCTCGGTGGAGCCGCCCGGCGGTTCGCCGCAGCCGACGCAGATAGTCGCCAATGTGACGCTGACCTGAGTGACCAGGGCCGGTGCTCGAATGAGTGACCCGGCCAAGAAATCACCGAGATTGCGGACATCCGGACCCATCCGTCGCCAGACCGGGTACGAATTACTGGTACAAGCCACCTTAAAAAGGGAGATGTACCATGCGCGCAACGAAGCTCACCGCCATCGCGGCCGCCGCCCTGTTCAGCGTTTCCCTCGCGGCATGTGGGGACAACTCGGACGACTCGTCAACCGGCAGCGCGGCGCCCGAGTCGACCATGAGCAGCCCGGCGCCGAGCATGTCCTCGGACATGTCCGGCGACATGATGACCAACTTCGGCTCGGGTTGCTCGGCAGTGCCGACCGACTCGTCCAACCCGGGCAGCTTCGAAGCAATGGCGCAGGTCCCGGTCGCCACCGCCGCATCCGGCAACCCGCTGCTGAGCACGCTGGTCTCCGCGGTCAAGAAGGCCGGCCTGGTCGACTCGCTGAACGGCGCGGACGCGCTGACCGTCTTCGCACCGACCGACGACGCCTTCAAGAAGATCCCGTCGGCCGACCTGAAGAAGGTGCTGGACGACAAGGACACGCTGACCAAGGTGCTGACCTACCACGTGGTGCCGGAGAAGCTGACGCCGGCCGACCTGGCCGGCACGCACAAGACGCTGGAGGGTGACGAACTGACCGTCAGCGGCAGCGGCCAGGACTTCACCGTGGACGACGGCGCCTCGGTGATCTGCGGCAATGTGCAGACCGCGAACGCCAACGTCTACATCATCGACTCCGTCCTGATGCCGAAGAGCTGATCATGCGCCGCCTCACGGGTGCGGCCTGCGGCATCCTCGCCGCCGGGTTCGGGGTCGCGGTCGCGGAACTTCTCGCGGCCGCGACCCGGCCCGCGGCGGGCCCGCTGGTCGCGGTGGGCACCGCGGTCATCGACGCGACGCCCACCACGGTCAAGGAATTCGTCATCCGGCAACTGGGCACGAACGACAAGCCCGTGCTCATCGCCACGATCATCGTCGGGCTGGCCCTGTTCGCCGCGGCGATGGGGATGCTGTCCCAGAAGCACCGCGCCGCCGCGATCATCGGCTCATCCGTCTTCGGTGTGGCCGGTGCCGCAGCCGCGGTCACCGGAGCGGCAGCCCGCTGGTACGACGCGGCACCCTCCCTGGTCGGCGCCGCGGTGTGCGCCGTGACCCTGCTGGTGCTGGTGCGCCGGGCCGGCGCGGCAGGCACCGGGCCACCCCCGGACCTGATCATGGTGGACGGCCGGGACGACCGGCCGTTCGACCGGCGGGCATTCCTGCGTGCGGCCGGGCTGGTGGCCGGCGGCGCGGTAGTGGCCGGTGGTTCCGCCGCGTTGGTGGGGCGGGCACGCGGCGGCGCCATCGCTCGTTCCCGCGAAGCGATCACGCTGCCCGCCGCGGCGGATCCCGCCAAGCCGGTGCCCGCGGGCGTCGCACCGGGATTCCGCACTCCGAACGACCGGTTCTACCGGGTCGACACCGCCCTGACCGTGCCGGACATCGACCCGGCCGGATGGTCGCTGCGGGTGCACGGGATGGTGGATCAGGAGCTCACGCTCTCCTTCCAGGATTTGCTGGACCGGCCACTCATCGAGCGCACCATCACGCTGAACTGCGTCTCCAACGAGGTCGGCGGCCCGTACGTGGGCACCGCCACCTGGCTGGGTGTGCCGCTGGCACCGCTGCTGCGGGAGATCGGCGTCGATGCGCGCGCCGATCAAGTGGTGGCCCGTTCGTCGGAGGGCATGACCATCGGCACGCCGGTGCAGACCGTGCTGGACGGCCGCGACGCCATGCTGTGCGTCGGCATGAACGGCGAGCCGCTGCCACAGATCCACGGCTTCCCGGTACGGATGCTCACCCCCGGCCTGTACGGGTACGCGGGCTCGTGCAAGTGGATCAGCGAACTCGAACTGACCACGTTCGCCGACTTCGACCCGTACTGGGTGCGCCGCGGCTGGAGCGCTCGCGCCCCGGTGAAGACCGCCTCTCGGATCGATCGGCCGCGCCCGTTCGCGCAGCTCAAGACGGGCCGGGAGACCATTTCCGGGGTCGCCTGGGCGCAGGGCCGTGGCATCGAGGCGGTCGAGGTGCGGGTGGACGACGGTCCGTGGGAGAAGGCCGAGCTACTGCCCGTACCGTCCGTCAACACCTGGGTGCAGTGGCGCCTCCCGTGGTCGGCGAAGGCGGGCCAGCACAGCATCGCCGTGCGGGCCGTCGACGGCGACGGTCAGACCCAGACGGAGAAGCGCGCCACGCCCTTCCCGGACGGCGCGACCGGCTGGCACACCATCACCGTGACGGTGGGGTGAGACTTAGTTCGCCCGCACGTCGAGGGTCGCGAGATGCATGTCCACCGCGGCCGCGGTGCGTTCCTCGTCCCCGGTGGCCAGCAGGTCCATCAGCGCGCCACGCAGCACGGCCAGCACCAGGGTGCGCCGCGCCAGCCCGTCCGGGGTGTCCCGCACGGGCGCCGGCTGGGCCGCGGCCAGCACCCCGAGCCAGTCCCGCACGGTCCGTTCGGCGAAGTCCGCCCAGGGGCCGGTCGGCTCGGTCAGCGAACGCCCGTACGCCTCCAGCCAGAGCGTGAGCAGGCTGCGATGCTCCGCCGCGGCGAGCCACGACCAGACCTGCCGCCCGGCGTCGGCCAGGCCGGTCGCTCGGATCCGGTCGAGCAGTTCCAGTTCGTCGGCGCGGGCACGGGCCAACAGCGCACGGGTCAGGCCCTCCTTGGACCCGAACAGGAACAGCAGCACCCGCGGGCTGGACCCGATGGCCGCCGCCAGCGGGCGCAACGACAGCTCGGCGAATCCGTGCTCGGTCACATAGCCGTACGCCGCTTCCAGGAGTTCCGTCTCGCGCGCACTGGCGCCGTCGGCCGTCATCCCGGAATTCTGACACCGCTGAAACGCCCGTTTCAGCCGAGCGGGAACCCCGGGGCGCTCACCCGCACCGCGCGGCCCGTCCGGATCGACTCTGCCGCTGCGGCGAGGACCGCCGTGATGTGCGCGCCGAGGCGCACGTCAAGAGCCGGCGCAGGACCGCCGTCGGCCGCGGCCACCAACTGGTCCAGCGCGACGCCCAGCGCCGCCACCGGATCCCAGGGCAGCGTGGGAACGGTGATCACGCCGGATTCACCGGCGAACACGGCCTCCTCGCGCGCGGCGGCCGGTGGCACGTCGACCGACAACGTGAGTGTGCTGATGCCGCCGCCCTGGTGACGCAGCAGCACGTGGGACATGTCGTGCGGTCCGGCCATCGCGGTGACCTCGACCACCGGTCCCAGCAGCGGCATGACGAGGGCCACCGCGTGCGGGCCGACGTCCCACAGGCCGCCGCTCTCCCGGCGCCACGCCGAGGCGCCGAACGGGTTGCCCGGATCGAAGATGGTGCCCACGTGGTCGACGCGTGCCTCCACCCAGCCGCCGGACTCACCGGCACGGGCGAGGAAGTCGGCCAGTTGCGGCACGAACCGCCGGGTGAAGAACACCACGGAGGCCAGGTCACGCTCGGCAACCGCGGCGGCGATCGCGTCGGCCTCGGCGACGGTGAACGCCACCGGCTTGTCCAGCAACAGGTGCCGCCCGGCCCGCGCCGCGGACAGGGCGATCGGCGCCTGCACATCCGGCGGCAGGGCCACCGCGATCGCGTCCACGTCGGCGATCAGCGCGTCCACATCGGAATACGCCGCCGCGCCGTACTCGCCGGCCAGTTCCGCGGCCTTGGCCTCGTTGCGTCCCCAGACGCCGACGAACTCGACGTCCTTGTGTGCCGCCAGAGCCGGCGCGTGCGCCATGTGAGCCCAGGGTCCGGTGCCGAACAGTCCGAAACGCATCCGTGTTGCCATGGCCGAAAGCTAACACGGGTTTCCTGATCAGTACGCTGGGCCGGTGAACGGACCCCTGTCGGTCGCGACCATCGTGGCGTCGCTGGTCCTGGCGGCCTGGTGCCTGCTGCGCTCCGCGCTGAACCGGCCGCCGAGCCGCTTCGACCTGTTGGCCACCGCGGCACTCGCCCTGCTCGTCGCGGTCCTCGTGGTGGTCGCCGTGATCGGGTTGTTCGACGGCACCCGGCCCACCGAGACGGCCACGTTCGCCGGATACCTCGTCACCACGATCGCCTTCGCGCCCACCGCCGCGGTGCTGGCCCGGATGGAACCGACACGATGGGGCAACCTCATCCTCGGCGTGGCCTGCCTGGTGCTGCCGGTGCTGGTGCTGCGCCTTGCGCAGATCGCGGAGGTGACCAGTGGCTGAGCCGACGACCCGGCCCCGGGACGCGGCGCTGGGCAGCGGACCCGGCCGGGTGCTGCTGACCGTGTACCTGATCTTCGCGGTGGCCGCCGGCGCCCGCGCGCTGGTGCAGATCGCCACCAAGTTCGGCGAGGCACCGCTGGCCTACCTGCTGTCCGCGGTGGCGGCGCTGGTCTACATCGCGGCCACCGTGGGGCTGGCCGTCGGCGGCGCCCGCGGCCGGGTGATCGCGCTGACCGGCTGCTCCATCGAGATGGTCGGGGTGCTGGTGGTGGGCACGCTGACGGTGACGGACGCGGCGGCGTTCCCGGACGACACCGTCTGGTCCCGGTACGGGTCGGGCTACGGATACGTGCCCCTGGTGCTCCCCCTGATCGGCCTGTGGTGGCTGTGGCACAACCGGCCGCGGGACCGGGCCTGATCTGATCCGGCGTCGGGCGCGTCAGGCGATGATGTGCGGGACGAAGTTGCAACTGTCCCGGGTGACCAGGCCCGACACGCCCAAGCCCTCGCGGATGCCCATCCCGGCCGGCTCGCCGTCGATCAGCCATGAGCCGATCACCGGGTGCACGGTGCCCTCCAGCCCGTCGAAGGACGGCAGCTCGCACAGCTCCTGCACCACGTACCGGCCGTCCGCGCCGTACTCGGACGGGTTCTCCACCAGCGTGGCGCCGTCCCGGATCAGGCTGACCGATCCGCCCTCGCGTCCCCAGACCGGCTTCTTGGCGTAGCTGGTCAGCGTGGCCGCCTTGGACGACTCGGCGAAGAATGCGGGCAGGAGGTATCTGCCGCGTTCCGGGTCGTCACCGAACAGCTTCCACAGCACCGGCAGCAACGCTTTGTTGCCCAGCAGCGCCGCCTTGTAGGGCGGTTCGATCCATACCGTGCCGCGTTTGGTGGGATCGGCCATGTTGCGGAAGAACGCCTTGCCGCCCTCCTCGTTCCAGAACCATTCCCACGGATAGAGCATGAAGATGACGTCGATCGGCTCGGCCTTGCTCTCCTGCCCCGGACCGGGCACGAACAACACTCTGTCGCCGGCCACGTCCCAGCCGATCTGGCTCATCGCGATCAGCTCGACCGGATATCCCGCCTCCTCCGCGGTGGCCATCAGGTAGGCGACATTCATCCGGTCCTCGCCGGTACGTTCCGACGTCTCGTACGCGAAGAAGATCTTGGGTTTCTCGGGGAGCCGGGTGCGGGCCTCGCGCAGCTTGTCGATGTTGCGTCGCCAGGCGCCCGGGTTGGCCGGCTCGCCGTCGCCGGCCTCCCAGCCCACCAGGCGATCGTGGATCGAGTTCCACTGCCGCCACGGGTGCCGGGTGAGGTTGGTCTGATCCGCCCAATGCCATTGGATGACCGCCGCCTCCACCAGCGAGGTGGGCGTCTGGGCGTTGAATTCGAGCAGGCGTGGCGTGCTGCCGGCGCCGGAGTACCAGAGGTCGAAACGGCCGTAGACGGTCGGCGAGAAGTCCGGCGTCTCCATCGGGAGGCGCATGTCCGGGTCCTTGTCGTAGTGCGTCCACGTCTCCGCGTCGCCGTCGAACCAGGTCCGGATGATCTGTTCGTGGGCGTACTCGGGGATGCCGATCCGCGCCAAAAAGCACGTCGACGGCGTGCAGACCGCGGCAAAGTAGCCCTGCCGGCGCCCCTCGACGGTGCGCCGCGGGCACTGCTGCACCATCCAGTCCCCGGCTTCCATGCACATCGCGTACAGCGTGGCGGTCGCCGTCTCCAGTTCCTCGATCTCCGCCTGGGAGAACTCGTAGTACGGCCCCTCCTGCCAGTACGACTCCATGGTGCCGTCGGGCAGCTCGGTGTCGTTGTAGGTGAGCCCGAGGCTGTAGTTGGTCAGACGCCAGCCGTCACGGACCGGGCCGTACGGAAGTCGACGCATGCCTCAGCTCCCGGAGCGGCCGGAGAAACCGCTGCCGCCCTTGCCCACCACGCTCGTCTTCACCGTGCCGTTGCCGATCTTGCCGCTTGCGGGCAGGCCGAACCGGGACCGGGCGGACGAGTCGTTGTAGGCGAATTTGCTCCCGCCCGCCGGCAGTTTGGTGCCCACCCGGTAGCCCGGCCGGTACCCGGACGAGTGCCAGATGAAGAAGCCACCCGCCCCGGGACCGTGGTAGTCGTCGTCGCAGTAGTCCTCGTCGACGATCACGCCGTTCTCGTCGGCGCAATAGAAGCCCTCGTCCTGATAGTCGCTCCCGTTGTCGCAAGCTGCCGCGCCGCCCGCCGCAAGCAGCAGAAACGTGCTGGTCAACGACACACTGCGCGAGGTCATCCGTCGATTCACCGTCGAGCACTCCACCTTCGTTTCGGCGCGGGGTACTCCTCCCGTTGTACCGCCGCCGGGCAAGCCACGCTCAGGCGCGCGGTCCGCCGGCCACGTAGATGACCTGACCCGACACGAAGCCCGCACCCTCACTGGCCAGGAAGGATACGGTGTGTGCGACATCGTCGGGGCGACCCGCCCGCGCGACCGGGATCTGCTTGACCGCGGCCTTCTGGAAGTCGTCGAAGTCCACGCCGACGCGCGCCGCCGTCGCCGCGGTCATGTCGGTGACGATGAAGCCCGGCGCCACCGCGTTCGCGGTGATGTTGTAGCGCCCCAACTCGATCGCCAGGGTCTTGGTGAAGCCCTGGATCCCGGCCTTGGCCGCGGCGTAGTTGGCCTGCCCGCGGTTGCCCAACGCCGACGTGCTGGAGAGGCTGACGATGCGCCCCCACTGGGCGTCCACCATGTGCTTCTGCACCGCGCGGGAGAACAGGAACGCGCCCCGCAGGTGGACCGCCATCACGGTGTCCCAGTCCTCGTCGGTCATCTTGAAGATCAGGTTGTCCCGGAGCACCCCCGCGTTGTTGACCAGCACGGTCGGGGCGCCCAGCGTTTCCACCACCCGCTCGACCGCGGCGGTCACCTGATCCGGCGCGGACACGTCCGCACCCACCGCGAGCGCGGTGCCGCCCGCATCGTGGATCTCGGTGACCGTGTTGGCGCACGCGGCCTCGTCCAGGTCGACCACGGCGACGGCCATGCCGTCGGCGGCCAGCCGTCGTGCTGTGGCCGCTCCGATGCCGCGGGCTGCTCCGGTGACGATGGCCACCCGGTCGGGCTGGGTCATGCGGAAACCTCCAAGATCGTCTGCGTTTCCGGCCGCCGGCCCGAACCGGCACCGGGCGCGGCGGGGCCTGGTCCGACTCGCGGATCATGCGCGAGTCAGACCCTAACCCGGCTCACGGACGGCGACGAATCCGGATCCAGCGGTAGCCGTAGCCGCCGATCTTGATCGCGTCCAGCTTGCCGGGCTCCGGATACTCCTGGTCAGCCAGCACGTCGTTGGGGTGCTCGGATTCCGCGTAGACGCTGCTCAGATCGACGGTCCCCGAATTCTTGCACAGATTGTGCACAAAGAGCATGGTGCCGGTGACGTCGTCGCATCGATGCACCAGAACGCCGGGCGGGGTCGGCACGTCCACGTGCGTGCACCTGCCGCTGCCCACCTCGGGCGCCTCCCGCAACGTACGGATCATCCGCTCGAACCACGACAGCAGCGACGCGGGGTCGTGCCGCTGCTTGGTGACGTTGACCTTGTGCCAGTCGAACTCCCCGCCGGTGACCATCGGGCGTACCAGGTCGTCCGGGCCGGCCGAGGAGAAGCCGGCGTTGGGCATCATCGACCACTGCATCGGCGTGCGGATCGCGTTGCGGCCGGGCAGCGACAGGTCGTCGCCCATCCCGATCTCCTCGCCGTACCGCAGCACCGGCGTGCCGCGCAGGCTGAACTGCAGCGCGTACGCCAGTTCCAGGCGCCGGCGATCGTTGCCCAGCATGGGCGCCATCCGGCGGCGGATGCCCCGGCCGTACAACTGCATGTCCTCGTCCGGGCCGAACGCGGCGAACACGTCCGCGCGCTGCTCGGCGGTGAGCCGCGACAGGTCGACCTCGTCGTGGTTGCGCAGGAAGGTGGCCCACTGACCGCCGTGCGGGAGGGTCGGCGTGTCCCGGAGCGCATCGATGATCAGCTCCGGGTCCTGCCGGGCCAGCGCGAGCATCAACCGGCCGTTGAGCATGAAGTCGAACAGCATGTGGATCCGGTTGCTCGACCCGCCCGAGTCGCCGAAGTATCCGACGAGCTGGTCCGGCTCGACGTTGGCCTCGGCCAGCAGCACCGCGTCGCCCACCAGCCACTGCACGTGCTGGCGCAGCTCGGTGAGGAAGTCCATGTCCTTGGGCGGCGCGGGCACGCCCGGCGTGGTCTCCTCGATGATGAACGGCACCGCATCCATGCGGAACCCGGCCACCCCCAGTTGCAGCCAGAACGAGCAGATCTTCTTGACCTCCTCGCGGACCTCCGGGTTGTTCATGTTGAGGTCCGGCTGGAAGTTGTAGAAGCGGTGGTAGTACCAGAGACCGGCGGTCCGGTCGTAGCTCCAGGTCTCCTTCTGCTCCCCCGGGAAGACCATGCCCTGCTTACGGTCCGGCGGCTCGGTTTCCGACCAGACATACCAGTCGCGGTACGGCGAGTCCGGCGACGATCGGGCGGATTGGAACCACGGGTGCTGATCGGACGTATGGTTCACGACCAGATCGATGATCACCTTGATGCCGAGGTTCCCGGCCTCGTGCAGCAGCTCGGCGAAGTCACCGAGGTTGCCGAAGCGCGGATCCACGTTGTAGAAGTCCGACACGTCGTAGCCGTCGTCGCGGTCCGGCGACGGGTGGATGGGGTTCAGCCACAGACAGGTAATGCCCAGCCGGGACAGATAGTCCAGCCGCCCGATCAGGCCACGGATGTCGCCGACGCCATCGCCGTTGGAGTCGGCGAACGTGTCGATGTCAAGACAGTAGATGACCGCCTTCTGATACCACCGCTCGCTCATGGTCCCCTACATGTCCGCGCCGCGCGGCCACGAAACCGCGCACCGCGCGCACCGGCCGCACCCGTTCCAGCGGCAGGAAGGCGGCCATCGCGGCCAGGTGCGGCGCGAACGAGATGGTGATGGTGGCGAACGTGGCCAGGTGGAACCCGTAGAAGAAGGCCACCGCGCGCAGCCGCCATCGACCTCGCAGCACGAAGATCAACGGACTGGCCAGCTCGAACGCGATGATGCCGAACTGGCCCAGAATCAGCAGGTACGGCACGCCGGCCACGAGATGTGCCAGCTCCGTGCCGCGCCGCACGATCGCCCACGCCAGCACCGAGCTGGTGGTCCAGTCGAGACCACCGAAGCGCAGCTTCGCCCAGGCGGCCAGGAAATACGTGCAGACCACCGCGATCTGGGTGACCCGCAGCGCCCAGCCGCCCGCCTCGGTGCGATCCGCTTCGCCGTGCCGCGCCCGCCCGGCGGTGGGCAGCGCGGCAAGCGCGACGAGCAGCCCGAACCGGTCGTGGTCGACCTTTCCGTAGCTCATCGCGATGATCATCCACTCGAAGTAGAGCGCGAAGACGGTCCAGCCGAGCAGCCGCGGAGCCCGGCCGGTGGCCGCGGCCAGCGCCACCGCGAGCAAAGTCCAGAAGATCGCGTGCACCAGCAGCGGCGTCGGCACCGGCAACGGCAGGAGCCGGCCGATCAGCAGGGGCTGGTACAGGTCGGTCGGGGTGTCCGCGTGCTGGCGCACCCAGGGCGTGAAGATCACCAGGTCGGCGGCGACGAACAGGTAGATCAGCGTCCGGAAGGCGGCGATCCGGCCCCGGGGCACCGGCGAGGTGAACCAGTCGGCGGTCCGTCCGACCGCCCGCGTCATCAGGCCGCCCGTGTTTCTCACCGAGCCGCCCAGGTCACGATGGTCTCGTCGTGACTCGCGCCGGTCGGCCGCGAGTCCTCGATCTCCACCCAGCGCGTCACGATGCGGACTTCGGTCAGCGGCGCGGCGCTCGGATTGCGGCTCGCATAGGCCATGGCCACTTGCCGCAGCCGCGACGGCGCCGTGAGGTACGCCCCCATCTGCCCTTCGATCTCGGCGCGACGGATGCCGCTGTTCGCCTCGTTGAGCACCACCGTGCGCCCGGTGGCGTCGGTGGCCTCGACACGGGTGTCACCGGCGTCCGCGTCCGGGTCCGGGGCGGTCGCATACATCCGGAAGGGGCCGAACGGGAAGTCGTCGTCCTGCCCCCACAGGGTGCCCGCGAGCAGCAGCCCGAGCCCGGCCGCGGCCACCGCGAGCCGGACCGCGCGCCCCCGGCTGGTCAACGTCTCCATCGCGCCGCGACATTACCGGTACCGCGCCAGCTTTCGGCGCATCTCCCCGGCCGCGCGCAGCGGTGGACCGTCTCAAGCTGGTGAGAACGCCGACGCGCGGCCGTCGCCCGGGAAGGCCGACGACCGCGCGTACCGGAAAATGTCAGAAGCCGGCGCTGATCCGGGTGAACTCCCAGTCCGCCTGCGCGATGCCGCTGCAGTTGGAGACCACGCCACCGCCGGGGCAGCCGCGGTCGCGGTTGACCGCCCAGAAGGTGAACCGGGCCAGGTTCTTGCTCTTGGCGTAGTCGCGGATCCGGGTCCAGGTGTCCGGGCTGGTCAGCTCCTGCTGGTCGGACAGCCCGTTCATGCCGGAGATGCCCATGTGCGCGTACGCCGTCGCCGCGCTCCAGCCGAACGTCGAGGTGAGCAGGTTCTTCAGGCCCTCGGTGGCGCCCACCGTGGCGCCGTACATGTCCGAGCCGCCGCCGAAGTCGAACGGCATCTGGGTGAAGATGTCGATGTTCGCGCCCAGCGCCTTGGCCTGGGTGACAAGCCGGGTGCCCCAGTAGTTGGGGCCGGTGGTCGAGGTGCCGAAGGTCAGGATCGTCTTCACGCTCGGGTTGTTCTGCTTGATGATCTTCAGGGCGCCGAGCACGCGGTCCTGCACCGTAGCGTTCTCGAACTCGTCGGAGTTCTCGATGTCGATGTCGATGGCCTTGAGGCCGAACGAGTCGATCACCTTCTGGTACGCGCCGGCCAGCGCCTGCGGGGTGGAGCAGTTCGGGCCGAGCTTGTTGCCGCTCCAGCCGCCCACCGACGGGACCACGGTGCCGCCCGCGGCCTTGATCGCGTTGATGGTGCTGGCGTGCACGCCGCCGGTCAGGCCACCCTCGCCGTCCCACACCGGGTTGCAGCCGTTGGCGAGCACGAACGCGATGGTGAACGCCCTGATCCCGGTCGCGTTCATCACCGTCGACGGGGCGGGCGGGTTACCCCAGCCGGGGTAGATGTACGGCGCCGCGGCCATCTTGGTGCCGGTGGACGGCGGGTCGGTGGGCGGCGGCGTGGTCGGGGTGCCACCGCCGCCACCGCCGCAGGCGCCCTGGTCGATCCAGACGTCCCACTGGCCGCTGTGCGTGGCCGGGTTCTCGTTCTGCGTCCACCACTTAGCCTCGTAGTTGTGGCTCTGGTACGACGCGGCGTCGCCCTTGACGTACACGGCGGACGAGCTCCACGCCGTGACGCAGGCGGCTGCCGCCTCGGAGGCGGCCATCGGCAGGATCGCGGCGGCGGCGCCGGTGACCATGACCGCGGTCACGGTGATGATCTTGTTTCGGAGTTTCACGGGTGCACTCCCGTCCGTGGGGATGGTGGGGGATGGTGGGACTCGGGAATCGGGGAAGGGTGGAATCAGGGCAGGGTGGAATCAGGGCAGGGTGGAATCAGGGCAGGGTGGACAGGTGCGGCTTGACCGTGTTCGCCCAGCCGTGGCCGGCCGTGACGTCCCAGTTGATCGACCAGGTCATCGCGCCGCGGATGCCGGGATAGGTGTGCGGCGGCCGGAATGATCCGCAGTTGGTGCCCCGGGAAAGGCAGTCCAGCGCTTGGTTGACCACCGTGGGGGCCACGTATCCGCCGCCGGCCGCGCTGCTGCTCGCGGGCAAGCCGATGGAGACCTGGTCGGGACGCAGGCCGTTCTCCGTCTGGATGCAGGTCAGCGCGACGATGAAGTTGACCGTGCCCTGGCCGTACGCGCCGAAGTTGTCACAGCCGAGCATCGCGCCGGAGTTGTAGAACTGGGTGTGCACGACGGTGAGGATGTCCTTGATGTCGAGCGCGAGCTTGAAATAGGACCCCGCCGGGTTCTGCATGTCGATGGTCTGCGGCGCCATGGTGATGATCAGCCCGGAGCCGGCCTTGCTGCGCAGGCTGCGCAGCGCCTGAGCCATGTAGGTCGGGTTGAGCCCGTTCTCCAGGTCGATGTCGACGCCGTCGAAGCCGTAGGTCTGCATCAGGCCGTAGACGGAGTCGGCGAAGCTCGTCGCCGCGGCCGAACTGCTGACCGACACCGAACCCTTCTCACCACCGACCGAGATGATCACCTTCTTGCCTCGCGAGTGCATCGTGGCGACGTCGGCCTTGAACTGCGCGTTCGTGTATCCGCCGACGCTCGCCGACAGCCCCGGATCGATGCTGAAACTCACCGCGCCGGGCGTCGCGGTGGCATCCGCGAAGGCGACCGCGATCAGGTCGTACGTGGACGGAACGGCGGCCAGCTTGATCTCGTTGGCCGGATTGTCGAAGTTCTGCCAGTACCCGGTGAGGAAGTGGGCCGGCAGGCTCCCGGTCCCGGTCGGTGGCGGGCCGGTGGGCGGCGGGGTCGTCGGTGACGTGGTGGGCGGGGTGGTCGGCGGCGTCGTGGGCGGAGTCGTGGGCGGCGGCGTGGTCGGGGTGCCACCACCGCCGCCACCGCCGCAGGCGCCCTGGTCGATCCAGACATCCCACTGGCCGCTGTGCGTGGCCGGGTTCTCGTTCTGCGTCCACCATTTAGCCTCGTAGTTGTGGCTCTGGTACGACGCGGCGTCGCCCTTGACGTACACGGCGGACGAGCTCCACGCCGAGGCGCAGGCGGCTGCCGCCGAGGCCGAGCCGGCGACGTAGACGGCGGCGCCACCGGCCACCATCGCCGCGGCGGTCGCCAGGATTACCGACCTCTTCATCGCGCCGTCCCTTCGCACGCCAGTGAGACCGGTCAATTATTAGGAGTGTTAACAGTCTATGTAAAGATCTGTGAACTTAGTTTTTCCTTAACCGACAGGTACGGCCGAGGGCACTGGCCACGCCCCCGGCCGCAGTGCTAGGCATCGACGATGATGACTACCTGCGGAACTGCACCCGGTTCAGGCTGACGAAGCCGGCCGGCGGCGCAGCACGGCGGTCTCCAGCGCCGTCCACGCGGTGGACGTGGTCAGATAGAGCGCGCCCGCGAGCGGCAGCACGGCGACCGCGCCGACGGTCAGGAACGGCAGCAGCGACATCGCGCGGGTCAGTCCGGCCGGTGCAGCCGGCGCGGACGGTCCGGATGGCGCCGCCGATGTGCCCGGCGTGGCCGAACGCATCCGGCGCGCGGACCACCATGCCAGCGCCGCAGTCACCGCCATCAGCACCGCGAAGATGGGCAAGCCCTGCGCCAGGTGCGCCGCCAGCGGCACCCCGGCCAGCGACCCGCCGACACCGCTGACCGAGACCCTGTACATGAGCATGAAGAACGGCGCCTGCGCCAGCGCCGGGAGCACCGTGACGAGGGTTCCGGCCCCGGCCGCGCGGTGCAGCGCCATGCTCTCGGCCAGGAAGGCCGTCGGGTCGTCGGCATGCTTGGCCCGCAACTTCTCGATGTCCGGGGCAAGCGCGGCACGGCGCCGGGTGGCGCGGGCCTGGAGGTAGCTGAGCGGACTGATGGCGAGGCGCACGGCCGCGGTCAGCAGCACCACGGCCAGGGCGGCGGCGAGGCCGCCGGCTGCGGGGGTCAGGAGGGCGGCGAGGCCCTCCAGCACGGCGTGGGCGGCGCCGACCAAGGCGCCGAATGAGAAGGACATGGAGAACTCCTGCGGTCCGGGCAGACGGTGGACACGGCAGGCAGCGCACTCGTCGATCGAGGGTCCGCGAAGGGGCGCGACGGCACGGCCCGTGGACCCGTCGTCGCCTGAGGCGGGACGGGATCCGGGCGGATGATCAGAGTGTCGCTGCCGCCGCGTGCGCCGGTGCACGCGGACGCGGGCGCCCAGGCGCGCCGGGATCGGACAGCCGGGACGGGCACCGGACGTGCCCGTCCCGCGCGGCCCTGCCGGGCCGGGAGTCGGCGACGGGCCCCAGCGCGGCGGGCGCCGCCGCCACCAGAGCGACCAGCAGCGCCACTGCCACCACGGCCAAGCCGAGGAGCAGGTGCGAAGACGACGGCGCCGGCGCCAGGGCCAGCGCTCCCCACAGGGACATGCGCATCACCATAGTTCGACCGGGCAAGGTCGCCCGGCCGTCCCCGTCCCGGTGACCGCCGTTTCCCGCTGGTCACCCGGGGGTACACCGGCGGCCATGGAGTCCGCAGCCGGTCCCACCACGATCCCCGACGAGCTGGCCGAGCAGGCGGAGTCGCAGCACCTGCTCACCCTCGGCGTCGAAGAGGAATACCTGCTCGTCGACGCGGTGGAACCGCGGTCGGTGGAAGCCGTCGAAGATGTTTTCGCGCAAGTGCCCGAGGATCTGCGCGACGTGGTTCAGCATGAATTCATGCGCAGCCAGATCGAGGTGGCCAGCCCGCCGCAGCTCGAACTGAGCGGGCTGTTCAGCGCGCTGACCCGGCTGCGCCGGGAACTGTCCGCCGCCGCTGAGCGCGCCGGCGCCCGGCTGGTCGCGGTCGGCGCCGCTCCCGGGCCCGGCCCGCACGCGCGGGTGGTGGACAAACCCCGCTACCACCGCATGCGGGAACGGTTCGGCGACCTGTCCCCCGGTGCCGGGCTCAACGGCATGCATGTGCATGTCAGCATCCCGGACCCGGAGTCCGGCGTGCAGATCCTCAACCATCTGCGGCCGTGGCTGCCGATCCTGCAGGCCGCGACGGCCAACTCGCCGCTGTTCGGCAGCCGCGACACCGGGTACGCGAGCTGGCGCTCGGTGATGTGGGAGCGGTGGCCCACCGTCGGCCCCACGCCGTACCTGGACGACCACGACCAGTACGCCATGCTGGTGGCCGACCTGGAAGCCAGCGGCGCGATGCTCGACGAGGGCATGCTGTATTGGTACGCGCGGCTGTCCGCGAACTATCCCACCGTCGAGATCCGGATGGGCGACGTCTGCCCCACCCTGGACGACGCGCTGCTGCTCGCCGCGCTGGCGCGGGCGCTCGTGGCCACGCTGCTGCACGACGTCCGGGCCGGTGTGCCCGCCCCGAAGATCCCGCACCCGCTGCTGATGGCCGCGCATTGGCGCGCCGCGCACGACGGGCTGGAGGGACTGAACATCGACATGGCCACCCGCCAGGCCCGGCCCGCCGGGCGGCTGCTGCGGCAGCTTTTCGATTACGTACGCCCGGAGCTTGCCCGCCACGGCGACCTGGAAATGGCGAGCGTGCTGATGGGCCGGCTGCGCAAGCGAGGCACCGGCGCCGCCCGGCAACGCGCCATCCTGGCCCGGTCCGGTTCCGTGTCCGACGTCGTGGACCACCTGGTCGCGGCCACCCGAGGCCCGCGGTGAAGCTGGTCGTCATCGGCGGGGACGCCGCGGGCATGTCCGCCGCATCCCAGGCGCGCAAGCGCTCCGGCGTGGACGACCTGCAGATCACCGTGTTCGAGCGGGGGCATTTCACCTCGTACTCGGCCTGCGGCATCCCGTACTGGATCGGCGGGCACGTCACCGACCGGGCGGCGCTGATCACCCGTACCCCGCAGGAGTTCGCCAAGCAGGACATCGACGTGCGCCTGCGGCACGAGGTGACCGGGATCGACCTGGACCGCCGCGAGGTGGTCGCGCGCCGCGTCGACGGTCCGGCCGGGGAGATCCGCGAGGGCTTCGACCATCTCATGTACGCGGCCGGCGCGGTGCCCGTCACGCCGCCGTGGCCCGGCGTGGACGCGCGTGGGGTGTTCGGCGTGCAAACCCTGGACGACGGCGCGGCCATCCACGCGTGGCTCGACGCGCACCCCGCGCCCCGCCGGGCCGTGGTGATCGGCGGCGGCTACATCGGGGTGGAGATGGCCGAGGCCATGGTGCGTCGCGGCCTGGACGTCACCCTGCTGGAGAAATCCCCGGAACCGATGTCCACCGTGGACCCCGACATGGGGGCGCGGGTGCGCAAGGCCATCCTCGGACTGGGCATCGCCATCCGCACCAACGCCCACGTGCACGGCATCGAGACCACCGACGGCCGGGTGCGCGCGGTGCGCACGCCGGACGACGAGCTACCGGCCGACATCGTGGTGCTCGGCTTGGGCGTACGCCCGAACACCACGCTCGCCGCGGACGCCGGCATCCCGCTCGGCGAGACCGGAGGCTTGCGCACCGATCTGCGGATGCGGCTGCTCGGCGGGGGCCGCCTGGACGGCGTCTGGGCGGCCGGCGACTGCGTAGAGTCGGTGCACCGGATCAGTGGACGGCCGGTCCACGTGCCCCTCGGCACCCACGCGAACAAGCAGGGCCGGGTGGCGGGCATCAACATCGGCGGCGGGTACGCGACGTTCCCCGGCGTCATCGGCACGGCGGTGACGAAGGTGTGCGAGCTGGAGGTGGCCCGCACCGGCTTGACCGAGCACGAGGCGCGAGCGGCCGGATACGCGTACGTGACGGCCTCGGTCGAATCGACCAGCCGCGCCGGGTACTACCCGGGCGCGGCCACGATGACCATCAAGCTGATCGCGGAGAAGCGCACCGGGCTGCTGCTGGGGGCGCAGATCGTGGGCCGCGAGGAGGCGGCGAAGCGGATAGACGCCCTGGCGGTCGCGGTGTGGAATCAGATGACGGTGGAGGAGATGACGGGGCTGGACCTCAGCTACGCCCCACCGTTCGCACCGGTCTGGGATCCGGTCCTGATAGCGGCACGCAAGGCGACAGACGCCGTCCACGCCACCCACTGACCCCAGCCCCCGCCTCGCCCCCTCACCCCCTCGCCCCCGGCGCGCCCCCTCGCCCCCTCGCCCCCGGCGCGCCCCCTCGCCCCCGGCGCGCCCCCTCGCCCCCGGCGCGCCCCCTCGCCCCCGG
>NZ_BMMX01000061.1 GCF_014646155.1 Mangrovihabitans endophyticus
GAGCCGACTGTGGCGTTGGTGTCGAACGTGACGGGTCGGGTCGAGTCCGGGCTGTTCGCGGATGCCGAGTATTGGGTGCGGCATGTGCGGGCCACGGTGCGGTTCGCCGATGGTGTCGCGGTGATGGTGCGGGAGTCCGGTGTGGATACCGTGGTCGAGGTGGGCCCGGACGCGGCGCTGACCCCGATGATCACCGACGAGGACGTGCTGGCGATCCCGGCGCTGCGCCGCGACCGGGCCGAGGACCTGGCGCTGACGCAGGCGGTCGCGCAACTCTGGACCGCGGGCGTGGACGTGGACCTGACCGGCTGGTACCCGGGCGCGGGCCGGGTGCCGCTGCCCACCTACGCGTTCGAGCACGAGCGCTACTGGCCGCGCCCGCTGGCGCACTCCGGCGACGTCGGCTCCGTCGGCCTCACCGCCGCCATGCACCCGATGCTGGGCGCCGCCATGGCCCTGGCCGACACCGGCGAGATGGTGTTCACCGGACTGCTGTCGCTGCGGGTGCACCCGTGGCTGGCCGACCACACCTCCGGCGGGCAGATCGTGCTGCCCGGCTCGGCCTGGCTGGAACTGGCCGTGCGGGCCGGTGACCAGGTCGGCGCGGAACGCGTCCAGGACCTGGAACTGCTCGCGCCGCTGGCGATCAGTGACCGCTCCTCGGCCGCCCTGCAAGTGCGCGTCGGCACGCCGGATGACGACGGCACCCGTTCCGTCTCGCTGCATTCGCGCTCGGAGACCGGCGACGGGCCGTGGGTGCTGCACGCCCGCGGCACCCTGGCGGCGGGCAAGGACGGCATCGAGTTCGACGCCTCCTCCTGGCCGCCCGCGCACGCCGTGCAGACCGACCTGACCGGCTTCCACGAGGTGCACGGCCACGGGGACGCGTTCACCGGCCTGCGCGCCGTCTGGCTGCACGGCGACGAGGCGTACGCGGAAGTGGCCCTGCCGGACACGGTGGCCGGCGACGCCCAGTACTTCGGCATCCACCCGGCGCTGCTGGCCGCGGTCACCCACGTGACCGGGCTGCTCGGCCTGGACGACACCCTGGTGCCCGGCGCGTGGAACGGCGTCACCCTGCACGCCGCGGGCGCCGCCGTGCTGCGGGCACGCATCGAACGGCTGGGCGACGACCGGGTGCGGATCGCCGCGGTCGACCCGGCCGGCGCGCCGGTGCTGTCGGTGCGCGAACTCGTGCTGCACCGGCCGCCGGAGGCGGTCGCGGCGGCCGAGCAACTCCCGCTGTTCCGGCTCGACTGGCCCGCGGTGGACACCCCGCAGCCGGCCCCGGTGCGGCACGCCACGCTCGGCGCCAGCCTGGAGGAGCTGCCGGGCGACGTGGAGGTCGTGGTGGTGCCGGTCACCGGCGACCCGGACGACGTGGTCGCCTCCACACACGCGGTCACCGGCCGGGTGCTGGACGCCGCGCAACGGTTCCTGGCCGACACCCGGCTGATGAACGCCCGCATGCTGTTCGTCACCGACGGGGCGGTCGCCGCCGACGAGGGCGAACCGATCCGGGACCTGCCCGCGGCCTCAGTCTGGGGACTGGTCCGTTCCGCGTACGCGGAGAACCCGGACCGGTTCCTCATCGTGGACACCGCCGACGTGGCCGCGTTCCTGCCGCTGCTGCCCGGCCTGACCGCCGACGGCGACCAGCAGTTCGTGGTCCGCGACGGCACGGTCCGGGTGGGCCGGATGGCCCGGCTCGCCTCGGCACGGGGCCTGCTGCCGCCGGCCGGCGGCGCGTGGCGCCTGGTGCGCGCGGGCGGCGACGTCACCCTGCGCGCCTGCCCGGAGGTGTGGGAATCGCTGGCGCCGATGCAGGTGCGGGTGGACGTGTACGCCGCCGCGCTGGACGAGGCGGACCGGCGTGCCGGCGCCGAAGGCCCGCTGGGCGCCACGGTCGCCGGAGTGGTCACCGAAGTCGGCGCGGACCTGCGCGGATTCATCCCCGGCGACCGGGTGATGGGCCTGGTGACCGGCGGCGCCGGACCGATCGCGGTGGCCGACGGGCGCACCCTGATGAGCGTGCCGGACGGCTGGACATGGCGGGAGGCCGCCGCCGCGGCCGCCGGACCGGAACCCGTGCGTCCCGCCGCGGTGGACGCCTGGGACGTGCGGCGCGCCCGGGAGGCGCTGGCCACGCCGGTGACCGGCCCGGTGGTGCTGGAGATGCCGCAACGCTGGCAGCGGGAAGGCACCGTGCTGATCACCGGCGGCACCGGCGCGCTGGGCCGGCACTTCGCCCGCCGGCTGGTCGCCAACGGCGTACGGCACCTGCTGATCACCAGCCGGCGCGGCCCGCAGTCGCCCGGCGCCGCCGAACTGGCGGCCGAACTGGACGCGCTGGGCGCGGGCGTGCAGATCGTGGCGTGCGACCCGGCGCACCGGGACCAGGCCGCCGCGATGCTCGCCGCGATCCCGCCGGAGCGCCCGCTGACCGCGGTGTTCAACATTGCCGGCGCGCTGGACGACGCGATCCTCACCTCGCTCACCCCGGACCGGATGACCACGGTGCTGCGCCCGAAGGTGGACGCGGTGTGGAACCTGCACGAACTGACCCGGGACATGGGCCTGGCCGCGTTCGTGTCGTTCTCCTCCGGCGCCGGCATGATGGGCAACCCCGGCCAGGCCAACTACGCCGCCGCGAACTCCTTCGTGGACGCGCTGGCGCACCACCGGCAGACCGCCGGGCTGGCCGCGCTCACCCTGGCCTGGGGGCCGTGGGACGACACCGACGGCATGACCGGGCTGATGTCGGACACCGACCTGCAACGCATGCGGGCCAGCGGCATGCCGCCGCTGCAAGTCGACGAGGGCCTGGACCTGTACGAGGTGGCGATCGGATCGGACGCCCCGTACGTGGCGCCGATGGGCATGCGTGCCGGACCGGCCGCACCCGGCGCGTTCGTGCCGCCGCTGTTCCGCGGCCTGGTGCGGACGGCCCGGCGGGCGGCGGCCACCGCGGAGGCCGGCGGCGCGTCGCTGACCAAGCACCTGTCCCGGCTGGGCGGCGCGGACCGCGCCCGGGCGCTGGTGGACATGGTGCGCGCCGAGGCCGCCGCGGTGCTCGGCCACACCGGTGCGGACGCGGTCGACGCCCAGCGCAACTTCTACGAGCTGGGCTTCGACTCACTGACCGCGGTGGAGCTGCGCAACCGGCTGTCCGCGGCCACCGGCCTGCGGCTGCCCGCCACCGTGGTGTTCGACAGCAAGACACCCGACGAGCTCGCCGGGTGGATCCGCGCCGAGCTGGGCAGCCAGGAGGGCGCCGACCCGGGCCTGGCCGCGGGCGCCGGCGGGGAACCGGAACGAGACTCGCTGGAGCGGCTGTTCCTGGACGCGCTGGGCGTGGGCAAGGTGCGCGAGGCCCAGCGGATGCTGGCCACCCTCGCCGCGCTGCGGCCCACCTTCACGTACGCCTCGGAGCTGGAGGACTTCCCGCTGCCGGTGCAGCTCGCCGAGGGCGCCGCAGCGCCGCAACTGATCTGCGTGCCGGCGCCCACCGCGAACTCCGGGCCGCACCAGTACTCGCGGCTGGCCGCGCACTTCCGCGGTGTCCACGAGGTCAGCGCGCTGCCGCTGGTCGGGTTCGCCACCGGTGAGCGGCTGCCGGACAACGCGGAGGTCGCGGTGCGGGTCATCGCGGAGAGCGCGCTGCGGGCCAGCGACGGCAAGCCGTTCGTGCTGATCGGGCACTCCTCCGGCGGTTCGCTGGCGTACGCGGCGGCGGGCATGCTGGAGAACACCTGGGGGGTGCGCCCGGAGGCGGTGGTGCTGCTGGACACGCTGAGCTTCCAGCACAACGACGACGAGGGCGTGGACTACGGCGGCATGATGCAGCTCAACTTCGCCGGCGGGGACGACACCTCGGCGGTGCGCCTGACCAACTCCCGGCTGTCCGCCATGGGCCGCTGGATGGTGCTGCTGAACCGGATGGAGGTGGAACCCACCAGCGCGCCGGTGCTGTCGGTGCGATGCACCCGGGAGAGCGTCGCGGGCAGCACCGCCGACCTGAGCCCGATCGTGGACGGGGCGGTGGTGCGCCCGGTGGACGCCGACCACCTGTCCCTGGTGCGTGAGGACTCGGCGCACACCGCGGAGCTGGTGACGCAGTGGCTGGCCACCCTGACGACGGCAACCGCCGGTCAAGGCTAGGGATTTTCGCGGTGCGCTTCTTGCAGAGTGAATCCGACCGGGGGTCCCCACCCCGTGGCCACGGACCGCTCTCGGAGGCTGCCGATGTCGAACGAGGAGAAGCTCCGCGAGTACCTGAAGCGGGCGATCGCGGATCTGCAGGACAGCCGTGAGCAGCTACGCGAGGCCGGTGAACGGGATCGCGAGCCGATCGCGGTGGTGGCCGCCGGATGCCGGTATCCCGGCGGTGTCCGCTCCCCGGAGCAGCTTTGGGAACTCGTCGACGCGGGGGAGGACGCGGTCAGCGGCTTCCCCCGCAACCGCGGCTGGGATCTGGGTGCCCTGTACCACCCGGACCCCGCGCATCAGGGCACCACCTACTGCACCGAGGGTGGCTTCCTGCATGAGGCGGACCGATTCGACCCGGCCGTGTTCGGCATCTCGCCCCGCGAGGCGCTGGCCATGGACCCGCAGCAGCGGCTGCTGCTTGAGGTGTCCTGGGAGACCCTGGAACGGGGCGGGCTGGACCCGACCGGGCTGGCCGGGTCGCGCACCGGCGTGTTCGTCGGCACCGGGCACGGCGGCTACGACACCACCGGCGGGCACGGTCACGCGGTGGCCGGCGGGCATCTGCTCACCGGCAACGCGGTGAGCGTGGCCTCCGGCCGCATCTCTTACGTGCTGGGCCTGGAGGGCCCGGCGATCAGCGTGGACACCGCCTGCTCCTCGTCGCTGGTGGCGCTGCACCTGGCGGTCCGGTCGCTGCGCTCCGGCGAATGTGACCTGGCGCTGGCCGGCGGCGCCACCGTGATGTCCACGCCGCAGATGTTCCTGGAGTTCTCCCGCCAGCAGGGGCTGGCCCCGGACGGCCGGTGCAAGCCGTTCGCCGCCGCCGCCGACGGCACCGGCTGGGCCGAAGGCGTCGGCATGCTGCTGGTGGAGCGGCTGTCCGACGCCCGGCGGCGCGGGCACCCGGTGCTGGCCGTGGTGCGCGGCACCGCGGTCAATTCCGACGGCGCGTCCAACGGGCTGACCGCCCCGAATGGCCCGTCGCAGCAGCGCGTCATCCGGGCCGCGCTGGCCGACGCCGGGCTGTCCACTCAGGACATCGACGTGGTGGAGGCGCACGGCACCGGCACCCGCCTCGGCGACCCGATCGAAGCCACCGCGCTGCTGGCCACGTACGGGCAGGACCGCGCCGGGGAACCGGTGCTGATCGGCTCGCTGAAGTCCAACCTGGGGCACACCCAGGCCGCGGCCGGCGTGGCCGGCGTGATCAAGATGATCCACGCGATGCGGCACGGAACCCTGCCGGCCACCCTGCACACCGACGAGCCGACCCCGCACGTCGACTGGACCGCCGGCGCGGCTCGCCTGCTCACCCAGCCCCAGCCGTGGCCGGGGGTGGACCGGCCGCGCCGCGCCGCGGTGTCCTCGTTCGGGGTCAGCGGCACCAACGCGCACGTCATCGTGGAGGCGGCCGACGAGCCTGCCCCGGCGCCGCCGGCGCCGGACACCGGCCTGCCCTGGCTGCTGTCCGCCCGCACCGAACCGGCGCTGCGCGCGCAGGCAGCCGCGCTGCTTGCGCACGCCGACGGCGGCGACGACGTCGCCTGGACGCTGGCCACCGGCCGGGCACTGATGGAGCACCGGGCCGTGATCACCGGCGATCGCCGCGCCGCGCTGGAAGCGGTGGCCGCGGGCGGCGGCCTGACCGGTGTGGCCGCGGCCCGCCCATGCGCGTTCTTCTTCGCCGGGCAGGGCGCGCAGCGCGCCGGCATGGGCGACGAGCTGGCGCGCCGCTTCCCGGCGTTCCGGGAGGCTTTCGACGCCGCCCGCGCCCACCTGCCCGGCGTGGACTGGGACGACCTGGACGCCACCGGCAACGCTCAGCCCGCACTGTTCGCCTTCGAGGTGGCGTTGTTCCGGCTGCTGGAGTCGTGGGGGCTGCGCCCGGCGATGGTCGGCGGCCACTCGGTCGGCGAGATCGCCGCCGCGCACGTGGCCGGGGTGCTCGACCTGGCCGACGCGGCCGCGCTGGTGACCGCCCGCGGACGGCTGATGCAGGCGCTGCCCTCCGGCGGCGCGATGATCGCCGTGCAAGCCGACGGCCGCGAACCCGACGACCTGGATCTGCCGCCCGGGGTGGAGGTGGCCGCGGTCAACGGCCCCGGATCGTTCGTGCTGTCCGGCCCGGCCGAGGCGGTGACCGCGGCCGCGTCGGCGTTCGGCCGCACCAAGCGGCTCGCGGTCAGCCACGCCTTCCACTCCGCCGCGATGGATCCGATGCTGGACGAGTTCCGCGCGGTGCTGTCCGGGCTGAGGTTCCGCAAGCCCGCCACGACCGTCGTGTCGGGCGTCACCGGCGCCGTGGCCGGTGACGAATTCGCCACCCCCGGATACTGGCTGCGCCAGGTGCGCCAGCCGGTGCTGTTCCGCGACGCGGTGCGCGCGGCCGAAGACGCCGGCGCGACGGCCTTCGCCGAGGTCGGCCCCACCGGCACGCTCGCCGCCATGATCGCCGAATCGGCCGCCGGTGATCCGGTGGTGGCCGCGATGCAGCGCCGCGACGACGAAACGGCGGCCCTGTTCGAGGGTCTGGGTCGGCTGCACGTGTCCGGCGTGCGGGTCGACTGGCCGGCCGTGCTCGGTCCGGGCCGCCGCGTCGACCTGCCCACGTACGCGTTCCAGGAGGAGCCGTTCTGGCTCATCCCGCCGGCCGCGGGGCCCTCCGGTGACGCCCTCACCTACGACATCGGATGGGTGCCGGTCACCGCCGCCACCGGCGTGGCCACCGGCCGCTGGCTGGTGGTGACGCCGGATGAGCGCGGCGAGATGTTCGGCGGCCTGGGCGACGCGCTGGCCGCCCGCGGCCTGGACGTGACCACGCTGGCCGTCCGCGACGGCGACGACCTGGCCGAGCGGATCGGCGCGGCCGGCCCGGTGGACGGGGTGCTGTCGCTGCTGGCCGGCGACGCCACCGGCGACCCGGTGTGGCGCACCGTCGCGTTGCTGCAGGCGTTGGACGCCCTGGACTGGGACGCACCGCTGTGGTGCGTCACCCGCGGCGCGGTCGGCACCGCGCCCGGCGATCCGGTCACCGACCCGGCGCAGGCTCGCCTGTGGGGACTGGGCCGGGTGGCCGCGCTGGAGATGCCGCACCGCTGGGGCGGGCTGGCCGACCTGCCCGCCACCGTGGACGCCGGCGCGGTGGCCGCGCTGGCCGGTGTGCTGGGCGGCGGGCAGGACCAGGTCGCCATCCGCGCCGAGGGGGTGCTGGCCCGCCGCCTGCGCCGCACCACCACGCCGAGCGCCCCGGACTGGACCCCACCGGCCACCGTGCTGGTCACCGGCGGCACCGGGGCACTCGGCGGGCACGTGGCCCGCTGGCTGTTGCGCGCGGGCACCCGCCGGGTGGTGCTGGCCGGGCGCCGCGGCCCGGACGCGCCGGGCGCCGCCGAACTCACCGCCGAACTCACCGCCGACGCCGATGCCGCCGCGACCGAAGCCGACGGCGCCGCACCGGGGGACCGGCCGCGGGTCGACGTGGTGGCCTGCGACGCCGCCGACCGCGCCGCGCTGGCCGCCCTGCTGGACGAGGTGCGCCCGGACGGCATCGTGCACGCCGCGGGCGTGCTGGACGACGGCCTGCTCACCGCGCTCACCCCGGAGAAGCTGGACGCGGTGCTGCGCGCCAAGGCGCAGGCCGCGGCGAACCTCGACGAACTGGCCGGTGACGTGGCCATGTTCGTGCTGTTCTCGTCGATCGCCGGCACCGTCGGCAACCCGGGCCAGGCCAACTACGCCGCGGCCAACGCCCACCTGGACGCGCTGGCCGACCGGCGACGCGCGCAGGGCCGGGCGGCCACCGCGGTGGCGTTCGGCCCCTGGGCCGCCGGCATGGGCGCGGACGCGGACGCCTCCGCCCGCCGCGCCGGGCTGCGCCCGATGGACCCGCGCCGCGCTCTGGGCGCGCTGCAAGCCGCGGTCGCCGCCGGGCGCGCCGCGGTCACCGTCGCCGACATCGACTGGCCCGCGTACGCCGCCGCGCTGACCGCCGTCCGTCCCGCGCCGCTGCTGGACGAGGTGCACACCTCGCCTGCCCCGGCCGCCGGGACCGGCACCTCCCCGGCGGACCCCGGCGACCTGCTGTCCCTGGTTCGCGAGCACGTCGCCGGGGTGCTCGGCCACGGCACTGCGTCCGGTGTGGACGCTCGCCGGCCGTTCCGCGACCTGGGCTTCGACTCGCTGACCGCGGTGGAGCTGCGCAACCGGCTGGCCGCGGCCACCGGGCTGAAACTGCCCGCCACGCTGCTGTTCGACCATCCCACCGCGGCGGCGGTCGCGGCCTACCTGCGCGCCGAGACCACCGGCGGTGCGGACGACGCCCCGGCGGCCCCGGTCACCGCCGCCGCAGGCGATGAGCCCATCGCGATCGTCGCCATGGCCTGCCGTCTGCCCGGCGGGGTGCGCAGCCCGGAACAGTTCTGGGCGATGCTGGACGGTGGCCGCGACGGCGTCACCGGGTTCCCCGCCGACCGCGGCTGGGACATCGACCGGCTCTACCACCCCGACCCGGCACACCAGGGCACCACGTACGCCCGCCATGGCGGCTTCCTGGACGACGTGGCCGGCTTCGACGCGGGCTTCTTCGGCATCTCGCCGCGCGAGGCGCTGGCCATGGACCCGCAGCAGCGGCTGATGCTGGAGCTGTCCTGGGAGCTGTTCGAACGCGCCGGGATCGACCCGGAGACCGTGCGCGGCACCGCCACCGGCGTGTTCGCCGGCACCAACGCCAACGACTACCAGACCATCATGGCGGGCTCCGCCGACGAGGTCGCCGGGCACCTGCTCACCGGCAACGCGGCAAGCGTGCTGTCCGGCCGGGTGGCGTACACGTTCGGCCTGGAGGGCCCGGCGGTCTCGGTGGACACCGCCTGCTCGTCGTCGCTGGTGGCGTTGCACATGGCGGTCCGCGCGCTGCGCTCCGGCGAATGCGCGATGGCGCTGACCGGCGGCGTCACGGTGATGTCCACCGCGTACCCGTTCGTGGAGTTCTCCCGGCAGCGCGGCCTGGCATCGGACGGCCGGTGCAAGCCGTTCGCCGCCGCGGCCGACGGCACCGGCTGGGGTGAGGGCGCCGGCATGCTGCTGGTGGAGCGGCTGTCCGACGCCCGGCGGCTCGGGCACCCGGTGCTGGCGGTGGTGCGCGGAACCGCCATCAATTCCGACGGCGCGTCCAACGGGCTGACCGCCCCGAACGGCCCGTCGCAGCAGCGCGTCATCCGGGCCGCGCTGGCCGACGCCGGGCTGTCCACCTGCGACGTGGACGCGGTGGAGGCGCACGGCACCGGCACCACGCTGGGCGACCCGATCGAGGCGCAGGCGCTGCTCGCCACGTACGGGCGGGACCGGGACGCCGCCCGCCCGCTGCGGCTGGGCGCGGTGAAGTCCAACATCGGCCACACCCAGGCCGCCGCCGGGGTGGCCGGGGTGATGAAGATGGTGCTCGCGCTGCGTCACGAGATGCTGCCGCGCACCCTGCACACCGACGCGCCGACGCCGCACGTGGACTGGACCGTCGGCGCGGTGGACCTGCTCGCCGAGCCGGCGGCGTGGCCGGCCGGGCAACGGCCGCGGCGGGCCGGGGTGTCGTCGTTCGGCATCAGCGGCACCAACGCCCACGTCCTGGTGGAGGAAGCGCCGCCCGTTCCCGCCGGCCAGCCCGGCGCCGACTTCGCCGGCCCGGTGCCGCTGATGCTGTCCGCCCGCAGCGCCGACGGCGTGCGCGCCCAGGCCGCCGCCCTCGCCACGCACCTGCGCGACACCGGCGCCGACCCGCGCGACGCCGGGTACTCGCTGCTGACCACCCGCGCGGCGCTGCCGCACCGGGCCTCGGTGACCGGCCCCGACCGGGCCGCCCTGATCACCGCGCTGGAGGCGGTGACCGACACCGCGTACGCGGAGACCGACAGCCGCCCGGTGTTCGTCTTCCCGGGCCAGGGCGCGCAATGGCCGGGCATGGCCGTCGCCCTGCTCGACGAGTCGCCGGTGTTCGCGCAGCGGATGCGCGAGTGCGCGGACGCGCTCGCCCCGCACTGCGACTGGGACCTGATCGACGTGCTGCGCAGCGGCGCCTTCGACCGCGTGGACGTGGTGCAGCCGGTGCTGTGGGCGACCATGGTGTCGCTGGCCGCGCTGTGGCGCGCGCACGGCGTGGAACCGGCCGCGGTGGTCGGGCACTCCCAGGGTGAGATCGCCGCCGCCTGCGTGGCCGGGGCGCTCAGCCTCGACGACGCCGCCCGGGTGGTGGCGCTGCGCAGCACGGCGATCACCGCCCTGGCCGGGCACGGCGGCATGGCCTCGGTGGCCGAACCGGTGGCGCGGGTCCGCGAGCGCCTCACCGCGTTCGGCGACCGGCTCGCGGTGGCCACCGTGAACGGCCCCCACTCGGCGGTGGTGGCCGGCGAACCCGGCGCGCTGGACGAACTGGCGCAGGGGTGCGCCGCCGACGGCGTGCGGGTCAAGCGCATCGACGTGGACTACGCCTCGCACTCGCCGGCCGTGGAGGCCATCGAGGACGAACTGCTCGACGTGCTGGCCCCGATCACCCCGCGGGCCGCTCAGGTGCCGTTCTGGTCCACCGTCGGCGCTGCCGGCGACGCCGCGCCCGGCCCGTACGACACCCGCGGGCTGGACGCCGCCTACTGGTACCGCAACCTGCGCCGCACCGTGGAGTTCGAGAACACCACCCGGGCGTTGCTGGCCGCCGGGCACCGCGTCTTCCTGGAGATCAGCCCGCACCCGGTGGTCACGCCGGGCCTGCGCGAGACGATCGAGGACGCGGGCGAGACCGCCGCCGCGCTCGGCACGCTGCGCCGCGACGAGGGCGGCCTGGAACGCTTCCGCGCCGCGCTGGGCGCCGCCCGCGACCACGGCGCCGCGGTGCACGCCGCGACCCTGTTCCCCGGCGCCGCCGCAGTGCCGCTGCCCACGTACGCGTTCCAGCGCCGCCGGTTCTGGCCCCGGATCACCGACGCGGTCGGACCGGGTGCGCTGGACCACCCGATGCTCGGCTCCGCGGTGCATCTGGCCCGCGGCGACGGCCTGGTGGTCTCCGCCCGCTGGTCGTTGCGCACCCACCCGTGGCTGGCCGACCACGCCGTCGCGGGCGCCGTGCTGGTGCCCGGAGCGGCCCTGGTGGAGGCGGTCATCCGGGCCGGCGACGAACTCGGCTGCGGCCGCATCGACGAGCTGACCCTGCACGCGCCGGTGGTGGTGCCGGAGCGCGGCGACGTGCCGGTGCAGATCACCGTGGACGCCGCGGACGACACCGGCCTGCGCGCCGTGACACTGCACACGCTGGCCGGCGACGAATGGGTCACGCACGCCACCGGAGCGTTGGCCCCCACCGGGAACGTGCCGGCCACGCCGGGCGACGACGTGTGGCCGCCGGCCGGCGCGGAACCGGTCGACGTCACCGGCTTCTACGAGCGCCTCGCCGCCGACGGGTACGGGTACGGGCCGCTGTTCCGCGGCGTGCGAGCCGCCTGGCGGCACGGCGCGGACATCCTGGCCCACGTGGTGCTCCCGGACGACAACGACGGGGCGGCCTTCGGCATCCACCCGGCGCTGCTGGACGCCGCGCTGCACGCGGCCACCCTGGGGCCGTTGTCCACACAGGACGGCGCGGGCATGCCGTTCTCGTGGCGCGGCGTCGCCCTGCATGCCACCGGTGCCACCGCGCTGCGGGTGCGGATCGCCGGAACCGGCCCGGACACCGTGGCCGTCACCATGGCCGACGAGTCCGGCGTCCCGGTCGCCGAGATCGGCGCGCTGGCGGTGCGGCCCATCGACTCCGGGACCACCCGCCGCGCCGGGCACCGCCCGTACGGCATCGGCTGGACCCCGGTGCCGCCCGCGGCGCAGCCGGCGACCGGATACACCCTGGTCGAGGACGCCGGCTTGGAAACCGTCCTGGCGCACCTGCAGGACCAGACGGACGACAACGACCGGCTCGTGGTGGTCACCCACGGCGCGGCCGGGGACACGGTCACCGACCCCGGCGCGGCCACGGTGTGGGGCCTGGTCCGCTCCGCCCAGTCCGAGGAACCGGACCGGATCACCCTGGTGGACCTGGACGACAGCCCCGCCTCCCGGGACGCCCTGCCGTCGCTGGTCGCCACCGGCGAACCGCAGCTGATCGTCCGCCGCGGCGCCGGCTTCGCGCCACGCCTGGAACACCCGGAGGCGCCGCTCACCCCGCCTGCGGCGCCGTGGCGGCTGGACACCACCACCCACTCCTCGATCGACGACCTCACCCTGACCGGCGCGCCGGACACCGCCGAACCGCTGGCCCCCGGCCAGGTCCGCCTAGCGGTGCGCGCCGCGGGCCTCAACTTCCGCGACGTGCTGAACGCGCTGGGCATGTACCCCGGCGGCGCCCGGTATCTCGGCTCGGAGGCAGCCGGCGTGGTGGTCGAGGTGGCACCCGACGTCACCACGCTGACCCCCGGTGACCGGGTGACCGGCATGGTGCCGGGCGGGTTCGGCACCCACGCGGTCGCCGACCACCGGGTACTCACCCGCTTCCCGGCCTCCTGGACGTTCGCCCAGGCCGCCGCCGTCCCGGTGGTCTTCCTCACCGCCTGGTACGCGCTGCGCGACCTGGCCGGGCTGCGGGCCGGCGAGAGGGTGCTGGTGCACGCGGCCACCGGCGGCGTCGGCATGGCCGCCACCCAGATCGCCCGGCACCTCGGCGCCGACGTTGTCGGCACCGCGAGCGAGGCCAAGCAGCACCTGCTGCGCGCTGCCGGGTTCCCGGACGACCACATCGCCGACTCGCGCACCCTGGACTTCACCCGCGCCTTCGCCGACGGCGTCGACGTGGTGCTCAACTCGCTGTCCGGGGACTTCGTCGACGCGTCGCTGAGCCTGTTGCCGGCCGGCGGCCGGTTCGTCGAGATGGGCAAGACCGACGTGCGCGACGCCGAGCAGATCCGCGCCGGGCACGGCGTCGCCTACCGCGCGTTCGACCTGATCGAAGCCGGACCGCAGCGCATCGGCGAGATGCTCGCCGAGCTGCTCGCCCTGTTCGAGTCCGGCGCGCTGCACCCGCTGCCGGTCACCGCCTTCGACGTCACCCATGCCCGGGACGCGTTCCGGCTGATGTCCCAGGCGCGGCACACCGGCAAGGTGGTGCTGACCACGCCGCGCGACTGGGACCCGGACGGCACCGTGCTGATCACCGGCGGGGCCGGCGAACTCGGCGGGCTGCTCGCCCGGCACCTGGTCCGGCGCGGCGTCCGGCACCTGCTGCTGGCCGGGCGGCGCGGCCCGGACACCCCGGGTGCCCGGGACCTGGTCGCCGAGCTGACCGAGGCCGGGGCACAGGTCACCGTGGCCGCCGCCGACGTGTCGCGGCGCGCGGACGTGGCCGCGCTGCTGGCGGCGGTGCCCGCCGAGCACCCGTTGACCGCCGTGGTGCACGCGGCAGGTGTGCTGGACGACGGTGTGATCGGCACGCTCACCCCGCAGCGGCTGCACGCCGTGATGGGGCCGAAGGCGGACGCCGCGCGGCACCTGGACGAGCTGACCCGCGACCACGACCTCGCCGCGATGGTGTTCTTCTCCTCCGCAGCCGGCGTGTTCGGCTCACCCGGCCAGGGCAACTACGCCGCCGCGAACGCGTACCTGGACGCGCTGGCCACCGCGCGGTGCGCCGCCGGGCTGCCCGCCACCTCGCTGGCATGGGGCCTGTGGGCGCAGGCCAGCGGCATGACCCGGCACCTGGACGACGCCGACCGGGACCGCTCCCGGCAGGGGCAGGGTGGCCTGGCCCTGTCCACCGAGGACGGCCTGGCGCTGTTCGACGCCGCACTGGAGGCCCGGCGCGCCCTGCTGGTCCCGGTCCGGCTGGACACCGCCGGGCTGCGCGCCCGCTCCCGCGACGAGATCCCGCCGCTGCTGCGCGGCCTGTTCGGCGCGGCCACCCGGCGCCGGGCCGGCGCGGCCGGCGGCGGCGACCTGCGGCAGCGTCTGGCCGGGCTGACCCCTTCCGACCGCCACGCCACGCTGCTGGACCTGATCACCAGCACCGCCGCCGCGGTGCTGGGGCACACCGGCGGGGACGCCGTGGACGCCGGGCAGGCGTTCCGCGACCTGGGCTTCGACTCGCTCACCGCGGTGGAGCTGCGCAACCGGCTGTCCGCCGCCACCGGGCTGAAGCTGCCCGCCACGCTCGTCTTCGACCACCCCAGCCCGGTGGTGCTCACCGGGCACCTGCTCGCAGAGCTCACCGGCGGCGCCGCGGCGTCGGTCAGCGCCGCGCCCACGGCGGCCCGCGACGACGAACCGGTGGCGATCGTGGCGATGGCCTGCCGGCTGCCCGGCGGGGTGCGCTCCCCGGAGGACTTCTGGGACCTGCTGGACGCCGGACGCGACGGCATCGCCGCGATGCCCGGCGACCGCGGCTGGAACCTCGACGGCCTGTACGACGACGTGCCCGACGACCCCGGCTCGTCGCGCACCCGCGAGGGCGGCTACCTGGACGGGGTCGCCGACTTCGACGCCGGGTTCTTCGGCATCTCCCCGCACGAGGCGCTGGCGATGGACCCGCAGCAGCGGATCCTGCTGGAGACCGCGTGGGAGACCTTCGAGCGGGCCGGCGTCGACCCCAAGGCGGTGCGCGGCCGTCCGGTCGGTGTGTTCGCCGGGGTGTCCTCCAGCGACTACCTGTCCCGCGTCGGCGACGTGCCGGCCGACCTCGCCCCGTACATCAACAACGGCAACGCGATGAGCGTGGTCTCCGGCCGGGTGGCGTACACGTTCGGCCTGGAAGGCCCCGCCGTCACCGTGGACACCGCCTGCTCGTCGTCGCTGGTGGCGTTGCACATGGCGATCGGCGCGCTGCGCTCCGGCGAATGCGAGATGGCGCTGGCCGGTGGCGTCACCGTGATGACCTCGCCGCGCATCGTCGTGGACTTCGCCCGCCAGCGCGGCCTGGCCATGGACGGGCGGTGCAAGCCGTTCGCCGCGTCCGCCGACGGCGCCGGCTTCTCCGAGGGCGCCGGCCTGCTGCTGCTGGAACGGCTGTCCGACGCCCGGCGTCACGGCCACCGGATCCTCGCCGTGGTGCGCGGCTCCGCGGTGAACTCCGACGGCGCGTCCAACGGCCTGTCCGCCCCGAACGGCCCGTCGCAGCAGCGCGTCATCCGCGCCGCGCTGGCCGACGCCGGACTGTCCACCTCGGATGTGGACGCGGTGGAGGCGCACGGCACCGGCACCCGGCTCGGCGACCCGATCGAGGCGCAGGCGCTGCTGGCCACCTACGGGCGGGACCGGGACGCGGACCGGCCGCTGCGGCTCGGCTCGGTGAAGTCCAACATCGGTCACACCCAAGGCGCGGCCGGGGTGGCCGGGGTGATGAAGATGGTGCTCGCCCTGCGCCACGGCACCCTGCCGCGCAGCCTGCACGTGGACGCTCCGACCCCGCACGTGGACTGGGCGGACGGCGCGGTGGACCTGCTCACCGAGCCGGCGGCCTGGCCGGCCGGGCAACGGCCGCGGCGGGCCGCGGTGTCGTCGTTCGGCATCAGCGGCACCAACGCGCACGTGATCGTCGAGGAAGCGGCGCCGCAAGACACCGCCGACGCCGTGCCGGCCGACCCCGGCCCGGCGCTGCCCGGCGAACCGCTGCCGTGGCTGCTGTCCGCCCGCTCCGACGCGGCCCTGCGCGGGCAGGCCCGCGCGCTGCTGGAGGGCGCCGGCGACGAGGACCCGGCGGCCGTCGCGCGGGCGCTGGTGCACACCCGCACCCGGCACGAGAAGCGCCTGGTAGCGGTCGGCGCGGACCCGGCGCGGGCGCTGCGCGCCTTCCTCGACGGCACGCCGGATCCGGGCGTGGTCAACGGATCCGCGTCCGGGCGGGAACGTCGCGTGGTGTTCGTCTTTCCCGGCCAGGGCGCGCAGTGGGCGGGCATGGGCCGCGACCTGATGACCGATCCGGTGTTCGCCGCACGGATGCGGGAGTGCGCCGACGCGCTCGCCCCGCACACCGACTGGTCACTGACCGAGGCCCTGGACGACCCGGCGCTGCTGGACCGGGTGGACGTGGTGCAGCCCGCCCTGTGGGCGGTGATGGTGTCGCTGGCCGCGGTGTGGCAGGCCCACGGCGTGCGCCCGGCGGCGGTGCTCGGCCACTCCCAGGGCGAGATCGCCGCGGCCTGCGTGTCCGGGGCGCTGTCGCTGTCCGACGGGGCCGCGGTGGTGGCGCTGCGCAGCCGGGCCATCGCGGCGACCCTGTCCGGGCGCGGCGCGATGGCCTCGATCGCCACCAGCCGCGCCGACGTGGAAGAGCGCTTGGCCGGCGTCGGCGGGCGGCTGTCGGTGGCCGCCGTCAACGGTCCCGGCACGGTGGTGGTGTCCGGCGACCCGGACGCGGTCGACGAACTGGTCGCCGCCTGCGCCGCGGACGGCCTGCGCGCCAAACGGATCAGCGTGGACTACGCGTCGCACTCCGCGCACGTGGAACAGATCCGCGACCAGTTGCTGGCCGAGCTGAAGGCGGTGGAGCCGGGCCGCGGCGCGGTGCCGATGCGCTCCACCGTGACCGGTGAGTGGGTGGACGACGACGGACTGGACGCCGGGTACTGGTACGAGAATCTGCGCCGCACCGTGCGCCTGGAGGAATCGGTGGGCGCCCTGCTGGAGTCCGGGCACGACGTGTTCGTGGAATGCAGCCCGCACCCGGTGCTGTCCGGCAGCCTGGAGGACGTGGCCGCCGCGGCGGGCGCCGACGCGGTGGTGCTGGGCACGCTGCGCCGCCACGACGGTGGCCGGGAACGGCTGCTCACCTCCCTCGCTCAGGCGCAGGTGCGCGGCGTCGCGGTGGACTTCGCCCCGGCGGTCGGCCGCGGGCCGGTGACCGACCTGCCCACGTACGCGTTCCAGCGGGAACGGTACTGGCTGGAGGCCGCCGCGCGGCGCGACCCGGCGGGCCTGGACGCGGCGGTGCATCTGGCCGGCGACGCCGGGGTGGTGCTGACCGGCCGGATCGGGCCGCTCGCGCCGTCGTGGCTGGCCGCGCACCGCATCGCCGACCGGGTGGTGGTGCCCGGCGCCGCCTACCTGGAATGGGCGGTGCGGGCCGGCGACGAGGCCGGGCTGCCGGTGGTCGCGGAGCTGACCGAGGACGCCCCGCTGGCCGTCGACGGCGACACCGAGATCCAGGTGACCGTGGCCGCGGATGGCGCGCTCGCGGTGCACGCCCGCAGCGACGCCGACGCGGCGTGGACCCGGCACGCCACCGGCCGCCTCGTCACGGCCGACCCGGCGGCGACCGGCGACACCACGGCGGCCGTCGAACCGGCGACCGGAGCGGGCATCGCCGTGTCGGTGCCCGACGCCACCGGATTCCGCCTGCACCCGGACCTGCTGCAGGCGGCACTGTCCGGCGACGGGCTGCCGACCGCCTGGCGCGGCGTCACCGTGCACGCCACCGGCGCCACCGAACTCACCGTGCACACCACCGACCGCGGCGACGGCACGGTCGCGGTGACCGCGGTGGACGCCGCCGGGGACCCGGTGGTCACCGCCGCGTCGGTCACGCTCACCCCGGCCGGCCGGCTGGCCTTGCCGGCGGCCACCGGCGCCGCGCCGCTGTACCACGTGGACTGGGAACCGGTGCCGCTGCCCGCCGACCCCGCGGACGCGTCGCTGCGCCGGATCACGGCCGGCGGCGACCCGGTCACCGCCGCACACGCGGCCACCCGGGAGGCGCTGGCCGCGGTCCAGGAGTGGCTCGCCGGGCCGGACGCCGGCACCCTGACCGTGGTCAGCGCGGAACCCGGCGTACACGGGCTGATCCGCTCCGCGCAGTCCGAGCATCCCGGCCGGTTCCGGCTCGTCGACGCCGCCCCGGACACCCCGGACGCGCTGCTGCTCGCGGCCGCCGCGACGGACGAGCCGGAACTGCGGCTGCGTGACGGCGCCGCGTCCGCGCCGCGGCTGGACCGCGCCCCGGCACCGCAACGGACCGACGGCGCGGACGGCGGCACGGATGGGGGCGGCAGCGCGGACTGGGGCGGCGGCACGGTGCTGATCACCGGCGGCACCGGCACGCTCGGCGCGCTGCTCGCCGAGCACCTGATCACCACGCACGGGGTCACCCGCCTGGTGCTCACCTCCCGGCGCGGCCCGGACGCACCCGGGGCGGACGCCCTGCGCGACCGGCTCACCGCGTGCTCCGGCGGTGCGGCCGAGGTCACCGTCGCGGCCTGCGACGCCGCCGACCGTGACCGGCTCGCCGAGATCCTCGGTGGCATCGCCGACCTGACCGGCGTGGTGCACGCCGCCGGGGTGCTGGACGACGGCCTGATCGAGAGCCTCACCCCGGACCGGGTGGACGCGGTGCTGCGCCCCAAGGCGGACGCCGCCTGGCACCTGCACGAGCTGACCCGCGACCGTCAGCTCGCCCAGTTCGTGATGTTCTCCTCGTTCGCCGGGGTGGCCGGTGGCATGGCCCAGGCCAACTACGCCGCCGCCAACGCGGTGCTGGACGACCTCGCGCAGCGTCGCCGCGACGCGGACCTGCCCGGCCTGTCGCTGGCCTGGGGCTTCTGGGAGCAGCGCAGCGGCCTCACCGCGGACCTGGACGCGGCCGACATGTCCCGGATGACCCGCTCCGGCCTGCTGCCCATCACCGGGGAACAGGGCCTGGCCATGTTCGACGCCGCGCTCGCCACGGACACCGCCCGGCTGGTGCCGGTCCGGCTGCACGTCACCGGCGAGCCCCCGGCGCTGCTGCGCCGCCTGGTCCGCGGTGGCGCGCGTCGGGCCGCGGCAACCTCCGGCGGCGGTGTCGCCGGCGGGGCGGACGACCTGGCCGCCCGGCTCGCCGGGCAACCGCCCGCGGAACAGGAGAAGACCCTGCTGCGGCTGGTCGCCGGGCACGTCGCCACGGTGCTCGGCCACGCCAGCGCGGACGCGGTGGAACCCGACCGCGGCTTCCTCGACCTGGGCATGTCCTCGGTCACCGCGGTGGAGCTGCGCAACCGGCTCAACGCCGACACCGGGCTGCGGCTGCCCACCACGCTGATCTTCGACCACCCCACCCCGATCGGCCTGGCCCGGGTGCTGCGGGACCGGTTGCGACCCGGCGACGCGGCGGTCCCGCCGGTGTTCGCCGAGCTGGCCGGGCTGGAATCGGCGGTCGGCCTGGCGGACCTGGACGCGGCCGCCCGCGCCCAGTTGGTCGCCCGGCTCAAGGCCCTGCAGTGGAAGCTCGACGACCCGTCCGCCGGCTCCGGCGACGACATCGACGTTTCCTCCGACGACGAGATGTTCGACCTGATCGACCGGGAACTCGGCCGCGCCTGAGGCGCACTCAGCCGGCGCGACCGAACAGCCACAACGGAAGGTTCCCCATGCCCAGCTCCGAGGACAAACTCCGCGACTATCTGAAGCTGGTGACCGCCGACCTGCGGCGCACCCGGCAGCGGCTGGAGTCCGTCGAGGCCCGCGACGCCGAACCGATCGCGATCGTCGGCATGGCCTGCCGTTTCCCCGGCGGCGTCAGCAACCCCGACGAGTTGTGGCGGCTGGTCGCCGACGGCGTGGACGCGATCGGCGACCTGCCCGGCGACCGCGGCTGGGACGTCGAGGCGCTGTACGACCCGGAGCCCGGCAAACCCGGCAAGAGCTATGTGAAGCGGGGCGGCTTCCTCACCGGCGCCGGCGACTTCGACGCCGACCTGTTCGGCATCTCGCCACGCGAGGCGCTGGCCATGGACCCGCAGCAGCGGCTGCTGCTGGAGAGCGCCTGGGAAGCGGTGGAACGCGCCCGCATCGACCCGGCGAGCCTGCGCGGCAGCACCACCGGCGTGTTCGTCGGCGGCACCGACACCCACTACGGCGAGCTCGCCCGGCAGGCCGAGGAGACCGGCGGGCACCTGCTCACCGGCGGCGCGGTGAGCGTGCTGTCCGGGCGCATCGCGTACGCGTTCGGGCTGGAAGGCCCGGCCGTCACGGTGGACACCGCCTGCTCGTCGTCGCTGGTGGCGCTGCACATGGCGGTCCGCGCGCTGCGCTCCGGCGAATGCGACATGGCGCTGGCCGGCGGCGTCGCGGTGATGCCCACCACCGACCTGTACGTCGAATTCTCCCGCCAGCGCGGCCTGTCCCCGGACGGGCGCTGCAAACCGTTCGCCGAGGGCGCGGACGGCACCGGCTGGGCCGAAGGCGTGGGCCTGCTGCTGGTCGAGCGGCTGTCCGACGCGCAACGGCACGGCCACCAGGTGCTGGCCGTGGTGCGCGGCACCGCGGTCAACTCCGACGGCGCGTCCAGCGGGCTGACCGCCCCGAACGGCCCCTCGCAGCAGCGGGTCATCACCGCCGCGCTGGCCGACGCGCACGTGGCGCCGTCCGACGTGGACGTGGTGGAGGCGCACGGCACCGGCACCACGCTGGGCGACCCGATCGAGGCGCAGGCGCTGCTGGCCACGTACGGGCAGGACCGTCCCGCCGGGCGTCCGCTGCGGCTGGGCGGCATCAAGTCCAACATCGGCCACCCGCAGGCCGCGGCGGGCGTGGCCGGCATCATCAAGATGGTGATGGCGATGCGGCACGGCGTGCTGCCGCAGACCCTGCACGTGGATCAGCCCACGTCCCACGTGGACTGGGCTGATGCGGGCGTCAGCCTGCTCACCGAGCCGGAGCCGTGGCCGTCGCTTCCCCGCCCGCGCCGCGCCGGGGTGTCCGCGTTCGGCATCAGCGGCACCAACGCCCACGTGATCCTGGAACAGGCGCCCGCCGCCGCGGAACCGGACGGCGACGCGGACCCGCAAGCGCCGGCCGACGATGCCGGGCCGCTGCCCTTCGCGCTGTCCGCCCGCACCCCCGCCGGGCTGCGCGAGCAGGCCGCCCGGCTGGCCGCGCACCTGTCGGTCGGCACGGACCGGGCGAGCGACGTGGCCCGGTCCCTGCTGACCACCCGCAGCATGCTGCCGGAACGCGCGGTCACCTTCGCCGCGACCGACGCCGAGGACGCCGCCGCGCTGCGCGCCCTGGCCGACGGCCGGCCCGCGCCCGCCGTGGTCACCGGGACCGCCCGGCCCGGCCGCACCGCGTTCCTGTGCACCGGCCAGGGATCCCAGCACCCCGGCATGGGCCGCGACCTGTACGCCCACTTCCCGGCCTACCGGGAGGCCCTCGACCAGGTGTGCGCGCACCTGAGCATCGACTGGGACGACCTGGACGCCACGGGCAACGCCCAGCCCGCCATCTTCGCCGTCGAGGTGGCACTGGCGCGGCTGCTGGAGTCGTTCGGCGTGCGCCCGGACGTCCTCATCGGACACTCGGTGGGCGAGATCGCGGCCGCTCACCTCGCCGGCGTGCTGTCCCTGCCGGACGCCTGCACGCTCATCACCGCCCGCGGGCGGTTGATGCAGCAACTGCCGGCCGGCGGGGCGATGGTGGCGGTGCAGGCCGCCGAGGCCGACCTCGACCTGCCCGACGGGGTGTCCCTCGCCGCGGTCAATGGCCCGGACGCGGTGGTGCTGTCCGGCCCCGAAGCGGCGGTGCTCGACGCCGCGTCCGGCTTCGCGCGCACCAAACGGCTGAACGTCAGCCACGCGTTCCACTCCGCGCTGATGGACCCGATGCTCGACGAGTTCGCCGCGGTGGTCGCCGGGCTCACCCTGCGCACCCCGGTGGTGCCGCTGGTCTCCAACGTGACCGGCCGGGTGGAGACCGACCTGTTCACCGACCCCGGCTACTGGGTGCGGCACGTGCGGGCCACCGTGCGGTTCGCCGACGGGCTGGCCGCCGCGGACGCGGCCCGCCGCATCGAGATCGGCCCGGACGCGGTGCTGTCCGCGATGGCCGGCGACACCGCAGCCACCCTGCGCCGCGGGCGCGACGAGGTCGCCACGTTCCGTGCCGCGGTGGCCGCGCTGCACACCCGCGGCGCACGCGTGGACTGGCCGCTGCCCGGCGGCCACACCGTCGACCTGCCCACGTACGCCTTCCAGCGCCGCCGCTACTGGCCCCGCCCGAGCGCCGGCCGCGCCGATGTGGGCGCCGCCGGGCTGGACCTCGCCGACCACCCGCTGCTCGGCGCCTGCGCCGAACTCGACGGCGGCGGCCTGCTGCTCACCGGTCGGCTCAGCGTGGCGGACCAGCCCTGGCTGGCCGACCACGTGATCCTCGGCTCGGTGCTGCTGCCCGGCACCGCCTTCGTGGAACTGGTCCTGCGGGCCGGCGAGGAGGCCGGCTGCGACCTGGTCGACGAACTGATGCTCGCCGCCCCGCTCGTGCTGCCCGAGCGCGGCGGCGTCCAGATGCAGATCCACGTCGGCCCGCCCGCCGCCGACGGCCGCCGTCCGGTCGCGGTGCGCTCCCGGCCCGAGGGCAGCGCCGGGGCGTGGACCGAGCACGCCACCGGATTCCTCGCGCCGGACGCCGCCGCAGCAGCGCCCATGCCCGCCGCCTGGCCGCCGGCCGGAGCCGAACCGGTCGCCCTGGACGGCATGTACGACCGGATGGCCGAGGGCGGATTCGCCTACGGCCCGGCGTTCCGCGGCCTGCGCGCCGCCTGGCGCCAGGGCGACGACGTGTACGCCGAGGTGGCCCTGCCGGACGACACCGACGCCCGCCGGTACGGCCTGCACCCCGCCCTGCTCGACGCCTGCCTGCACGTCTCGGCCTTCAACGGCCTGGACCGCGGCGTCGTCCCGTTCGCCTGGCAGGGCGTGTCCGTGCACGCCACCGGCGCCGCGGCGGTGCGGGTGCACGTCGCGCGGACCGGCGACGACGCGGTGCGCGTGACGGTGGCCGACCCGGCCGGCGCGCCGGTCGCCGATGTCGGCTCGCTCACCCTGCGCCGCGCGGCGACCACCACCACGACCCGCGAGGACCTGTACGAGCCACGCCTGACCCCGGTCACCCCGACCACTCCCGGCAAAGCGTCCGATGTGGACGTGGTGTACACGCCCGCCGGCGACGGCGACCTGCCCCAGTCGGCGCACGACGCCGCGGCCTGGGCGCTGCGCCTGGTGCAGGAACGCCTCACCGGGGCCGACGAGCGTACCCTCGCGATCGTCACCCGCCCCGGTGATCTGGCGGGTGCGGCGGTGCGGGGTCTGGTGCGCTCGGCGCGGTCGGAGAATCCGGGCCGGTTCGCGCTGATCGAGTGCGACGGTGAGGTGCCGGTGGCGGCGCTGGCAGCCGCGACGGTGGAGCCGGAGTTGGTGCTGCGCGACGGCGCGGCCTATGCGCCGCGGTTGGTGCGTGCGGCCGGGACCGCAGAGTCGTTCGCGTGGCCGTCGCAGGGCACGGTGCTGGTGACCGGTGGCACGAGCGGGCTGGGTGCGGTGGTGGCCCGGCACCTGGCGGGGCGGGGCGTGACCGACCTGGTGCTGGCCAGCCGTCGAGGCTCCGGGGCTGCGGGGGCGGCCGAGCTGGCCGGGGAGACCGGTGCCCGGGTGGTGGCGTGTGACGTCGCGGACCGGGATGCGGTGCGGGAACTGGTGGCCTCTCTGCCGGATCTGCGGGCGGTGGTGCACTCGGCGGGGGTGCTGGACGACGGGGTGATCGGTTCGCTCACCCCGGAGCGCCTCGCGGCTGTGCTGGCGCCGAAGGTGGATGCCGGGTGGCATCTGCACGAGGCGACCGCCGACCGTGACCTGGACGCCTTCGTGCTGTTCTCCTCGGTGTCCGGCCTGTTCGGCGGCCCCGGGCAGGGCAACTACGCGGCGGGCAACACCTTCCTGGACGCGCTGGCCGAGCACCGCCGCGAGCGTGGCCTGCCCGCCACCTCGCTGGCCTGGGGACCGTGGACCCGCGACGGCGGCATGACCGGCACCCTGTCGGACACCGACGCGGCCCGCATCGCCCGCCACGGCATGCCCGAACTGACCCCAGCCCAGGGCACTGCCCTGCTCGACGCCGCGCTCACCGCGGACGCGCCGGTGCTCGCCCCGGTTCGCTTCGACCTGAGCGCGCTGCGCGCCACCGGCGACGTGCCACCGCTGCTGCGCGGCCTGGTCCGCGCACGGCCGCGCCGCGCCCTTGCCGCAGCCGCCGCGCCGGCCGCCGCCGTGACCGGCGACCTGCTGGACACCGTCCGCGCCGAGGTCGCTGCGGTGCTCGGCCACACCGACGCCCAGGGCCGCCCGGACGCGGCCGGCATCGACCCGCAGCGCGCCTTCTCCGACCTGGGGTTCGACTCGCTGACCGCGGTGGAGCTGCGCAATCGGCTGGGTGAGGTCACCGGGCTGAAG
>NZ_BMMX01000062.1 GCF_014646155.1 Mangrovihabitans endophyticus
GCCTCAAACGCTACATAGCCCGCCAAATCTGGCGCACCCTCCAAGCCACCACTTGACACCAACACTCACAGATCTTGAAGATGGCGGTCGGATAAGTCGGTTGTGTCGGTGCTATTCGGGCCAGTGAAGCTCAAGATCCATCGGTGCGGGGGCGCCACCCTTCGGGATCGGGCATGGTGCGGGGCTGCCCGGGGCCGCCGGCGTTTGCGTGGGGCTGCCTGGGGATCGCTGGCGTTTGCGTGTGGCTGTCACGGGGGCTGGGCTGTTGCGTGTGGCTGTCACGGGCTGGGCCGTTGCGTGTGGCTGTCACGGGGGGGCTGGGCCGTTGCGTGTGGCTGTTACGGCTGGAGGTTGACGTGCCTGGGTTACGGCTGATCGGGCGTGGGGGTGCCTGGCGTACGGCTGGTCGCTCCTCGGACCCCATCCCCGGCGCCTGAGCCCCGGCCCGGTGCCGTGCCGAGTGGTGCCGTGCCGAGTGGTGACGTGCCGAGTGGTGACGTGCCGTATTAAGGGCTGTTTTGGGATCGCGCGGGGACGGGGTGGGCGACCTCGTCCCCGCGCGCGGAGCACATGGTGTTTCGTCGGAGCCGTGCCACGCGGTGGTGCTGGTGCGACCTCCTTTCGGGCGGTGTGCGCTCGGCGGGCGGACCGCCGGGAGCCGGAGCGACATCCACTATGGGAGCGCTCCCAAGAGCGGTACGCTGACTATATCGATCGAAATGATTTCGTAGAAGTGTCTCCACGATTTCGACAACGACCGGCTCACCGTCGCACCGGTGAGGACCGGCACCGTTGAGGCTCCGTGCCGGGTGCGGCCCGCCCGGCGAGGCCGGCGGCACCGCTAGGCCCGGCTAGGCCCGTCAAGCCCGGCTAGGCCCGTCAAGCCCGGCCAGGCCCGTCAAGCCCGGCCAGGCCCGGCTAGGCCCGGCTAGGCCCGTGAAGCCCGGCTAGGCCCGGCTCCGGCTACGCCACCGCGCTGCAACTCACCGTCGGGGTCGAACTCGTGCCGGAGCCCAGGAACCCGAACGAGGTGCTCGCCGACGCCGCCAGGCTGCCGTTGTAGCTGACGTTCGTGGCGGTCACCGTGTTGCCGCTGACGTTCACCGTCGCGCTCCACGCCTGCGTCACGCTCGCCGCACTCGGGTACGTCAGGGTCACCGTCCACCCGCGGATCGGCGACGAACCCGCCGTCACCGTCACGTCGCCTTGGAAGCCGCCCTGCCACTGGCCGGTCACCGCGTACGTCGCCGAGCATCCGCCGGACGCCGGCGGCGTCGTCGGGACCGTGGTGGGCGGAGTGGTGGGCGGTGTGGTGGGCGGAGTGGTGGGCGGTGTCGTCGGAGGCGTCGTCGGCGGGGTGGTCGGCGGGGTGGTGGTGCCGCCTCCGCCGAAGTTGACGTCGCTGCAGAAGTAATACGACTGGTCCAGGTGGCTCGCCTGCCAGATGGTGTAGACCACGGCGCGGCCGGTGCGCCCGCTGAGCTGCACCGGAACGTCGATCTGCACGCCGTTGTCGAGCTGATCCCACTGCGCGGCGGGCGTGTTGCCGATCTGGCTGACCCGTTCCAGATCGGACCACTTCAGCGGGGTGGTGACCGGGTTGTATCCGGGCCGGGAGACGTACACCCAGATGTAGTCGGCGCCGTGCCGGGCGCCGTCGAACAACCGTACGTTGAAGCTGTTGCCGACCGAGGCGGCGGTCCAGTTGCCGACCGCGTCCATGGCTGCGTAGCGCCCGTTCTGGGTGAGGCCGGCGCTGCACAACTGGCCGTCCGGGATGGCGCCCTGGTGGTCGCCGCCGACGCCCTCGCGGAACAGGCTGTTCCAGTTCCACATGGCGTTGGGGTCGGCTTGCCAGGCCTGCCAGCACATCGGGTCCTCGGTGGCCATCGCCGGGTCTTGGAACCGGTCGCCCCAGCGTTCGTAGCAGCCGTAGTTGCGGGAGGCCGGGCTGGTGATGTTGCCGTGCGCGAACGCCGGGCCGGACGGCACGACCGCGACGGCCACCGCGGCGCCCATGGCCCCGGCGATGCCGGCGGCGAGCAGCCGTCGACGAAGGGATGTCAACATGAGGATTCAGCACTCCAGGGGACGGAGGCCGCCGCGGTGACGCCCGGCCGATCGGGGGGCGCGGCGCGCGGGGGCCAGACCTATGGGGGTACGGCGGAGGCTGCCCTGTGTCTCCGCATGCCGCGTGGCTCCCGGCTGCGTGCTGCCCTCAGGGTCACAGATAGTTCGAGCCAAATCAATGAACCTCTTCACCGTGGCGAGGCCGGCAGATGCCGCCGCTGGTCGACGGCGAGCAAGCGACGGGCTCGATGCCGGGTGGAAAAGGTCAGTGCGGTGCCGATCCTCCCGCTTCCGCCCAGCGGAACGTGGATCTCGCGTTGGGGCGGTGACCTGCCTAGCGTCCGAGCCGTGCGGTTGATGATGGGACCGCGCAGCGATATGGCGACAGGGGTGATCCGCGATGGCACTGCTGGACGACGGCGTCTGGCACGGCAAGATCTGGACCGGCGCGTGGACCGACGGACACGGCGGCACGTACGCGGTGACCGAGCCGGCCACCGGGAACGCGCTCGGGGAGGTGGGCCGGGCCGACCCGTCCGACGTGACCGCCGCCGCGGAACGGGCGGTGCCGGCCGGGCGGGAATGGGCGGCGGCGCCGTTCGCCGAGCGGGCTGCCGTGCTGCGCCGCGCCGCGGACCTGCTCACCGAGCACGCCGCCGAGATCAAGGAGTGGCTGTCCCGCGAGTGCGGCACGGTCACGCCGTTCGCGGACTTCCAGGTGCACACCAGCGCCCAGGAGTGCCTGGAGGCATCGGCACTGCCCAGTCATCCGTACGGGGAACTGCTGCGCACCGAGATGCCGCGCCTGTCGTTCTCGCGCCGCGTACCGGCCGGCGTGGTCGCGGTGATCGCGCCGTTCAACGTACCCACCATCCTGGCCATCCGGGCGATCGCACCCGCCCTGGCGCTCGGCAACGCGGTGCTGCTCAAGCCCGACCCGCGCACCTCGGTGAGCGGTGGCGTCATGTTCGCGCGCCTGTTCGAGGAGGCCGGGCTGCCGCCCGGCGTGCTGCAGGTGCTGCCCGGCGGGCCGGAGGTGGGGGAGAGCCTGGTGACCGCGCCGCCGGTGCGGGTCATCGCGTTCACCGGCTCCACCCGCGCCGGCCGTGCCGTGGGCGCCCTGGCCGGCCAGCACCTCAAGCGGGCACACCTGGAGCTCGGCGGCAACTCGGCGCTGATCGTGATGAACGACGTGGACGTTCCGGCGGCGGTGTCCGCGGGCGCCTTCGGCACGCTGGTGCACTCCGGCCAGATCTGCATGGCCACCTCCCGGCATCTGGTGCACCGTGACGTCGCCGACGAATACACCGCCCTGCTCGCCGAGAAGGCCGCCGGCCTCAAGGTCGGCGACCCGTACCGGGAGGACGTCGCGCTCGGGCCGCTGATCGACGAGGGGCAGCGGGACCGGGTGCACGACGTGGTCGCGCGGAGCGTGTCCGGCGGGGCCAAGGTGCACACCGGCGGCACGTACGAGGGCCTGTTCTACCGCCCGACGGTGCTCGGTGACGTCCCGGTCGATGCGCCCGCATACACCGACGAGATCTTCGGGCCGGTGGCCCCGGTGACGCCGTTCTCCTCGCTGGACGAGGTGGCGCGGATGGCCGCCGACACCGAGTACGGCCTGTCGCTGGGCATCCTGACCCGCGATGTGCAGGCCGGTTTGCGGCTGGCCGAGCAGATCCCGGCCGGGCTGGTGCACATCAACGACCAGACGGTGAACGACGAGGCGGTAGCGCCGTTCGGCGGCGTGGGGTCCTCCGGGACCGGCGCCCGGCACGGTGGACCCACCGCCAACATCGAGGCGTTCACCGAGACGCAGTGGGTGACCCTGCGCGGCGACGTGCCGCCCTACCCGTTCTGAGCCGGATAGCCGGGCTGAGACGTCACCGCCCGATCGGCAGGCCCGCGTAGTTCTCCGCCAGGGCGGTGGCGCCGGCCCGGCTGGACACCACCGAGCGCAACTGCGCGAGTTGTAGCTGCGCCTCGAACGGGTCCTCGCTGGTGTGCAGCATCGTGGTCATCCACCAGGAGAAGTGGGTGCACCGCCAGACCCGGCGCAGCGCGTCCTCGCCGTACCGGTCGGCGAGCGCCGGATCCTTGTCGCGCAGCAGCGCGACAAGCGCCGGGGCCAGCAGGCCGACGTCGGCCACCGCGAGGTTCAGCCCCTTGGCGCCGGTCGGCGGCACGATGTGCGCGGCATCGCCGGCCAGGAACAACCGGCCGTGTCGCATCGGCGCCTGCACGAAGCTGCGCATCGGCAGCACGCTCTTCTCGGTGACCGGTCCCGGCGTGAGCGTCCACCCGTCGGCGCCGTCGCCCAGCCGGGTGGCCAACTCCGCCCAGACCCGGTCATCCGGCCACTGCGCGACGTCGGTGCCGTTGGGCACCTGCAGATAGAGCCGGCTGACCGTGGGCGAGCGCATGGAATGCAACGCGAAGCCGCGCGGATGCCAGGCGTAGATCAGCTCGTCGGTGGACGGCGCGACGTCGGCCAGGATGCCCAGCCAGGAATACGGATAGGACTTCTCCCACGTACGCCGGACCGCCGCCGGCACCGCATCCCGGCTCGGCCCGAACGAGCCGTCGCAGCCCACGATCACGTCGGCGTCGAGCCGGCGGCCGGTTCCGCCGGCATCGGTGTACGTCACGTACGGCTGGTCGCCTTCGATGTCATGCAGCGCGGTGTCGGAGACCTCGTAGACGGCCCGGTCCCCGGCCACCTCGGTGAGATCCTTCTGCACCTCGGTCTGGCCGTAGACCCAGACGCTGCGCCCGGTCAGGTCGACGAAGTCGAGATGGTGGCGTTCGCCGGGCCACTGCAGATAGACGCCGCGGTGCGGATAGCCCTCGGCGCGCAACCGGGTACCCAGGCCGGCCTCGTCGAGCAGATCCACCGTGGACTGTTCCAGGATTCCGGCACGGATGCGCCCGGACACGTACGCCTGCGAGCGAGTCTCCAGCACCACGGACTCGACGCCGCGACGGGCGAGAAGATGGGCCAGCAGCAGGCCGGACGGCCCGGCGCCGATGATCGCTACCTCGGTACGCATGAGCACCAGCCCATCGGCCACACACCCGCCAGGCAAGAAGGTGCTTCCGCTGACCGGAATCCCTCGCCTGCCGGCGCTACAGGTTGCGCCCGATTCCGCGGGCCGCCACCTGCAGCGCGCTGAGCAGCCGGGCCCGGTCGCGGCGCAGGTCGGCCACCACGAATCCGACCGCCGCCACCACCTCCCCGCTGGCCTCCCGCACCGGCACCGCGATCGAGCTGGCGCCCATGCTCATCTCCTCGCTGGTGGTGGCGTAGCCGTCGGCCAGCACCCGGCGCAACTGGGTGAGCAGCCGGCCCGGCTGGGTCACCGTGTACGGCGTGACCCGCGACAGGTTCGCCAGCACCCGGGTCCGCACGTCCTCCGGCGCATGCGCCAGCAGCACCTTGCCGACGCCGGTGGTGTGCAGCGGCAGCCGGGAGCCCACCTGGCTGACCACCGGGACGGAAGCGTGGCCGGAGACCCGCTCGACGTAGAGCGCCACGGCGTCGTCGCGCACCGCCAGGTGCACGGTGGCCAGCGTGGCGCCGTACAGGTCCTGCAGGAACGGGGCCGCCGCCTGGCGCAGGCCGGTCTCCACCGGCGCCAGCAGGCCGAGGTTCCACATGCGCCGGCCGACCACGTATGCCCCGGAGTTCTGCCGCACCAGCGCCCCGTGCTTGACCAGCTCGGCGACCAGCCGGTGCGCGGTGGCCAGCGGCAGGCCGGCCCGGCGCGCGAGCGCGGACAGGGTCAGGCTGCGATGGTCGTCGTCGAACGCGCCGAACAGGTCAAGCACCCGCGAGGTGACGCTGACCCGCGGTTGTGCGCTGTTGCCCGCCACACCGGCCCTTCGTCGAAGTCGTCGAGGTGCTGACTCCGAGTCTCGCCGATCGGGCGGGTATGCGCATGCGGTCACGCATGTGTGCACTGCCGCCGCGCGGCACTCAGGGCACGGACCAGTGCTGGGTGGTCCCGCCGTCGCACGCCGCGACGCGGACCGTGGCGCCCGCCGCGCCCGGGTCGGTGAGGCATCCGCCGGAGGCCGGGTTGACCAGGGTGCCGCCCGGCCCGGTCCGCCACTGGGCGCCGGCCCGGTCGTCGCAGCCCACCGAGCGCACCGTCTGGTCGCCGGTGACCTGCGCGCACCGCCGGGCCACCCGCAGCGTGCCGTCGCTGGCCAAGGTGAACCACTGCGCGCTGCCGCCGCCGCACCCGGCGGCCTGGATCGGGCTGCCGTCGATGCCGAGCAGGCCGCCCAGGGCCAGGCACCGCCCACCCGCGGAGGTGATCGCGCCGGTGCGGTCCGCGGCGGGCGGTGGTGCCAGCGTCGCCGAGGGGGCGGCGGAGCTGGGCGTTGCGGTGGGTGACGACGACGCCGCGCTGCCGGTGGGCGCCGCGGCCGATGCGCCGGCCGAGGACGCCGACGCCGATGCCGACGGGCGCGTGCTGCCGCTCGCCGAGGGGGACGGACCGGCCGAGCCGCCGGCGCTGGGCACGTGGCCGGACGGACCGGTGATCGCCGGCAGGACGCCGCCGCCGGGCAGCGACGCCGCCGGTGCGTCATCGTCCTCCCGGCCGCCGGTGGCCAGCATGACCACCGCCGCGGCCACCATCAGGACCAGCGCGCCGCCCAGCAGCACGATGCGCCGCAGGCGTGCCGTTCCCGGCCCGTCGGCGCCGAACAGGGCGGGCATCACCCGGGTGTCGGCCTCGACGGGCGTGTCCCCGGCCGGCGCGGGTTCCGGCCACCGCGTCCGTGTGCGGGCGGTGCCCGCGCTGCCCGCCTCGGTGGTGATGTACGGGCGGACGAGCACCGGCTCGTCATGCTCCGGCATGGTGTCGGGGGTGTCGGCCATCTCGTCCCTTGCGTGTGTGGTTCCGGCTCGGCGTGCGCATCCGGCGGTACGACAAGATACGCGAGATTTGCTCCGGTAGATCATGGAGGCGGATCCGCCCTCGGCGGACCTGCCGATCTTCCGGTGGACGCGCGGCTGACCAGCGGCGATAGTGACGGCATGAGCTATGTCGCCGCATCGGACCGATACACCCGTGGAATGCTGTACCGCCGGACCGGACGCTCGGGACTCGACCTGCCCGTGCTGTCCCTCGGTTTCTGGCACAACTTCGGCGACGACAAGCCCTTCGAGACGCAGCGGGCCATCACCCGGCGGGCGTTCGACCTCGGCGTCACGCACTTCGACCTGGCCAACAACTACGGGCCGCCGTACGGGTCCGCCGAGCTCAACTTCGGTCGGCTGATGCGGGCGGACCTGCGGCCGTACCGGGACGAGATGGTCGTCTCCACGAAGGCGGGCTGGGACATGTGGCCCGGACCGTACGGGCAGGGTGGCGGCAGCCGGAAATATCTGCTCGCCAGCCTTGACCAGTCACTGAGCCGCCTGGACCTGGACTACGTGGACATCTTCTACTCGCACCGCTTCGACCCGGACACCCCGCTGGAGGAGACCGCGGGGGCGCTGGACGCGGCGGTACGCGCGGGCAAGGCGCTGTACGTCGGCATCTCCTCGTACGACGCGGAGCACACCCGCCGGATGGCCGCGCTGCTGCGGGATCTGGGCACGCCGCTGCTCATCCACCAGCCGTCCTACTCGATGCTGAACCGGTGGATCGAGACCGAGGGCCTGCTGGACGCCGCCGCTGAGGTGGGCGCCGGGGTCATCGGGTTCACCGCGCTCGCCCAGGGGCTGCTGACCGGCAAATATCTGCAGGGCATCCCGGAGGGCTCGCGGGCCACGCAGGGCAAGTCACTGGACCCCGGATCGATCGACGAGAACCTGGTGGCGCGGCTCAACGATCTGTTCGGGGTGGCGCGCGCCCGCGGGCAGAGCCTGGCCCAGCTTGCCCTGGCCTGGGCGTTGCGCGACGAGCGCGTCACGTCCCTGGTGGTGGGCGCGAGCAGCGTGGCGCAGTTGGAGCAGAATGTGGCCGCGCTGGACAACCTGACCTTCACCGACGACGAACTGTCCACCATCGACAAGATTCTGGCGGGCGCGACCGCCTCGGTCGATCAGTGGCAGGACGCCCGCCGGGGCACGCTCTGAGCGGAGTCACACCGCCCGCAACCAGTCCATCGCCTGGTCCACCGTCGCCGCCGCCGGGACTCCCGGGGGCGGCGACGGCCGGTCCACCATGATCACCGGCACGCCCAGGTCGCGCGCCGCGCTCAGCTTGGCGTCCGCGCCGCCGCTGTCCTTGGTCACCAGCACGTCGATGCGGTGACCGGTCATCAGGTCCCGCTCCCCAGCCACGGTGAACGGGCCGCGGTCCAGGATCACCGTCATCCGGGCCGGCATCGGCGGAAGCGGCGGTTCCACCGAACGCGCCAGGAACCAGCAACGGTCCAGGCCGGTGAACACCCCGATGCCCTGGCGCCCGGTGGTCAGGAAGACCCGCGAGTGCCGCCCCCGCAGGGCGGTCGCGGCGGCGGTCAGGGACGGCACCCGCGTCCAGCGGTCGCCGGGGCGTTCCCGCCATCCCGGCCGCCGCAGCATCAGCAGCGGCACGCCGGTGCGCCGCGCCGCCGCCACGGCGTGCTCGGTCATGGTGGCGGCGAAGGTGTGCGTGGCGTCCACCAGGGCGCCGATCCGCTCGTCGCGCAGGAAGTCGACAAGGCCGTCGACCCCGCCGAAGCCGCCGATCCGCACCCGCCCGGCGATGGGCACCGGCCGGCCGGTGCGCCCGGCCAGCGACGTGACGGTGTGCAACTCGGGGTGGCCGGCGCAGGCGGCGGCGAGCTCCCGGCCCTCGGTGGTGCCGCCGAGCACCAGCACCCGCAGGTCGCCTCCCGGCGTCAATCCCGGCATCGGGCCGCGGAGTAGAGGTGACTGTCCGGGAACTGCTCCGCGGTCAGCGCCGCGCCTACCACGATCACCGCGGTCCGGACGATGCCGGCGTCGCGCACCCGCGCGGCGATGTCGGCGAGCGTGCCGCGCACGATCAGCTCGTCCGCTCGGCTCGCCCGGGCCACCACCGCGACCGGGCAGTCCGCGCCGTACCGGCCGGTCAGGTCCGCCGCCACGGTCTCGATGTGCTGCACGGCCAGGTGCAGCACCATCGTCGCGCGGGCGGCGCCCAGGGTGGCCAGATCCTCGCCCGGCGGCATCGGCGTGGCGCGCTGGGCGATGCGGGTCAGCACCACGGTCTGCGCCACGCCGGGCACGGTGAACTCCCGGCCGAGCGCCGCGGCGGCGGCGGCGAACGCGGGCACGCCGGGCGTCACGTCGTACGGCACGCCGGCTGTGTCGAGCCGCCGCATCTGCTCGGCCACCGCGCTGAACACGGACGGGTCGCCGGAGTGCAACCGGGCGACGTCACGACCGGCCCGGTGCGCGGCGACCATCTCACCGACGATCCGCTCCAGGTCCAGCCGGGCGGTGTCCACCAGGCGCGCACCGGGTGGGCAGAACGCCAGCAGTTCCTCCGGCACGAGGCTGCCCGCGTACAGGCAGACCGGGCTGGCCGCGAGCAGGTCCCGCCCGCGGACCGTGATCAGGTCGGCGGCGCCCGGACCGGCGCCGATGAAATGCACCGTCATGGCTTGACCACCGACCACAGGGTCACCGGCATCATCGCTCTCCATCCCGTGAAGGTGCCCACCGGGGACGCCCGGTGGACGGCGATCCGCGTCAGGTCGCCACCGAGCCTCGCGTACGCCGCGGCGAGCACCGCCTCCGACTCGACGGTCACCGCGGTGGCCACCAGCCGGCCCCCGGCGGGCAGCGCGTCCAGGCAGGTGTCGAGGACGCCGTCGCGGGTCAGCCCGCCACCGACGAACACGGCCGCGGGCGTGGGCAGCCCGGCCAGCGCATCGGGGGCGCGTCCGGGCACCACTCGCAGCGCGGGCACGCCGAGCCGGGCGGCGTTGGCGGTGATGCGGGCGGCGCGGTCCGGCTCGGACTCCACCGCGATCGCCCGGCAACTGCGGTGGCTGCGCATCCACTCGATGGCGATGCTGCCGGCGCCGGCGCCGACGTCCCACAACAGCTCGCCGGGCCGCGGGCCGAGAGCGGACAGGGCGACCGCGCGGACCTCACGCTTGGTGAGCTGACCGTCGTTGTCGTACCGGTCGTCGCGCAGGCCGGGCACGATCGCCGGGGCGGGGCCGCCGGCACACTCCACGGCCACCACGTTCAGCGGGTCGACCGGTTGCTCGGGCCAGTGGCCGGCGCGGGCCGTGACGACCGACTCGGCCGGACCGTCGAGCTGGCTGAGCACCGTCACGCGGCTGTCCGGGAACCCGCACTCGGACAGCAGCCCGGCCACCCGCGCCGGGGTGTCCGCGCCGGCGCTGAGCACCAGGATGCGGCGGCCGTCGTGCAGCAGCGGGCGCAGTTCCGCCAGCGGCGCGGTGACCAGGCTGAGCACGTCCACCTGAGCCAGCGGCCAGCCGAGCCGGGCGGCGGCCAGCGACACCGACGACGGATGCGGCAACACCCGGAGCCGGTCCGCGCCGAGCACCCGGGCCAGGGTCGCGCCGATGCCGTGGAACATCGGGTCACCGCTGGCGAGCACGCACACCCGGCGCTCGCGGTGTGCGGCGAGCAGGTCCGGCAGGGCGCGCAGCAGCGGCGTCGGCCAGCCGATCCGCTCGCCCGGCACGTCGTCCGGCAGCATCGCGAGCTGCCGGGCGGAACCCAGGACGACCTCGGCGGCGCGCAGTTCGGCCCGGCTCGGATCGGCGAGCCCGGCCCATCCGGCAGCGCCGATGCCCACCACCACGACGGTTCCGGCGTCGCGAGCCGGTGCGCCGGGCGTGCGCGCCGGGGCCGTGCTGGTCTCGGGTACGGGGCCGGTGCTGGTCACCCGGCGGACGGTACCCGGCGGTGCCCGGCGCGCGTGCCGGCGGGCGCACCCGTGAGCGGGACATCACCACTTTCTTGCCGCCGCGTTGAGCGAAGCCGCCCGGCCGTCCGTACCACAGCGCGACGGCCCGGCCATGCGGGTCGTCCGCCGGCCGCAGGGGGTGGCAGGCGCCGGCCACGAGTGCTGCGACAGCGGGTGAGAACGATGGTGCGCCAACAGTTCCCGACCTTTGAGGATCAGCGACATGCCGGCGCCGACCTGTTGGAGCACCCGGCGCGCCCGGTGTCCGCGCATCCGGTGTCCGCGCGCCCGGACTCCGCGCAGCCGTGGTGGGACGGCCCGCCCACGCCGGACGCGTACCGGCGCAGCGACATCGTGGTGGAGTCGCACACCGACCCGACCGGCTGGACCGCCGAAGGGCCGGCGACGCCGCCCATCGACGACCGCCCGCCCGCCGAGGCGACCTCCGGAAATCGGCTGCTGGTCGGGCTGCTGTTCATGGCCGGCCTGGCCACCAGCGTGTCGCTGTGGCTGTTCGAAACCGAGGCCGGCGCGGTGCGGGACGCCGCGTCGATGCTGCTCGCGGCGGGCCGGATCACCGGGCTGATCGGCGGCTACCTGCTGTTCGTGCAGTTGCTGATGATGAGCCGGGTGTCCTGGCTGGAGGAGTGGGTGGGCGCCCGGGACCTGCTGCGCTGGCATCGCGGGCTGGGCACCTCGCTGGTCGTCGCGGTGCTCGCGCATGTGGTGCTCATCACCTACGGCTACGCGCTGACCGCCGGTCAGCCGGTGGTGGACCAGGGCTGGACGATCATCACCACGCTGCCCGAGATGCTCAGCGCCACCGCCGCGACCGGCATCCTGGTGCTGATCAGCCTGATCTCCATCCGCGCGGCGCGCAACCGCCTGCCGTACGAGCTGTGGCACCTGATCCACCTGAGCGGCTACCTGGCGCTGCTGCTGGCGTACGGCCACCAGATCGCCACCGGCGCGAACCTCAGCGGCCGGTACGCGTCGGTCTTCTGGCCCGGCCTCGGCGCGCTGGTGATCTCCGCGCTGATCTGGGGCCGGCTGGTCGAGCCGGTGTGGCTGAACGTGCGGCACCGGTTCGAGGTGGCCCAAGTGGTGGCCGAGGGCGCGAACACGTTCTCGATCTACATCGACGGGAAGCGGCTGGACCGGCTACCCGCGCGGGCCGGGCAGTTCATGCGGTGGCGGTTCCTGACCGCGGGCGGCTGGTGGCAGTCGCATCCGTTCTCGTTGTCCGCGGCGCCGAACTCGCAGTGGCTGCGGCTGACCGTCACGGCGGTCGGCCGGCACACCGCGAAGCTGGCCGAGCTGGAGCCCGGCACGCCGGTGTGGGCGGAGGGGCCGTTCGGCACGTTCACCGCGCAGCGGCGCACCCGGCGGCGTGCCCTGCTGATCGCGGGCGGCTCGGGCATCGCGCCGATCCGGGCGCTGCTGGAGGACATGCCGCCGGACACCATCGTGATCTATCGCGCGGGCCGGCCGGAGGAGCTGGTGTTCCGCGCCGAGCTGGAAGACCTGGCCGAGCACCGGGACGCCTGGGTCCGTTACATCGTGGGCTCCCGCACCGATCCCGGCCCGCGCCGCCTGTTCACCCCGGACGGGCTGCGTGGCCTGGTGCCGGACGTGAACCGCCGCGACGTCTACCTGTGCGGACCGCCGGGGCTGGTGCACGCGGCGGTGGGCACGCTGCACGGGCTGGACGTGCCGGACAGCCAGATCCACCTGGACCCCTTCGAGTTCTGACCGCAGACATCCACGCGAATCTTCCCGACCCGGAGTAGACACATGCGACGTAGCACCGCAGCAGCCGTGGGCACCCTCACCGGGGCGGCCTTGATCATCGGCGTACGGCTGAGCGTGGCCGCGCCCGCGGTGACCGCCGCGCCGCCGCCGGTCGACCTGTCCGACACCGATCTGGCCGGGTCGGAGGTGTCCGACGGGCAGGCCGGGGAGGCCGGGCAGCCGACGCCGTCGGGGTCCGGCAAGGCGTCCAAGGAGGCGTCCGGCAAGGGATCCACGGAGACCTCCGGCAAGCAGAAGAACAAGGAGAAGGAGAAGAAGCCGGCGGAGCCCTCGGACGGCGGTGCGCGCCAGGACGGGCCGGCCGACGGGGTGTACCGGGGCAGCGCGGTGACCAACCCGTACGGCACCGTCCGGGTCTCCATCAAGATCTCCGACGGCAAGATCTCCGCGGTGGACGCGACCTATCCGACCACCGCCGACAGCGGCCGGATCAACCCGCCGGCCGTCGCCGCCCTGAAGCAGGAGACGCTGAAGGCACAGAGCGCCGACGTCGACGCGGTCTCCGGCGCGACGTTCACCAGCGAGTCGTACGTCAAGTCGCTTCAGGCCGCCCTGGACTCGGCCGGCGCGTAGCATCCGTGCCCATGCGCCACGTCGAGATGGTCATGGGCACGGCGGTCAGCATCGAACTCGCCGACCCGCTGCCCGACGCCCGCCTGCGGGAACTGATCGGGGACGTGTGCGCCTGGCTGCATGAGGTGGACGAGCGGTTCAGCACGTACCGTCCGGACAGCGAGGTGAACCGGCTGCAGCGCGGTGCGGTGCGCCTGGAGGACTGCTCCGCCGACCTGCGGGACGTGCTCGGCGCCTGCGCCGATCTGTGGCGCTCGACCGACGGCTTCTTCGATGTGTACGCCACCGGCGGCCTCGACCCGAGCGGCTATGTGAAGGGCTGGTCGGTCGAGGTGGCCTCGGCGCGGCTGGCGGCGGCCGGTGCCCGGCGGCATCACATCAACGCGGGCGGCGACGTGCGGGTGCGCGGCGACGCCGAGCGCCCATGGCGGATCGGTGTCCGGCATCCCACCGAGGCGGACCGGGTGAGCTGGGTGCTGGGCGTGACCGACGGGGCGGTGGCCACCTCCGGCCGGTACGAACGCGGCGACCACGTCCGCAATCCGCGCACCGGCCGGGCGGCCTGCGGACTGGCCTCGGCCACCGTGGTGGGACCGGACCTGGCGCTGGCCGACGCGTACGCGACGGCGGCGATCGCCATGGGCCAGGCGGGCATCGACTGGCTGGCGACGCGGGTGGCGGACGGATACGAGTCGGCGGTGGTGACCGACGACGGCCGCGCCTACACGTCAGCGGGCTTGCCGGTCCTGTCCTGATCGGCCGGGGCGCCGTCGCCCGGGTGGTGCCTCGGGGTGTACACCGACGGCGTGCCGTCGCCGCGTGTGTGCGCCCTGGTCTGCGACGATCCCACGATCAGCAGGCACCGCATGTCGATGCTGGCCGGGTCCAGCTTGTCCAGCGTGGTCACCCGCACCGACTCCGCCCGCCCGCCCACGTCGCGGCCCACCACCACGGGCGTGTCCGGGGAGCGGTGCGCCAGCAGCAACTCCCGCGCGGTCGCCAACTGCCGGGTGCGCGTCTTCGACGCCGGGTTGTAGATCGCGATGACCAGGTCCGCCTCGGCCGCCGCGGTCAGCCGCTGGGCGATCACCGGCCACGGCTTGAGACGGTCGGACAGCGACAGAACGCAGAAGTCGTGGCCCAGCGGTGCGCCGACCCGGCTCGCCACCGCCTGCGCCGCGGTCAGGCCCGGCACGACGCGGACCGGGACGTCCTTCCACTGCGGGTCCTCGGCGGTCTCCAGCACCGCCGCCGCCATGGCGAACACGCCCGGGTCGCCGGACGAGACCACCGCCACCCGACGGCCGCGCTTGGCCAGGTCCAGCGCGAACGCGGCACGCTCGGCCTCCACCCGGTTGTCCGACCGGTGTCGGCGCTGGCGGGGGTTCGGCGCCACCCGGTCCACATAGGGCGCGTAACCCACCAGGTCGTCCGCCTCGGCCAGGGCCGCCTGCGCCTGCGGGGTCAGCCAGTCCCGGCCGCCCGGTCCGAGACCCACCACGGTCACGCCACCGTCGCCCGGCTCCGGCGGTTCGGCCGCCGGTGCGGCGGATGAGAGGGCGCCCGCGGCCCGGCTCGGCAGCAGCGCGAGCGAGAAGTACGGCACGCTGTCCGGATCGATGTCGGCCAGCCGTCCGGTGCGTTCGCGATCCGTGGTGGCCCGTTCCACATACCACGCGTCGTCGAGTCGGCCCGCACGGTCCAGGGCCTCGCGCACCGGGGCGAACGTGCGGCCGAGCTTCATCACCGCGGCCGAGTCGGTGGCCGCCAGCCGGGCCGCCAGATCGTCCGCGGTCAGCGTGCCGGGCAGCACCGTCAGCACCTCGTCGCGTTCCATCAGCGGTCGCCCGAGCACCGCCGCCGCCGCGCTCACCGACGTCACCCCGGGCACCACCGTGGCCGGGTATCGGTCGGCCAGCCTCTTGTGCATGTGCATGTAGGAGCCGTAGAAGAACGGGTCACCCTCGGCCAGCACCACCACATCACGGCCGGCGTCCAGATGCGCGGCGAGCCGGGCCGCGCTCGCCGTGTAGAACTCGTCGATCGCACCCTGGTAGCCGTCCGGATGGTCGGTCGGCTCGGTGGTCACCGGGTAGATCAGCGGTTCCTCGATCTGGCCCGCGCGTAGGTACGGCTCGGCGATCGCGCGGGCGTTGCTCCGCCCGTGGCGAGCGGCGTGGTAGGCGATCACATCCGCCGCGCCGATGAGCCGTGCGGCCTTGACCGTGACCAGTTCCGGGTCTCCCGGTCCGAGTCCCACACCGTACAGGCGGCCGGTCATGTTCACTCCTCCTCCGAGGCCACGGCGTTGACCGCGGCAGCGGTGACGGCGCTGCCGCCGCGCCTGCCGCGTATCACCAGGTGTTCCAGGCCGGAGACGGACAGCGCCTCCTTGGACTCGGCCGCGCCGATGAACCCGACCGGGATGCCCACCACGGCGGCCGGCCGGGGTGCGCCCGCCTCGACCATCTCCAGCAGCCGGAACAGGGCGGTCGGCGCGTTGCCGATGGCGACCACGGCACCGGCCAGCCGGTCGCCCCACAGGTCCAGGGCGGCGGCGCTGCGGGTGTTGCCGATCCGCTGGGCCAACGCCGGCACCGCCGGGTCGCGCAGTGTGCAGATCACGTCGTTGGCGGCGGGCAGCCGGGACCGGGTGACACCGGCCGCCACCATCTCGGCGTCGCAGAGGATCGGCGCGCCGGCCCGCAGCGCCGCCCGCGCGGCCGACACCACCCCGGGGCTGAACCCGACGTCGCCGGCCAGGTCCACCATGCCGCAGGCGTGAATCATCCGGACCACGACCCGGGCCACGTCGCCCGGAAGGGCGGACAGGTCGGCCTCCGCGCGGATGGTCGCGAAGGACCTGCGGTAGATCTCCGCGCCGTCGCGCACATACTCCATCAACTGCTCCTCATGTCGACAGCGCGAGCCTCGGCGGCGCGGGCGCCGACGCTGCGGTGCGGCTCCCGCCAGGCGCCCGACGGCGCCCGCACCAGGTAGTCGTCGCCGGTGGCCTCCACCCGCACGTGCGGACCGGCGGGGCTGCCGCATCCGCGTGCACAACCGATCCAATGCACCGGCAACCGGTCCGCGGGGTGCTCCCGGGACGGCCGGGCGCCGTCCGCGGCCACCGCTGCACCGGCATCCGTACGCACGTCGGCCAGTGCCTTCGCGCAACAGGGGCGCCCCGCGCAGGTGGTCACCCCCGCCCACGGCGAGTCCGGTCGCACCTCCAGCCCGGCCGCGGCGAACCGGTCCAGCCAAGCGCCCGCCTGGTCCCGTGGGAGGCCGGTCACCAGCACGCCGCGCCACGGCGTGATCACCAGGGACGGCGCGGCGGACAGCACGGACATCTGATGCCGGCGCAGGCGGCCGAGGGGCACCAGCGCACCCGCGCTCCAGCCGCCGTCGGGCTGCCGGTGCACGCCGACCGGCGGGGCCGGCGGGCGTGCCGGCGGCACCGCGGACGGCGCCCCGGTGGGCGCGGCGAGCTCCAGCGCGACGGCGGTGCGGGCCGCCACCCGGGCCGGTCCGTCGGGCAGTTCCCGCAGCCGCCACGCGGGCGGGCTGGGACGCTCGGTCCGGTCGAGAGTGGACCCGGCGGCTCGCTCGTCGGGGCCGGGCGCGACGGCTCGCTCGTCGAGGAAGGCGTGGGCGGCCGCGAGCAGGGCAGTCACCGCCCGGTTCCGGTCCACCCGCAGCCCCGGATCCTGCCCGGCGAAGATGATGCGCACCTCGGCGGCCGGCGTCTCGCCGAACACGGCCGCGACGTCCGCCGCTCCCGCGACGTCACCGTGCCCGCTGTCCAGGGCGAACAGGAACCGGCCGGGCAGCGCGGCCAGGGCCGGGTCGGCGCACAGCCGCGCGTCGAGGTCGGCGACCAGTGCGGCCACGGCGGCGGCGGTGGGCAGCGGCGACCCCAGGATGTTGCGGACCAGCTCGTGCGACGGCGAGGGCAGCAGCCCCGCGCCGCCCAGCCGGTCGGCAAGCGTCCCGGCGGGCGCACCGGTCACCGCCCGCAACTGCAGGTTGGCTCGTGACGTCAGCTCGGCGTGCCCGTCCCCCCAGCGGTCCGCGATGTCCCGCACCACCGCCAGTTGCGCGCCGGTGAGCAGCCCGCCGGGCAGCCGGATGCGCGCCAGCGGGCCGTCCGCCGCGGCGTGCAGGCGCAGCGCCCCCGGGCAGGCGTCGGCATCGGCGCGTCGATCGATGGCAGGCACGGCCCGGATACTACGGACGCCGGACCGGACCTGCCGAGGCCCGTCAGCAGCATCACATCGACCTGGCCGCCTTGACGCGAACCGCTCGCGGTCGGCAGGGTTGCCCCGTGTTCCTGTTGCTGTCGACGTCCGACACCGATCTGCTCAGCGCCCGTGCCAGCGGCGTCGGCTATCGCCTGGCGAACCCGGCCCGCACTGCGGCGGCGGACCTGCCCGCCCTGCTGGACGGCGCGGACCTGGTGATCGTGCGCCTGCTCGGCGGACGCCGGGCCTGGGCGCAAGGGCTGGACGCGCTGCTCAGTGGCGACCGGCCGGTGGTGGTGCTGGGCGGTGAGCAGGCGCCAGACGCCGAGCTGATGAAACTGTCCACGGTGCCCGCCGGGGTCGCCGCCGACGCGCACGCCTATCTGGCGCACGGCGGCGCCGCCAACCTGGCCGCGCTGCACGACTTCCTGTCCGACACGATCCTGCTGACCGGCAACGGGTTCGCGCCCGCCGAGCCGGCGCCGGACTGGGGGCCGCTGCCCCGCGCGTCGACCACCGCCACGGGTCCCACGGTGGGCATCCTCTATTACCGGGCGCATCACATGGCCGGCAACACCGCCTTCGTCGAGGACCTGTGCCGGGCGGTAGAGGAGCGCGGCGGTCGTCCGCTGCCGCTGTTCACCTCGTCGCTGCGGTCCGCCCCGCCGGAACTGCTGGCCGAGCTGCGCCGCGCCGACGCGCTGGTGGTCACCGTGCTGGCGGCCGGCGGGACCCGGCCCGCGACGGCCGGCGCGGGTGGCGACGACGAGGCCTGGGACGTCGGCGTGCTGGCCGATTTGGACGTGCCGATCCTGCAGGGCCTCTGCCTGACCAGCAGTCGGTCCGCCTGGGAGGCCAGCGACGACGGGCTGTCACCACTGGACGCCGCGACGCAGGTGGCGATCCCGGAGTTCGACGGGCGGATCATCACCGTGCCGTTCTCGTTCAAGGAGATCGACCCGGACGGGCTTTCCGTCTATGTCGCCGACCCGGAGCGGGCCCGCCGGGTGGCCGGCCTCGCGGTGCGGCACGCCCGGCTCCGGCACGTGCCGCCGCAGCAGCGACGCGTGGTGGTCATGCTGTCCGCGTACCCGACCAAGCACTCCCGGATCGGCAACGCGGTCGGGCTGGACACCCCGGCGTCCACCGTGGCGCTGCTGCGGGCGATGCGCGAACGTGGCTATCGCACCGGCACGTTCACCGAGTTCGACGGGGACGGCCTGATGCACGCGCTGATCGCGGCCGGCGGCCAAGACCCGGACTGGCTCACCGAGGAGCAACTGGCCGGCAACCCGGTGCGGATCTCCGGGCAGCGGTACGCGACCTGGTTCGCCACCCTGCCGGAACAGTTGCGCACGTCGGTGCGGCAGCACTGGGGTCCGCCGCCGGGGGAGCTCTACACCGACGGCGGGGACATCGTGCTCGCCGCCCTGCGCGAGGAGAACCTGGTGGTGATGGTGCAGCCTCCGCGCGGCTTCGGCGCCAACCCGGTGGCCATCTACCACGACCCCGACCTGCCGCCCAGCCATCACTACCTGGCGGCGTACCGGTGGCTGGCGGACGATTTCGGCGCCGACGCGGTGGTGCATGTCGGCAAGCACGGCAACCTGGAATGGCTGCCCGGCAAGAACGTCGGCATGTCCGCCGCCGACGGCGCCGACGCCGCCCTCGGCGATCTGCCGCTGATCTATCCGTTCCTGGTCAACGACCCGGGGGAGGGCACGCAGGCCAAGCGGCGAGCGCACGCCACCCTTGTCGACCACATGGTTCCGCCGATGGCCCGCGCCGAGTCGTACGGCGACATCGCCCGCCTGGAGCAACTGCTCGACGAGCACGCCGCCATCGCCACACTCGACCCGGCCAAGCTGCCCGCTATCCGGGCGCAGATCTGGACCCTCATCCAGGCCGCCCGCCTCGACCACGACCTGGGACTGGCGTCGCGTCCCGGCGACGAGGAGTTCGACGACTTCCTGCTGCACGTGGACGGCTGGCTGTGTGAGGTGAAGGACGCGCAGATCCGCGACGGGCTGCACGTGCTCGGCGCGGCACCGTCCGGCGAGGCCCGGGTGAACCTGGTGCTGGCCATGCTCCGCGCCCGGCAGATGTGGGCCGGGCAGGTCGCCGCGCTGCCCGGACTGCGCGAGGCGCTCGGCCTGGACGAGACCGCGGACGCCGCCGAGCGGACCGCGGTGGACGCGATCGAGGAGACCGCCCGCGCCCTCGTGGTCGCGATGGAGGAGCGCGACTGGGATCCCGCTGCGGCGGGGGAGGTCACCGCCGCCGTGCTGGCCCGCGCGGACGACACCGTCGCGCGGGTGTTGACGTTCGCCGCGACCGAGATCGTGCCCCGGCTGGCCCGCACCACCGACGAACTGACGCACACGTTGCACGCGCTGGACGGCGGCTACGTCCCGGCCGGCCCCAGCGGATCACCGTTGCGCGGACTGATCAACGTGCTGCCCACCGGCCGCAACTTCTACTCCGTCGACCCCAAGGCGGTGCCCAGCGCGCTGGCCTGGGAGACCGGCCAGGCGATGGCCGATTCGCTGCTGCACCGCTACCGCACCGACCACGGCGACTGGCCCCGCTCGGTGGGCCTGTCCGCGTGGGGCACCAGCGCGATGCGCACCTCCGGCGACGACATCGCGGAGATCCTGGCGCTGCTCGGCGTGCGTCCGGTGTGGGACCAGGCCTCGCGGCGGGTCACCGGCCTGGAGCCGATCCCGCCGGCCGAGCTGGGCCGCCCCCGCATCGACGTCACGGTGCGCATCTCCGGCTTCTTCCGGGACGCGTTCCCGCACGTGGTGGCGATGCTCGACGACGCGGTGCGGATGGTCGCCGACCTGGACGAGCCGCCCGAGCAGAACTTTGTGCGCGCGCACGCCACCACCGACCGGGACGCGCACGGCGACTGGCGGCGGGCCACCACGCGGATCTTCGGATCGCGGCCGGGCGCGTACGGCGCCGGGATCCTGCCGCTGATCGACAGCCGGAACTGGCGCGACGACGCCGACCTGGCCGAGGTGTACGCGGTCTGGGGCGGCTTCGCCTACGGGCGGGACCTGGACGGTGTGCCCGCGCGGCCGGACATGGAGAACGCGTACCGGCGCATCGAGGTGGCGGCCAAGAACATCGACACCCGCGAGCACGACATCGCCGACTCCGACGACTACTTCCAGTACCACGGCGGCATGATCGCCACGGTGCGGGCGCTCACCGGCAAGGCGCCCGCCGCGTACGTCGGCGACTCCACCAACCCGGACGCCACCCGGACCCGCAGCCTGACCGAGGAGACCGCCCGGGTCTTCCGGGCGCGCGTGGTGAACCCGCGCTGGGTCGCGGCCATGCGGCGGCACGGCTACAAGGGCGCGTTCGAGCTGGCCGCCACCGTCGACTACCTGTTCGGCTACGACGCCACCGCCGGGGTGGTCGCGGACTGGATGTACGAGCAACTGGCGGCGACGTACGTGCTGGATCCGGAGAACCAGAAATTTATGACCCAGTCGAACCCGTGGGCGCTGCACGGCATCACCGAGCGGCTGCTGGAGGCCGCCGACCGCAAGATGTGGGCGGCGCCCACGCCGGAGACACTGAGCGCGTTGCAGCAGGTCTATCTGGACACCGAGGGCGACCTGGAGGGCGAGGATTAGGCCGTGGTCTCCGGCCCGTCCTTGCCGTCTGGCCTGCGCAGCAGGTAGGTGTCCATGATCCAGCCGTGCTCGGCGCGGGCCCGTGCCCGCCGGTCCGCGATCTCGTCGCGCACCTGCGCCATCGGTCCCGCGGCCAGCAACTCGTCGGCGGTGCCCAGGTAGGCGCCCCAGTAGACGTCCGCGTCGTCCGGCGCCGCGGCCAGACCCGGTCCCGAATCCAGCATCACCACGACGTCGTCGACGCCGTCCGGCCACGACTCGGCCAGCCGCCGGCCGGTGGTGATCTGCACCGGGCGGCCGACCCGGTTGAGCGGCGTCCGGTGCTTGGCGGCCAGCGCGGATACGCTGCTGATGCCGGGCACCACCTCGTAGGTGAACTCGACCGCGCCCCGGGCCAGGATCTCGTCCAGGATCGCGATGGTGGAGTCGTACAGCGTCGGATCCCCCCAGACCAGGAAGGCGCCCGTCTGACCGGCGTCCAGATGGTCGCGGATCAGCTCCTCGACGACCGCGGAGCGCCGGCTCCGCCAGTCCGCCACGGTGCCCGGGTAATCCGCCGGGGCGCGGTCCCGCTCCGGGTCGCGGCCCTGCACCTCCCGATGCCCCGGCCGCCCGTACGAGGACATCAGCCGCCGTCGTAGCGCGATCATGCTGTCCTTGGCTTCGCCCTTGTCCATCAGGAAGAACACGTCGGTGCGGCCGATTGCCTTGGCCGCCTGCAGGGTGAGGTGGTCGGGGTCGCCCGCCCCGATCCCGATGACGTAGATCCGCATCCCGTCGAGTCTGCCCGACGCGCCCGCGCCCGGCGGTGCCGGGCCCCGCCGGCCAGGTCCGGCAGGCTGATCAGTCCGGCAGGAGGGGTACCGACGGCCCCAGCTCCCGGCCCAGCGTGGCGGCGCGGGTCACCGAGGCCGCGCCGAACCGGTCCCGGACCGCGTCCAGCGCGGCGTCCAGCACCTCCGGCGCGCCCGCGCGGATCGGCAGTTCCAACTGCTGGAACCGGTCGGACTCCAGGTTGCCCACGGCCACCCCGACCAGGGTCAGCCCGCGCGTGGCGATCATCGGGTGCGCCTGCTCCAGCAGGCCCCGGGCGACGTCCAGGACCGGCTGGGTCAGCGAGGTGGGTACCCGCATGCTGCGCGACCGGGTGACACGCGCGAAGTCGCGGAACCGCAGCCGCACCGTCACGGTGCGCCCGGCCCGGTGCGCGGCACGCATCCGGCGGGTGACCCGGTCGACCAGGGCGGCCAGGGTGGCGTCGATCTCGGCGAACGCCCGCGGACGGCCACCCAGCGCGCACTGCGCCCCGATCGAGGACCGCCGCACCCCGGTGCGCACCGGGCGCGGATCGTGGTTGTGCGCCAAGGCGTGCAGGTGCCGGCCGGTGTGCCGGCCCAGCATCGCCACCAGCGCCGCCTCGCCGACCCGGGCCACGTCGCCGACCGTGCGCAGGCGCTGCTCGCGCAGCTTCGCCGCGGTGACCGGCCCGACACCCCACAGCCGCTCCACCCCCAGCGGATGCAGGAACGCCAGCTCGCCGCCGGGCGCGACGACCAGCAGACCGTCCGGCTTGCCGACGCCGCTGGCCACCTTGGCCAGAAACTTGGTGCGCGCCACACCGACCGTGATCGGCAACCCGACCCGGTCGCGCACCTGCGCGCGAAGCCGTGCCGCGATGCGCGCCGGGGCGCCACGGATCCGCAGCAGCCCGCCCACGTCCAGGAATGCCTCGTCGATCGAGATCGGCTCGACCAGCGGCGTGGTGTCCCGGAAGATGCCGAACACCGAACGGCTGGCCGTCGCATAAGCCGACATCCGCGGCGGCACCACCACGGCACCGGGACACAACGCGCGGGCCTGCGCCACACCCATCGGCGTGCGCACGCCGAAGGCCTTGGCCTCATAGCTGGCCGCGAGCACCACGCCACCCCCGACCAGCACCGGACGCCCGCGCAACGCGGGATCGTCACGCTGCTCGACCGACGCGTAGAACGAGTCGAGGTCGGCGTGCAGAATCGTCGCCGTGTCCACCACGGGCCAGATCCTAGTACAGATGTTCGAATAACGTGATCCGGCAGGATGGGAACATGACGTCGCGACCTCCCCTGGCCGAGAAGCTCGACCTGCAACCACATCCCGAGGGTGGCTGGTTCCGGGAGACCTTCCGGTCCGAGACCACCATCGAGCCGCCCGGGTACGAGGGCACCCGGGCGGCGGCGACCGCCATCTACTTCCTGTTGCACCCGGGCGAGGAGTCCGCCTGGCATGTGGTGCGCTCGGACGAACTATGGTTCTGGCACACCGGCGGACCGTTGACGCTGACCCTGGGCGGTTCCGGGCGAGCGCCGGCAGCCCCGGCCTCGGTGACACTGGGCCTGGACCGCCCGCAGGTGCTGGTGCCGGCCGGGGTCTGGCAGTCGGCACGCCCGGCGGGGACGGATCCGGTGCTGGTGAGCTGCGTGGTGTCGCCGGGCTTCGACTTCGCCGACTTCACCATGGCATAGCCACACCGCCCACCCTCCCCGCGCCGCCCGCTCCGCCCGCGCGCCCATGCGCCGGCTGCCCTCCCCGCGCCGCCCCCGCGCCCATGCGCCCACGCGCTGGCCGCCCTCCCCGCGCCGCCCCGCTCCGCCCGCGCGCCCGCGCGCCCGCGCGCCCTCCGCCCCCGCGCCGGTGGCCCGTCGATCATGGACTTTGTGGTCCGACATGTCGGTCGTGCCTACACCAATCGCCCCCCACAAGCTCAAGATCGAGCGGACAGCGCCGGTGGTGCGTGTCGATCATGGAGTTTCCGGGCGGGGTATGGGGTGGCGTGGGCGACATGTCCGACCGCAAAGTCCATGATCGGCGGGGTGCTGGCGCGGGGCCGGGGCGGGGCCGGCGCGGGGCCGGCGCGGGGCCGGGGCGGGCCGGC
>NZ_BMMX01000063.1 GCF_014646155.1 Mangrovihabitans endophyticus
ATCGACGGTGGCTGCCTTCGTCTTCTCACCACCCGACACTCGACCAGCCAAGGTCAACATCCCCGGCTGGAGTACTAGTCCGGCGTCCGCGGCTTCGGCATTCGATAGCCGGGACAACTGGGACCGCAGCGGTGAATGCGACGCCATTCTCGGTGTCAGCGATGAAACCAGTGACGGAGAGGTGGAAGTCTTTGGTGGCTTCTCCTGTCCCGATCCGCCGGGCGGGCTCTGGAATTCACCGGAGCCGACGACGATTCGGGTGCGGCTCTTCCGCAACGGCAGCGAAATCATTCAGAGCAAGAAGAGCGAGAAGACCTGCAAGAATGTCGGTGGCGTGGCAATGACATGTCGCACCGACTCGCATTCGGTGTCCTACCCGGACTATTCGTCGAGCGATTCGTTCTACGGCAAAATGGAAATCGTCTCGTTCGGCGGCACGGTGACATTGACGACGGGATCCATCGTCTCCTGACGTTCGTCGTGATGCCGGCCGGTCCGCGCCATGCGGGCCGGCCGACCCGTCGAGAACGCCGTCGAGAACGCCGTCGAGAACGCCGGCGGGTGCGCCGGAGGTGTGTCAGGCCCGGTCGGTCGGCTCGGCCGGCACGGCAGCGACCTCCGGAGCGACGGCCGGCTCGGGCGCGGCGCCGCCACCGTTGAGGTTTCGGGCCCTCCGGCCGCGCGCCAACCGGTGCTGGACATATCCGGCAAGCTTCGACAGCGCGTAGTTCACCAGGATGTAGATGGCGCCCACCACCACGTACATCTGGATCTGGTTGTTGAGGAACTGCACGATCTGGCTGGTGACGCGCAGGATTTCCTCGTACCCGATGATGAAGCCCAGCGAGGTGTCCTTGAGCACCACGACGAGCTGGCTGATCAGCGCGGGAAGCATGATCCGGAAGGCCTGGGGGAGCAGGATCATGCGGATCGTCTGCCCGGTGCTCAGGCCGACCGCGTCCGCGGCCTCGCGCTGACCCGAGGGCAGACCCTCCATGCCGGATCGCAGGATCTCGGCGATCACCACGGTGTTGTAGAGCACCAGGCCGAGCACGAGGTACCAGAGCAGATTGCCGAGGTCGACGCCCGCCGCCGGCAGCCCGAGCCACACGAACACGATGGTGATGACCACCGGCAGGCCACGGAAGACCTCGACGAAGATTCGGCTGATCCAGTCCAGCGCCACCGTCAGCGCGCGCAGCAGCAGCGCCGCGGCGGTCGGCAGTCCGACGTACCGGCGCCTGGCCATCGCCTTGAGCTGCAGGCGGGCCATCGCCAGCAGGGTGCCGCAGAGCAGCGAGGCAACGACCGCGAGGGCCGCGGCGGTGAGGGTGGCCTGGAATCCATCGGCGATGCGTTGCCAGAGCTGACCGAAGTATTCGTTGTTCGGGTCGATCAGCGGGCCCCACTTGTCCATGGTGAACTCGCCGCGCTTGTCGAGCGGGCGGTAGACCAGGAAGTAGGCACCGACCAGGATCAGCGCCCCGGCGACGATGCTGCCGATGAGGGTGATGCGCCGTGCTCGCGGGCCCGGCGCGTCGTACAGGATGGTCTGCTGGCTCATCGTGCCACCGCCCGTCGCTTCTCGATGCGGTCCAGCAGGACGCCCAGCGGCACCGTCATGATCAGGAACCCGAGGGAAATCCCGATCATGATCGGGATGGTGGGCTCGCCATTCACTGTGATGAGCGCGTAACCGCTGTTGGACAGGTCGCCGACCACGCCGAAGAAGCCGGCCAGGGCGGAGTTCTTGATCATTGCGATGATGACGCTGCCGAGCGGCACCACGGCCGCCTTCCATGCCTGGGGGAGGACGACGTGTCGCAGGTTCTGGCCGAACGTCAGGCCGATCGCGCGCGCCGCCTCGGCCTGCCCGGCGGGTACCGCGTTGATGCCCGAGCGTAGCGCCTCGCACACGAAGGCCCCGGTGTAAAGGCTCAACGCGATGATCGCAAAGCGGAAGTACGGCAGGTCGATCCCCATCCGGCTGAAGATGGTGTCGACCACCGGGATGCGCAGGAAGTCCGCGTTCGAGCCCAGCGCGGGCAGACCGAAGGCGGAGAAGAAGAAGACGATCGTGAGCGGGATGTTGCGGAAGACCGTCACGTACGCGGTGCCGATGGCCCGCAGCGGCGGCACCGGCGAGATGCGCATGACCGCCACGATGGTGCCGACGAACAACGCGCCGATGGCGGACAGGAAGCAGAGCTGGAGGGTCAGCCAGAAACCCCCGAGAAAGACGTCGAGGTTGTCGAACACCGCGCTCATATGGTGCTAACCCTCCAGCTCCGGAGTCGAATCAGTACCGGTCGACGGTCGGGATCTTCGGGTCGTTCGGGTCGTACTTGCCGGCGGTGCTCTTCCACGCCTCCAGGTACGAGCCGTCCTGGAACGACTCCTCCAACTGATCGTTGATGAAGTCGCGGAACTTGTCATCGCCCTTCTTGAGGCCGATGCCGTACGGCTCCTCGGTGAAGGTCTCGCCGGCCAGCTTGAACTGGTCCTCGTTGGTGGCGATGAAGCCGGTCAGGATGACGTTGTCGGTGGTGACCGCGTCGACCTGACCGCCCTTCAGCGCGTCCACACACTTCTGGTAGATGTCGAACAACACGAGCTGCTGGTCCTTGTTGGCCAGGTACTGCTCGATGTTCGCGGCCGGCGTCGAGTTGGTGACCGTGCAGACCTTCTTGGTGCCGTCCTTGAAGGAGTCGGGCCCGGTGATCGAGTTGTCGTCCTTCTTCACCATGATCGCCTGCCCGGCGATGTAATACGGCCCGGCGAAGTCGATGACCTGCTTGCGCTTGTCGTTGATGGTGTAGGTGGCCACCACGATGTCCACCTTGTCCTGCTGAATGACCTGCTCGCGGACCGTCGACGGGGTCTCGGTGTATTCGATCTTGTCCTCGGGGATGCCGAGGCCGTCCGCCACGATCTTGGCGATCTCGACATCGAAGCCTTCGGGCTTGCCGCTCAGGCCCTTGAGGCCGAACCCCGGCTGGTCGAACTTCGTGCCGACGCGCAGCTTCTGCGCCTGGTTCAGCTTGGCCATGGTGGTGCCGGCCGGGAAGCTGACGCTGCCCGCGCCGCCCTCGTCGCTGCTGTCGTCGTCCCCTCCGCACGCCGCGGCAGCCAGCACCATGGCGAGGGCCCCGAAGGTCGCCGCCAGTCGTGTAGTGCGCATCGTCATCTCCTCTGTATCGCAGTCCGTGAATGGCGAAGGGAGCCGGGCGTGCCGGCTCCGGTGTGTGGTGGTCAGTGCGTCAGGATCTTGGAAAGGAAGTCCTTGGCCCGATCGCTGCGCGGGTTGGCGAAGAACTCCTCCGGGCGCGCCTGCTCCACCAGTTGACCGTCGGCCATGAAGACCACGCGATTGGCGGCATGCCGAGCGAATCCCATCTCATGGGTGACCACCACCATGGTCATGCCGTCGCGGGCCAGTGACGTCATCACGTCGAGGACCTCGCCGACCATCTCCGGGTCGAGCGCGCTGGTGGGCTCGTCGAAGAGCATGGCCTTGGGCTGCATGGCCAGGGCACGGGCGATCGCCACGCGCTGCTGCTGGCCGCCGGAGAGCTGCGCCGGGTATTTCTCCGCCTGGTTGGCGATGCCGACGCGTTCCAACAGGGACATCGCCCGCTCGCGCACCGCCGCCGACTTCTCCCGGCGGACCTTGACCGGCCCGAGCATGACGTTCTGCAGGATGGTCTTGTGCGCGAAGAGGTTGAAGGACTGGAACACCATGCCGACCTCGCTGCGCAGGCGGGCCAGGGCGCGGCCCTCGGCCGGCAGTTCCTGGCCGTCGAACGTGATCGTGCCGGAGTTGATCGGCTCCAGGCGGTTGATCGCGCGGCACAGCGTGGACTTGCCGGAGCCCGACGGTCCGATGACGACCACGACCTCGCCGCGGTCCACGGACAGCGTCACGTCCTGCAGCACATGCAGCGGCCCGAAATATTTGTTGACGTTGTCTAGGACGATGAGAGCCTCGCCTGTCACTGTCCCGACCACCGTCCCGTCATCAACTCCAGTTGGATGGGCCCACTCTATGGGGGCGGTTGTATCGGTTCACGACGAGAATGGTCACGGAGCGGTAACACAGCAGGTGCGGAGGCGGAAAGGATGTCCACGATGAGCGGTATGGCCGATGCCGATCCGTCTGGCGGGTTGTGGAACTGGTGTGCCGCCGCGCCGCTCGACGCGTCCCATGTCCGGTTAGCGCTGGCGGCCGTGCTGGGCGTCCCGGTGACCGACCTGGCCGCCGAGCCGGGCGCGGCGCCGGAGCCCGGCGTGCCCGCGGTGCTCTGCGACGTCTGGCACGTGGCGGGGGACTTCCCCACCACGATCGACTGCTACCTGGTGCCCGCCGGGCGTGCCGAGGCGACCGCCGCCGCCGCGCTCGCCGCGCGGCTGGACACCGCGCTGCTGATGCCCGACGACACGCTCAACCCCACCCGGTACCTGCTCGTCACGCCGGACGGCAGCCGCCAGGCGGTGCACGTCGACGAGCGGGAGACCGACGACGGCGTGGAGCGCCGGCATCCGCGGCCGTGCACCGGTCACGATCCGGCCTGCGCGGCGTACCCGGGATGCGGCGGCCGGACCGCGGCGGCCTGAGCGTGCGGGGCTACTCTGGTCAATTGCCATGACTACCGCAGCAGAAGGCGCCGCCCGCACGTACCACGTGCGCACGTACGGCTGCCAGATGAACGTGCACGACTCCGAGCGCATCTCCGGCCTGATGGAGGACGCCGGCTATGTCCGGGCGGCGGACGGCGACACGGCCGACGTGGTGGTCTTCAACACCTGCGCGGTCCGGGAGAACGCCGACAACCGGCTGTACGGCAATCTGGGCCACCTGCGGCCCACGAAGCTGAAACACCCCGGCATGCAGATCGCTGTGGGCGGCTGCCTGGCGCAGAAGGACCGCGGCGACATCGTCAAGCGGGCACCCTGGGTCGACGTGGTCTTCGGCACGCACAACATCGGTGCGTTGCCGACCCTGCTGGAGCGCGCCCGGCACAACGCCGCCGCCGAGGTGGAGATCCTGGAGGCGCTGGAGGTCTTCCCCTCCACGCTGCCCACGCGACGCGAATCCACGTACGCCGGCTGGGTGTCGATCTCGGTGGGATGCAACAACACCTGCACGTTCTGCATCGTCCCGTCGCTGCGCGGCAAGGAGAAGGACCGCCGACCCGGTGAGATCCTCGCCGAGGTGGAGGCACTGACCACCGAGGGTGTCCTGGAGGTCACCCTGCTCGGGCAGAACGTCAACTCGTACGGCGTCGAGTTCGGCGACCGGCTCGCGTTCGGCAAACTGCTGCGGGCCTGCGGCGACGTCCCCGGCCTGGAACGCGTCCGGTTCACCAGCCCGCACCCGAAGGACTTCACCGACGACGTGATCGCCGCGATGGCCGAGACGCCGAACGTCTGCCACTCGCTGCACATGCCCCTGCAGTCCGGCTCGGACCGGGTGCTGAAGGCGATGCGGCGCAGCTACCGCTCGGAGAAATACCTCGGCATCATCGAGAAGGTGCGCGCGGCGATGCCCGACGCGGCCATCACCACGGACATCATCGTCGGCTTCCCCGGCGAGACCGAGGAGGACTTCCAAGCCACCCTGGACGTGGTGCGGCAGGCCCGGTTCTCCAGCGCCTTCACCTTCCAATACAGCAAGCGGCCCGGCACGCCGGCCGCCGAGATGGACGGGCAACTGCCCAAGAGCGTCGTGCAGGACCGCTACGACCGGCTCATCGCGGCGCTGGAGGACATCACCTGGGCGGAGAACAAGAAGCAGATCGGCCGTACGGTCGAGGTGCTCGTCGCCGTCGGTGAGGGGCGTAAGGATGAGCGCACCGGGCGGATGAGCGGCCGCGCTCGCGACGGACGGCTGGTGCACTTCGCGACGGGCGACACCGCGCCGCGTCCCGGCGACGTGGTGGAGACGGTGGTGACCTACGCCGCTCCGCACCATCTGAACGCCGACGGTGAGCCGATCAGCGTGCGGCGCACCCGAGCCGGGGACGCCTTCGCGGCGGGGCGGTCCCCGCGTACGCCCGGGGTGTCCCTGGGCCTGCCCACGGTCGGGGTGCCGGCGCCGCTGCCCGCGGCCAGCGGCGGCTGCACGGGCTGAGGACCACCGACGGCGCTCCCGGCACGCTGCGCGGCATGCCGGGATCGCCGGTACGCCAGCCGGCCTGGTCTCAGCCGACCAGTTCGGCTCTGGTCTCAGCCGACCTGTTCGGCTCTGGTCTCAGCCGACCTGTTCGGCTCTGGTCTCAGCCGGCCTGCTCGGCCAGGTCGAGGAACTGCTTCTTGGTGGCCAGCGCCTGCTCGGCCTCCTTGATGCGCCGGTTGTCACCGGCCGCGCGGGCCCGCTCCAACCGCTGCTCGGCCTCCGCAACCTGCTCGCGCATCTGCTGGAGAAGTGGGTTGTCCTGCGGCGAGGTCTTGCGCCAGGCGGTGTCCATCGCCACCCGGATGCGGTCCTCGGCGGCCCGCCACCGGCGGTCCAGCCCGGCGGCCGACTCGCGCGGCACCCGTCCCGCGTCGTGCCACGCCGCCTGCGCGTCTCGCAGCTTGTTCTGCGCACCCCGCGGATCGGCGTCCACGTCGAGGCTTTCCACCTCGGTCAGGATGGCCTGCTTGCGCTCCAGGTTGCCGCGGTATTCCGCGTCGCGGGCGGAGAAGACCTCACTGCGCCGGGTGAAGAAGGCGTCCTGGGCGCCGCGGAAACGCTCCCAGAGCCGCTGCTCGGCCTCCTTCGAGGCGCGCGGCGCGGCCTTCCACTCGCCCATCAGCTCCTTGAGCCGGGCGGCGGTAGGCCCCCACTCGGTCGAGTCGGAGAGGCTCTCCGCCTCCTTGACCAGCTCTTCCTTGGCAGCCTGGGCCTGCTTGCGCTGTCCGTCGAGGGTGGCGAAGTGCGCGCCGCGGCGGCGGGTGAAGCCGTCGCGGGCGGCGGAGAAGCGTTTCCACAACTCGCCGTCGCTCTTCTTGTCCACCCCGCGGACGGTCTTCCACTCCTCAAGGATCTCCTTGAGGCGGTCCCCGGCGGCCTTCCAACCGGTCGACTCGGCGGCGATCTTCTCCGCCTCCTCGACCAATGCGGTCTTGCGGGCCAGCGCCTCGCCCCGGGCGACCTCGCGGGCTGCCCGGGCCTCGCCCGCCTTCTCCTCCGCCGTGGTGGCCAGCCGGTCCAGCCGGGTCGCGAGGCCGTCGATGTCGCCCACCACATGCGCCTCGGCGAGCGAGGTGCGGATCCGCTTCACGCTGGACAGCGAGTGCGCCGCGTCGGCCGCCCCGGAGTTCAGCCGCGCCTCGATGAGATCCACCTCGGTGACCAGGTCGTCGAAGCGCCGGGCGAAGTGGGAGAGGCCCTCGTCGGGAGTGCCCGCCTGCCACGAACCGACAACCCGCTCGCCCTCGGCGGTCTTCACGTACACGGTGCCGTCGGCATCCACGCGCCCGAAGGCCGTCCAGTCGTTCATGAGCCCATCCTCGTCATCCCGGCGCCACAGGCTCCGATGCCCGCGACCACCGCCACAGCGCAGTCCGAACGCCGATTCCTCACCGGCATTCTTTCTCGCGCATTGTCACAGGTCCAACCCAGTTCCGACCAAGTGGCCGCCGCCGACCGTGACCATACGGTGTCCTCCATGATGCCGGTGACCGACCGATACGGTAATGACGTGCCTCCGGTTCCCGCTACCCGCGTCGTCGCCGTGGTCGGGCCGACCGCCGCCGGCAAGTCCGATCTCAGCCTGGAAATGGCCCGTGAGCTGGGCGGGGAGGTGGTCAATGCGGATTCCATGCAGGTGTACCGAGGAATGGACATCGGCACGGCGAAGTTGCCCGAACGGGAACGGGGCGGCGTGGCGCATCACGTGCTGGACATCTGGGACGTCCGCGAACCGGCCAGCGTGGCCGTCTATCAGACAGCGGCTCGGGCGGCGATCGACGACATCGCGGCGCGGGGTCGCGTGCCGCTGTTGGTCGGCGGGTCCGGCCTGTACGTGCGGGCCGTGCTGGAGGAGTTCACCTTCCCGGGCACCGATCCGGCGATCCGGGCCCGGCTGGAGGCCGAGCTGTCCGAAGTGGGCGCCGCGCCGCTGTTCTCCCGCCTGCACGCTCTCGACCCGGTCGCGGCGGGCAAGATCCTGCCGTCCAACGGGCGCCGGATCGTCCGGGCGCTGGAAGTCATCGAGATGACCGGCGCGCCGTTCACCGCGTCGCTGCCCGGCCCGGAGCCGTTCTACGACGCGGTGCAGATCGGCGTCGACCGGGACACCGCCGAGCTGGACCGGCGCATCGCCGAGCGGGTGGATCTGATGTGGCAGCGAGGGCTGGTGGCGGAGGTGCGCGGCCTGGCGGGCATCCGGGAGGGGCGCACCGCGAGCCGGGCCCTGGGCTACCAGCAGGCCCTCGCCCAGATCGACGGCGAGCTCACCGAGGAACAGGCGAAGGAGGAGACGGTCCGGGCGACGCGCCGGTTCGTCCGTCGGCAACGGTCCTGGTTCCGCCGCGATCCGCGGATCCACTGGCTGGACGCGGCCTCGCCCGGCCTCGTGGCCGACGCCGTGCGGCTTGCGCGATGATGAACGGCGTGTTCTTCACCAAAGGCCATGGCACCGGCAACGACTTCGTCGTCCTGCCCGACCCCGACGGCACGTACGCGTTGACGCCGGCGCTTGTCGCGGCGCTGTGCGATCGGCGGCGCGGCATCGGTGCCGACGGCGTGCTGCACGTGGTGCGCAGCGCCAAGCATCCCGACGCGGCCGGGCACGCCGCCGACGCGGAATGGTTCATGGACTACTGGAACGCCGACGGCTCGCTGGCCGAGATGTGCGGCAACGGCGTCCGCGTGTTCGCCCGCTACCTGGTGACGCACGGCCTGGCCGACCCCGCGCCGGACGGTCTGCCGATCGCTACCCGGGCCGGCGTGGTGCACGCGGTGATCGATGAGCACCGCATCGCGGTGCGGATGAACGCCCCGGTGATCACCGGCGGCAGCGCGGCGGTGACCGGGACACGCCGGCTGGACGGGGTGGCCGTGGACTGCGGCAACCCGCACCTGGTCTGCGCGCTGGCCGGACCGCTCGACGAGCTCGACCTGTCGGTCGCGCCCGGGTACGACCCGGCGGTGTTCCCGTCCGGCGTGAACGTCGAGTTCACCGTGGCAGGCGCGGCCGTTGAGGGCGCGGACCGGCACGTCCACATGCGTGTCCACGAACGCGGTTCGGGCGAGACGATGTCCTGCGGGTCGGGCGCGCTGGCGGTCGGCGCGGTCGCCCTGCGCGAGGCGGGCCTGTCCGCCGGGGCGGTGGCGGTGGACGTGCCCGGCGGTCGGCTGACCGTGACCCGGACCGCCGACGATCGGTGGTGGCTGGCCGGACCGGCGGTGCTGGTGGCCTCCGGCGAGGTGGATCCGGCCGCCCTGCCCGGCGCCGTCACGGAGGGCGCGGAGTGATGGCGGTGCACAACGTGGCCCACCGCGGCTACTCCGCGGTGGCGCCCGAGAACACCCTGCCCGCGCTGGACGCTGCGGTGCTCGCGGGCGCGTCGCTCATCGAGTTCGACGTGCGCACCACGGCGGACGGCGTGCCCGTGGTGATCCACGACCGTACGGTCGATCGCACCACGAGCGGCATCGGCGAGGTCGGCGAGCTCACCTGGGCGCAGATTCACGAGCTGGACGCGGGATCGTGGTTCTCGGCGGCGTACGCGGGTGCGCGCGTGCCGCTGCTCGCGGACGTGTTGAGCCTCCTGTGCGCACCCCGGGCGCAGAAGCCGGCACCGGAACGTCCCGTGCCGCCGGCCGAAGCCCCGGACGAGATCGCTGATCCGCCGCCCGCTCCGCCGTCTCCCGAGTTGCTGTTGGAGATCAAGTCGCCGGCCACCGCCGAGCAGGTCGAGGCGATCCTGGGCATGGTGGGTGAGGCCGGCCTGCTGGAACGCACCGTGGTGCAGAGCTTCGACCCGGATGTGGTGCGGCTGGCCGCCGAGGCGGTGCCACAGGTGCGCCGCGGGCTGCTGCGCTTCGACTTCGACGCCGACCAACTCGCCGTCGCCAAGGACCTGGGGCTGACCTTCTGCAATCCGTCGATCAACGGGCTGCTCTCCGACCGGCCGACGCTGACCCGGCTGGCCGACGCGGGAGTCGGCGTGATGCCGTGGACGGCCAACGATCCGGCTCAGTGGCCGCAACTGATCGAGGCGGGCGTCGCGGGCCTGATCACCGACCGGGCCGGCGAGCTGACCGGCTGGGCGGCGGCGCGGGCCTGAACCCCGCCGCCGCTCGCTCAGAAGGTGCCGTCGGGTGCGTCCCGCATCTCCGGCGCCGGGGCGGCGGACGGGTTGGTGGGCGGCGGCGCGCCCTTGACCGCGGCGCGGATCGCCGCCGCGACGGCCGGGGTCACTCGCGAGTCGAACACGCTCGGGATGATCACCGTCGGGTTCAGCTTGTCCTCGCCCACCACGTCGGCGATGGCCCGCGCCGCGGCGAGCGCCATGTCCTCGGTGAATTCGTGGGCGCTGGCGTCCAGCATGCCGCGGAAGACGCCGGGGAAGGCGAGCACGTTGTTGATCTGGTTCGGCTGGTCCGACCGGCCGGTCGCGAACACCGCCGCGTGCTTGCGCGCCTGCCGCGGATCCACCTCGGGGTCCGGGTTGGCGAGCGCGAACACGATCGACTTGTCGGCCATCCGGGCGATGTCGTCCCCGGTGAGCAGATTGGGCGCGCTGACGCCGATGAACACGTCCGCGCCGACGATCGCGCCGGGCAGATCACCCTGGTAATCGTCGCGGTTGGTGTTCTCGGCCAGCCACTGCCAGGTCGGGTTCAGGTCCGGCATGCCGCGGTGCAGGGCGCCGTCACGGTCGTACGCGATGATGTCGCCGACGCCCTGACGCAGCAGCAGTTTCATGATCGCGGTGCCGGCCGCGCCCGCGCCGGAGACCACCACCTTGACGTCGGCCAGGCTCTTGCCGACCACGCGCAGCGCGTTGGTCAGCGCGGCCAGCACGCAGATCGCGGTGCCGTGCTGGTCGTCGTGGAAGACCGGAATGTCCAGCATCTCGCGCAGCCGCATCTCGATCTCGAAGCAGCGCGGCGCGGCGATGTCCTCCAGGTTGATCCCGCCGTACGCCGGAGCGATCGCCTTGACGATGGACACGATCTCGTCGGTGTCCTGCGTGTCCAGCACCACCGGCCAGGCATCCACGCCGCCGAAGCGCTTGAACAGCGCGGCCTTGCCCTCCATCACCGGCATGGCCGCGGCGGGCCCGATGTTGCCCAGCCCGAGCACCGCGGAGCCGTCGGACACCACGGCGACGGTGTTGCGCTTGATGGTCAGCCGGCGCGCGTCGGCGGGGTTGGCGGCGATCGCCATGCACACCCGGGCCACGCCCGGCGTGTACGCGCGGGACAACTCGTCGCGGTTGCGCATCGCGACCTTCGACGACACCTCGATCTTGCCGCCCAGGTGCAGCAGGAACGTACGGTCGGAGACCTTGCGGACGTCGACGCCGTCCTGGTCCTCCAGTTGCTTGACGACCTGATCGGCGTGACCGGCGTCGGCCGTGTCACAGGTGAGGTCGACCAGTACCCGACCGGGGTCGGAGTCCACCACGTCGAGGGCTGTCACGATCGCGCCGGCCTCGCCGACGCAGGTGGTCAGGCGGCCGATGGACGAGGCGTCGGCCGTCACGGCCATGCGGATCGTGATCGAGAATCCTGCGCTGGGCAGGCTGGTGGTCACCACTGGTTTCCCTCCGTCGTTGGCGGGTGCATCCTCGCATTCTCGCCCTAACGGAATACTTGATGTCAGTCCGGTGGTTGAGATCGTGGCCGGCGTGGTGTCAGGCACGCTTTCGTCAACGTATCGCCCCGATATGTGGATGCGCCCAGCCCGCGGCGCGTGCCACCATCGGGCCAAGGAGGTCACCTTTTGCACACAGAGCTTTCCGGCCCCGCTACCCTGCCCGGTTCCGCTACCCTGCCCGCCTCCGGGCGGCCCGGTCCCGGCGTCGCTGCGGGCGCCGACGTGACCACGGGCGAGCTGGAGCTGGAGGAGCGGCAGTCGCTGCGCCGCATCGCCGGGCTGAACACCGAGCTCACCGACGTCACCGAGGTCGAATACCGCCAGTTGCGTCTGGAGCGGGTGATTCTGGTCGGCGTCTGGACCGAGGGCGGCGCGGCCGACGCGGAGAACTCGCTTGCCGAGCTCGCCGCGCTCGCCGAGACCGCGGGGTCGCAGGTGCTGGAGGGCCTCATCCAGCGGCGCGGCCGTCCCGACGCGGCCACCTTCATCGGCCGGGGCAAGGTGGGCGAACTTCGCGACGTGGTGGTCGCCTCGGGCGCCGACACGATCATCTGCGACGGCGAGTTGTCCCCGTCCCAGCTCCGCAACCTGGAGCAGCAGACCAAGGTCAAGGTGGTCGACCGCACCGCGCTGATCCTGGACATCTTCGCCCAGCACGCCAAGAGCCGCGAGGGTAAGGCCCAGGTCGAGCTCGCCCAGTTGCAATACCTCCTGCCGCGCCTGCGCGGCTGGGGCGAGACGCTGTCCCGCCAGACCGGTGGTTCCGGCCGCGGCGGCGGCGCAGGCGGCGGCGTCGGCCTGCGCGGCCCCGGCGAGACCAAGTTGGAGACCGACCGGCGGCGCATCAATCAGCGCATCGCCCGGCTGCGCCGGGAAATCAAGAGCATGCGGACGGTACGGCAGACCAAGCGGTCTCGCCGGTCGCGCAACGGCGTGCCCGCGGTGGCCATCGCCGGGTACACCAACGCCGGCAAGTCCAGCCTGCTGAACCGGCTCACCTCGGCCGGGGTGCTGGTGGAGGACGCACTGTTCGCCACACTCGATCCGACCACCCGGCGCGCCGCGGCGGAGGACGGGCGTGTTTACACCCTGTCGGACACCGTCGGATTCGTCCGCCATCTGCCGCACCAGATCGTGGAGGCCTTCCGCTCCACGCTTGAGGAGGTGGCGTACGCGGACCTGGTGGTGCATGTGGTGGACGGCGCGCATCCGGACCCGGAGGGTCAGGTGGCCGCCGTGCGCGAGGTGCTCGGCGAGGTCGGTGCCGACGGGGTCCCGGAACTGCTGGTGGTCAACAAGGTCGACGCGGCCGACGAGGAGACCCTGCTGCGGCTGAAGCGGTCGTGGCCGGAGGCGGTGTTCGTGTCCGCGCGGTCCGGGACGGGCGTGGCGGACCTGCGCGCCGCCGTCTCCCACCGGTTGCCCCGCCCCGCCGTGGAGGCGCGCGTGCTCCTGCCGTACGACCGGGGTGATCTGGTGGCCCGGATCCACCGGCGCGGTCAGGTGCTCAGCTCGCGGCACGTGGAGGACGGCACCGAGCTCCGCGTACGGGTCGACGCGCAGCTCGCCGCCGAATTGGCGGATTTCCGCGCCTGAGTTTGGCCGGCGTGCCGGTGCCCGCGGTGACCGGCACGCCCCTCACCATGCTTGATCCACGCGAAACACCGTGACGGGACACCGCGTGCGACACTGATCCGATGCGGCGTCTCCTGGTATCGGTCCTCACGGCCGCCGGCCTGGGCTTCATGGCCTCCGGCCTGGCCGTGACGGGCGCTGGCCCCGCCTATGCCGAGCCGGCTCCCGCGGCCAGCCCAGCGAAGGCGACGGCCGGGAAGAAAATGTGCAAGGTCGCGGACCCCCTGCTGGACGAGGTGTCCGGGATCGTGGCGACCGACGACGGCTACATCGTGATCAACGACAGCACGACGGTGGACAGCCACAAGCGCGTCTTCTTCCTGAACGACGACTGCAAGATCGTTGACAAGGTGCAGTTCAGCGGTGGAGGCCCGCGGGACACCGAGGACATGGTCCTGTCGCCGGACGGCAAGACGCTGTGGATCGCCGACACCGGGGACAACGACTACGCCACCGAGGGGAAGGCGCGCTCCACGATCGGCCTGTGGTCGATGCCGGCGAATGGCTCGGAGCGTCCGGTGATCCACCGTCTGTCCTATCCGGAGGGCGACAAGCACGACGCCGAGGCCCTGCTGCTGAACGGCGACGGCACACCGATCATCGTGACCAAGGTGGCGCGGTCCGCCGCACAGATCTACGTGCCCAGCGGCTCGCTGAAATCGGACAACGAGAAGGGTGTGCCGCTGCGCAAGGCCGGCGAGGTGACCGTGCCGGACAGCGACACGCCGGGCACCGCCTTCGCGCATCTCGCCCAGGGCATGATCACCGGCGGCGCGGTCGCGCCGGACGGCAAGCGGGTGGTCCTGCGGACGTACCTCGACGCGCTGGAATGGGACGTGCCGGACGGCGACGTCATCAAGGCCATCCAGGGCACACCCCACGTGACGCCGCTGCCCAACGAACCCTTCGGCGAGGCGATCACCTACAGCCCGGACGGAAAGTACTTCTACACCGTGTCCGACATGCAGGGCGACACGGAGAGTGATCAGAACTTCATTCGGCGGTACGTGCCGCAGACCACCGTCGCGACCACGAAGGACGCGTCGGAGGCCGATCAGAAGGACAACGGTAAGGCCTGGTATTCCGACCTGACGCTGGATGACATCACCTACCTGGTGGGCGCCGTGGGTCTGGTCGGCCTGATCCTGGTGGGGTTGGGCGTCTTCGGCATCATGCGGGCCCGGAAGAAGCCGCCGCCGGCACCGGCGCTCAGCGGCGAACCGGCCGGTCCGAAGCCCTCGGACGCCGCGACCGAGCTGATCGGCGTGGGAGGTCCGCCGCCGCCGGGTCCGATCAACGGCCGGTCGGTGGGCGGACCGGGTCGCGGCCCGGTGTACGGCGGTGGCCGTCCCGGCGGCGCGCAGCCGGGTGGCGCATCGTCCGCGGGCGTTTATGGCGGTCAGCGTTCCGACGGCGGCCAGCGCGCCGGCGGCGGGCAGCGGTCCGGCGGCGGCCAGCGGTCGGGCGGGCGACAGCGTCCCGACGGCGTCCAGCGGCCCGGCGGCGGGCAGCGGTCCGGCGGAGGGCAGCGTCCCGATGGCGGGCAGCGGTCCGGCGGCGGCGTGTACGGCGGTTCGGGTCGTCCCCCCAGTGGCGGCCAGCCGGGAGGTGGCGCGTCGGGTGGCGGCCAGCGGGGCGGTGGCGCGTCGGGTGGCGGCCAGCGGGGCGGTGGCCAGCGGGGCGGTGGCCAGCAGGGTCAGCCGGGCGGCGGCAGACGGGGCGGCAGTCAACCTGGCGGCGGCCAGCCGGGGACGCGTCCCGGCCAGGGCGGCGGCCGGTACGGTGGCCCCGGCCAGAGCCAGGACGGTCAGGGACGGTCCGGAGGTCGGGGGCGTGACGCGCAGGGCGGCACCTATGGCTCGCCGTCGGGCGGCTCGCCGTCCGTCGGCTCCCCGTCCGCGCCCTCGCGGGGTCGTAGCGGACCGCCGCCGCGTGCGCCGGGTCCCGGCGGAGGCGGCACCCCGCAGCGTTCCGTCGGCCATCCCGGCGGCGGGGGCCGACCCGCGGCGCCGTCGTCGAACCCGGCGCGACCGGACGGCGGGCGGCAGGCGGGCGCCGGGGTTTACGGCACCGGCCAGGCCCAGGGCCGCAGCGCCGACCGCGACTTCGACAACCCGGATTACGGCCGAGCCCGCTGACCCGGCCGCGAGGAGAGCCTGAGGGTGGCCGGCTGGGCAGCCCGCGACGGCTGCCCAGCCTGCCGGCCCCGTGGCCTGAACGCGGCCTCGGCCCTCGACCGGGGGGCGGTGCCTCTAGACGCGCCGTAGGACGGCGACCACGCGGCCCATGATGGTGGCCATGTCACCCGGGATCGGGTCGAACGCCGGGTTGGCCGGCATGAGCCAGACATGGCCGTCGCGCTGCCGGTAGCTCTTCACCGTCGCCTCGCCGTCGATCATCGCGGCCACGATGTCTCCGGCGTTCGCGGTCGGCTGCTGGCGCACGACCACCCAGTCGCCGTTGCAGATCGCGGCGTCGATCATCGAATCGCCCTTGACCTCCAGCATGAAGACCTCGCCCTCGCCGACCAGCTCGCGCGGCAGCGGGAAGAAATCCTCCACGGCCTGCTCGGCCAGGATCGGCCCGCCCGCCGCGATCCGGCCGACCAGCGGAACGTAGGCCGGGGTGGGACGCGCCGACCGCAGGGCCTCGTCGTCCACCATCTCGCTGGGCGCACGCACGTCCACCGCGCGTGGCCGGTTCGGGTCACGCCGCAGGAATCCCTTGGTCTCCAGGGCCTTCAACTGGTAGGCCACGCTCGACGGCGAGACCAGGCCGACCGCCTCGCCGATCTCCCGCACGCTGGGCGGGTAGCCGTAGCGCTCGACCCAGTCCCGGATGAAGTCGAGGATCCGCCGCTGACGTGCGGTCAGGTCGGCGGTCACCTGGTCGGGGAACTGGCTGACCGCGGTGACCGAGCGCAACTGCGGCGTTTCGCCACCACGGGCCCGGCCGGGAGAGCGCCGCCGCATCGCGGCACCGGGCGCCGCGTCCGGCTTCTTCTGCTGGTGTTGCCGGCTCGTCCGGTCGTCGGTCGACACGTCCGCCCTTCCTGTTCGCCACTGCCGTCCTCGGCATGTGGTGCATCGCGGAGCCGGAACGACGCCGTGGGGATGGCGTTTCGTGCCGGCTGACCCCTCGCGAGGGAAACTTCGTCCCTCTTGAAGCAAAACCGTATCGGCGCGGTACGACATATTCAAACATCTGTACGACGTTTCCTCGGCGTGTCGCGCGGAAGTGCTCGACTTGCGTACACGTGTTCTGATAGACCGTCGTACGGGCGTTCGATCGTACGCCCGTACGAGAATGGTGTCCGGCCAGCGAAAAGCGGGTCGCCGCCAGGTGAGTGCCGCTACCGACGAGCGTGTGTGCCGGGCGGCGCGGAGAGGAAAGCACGCCATGGTGACGCCGACCGCATCCCGCCCGCCGTTGCGTCTGACCCGGCGGGGGCGCCTCGCGGTGCTCCTGCTGTTCCTCGTGCTGGCTTCGTTCTCCAGTGCGGTGCTCTTCACCACGGCCTCCCGGGCGGACGGCGTCGAGGGGCCGGCCGGTCCGGCGCCCGCGGACGGCGTGCCCGCCGCGCGCGAGGTCCGAGCCGATGTCCTGCGGAGTGGGCCGGTCCCGGCCGGTTTCCGTGTGGTGGTGGTGCGGTCACACGACACGCTGTGGGCGATCGCGTCGCGTCACGCGCGGGGCCGCGATCCGTGGGACACGGTGGCCGAGATCCGGCGGTGGAACGGGATGCCCGACTCGGTCGTGCACCCCGGGCAGAGACTCCTCGTGCCGGGGGAGTGACTCGCCGTGGGAGGTATCCGGCAGGTGTCATCGGAGTGTCGGTGCACGGTGATCCGGGAGATCTGCACGGATGATGCGGGCACCGATCCGCGATCCGTAGCGGCGGTGACACCCGCGGTGGTGAGTCGCAAATTACGGCGCGCCGACCCGCCGGTTAGCTTGCGTCGCGGACCCCAGCGGCATAGCGTCAACCCCAACATCTAGTAGTTACAAGGCTGTAAGTCATCCAGAAGTTGGGTCTCGCGGGCTTCCGCGGCATTTCGGAGTACTCCGCTGGCGTCGCCTTCGGCGGCGTGGTTCGACGTGCCCCGAAACGGTGTCGCGTGGGTCTGTGCGAGCGGGTTCCGGGTCTGGATCGAGGGGTTGCGAGGGGGGACTGCGGTGCGTTGTCCGTACTGTCGTCACGCGGACTCACGGGTCGTCGACTCTCGTGAGGCCGACGACGGTCAACTGATCCGGCGCCGGCGTTCCTGCTCCGAGTGTGGCAAGCGGTTCACCACCGTCGAGGAGGCGGTACTCGCTGTGGTCAAGCGCAGCGGGGTCACCGAACCGTTCAGCCGGACCAAGATCATGAGCGGGGTACGCAAGGCATGTCAGGGCCGGCCCGTCGACGAGGATTCCATCGCGCTCCTCGCGCAGCGGGTGGAGGAGACCGTCCGTGCCAGGGGCGCCGCCGAGATCCCCAGCCACGAGGTCGGTCTGGCCATCCTCGTGCCGCTGCGCGACCTCGACCAGGTTGCTTACCTGCGGTTCGCCAGCGTGTACAAGTCGTTCGACTCGCTCGACCAGTTCGAGAAGGAGATCGCCGCGCTTCGTGAGGGGGCGATGACGCGGGAGAACCCGACACGGCACGCTGTCGCGCCGCGATCCGGTCGGAGTTCCAAGATCAACAATTGATCGCCGGCACTGGGCAACACCAGCACTTGGGCAACACCAGCACTGGGCGACACCAGCAGAGCACAGCGAAACCACGTAGTACCGACGAGGGGGACATCACCATGGCCGGTGACGGCATGACAGCAGGAAAGCAGCGCAGTCGCGCGAACGGCGCGAGCGCCGCGGTCGGGGGGCTGCGGGTCGGCCGGGTATGGACGACCGAGGGCGTGCACCCGTACGACGAAGTGGATTGGGAGCGCCGTGACGTCGTCATGACGAACTGGCGCGACGGGTCGATCAACTTCGAGCAGCGCGATGTGGAGTACCCGGCGTTCTGGAGTGTGAACGCGGCGAACATCGTGACCACCAAGTACTTCCGCGGTGCGGTCGGCACCCCGCAGCGGGAGTGGTCGCTCAAGCAGCTCATCGACCGCGTCGTGCGGACGTACCGGGTGGCCGGCGAGGAGCGCGGCTACTTCGCCTCGCCCGCGGACGCCGAGGTCTTCGAGCACGAGCTCACCTGGATGCTGCTGCACCAGGTCTTCAGCTTCAACTCGCCGGTCTGGTTCAACGTCGGCACGTCGTCGCCGCAGCAGGTCAGCGCCTGCTTCATCCTCTCGGTCGACGACTCGATGGATTCCATCCTGGACTGGTACAAGGAGGAGGGGCTGATCTTCAAGGGCGGTTCCGGCTCCGGCGTCAACCTCTCCCGGATCCGCTCGTCCAAGGAACTGCTCTCCTCCGGCGGCACCGCCAGCGGCCCGGTCAGCTTCATGCGCGGCGCGGACGCCAGCGCCGGGACGATCAAGTCCGGCGGTGCCACCCGGCGCGCCGCCAAGATGGTCATCCTGGACGTCGACCACCCCGACATCGAGGAGTTCGTCGCGACCAAGGCGCGGGAGGAAGACAAGATCCGTGCGCTGCGCGACGCCGGGTTCGACATGGACCTGGGCGGCTCGGACATCGTCAGCGTGCAATACCAGAACGCCAACAACTCGGTGCGGGTCAGCGACGAGTTCATGCGCGCCGTCGAGGACGGCGGCAACTTCGACCTGCGCGGCCGGATGCACGGCGAGACCATCGAAACGATCGATGCGCGCAAACTGTTCCGGGACATCGCCCGCGCGTCCTGGGAGTGCGCCGACCCGGGCCTGCAGTACGACGACACGATCAACGACTGGCACACGAACCCGGAGACCGGTCGCATCACCGCGTCGAACCCGTGCTCGGAGTACATGTCGCTGGACGACTCTTCCTGCAACCTCGCCTCGCTCAACCTGCTGAAGTTCCTCGGCTCGGATGGTTCGTTCGAGGTCGAGAAGTTCGCCAAGAGCGTCGAGCTCGTGATCACCGCGATGGAGATCTCGATCGCCTTCGCCGACTTCCCGACCGCGAAGATCGGCGAGACCACGCGGGCGTACCGGCAGCTCGGCATCGGGTACGCGAACCTGGGCGCCCTGCTGATGGCCTCCGGCCTGCCGTACGACTCGGACGGTGGCCGTGCCGTCGCGGCCGGGATCAGCTCGCTGATGACCGGCGTGGCCTACCGGCGTTCCGCCGAGCTCGCCGGCGTCGTCGGCCCGTACGACGGTTACGCCCGCAATGCCGAGGCGCACCAGCGGGTGATGCGCAAGCACGCCGCCGCGAACGATGAGATCCGGCCCCAGGGCATCGTCGCCACCGCGCTGGCCAAGGAAGCCGCCAAGCAGTGGCAGGACGGCATCAAGATCGGCACCAAGAACGGCTGGCGCAACGCGCAGGCATCGGTGCTCGCTCCGACCGGCACCATCGGCCTGATGATGGACTGCGACACCACCGGCATCGAGCCGGACCTGGCGCTTGTCAAGTTCAAGAAGCTGGTGGGCGGCGGCTCCATGCAGATCGTCAACCAGACCGTGCCGCGCGCGCTGCGCAGCCTCGGCTACCCCGAGGAGCAGGTCGAGGCGATCGTCGAGCACATCTCCGACCACGGCAACGTGATCGACGCGCCGGGTCTCAAGCCGGAGCACTACGCGGTGTTCGACTGCGCGATGGGCGAACGCTCCATCGCGCCGATGGGCCACGTGCGGATGATGGCCGCCGTCCAGCCGTTCATCTCGGGTGCGATCTCCAAGACCGTGAACATGCCCGAGACGGCCACCATCGAGGACATCGAGAACATTCACTTCCAGGGTTGGAAGCTGGGCCTCAAGGCGCTCGCGATCTACCGCGACAACTGCAAGGTCGGCCAGCCGTTGTCGGTGGCCAAGACCAAGGCCGCCGCGGCCGAGCCGGCCGCCGAGGTCGAGAAGGTCGTGGAAAAGGTGGTCGAGTACCGCCCGGTACGCAAGCGCCTGCCGAAGAAGCGGCCGTCCGAGACGGTGTCCTTCACCGTCGGCGGCGCCGAGGGCTACCTGACCGCCTCGTCCTACCCGGACGACGGCCTCGGCGAGATGTTCCTCAAGATGTCCAAGCAGGGTTCGACGCTCGCCGGGGTGATGGACGCCTTCTCGGTGGCCATCTCGATAGGGCTTCAGTACGGCGTGCCGCTGGAGACCTACGTCAGCAAGTTCACCAACATGCGCTTCGAGCCGGCCGGCATGACCGACGACCCGGACATCCGGATGGCTGCGTCGGTGATGGACTACATCTTCCGTCGCCTGGCGCTGGACTTCCTGCCCTACGACACCCGCGCCGAGCTCGGCATCTTCACCGCCAAGGAGCGGGCGGCGCAGGTGCAGGCGGAGGCCGCAGCCGACGCGGCGGCGGTGGACCTGGAGGGCATGGCGGCCTCGGCACCGGTGTCCGCGCCGGCCGGAGAGTCCATGCCGGTCGCCGGGTCCCCGGCGGAGAAGGCGGCGCCGGCATCGGCGCACTCCTCGACCGAGCTTCTGGAGGCGGTGCTCGGGGCCTCGGCGGACGCGCCGCTCTGCTTCACGTGCGGCACGAAGATGCGGCCGGCCGGAAGCTGCTACGTCTGTGAGGGGTGCGGCTCCACCTCCGGCTGTAGCTGATCAAGGCCCCTCCGGGCCCCTGAAGTCGCCCGTGGCACTCCCCGCACAGGGAGCGCCACGGGCGATTCCTATGTCCGCCCCATTCACGCTCGTCACCACACTCATTCCCGCCCGCGTGCCCCCGTGCCCCGCCCGTCGCCCGTGCCCGCGTGCTGCCCGTGCGCTGCCCGTGGCTCGTGCCTGCGTGCCTGCGTGCCTGCCCGTGCCTGCCCGTGGCTCGTGCCTGCGTGCCTGCCGGTGCGCTGCCCGTGCCTGCCCGTGCGCTGCCGGTGCGCTGCCCGTGCCTGCCCGTGCGCTGCCCGTGCCTGCCCGTGCGCTGCCCGTGCCTGCCCGTGCGCTGCCCGTGCCAGCCCTGCCCGCCCGTGCCCGCCCGTGCCCGCCCGTGCCAGCCCTGCCCGCCCGTGCCCGCCCGTCGATCTTGAACTTTGTAGGCCGGTTTTGAAAGGTGATAAAGCCTTATGTCCGCCCACAAAGTCCAAGATCGGCCGACCGGGTGCGCTCCGCTTGGCCGATCTTGGACTTGTGGTGCCCTTAATGCGGGTATATGGGGGACTTATCCGACCGCAAAGTCCAAGATCGTGCCACGGGGTGGGCGCGTGACGGGTGGGCGTGCCCCCCGGGTGGTCGGGTGAGCTGGGTGGCCGGGTGAGCTGGGTGGCCGGGTGAGCTGGGTGGCCGGGCGAGCTGGGTGGCCGGGCGAGCTGGGTGGCCGGGCGAGCTGGGTGGCCGGGCGAGCTGGGCGCGGGCGGCATGCGAGCGCGGGCGGCACGCGGGGCGCGGGCGGCTGGCAGGCCTGGCGCGGGCGGCAC
>NZ_BMMX01000064.1 GCF_014646155.1 Mangrovihabitans endophyticus
CGCACCACGAGCGGTGAGTTCTGACATGTCGCGATCTTCGCACGAAGACTTCGACGTGCGATCCCCCGAACTCTGAGAGGGCGGTTTGTGAGCTTTCCGTAGTTCGTCATCGCTCGATGTCGTGACCTTCGAGCTGCGCCGATGTCCGACCGGCCGGCGTGCGGGTTGGGCTGGTCATGGGCGAGCGGAAGGCGTATCCCAGTGACCTCACCGATGAGCAGTGGGCGGTGGTCGGCCCGTTCCTGCAGGCGTGGAAAGCGAAGCATCCGTCGGTGTCGGGACACACCGGCCGCTATTCGTTGCGGGAGATCGTGAACTCGATCTTCTACCAGAACCGGACCGGCTGTCAGTGGGCGTATCTGCCGCATGACCTGCCGCCGAAGTCCGCAACCTACTACTACTTCGCGTTGTGGCGCGACGACGGCACCGACCAGGCGATCCATGATCTGCTGCGCTGCCAGGCGCGGGAGAAGGCCGGCCGCCGGGAGGATCCGTCCGCGGTCGTGCTGGACACCCAGTCGATCCGCGCCGCGAACCATGTCCCGGCCGCGACCACCGGCAAGGACGCCGGCAAGAAGGTGCCCGACCGTTATCTTGAGCTTTCTGATCTTGTAGCTGTTTGACCTGCGGTGATGCGTGGTGGACGTGTCTTCGACGGTGCCGGTCAGCAGGGTCCGATGACGGGGGAACTTCGTCTTCCCGGCGTGTCGCGGGTGTGGCCGGGCAGGTCGCTGATGCGTTGTTCGCCGAGGGCCAGGGCGAGGGCGTGTCGCAGTTCGCGGTTCTCGGTCTCCAGTCGCTGGTTGCGTTCGGTGGCGGCTTGCAGGCGTTGCAGCAGGGAGGAGTCGGAAGCGCGTTGCCGGTCTGGAAGCGCTCTGGTGGCGGGGCTGTGGTGCCGGGCTCGGAGTCGGTCGATCTCGGCTCGGAGATCGGGCTGGTTGTAGAGCCAGGACCGGGAGACCCGGGCTTCACGGGCGACGGTTTCGAAGGTGATCACCGTTCCGGTGGTGTCCATGCGCCGCAGGGCGGCGGCCGCGCGTCGGCGGGTCGCCGTGGCTCGTTGCCGGGCTGCAGCGACGAGGTAGTGGGCGTTGTCAGCCGGCATGGGTGGTCTCCTGCGGTTCGTCGTGGCTGTTCTCGAGTTCGCCGATCATGCGGTCGAGGTTGTCGGCGACCTGCTGGTTCATCTCGGCGGTCCGGGTGTGGCCGCAGTTGGTGGCGTTGTCGATCAGGGTCAGGGTCCGGGTCCGCTGGTCGCGGAGTTCGGGCAGGAACTCGGGTCCGGTGAGGAAGACCGGGCAGGTCAGGCAGGCATTCGCATGTGGACACGATTTCTGGACGGGCAGTCCGCAGTAGCCGTCGGGCAGGGTCTGGGTGGCGATGCCGTAGCGGGTCTTGGCCCACTGGGCCTGCCCGAGCGGTCCGTCAGGGGTGAGGGTGACGTGCTCCCCTTTGATGTTGACCTTCATCGCGGCTTCCCAGCGGCGCCGGACGGTCTGGTCGGTGATCCGGGCGTAGTGCGCGGTCATCCGGGATGATTCGTGGTCGAGCAGGACCCGGACGACTTCTTGCGGGACGTCACGGTTGATCAGTCGGCAGGCGAAGGTGTGCCGCCATTGGTGCGGGGTGAGGTGCACCGGTTGTCCGTGCTCGTCGCGGATGTCGCAGGTGACGAGCCAGCGGCGCAGCATCTGCCGGTAGCTGCTGTCGGACAGCCGTAGCCGTCCGGAGGCGTTCGCGTGCCGCCGTGGGAACAGGACGCCGGTGCCGTCCGGCCATCGGTCCAGCACCCGGCGTTGCTGGTCGTGGATGGCCTGTTCGAGGTGTTCGTCGATGGGGACGGCGGCCTCGCGTTTCATCTTGGTGTTGAAGTAGCGCAGGTAGGCCGCGCCTTGACCGTCGTGGACCAGGCAGTCGAAGTCCAGGCAGACGACGCTGGAGATCCGCAGTCCGGTGCGCACGAGGATGAGGGTGACCAGCCGTCCGGCCGGGTCGTGCCAGCGGTCCAGGTTCGCCTCGGACTCGACCTGGGCCATGACGTGCTCGGCCAGCCTGCGGGAGATCGTGGCCGCCGGTGCCGGTGGGATGTCGCCGGGACAGAACGCGGCGGTGCCGGGCAGCGAGTCGTCCCAGCGGTGCTGCCGGATGGCCTGCAGGAACAGGTTCAGGCTGCTGATCCTGCCCTTCTTCAAGCCGTGCCCGCCGTCCTGGGAGGCGACATAAGCGAGGTGGCGTTCGAGCAGAGGACGGTCGATGTCGGCGAGCCGGTCGACACCGGCGTGGGCGAGGAAACCGGCGAAGCAGACCAGCGCGTCCAGCCCGGTATGCGCGGCAGTGATACTCAACCCGCTGGTCAGCCGCAGCCTCAGCCACCGTTCGACCAGGTCCCGCAGCCAGGGCTGCGGGATGCGTTCGAAGTGCAGCCGCACCCGCGGCCGCGGAACGGTGGCGGTGGCCGGGGTCGTGATCCCTGGAAGCCGTTCCAGCCGCCACACGTCTCGACCGAACTCGTTCTCCCAGCCGGCGCCGTCACGCAGCAGCTCGACGGCGTCACGGACTTCGATCAGCAACAGGACAGGGGCACGGACTCGGCCGGTTCGCGCTTGCTGCCGCCACTGCTGTTCCGACAGATCCAGCAGCGAGGTGACGCCGGCGGCCCGGGCGTGCCGGACGGCCTGCATGACATAGCGGGCGGGAGTCGTGCGGTGCCGGGCATCGGCCCGGCATTGCAGCCCGTACTGGAACTCCAGCGTCAGCTGGGGTGGCAGGCCGCGCAGATCGACCGCGGCGGTGCCGTTCAACTCGCAGTCCACGATGAACCGCTCGACGTCGCGATGGTTGGTACGTTTCCAGCGGTCATGATGCTGCTGGCAAAAGACCTTCTCCGGTGTCTCGACCCACAAGCTGCAGAACGGCAGACGGCACTCGGCCGCGACGGCGCCGGCCGCGGCCAGGCTCGGGGCGTGCCACTGGTCGGCGGCGGGTCGCCCGGCCCGGACCCACCGGTCGTAGTGCTTGCAGCAGAGCCCGTTGCCGAAGCGACCGTAACCGCAGCCGCCGATCCGGCAGGACGGCAGGACCTGCCGGCCGCGAACCGGCGGCCCGGGATCGGCGAGGAACTCCTCCAGCACCGGGCGTCCCCGCTGCCGCCACCGGATGACGTGCCCGTTGCACAACCCAAGCTGGGCGACCACCCGGTCGCAGTCGGCGACCGCGCACTGCGGCGCGACGAAGACCGGATCGGCGGGATCCGGGCGATAGACCTCGGTGCGGAACTCGGCCCGGACCGTGGCCAGAAGCTTCTCCAGCAGCCCGGCCTGCCGGCGGCCGGTGGGCAGCGCGGTGACGATCACAGCCGGACCTCCCGCCCGGTGAACCAGCCCGCGGCTTCCAGGGTGCGGCGGGCATCCTCGACGGTGAGGTGACCATATGTGTCGATCGTGGTGCTGATCGAGGCGTGACCGAGCAGTTCCTTGACGTTCTCCATCCCGCCCCGCGACGCAGCAGCCAGGTCGCATAGGTATGCCGGTACTGGTGCGGCTCGAAGGCGATGCCCGTGACCTTCCGCAACCTCTTGACCAGGTCATAGACCGCCGGATAGGCCCACGGATGCCCGTGCGGCTCGGCGAACAGATTCACGAAGACGTAGTCGGAGTCCAAGGCGCCGTACTCACGATTCAGATAATCGCAGTATAGACGCATCAACTCCGCGCTTGCCGGAATGATCCGCATCCGGCCGGCCTTGGCCCGGGCCCGGTTGTCGTTCTGCCGAGGCACCACCGCCACCTGCCTGTCGGCGATCGCGATGTCGTCGTGACGCAAACCCAACGCCTCGCCGATACGGACCCCGGTGTCCAGCAGCACCGCGAACAGCAACCGGTCCCGCAGATGCTCGCAGGCGTCCAGGATCGTCTGGACCTCGACAGCGGTCAGCACCCGAGGACGCTTGCGGCCGGACTTGAGCTTGATGGTCCGCTCCCGGTGCGGCTTGCCCGAGGCGACGTGCTGCAAGAACGGCTTGAAAGACGTGGCCGCGGACCGGTGCGGCCCCGCCGGCCGCATCGAGATCAGCAGTTCGGCGACCGTGACGCCGTTGCGGGCGTGGAACTCATAAAACGTGCTGACCGCAGCGAGCTTGCGGTTCACGCTGGCCGCCGTGCAGTGATGCTCGACCGTCGGCAGCACCGCCACCGCCCCGCTGCGGGCCGCAGGCGGCAGCCGCAACCAGGCCACGAAACCGGCCACCACCTCCAGGTCCGCCCGCTGCCAGTCGCCGGCTCGACCGGCGAGATAGACCCACCAGTCCTTCAAATCGTGGGCGTACGCCTTGATCGTGTTCGGTGACCGCTCGATCGCCGCCAGATAGGCCAGGAACGACTCCACCGGACCGACCGGACGCAGGTCATCGCCCAGCAGAGTCCACGACTCCGCCGTCGACCCCGGCATCAGCACCCGCATCGCACCTCCCGTTACCGCGTGATGGACGGCAGCAGGTAACCGCATCCACGACACGAGTCGGGGGACGTTCGGTGCGCTTGGAACACATCAAGGACAGGTCAGCGCCGGCTCCAGATAACGGTCGCAAACGTGGTCTCGCCGTGGACGCGCTGGGGCTGATCATCGCGGTGGTGGTGACCGCCGCGAGTGTCACCGACACCGCGATCGGCGTGCGCCTGCTGGACAAGGTCGTCGAGCACACCCCGACGGTCACCCGGGCGTGGGTGGACGCCGGGTTCAAGCACGACCTGGGCATCCACGGTGCTGTGCTCGGTGTCGACGTCGAAGTCGTCAAGCGCTCCGACAGCAAGCCGGGGTTCGTGCCGGTCGCGAAGCGGTGGGTGGTCGAGCAGGTCAACGGCACGTTGATGCTGCACCGCCGCCTGGTCCGTGAGTACGAGAGCCGGCCGGAATCCAGCGTGTCGCGCACCCTGTGGGCTTCCGCGGCGAACCTCGTGCGCCAGCTGACCGGCACCAGCACACCGTCCTGGCGGGACCCGACATGAACACCACGACCGTCCTCGACCGGATCGCCGCCCGCCAAGCAGCGGCAGCGGCTGCCCTCGACGAGGTACGCGAGCAGCAGGCCAAGCTCGCTGCCGAGGCGGCTGCCATCGAGTGCGAACTGGCTGACCTGGCGACCACCCACCAGACACTGACCAAGATCCTCGAAGAGGAGATGACCACATCCGAGCCCGCCGTCATCAGCGAGCCCTCCCAACAGATCATCGCCGTCTTCACCACCGACTGCGGCGCTCTGCGCGCGAAAGACGTCTGCCTCGCGCTGGGCATCGGCACCGAGCCCAACAACGTCGAAGGCATCCGCGCCAAGCTGAAACGACTGGTCAACCGGCACATCCTCACCGAGAGCCAGCCCGGCCTATTCACCCTCACTGAGAAACGGGCATAACCTTACGGAACGTCCTCTCACGTGGACGATCGCAGCCCCGGAGCCGAGGGGAAGATGCCCATGGACCGACGGTTCCCTTCCGGCCGACCTTCGAGGTGGTCGCCCGCCGCCTGTACGGCGAACTCCCGTCCGAGATCCCCGGGCCTGTCAAACGTTCGTTTGAAAGACCCCCGGCTGAGGGTGATCATCGCTGTGAGCAGCGGCATGAAACCGATCACCGTGTACAGCGCGCGGGAGCGCGGCAGGTGCGTCATCTGCGTAGGAGAGCAACTGGGTCAGCCGACTCGACCGGATTCGGTGCGGTACCGGCCGGGGTGTCCGCCCGCGTGACGCGAACGGTCCCATGGCTTGTCGGCACGATGCCGGAAGCCGGCCTCCATGGTGGACTTTCTGGACCGCTTCGGTAACCCAGGTGATCAGGAGACCGGGCTGTGCGACCGTTCCGCTGGTTGCGTGCGGGTTTGTAGACTGCGGCGCATGGGTGAGCGCTCCGACGGTGAGACGCTGGACATCGATCGTCTTCTCGGCGGCGTGGCGGATCCGGCGCATGTTTTCCCGCCGGTGGTCTATGTGCCGTGCGCGCCGGCGCAGTCCGGTGACGAGCTGACGATCGATCTGCGGGTGGCCCGGGACGGGCGGCTGGCGCTGCTGGTCTATTCGGCGATGGACCGGCTGGTCGAGCATTGCGGGCCGGCGCAGCCGTGGACGGTCATGCTCACCAAGGATTTGGAGCAGGCGCGGCTGGCGACCGGATTCGAGCTGATTCTGCTCGACCTGGACATTCCCGAGGAGTTGCGGCGTACGGGGGAGGCGATCTGATGGCCGGGGAAACCGAGGTTGATCTGTCCACTCTCGACGCGATCGCCGTCCGGTTGAGTGATGCGGCGGACGCCCTGGACGAGGTGGGGAAGTCGTCGCCTGGCATGCCCGCGGCGGGTGACGTGTCCGGGATCATGGGTGCCGCTGTCGCTCATCTGACCGGCAGCGCGGGCAACATCGTGCTCGGCATGAAGGGTGCGGGCGAGGAGGTCGCCAGCGCTCGCCGGGACTACGCGGGCGGGGACCAGTCGGCGGCGAACTCCCTGCGGGGTTCCTGATGCCGATCGACACCCGCATCGAGGGTGACCCGTCCAGCATCCGCGGCTGCGCCGACTGGCTCGGCACGTCGCTGTCCCCGGCGATCGACAGCAGCGTCACGGACTTGTTCGCGGTGCGGGATCAGGCCGAGCGGGGCTGGCAGGGCGATGCCGGCCCGGCCTTCCACAGCAGGATGGACACCGGCGGGCGCGACGCCGACAGGCTGCGCGGCGACGTGGACAAGATCTCCGGTGCTTTCCACTCGTACGCCGACGATCTCACCACCGCGCAGGCCGGCATGGAACGCGCCCGCGACATCGCGCGGCAGGGCGGTCTCACGCTGCAGGGCGAGATCATCGCCGACCCGGGCAGCGGACCGGTGTTGCCGGCGCAGCCGCCCGAGATGGCCGGCGCCGGGCAGGTGAACGCGTACAACGCGCAGGTCACCACCTACAACGAGCATCAAGCGAAACTCGCCGCGTACGCCCAGGCCGAAACCCAGGCCGGTTCCGCCCGCAACGCGTTCAGCTTCGCCAAGGACACCCTGGCCAATGTGCTCGGCGATCTGCAGAGCAAACCGCTGATCGTCGCGGCCGGTTTCGCCAGCGACGGGATCATCGGCGGTCTCGCCCACAAACACGTCAGCATCCTCAAAGCGCAGGCGCAGACGCTCAAGGACGAGTCGCAGTCGCTGATCGGGCACTATCTTAAGACCGCTGGTGGCACCGCCGAGTCCAAGGCGTTGAATCTGGCGGCGTGGGACAAGTTCCTGGAGGCGGACAAGGTCGAGCGCGGCGCTCTGCGGGCCGGCGCCAAGATCGAGGCCCGGCTACCGGTCGTCGGGCTGGCGCTGACCGCGGTCGACATCGGCTACGACATTCACACCGGCAAACCGGTGGGCAAGGCCGTCATCAGCGGTGTCGGCGGCGCCCTGGCCGCGGCCGGGACCGGCGCCGCGATCGGCACGATGGTCGGTGGGCCGGTCGGCACGGTGGCGGGCGCGGTCATTGGGGCGGGTGTGGGCATGGTGACCAGCGGTGCTCTCGACGCCGCCTACGACCGGTTGCCGGCGGGCACGCAGGCGGCCATTGAGGAGGGCTTCGACGCCATCGGCCACGGCGCGCAGGAGGCGGGCGAGGCCGTCGGTGACACCGCGAAGAAAGTCTGGAACTCGATCTTCTGACGACCAAAGGCGTACCCGACATGCTCCCGAACCCCGAGGATCCACCGGCTGGCTGGCCGAAGGCGCGCCGCTCCGCCCTGCGGGTGCTGGCCGCGGCGGGCTTCGCCGTCCTCACCGTGATCACCGCGGCGGTCGCGGTCTCCGCCGTCGCCGCCGGTGATGTGGCCGGTGCGATCACTTTCGGCATGGGCGCGATCGTGCTGGCACACCTCACCGGCATGTCGGTCAACATCATGCAGCGGCCCCGGCCGGCGGATCACCCCCCGGTCACCGACGTCAACGATCACGGTGAGACGGGCCTGGCCTTCCGGTACGCGTTCTGGCCGTACTACTGGCTGTCAGTGGTGTTCGCGTTCTTCACCCTCGGCGCCGCCGCTTTCGCGATCGTCGTGGCCATGCAGGCGACGTGGGCGGCCGGGGTGCTCGCTGCCCTCGCGCTGGCCGCCGCGGCCCTCGTCGGCTGGTACCTCGTGGTGCTCTTGCGGCTCGCCCCGGGCCGGGTGGTGCTGACCCGCTCCGGTCTCTACCACCGTTCCCTGTTCCTGGAACACTTCGTGCCCTGGGACGCGGTCGTCGACGTGGTGGCCCGTGCGGCGCCCAGCCCGTGGATCACCGTCAAGGCCCTGCCGATGGACCAGACCCGCGAACGGCGGCACACCGGCCGGATGGGCGGCTTCGAAGGCCAGGCGCTGCCCTTCATGGTCGTGCGCACACAATGGCTCGGCGCCGACGCGCTACCCGCCTATCAGGCGATCAAGTACTACTTCGCGCATCCCGAGCAGCGGACACACCTCACCGACCACGACCTGCGAACAAATAGTGACGCTTGACCGGTAGCCGTCTGCCGACGCACCAGATTTTCTGAATCAACTCGCCACACCAGGCAAGCAGGAGCTGTCGTCGGGAGTACCGGGGCTGATGGAGAGCAACTACCAAATCGTCAAAACCAGCGGCGCGCCAGGACGGGCGCACGGTGACCGATTCCCCAGCCTCAACGCGGTACGACCGGACGTCGTTTCCGTCAGTCAAGCCGAATGTTTGAGATGGGGGTACCGACGTCCCAGAACTTGTTGATCGCTTCCCAATGCTTCGCCGACAGCGGGCGTAGCCAGGGCCGGAACGCCTCCGGGTCAAGGTCACGCGAGGTGACGGTGTGCATCTGCATGCCTTCGAGATAGCCGATCACGCCCAGTTCGGAGACGTACGGGTCGCCATGAAGGATCAGATGCTCGATGAAGTCGAAAGCGGCATCGAACTCGCTCGTGTCGCTGGCTGCGAGGCGGTCAGCGAGGTGGCCAACGACCCATGCCGCGTCCAGGTAGCCAAGGCGACCACCGGGAGAACCCGGGTCAGCGTTCTCGTCGGCAACCTCGTCCCACTCCTGCGACAGCGACGGAAGCGCAGCGAGCAAGAGCGCAGGAACCTCTTCGGCCGTGACGTGTGCTCCGGTAGACCCCACGCCACCAGCCTAACTGCGGCTTCCTTCGTCTCTCGATCGGATTTCCGCTCATCGTCCAGATCCGGACGTTTGCGTGGACTTGCGGTCTTCTACCTCGCGTTATCGATGACTTCTGGATGCTGGTGTGGGCTGACCGCTGCCTTGCCGTCGAGAGTGTCAGCGCCTGTGTCGGATCCGCAGCAGCTCGCGCATGCTGAGATCGCGGCGAACAGGCGTTTGAGCAGCGATAGGATCTTCGCGCTGGTCTTGCCGACCAGGATGGCCACTTCGGCGGCGACCTTGGGGATGAGCACGACGGTCACCGCCTGGGCACGAATCTCCCCGGACTGCGAGGCCGCCACCGTCTGACAACATTGTCGGCATTCCTGGATCACTATTCGGGGTGAAGGTCGGTGTTGTGGCCGATCGCTTCTTGAGCGTCGGTCTCAAATTGTCGGCGTTGCTGCGGGGTCAGGCCGGCCTGCCAGCGCTGGAAGCTGTGGATGCCGCCGGTGATGGGATCGCTGTAGGCGCTGCTGCGGGCGACGGCTCGCAAGGTAGTGCGCCCTTCGAGGACGTCGTTGGCCATCTCCGCCAGGTCCGGTCCGGCCACGCCGTTCTTGAGCCGTTCGAGGCTTCGCCGGAGCGCGTCTGTCAGGGGACGGCTGCCAGTCATCTCCTCGAGTTCGGCGTCGAGGGGGTCGTTGCTCATGTCAGGTCCCGGGTGCAGTGTAGGCGATGTTCGGCAGCGGGATGGCGGACAGTTCGCCGCCCTTGTAACCCAGGTCCATGCCGGCTCCCGCTATACCGAGGATCGCTGTGCCCGCGGTGTTGATGATGGTGGAGGCCTGGTTGATGAGTTTGAGCATATCCGCGACGACGAGCGCGGTGGCGGCGTAGCCGGCGACGGCGCCGATACCGGTCTCGATCAGGGCGGTGCCGGCGGCGGCGCTGATCCCGGCCAGGACAGCCTTGTCGGCCAGCGCCTGCAGGATGTTGCCGAGCTGATTGGACAGCTGCCAGGCACCGGTCGCGGCTTTGTGATAGGCCTCCTGGCTGGCGCGTAGTGCGGTCTACTGCCCGCTGGTCGTGGCAGCGAGTTGGGAGAAGTACTGGTATGCGGCGTCGCTGGCATTGCCGTCCCAGGTGCCGTCCAAGGCCAGCATGCCCCGCTGGATGTTGATGCCGGGCTGCTACATGCAGTCGGCGAGGTTGGCCATGGCGTCGCCGAACTTCCACATCGCTGCCCAGTCGCCGCTGACCCATTCGGTGAAGTAGCCGAACGCGTCGAAGCCGGTCAGTTCCACGATCGCGGTGTTGATCCAGGCCGAGGGCGAGGCGTAATTGAACAGGTCCAGCGGGTTGGCGAATCCGTTGCTGACACTGCTGTCCGGCTCGCCGGGTTGTCGCAGGAAGTCGATCGGCTCGTCCACGTGGTCGTCCCGTCGATGGGTTTCAGTCTCGGTCGATCGGTGGCCGCGGCACGGCGTCGTACGTGGCGTCGAGCGTTGCTGCCGTGTCCTGGTCCGTGCGCTCGTAGCCGTTCGCCATCTGCCGCAGCGCGTCGCTAGACGCGCCGGTGAGGTCGGCCAGATGCCGGAGCATCTCTTGGACCTGGGTGACGTAGGCGCTGTGGTTGGGCCAGATCATGCCCAGCAGGCCCTTTTCGTGAGCGTTGAAGCCGCCCCACCTGTTCATGTACGCCGTGGCGGTCTCGGCGGCGTGTTGCGCGTCGGTCAATTGACGTGCGTAGTCGCGGACATCGCCGGGTTCGACGCGGAAGGTCATGGCTGCACCTGATTGAGGATGATCGCTGTGGCGATCAGCAGCATGAGACCGATCACCGTGTACAGAGCGCAGGAACGCCACAGGTTCTTCATCTGAGCTGGCTCCGGCGTGCGATGGAGCCGGACAGCGTTGATCACCGCGGGTGCGAAGGCCGCACCGGGCAACAGGATCAACGGCCAAGTGATCACGGAGACCTGAGTGCCGGAGGCGAGCGTGACTAAGCCACCCCCCAGGACCAGCAGGTATACAAACGCGAGCAGGAACGCCAGCTTGCCGACCAACTTGCGTAACTCCGTCACCTCGGCCGTTGGCATGACACTCCCTTCGTGGCCACTGGAACACCATGCAACGATATCAATCGGCATGTTTTGATCGCGGCACCGCGGCTCCCCGTTTGCAGGACCGGCCGGACCCGGTTAGGCCGATGCTGGCGGTAGCCATCGATGCTGACCAGCCCTTATCGGGTGCACACCGGTCAATGACTTCATGAACCGCGACCACCGTGGAACACTGTGCCTGCACCCGTCAACCGAGCGCAGAAGGGTAATAGCGCAGTCAGCTAGAAGTCGGGATGGCATGACCAGTATTGATGGCACCGACATCGCGTCGAAATCGCCGAGACGGGGACGCGCGACGGCTACCCCACGTCTGGGCGCGGACGGCTCTTTCGCGTTAGATCCGGTGCCGAAGTGGACCGGGCTTGAAGCGGGCGCGCTTCGGCGAGCGCAACGGCTGAGTATTCGCGCTTACGCCGAACACCTCGGTGTTTCTCCCTCCGTGGTCGCCAATTGGGAGCGCCGAGGCAGCGCGGCGCGGTTGCGCACTGAGACACAGCAACTGCTCGACACGAACGTCTCGCGGGCCGCGGACGACGTGAGGAGACGGTTCGCGGCCGCGTTGGCCGAGATGAAAACCGGCGCTGACGCGGCTCCTGGGAGCGGCACTGGCTGTGCGCCGACCGTCCTTGACGGCGACGCGCTGTTGCGGCGCGACATTCTCAAGATGGTTGCCACCTACATGGTGGCCCGGCCGTTCTCCAGCGCCGCCGACCGGGGACCCGGCCGAGGCCCCCTGCAGGTCGAGGAGTGGCGCGAGACTGCGGACGAGTACGGACGCAGCTATCTGCAGGCCGACCGACACGAGCTGACGGCGGAGCTGCGGGCGGATCTCGACCTCATCCATGAGGTGCTCGCGGCGCTTCCCGACGAGTCGGTGGAGGCACGCGGGTTGAGCGCGGCTGCCGGGCGCCTGTTCGCCTTGACGGCAATGGCCTGTACTGATCTCGGCTGTGCCCGCGAGGCCCGGCACATGTGGCGGCTGGCCCGGCGTTTCACCGATCACGCCGGAGACAAGGCAGCCCGGCAATGGGTGCGCGGTCACGAATGCACCACCGGCATTTACCAGGGCCGGCCACTGTCCACGGTCCTCGAACTCGCGGAAAAGGGGCTGGCGATCGACGGTGACTGGCCGTGTGCCGGCCGCGCTGAACTGCTCGGCGGTAAAGCCGAGTGCCTCGCCCTCCAAGGCCGGACAGCCGAAGCGATCAGCACCCTGCACGAGGCGGAACGCACCTTCGAGATGCTACCCAGCCGCGTCGCCACCGACGTCGAATCGATCTACGGCTGGCCCGCGCACCGTCTCTGTCACGCGAAGTCGTTCGTGTATTCCACCACTGGCCAGACTGCCAAGGCCTACGCGGCGCAAGACGACGCCCTGAGCGTCTATCCCCGTGCCCGGCTGATTAGCCGGGCACAGATCGAACTTCACCGGGCTGAATGCCTGATCCGCGACGGTGACATCGGTGACGGGATCCGGCAGGCCGTCACCGCACTCGGGGTACTGCCTGGCGGCCGCCGCAGGCGTTTCGTCCTCGAGGTGGCGGCGAAAGTCTCCGAAGCTATTCCGGACAAGGAACGGCGACGGCCGGACGCACTAGACTTTCGGGATCAACTCGCTGCCTCGGGCAAGCAGGAGCTGTCGTCGGGAGTGCCAGTCTGATGGAGAGCAACTACCGAATCGTCAAGACCCACGGGGAGACCGTCCCTGACGCGATCCAGGAGATGGCCCGGCTTTACGAGACGGTCTACGCCGAACCCCCGTACAACGGCGGCCCGCTCTGGCAGACCGCAGCGTTCGTCGAGCGCACTCTGCGGCAAAGCCGCAGACCCGGTTTCTCGCTGGTCACCGCACGGTCGGAGGACGGCTCGCTGATCGGCTACGCGTTCGGTGTGCCCTTCGCGGAAAACCGGTGGTGGTCCGGGCAGGAAGCAACTGAGCCACCACAGCACATCTTCGCGGCCTCGAAGTTTGCGCTGATCGAGCTGATCCTCGCCGCACCATGGCGCAACCGGGGCATCGGTCACACCATGCACGATCTCATCCTCGATGACCGCGACGAGCCCTACGGGATATTGACCGCGGTACCGAACGCGCCCGCTCGGGAGCTGTACCGGCGCTGGGGATGGAAACAAGTCGGCACTGCACGGCACACCGCGGACTCGCCGGTGCTCGACGCGCTGGCGATCGAACTCCGGCCAGCGTGAGCGGCCTTCGCCTGAATCATGGGGCCCGGCCTTTCGCGGAGGTGACGAGCAAGATCAGGTGGGTCTTTCGCTGCTGGTGTCGTGGCGGGCCGGGATCAGTGTGGCGAGTGCGCGGTGCCAGGGGTAGGTGGCGAGGTGCTGGTCGCCGGTGCCGGGTAGGTGCGGTTCCCACAGGCCTGGTCCGTAGAGGACGGTGACGCCTTCGGCGCGGAGTGCGTGGACGGCGTGCTGGAAGGGTTTCCGGGCGGCGAGGGCGGTGTTGACGAACGGCAGGATGGTGGTGGGTGTGCCGCGCCCGATGGCTTCCGCGGCGGTGGTGAGGGCGTAGGTGTCGGCGATGCCGGCGGCGAGTTTGTTGATGGTGTTGTAGGTGGCGGGGGCGATGAGCAGAGCGTCGGCGCTGCTGGGGCGTGGGCCGGTGGCGCCGGGGGTGTGGTATTCGGCGCGGACGGGCTGCCCGGTTGCCTCGGCCAGCCGCCGGTTGTCGATCATGGTCCCGGCGGTGGGGGTGGCGACGACGGTGACGCGCCACCCGTCGCGGTGGGCCAGGTCGATGAGCGTTGTCGCGTGGGGTGCCGGCCCGGCTCCGCAGATGATCAGGCAGAGGGTACGCCGGGGGGTGGTCATGGCAGGGCGCCGATGTGGCGGGCGTAGTCGTGGGCGTGGCGGCGTGCCGGCTCGGGGGTGCGGTGGACGAGGTCGCGGAGCATCTGGTGGACGGCGGGCCGGCGGCGGACTTCTTCCGGCGCTTGGTCTTCGGCGTTCTGGATGCAGTGCAGGGCTTGATCCCACTTGCCCCATTGGGTGTAGGCGCGGGCGGTGTCGAGCAGGAGGTTGGCGCGGCGTTCGGGCAGGTCGAGACGGTTCGGGTTGACGGTGGCGGCGGTTCGGACCGCGGTGCCGGCGTCGCCGAGGTCGACGGCGACGGCGACGCGGTGGACAGCGACGTTGGTGGGGCCGAACGCGGTCCAGTACTGGTTGTCGTCGTGGCCGAGCCGTCCGGCGGTGTCGGCGGCCGCGTCGAGCAGGGTGGCGGCGTGCTGGTGGTCGCCGTGGCGGCTGGCGGCGAGGGCGCCGCGCAGCAGCAGCGCCCCGTACAGGGATTGGGCGGCGGCGGTGCGCATGCCGGTGCGGCTGGCGAGCCGGTCGGCGGCGTCGGTGGCGAGTGCGGCGGCGTGCTCGGGTTGCCCGGCGGCGAGCAAGGTGTGCACGACCGCGCGGGTGCTGCTGGCGTGCAGCAGCTCGTCACTGGTCGCGGTGGCGGAGGTGATGCTGCGTTCGGCGCAGATCGCGGCCAGCACCGGCTGGTCGGCCTTCAGCAGCAGCCCGCTGGCGATCTGGTATGCCTGCGCGCACAGCACCGCCGACCGCGTAGGCACGGGTTCGTCCGGCGCTGCCGCACGGCTGAGGATCCGCAGCGTTGCGGCCAAGCTGTGAGCTGCGGTGGAGTAGCGGGCGTGCTGGTAGGCCTCACGACTGCGGTGCAGGGATGCCTGTACCGCCTCCTCGTGGAGCTGGCGGTGCCGCGAATCCGGCGGGGACTGTCCGAAAGCGCCGGTGACCGCGCCGATCAGGGCAGCGAACGCCGAGACGGTGGCCCCCTTCAGCGCCGCTCGCCGGTTCAGGTCACCACCATCTGATCCCGATGCCACTGCCGGAGGATCCGGGTAGCTCAGGGACGGTTCTGCTGGTGTGGCCGTTGACCGGTCCGGTGCGGCGAGCCGCGGTGCTGGCGTGTCGGCGGTGGCGTGTTCGGTGAGGATCTGCGCGAACCGTTGCCGCACGTCGTCGCCCGCGCGGGCGAGATCGGTGTCGAGCATCTGCTGGGTCTCGGTGCGGAGCCGAGCCTGTTCACCACGGCGCTGCCAGTTCGCCACGGTGTCGAGGGACACGCCCAGATGCTGCGCGTACGCCCGGATGCTCATCCGGCGCGCCTGACGCAGAGCCGCGGCCTCTCGGCCCGTCCAGCAGGGCACCGTCACTTGTCGCACCTCCGTCCACCATCGGAAAAGGGCCGCCAAGGTCCAACCGTCGACCGCCGTGGGGCTTCCCATGCTTGGCGGATCGGGCTGGCCGGTCAAGCCACATAGAGCGCGTAGCACAACGCCTGCTGCTGGGCCGACGACGGACCAGCTCAGCGGGGCAGCGTACGACGGTGTCCGGGGTGATGATCACGTCGACTGGGAAGTCGTGGCCGGTCCCGTGGGAAGTCGTGGCCGGTCCCAGGAAGGTCGTCGTCGATGAGTTGCCTGGGATGGACGGTGGTGACGCGGCGGCGTGGTCGGTGTTGCGTACCGGGTCAGGACGCGTGCGTGGTTCCATCCGCACTCAACGGTTTAGTGTTGTGACTACACGGCCGCCCACTGGATGGTGCGGTCGTTGTCCCGCAGGGAGGCGATTCTGCGGTGGAGTTCGGTGAGGGCGGCTGGTTTGCGGGTGCCGAGGCGGATGTAGGCGGCGAGGGAGTGCAGGTCGCGGATGTCGCGCAGGGCCTGGTGGTCGGGCCAGTCGGCGATGTCGTAGCCGTAGCCGGTGGTGAAGGCGAGCCGTTCGTGGTCCGGGTCGCCGAAGCGGCTGCCGGGGGCGCCGACGAGAACGACGTCCATTTCCCGGGGGCCGAGGCAAGCGCCTTCCCAATCGGTCAGCAGGTATCCGTGCCGGCTGTTCGGGTCGCAGAGCAGGTTGCCGGGGTGGGCGTCGTTGTGGATCAGCCCGGACCCGAGCGGGAAGGACATGGTGGCATACCGTTCGTCCAACTCGCCGGTCCGGTCGTGGAGGAACGCGGTCTCCTCGGTGGTCAAGGCCGGTTCGCCTCGGTCGGCGTCGAGGCGCAGCGCGGCGCGTAGCCGGGCGAGGGGATCGGCGGTGGGCAGGTCGACAGGAGCGGCCGACAGAGCGTGCAGCTCGTGCAGCAGCCGGCCGAGCGCGGTGTTGACCTCGACCGGTGTGCCGGCCGGGCCGGCCAGTATCTCCTTCCAGACGGTGGCGATGTAGCCGTCGGCCTCGATCGGCGCCTCGACGGCAGGCCGGACCGAGGGGTAGTCCTGCTCCACCAGCCACGCGGTGAGCCGGACCGCGCGGCCGGCTCGCGCCGCCGCGTCGCCGGTTGCGGGGATCAGCCGCAGCACCACCTGATCGGTGGGGAAAAGAAGGGTGACGGCGTCATGCACCCGCAGCGGCCGGACCTGCCCGGCGTCGAGGCCGAGCCGGCCGGTCACGGTGCGCACGGCGGCGGCGAGCGGGACAGGGAGGGGTTCAGGCATCGGTGAGCACCCGGTCGAGGCGGTCCTGGAACAGGGCGACTGCGGGCAGGCCGGTGTGGGCGATGGTCAGGGTCTTCAGCGCCCGCAGCCGGTCCAGGGCACGGGGCGAGGTGAGGGTTCCGGCGCCGCGCAGCGCCTCGTCACCGACGGCGACGCCTTCCTCCAGATCCGTACCGCGTTGGAAGTAGGTGCCGGACAGGGCGATCAGGTTGAGGGTACGGCTGCGCGCGTAGGCGTTGCCGCGGCTGGCGACCGCTCGACGCAGCAGGGCCGCGGCCTCGTCGGCGGCATCGGGTACCCGTTGCGCGAGCACATGGTAGGAATGCCCCTGCAACGCGGTCAGCTCGGCGGTGTCGAGGTGCGATAACCACGGCGGGGCCGGTTCACCGCCGACGTTGGCGAAGTGCTCCTGTGCTCGCCCGAAAGCGCGTTGGCAGGGCCGCAGCTTGCCGGCCGCGGCGTGACACCAGCCTTCGTACGCGGCGGTCTCGGCCAATGCCAGCTCGGGCGCGTCGTGGCCGGGGTCGACGGCGGTCGCGTAGGACAACCTCACCAGCCTCAACGCCTCGTCGGCACGGCCCACATGCAGGGATTGGTGAGCGAGCTGCCGTAGCGTGGTACCGGCGAGGTCGACGTTGCCGGCCTCGACCGCGGCGTCCAGGCCGATGATCCACAGTGACCGCGCCTGCGGGTGGTGGTTCATGTCGTACGACCGGAACGCGGCCACCCCGGCAAGGTCGGCCAACGCGGTGAGCAACCGGTTCTTCACCTTCTGCGAGCTGCACACCGACTGGGCGGCGCAGGCCGCGACCCACTGCAGATGCGCGACGACCGCCGCGCAGGACAGGCCACCGCCCCACCGGTTGTCCCAGTCGCGGAAAGCGCTGGTGGTCGCCTCGATCCGGGCCACGTCGGACGAACCGATCCGGCGTGGACCCTCCATATCCACCGGCGGGACCAGCTCCGCAATCCGTGAGTGCAGGGGCACCGTCACCGCGCTCCGGACAAGGATCTCCGCGGCAGCCGGAAGCGCCTCGGCGAGATCCCCGCGCGAGATCCGGTCATCGACAGCGGGTGGGGTCCGGTCGTAGGCAGCATCCAGGTCGGCGATGCGCGCCCGTTGCCAGGCCACACTTTCGGGGCCCGCCGTCGTCGGCGAGGGCTTACCCGCTGGGGCAGGTGGTGGTCCGCTGGGTGTGGTTTTCAGGAAGGACTGGAAGCGGCGGCCGAGGTCGTCGGAGAGCTGAGCGAGGTCGCGGTCAAGGATTTCCTGGGTTTCGTGGCGGAGCCGGATGGCGGTGCCGCGACGTTCCCAGTTCGCCACCGACGCCACCGCGACGCCGAGGTGAGCGGCGTACGCGCGGATACTCATCCGGCGTGCCAGGCGTAACGCCTTGGCTTCACGGCCGGACCAGGTGAGCACCGTCGTCACGTAGCAACCCCTCCCCGGACCGGCATGCTGGTGTGCCGGTTGGCGAGAGCGTAATCGGGCTGCTCGCGGTGTTGCCAGTGGTAGACCGGTACAAGACCGGTACGTCCAGTGGTCATCGGCCGGGTGGGCGGGGCGGTGGTGGCGGTCGATCCACGCGGTGACGTCCGGCAAGGCCCAGACGCGGCCTTGTTGCAGGGTGGCCACCGGCCCCGGGAAGGAAGCCTTGGCGGCTATCTGGTCGGCGCGTTGCCGCACGTCTCCGAGCAGGGTGGTGAGTTCTCGAGTACCTACGAGGCGGATGTCGTCGGGTGGCATCCGGGCAGCGAACCAAACCCTAGTCCTAAGAGCTCCTAACACGATCAGTTTGCGGTCCAGTTGATCAACCGGCGCCAGCAGATCAGAGCGCAGGCAAGGCTGATGAACCCGTCATGGATGTCGAGGCGACGTTCCCATCGGATCGCGAGCCGGCGAAACTGGTGCAGCAGCCCGAAGGTCTGCTCCACGACGTAGCGCAGCTTCCCCAGGCCCTTGATGTTCTTGCCGCCCCGACACGGGATGATCGGGTCCGTTCGCCGCGCACGACACGCTTCGCGGAACGCGCGGCTGTCGTAGCCTTTGTCGGCCAACAGCACCACGAATCTGCGTCGCGGGCGGCCGGGACGGCCCGCGACGGGCGGGCCCGCGTCGAGTAGGTCGACCGCCTTGCTGATGTCGGGCACGTTCGCACCGGTGGTGAGTACCTTCATCGGTGTGCCGTTGCCGTCGACGATCAGGTGGTGCTTACTTCCTGGTTTGCCGCGGTTGACCGGCGACGGACCTGTTGCGGCACCCCTTTTTCGTGTCGATGTGGCTGCCGTCGATCGCCGCGCGGGACCAGTCGATGCGGGCCGCGGTGTTCAGGTCCGCCAGCAGCATGTGGTGGAGCTGGTCGAACACCCCGGCTTCTGTCCACCGTTTGAGCCGCCGCCAGCAGGTCATCCCGGAGCCGAACCCGAGTTCCTGCGGCAGATCTTCCCACCCGATGCCGGTGCAAAGTACGAACAGGATGCCCTGCAGACACTGACGGTCCGGGACCAGTCTCGGACCCGGAGCCCTGTCCGGCCAAGGTGGCAGCAGTGGCTCAATCCGGTCCCACAGTTCGTCCTCGATCATCCAAGGTTTACCCACGCCACTCGAACGAGATGGATCTCGACGCCGTGGCGCTGATCAACATCGATTCAGCAGATCGTGTTAGGAGCTCTAAGGACAGCCTGCGAACAGTCACAGGCTCTGGAGAATTCGAGAAGTCTGGCGGCATCATGCCGCCAACCTGCCTGAACCACTGCCAGGCGACCGTGATCGACACGCCCACTGCCGCGGCGGCCTCCGCCACGACCATTCCTGCCCGGACCGCGGCCCAGAACTCGCGCTGAACCGGGACCGAGATAGCCGGACGCCCCATGCAAACCCCCAACATCCAGGGATGTTGCGTTGACCGGTTGAATTCGCCCCGCGCTCAAATGCGTCTACCTCTCGCTGATGAGCCTAGACCCAACCGGCACCGGCCAGCGCCGGTGGACAATGCGCTGGAAGGCGCCGCTCAACGCCTTCCAGATCGCCTTCGAAGGCCGCCTCATCCCAGCCACCAACTGACCCCTTCAACAACCATGATCAGCCGTTAACTGGACAGACCCAAGGCTGGCAAGCGTGGGTCCGTAACGCGAAGGGTGTTTCTGGCTCTTCGGTTAGTAGGTTTCGGCGGCCGGCCAGCGGTCACCGAAAGTGATGGCGAAGGCGTTGATAGCTGGCTTCCAGCGCATCGTCCATCGTGTACGCCCGGTCCCGGTGGGGTCCAGGCTGCGGGTCACAAGGTACAGGCATTTCATGGCGGCCTGCTCGGTCGGGAAGTGCCCACGGGCCCGGATCGCCCGCCGGTAGCGGGCGTTCAACGATTCGATCGCGTTGGTCGAGCAGATCACCGCCCGGACTTCGACGTCGTAGTCGAGGAACGGGATGAATTCGGTCCACGCGTTACGCCAGAGCCGGATCATCGCACGGTATTGCTTTCCCCATTTCTCTTCGAGGTCGTCCAGGGCGGCCAGGGCGGCGTCCGGGTTCGGCGCGGTGTAGATGCGTTTGATGTCTTTCTTGATGGCGTCGGTGTCACGGCGAGAGGTGAGCCGGAACGTGTTACGAATCAAATGGATGATGCAAGTTTGCACAATGGACTGCGGCCACACGTTGGTGACGACGTCGGGTAGGCCTTTGAGTCCGTCGCAGACGACGAAGAATACGTCGGTGACGCCACGGTTCTTCATGTCGATGAGCACGCTCAGCCAGAATTTGGCGCCTTCGCCGCCGGTGCCGGCCCACAACCCCAGGACGTCCTTACGGCCATCCACGGTGACCCCGATCGCCGCGTACACGGGGCGGTTGGCGACCTGACCGTCCCGAACCTTGACCATGATGGCGTCGATGAACACGGCCACGTACACGCTGTCGAGGGGCCGGGCCGACCATTCCTGCATTTCGTCGACGACTTTGTCGGTGATCCGCGATACCGTCTCCTTGGAAATCGACGCGCCGTAGATTTCCGTGAAGTGGGCGGAGAGTCGAGTCGGCCCGCAGCGCGGTTCCGGTGTTGCCACCGGCCCGTTTCTGCGGACCGCTCGCCGAACCCGCCGTGCGCCTCTCAACGCAACGGGCTCTCCACGGTTCCGCCGTCAGGCGTAGTGCGCTTTCGGCCAGGGGGTGGGAATTCTGCCGCGACGCCGATATCTGGTGACAGGCGTCGACGCGATGTTGTGCAGCTCGATCCCGTCCGCCGTGATGGTGCGCCACCCGGTCGGGGTGCGCAGCCAGCGGTGGACGTCCTTCCACCTCCAGCGCCGTTTGGCCTTGACCCAGCGAACGATCCGCCACCAGATGAAGTAAGCGAGCCGGTCGAAGGTGTGTTTGGCGACGGCGTGCCGGAAGTAGTTGGCCCAGCCACGCGTGATCTGGTTGATCCGGATCAGCGTTTCCCCGAGGTCTTGCTGTGACAACCTGCGGGTCAGGGCACGGATCTTGTCCTTCAGCGACCGGACTGGCCGGTCGCCGATGAAGGTGTAGACGTGCCACTGGTCGCGGGTTCCCATCTTGCGTCTCCACCGGATGTGGAAACCCAGAAAGTCGAACCCGTCGGCCATATGAACGATCCGCGTCTTGGACGGCGATAGGCGCAATCCCAGCGGAGCGAGCACGGCCGCGACATCCTCGCGCAGCACCTCAACGTGATCTTCAGTGCCGAACACCATGACGACGAAATCGTCCGCATACCGGACCAACCGCCATGTTGCCTCGCCTCGATCACGGCGATGGTGACGCCTGTTGTCCGTCGACATCCGGCCGCCGGGCTTCCATTCGCGGTGCAGGTGCTCGTCGAGCACGCTGAGTGCGATGTTGGCCAACAGCGGTGACAGGATGCCCCCTTGCGGCGTGCCGGCCGGGGTGTCGCGTTGCTCGCCGAGTTCGGTGAGCACCCCGGCCTTGAGGAACGCTTTGACCAGTACCAGCACACGTTTGTCCTTGACTCGATGCCGCACCCGGTCCATCAGGGCCACGTGGTCGATCGTGTCGAAGCACGCTTCGATGTCGGCATCCAGCACCCATCGGTAGCCTCGGCTGCCGAACAGGTGGATGTCGGCGATCGCGTCGTGTGCTCGCCGATTAGTACTCCAGCCGGGGATGTTGACCTTGGCTGGTCGAGTGTCGGGTGGTGAGAAGACGAAGGCAGCCACCGTCGATCATGGA
>NZ_BMMX01000065.1 GCF_014646155.1 Mangrovihabitans endophyticus
CCCTCCGCACCCGCCGCCGCGCGCCCGCCCCGGCGCCCCGCCCCGCGCCCCGCATGGAGTTTGCGGACCGACTAGTCGGATATATACCGCTGAATCCGGCCCCCTAACTCCAAGATCGCGCGCACTGCCGGCGCACCACCGGCGCACCGCTCGGCGATCATGGAGTTTCTGGTCCGGCATAAGCGACTTGTCCACGCGAACCAGGCACCGCAACTCCATGATCGACGACGCGCGCCATGCTCAGGGACACACGACGCACGCCCAAGGGCACAGCGCACGCGAGGGGCCGCCCCGCACGCACGGCGGGGGCGCGACGCACGCGTGGGGGCACACTGGGCCGGTGGACCTACGGTAAGTCACCAGATGATGACCGAGCGGGCGCCCTCGCCTTCTGCCATCCGACCGAACGCCGCGGGAACGTCCGCCAACTGGATCCGGTCCGTGATCAGATGATCGAGCGCGAGCCTGCCGTCCAGCACTTCTCGCGCCAGCGCCGGGACTTCCAGGTCCACATCGGACGAACCGTACACCGACGATCGGAGTGTCCGTGCTGAGGAGAAGATGTCCAGCGCGCTCAGCTCCACGATGTCGTCGGCGCGGCCCATCCCCACCACGGTGACCGCTCCGCCCCGGCGGGTGGCACGCCACGCCGCTCGGATGGTGGCCGCCCGCCCGACGCATTCGAACGCGTGGTCCGCGCCCCGCCCCTGGGTCAGCGCCCGGACCTCCTTGGACAGGTTCGGCGACGACACCAGAAAGTCGCTCGCCCCGGCCGCCTCGGCCAGGCCCTTCTTCGCCGCGGACACGTCCACCGCGATCACCGGCGTTGCGCCCGCCGCACGGGCCGTGGCCACCGCCGACAGACCGACCCCGCCGAGCCCGATCACCACCACCGACTCGCCCGCCGCCACGGTCGCCGTGTTGCGCACCGCGCCGCTGCCGGTCAGCACGCCGCAGCCGAGCAGGGCGGCGGAGACGAGATTCAGTTCCGGCGGCACCGGGACCACCGCGTTCTGCGGCACCACGACCTGCTCGGCGAAGGCGCCCAGCCCCAGCGTCACATGCGCCGGTGTGCCGTCGTCCAACGTCACGCCGTTGGGCACCGCGGCCACCCCGGACGAGGTCGCACACAGCCACGGCTGGCCGTGCGTGCAGAACCAGCACATCCGGCAGGCGGGCTGCCAGTTGAGCACCACGTGGTCGCCGACGGCCACCGCCGTGACGGCGTCGCCGCGCTGTATCACTTCGCCGGCCGCCTCGTGCCCGAGGACCAGCGGGTACGGCGGCCGCACCGTGCCGTTCACCATGGACAGGTCGGAGTGGCAGACGCCCGCGGCACGCACCCGGACGCGCACCTCACCGGACCCGACCTCGGGCAGGCGCAGGCGCGCGGGCACCGGTTCCGCGCCGGCCTCGCGGACCACGAGGCCGGTCACCATCTCGGTCATCGCTGGATCGCCTTCGTCTGCTGGAACTCGGCCAGCCCGTACGGGCCGAGCTCACGACCGATCCCGGACTGCTTGTATCCGCCGAACGGGGCGGCCGGGTTGAACGTGGCACCGTTGATGTCCACCGACCCGGTGCGCATCCGGCGTGCCACCGCCAATGCCCGTTGCTCGTCGGCCGACCAGACGGCGCCGGCCAGCCCGTACCGCGAATCGTTGGCGATCCGCACCGCATCATCGTCGTCGCGGAACGGGATGATCGCCAGCACCGGGCCGAAGATCTCCTCCTGGGCGACCTCGCTGGCCGGGTCGACGTCGGCCAGCACGGTGGGTGCGACGAAGTGACCACGCTCCGGCACCGCGGCGTCCAGGCCGCCGGCCGCCACCCGCGCTTCGGCCCGGCTCAGGAAAGCGCGGACCCGCTCCCGCTGCGCGGCGGACACCACCGGTCCCAGCCGGGTGGCCTCGTCGAACGGGTCGCCCAGCCGGTATTTGCCAGCCGCGGCGGCGGCCATCTCGACCGCCTCCGCGTAGCGGCTCTCGTGCACCAGCATGCGGGTCCACGCCGTGCAGGTCTGCCCGGAGTTGAGGAACGCGTTACCGACGCCGACCTTGACCGCCGCGGTCAGGTCGGCGTCCGGCAGCACCACGTTGGCGGACTTGCCGCCGAGTTCCAGTGCCACCTTGGCGATCCGGTCCGCGGCGGCGCGCGCGATGGACCGGCCGGTGGCGGTGGACCCGGTGAACGACACCATGTCCACGTCCGGGTGCGCGGCGAGCGCGGCGCCGACCTCCGGTCCGGTGCCGGTGACCAGGTTGAGCACGCCGGGCGGCAACCCGGCCTCGTGCACCGCGTCGAACAGCAGGTAGGACACCAGCGGCGTGATCTCGCTCGGTTTGAGCACCACGGTGCAGCCGGCCGCGAGCGCCGCGGCCACCTTGGTGACGACCTGGTGCAGTGGGTAGTTCCACGGCGTGATGGCCGCGACCACGCCCACCGGCTCGTGCACCACCAGCGAGTTGCCCAGCGTCTCCTCGGATTCCGGCAGCGCATCGGCGTACCACCGCAACACGGTCAGCGGCAGGCCCGCCTGAATGGAGCGGGCCACCTTGAGCGGCGCGCCCAGCTCCAGGCCGACGGTGCGGGCGATCGCATCGGAGCGGGCGGACAGCGCGGTGTGCAGGCGATCCAGGGCCGCCCGCCGGTCGCCCTCGGCGGTGGCCGCCCACCCGTCGAACGCGGCGCGCGCGGCGGCCACCGCGGCATCCACATCGGACGAACCGCCTGCCGGCACATGGTCGATGGTCTCCTCGGTGGCTGGATTCTCCACCGCAATGGTGTCCGAGGTGGACGGCTTCACCCACTCCCCGGCGATGTACAGGTGATCGGTCATCAGCCTCTCGGTCACGCGGGCACCCCTTTCCGCAATTCGGCGTAGTGCTTGTCGAGGCCGGCGATCAGCAGATCCAGCCCGAAGTCGAACGCACCCTCGTCCACACTGGAGCGATGCCCGGCCAGCAGGTGCGCCTGGCGCAGGTGCGGATAGTTGGCATAGAGCACCTCGTCGACCGGGAAGCCCAGGGCGAAGGATCCGAGCGCCGAGCCGGTGACGAGATAGCGCATCAACGCGCCGATGTGGGTCGCGCGGGCGGGCGGCCAGCCGGCGTCGATCAGCCCGCCGTAGACCGCGTCGGCCATCGCCAGGGCGGCCGGCCGGCGCCCGGGACCATGCGCCAGCGCGGGCACGATGTTCGGGTGCTCGCTCAACACCGCATGGTAAGAGTGCGCCCAGAGGCGCAACGCCTCGCGCCAGTCCCGGCTGCCGAAGAACGAGACGTCGACCTGGGCAACGACCGCGTCGGCCACCGCGTCGATGATCTCGGACTTGGTCGCGAAGTGGTTGTAGAGCGACGGTCCGGCCACGCCCAGTTCGGTGGCGAGGCGGCGCACCGAGACGGCCTCCAACCCCTCCGCGTCGGCCAGGGCCGCGGCGGCGTCGACGATGCGCTGCCGGGTCAACAGGGACCGGCGTGGTCGGGCCATCAGAACCCTCCGCAACTCGGGAAGCCGACTCTCCTGCCGAGCAAGAAGAGGCCGGGCAACACTGGACTCCGGAAAACTTACACCGCTAGTTTAGACCCATGGACTTCTCGCTCAGCGACGAGGAACGCGCAATCCGCGACACCGCCCGTCAGTTCATCACCCGTGAGGTCATGCCCCTGGAGCAGGAGGCACTGCGCCGCGAGCGGGCGCATCGCCCCGGGCTGGAGCGCAGCGAGTTGCGCGAGCTCCAACTCAAGGCGAAGGAGTTCGGCTTCTGGGGCCTCTCCACGCCCGAGGAGTACGGCGGGATGGAGTTGCCCGCCGTCACGCAGTCCCTGATCTGGACCGAGGTCGGGCGCACCTTCGTGCAGTTCAAGTTCGGCGGCGACGCGGACAACATCCTCTATTTCGCGAACGACGAGCAGAAGAAGGAATACCTGCTGCCCACCATCGAGGGCGAGCGGATCTCCTGCTTCGCCATCACCGAGCCGGGCGCCGGTTCGGATGCGGCGAACATCAAGCTGCGCGCCCGCCAGGACGGCGACGACTGGGTGCTGAACGGTGAGAAGACGTTCATCACCAACGGCAACGATGCGGACTTCGTGATCGTGGTCGCGGTCACCGACCCGGAGAAGGGCGTCCGCGGCGGCGGGACCACGGCGTTCCTGGTGGACCGCGCGATGGGCTGGCGGTCCGAGTTCATCCAGACCATGGGCGAGGGCGGTCCCGCTTCGCTGATCTTCGACGACGTACGGGTGCCGGCGCGCAACATCCTCGGCGAGATCGGCCAGGGGTTCGAGCTGGGCATGAAGTGGATCGGCAAGGGTCGCTACCTGATCCCGTCGAATGCGATAGGCATCGCCGAGCGGGCGCTGGGCATGGCTGTCGAATACGCGAACACCCGCGAGACGTTCGGCAAGCCGATCGCCACGAACCAGGCGATCCAGTGGATGATCGCGGACTCCGAGACGGAGCTGGAGGCGGCACGCTGGCTGATTCTGCGCGCCGCCTGGACGGTCGACCAGGGAGCGGACCCGCGGCACTCGTCATCGATGGCGAAGCTGTACGGCGCCGGCATGGTCAATCGCGTGGTGGATCGGGTGATGCAGATCCACGGCGGCATGGGCTACACCCGTGAGCTGCCGATCGAGCGATGGTATCGCCAGGTCCGGCTGATGCGCATCTACGAGGGTACGGACGAGATGCAGCGACTGATCATCTCGCGGGATCTGCTGCGGGGATACACCAAGATCGGCGGTCACCTCCAATGACGGCGCTGTCTCTGGCCACCGTTCTCGCCGAGAGCGCCCGCCGCTACCCGGACAAGGTCGCGGTGGTCGACACCGGCACCCGGGTGACGTACTACGAGCTCTGGGAGCAGGCCCGGTCGTACGCGGCGGGCCTGCGCGAACTGGGCATCGGCCGCGGCGACACGGTCGCCGTGCTGGTGCCCAACGTGCTCGACTTCCCGCGGGTCTACTTCGGCGCGCTGGCCGTCGGTGCGCGGCTGGTGCCGGTGCATCTGCTGCTGACCGCCGAGGAGGTCGCCTATGTGTTGCGCGACAGCGGCGCCGACTTGCTGGTCTGCCACTCCAGTCAGCTCGCGCTGGGCGCGCAGGCGGCGCATGCGGCGGAAACCCCGCTGGTCTCGGTCGGCCCGCTGCCGGTCGGGCTGGCCGACGCGCCGCAACGGCTGGAGGACCGCGCCGCCGCGGTGCCGCCGCTGCCCACGTACGTGACGCGGCAGGCCGAGGACGTCGCGGTCATCTTCTATACCAGCGGCACCACCGGGAAGCCCAAGGGTGCCTTGCTCACCCACCTCAACCTGGTGATGAACGCGACGGTGAACGTGTTCGACGCGAACGACGCGCGCACCGATGACGTGGTGATGGGCTGCCTGCCGCTGTTCCACACGTTCGGCCAGACGGTGGGCATGAACGGCACCTTCCGGCTGGGCGGGACGCTGGTCCTGCTGGCGCGGTTCCGCGGCGATGCCGCGATCGACCTGATGGTGCGCGAGAACGTGACGGTGTTCCACGGCGTGCCGACGATGTATATCGCGCTGCTGGAGGCGGCGGCGAAGGCGGATCGGCTGCCCGATCTGCGGCTCTGCGTGTCCGGTGGCGCCGCGCTGCCGGTGGCCGTGCTGGAGCGTTTCGACGAGGTCTTCCACGCGACCGTCTACGAGGGATACGGGCTGTCCGAGACCTCGCCCACCGCCACCGCCAACCAGCCGGCGTTCGGCACGCGCGCGGGCAGCATCGGGCATCCGATCTGGGGCGTCGAGGTGGAGATCGCCCGGCCGGAGGTCGACGACCGCATCGAGTTGCTGCCCACGGGCGAGCTCGGCGAGATCGTGATCCGTGGACACAACGTGTTCGCGGGCTACCTGAACCGGCCGGACGCCACCCGGGAGGCGCTGGTCGACGGCTGGTTCCGCAGCGGCGACCTGGGCACCAAAGACGAGGAGGGCTTCGTCACCATCGTCGACCGCAAGAAGGATCTGGTGATCCGGGGCGGGTTCAACGTCTATCCGCGCGAAGTGGAGGAGACGCTGGCGCGGCATCCCGCGGTGACGCAGGTGGCGGTGATCGGCCTACCGGACGACGTGCACGGCGAGGAGATCTGCGCGGTGGTCGTGCCGGAGCCCGGTCAGGTCACCGAGGACGAGCTGATCGCGTGGTCGAAGGAGAAGCTGGGCCGGCACAAGTATCCGCGGCAGATCCGCTTCGTGGACGAGTTGCCGCTCGGGCCCAGTCACAAAGTCCTCAAGCGGGAGCTACGACGCACGTTCGGCAAGCAGAGCGGGTAGTTCCGCCACGATCGGAGCGTCCGCCGGCAGCCAGGGCACACTGTCCAGCTCGTCGGGGCCGAGCCAGCGCAACGCGGCGTGCTCCAGCGCCCGCGGCTCGGTGCCCTCAAGCAGGGTCACCTGAAACACCCGCAGCACCGCCTTTCCCCGTGCGAGCGGCACGTCGGCCCCGATCCGGGGGCCGACGCTGACGCGTACGCCCAATTCCTCCCGGCATTCCCGGACGAGTGCCGCTTCGTCGGTCTCCCCCGGCTCCACTTTTCCGCCAGGAAATTCCCAGCGTCCCGCAACCTCCGAGGGCGCCGATCGTTCGGCGGCGAGCACTCGACCGTCCGTGACAATGGCGGCGGCAACGATCACTTTTAGTGACATTATCGGCTTACCGTCGCTTTCCGTAGGCACGGCACGACAGCCTGCCACAAAAGTTCACCGTTCGGGTTGCCCGAAGCCGCCCCGATCGTCACGAGAACACGGATATGTGGGCGTGGACATGTTTGACGCGGCAGACAAGACTGTCAGCACCGACCATGACGACACGGCGACAGTTTGGCCACAAGCCGGCAACGAACGCCTAGGAGGTGCGGCGAATGCGGGCCAGAAGACAGCGCGGACCTCGCTCGGACTATCTGAGTGACGCACTGGCCCTTCTCACGGGGTGGACACAGGACGGCGTCCAATTGAAGCGCGTTCTCGCGTGCGACGACAGCCAGCATGCGGCATTGACCGAGCGGATCAAAGTGGCGGCCGACACCCTGCGGTTGAGACCCACGATCCAGCGATTGGACGGGCAGACGCAGATCTGCCTCGGCCCGAACGAGGGCAACCGCATCACCGATGGCGAGGTCACGCTCGCAGCGCGTATCGAAGATGCCTACCGCACCGTAGTGGGCACCTCCTGAATGGCCGACAGTCTCCCCGCGGTGCCTGATTCGCCTCCGTTGCCTACGCTCAACCCATGAGCGACGTGGTGTACGACAACAAGGGCCAGCTCCAGCAGATCGAGAGCGGCCTGCTTGAGGGCGAGCAGATCATCGCCGTCTACGACGCGGTCGGCGCGGGCACCGGCTTCATCGGGCTGACCAACCGCCGCATCATCATCCAGGACAAGTCGTTCGTGGGTAAGCGCGTCGCCATCACGAGCATCCCGTACTCGCGGGTCAGCAGCGTCAGCGTGGTGAGCAACAAGAGCTGGGCCGGCCAGTTCTTCTCCACCGGCACGATCGCGATCTCCGTCGGCACGCACGTCTACGAGGTGGAGTTCCGCGGCTCGGAGAAGACCCACCACGTGCACAACGTGATCCTCCACTTCACGTCCTGAGCGGGCTCGCCGGCCGGCCCGCCTGGGTGAGGTCCCAGACGTAGTGCCGACCGTCCGGCTGGTCGTCGCACCACACCACCCGCCAGGAGCCGCGCTCGTCGCGCACCGGTTCGGCCAGATGGCCGTAGCCCAGCCGTTCGTGCACCACGGGGGCCTGATCGCCGTACGGGAAGACGAAGGTCACGGTGAAGCGGGTGAACGCGGACGGCGAGCCGTGCGCGGTCGGCAGGCGGTCGTCCCACGACAGTTGGTCCCAGCCGCGCTGGCGCAGCGGCTTCCACAGTCCCCGCGGGCGATATTCCACCTCCCATTCGGTGTCCGCGGTCAGGGCCGGGTCGAAGACGATCCACACCCGCAGCATCCGGATCTGTTCCCGCAGCGGCAGCGCGGTGATGTTCCCGCCGCCGTCGCAGCGGCGCACCCGGAAGGCGATCTCGTCAAGCCGCCGCACGGCGTCGTCGTCGGTCGGCACGATCGGGCGCATGGTCCGGTGGGTCACGAGCGGCCCGGGCGTGGTCACCCGGCGTTCGACGACCCGGTCGCCCTCGTCGTCGTCGCCGATGGTGACGGTCACGTCCAAGGTCTCGTGGAAGAGCGGCTTCTCCCGGTCGCTGATCCGCTCGATGGCGTCCAGATATTGCCGGTGCCGGAACCGCTGCGCGGCGAGCAGGTCGGCCGCGCGCTGCAGGTTGCCCCGCAGCCGCCGGACCCGCAGCACGAAGTAGGCGTGCCCGAACCGGGCCAGGAAATAGAGCACACTGGCCAGACACACACCGGCCAGCGAGGCACGCCCCGGCCCGGCGGACAGATCGGCTAGTTGGGCCACCCCGGAGACCAGCCCCAAGAGGAGGACCGAGAAGTTGAGGGTGCCCTTGAACAACGCCTCGAACTCGGGCGGCATCGTGGGCATCGGCATCACCTTCGCTGGAGACCAATGAGGTGACCTCAGCGGGTAGCCCGGCTGCCGCCCGGCCGGTCGATCACTGAGATGCCCTAATAGTCCTCAAATCCGGCTAATACCGAAATGCCCCGATAGTGGATCTCCTGGGGCGAGGTCGGCGTGGTAGGGGCCGCTCCTCAGTAACTGCCGCCCTCGCCGCCGCGCCGACGAACCGTCGTGTTGGTGTGAAGGGTCATGACTCCACCTGCGCATTCTTCTCTGGACCGCGGCCGGTGCGGGCGGCGGTCCGCCTCGTTCAAGGATCAGGTTAGTGACCCGGCCGCCGCCGCACTCGATCTTCACGAATCCGACAACACCCGCGTGGGCAGCGGCGTCTCCCGTACCGTCCCATCGGGCTGGCGCGTCAACTGGTAGCCCTGCGGGCCGGAGCGGTCGGCCACCACCTCGGCCAGCCGAGTCCCCCGATAGACGAGTCCGGCACCGTCGTCAGTGGCGTATCCGTCGGGCAGTGTGCCGTCCCCGATCAGCTCGTGCATCTTCGGCCGACGCTGTTCCTCCGCGTCGTAGTGCACCCCGTTGCTGTACGGCAGCCAGCCCAGCCCGTCGGTGAAACCGCGCAGCCGCGGGCCGAAGCTGTCGGTGCTGCCGCCGACATGCCAGCAGATCGAGCCGGCGGACACGCCGCCCAGCACCACACCGGACTGCCACGCCTCGTGCAGGATCTCGTCGAGGCCGTGCGTCCGCCACACCGCGACCAGGTTGGCGACGCTGCCGCCACCGACCCAGATGACGTCCTGGGCGAGCAGATGGGAGCGAATGTCCTCGATGTTGGGCATCGGGAAAAGCTGGAGGTGCGAGACGCGGTAGCCGGTGTCCGCAAAGGCCGCGTACGTCGCTCCGATCCGGTCCTGCGGGTCGCCGGTCGCCTGATAGAGGAAGCAGATCCGCGGGGCGTCCCGCGGCGCGGCGAGCTCGACGGCGAAGCGATGGATGAGGCCGGGCCGGGTGGACATCAGGCCGTGCACGCCGATGCGGAAGCCGGCGCTGGTGGCGAGGATCGTGGGTTCGGTAGCAGTCACCACGGCATCATCGCTCAGTGCTCCCGATCATCGCTCAGTGCTCCCGCGAGCCCGCGGCGCGCCCGTGACGACGCCCCCTCCGGTGGCGGTCGCCGTCGCGGTCGGCGTCGTGGTGCCCGCGCCGGGCCCGGTTCTTGCCGTGCCGCAGGCGGTGCTCGCGCACGGTCGCCGCCGGTGACTTGGCGGCCAGTGACTTGGCGGCCGGTGATGTGGCGGCCGGTGACCCGGTGCTGGCGACACGGACGGCCGACGGGCGCTCCGACGCGGACGGGGCGACGCCCGGCTTCGGGCCGCCGGTCCCCACCCTGGCGCCGGTCCCCACCCTGGCGCCGGGGCCGACCCGCGCCGGGGCCGCGTCCGCCGCGGCTGCGACCGTCGCCGCGCCGGCGCCCGCCGCGTCGCGGGATGGCGCGGGCCGCATGCGCGGGCCTTGCCATGCCACCGGCGACCGGTCGATGCTCGCGGGCGCCGGCGCGCCGCCACCGTCCCCCGCCGACGACCCGGCTGCGTCCGGAGCGGCACTCCCGGTGCCGTAACGCGCCGCGTCGGCCGCGCTCTCGCCGTCGCGCAGCGTGGCCACCCCCGTGACGGCGCCGCCGAGCACCACGAGGATGGTGCTCGTGCCGACGGTCATCCGGACGCCGAACGGCAGGCGCGCCCACCACGTCTTTCGCGGCATCTCAGGCAAATAGTGCCAGCTAAAGCTATTTGTCTGGTTCTCCACCAGCGCATTGTGCCGTCCCGACCGGCCGTCTGCCCGCGATTGGGCGTCCCCCGAAAGGCTGACGGAGACGCCGGCGCGGGTCAGCGGAACAACGGATCGGTCAAGTCTCGCGCCACCAGCAGCTCCGCCGTCGACGAGCAGGTTTGCTGGCGGCACTGCGGAGAGGCCCAGGTGACCGCCACGACGACGCGGAACATCTCCACCGTTCCGGACGTGTCCCGCCCGCACGAGCCGCCGGTGGACGCCTGGCGGCAGGTGCCCACGTACACGGTCTTGCGAAACTTGGTGAACGTGCCGCCACCCGCCGCATCGGCGACCGGAGCCAGCACCACCGGCAGCTCCGCGGGCACCGTCGCCGCCGCCTCGTCGGTGACGGTGGTGTCCCATGCCTTCACCGTGTCGGCCAGATAGCCCTGCACGCCCGGCACCGGCAACGCCCACTGCGCATCGACGGCCGCCCGCGTGCGGCCGGTCAGCAACGAACGGCCGGGAAACTGGCCGATCCGCTCCAGCGCCACCGCCACCAACTGCGTGGCGCTCTGCCGGTCGGCCTCCAGATTCGCCGCCCTGGTGGAGCGAAGGAAGAACATCGTCAGGCTCGTCATGGTGACCCCGATGATCAGCACCGAGACGAGCGCCTCCAACAGCCCGTACCCGGCGTCACCGGCGTCCCGGCGGTTCACCGCTCGCCGATCCCGGTCAGGCCCGACGTGGTCAGGTCCGGCGCGGCGTTCCACTTCTGCAGCGTCGAACCGGTGCACGGCTTGATGCCCACCTTGTCGGCCTGCGACCAGGCGGGCGCCTCCGGCAGGGCGGACAGGCAGTACCCCGCCCACGCGCCCACGCCCTCGATCCGGTACGCCTCGTCATAGACCGGAGTGCCCGCACCACGCCAACGCCACGTCATCTCGGGCGGCGGGGAGGAGCCGGTGCACGGCTTCACCACCACCAGCAACGGCGGCTCCCCGGAGATTGCCGGCATCGTCACGCAGTACCGGCCGTCGGGCGCGTCGGTGTAGAAGGCGCCCGGCTGGTCCGCGTCCGGCAGCGTCCACCGCTGGTTCCAGTCACGCACCTCCGGGTCCGGATTCTGCTTGCACGGGAACACGACCTCGTACGGAACGTCGACGTTCTCGTACGTGACGTCGAAGCACCGCCCGAACTCGGCGTAGTTGACGAGCTGCTTGGTCGCGGCCAGCGCGGTGGCGCCGGCGCCCATCGCCGGCTCCGGAGACCAGGACTGGAAGTTGTTCGGGTAGTTCGTGTTGCACGCGGGGTTGCCGTTCCCGCCGGACGTGCTGTTCAGGGTGAGCCGGCTCCCCGGCGTGTCCGGGCGCCGCACGCTCAGGCAGAACTCGTTCATCGTCCGGCCGTCGCTGGTGCCGCGGAAACCGCTCGCGGTGTCGAAGCTCCACACCTGAGCGGGCGGGGCGGTCTCCCCGCAGCGCTGCAACCGGACCACCGCGCCGACGCTCTCCGGGGCACCGCCGTCCAGGCACAAGCCCTCCGGATACTGCACCGGGTCCGCGGTGACCAGGGACAGCGTGAGATTCGGCTGGTACCCGAACTTCTGGCGGGCGATCGCCGTCCCGGAGCCGTCCACCGCGCACGGCTGCATCGTGACGGCCACGCCCGGCGCCGGCGTCGCCCCCGCGTCCACGCACAGGTCGTACGTGCTGCCCGAGGTCTTGAAGACCCGCATCAGCCCACCCGGGACGTTCGCGTTGCGGAACGTCTTGAAGGCGTACGTGCCGGACAGCGTGCGCCGCAGCCCCGTGCCGAGGTCGGTGCCGGTGGTCTCCAGGCGGGCGAATTTCGGCACCGTGCCCAACTGGGGTGCGCAGGGCTTGCCGTGGCTCGCCAGCCACGCCGCGTCGTGCGATCGCGGATCCTCCGCCAGATAGGTGATCACCGTGGCGTACCGGGCCCGGCCATCGTCCAGCGTCCCGGACAGTTGCGTCTCTCCCGTCGAGGCAGCGCACGGCAGCGCGGCGACCGAACCGTACTGCTCGGCGTCGACCGCGGCGCGGATCCGGGCGACCGCGCCGGCCATGCCGGACCGGGCGGCGTTCAGCGCCGCGGTTCGCGCCGCTTCGGCCCGGCTGTTCGCCACCTCCTGCATCGTGGTGGTGAGCAGCAGGCCGCCGATCGCCGCGCCGACGATCATCAGCAACATGGCCAGTGGCAGTGAGCCCTCGTCCGTACGCGGCCTCACGCGCGCGCCATGTCGCCACAGACCGTGTCGCTGTCGGTGTCCGGCGACGTGTTCAACGCGGTGAACGCGTAGACCACCGTGCGCGCCCGGCTCTGCTCACCCGCACCGGCCCGCACCGTGAGAGCCATCTCCAGCTCTTGATGGTGACGAGCGGCGACGTCGGCCGGATGCCGGACGATCGACTGCGGTCCGTTCAGGTACGACGCGAGGGTGTGCCAGGCCGCCACGGCACCCATGACCCCGCCCGGCGAGGTGACCCTGCTGCGCACCTGCAGCACGCCCGCCGCCGGGTCCAGACGCATCTGGGTGCAGGTGATCGCACCGGCGAGCGCGGTGGTCCGATATTCCACGTACGTACGCCCGGTCGCGTCGACCGTGCCGGGCTCGCTGATGCCGTCGGAGTACCGCAGTTCCCGGTCCAGCCGCAGAAATGCCTGGTGCGCCTGCGCGGCGGCGACGGACACTTCCTCACCGGCGGAGGCGGCAGCGTGCATGCGGGCGATACCGGCGGTGAACAGCGCCCCGGCCAGCGACATCACGCCGAAGGCGACCACGACTTCAAGCAGGGTGAACCCGGCATCCCCGGACACCCGCCGCCGCGTCGTCGGCACCATCCGCACGTCCCCCGGGTCGCCGCTGTTGACGCTCTCTCAGTCGGCAGAGCGGCGGCACAGTTGAGGGCCTGTCGGAAACCATGTCGTTCCCGATCAGGCTCGATCTGGAAGGTTGCTCCAGCAGCCGCAGCGGGGCGGAGACGAGGCCCGAGGCGGCCGTTGCCCAATGCTACGGTGACGCCATGACTGCGGTGCCCGAGTGGATGCGGCCACCCCGCCTGGAGGGCTGGTTTGCCGACGACCTCGACCACCTCCCCGAGGCACCCCGTCACACCGAGCTGATCGATGGAGCGCTCGTCTTCATGATGTCCCCCCAGCGGTCCTGGCATGCGCGGATTGTCACAGCGCTGGCAGTCTCCCTGGCGGAACAGGCACCACGGGGCATCGAGGTGGAGCGGGAGATGACGATCCGCCTCGACGAGCGGAACCGCCCGGAGCCGGACGTCCTTGTCACGACGGAACCCTATGATCCGGACCGCACCTACTACACCCCGGAACAGGTACTTCTAGTCATCGAGGTGGTGTCGCCGGAGTCCGCCCACCGTGATCAGACGGTCAAGCTGCGCAAGTACGCGGAAGCCGGCATCAGAAACTATTGGCGCATCGAGGACGAGGGGGCGGCGCCCGTAGTTCACGCCTACGAAATCGACGAACCGACCCGGTCGTACGCGCCGACCGGAATTCATCGCCACGAGCTGCGCAGCTCCACACCGTTCGCGATCCAGCTCGATCTGGATGGTTTGGTTCCCGGCCGCAAGGGCTGAGCCGCCCTTTGCCGGGCACTAGACGGCCACGAGCCGGACGCGATCGCCGCAGAGCTTGGCCATGTCGTCGATGTCGGACGTCAGCATGACCACCGGGCGATGCTGACGCACCGCCGCCTCGGCAACCGCGGCGTCAATTGCGTACTTGTGCCCGTGCAGGCCAGCATCCATCAGCAGTTTCGACGCCGCCCGCGCTTCCTCGTCACCGACCGGGATCACGCGCAACCCAGAAAGTACCCAGTTCAGGCGAGGCTTGGGGGTGCGGGCGTGGACCGCCTCAATGATGGTGAGCGCGCTGATCACCGCCTCCATGCCACGCGAGCGTGCCTCAGCGGTCATTGCCACTACCTGCTCGTCGTCGGAAAGCAGTTTCGAGAGCCCTTCGCTGTCCAGGATCAGCGTTCCTTCGTGGATCAGCTTGCGGCGGGCCACTCACCCTCCTCGGCAAACACCTCGTCGAAGACCTGCCGCGCCCGCTGACGGGCCTGATCGGAGACCGGTCCTCTCCGACTCTCGTAATCGGCCAGGTACTCGTCGAGCACCTGGCCCCGCAATTCCCGCTCGACCGCCTCGGCGATGTACGCGGAAAACTCCCGTTTGCCGACTCTGGCCCGGATGGCCGCGGCGGTCCCCTCCGGCAGTGACAGGCTTACCCGTGTCGCCGGCCCTTCGCCGATGCGGTACACCGCTTCGCTCATGACCCTAGTGTGTCAAACGAGTAGGAAAAGTGCCACCGCCTGCAACGACGCCGGCTCCCTAAGTGGCAGACGTTGGACCGGAATCAGACATTAAACCTGAACTCGACCACGTCGCCGTCCTGCATCACGTAGTCCTTGCCCTCCATGCGCACCTTGCCCGCCGACTTCGCCGCCGTCATCGAACCGGCCGCCATCAGCTCGTCGTAGCTGATGATCTCCGCCTTGATGAAGCCGCGTTGGAAGTCGGAGTGGATGACCCCGGCCGCCTCCGGCGCCGTCGCGCCCTTCGGGATGACCCAGGCGCGTGCCTCCTTCGGCCCGGCGGTCAGGTAGGTCTGCAGGCCCAGGGTGGCGAATCCGACCCGGATCAACTGGTCCAGTCCCGGCTCGGTCTGGCCGGTGGACTCCAGCAGCTCCATGGCCTCGTCCTCGGGCAGATCGATCAGCTCCGACTCGATCTTCGCGTCCATGAACACGGCCTCGGCCGGTGCCACCAGGGCACGCATCTCGTCGAGGAACGCGGCGTTGTTCAGCTCCGCCTCGTCGACGTTGAACACGTACAGGAACGGCTTGGTGGTCAGCAGGTGCAGCTCGGCCAGCAGGCCGAGGTCCAGGTCCGCGCCCGGCCCGCCCTGGTAGAGGGTGACCCCGTCGTTGAGCACCTTGAACGCGGCCTCGGCGGCGACCGCCATCGGGGCCCGCTCCTTGCGCACCTTGGCTTCCTTCTGCAGCCGGGGCAGTGCCTTCTCGATCGTCTGCAGGTCGGCCAGGATGAGCTCGGTGTTGATCGTCTCGATGTCGTCGGCCGGCGACACCTGTCCCTCGACGTGCAGCACATCAGGGTCCGAGAAGGCGCGCACCACCTGGCAGATGGCCGACGCGTCGCGGATGTTCGCCAGGAACGCGTTGCCGCGGCCCTGCCCCTTGGACGCGCCGCGGACCAGGCCCGCGATGTCCACGAAGCTCACCGGCGCCGGCACGACCTTCTCACTGCTGAACAGCTCCGCCAGCTTGCCGAGCCGCTCGTCGGGCAGCCCGACCACGCCGACGTTGGGCTCGATGGTGGCGAACGGGTAGTTCGCGGCGAGCACGTCGTTCTTGGTCAGGGCGTTGAACAGGGTGCTCTTGCCGACGTTGGGCAGGCCGACGATGCCGATGGTGAGACTCACGACGAGCCAGTCTACCGGCCCCGGTGCCCGGCACTTCTCCGCGCTCGACCGGGCACACGGCCATGTCCGAATCCCGCCAGTCATCGGCCCGTACGCGGCGCAGACTCGTGGCATGGACCTGGACTTCGAGCGCTGCTACCGCGCCGTCGACAGTCGCGACCAGCGCTTCGACGGCTGGTTCTACACCGGTGTGACAAGCACCGGGATCTACTGCCGTCCATCCTGCCCGGCGACCACCCCGCGCCGGGAGAACGTCACGTTCCATCGCAGCGCCGCCGCGGCCCAGCGAGCCGGTTTCCGTGCCTGCCGCCGATGCCGGCCGGACGCCGCGCCCGGTTCGCCGGAGTGGGACGTCCGCGCCGACGTGGTGGGCCGGGCGATGCGGTTGATCGGCGACGGCGTGGTGGATCGCGAGGGGGTACCCGGGCTGGCGTGCCGGCTCGGGTACACGCAACGGCATCTGAACCGGATGCTGATCGCCGAGTTGGGCGCCGGCCCGCTCGCGCTGGCCCGCACGCAGCGCGCGCACACCGCCCGGATCCTCGTCGAGACCACCGGGCTGGGCCTGGCGGAGATCGCGTTCGCCGCCGGGTTCGGCAGCGTGCGGCAGTTCAACGACACGATCCGTGCGGTGTACGGGCGTACGCCCGGCGACTTGCGCAAGGCTCGCCGGTCCGGCCCCGGGGAGACCGGCGAGATAGGTCTGCGGCTGGCGTTCCGTGCTCCGCTGCACGCCCCGGCCACGCTCGACTTCCTGGCCGCTCGGGCGCTGCCGGGTATCGAGGAGGTCGACGATCACACGTACCGGCGCGGGCTGCGTCTGCCGCACGGTGACGCGACCGTTCGGCTGGTACCGCGCGAACGCTGGGTGGGGGCGACGCTGCGACTGACCGACGTGCGCGACCTGGCTCCCGCGGTGGCGCGCTGCCGAAGGCTGTTCGATCTGGACGCGGATCCGGTCGCGGTGGACGGCCTGCTCGGCGCGGATCCGGCGCTGGCCGGCATGGTCCGGGCGGAACCGGGCGTACGGGTGCCGCGCGCCGTGGACGGTTTCGAGACGGCCGTCCGCGCGGTGGTGGGCCAGCAGGTCAGCGTCGCGGGCGCGAGGTCCACGCTGACCCGGCTGGTCCGGGCGGCGGATCGGGCCGGCCGGTCCGGTGTCCGGGCGGCCGATCTGACCGGATTCCCGTCCGCGGAGGTCGTCGCCGACCTGCCGGACGATGCGTTCGGGATGCCGGCGGCCCGGCGCGCCACCCTCCGCGCGCTGGCGCAGGGGGTCGCGGACGGCAAGCTCGACCTGCATCCGGGCGCCGACCGCGAGGAGGCGGTGGCGGGACTGACCGAACTGCCCGGCATCGGCCCGTGGACCGCCGGATACGTGGCGATGCGGGCGATCGGCGATCCGGACGTGTTCCTGCCCACCGACGTGGCGGTCCGGCGCGGTGCCGCCGTGCTCGGTCTGCCGGACACCCCGAAGGCCCTGGAGCGGCACGCGCAGCGATGGCGGCCGTGGCGCTCGTACGCCCTGATCCGGCTCTGGCGAGCGGCAGTTCTCCACGGCTGACAGCGAGTTATCCACAGGCCGGGAGGACGGCACGCCTCCCGGGCGCCGCCCCGGCGACAGTGGTCACCGACCCGATCCAGTAAGGAATCGACATGTTGCAGCACACCACCATGGACACCCCGGCCGGACCGCTCACCCTGGTGGCCGGCGCGGCCGGCGCGGTGCGTGCGGCCGGCTTCACGACCGACGTGGACGCCCTGTGCGCCCTGATGCACCCGAGCCTGCGCGAGCCGGTCCGCCCGGTCGACGATCTGGGCCGGATCACCGACGCGGTGCGCGCCTATCTGCGCGGGGACCTGACCGCCATCGACGCGATACGCACCGAGCAGCGCACGCGGGGCCCGTTCCTCACCCACGCCTGGCAGGTGATGCGCGAGATCAAGCCCGGCGCCCCGGTGACTTACACGGCCTTCGCCGACATGGCCGGGCGGCCCGCCGCGGTGCGCGGAGCCGCCGCCGCCTGCGCTCGCAACCCGGTCGCCTTGTTCACCCCCTGCCACCGGGTGCTGCGCACCGACGGATCGTTGGGCGGCTACCGGTGGGGGCTGGACGTGAAGCGCTGGCTGCTGGACCACGAAAGGGCCGCATGACCCGGCCGATACGCGAATTTGCGTACGTGGCGGCCGTGGCGGCAGGGGCAAAACTGCTGGCCCGACCCCTGCCGTCTGCCTACAGTGTGCGCATGACGGAGCCTGCGCGCGGCCGGATGCCGGACCGCCCGACCCTCGACGGATTGGAAGAGAAGTGGGCCGCCCGCTGGGCGGCCGACGGTGTCTACCGGTTCGATCGCGCGGTAGCCTCGCGCCGGCACGTCTACGCCATCGACACTCCCCCGCCGACCGTCTCCGGCGAGCTGCACATGGGGCACGTCTTCTCGTTCACTCACACCGACACGGTTGCCCGCTTCCAGCGCATGCGTGGCAAGACGGTGTTCTATCCAATGGGCTGGGACGACAACGGCCTGCCCACCGAGCGCCGGGTGCAGAACGTCTTCGGCGTCCGATGCGATCCCTCGCTGCCGTACGATCCACAGTGGCAGCCGCCGGCCACGCCACCGAAACCGGCGATGTCGATCTCCCGGCGCAACTTCGTCGAGTTGTGCGGGCGGCTCACGGCGCAGGACGAGAAGGCATTCGAGGCGCTGTGGCGCACGCTCGGGCTCTCCGTCGACTGGACGCTCACCTACACGACGATCGGTGACCGGGCGCGTGCCGTGTCGCAACGGGCGTTCTTGCGTAACCTCGCGCGCGGTGAGGCGTACACGGCGGAGGCGCCGACCCTGTGGGATGTCGGATTCCGCACCGCTGTCGCGCAGGCCGAGCTGGAGGACCGGGAACGGCCGGGCGCCTACCACCGGCTGCGCTTCTCCGGGCCGCGCGGGCCGATCGAGGTGGACACCACCCGGCCGGAGCTGCTGCCGGCGTGCGTCGCGCTGGTCTGCCATCCGGACGACGAGCGATACGCCGGGCTGGAGTCGGCGCGCACACCGCTGTTCGACGTCGAGGTTCCCGTGCACCGGCACCCGCTGGCGACGCCGGACAAGGGCACCGGCATCGCGATGGTCTGCACGTTCGGCGACGTGACGGACGTGACCTGGTGGCGTGATCTGAGCCTGGGCACGCGGGTGGTGATCGGCCGGGACGGGCGTTTCCTGGCGGACCAGCCGGCCGGCGTGCCGGAGGCTGCCTACCGCCCGTTCGCCGGGCTGACCGTCGCGGCGGCCCGTCGCGAGATGGTGCGCTTGCTGCAGGAGTCGGGTGACCTGCTCGGCGAACCGCGCCCGATGGTGCACCCGGTGAAGTTCTACGAGCACGGCGACGCGCCACTGGAGATCGTGACGAGCCGGCAATGGTTCATCCGCAACGGCGGTCGCGACCCGAAGCTGCGTGCCGACCTGCTGGCCCGCGGGCGGGCGCTGCGCTGGATTCCGGAGCACATGAAGCACCGGTACGAGCATTGGGTGCACGGGCTCACCGGAGACTGGCTGGTCAGCCGGCAGCGATTCTTCGGCGTGCCGATTCCGGTGTGGTACCGGCTCGACGACGCTGGCGAGCCGGACTACACCCAGCCTCTCATACCGGACGAATCCGCACTGCCAGTTGATCCTTCTTCCGAGTGTCCGGAGGGCTTCGACGAGGCCCAGCGCGACGCGCCCGGCGGCTTCCGCGCCGACCCGGACGTGATGGACACCTGGGCCACGTCGTCGCTGACCCCGCAGATCGTCAGCGGCTGGGGCACCGACGACGAGTTGTTCGGCAAGGTGTTCCCGATGGACCTGCGCCCCCAGGGGCAGGAGATCATCCGCACCTGGCTGTTCTCGTCAGTGGTGCGCTCGAACGCCGAGAACGACGTGCTGCCCTGGCACACCGCGGTGCTCTCCGGCTGGATCCTGGACCCGGACCGCAAGAAGATGTCCAAGTCCAAGGGCAACGTGGTCACCCCGATGGACCTGCTGGAACGCCACGGCTCGGACGCCGTGCGCTACTGGGCCGCCAGCGGGCGGCCGGGGACCGACCTGGCATTCGACCCGGCACAGATCAAGATCGGCCGACGGCTGGCCACCAAGCTGCTGAACGCCTCCAAGTTCGCGCTCGGCCTGGGCGCCGCCGAGGCGCTTCGGCAGCCGGTGACCGACCCGCTGGACCGCGCGATGCTCGCCCGGCTGTCCGACGTGCTCACCGAGGCCACCGCGGCGTTCGACGGATACCAGCACACCGAGGCGCTGCACGGCACCGAGACGTTCTTCTGGACGTTCTGCGACGACTACATCGAGTTGGTGAAGGACCGCGCGTACGGCACCGGTCCGGGCGCGGACTCCGCGCGGGCGGCGCTGGCCACCGGCTTGTCGGTGCTGTTGCGGTTGTTCGCGCCGTTCTTGCCGTACGCGACGGAGGAGGTCTGGTCATGGTGGCGCTACGGTTCCGTGCATCGCTCGACCTGGCCGACCACGTACGAGCTGAATCGGGTGTCGTCCGAGGGCGACCCGGCGTTGCTCGACCTGGCCGGCGACGCTCTGCGTCAGGTGCGACGCGCCAAGTCGGACCGCAAGCTGTCGATGAAGGCCGAGGTCCCGCTGGCCGAGGCGCTGGGACCGACGGGCGTGCTGGAACACCTCGCACTCATCGAATCCGACGTCAAGGCGGCGGGCCGGATCGGCAAGCTGGACATGCTGCCGGACCGGACCGCCGAGTTGGTGATCGCCTGCGGTTTCTGACGGGCAGTTCAACGCGTCGGCCACGCGTAGCATCGGGACATGATCAAGCCCGAGCAGGTGACGGAACCGCCCGGCGAGACGAAACTGTTCCGTTCCGCGCCCCTGCGGACGTTCCTGGTGTTCTTCGTCATCATGCTGGTCGTCTACGTCGCGGTGTCGCCACTTGTCGACTTGGTCCTGGGCGCCTCGCCCGATTCGTGGCGGGCGACCCTGGCCCAGGGTGCGATAGTCGCGGCGCTCGTGGCCGGCGGATGGGCGGTCACCGCTCGGTCAGCGCGGGCCACCTGGGTGCGCACCTCGGATGACGGTCTGGAGATCGCGTCGCAGGGAAGCGACCCGGTGATGCTCCATTGGGCGGACGTCGATGCGGCGGTGGTACACCGGCGGGGAACGCGGATGGTGCTTGAGGTGATGCCGTCGGACATGGACCGCGTTCACCCGGTGCAGGACAACGACAACGGGTGGCCCGCCATGACGGAGACCGAATCCGGCACGGCGTTCACGGTGGAGCTGAGCCAGGTGTGGCCGGGACCGCGGGCGCTGCGCCGCGAGTTGGCGCGGCACCTGACCGCAGCGCGATGATCCTGGCCCGATGATCCTGGTTCGTGGCGCGGGGCAGTCGCAATACGTTCGGTAGCGGCCCAGCCCCGCCACACGCATCCCGATGCCCCGCCGCTCTCGGCCCCGCCGCTCTAGCCCCGCCGCTCAAGCCCCGCCGCTCTCGGCCCGCCGCTCTCGGCCCGCCGCTCAAGCCCCGCCGCTCAAGCCCCGCCGCTCTCGGCCCGCCGCACTCGGCCCGCCGATCTTGGCCCGCCGATCTTGCACATGATGTGGTCGAATTGCGGCGACAAGCCGGTCATGTCGGACCACAAACTCCAAGATCGCCGCTACGCCGCCCTCCCACCTGGGCGATCTTGGACTTTGCGTGCCCGCTTCGAGCCGTCATACCGGACTTGTCGGACCACAAACTCCAAGATCGACGGGCAGGTCGGGACGGGCGCGACGGGCCGGGACGGGACGGAGCGACGGGCAGGTCGGGCGGCCGGGACGGGGCGGGGGCCGGGCCGGGCGGGCGGGGCGGACGCGCGGGGCGGGCGGGCGCG
>NZ_BMMX01000066.1 GCF_014646155.1 Mangrovihabitans endophyticus
AAACGCTACATAGCCCGCCAAATCTGGCGCACCCTCCAAGCCACCACTTGACACCAACACTCACAGATCTTGGAGTTACTGGTCGGATAAGTCGTCCTTTGCCGGGGTGAATCCGGCACAGAAAGGTCAAGATCGACCGGGGCCGGGGCCGGGGCCGGGGCCGGGGCGGGGGCCGGGGCGGGGGCGGGGCGGGGCGGGGAGGCGGGGTGGGGGTCAGTCGTCGATGAACTCTGCCGGGTCGCGGCGCGGGGTCGGCCTGCCGCGCACCCCGTAGCCCAGGCGCAGCACCATCTGCGGTACGCCACGACGGCCCACCGCCTGGCGCAACTGCTCGCGGGCGCCCGGCACCTCGATCGGCTGGGAGATCATCGAGGCGGCCAGCCCCACGTCGTGGGCGGCCAGCAACACGTGCTGCAGCGCCTGCCCCGCGGCCACCTGGTCGGCCGCCGTGTCGCCACCCATGCCCAGCACGGCCAGCAGCGGCTCCGGTTCGCGATCGTGTCCGTGCGGCCCTTCGCCGTACGGGCGGTGGGGCACCGGTCCACCGGGAATGGCCGCCACCCCCGAAGGGGTCGGCACCCCGTCCCGCGCGGCGTCGCTGTGCGCCCACGTCATCAGCTCGGCCACGTACGCGGGGTCGCGCCGCAGCACCCGGTCGGCGCTGCGGGCGATCTCCGCCACCCCGGCGAAGGCGGTGGTGCCGACCAGCAGATCCAGCCAGGCGCCCTCGGCGCGAGCGGCTTCCAGCAGCCGTACCCGCATCGGCGAGGGCACCGGATCGGGCCAGAACGGCTGCCGGTTGCTGTGCCGGTGCGCGATCGCGGCGGCCAGGTCCTGCTCGACGTAGGTGGCCGGCCGCGGTGGTCCGGGGGTCATCCGGGCGGCCAGCTCCGGCTCCGGGCCGGGACGCAGCCGCACCCGGGCGGGCCGGCCCGCGACGGCCAGCGCGAGCCGTGCGTTGAACGTGGCGGCGCCGCACGCGATGCGGGCCGCCCAGCCGGTCGGATCGGCGACGGTCAGCCCGCGCTGCGGATCGAGCAGCACGTCGATGCCGCCGTCGCGCAGCCGGAACCGCCACGGCTGGGTGTTGTGCATCGACGGCGCGCGGATCGCCGCGGCCACCGCGGTGACCAGGTCGTCGGCGCGGTAGCCGGTGTGTGCCGGCGCCGGATCGGTGTGGCGCATCAGCGCGCTACCCGTTCGGCGTAGTCGATCACCTCGGTGGCGCTGCGGCGCGGGGCGGACGGCAACGGCGCGGCGCCGGGCCCGACATGCCCCATCCGCACCACCAGGTACGGGTGGCCGGCGCCGGACAGCAACCCGCTGAGCACCCGGCGCGGCCACGCCACCTCGACCGCCTCGCTCAGCGGCGCGGTGGACAGCCCCGCCGCGGTGGCGCTCAGCAGCAGCTCGGACAGGGCCTCCCCGGCACGCAACCAGGAGGCCGGATCATCGTCGGCGCCGAACAGCACCACGTACGCCGCGCCCGCGTCGTGGCCGGGGCCGGGTTCCAGACCGGGTACGCCGCCCGGGGTGAAGTCGCGCACCGGCACACGCCGCGGCGACTGCCGTACGGCCGTGGTCGCGGGCACTCCGTCGCCGGCCTGCGCCGGGCGGTGCGTCCAGCGGTCCAGCTCGGCGCGATACGCCACGTTGGCGCGCTGCTCTGCGGCCGCGCGGGCGGTCACCGCGGCCAGCAGCGGCACCTCGTCGGCGGCCACCTCGTACAGGTGGCAGCCGCGCGCCTCGACGGAGCGCCGCAGCGCGGTGAGCACCCGGCCCGGCACCGGCCGGCCGTCGAAGGCACGCCGGTCGGTGCGTCGCCGCACGATCGCCGCGGCCAGCTCCCGCGCCCGCGGGTCGGCCGGTGTGAAACCGGCGATCCGCAGCCGCGCGACCGGCTCGTCCGGTTCCGCCGCCTGCGTCGCTGCGGCCTGCGCCGCGATGGCCTCCGGGAAACGGTCGACGGCCGTGCGCCAGCCGGAGGAGCGCACGGTGACCTCGGCGTGGTGCAGCGCGGCGCCCAGCGCCAGCATCAGCAGCCGGCCGTCCGGGTCGGTGACCTGAGGGTGGCGGTCCGGTGCGGCGCACAGGTCCGCCGTGTCGCCCCGGATCATCCATCGCCAGGGCTGCGTGTTGAGCACCGACGGTGCGCGCAGCGACTGCCGTGCGGCCACACCGAGCAGCGCTTCGGCGGCGGTGCGGGGATGTCCGGTCATGGGAGCCCTCCTTCGCCCCCACTCTCCGACGACCGCAGTGGCCGCCGTCAGGGCCGAAGGTCCCCCAACGGCACCTGCCAGCGCAGCACCGTTCCGCCGCCCGAACCCGGCGCCACCGAGAAATCGCCGTTCAGGTCGTGCGCCCGCTCGCGCAGATTCACCAACCCGCCGCGGGCGGCCGCCGGATCGGCGCCCACCCCGTTGTCCGAGACCTCCACGGACACCGCCGACCCGCTGGCGCGCACCGTCACCCGTACGGCCGTGGCCTCGGCGTGGCGGCGCACGTTGGACAGCGCCTCGCGCACCACGGCCAGCAGCTCCGGGACCACGTCGGCGGGCACCGCGCTGTCCACCGGACCGATCACCTCCAGCACCGGCTTGATCTCCAGCGCCGCCGCGTCCACCGCCCCGCGCAGCTCCGCGTGCAGCGAGCTGCCGACCGGGGCGCGCAGCTCGAAGATGGACCGCCGGATGTCGCGGATGGTGGCGTCCAAGTCGTCCACCGCGTCGTTGATCCGTTCCGTCACCACCTCCTGGCTGCCCCGGCCCAGCGCCCCCTGCAACTGCATCCCGGTGGCGAACAGCCGCTGGATGACCACGTCGTGCAGGTCGCGCGCGATGCGTTCGCGGTCCTCCAGCACCACCAGCCGTTCCCGCTCCTCCACGGCCCGCGCCCGGTCCAGCGCCAGCGCCGCCTGCCCGGCGAAGTTCTCCAGCAGCGCGGCCTCTTCCGGCCCGTGCCCGTCGGCGCCGGCCACCACCAGCAGCCCGGCCTCGCCGTGCTCGGCGGCGCCGGGCAGCGGCGCGACGATGGCGGGGGAGTCGGGGACCGGCACCGGCCAGTCCGCGACCGCGCGCAACCGGGCCGCCGGGGCGGCGGTGAGATGCGCCCCGGACAGCCCTCGCACGCAGTCCTCCGGGCCGTCCACCACCTCGACCCGGTGCCCGTCCGTGTCGCCGAGCAGCACCAGCACCAGTTCGGCGCTGGACAGTTCGCGTGCCCGCCGGGCGATCAGGCGCAGCGCCTCGGTGCGCCGCACCGTGCCGAGCAGCACCTGGGTGATCTCGGCGGCGGCGGCCAGCCACCGTTCCCGCTGCCGGGCCAGCGCGAACAGCCGGGCGTTGTCGATTGCCACCCCGGCCGCAGCGGCGAGAGCGACCACGATCTCCTCGTCGTCGGCGGTGAACTCGGCGGCACCGATCTTCTCGGCCAGGTACAGGTTGCCGAAGACCTGATCCCGGATGCGCACCGGCACCCCGAGGAAGCTGTGCATCGGCGGATGGTGCGGCGGGAAGCCGTACGAACGGGGGTGTCGGGTGATGTCCGGCAGCCGCACCGGGCGGGGATCGGTGATCAGCAGGCCGAGCACGCCCCGCCCGTGCGGCAGGTCGCCGATCTTCTCGCGCGCCGCCGCGTCGATGCCGTGCGTGATGAAGTCGGACAGGTCCCGGTTGGCGCCGATCACCCCGAGCGCGCCGTACCGCGCCCCGGCGAGGCCGCAGGCGGCGGTGACGATGCGTTCCAGGGTGCTGCTCAGGTCGAGGTCGGTGGCGATGCCGACGACGGCGTCGAGCAGCGCACGCAGCCGCTCCCGGCTGGTGACCACCTCACCGACGCGATCCAGCATCTCCTGCAGGAGCTCGTCCAGGCGTACCCGCGACAACGGGGTGAGGCCGAGCGAAGGCTGGTCGGGCGCGCTCATGACGGTGATGCTAGCGATTCGGCCGCCGGGTGTCGGTCAGGCGAGCGCCAGCACGGCGACGAGGAAGTCCGCGTCCGGGGTGAACGGGCGCAGATCCCATGTGGACAGCAGCAGGTCGCTGCGGAGGCCGGCGGAGGCGGCGTCGGCGAGAAAGGCATCGAACGGGTAGCCGCGTCCGGCCCCGAAACCGGCGACCACCCGTCCGCCGGCCGCCAGATGGCGGCGCAGGTTGCGCAACACCGGCACGCGCGTGGCCGGCGCCAGGAACGCCATCACGTTGCCGGCGGACACGATCACGTCGAAGCCCGTACCGGGAAGATCCAGCTCGGCCAGGTCACCGACGCGCCAGTCCGGTCCGGGATGATCGGCGCGAGCGGCGGCCACGAGCTCCGGGTCGAGGTCGACACCGGTGACCGCATGCCCGGCAGCGGCGAGCGCACCGCCGACCCGTCCACTGCCGCTGCCCGCGTCCAGGATGCGGGCGGCGCGGGGCACCATGGCGTCCACGAACCGGGCCTCGCCGGCCAGGTCGGCGCCCTGACGGGCCATGGTCCGGAACCGTTCGACGTACCACTGCGAGTGCCCGGGCTTCTCGGCCAGGGTGCGCAGCCATCCGTTCTCCTCCGTCACCCGTCCATGATCCCGCACGGATTTTCCCGGCCCGGGACCACCCCTGACCCACGGCCGAGCGCGCGATGACAGCTACCGGCTACGGCCGGCCCGCACCCCGTGGGCCGCCGGTGATCGGCGCCGCGGCCGTCTTCAGCCGGGTAACGCCCACTGCTGGTCGCCGGCGCCCGAGCAGGCGCCGACGCGTACGCCCGCACCCGAACGCCGTTCCGGCTCGGTCAGGCACCGGCCGCCCGCGAGGGTGACCAGCGACCGGTTCGGTCCGGCGCGCCACTGGGATGCGGTGTTCCGGTCGCAGATCGTGACGTGCACCGTGCCATCGCCGGTGACCAGGGCGCACAGGCCCATCACCCGCAGCGTCCCGTCGGTGGCGAGCGTCCAGCGCTGGGCCACGGTGCCGTTGCAGTCGTACACCTGAATGTGGTTGCCCGGCACCGGCACCGCGCCGTTGAGGTCGAGACAGAATCCCCCGGCGCCGGTGATGGTGCCGGTACGGGCCGCCGCCGGCACGGCCGACAGGGTCGGCGCCGGGCTGCGCAGATCCTGCGGCGCGCGGGCTGCGGTGGCCGACGCGGTGGCCGAGGCGCGGACCGTCGGCGACGGCCGCCGGGTGCCGGCACGGGTGGGGGCGCCCGGCGTTCCGGTGTGGGTGGCGCGGGCCGTCGCGGACGGGGTCGCCGCGCTCGTCGCCGCGCCCGCCGGTGCGCTGCTCGCGGGGGCAACGCTCGCCGGGCCGGACGCCGCGGGCAGCGGATCCGCGGGCGGCACCACCATGCGGGCCGGTTCGGCGGCCGGCCGGAACACGGCGATGCCCGCGACGGCCAGCGCGATCACCCCGGCCACGGCGGCGGCCGGGATCAGCATCCGGGCGCGGCGCCGCCCGGCCGCGATGGCGATGCGTCCGGGCAGCACGATCGGGCCGCCCGCGCCGCGGTGCGCGGCCACGCGCGGCAACGGCCGGGTGGCCCCGGCGGGCCAGGTCTGGTCGGACGGCGGCGGCGTGCCGGGGTTCTCGGCATGCACGTACGGCCGGACGAGCAGCGGTTCCTCGTCGGGCGGCGGGGGGTCGGCGGCGGGCATCGGTTGATCACCGTACCCGCCGCCCCGCAGCCTGGATCAAGGCCCGAACGGCTGCTTTCCCCGCAACCGGAACGGCCGGGTTCCGCGCTTCTTCCCGCCGAACCGGCACGGCCCGGCTCAGCGCTTCCAGAACGCCCGCCGGTCATGCCCGGAGCCGCCCGCGCCGCCGGATTCGCCGGATTCGCCGAAGGCGGTCAGCACCGCCGTCGCCGTAGCCCACCGCTCGTCCAGGCTGCCGTCGCCGGTCAGCACCCCGAGCAGTTCCCGCAGCGGCGCGTACGCCGGGTCGGCGCTGTCGCCGAGCAGCACGGTGAGCCGGCTCAGCAGGTCGTCGAGGATGTCGCGGCGTTCGCGGGCGGGCCGGTCGGCGTCGTCGCGCAACCGCGCCGCCTCCGTCGCGGCCAGCTCGCGAAGCTGCGGCACCGTGACGGCGCCGCTTGAAGCCGGGCCCGGGCGGGCCGCCCGGATCATGGCGCGGGAGGTGGGCGCGGCGCCCAGGCCCGCCGCGAAGGTCCGCGCCGCGGCCGGTCCGTCGTGCCGCGCGCGGGCCTGCACCGGCGCGAACCCGGGCCGGGCCGGGCTGCCGGCCGGGCCGCCGATCCCGGGCGGGCGGGCCGGCGACGGCGAGCCGGCGAGCAGCATCGGCTGCGCCTCGTCCGAGCCGGCCCAGCCGGAGGGAAGCTCCACCGGCTGGATCACCCGGCGCTGCGGACCGCCGTCCTGCGCCGCGCGGTCGTCCACCGCCACGTACGCGGTGAACCGGCAGAGCACCCCGAACCGCAACGAGGTGGCGACGATCTCCGCCTCCAGGCCGTGCTCGCCCGCCGCGTACCGGTCTTCGAGGTCGCGCAGCCGGTCCCGGGCCCACAGCGCGGCCAGCGCCGGGAAAGGCCGCGCGGCCGGTGCCGAGACCGGGACGGTGCGGCGGAACTCGCCGTCGTCGGCGGTGCGGCCCACCACGGTGAGGCTGCCCCCGGCCGCACCGGTGTAACGGCCGGACACCACCAGCGGCACCCCCGCAAAGAGGGCGTTCACGCGCGCCGGGCTCCGGGTGTCCGGGACCAGGGTCAGGCCGTCGGCCTCCACCCGCACGTCGGTGACCACCGGCGCGCCGATGCGACGGTGGATGCGGTCCATCGCCGCGTCCAGCCGGTCCTCGCTCTCCACCAGCTCCGCGCGCCCCGCCCCGCGAGCCGCGAGGCGGCCCAGGAAACCCGCGTTCACCGCGCGGTCGATGCCCACCGCGTGCACCCGGACGGCGCCCACCAGCGGGGCGATCTCCTGCAGGATCTGGTCCTCGCCGGCCACCTGGCCGTCGGTGACCAGCACCAGCACCCGGTCGCGCGGCCCGCCGGACGCCAACGGCCCGAGGCCCTCGCTGCTCGCGCCGAGCAGTCCCAGCCCGTCGCGCAGCGGGGTGAGCAGCTCGGTGCCGCCGCGCGCGACCGCCCGGGACAGATGCTCGACCGCCCGGAAACGGTTGCGGTCGGTGGCCTCGGCCAGCGTCGCCCCCAGCTCGTCCGGCCGTTCCACCAGGTGGTCGAAGGTGCGCACGGCGAACCGGTCCCGCGCGGTCAGGGTGTCCACCACCCGCGCGGCGGCGCGCCGCGCGGCCACCATCTTCCAGCCCGCCATGCTGCCGGACCGGTCCAGCAGCAGCACCACGTCCTTCGGCCGGCGGGTACGGTCGTCGTCCGGCGGCACCACGGTGAGCCGGTACGTGCCCTCGGCCGCCGCCTGCCCCGGATCGGGCACCGCGACCGCGGACTCGCCCGCCTCGGCGTACGGCAGGCGGAGGATGAAGTCCCGGTCGGCCTTCTCGCCCGGCGCGATCGCCACCCGGTTGCCGGACCGGGTCACCGTGTGCAGGCTGGCGGTCACCTCGCCGAGGTCCAGCCCGGCCGGGTCGATGCCGACCTCGAGGGAGAGCCGCAGCGGGCTGGGGAAGCCGGGGAGCAGGACCGGCGGGGAGATCCGGGACGCGTCCGGCACGGCGTCGGTGTCCAGCGACTGGCCGTCGCCCACCGCCGGGCCGGGAAGGCCGGTGCCGGGCACGTACCGCGGGGCGACCACCAGCGGGAAGCGGAAGACGGCTGCGCCGTCCTCGTACGGCAACGGGCCGGCCATGCGCAGTTCGACGGTGGCCCGCTCGCCGGGCCCGAGGTTGCCCACCCGCATGGTGAACACGTCGGGGCGTTCCTCCTCGGCGATCGCCGCCCGGTGGCCCGCGTCGAGCGCGCGGTCGTACGCCTCGCGGGCGGCGGCCCGCTCGCGCAGCTCGGCCCGCACGGTGCGGTCGGCGGCGGTCATGCTCATGCCGGTGACCGCGGCCCGGTCCGGCAGCGGAAACACATAGGTGGCTTCCAACGGGACGTCGTGCACGTTGACGAATTCGGTCGTCACGACGGTGTCGTAGACCAGCCCGGTGATCGTCGCGCGGACGTCCAGCCGGTCCAGCGGCAGGTTGCCCCGCTCGGTGCGCAGCGCGCCGACTCCGGCGTCCGGCCAGACCCGGATGCGGCCGAGCGCGGCGGGCTCCATGGGTGAGACGGAAACGGTCATGACGGGCTCCCTCCGTCGGTGTCCAGCTTGTCGGCGTCCAGCAGCCCGCGCCGGGCCAGGAGGTCGATCAGGGGTCGCGTGGCCGCGACGATGGCGGCCCGGTCGTCGTCGGTGGGCACACCCGGCAGCACCAGGATCGCGCCGCCGGGCAGGCCGACGCCACCGAGCGGGCCGCCGGCCGTGGGCGCCGCGCCGGAGACGGGCTCGCCGGAGACGGGCTCGCCGGCAGGGCCGGGAGTGGGCGGTTGCGCCCAGAACCGTGCCCGCGGCGCCGCGGGCGCGGCCGGTGCGCCGGACTCCGGCGGCGCGCTCCGAGGGCTGCCGTCCGGCATCCGTGCAATCGCCGCGAGCTCCTCGTCTGTCGCGCCCGCCAGCTCTGCCTGGATCTGCGCCAGTGACGCCCCGGCCGCCTGCCGCCGCTTGATCGCCACCAGTTGACGCAGGTGCCGCGTGTCGTAGAGCGCGCTGCGTCCCCGCATCCCCAGCGGCCGGTCGACCAGGCCGATCGTGGTGTACCAGCGGATGGCGCGACGGTCCGGCAGGTCCCGGACGCGGCCGTTGGGCGCGCCGGGGTACTCGCCGGCAAGCGCATCGCCGACCCGCTCCACCAGCTCGTCCATGGTCCACATGCGGCCCACGCTAACACTGACACTGTAACAATGACAGTGTCAGATCCGGGAAATATCGTTGGCGCCTGCCGCGCCGCCGCCGCAGGATGGCCGGATGCCCGCACTCAGCCAAGCCGCAGCAATGCTCGACGCGCTCGCCGCCCCGGCGCGGCTCGCCCTGCTGTCCGCCGTGGTGGCCCGCACCGAGGCGGGGCAGGACTGTTCCCTTGCCGCGCTCGCCGCGTCGCTGGACCGCCCGCTGGCCGCCCTGGTCAAGGACGTGACCCGGCTGGACACCTGCGGCCTGGTCGCCGTGCGCGGGCGGACCGTCGTGCCCACGCTCGCCGCGCTGCGCGAGACCGCCGGCGACCTGGTCGCGCAGCTACCGGTGTCCGCGCTGCTGGCCGGGCGGCCCGACCTGGAGCGCTACTTCACCCACGGCAGACTGGACGACCTCACCGTCGACCACGACGTGAAGCTGCGGCTGGCGCCGATGCTCGCCGGCCTGCTGCCGGACGACCGGGAGATGACCGAGGCGGAGGTGAACGCAGTGCTCGCGCAGGTGCACGACGACCACGCCTACCTGCGCCGGATGCTTGTCGACTTCGGACAGCTCACCCGTGACGGCAGCGCCGGCTACCGGCGCGCCGGCTGATGCGGCTGGACCGGCTCGGCCTGGTCTCGCTGTCCCACGTCAACGACCCGGCCACCGCCGCCATCTTCCCCGGCGACCCGCCGCTGACGCTGGACACCGTCGCCACCATCGAACGGGACGGCTACTACCTGCGGGCGATCCGGGCCGGGGAGCACACCGGCACGCACTGGGGCGCGCCCGGTCACTTCACTGACGGCGCGGCGCTGGCCGACGACCTGGACGTGCGGGACCTGTTCCGGCCGGCGGTGAAGATCGACGTGCGGGACCGGTGCGCCGCCGACGCGGACTACCGGGTCGGCGTGGCGGACCTGATGGACTGGGAGCGCCGGCATGGCCGGATCCCGGACGAGTCGGTGGTGGTGCTGTGGACCGGCTGGGACCGGCGGTGGGGCACCGGCGCGTTCGCCAATCTGGACGCCGACGGGGTGCCGCACCAGCCCGGCTTCGCCCTGGAGGCGGTCCAATGGCTGGTGGACACCGGCCGGATCGGGCACCGCGGTGGCACCGGCACGGACACGTTCGGCCCGGACCCGGGCACCGACGCCACGTACGCGGTGTCCCGCCTGGTCTACCGGCGGCACCGGATCAGCCTGGAGGTGCTGGCCAACCTGGCGGCGCTGCCCGCGACCGGCGCGTACGTGCTGTGCGGGGGCGCGATCAACCGGGCGGGCTCCGGATCCACGGCCCTGATCTACGGGCTGATCCCGCCGCCGCCCGGCGACGGCTGACCGGCCCGGGCCGCAACCCGGGCCGGTCTGCCGCGGTCGGCCTACCTCAGGCCGGCCGCCGGGAGCAGCGCGCCGCCGCGCTGCAGCGTGCCGTTCACCCGCAGCTCGTACGGCGCGTACTGGGTGACCCGCTCGGTCGGCTCGTCGTAGGCCACCACCGCCACCACCTTGTCGTACCCGCGCAGCTTCGCGAACTCGGCCACCCGGACCACCCGCGCGGCGCCCGGTGACATGCCGACCAGCCGCACGTGCCAGTGGTGCACCGGCGTGGGCACGATCTGCGTGGGCGAGCGGAACAGCGACAACCGGGCCGGGACCGCGACGCCGCCGACCGCGATGTCCCGCACGTACCATCCACCCGCGTCGATCACCGCGTCGCTGACGTAGCGCAAGGCCAGCAGGATCCGCCGCCCCGCGTAGTCGCTCAGGTCGTAGGTGTGCGGCCGGAACCCGCCGGTCTCGCCGGTGACGCCGGGGCCGAGCGGACCGGGCACGGTGTGGTCGCCGGCCACCGTGCGGTAGGTGTGCCCGCCGTCCGTGGACACCTGCACGTACCCGTAGTCGTAACCCTCCTCCGCGCCGTACCTCGCCTGCAGGGTCAGTTCCGGCGCCGCCCGCGGCACGGTCACCGGCACCACCGCGGCGGCGTCGGTGTCGCTGCGGTTGCCGGAGAACAGCGCGCCGCCGGACACCGTCCACTGCAGCGGCTGCGGCGGCAGCGAGGCCGCGCCGGAGAACTCCACCGACCGCAGATCGGTGCCGCGTAGGTAGGTCCCGCCGGTCCCGCGCAGCCGGACGTAGTCGGCGCCGTTCGGGGCGGCGCCCGGCGTGGCGTACGCGGCCGGGTTGGCCAGACGGAGGCGGGACCGCACCGACGGGGACCGGTCGGTGACCCGGTCGATCAGGGCGGTGATCTGGAAGTCGTGCAGCACCCGGTACAGCGGCTTGCCGCCGAGCACCGCCTGCACCGCGTCCAGCCCCTGGTGCGTGCCGTCGCGATGCAGGCGGGTGACCGCGTCCGGCCCGAAACGGTCGGCGAGGTAGAGCATGAACTGGTAGGCGATGCCGTAGTCGGCGAGCACGTCGGCGGGCGCGCCCTCGTTCCAGAGGGTGAGCGAGTTCTGCGGGCCGCCGCACTCGCGCGGCTCCGGGTTGTACCGGGTGCGCACCGGCCCGAATCCCTGATAGCAGGCCAGGTGGCCGTCGAAGCCGGGCTTGTAGACGGTGCGGCTCGCGTCGGCGTACCCGGTCAGCGTCTGCGCGTAGTCGGACAGTCCCTCGTCCATCCAGACGGTCTCCGCCGGGTCGGTGTAGTAGTGCAGCAGGTGCTGCCATTCATGCGCGAACGTGCCCTCGTACAGCCGGGGCCGCGCGGGGCGGCTGGTGCACGGGTCGCCGGTGGCGTCGTCCGGCGGGGAGGCGCCGGTGCGGTGCGTCCAGTCGTACCCGTCGATGGTCATCACGTTGCGGTCGAACAGCTCGTTGAGCTGGGCCGAGAAGAAGCCCGCGATGTAGGTGGGGGCGGCCGGGAAGCCGGCGAAGTTGTCGTCGCGGACGTTGTCGACGAGCGTGACCGTCTTGCCGCCGTCGCCGCGGAAGTCGCCGGGCAGCCACGGGTGGCTGCCGTCGCGGTCCGGCGGGGTGCTGAACGCCCGGGTCAGCGTCGGATAGATGGTGTCGTCGAACTCCCGGACGAGCCCGCGGGCCTGCGCATCGGTGACGGTGACCGGTCCGCGGCAGTCGCCGGCCGGGAAGGCGAGATCGTCGGCGACCCAGACCTCGATGTGCGCGCCCGCGGCCCGCAGCGTGTAGTCCTTGGCGTAGAACTCACCGGCCGGCAGGTCCAGGCCGAGCCAGGTGCGGACGGTCCCCGGCGCCGGGGAGCCCGCGGCGGCATCGCCGGCGCCCGCGGCGGCTCGCCCACCGTCGGCCGGCCGACGACCGGCACGTAGCCGGCCCGAGGTGAAGGCGCTGTCGTCCACGGCGAAGCGCCGATGATCCAGCTCGCGGGTGTCGTCGGCGTACACCGGGGTGGCCGGGCCTGCCGGGGTGGCCGGGCCTGCCGGGGTGGCCGGGCCGGGGTCCGCCGGTGGCCGGGCCCGTGCCGGAGTGGGTACGAGAAGGACGACAATGGCTGAAGCAACCATGAAAGAGACTTTGCGCACGAAACGGACGCTACCGCCGGGGAACGCGCAATGTGCTCGCTAATAGGCATTATCACCTTGACCGGCATCATCGCGCGTGACGAAACTCCTAGCCATCCCCGCCCCATCGGCTTGGAGGCCGTCCCCCATGGATCGACGTTCATTGCTGCGAGGGTTCACCGGTGTCGCAGGATCTGCCGGTCTCAGCGCCCTGCCGACCGCGGCCCACGCCGCCGGACCTGCCGGCATGCCTACCTACCGCTACCTGCGCGACGCCCTCAAGCTGCCGCTCGCGTACAACCCGACCGGCGAGTTCATCTTCCCGTGCATCCGCGGCGTCTACGACAAGGTCAGCGGCGCCCACAGCCGGTACTACCTGTACTACGCACCCCACGAGAAGCCCGGCGGCATCTGCGTCGCCGGGGCAGACTCGCTCAACGGGCCGTTCTCCGAATATTCCCACAACCCGATCATCGACAACGTGCTGCCCAGCACGACCGTGTCCCACGTGTCCTCGCCGCACGTGACCTGGGACGCGGCCACCCGGCAGTTCTTTCTGTATTTCCACGGTGAGAACACCACGACGCGCGTGGCGCGGTCGTCCGACGGACTCTCGTTCCGCGACGAAACCCCGATCTTGAGCACGCGGCTCGTGCCGGGCCTCAGCGAGACCTCGTACGCCCGGGTCTTCGAGCACGCGCTGCCGGGGCGTGGCAACAAGTACACGATGGTCTACATGGGAAACAACAACGGACGGCGGCGCATCTACCACGGCTGGTCGCCGAACGGGTGGGACGGCTGGCAATTCGCGCAGACGCCGCTGGTGAATCCGGAACCGGACGGGCTCACGGACGTATCGGGACCGTCACTGGTGTTCCGCAACGGCACGGTTTACGTGGCCTACCACGGCAATGACGGCAGGATGCGCATCACCGAGGTGGGGGACGCCTTCGACCGGGAGAACCACCTCGGCGTGTTCTACTCACCCGTGGCCTCGGACAACGGCCGCGCGGCGGCGCCGTCGTTCGGCACCGACGGCGGAGTGCAGTACATGTTCTACGAGGCCGGGGCGCGGTTGAGCGCCCGCATCTGCATCGCCCGCGCCGTCTGATCGCGTTGCCCGGCGGGCCGCCACGTGTCACTCGAAAAGTTGCGCATCGAAAGGCATACCTGGCGTGTGCCCAACGAACCCTTGCCCGTAACCTCCCGTCTGCCCGCGGACTCTAGCGTCGTTCCTCATGCCCTCGACTCCCGAAGTGAGCGTGGTGATCCCGACCCGGTTCCGGCCCGAACTGGTGACCCGCGCGGTGCGCGGTGTGCTCGCCCAGACGGTCACCGACCTCGAGGTCATCGTGGTGATCGACGGCCCCGCCGAGGACACCCACGCGGCACTGAAACTGATCGACGACAAGCGCCTGCGCATCGTCGGGCTGCCCGAGCGCGGCGGCGCGCCGAACGCCCGCAACCTGGGTGCCCAGGCCGCGCGGGCTCCCTGGGTGGCCTTCCTGGACGACGACGACGAGTGGCTGCCCGCCAAGCTGGAGGTGCAGCTACGCCTGGCGGGGGAGTGCGCGGCGCCGCTGCCGGTGGTGGCCACCCGGCTGATCAACCGCACCCCCCGCGCCGATTCGGTGATGCCGCGGCGGTTGCCCGAGCCCGGCGAGCCGCTGAGCGAATATCTGACGCTGCGGCGCGGGCTGTTCTACGGCGACGGCTTCATCCAGACCTCCACCATCATGGCCCCGGCCCGGCTGATGAGTGAGGTGCCGTTCACCGTCGGCCTGCGCCGCCAGCAGGAACTGGACTGGACACTGCGGGCGGTGCGCCACCCCGGTGTGGAACTGCGCTACGCGAGCGAACCGCTGGTGGTCTGGCATCAGGACGAGAATCGCGAGCGGATCAGCCTGGCCAACCCGTGGGAGCAGCAACTGGAGTGGCTGCGGGACAGCCGCGAACTGTTCACCCCGCGCGCGTACGCGGCGTTCACCATGAGCGTGCTGAGCTCGATGGCCGCACCCACCCGCAGCCGGGAGGTCTTCCGTGAGCTGCTGGCCGAGGCGCGCGGGCACGGGCGTCCGGGCCCGCTCGACTACGTCACGTTCCTGCAGATCTGGGCCCTGCCGCCGAACCTGCGCCACACCCTGCGCGATCGCGTGCTGGGCCGGCGGCGGTGAGGCGCGTCGTCATCTGGCGCACCGCGATGCTCTCCGGGTCGGAGACGTTCGTGCGCAACCACGGCCGGCACCTCACCCGCTGGACGCCCGAGTATCTCGGCGCGATCCGCGTCGACTCGCCGCTGTCCGACGTGGACGACGTGATCGCCTTCCCCGACGGAGGTTTCCTGCCGCTGCGACTGACCGGCCGGTCCGCAGCGCTGCGCGCCCTGCTGCGCGAACTTCGACCGGACGTGGTGCACGCGCACTTCGCCGGTGACGGCTACCTGATCTCGCATGCCGCAGCCGGCACGCCGCTCGTGGTCACCGTGCACGGGCACGATGTGACCCGGCAACCCGCCGCGCCCGGCCCGCGCGGGCTGCGCTACCGGCGCAACCTGCGCACCGTGTTCCGCCGCGCCGACCTGATCCTCGCGGTGTCGTCGTTCATCGCCGACCGGGCGATCGCCTGCGGCGCCGACCCGGCCAAGGTCCGTGTGCACCACACCGGGGTCCCGCTGCCGGCGGCGCCCGCGCCGGACTCCGGCACCGACACCGACGTGCTGTTCGTCGGCCGGTTCATCGACAAGAAGGGCGTGACCGACCTGGCCGCCGCGCTGTCCACGATGCCGGGCGTGCGGGCGGCGTTCCTCGGGTCCGGGCCGCTGGAGGCGGCGATCCGGCGGCGGCTGCCGCACGCCGTCTTCCCCGGCGCGCAGCCCAGCTCGGTGGTCGCCGAGTGGATGGCCCGCGCGAAGGTGCTGGCCGCGCCGTCCCGGACCGCCGCGGACGGCGACACCGAGGGCCTGCCGACCACCGTCGTGGAGGCGATGGCACTGGGCCGCCCCGTGGTGGCCACCCGGCACAGCGGCATCCCGGAGGCGGTCGTGCACGGCAGCACCGGTCTGCTCGGCCCGGAACGCGACCCGGACACGCTCGCGGCGAACCTGCGGGACCTGCTCGCCGACGACGGGTTGCGCGAGCGGATGGGCAAGCAGGCCCGCGCGTACGCCGAGGAGCACTTCGACCTGCGCCGGCAGTCCGCACGACTGGAAGACCTCTACGACGGGCTGGCAGGCTGAGCGGCGTGCACCACGCGAACCACTACTACGGGCATTCGCACGTGCTGGCCCGCCACTGCGGCCTGGATCCGCTGCCCACCGCGGACCGGCCCGCGCGCCTCCACGGCTATCTGCAACACGGATGGAACGTCGGCGACGGGATGGCCCCCGACCATGCGTACGTGACCGGCACGCCGCTGTTGCTGTGGTCCGAGCGGACCCGGCGCCGGGCCTGGTCGATGGGCCGCCGCGAGACGTACGTGGTGGGGTCCCCGTGGGCGTACCTGGTGGCGCAGACGCCGGATTCCGGGGCGCCGCGCGAGGGCACGATCTGGTACCCGTTCCACGGCTGGGAGGGCCAGCACGTGGTGGGCGACCACGAACGGCTGATCGCTGAGATCCGGGCCACCGAGCCCGGCCCGGTCACCGCCTGCCTGTACTGGCAGGAGTTCGCGATGCGCGGGGTGCGCCGACGCTACGAGCGGGCCGGTTTCCGGGTGATCTGCCACGGCCACCGCGGCGGGCGGTGGCGGGACCTGGACCCGCACTTTCTGGACCGCCAGCTCGCCGAGCTGCGACGGCACCGCCGGGTCGCCTCGAACCGGTTGTGCAGCGCGGTGTTCTACGGCGCCCTGGCCGGTTGCGAACCCGCGGTCTACGGCGACCCGATGCATCTGGAGGGGGAGGACATGGCGCTGGCCCGGCAGGTGCGGCGGCGGTGGCCGCAGATGCACGGCGCGAAGGTGGACGTGGCCACGGCGTACGCCACCGCGGTCGGCGAGCTGGGCGCCGACCGGTTGATCCCGCCGGCCGAGATGCGGCGGCTGTTCGGGTGGGAGAGCACGGCATGACGGTGCAGATGATCGGCGGCGAGATGCTGCTCTGGTCCGACATGGACGATCCGGTGCGCGGCGCGGCGCTCGCCCCGCTGGTGGCCGCGGCGACCGGCCGGGTGCTGGTGGCCGGGCCGCACCACCCGGACCTGTTCGGCACGGACGTGACGCACGACTTCCTGGTCCGCGGCGTCCCGGACGCGACAGCCCTGGCCGGGCGGTTCGGTTCGGCGACGGTGTGGTGCGGCGGCCCGGAGAAGCTGACCGGCCGGTACGACACGGTGCTCGCCCTGGACGGCGTCGGCCGGCTGTCGTCGGTGGAGGGCATCGACGCGGACGTCGGCCACCTGGCCGCGGTGCTGGCGCCGGGTGGCCGGCTGATGCTGGGCGCGGCGAACCCGCTGGGCGTGCACCGGCTGGCCGCCGCGCCCGGCGACGAGCCGGCCGACGCGCGGTGGTGCGAGCCGGATCCCGTCCCGGCACCGGCCCTCGGCCAGTCCGCGGTGCTGGCCGCCTTCCCGCATCCGACCACGCCCGCGGTGGTGCTCAGCGCCGGTCTGCTGGCCGACCCCCGCTATCGGGGATTCGCCGAGGCTGCGGTGGCCCGCGCCGGGATGCCCGGCATGCAGGTGGCCCGCGCCGGGACGCCCGGCATGCAGGTGGCCCGCGCCGGGACGCCCGGTGATGGGCGTCCCGGTGATGGGGCGGCGCCCGCCGCCGTGCTGGATCCGGTGCGGCTCGCCGTGGACGCGGTGCGCCAGGGAGTGGCCGTCGCCCTGGCGCCCGGCTGGATCAGCGGCGCGCCCGAATGCTGCGTGGTGGACGGCCGGATGCTCACCCCCGGCGCGGACGGCACCTGGCCGGTGCCCGAGGGCCGGACCCTGCTGGATCACGTCGTCGCCGCGGCCCGGCGGCGGGACATGCCGCGCGTGCGGACCCTGCTGACGCGCTGGCGCGGCGGCCCGGCCGCCGGGGTGCCCGCGGGCCAGGTGCTGATCATGCCGGACGATGACCTGGTGGCGCTGTCCGAGCCGGGCGGTGAGGGTGCGGCGCTGATGGCGCTCGCCGCCGACCTGATGCGCGGCGGGCACGCCACCGCCTGGCCAGCGCCCGACGGCGAGACCGGCCTGGCGCGGACGCTGGCCGCGATGACCGGTGTGGACCTTCCCGACGGTGCGCTGCCGCCGCCCCCGCCGCTGGCCGCCCGGGCCGACCTGGTCGCGCAGGGGCAACGGCTGAGCCGGCGGGTGGCTGCCCTGGAAGCCAAGCTGGCGTGGTTCGAGAACGCGCTGACCGACCGGGACGCCGCGCTGGCCCGTGCCTACCAGGTGAACCGGGTGCTGGCCGGCAAGCCGGTGGCGCGGGCCGGCGCCGCGGCGGTGGAGGCGGTGCGGCTGCTCCGCCGGGCGCTGCGCCGCCGCTGACCGGCCCCGGCCGCTCCGCCGCCGGTGCGGCCGACTCAGCCCCGGGTGCGGCCGACTCAGCCCCGGGTGCGGCCGACTCAGCCCCGGGTGCGGCCGTCTCAGCCGCGGCCCGGCCGTCTCAACGCGCCGGCGCGTCCGTCTCAGCGCGCCGGCGCGTCCGGCGGCCACAGCGGCTCGGTCGCGGCGTCCTCGGTGTCGCGCAGCACCCGCAGGACGTTCCGGCAGGTCAGCTTGGCCAGGTCGGCGTCCGACCAGCCGCGCCCGGCGAGCTCGGTGAGCAGCGCCGGATAACCGGCCACGTCCGCCAGCCCCAGCGGCACCTCCTCCGTGCCGTCGAAGTCGCCGCCCAGCCCGATGTGGTCCACCCCGGCCACCTCGCGGGCGTGCTCGACGTGGTCGGCCACCTGAGCAAGGGTCGCCGACGGCCGGGGGTTGGCCGCCAGCCACCCGGCCAGCCGCGGGTCGGGCACCGGCTGGCAGGCCACCGGCGTCGCCGCCGGATCCTCGTCCGGGCGCGGCGCCCGGCACCACTGCGCCGGGTCGTCCGGCAGCCCGAGCCGCTCCTTCTCCTTCTGGTACGCGCGATGCCAGCCGGCCACCTCGGCGGACACGAACGACGGCACGAATGTCACCTGCACCACCCCGCCGTTGCCGGGCACCCGCCGCAACACCTCGTCGGGCACGTTGCGCCGGTGGTCGGTGACCGCTCGGCAGGACGAATGACTGAAGATCACTGGGGCGGTGGCCACGTCCAGTGCCGCGTGCATGGTGACCGGGGCGACGTGCGCCAGGTCCACCATCACGCCGATGCGCTGCATCTCCCGGACGATCGCCCGTCCCGCGTCGTCCAGGCCGCCGACCGCCGGCTGCTGCGCAGCCGAATCCGCCCATGAGGTGTGGTGGTTGTGGGTGAGCGTGACATAGCGGACGCCGAGCCGGGCCAGGCAGCGCAGCACCCCGAGTGAGGTCGCCAGGCTGTGGCCGCCCTCGGCGCCGATGAGGGACCCGATCCGCCCGTCGCGCCACACCCGCTCCAGCGCCGCGGCGCTGTGCACCACGGCCAGATCCGCCGGGTACGCGGCGGCCAGCCGGTAGACCGCGTCGATCTGTTCCAGCGTCGCCACCACGGCATCCGGCTCGGGCAGGTCCGAGGGCACGTACACCGACCAGAACTGGCCGCCGACCCCGCCGGCGCGTAACCGGGGGATGTCGGTGTGCAGATCAGGGCGATGGCCGGCGAGCCCGGCGACCGCGTATCCGTTGCGCGCGCGCAGTTGCATCGGCAGATCGTTGTGCCCGTCGATCACGGGCGCGGTGGACAGGACCTGGGCGACGTCGGCAGTCATGACGCGACCCTAAGCGCCACGCCCGGGCCGTGCCGTCCCCCGTGCGGTCGCCGGCGCGGTCCGGCCCGGCAACCCGCACGCACCCGCGGGAGCACTGACCGTGCACCGGGGGCCGACAAGTCTGCTCGCCATGCCCGGCCGAAACGCGCGGCCGGATCACGCGGGGGAGATCAGAAAGTGCGTCGTCGTAAGCTTCGGCAGCCCATGTCCGTCCTGGTCGCGATGCTGGCCGGGGCCGGCCCGGCGATCGCCGTCCCGTCGGCCGCGCGGGCCGCGGAGCCCGCACCCGCCGTGCGGGCCACCGGCCCGGCGCCGGTGCGGCTGACCGCCCGGGACGACGCCTACACGTCCAGCGGGCGCCGCACCACCAGCTTCGGCTCGGCCGGCAAGCTGGTGGTCGGCAAGCATCGGCGGGACGCGAAGGTCTCCTACCTCAAGTTCGTGGTGCCGGCCGGCGTGCGGGTGTCCGGGGCCCGCCTGGAGCTGACCACGATCGGCGCGGTCGCGGGCCGGGTGACGGCGCACCGGGTGACCGGCAACGACTGGTCGGAGAAGACCCTCACCTCGGGCAACGCCCCGGCCACCGGAGCCGCGCTGTCGGTCGGCGCGGGCACCGGCAGCGGGCTGTCCTTCGACCTGGGCACGGCGGTCACCCGGCCGGGCACGTACTCGTTCGCGCTGCGCTCGTCGGCCGAGCGGACCACCCGTTTCGTGTCCGCCGAGGCCGGACCGGCGGGACCGGTGCTGGCCGTGACCGCGCAGACCGGCGCGCCCACCGGCACGGGCGGCGACGCGCCCACCGGCGCGCGCGGCGACGCGCCCGGCGGATGTGTCACCGGCGCGCTGCTCGTGCCCTCGTGCGGCGTGCTGTGGGGCGGCGCCGCCGGCGGCTTCACCTCGGCGCCGCGCGACCGCGCGCTGCGCGACTGGGAGAAGCTCAGCGGGCGCACCGCCACCGTCTTCCACACCTACCACAAGGGCGACGAGCGTTTCCCGACCGCGTCGGAGATCGCCATGACCCGCGATCCGGCGCGCCCGCGGGTGCTGCTGCTGAACTGGAAGGTCGCGTACGGCTCCACCTGGGCGAAGGTGGCCCGCGGTGACCGTGACGCGCGGATCGACGCGTTCGCCGCCCGGGTGCGCGCGTCGTACCCGGAGAAGTTCTTCCTGGTGCTGCACCACGAACCGGAGAACGACGTGGTGGCGCGGCGCGGATCGGGCTGGGAGGCGAGCGACTACGCGGCGATGTACCGGCACACCGTGCGGCGCCTGCGCGCCAAGGGCGTGACCAACACGATCACCGTGATGGCGTACATGGGCAACGAGAAGTGGATGTCGCAGTCCTGGTGGCGTGACCTGTACCCGGGTGACGACGTGGTCGACTGGATCGGCCTGGACTCGTACGTCTCGGCCGAGAAGGGCTACTACCACCACGGCGACTTCGCCGACCTGCTCGACCGCCGCGGACGCACCGGGCCGGCGTTCTACGAATGGGCCACCATCCGGCACCCGGGCAAGCCGGTGATGGTCGCGGAGTGGGGCGTGTACCACCGGGTGGGCCGCCCCGCCGACAAGGCGCCCGGATACGCCTCGGTGCTGCCCGAACTGGCGAAGCGCCCGGCGATCAAGGCGATCGTGCACTTCGACACCAAGCACGACGACGAGGGCGACCGGGACATCAGCATCGACAGTACCCGCGGCAACCTGGCCGCGTTCCGCACACTGGCCGCCAACCCGCTGTTCGACGTGCGCCTGGGCGGCTGACCGGAGCGGTTCCGCTCAAGTCGGCCGGGGGCGTACCGATCAACCACACGACCGTGGGTGGCGGCGTGCCGCCCGCGCCGGGGAGGGAGTGCGATGCTCGTGCGGCGCCTCCTGGTCCCCGCCGCGATGGCGGCCCCGGCCGCGGCGCTGCTGGCGACCTCCGCGGGGACCGGCGACCGGCTGCTGGCCGATCTGGCCGCCGTGCTGGCGGCGCTGGCCG
>NZ_BMMX01000067.1 GCF_014646155.1 Mangrovihabitans endophyticus
CGGGTGTCGTCCAGCGTGGCGACCTGCACGGCGGCACCGGCCGGATCGGCGCTGGCCGGCGTCAGGGTGTACGGCTTAGCGGCGGCGCGATGAGTGTCCGGGGTGTCGAGCCAGCCAGTGACCACCGCGTGCAGGTGTTCAAGGCGAATACTCGACGGGTCGAGGCCGGGCAGGACGATCTCGAAACGGCTCGGCATCGCGTCACCGGTTCCTCGGCTGGGCGGGATGCACCCGCATCGGCTGATAGGTGCGGGTCGGCTGGTCGACGTACAGCAGGTGGTGCCCGAGGAGGAGCCGCAACCGTTTCGGAGCCGTCCGATCCCGCCTCCCACGGTTCCCATAAGTAACTGCACAGTGACATTTTGCGCAAGGGCTGGATTGCATTTCCATCCGATCGCTGGAAACCGCGTCCGCCCGGCAGCGGAGCGCAACCACCCCGCAGGACTGAATCTCCGATCCGTCGATGTCTCCCCGTAACCGCGACGGCACGATGACCGATGTCCGGTATGGAGGGAGGACCGCGTGGTGTGCTTTCGGTTCGGGGGTGTCGTCGGGTAATGCGGATCGTGGTACTGGCCTGGACACCCGCGTCGCGGTGCTTGCAGTACGTGCCGGTCAACGACGGTGACGGCGGCGGGGTCGAGACGTCGACCGTGGCCGACTGGTACGTGGAGGAGTTCTCGCGACACTGGGGCGACGGCACGCGGCCGCGCCTCGGCTACCTGGAGCGAGACGGCGAGGATTGCCTGGTAGAACTCGGCGCTTGCCGGGTCACTCGGTGCCGCCCGTCGTGGAAGGGCAATCAGGTGCGGCTGGTCGGCGAGGTCGGCGGCCGGCAGGGTGTGATGGCGCAAATGTCCCCGCCAGAGGTCGGGTTACCGGACGACACCGCGGTACTCGACGGGCTCGGCAGCAGCGCTGGCGAGTACCTGCTGTTCGACTCCGGCCAGCCGAAGGGGTGCTGGGTGATCGAGGGCGGGATCACGGCGTGGGCTAGTCGCCGCCAGGCGGCCTTGCAGACGCGCCAAGAGGAGCGGGCCGGTGCACGCGAGCGTGGAAATCAACGGCGCGAGCGTGAGCAGCAACAACTGCGATGGCACGATCCGGAGCGGTTCGTCAATCCGTACACGTTCGTGCCGTTTCCGGAGGACATTGTTCGCTCGCCGCCGTCATGGCACACGAAGTTGGCCGACGATCACCTCTCGGGCACCCTGACGGTGCGGTGGGAACTGACCGCGCCGATGCAGGCGCCGCCGGGCGCGGTTGACGGGCATCGGCTACGGGTTCCGGGCGCGTCGGTGAAGGGGGCGGTCCGCTCACTGCACGAGACCCTCGCCGGCGGGTGCCTGCGCGTGTTGGACGAAACGTTCGTTCCCTCGTACCGGGACCCGGCCCGATCCCCCCAGCAGGAGGCGGCGCTCGCCTCGGACCACGAGCTGACGTTGGCATCGGTGACCGAGGTGACCCACGACGGTCAGCCCTTGTCGGTGCAGGTGGCGTCGCAGGTGGTGTGGGTGCGCGGTCCGCAGTTGCGGGACGTGTACGGAAAGGACCTGCGCACGGGCAGCCGGGTACGTTTCGATGCGCCGGCAACGCCGACGTCGCTGGGCCGCTTCGAGCTGCATCCGGACGCGTCGGTAGACAGAGCCGACGGGTCGGACGAGGAGGCCTGGACGGTGCTGCTGAGCGATCCCAGCGCTCGTCCAACGACGCGCAATGACGGCAGCAAGAGTCAGTACTTTGCGGCATGCGGGCGGCTGACCGGCGATCGCGTCGAGGTGAGCGAATCGGCGTGGCGCACCTACCGCAAGGTCGTGGCCGGTGCCCGCGAGGTCGTGCAGGCACGCTCGGCCGACGTTGAGCCGCCGAGGTGGGTACCGGTCAAATTCGACGGTAAGCCGATCGGCGAGCGCCAACGAGTGACCGGCCGGTTCGCCGTCGGTGATGTGCTGTGGGTGCGGCAGAGGGGCGAGCAGGTCGTCGAATTGCGTCACGCAGTGATCTGGCGGCACCTGGGGGCCGGACCGCTCGGCAAGCGGGTGCCTTCTCACCTGCGGGCTTGCCCGCACGACTTCGACGGCGATGACACGAGTCTGCTGTTGTGTCCCTCGTGCCGGCTGTTCGGGGCAGCGGACACGACGACACGCCCGGATGACGGTCCCGCGCGGCAATGCGCCTACGCCGGGCACGTGCGCTTCGGTGATGCCCTCTCCCCTGCTCCGGTCCAATTGCAGCAGGTCTCGCGTGCCCCGATGGGCGCGCCACGGCCCGGCGCGGGCCAGTTCTATCTCGCGTTGCAGAACACACGTCCCGCGCGGTCCGGACGCTATCCGACCCGCGAGTGGGGCGCCGAGCCTGACCAGAATTCGCTACGACCGGTGCGGGGCCGAAAGTTCTACTGGCACACCGAACCGTCACCGTCGTTCACGTCGAAGCGCCACGAGCGGCGACCTCATCACCGCGCCCAGATGGTCAGCGAGCACCTGCTGGCCCCGCCGGGCACAGTGCTGCACCAGCGGATCACCTTCGACAACCTCGACCAGGCCACCCTCGGCGGGCTGCTGGCCGCGCTGCAGCCCGAAGCCGTGCTACCGGCGGTACACCGTGACGGGCAGGCGCTACCAATTCGGCTGCATCTTGGCGGTGGCCGGCCGCTTGGACTCGGATCGTGCACCGCCACTGTCACCGAGGTCAGGGCGTGGGATGCCGACAGCCGCTACGGCGGCGGCCCGGCTGTCACCCTCGACAGGCCGCAAGCACTCGCCGCGTTCACGGCGTCCTGCCCAGAACCCGTGCGCGACGGATGGCCGGCGCTGGCGTCGGTGCTCTCGGCCGGCAAGGTCAACCCGGCCCGCGTCACCTACCCGCCCGGCGAGAATTGGCCCGAGGACGTCACCGCGGCACGGACACAGCAGTTCGACAAACCGTTCGACTTCTTCACCATGACCAGCGGTATGTATCTGGCCGAGGAGGAGCCACGGCCGTTGCTGCCGTTGCCGGACCCGACGGCCGGCGACCAGAGCCTGCCGATCCTGCGAAAGAAGAAATCCCGGTGAACGGCCCGGCCATGCGGTGGGTGTACGTGAACATCGCCGCGACACGAATCCAGAGCTATCTGAGCAGGACCCCGGACCTCAAGGGGGTACGCGGGGCGTCGGCGTGGTTGGGCGACACGTCATGCCGTGACTCCTCCGCCGCATGGGTCGCGGCGGCTTCCGGAACGGGCGACGGCGACGTCGAGATCAACGCCGAGGCCGGTCAGGCCGACGGCGTGTTCCCGCTGCGGTTCCCGTCGTGCGGTGACGCCACCGCCGACCATCGACGCGCCGCAGCCACCGCCAACGCGGCGCAAACCGCGATCCGCCGACAGTTGCCGGCGGTGCCGCTGGCTGCCGGCTGGGCCACGGGATCGTCGTACGTCGAGGCTTACCCGGATGGTCTGGCCGCTGAGGACGCCCTACCGGTGTCACCCCCGGTCGACGAGATCCCCTTCCTGCAGTCGTGCGCCACCTGCCGCGCCGACCCGGCCGTCACGGACATCGATCTGCACGAGCGGCAAGTCCGGGTGTGCGCCGACTGCGCAGCCCGCTACACCGACCGGTACCGCCAGCCCGGCCTGCGGCAAGCGACCGTTCCCGTCAGCGCCGAAACCCGTCTGCTGCACGCCCTGGACGTGGACGAGACACACACCGCACGGCATTTCGACGCGCTCGCCGCGCTCGGAGCCGCGGACGGGAACCGCAATCACGTGGCAAGCGTGTACATCGACGGCAACAATCTGGGTCGGCTCTTTGAAGCCGCCGCGACCAGCGGCGATACCGAGCTCAAGGCGCGGCTATCCGAGAAGGTTTCCGCAGCCACCCGCGGCGCGTTGATCGACGCCACCCGTACGGTCTGGCCTAGGCCCGATGACCGCGGCGACCAGACCGCCGTACCGGTCATCCCCCACCTGGTGGGCGGCGACGACGTGCTGGTTTCGGTCGTCGCCGACCGGGCGTGGCTGTTCACCACCGCCTACCTTCACTCCTTCCGCGGCCGGATGCAGAAGGTCACCGACCTGCCCGCCGCGGCAACGACGTCCGCATCAGCGGCGATCGTGTTCGCTCACAGCAAGCACCCCTTCCGGCGCAGCGTCGATCTGGCCGCCGAACTGCTGACCCGGGCCAAACGCGAGCACTGCGGCCGTCAACCGGCGATCGCCTGGCTCGATGTCACCCGCGACGGCGACCAGCCAGTGCCGGAACGCCGATCGTGGACGCTGGAGCACGCCGCGACGTTGGACCCGGCGATGCGCGCCCTGAGCGCATTACCCGCCGCGGCGCGCGCCGAATGGGGCCGGCTGTGCGACCCGGACCGGCCGCAGATCTCCGCCGCGCGACTGCGCCGTCACGGACGCCGACTCGAGCGCAGCGACGTCGTCGAACCGCTGCTGGAACACGGTGGCCCCGCCGCCGTCGCCGCCGCGTTGTCGTTGGCCCGGTGGTGGTCGTGACCCTGCGCTTCGCCGTCTGCTTCCACACCCCGTTCCGGGTCGCCGCCGGCCGCGCCGCGAACGGCGCCGACAGCGTCGTCGACCGCGGCGATCTGTTGCCCGCGTCAAGTCTCAAAGGTGTCATGCGCTCCGCCGCCAGAGACCTGCTCCGCCTGCCGGCCACGTTGGTCGATGCCGTCTATGGCACCTCCGGCACACCATGCCCCTGGTCGTGGTCCGACAGCACCCTCACCGGCGACGCCACCTCGGTACGCCGCCGAGCCCGCATCCAGATCGACGACGCGACTCACACCACCGTCGACACTGCCTTGGCCATCGCCGAAGAGGTCCACGCCGCGGACACCACGTTCACCATCGACCGCACCGCCTACCTGTCCCCCGCCGTCCGCGCCCGCCACGAAGCGGTCCTCATCGCGTCCGCCCGTGCTGTCGCCGCCGTCGGCAGCGATCGGCGGCGGGGACTCGGCTGGGTGTCACTGACCCCCCTCGAACCGGCCTGGACAGCGCAGCACGCCGACCAGCTCACGGACCTGCTGCACCCCACGGATGGCCCACGATGACCGCACCCGCGCCCGTCTGCCTGCACATCACCGCCCACGCGGTCCAACGTCTCGCCCTCGGCGTGGCCAGCGAGATCGGCTACTTCACTGACTCCCACCCCTACGTGCCCGGCTCCGTCCTGCGCGGCGCGCTAGCCGCCACCTGGATCGCCGAACACGGTCCCCCAACGTCGCACAACCCTCGGCACGCCGAATTCCAGGAACTGTTCGACGGGGACATCCGCTTCGGTCCGCTGCTGCCCGAGGGCACCACTCGGGCGCCGTTGTCCGTGCGGTTGTGCAAGTACCAGCCGTACCCGCGCTGCGTCGCCACCGCCGTCGACGACGCATTCGACACCGGCACCCATTGCCCGAGCTGTACAGGTCCGCTGCACCGCAGCAGAGGCACCATCACCGGCCCGGCCGCGACGACACGGATCACCCGCACCGAAATCGATCCCGCCACCGGGCGCGCCAAGGACGGCCACCTATACGCCAACGCGGCATTGCCCGCCGGCACCCTTCTGACGGGCGTCATCCACGGCCACCACCCGTGGCTCGCCCAGCCCCACACGATCTGGCTCGGCGGCCGCCGCACCGTCGGTGGTCGCGCCACCGTCACCCCGGTCGGGCACACCCCAGCACAACCACCGCGCCTGCTGCCGCCCGGACAGCTCATCACCGATGGGCGGCTCCTGCTACGCCTTGGCAGCCCTGCCGTCTTCGTCGACACCGCCGGCCGGCCCACCCTCGTACCCCAGCCCGGCATCGACCTACCCGATGGGGTGACCGTCACCCGCGCCTGGACGCGTCCCCTGACCTGGACCGGCTGGCACGCCGCATCCCGGCTACCCAAGCCCGCCGATCTGTGCGCCGCCGCAGGCTCCACCTACATCCTCGACGGCACCAGCGATGCCCTGACTACCTTCGCCGCCCAGGTCCAACGCCACGGCATCGGCCTGCGCCGCGCCGAAGGCCTCGGCACCGCCGACACCGCTACCACGGCGTGGCGGCCGCGCCCAGCCCGCACCGCGCCAACCCTCGCTCACGACCCTGGCATCGACCTGCACGCTGCCATCATGGAGCTCACTCTCACTGCGGACGAACTCCGCTGGCTCACCGCCGTCGTCCACGAAATGCAGATCGAGCAGCACCGCCACGCCGGAGCCCTGCCCGAGTCGCTCGTCGCCGATGTGTTGGACAGACCCGCCGCGGACGTCCTCTCCGGACGGCAGCGGCACACCCTCCTCACCTGCCTGACCGGCGCCGACCCAGAAGCACTGCGCACCCTGTTCATCCTGCTCGACACCGCAGCGCCCGAAGACCCGAGCCCCATGGAACGCGCATGATCACCTTCTTGGTCGCGGACATCACCGTCCACCCTGGTTGGGGCATCGGCGACGCCACCGACGACGACAGCGCCCTCGACCGTGACCTGCTCACCGACGTTCACGGCCGGCCCTGGATACCCGGTTCCGGCCTCGCCGGCTCCCTACGCGCCCACCTGCGCCGCCACGACGCCGACCTGGCCGCCGAACTGATGGGCAGCCCGCCGCCCACCCACGGCGACCATGAACTCACCGCGTCCGACCTTTGGATCCTCGGCACCCGATTCACCCCAGACCCCGAGGAGCCGCTCACCGAGATCGTCGGCCAGACCGGCATCGACCGCGCACGCGGCGCCGCCACCGCCGGTTCCCTGCGACACACCCGCACCGTCACCGCCGGCGGCACACTGACCGCATACCTGCGCTACGACGGCGACCTCAGCGCTCCGGTACTCGCCCTGGTCGCGGCATGGCAGCCGACCATCGGCCGCGACCGCACCGCCGGAAACGGCCGCACCACCCTCACCCGACTCCGCCACGGCACTATCGACCCGGCTACCCCGGACGGACTACGAATCTGGCTGCGCCACACCGGCCCCGACCTGATCGACACCGTCGCCGTCCACGGCCTACCCCCGAACCCCGAACCCACCCCGCCATCCGTCATCGACGTCACCGTGTCCGTCGTCGGCGCCCTGCTCATCGGCGACCCCCGACTCACCGGCCCCGCCGCGACCCGCAGCCGTGCCGGCACACCACTGATCCCCGCGAGCACTTGGAAAGGGCTGTTCCGCTCCCGCACCGAGTACATCCTGCGGTCCATCGGCATCCCGGCCTGCACCACACCGGTCGGCTGCGGCACTTGCCCCACCTGCCACCTCTACGGCCACCCGGAGGGCCGCGGACTGCTCAGGTTCAACGACACCCCGATCACCGACGCCCAAATCCCCGCACCGCGCACCCACAACGGCCTCGACCGTGTCACCGGCGGCACCCGCGCCGGCATCCTGTACCAAACCCAACCCGTCACCGCCGGAACGGTCCGCCTGCGCATCGACGCTCTCACCGACGCCCTTCCCGGCTGGACGACCAACCTGCTCACCCATGTCCTGCGTGACCTGCACGACGGAGTCATCGGCATCGGATCCCGCACCACCCGCGGCTACGGCACGGTCACCGTCACACCACCACCAAACCCGCAACCACTCAAACCCCACGCCATCGAGGACCACGCCCGATGACCGAAGCACCGACCCCGGCCACCGGCACCGCCCACCTGCAAGCACTCGGCCGCATCAGCTGGGAGACCCTCGCCGCCACCCTCACCACCGCGCAGGAAACCGCCTGGGCCGACTACGACGGCTTCCACATCGGTGCGCCACCGACGCAACCGCCGCCGTACAGCCACCTTTGGGCGTGGTCCACCGAGTGGCTCATCCGCGTCCGGCTCGACGCCGGCACCGCCATCGGCGCCGTCCTGCACTTGGCCGAACCCACCACCGGCCATCCCGACCTTCACACCGTGCAATGGACCTTGCACCACACCCGCAGCTGGCCGGACGCCGAAAACCGGGTCGGCCCGCTCAGCCCCGACGTCACCGACCGGACAGTCGAGCTGTACAACATCCACCCTTACCTGTCCGAAGTCCCAACGGCCGCCATCGCGGCGCAGCCGATCTCGTTCGTTCGTGTCCACCCAAAACGATGATCGCAAACGTGATCTTTTGGGATGCGAGCTACGACGGCGCGGGGATACCCCCAAGTCGCGCCAGCTCATAACGGTAGCCGCGCTCGGCACCCAAGGCAGTCCCCTAGACCAACGCTCTGACCTGCAAAGATGCATTACCGGCGAACCGCTGCAAGATCCGAATCTGGACGCATGGTCAAGAATGCTTTGACCTGGGACTTAAGACTCGGGTCGCTCATCACCCCTGGAGGGATCGCAACCCGCACCCGAGCTGCCGGTCTGCGTGTACCGGTCCTGGTCGCTCATCACCCCTGGAGGGATCGCAACTCGTCCATCACGCTCATCGCGTTTCTCCTCTCATCAAGTCGCTCATCACCCCTGGAGGGATCGCAACGGCAGGGGCAGTTCGGTGCCGTCGGGCAGCAGCGCGGGTCGCTCATCACCCCTGGAGGGATCGCAACCCGCCACGTCCAGGGCGACGACGGCGACGACCAGGAGTCGCTCATCACCCCTGGAGGGATCGCAACTGTGACACGTTGCTGGTTGCTGGCCGGCCGCCGGGTCGCTCATCACCCCTGGAGGGATCGCAACGCGTTGACTCGGGTGCGGTGGGTCTCGAACGCGGGTCGCTCATCACCCCTGGAGGGATCGCAACATCTTGTACGCGGTGCCGCCGGCCGCGCCCGAGCTCAAGTCGCTCATCACCCCTGGAGGGATCGCAACGTGTACAGCGGCACCGACATGCCCTGAGCCCTCGCCTGGTCGCTCATCACCCCTGGAGGGATCGCAACGCGTGCAACCGGGATGGCACGGGATCATCACCCGCGGTCGCTCATCACCCCTGGAGGGATCGCAACCGGAGCCCATGCCTTTGAGGCGTTTGGCGAGGGTGAGTCGCTCATCACCCCTGGAGGGATCGCAACACCTGATCCGCGCCACCGACACCGTCCGCGAGGCCGCCCGGGTCGCTCATCACCCCTGGAGGGATCGCAACATGGCCCGCTGGCGCTGCCGGGCCTCGTCGCCCTGTGGTCGCTCATCACCCCTGGAGGGATCGCAACACTCAAAAGCGGCGGCTCACATCCGCCCGCAGCGCCGGGTCGCTCATCACCCCTGGAGGGATCGCAACACGTGATCGGGCACCCGCGCGACGACGACCCCGCCTGGTGGTCGCTCATCACCCTGGAGGGATCGCAACAAGTTCGACAGATGCCACTGCTCGGCGACCGTCTGGTCGCTCATCACCCCTGGAGGGCTCGCAACGGGTGGGCGCTGTTGGTCACGGTGAGGGTGGGTGTGCAGGTCGCTCATCACCCCTGGAGGGATCGCAACGTGATCCGAGTGCGGCGGTCGGCGGAAACGGTTCGTAGGTGCTGGTCGCGCTGTCGAATGTGAACGCGGTCCATTTGTTCTTCTCTGGGGAGGCGAGGCGAGCGCCGAGAGCGACCGCGATGGCCACCGGTCCGCTGAGGAATATGGCGTGGTGCCCCGTCCGGGCGGAGGCGGGCAGCGCAGCGGCACGCCAGGCTTGGCAGGTCTGCTCCACGACGCCGGTGAACGTCTCGCTGTTCTCGGTCAGACAAGCCGTTGTCGTGCGCAGCCTCAGCATGTAGCCGATCCTGTGCTGGCGGCACGCTGCCAGCACCTGGTCGCAGAACTGGTCTCCGAATCCCTGTAGGTCCAGTGCAAGCGCGACCTTGGATTGATCCCCGCCGTCGACTACCTCTAAGCGCTCCAGGATCAACGGCTCAGCAGTCGATTCCATCGCGCGTAGGGACGTCGCGGGAAAGTACGGCGGGGATCCGTCGGCCTGGCGGATGGCGTGCACCGTCACCGCACGCGCGTGGGTGTATCCCAGTCGCGCCCCGAACCAGAAGGCGGCATTCAACGGCATGGTGGGTATGAGGTTGATGCGGGATGCGTCGGGGGTCAGACGCTCCGCCATCATGATCGCCGCAAGCGTTTCGTCTGCCAGCAGATCGATCATGTCTCGATCGCGGGCGCCGTCGCCAGACATTTCGGCGTCCGTCTTCAGCGTGACTGAGCAAATTTCCCGGCTGAACGTCTCGGCCTGCTGATCAAGCTGACGTGCTCGCGCGAGGCCTCTCCGCGAGTCCACCGCGGTAGCTACGATGCCCACCCGCACCTGACGACGGGCTTGACCTCGAAGCCGGAACCCGAGAACAACGAGCCCAAGCCCAACAGCGCACCCTAAAAAGAACCACTGACGCCCAGCGCCGTCGCCCGTCATCAGCGACTTGATCGCTTCGACGCCGAACCCGCCGGCGACGATCCCGCCAACCGTTGTTGCGGCTGTCCCATCGAGCAGCGTCGCCCAGATCCCTTGCCCGCCGCGCGCCGTATTCCTCGACCCGACCACCGTTAGCCGAGGCGAGTCCGTGGTCCCTTGCCGCATTAGATGAGCCGCCTATCGAGTACGAAGGTTTCGCGTGATGCAGGTGCCGGACCCGCAACCGGTCACTTTAGGCGCTCATATCCCCCAAGTGGAAAACCGCTTCTTCTACGCGTGAAATCGCAGCACTCTCGGGTGGAGGCCACCCGTCGTATCGGGCTGCCTACCTACCTACCTACCTGCCTCGCGGCACGCTGGCCTGGTCGTCGTCGACGAGTCGTCGGCCGGCAACAGCAGCAGCAGCGCTCCCGGCCCGGCCGATGCGCAATGGCGTACCGACTCCGCGCCTACGCCCGTACGCCGATATGGATTTTCTCAAGCTGACTGGGTCACTCGATTGAATGAGTACCCTGCCGATCTCGGCTGGCCTGCGCTTCACTGAGGGCATGGCGCGAGCGGTCGTTTCGGCGGCACAGCGGTCTGGGTCATCACGGCTTGAGCTATCGCAATGCTGGGCTGCGGTTCACCGGCCAGGTGCGCGATCTTTCATCACCCCTGCAGGGTTGATCACCGCTTCACGGCTCCCAGCCATCTCACACAAGGAATTCTTTCACTTCCGCAGGAGGACGGCGTGCGCATGGTGGTCGATGTGTCGGCATCCGATGAGGTGTTGCCGTGGAAGTTCGTGCACGGTGTGGCTCACGCGGTTGTCTACCAGCTACTCGCGGACACCTCGCCGGAGGTCTCGAAACATCTTCACGACGGTGGGTGGAGCGGGAGTCCGTTGCGGCCGATCGGTGTCTCGCCGCCGATATTTCGAGACGCGCGGCGCGCCCCGCGTGTGTACATGATGTCGAGCTCTGGCCGGGTGTGGTTCGGATCTCCGGTGCCCGCGTTGGCGGCCGCATTGTTGGCCGCAGTGGCGCAACGGGACCGGTTGCGGTGGGGGCCGGCGACGCTACGAGTCAAGGGCGTCCAGCTCGATGTCGACGGGGAACCGGAAGGGACGGCGGTGTTGTCGACGCAATCTCCGGTGCTGCTCAAGGGTGAGGCGGACCGGTATCTGCTGCCGGGCGACGACGGCTACGCGTCGGCGTTGGTGAGCAACATTCGGCGCAAGGCCGACGTGCTGGGGCTTCCCGACGCGGCGGAGGTCGAGGTGCTGGAGGCGGGACCGCGGCGCCGGTACGAGGTGTCCGGCGGGTGGCGGATCGGCGCGAGCCTGACGGCGCGGGTCACCACGGATCCGCGTCTGCTCTCCGCGTTGCGGGCCTGGGGTCTGGGCTTGGGCAATATTCAGGGGTTCGGGTGGATCCGATGACGGCACCGACCGTCTGGCCGGCGCTCGCGTTGAGTTCCCACCCCCTGCAGCGGGCGGGGGCGTGGGCGGTGGCGGTGATGGCCGGGAGGGAGACACCGGTTGGGGTGTCCGGGCCGGATCTTGACGGGGTGGCGGCGCGCATCGTCGACGATGTGGTGGCGGCGGCGTGCCTGCCGAAATCGGCGGCCAGCCCGGACTGGTGGAAAGTCCTGTTTGCCCAGTATCCGAACGCGAAGCCGACGCATGCCCAGCGTTCCCGCGACCCGGCCCCGATGCGCGCGAGTGTCAGCGCGTTGTTTACCGCCGACCCCGACGGCGCTGCGTTGGTCCCGTGCACGTTCTGCGCCGCCCCGGCAGGGGTGGTGTGGGCGAAGATGCACCTGCCGATGTTCGACTCCACGAAGGCGGTGAACACGCTGCCACCGGCGACCGTGGGCTGGCCGGTGTGTCGCGGGTGCCGAGTGGCCATTTGGGCGCTGCCGTACGGCGCCTGGCTGACCGCTGGGTCGGCGACGGTGCTGATGTGCGCCAGCTCTGTCGTGGAGCGCCGGTTCGCCGCGCGTAACGTCCGGCGTGCGGGGCGGATCCAGCAGGTCGGGTTCGGCGGGGTCGCGGCGGATGCGTGCGCGGAGACGATCACGTTGCTGGCATTGCGGGCGCTGGCAGCGGATGCGCCGGTCGATGCGGTGTTGTGGTCATTCAAGAACGACAACCAGGAGCCTTGGCTGCGGGTCACCGTGGCGCGGCAGGCCGCCGCGCGTCTGCTGGCGCGGATCGACACGCAGCCGGCGCTGCGGCTGGGGTGGACGCGTCTGCGGCGTGCGCTCGGCCGCCGGGACAAGGCCGGCCACGGCAACACCGCCATCGCGCGGACCTTGTTCGACGACGAACAGCGCACCAGCGACAGGCTGATCCGGGCGCTGTTCGCCGAGTTTCGTGACCCTCCGGCCGACCCGTATGTGGTGGACGGTTGGCGGCGGCTGGGTCGTGCCTATCACGAGGAGATGTACGGGATGGACGTCGACCGGCTGGTTCCGGCGCGTGACCTGATCACCGATTGGATCACCGCCGAGCGTAATCCCCGGGGCCGGTTCAACGAGTATGCGAAGGCCGCCGGCAACGCCTTCGAGTTGAACCGGCTGCTCATGCAGGCCAGTGCGCGGCTGCTGCGCGACGGCACCCGTCCCGCCGATGTCAGCGGGGTGACGCCGGCGCTGATGTCCGGCGGCCCGGACGGGTGGCGGTTGCGTGCGCAACTGTTCTTCGAGGTGGTGGCCGAACTGGTGCACCGCGACGCCGCGATCGGTGCCAAGCCCGACCCCGACACACAACCCGACGATGAGCCGATGCTGCTCGACGCCGACGAGGAAGGAGCGTACGCCTGATGGCCTACCTGGCAGGCAAGATCGTGCTCGCGGTGACGGCGGGCGCGCCGAACAACGGCCGGGGTGAGGCGACCACCGGGCGGGTCAAGAAGACCGTGATCCGGCAGCAGACCTATCCGTATGTGTCGGCGCAGGCGTTCCGGCGGTGGCTGCGCGACACGATGACCGATCACGGGTCGCCGTGCTCACCGACCGAACGGGTCGGGAAGAAGGAGAGCAAGGCACAGAAGGCGACCACCGCGGCCGACCCGGTGCGGTACGCCGACGACGACCTGTTCGGCTACATGAAGGCCACGTCGAAGACCGACGACGCGTCGACAACGTTGCGTGACAGCCCGTTCATGTGCGGCACGTTGCTGGCGGTCGAGCCGGCACGCCCGACCGAGGACTTCGGGGTGATGGCCCGCGGCATCGACGAGCCGGTGCTGCATTCCCACGAGTTCTACACCGCTGATCTGGCGGCGCCGTTTCTGCTCGACCTGCCGCGCGTGGGCACGTTCACGCTGCCGCAGGCGCGGGGTGCGGGCAAGGCCAACTACCTGAGCACGGAGGCCGCGCTGCAAGCCTCGGCGGCGATCGAAGCGGGCGCAACGGCAGTGACCTTCCGGGGGCAGAGCGCGGTGCGGCTGCCGTTACCGGCGCGGCGCGAGCGGGCGGCGCTGCTGCTCGATGCGATGGCCGACATCGCCGGCGGCGCCAAGAAAGGGCTGCACTACGGCGACCGGACCCCGGCGCTGGTGATGCTGCTGCCGATGGCCGGCGGGGTCAATCCGTTGGAGTTCGCGATCAGCGGCGCCGAGGACGGCAGCGGTCTGCAGGTCCGCGCCGCGACCTTACGGGCGGAGCTGGACGCGTGGCGGGGTGAGTGGGACGGACCGGTGCACGTCGGCTGGCGCCCAGGCTTCAAGGACGCTACCCGCAAGCAGTTCGAGGCGGACCTGGCCGAAGAGATCGCCGGCGGGCAGGTGCTGGTTGGGCACCCGCGCACCATGTTGCGCACCATGGCCGCCGACCTGCGCGGCGGCGCCCACGACGCCTGGTTCGACGACCCGGCGCGATGAGCGGGCACTGGATCCCGACCTCCGGCGAGGACGGCCTCGACGTCGTCCGGGTCGAGGTGTTCGCGCCGGTCGCCTCGTTCCGAGATCCGATGTTTCCGGGCCTCACCCGCTGCCTGCCCGTCCCCCCGCCGTCGTCGCTGCGCGGCCTCCTGGCCGCCGCGGCTGGAACACCGATGGAGCCGGTAGCGCTGGGCTACAGCGCGGCTGCGGCCGGCGCGGGAATCGACGCGGAGACCTACCACCCGATCGCAGCGGACGGCTCCAACCCGGCGGTGCGGGGCCGGGTCCGGGCGATCAAGGGCGGCACCACCCTCAAGGACCGGCCGTTCCTTACGCACCTGAACGTCACCGCGTGGATCCCCGGTCCTGACGGCGACCGACTCGCCCGGGCACTGCGCCGCCCGGTCTGGCCGCTGCGGCTGGGCCGCTCCCAGGACCTGCTGTACGTGCGGTCGATCCATCGGACCCGCCTACAACCATCTGACGAGGCGAACGTCGGGCACGCCGTAGCCGCACCCGGCGGACACAGCGCAGGTTCGGCGTCGACCGTGCGGCTGGCCGAGACCGTCAGCGCCGACCGCAGCGTCACCGTCTACGGCGACTTCCTATGGAGCCCGACCCCGGTCGGCCGCTGCCCTGTGCGTGGCGCGTGGCACGACGAGGGACAGGCGGTCTGGCTACATGGCGGGCACCGGTGATCAGCCCCGCCGAGCTGCATCTGTTGGACGGAGTGTGGGCCAAATCGATCGAGCAGACCCCCGGCGCCCGGCGCCACCGGCGGGCGGAACGGTTGACCGAGCACAGCCTCGCCACCCGCGACGCCGGACGACATATCGCCGACCGGATCGGCGCCGCCGGGCTACTCGCCCACCGGCCGGGCTTCTGGGCATTGGTCGAGCTGGCCTGCCTGCTGCATGACGCCGGCAAGCTCGCCGAGGGCTTCCAACAGCAGGTGCGGCCCGGCGGCAGGGCGTGGGGTCAGCGCCACGAGGTTCTCTCGCTGGCCTACGTCCAACTGTTCACCGCGTCCCTGCCCCTACCCGACGCCGCGCTGGTCGCGGCCGGGGTGGGCCTGCACCACCGGTGGCTGCGCTCCGACCGCGGCCGGGCCCTGCGCGACCTCTACCCGCCCACCGCCGCCTGGCAGCACATCTTCGGATACGACCCGGACCCGCCACCCGGCGCACCAAAAGGCCGGGTAACGGCGGATCGGCACCGGGCGTTCCTGCGCTGGTGCGCCGCCCAGCTCAGCCGCGCTGTCCCCGACGACTCTGGCCGTCGGCTATGGGAGCGGGCCGCTGAGCAGTTCGCCGCCCTGCGCGCGTTCTGGGAAGAACCCGTCGACGAGACCACCGGGTTGATCGGCGTTCTGCTGCAAGGCGCGGTCACCCTCGCCGACCACTCTGCCTCCGCGCACGTCGCCCTGCACACCCATCAACCCCTGGGACGAGACTTCCTGACCAGGCTGCCCTACCGCCCATACCCGCACCAGCAGACAGCCGGGCGCACCCACGGCCACCTGATCCTCGTCGCGCCCACCGGCACAGGCAAAACCGAATCGGGCCTGGCCTGGGCCGCCCACCAACTAAGCAGCATGCCCGGCCGGCCCCGCGTGGTCTGGACCCTCCCCTATCGGGCGTCGCTCAACGCCGCCGCCGACGTGTTCGCCCGTACCTTGGATCCCGGCCCGGGCGACACCACCGCCGACATCGGCATCCTGCACGGCACCGCCGCATTGGCGGTCCTGGCCGCCGCCGTCGATGACTGCCCGCCCGCACCACCGGCGGGTGGACCGCCAGACCCGCCACGACAAGCCCCGTCAGCCGCCGACGCCCGCCGCGCCGCGAGCCGCGTCGGCGCTATGCGCCTGTTCGCACAACGTTTCCGGGTCAGCAGCGCCTACCAACTGCTGATCGGCGCCATCGCCGGCCCGAAGTACTCCAGCGTCCTCCTCGAACAGGCCAACAGCCTGATCGTCGTGGACGAACTGCACGCCTACGACCCGGACACCTTCGGCCGGCTGTGCGCCGCCATGCAGCTGTGGGAGGAACTCGGGACCCGCGTGGCGATCCTGTCCGCCACGCTTGCCCCGCCCCTGGCTGGCCTGGTCAGAGACAGCCTGCACCGCCCGGTCACCGTCCAACGCGCCCCGGCCGGTGCCGCCCCCGACCGGCACCGGCTGGTGCTGGACGAGCAAGCGATCACCGACCCGGACAGCCTCGCGGTGTTCGCGGCATGGCTACGCGATGGGCACAGCGTGCTGCTGATCGCCAACACCGTGAAGACAGCGCAAACCCTCTACACCGCGCTGGCCAGCGACGCCCAGACCGTCGGCCGTCGGGGCGCCGACGCGGCGATTCTGCTGCACTCCCGGTTCCGCGGCCGCGACCGCGCGGCCATCGAACGGCGGCTACTACGCAGGCACCGCGAACGGCGACCTGGAGAGGCGCCACAGCGCGGTGGCCTGGTGGTCGCCACCCAGACGGTGGAGGTAGCGCTGCGCATCGACCTCGATCGCGGCGCCTCCGAACTGGCCCCGATCGAATCCATCGCCCAACGCGCCGGACGCGTCAACCGGCTCGGCCGCCACCCCGACGGCGTGGTCGAGTACCGAGTACACCGCGGCCCCAGCTCGCTGCCCTACGAGCAGGACGCTCTCGAAGCCGCCTGGAACGCCTTGTGTGCCGCGCCCGGCCCGGTCGTGTCTGAGCACAGCATCGACACCTGGCTCCGGCTGGCCTACGACACCCCGTGGGGCCGCGGATGGGCCGAACGCGCCCGCCGCAGCCGCGACCGCTTCCGCACAGACTTCCTCACCTTCACCGAGCCGTTCACCGACCGCGACGAATTCGCCGAAGGACTCCGCGAAACGTTCGACACCGTCGACGTGCTGCTGGACCGCGATCGCGCCGAATACGAGCAACTGACCACCGGCCCCGACGGGCATGCGCTGCTCGGCGCCGACCTGCTCATCCCCATTACCTACCGGCAATGGCAGGCCGTGCGGACTACCGGAACCGCCGGAGCTGGCGGCCGCATCCCGGTGATCGACGCTCCGTACAGCAGCGAAACCGGCCTTACCTTCTCTCGCGCCCCGCACGCGCAGCCCACCCCACAGGAGACCGTGCTGTGAACGACGACCTGGACGACGACATCGGCGGCGTGCACATCAAGTACCTCGTGCACTGCCGCCGCCAACTCTGGCTCTACAGCCGCGGGTATCGGCCAGAGGCACGCAGCCAGGCGGTCGCCTTCGGTGAAGTGGTCGACGACACCACCTTCGCCCGTCACCACGGCGTCGACCTCGGCTCAGCCAAAATCGACTGGGTCACCCGAGGCGCAGTCGTCCACGAAACCAAATCGTCGCGCAAGCCATCGCCACAACATCAGGCCCAGGTCCTGCACTACTGCCTGCTGCTGTCTCGTCGCGGCGTTACCGTCCGCGAAGCCGTCGTGCACTACCCACTCATCCGCCGCACCATCCGATTCGCCTGGAACGCCATCGCACGACGCACCGCCGAAACCACCGAAGCCGACGCCCGAACCGTCATCGCCACCCAGAAACCTCCGCCTCGGTTGGCCCGACCCGACTGCCGGGCCTGCTCCTACCTCGACTACTGCTGGGGCGACCGATGAGCGCCGCCGGCCGCAGCTACTGGCTGACCGAACCCTGCCGCATCCGTCGGCAGGACCGGAGCATCCGCATCGAACGCGCCGACAACTCCCCCGTCCACATCCCCATCACCGACATCCGCGACCTCGTCGCTTTCGACCACGTCGACGTCAACACCTCGGCCGTGTCGCTGCTGAGCGCGCACAACGTGACCGTCCATCTGCTCGACCACTACGGCAACTACGCCGGCGCCATCACCCCGGCCCTCGACATGTCCTCCGCCCGAGCCCTGCGCGAACAGGTCAACCTGACCGCCGACCCCGAGGCCCGGCTGACCGTCGCACGATCTCTGGTCTCCGCAACCGCGGCGAACGTCTCCTGGGCACTGGCCACCGACCTGCTCGACGGCGCCCGGCAACGACTCCCCGAGCAGATCGCCGCCTGCACTACCACCGCCGACCTGATGGGCATCGAAGGTAACTTCCGGCGCACCAGCTGGGCCTTGCTCGACACCCAGCTAACACCGTGGCTGAGAATCGAAGGCCGCAGCCGTCGCCCACCCTCCAACGCGGGCAACGCCTTCATCAGCTACCTGAACGCCATCACCTACTCACGGGTGCTCACCGCCATCCGATGTACACCCCTGCACCCGGCAATCGGCTTCCTGCACGCCGACACCGATCGCCGCCGCAACACTCTCGCCCTGGACCTCGCCGAGCCGTTCAAGCCGCTATTCGCCGAACGGCTACTCCGCCGGTGCGCTGCTCAGAAAACCCTGACGAAAGCCGACTTCGTCAGCGACGTCGCGAGCGCCTCCCTCAGCCCGGCAGGCCGAAAAAAGATTTCCACGATGATCCGCGACGAACTCGCCACCACCGTCTACCACCGCGCGCTGCGCCGGAAAGTCTCGTACGAGGAACTCATCCACCTGGAGGCCTTGAAAATCGTCCGGCTCTGCCTCGAACGAACCCCCTACAAGCCGTTCCGGCCCTGGTGGTGAACCATGTTCGTGATCCTCGTCTACGACACGGCAGTGGAACGCAACCCCGTCGTACTACGAACCTGCCGGCAGTACCTGCACTGGGTCCAGCGCAGCGTGTTCCAGGGCGAGCTGTCCGTAGCGCAGTACCGCGCACTGGTAAAAACACTGCAAGGCTGCCTGGACCTCAGCTACGACAGCATCCGCATCTACCGCATCGGCACACCCCACCTCATGCAGGTGGACTCGCTCGGCGCCGAACTCGGACATCCCGATTCAGTGCTCTGACCTGCGAAGATGCACTACCGGCGGAATGCTGCAAAATCGAGTCCGAACACCATGGTCAAGAACGCTCTGACCTGCGACTTAAGACTCGGGTCGCTCATCACCCCTGGAGGGATCGCAACGTGGGGTAGCTGCTCATGACGCCTCCTCGCGGGCGAAGGTCGCTCATCACCCCTGGAGGGATCGCAACCGCTGAACTTTGGCAATGTGCTCGGGGCTGGTCCAGTCGCTCATCACCCCTGGAGGGATCGCAACGGGAACGCTTTGTGGAGGCGTCGGCGGATGCGGGCGTGGTCGCTCATCACCCCTGGAGGGATCGCAACTGGGACTTGGGCGCTGAGCACGGTGTCCGCGGTGGTCGCTCATCACCCCTGGAGGGATCGCAACACCGGGTCCGCGCCGCGAAGGCCGCCGCCCGCGTGTCGCTCATCACCCCTGGAGGGATCGCAACAACATCCACAGCAGCAGATCCCGCGCGTCCTCGGGTCGCTCATCACCCCTGGAGGGATCGCAACGGTTGCGCCCAGTCGGGTGCGGCGTGGAACTCGCGGTCGCTCATCACCCCTGGAGGGATCGCAACACCAGCTCGGGCAGCAGCGAGTACTCGACGTCGAGTAGCTGTCGCTCATCACCCCTGGAGGGATCGCAACGCTGCACCCGGGGAATGGCTTGGACCCTCATCGAGGTCGCTCATCACCCCTGGAGGGATCGCAACAGGCGAACCGTGCGGCACCACCACCCCCGGCACCCGGGTCGCTCATCACCCCTGGAGGGATCGCAACGCGTAGTGCTCCACGCTGTCCAGTGGCCAGCTCATCGGTCGCTCATCACCCCTGGAGGGATCGCAACGCGTGCTGCTCGGACCCGGTGGCGGTGTCCACCCCCGGGTCGCTCATCACCCCTGGAGGGATCGCAACACGGTGGAGTGCTCGACGCCGGTGGAGAGGTTGTCGAGTCGCTCATCACCCTGGAGGGATCGCAACCGCAGCAGGATCCGGTCCCCGACGTCGGCGACTTCGACGTCGCCCATCACCCCTGGAGGGACCGCAACCTGGTCACGGCGAACGACACGTCGGCGAAGTGGTTCAGTCGCTCATCACCCCTGGAGGGACCGCAACGCCGTCAGCCGTCGGCCTTGCGCCCGTTGCACGAGTCGCTCATCACCCCCGGGAGGGATCGCAACACTGTGATGGAGGTGGTGGGGTTGAAGATGAGGTCGGGTCGCTCATCACCCCTGGAGGATTGCAACGTGGGTGCATTGTTGGAACGCGAAGCGATGGCGCCGGACCGCTCGTCATCGCTGGAGAGACTGCAACGCGAACACCTCGGTAGCAGCACGTTGCCGGACTTTGCCTCGCATCGCACCGTCGGCGGCTGGCACCTCGCCAGCGGCCTACCCAAACCCACCGAACAGGTCGCCGTCGCCGGCAGCGTCTACCGCCTCCGGTGCAGCAGCCCCCCAACGTCGCAAGCGCTCGCCGCCCTCGCCCACCAC
>NZ_BMMX01000068.1 GCF_014646155.1 Mangrovihabitans endophyticus
GCGGGCGGCGGGGGCGGGCGGGCGGCCGGCGGGGGGCGGGCGGGGACGGGCTGGGGACGGGCTGGGGACGGGCTGGGGACGGGCTGGGGGTGGGTTCAGTTGCCGGCGGCCAGGACCTGCACCGAGCCGTCCGGGAAGCGCACGCAGAGCTGCACCTGACCGCCCTGCTCGCGGGCGAACACCCGCACCGCGCCGTCGTCCGGCGGCACCGGAGTCTGCTCGGAGCGCAGGTCGAACGCCGGGCGCACGACCAGGTTCTTGGTCGGGTGTCCCAGCCCGTGGGTGATCTCCACTTGGGTGTTGCGCGCCGGGCGTCCGATCCAGCCCCGGCCGGTTCCCGCGCGGCCGGTCACCCCCGGTTGCGACAGGGTGGCCCGCACGCTGGACAGGCCGCGGTCGGCGCCGAAGTCGACGGCGGCGGTGGCGCAGTTGCGGATCTGGGTGTCGATGGTGGACCCGGCCGGCTCCTCCGGGCGTGCGCCGGGCACGAACTGCACACCGATCTCGGTGGCCGGCCCCGCGTGGTTGGCACCCTGCACGTACCCGGCGACCCAGCGGCAGTCGTTGCGCGAGATCCGCACCCCGACCCCGCCGTCCAGGTCGGCGTAGCAGTTCACGCACCCGATGCCGGACGCGGCCAGCTCGAAGGAGACCTTCTGCCGCACACCCCAGGCGTGGCAGTTGACCATCAGGGTGCCGTACGCGTTGCCCGCCATCTGAAAACCGGCGCCGCCGTTCTGAAACGACAGGCAGTTGACGAACATGGAGTCGTGCGGCCCGGCGAAGTTGACGCCGTGCCCGCCGTTGTCGTGCGTGCGCAGGCCGGTGACGCGCGACTCCATCTGATGTGACGGGCTGGGCAGATCGCCGGCGGTGCCCCAGACACTGGCCACGCCGTCCGCGCCGCAGCCGAACACGGTGACATCGGCCAGCTCGTACCCGTAACCGTAGAGCCGCAGCCCGCAGCCGACCGGATTGCCCTGCGCCCGGTTGCCGTCCACGGTGAGGTCGCGGACGCTGAAGCCGTGGATGCCGCCGTCGCCGCGGCCCCGGCCGCCCGCGTCGAAGCCCGCCGATTCCAGCACCGCGGTGTTGGCGTCCGGCGCCAGCCGCAGCACCGTGGCGTCGCCGCCGGCCCCGCGCAGGTGCACGCGCGAGCCGAGGGCGAGGCGGCGGGTCAGATAGACACCCGGCGGGACGAAGACGATGCCGCCAGAGGCTCGCGCCGCGTCCAGCGCGTCCTGCAGCGCGCCGGTGTCGTCGGCGACGCCGTCGCCGGAGGCGCCGAAGTCCCGCACGTCGTAGCCGTGGCCGGCCGGGGTGGTCAGTCCCTTGCCGTACGCCCCCGCGCCGACCCCGAGCACGCCGGTGCCGGCGACCAGGGCGCCCATCGAGGCCATCGCCCGCCGCCGCGGCACCGCCGCACCGGGCGCGGGCAGCCGCGCCGGCCCGGTGCCGGATGGCTCGGTGCCGGGTGGCTCGGGAATCATCCGTCCTCCTGACGCTGACTCGGCCCGACGAGACTAGTCGATGTGCCGTCACTGGTGGACGTGCCCGCGTGCGCCGCAGGGACGTCCGGCATGCCGGGACCCGCCGCGCCGGTCCGCGCGCCGGTCGTCCGCAACCGCGCTGCGAACCAGGCCACCACGACCGCCTCGGCCGCCGCGAGCTGGGCGAACAGATGCCCGGTGTGCCGCACCCAGAGCAACGCCACGGCCAGCGACGCGAACGCCACCACCCGGGAGCCGATCGCCGACACCAGGTAGGTGCGCGGCGCCGCCCGCACCATGTGCCGCATCGACAGCCAGGTGGAGACCATCACCGCGGCCTTGTAGACGCAGTACAGGGCGACCACGCCGACCGATGCGGCGGCCAGGTCGGCGGAGAGCAACCCGCGGGCCCACGGGCCGGCCAGCACCGCCACCGAGGTGGCCACCAGCAGCACCGCGGTGAGCAGCCGGGCCCCGGTCCGGAACCGCCCGGAGCGCCCGGCCACCACATCCTCGCGGGTGGTGGCGGCCAGCGCCACATGGAACGGCCCGAAGGCCAGGTCCATGGCGCGCAGCACCACGATGGCGGCCGGTCCGGCCAGCACCCCGGCGACCGCGGGCAGCGCCACCACGTACCCGAGGTCGACCGCGGCCGCCACGCAGTAGGCCGCCCCGATCCGCACGCCGGCCAGCGGACCGGGCCGGGTGTGCGGGCCGCCCGCGGGCCGGGTGGCGAACGCCCAGGCGAGCACCGCGATCTGGGCCGGCACCGCGGCGACCTCCAGCCGCAGCCCGGCCACCGCGAACACGGCGGCGGTGAGCAGGGTGCCGGCCGCGACGCTCTGCGGCAGGGCGTTCGCCCGGCGGCGTCCCCGGGTGCGGAAGGCCACCCAGAACAACGCCTCCACCGGCAGTTGCAACAGCACCGGAGCGACCACCAGCAGCCGGTCCAGGATCCCGGATCCGGGCAGCGCCACCGAGACCGCGGCGAACCCGACGACCGCGGCGGGCACGGCGATGGCGGCGGCGGCCCGCGCCGCCCATGCCTCCAGCCGCCACGTGCCGGGCACCACCCCGGCCGACAGCGGGCGGCCCACCATCGCCTCGACCAGGGTGTACGGGATGGCCAGCAACGCGCCCTGGACGGCGATCAGGGCCACGTGCCGGCTGTCCGTCCAGGACGCGAGCAGGAACAGGCCCACGCTGGCCAGCCGGGTCATCGCCTGCACGGATAGCTGCGACTCCTGCAGCCGGCGCACCGCGGCGATCACGGCGCCGACCGCAGGCCGTGGTAGCCGAACAGGATCAACGTCAGCATGGTGGCGCCGAACTCCCAGGTGTCCAGGGTCAGGGACGCGCACGCCAGGCCGCACACCAGGCCGATCGGCAGCACCAGGTCCCGCCGTCGCCGCGACGCGCGCACGCACGCCACCACCGTGGCGACCGTCGCGACCACCAGCAGCACCATCACCACCGGCCCGAACTGCAACCCGACGTCGAGGAAGTAATTGTCCACGAACCGCGGTGGTGAGGCGGCCACCCGCGAATAGGTGGCACCTCCCGCGCCGCCGATCCCGTCGCCCAGCACGGACACCCCGGCGAGCAGATCCCGCCACACCGCGAAACGCTGGAACAGGCTGGCGCTGCCGCCAGCGCCGAGCAGCACGAACGCGCCGGCGAGGCCCACGGCGAGCAGCGCGGCCAGCACGATCGCGACGATCCGGCGGCGCCGCGACCGGGTCCGCGGCAGCACCACCGCGCCGGTCAGCCCGCCGACCACCAGCAACGCCCCGGACCGGCTGGTGCTCAGGCCCAGGCAGACCACGGCGGCGACCGCGGCGATGTGCCACACCCCTCGGCGCGGACGGGTGCTCGGGCTCAGCCAGCACACCGCGTACCCGAGCGCAAACGCGCCGGCCAGCAGGCCCAGCTCCGCGTTGACCTGGGTGAGGCCGGGCACCCGGAACACACCGTCGATGTAGCGCACGTTGTGGTCCGCGGTGAAACCCCAGTGCACCAGGGTGTCCGGCCCGATCAGCTTCTCCGCCACCGCCGCCACCGCGTTGGCGGTCATCACCCAGGCCGCGACGGTCAGCAGCCGCTCGATCGCCGGGCCGCCCAGCGAGGCGGCGATGACCGCGAAGGCGATCGGCATGAGGATCAGCCGCAGGCCGGTGACCGTCTGCGCGAGGCCGTGGTCCGCCACGCCGATCGCGCCCCAGAGCAGCGCCGCGGCGGCGGCCACCAGCCCCGCGGCGGCCCATCGCACCGGCAGGTCACCGCCGCGGTGCACCACCACGGCGACGGCCAGCGCGCTGGCCAGCACCGCGGCGGCCAGGTTGAGCACCCAGCCGTGCCCCGCGAACAGCAGCCAGGACAGTCCCTGCGCGGCCAGCGGCGCACCGATCAGCACGAGCACCGCGGCCAGGCCGTACTCACGGACCCGGTCCCAGACCGGCGGCACGGCGGTGCCGGTGTCCGGTCCGTTCATCGCGACCGGTACGCGTCGAGAACCGCGCCGACGTGGGCGTCCCAGTCGAGCTCGCGACCGTCCGCGGCGGCCGCGGCGGCGACGGCCGCGTACTCGTCCGGGCTCATCCCGGCCGCCCGGCGCAGCGTGGCGCGCAGCCCGTCGACACCGTGATAGAGCAGCACCGACTTCTCCCCCGCCATCGGCGGCGGGGCGTGCGCCCCGGCGATCACCGGACGGCCGGCGATCAGCGCCTCGGCGCACACCAGCCCGTACGTCTCCACGTGGCGGCTGGGGAAGACCAGCCACCCGGCCCGGCCGAACGCGGCACGCTTGCCGTCGGCGTCCAACGGCCCCAGATAGATCACCGAACCGCCGGAGGCGGCGGCGGCCCGCCGCACCTCGTCCCGCAACGGCCCGTCCCCCGCCACCAGCAGCGTGCCCGGCGAGTCCCACGCCTCCAGCAGCAGGTCGACGCCCTTGTGCACGCCCAGCGCGCCGAGGTAGAGGAACGTGCCGGGATCGCCGGGCGGCAGGTCCGCGGTGGCCCGGTGGCCGGCGACCGCGAGCGGCACGATCCGGCTGCGGGGCTGCCGCGTGCGCGGGGCGCTGCGGACCACCGCCGCGCGTGCCCGCGGCGTGGCGTAGATCAGCGACACCGCCGCGAACCGGCGCAGGATCCACGCCGAGCGCAGCCGCAGCGTCGCGTCCAGCAGTCCGGAGCGTCCCAGGCTGAGCATGGCGTTGTTGGGGTCCACCACGGCGTAGTCGTGCACCGTGTGGACGGTCGGGTAGGCGCGGGCCAGCCGGGCCACCGGCAGCACACCCAGCCCCTGCCAGTTGTGCACGTGCACCACGTCGGGCCGGAAGACGCGCAGGTCGCGCGGCCGCAGGCCGGTCGGGTCGAGCAGGTCACCCAGGTGCACGGCGGCCTTGCCGGGCAGCCGGGCGGACCAGCGCGGCCGGTCCGCGGCGGTGAAGACCCGCACCTGGTGGCCGCGGTCGACCAGGGCGGCAGCCAGATCGTCCAGATAGTTCTCGGCCCCGCCGCGCACCGAAAACGAGGCGTGCACCATGGCGATCCGCATCAGCGCCACACCCGCTCGACCAGGTCCAGCGTGGCCTCCCGCCAGGAGCGGGTGGCCACCGGGCGGGCCGGGCGCGGCCGGGCCAGGGCCTCCCGCAGGGCCGCCGTCAGCGCCCCCGCGGTCCAGCTTTCCATGCACACCGCGGCGCCGCCGGTGGCCTCGCGCAGCGCCGGGTCCGGGGAGATCACCGTCGGGGTGCCCAGGCGCAGCGCCTCGGCCGCGGGCAGGCCGTATCCCTCGAAGTGGCTGGGCATGACGAACGCGGCCGCGCCCGCCACCGCCGCCGCGTACGCCGCCTCGTCCAGCCGGTCCAGGACGATCACCCGTCCGGAGCCGCCGGCCGCGGGCCGGGCGCCGCCGCCGAGCACCGCCAGGGTGTGGCCGGGGAAGTCGCGCATCGCCTCGACGGCCAGTTCCACCCCCTTGTGCGCGGCGTGCCCGGGGACCAGCACGTAGTCCGGCGGCAGCACGGCGGGCCGGGCGCCCGGCGCGGACAGGTCACTGCCCGGGTGCCACACGGCGGTGCGGTCCGCGCCGAGGCCGTACACGCCGAGCAGGTCGTGCCGGGTGCGCTCGCTGACGCACAGCAGCCGCCCGGACCTGCGGATCGCGGTCGCATAGCTGACCCGTCGGTACTGCCGCACCGCCCGGGACAGCCCGTGCGGCCAGAGCCGGAAGGCCAGGTCGTGCACGATGGTGGTGAGCGGGACGCGCACCCCGGCGACGGCCAGCGACGGGCTCAGCGACAGCACCCGCCCGGCGCGCCGTCGGCGCAGCGCCGCCGCGGCGGCGGCGATGGTTCGTTCCCGGCCGCCGCCCTGCCGGCTGACCACCGGCACGCCGCCGACGTCCCAGCCGGCCGGCGCGGCGAGCACTTCGAGGCGGTGATCCGCGGGCCAGTGCCGGGCCAGCTCGGTGAGCACGCGGGTGATGCCGCCGGGCCCGACACCACTGCACTCCAGCACGGTCAGCGGCCGGTCATCCGGTGACATCGCGCACCCATTGCGACATCCGCTCCCGGAAGCGGGCCCGGCCGAACCCGGCCGCATGCCGGCGGATCCGCTGCGGGTCCAGTTCGGACAGCCGGGGCACCAGACGGGCGTACGCCGCCGGGTCGGTGGCATCGACGAGGAAACCGGTCTCCCCCTCCACCACGGTCTCCCGCAGCCCGCCCCGGCGCAGGCCGAGCACCGGTGTGCCGCACGCCTGCGCCTCCACCGGGACGATGCCGAAGTCCTCGTGCGCGGGGTAGAGCAGCGCCGCCGCCCCCGCGTACAGCTCGCGCAGCCGGTCCCGGCTCGGCTGCGGCTCGAATCGCACCGCGCCGCCGGCCCGCCGGCGCAGCGCCGCCTCGCACGGGCCGGACCCGGCCAGCACCAGCGGCCGTCCGGCGGCCTCGGCGATCTCGATCATCAGATCGAACCGCTTGTACGGGATCCAGCGTCCCACCCCGAGCAGGTAGTCGCGGGAGTGGCCGAGCGGGGCGGCGCCGTAGAACTCCACGTCCACCGGCGGGTGGATCACCTCCGCGTCGCGGTGCCAGAAGCGCCGGATCCGGTCGCGGACCTCCAGGGAGTTCGCCGCGTACGCGTGCACGTGCCGCCCGCCGCGCACGTCCGCCTCCTGCAGCAGGCGGCGGACCGGGCGCAACAACGGGTTCGCGCCGCGCGAGTCGAAACCGGGGCTCCACACGTACCGGGCCGGGGTGTGCACGTAGCTCACGTGCCGGGTCCGCTGCGGCGGGCCGAACTTCACGGTGTGTGCGAAGGCGTGGCTGGAGGAGATCACCACGTCCGGGGCGGGCCGGCCGGCGGTGCGCCACACGAGCGGCATCACCGGCAGCGCCAGCGCCTTGGACCGGCACAGCGGCGTGTGCGCCAGCCACGTCTGGCGCAGTTCCGGCGCGTCCACGCCCGGCTCCACCCAGAGCACGTGCCGGACGGCATGCGGCACCAGGGCGGCGATCTCGGTGAACATGTTCTCGGAGCCGCCGACGGCGCTGAACCACTCGTGCACCACGGCCACCGACCGGTCGGCGAGCAGGCCGGTCATCAGCTGTGCCGCCGCCACACCGCGCGCAGCGGGGTCCACGAACCGCCGAGGCTGTCGCAGAGGACGTCCACGTAGACCGCGGCGTCGGTGTTGTCCCGGCTCCACCACACCCCGCACAGCGCCGGGGCGTCGCCGGCGCGGGTCGCATATTCGACGTAGGTGCCCGGCGCGCCGGTGACCCCGCCCAGTTTGCGGCCGGGCTGTTCGGCGCCGGGCAGGATGGCCGCCGAGCTGAGCGCCGTCTGCTGCCGGAAGGCCAGGTCGGCGGACTTGGCGTCGGCCGAGGAATAGGCCACGAAGTGCAGGTACATGCCGCCGTCGCGGCACAGCACGTGGGACTGCTGGCCGTCGCCCAGGTGCGGGCCGCCGGGGTCCCTGTCGGACAGGCAGCCGCTCATGTCGGTCAGCCACGGCTGCGCCAGCGGGGCCAGGTCGGCGCCGAACTCGGCCCGGTTGGCGGCGGCGATGGCGGCCAGGGCGGGCGGCGCGGCCGGCGCCTGCGGCACGGCGGGCGCGTCGTCCACACTGGCCCGGCCGATGAAGAACCCGCCCACGCCGGCCACCAGCAGCCCGGCCGCCAGCCCGGCCAGCGCCCCCTTGATCATCTTGCCGTGGTCCGGCGGCGGCGACGGCTCGATGCGCCGCTGCCCATAGACGGAACCGCCGAAACCGCCGGAGACCGGCCCGAGACCGTACTCGTCCGGCTCGTACGCGGGTGGGCCGGAGGATGCGTACGCGGACGGATCGTCCGGCCCGGAATACCCCGGCTCGTACGCGTCGTCGTGCACACGCCCGCGGCCGGGCGTCTGCTCCCGTTCCGGTGGCGTGGCATCGTTCACGATCGGCACGATATCAGCGCCCATCGACGCCTCGGCGTGTGCCGCGAGAGGCCCGGCGGGCGGAATAAATCCGCCGCCGCCGACTTGAACCGGGCATGACCCAGAAGCCAGTCCTGACGCCCGGCCCGGACCATCCCATCACGATCACGCCGACGCCCGGCCGGGTGGTGGTGACCGTGGCCGGCCGGGTGGTCGCCGACAGCACCCACGCGCTCACCCTGCAGGAGGCCGACTACCCGGCGGTGCAGTACATCCCGCTCGCCGACGTCGACCGCGGCCTGCTCGAACCGACCAGCACGAGCAGTTACTGCCCGTTCAAGGGCGACGCGTCGTACTTCTCCGTCCCGGTGGGCGGCGACCGCAGTGTGGACGCGGTCTGGACGTACGCACAGCCGCACGAGGCGGTCGCCGAGATCAAGGACCACGTGGCGTTCTATCCGAACCGGATCGACGCCGTGGAGACCACGCCGGCGCCCTGAGACGCAGCCCCCGAGACTCAGCAGCCTCCGAGACTCAACTACCCAGCACTTCCAGCAGGCCGGTCACCTCCAGCACCCGGCGCACCATGCCGTGCGCGTTGGCCAGGCAGAAGCGCACCCCCGCGGCCACCGCGGCGTTGCGCCCGGCGATGACCGCGGCCAGCACTTCGGAATCGATGAAGGTGACATCCGCCAGGTCGAGCACGACGTGCTGGACGCCGGCGCTGCGGACGGCGCCGACCACGGCCCGTTCCAGGCCGTCACGGTCTGCCATGTCGAGCTCACCTGCGGGGGTGAGCACGACGAGTCCGGGCGTTTCCATGCCTGCTTTATACCGTTGCCGTACGACAACTTTCCAGTCGTGGGGATGCCGATCCCGATATCAATCAGCGCAACCGCGCCTTCTGCACCTTACCCATGGCGTTGCGCGGCAGGTCGGTCACGAAGCGTATCTGCCGGGGGCGTTTGTGGGCCGCCAGCCGCTCGGCCACGAAGGCGATCAGGTCCTCCGGCGGCACCGGCTCCCCCACCACGTACGCGGTGATCTGCTCGCCCAGGTCCGGATGCGGCAGGCCGATCACGGCGGCCTCCCGCACCGCGGGATGGTGCAGCAGCGCGTCCTCCACCTCGCCGGCGCCGACCCGGTATCCGCCGCTCTTGATCAGGTCGGTGGAGGCCCGCCCGACGATGCGATGCCACCCGTCGGCGGCGATGGTGGCGACGTCACCGGTGCCGTACCACCCGCCGGGCAGCGGGGGCGGCTCGGCCCGCCCACCGCGCAGGTAGCCGTCGAACAGGGTGGCGCCGCGCACCTGGAGCGCCCCGATGGTCTCGCCGTCGTGCGGCAGCGGCGCGCCCTGCTCGTCCACGATCCGGGTGCGCACCCCGCGCACCGGCAGGCCGACCTGGCCGGGCCGCCGATCGCCGTCGGCCCGCGCGCTCACCGTGATCAGCGTCTCCGTCATGCCGTACCGCTCGACCGGCGCCTGCCCGGTCAGTTCCACCAGGTCGCGGAACACCGGCACGGGCAACGGCGCGCTGCCGGAGACCAGAAGCCGCGCCGACCGCAGCCGGCGGGCCGCGTCCGGGGCCGCGCACACCCGCGACCAGATCGTCGGTACGCCGAAGTAGAGGGTCCCACCCGCGGCGGCGTACGCGTGCGGGCCGGGTCTGCCGGTGTGCACCAGACGGGAGCCCACCCGCAGCGGCCCCAGCACCCCGAGCACCAGCCCGTGCACGTGGAACAGCGGCAGGCCGTGCACCAGCACGTCGTCCGCGGTCCACTGCCAGGCCTCGGCCAGCGCGTCCAGGCCGGCGGCGAGTGCCGCGCGGGAGAGCACCACGCCCTTGGGCGGCCCGGTGGTGCCGCTGGTGTACAGGATCAGCGCGCTCGCCCGCGGTGGCGGTTCCGGCGGCACCGCGGCGGTGCGGGTGGATCCGGACACCGGCATCACCGCCAGCCCGGTGTCGCCTGCGGCGGCCGGGTCGTCGGAGAGCATCAGCGCGGCACCGGAGTCGGTCAGCACGTGCGCGCGTTCCAGCCGTCCCGCGTCCGGTGGCACCGGAACCACCGGCACCCCGGCCAGCAGCCCGGCGGTCACCGCGACCACGGTGGACTCGCCGGGCTGTGCGTGCACCGCGACCGCGGGCGCCCCGGCCAGTTCCCGCGCCAGCGCGGCGGCCCGGCCCAGCAGATCGTGCCGGGACAGGCCGTTGACCGCACCGGGTGCGTCGGCCGGGCCGTGCAGGGCGCCCAGCAGCCGCGCGCCGGTCATTCCGCCACGCGGGTGCGGCCGATCCAGTGGAACTCGACCGGACCGTCCGCCGGCCCGGCGCCGGGCTCGGCCGCACGGCGTTCGAAGTGTTCGTAGCCGCCGTAGAACGGCACCTTCACCGTCCCGGCATCCCGGTCGGTGCGGAAGGTACGCAGCTCGGCGGGCAAGTCGTCGGGGCCGCCACGCAGCACGGCGTCGGTGTCGGGCCGCAAGCGGGACGGGCCGGCGGGTGAGCTCATGACAGACCTCCGTCGATGATTCGATCAGCCACCGCGGCTGATGTCACGGATGCGCGCGTCCTGCGTCATCGTGACCCCGCTCACCACCGGGAAACTACTAGGCCGTGGCGCTTTCCTGCTCCCGCTCCACCTGCTCGTTCCATGCCCGTTTGCCGGCCTGCCAGCCGTCCTCGTCCATGCCTCGCCGCCAGTACCCGGACACCGACATCTGGTCCGTCGCGATCCCCCGGTCGTGGCGCAGGTGGGCACGCAGGTCCTTGACGAGGTGGGCCTCGCCGTGCACGAACGCGTGCACCCGGCCGGGCGGGAAGTCGAGCGCGCGGACCGCGGCGGCCAGCGGCTCGCCCACCGGGCGGTCGCCGCGGTGCAGCCAGACGATGCGGGCGTCGCCGACGGTCTCCAGCTTCTGCTCCTGCGCCGGTCCGGCCACCTCCAGGAACACCCGGGCCGGCGCCCCCGCGGGCATCCGGTCCAGGGCGGCGGCGATGGCCGGCAGCGCGCTCTCGTCGCCGGCCAGCAGATGCCAGTCGGCCCGCGGGTCGGGCGCGTACGCTCCGCCGGGGCCGAGGAACCGGATCCGGTCGCCCGGCTGGGCGGCGACCGCCCACGGCCCGGCCAGCCCCTCGTCGCCGTGCACGACGAAGTCGATCCACATCTCGGGGATGTCCGGCCGCCACCGGCGCACGGTGTAGGTCCGGATCACCGGCCACGCCTCGCGGGGCATGTCGCGCCGGACGGCGGCCATGTCGAACGGCTCCGGGTAGGCCACGCCGGGCCGCGGGAACAGCAGCTTGACGTAGTGGTCGGTGAACTCGCCGGCGGACATGCCGGCCAGACCGTCGCCGCCGAACACGACGCGGACCATGGTGGGGGTCAGCCGTTCGACCCGCGTCACGACGCCGGTCCTGGTCGAGCGCGCCGGGCGTTCCGCCACGACGGCACCTCCTGCCTCGGGGGTCTGATGTCAGCGGTAAGGCTACCCTCACCTGACCGGGGGTTCGTGCGGTCCGCGGACCGCGTTCCGGATCGCCTCGGCCGTCGCCTCGGTGGCCGCGGCGCGCAGCAGGTCCAGGTCCGCGTCGGCCACGCCGGTGGCCAGGGACACCACGGCGTCGCCGTCGAACCGGGAGTGGGCCGGGTGCAGCGCCCGGGCGAGCCCGGTGTTCCCGCTCTGTGCCAGCAGGAAGCAGTCCGGCTTGGCCAGACGCGCATCGGTGAGCACCACGGCGAGGGTGGTGTTCAGCCCCGGGGCTCCGAACGGCCGCGCCGCCGGGCCGGGGACGGGCGGGCCGGCGACGGGCGGGCCGCCGGTCAGCGGCCGGGCGTCGTCGCCGAGCACATCGCCCCACGAGTTCACCACGGCGAGCACGGCCACCGTCGCACCGCCCGCGGTGCGCTGCGCCACACCCAGGCCGCCCGGGTCCGCGCGGCCGCGCCAGTGCCCGGTGGTGGCGCCGGCGCCGGCACCCACCCGCCCGGTGGTCAGCGCGGCGCCGTCCAGCGCGGCCAGCGCCGCCCGGCGTCCCGCGGCGGCATCCGGCGGCCCGGACCGCACCGACGCGTCGAACAGCGACAGCCCGACCACGATCGGCACCGGGCCGTACGGCGTGGCGAGGCCGGTGCCGCGCTCGCGCAGCAGGGCCGCCACGCCGTCGGCGGCGGACAGACCGAACGCGGAGCCGCCGGACAGCACCACGGCGTCGGTCCGCGTCACCATGCGGGTCGGGTCGAGCAGGGCGGTCTCCCGGGACGCCGGCGCCCCGCCGCGCACCTCCGCGGAGGCGACCGTGCCGGGCGGCGGCAGGATCACGGTGACGCCGGTGCCGTCGCCGGTCCAGTGGCCGACGGAGGCGGACAGCAGCGCGGGCGGGCTCATGCGGCGCTCAGCGCCGGGCGAGGCGGCGCTCGCCGGAGGTGCCCGGCTGGTAGGTCATGCCGTAGTGAGCGAACACGTCCGGCTCCGAGGCCGCGGGCAGTTCGCCGTCCAGGTCGATGGAGGGGGCCTCGGACACGGTGCGCTTGTCGTGGCGCACGCGCAGCGCATCCGGCAGCACGGTGGCGCCGTCCAGCGGGACGAAGGCGAGGCGGTGCCGACCGATGAACCCCACCCGCACGGTAGCGAACGCGGGCCGGTCGGTGCCCGTGTCGACGTAGATCGCCTCCAGATCACCGATCTTGGCACCGTCCTGATCGATCACCTTGTGGCCACGCCAGTCGCGCAGATTCTCCGCCGGGAACATGACCAGGGAGTTTCCCGTGCCGGGCCGGCCCAAACGCGGCGACGCCGCCGGTCACCCGCGGGCGCGCAGCACCCGGCGCATCAGATCCGCTCTCTCCAGCAGGATCTTGCGTACCGCCGGCGTCGCCTCGCCGGACGCCTCCTCGACCCGGTCCAGGAAGTCCGCGCCGACCGCCACGGTCGGGAACAGCCGCCCCGCGTACGTCATGCTGGTGATCGACCCGCCGCGGCCCAGATCCGGCAGCAGGTCCAGGAACTTCTCCGGGTACGGCGCGAGCAGTTCCTCCTGTCCGGGGCGCCAGAAGGCGGTGGTGACCGCGGCGTAGTGACTGATCGGCACGGTGCGCTCGGCGAGCATCCGCCACATCGCGGCCTTCTCGTCCGGGTCGCAGCGGGCGGCACGCACGGCCAGCGCGCGAAACTTCGCATCCGGGTCCGGATCGCGCGCGAGCAGGGCGTCCGCCTCGTCCGCGGTGTCCCCGCCCAGCTCGGCGCGGCGGGCCAGCACCCGCCACAGCAGGTCGACGTCGTCGCTCGCCTGGTCGCGCAGCCGGTCCAGCACCGCCGGCCCGGCCGCGGTCGCGGCGAGGAAACGCAGCGCGACCTGGCGGCGAGCCGGCTGCTCGGCGAGCGCGGCGCACACGTCGGCGACCTCCGCGGTCAGCGCGGCCCGGGTGGGCCCGGCCGCCCACAGCTCGGCCGTCTCGACGGCGATGCGCAGGTAGGGCTCGATCACCGTGTCGGCGGTCTCCGCCGTCAGCACACCGGCCAGGCAGCGCACCATCTCCGCCGGGCCGGTCTCGCCGTCGACCAGCATGTCGTACGCGGTGGCCACCGCCACGCCGCGGGACAGCGGCGTGGGCAGCCGGTCCGCCGCCTCCATCACCGGAGCGCCGGGGCGCACCGTGGCGAACGTCAGATCCTCGTCGTTGACCAGGTAGAGGTCGGCGCCGGGCGGGACGTCGACAAGGGTGCGCGGCCCGGTCACCTCGACCCGGACCAGGGCGGTACGCGCGAGACGCTCACCCTGCGCGCGGTAGGCCCCGACGGCGAGCGTCTGCGGCCGGGGCGGGCCGGCCGGGCCGCGGGCCACCAGCTCACGGCTACGCGGGTCGAAGGTGATCCGGTCGGTGCCCGCGGTGTCCAGCCAGCCCTCCCGCCACGCGGTCAGGTCACGCCCGGACGCCTGCGCCAGAGCGTCGATCAGGTCCTGCAACGTGGTGTTGCCCCAGGCGTGCCGGGCGAAGTAGGCGCGCAGTCCGGTCGTGAACGCGTCCTCGCCCAAGTACTCCATCAACTGGCGCAGCACGGACAGGCCCTTGGGATAGGTGATCGCGTCGAAGATCGACGCCGCTTCGGCCACGTCGCGCACCGGCTGCCGGATCGGGTGCGCGGTCGGCCCCTGGTCGGCCAGGTAGGCGGACAGCTTGCGCCCGGCCAGATGACCCGCCCAGGCGTCGGTGTACGCTGTCGCCCGCGCCGCCGCCCAGCGGCACGCGAAGTCGGCGAACGCCTCGTTCAGCCAGAGGTCGTCCCACCAGCGCATGGTCACGATGTTGCCGAACCACATGTGGGCCATCTCGTGCAACAGCACGGTGGCGAACAACTCCCGCTCGGCGGGCGTCGGCGGGGTGCGGCTGAGCAGCGAGTCGGCCCAGGTGACACACCCGAAGTTCTCCATCGCGCCGCCGAACTCGGGCATGAAGACCTGGTCATAGCGGCGCTGCGGGAACGGCATGGCGAAGGTCTCGGCGTAGAACCGCAGACCCTGATCGGTCACCGTGAAGATCTCGTCGGCGTCGCGCTCCAGCACCCGCACCAGCGAGCGGCGGCCGAAGATGCCCAGGTCGTGGTCGCCGGCCTGGCGGCGGATCTCCTGCAACGGCCCGGCGTTGACCACCGTGTTGTACGTGGACAGCGGCGGCGTGGCCGGGAAGCTCCACCGCCGGTGCGGGCCGGCCTGCTCCACCCGGGCCTCGCCGGAGTTGCTGGTCACCAGCCAGTCCGCCGGGGCGGTCACGGTGAACGTGTGCGGCGCCTTGAGATCGGGCTGGTCGAAGCAGGCCCACGCGCGGTGCGCCTCGTCCGGCTCGAACGACATCCACACGTACACCTCGCCGTCGGCGGGATCCACCGCCCGATGCACCCCACCGCCGGTGGACGTGTCCGCCTGCACGGTCTCCACCCGCAACTCGTTCGCCTCGGCCAGGCCGTGCAGCGGGATCCGGCTGCCGTCGGCCGGCCCGAGCGGCTTGCCGTTCAGGGTGCCGCCGACCACCCGCGCCGCGCAGTCGACGAAGGTGTCCGCGCCCGGCTGCGCGCAGGCGAACCGCACCGTCGAGACGCATCGCAGCTCCGGGCCGGCGGGCAGGCCGGTCAGGTCGACGTCGATCTGGTAGGCGGACACGGTGATCAGGGCGGCGCGCCGGGCGGCCTCCGCCGCGGTGAGGCTCTGCGAGCTCATGACCCGACGCTACTGGAGAACCACGTTGCGCGCAGCAGCCGCGTCGTTGACCGCCGACCGGCCCAGCCGCGGCATCCGGCCGGGCGATGCCGCGGTTGATCTCATCGGGCAGAATCGGCATTCCATTTGCTACCAGCCCCGGAGCCGCCCGTGACCTGGCTGATCTGGCCGGCCGGCGTGGTCGCGCTGTTCGCCGCCGGCTACACCGCGGCGCGCCTGCCCCGGCTGCGCGCCGAGCGCGAGCACCGCCGGGCCGCGTGGTCGGCCGCGCGGGCGGCCATCGCCGTGGCGCGGATCAGCCGGGACGCCGCCGCGACCCCGCAGACCCAGGCGGACCAGTTGCTGGGGCGGGCCGAGGCGGCGACCGCCACCGGCGGCGGGGCGGCGACCGCGCGGGCTGCGGCGGACTGGGCGGCGCGGGCCGACGGGTTGTGGCGGGCCGCGGCCGATGGCTGACCCGCGCCGGTCCCGGTGGCGGGGACGGCCCCGGTGGCGGGGACGGCCCCGGTGGCGGGAGTGGGTGCGCTGGCCCGCACTGGTCACGGCGGTCGCGGTCCTGGTGGTGTTTCTGGCCGTGCAGCGGCAGAGCACCGATGTCAGCTACGGACGGTCCCCGGCGGCCGGCGACCCGCTCCCCGAGGGTTCGGCGGGCGAGCTCAGCGAGGCGACGGTGCCGTCGGTGGCCGAGATGACCCGGATGGTCGCCGCCGACGACGTGGTGCGGCTGCCGGGCTCGGTGGCCCGATGGGACCAGGCGCGGGTGCGCTCGGCGGCCGGCGGCACCCCGGTGCGCATCCTGGTGGCCCCGCCCGGCCTGGACGCAGCGGAACGCGACCGGGTGCGCGACGTGCGCAACGCGACCGTCCGGGTGATCGGCACCGAGGTCACCGGGGGCGTCTACCAGGCCCGGTCCGACACGCTGGCCGGCTGGCGCGCCCAGATGGCCACCGGCGATGTGACGAACCTGCTGGTCACTCTGATCCACGGGATTCACGAGACGACGGCGCCGGCGGACGTGGACGCGCTGCGCCGCCGCGACCCCACCCCTGCGGAGCTCGCGGCCGTGCTGCCGGACCTGCGCCGCGGGCGCACGCATGTGGCGCCGGGCGCGACCCTGAGCCGGTCACCGGCAGGGGCCGCGCGGGCCGCCTTCGCGGGCCGGCCGGCGCTGTTCGTCGCGCTGCCGCGGCAGCCGTTCGGCACGCCGATGCCGCGGTACGGCCCGGCACTCGCCCGGGTGTTCCCGGACACCCCGATCGTGGTGCTCTACGGGTCCTGGGTGGAGTACACCGGCCCGCAGGCGGGTGACTTCGCCGACGTCGCCGGGGCGAGCTTCTACGGTCAGGCGGGTGACCGGCTCGGCCGGTACGCGTACCCGCAGGACGCGGTCCTGCCGGCCTGGCTGAACCGGGTCACCGACATCCGCTACGCCGGGTTGTTCGACCGCCCGTTGCCGTACCGGCCGTTCGATCCGCTGCGGGTGGCGCTGCCTGCCCTGCCGTGGCTGTTCGCCGCGTGCGTCGCGGTGTTCCTGGTGCTGTCCGCCCGCACCGCGCGGCCCGGCATGGCGCGGCCCGGCACAGGGCGGCCCGGCACAGGGCGGTCCAGCATGGCGCGGACCGGTGCGGCGCGGCCCGGTGCAGCGCGGACCGGTGCGGCGGCGCGGCTGGCCGGGCTCACCGCGCTGGCCGTGGAGATGTCCGCGCTGAGCGTGACCGCCGCCGGCGCGCAGGGCCGGGAGGGCACACGTGCGGGTGCACCCCTGACCCGCGGCATGTCGCGTCTGACCGCGGCCGGCGAGGCGCTGAGCGGGTGGCTGCCCGACCGGCATGTGCAGGATCTGCTGGACGACGCGGAGGCGGACCTGGACGAGGCGGCGCGGGCGCTGCCGTTCGCCGGGTTCCGTCCGGCGGCGTACCTGGCGGCCCACGACGATCCGGCGGGGGCGGGCCGGTGAGGCGGTTGCGACGGTGGTTCGGCACGCCGTACGGGCTGGGCGTGCTCGGCTGCCTGATGCTGGCCGGGTGGGCGGCCTGGTCCGGCGGCCTACTGGACGGCCCGGTCGCGCGCCAGGTCCGGGCGTCCTCGGTGTACGCCGCGCCCGGAGCCGGGGTGGACCGGGCGGCGGCGCAGCGGATCATCGGCAACCGGCGGCTGGCGGTGCTGCTGCTGGCCCCCGGCGGTGACGTGCGGGCCCGCTGCGACGACGCGCAACGCGCGACGAAGGGCCTGGTGGTGGTCGCGCTCAGCCCGGGCGGCGACGGCTTTGACACGTACGGATGCTCGCGGTTGCCCGGCGGCGACGACGAGAACTTCGGCAAGTCGTACGTCACCGAGGCGCGGATCACCGACGGGATCGACGAGTTCCCGGACCGTCCGCTGGAGGCGGTGAAGGTGATCGTGGTGAACTACGACCTGCTGGTGCGGGCCGGCATCGTGCCGGACGGCGCGCGCACGGTGAGCCCGTCGCTGCCGCGCTACCTGGTCGCGGTGGCGGCGGTCGCCGCGGTGCTGGCCGGTGCCGCCGGGGTGTGGGCCGCCGGGCGTCGCGCCGCGCGGCTGGCCG
>NZ_BMMX01000069.1 GCF_014646155.1 Mangrovihabitans endophyticus
CGGGGCGCACGGGGCGAGCGCGCGGGGCGCGCGGGGCGCGCGGGGCGAGCGCGCGGGGCGCACGGGGCGAGCGCGGGGTGAAGCGGCGGGCTACGACGAAGCGCGAGGCCCCGGGTTACCGGGGCCTCGCGCTCTCGCCGTCGGGGGACGGTCTTACCAAGCACCGGCCGGCATCAGGTCCGCGTACTCACGCTCGCGCGACACCATCGTCAGGTCGCAGTCCACCATCATCCGCATCAGCTCCGGGAAGTTCACCGTCGGCTTCCACCCCAGCCGCGCGTTCGCGATCGCAGGGTCCGCGCACAGCACCTCCACCTCCGCGGGGCGCACCAGGGCCGGATCGATCACCACATGGTCCTGCCAGTTCAGACCGACGTGCGCGAACGCGATCTCCACCGCGTCACGCACCGAGTGCATCTGCCCGGTGCCGATGACGTAGTCGCCGCCCTCGGGCTGCTGCAGCATCAGGTGCATGGCCCGGACGTAGTCGCCGGCGAAGCCCCAGTCGCGGACCGCCTCCAGGTTTCCCAGATGCAGCTTGTCCTGGAAGCCCTGCTTGATGCGCGCCACCGCGAGCGAGATCTTGCGGGTCACGAACTCCGCGCCGCGGCGCGGAGACTCGTGATTGAACAGCATGCCGGACACCGCGTACATGCCGAAGGATTCCCGGTAGTTGCGGGTGATGAAGTGCCCGTACGCCTTGGCCACCCCGTACGGGCTGCGCGGGTGGAACGGGGTCGACTCGCGCTGCGGCGTCTCCACCGCCTTGCCGAACATCTCCGAGGACGACGCCTGGTAGAAGCGGATCTGGGTGCCGCCGTTGCGGGATGCGCCGAGGCCGCTGACCATGCGGATGGCCTCCAGCACGCGCAGCACGCCCATGCCGTTGATCTCGGTGACCAGTTCGGGCTGCTGCCAGGACATCGGCACGAACGAGATCGCGCCCAGGTTGTACACCTCGTCCGGCTGCACCTTTTCCACGGCGGAGACGAGGCTCGACTGGTCCATCAGGTCACCGTCCACGAAGGACAGCTCGGAGGCCAGGCGGCTGACGCGCACCTTGCGGGGGTTGGCCTGCCCGCGGATCAGCCCCCAGACCTGGTAACCCTCGTTGAGCAGGTGTTCGGCCAGGTATGAACCGTCCTGGCCGGTGATCCCGGTGATTAGCGCACGCCTGGCCATCGTCTTCCCTTCACACACCTCGACCGTCGTCGCAGCGACGGTAGGACCGCGCGACCGGCAGATTCCCTAGATCCCGCCGGCCGGGCTCACTGAACCTCTGTCAACCTGGCATCGAGCCCGCCGGTTTCGTGCCGCCGACCAGTGGCGGCACCTGCCGGCCCCACTACGTTGAAAAAGTTCACTTGATGAAGTCTTCGACCACCTTCGGCGGCCACACACCCACGTTCAGCACGCCCATCGAGTACGCGCGGGAGACCAGAGCGGCGCGGTTGGGCACCTTGAGTTTGCGCAGCAGTCCACTGACGTGGTACTCGACGCCCTGCCGGCTGAGGTAGAGCCGCGAGGCCAGCGGGATGGTGGACAGGCCGGCGGCGATGCCCTCCAGGATCTTGGCGTCGATCTTGCTGAGGATCTTCTTGCGGCCGATCACCGCGGTGTCGGCCACGGTCTGCTGGTCCGCCGGGCGCATGAGAACCAGGACGCCGGTGGCATCCGGCGCGCCGCCCTGCACCGCGACGCCGGTGAGGGTGCCGGTGAGCGGCTCGTCGCCCGGCCGCACCGCGATGACGCGGCTGGCGAACCGGTGGTGCTTGCCCTCCAGCAGGCGGGCGAAGTTGCGCATCACCGGCGCCTGCACGCTGGGGTGGATCAGGTCGGCGAATCGGCGCCCGCACAACTGCGCGGAGGTCTCCCCGAAACGGCGGAAGAATTCCGTGTTGGCGTGCCGGATCGCCAGCGTACGGTCCAGATGTGCCATGCAGACGCCGGGGCCGTCCGTGTGCAGTTCGTCGCCCCCAGCGCCGTGGGACATGCCCTCCGGCTGGTGCGTCATAGGTGCGGAAAACACGATGAGCCTCCATCGACTTTGGGCGTCAGCATTTGTCCCCCGTACCGACGCGCGTCAGAAGGCTCCGGCTTTACACCGGTGAAGTCCCGCAGCGTCGGGCTCGATCCGGCGAAAGCCTGCATCGCCCGCTTTGCCGATGTCAAACATCGGCGACCGTCATTCGGGCGTCACTGCGGCGGTCCGGGCAAGGGTTCGGAGGCCGACGGCGAAGGCGCACCGTACGGTTCGGACACCGGCACCGGGTTCGGTACGCACGACGGCAATATTTTCCCAGTTCAGATGGGGTGAAGTCGGGCCACCGAACCCACCGAACCGAAACCGAACCACACCGCTCCGTACCTTACGCTGCGCCGATTGAGCCGTTACCTTGCGCCGAAGAATATCGATCTTAATGAAAGATCAGAGGCGTGATATCGATGGTGCCGTGTGGGGCTGCGATGCCCATTCGGTCACCCGATCCGGCAGTAACGGTCATGCCAGAATGCGACGCCGACCGATTTCCTGGCCCGTGGGTCCGGCCGTGGTTAAGAGCGTATTAAGAATGAGCGCCGCGCGAAAGATCGGAGTGGCTGAAAGTGGCCAGGACCACCGTCGCGATTCGACTCGGCCGAACGGCCAGGTGTTGCCCGCGCGCCGGTTGTTGATTGCCCGAAAGACTGAACCTTTTCACCGTGGCGAGGCCGGCAGATGCCGCCGCTGGTCGACGGCGCGCAACTGACGGGCTCGATGCCAGGTTGAAAAGGTTCGCTAGGGAGATCAGGCGCCGGTCAGCGATTCCACCAGTTCCGCGCGCCCGGAGACGCCGAGCTTGCGATAGCAACTGGTGAGGTGTTTCTCGACCGCGCGGCGGCTGACGCCCAGCATCGCGGCGATCTCCTGGTTGGTCAGCCCGCGGGCGACCAGGGAGGCGACCAGCCGTTCCGTCTTGGTCAGCGCGCTGTCCGCGGTGACCGGATGGGCGGCGACCGTGGCGCCGGCCAGCCAGGGCACCCCGCAGGAGCTTGCCAGGGCGGTCCCCTCGCGGCCCGCGGCCACGCCCTCGGCCGCGTCCGGGGCGGTGCGGCTCAGCGCCAGCAGCGCCCGCGCCAGTTCGAGTTCGTTTGCCGAGCGGCGCAGCACCGCGACCGCCTCGCGCAGCAGTTCCAAGCCGCGCGGCCCGCCCTCCATCTGGCCTTTGACCCGCAGCACCCGGCCCAGCGAGGCGGGCGCGCCCCAGGACAACGCGCCAGCGTGCTCCTCGTCGAGCAGGGTGGCCGCGCCGGACCGGTCGCCAAGCCGGTGCCGCAGCACCGCCGCGTGCACCCGCCACGGCAGCAGCGCCACGCTGCGCCAGCCCGCGTCCCGCAGCCGGGCGCCGCAGTCCAGCAACGTCTCCAGCGCCTCGTCCGGGCGTCCCTGCTGCGCCATGCTGTGCGCACGGACCATGTCCACGGTGGCGCTCAGCGACGGGGAGCTACGCTCCAGCCGGTCCGCCACGTTCGCCGCGAGGGCGCCGTCGTGCATCTCCACGGCCGCCCAGGCGAGCGCGCCGAGCGCCAGCGTCTCGGTCTCCGAGCCCGCGACGGCCAGGTGCGCCGCCCGTTCCGCGCTGGTGCGGGCGGCGACCACCCGCCCGCGGCCGAGATGCACGTACGCGCGAAGGGCGTCGATGCGGTTCTCCGCCGCGGCCGGCAGCCGCAGGCCCACCGGGTCGGCACCCACCGACAGCCACCGGCTCGCGGCGCCCAGGGCGTCCGCCGCGGTCAGGGCGAGCACGGTGAGCGCCACGGTGGCCTGCGGGTGGGCGGAGCGCAGCGTCTCGTGTTGCAGGATCCGTTCGCCCAGCGGCGCGATGGCCGCGGCCGGCAACCGTCCGGTCACCACGGCGGCGTGCAGCAGCACCGCGATGAGCTGGCGCTCGGCGGCCGAGTCCAGCGGCGACACCGCGCCCAGCGCCCGCAGCCGGGCCAGGGCGAGATCCAGTTCGGCCGGGTCGGCCAGTCCGATGTGGCGTAACCGGGCCTCCAGGCCCAGTGCGGCGGCGCGGGCCGGGGCGTCCGACGCGGCCGGATCACCGAGGTCGCGCGCCACCCGGCGGAACAGGTCCGCCACCGGTGGCCGGGCGCAGCCCAGCACCGTGGGCGTGATGCGCAACGCCGCCGCGGCGCGGTCCCGGGGGGTGTCGAACAGCGGCACCGCCTGATCGACCAGACGCTCCGCGTCGGCCGGTTCGCGGTCGCGCTGCGCGGCGGCGAGATCCAGCAGCAGCCAGGCGCGGTCCGGTCCCATGCCGGAGCAGTCCAGCAACGCCCGCCGCAGGTAGTCCACCGCGACGTCGGGCGCGCCGCGGTGCCGGGCGGACGCCGCGGCGGCCCGCAGCACCTCGACCGACCACGTCAGGCGCAGCGCGGGCACCGCCATGAGCTGCCGGGCCACCTGCTCGGAGGGGTGGCCGCGGCGGTACAGCAGTTCCGCGGCGGCCTGATGGGCGCGCAGCCGCTCGGCCATGGGCATGTCGAACTCGACCGCCGAGCGTCCCGCCGGATGGGTGAAACGCGGGTGGCCGTCGGCGGTGACCAGGCCCAGTTCACGCAGTGCCCGCAGCCCGGTGCCCACCTCGACCGCGTCGGCGCCGGCGAGCGGGCCGAGCAACGCCTCGTCGGCGTCGTCGCCCAGCACGGCGATGGCCGCCGCCACGGAGCGCACCGGGGCGGGCTGCCCGGCGATCACCGCCAGCAACCTGTCCCGCAGCGGCGCCGGGCACACCGCGCCCACCCGGCCGGCATGCTCGGCGTCCGGCGGCAGCGCGGTGGACACCACGTGTTCGGCCAGCGCGGTGAGGATGAGCGGGTTGCCGCCGGCCGCCGCGTGACACGCGGTCAGGAACTCCGCGGCGGCGGTGGCGCCGATGGACTCGTGCAGCATCCGCCGCGCCGCCGGTGCGGACAGCGGCGCCGGACGCAGCACCGCGTCGGCGGACTCGGTCAGCTCGCGCACCAGCGGATGCCCGCTGCGCACGTCGCCGTCGCGGACCGCGCCGACCACCAGCAGCCGGAGCCCGTGCCTGCGCGCACTCACCTGTGTCAGCCAGGCCAGCGTCGGCTCGTCGGCATCCTGCATGTCGTCGATCGCCAGCAGCACCGGGCCGGCGGCGCTGAGCCGGGTCAGCAGGGCGTGCGCGGCCGCCTCGACGGCCGGGGCCCCGCCGGGCGTGGCTCGCAGGCCGCCGGTGTTGCGCTCGGGCTCGACGAGCTGGCGCAGCACGCCGTACGCGAGATCGTGCTCGCCCGGCGACCCGGCCGCCCGCAGCACTCCGACGTCCGGATCGGCGGGCAGTTCGCGCAGCAGCGCGGATCGCCCGGCACCCACCGGTCCGCGCACCATCAGAAGTTCCGGCCGGCCGGCCCGCGCCGAGGTGAGGCCGGCGCCGATCCGGGTCAGCTCGGCCGCACGTTCGAGCAGCATGGATCATCCGCTCCCGGCGGCTTGGATGAGGGCCCGCAACTCGGTGCGCCCACCCAGCCGCATGGCCTTGTAGACCCGGCTCAGCCGCAACTCCACGGTACGTTCGGAGACCGAGAGCAGAGTGGCGATGTGCCGGTTGCGGTTGCCGCGCCCGGCCAGCATCGCGGTGATCCTGTCACTTTCGGACAGTGCCGCCCACGCCGGGTGCAACAGCAACCGGTCCGGTGCGCCCGCGGAGGCGGCCAGCGCCTGCCGGGGGGTACGCCGGTTCAGCACCTCGCGCAGCGGTTCCCGCAGCGGGTTCAGGCGCTGGGCGAGCCGCCCGGCCGGGCAGGACGAGGCCACCTCTTCGGCGGCGGTGAGTGAGTGCAACGCGGCTTCCCGGTCGCCGTGGGCGAACTGCCCGTGCGCCAGTTCCGCCATCGCCCAGCCGAGCATCAGCCGTCCCGGCGAGCGGCGCAGCAGGCTGACAGCCTCGCGCATGTCGTCCCCGCCCGGCGCACCACCGGCCACGGTGGCGCCGGACAGGCGCAGCCGGTTGACCTCCGCCCAGCCGATCGCGCCCGGCGCGCCCCAGCGGCCGGCCAGTTCGGCCTCCTCGGCCGCGATGGACCGGGCCCGGTCCAGGTCACCGACCCGCACTGCGGCCTCCATCGCCAGCGAGCGCCAGGGCAGCAGAGCCGGGTTCAGCCAGCCCTGCCGCACCATGGCACGCCCGCAGTGCTGCAGCACCGCCGCCGCATCCGCGGCCCGATCGGCCATGAGGGCGGTGAGCGCCCGCGCGAACAACAGGAACGGCCAGTACGGACCTTCCTCGGCGCCGGCCGGCACGGCTCCCGCGGCCAGCTCGGCCGCCACCTGCTCGCGCCCGGACTCCACCTCGATCAGGATCCGCACGGTGAGCAGTTGCGGCACGGCGAGCGGGTGCCAGCTTGTCGGGGGTAGCGCGTGTTGCGCGTCGTGCGCGTCGCGGGCGGCCAGGTCCAGCCGGCCGCGGCGCAGGTGGCACTCGGCACGGGCCGCCAGCACCCGCCCCAGCGCCGCCGCGGCGTGCCCGCCGCCCAGGCCGCGGGCGAGCCGGTCCATGCCGGCCGCCGCCTCGGTGAGCTCGTCGGCGAGCATCAGCGCCCGGCAGGCCGCCAGGCGCGGCATCACCTCGTCGGCGTCGGAGCGCAGCGCCGCACGGGCCAGTGTGCGGGCGGCCTCCCGGCGCACGCCGCGCACCGCGAGGCTCCAGGCTCGCACCCCGGCCTGGGCGGGCGCCGACGGCCGCTCGGGCAGCACCGGCATGGCCGGCACGGCCAGCTCAGCCGGGTGCGAGCGCAGTTCGTCGGCGAGCGCGCCCAGCGCGATCAGATCCTCGCGCACCTCGGCGCCGGTGCGGGCGAGCGCCTGCAGCACCGCGCGGCGGGCCTGGTCCGCGTCGCCGCGCGCGAGGCAGAGGTCGACCGCGCGCAGCACCGTCCGGGGGGCGCAGGTGCCCACCGTCTGCGCGATGTCGGCGAGCCGGCGGTCGCTGGCCTCCGGCGCGTCGACCGCTTCCACGCCGGCCAGTTCCACGCCGATGTGCGCGCGCAGTTCGGGGCGCAGCGGCTCGGTCAGCGCCCGGGACAGGTGCGCGCGGGCACGGTCGTAGCTGCCACGCCGGTACAGCGCGGCGGAGCTCTGCCGCAGCCGGTGCACCGCCCATCGGGCGCCCACCGGCCGGGCCCGCAGCAGCAGCCCGGCGACCTGTTCATCGTCGGCCCCGGCCCGGTGCGCCAGCTCCGCCGCTCGCGCGTAGAGGTCGCCGCGCACCTCGGCGGACATGCCGTCGAGCAGGCGGGCGCCGACCTGGGGGGCCACCACAGTCAGCCGGTCGCCGGCGGAGGCGGTGAGACCGCACGACTCCAGCACCGACCGCATCCGGGCCGCGCTCATCGCGAACGGTTCGACAAGGGCGTAGACCAGCGGCAGGTCCAGCAGGCCGTCGCAGACCGTCAGGGCGCGCAGCACCGCGGTCACCGCCGGGGGCAGCTCACGCAGCATGAAATCGGTGTGCTCGGCCCACGCCGAGGAGGCCGCCGCGGTCAGCGCCGGGACCTGCGCGGCGACCGGATCCCGGCGGCCCGCGTGGAACACCCGCAGCATGTCATTCAGCACGTCCGGGCTGCCCGCGCTGAGCCGGGCCGCCGACGCGGCGAACTCGTCGTCCGGGGCGACGCCGCAGGTCATCTCGACGAGGCGGGACACCCCCGCCGCGGTGAGCGGGAGCAGCTCCAGGCCGTTGACCGGGACCTGGTCGCGCAACGCCTGCACGCCCAGCCAGTCGGCCTCCTCGGCCATGTGCAGGCCGCCGAACATCACCGCGACCGGCAGGCCGGGCAGCCGACGCGCCAGCGAGCGCAGCCATCCCCGGGAGTCGTCGTCCAGCCAGCGGGAGTCGCGGATCACCAGCAGCGCGGGCCGGTCCCGCAGCGCGGCAACGGCCTCGTGCAGGCCGGGCGGCGCACCGGTCTGCGGGGCGCTGTCCGCCACGCCGGCATCGAACGGCCGTCCACCGGTCAGGTCGGTCACGATCCGCTCGGCCGCGGCGAACGGCCGCCCGCGGTCGGCGTGGCCGGCCCGTGCGGTCAGCACGGGCATGTCGCGGTCAGCGGCGGCGGCCATGGTGTGTCGCAGCAACGCGAACTGCCCGTTGCCGCAACGGCCGGACAGCACGGCAACCGAGGCGTGCCCCTGCTTGGCCTCGTCCAGCATGGCGGTGAGTTGCCGCAGGCACGCCTGGCGCTCGATCAGGGCCAGGTCTGCGTTCGCGCTGCCGGTCACCGGGTGACCGGCGCGCGGCAGACCATCGCGTCCGTGCCGTGCGTCACCCGTCAATCATGATCACATCCGGTCGGACACGGAACCCGTAGATGACCCGAATAGACAGGGGAAAGGTCATACTATTAGGGGTTGACACGGTCCCCTAGAGGGGGATGTTCCCGTGTGCACCCCTCGCCGCCGGGGCCTCGGCGACCGCCTCGGCGACCTTCAGGCGCGTCTCGGCGGGCGTGATCACCTCGTCGATCAAGCCCAGCTCGACGGCCCGGTCCACGCCACCGGCCACGCGCTCGTGCTCGGCGATCAGCCGCGCCTCCAGCTCGCCGCGGGTCTCCGGCGGCTCGGCCGCCAGTTCACGGCGCTTGAGGATGCCCACCGCCGCCTTGGCGCCCATCACCGCCACCTCCGCGTCCGGCCAGGCCAGCACCCGGGTGGCGCCCAGCGACCGGGAGTTCATCGCGATGTAGGCGCCGCCGTACGACTTGCGCAGCACCAGCGTCACCCGCGGCACCACCGCCTCGGCGAAGGCGTGCAGCAACTTGGCCCCGCGGCGCACCACCCCGCCCAACTCCTGGTCCACGCCGGGCAGGTAGCCCGGCACGTCGACCAGCACCACCAGCGGGATCCCGAAGGCGTCGCAGAGCCGCACGAAGCGGGCCGCCTTCTCCGCCGACAACGAGTCCAGGCAGCCGCCCTTGCGCAGCGGGTTGTTCGCCACCACGCCGACCGTGCGCCCGGCCAGCCGCCCCAGCCCGATCACCACGTTCGGCGCCCACTTGGCCTGCAACTCCTCGAACGAGTCGCTGTCCAGCACGGCCTTGGCCACCGGCCGTACGTCGTACGCCCGGCGCACGTTGTGCGGCAACGCCTCCACCGGCATGCCGGAGGCCGCCGCGCTCAGATCCACCCGGCCGGGCCGCGCGAACAGCGTGACCAGCCGGCGGCAGCGCCGGTAGGCGTCCGCCTCGTCGGCCGCGATCACATGCGCCACGCCGGAGTGCTTGCCGTGCGCCACCGGGCCGCCCAGGCCCTCCTGGTCGATGTCCTCGCCGGTCACCGACCGCACCACGTCCGGCCCGGTGACGAAGATCCGGCCGGCCTTGCTCATGATCACCAGATCGGTGAGCGCCGGCCCGTACGCGGCACCGCCGGCCGCCGGGCCGACCACCACCGAAAGCTGCGGCACCTGGCCGGACGCCCGCACCATGGCCGCGAAGACCTGACCCACGCCGTCCATCGACTGCACGCCTTCGGCCAGGCGGGCGCCTCCGGAGTGCCAGATGCCCACCACCGGGCAACGGTGCGTCACCGCCAGATCGATCGCGGCTGCGATCCGGGCGCAGCCGGCCGCGCCCATCGCCCCACCCATCCGGGTGCCGTCGGTGCAATAGACGATGACGTCGGCGCCGTCGATGCGGCCCCGCACGGTCAGCACGCCCAGGTCGTCCGGCTCGTGCAGAGCCGTGACGGTGCCCGCGTCCAGCAGTTGGCCGGCGCGCGCCATCGGGTCGCGCGGATCCGCCGCGGCAGCCGGCGCCGCCGTGGCCGGGCGCGCCGCGCCGTGATTGAGGACCGCCGTCATGGCCCCGCCCTTTCGCTCGGCTGTTGGGTACGGTCATGCAACGGCATATGCCGATAGGCGAATTGCTAGATTCCCCCGGCCAGAGACGTGCGGGTCGGCGGGGACCGGGTGCCGGATGTCAGACTGGCGGCCATGACCGCGACGGCCACGACCACGATGGAGAGCCTGGCGCTCACCAATTACGGGCATTTCACCACGATGCTCGTGGAGGACGGGCGGGTTCGCGGCCTCGGCCTGCACCTGGACCGGCTGACCGCCGACTGCGCCGCACTGTTCGGCGCGCGGCTGTCGCCGGACCGGGTGCGCGCGGAGATCGCCGCCGCGGTCGCCGGCACGCCCGGCCCGGTGACCGTCCGTGTCACCGTCGTCGACCCGGCTCTGCCGCTGGCCCGCCCGGCGGCGGCCGGCACCCCGCAGCTTCTGGTCACCACCCGGCCGGCCGGCCCGCACGACCCGCCGCCGGTGCGGGTGCGCACGGTCCGCTATGAGCGGGACGTCCCGCAGGTCAAGCACACCGGCCTGTTCGGGCCGCTGCACCAGCGCCGGCGCGCCCAGCAGGACGGCTACGACGACGCGCTGTTCCTCGACGCCGACGGGCTGGTCAGCGAGGGCGTGACCTGGAACATCGGGTTCTTCGACGGGGACACCGTGATCTGGCCGTTGGCCGACGCGCTGCCGGGGGTGACCATGCGGCTGATCGAGCGGGCCTACGACGGCCCGCAGCGGCGCGAGCCGGTCGGCATCTCCCAGTTGCCCGCGATGGCCGCCGCGTTCACCACCAACGCCGCCGTCGGCATCCGGGCGGTCGCCGCCGTCGACACGGTCGGCTTCGACCCCGGTCACCCCGTCCTCGACGCCCTGCGCCGGCGGTACGCGCAGGTGGCGCCGGAACCCCTCGTCTGATCAGGAGGAATCGTTGCCGGGCTCCCTGTACGCGGTCAGCGACCTGCACGTCTCCTATGCGGAGAACCGGCGGATCGCGGACACCCTGCGGCCCGAGAGCCCCGACGACTGGCTCATCGTGGCCGGCGACGTCGGGGAGATCGCGGCCGACATCGAAGCCACCCTGGCCACCCTGCGCGAGCGGTGGTCCACGGTCATCTGGGCGCCGGGCAACCACGAGCTGTGGTCGCATCGCAACGACCCGCTGACGTTGCGCGGCGAACACCGGTACCGGCACCTCGTCGAACGATGCCGCAGCATCGACGTGCTCACCCCGGAGGACGAGTACGCGGTGTGGCCCGGACCGGACGGCCCGGTGGTCATCGCCCCGCTGCTGGTGCTCTACGACTACTCGTTCCGCGCGCCCGGCACCACCAGCAAGGAGGAGTCGCTGAAGGTCGCGTACGACTCCGGCGTGGTGTGCACCGACGAGATGCTGCTGCACCCGGACCCGTACCCGGATCGCGAATCGTGGTGTCACGCCCGCGTGGTGGAGACCGAGCGGCGCCTGTCCGCCGTCGACCCCGCCCTGCCGACCGTGCTGGTCAGCCACTGGCCACTGGTCCGGCAGCCGACCGACGTCCTGTACTTCCCGCAGTTCGCCCAGTGGTGCGGCACCGAGCGCACCGCCGACTGGCACATCCGGTTCCGGGCCGCCGCCGCGGTCTACGGGCACCTGCACATCCCCCGCACCACGCACTACGACGGGGTGCGCTTCGAAGAGGTGTCGCTCGGCTATCCCCGCGAGTGGGGCCGCCGGTCCGCTCCCCCGGCGCTGCCGCGACGCATCCTGCCCGAGGCCGCCGCATGAAGCCGGGCCGCCGTACCGGGGCGGGCGCATGATCGAAGCGCTGCTGCCGACCGCGGTGATCGCCGTCGAAGCCTTCGAGGACATTCCCGGCGAGGCCGTCTTCCCCGGCGAGGAGGACCTGGTGGCGAACGCCGTCGAAGGCCGCCGCCGGGAGTTCGTCACCGCCCGCCGCTGCGCGCGCGAGGCGCTGTCCCGGCTGGGTCACCGGCCGGCGCCCATCCGGCCCGGCCCCAAGCGCGAGCCGGGCTGGCCGGCCGGCGTGGCCGGCAGCATCACCCACTGCGCCGGTTACCGGGCCGCCGCGGTGGCCCCGGTGGACGCGGTGGCCGGCGTGGGCATCGACGCCGAACCCAACGGTCCGCTGCCCGACGGGGTGGAGGAGAGCATCGCACTGCCCGCCGAGCGGGCCATGCTCGCCGACCTCGCCCGCGCCCGGCCGGCCACGCACTGGGGGCGGCTGCTGTTCAGCGCGAAGGAGTCGGTCTACAAGGCGTGGTACCCGCTGACCGGGCGCTGGCTCGGCTTCGAGGACGCGCACCTGACCATCGACGCCGATGCCGGCACGTTCCGGGCACAGTTGCTGGTCGACGGGAGCCGGACCGGCGGCGGCCCGCCGCTGACCGTGCTGAGTGGCCGGTTCCTGTCCGCGCGCGGACTGGTCGTGACCGCGGTGACGGTATTGAACTGACGGCCGCCGCCGTCCGTGTTCGTGAGCGTGCCGTTCCCCCGATTCGCTGTGCCCCGGCGCTGGCGCGCCCGCACGCTCACCGCCCTCGCCGCCCTGGTCGTCTTCCTCGCCCTGATCGCGCCGAATCTGATCAGCAGGCTGACCGCGCCCGCCGGATACCTGCGCATCCCGGTCGAGGGGTTCCTCGGCGTCGCGCTGATGCTCGTGCTGCCCGCGCGGGCACGCCGGATCACCGCCGGGGTGCTCGGCGCGGTCCTCGGGGTGCTGACCGTGATCAAGATCGTCGACATGGGGTTCTTCGAGACCCTGGCGCGCCCGTTCGACGTGATCCTCGACTGGTCGCTGTTCGACGACGCGTACGACTTCCTGGTCGAGTCGGCCGGCCGGGCCGGTGCGCTCGGCGCGCTGATCGCGGTGGCGCTGCTCGCGCTCGCGGTGCCCGCGCTGACCACGGTGTGCGCGATCCGGGTGGCCGGCGCGGTGGGCCGGCACCGGACCGCGTCGCTGCGGGGCGCCCTCGCCGCCGCGCTCGCCTGGCTGCTGTGCTTCCTGCTCGGCGCGCAGATCAGCCCCGGCGTGTCGGTCGCCGCCCGGAGCACGGCCATGTACGCGTACGACCGGGTCCTCGCGGCACGCGACGGGCTGCGCGACGAGCGGGAGTTCACCGCGGACGTGGCCGTCGACCCGTACCGGGACATGCCCGCGGACCGGCTGCTCGCCGGGCTGCGCGGCAAGGATGTGATCTTCGCCTTCGTGGAGAGTTACGGCCGGTCCGCGGTGCAGGATCCGCGGATGGCGCCGCGGGTCGACGCGGTGCTGGACGCGGGGACCAAGCAGTTGCGGGCCGCCGGTTACGCCTCGCGCAGCGCCTTCCTCACCTCGCCCACCTTCGGCGGCGGAAGCTGGCTGGCCCACTCCACGTTCCTGTCCGGGGTGTGGATCAGCAACCAGCAGCGGTACCGCAACCTCACCTCCGGCGACCGGCTCACCCTGACCAGCGCCTTCGGCAAGGCCGGGCACGAGACGGTCAGCGTCATGCCGGGCGCCACGCGGGCCTGGCCGGAGGGGTCGTTCTACGGGTACGACCGGGTGTGGGACTCGCGCAATCTGGGGTACCGCGGGCCGAAGTTCAGCTGGGCCCCGATGCCCGACCAGTACACCATGTCGGCGTTCGAGAGCCGCGAGTTCGCCCGTCCCGGCCGCGGGCCGTTGATGGCCGAGATTCCGCTGGTGTCCAGCCACACCCCGTGGGCGCCGATTCCGCATCTGGTGGGCTGGGACGAGGTGGGTGACGGCTCGGTCTTCGCGGGCATCGCGGCGCAGGCGAAAAAGCCCGGCTCGGTGTGGAAGGACCCGGAGGCGATCCGCACCGAGTACCGCAAGTCCATCGAGTATTCGCTCGGCACCCTGATCAGTTGGATGAGCCGGTACGGCGGGGACGACACGGTGCTGGTGTTCCTCGGCGACCACCAGCCGTCCCCGATCGTGGTGGGCGACGGGGCCAGCCACGACGTGCCGATCTCACTGGTCGCCAAGGATCCCGCGGTGCTGGACCGGATCGCCGGCTGGGGCTGGCAGGACGGCCTGCGCCCGGGGCCGCAGGCGCCGGTGTGGCGGATGGATGCCTTCCGCGACCGGTTCCTGGGCGCTTTCTCCGCCCCGCCGGGCACCCGGGTGCAGGCGCAGGCGCGCCGGTAGCCAGGGGGCCGGTATCAGAGCACCGGATATCAGGGGGCCGGCGGTCAGGCGTCGGTGGTCAGCATGTTGCAGACGTCGTAGACGCCGGGCGTGGCCCAGGCCTGCCGCCCGGCGGCGTCCTTGGACTCGGCCGTGTCCACGTTGCCCTCCAGGATCACCACGCAGTTCTGGACCGTCACCTGCACCCGCCGCCCGCGGATGGTGGTATCCGCGACGAGGCGCTCGGCAACGCCCTCGACCAGGGCCTCATCCACTTCGTCCAGGTAGGACCACGGCGGCGTCTCGCTCATCGTGGGGTCGTCGCGTTCGTCGTGCTGGAGCCGGCGATCGTCGCCGTCTTCCCACTGCGGCCAGACCGGATACATGGGTCCTCCCTCCTCGTGCCGCATGCCACGCTTCACCGCGCATGTCGCGACGGTCCCCCGGCTACATGACGGTTGCGTGACAACCGGATCAGCCGGCCGGCTCAGACCTGCCGGTCGCGTCCGGCCGCGATGCCGGCCAGCATCTGCGGGATCATCAGCCCCACCATCAGCGCCAGCGGCAACCGCCAGCCGCCCGCGGCGTCATGCAGCACGCCGACCAGCAGCGGTCCCGGAATCGCGATCAGGTAACCGACACCCTGGGCAAACGCGGACAGACGGACCACCGTGGCCGGGGTGCGACCGCGCAGCCCGATCAGCGTGAGCGCCAGCGGGAAGGCGCAGTTGACCACGCCGAGCAGCACCGCCCAGACCCACGGCACCACGGCCGGCCACAGCGTCAGGCCGCCGTACCCGGCCAGCCCGAACACGCCCAGCGCCGCCGCGATGCCGCTCTGGCTGCGTCGCCGCCCGGCCGCCGCGGCCAGCAGGAACGACAGCGGCACACCGAGGAACGAGGTGACCGCGAACAGCACGCCGGCACTCTCGGCGGAGAGGCCGGCGTCCCGGTAGATCTGCGGCAGCCACCCGATGATCACGTACGCCGAGGTCGACTGCATGCCGAAGTACAGCGCCAGCGCCCAGGCGATGGGTTGACGGATGAGCCGCACCTCGATCGCCGTGGTCTCCGGTGGCGCTGATCGATCGCGGTCACGGGCCAGCAGGAGCCATGGTGGCACCGCGAGCACCGCGACCGCCGCCCACGACGCCAGCCCGAGCCGCCAGTCGCCGAACGCCTGGCTCAGCGGCACGGTGGTCGCGGCGGCGGTGGTGGCGCCGACGTTCAGCGCCACCGAGTACAGGCCGGTCATCGTGCCGACGCGGTCCGGGAAACGGTCCTTGACCACCATCGGGAGCAGCACGTTCACCACCGCGATGCCGGCCAGTGCCAGCAGGCTGAGCAGGACGAACACCGCCGCCCCCGGTGCGTACGGGCGGGTCGCCAGGCCGGCCGTCAGCACCACCAGGCCGGTCGCGATCACCGCCGACGTGCCGAACCGGCGGGCCAGCCGCGGGGCTGCGAAACCCACCGTGGCGAAGCACAGCACCGGCACCGAGGTGAGCAGGCCCGCCTCGGCTCCGCTCATGTGCAGGCCGGCCCGGATCTCGGCGAGCACCGGACCCACGCTCGTCACCGCGAGGCGCAGGTTGACGGCCGCCAGCAGCAACGCCACGGCGGCGAACGCCGTGCCGCGGGCGCTCCGATGTCGGTGGTCGTCGGCGGTCACCATGTCGATCATCATGATGCGCCGGGGCCCGGTGATGCGCGCCGACGTGCGCGTTCTCACGTCGGCGCGGCCCGACTTCGCCTATTCCTCCGTCACCGCCGCCACTCCCGGCACGGTGCGCGCGAGCACCGCCACCACGGTCCGTTCGGTGTCGTCGGTGTAGTCGCCGTCGATGCGCACGACACCGTCCGACACGACCACGGTCCACCGGCGGCGGCCGTCCGCGTACTCGTCGAGCCGGTGCTGCACCTCGCCGGCCAGCACTTCGTCGGTGCGCACCATGACGCGCAGGATGTCGCGGCGGCTGACGATGCCGACCACCACGCCGTCCTCGACGACCGGCATGCTGCGCACGTCATGCCGCAGCATCCGCTCGGCCACATCGGCGACGTCGGCGCCGGGCCGGGTCGTGTACGGTTCACCGGCCATCACCTCGGCGACGATCCCCGGCCGTCGCGGCGCCGTGGCGTACGGCTGGCGCACCAGGTGGGCGGTCGGGTCCGCGGGCACCCGGTGAAAGAGCAGATCCCCCTCCGAGACCATGCCGACGAGCGCGCCCGCCTCGTCGAGCACCGGCAACGCGGTCACCCCGTGCTCGGCCATCAGCCGCGCGGCGACCTCCACCGGTTCGCCCCGGCGCACGGTGTGCACCGGGCTGGTCATGATGTCCTTGGCCCGCATGACCGCTCACTCCCCCTCTCGCCTCGCCGTCGGCCCCTCTCGCCTCGCCGTCAGCCTCGCCCCGGACCACCCCCGCGGGACAGGGCCATTCGGCCTTGATGAGGCGTCCGGTGGCCTGCCACCGTGAGGGTGAGCGACTTGCGGAGGTGCCCCATGAACGCCCCGTCGAACCCGGTCACCCGGGCCGAGGCCCAGACCGCCCTGGAGGCGGCGTCCCGCGCCGCGCTGCGCGCCCCTTCGGTGTTCAACACCCAGCCGTGGGCCTGGCGCATCGCCGGTGACGTCATGGAACTGTCCACCGACCCGCAGCGCCGGCTCGGGGTGACCGATGCCGAGGGCCGGCTGTTGCTGCTTAGCTGCGGGGGCGCGCTGCACCACGCCCGGATGGCGCTGGCCGCCGAGGGCTGGCAAGCCGACGTGCAGCGGCTGCCCGAGGAGCAACGACCGGACCTGCTGGCCCGCATTCGCCTCACCGGTCGCGGGGCGGCCGACCCGGTGGCGGCCGGGTTGGTCGCCGCGATCAGCCGCCGGCGCACCGACCGGCGGGCGTTCGGCGAGCGGCAGGTAAGCGACGAGACGCTGACTTTGCTGCGCCGACGGGTCGAGGAGGAGGGCGCCTACCTGCACGTGGTGCCCGACGACCGGGTGCCGGAATTGGCCGTGTCGGTGGACGAGGCCGCCGACGCGGAGTTCTTCGACCCGGCGTACCGCAGCGAGTTGACCCGCTGGACGAGCCGTCCGGCGTGGACCGGTGACGGCGTGCCGCCGGCCACCGCGGTGCAGCCCGGACTGCGCCGCGTGCCGATGCGCAACTTCCTGCCGGACGGGTCACCGGGTCTGCTGCCCGGCGCGGACCACGACGAGGGCGCCGCCTACGTGATCCTCTTCGGCACCGGCGACCGGCCGGTCGACCTGCTGCGCGCCGGTGAGGCGATGTCGGCGCTGCTGCTGGCGGCGACGGCCGAGCACATCGCCACGGCCCCGATCAGCGAGGCGGTCGAGGTAGCCTGGCCGCGCCGCCTGCTGGCACGGTTGCTGTCCGGCGTCGGCGAGCCGTACTTGATCGTCCGGCTGGGCTACGTGGAGGACGACACGGCATTGCCGGCCACCCCGAGGCGAGCCGCAGGCGAGGTCATCCACATAGACGAGTAACCCACCCCACCCCACCCCCAACCACCCACCCGTCCCGCCCACCCCACCACCCCGTCGATCTTGGACTTTGCGTGCCCGAATAGCACCACTTCACCCCGTTACGCCGGAACAGTAAGTTCAAGATCTGTGAGTGTTGGTGTCAAGTGGTGGCTTGGAGGGTGCGCCAGATTTGGCGGGCTATGTAGCGTTTGAG
>NZ_BMMX01000070.1 GCF_014646155.1 Mangrovihabitans endophyticus
TCGGGAGGGTGTGGGAGAGTAGGACACCGCCGGACTCAAACATGAAAGCAGCGTCCCGGAAACCCCTGTAACAGGGGCTTCCCGGGACGCTGTTTTTTTGCGCCAGCCGGCGCCCGAGTTAGCGGGTTTGTGCTGCCGAGCGAATCTCGCGCAGAAGCTCGGCAGCGTCGTCGACTGAGCGATTGGGGAACATGGCGAGAGCCAGGCTGCCGTGGTCCGCCCACCCGCACACCGGCATCGTCGAGCCGTCCGAGGCCGTGACGCCGCACTTCATGGTGCCGTGCAGCGGGCCAGCCGCCACCGTGTGCACGTTGTTTACCGCGCCCTGCTCGTCGGAGACCAGCGAGAACGCGGTGTCGAGATCCGACTCCGGTGTCCAGATGAGCGCCGTCCCGCCGAAGAACAGCACGCTGCTGTCTGCCTGGGCCGGGTCGGTGTAGACCGCGGCCACCACGCTGTCCAGGTCGACCTCGGCGGCCAACGCCGTGCGCAGGTAGTCTGCCGTGTCGCGGCCCTGCTGAGTGTCGTTCTTCCGCAGCCCCGCCACGGAATCCGGCGCGCTCAGCGTGGTGTTCTTCTCGCCCGTGACCCGCCACACCGTCACGCCCAGTGTCGCTGCCCCGGCGACCGCCGCCGCGAGCAGGCAACTCACCACGATGGCGCGGGTCCGGGTGGATCGGGGTGTCGACTCGTCGCGGTCATCCGCGTGCTCCCCGTCGATCGAGAACGGTTCCGTACCGACCTCGATGGGGCGGTCGGCCACGGACGCGTCGTCGAACGGGAAAGATCCACCGCGATCAGGCATTGCGTGAGGGTAGCAACCACCACCCGTACGGGCGGGCGCGAATGCGGGCTCACTAGACTTGTCGGGTGACCGATGCGACTGACACCCGTACCACCGACAGCACGGCCGGTGACGGCCTCACCGCCCAGTACCACCCGGGCGAGGTAGAGCAGCGGCGGTACGAGAGCTGGGTGCGGGGCGGCTACTTCGAGGCCGACCCGGCGAGCGACAAGCCGCCGTTCACGATCGTCATCCCGCCGCCGAACGTCACCGGCTCGCTGCACATGGGGCACGCCTTCGAGCACACGCTGATGGACGCGCTGAACCGCCGTCGGCGCATGCAGGGATACGAGGCGCTCTGGCTGCCCGGCATGGACCACGCGGGCATCGCGACCCAGAACGTGGTGGAGCGTCAGCTCGCGGCTCAGGGCCTGTCGCGGCACGACCTCGGGCGGGAGAAGTTCGTCGAGAAGGTCTGGCAGTGGAAGGCCGAGTCGGGCGGCGCGATCCTCGGCCAGATGCGGCGCCTCGGCGACGCGGTGGCCTGGAGCCGTGAGCGTTTCACCATGGACGACGGGCTGTCCCGCGCGGTGCAGACCATCTTCAAACGGCTGTACGACGATGAGCTGATCTACCGGGCGAACCGCATCATCAACTGGTGTCCCCGATGCCTCACGGCGCTGAGCGACATCGAGGTGGAGCACTCCGACGACGACGGCGAACTGGTCTCCATCCGCTACGGCGACGGCGACCACGCGATCGTCGTGGCCACCACACGGGCCGAGACGATGCTGGGTGACACGGCGGTGGCGGTGCACCCGGACGACGAGCGCTACCGGCATCTGATCGGCACCGAGGTGGAGCTGCCGCTGACCGGCCGGCGGATCCCGATCGTGGCGGATGAGCACGTCGACCCGGAGTTCGGCACCGGTGCGGTAAAGGTGACCCCGGCACACGACCCGAACGACTTCGAGATCGGCCAACGGCACAACCTGCCGAGCCTCACCATCATGGATGAACGCGCGGTGGTGACGGTGCCCGGACCGTTCGAGGGATTGGACCGGTACGAAGCCCGGCCCGCCGTCGTCGCGGCGCTGCGCGAGGCCGGGCGGATCGTCGCGGAGAAGCGCCCGTACCAGCACTCGGTCGGGCACTGCGCACGGTGCAAGACGACGGTGGAACCGCGGCTGTCACTGCAGTGGTTCGTGCGTACCGGCCCGTTGGCGAAGGCGGCGGGTGACGCGGTGCGCGACGGCCGGGTGGCGATCGAGCCGGCCGACATGGCGAAGCGGTACTTCGCCTGGGTGGACAACATGCATGACTGGTGCATCTCGCGCCAGCTCTGGTGGGGGCACCGCATCCCGGTCTGGTACGGCCCGGCCGGCGAGATGGTCTGCGTCGGTCCGGATGACGAGGCGCCGTCCGGGGACGGCTGGCATCAGGACGAGGACGTCCTGGACACGTGGTTCTCCTCGGCGCTGTGGCCGTTCTCCACGCTGGGCTGGCCCGAGCAGACGCCGGACCTGGCCAAGTTCTATCCCACCAGCGTGCTGGTCACCGGGTACGACATCCTCTTCTTCTGGGTCGCCCGAATGATGATGTTCGGGCTGTACGCGATGGACGGCCGGCAGCCGTTCGACGTGATCGCGCTGCACGGCATGGTGCGCGACGAACACGGCAAGAAGATGTCCAAGTCGTTCGGCAACGTGGTGGACCCGCTCGACTGGATGGACCGGTTCGGCGCCGACGCCACCCGTTTCACCCTGGCCCGGGGGGCCAACCCCGGCTCGGACGTGCCGGTCAGCGAGGAGTGGTGCCAGGGATCGCGCAACTTCTGCAACAAGCTCTGGAACGCCACCCGCTTCGCGCTCATGAACGGCGCCACCGTCGCCGGAGAGCTGCCGCCCTCGGACGAGCTGAGCGTCGTCGACCGGTGGATCCTGTCCCGTCTCCAGCACGTCACCGCGGAGGTGGACGAGCAGTTCGAGCACTACGAGTTCGCCAAGGTCTGCGAGGCGCTCTACCACTTCGCCTGGGACGAGGTGTGCGACTGGTATGTGGAGCTGAGCAAGCCGGTGCTGTCCGGTGGCGGCCCCGCGGCGGAGCGGACCCGGCGGGTGCTCGGGCACGTCCTGGACCGGCTGCTGCGCCTGCTGCACCCGGTGATCCCGTTCGTTACCGAGGAGTTGTGGATCGCCCTGACCGGCGGCGAGACGGTGATGCGTGCGCCGTGGCCGGTGGCCGAGGACGGGCGCATCGACGATGACGCCGAGGAGGAACTGCTCGCCCTGCAAAAGGTGGTCACCGAGGTGCGGCGGTTCCGCGCCGACCAGGGGCTGCGACCCACCCAGCGGGTGTCGGCGGCGCTGACCGGGCTGGGTAACGTCGGCATCGACGGGCACGAGACGCTGATCCGTTCGCTGTCCCGGCTGGACCCGCCGGCGGCGGACTTCACCGCCACCGCCACGCTGGCGGTGACCGGAGGCATCGCGGTGGACCTGGACACGCGGGGCACGATCGATGTGGCGGCCGAGCGCGCCCGGCTGGCGAAGGACCGCGCCGCCGCGGAGAAGGAAGCCGCGCAGTGCCGCGCCAAGCTGGACAACGACGCCTTCGTCGCCAAGGCCCCGGAGCCGGTGGTCGCGAAGATCAGAGACCGGCTGTCCGCGGCGGAGGCGGACCTGGCGCGCATCGCCGCCTCGCTTGAGGCGCTGCCGACCTCATGAGTGAGTTCGACGAGGTGAACGCCGCGCTGCTCGGGCGCGGCTTCACCCGCATGGATTTCGACATGCGTAAGATCCGGGATCTGATGGATGTGCTGGGCAGCCCGCAGCGCGCGTACCCGGCCATCCATCTGACCGGGACCAACGGCAAGACCAGCACCGCACGCATGATCGACGCGCTGTTGCGGGCGCACGGCCTGCACACCGGTCGCTACACCAGCCCGCATCTGGAGACGGTACGCGAGCGGATCAGCCTGGACGGCGAACCGGTCTCCGAGGAGCGCTTCGTCTCGGCGTACCGGGAAGTCGAACCGCTGGCCGCGCTGATCGATGCACGGTTGCCGGAGCCGTTGACCTATTTCGACATGACCACCGCGCTGGCGTACGCGACGTTCGCCGACGCGCCGGTGGACATCGCGGTCGTCGAGGTCGGCCTGGGCGGTGAGGAGGACGCCACCAACGTGATCGAGGCGGGCGTCTGCGTGATCACGCCGATCGGGCTCGACCACACGGAATGGCTCGGCGACACGATCGAGGACATCGCGTGGGCCAAGGCGGGCATCATCCATAAGGGCGCCACGGTGATCAGCGCGGTGCAGGACCCGGACGCGATGCGGCCGTTGCTGGAGCGATCCGCCCAGATGGATGCGACCCTCGCCCGTGAGGGCAGCGAATTCGGGGTGGTCGCCCGTACCCAGGCCCTCGGCGGTCAGATGCTCACGCTGCAGGGGCTGGGCGGCATCTACGACGAGATCTTCCTGCCGTTGTTCGGCGCGCATCAGGCGCAGAACGCGGTCTGCGCGCTCGCCGCGGTCGAGGCGTTCCTGGGCGCCGGCAAGGACAAGGCGCTCGAAGCCGACCTGGTCCGGGAGGGTTTCGCCACGGTGGACTCGCCGGGGCGGCTGGAGCGGGTGCGCAGCGCCCCGACGATCCTGCTCGACGGCGCGCACAACCCGCACGGCATGGCCGCCACCGTGGCCGCGCTGGAAGAGGAGTTCGGCTTCCGGCATCTGGTCGCGGTGGTCGCGGTGCTGGGGGACAAGGACGCCTCCGGGCTGCTCGACCTGATGGAACCGGTGGTGGCCCGGATCGTGGTCACGCAGAACAGCTCTCCGCGGTCGATGCCGGCCGACGAGCTGGGACAGGTGGCTTCGGACATTTTCGGGGAGGACCGGGTGACCGTGGCCTCCTCGATGCCGGACGCCATCGAGGAGGCCGTGGTGCAGGCCGAGTCGGACGTCGATGGGCAGCTCAGCGGCGTGGGCGTGCTGGTCACCGGTTCGGTGGTGACCGTCGCCGATGCGCGGAAGCTGCTGAAGCGGTGAGCCGCCCGGCAAGCGAGGATCCGGGAGGCCGTGCGCCGGGCGCGGCGCCGGATGACCACGTGACGCCGGGGGCGGTGCCGGATGACCGGGCGGTGCCGGATGACCGGGCGGTGCCGGATGACCGGGCGGTGCCGGACGAGCGGCCGGACGGGGAGGCGCGCCGGTCCGGTCTGCGCAACCCGGAGGCCGCCGTTCGTGGGCTGGGTGCCGGCACGCTCGTCCTGGAGGCGATCGTGCTGCTGCTGGCCATCCAGCCGATCCGGCTGCTCGGCGGATCGCTGAGCGGCTGGGGCATCGGCGCGGTGGTCGGGCTGGCCGTGGTGGCGCTCGTCCTGTCCGGCTGCATGCGGCGGCGCTGGGCCTGGCCCGCGGGCACGGCGGTGCAGGTGCTGCTGCTGGCGGCCGGCTTGCTGCACTGGTCGCTGGCCGTGCTGGGCCTGATCTTCGGCGCGGCGTGGGCGTACGCGACCCATGTGCGCCGGTCGATCCTGAGCTGACCCGACGGCGGCGTCGGGGCGGGGTGCGGCCTCGGGTCAGCGGATCGCCCGCCACTGGGTGACCGCGATGTTGTGCCCGTCCGGGTCGAGGAAGGTCGCGGCCCACAGCTCCAGGCGTTGTCCCCGGTTCACCGGGCGCGGGCCGTGCTCGAACTTCACGCCCTTCGCGCGCAGATCCCGATAGACCGCGTCCACATCGCCGACCTCCAGGTTGAGATAGATCAGGCGTCCGGCGACCGCGGACATGCTCTGCACCGCCCGCAGCACCAGCCGGGTGTCGCCGCTGGCCATCACGGCGCTGCCGGAGCCGCTGTCGACCTCGAAGAATCCGAGGGTGTCACGGTAGAAGGCGATCGACCGGTTCAGATCGGTGACCAGCGCGGTGACGCCGACGCCGTGCACCGCGGCGCCGGGCCCGGTGCGCGCGCTCGGATAGGCGGTGACCAGGTCGTCGACGTCGTCGAACCGGTCCGGATCGTAGCCCCCCTCCAGGTCGGCCCAGGGGCCGCGTTCCGGCCGTGCCGCCGGTTCTTCCCCGGTGGCTTCGTCCACGGCGACCGGCGGCGGTGTGGCTTCGTCCACGGCGACCGGTGGGGGTGTGGCTTCGTCCACGGCGACCGGTGGGGGTGCGGCGGGCCATGGTGTTTGTGGCTCCGGCGCGGAGGGCGGGGCGTTGGTCGGCTCCGGCGCGGTGGGCGGCGGCATGGCCGGGGACGGCGCGGCGTGCATCGACGTGGCCGGTGGCGGCTCCGGCGGGGGGCCGGTCATCCGCTCCGCCTCGTTCGTGGTTTCGCCCGGGGCGTCTGCGGCGGCCTCGCCGAACTCGGTGCCCTCGCCGAACTCGGTGACCTCCTCCGCGGGCGGGGCGATCAGGCCCTCGGCCATGGCGGCGCGCGCCCGCGGCGTGGACTCCTCCGGGGGCGGCTCGGGGTCGCCGTCCAGCGGCAGATCGATCTCGTGGTCCGGGCCGGTGCCCGGCCTCCGGTCGTCCGCCTCGACGGGGGCGCGCTCCTCGACCGGGGCATGGTCCGCGACCGGGGCGCGCTCCTCCTCGACCGGGGCACGCTGGGACGGGGGTGCCGGCGGCTCCGGGGCCGTCCGGTCGTCCTCCCGGACCGCGGTCGCGGCGCCCGCGGACATGCCCGCCGCCGCGGCCGACGGTGCGGCAGCCGACGAAGCCGCGGCGCGCGGGCGGGGACTCGGCTTCGCTCCCGGCGGCCGGCCGGCCCGGCGCGGGGGCGCATCGGCCTGCGCCGGTCCGGCCTGCTGGGGTCCGGCCTGCTGGGGTCCGGCCTGCTGGGGTCCGGCCTGCTCGGGTCCGGCCTGCTCGGGTCCGGCCTGCTGTGGTCTGGTCGGCCGGGACTCCCCGGCCGTTGCCGCGTCCGGCTCGTCCGGGGAACCGGGCTCGTCCGGGGAACCGGGCTCGTCCGGGGAACCGGGCTCGTCCGGGGCCGACGAGGCGAACGCCTCCTCCGGCCCCTCCGCGGGCCCGGTGCGCGCCCGCCGCGCCAGCGGCTGAGCGTCCGGATCCCAGCCCACCAACTGGCCTTCCACCACCGTGCCGGCCGCGGTCTGTCGCACCACCACCGACCGCTGCCGGGGGTCGTCGGCCGCGTCCGGCGGCGGCGGTTCGGTCGGTGGGGAGGCCGACGGCGGGGGAGGTGGCTCGTCGACCTCCTGCGCCCACTCCCGGTCACGGGTGATCCACGGCGGCGGCTCGACGTCACCCAGAAGGTCGGAGTCGGGGAAGTCCTCGTCGTCGGGCGCGAACGACGGTGGCGGCGGGTCGCCGTCGTCCGCCGCGCCCGGGGCGTCCTCCCAGGTGATCCGCACGCGCCGCATGTCGTCCACGTCGACGGTGACCGGGAGGGTGTCCCCGATGCGGGGCCACTTGGCGACCGGAACCCGCGACTCCCGCACCAGCACGTCCGCGGTGGGCAGGCCGGGAGCCATCACCACCAACTGCAGCTCGGCCCGCCCGAAGGCGGCCGAGGTGGGCGGATCGGACACCGCCTTGACCGATGCGGTGCCGGCGATCCAGGCCCGCGCGCCGCGCCGCACCACGTTCACCATGCCGACGGCGACGGCCAGCGCCAGCATCGCCGCGCCCAGGGCGACGATCGCCCAGCTCGACAGGCCGAGTCCGAAAACCATCACGAACGCCGCGAGCGCTCCCAGCACCGCTGCCACCAGCTTGCGTGCCGGCGCAATGGGGCGGCCGGTTTGGTTCGCCACTGTGGACCTCCCGATTGTTGCGTCAAGGCTATGGGCGACGCGCCTCGCGCGAAAGGGAGGACGCCCGGCGCGTCCCGCATGTCTGGCTCCGGAAAGCGCCCGTGACCAGCGTGGGCACCGACTCGGTGGTCGCCGTCCGCAGCAATGGTCGGCACCGATAGGCTGATGTCTTGCGTGCCGGTCGACCGCCCCAGGAGGAATACACGGTGTCCACGCCGCCCACCGAGCGAACGCTCGTGCTCGTCAAGCCCGATGCGGTGCGCCGCGGCCTGCTGGGGGAGATTCTCGGCCGGTTTGAGCGCAAGGGGCTGGTGGTCGAGGCTCTGGTGCTGCGGACCATGGACGCCGCGATGGCCGACCAGCATTACGCCGACCACGTGGACAAGGACTTTTATCCGCCGTTGAAGGACTTCATGACCAGCGGGCCGCTGGCCGCGCTGGTGCTGTCCGGTGACACGGTGATCGACGTGGTGCGGGCCATGATCGGTGCCACGGACGGGCGCAAGGCAGCCGCCGGGACGATCCGAGGCGACCTCGCACTCTCCAACCGGGAGAACCTGGTGCACGCCTCCGACTCACCGGAGAGCGCCAAGCGCGAGCTGTCTCTCTGGTTCCCGGAGCTGTCGCTCTAGACCGTCGCCCCCGGGATGTTCAGGGCACGGCCACCTGCGGGCCACGTCCGATCGATAGGCATCAAGGCATGACTTCGATCTCACGACGGAACCTTCTGCGTGCCGGCGCGGCAACCGGCATCGGCGGCCTGGCCGGCGGGATGCTGGGCAGCGGGATGCTGGGCAGCGGGATGCTGGGCGGGGCGCCGGCCCTCTCCGCCGGCCGAGCACGCCCCTCGTTGACGCACGGCGTGCAGAGCGGCGACGCCGGGGCGCACTCCGCCGTGGTGTGGACCCGCGCCGACCGCCCGAGCCGGATGTGGGTGCAGGCCAGCCGCCGCCCGGACTTCCGCGGCGCCCGGCTGGTCCGCGGGCCGGTGCTCACCCCGGACACCGACCTGACCGGCAAGGTCTGCCTGCGCGGGCTTCCGTCGGGCGAGCGCGTCCATTACCGGGTACGGGTGGAGAGCCTCGACCGGCCGGGACTGCTCAGCGAGCCGCTGTCCGGTTCGCTGACCACCGCGCCGACGCGGCGGCAAGACATCTCGTTCGTCTGGACCGGCGACGTCGTCGGCCAGGGCTGGGGCATCGATCCCGCGTACGGCGGACTGCGCCTGTTCGAGTCCATGCGCTCCCGCCGTCCGGACTTCCTGCTGCACTCCGGTGACACCGTGTACGCCGACGGGCCGCTGCCCGAGTCGGTGACGCTGCCGGACGGGCGTCCGTGGCGCAACCTGGTGACCGAGGAGAAGTCCAAGGTCGCCGAGACCTTGCGGGAGTACCGCGGCCAGTACGCCTACAACCTGCTCGACGACGCCTACCGGACATTCGCCGCGGAGGTGGCCCAGGTCAACCAGTGGGACGACCACGAGGTGCTGAACAACTGGTACCCGGGCGAGATCCTGGACGACGACCGGTACACCGAGAAGCGCGTGGATGTGCTGGCCGGGCGGGCCCACCGGGCGTACCACGAGTGGGTTCCGATCGGTTCGGCCTCCGGACCCGTCTATCGCAAGCTGTCGTACGGTCCGTTGCTGGACGTGTTCGTGCTGGACATGCGCACCTTCAAGGACGTGAACGACCAGAACACGTACGCGGATCCGCGGCGCGGCCTGCTGGGTGCGCGGCAGCGCGAATGGCTGATCCACGGGCTGACCACCAGCCGGGCCACCTGGAAGGTGATCGCCAACGACCTGCCGCTGGGCCTGGTGGTGCCGGACGGCCCGACGGCGCAGGAGGGCGTGGCGCAGGGTGACGCGGGCGCGCCGCTGGGCCGGGAGTTGGAGTTCGCGCAGGTGCTGCGTGCGGCGCACCGGCACGGGGTGACCGGGCTGGTGTTCCTCACCGCGGACGTGCACTACACGGCGGCACATCACTACGACCCGGCGCGCGCCGCGATCGGGGACTTCACCCCGTTCTGGGAGTTCGTGTCGGGCCCCGCGCACGCCGGGGCGTTCGGGCCGAACGCGCTGGACGCAACGTTCGGCCCGGAGGCGGTCTACGTGCACGCGCCGCCGGTGGCGAACGTGTCCCCGGCCGAGGGCTTCCAGCACTTCGGCGAGGTGTCCATCGATGCCGGATCGAAGGCGTGCACGGTGCACCTGCGCGACCGCGAGGGCGTTTCGCTGTGGTCGACCACGCTGCCCGACCCGAGAGGGCGCTGACCGTGGCTCACCCCGGCAGGTGGCCGTGGAAGGAAAGTGCCGCGACGGCCGGCCGGGGTGGGCGGTATCGTGGTGTGCGCAGGCGACGAACCGGCCATCACCGGGGAGCCTCCGGAAGAACGGGGTGGACGACCACCCTCAGTAGAACCGGGCGGACCGGCACGCACCCACGCCGGTGAATGAAGCGGACGGCCCCACGGCCGTCAAGCGAGGTGGTACCGCGGGCCTGCCGGCTCGTCCTCGCAGTCTGATGATGACTGACCAGTCTGACGATGACTGACCGAGGAAGCGGGATCCAGCGATGTCCTACCCCCGGCACACGGACGCCACGGGCGTGCCGGCGAGCCCCGATCTGCCCGCCGTGGAGCGTGCGGTGCTCGACCACTGGGCGGCCGACGAGACCTTCGAGACCTCCGTGGAGCAGCGTGCGGCCGGCACGAACGGCGACAACGAGTATGTCTTCTATGACGGGCCGCCGTTCGCCAACGGCCTGCCGCACTATGGTCACCTTTTCACGGGCTATGTGAAGGACGTGGTGCCGCGCTACCAGACGATGCGCGGCAAGCGTGTGGAACGCCGGTTCGGCTGGGACACCCACGGCCTGCCCGCCGAGGTGGAGGCGGAGAAGCAACTCGGCATCAGCACCAAGGCGCAGATCGTCGAGCTGGGTGTAGAGAAGTTCAACGATGCGTGCCGCAACTCGGTGCTCGCCTACACCAAGGACTGGGAGCGGTACGTCACCCGGCAGGCACGCTGGGTCGATTTCAGCCACGACTACAAGACGCTCGATCCGGACTACATGGAGTCCGTGATGTGGGCGTTCCGGACGCTGCACGACAAGGGCTTGGTCTACGAGGGCTTCCGTGTGCTGGCGTACTGCTTCCGCTGCGAGACGCCGCTGTCCAACACCGAGACGCGGATGGATGACGTCTACCGCGACCGCACCGACCCGGCGGTCACCGTCTGGTTCGACCTGAAACCCGACGAGAACGCCCCGGAGCTGCTGCGCGGCCCGGTCCGGATCGGCGTCTGGACCACCACGCCGTGGACGCTGCCGTCGAACCTGGCGCTCGCGGTCGGCCCGGACATCGAGTACGCGGTGCTGCGCAAGGACGACCAGACGTACGTGCTCGGGGCGGCGCGGGTGGCGGCGTACGAGACCGAGCTCGAAGGTTTCCAACAGGTGGGCACGGTGCTGGGGCGGGAGCTGGCGGGCCGGCGATACACGCCGCTGTTCGACTTCCTGGTCGAGCAGGGCGGGCCGCACGCGTTCCAGGTGCTCGCGGCGGACTATGTGACGACCGAGGATGGCACCGGCGTGGTGCACCAGGCTCCGGCCTTCGGCGAGGACGACCAGAACGTCTGCAACGAGGCCGGCATCCCGACCGTGGTGACCGTCGATGACCACACTCGGTTCACCTCGCTCGTGCCGCCGTACCGGGGGCTGCAGGTCTTCGAGTCCAACCGGCCGGTGTTGCAGGCGCTGCGCGAGCGTGGCGTGGTGGTCAAGGTGGACCAGTACACGCACGCGTACCCGCACTGCTGGCGCTGCGACACCCCGCTGGTCTACAAGGCGGTGTCGTCCTGGTTTGTCGCGGTGACCAAGTTCCGCGACCGGATGGTGGAGCTCAACCAGGAGATCACCTGGACGCCGGCGCACATCAAGGACGGCTCGTTCGGCAAGTGGCTGGCCGGTGCCCGGGACTGGTCCATCTCCCGCAACCGGTTCTGGGGTTCGCCGATCCCGGTCTGGAAGTCCGACGACCCGGCATATCCGCGGGTGGACGTCTACGGCTCGTTCGTCGAGCTGGAGCGTGACTTCGGCGTCGCGGTGACGGATCTGCACCGGCCGGGCATCGACGAGCTGACCCGGCCCAACCCGGACGACCCGACCGGGCAGTCGACCATGCGCCGCGTCCCCGAGGTGCTGGACTGCTGGTTCGAGTCCGGGTCGATGCCGTTCGCGCAGGTGCACTATCCGTTCGAGAACTCCGACTGGTTCGAGCACCACTTCCCGGGCGACTTCATCGTCGAATACATCGGGCAGACCCGCGGCTGGTTCTACACCATGCACGTGCTGGCCACGGCGCTGTTCGACCGGCCCGCGTTCCGCAATTGCCTCAGCCACGGCATCCTGCTCGGCGAGGACGGCCGGAAGATGTCCAAGAGCCTGCGCAACTATCCGGACGTCTACCGCGTCTTCGACACGTACGGGTCGGATGCGATGCGCTGGATGCTGATGTCGTCTCCGGTGCTGCGTGGCGGGGACATGCCGGTCACCGAGACGGCGATCCGGGATGCGGTCCGGCAGGTGCTGCTGCCGCTGTGGAACGTCTGGTATTTCTTCAGCCTGTACGCCAACGCGGCCGGGCACGAGGCACGGTTGCAGTCCGGCTCGGAGCACACCCTGGACCGCTACATCCTGGCCAAGACCGGTGAGCTGGTCGCGGACGCGCAGCGTCAGATGGACGAATACGACATCTCAGGTGCGGCCGGTTCGGTCCGCGCGTTCCTGGACGCGCTGACCAACTGGTATGTGCGCCGGTCCCGGGATCGGTTCTGGGCCGGCGACGCGGCGGCCTTCGACACGTTGGCGGTCGTGCTGGAGGCACTGTGCCGCGTGGTGGCGCCGCTCGCACCGCTGACCGCGGAGGAGATCTGGCGCGGGCTGACCGGGGGCCGGTCGGTGCACTTGACCGACTGGCCAGACGCGTCCGGCTTCCCGGCCGATCACGACCTGGTGGCCTCGATGGACGCCATCCGGGAGGCGGCCTCGGCGGCGTTGTCCCTGCGCAAGGCGCGCGCCCTGCGGGTGCGGCTGCCGCTGGCCAAGCTGACCGTGGCGACCCCGGATGCGGCCCGGCTGACGCCGCTGCGATGGTTGCTGGCCGACGAGGTCAACGTCAAGGACGTGGTGTTGACCGACGACGTGGCCGCGTACTGCCAGCAGGTCCTCACGGTGGTGCCGCGGGCGCTCGGACCGCGCGTCGGCAAGCAGGTCCAGCAGGTGATCAGGTCGGTGAAGGCGGGTGACTGGGAACTGGTCGACGGCGCGCCGGTCGCGGCCGGAGTGACGTTGCGGGACGGTGAGTACGAGCTCAGGCTGGTCGCCTCGGACGTGGCGAACTCGGCGCCGCTGCCCGGCGGCGCCGGGGTGGTGGTGCTGGACACCGCTGTGACACCGGAACTGGCCGCGGAGGGCCTGGCCCGGGACGTGATCCGGGTGGTGCAGCAGGCCCGCCGGGACGCCGACCTGGACGTGTCCGACCGCGTCGAGCTGACCGTGTCCGCCGCCGACTCGGTGGTCGAGGCGGTCCGTGCGCACCGGGACTTCGTCGCGCGGGAGACGCTGGCCACCGCGGTGTCCTTCGGTGCGACGGCGGACGGATTCGCCGGCGAGGTGGGCGACGGTGAGCCGGTCTCGGTCGCGGTGAAGCCCGCCGGGTGAAACGCCGCGCTGCGCCGGTCCCGGTCGGGGCCGGCGCAGCGCGCGGCGGCTTCGGATAACCTCACACCATCACCACTGAACCCTTTCAACGTGGCGAGGTCGGCAGATGCCGCCGCTGGTCGACGGCGCGCAACCGACGGGCTCGATGCCAGGTTGAAAGGTTCACTGATGGCCCGCCGGAGGAATGCGTTGCCGCTGCTCTACACGATCGGCAAGATCATCGTCGGTAACACGATGAAGCTTGGTTGGCACCCGCATGTCGAGGGGCTTGAGCACATCCCCGCGACCGGCGGGGCGATCCTTGCCGGCAATCACCTCTCCGTCGCCGACGAGCTGTTCCTGGGTTCGTTCGTGCCCCGGCACATCGCATTCTGGGCCAAGTCCGACTATTTCGATGGAACGGGCGTCCGCGGTTTCTTCACCCGCAACCTGATGCACGGCCTCGGCGCGATCCGGGTGGCGCGCACCGGCGGGCGGGACGCGCTCACCGCGTTCGACGGGGCCATCCCGGTGCTGAAGGCCGGAGACATGGTGGCGGTCTATCCGGAGGGCACGCGGTCGCCGGACGGCCGGCTTTACCGCGGACGCACGGGCGTCGCCCGGCTGGCGGTCGGGGCGGGCGTGCCGATCATCCCGGTCGGCATGATCGGCACCGAGCGCGTGCAGCCGATCGGCCAGCCCTACCCGATGCCCTTCCGTGGAAAGGTCACCATCAAGTTCGGCAAGCCGATCGACGTGGACGGCCGGCCCGGCGACCGGACGGCGCTGCGGGCGCTGACCGACGAGGTGATGGCGGAGATTCAGCGGCTCACCGGGCAGGAATATGTGCCCCGGTACGCGCCGGCCAAGGCCAAGCCGGACACCGCGTAGTCGCACGGCCCCGCTCATGGGCCCCTTCCAGTGGAGCCGTCCACCGGGCGGGAATTGGCGTGCGCGGTCGCCCCGCGTCCCTCGTACGATTCGGTTGACGTCGATGACGGTCGGTTGACGTCGATGACGGGGAGGCGAGCACCATGTCCGAGACGGCGATGTCCGAGACGGCGATCCGGTCGGTGGAGGAGCTGCGCGAGGCGCTCGGCGGCGATCCGGGCGTGCGCGCCGCCACCAAGGAACGCACCCGCCTGCACCCCCGCGACCGGGAGTGGCTCGCCCGGTCGCCGTTCTGCCTGATCGCCACCGCCGGCGCCGACGGCACCTGCGACGTGTCCCCCAAGGGCGACCCGCCCGGCTTCGTCACCCCGCTGGACGACGCCACGGTGGCGATCCCGGAGCGGCCGGGCAACAAGCGGGCGGACGGCTACCGCAACATCCTCGGCAACCCGCATGTCGGACTCATCTCGCTGATTCCGGGGCGCACCGAGACGCTGCGCATCAACGGACGCGCCCGGCTGGTCAGCGACGCGCCCTACTTCGACGACATGACGGTCAAGGGGCATCGGCCGGTGATCGTGATCATCCTGGAGATCGAGCAGATCTTCTTCCACTGCCCGAAGGCGTTCATGCGATCGGGCCTGTGGAAGCCGGACACCTGGCAGCCGGAGGCCCTGCCCAGCCACGCCACGATCATCAGGGACGTATCGCCGGCTGGCGCGACGCTGGAGGAGCTGGAGCGCTACTACGGCCCGTCCTACGCCGATCGGCTGTACGCCCAGCAATAGGCGGTTCAGGGCGCGTGCGAGCCGCGCGCCTCCTCCTGCTCGACCACCGCGTCCACGTCGGTCAGCCGGCGCAGCCCCTGCATCGGTTGCCGCATGCGGTGGTTGGATCGCAGGTGCGGCTCGTTGCGCGACAGAAAAGCCCAGTACCCCGCGGTGTATGGACAGGCGTTCGCGCCCACGCGCACCTTCGGGTCGTACCGGCAACCGCCGCAGTAATCGCTCATCCGGTTGATATAGGCGCCGCCCGAGGCGTACGGCTTGGTGCTCATCCGCCCGGCGTCGGCGAACTGGCTCATGCCGACGACGTTGGCCGTCATCACCCACTCGTATCCGTCCACGAAACAGCGATGGAACCAGTCGGCCACCGCGCCCGGCCGCCAGCCGCGCTGCATCGCGTAGTTGCCGAGCACCATCAGGCGCGGAATGTGGTGCACCCATCCGCGGTCGCGCACCCCGCGCAGCACGTCGGCGATGCAGCGGGCCTGGACCGCGTCGGCGTCCAGGTCGGCGAACCATTTCGGCATCCGGCCGCGCGCGGCGAGGGCGTTGGACGACCGGTAGGACGGCGCGAAATACCAGTAGAGATGCCACACGAAATCGCGCCAGCCGAGGATCTGCCGGATGTAGCCTTCGGCGCTGTTCAGCGGGACGGCGCCGGACCGGTACGCGTCCTCCACCCGGTCGATGACCTCCCGCGGGTCCAGCAGCCCCAGGTTGAGCGGCGCGGAGAGCATGCTGTGCGCCATCACCGGGTCCCCGGCCAGCATGGCGTCCTCGTGCGGGCCGAACGGCGCCAGCCGGTGCTCGACGAAGTGCCGCAGGCGGGCCAGCGCCTCGGCACGGGTGGCCGGAAACCAGCGCGGTCCGTCGCGGCCGACGAACTCGATGCCGTCGTCGCGTTCCCACCGATCCAGGTCGGCGCGCACCTGCTCGTCGATGTCGTCCTCGGTGATCTCGGGCGGGGTCGCGGCGCCGAGGCCCTCGGCGCCGCGCGGCGGTCGCTCGCGGTTCTGCGCGTCCAGATTCCACGTGCCGCCGGCCGGGTCACCGCCGTCCATCAACACGTCGTGCCGCCTGCGGGCGTCCCGGTAGAAGTCCTCCATCCGCAGGTCCTGCCGACCGTTCGCCCAGGCGGTGAAGTCGCGGGGGGAGGTGACGAAGCCCCGGGGGTCGAGCACCTCGGCGCCGAGGCGGTGGACCAGTGCACGGGCGGCCCGGGACGTGGGGTGGCAGACGCTGAGCGATCCGCGCGCGGCTTCGGCGTAGGTCTCGGTCTGCCGGAATTCCGCCTGATCGCCCAGTTCGGCCGCGCGGTGTCGGAGCGCCGAGAGCACCAGGTGGGCCTTCTGCCGATGGAAGCGCCGCCGCCGGAACACCGCCTTCGACTCGATCAGCAGCACCGGCTGGTCCGGTGCGTCGAGGAAGTGCGGACCGAGCTGGTCCGCGAAGAGCCACCGCCGCGTGCTGTCCGCCATGGTCGGGATGACTACCCCCGGGTGAGCACCGCACTCCGCACCAGGCCGACCAGTTCCGCGGATTCCGGCAGGGATCGCCTGGTCAGCACCACGGTCGCCAGGCTGCCATGGTCCGACCATCCGCATACCACCACTGTCTTGCCGGCCGACCGCCCCACGCCGCACTGCTCGTGCGCCCCGGACTCACCCAGGTCGTACGTGGTCAGGTCGTGCAGCCGGAACTCCTCGGCGATCCGCGCGAGTTGCGCCTTCAGGTCCGCGTCCGGGGTGATCCGCAACCCGGTGGTGCCGAAGACGGTGACCCGCTTGCCGTTGCCGTCGCCGTAGATGCCGGCGAACGGGGTCCCGCTTGTCACGTCGGCGTCGCGCATCTGCTCGGCCAGGCGCTCGGCGGCGTGCCGGCTGGCGCTGTCGTCGCGCAGGCGAAGATCGGCGATGGCCGACGGCATCACCGCGGAGACCGGGTATTGCTGCGCGGCGGGCCAGGCCAGCAGTGCCGGAACGCCGCAGCAGCAAAACGTCCCGAGCAGCAGGAACAATGCCACGGATCGACCACGCCGACGCTTGCGCGGCGGTGGCGGCAGGGGGCGGGCGCCGGGCCGCGTCGCGCGCCAGGGCGGCCCGGTCGGCGGTGCCGGAGCAGTCGGGCGGGTGCGCACCGGCAGACGCGGTCCGGTCGGGGGTGCGGGCGCGCCCGGAGCCGAGGACCCGGGACCGGCACCCGGTCCTGGCCGTGCTCCCGGTTGCGGTCCAGCCGGCGGCGCGGGCGCGCGGCGCAGCGAACGGCGCCGGCCATCGGACGAGGGTGGCGCGGGCTGGTGGGACGTCGGCGGCGGGGCGGGCGGCTCGGCACGCGTGGGCGGCGGGGCGGGC
>NZ_BMMX01000071.1 GCF_014646155.1 Mangrovihabitans endophyticus
AACGCTACATAGCCCGCCAAATCTGGCGCACCCTCCAAGCCACCACTTGACACCAACACTCACAGATCTTGGAGTTTCCGGTCCGACAGGTCGGTTATGGATGCACGAAACAGGCACCCTTTCTCCATGATCGACCCGGTCAACCTCGCCGCCCGCGTCGATCTTGAGCTTTGCGGTCCGACATGAGGGCATTAAGCGGGGCGCATCGGGCACGCAAAGTCCAAGATCGACGCGCGCATACCCCTGCGCGCACACCCGCGCGGCGCTCGGGCGCGCGTGCGCGGGGCGTGTGGGCGCGCGGGGCGCGTGGGCGCGTGGGAGCGGGGCGCGGGCGCGGGGCGCGCGGGCGCGGGGCGCGGGGCGCGCGTCACCGGGTGCCCTTAGGTGCGTGCCTCGGGTACGCACGGGATGTGGGCGGCGTCCCGGGACCTGGGACGTGGGTGCCCGCCGGGCACCCTGGGCGCCAGGACCTGCGCCCGCCACAATGGGGCCGTGATCTCCGTACGCCGCGCTGGTAGCGCCGACGCCGACCAGCTCATGAGCCTGCGCGCCGTCATGCTGGCGGACCTCGGCCGCACCACGTCCGGCGATCGTGACTGGCGGCGCGCCGGTATCGCGCTGGCCCGGGAGTTGCTCGGCCGTGGTGACGTCGCCGCGTACGTCGTGGATCGTCCCGACGGCGACGGCCTGGCCGCCTGCGTGACCGGCCAGATCGACCAGCGGCTGCCCGGCCCCCGCGATCCGGCCGGCCTGCGCGGATATGTCTACAACGTGGCGACTCTGCCCGCCTACCGCCGCCGGGGGTACTCCCGCGCCTGCATGAGCGCCCTGCTCGCGTGGTTCGCCGCGCGCGACGTCGGCGTGGTGGACCTGCGGGCGTCGGCCGCCGGCGAACCCCTCTACGCCTCGCTCGGTTTCCGGCGCACCGCCGACCCCGCCATGCGCTTGCATCTGCCACCGGCATGACCATCGCCACCAGCACGACCATCGCCACCAGCACGACCATCGCCACCGGCATGACCGCACATCCGAGGGGACACCGGAATCTTCTTCAGTAGGCTCGCCGCCACCCGATGTGAGGTGTCAAGCCCGCACAGGGGAGGGAGCCTTGCCGATGCAGCACGCGACGCGGCGCGTGCCCCTGGTGGGCGGCGTGGTGCTGGCCGGCACCCTGACCTGGGTCGCCGTCGGCCTCGTGCACGTCTGGCAACACCCCGTCATCGGCTGGATCCCGCTACCGTTCATGGCGCTGCTCGCCTCCTGGGCCTGCCTGCAAGCGTCCCGTGATACCGCGCTCGGGGCCGCCACCCGCCGCTTCTGGCGAACCATGGCCGGGGCCACCGCCCTGCTCACCGCGGGCATCGTCTCCAACGCGGTCGACGCCCTGGGCGGCGATCTCCCCAGTCAGCGGCTCAGCCCGCTCACCATGGGCTGCTACCTCGCCGTGCTCGCCCTGGTCCTGTGGTCGCTGCTGCGCCTGCCCACGTGGCAGCGTTCGCGCAGCGACTGGATCCGGTTCGGCCTGGACACCTGCATCATGCTGATCACCAGTGGCACGTTCGTGTGGCACTTCTCGCTGCGCCAGCAAGCGGTGTGGAGGGAACAGACCGACTCGGTGCTGTCCCTGGTGTCGATCGTGATGCTCGCGGTGGTCTCGTTGGTGACCTTCGTGAAGGTGGCGTTCGCCGGCGCCGGGGACATCGACCGCCGCTCGATCCACATTCTCGCCGTGGGCACCGCCTTCAGCGCCGCCTTCGGCAGTATGACGCCGTTCTTCGCGGACAAGCCCCACCTGTCGACCACCCTGATCGGCGTCCCGATCACCGCGTACGCCGTGCAGCTCGCCGCCGTGCAGCAGATCCGAGGCGGCGCCGCCGCGCCGGTGCGCCGCAAGCGCCCCCGCCGCATCAATATGCTGCCCTACCTGGCGGTGGCCGCGACCGATGCGCTGTTGCTGCTCGCCGGCACCGGGAATCCGATCGAGGCACTCGTGGTGCAGACCAGCGCGGTGACCCTGACCGGCCTGGTCGTCGCCCGGCAGATCGTGGTGCTGCGCGACAACCGGCGCCTGTTGACCACGGTGGACGCCAACCTGGTCCAGATGCGGGAGTATCAGGAGCGCCTCACCCATCAGGCGACGCATGACGCGCTGACCGGCGTGGCCAACCGTGCCCTGTTCGAGGACGAGCTGCGCCGCATGCTGACCGACGGCACCGCCTGCCATGTCGTGCTGCTCGACCTCGACGACTTCAAGACGATCAACGACCGGCTCGGCCACGGCATGGGCGACACCCTGATCACCGCGATCAGCTCCCGGCTGCGCGAGACCGTGCGCGGCGAGGACATGGTCGCGCGGCTGGGCGGCGACGAGTTCGTCATCCTGGTGCCGGACACCACGCCCGACGACCTGCCCGCGCTCCTGACCCGGGTGCTCGACGCCGTGCAGTGCCCGGTCGATCTGGGCGGCAACGACGTGGTCGCGCGGGTCAGCATCGGCGTCACCGCCAGCGAGCCGGGCGACAGCCCGCAGGAGCTGCTGCGCCGCTCGGATGTGGCGATGTACGCCGCCAAGGCGGCCGGCGGCAACCGGTGGACCTGGTTCGACCCGATCATGGACCAGCTCGCCGAGGCGGACGCCCGGCTCGGCGCGGACCTGCGGCAGGCGATCGCCCGGGATGAGCTCTTTCTGCTCTACCAGCCGATCGTGGAGCTGCCCGGCGGGACTCCGGCCGGCATGGAGGCCCTGTTGCGCTGGCGGCATCCGGAGCACGGCCTCATCTCGCCCGACGTTTTCATCCCGCTGGCCGAGCGCAACGGATACATCGTCGAGGTCGGCCGATGGGTGCTGGAACGGGCCTGCGAGCAAGCGGCGGCCTGGCAGACCGCGTACGGGCAGAACGCGCCCGCCAAGGTGAGCATCAACATCTCCGCGCGGCAACTGGCCGAACCGGGTTTCGTCGCGGAGGTCGCCCAGACCTTGGACCGCACCGGGGTGGACCGGCGACGGCTGATGGTCGAGGTCACCGAGACCGCGGTGCTGAGCACCGGGTCGGCGATGGACGCGGTGCGCGAGCTGCACGACCTCGGCCTGCAGGTGGCGTTGGACGACTTCGGCACCGGCAGCTCGTCACTCAGCCTGCTGGTGGACTGCCCGGTCGACTATCTGAAGGTGGACAAGTCGTTCGTCGGCGGCATCACCACCGCCAACGCGCAGGCGGTCATCGTGCAGAGCCTGATCGGTGTCACCGAGGGCCTGCGGATCGAAGCCGTCGCCGAGGGCGTGGAGAGCGCCGAGCAGGCGCACCGGCTGCACGCCGCGGGATACCGGTTCGCGCAGGGCTACCACTACGCCCGGCCGATGACCGCCGACGACGTCACCGCGATGCTGGACGAGGCGGCGAACCGTGAGCCTGCCGCGAGCGAGCCGGGCGCGGCCACCGGCTGAGCTCCCCGGGGATCGGATTCAGCCGGCCGGCTCGGCCGTCAAGCCAGCTTGAACATCAGGATCGTCTGCCATTTGTGCATGTCCGGCTCCTGCGCCGGATCGGTGGTGAGGATCTCCAGCCGGCATCCCCACATCTCGCCTTCCAGGGTGGGCGACATGTCCCACGTCAGGTCGTGCTCCTGCGCCCAGTCGAGCAGCCGGGCGGTGACACCCACCAGCTCGTCGGGGTGCCCGATGTGGGTCACCGTCACATAGTTCCCGGCCGGCAGCACGTCGGCGAAGGTCGGTTCGTCCACCTCCACCTCGCCGGTCACCGGGATCCCCGCCTCGACCACGAGCGTCGCCGACATGTCGATCAGCCGGTAGCGCAGGAACGGCGGGCCGCAGGACTGCACCCCGCGCTCGGCGAGCCCGTCGAACATGGTCGGCAGATGATCCGCGACGCGCGCGAACTCGGTCATGGTGATGGTTTCGCGGCGGCCCACGTACGCCTGGGCCTCGCGACGCACGATGATCGGCTCCACCCGCTCAGTGTCCCATCAGACCCGCAACTTCGCCGATCACGTCGCGCACCGGCCGGTCGGCGCAGTCCACCCGGTGCTGCGCCACACCGGGATGCGCGCCCGCGAGCCAGTCCAGCACCTCGGCGTACCGGGTCCGGGCCGCGCCGAGCACGGCGGTCGTCTCGTGCAGCTCGTTGCCGCGGGTGCGTCCCCGGGTGCGGGCCAGCGCCTGCTCCACCGGCAGGTCCAGCAGCACCACCGCGTCGGGCAGCCCGACGTCGAACAGCCGGACCAGCTCCGCCAGCAGCTCGCCGGGCGGCTTGGCGGCCAGCCGGATCAGGTCGCCGCCCAGCTCCCACGGGTCGGTGCCGGCCAACGTCTCGCGCACCGCAGCGGCCGTCGCCGGTTCCATCGCGGCCCACCATCGGCGCGTGTCGCCGCGCTCGCCGGGGTCGACGCCGAGCCGCGCGTACAGCGGCAGATAGACCAACGGGTCGATGAGCGGATGCCGGTCGGCCAGCACATCCCGGCCGGCGCTGGCCCGCTCGGCCGGGCCGTACAGGCCGAGCTGGAGATAGAGCACCGCCACCTTGAGCTGGGCCCGGCCCACCTCGTCGGCGACCGCGGACGCCGCCGCCAGGTGCCGGGACACGTCGGCGTACGGGCTCGCGGGGTCCTCGTGCGGCCGGATGGCGTGCACCACCGCCACGCCGGGCACCCCGCGGGCCACCGTGGTCTTGCCGCTGCCGTCCACGCCGATCAGCGCGACCCGCACCTCACTCACCGTCCCGGGTGGACTCGATCTCCCACAGCCGGAAGGCGGTCGCCAGCACGTCCGGCAGGAAGGCCAGCTCGCGGTGGACGTGCGCGGCGGCGTAGAGCATCAGCCGGGTCAGGATCAGCGACCGCAACGCCAGTTGGTAGCCGCGTCGCCACGTGCGGGCCTCAGCCGACGGCGCCACCACCGACCGGTGCAGCTCCAGGCGTCTGTCCACATCGGCCGCCGTGCATCCGGGCGGGAGCGTGAAGGCCAGCAGCTCGGCCAGGTCCCGTTGCGGCAGATCCCAGGCGGCCAGTTCCCAGTCGAAGGCCACCACGCGGGCGCCCGCCACCATGAGGTTGCGCGGATTGCAGTCGTTGTGCACCAGCGTGTGCGGCAGCGCCGCCGCCTCCTGCGCCCAGAACTCGCACTCCGCGGCGATGTTCAGCACCACCGCCAGTCGTCGCGCGTCGAGCAGCTCCGGGAGTTCGGACGCGGCGTACCGAGCCAGCGACTCCCACAGTTCCCGGCTCTTGGCCGGGTCCGGGCGGTGCATCCACGCCTCGGGCTCGCGTCCGCGCCAGGCCCGGTGCATCCGGGCGACGGCACACACCACGTCGTCCACCCGATCGTGCCCCGGCGCCACCCCGGCGACCCGCTCCAGCACCACCGCGTACCCCTCGCGTTCGTCGTCCTCGACGACCGAGTGGCAGACCGGCTGGAGGTCCCGCAGCGCCGGGTCGGCGCACCGGTACGCGGCCAGTTCGCGCCGGTGCGAGTCGGCGAACTCGGTCAGCGCGCCCCATCGGCTCCACGCCCCCGCCACCTGCGGTCCGCACAGCGACGCGATCATGGCCATGCCGGCCACCAGTTCCTCGCCGCGCGGCTTGACCTTCGCGACCAGGTCCCGGCCGTCGGCGGTGAGCGGGAAGAGCCCGGTCAGTTTGCGGCGCTCGCCGAGGGCGCCGAGTTCGCTGGCGATCCCGTCGCCGTGCAGCGGCGCGCCCACCGTCACGTGGTCCGCGGTCAGGCCCAGGTAGGCCGCGTTCAGGTCGGCGGTCTGCAACCACCGCACCGGACGCGAGCGGCCCAGCCGCTGGTGTGCCTCGGCGAACTGGCCGCTCACCAGCGCCGCCGCGGTGGAGACGTCCAGCGCCAGCGCGAAACCCGCGATGATCTCCGCGAACCGCGCCCCGCCGCCCGGCCCGGCGCATCCCAGCACGTCGAGCCATTCCCGCTGCCGGGGCAGCCCGGTGCCGCCACCGACCGTGCCGGTGATCAGGCTGGGCAGCAGGATGGTCGCCACCAGGTCGTCGCCGGACAGCTCCAGCGACAGGATCGACACCCCGGACTCGTGCACGCAGGCGATGTCCTGTCCGGTGGCCACGAACAGCGCGGCCACCATGTTCGCCGCGTTGATGCCGGAGCCCACCATGCCCGCCTGCTGGGCGCCCAGCACCGCCGTCTGGTGTCCCCGCACGATCGCCTCGGGCGTGGCCTTGAGCACGGTGGCGATCACCTCACGAGGCAGCACGCACTCCGCGGTGACCCGGGTGCCGCGGCCGGCCAGCAGGGACGCCACGCTGACCTTCTTGTCGCTGCTGAGGTTCCCCTCCAGCAGCGAGCGCACCGGGCGCAGCCGATCGTCGGCGGCCAGGGTGTCCTGCACCCACCGGCAGATCTGCCAGCTCGCCGCGGTGGTCATGTTCTGCCCGGCCGCGTCCGCCGTCTCGAAGACCAGCCGCACGTGCAGGTACCGCCCGATCTGGTACGGGTCGACGTCCACCAGCCGCGCGTGCCGGGACACGAACGCGACCTGCTTCTCCAGGTCCGCGCGCCGCGACCGCAGCCAGGCGGTGAAGCGGACCGCGCCGGCCACGTCGGCGAACTCGAACACCGGCGCGCGGCTCATCCGCTGGGCGAGGACCTGGGTGGTCACGCCACCGGCCAGGGTCAGCGCCCGCGCCCCGCGCGCCGCGGACGCCACCAGCGCGCCCTCAGTGGTGGCCAGCGGCGCCACCACCGCCCCGCGTGCGGCGTCCCCGGTGAACAGCAGCGGGCCCGCCAGCCCGACCGGGACCTCCACCGAGCCGACGAAATTCTCCAGGTTGCCGCTGAGCGCAGCGGCGTCCAGCCCGGTCGAGCCGGCCCGCGCCAACGACGTGCCGGTGCGGTCCCGCAGCCAGTCCAGGCGGTTGCGGCGGGCCTCCTCGGTGTATTGGCCGCGGCCCGGAATAACGTCGGTCATCGCGTCTCACCAACGATCCGCGCCCACGCCTCGTCGCTGGGCAGGAACACCCGGTCCTTCACCCGGGGCGGGCGCTGGCCGGATCGCACCGTGCGCGCCCATTCCCGCAGGAACGCGTCCGGATGCGCGCGGAGAACCTCGACCGGGCGGCCCAGCCGGGCACGCAGCGCGGCCGGGAAGCCGTCCGGGATCAGGCCCGTCACCGCCACCTGGAAACCGTCGGCGCCCGGCCGGTACGTGGCGTTACGCAGTTCCGCGCCGGTGTCCGCGGCCGCGGCGCGCAGCGCCCGAACCGCCACCGCCTCGGTCAGCCCGTCGCGGCTGATCGCCCGCCCGGCGTACTCGACCCGTGGCGTGCGCGCCACATGACCGACCACCCGGACCACGTCGGTGACCGCGCACCGGTACATGCCGCCGAGGTGACTCAGGATCAGGTGGTAGTCGCGTCCCTCGTCGAGTTCGTGTGCCAGCAGTGTCTCGGTGTCCGCCGTCAGCGGGCGTTCGGCCGGCGCGAACTCGTAGAAGCAGCCGCGCACGTACAGCGGCGCGCCGCTGGGATGCAGGTCGACCGGCACCGCGGCGGGACCTTCGCACGAGGCGATGGGCGCGGCGAACAGGCGCACGCCGGGACCGAACGTCTCCCGTACGCGCGGAAGGTACAGCGAGGCGAGCGCGCTGTTCCACGCCACGATCCCGGCCATCCGCGGCCAGAGCAGGTAGGGGTGTACGGCGCCGAAGCGGTCCGCCGCTGCGGCCAGTTCGTCGGCGCGGCGCGGATTCGGCGTACCGTGCGCGAGCCCGCCCACCGTACCGGCGCGCATCTCGTCCACCAGGCGCGTCCAGTGTTCGCGCAGTTGGAACGGCAGACCCGCGACCATCGCCGGGTTGATCCCGATCAGCAGCCGGATGTCCTGCTCGGCGGCGAGCCGCAACTTGTAGTACGACCGTTCCCACGGGTCGTGCCCGGCCAGCGCCTCCGGGATCCGGCTCCACGCCGCGTCGTTGCCCGGACCGACCGCGCTCTCCTCGCCGAACTTGCGGTAGTCGACCTGGCTCGGGCCGATGTGCGGCTGGCCACCCCGGGTGCGCGCGATCGGCGCCGTCGGGTCCTGCCACAGGTTCAGCACCGATCCGGGCACGCCCAGCGCCTCCGGCAGCTCGCGCATCAGCACCGCGAAGCTGGCGTGATAGAAGGGCAGGAAGACCCGCTGCATGTACGCGCGGGTGACCGGAATCTGCTTCTCCCGCCCGGTGCTGCCGCTGGAGGAGAAGTAGACCTGCGGTTCCTCGGCGGTGAGCACATCGGACTCACCGCCGATCACCCGGTCGATCCACGGCATCAGCTCCTGGTGGGTGCGGATCGGGACGGACCGGCGATAGTCGTCGACGGTCGCCACGGCCGGCATGTCGTGCGCGCGGCCGTACTCGGTGTGCCCGTTCTCCTTCAGGATTTCGGCCAGCACCTCACGCTGCACCTCCTCCGGCCGTTCCAGGCTGTCCACATGACGGCGGTGCTCGGCTATGACACGGTCGGCTTGCATGAGTCAGCTCCTCCTCCGCTCCGAGACCAGCACCCCGTAGAGGCGCAGCCGGCCGGGATCGGCGTGATCGTGAGTGATCCGGGTCTGGACGACGTCGGCGCGGCCGGGTTCCAGGGCCGCGCGGCTGTCCGGGTCGTCGAGGTGCGGCGCGTGGCCGATCCGCACGGTGTCGCCGCGCCGGATCAGCCCGCGCAGCGTCGCCTCGCCGAGCAGGTGATGCAGGTGCACGAGGTAGTCGCCGACGCCGACGCCGGCGGTGGCCATCCGGGCTTCCACCACATGTCCCGCCGGACCGCCGGGCACCAGCACGCTGAGGTCGCGCGTCACCGACGCCGCCGGGCGCGGACCGCGGAACGCGCGCAGCAGCCGGGACAGGTCGCGCAGCCCGTCCCCCTGCGCCGGGCCGTGCCAGGACATGCTCGCGTCGGCGGCGACGTGCCGGGCCGGGTGCCGGGACACCACCGTGCCCGGCTGCCCGGCCAGGAAGAGCGTGCGGGTGAAGGATCGGTGCCAGGCGCGACCCAGATCCTCCGGCAGGCCGAGGGTGAACTCCACGGCACCGAGCGCGAAGGCGGGCGGCACCACATCGGCCACCACCACCACGGTCTCGGCCACCGCCGCGGCCGGCCCGGTCCCGCTCGCCGATGCCAAGCGGGCGGTGGCGGCGGCGACCAGCGCGGCGTCCGCATCGGGCCGGCTCATGTGAGGATGTCCCGCATCTGCGACGACAGCGGCGCGGGACTGCGGCCGAGCAGGCCGGAGGTGAGCCGGTACGGGTCCACGTAGCCGTGCCGGGCCAGCGCCCGCAGCCGCGCGACGTGGCCCGGATCGTCACCGGCCGCGCCGCCCAGCATGCGCGCGGCGCGGCCCACCGCCCGGCGCACCAGGTCGGGCCGAAACGATTGCGGGGAGCGCCGGCCGAGCATGCCGACGAAATAAAGACGCATCCCGAGGCGGTACGCCCGCACCCCGGCCGAGCCCGAGGTGGCCGCGAGGTCCCCGAGCGTGACACCGGACCATCCGCCGTGCTTGCTGGAGCGCACCTGACCGTCGACCGGCACCCGGCCCAGCGCGACAAGCCGGGTCGCCGCGCCGAATTCGGCGAGCACCCGGTCCACCAGAAGGTAGTCGGCGAGGATCCCGGCGTCGCACACCAGCAGGAACAGCCGGTCCGGCCGGACCATCGGGAGCAGGTCCCGCAGAATCGGCATCAGATAGTTCGCCGTGCCGTCGGCCGACACCAGGCGGCGGATCGGCATGCCGTACCGCACGCCGTCCAGATAGGCCGGTCCGCCGAACCGGCGATGGTCGATCAGCAGACCGCGCCGGTCGAGTGCGGCGAGCACCTGGCCGGTGTCCCAGGGCAGCGGGCGGTCGGCGGTCAGGCCCGGGTCGGCGATGCCGAGCCGGGCCATCTGGTCGCGCCACAGGTCGAGCATCCGCCGGCCGGCCGGGTGGATCCATCCGGCTTCCACCCGGGTGAAGTACGCGGCCAGCTCATCCGGATCGGGCCGGGTGCCGTGCGCGTGGAAGTCGACGTAGCGCTCGCCGATCGCGGCCTCGGACTCGGCGGACCAGTCGGCGCCCGGCGCAACCCGGTCCAGGTGCGCCCAGAACGCCGTGGTCTGCGTGGTCAGATGCGCGGTGCGCGAGTTCCACATCAGACGCGTCGGCATGATGTCCGAGGTCGCCCGGACCAGCAGATCTGTCCACAACAGACCCTTGACGTGGGTGGGCGTGAGGGGCTTCGTGGGCGTGATCGTCACCGGCGCAACGACCACTTCGTGCGTCGTGGACTGCGCCGCGGCGCACCGCGGCGCGAGCGCGACGTGCTCGGCCACCAACGGACTCCCCCTTGCCGGCCGGTGGTGAAACGCCTTCCCCCAGTGACCTGCGACCGGATCACGGCCCGCAGGTCACTTTAGGTATGGTAGGCGCTCACCCCGAGCACACCAGGGAGTTACCTCAACCCGACACGGCGTGTCGGTCAGGTCACCCCCGCTCGCCGGCCGGCGGCGAGTCTCAGCTCGACGACTCCACCGGCGCCGCGACGCCGTCGGTGCCCGGCACGCCGGCCGCCGGCTTCGGCTTGGCATCGATGCCCGCCTCCTGCCGCTGCTGCGCGGTGATCGGGGTGGGCGCGCCGGTCAGCGGGTCGAGCCCGCCGCGGGACTTGGGGAAGGCGATGACCTCGCGGATCGAGTCGCTGCCGGACAGCAGCATGCACAACCGGTCCCACCCGATCGCGATGCCGGCGTGCGGCGGAGCGCCGTAACGGAACGCCTCCAGCAGGAAGCCGAACTTGTCCTGCGCCTCGTCCGCGCCGATGCCGAGCAGATCGAAGACCCGGCTCTGCACGTCACCGCGGTGGATACGAACGCTGCCGCCGCCGACCTCGTTGCCGTTGACGACGATGTCGTACGCGTACGCCAGCGCCCGGTCCGGCGCCTCCTCGAAGTTGTCCATCCATTCGGCGTTGGGGCTGGTGAACGGATGATGCACGGCGCTCCAGCCGCCCTCGTCGGTGCGCTCGAACATCGGCGCGTCGACCACCCAGCAGAACGCCCAGGCGGACTCGTCGATCAGGCCCGACCGCTTGGCGATCTCGATCCGGGCGGCGCCCAGCAGCTCCTGCGCCTCGCGCCGGTCCGTGGCCGCGGCGAAGAAGATCGCGTCGCCCGGCTTGGCGCCGACCGCGTCACCCAGTCCGCCGAGATGCTCCGCCGAGAGGTTCTTGGCGACCGGGCCGCGCGGCTCGCCGGTCTCCGCGTCCAGCACCACGTACGCCAAGCCACGGGCGCCGCGCGCCTTCGCCCAGTCCTGCCAGCCGTCCAGTTCCTTGCGGGTCTGCGACGCACCGCCCGGCATCACCACGGCGCCCACATAGCCACCGGCGTCGATCGCGCCGGCGAACACCCGGAATGTGGTGCCGCGCAGGTATTCCGTCAGCTCGGTCAGCTCCACCCCGTACCGCAGGTCGGGCTTGTCGGAGCCGTACCGGTTCATCGCGTCGGTCCAGGTTATCTGCGGGATCGGCCGCGGCACGGTGTAGTCCGCCAGCTCCGCCCACAGCCGGGCGACCAGTTCCTCACCCAGCTCGATCACGTCCTCCTGGGTGACGAAGGACATCTCGATGTCGAGCTGGGTGAACTCGGGCTGCCGGTCGGCACGGAAATCCTCGTCGCGGTAGCAACGGGCGATCTGGTAATAGCGCTCCATGCCGGCCACCATGAGCAACTGCTTGAATAGCTGCGGGGACTGCGGCAGGGCGTACCACGTGCCGGGTTGCAGCCGCACCGGGACCAGGAAGTCGCGAGCGCCCTCCGGCGTGGAGCGGGTCAGCGTCGGCGTTTCGATCTCGTGGAAGTCGCGGGCGTGCAGCACCTCCCGCGCGATCTGGTTGGCCCGGCTGCGCAGCTTCAGCGCGCCTGCCGGTCCGCTGCGGCGCAGGTCGAGGTAGCGGTATTTGAGGCGCAGGTCATCCGAGGCGGTGATCGCGTCGTCCACCGGCAGCGGCAGCGGCGCCGCCTCGGACAGCACGGTCAGTTCGTCCGCCGTCACCTCCACCTCGCCGGTGGGCAGCTCGGGGTTCTCGTTGCCGTCCGGGCGGCGGGTGACCTCACCCACCACCTTCACGCAGAACTCGTTGCGCAAGGCGTGCGCGTCCTCCTCGCGGAGCACCACCTGCACCACGCCCGAGCCGTCGCGGAGATCGACGAAGATGACACCGCCATGGTCACGCCGGCGGGCCACCCAGCCGGCGAGGGTCACCGTGGTGCCGGCGTCGCCCGCGCGCAGGCTGCCGGCGTCATGGGTACGGATCACTTCGCACGTCTCCTCACAGATGTCACGGACCGCAACGGCCATTCTGTCAGGCCCCGCCGGCGACCCGCTCGGCCCGGGCCGGTCAGCCGCCCGAGCCGGGCGGCCCCGCACTAGAGTCCGCCCCATGACCACCCGGGCGAGCAGCGAAAATATCACTTTCGACGAGTGGGACCGACGCATTTTGCATGCGCTGCAGTTGGCGCCGCGGGCCCCGTTCGCCCGGATGGGTGCGGTGCTGGGGGTGTCCGAACAGACCGTCGCCCGGCGATACCAACGCATGCGCACCCGCGGCGTGCTCCGCGTGCTGGGCCGGCTCGACCCGGACCGCCTGCCGGACACCACTAGCTGGGTGCTGCGCATCGGCTGCCGGCCGGGCACCGCCGCCGCCACCGCGCGGGCGCTGGCCCGCCGGGACGACACCGCGTGGGTGGCCATCACCGCCGGCGGCGCCGAGCTGACCTGCCGGGTCGCCGTGCGCGACACCGGTGACGGCGGGGAAGGTCTGCTGCATCAGTTGCCGCGCGCCTCCCACGTGCTCAGCCTCAGCGCCCATCAGGTGCTGCACCGGTTCGTCGGGCGGGGTGAGGCCGACTGGGTCGCGGTGGGCGACGAGTTGTCCGCGGCCCAGCGCGCGGAGCTGGCCGCCGCCTCGCCGCAGGCGGACCCGGACCGCAGCGTACGGGTGGAGCCGTCCGACGCGCCGCTGCTGGAGGCGTTGGCCCGGGACGGGCGAGCCAGTTTCGCCGCCCTGGCCGCGGCCACCGGGTGGAGCCAGCGGCAGGTGGCCGGCCGCGTCGAGGCGCTCACCGCCGGCGGCGCGCTCTGGTTCGACGTGGACACCGCGGTCGCCTCGATGGGGTTCCGCACCATGGCCTATCTGTGGTTCACGGTGGCGCCGGCACACCTGGCGTCGGTGGGCGCCCGACTGGCCGACCACCGCACCATCGTGTGGGCGGCGGCGGTGACGGGCAGCGGGAACATCATGGCCGCGGCGCTGTGCCGGGACGCGCCGTCGCTGTACCGCTATCTGACCACCGACGTGGCCGGGATCGACGAGGTGCGCACCCTGGAGACGGTCCCGGTGCTGACCCGGGTGAAGCAGGCTCGCTTCCTGGTGGAGAACGGCCTGCTCAAGGACCCGGCGATGTGACCGGAGCCGGGTGCCTCGGGCGGGCTCAGGCCGCGGGCACCCGCGACGCCGGCTCCCGGTCGGCCGCCGGCGCGGCCGCCGGGCGCACCAGCCAGATCACCGCCGCCGCGCCGAGCAGGCCGGCCAGCCCGGCAACGAGGAAGCCACCGTCGATGCCGGCCGCCGCGGCGCCGCGCAAGGCAGCCTCGACCGTGGCACGTACGCCGTCCGGCGCGCTCGCCAGAATCCGCGCGGCCTGCCCGGCGGCCAGCCCGTGCGCGGTCGCCGCGGGCTGCGGCGCGCCGTGCCCGCCCAGATAGGTCTCCGCACGCGACGCGAACACCGTGCCGAGCACCGCCACGCCGACGGCGAAGCCGAGCTGGCGGGCGGTGGTGACGGCGCCCGCCGCCATGCCGCCGCGATGCGCGGGCACCGCGGCCATCGCCGAGGATGACAACGACGGCATCACCAGGCCCACCCCGGCGCCGATCAGCGCATAGCCGGGCACCAGCGCCGGCCAGCTCGACGCGGGGTCCACCAGCACCGCGCACACCAGGCTGCCCAGGCCGATGAGCAGCATGCCGGATCCGACGATCCAGCGTGGCGACCGCCCGTGCAGCCGGGCACCGGCCACCGTGGAGACCAGCACCGACATCACCGACATCGGCAGGCCGGTGAGGCCGGCCCGCAGCGGGCTCAGGCCGACCACCGACTGCAACCAGATCGAGGTGTACGTGAAGGCGGCGAACGCCGCGAAGTTGACCAGGAGCGCGGCGACCATGACGCCGGTGAACGATCGCCGGCGCAGCAGCGCCAGATCCAGCATGGCATTCGGGCTGCGCCGCTCGACGAGCACGAACACACCGAACGCCGCCAGGCTGACGGCCAGCAGGCCACACGTCTGCGGCGACGTCCATCCGGCTTCGTCGGCGCGGATCACCGCCACCGTGAGCGCCGCCGCGGCGGTCGTGAAGCTCACCGTGCCGGGCAGGTCGAACCGGCCCGTGCGGCGCGGCCCGTCGTGCGGCAGCACCAGCCGGCACAGCAGCAACGCCGCCACGCTCACCGGCAGGTTGACCAGGAAGATCCAGCGCCAGTTGAAGCCGTCGGTGAGCAGGCCGCCGAGGATCGGCCCGACGGCCGAGGCGGCACCCGACACGCCACCCCACACGCCGTACGCGACGCCCCGCTCCCGTCCCCGGTAGGAGCCGTTGATCAGCGCGAACGTCGTGGTGAACATGGCCGCGGCGCCGATGCCCTGCACCACCCTGGCGATGATCAGCACGGCGTCGTCCCCGGCCATGCCGCAGGTCAAGGAGGCCAGCGCGAACAGGGTCAGGCCTGCGGCGTACAGCCGGCGGTGGCCGAGCAGGTCGCCGAGCGCTCCGGCGCCCAGCAGCAGGACCGCCAGCGACAGCGCGTACCCGTCCACCACCCACTGCAACGAGCTGAACGAGGTGTGCAGGTCGACGGCCATCGGTGGCAGTGCCACGTTCACGATGGTCACGTCGATCAGCAGCATGAAGGTGCCCAGACAGATGGTCACCAGGGGCCACCACTTGCGCATGGATTCTCCCGAGATCGCGGACGAGCAGATTGGCACGTTCACGATCCGTGACCAGGCTGCAGTTCCTCCAGCCAGACCGGCATTCAGCGCCCATTCCGCCGCACCGTCCGCCCATGACGCATCGATCCGCCGCACACCTCGTCATCGGCGCGGGAATCCGCCGTCCTCAGAAGTAGGTGTGCAGCACGTCCACCACGTGGTGCCCGTCGTCCACCACCGGGATGTGCCGCCACCTGTCGAACGCCGTGCACGGATGGGAGATCCCGAACCGCACCAGATCACCCGGAGCCAGCGCCACCCCGTCATCGACCGTCAGATAGACGTGATGATCGTTCATCCGGGTCACCGTGACGCCGTCGGCGGGCGCGAGGGTGCCGTCCGGGCGACGGATCTCCAGCGCCACCGGCAGCCCCTCGTCCTGAGGCGCGTCCCGTTTGCCCAGGCCGGCCAGCGCCAGTCCCGGCTCCGGAGCGGACAGCACCTGTGCCCACAACTCCAGGGCGGCGGTCAGCGGGCCTTCCGACGGGATCCGCCGGAACGCCCCGGTCCGCCGGTACAGCCCGTCGTCGTGGCTGACCGACGCGCCGCTGCGCAGCACCACCCGAACGCCGGCGGGCAGCGCCGCGAATCGGTCCACCACCCGGTCGAACCAGGCGCTCCCTCCGGCCGACACCAGCGGGCGGTCCGGCAACAGCCCGGCGCCCGCCAGCCGAGACACCCCGTCGACCATCCGGTCCAGGAAGCCGTCCACCGCGTCCCGGCCGGGCAGCATTCCCTCGTACGCGGTCACTCCGGCCAGCTCCACGGACCCGGCATCGGCGACGGCCCGCGCGATCATGTCCAGTTCGTCAAGCGTACGGACGCCGGTACGCCCGCCGGGCGCACCCAGCTCGGCAAGAATCCGAAGCCGCCCGGGGGCGGCGTGGCCGGTTCCGTCCCCGTCGCGCCATCCGTGTGCTTGCTCGACGCCCGCTGCGGCTCTGCGCGCTTGCTCGACGCCCGCCGGGGAGTCCACCTGCAGGTACACCTCCCAGCCGGCGGCGGCCTGCTCGGCCAGCCAGCGCAGCGTCACGGGGTCGAGCACCTCGTTCGCGAGCAGAACCCGCGGCACGCCGAGCCGGCGCAACACGAGCGCTTGATTCGGCGTGGCCACGGTCAGTCCCCAGGCGCCCGCGCCGAGCTGCGCCCGCAGCAGGCCGGGAGCCATCGTGGTCTTGGCGTGCGGGGCAAAATCCAGCCCGTGCCGACGGCAGTACGCCGCCATGGTGGCAATGTTGCCGTGCGCCGCGGACCGGCGCAGCACCATCAACGGCCAGGTGAAGTCGCCGTCGAAGATCCGCGGGCGGCGGCGGGCCAGTTCGGCGGCGCTCACCGACCCGTGCGGTATCCAGAATCCCTTGCTCCGCCAGTCGAGCAGCGCGTCATCGTCCAGGTCCACCACGCCCCCGATCATGCCCCCGCCCACCCCGCCCCGCCGCCGCGCCGCCGCGCCGCCGCGCCGCCGCCCGGCGTCAC
>NZ_BMMX01000072.1 GCF_014646155.1 Mangrovihabitans endophyticus
CAATTCGCTGAGTGCTGCGTTTGGAATTATGTACGCCCAGCCGTACCTGACTGTGTAGACACAGAAGTACGCCGACATGGACTAGAAGCAGGCCGCCCCGACCGTGCAGGTCACCACCGCGGTCTACCCCCACAGCTTCCCGCCCACCGGCACCGGCGCCGGCAAACGCCCGCAACCTCTACCGGCTCAAACACGCCGACACCGTCCGCGACGCGCAGGACACCTCGTCCGGCGTCACCGTCACCGATACAACCACCGTCGTTCCTGGCCGCCTACCCGGCCACCGACACCGTGGTGAACACCCGGCTGGACGGCAACGCCGTGGTCACCGTCAGCGTGCGCCTACGCCCCGACCGGCCCCAGACGAACTTGTTGCCGACGGGCAACAACTGCTGCGTCAGGCCGGCCCCGCCGCGCAGGCCGTCACCGACGAGGTGATCACCGGCATGCGCCGACCCGAACAAGCGAATTCTGCGGCGTGTGGCGGTCGAGTGCAGGCCGCTTGCGAGCAACGGCCGGGCCTCCGGCGGATGCACCATTTCTGCCGCGGACGCCGGTTCTCCAGCATGTGATCATCTGGGGTGGACCGCCAATCACAAGATTCGTACTCATGTTCTAATCTCCGGCATGGTTGCGCGGGTCGAGCACTGGTTCAACCGCCGGTACGGGCCCCGCCGACGGGACGTCTACCTCCTGCGCACCGACACCGGCTGGCAGGTCCGGGGCCGCCGTGGCGGCGCCGACGGCGAAGAGGTCACTCACTACTTCGACCACGAAGCCGACGCCCGCCGCATGGTGCAACGGCTGCTCGACACTGTGCCGCCCGAGCTATCAAACTGGGCGAAGATGTCCAGACATCGGCGCTGACCGTCGCATTCTGCCCGCGCCGGATCCGCGACTCCTCGCGGGTTCACTGCGGCAGATGCGCGTGACAAGGTGGCCCAGGTCATGGTGCTTGCCCCGCATGCCGAAGTCTTCGCGCATCTTGCGGCGGGCGGAGGCCGGACCGGGTAGTCACATGCATCGACTGATGTCGTTGCACTTGGATGTCTCGGAGACATGGAGTGGGTGGGGCCGGATGATCGATGCGACTCGGCAGTTGCGTTGGTATCTGGGCCTGGGCCTGCTGTTTGTCGCGTTCGCGCCGACGTTCATGATGGCGTTGCTCGCCGCCCAGTCGTCGGCGCCGCCGCATTCGCTGGTGCCGGTCCTGGTTGCCGGGCCGATCAACGTGGTCGGGTTTGTGATCGTGGTCCGCGGGATGGTGAGCAGCGATCCCGTTCTTTCCGCGCGGGCTTTGAAGGTCGGCGGCGTGGTCATCGCCGTAGGCGTTGTCCTGCTGTACCTCCTGCGGGCTGCTCTCGTCGACTGACAGACCTCAGGTGGAGGGATGTCATGAGATTCACGGTCGGCCCGGATGGCCGGTGGACTGACGATGGCGGGCTTTCAGGACACGGCCGTGCCGGTGCGGAATTTGAGCGGTCCCGGCGCAGCGCGGCGGTCAGCTCCCAGCAGCTCACGCTTACCAAGCTTGTCGGCTCGTACGAGAAGGCGGCCGAGGGCACGGACCGCATCGGGGGAAACGGTGCCCGGCCGTCGCCATCTTCGCAGGCGGCAACCCGGCCGCGGGCACCATCTTCGCCCGCACCACCATCGGCAAGCTCGCCGACCAAGGCCCCACCCTGCCGAAATCGGTAGAAGCGCCACGACCCGAGGCGTTCTTGGAGGCCCGCTGTGGAGCCCGGCCTGGAAGGCCGGGAAGAGGAAGACCACCTCGCAGTGCCGGGACATCAACGTCAAGCCGCTATGGAGCCCGGCCGGGACGGCCGGGAAGAGCTACTCGGGCAGCACGGTGACGGCGCAACTGATCTCGCCGCTATGGAGCCCGGCCGGGACGGCCGGGAAGAGCCGCGCACCGCGTAGGACATCTCGACGACGGCCGCCTTGACGCCGCTATGGAGCCCGGCCGGGACGGCCGGGAAGAGGCGGTGTAGCCCGGCCCGTCGCGGTAGATCTCCCGCTCGCCGCTATGGAGCCCGGCCGGGACGGCCGGGAAGAGGTTCGCCGCCTGCAGCTCCTTGTCCCGCACCGTCGGGCCGCTATGGAGTCCGGCCGGGACGGCCGGGAAGAGCCTTGGCACAAGTTAGCTCTGAGTTGGCCTTGACGGCCGCTAAGGAGCCCGGCCGGGACGGCCGGGAAGAGCTCCGCGATCCCGCCGACCGGTGTCGGCGCACAGGCCGGCCGCTATGGAGCCCGGCCGGGACGGCCGGGAAGAGTCGAGCTTGGTGGCGTTCTCGGCCGACTGGCCGTCCACGCCGCTATGGAGCCCGGCCGGGACGGCCGGGAAGAGTCTGCCGTTGAGCACCAGGTCGAGGGCGTCCCGCTGGCCGCTATGGAGCCCGGCCGGGACGGCCGGGAAGAGCGGTCCCGGGGTGTCGCCGGGGCGACGCACCCGGGACCCGCCGCTATGGAGCCCGGCCGGGACGGCCGGGAAGAGGCAGACCAAAGAGCTGATCTCGCCTTACCAGGAGTAGCCGCTATGGAGCCCGGCCGGGACGGCCGGGAAGAGTTCCCGCGCGGCGCGCCAACGTGCCGAGCAGGGACGGCCGCTATGGAGCCCGGCCGGGACGGCCGGGAAGAGTGGCGATCTCGATCCGCAGCAGCTCGGCAGCGTTGCCGCCGCTATGGAGCCCGGCCGGGACGGCCGGGAAGAGAGGCCGCCGCGTGGTGGCAGTCGGGTGGCCGCCCGGCCGCTATGGAGCCCGGCCGGGACGGCCGGGAAGAGCCCCAGCAGCACCGCGGACAGGGCCGTCCACGCCGCGCCGCTATGGAGCCCGGCCGGGACGGCCGGGAAGAGCTGATCCTCGACCTGCATCGACGTGACGCCCGCGCCGAGCCGCTATGGAGCCCGGCCGGGACGGCCGGGAAGAGTTCTCGCCCTCACGGGTCTCGTAGGACCGCTGCTTGCCGCTATGGAGCCCGGCCGGGACGGCCGGGAAGACCACCAGCACGCCAGCACCGGACGGGACCGCCAACCCATGCCGCTATGGAGCCCGGCCGGGACGGCCGGGAAGAGGCTCGCGAAAATCATGCCTTTTGAGCTGTGGTTTTGCGAGCTTCTGCGAGCGGTGTCACCCAGACCGGCATGTGGGCGCATGGGTGTCGATGGGATAGCCGTCGGCAGGGCCGGTGACCTGTATGCGAGCGCTGCCCCCTTCTTCAGGGGCGTACCGGAGCGCTCGCATCAGCGTCGGGTGAATTTCGGTCGGGCGAGCACGTGTTTGAGACTACCCGCGGCCGGTTCCAGGGTGTCGTCCTCGGCTGCCTTCTGCGCTGCGCTGGAGCCTTCGAGATGATCGCGGTGTCGGCGTTGCGCTCCGGATCGGTCTCTCGCCGGTGCTTCGGTGCCGGATTTGGGCGCTGCGTCGTTGCGGGGCACTGGCCACTGTGGATCACACCGTCGTGTTAGTCCGTATGGGTGGGAGTGCGTGACCGGGTGGACCACTCATTCCGCCTTTCTTGGAGACCCTGGCGTTGATGCGGCTGCCGTTGAGCAGGATCGATCTGTGAGTGTCGATCTGTAGCCCGTGAAGGGATCTTGGTTCTTCGGCTTCGATGGCTGCCGGAAGTGTCGGTGGGGTCGGTGATAGTGAACGCCGCCGAATCGAGATGAGGAGTTTTCGTGGCTGACGTTGACGCGTTCTATGAGCAGTTGATCTCCGCGGTGGGGTTGGAGGGGCCGCGGGCGGTCCTGCGTGTCAGGACGATTTATCAGCCTGCCGGGGGTGAGGGGGCGAAGGTGTTCCCGCCTACCTATCCCGTTCCGGATTCGGCTAGGAGGGCAGCGCGGGAGCCGGGCAGGGCTGAGGATGCTGTGACGGCGGAAGGGCTGAGCCAGACGGCCCGGACGCGGACTGTGCCGTACGTGATCGAGGTCCGTTCGGTGAACGGGGTGAAGCGGTGGGCGGCGTTGCTGGATTCGGTTCCGTCACAGGCCAACCGTGCCGAGGAGGCGTTGCTGGCGGTGAGCCGGCGGGGCAAGGCGCCGGTGCCGCTGCTGGAGCTGGAGGTTCCCGGCGAGGGTACGGAGACGTTGACATCGTTGGAGTTCCCGCACCGGTACGCGGACGCGTATCTGCGGGACAGCCTGCTGGACGGCACGCCGTTCGACAAGTCGCAGCTAGGCAGATCGATGCTCGCGTCCACGTTGGATGACGCGCGGGCGTTGTACACCAACGATCCGGGATCGCTGGTGTTCGGGGCGTGGAACAGCCACCGCAAGGGCCGTCAGCAGAAGTTCCCGCGGGTGTACGCCAGCGAGGTAGTGGGCTGGGATCCGGTGGTGGGCGCCCGTAACGCCGGCCGGATGGATCCGATGAATCTGCAGGGGGCGGTGAAGAAGACCGGCGACGGGGACTGGGAGTTCACCGCGTCGGGGGAGAAGAAGCAGGGGTCGAAGCTCAGCGAGATCGGGCACGGCAACATCGCGCCGAACGAGCAGCACGGCGGGGTGACGATCAGCGGCGCGGAGCGGATCGCGACGTTGTCGCTGGCGGGGTTGGACCGGATCGGGTTCGGTGCGGTGGAGGAGCAGGCGGCGGTGGCAGCCCGGGCGGTGTTGGCCGCGTACGCGATCATGGCGGACCGGTTGGCGTTCGGCGGCGCGTCGCTGTGGTTGCGCAGCGGCTGTGAGCTGGTGGTGCAGTCCGAGCGGCTGGAGTGGGTGCACCGCGGTGGTGACACCGAGCCGTTCGACCTGACACGGGCGCAGGCCATCGACCTGTTCGCCACGGCGGTGGACCGGGCGGCGAAGCTCGGGCTGGGGTTGTCGGCCAAGCCGGTGCGGCTGACGCCGAAACCGTCGCTGGCGGAGGCGATCACGTTCAGCCTGACCAAGGCCGCCCCGGCCGCCGAGGGGGCGTGAGCGGTGCCGTTCGCGATCACGGTGCGGCTGTTGAGCGGCGGTTACGACGCGGCGTCGGTGGAGGACCGGGAGCGGGCGGAGTGGCCGCCGCACCCGGCCCGGATGTTCTGCGCGCTGCGGGCGGCGGCGCGTACCGAGCCGGAACTCGCGGCCCTGCAATGGCTGGAGAACCAGCCGGCGCCGGCGGTGCAGGCCGCTCCGTTGCTGGCGGAGCAGCGCCGCCAGTCGTATGTGCCGACCAACAAGGTGGACCAGGGCGGCGGCAGTCAGACGTATCCGGGCCGGACGAACCAGTTGACGACGCGGGTGCGGGCGATGCCGGCGGACGCCACGGTGGTGTTCCGGTGGCCGGTGCAGGCCGGCGCTGACCTCGTCGGGGTCGTGGATGGGATGGCGCGGAGGATCCCGTACCTGGGCCGCTCGACCGGGGTGGCGTTGGTGGCGGTGTCCGGGTCGGCCTCCGGTGCGGAGGGGGAGCCGGATCCGTCGGCGGTGGTGTACGAGCCGTGTGATCTGGCGGACGCGGACACGGTGATGCGGGTGCCGTACCCGGGCTATCTGGCGTTGCTGGACGAGCAGTTCGACGCGGACCGCCCGGCGTGGGAGGTGAGCCGGTCGGCCGCCTACCGGCGCAGGCCCACCGAGACGGCGCCGGCGGCAGGGGAGGAGCCCTTTGCGTCGGTGTATGCCGAGGTGCTGGTGCTGCGGTTCCAAGGTCTCAAACCGCAGGCCCGGCTGATCGTGGATCTCACCGACGCGCTGCGGTCGGCGGTGCTCAAACGCTCCGGTGGTGACGCGCCGGGGGTGTTGCACGGCCACGGGGTGAACGGCCGCCCGCATGTGGCGTTCCTGGCGTTGCCGGACGTGGGCCACGACCACGCTGACGGGCATCTGCTGGGACTGGCGATGGCGGTGCCGGAGCTGCCGAGACCGGAACGCGCCGCGATCCTGCGCGCGCTGCTGGGATTGCGGGACGCGGCGAACGACGGGGTGATCACCCTGAACGTGCCCAGGGTCGGCGGGGTCGAGCTGCAGTACCGGCCTGAGCTGACCCGGCCCTGGGGGGCGCTGCCGCGGCGGTGGCAGCGCTGCAGCACCCGCTGGGCGACGGCGACACCGATGGTGCTGGACCGCTACCCGAAAAAGGACGTCGACGTCGTCGGTGAGGTGCGGCGAGGGCTGCGGGATCTGGGGCTGCCGGAGCCGCTGACGGTACGGGTGAGCATGGAGCCGTTGCTGACCGGCGGGGCGCGGCTGCGGCCCTCGGATCTGCCGCACAAGGCGCGGGGCAAGCTGTTCCGGCACGTCGAGATGCAGTTCGACCGTCCGGTGGCCGGGCCGGTGCTGGCCGGCGCCGGCCGGTATCTCGGGGTGGGCCTGTTCGCACCCGCCACCGACCCGCTGCCCGCCCCGCGCGGGGGAGGGCCGCGATGAGCGCGCTGACGCCTGCCGACTTCCCGGCGTTCCTGCGGGCCGTGCACCGCACGGATCCGTTCCCCTGGCAGCAGGCCCTGGTGGGCCGGGTGCTGGCCGACGGGGTGTGGCCGGACCTGATCGACATCCCGACCGGTCTGGGTAAGACCATCATGCTCGACATCGGGTTGTTCGTCGCCGCAGCGACCGCCGGCATTCCCGGGGCGGCGCGGGCCGGCCGCCGGCGCTGCTTTTTCGTGGTCGACCGGCGCATCGTCGTCGACGAGGCCCACGAGCACGCCGTCACAGTCGCGACCGCGCTCCAGAAAGCCGAGAACGTGGGCCGCGACGATATCGTCGGCCGGGTCGCGGCGGCGTTGCGGTCATACGCCCCGCGCGCCGGTGGTGAGCTGCTGCCGGTGACCCGGATGCGGGGCGGCGCCACCTGGTCGGCGTCGTGGCTGGACCGGCCCGACCGGCCCGGCATCGTGCTGGGCACCGTCGACCAGGTCGGCAGCCGTCTGCTGTTTCGCGGCTACGGGGTCAGCGACCGGCGCAAGCCCATCGACGCCGCGCTGGTCGGCACGGACGCGCTGCTGCTGGTCGACGAGGCGCATCTGTCCACCGCGCTGCTGGACACGGTGGCGGCGGCCCAGGCCCGCGACAAACTGGGCGTGCCACTGCCGGGCCTGTCGGTGGTGCGGCTGTCCGCGACCGGCACGCCGGGCGCCAACGCCTTCACCCTGGACGTCGACGCGCACCGCGCCGACGAGGAGGCGTCGCGGCGGCTGACCGCCGGCAAACACCTGACACTGATCACGGTGCCCGCGAAAGACTGCGGGAAAACGCTGGCCGAAGCCGCAGTCGAGCGGCTCGAGCATCTCCGCAGCCGGGCCGTGGACGTGAGCCCGGCAATCCTTGTCGTGTGCAACACCGTCGACCGGGCCCGCGACGTCCACGACAACCTCGTTCGGCGCCTGAGCAGGGCCAAGAACACCGACGTGGTATGCGATCTGTTGATCGGGCGCAGCCGTGAGGTCGACCGCCGCCCCCCGACCGACGGCGCGCTGGGTGCCCTGAATGTCAAACGCCCCACCGCAAGACCACCGGCGATCCTGGTGGCGACACAAACGGTGGAGGTCGGCGTGAACATCGACGCCGACGCCTTGATCACCGAGTCGGCGTCGTGGGACGCCCTGGTGCAGCGACTCGGACGGCTCAACCGGCTCGGCGTGTTCGACCGGCGCTACCCGGGTGAAAGCGCGGCAGCCGCGATCGTCGTGCACGACGGGCAGGCCGACGGCCCGGTCTACGGCTCGGCCCGCGACGCCACCGTCGCCGCGCTGAACCTGCTGATCGGAGCCGAACCGCACGGTCGTCTCGACGTGTCACCGCTGGCCTGCCGGGCGCTGAGAGACGGCCCGCTGGGTGAGCCGACGGTCCGCCGCGACGACGAACCGGCGCCGGTCCTGCTGCGCCCGGCCCTCGACGCGTGGGTGCAGACCGCGCCGGTCCCGCAGATCGACCCACCGGTGGCCCCCTATCTGCACGGCTTCGGCGGGGGCACCGCGCCCGTGCAGATCGTGTGGCGGGCCGGGCTCGTCAGCAGCAATCCCCTCGACGACCCGTTCGACGACGACGGAACCGAACTCGACCCCACCGGCGCCGCAGCGATGCTGGCGCACTTGCCACCCCGCACCGCCGAGACGGTCGACGTCCCCTGGTACGCGGCCCGGCAGTGGATGCTCGGCCAGAACACCGACACCGTCAGCGACGTCGACACCGAACCCGAACCCGGCAAGGCCCGCCCCACCCAAGTCCGGGACCGCATCCGCGTTCTCGCCCAACGGCCCGTGCGCAAAGCGGCCCGCGGTTACCGCGACGGGGACGCCGAATGGCGGTGGACCTGGATCGACCCCGAGGACCTGCGGCCCGCGGACGTGGTCATCGCTCCGGTGGAACGCGGCGGCCTCGACCGTTACGGATGGGCGCCGCAGAGCCAGACCACGGTGCGCGACGCCAGCGAAGCCGCCGCGTTCCTGCCCAGCCGGAGCCGCCGCCCCCTCACACTGAGGCTGGACAACGACCTCGCGGACCGGCTCGGCCTGACCGGGCAAGCCCGGGACACGGTCCGCGAGTTCGTGGCCGTGTGCTCACGAGACGACGACACCGTCTCGGCAGACGGCGAGATGACCGTCGGCGACCCTGCCTGGCAACGCCTCGCCGCCGACATCGGCGACGCCCTGGCGCCGCAACCACCGGCCGGCCTCGGCTGGCCGGAGAATGCCTGGGACCGCCTGCGTGCCTGGTGGACGAGCGGCAAGCTGTCCGTCGTCGACCTGCTCGACGGCGCCGACGCCGTCGCCGACACCACCGCGACGGTGGCGGCCCGGCTCCTGACCGGCCCGGCCGGCGCCGCGGTCCGGGCTCAGCCGGAACGCGACGACGAGGACACCGCCGCCAGCTCGGTCGGCTCCACCGGCACCGTCACCCTGGACCGGCACCACGCCGCCGTGCGCCGCCGCAGCGGCGACATCGCCGAAGCCCTGCACCTGCCCGACGAGCTACGGCAGGTGATCGAGGACGCAGCGGGCTGGCACGACTGGGGCAAAGCCGAAGAACGATTCCAGATCATGCTGCACGGCGGCGACCACCACGAGGCCGCCATCGCCACCGCCATCCTGGCCAAATCCGGGCTCGACCCGGCCAACAAACAAGCCTGGCACAAGGCCGCCCGCGACAGCGGCCTGCCCCGCGGCGCCCGCCACGAGGCATGGTCCGCGGCGCTCGTCGCCGCCCACCTGGCCGAGCACCCCCACCCGGGCGACGCCGACCTGCTCATCCACCTGGTGGCCGCCCACCACGGCTACGCCCGCCCCCTGGCCCGCCTCGTCATCGATCCACAACCCCGCACCGTCCTCGCGCTCATCGACGGGCACAAGGCAACCACCGCCTCCGACCGCACCGTCGACCTCGACCAGCCCACCCGGTTCACCCACCTCAACCAGCGGTACGGCCGGTGGGGCCTGGCGCTGCTGGAAACGATCGTCCGGTGCGCGGACATGACCGTCTCCGAGGAAGGATCATGACCTCACTCGCCCTGGCCGCGCTCGACGGGCGCACACCGCTCGGATTCCTCGCCGCCCTCGGCACACTGCGCCTGATCAGCGAGCACACCGAGCACCAGCCCCGGCTGGCCTGGTCACCGCGCGACTGCACGGCGACCCTGCACGACGGCCCCGCCGACATCGACAGCCTCGTCGCCGACCTGACCGCCGTCGTACAGTCCATCCCCGCCGACGGGGTGCTACCCGGGCTGTCGGCCGACTTCCCACCGCCCGGGGCCGCCCCCGACAAGCTGCGTCTCACCCGGCCCGCGTTCCGCGACTACGCCGACGCTGCCATCGGCGCCGACGGAGCCCCTGTCGAACGGTGGCTCGGCATGCTCGTCACCGACCTGGCTGTCGACAACGACCACCGCGCCGCCATCACCCCGTACGCGGCACCCTCCGGGAAACAATCCACGCGCACCATGCTTGAGAAACCGCTGGGTGACCTTCGCAAACGACCGGTCCTGCTCCGCGAGGCGTTCACCGGCTGGCGCCGCTACGCCGGGGTGACCGGGGAATACCTCGACCACCGGGTGCTGTACGACACCGCGGACACCCCTGACGGCAGCAACGGCGGCGAACGCGGCGTACCCGGCGCCACCTGGCTCGCCCTCATGTCGTATCCGCTGCTCACCACCACCGCACCCACCGGCCCCGCACTGAGCACCTGCTGGCAGGACCGCAACCGCAACGACCGGCGCATGGTCTATCCACTGTGGTCACAACCGCTGGACATCCCGGCGGTGCAGGCGCTCCTCAACCACCCGATCCTCACCGGCGCGGACAGCCACCGGCCCGTACCGCAGGCGCAGCTACTGTCGATCTTCTGGATCGGCCACGCCGCCCGCCGCCGCATCCCCGCCCGCAAATCAGCGGGCGTCCTCACCCCGATCACCACCCGGCCGGTCTGATCATGAACATGACCCCCGCCCGGCCGCCGCACGACGGCCTGCCCGAAACCGTGCCCTCCCGCATGGTCAACGAATTCGTGTACTGCCCTCGCCTGTTCCACTTCGAATGGGTACAAGGCCGGTTCGCCACCAGCGATGACGTCGAAGAAGGCCGTTACGTCCACCGCGTCGTCGACGAACCTGGCAGCGACCTGCCCGACCCCGCCGACGACCTCGAACGCTTCGCCGGGCGCACCTCCCGCAGCTTCTGGCTCACCTCCACCGACCTCGGCGTCACCGCGAAGATCGACATCGTCGAGGTCACCGCCGACGGCACCGTCATCCCCGTCGACTACAAGAAAGGATCACCGGACAAACACGGCCGGGCATGGCCCTCCGACGAAATCCAGTCCGTGCTCCAAGCCCTGCTGCTGCGCGAGGCCGGCTACCACGTGGTCAAAGCCGAGATCTGGTACGCCGAAACCCGCCACCGCGTCGAGATCCCCATCGACGGCACCCGCCTCGACGACACCCGCCGCCTCCTGCACCGGCTCTGGCAGACCGCCGCCCAGGACCAGCCCCCGCCACCACTGGACAACAGCCCGAAATGCCCCCGCTGCTCCCTGGTCGGACTCTGCCTGCCCGACGAGACCAACGCCCTGCGCATCCGCGACCGCAAACCCGGCCGCACGCGCGGGATCATGGCAGCCGACCCCGACAGCCGACCCGTCTACGTCATGGAACAAGGCACCACAGCCGGCGCCCGCGGCAACCGGCTGGAAATCTTCCAACAGAGCGACAAACTCGCCAGCTACCGCATGATCGACGTGCTCCAGCTGTGCGTCTACGGCAACGTCACCATCACCCCGCAAGCCATGCGGGAACTGTTCGCCCGCGACATCCCCGTCTGCTGGTTCTCCTACGGCGGCTGGTTCACCGGGATGGCCGAAGGACTACCCAGCAAACACGTCGAACTGAGGCGCAGCCAATACACCGCCACCCCGGACACCCTGCTCGCCGCAGCCGGCCGCATGATCGAAGGCAAGATCAAAAACAGTCGCACCCTGCTGCGCCGCAACAGCAGAACCACACCAGGCGACGCCGTCGACCAACTCGCCCGCCTCGCCACCACCGCGGCCACCCCCACCGGATATCCCAGCCTGCTCGGCCACGAAGGCACCGCCGCGCGCATCTACTTCTCCCACCTCACCGGCATGCTCGCCGACGACACCCCCATCGACACCGCCACGTTCGACCTCAACGGACGCGCACGCCGCCCACCCCCAGACCCGGTCAACGCGCTGCTGTCCTTCACCTACGCCCTGCTCGTCAAAGACCTCACCACCACCCTGACCACCATCGGCCTCGACCCCTACTACGGCGTGTTCCACCGCCCCCGATACGGCCGCCCGGCGCTCGCGCTCGACCTCGCCGAAGAATTTCGACCCCTGATCGCCGACAGCACCGTCATCCAACTGATCAACAACGGCGAAGTCCGCCCCAGCCACTTCACCCGCCGCGCCGGCGGCTGCCAACTCGACCGCGACGGACGCCGCGCCGTCATCACCGCCTACGAACGCCGCATGAACCACGAAATTAAACACCCCGTCTTCGGCTACCGCGTCAACTACCGCCGCGCCCTGGACGTCCAAAGCAGAATCCTCGCCGCGCACCTGACCGGCGAACTCCCCGAATACACACCCTTCACAACAAGGTAAGGACACCATGGGCCGCCGACGCTTCCTGATCGCGTACGACATCTGCGAACCTCAACGGCTCCGGCAAGTCTGCAAGGTCATGAAATCCTACGGCGAACGCCTGCAATACTCGCTGTTCATCTGCGACCTCAGCCGCACCGAACTCATCCATGCCCGCGCCGAAGCCGAAGCCCAAATGAAACTCACCGAAGACTCCCTCGTCATCGTCGACCTCGGCGACGTCAACTCCGCCCGGTTCACATTCGTAGGCCAGCGGCGACCACTACCGACACACGGCGTAAGGATCATCTGATGCGAGCGCTCCGGTATACCCCAGAAGAAGGGGCAGCACTCGCACGCAGGTCACAGGCCCTACCGATGCCGAACCCATCGACACCCATGCGTCCGCATGCCGGTCCGGGTGACACCGCTCGCAGAAGCTCGCAAAACCGCAGCTCAAAAGGCATGATTTTCGCGAGCCCTCTTCCCGGCCGTCCAGGCCGGGCTCCATAGCGGCGACATGTCCATCTCGGGGCCGGCCTCGGCGAAGATGCCTCTTCCCGGCCGTCCAGGCCGGGCTCCATAGCGGCGAGTCCCCGGCGGCGCACTCGCGGGTGTGGTGGAACTCTTCCCGGCCGTCCAGGCCGGGCTCCATAGCGGCTTACGTCGGGCCATCGGCACGGGGGTGAGTCGGCGCACCTCTTCCCGGCCGTCCAGGCCGGGCTCCATAGCGGCGCCGGCAGCGGCCGGGCGCTGGACGAACGCGACTGACCTCTTCCCGGCCGTCCAGGCCGGGCTCCATAGCGGCTGCACTAGCGTGCACTCGAACGTCCATGTAGGACTGTCCTCTTCCCGGCCGTCCAGGCCGGGCTCCATAGCGGCGCTTCAGCCACGGCGTCCACCCTTCCGCTGGGCAGCGCTCTTCCCGGCCGTCCAGGCCGGGCTCCATAGCGGCCAGCCGACCGACGTGGGCCCGGACTCGGACGTGGCGGCCTCTTCCCGGCCGTCCAGGCCGGGCTCCATAGCGGCTGGCAGATCGGCCGGGACTTGCGCCGGGCGGCGGCCGCTCTTCCCGGCCGTCCAGGCCGGGCTCCATAGCGGCACGACCGCGCCGGAGGGCGCGGGGTGAAGTGATGACGGCCTCTTCCCGGCCGTCCAGGCCGGGCTCCATAGCGGCTGCCCGCGGATACGTAGATGCTATCGAGTATCTCCGCAGCTCTTCCCGGCCGTCCAGGCCGGGCTCCATAGCGGCAGGTGCTGGCTTGTCACGACGCACCGCCTGGGGTCGGCTCTTCCCGGCCGTCCAGGCCGGGCTCCATAGCGGCACATGGGCGGCGGTGTCGAGGTAGCGCATCGCGGCGTCGCTCTTCCCGGCCGTCCAGGCCGGGCTCCATAGCGGCCGGCTCAGTCCCTGCCCGTGCAGCTCGGCGACGCGGCTCTTCCCGGCCGTCCAGGCCGGGCTCCATAGCGGCAGCCGGAAACCCCACGACAGGTCCCAGCCGATGCCCTCGCTCTTCCCGGCCGTCCAGGCCGGGCTCCATAGCGGCGGGCGCGGCCTTCGTACACGACCCAGGGTGCGGCGACAGCTCTTCCCGGCCGTCCAGGCCGGGCTCCATAGCGGCTCGTTGCCGGCGGCGTCGGACCCGCCGGAGTAGGAATCTCTTCCCGGCCGTCCAGGCCGGGCTCCATAGCGGCGGGCGTTGTCGATGCTGGCGATGCGATTGATGCCGGCTCTTCCCGGCCGTCCAGGCCGGGCTCCATAGCGGCCCGCAGTATGCGGCGGCGCTGGAAGTGGCGTCGTCGTCCTCTTCCCGGCCGTCCAGGCCGGGCTCCATAGCGGCCAGATCCGCCTTTCCATCAGCAGCGGCTGGTCGGCTCTTCCCGGCCGTCCAGGCCGGGCTCCATAGCGGCCGCCGCGGCGAACGCCAGGTCCTGCCGCCGTGCGGTGATCTCTTCCCGGCCGTCCAGGCCGGGCTCCATAGCGGCCGGTTCGCGGCGGCGATGCGGTACCGGCGGCCGCCGCTCTTCCCGGCCGTTCCGGCCGGGCTCCATAGCGGCGGGCATGACGACGAACACGGCAGCCCAGCACATCGCCACCTCTTCCCTGCCGGGCTCCATAGCGGCCGGTCGTTGTCAAGCGGCGCGCGGGCGGCCTCTGCCGCCTCTTCCCGGCCGAACCGGCCGGACTCCATAGCGGCGTGTTACTGGGGCACCCGCCGAATGTTCAGGCTCGCCTCATCCCGGCCCTCCAAGCCGGGCTACAGGCGGCCTCTGCTGCATCACCGGGGGCGTCCGTGGCACGATCGAATCCTCCCTGCCGTTCGGGTGGGGCTCCATAGCGGCGTGGCTTGGTCCCAGGCCGCGATGATCGTGTACGCGCTCTTCCTGGCCGTCCAGGCCGGCGCTCCGTATCGGCAAGTGGACCTATCACCATGAGGGCGTCCCTGGATCAGCTCTTCTGGCCCTCCAGGCGTGGCAACGAACTCGAGACGTCGAGCTGAAGGACGCAGGTTCTTCAGCCGTCCGAGCCGGGGATCATAGCGGTAGTGCTCTCCACGCTGTCAATGGTCTGCGTTGATATCCGTTGCTCTTCTCGGCTGGACTCCATAGCGGTGCAAGCGCTTGTCCGAGTAGACTTTGCGCAGTGGTGATTTTCTTAGTCCAATAGCTTTGACAAGTATCGATTTCAGCTTTTTGGGGGCTGTGCATCGCACTTCATCACCGGCGACGGCCACCGCATAAGTGCTCTTATGGTGTGGCTATCATTCAGCCCGAGTAACAGAAACCCGGCGCTGGAAGATTTGGTCAAATCCGTATTAGCGTCTCGAATTCTCTCGCAACAGTTGGATTCACTGGAGTCGCATGATCTCCAGGACCGTATCGTCTCGGCGCGACCTCATAGCGACTACTCGCAGTTTCGGTGCTGGTGACGACGGCCTGAGATTCAAGAGACCTCCTTCTGCACACGACACCGTCGCAGTTACTCGCCCTCGTCATCTGGGGTTTCTCAGCACCTCGCGGCGTGATCTGTTCTGCACCCTACCGTTGCGGTGCCTGTGAGCAGCCACGACGTAGGGCGGTTGTGTCCGCAGCCACGGAATACTCCCCGCAGGCGCCACGGTCTTCGCCATGGATGGCCAGATAGCTCCCCGCTGATCATGAGCGGATGCCGGTCGGCTTGAGCCGGCCGGGTGAAGAGCGGCAGGGAGATCGTGGAAATCTTGGAGGCTTACGACCTCACGGGTAGTTACCGTGCGGCGGGGAGTTGGCCGGGGGTGTGACCACCACACCGTGGCCCGGTATGTGAGGTTGCGCAATGAGGGCCGCAGCCCGCAGGAGCGGCTGCATCATCGGGCTCGTCTGATCGATGAGTTCATGGACAAGATCGAGGAGTCGGTCGCTCGTTCGGGAGGCCGGGTCCGAGCGGATGTGGTGCATCGGCGGATCACCGCGATGGGCTTCGCGGGCGGAGAGCGCACCACGCGTCGATCGCCGCGGTGAGGCAGGCGTGGCAGGCCGGCCGCCTTTCGTCCGTGGATTCCGGAGCCGGGCTTGTGGATGCAGTTCGACTGGGGCGAGGCTCCACACATCGGGGCCGGCGGAGGTCGTTGTGGTGCGCATGGCCGGCCTGGTCGCGGTTCCGGGTGGTTATCCCGGTGTTCGACAAGACTCTGCCGACGATGGTGGCCTGCCTGGACGCGACCCTGCGTCGGCTCGGCGGGGTGCCCGCCTATGTGCTGACCGACAACGAGAAGACGATCACGGTCGAGCATGTCGCCGACGTCGCGGTCTGCAACCCGGAGATCGTGCAGGTCGCCCGGCATTACGGGATGACGATCCGAACCTGCGTCCCGGCGGATCCGCAGTCGAAAGGTGGTTGGGAGAACGCGGTGAAGATCGCCAAGGCGGATCTGGTGCCGACCACGGCGAATCTGTTCGAGAACTACCATACCTTCGAAAGATCCACAGTCCCGCAATTTCATGTACGCGCTGGTAAAAAAGGTTTCTAACGCCTGGTGGCGTGACTAGCTTTGGCACCCGGATGGCGTTCTGGTCGAACTGGACTGCTACGTCTCTAAACGCCTGGTGGCGTGACTGGCTTTGGCGCACGAGGGCAACCCTCACGCACTCGTGATCACCGTCTCTAAACGCCTGGTGGCGTGACTGGCTTTGGCACACGGAGTCTGGAAGGCCGAGCGGTCCACCGGGTCTCTAAACGCCTGGTGGCGTGACTGGCTTTGGCACAAAAGCGAACTTTTTCTACGTGCCGGCGACTCTCAGTCTCTAACCCGGGTGATTCACGGTGATCATCAACTGGTGGGTCCGACCGGCGTGTAAATAGACGGAAGTGCCTCTCCGGCAGGG
>NZ_BMMX01000073.1 GCF_014646155.1 Mangrovihabitans endophyticus
CGCTCGCCCCGCCCCGCTCCGGCCGCCCCGGCCGCCCCGGCCGCTCCGCTCGCCCCCGCCGATCTTGGAGTTTCCGTCCCGACATAAGGCGCTTAAGCCATCGAACCGGGCCCGCAAAGTCCAAGATCGACGGGCCGCTGCGGCGATCTTGGACTTTGCGGGTCGACATAACATCTTCTATCCGCACTATTCGGGCACGGAAACTCCAAGATCGGCGGGGGCGAGCGGAGCGGGGCGGGGCGGGGCGAGCGGGGCGGGGCGGCCTGGGCGAGTTGGGCGAGCGGGGCGGGGGACGAGGTGGAGGTGGAGTGGGGGGCGTGGGGGCTAGGACCAGCCGTAATCGCGCCGCAGCTCGGCCGCGACCAGCTCGAAGCGTTCCCGGTCCAGCACCGCGCCCTCGCGGCGGATGCCGTCCTCGTCCACCTCCAGCACCCGGTCCAGGCGCACCCAGCTCGGACGGTTCTCCCGGTCCCAGGAGCCCGCCCCGAGCGCGTACCAGTCCGGCTGGCCGTCACGGGTGCTGCGGCTGGACAGCATCAGGCCGAGCAGCCGGCGCCCGTCCCGGCCGACCACCAGGACCGGCCGGTCCTTGCCCTGATGCGGGTCGTCCTCGTAGCGGACCCAGGTCCACACGATCTCGCCCGGGTCGGCGTCGCCATCCAGTTGCGGCGCGTACGCGATGTGCCGCCCGCGCCGGGCGGTGGGCACGCTGGGCGAGGCGCCGGAGGCGCCGCGCGTCGTCCGGGTGGTGAGGCGCTTCAGCGCGCCGAGAATGTTGGCCACCGCTGCACCCTAGGGTGTGCGGCCGATGGACGCTCGGCGGCGTTTCAGTTCACGAAGTCCTGGGTCATCCAGACCACGCCCTTACCGTCGCGGACCACGCTCAGGCCGATGTGCCGGAACCCGCTGCTGAGCAGGTTCTTACGGTGCCCGTCCTCGGGCGGGGTCTCGGCCAGCATGCTGTCGGTGAGGCCGTTCGCGGCCCGGATGATCTCGGCGTCGCTGCCGCCGGCCGAGCCGAAGCCGATGTTCTCCCCGGCCGAGGTCCAGGACACGCCCTCGGCGCTGAACCGGTCGCCGATGCCGCCCTCGTTCGCGCACTGATGGGACAGCCCGCAGCCGCCGATCATCAACTGGTTGTGCTTCGCCGAGGCCTGCGACAGATCACCGTCCAGTGTGTACGCGGACAGCCCCTGCGCGGCGCGGGCGGTGTTGATGTGCGCCAGCACCTGGCCGGCGATCGAGCCGCCGGTGGCCGGCGGCGGGCCGGCCGGCGGGGCGGTGCTGGGCTTGCCGGACGGGCGGCCCGGCCGGGTGCTGGTCCGCTTCGGCGCCGCGGTGGTGCGGCGCGGCTTCGGCGTGACGGCGGTCCGCGTCGGCACCGCAGCGGCCGACGCCGACACCGACGGGGATGCGGAGGCCGCCGAGGTCGCGGGCACCGCGGCGGCAGAACCGTCGTCGGTGGGCAGCAGGGAGCGCCCCCCGGCGCCACCGGGCACGGCCGGGGACGCCGGGGCGGCCAGGGGGACGTCCGCGGCGCTGGGGGAGGTGGCCGCGTCGCCGTCGCGCCGGGAGAAGCCGACGGCGGTGAATCCCACACCGATCACCACCGCGGTGGCCCCCGCCGCCAGGGTGTACCGGAATCGGGCGGCGGAGTGTGACACGACGGTGACGACCCTTCCTCGGGCGGTGCCCGGCGCGGGGATCGCCGGGCCGCGAAGCGCAGCCGTGGGGACGGCTTTTGATCATCATGCGTCGGCGAGGCCGTCCGGGTGGGTTCTTTTAGGAGCGTTTAAGAAAGGACTCACCCAGAGATAAGGGCGTCGGCGGCCTACCATGGCCGCGATGCCGTACGCCTGGCTGACCGCGCCCGCCGACGACGTGGCGGACACCGCGCGCCGCCTGCTCGGGTGGCGGCTGACCGCGAACGGGGTGACCGTGCGGATCAGCGAGGTCAAGACCTACTTCCAAGATCCTCCCGGCTGCCGCGAGGCACATGGCGGCGGTAGGTGCTGACGGTCGGGTCGCCGGCGACGGAGAATCGCCACGGCAGGTCGTGTGCAGCGGTCACGCCCACGCGAGGACCAGCTAGGACGCGCTCGTCCGGGACCGGCTCAGTCGGGGGGTGCAAGGTCAGCGGGCCGGTGCCATCAACGACCGACGTCCCATAGGCCGTGAGTTGCAGGCCAAGCGCCTCGACGAAGCGGGCCGGCCCGGAAGCGAGATCGACGTCGCGCTTGGCCGCCGGCCGCCGGGGGCGGGCCAGGTCGGCACCATGCAGCACGTGCCCAGCACGCAGGAGAACTGCCGCAGGCTCCCCCGCCGGTCCACACGTCACATTTGCACAAGTATGCAGTCCATATATGCGGTAGAGATACAGGTGACCCGCTGGGCCGAACATGGCCGCATTACGCGCGGTGCGGCCGCGGTGGGCGTGGCTGGCGGGGTCTTGACCCAAACCTAAATATGCCTCGGTCTCAGTGATCCGGACAGTGACGCCGTTAGCAACAGCCAGCCAGCCGAGAAGGGTACGTGCCGTTTCGGCGACAGCGGCCGCGGGCGCTCCGAGCCAGGCGTAGGTCATACCTCCAGGGAAGCAGAGGGCCCCGGTGAGCTGTCAGCCGCACACTGCACTGTGGTTGGGGAGACTACGGGGCTACTTGCCCGCTGCGCACCAGAGCAACGGCGTGCGTGAAGTCAACATGGTCGGGCACGTGGCCGGCGGTGAAGGTCGGCACGATCACGGCATCGGCGTACGCATCGGCGAAGGCCAGGCCGACGACCCGATCGCCGACCGCGAAATCGGTGACCTCTGCGCCGACGGCGATCACGCGGCCCGCGACCTCGCCGCCCAGCGTGCACGGCAGCGCGGTGACCTCGCCCTCGTTGCGGACCTTGCGAACTGCCGGCAACGTCACCCCGACCGCCCCGGCCCGCACGAGCAGATCGCCGGGCCCCGGTTCGGGCTCGGGTACCTGCTCGATGCGCAGGACCTCCGGACCCCCGTACCGGTGGTAACGAACGCTGCGCACCGTCGGCTCCTCCCGTTAAAAAGTCCCTGGATCTTCCCCCAGTCGAGGTCCTCGGGCATCCAGATTTGGCACCCCGCTGCGTCAAGTAGCCATCTTGAAGGGTGTTCTAGACTGTGGTTCAGCGGGTCCGGGAAGTGACTTGTCCGAAGTGCCGGCCATGGGGATCAGGTCGGCCGCGCTGGATTGCAGAGTCGCCCCCGTGTGTCCTCCCGGACCCGTCTCAAGACGTTTCGCGTCGGCGAGCATCTGCCGGTAGACGACGTCGGACAGCCGCCGTTTCAAATGAGAGCCACACCCAACTGCGATGGGCAGCCGCGATAAGAGCGAACCCGCCGGTCACCTCGACCCAGCCTGGCCGGGCTGCGCTCGTAGATCAATGATCTAAGTAGCCGCGAACCGCTCATTCGGGTAGGCGCGCAGGTCAGTCGTGGCGATGACGCACCCAGGTCGCCTCGTCGAACCCGAGCGCCTCCCGATAGGCGGCCCGCGCACGGGCCTCGAACAGACTCCAGCCCGGTCGCAACTCGACCGCCGGATCGCCGCGGCCCAGACCACCGAAGTCGATTACGCCCGTGAGCCTGCCCCGCTCGACCAGCACGTTGCCGGCCAAGAGATCACCGAGCAGCCATACCGGCGGTCCGGGCCACTCACCAGCCCCCGCGACGTGCAGATCGCTGCCCGGCACGCCGACCCGAAGACCACGATGCGTTACGACCGGGCTCGGAAGAACCGGTTCCGCTGATGCCCGACGCCTGCGACGAAAAGGCAAGGGCTGGGGTGACCGGCGGTGCGGCGGTTGGGGTACTTCGGTCGTGCAGGTCCGACGCTCGATGCTTCCGGTGGGGTGGGCAGAATGGTCGGGTGTCGGCGGGTGGGGTGTCTCGTCCGGCGCCGCAGGTGCTGGAGGCGGTGCTGGAGCGGTTGACGTTCGTGAGCGAGGAGACCGGTTACACGGTGGCGCGGGTGGCCACCAGCCGGGGGTCCGACCTCACGACGGTGGTCGGATCGCTGCTCGGGGCGCAGCCGGGTGAGAGCCTGCGGATGCGGGGCTGGTGGTCCTCGCATCCGCAGTACGGCCGGCAGTTCGAGGTGCTCTCGTACACGACGGTGCTGCCGGCGACCATCCAGGGCATCCGCCGCTACCTCGGTTCGGGGTTGATCAAGGGGATCGGGCCGGTGTTCGCCGAACGTATCGTCGAGCACTTCGGACCGGAAACCCTCGACGTGATCGAGCAGGAGCCGGGCCGGTTGGTCGAGGTGCCGGGGCTCGGCCCGAAGCGTACGGCGAAGATCACCGCGGCCTGGGTGGAGCAGAAGGCGATCAAGGAGGTGATGGTCTTCCTGCAGGGTGTCGGGGTGTCCACGTCGATCGCGGTGCGGATCTACAAGAAGTACGCCGAGAAGTCGATCGACGTGGTGAAGACCGAGCCGTACCGGCTGGCTGCCGATGTGTGGGGCATCGGGTTCAAGACCGCGGACGCGATCGCGCAGGCTGTCGGGATCCCGCACGACAGCCCCGAACGGGTGAAAGCCGGCCTGCAGTACACCCTGTCGCAGGCCACCGACAGCGGCCACTGCTATCTCCCCACCGATCAGCTTGTCGCCGAGGCCACGAAGATCCTGGACGTCTCGGGCGCACTGGCCGCCAGATGCCTGGACGACCTGGTCACGGAAGAAGGGGTCGTCCGCGAGATGCTGCCGGGCCTGGACGGGCCGATCGCGGCGATCTACCTGGTGCCGTTCCACCGGGCCGAGGTGTCGCTGGCCAACGCGCTGCTGACGCTGCTACGCGAGCGGGCCGACCGGATGCCGGCCTTCGGCAGCGTCAACTGGGCCAAAGCCCTGACCTGGCTGAAGACGCGCACCGGCACGCATCTGGCACCGGAACAGGAACAAGCAGTGCGGCTCACGCTCACCTCGAAGGTCGCGGTCCTGACCGGCGGGCCGGGCTGCGGCAAGAGCTTCACGGTCCGCTCGATCGTCGAGCTTGCCGCCGCGAAGCAGGCGAAGATACTTCTGGTCGCGCCGACCGGGCGGGCCGCGAAACGCCTCGCCGAGCTGACCGGCCAGCCCGCCGCGACCGTGCACCGTCTACTCAAGCTGCAGCCAGGCGGCGAAGCGTCCTACGACCGGGACAACCCCCTCGACGTGGACCTGCTCGTCGTCGACGAGGCCTCCATGCTCGACCTAATCCTCGCCAACAAACTCATCAAAGCAGTCCCGCCCGGCGCGCACCTGCTCCTCGTGGGCGACGTCGACCAGCTTCCATCGGTCGGCGCCGGAGAGGTCCTGCGGGATCTGCTCACCGCCGACACCGTGCCGCGGGTCCGGCTCACCCAGGTGTTCCGGCAGGCCGCCGACTCCGGGGTGGTCACCAACGCCCACCGGATCAACGCCGGCCGGCCACCACTGTTGCAAGGGATGACCGACTTCTTCCTGTTCCCGTGCGACGACACCGAGGCCGCCGCGGCGCTGACCGTCGAGGTCGCCTGCACCCGCATCGCCCGCAAGTTCGATCTCGACCCTCGCCGTGACGTGCAGGTCCTCGCCCCGATGCACCGCGGCCCGTCCGGCGCAGGCGCCCTGAACACGCTGCTACAGCAGCAACTCACCCCCGGCCAGGAGGGCCTGCCGGAGCGCCGGGCCGGCGGGCGGGTGTTCCGGGTCGGCGACAAGGTCACCCAGATCCGCAACAACTACGACAAAGGCCAGGCCGGAGTGTTCAACGGCACCATCGGCGTGGTCACCGCCCTCGACCCCGACGAGCAAACCCTCACCGTCCGCACCGACGAGGACGAGAACATCGAGTACGACTTCGACGAACTCGACGAGTTGGCCCACGCCTACGCGATGACCATCCACCGCTCCCAAGGCTCCGAATACCCCGCCGTGGTCATCCCGATCACGACCAGCGCCTGGATGATGCTGCAACGCAACCTGCTCTACACCGCCGTCACCCGCGCCAAAAAACTCGTCGTCCTCGTCGGTTCCCGCCGCGCCCTCGCCGCAGCCATCCGCACCGTCAGCGCCGGCCGCCGCCACACCGCCCTCACCCGCCGCCTCACCACCTGAGCGAAAGGCATCCCGCCCAGTGGCCAACCATCCGTCGCCAGCTACTTCCGGACATGCCGACGAGCGGATGCCTCGCTGCCCACTCGGCGGTTGTGGTCAGGCGCGCGTGGGTGGAGGGTTGTCAACAGTGGAGTCGCACACAACTGTTCCGGTCAGGGAGTGGCGCAGTGACGGCATTGATCGGCCTCGCTGGCGTGATCGTCGGTGCGTTGCTCAGCGCCATCACAACCTACTTCACCATGCGGTCTACCAAGCGGATCGAACTTGAGCACGCATACGACCGCGCGCTGAGGGACAAAAGGTTGGAGAGTTATCAACGACTGTTTCATGTTTCGAAATGTCTCCCGCGGTACTGGCGAGCGGAGGAGACTCCGACGCGGCAGGATCTTCGCCGGTATCGCCGCGACTTCCACGACTGGTACTTCGGCGAGGATGCCGGAGGATTGTTTCTCAGCGATGCTGCGAAGGGCGCCTATCTGCGGCTGCTCAACTCGCTGGCCGAAGTGGCACTGACTAACCGGGACGTCCCGGAAGGTTCGCAAGAGCCGCCGCTGTCAGCGGAGGAGTCGCGCGTTCTGCGTGCACTGGCCAGCGAGCTCAGGCACCAACTTGCTGCAGACATCGGCACCGCCAATCCGCCACGACTGCAATGGACACGACCCAGTCAGACGATCTCGCCGCCGCCATCGGTCACGGACTGATCATCAGGGGGCTGACCGGGGCGTTCAGGACTTCCGGTCGGTGGCGGTCCGACAACTCGATCAATCAAACCAGGTCCCCATAGCCAGGCACAATCACCGCGACCGCCGCCCCATGGTCACATGCGCCGATTGCGGCCCAGCGACATCCTCATCTGTTTGATATGCAGTGACCGTGCGTGGCACACCGCCATTCCAGACGCTTGATCAGATGCGCGCATCTGCCGCTGTCCGTGCGCGGCGGACTGTTGCGTCCCATCACGCGGCGTCGGTATCAGGCTGGACCGCCCGGCTGCGCGCTCATGACGACTGTGTCCGGCGGCGTTGAGGGTGCGAGTCGATTTGCTGCCCTTCGCCACGCCGGTTCCGTAGGGCATCACCCATTACTGCGACCTACCGACGAAATAATGTCAATGATGCGCCAGAATTGCTCGTTTTCCGCCTCGGGAACGAGGTCTAGCAGCGCGCGTCGCACGGCCGCGGCGTGCGCCGGGCGAGCTCCCTCAAGTAACCGCTCGCCTGCTTCCGTAGCCGTGATCATGCGCGCTGAAGCCTCAGCGGTCCTGACGACCAGGTCCCGCTCCTCCATGCGCGAGAGCTGACGCGAGAGTCGGCTGCGTTCCCAGCCCAGCAGCCTGGCGAGCTCCTGCTGGCGCAAGCTGCCCTGCCCCAACTCCACCACCCTGCTCAACACCGCGAAGTCAGCGCCGGACATCCCGGCGGCCATCCCGATCTGCTGTTCCACCTCATGCATCACCACGTCACAGGCCCGCTTCCACGCCGTCCATCGCGCCAGCTCAGTCCGAGTCAAGGAGTCCACCACCCCGCGAGCCTAACCTCACGTTTACATGTCAACGCAGTGGTTATATTGTTGACATGTAAACAATGCTGGGGTCCTAGCTCAAGCTCGGCACAACTCGACGAACATGGGAAGGACAGCGATGAACGCCCTCATCACCGGCGGGAGCCAAGGAATCGGTCTCGGCCTCGCAGCACGCTATCTCCACGCAGGCCACCAAGTCATGATCACCGGACGCTCCAGCGAGCGGCTCGAACGCGCCGCCACCGCGAACCCCGGCCTACTGACCTACCGCAACGACATCGGGCGACCCGAAGAACGCGAACAACTCGCGGACCACGTCCGAGCGGCGATGCCGAACCTCGACACCATCATCAACAACGCCGGCATCCAACGCCGGATCGGCCTCGCCGCCGACAACGCCTCCTGGGCCGAACGACAAGCCGAGATCGACATCCTGCTCGCCGGCCCGGTACAGCTCAACCACCTGCTGATCCCGACGATGCTGCGACACGGGCGACGTAGCATGATCGTCAACGTCACCTCAGGCGGAGCGTTCATCCCACAACCATTCGCACCCCTCTACAGCGCCTGCAAAGCGGCCTTGCACAGCTACACCGTCAATCTGCGCTACGCCCTCGCCAACACGCCCTGCCGAGTCGTCGAACTCATCCCACCCGCCGTCGCCACCGCCCTCGCCGGCACGGGCAACACTCACGGAGCACCACCCGACGACTTCTGCGACACCGTATTCTCCGCGCTGCGCGACGGCACAGACAACGAAATCGGATACGGCATGACCGACAGTCCGGCCTTCAAGACGCAGATGCGAGCCGCCACCGCAGCCTTCGAACAGTTCGCCACACGATTTCCCATCGAGGCATACGCCCCGGTCACCGCCGAATAGCCAAAACGCGGATCATCGCTTCGCCACATACTCAACTGCCGCTGTCATCGCGCGCCGACCCTGCGGGCAGGCGCTGTCGGTGTCCACCAAATCCGTTGGCGTGCACCACCGTGCCGCGGAAGGGATCTCTGATCTTGCTGGCGACTCGTCTTGGGAAGTGGCATGGTCATGAACTCGTACGCACCACGTAGGCGCACGTTCAGCACCGAGGTCGCCCTGTCCGTGCACAGCCGAACGTCGGTGGGCAGCCTCAACCCGCTGTGGGCGATCGTTGCCGCCGGGATCTGCGCGGGGTCCAAACCCTCGCGCCGGGCCATCAAGACGCCCAGGTCGTAGCGGCTGACCGGGTCAGTTCCAGCGACGTTGAGAATTCCCGCATAGTCACCGGTGGCCAGCTCAAGCAGGGCGTCAGCCAGGTCGAAGACGTGTACGGGCTTGCGGATCATGTCGGTGAACAGCGCACCGTGGACGTGGCCGGTGATCAGGTCGCGGGTCAGTCTCTCGTGCTGTCCGTGCCCGTCGCCGAGGATCAGCGACGTGCGTACCACGGCCGCTTGCGGATCGATCGCCCTGACCGCGGTCTCCGCGGCGGCCTTGGCCGCACCATAGGGGTAGATCGGGTCGGGCGTGGCGGTCTCGTCATACTCGACGTTGCGGCCGGAGAACAGGGCGTCGCTGGAGACATGGACCAACCGGGCGCTGGCCGCCACGCTCGCCGCCGCGACGTGTGCGGCGCCGTCGGCCACGACATGCCAGTCATCGCGCCCTGAGGCGGTATGGATGACCGCGTCGGGACGGACGCGCTCAATCAGCTCCTGAACGGCGGACCGGTCGCAGATGTCGAGTCGCTCACCGGCCACCGGTGCGGGTGTGCGCAGGTAGGTGCCGACGACGGAGAAGCCGACGGTTGCGGCGCGTTCGGCCGTGCGTGAACCGAGGTGGCCGCTGCCGCCGGTGATGAGAATCCGACTGGTCATCGCCGTCCACCATATTGGTGGCTCCATCGGGCCTTCAGAATGCCACGACCAACATCCGCGACCGTAGACGTCGAAGGCTCGGAGGCACGGATCTGCCGCGAACCGCTCGCTACGTAGCGTCACGCCGCCGCGGCCCGGCGGCGCCCGCTCGTGCCGATGAGAATGCCCTTGATCTATGTAGCGTCGGAGGGCCGAGATTTCTCAGCGCTGTCGGAGCGCATACGCCACGAGGTCAGGGTGATGACAGCGAACGTCGCCGGAGCGGCGATGCTGGTGGGTGGGCTTCCGGCTGCTAGATGCGACGCGCAGGCACCGGTCATGTTGATGAGTATTCCGGCGTAGGCCCATTCCTTGAGGCGAGGAAGTCCCGGCGTCAGAAGGGCGGCTGCCGCGAGGAGCTTCGCCGTGCCCAAGATCCCCGCGAAGTACGGCGGGTACCCAAGATTGATCATTACGGAGTAGAACGGCGGTTGCCGGAGCAAGTCCAGCAACCCACCGGCGATGCACTCGCCGATGGTTAGGCCAGTTGAGACGCGGTACACAGTGATGCGCATGGCCGTTTGCCCCTTCAACGTCACATTCGAGCCCGCTCCGGGTTCACCACCATGAACCCGCACGACGAGAGGGTGTGACAGATGACCGAGTCGAACCGGCTGGTCGAACTGTTCGAGCAGCATCGAGGACGGCTGCGAGCCGTCGCGTACCGCATACTCGGATCCTCTGCGGAGGCCGACGACGCCTTGCAGGAGGCCTGGTTACGTCTGAGCGCTGCACGGTCCGGCGAGATCGACAACCTGGGCGGATGGCTGACCACCGTCGTCGCTCATGAGTGTCTGCGGATGCTGCGCAGCCGTCGGCGCAGGGCAGAACAGCCACTGTCTGAAACGGCCGCCGGTGACGACTTGGACGAGGTGGTCCTCACCGCAGACGCCGTCGGACGGGCACTGATGATCGTGCTTGACACCCTGACGCCGGCCGAACGCGTGGCCTTCGTGCTGCACGACGTGTTCGAGATGTCGTTCGACGAGATCGCGCCGATCGTGGACCGCACATCTGCCGCCACCCGCCAACTCGCGAGCCGTGCACGGCGCAGAGTCCGGGCGGCGGCCCCAGCAAAGCGCACCGACCTGGCACGGCAACAGGCTGCCGTCGACGCGTTTCTCGTCGCGGTTAGTGAGGGAGACCTCGATGCGCTGCTCGGCATCCTCCACCCGGATGTGGTGCTGCGCGACGACCGCTCCGCAGCACCACAGATGCGTGGTGCGCAGGCCGTCGCGGCATACGCGGCGGGCTTTCGACGGGGCGCGCCGTTCGCCCGACCCGCGCTTGTCTGCGGCCGAGCCGGTCTCGCGCTGATACGCCACGGTCACGTGATCGGCGGCTTGGGCTTCGTCGTCGACGACGGCATCGTCGTCGTCGAGGTCATTTCAAATCCGGCAGAGATAGGGGTGCCGGACAGCCCGGGGAAGTCTGAACAATGCCGACCTCGCGAGAGATCGGTCGATGGCTCTCAGTCCGATGGCACTCCTTGATCGGTGTCACTCTCATGGCACCCCGCCGTCCGTGCGTGCCAGTGACCGGCCGTCACGCACCGTTTTGACCGGCCGCCGCGGACAATCAACTTTGCTGGGTCGGGCGCCGGCGGTGCACGAGACGTCACATCAGCTCGAGTGCTACGCCGTCCTCCGACTCGTTGCCGCCGGCGCCATGGTGACGAATAATCCCAACGACTTCGTCGACAATGTGGGGCCGACATCTTGCTTGGAGTCGCCGAGCCTGACGAGGCCGTCGTGGATGTCGAGGCGGCGTTCCCAGCGCACGGCGAGCCAGCGGAATTGGTGCAGCAGGGCGAAGGTCTGTTCGAGACGTATTCCGATGGGAAGGGAATCGTTTCGGCTGGTTCCCTACCAAGATCCCCACCATTTGCCGCCGCCCGCCGACCGCGTGGGCCATTCCGCCCCACTGAGTGCGTCTCGTCCGGTGGAGGCCAGGCGCCGACTTCGATCGCGTGATTATGGCGCCTCTTGTAGATCATGACCTCGGTCGGTACCAGGCATTCTCTCCGAGGTTGGATCCCTCTCCGTGTATCCAATCACGAGGCGAACCCGTGGCGTGAACGCGCGGATCTGCCGAGAACAGCGTGTCGTCACATTTCAGAGTGAGATGCACATAATGTCATTGGAAACGGATATCGATGCATTATGAAATCGACACTTGGTGTTGTTGAGCACCTTCCCGTCCTCTCGGTGGTGCCAATTCTGCTGGCAATTTCGGCGCCTTCTTGTTGCGATTCGGTGTTATCGGGATCGGCGGCGGCCGGCCGCCGGATCTCCAAGCTGGCCTGGTACTGCTCGCGGGCCGTGGTCAGGTTACCCGCCTGGCCCGCGACGCCCGGGCTTGTTCGGCTGATCGACAGGCCCGGGTGGCTCGGTCGTGTTCCTGCCGTACGGGTACGGGTGCGGTGGCGTACCGGTGCCCGGTTGTGGATCAGTGCTTTGGCCGGGCGCTGTGTTGGTGTCGATCGTCGGATCGGGTCGGTTCAGTAGGTCATGTCCATGGCTGCGCGGACCTGGTGGAGGGTCTGTTCGGCGATCTGGTTGGCGCGGGCATTGCCTTCCGCGAGGATCTGGCGCAGGTAGTCGGGGTCGGCGGCGAGGGCCTGTCGGTGTTGTCGTAGTGGTCGCAGGTGTTCGTTGACGGCCTCGGTGACCAGGGTCTTGAGTGCCGCTGCGCCGCGGTCGCCGATGTCGTCGGCGAGGTCGTGCGGTGGCTGGCCGGTGCACAGGGCGGCGGTCAGTAGCAGGCTGGATACCTCGGGGCGGCGGTCCGGGTCGTAGCTGATGGTTCGTTGGCTGTCGGTCTTGGCGCGGCGGATGAGTTGCGCTGTCCGGTCGTCGGTGTCGCGGAGGTCGATCACGTTGCCGCGACTCTTGCTCATCTTGGTGCCGTCGACCCCGAGCAGCAGCGGCGCGTCGCTCAGCAGCGCGTCGGGTTCGGGGAACACCTCGACGCCCGCGGCGAAACGTTCGTTGAACCGGCGGGCGACGAGTCGGGTCATCTCCAGATGGGGAAGCTGGTCCTTGCCGACGGGGACGAGGTTGCCGCGGCAGAACAGGATGTCGGCGGCCTGATGGACGGGGTAGGTGAACAGCAGGCCGCTCATCGCGCGGGTGCCTGCGGCTTCGGCCTCGGCCTTGACCGTGGGGTTGCGGCGTAGCTCGGCGACGCTGACCAGGCTGAGGAAGGGCAGCATCAGTTGGTGCAGTGCGGGTACCGCGCTGTGGGTGAAGATCTTGGCGGTGGCCGGATCGACGCCGGCGGCGAGGTAGTCCAGCAGCAATTCCCGGACGTTGTCGGTCAGGTTGCCGACGTTGTCGCGGTCGGTGATGACCTGGTAGTCGGCGATGACAAGGAACGTCTCGACGCCGAGGCGTTGCAGACGGACCCGGTTGGCGAGGGTTCCGAAGTAGTGGCCCAGGTGTAACGGGCCGGTAGGCCGGTCCCCGGTCAGGACACGGAATCGTGCGGGGTTCTCAGCGATCTCACGCTCGAGGTGAGCGCTGCGGCGCGCGGCCAGGGCGACGGCGTCGTCGGCGACGATGGTCATGGGGGTCTCCCGAAGGTTGGGGGAGCCACCTTGGCCGTCACCGCCGCGCTGCCACAGATCTCCTGCGCTGCCGAGCCGTCCGAAGGCGGCCCGAGACAAGATGAATCACGGCCGTCACATGGACGGCCGCCACCAGGGGCAGGAAGCAAGCAGCACGCCCCCATGATACCCACAACAGCGCGCCGTGTTCTGCCCCGATCCGCACGACGGCCGTCGGTGAGCAAGCGCAGGTCGTCCACCAGAATGACGCGCTTCGCGCCTTCAACGCCTCGCCATGTTGCCTGATCCCGCGGTCGGCGGTGCATTATCACTGCGCGATCCGCTCGCTACAGGGCGTCACGACGGTCGAGGGGCCGGTCGACTCCCGCTCGTGCCGGTGTCCGGACGCGTTTGGCGCGGCCTACCAGGTCGGGGTGAGGGCGTAGCGGACGTAGTCGGTGATGGAGGCGGCGAGGTCTTCCGGCGGAGCGGCCATCCGATTGTGGGTGAACGCGATGGCCATCTTGCGGTCCGGATCGGCGAAGGCAAGGCTTCCTCCGCTGCCCTTGCAACCGAACGCGCCGGAGTGACCGCCGAAGTCGGGAAGGCCGGAGAAATAGCCGAGGCATTTTGGCACGGGGACGCCGAGCACGCGATCGGGTGCGGTGATCGTGATCGTGGTGATCGTCTTCAGGCGGTCGGCGTGGATGAGTCGGACGCCGTCGACCTCGCCGATGAGGGCGGCCGATGCCCGGATCGGCCTCGCCGGCGAACGCGTTCACCACCAGCTCACCGCGTAAGTACGCGGCGACTTGCAGGCCGGTCTCCTGGCCACGGTCGACGAGTTCCGCGAGATGGTTCTGCACTCGCCGCTGTGGGTCCACGCGATCGTCCTCCGTCAACGGTGGCCGCTTCGCGGTCCCGACAAGCACCGGTCGCGTCAAGCCTGATCCGACCCTGCTGTCGGGAGGCTGAGACCGGCTCAGCTTCCTGACAGCACGCCAGATTCCCTCCCCGAGCAGCATCCGCTCATGCCGCGACCATGCGCGACGGCCAGCGCTGAACCAACGCGCTTCGTGACGGAGGCCAGGGCGGGATGGTGCGTGCGGAGGTGAATCTAATCGCTTAGCCGGTCGGCGACATACTCCTGCAGCGCTGGGTCTACGCCACGTTCGCGCGCTGCCCGTAGTGTCAGTTGGACGTCGGCGCCATGCCGGAGCATATGGTCGATGAGCGGCTCGTAGCGGTCAGGCCGGTCGCGGACCAGCTCCGAGGCGAGGCGCAACTCGGGACGCACGGCCGGAACGGCGTGTCCCGCCAGGTCGACGAGTACGTAATGCCGCCACGGGCCTTGGCCGGCGCACTCCACCGTGTCGGTTTCCGTCGGCCTCTCGACCGTGCTGAGTTCCACGGGCGTGCCGCAGACGTCGAAACGGGCGTAATACTGCTGGGCGGCGGGCATCCACGTCGGCGGCGTGTGGCAGGCGAAATCGGCGAGCGTGGCCGCGAACGCATCGACCCCGGCGCGGTCGGCGAGCAGGACGTCGACGTCCGCGGTGGGAAGGTCGACGCCCTGGATGCGGGCGGCGGCCGTTCCGACGAGCCGGTATGTCACGGCGGCCGCGGCCGCGAAGGCCTCCACCGCGGAGGAAAGCGTCATGCAGCGATGGTGGTCTACGGGTACGACATCTTCTACGGGTGGCTCAGGACCACTCGGACGCAGCGCGGTGAATTCAGCCGTCGGAAATCCATGCCAGCCGTGCCTGACGCCGACCCAAGTACTCCTCACCGGTGTCTCATACGCGTGAACGGTGAGCCGGCATCCGGATCTGCCGCCGATCGTGCGCGGTGAACAGGACGGCCGTCACGTTCGGCACGGCCCGCACCTGCCCAGCGCACGGAGCC
>NZ_BMMX01000074.1 GCF_014646155.1 Mangrovihabitans endophyticus
CGCCACACCCATCAACATCGATCGATCAGAGCGGCCTGGCCGAACGAGCAGCCATCAACTGCGAATCATCGAGGCTAAAAGCGTCGGTCACCCACGCCCACCCGACACACATTTGGACCCCATTACCCCGGGCACCGGCGGTAACCTTTGCACAAATATCCGTGGCACCTTCCCCTGCAACTCATCCAATCCATCATTCCTAAAAGCATTTATACAGACGCAGTCCTGTTCGTAACACAAATTTCTCCGATCTAAATCTGCTGACAAGCCACACACGAGCACGTTACTCGTAGCGCATCCACTGCATCACAATGAAACCCGTAGAGGCCTCTCATTCCACAGCCCCCGGTTGAGTGCAGATCTCGGTTCGCAACGCCCATCAGCCGAGGGGCAGGGTGACGTCGATGCCGGTGTTTCCGCCGTCAGCGGTCTCGACCCCGATGGAGTCCACACCTGTCGCGCACGCCGCCTGTGCCGACTCCAGGGCCGTTGCGGGGTCGGCCTGGGCTTCGCTGGCCGGTGTCCCATTGTCCTGGTTGACGCTGATGGCAAGTACGACGCCGATTACAGCCAGGACCAATAACGCGGCGCCCCAGGCGATGCCGAACCGCTTTAAGAAGGATCGCCCTCGTGACGGCACCGGCATCTCCATGCCGCTCTCGCGGGCGATGATCTGCCGTCGCCTCTCCATCGCTGTGGTTCATCGCACTTCGAGCCAAGTGGTGACGGTCTGGTGCGACATGCGACATGCGGCCACGGAAGCAAAAAGGCAAGGAGTCGATTCTCCCTGCCACCTTTAACTTATAGCGCACCCCCGGCCTTGCGGCAAGGCCCGGTTCTTGTTGCAGAATCGCCAGCCGTACCAGAAAGCTACGAAATGGGGACCTGGCGTGCGCGCGAGGTGTGGTGGTTCGGTGGGGCTTGGGGTGTCGCGATGACCGGGACGTACGTGGTGGACCTGCGTGAGGTCGATGGGACGCGGACGGCGGTGGTCGGCGGCAAGGGTGCGCGGTTGGCGGAACTGTCGCGGATCGAGGGTGTCCACGTGCCGTCCGGTTTCTGCGTGACGACGGACGCGTACCGGGAAATTGTTGTCCGCGTGCCGTCCATTGATGATTTTCTCGATCGGCTGTCGCGACTCGATCCGGATGACCGGGGGACGATACGCGCGCTCAGCGCGGAGATTCGCGGGGCCGTCGAGAATATCGCCATCCCGGAGGATCTCGCGGCGGCGATCACCGGTGCGGTCGGCCGGCTCGGCGAGGGGGGTGTCGCGGTGCGGTCGAGCGCCACGGCGGAGGATCTGCCGACCGCTTCCTTCGCCGGGCAGCAGGATACCTATCTGAACGTGGTGGGCGCGGCGGCGGTTCTCCGGCACGTCAGCCGGTGCTGGGCCTCGCTGTTCACCGAGCGAGCGGTGACGTACCGGCGGCGTGCGGGGGTCGACGACCGTACGGTGCGGATGGCGGTCGTGGTTCAGCGGATGGTGTTCCCGGACGCGGCGGGGATCTTGTTCACGGCCGATCCTGTCACCGGAAACCGGAAGGTCGCCGCCATCGAGGCGGGTTTCGGTCTGGGCGAGTTGATGGTCTCCGGCCGGGTGGGGGCGGACACGTTCCAGGTGCGCGGCGGTGCGGTCGTCGGCCGGGCGATCGCGCTGAAGGATCGGACTCTGGAGGGTGTGCCGGACGGCGGGACCGAGGAACGAACGATCGCCGCGGGCCGGCAGCGGACGCCGGCGCTGACGGATGTGCAGGCGGTGCGACTCGCGCAGCTCGGACGGCGGATCGAGGCGCATTTCGGCGGTCCGCAGGACATCGAGTGGTGCCTGGTCGGCGACCAATTCCAGATGGTGCAGAGCCGGCCGATCACGACGCTGTTTCCGGTTCCGCAGGTCGGCGACCGGGCGACGAATCGCGTCTTCCTCTCCGTCGGTCACCAGCAGATGATGACCGACGCGATGAAGCCGTTGGGATTCTCCCTGTGGCAGTCGACGGCGATGGCGCCGATGCATGAGGCGGGCGGACGGTTGTTCGTCGACGTCACCCGACATGTGGCGACGCGAGCGGGCCGCGCCGGGCTGCTGGAGATGGCGGGGAGAACCGATCCGCTGACCCGCGACGCGCTGGAGACGATCCTCGCCCGCGAGGATTTCCTCCCCCGCGAACCGGAACCGTCCCCGGATGATGAGGAGGGCCCCGGCAAGCGCAGCGCCCCCGCCCAAATTGAGACCGATCCGTCCCTGGTGGAGGATCTGATCGCGCGCAGCGAGACCTCCATCGCCGCGCTGCGGCGCGACATCCGGGACGTGTCCGGGCCGGAGTTGTTCGACTTCCTGCTGGCGGCCTTCGGCGAACACCGGCGGGTGCTCGGTGATCCGCTGAGCATGCAGGCGATCATGGCGGGGATCGAGGCCACGTGGTGGCTCAACGACACGTTGTGGGAGTTGCTCGGCGAAAAGAACGCGGCCGACACGCTCACGCTGTCCGCCCCCGGCAATGTCACCTCGGAGATGGGGCTGGCACTGCTCGACGTGGCGGACGTGATCCGCCCGCACCCGGAGCTTGTCGCGTTTCTGCGTACCGCGGACGAGGGTTTCCTGGAGGCGTTGCCGAAGCTTCCCGGCGGCGCCGAGGCGCGGGATGCCATCGAGGCGTACCTCGAACGGTACGGCATGCGGTGCACCGGCGAGATCGACATCACCCGGCCGCGGTGGAGCGAACGCCCGACCACGCTGCTGCCGTTGATTCTGGACAACGTCCGGAATTTCTCGCCGGGAGCCGCCCGGGAACGCTTCGAGCGGGGACGGCGGGCGGCCGAGGCGAAGGCGGCGGAGGTGCTGGCGCAGGTGCGGGCGCTGCCCGACGGCGAGCGCCGGGCCGCCGAGGTCAAGCGGATGATCGACCGGGTCCGGACGTTCATCGGCTACCGGGAGTATCCGAAGTACGGCATCATCTGCCGCTCCTTCGTCTACAAGCAGGCGCTGATGCGAGAGGCCGAACGTCTCGTCAGCGCCGGGGTTATCGCCGAGAGCACCGACGTCTTTTACCTCACCTTCGCCGAGTTCCACCAGGCCGTACGCGCGAATCGGGTGGACCCGGAGTTGATCGGCCGGCGTAAGGAGGCGTTCCGGGTGCACCAGTCGCTCCCGGCGCCCCGCGTGCTCACGTCGGACGGCGAGGCTATCGACGGGTCGTACCACCGCGACGACGTACCCGGCGACGCTCTGGTCGGCCTGGGGGTCTCGGCCGGAACGGTCGAGGGACGGGCACGCGTCGTGCTGGACCTGTCGGAGGCCGATCTGAATCCGGGCGACATCCTCGTCACGGCTTACACGGATCCCAGTTGGACGCCCCTGTTCGTCGCGGTCAATGCCCTGGTGACGGAGGTCGGCGGGCCGATGACGCACGGCGCGGTGATCGCTCGGGAGTACGGCCTGCCGGCCGTCGTCGGCGTGCCGGAGGCCACCCGGCGGATCGCGGACGGGCAGCGGATCCGCGTCCATGGACAGCGGGGGTACGTCGAAATCCTGCGGTGAGCGGGCGGCGGCTCAGACCGGCACGTCTCGATCGAGGCTGCGCAGCTTGTCGCGTACGTCCCGGGCCGGCGCGTCGTGGCCGCACTCGACGAAGGCCTCCCAGGCGCGCTGCCAGGCCGACCGGGCCGCCTCGGCGTCCCCCGCCGCCAGATGGGTGTCACCCAGGGCGGCGGAGGCGCCGGCCGCCGACACGGTGTATCCGAGTTCGCCGAAGAGCGCGACCGATCGCTGGTAGGACTCGATCGCCCGGTCGTAGTCGCCGCGGTGCCGGTACGCATATCCGATGCTGTCCAGGGTGGCGGCGGTGCTTTCCAGGTCGCCGACCCGCAGGTTCATGTCCAGGCCCTCCTGGCAATGCGCCAGTGCGGCGTCGTAGTCGCCGAGCTGGGCGTGGAACCAGCCGACGGTGTTCAGCGCACGCGCCCGCAGGCGCTGGTAGCCCCCGGCGCGGGCGACCGCGAGGGCCTGTTCGGCGTGGCCGAGGGCCCGCGGGATGTCACCCTGCTGCTCGGCGAGCATGGAGAGATCGAGTTGGACGGTCCCCTGACCGTATGTGGCGCCCAGGTCGGCGAACAGACGCAGCGCGTGCTGGGCGTGCGCGTACGCGTCGGCCGGCTGGCCGAGCATCCGGCAGGCCTCGCCGAGCCGGCGGTGGGCGTACGCCCGGGCGACGAGATTGCCCAGATGATCGGCGGCGGCGACGGCGGCTTGCCACGCCGCGGCCTGGTCCTTGCCGTGCGACTGTCGATAGTGGAAGGTGTCCAGCCCCCAGGCGAGCTGCCAGACGCGCGCGTCCCGTCCGGTGCGTGCCGCGTGTCCGGCGACGGCGAGGAGGTTGGCGTGTTCGGCGGCGAGCCAGTCCATCGCCGCCTGGCGGTCGGCCGGATGCTCCGCCCCGGCGCCGTCGGCCGCCGGTTCCAGCGGTACGGCCATCGGTTCCAGCGTCGGGTACAGCACCCAGTTGGCGGTGCACGCGGAATGCGTGTAGTAGGCCAGCAGCCGCCCGGTCGCGGCGTCCCGGGCGTCCTCGGGGTCGTGGGCGGCGGCGAGTTCGGCGGCGTACGCGCGTAACAGGTCGTGCTGGGTGTATCGACCGGGGCGATGTTCGTCGAGCAGGTTCGCGCGGACCAGGCGCAGCAGCAGTTCGCGGGCGGCGGGCACGGGCACGCCGGCCAGCGCGGCGGCTGCGGCGGTGGACAGGTCCGGTCCCGGGTTCAGGCCCAGCAACCGGTACAGCCGCGCGGCGGGTGCGGTGAGGGTGGCGTACGACCAGGAGAAGACGGCCCGCACGTCGCTCACCGGGTCCCCTGCGTCGAGCGCGCCGAGCCGCTGCCCGGCGGCGCCGAGTTCGGCGGCGAGCGCGGCGAGCGGGAACCCGGACTGCTGCGCGCGGGCCGCCGCGATGCTCAACGCGAGCGGCAACCGGGCGCACGCGGCGATGATCCGGGCGGCGGCGTCGGATTCCTCGGCGACGCGTTCGCCGCCGAGGCGGCGCGCGAGCATGTCGTGTGATTCGTCGGCCGCCAGCACGTCGAGGACGAGCGAATGCGCGCCGTCGGTGGCCAACAGGCCGGTGAGCCGGTCGCGGCTGGTCACCAGGGTCAGCGCGGTGGGGGTGCCGGGTAGCAGCGGGCGGACCTGTTCGGCGTCGCGGGCGTTGTCCAGCACGATGAGCATCCGCCGGCCGGCGACCAGGCCGCGATAGCGGGCGATTTGCGCGTCGGCGCTGGGCGGTATCCCGTGCGGCGGTACGCCGAGCGCGTCGAGGAAGCCGCGTACCGCCTCGGCCGGGTCCATCACTCGGCCGGAGGGGTCGAAGCCACGCAGGTTCACATAGAGCTGGCCGTCCGGGAACCGGTGGGCGACGGTACGGGCCCAATGCACGGCGAGCGCGGTCTTGCCGACGCCGGCGGTGCCGGACACGGCGGAGATGACCGTGCCGGACCCGGTGGTGATGTCGAGCAGCTTGTCCAACTGCGCCATCGGCCCGGCACGGCCGGCGAATCCCGGCACGTCGGCGGGAAGCTGAGCCGGCGTCGGAGGTTCCACCGCCGGTACGGCGCCGGGGCGGGCCGCGGGTGGGCCGGTTTCACCGCGCAGGATCGCCTGGTGCACGGCTTGCAGCTCGGCACCCGGGTCGGTGCCCAGTTCGCGGGCGAGATGCGCGCGCAGCGCGGCGTAGTGATCGAGGGCTTCGGCGGACCGGCCGACCGTGTGCAACGCCCGCAGCAGGGCCGCCGCGAGCGGTTCGGCGAGCGGATATTCGCCGGTCAGTTCCAGCAGCGGCCCGATGACCTCGCCGGGGTTCCCGTCTGCCAGTTCGGCGTCCGCCCAGGCCGCCGCGGCTTCCACGTGCCAGCGCTGCCACGTCTGCCGCATCCGGGTGATCCACGCTCCGCCGAGACCGGACAGCGGCGTGCCGCGCCACAGCGCCAGGGCTTCGCGCAGCGGCGCCGCCGAGGCGATGCCCGCTCCCGGGCGCGCCCGGGAGCCCCGCACCAGGGCACGGAACCGGTGCAGGTCGATCCGGTCCGGGTCGACCTGCAGGAGGTAGCCGCCGGACCGGCGGTTCAGGGCGGTCGTCCCGGCGCCGCCCGCTCCGGCGCGCTCCAGCAGCCGGCGCAGGTGGCTGAGGTGGACCTGCAGGGCGCGCCGCGCGCCGGGCGGTGCGTCGTCGTCCCAGACCCGGTCGATGAGGGTCTCCACGGAGACCGGATGACCGGCGTCCACCGCGAGAGCGGCCAGCACATGCCGCCGCTGCGGCGGACCGACCTCCCAGATCCGGTCCCCGGCATGCAGTTCAACGGGCCCGAGCACCCGCAGTTCCACGTGGTCCTCCCGCCAGCCGACCGGGTCGGCCCGCCCATCGTATTCGGGTACGACACACCGCCGGCCGCCCCGCGACAGCTTTTCGTTAACACTGTGCCGCACCGCGGAATGCAGACTTGTCGGCGGGCCGCCGTGCGGGGCGCGGAGGGCTGCCAGAGCAGGCCCGCCGAGAGCCCGGCTGCACGGTGACCGGCACGCCGGCGCGTGGTTGGGTCAGTTTTCTCGGGGGTGACCCAGCCACGCGTCCGGCCCTCGGCCTGGGACGGCGCTGATCTGGGTCGAGGGCCGAGTCGATCATCCAAACGGCCACGATCGACCGGCGATTATCCCCTCCCCGATGCCTCTCCGGATGCGATTTCGTCATATGCGGTTGCGGGTCGCCGGTGCGGCGTTGACTAGCACCGTCGTCCGCGTTGTCCTACGAACGCATGGCGATGATCTTCGCGTGCTCGACGGTCGTATCGGGTGGGAGAGACGAAACATGTCAACGGTCACCGACCTCACCCCGGTGAATACCGACACGCTCGGCTGGCTGGGTTGGCGCCGCGGCCTGCTCGGCGTCGAACCGGTGCCGGCGCCCCAATGGTCGGAACCGCCGCCGGACCCGGCAGCGATCGACGCCCGGGTCCGCCAGGAGAGCGGGCGCCTCACCGCCGAGCACGACGCCGCGGTCGGCAACGCGCGCTACTTCGCTCCCGTGGTGCGGTGGGCGGTGGTCGCCTGCGCCTTCGCGGCGCTGTCCGGGCTCTTCCTGATCGTCGCGTTCGCCATGTCCGGGCTGCACCTGGGCGACTTCTTTCAGACGCCGCAGGAGAGCGCCGCCAACCCGTCGGAACCCACCGCGGCGCTGACCACGGCCGGCTTCATCGCGCTGTTCGGCCCCTGGTTCGCCGCGGCCGTGCTGTCGAGGCGGCGCCGCCTCACCCGTCCCACCACCCGGTTCTTCCTGCTCGGGCTCGGGCTCTGGTTCCTGGCGCTGGTGCTGGCGTTTGTCACCTTCGGCCTGTCGTTCGTGCTGATGCCCCTGGCGGTTGGCCTGTTCGCGCTGTTCACCAGGCCGACGGTCTTCCACACCGACCGCGGCGCGGTGGGCCGGGCGGAAGCCGGCACGCTCACCATGTGGCGCAACGCGCGCCGGGTCGCGGCGGCACACCGCGACGCCCTGCGCGGCCTGGACGGCCGGGTCCGTGAAGAGCTCGACCGGGCGCAGCGCGAGTATGCGCAACGGCAGCAGGAACACCAGCAGGCGGTCTCGGCACATGTGCCGTTCACGCTTGTCGACCCGCCGGACATCCGCGACCTCATCGTCGTTGGCGGCAGCCCGGTGGAACGCGGCGACCTGGTGCACCACCTGGGCGCGGCGTCCTCCTCGACCGGCCAGCGCGTCTGGGCGATCGACCTGGAGGGGCGCGGCGCGACCGACCGGCTGGTGGTGGAGACGGGCGCGCACGGCAAGTCGCTGGGGCTGGTGCGCGGCGATGACGAGGCCGCCCTGACGGACATGCTGGACCTGCTCGGCGCGACCCCGGGGCGGCAGTCGTCGGTGCTGGCCGAGGTGCTGGCGTACGCGATGGCCCAGGACGCCGAGGGCCGGGCGGTCTCCCGCAGCCGGGAGACGCTTGACACGTTGCGCCGCGTGGAGCGGCACCTGCGGGACCTTCCCGGCGGTGTGACGCTGCGCCGCCTGCACGACGCGATGGATGCGCTCCTGGCCGGTCCCGGGCCGGTCGGCGGCGGGCACGGCCACGACGACTTCGGGCTGGCCGCGGACCGGGGCGGGGACATGCCGGCCGACGCGCTGCCCGGCGAGACGGTGGAGCGCATCCGGGCGGGCTTCAGCCAGCAGGACCGCCAGCACTTCTATCCGGTGTGGACGGATCTGCGGATCAAGCTGGCCAGTCTGCTGCCGCACGACTCGTACGCGGCACCAGCGGGCCGGCCGATGCATTGGTCGGCGGAGAAGACGTCCGGCGTGACCGTGGTGCCGCACACCCTGGGCCGCGCGGACCGCGAGCTGCGCACCGCCCTGCTCGTCTCGCACCACCTGCGGCTGCTCAAGGCGGACGGGCCGAAGCCTGCGGCGCTCGCGGTGGTAGGCGCCGGTCACGTGCCGCCGGACCTGCTCACCGAGCTTTCCGAGGTCGCCACCGGCCACGGGATCCTCCTGGTGCTGATGTTCTCCGAGCTGGTGCCCACGGTCGAGGACATGGCCCTGGGACGCCGCAACATCGCCGTCTTCGGCGGCCACGGTGAGCAGGCGGCCGAGCGGCTGGCCGAGTTGTTCGGCCGCGCGTGGCGAGACCGCGTCCGGTCGTACCAGAGCACCTGGTCGGTCGCGGACGCCGAGTCCCGCGCGCTGACCAGCGGGCGGAACTGGTCGGTCGCGACCAGCCGGCAGCACGCCAAGACCCGCAGCCACAACTCCTCGACGTCACACAGCACCGGCTCGGACCCGATGGGCGGTGGCAGCGGATCGCGTTCGTACAGCTACGGGTCGAGCAGTGGCACCACGGTCAGCACCGGGCGCACCGAGACCGAGGGCGAGTCCAGCGCGGAAAGCGTCACCACGGGACGCACCACCACCGGAGGCGGCGCGGAGACCACCAACGTGGACTACGAGCGGCGGGTGGACGGCGCCGAGATCAGCGCCTTGCCGCCGTTCACCATGCTGATCAAGCGCGGCCAGGACGTACGGTTCGTGGACGTCAAGGCCGACCTGGTGCTGCCGGACGAGTTGACCGCCGAGATCGAGGTCGCACCGCGGTGACCGGGCCGGCGGGACCGGTGGAGGCGATCTTCGGCCACGCCGGGGAGCAGGCGGACTGCTTCCGGGTGGACCGGATCCCGCGGTTGCCGCGCGAGCTCATGCTCGGCCAGCTCACCGCCCCGCTGGTGGCCGCCTACCAGCTCGGGGCGAAGGTCTTCGCGCACTGGACACACGAGCCGTTCGGGCCGTTCACCGTGCACGTCGGCGGCACGCACGGCTTCCCGTCCTGGGTGGACGGCGGGGCCGGGCCCGGCGGCCTGGTGTTCCCGCCCGGAGCGCGGGCGGTCCGATGTGGCCGCGCGGTCGACGCGCTGGGGGCGCGGCTGGGCGCCACACCCTGCTGGATGCGGCTCGGCGCGCTGGTGGCACCGGACGGGGACGGAGCTGCGATCACCGAGGTGCTGGAGGACCACGCCTCGTTCCTCGCCGATCGGGCGTTCGACCTGCTGACCATCGCGTTGCCGGTGAGCGCCGCGGACATCGACCGCGCTCGTTCCCGGGTCACCGCGGCGATCTTCGGCACCGAGCAACGGTTGGAGCGCGGTGCGGCGAACCTGGCCGTCGCGCAGTTGCGGGCCCAGCTCGCGGAATACACGGCGGCCTCGGCCACCGGATTGTGGCGGGTGCACGCGCTGGTCGGCGGCCCGGATGCGGACACCGTGCGCCAGGTCGCCGCGTTGTGGTCGGCCGCCACCGCCCCGTACGGCCCGGTGCCGTACCGGTTGGCGCCGGTGGGTGTGGTCGGCGACCTGCGCGCCACGCTGGCGTCCAGCCATCCCGGCCCGGCCGCCCACGGCACCGACGCGGTGCCCGGGGCGGAGCTGTCCGGGCCGTTCACGACGGGCGGGCCGATGCTTGCCGCGCTGTGCCGCCCGCCCGTACGCGAGGTGCCCGGTGTTCCGGCACGGGCCACCAACCCGTTCGACGTCGCCGCGCCCGCCCCCGGCGAGCCGGACGCCGAGGTGCCGTTCGGTCAGGTCCTGGACGCCGCCTCGCGCCCGGTGGGCACCCTGACCGTGCCGCTGCGCAGCCTCGGACTGCACACGTTCGTGCACGGCGCGACCGGCGCCGGCAAGAGCCAGACGACCCGGCACCTGCTGACCGAGCTGTCCCGGCGGGGCATCCCCTGGGTGGTGCTGGAGCCGGCCAAGAGCGAATACGCCACCGGGATGCAGGAGCGCCTGGACCGGATCCGCGACGAGTTGCCCGATCCGGCGCTGGCCGAGGTGCACGTGATCCGGCCGGGTGACCCGGACGCCACCGGTGTCTGCCTGCCTCCGCTCGCTCCGGAGCCGGGCGCCCATTACCAGGCCCACCTGGACGCGCTCGTCGACCTGACGGTGGCCGCCTTCGACGCCGAGTCGCCGTTCCCGGAGGTGCTCGCGCAGGCGGTGGACGTGGCCGTCCGGGAGTCCGGATGGGATCCGGCGTTGAGCCGACCGCTGCGAGCGGTGGCCGGCCGCTACCCGGCGGGCGCACAACCGGCGTACGCGGACATCGAGGACCTGGTGCGCTGCTGCCATCAGGTGATCGACGCCAAGGGGTACGGCCCGGAGGTCGCGGGCAACGTGCACGGGTTCGTGGACATGCGGCTGGGCACGCTCACCACCGGCACCAAACGGACCGCGTTCGGCGCCGGCTATCCGCTGTCGATGCGCCGACTGCTGCGCCGCAACGTGGTGCTGGAACTGCAGGACCTGGGCACCGACGGCGACCGGGCGATGTTCATGGGGCTGTTCCTGTCCCGGCTCAGCCAGGCCGTGCGCCTGCGGCATCGGGACGATCCGGCGAGCGGCGTACGCAACGTGGTCTGCGTCGAGGAGGCGCACCGCCTGCTGCGCAACCCGGACGGGCTGAGCGCCGCGGCGGCACGCGCCGTGGGCAGCTTCACCGATCTGCTCGCCGAGGTACGCAGTCAGGGCGTGGCGCTGATCGTGGCGGAACAGATTCCGGCGAAGCTGGCACCCGACGTGGTGAAGAACACCGCGGTCAAGTGCATGGGCCGCACCCCGGCGGCGGACGACCGCGCGCTGGTCGGGGCGGCCATCGGCCTCGATGAGGAGCAGTCGCGGGAGGTGGTGACGCTTCCCGCGGGCACGTTCGCGGTGCACGCGGACGGGTACGACGCCCCGGTGCTGGTGCGTTTCCCGTACGTGCCGGAGACGGCCGGCGCCCGGCCGCACGATCCCGCGCCGCTGGCCGATCCGCTGCCGTCCTGGTTCGGCCCGGTCGCCCAGCCCGGCGCACTCACCCAGCGTGACCTGGCGTGGGCGGCCGAATGTACGCAGGATCGGCGGCTGATCACGCTGTGCGAGCTGACCGTCGCGGCCTATCTGAGTCACCGGGCCGGACCACGGCCGGACTCCGGATGGCGCGAACGACTGCTGGCGCCGTTTCGCACCGGAACACCGGCGGCCGACGGGTCGAGCGGCGCACCAGCCGTCGACGCCGCCGTGGGCATGCTGGTCGGTCAGGCGGTACGCGCCCGGAGACCGGTCCTCGGCGCCTACCCGGCCGAGTCGCTGTGCACCGCCGTGGCCGCGGATGTCCGGGCGGCGTTGGCCTCCGGCCCGGCCCCGGCCGCCGCGCCGGACCCGCGCTGGCGCAGCCGCCCGCACCAGTGGCTCGCGCTGCGCGCCGAGCTGGCCCGGCATCCGGACGACGACCCGGCGCATCCGGAAACCGGCCGGTGGCGGTCCTGGGGCGTGGACTACGTCGACGGAGCCACCATCCGCGAACAACGGATCACCCTGCTCAGCTCGGTGCTGCACGGCCGTGACGACGTGGCGGCGGCATTGTTCGGGGTGCGCCGGCCGGGCGCGTTGGAACGCGCCGTGCACGCCGACGGCCTGGCTTTCGCGCCCGGCCTCGACCATCTGCTCCGGGCGTTCGTCAACCGCCCGGAGCTGGACCCGCTGATGCGGTTGCTGCTGCGGCATCGGGCGCCGCTGGCGGCGGAACGACACAGGAGGAGTGAGGGAACGCGATGAGCGGCATGGACAAGGACTACCTGCAACAGGCCCGGGAGATCGGCGCGCAGTTGACCGACTCGGGAGTGGAGTACGGCGGCGAAGTCCCGGAAAGCGAACTGGGCACCCTGGAGACTCCGGACACGTCGGACCCGCACGGCGCCGAATCCGACGATCTGCACAGCGCCGAGGACGGCGACTACCTCGCCGAGGCGCGGGGTGCCGGCGGGGACCTGAAGGAGGCCGGCGTCGAGCACGTCGGCGGGGCGGACGAGTCGGACCTGGGCACCATGACGCCGCCCGAGACCCCGGAGCCGCCCACGCCCGAGGCACCCGACAATCAGTGAACGTCAGGTGACTGGTCCGGTCGGCCGGTGCCGCGCTGCGGCATGTCACGGCGGCGTGCCGGGTGCCGGCCGACCAGCAGGGTCACCGCGATCACGACCGCGAAGATGACCAGCAGCGAGATCCAGATGAACGCCATGCCGGGCAGGGTACGCCGGTCTGGGGCCCCGGGCAGACCTCGCCGCGGGGTGTGCCGTGGCTGGTCGCGGACCGCCATCCACGACCAGCCACCGTCGAGGCCCGCCTGGCACGCCTCGATCTCGCGCAGCGGCAACCCGCCGCACGGCGATACGTCGGTTGGCCCCTGCGTCCCGGGCAGAGGCTCACCGTGATCCGTTGCAGACGGTAGCGCCCGGCTTCGACGCGGGTCTATTAGATGAACCTTAAATCCTGACCAAGCTCCGTCAGAACGTGCTGACCACCCAGTGATAGGCGTCCATCACCCACTGGGTCTGCTGCAGATGGGCGATCCCGACGCCGACCAGAAAAACCGCGGCCACCATGTGGGCGCCGCGCGCGGTCCGGCGGACGCGGCCGAACTGCTTCTCCCACACCAGCCGGCCCACCGCCCGGGACAGCGCGAACAGGCCCGCCGCCACCACCAGGCTGAGCACGAACACGACGACCGGCGTGGTCAGGTCATCGCCGGTCGACAACGCCCAGATCCCCCAGCAGACGAAGGCGAACAACGCCGCGGCGCTGCTCCACTCGCCGCCGCGGCGCAGCTCCCGCATGCGCCACGCCAGCGGGGGCCGCTCGGCGTGCGGCGACTCGTCACCGGGCCAGCCGGTGCCGGTGGGCTCGTGCTCCGCACCGAAACGCTGTCCCGGCGGATGCGGCGTGACCTGCGCCCGGCCCTGGTTGAACGGTGACTGCGGGACCGCGCCGTGGGGCTGCGGCGCGGCGGAACCGGGAAAGCCCGAACCACCGGAAACCGGCGCGGTGGCCGGCTGCGCAGGACCACTCTGCGGAAAACCGGCCGGCGAAGCGCCGGGCGCGGTGGCCGGGTCGGCCCACGGATCCTGCGGCGGCATGTCGAGCGTCCGCTCGGACCACTGCGGTTGCTCAGGCATCGTGCTCCCTCCCCGACCGTACGGGCCCCGGCGCTGGTGCCCGTCGAGGGCGCATGCGGCCCCTCATCGAGAGTAACGGCCCAACAAATCGGTCGCCGCCGCGCGCCCCGTCCGATACACAAATGCCATGGACGCCGCTGATATCCCGATCCGGGAGGGCCGCGCCGGGGCGCCCGCATGACCGGCTGCACCGGCGCCGTGTCCGACCGGCGCACCGGCGCGGTAGGTTCGGCGCCATGGGTGACACCGAACGCCGCCGGCGGCGCCTGCGTACCCCGTCGGCGGCCAAGGCCACGACCGACGACGCGCCCACCGATGCGCCCACCGCCGCGACCCCGGTGACCGACGGCGTCTCCACGCCGCCGATCGCGGATCCGGAACCGGCCGCGGCAGGGGCACCGGCAGCACCGGCACCGGCACCGGCACCGGCTCGGACCCCGCGGGGGCGGGCCGCCGAGGAACACGCCGAACGCGGCCTGCGCGGCCTGGTCGGTTCGGGATCCTCGCAGGTCAGCGTGAGTGCCGCGCTGCGCGCGCGGGACGCCGCCCGGCCCACACCGGAGCATCTGGCGGACGCCGAGGAGAACCTCCCCATCGTGCGGCGCAACTGGGTGCCCCGCGAGAGCCTGCCGCGCGGGCGCTGACCCGCCGGCATCGACCCGCGGGCCCGGGGCGCCGGAGTCAGCTCGCCGGCAGCGGCGGCAGCTCGCGGGTGCTCTCGTAATCGGCCAGTTGCGCGATGCGCCGGGCGTGCCGCGGGTTGCCGCTGAACGGTGTGGCCAGGAAGGTCTCGGCGAACGTGGTGGCGACCTCGGCGGTGTGCTGCCGCGCACCGATGGCGAGCACGTTGGCGTCGTTGTGCTCACGCGCCAGGCGAGCGGTCTCCGCCGACCAGGCGAGCGCCGACCGCACCCCGGCGACCTTGTTGGCGGCGATCTGCTCGCCGTTGCCCGACCCGCCGATCACGATGCCCAGGCTGCCCGGATCGGCGACCACGCGCGCGCCCGCGTTGAGGCAGAAAGCCGGGTAGTCGTCCTCCGGGTCGTACACGTGCGGACCCACGTCGAGGACGTCGTGTCCCTGCTTGGCCAGGTGCTCGGCGATGTGGTTCTTCAGCTCGTAACCGGCGTGGTCAGAACCCAGGTAGACGCGCATGGCCGCATCCTAATGGGTTCTGGGAGTAAGCCATCCGGCAGACTCCTGGTGGGTAGGTAGCCGCCGGCGGACGAGCACTCCCGT
>NZ_BMMX01000075.1 GCF_014646155.1 Mangrovihabitans endophyticus
GCCAGAGCCATGAACAGCCACTACGCCCGACAAGCCCTCATCGAACCGTGATCACGATCCCCGGCTGGAGTACTAGGGAACGGGGTCTTTACAGGACGCCGTAGCTCCCGCAAAGTCCGCGGTTTTCATTGATCTTGTCCTGGTCGCGGCCGGGGCTGTCGCGTTTGGCGATATAGCTCTGTTGGTCATGGACTCTCGTCCGAGATACTGCGTTCGCGGCGTCACAACCTCGTGGCGGGGAGGTGCCCTGGTGAGTGGCCGACTGCGTGGGGCATTAGGTGCTGCACTGTACTTCACCAGCAGATACACCACACCAGCGGGCGACTCGAAGGAGGGTCCAAAAGTCTACTGGGGCTATGAGTGCAAACACGTTCTGCGGAAGCAGCCGTATGCGAGCCCGCCTGACCTCTGTCCGCATGGGTGCGGCGAACGCCGCATAGAGGACGTTTTATTCGTGCGCCGCAGGTGCGATCATCCTGGCTGCGGGACGGTTCTCTATTACTCCGTGGCGGAGGACCCCGGGAAGCCGGCGCACCGCTGGGGTCTACATTGGCCGAGACCATTTCGGGTCGGAGAGTAGCCATGTGGCCTACTGCGCTCATAACTGCGGGATCGACCACCTTCGGCCGTCTATTCGCGGTCGGCATCTTGCCTAGTACTGTGCTGACTACCGCCGTTTGGCTACTAGCGCGTGCCAGGGCATTCTCCCGATCCAATCTCTCCATTGCGGATCTTTTGCCTGAAAACTTTGACATAAACCGAGGTGGCTTGGTCCTGCTTTTCCTCTTGATGGTCGTTGTATTGACCGCCATCCTGCAGAGCTTTCACTTCGGATTTATCCGCTTGCTGGAAGGATATTGGGGGGATTCCAAAGCGGCCGGCGCCCTCTTCCGAATGGGCGCGGCAAGACACCGAGACCGAATGGAGCGAATGAAAGAAGAGCTGTCACATGCCCGTGAAGTGGCCGACGCCGTCGATTCGGCCACCGCAGATCGCTCGTCACCGGCTCAACCATACCCTCGCCTGGAAGACCAGATCGTCAGTCAGCGTGAGTTCATGCGATACCGGCTACGCCGGGACCGCGCCAAGCGCCAGCTAGACCTTTATCCTCCCGACGAGGCCGACTTGCTGCCGACCCGGCTGGGGAACGCGTTGCGGGCTGGCGAGCGTCGGGCTGGCGAACGATTTGGATGGGAGACAATCGATGCTTGGCCTCGGTTGTACGTGGGGCTGCCGGATTCGCTCGCGCTCGCCTACCGCTCGGCGGTGGACGCAGTGGATGCTGCCGCAGTCTTCTGCCTTACCTTCCTGGTAGTTGCGCTGCTTGCCGTCGCTGCCTTCTGGGATGACCTGGCACTGTGGTGGGTTCCGGCCGCGGCCCTCTTCTTGTCCTATGCGTCTTACCGTGGAGCAATCGCCTCGACGGTGACTCAAGGGATCCTCCAGCAGGTGGCGTTCGACCGCCACCGGTTCGACATGTTGGAGGCCTTGCACCAGCCGCTGCCCGCAACCCCGGACGAAGAGTACAAGCAGGCTGAGATGCTGTCCGCACATTTCCAAGAGGCCAATCCGAAGGATGCGCGGACCTACCTGGCCAATCAGCGGTACGCGCATGCGGAGCCTCCACGCGCGCGGGCCATCCAATGGTTGCGAGACCGGCTCGGCGCCGGTTGACGTGAAGCCGGGCCGTCCGGGGCGTCTGCTCAGCAGCGGTCCACGACGATCGTGCCGATCATGCCGCCGGTCTGAAGACGTAGCGACGGGTTGGTGATCTTGTCGCGGCGGCCTCGCTCGTCCACCGTGACCAGGACGGACCCGTCTCCATCAAGGCCGAGGTTCCACTGGACTGGGACCTTGAGCCGCACGTATCCAACGTATGTACTGATGTTGACCTTCGTTCCGCTCGGCACGGAGGTTCCCCGAAGATCTAGATACAGCGCGCCGAGGACGCAGGTCACCGTCAAACGGGCCGGCAGGTCACCGTGCGGAGCCCAGCGCGAAGTCCACGCGATCGAGACGATCCTGTCACGTAGGCGGGAATGCTGGCCGCTCAGCGCGATGCCGGCACCCACGGCCGCTGCGGCAAAGGGCAGATACCCGAGCACGGATGGGCTTGCCCACCGGTACAACAGCGCTGTGGCCGCTGTCGCTGCGATCAGCATGGCTCCGGCGAGCCGGCGAAGATCAACAATTGCCGCCAGCGTCGCTGCCACCGCGAAGATCGCGAGTAGGTAGGGCCAGGACGCAGCCAGAGCGCGTACGGCGAGATCCGCGCGTTCTCCAGGGTCTACTGCGAGATAGCTGGCGATCCCCACGATCGCCACGCCGATCCCGACCCGTGTCCTGCTCATGTCGCCGCCTTCCAGTCGCCGAGATCGGTGGCGGGGTCAGTGAACGACACCACTTCGCCGGAAGCAATGGAAGCCGCACGGCTAGGCGTGCCCGTCAGACGGCTAGCGCGTCGCGCTCCCACCAGGCGCCCTTGTCAGGTCGCGACAGGCGCGTTGCGGGTTCGATCGGCCTGACAACGGCGGTCTGGGCGGTGCATGTCATCCACGGCATGCCCGCCCGGCGGGGGCCGTCCTGTCGGCGAGTCCGGTGGTCCGGCATGGCTGGCGCGGCGTACTGACACCGCTGTTGGCTTTCTCATCATCGTTGAGGAGGCGCGCCCCTACCCGGACCGGACCGGTCTCACCGTGGCCCCTGCCGCGGCGGCTGTGCAGATTCTGTGTGGAGCGCCGCGATGCATCCGACTCGTTTGTCGCTGTCCGGTCTGGCCGCCGTTGCGGCGCAGCCGCAACCCAAGTCCATTCCCGAGGTCATCGATGGCATCACCGGCTGGATCATGGGCATCATCGCTCTGGTCGCGACGCTGTTCCTGGTCATCGGCGGCTTGCGGTACATGGCCGCCGGTGGTGACCCGGCGCAGGTGGAGCAGGCCAAAGGCAACGTGAAATCGGCGTTGATCGGCTACGCGCTGGCGTTTCTGGCCCCGGTGATCCTGCGGGTCCTGCAGGGCATCCTCGGGCGCTGACGGAGCCGTGTGATGGTCGACTGGCTGATGGACGGTCTGCTCGGCTGGCTCGCCGGTCAGATCCTGGAGGTGTTCGGCGACCTGCTGGGCTTGGTGACCCCGCAGATTTTCCTGTCCCCGGACGTGACCGGCCTGCCGCAGGTGACGGCGCTGGCGGGCAGGAGCACGCTGGTGGTCGACGCCTGTTTCGTCCTGGCGATCATCGCCGTGGGTATCGCGGCGATGGCCGGGGACTCGATCGAGCTGCGGTACGGCCTCAAACAGTTGACGCCGCGGCTGGTGGTCGGTTTGGTGCTGTCGGTGTTCGCGGTTCCGCTGACGGGGGTGCTGATCCGGGTCGCGAACGCGTTGACGGTGGCGATGACGGGCCGGTCCGCGCCGACCACGCACGCGGTGGGCTATGTGCGTGACCGGCTGGCGTCGGCGCTGACCGACAACACCGATTCGTTCCTGATGGTGGTCATCGGCCTGCTGATCGTGGTGCTGATGGTCATGCTGGGCGTCGGCTGGCTGACACGTATCGCCGTGCTGCTGGTTTTGGCCGGGATCGCCCCGGCCGCGCTGGCCTGTTACGCCACGCCCTGGACCAAAGGCGCCGCGGACCTGTGGGTGCGTACCGTGCTGGGCTGCCTGGCCACGCCCGCGCTGCAGGCGGTCGCGTTCTCGGCCGGTATCGGCCTGCTGCTGGATCCGGGCGCGAACCTGCCGGCCGGCGGGTCGGGTTCGGAGACGGTGAATCTGCTGCTGGTGATCGTGGTGCTGTGGACCACGGTGCGTATCCCCGCCCTGATGCGCCGGTACGTGCTCAGCCGCGGCGGCCCGACCCTGCTCGCGGTGGTGTGGCGCACCGTCGCCGTGCAGGGCATGACCCGCGCCGTCCGCAGAACCCCGCCGCCGCGGGTCGATGCGAGCACGCACACCCATCACCACTACCGCCGGCTGCGCAACGTCTACCTCAACCCGGAGTGATTGTGAACAGCGTCGATGACAGCCCCCGCGCGGCGGTCCCCGCCGATGTGGCCGAGCCGGACCGGATCGCGTTCGGGCTGACCTTCCGCCAGCTCGCCATCATCGGCGGGCCCGGCCTGGCCGCGCTCGGCTGCTACCGCCTGTTCGGGCCGCTGCTGCCACCACCGGTCTGGGCGGTGGCCGGGCTCCTGCTGTTCGCGGTGGCGGTGACCGTGGCTCTGGGCCGCCGCGACGGGCTCCCGCTGCAGGTGTGGCTGCGGCACGGGGTCACCTTCGCCCGCAGCCCGCGTGTGTTCACGCCGGGGGCGGCGCGGCCGTCACCGGTGGTGGTCGTGGCGGACGCGCCGCGGGTGCCGGCGCCGCTGCGCTCGCCGGTCACCAGCATCAGCCCGGCCGGTGTGCTGACCAGCGAGGGCAGCCCGAAGGTGCTGATCGCCTGCGGCACCACGAATCTGCACCTGCGCACCGGGGCAGAGCAGGAAGCGCTGTTGGACGGGTTCGGCCGGTTCCTCAACGGCCTGACCGGCCCGGTGCAACTGCTGGTGTCCGCGCAACGCCACGACCTGACCGGGTACGCGCAGGCGACCGCCGACGCCGCAGCCCGGCTGCCGCATCCGGCGTTGCAGACCGCCGCCGAGGACCACGCGGCGTTCCTGGCGGATCTGGACGCCGAACGTGACCCGCTGCGCCGCCACGTCCTGGCCGTGGTCACCGGCGAGCACACCACCGAGAACGCCGTACGCGCCCTGACGAGCCTCGGCGTCGCAGCCGCCGCTCTGGACGGTGCGGCCGTCACCGCGGCCCTGACCGCCGCCGTCGACCCCTACCACCCACCAGCGCCGGGCCCGCGTGCGGTTCCCGGCACGCCGATCACCGTACGGAGCAGCCGATGACCCTGTCCATGAGGAATTCCTGGCGGGCCGGGCCGCCGATGCCGTCCCCGGCCGTCCTGAAGGTCAGCCCGCGCCATGTGCAGGTGGGGGACGGGTACGCCGCCACCTTCGCGGTGTGCGGCTATCCGGCCGAAGTCGGCCCGGCCTGGCTCGACCCCCTGCTGTCCTACCCGGGACGGGTCGACGTCGCCGTCCACATCGCCCCGGTCGCGCCGCAGTTGGCCGCGCCGATGCTGCAACGCCAGCGCGCCCGGCTGGAGTCATCCCGGCGCCTGGACGCCGACCGGGGCAGACTCGGCGACCCGATGACCGAGGCCGCCGCCGATGACGCCGCCGACCTGGCCGACCGGGTCGCCCGCGGCGCAGCGAAACTGTTCGAGGTCGGCATCTACTGCACCGTGCACGCCCGCACCCCAGACGAGCTGGCCACGGTCAGCGCCGGCGTGCAGTCCGCAGCCGCGTCGGTGCTGCTGGACCTGCAACCGGCCACGTTCCGCCACCAGCAGGGCTGGATCGCCACCCTGCCGGTCGGGGCGGACCCGCTGCGGATGCGCCGCATCCTGGACACCACCGCCCTGGCCGCGGCGTTCCCGCTCGCCTCCGCCGACCTGCCCGCCCCGCCCCCGGGCGCCGTCGCCGCGCCCGACGGGGTGCTGTACGGGGTGAACACCACCAGCAACGGGGTGCTGCTGTGGAACCGGTGGGCGCAGGACAACCACAACAGCGTCGTGCTGGCCCGATCCGGCGCCGGCAAGTCCTACTTCGTCAAGCTGGAAGTGCTGCGCCACCTGTACCAGGGCACGACTGTGGCGGTCATCGACCCCGAAGACGAATACACGCCCCTGGCCGCCCACGTCGGCGGCGCCGTCGTGCAACTCGGCCGCCCCGGCGTACGGGTCAACCCGTTCGACCTGCCCTCCGACCACCGGCCCGACACGCTGACCCGGCGCGGCCTGTTCCTGCACACGCTGATCTCGGTGATGCTAGGCGCGCCCCCGCCGCCGGCCGAACGAGCGGCCCTGGACCGGGCGATCACCGCGACCTACGCCCACGCCGGGATCAACGTCGACCCGGCCACCTGGACCAGGCCCGCCCCGCTGCTGCGCGACCTCGCCGCCACCCTCACCGACGACGGCGACCCGGCCGCCGGGCACCTCGCCGCCCGGCTCGCCCCGTGGACTGCCGGGAACTTCGCCGGCCTGTTCGACGGTCCGACAACCACCCCCACCGGCACGCACCTGACGGTGTGGTCGCTGCGGCACCTGAGCGACGAACTCCGCACGGTCGGCACGCTGCTCGCCCTGGACGCGGTCTGGTCCGGCATCGACGCCTCAGCCCCCGGCGCGCGGCGGCGGCAACTCGTCGTGGTCGACGAAGCCTGGCTGCTGATGCGCGACGGCGAAGGCGCACGGTTTCTGTTCCGCATGGCCAAGGCCGCCCGCAAACGGCACGCCGGGCTGTGCGTGATCACCCAGGACGCCGCCGACGTGCTGTCCACCGATCTCGGCCAGGCCGTCGTCGCCAACGCGGCGACCCAGGTCTTGATGCGCCAGGCCACCCAGTCGATCGACACGGTCACCGAGGCGTTCGGGCTGACCGCCGGAGAAGCCCGGATGCTGCTGGCCGCCCCGCGGGGGGAGGGCCTTCTGGTCGCCGGCCGGTCGCGGATACCGTTCCGCTGCGTCGGGTCGGCGGCCGAACACCGGATTGCGGTAACCGGGATCGGCGAGGCGACCGCATGACCACCACGCCGACCTGGCCCGCCGACCTGGCGCAGGGGATGGCGGCCCGGCCTTGGCTCGCTCTGGTGGCCGCCGCGCTGATCGTGGCGGCCGTGTTCGGCCACGATCAGGTGCTCCGCTGGCGGCACCGGCGGTTCGCCGCCGCCGCTCGGTGGGTGACGATCGCCGTGCCGCCGGAGGTCACCGCCGAGGCCGCCGCCGCGTTCTGGACCACCCTGGCCGGGGTGCTCACCCCGTCGGTGTGGCGACGGCGGATCTACGGTTACCCGCACGTCGGCTGGGAGTACACGTGGACCGGCCGCGCCCTGGCCATCCGGGTATGGGTGCCCGGCACCGTGCCACCCGGCGCGGTCGAGGCCGCCGTCCGCGCGGCCTGGCCCGCCGCGACGATGACCACCGCGGACACGACCGCGCCGATCCCGGCCACCGCGGGAGAGCAGGTAGGCGGGGCGCACTGGCCCGAGCACGCCGACGCGCTGCCGTTGCGTGTCGAGCACGACGTAGACCCGCTGCGGGCGCTGCTGTCGGCCGGGGCCGAGGTCCGCCACCGCGAGTACGCGTGCCTGCAGGTCCTCGCCCGGCCCGCGTCCGCCCGCCGCGTGCGGGCGGCCCGCCGGTCGGCGACCATCGCCGGCAGCCATCCGCACGGGCGGCCCGACCCGGCGACCCGTGCCACCGCCGGGGCTGCCCGGTTCGCGATCGAGCCGTTGCTGTGGCTGCTCGAGGGCTTCCTGCCCGGCCCGTCCCGGTCGACTGCGGCCGCACGGCTTGTCTCCCGACCGGAGGTCCGGGACCCGGTTGCCGGGGCGCAAGCGCGCACGATGGTCGAGAAGGCGGTGCGGGTGCCGCACTGGGAGATCGCGGTCCGGTTCGCGGTCGCCGCTCAGCCGGACGCGACGCCGCCGAGCCCGGAACGGGCCACCGCGATCCGGCGGCGTCTGATCGGGCTCGGGCACACGATCGCGGCGGCCGCCGCCACCTATACCGGCCCCAACCGGCTGCGCCGGATGAAGATGCCGCACCCGGTCGCCACGCTGGCCAGCCGTCGGCTGCGGCGCGGCTTTCTGGCCACCGTGCCCGAACTCGCGGCCCTCGCCGCGTTGCCGCAGGACGTGGCCGTCCCCGGGCTGGACCGGGCTCGGGCCAAAGCGGTGCCGGCTCCGGTGCAGGTGCCCGGCGGCGGCCGAGGCGTGAAGATCCTGGGCCGCTCCCAGGTCGGGCGCCACAGCATCGGCCTGAAGGTCACCGACGCGCGGCAGCACCTGCACGTGGTCGGCAAGACCGGCGTCGGCAAGTCCACGCTGCTGCTGAACCTGATCCTCGGCGACATCAAGGCCGGGCGCGGGACGGTGGTCGTCGATCCCCGCGGTGACCTGATCACCGACATCCTCGACCGGCTTCCCGCGTCGTACGCGGACAAGATCGTCATCATCGACCCGGACCAGGACAACCCCGGCTGTTTCAACCCGCTGGACGACCAAGGCGATCCGCACCTGGCGGTGGACAACCTCGTCGGGATCTTCGCGAAGATCTTCCAAGGGCAGTGGGGGCCGCGCATGGACGACACCATGCGCGTCGCGTGCCTGACGCTCATGCGGCACGCCAAGCCCACGTTGAGTCTGGTCCCGTCGCTGCTGCAGGACCGGCAGTTCCGCGCCCGGTTCACCCACGGGCTGGACGATCCGGACGGCCTCGGCGGGTTCTGGCTCTGGTACGACGGCATCAACGAGCAGTTCCGTGGCCAGGTCATCGCCCCGGTCCTGGCGAGGCTGCGGGCGTTCCTGCTCCGCGACTTCGTCAAGAGCGTGATCGGCAACGCCTACAGCTCGTTCGACATGCGCCGCATCCTCGATGACGGGGTGCTGCTGTGCCGGCTGCCGAAAGGGCAGCTTGGTGAGGAGACCAGCCGCATCCTCGGCTCGCTGATCGTCGCCCGGGTATGGCAGGCCGCCATCGCCCGCGCCGCGATCCCCGAGAAGGAACGCAAAGACGCCACGCTGTACGTGGATGAGGTGCAGAACTTCCTCACGCTGCCGGGCAGCGTCGGCGACATGCTGGCCGAGGCACGCGGATACCGGCTCGGCATGGTCCTGGCCCATCAGGATCTCGCCCAGCTACCCAAGGACGTTGCCGCGGCGATATCGGCGAACGCCCGGTCGAAGGTGTTCTTCAACGTCGACCCCGCCGACGCGCGGGAGCTGTCGCGGCACACGAAACCGGAAGTGGACGAGCATGATCTGTCTCATCTGGACGTCTTCACCGCCGCGGCCCGGCTGCTGGTCGGCAACCGGGAACTTCCGGCGTTCACGCTCGTCACCAACCCGCCCACCGATCCCGCCAGGGAGCCGACCGCGATCCGGCAGGCATGCGCCGCCGCGAACACACCCGCCGGACAGGAACCGCCGATGCAGCAGCTAGCTCGCACGGCGATGAAGCGGCGCATGACCAGCCGGGACCGCTGACAACCCCGGCTGCGCTCGGGGGCTCGTCTGGGTGCGGCATCGAGGGCTCGTCTGGGGGTGTCTGCGACACGAGACCCCAGACGAGCCTCCCGTACACGCGCTGTCAGGTGCCTGAGCTGGGCAGGCGCCCCGGACACCGCCCCCAAATTCAAGATCCACTCGTCCAGACTCCCTACAGGGGTTCTCTCTCCACCCGGGGTGAGCCGTATGCCGCTACCACGGACGACCAGCCTGCTGGCCATCTATCCCCACATCACCAGCCGTGACCGGCTCCTGCTCCAACTCCTCGACGACCACCAGATCCTGACCACCAGCCAGATCCACCGCATGCTGTTCACCGCCCGGCGCACCTGCCAGCTACGCCTCAACGAGCTCGCCGCCCTGGGCCTGATCGAACGGTTCCGGTTCTCCCGCGACGGCGGCGGTAGCCACCCATGGCACTGGACGCTCGGCCACAACGGACGCCGCTTCCAAGCCGCCACCCACGAACGGCCCGAACCCACACCGCGGGCCAGCAACCAGAGCGTTCAGCGGCTCTCAGCCAACCCGCACCTGGCCCACCTCGTGCTGACCAACGAGTTCTTCGTCCGCCTCACCGAGCACGCCCGCCGGCACGACAAAGCCCGACTCGACCGCTGGTGGTCCGAACAGGCCACCACCAAGCAGTACCGGACCATCACCGCAGACGGGCACGGCCTCTGGACCACCGGCGACACGACGGTGGGGTTCTTCCTGGAGACCGACACCGGCAGCGAACCGCTCGGCCGCCTGGTCGCCAAGCTCGACCGCTACGCCAAACTCGCCCGGCGCGGCGGCCCGCGGTACCCGGTGCTGTTCTGGCTCGACAACGAGCAACGCGAGGAACACCTCCACCGGGTTCTGCACGGCCAGCACACCACGGTCGCCGCCGCGACGGCGGTCCACACCAGCGAGCCCGCCGGGACGGTGTGGCTTCCACGCGGCTCCACCGGCCGGATCCCGCTCGGCGCGCTGCCGAGCGACCATGGCCAGCCGATGGCCGACAACCCCAACTACGAAGACGGAGTCTTCGTCCTCTGACAGCCGCTGACAGCTCCACCGGCGGGCCCGTCAGCTCAGGTCACGGCCATGATCGCGAATCCTGACAGAGGTGGCGCTGTCAGCTCACGAAGCTACGGTGCAGCTTCTTCTGTTCCTTTTGCTCGCACCGCCGCCCGTCTCGACCCCTGTGCGGGATTGCCCCGCGCCCGGCCCAGCTCACCTCATAGCCCACCTTCCCGTCGGCTGGTGCTCTGCGCCCCGCGCCCCTCGGCAATCTTTCCCGCCGGTCCAGACGCCGCGACCCGGTGGCACCACCCCCGCGTCCATCCCCGAACTGCTTCGTGAAGGGAGCACCCCGTCATGCCCAAGCCCACCCCGCTCACCGACCAGATCGTGACCGTCTGCTTCGAACCCGGCCAGGACGCCGACTGGTTCGCCGCCTCCGAGAAGGTCAACGACATCATGGCCGCCAACGGCATCCCGGCCCGCCGGTTCCGCGTACGGCACCGCCGGCTGATCGGCTGGCTGAGCCGGTTCTTCGGCTACTACCTGCTGGACGCCGCCCGCCGCTTCGGCGCGGTCACGTTCGCCGCCGGGGGCCGTAAGAGCCGCCTCGACCTGCCGGGCATGTCCCTGATCGCCGCCAACGCGGCGATCACCCGGTGGCGGGCCTGGCAGGCGCACATCAGCGCCGCAACCCCGGCCGCCCGCGTGTGGGAGGACTTCCTGGCCCAGCACCACGCCGACCCGGACAAGCTCAGCCTGGCCGAGGCCCGCCGCCGGTTCGAGCAGCAGCCCCGCGTGCTGGCCATGCTGGCCCACGCCGACGGGCACCTGTTCGACCCCTACGAGCTGGCCCTCTACCAGGCCGGAGAAGCCACCTACGCCGGGTGGCACTGGCGCGTCGCCCTGATCGGCGACGCGCTGATCACCACCGACGGGCGCCTCCTGCAACCGGCGAGTGACTCGGTCGCCGACCGGTTCCGGTTCCTCAACGACGCCTGCGCGTACGTGCGCCACCTGCACGCCCATGCCCGGCTGTGCGCCCTCGCCCTCGCCTGAACCCCGCCACAACCCCGACAAGGGCCGGTCGCCTCGGTGCGACCGGCCTTCGCCGTACCCGGCCATCGCCGGGTTGTCCGGGTCCGGCAGATGACCCGGCAGCCCCACCACCGCAGCCCGGCGCCGTGCCGGGCTACGCGAGTCCCTTGAGGAGGGAAACCTGTGGAACATCAGTCACTGACACCCGCGACGCGGGCCGTCCTGCAGGCCGTGGCCGACCTCGGCCAGGGCAGCGTCCACGAGCTGGCCGACAAGTCCGCAAAGGCCCGCTCGACCACCGACAAGGCGATCAAGACCCTCGCCGACGCCGGCCTGATCGTCGAGGTCGACCCCGGCGCCGACCCGGCCGAGGGCACACCCGCCCGCTGGGCGCTGTCGGACACCGCCGCCGCCGAACTCGACCCGGCAGCCCAGCCTGACCCGGGAGCCGACCCGGCCGAGACCGACCCCGACCAGGGCGACTCGACCGACGAGCCCGGCACCGCCGACACCGGGCAGGCCGACCCGTACGACGACGGCGACGCTTCCGACGACGACGGCCCGGCTGACGACGGCGGCCCGGCTGACGACGGCGGCCCGGACGACGACGGCGGCCCGGCTGACGGCGGCGACCCGGACGACGACGCCGGTGACCACGACGGTGAAGCCGTCGACGCCGGAACACCGTGCGATCAGGACACTGCCGAGGAAGGCGAAGGCGCCGCAGGCGCCCGCCCGGCCACGGTCGTGGCGCCGCGTCCGGGCGACCGCAAGGTCATGGCCATCAAGGGCGTCCTGGCCGAGCACGGCGACGACGGCGCCACCATGGACGTGATTGTGGCCGAGAGCGGGATCAGCCAGGCGACCACGACGCGGCTGCTGGCCGCGATGGAGCAGGCCGACGCCGCCCGTCGCCGTCCCGGCGTGCCCGAGCGGTGGGTCACCGGGCCGACCAAGGCCAGCGAGGTCGACCCGTACCCGCAACCGCCCCGCTGCCCGCTGTGCGCGCAAGTCGTCCGCAGCGCCCCGACCGCGATCGCGGCGGTGCAGCCGCTGATCCGCCCGGACCAGACCCTGCACGTCGCCGGGCCGGACGGGCAGATCCACGTCGTGGCCCTGCCCACCCGCGCTCCCCAGCGCGCCCCCGGCGGCGCCGCCCCCGTTGGACGGCGCACCGATTCGACCGTCAACGCCGACGGTAGCCAGCCCTTCGCCCGCGGCGAACTGGAGAAGCTCACCACCGAGGTGCTGGCGGCCTATCCCGGCCGGCCGTTGACACCGCAGGAGATCGCCGCGGCGATCGGCGCGCGACTCGGCCGCACGGTCAGCCCCGGCGCGGTGCGCAACAACTGCACCAAGGCCGCCGCCGCCGGGCACCTCCTGCTGGTCTCCGAGACCCCGCTGACGTTCACCTTCCCCGCACCCACCGACGGCGACGCCACCGATCTCGACGCGGACGGTGCGGAACCCGCGGACGTACCGCCGGACTCCCTCGACACCGGACCCGACCCGGCCTGACCGCCACACCCGACCCTGCGGCGCCGAGCCCACGCTCGGCGCCGCAGCCGTACCCGAAAGGACCGACAGCAAATGAACAACACGGAAAAGGACTCGGCGGAACGCGACGCCGACCGGGTCGCGCGGGTCGCGCTCAGCTGGCTCGCCGAGCCGGGCAACCCGGCACTCTGGTCGCTCGTGCAGGCCGACGGAGCTCCCGCCGCCCTGCAGCGGCTGCTCGCCGGTGATGTGGACGGCGTCAGGCTCTCCGCGAAGGTCCGGGCGCAGATGGGCGGGTTCGACCCGCAACGGCTGGCCGAGACGGCCCTGATCCGCGCCGACCGCATCGACGTGCGCCTCGTGGTCCCCGGCGACCCCGAGTGGCCCGACCGCCTCGACGACCTGGCCGCCCTGCGGTCGAACACACCCGGACGGTCCCACCAGGACGTCCGGCCGCCGCTGTGCCTGTGGGTCCGCGGACAACAACCCCTGAACGCGGCCCTGCACCGCGCGGTCGCGGTCGTGGGCGCGCAGGCGGCCAGCGGCTACGGCGTCCACGTGACCACCGACATCGCGTACGGGCTCGCCCAGCACGACTGGACGATCGTGTCCGGCGGCGCGTTCGGCGTCGACGCCGCGGCCCACCGCGCTGCCCTGGCCGCCGCAGGCCGCACGGTGGCCGTGCTGGCCTGCGGCCTGGACCGGCCCCACCCCGCCGGCAACTCGATGCTGTTCGACCGCATCACCGAGACCGGACTACTCGTCAGCGCCTGGCCGCCCGGCTTCGAACCGGCACACCAGCGCTTCCCGGCCCGTGACCGGATGATCGCCGCGGCCACGGTCGGGACCGTGCTCACCGAAGCGGCCTCGCGCAGCGCCGCCGTCAGGACCGCGCGATGGGCGCTGGCGTTGCACCGAGCCGCGATGGCCGTACCCGGCCCGACCACCTCGCCCACCTCCGTCGGCTGCCACGACCTGCTGCGCACCTACCCGCAAGCGGTCCTGGTCACCGGGTTCCCCGACGTCCTGGAAACGATCGCCCGCACCACCGAGCCCGCCCACCGCGGCACCGAGCCGCCCGGCAACCACCAAGAACCCTCCTGACCTCCCGTCCACAGGCCGGGCGCATTCCGCGCCCGGCCCAGCATCCGCGTACGAAAAGGAGAGACCTGCCGTGCCTCACGAACTGGAAACGTTCACCGACGGCACCACCGCATTCGCCAGCGCCCGGATATCGGCCTGGCACCGCCTGGGCACCGTCACCCAGACCACCATGAAAGCCGAAGAGATCATGACCGCCGCCCGGCTCGGCGACTGGGGCGTACGCACCATCCCCCTGGCCGGCATCGACCTCGTCGACGGCGCCGAAACGCAGATCCCCGCCGACGACAAACGGATGACCGTACGCCGCAACCCGGCCACCGGCCGAACCGAATACCTGGGCGTCGTCGGCACCGACTACACCGTCGTGCAAAACGAACAATGCGCCGACATGCTCGACCGGCTCGTCGACCAGACCGGCGGCGCCCACTTCGAAACCGCCGGCAGCCTCCGTAGGGGCAAAAGCGTCTTCGTCACCATGAAACTGCCCGACACCATGACCATCGCCGGCGCCGACCGGCTCGACCTGTACCTGATCGGCACCACCAGCCACGACGGCACCGCCGCGCTGCGCGTGGACGCCAGCCCCATCCGGGTCGTCTGCGCCAACACCCAACGCGCCGCGTTCGCCCACGCCGTCGGCCACTACACCTTCCGGCACACCAGCAACGTCGGCTCCCAGATCAGCCAAGCCCGCGAAGCCCTCGGCCTGATGTGGAAATACCTCGACACCTTCCAACAAGCCGCCGAACGCATGCTCCACACCACGCTCACCACGCGCGACTTCGAGAACTGATCTTCCCCCGTTAGCGTGGAGGCCAGACCTTAAGGGATAGAGGTTCATGGCTGAGACGAGACGACGGTTCGACC
>NZ_BMMX01000076.1 GCF_014646155.1 Mangrovihabitans endophyticus
GGACGGCCGGGTGCGGCGACGGGCCAGCCGCCCGGCGCGCCGGGCCCGCACGGCGGCCAGCGGCCGCACGTCGCGGCGGTCCAGCGCGTACGCCGCCGCGGCGAACACCACGGCCACCACGGCACCGCCCAGCATGCCCTGCAGAAGGCGGCCGATGCTCACCGGGGTGTGCCCGGCGGGACCGGCGCTCGCGGCCACCACCGCGTACCCGGCGAGCCCGGCGAGCACGGCCGCGGCGACCCCGGCGGTGGCGGCACGCGGCAGGCCGCGCAACGCGCCCGGCCCGGCGTGCCGGCGCACCGCGCGCACCAGCAGCAACCCGATCACCGACGTGCCGATCGCGTGGGAAAGGCCCAGCGCGGCGACCCGGTGCTGCGGGTCGAGCACCCCGCACAGCACCACGGCGGACACCGCGGCGACGCCCCAGCCGATGGCGGTGGCCGCCGCCGCGGCGACCGTGGCGCCCCGCGCGTACAGGGCCCGGGACAGCAGCGCGAACAGCGCGTACCCGAAAAGGCCCGGCGCGAAGGCGACGATGCCGCCCGCGGCGCCCGCGGCGCCGACCAGACCGGCGACCGGAGCGGCCAGCGCCGCCAGCGCCGCCGCGCCCAGACCGGCCAGCAGCACCACCGACCGGGCGCTGCCGGACAACGCCCGCTCGTACGCCGCACGGTCACCGGAGGCCGCCGCGGCGGCCAGCGCCGGATAGACGGCGGTCGCCACCGGCACCGCGAGCACCGCCCACGGCAGCAGGAACACCGTCTGCGCGGCGGTGAACAGGGTGAGCCCGTCGCGGGCGGCCAGCGCCACCGCCACCGCGATCATCACCTGCTGGGAGCCGACCGTGACGGCGCCCGCCCAGCCCAGCCGCACCGCCTGACGGCCCTCGCCGCCGGGGAACCGCCACGCCGGGCGCAGCCGCAACCGCAGCCGGCGCAACGGGATCAGCAGGCAGCCGGCCAGCACCACGACACCGGCGGTGGTGCCCACCGACAGCACCAGCCGCCCGGCGGTGCTCAGCCCGGCCAGATCCGTGCCGGCGCCGTCCACCCACGCGTACGTCAGATAGGCCGACATCACGGTGACGCTGGACAGCAGCGGCGCGATCACCGGCCACGCGAACCGGTGATGCGCCTGCAGCACGCCGGTCAGCACGATCCCGGCGCCGTACAGCGGCAGTTGCGGCGCGAACACCCGCAGCATGTCCGCGGCGACCTGCGCCCGCGCCTCGGGCACGTCGGGCAGCAGCCCGGCGATCGGCCCGGCGGCCACCGCGACCAGCGCGGCCAGCGGCAGCAGCAGCGCGAGCACCCAGGTCAGCAGCGCCGAGGTGACCTGCTGCACCCGGGCCCGGTCCCCGGCCGCCACGTGCCCGGCCAGCAACGGCACCACCAGGCTGGCCAGCGCACCCCCGGCGACCAGCTCGAAGACGATGTTCGGGATGGTGTTGGCGGCGTTGTAGACGTCGCCCAGCGGGCCGTGCCCGACGGTGCGCAGGAAGACCACGGTGCGGCCGAACCCGGCCAGCCGCGCCAGCACGGTCAGCACGGTGATCAAAGCCGCGGCGCCGGCGATCCGGGCCGTCGGCGCCGCCGGCGACCTCACGCCGGCCGGCGGCCGAGCTCGTCCAGCGCGCGCAACCACGGGGTGTCCTGAATGACCCGGGTGAAGCTCACCTTCTCGCTGGCCGCGGTCAGCGCGGCGAGCACACTCAACGCCACCGCCCGCCCGGCCGGGCCGGTGCGCGCGACGAACGCCACCCCGAGCAGCGCGCCCAGCGCGTTCGCCCCGGCGTCGCCCAGCATGATGTCTTCGCCCAGGTCGGCCGGCAGCAGCTCGGCCCCCACCCCGAGCGCGCCCGCCGACGTGCCGCCGCCGCGGCCCACGGCCAGCGGCGCGCCCACCACCGCGGCGGCCTTCAACGCCCGCCCGGGGCGCAGGTCCAGCAGGTTCACCAGGTTCGCGGCGCCGGCGATCACCCCGGCACCGAGCAGCACGTCGGCCAGCGCGGCGGCCCGCGAGGCGCGCCGGGCCGCGCCGGGCGACAGCAGCGCGGACGCGGCCAGGCCCGCCGCGCCCACCCCGGCGATCTTCACCAGTCCGCTGGTGACCCGGCCCGCACGCAACGCGCCCAGGTGCCCACGGAACCCCTTGGCGGTGCGCTGCTGCGGCCGGGCGCCCACCACGTCGTCGTAGAACCCGGTCAGCCCCGCTCCGGCGCCGGCGACCAGCGCAGCGGCGGCCACCGACGGGGTGCGCGAGCCCAGCACCGCCCCGGCGGTCGCTCCCGCGGCCAGCGCCGGGCCGCCGGCCAGGGTGACCGTGCGGCCGCGGAAGTTGGTGCGGTGCAGCCGGTCCGCGCGCCGATCACTGCGGATCCAGGCGAGCGCGGCACGAGCGGTCAGCGCCCCGGCGGCGAACGACCGGGCAACCGAGAAGGTCATGAGGGGCAAGTGTAGGGACCGGCGGCTACGACGCGGGCTGGGGCACCAGCGATGTCGCGCCGGTGGACAGCCCGTACTGGCCGACCTTGCCCCGCACCAGCCGCTGCACCACGGTCATCGCGGTGGCCAGGTGCCCCTGCTCGGTGCTCACGTTGTCCACCGTGGAGATCTTCTTCACCAGGAACGGGTCGCCGCGCACCTCGGAGATCAGGTTGCCGTCGCCGATGCCGTTGCCGGCCACCACCACCGGCCGGTCCTTGGCGAACTGCGTGGTCACGGTGACCGCGTCGTGGCTCTTCTTGGCCGCGTCGCTGTCCACCGGGGGCAGTCCGGAGACCACCACGGTCGCCTCCGCCCCGGCGACCGGGTTGTCGCCCACCGCGATGTACCCCGGCTTCTCGTACGCGGTCAGCACCGCGGTCAGATCCTCGGCGTCCACCTGCGGGCTGCGCTGCAGCAGCGCCAGCGCCAGCAGCGCGCTGGAGGTCTCCACACCGTCGCTGTTGAGCGGCAGACCGGCGGCCGGCACCGTCGGCGCGGACGCCTGATTCGCCAGGTCCAGCAGCTCGTACTCCTGCGCCGGGTCGAAGAACTTGTCCTGCACGGTGAGGGTCGTGGTGATCCGCGCCCCGGCGGTCTTCAGCATCGCGGTCACCCCGTCGGCGGCGCCGTCGCCCGCGCTGGGCAGCACCACCAGCGCCAGCCGGCGCCCGGTCAGCGTGCCGGACAGCACCGTGGGCGCCAACTGGGTGGCGAAGTCCTGCGCCCGGTTGAGCTCCTCGAGGTATTGATTCGCCTGATCGCGGTAGTTGCCGTTGTCCTTGCTCAGCGCGTCGACGCGGTCCTTGAGCGAGTCCGCCACCGGCCCGTTGAGCGCGGCGGTTCCCACCACCAGACCGATGGCCAGGGCCAGGAACACGGCGGTCAGAGACACCACGTGGTACCGGAAGTTGATCACACTGCAACCCTTGGAATCTAGAAGAGCTGTCCCAGTTGGAAGACGAGATTGTCCCACCACTCGGACACCACGGCGAGGTACGCCCGGCCCACCGTGGACACCGCCACCGCCGAGGCCATCGCGGCCACCGCGGCCAGCACCAGCAGCAACAGCGACGAGCCGGACAGGGACTGCCGGTACAGCCGGCTCACCCCCTTGGCGTCCACCAGCTTGCCACCGACCTTGAGCCGCGTGAGGAACGTGGAGGCCATGCCGCCGCGGCCCTTGTCCAGGAACTCGACCAGGTTGGCGTGCGTGCCCACCGCCACGATCAGCGACGCGCCCTTGTCGTCGGCCAGCAGCATGGCCAGGTCCTCGCTGGTGGCGGCGGCCGGGAAGGTGAGCGCCTCGACGCCGAGCTGATGCACCCGGTCCAGCCCCGGGGCGCGCCCGTCCGGGTACGCGTGCACCACCACCTCGGCCCCGCACCGCAACACGTCGTCGGTGACCGAGTCCATGTCCCCGATGATCATGTCCGGCGGGTAGCCGGACTCCACCAGCGCGTCGGCGCCGCCGTCCACGCCGATCAGCACCGGCTTGAACTCCCGGATGTAGGGGCGCAGCACGTCCAGGTCGGCCTTGTAGTCGTAGCCGCGCACCACGATCAGCGCATGCCGCCCGGCGATGCGGGTCTGCACCTCCGGCACGCCCACGCCGTCCAGCAGCAGGTCACGTTCCTGCTTCAGATAGTCCATGGTGTTCGCCGCGAACGCCTCAAGCTGCACGCTGAGGCCCTCCCGCGCGTCGGCCATCGCGGCGGCCACGGTGTCGCTGTCCTGCCGCACCCCGGAGGCCACCGGCTCCCCGTCCAGCAGCACGGTCTCGCCGTCGACGCTCACGACCGCACCCTCGCGCAGCCGCTCGAACACCTCCTCGCCGAGGTCGTCGACCAGCACGATGCCGGCCTTGACCAGCACCTCGGGACCGAGGTTCGGGTACCGCCCGGAGATCGACGGCTTGGCGTTGAGCACCGCGGCGACCCCGACGCCGACCAGCGAATCGGCGGCGACCCGGTCGATGTCGACATGGTCGATGACCGCGATGTCACCGGGGCGCAGGCGTCCGACCAGACGCTTGGTCCGGCGGTCGAGGCGGGCGGTGCCGGAGACATCTCCCGGTTCGACGCTCCGGGTCCGGCGCAAGGTGGGTAGTCGCATCACGGTCATCCTGACACGCCGGATCGAGCCCCCCGCACACGACATGCGCGAACTCACCCCCAAAAGGGGCATTTACCTACGTTTGCCGCGCGGGCGCTCCGGGCCGCGTTTCGCCGTCCGGGCCGGGCCTAGCCGCGCTTCTCCCGGCCGGCCACCGACAACAACTCCTCGGCGTGCGCGATGCCCAGATCGGAATCCGGCAACCCGGCCAGCATCCGGGCCAGTTCCCGCGCCCGCTCGGTCTCCTCCACCACCCGCACGCCGCTGGTGGTGATGGCGCCGCCGGTGTCCTTGGCGACCACCAGGTGCCGGTCCGCGAACGCGGCCACCTGCGGCAGGTGCGTCACCACCAGCACCTGATGCGTGCGGGCCAGCCGGGCCAGCCGGCGCCCGATCTCCACCGCCGCCTGACCGCCCACCCCGGCGTCCACCTCGTCGAACACCAGCGTCGGCGGGCCGCCCGCCCCGGCGAACACCACCTCGATGGCCAGCATCACCCGCGACAGCTCACCCCCGGAGGCGCCCTTCTGCAACGGCAGCGACGGGGCACCCGGATGCGCCAGCAGCCGCAACTCCACCTCGTCCGCCCCGTCCGGCCCGGCGGCCAGCTCCACACCGTCCACCGGCACGGCCGGCTCGTCCCGCCCGGCCGCCCGGGCGGTCACCGCCACCTCGACCCGCGCGTGCGGCATGGCCAGCCCGGCCAGCTCGGCGCTGACCTGCTCGGCGAACCGCCCGGCCGCCTCCCGGCGCGCGGCGGTCAGCCGGGCGGCCAGGTCACCCACCGTGGCCGACAGCCGCTGCCGCTCCCGGTCCAGCTCCTCCAGCACCTCGTCCGAGGTGTCCAACTGCGCCAGCCGGGTGCGCGCGTGCTCCGCCCAGGCCACCACCCCGTCGACGTCATCGGCGTACTTACGGGTCAGCGCGCGCAGCGCCGCCCGCCGCTCATAGATCGACTCCAGCCGCGCCGGGTCGGCGTCCAGCGCGCCCAGATAGGCCGACAGCTCGGCGGACACGTCACCGACCAGGGTGGCCGCCTCCTCCAGCCGACCGGCCAGCTCCCCCAGCTTCGGGTCCACCGCGGCCTGCGCCTCCATGGTGCGCCGGGCGGTGCCCAGCAACTGGGTGGCGTCCGGGGCGTCCTCGGTCACCTCGACCCCGCCGGCGAGCGCCTGCGCGGCCAGCGCCGCGGCCACCCGCAACCCCTCGGCGTGCTCCAGCCGCTGCACCTCGGCGCGCAGCTCGTCATCCTCGCCCGGCTGCGGATCCACCCGGCTGATCTCATCCAGCCCGAGCTTCAGCAGCTCCGCCTCCTGCGCCCGCTCCCGGGCGTTGCGGCGCCGGTCGGCCAGGTCCTCCACCACCGCACGCCACCGGCCGAACGCCTCGCGGTAGGTCTCCAGCAGCTTCTCGTGCTCCGGCCCGGCGAACCGGTCCAGCGCGGCCCGCTGCTCCGCCGGGCGCAACAGCCGAAGCTGATCCGACTGGCCGTGCACCGCGACCACCTGCTCGCCCACCTCGCCGAGCATGGCGATCGGCATGCTGCGTCCGCCCACGTGGGCGCGTGAGCGGCCCTCCATCGTGACCGTGCGGCTGAGCAGCACCGACCCGTCGTCGTCCACCTCGGCGCCGGCCTCGCTGACCCGGGTCACCACCGACTCGGCCACGGTGCCGGACAGGCGCAACCGGCCCTCCACCACCGCCCGCCCCGGATCGGCGCGCACCCGGCCCGCGTCGGCACGGCCGCCGAACAGCAGCCCGAGACCGGTCACCACCATCGTCTTGCCCGCGCCGGTCTCGCCGGTGATCACGTTCATCCCCGACGTCAGCCGCAGAGTGGTGTCGTCGATGACGCCGAGCCCGGTGATGCGCAGTTCCTCCAGCACAGGCGAACGATATCGGTGGGCACCCACCGTTGCCCAGCCGGACGTGTGATCAGCGTCGATTGCCCCGCCAGCCTTCCACCGGGAGCGCGAACTTGGCCACCAGCGTGTCGGTGAACCGGCGCGGACCCAGCCGGACCAGCCGCACCGGCAGCTCGCCACGCTCCACCGTGACCCGCGCCCCCGGCGGCAGGTCCCAGGTGCGCCGGCCGTCGCAGCACAACACCGCAAACGACGTGTACGGGTCCACGGTGATCGCGAACGTCGACGTGGGCACCGTGACCAGCGGCTTGCTGAACAACGCGTGCGCGCTGATCGGCACCAGCAGCAGCGCCTCCACCTCCGGCCACACCACCGGGCCGCCGGCCGAGAACGCGTACGCGGTGGACCCGGTCGGCGTCGCGCACACCACCCCGTCGCAGCCGTACCGCGCCAGCGGCCGCCCGTCCACGTCGACGAGCAGTTCCAGCATCTGCGCACGCTGTCCCTTTTCGACGGTCACCTCATTGAGCGCCCAGGACTGCGCGATCAGCCGCCCGTCGTACTCCGCCCGCACGTCCAGGGTGAGCCGCTCGTGCACCGCGTACGTCCCCGCCACGATGTCGCGGACCGCCTGGTCGATGTCGCCGGTCTCGGCCTCCGCGAGAAAACCCACCTTGCCCAGGTTGATGCCCAGCAGCGGCGCCTTCACCGGCCGGGCCAGGTCGGCCGCGCGCAGGAACGTGCCGTCGCCGCCGAGCGCCAGCACGATCTCGGCGCCCTCGGCCGCACCCTCCTCCTCCGCCCGGATCACCCCGGCCGGAAGCTCCAGGTCGCCGGCCTCCTCGGCCATCACCCGCACCTCGAACCCGGCCCGCAGCAGGTCATGCGCGATGGTCTGGGCGTGCCGCGCGTTGTGCCGGCGGCCGGTGTGCGTGACCAGCAGCGCGGAACGCGTCATGTGGATTCCTCCCCGGAAGGCGTCGATGCCGGCCCGGCGGAGGCTACCCGCCCGGCGGGCCCGGCCGCGACCACCGCCCGCACCCGCTGCGCATCGGCCGCCGGGGCGCCACGGCGCAGCCACACGAAGAACTCCACGTTCCCGCTGGGACCGGGCAGCGGGCTCGGGGTCACCCCGGCCACACCCAGGCCCAGCTCGGCGGCCGCCGCGGCGACCGCCAGCACCGCCTCGGCGCGCAACAGCGGGTCGCGTACCACGCCGCCCGCACCGACGCGCTCCTTGCCCACCTCGAACTGCGGCTTGACCATCAGCGCCAGGTCACCCTCGGCGACCGTGCACGCGGCCAGCGCGGGCAGCACCAGCCGCAGCGAGATGAACGACAGGTCGGCCACGGTCACCTCGACCGGCCCGCCGATGACCTCCGGGCTCAGCGTGCGCACGTTGGTGCGTTCGAACACCGCCACCCGCTCGTCGGTGCGGATCGGCCACGCCAGTTGCCCGTACCCGACGTCCACCGCGGCCACCGACACGGCCCCGGCGCGCAGCAGCACATCGGTGAAACCGCCGGTGGACGCGCCCGCGTCCAGACAGCGGCGGCCCGTCACGGACAACCCCAGCGCGCCAAAGTCGGCCAGCGCCCCGGCCAGTTTGTGACCGCCCCGCGACACGTACTCCCGCGCCGGGTCGCCGCCGGTGACCAGCACCGGATCGGCCGGGTCGACCATCGCCGCGACCTTGTGCGCCACCGTGCCACGCACCCGCACGCGGCCGTCCGCGACAAGCGCCGCCGCCTGCTCGCGGGAGCGGGCCAGCTTGCGGCGGACCAGCTCGGCGTCCAGCCGGGCGCGCCGGGCCATCAGAAACCGTTCCCGGTACGCGCGTGCGCACCGCACCCGGGCTGGCGGCGGGCGGCGCCGGGTTGGCGAGGGCTCACCGGTCGATGCTCGCCAGCGTCTCCTGCAGCACCCGGTGCGCCGCCTCGTATTCGGCGATCTGGTCGGCCGGGGCCAGCCGGGCCGCGTTCGCCAGCGACTGCATCACCGCGTCCACGGCGGGGTGCCCCATCGAACCCTCGCGCGCCGCAGGCCGCTCGTGCGCCGCACCGCCGCCGTAGGCCCCGTCACCGCCGGGCCCGCCGTCGTGGACCTCGCCGTCGTGGACCTCGCGGTCGTGGGCGGGCGGCGGCGCGGGACGCGGGCCGGGCGGCGGACCCGGGCGAGGGCCGGGCTGCGGCACGTGCGGAAACGTCACGACTCATGCCTCCGGAAGCGTGGGCTTGGTGTTCTTCTTGGCCTGCGCCGTCTTCTTCGCGGGCGCGCTCTTCGCGGCCTTCTTGACCGGCGCCTGCTTGACCGGTGACTGCTTGACCGGGGCTTTCTTCGGCGCGGTCTTCTTCGGCGCCTTCGTCGCCGTCGGGACGGCGCTCCCGGCCGACGCGCGGCCGTCGGAGCGCCCGGGCGTCGTGGTCGGCAGCGGCGCCGGCTGATCCAACCGGGAACCGCCCACACCCGCACCCGGCGCGCTGGCCGCGCCGGACGTCACCGACCCGGACGTGGCCTCCGCCGCGGACACCCGCGCCTGCGCCTGACGCAACTGCCGCTCCAGGTCACGGACCCGGCTGGTCAGCTCCGACACCTCCTCCGCGGTGGCCAGGCCGACCCGGCCCAGCGCCCGGTCCACCTCGTGCCGGACGATGTTCGTCAGCGCCGCACGGTTCGCCGTGCCCGCCGACATCAGGTCCTCCGCCAGCCCCTGCAACTGCACCGCCGTGGCGCCGCCGCGGTTGACGAGATCGGCGGCGGCCTTCTGCGCCTTCTTGCGCGGAGCCTCGGTCAAACCGAGCGCCATCTCCAGATAGGCGCGCCAGGCGTCCTGCATGATTGCCTCCCGTCCCTGCGGTTCGCGTCGCCTGCCACGCTACCGGCAGCCACGGCCCGGCCGTACGGTACGGTGCCGTGACACCCCGGGCGTCGCGAAGGAGGACCGGTTGATGGCCAGTGCGGACGAGTGCCGGCAAGCCCTGCACGACCTGGCCGACCGGTTGGACGCCCACGCGCAGACCCGCGGACGCCTGGACTTCGACCGCAGCCTCGCCTGCCGGGTGACCGACCTCGGCACCGCGTTCCACGGCCGGCTGCAGGACGGCCGGCTCACCGGCATCACCGACGGCGACGACCCCCAGGCCAAGATCGCCCTCAGCGCCGCGAGCGACGACCTGATCGCCCTCGTGCAGGGACGCCTGGACGTGACCCGGGCGGTGGCGTCCCGGCAGGTGCAGATCAAGGCCAACCCGTTCGACCTGATCAAGCTGCGCAAACTGCTGTAACCCCGCGGACGCCTCACGCCGCGCGCGAAACACCCCATCGGTCCAGCAACTCCCGCGCCCCGGCGCTCGCCGCGCCGACCGGCTCGCCCCGCCACGCGCTCCCGCACAGCAGACGCAACGCATCGACCGGATCACCGGCGCCGTTCAGCCGACCGTCGCCGTCCAGACGCCAGCCGCCGATTTCGGTGGCCCGCACCGGAATCCGCGCCGCCTCCGCATCGCCGAACAGCCCCGACAGGTCCGCCGTCACATACGTCGGACGGCGTTCCGGTGGTGCCGCCAGCAGCTCGGCCGGACCGCTGACCCCGGTCAGCACCAGCAGGCTGTCCATGCCCGCGGCCACCGCTCCCTCGATGTCGGTGTCCAGCCGGTCACCGACCGTCAACGGGCGGCTCGACTGCACCCGCGAGGCCGCCGTGCGGAACAGGCCCGGCTGCGGCTTGCCGACCACCAGGTCCGGTTCCCGGTCCAGCGCGGTGCGCAGCACCGAGACCAGCGAGCCGTTGCCCGGCAGCGGACCGCGCGGGCTGGGCAACGTGCGGTCGGTGTTGGTGGCCACCCACAGCGCGCCGGCGCGCACCGCCAGCGCCGCCTCGGCGAGGATCCGCCAGCCCACGTCCGGGCTGTATCCCTGCACCACCGCGGCCGGGTCGTCCTCGAACGCCTCCACCGGCTTGAGTCCCGCGTCGCGCACGTCCGTCCGCAACGCCTCCGCGCCCACCACGAGCACCGGCGCGCCGGCCGGGAGCCGGTCCGCCAGCACCGCGCAGGCCGCGCCCGCCGAGGTGAGAACCTCGTCCGGCGCGGCCGGAACACCCATGCCGGTGAGCAGGCCGGCCACGTCGGGGGCACGCCGGGAGGCGTTGTTCGTCGCGTACGCGACCCTGGTCCCGTCCGCACGCAGCCGCCCGATCGCCTCGGCAGCGCCGGGAATCGGCTCGTCGATCAGGTAGACGACGCCGTCCAAGTCGAACACGACCAGGTCGTAGTCCCCGGCCAGGCTCACGCGTCGTCCTCCCGGCGGGATCGGTCACCCGCGTGCGCGACGAACGCATCGGTCCCGCTCTTCGGCCCGTCCGGCGCCTCGTCCGGTACGCCGTCGGCCGCGTCCGCGGACTCCTCAGCGCCGGCGCCGTCCGCCTCGTCCCCGATCTCGGCGGCGGCGGCCCTCCCGTCGTCCGCTTCGCCGTCGAGGTCGTCGATCTCGTCGTCCGCTTCGTCGTCGGCCTCGTCGATCTCGTCGTCCGTCTCGCCGCGGAGGTTGCCGGTCTCGCCGTCGGGGCCGATCTCGTCGTCCGCCCGGCCGCCGGCCTCGTCGGTCCCGTCGTCGGCGTCGGCGAACTCGTCGTCGTCCTCGGCGTCGGCGTCGGCGTCGTCCTCGTCCTCGGCGTCGGCGTCGGCGTCGGCGAACTCGTCGGCCTCAGTGTCCGCCGCGGCAGTCTCCGGGTCCTCGTCGTCGTGATCGTCCTCGTCGCCTTCCAGCGACACGCCGTCCAACTCCAGCAGCCGCTCCGACGCGTCCGTCACACCCTCGGTGTCCGCCGCCGCGGCCCGCGAGAACCACTCCCGCGACTCCTCGCGGCGTCCAGCGGCGAGCAGCGCATCCGCGTACGCGTACCGCAGCCGGGCCGTCCAGTCATGCTCGCCGTCCGCGGTGAGCTCGCGCACCTGGAGCATCGCCACCGCAGCGCCGTGCTGACCCAGATCTCCCCGCGCCCCGGCCGCCACGATCAGCAACTCGACGGCGTCCGCCGGGTCCAGCGCGTCACGGTCCGCCCCGCGGTAGAGGTCGATCGCCCGCTCCGGGCGGCCCAGCGCCCGCTCACAGTCGGCGATCTCGGCCAGGTGCGTCTGCCGTCCGGTCATCCGGTGGTACGTACGCAGCTCCGCGATGGCCGTCGCCCAGTCCCCGGCCGCGTACGCGGCGAGGCCGACCGCCTCACGCACCGCAGCAATCCGCGACGCCAGCCGGCGAGCCGCGGTCGCGTGCTGCAGCGCCAGGTCGGCATCCTCGTCGATGACCGTTCCCGCCGCGACCAGGTGGCGTGCCACCCGATCCGCCACGTCCCGCGACAGCGACAGCAGCTCGGAGCGGACGTCCTTGTCCAGGTCGGCGGCGGCGATGTCGTCGGGGATTTCGGGCGCCTGGAACGCCGGCTGGTCGCCGCGCTCGTCGGCACGGTCGCGGCCCCGGTCCGTACGGTCGTGCCGGTCGGAGGCGCCGCGCGGCCCACGATCATCGCGGCGGAAGTCGCCCCGCTCCCGGTCGTCGCGCGGGCCTCGGTCGTCGCGCGGACCCCGGTGACGCTCATCGCGCGGCCCGCGGTCGTCGCGGAAGTCCCGGCGGTCGTCGCGACGGTAGCCGCCACGGTCGTCCCGGCCGCCCCGATCGTCCCGGCCCCCTTGGTAGCCACCGCGCTCACGGTCCTGGTAACCACCGCGGTCGCGGTCCTGGTAGCCGCCGCGCTCACGGTCCTGGTAGCCGCCACGGTCCCGGCCGCCAGCACCCTGGTAGCCGCCACGGTCCCGGTCGGAGCGGAATCCCCCGCGGTCGTCGCGGCGGTAGCCGCCACGATCGTCCCGGCCGCCCCGATCGTCCCGGCCGCCGCGGAAGTCACGGCCGCTGTCGCGGAAGTCCCGGCGGTCACGGGGACCCCGGTCGTCGCGGAACTGGCCACGGCTGCCGTCTCGGTCACGTCCGCCGCGGAAGTCCCCGCGGCCACGATCGTCCCGGCCGCCCCGATCGTCCCGGCCGCCCTGGTAGCCGCCCCGGTCCCGGCTCTGATACCCGCCACGGTCGCGGTCCTGATACCCGCCACGATCCCGGCCGCCACCACCCTGGTAGCCGCCCCGGTCCCGGCTCTGATAGCCACCACGGTCGCGGTCCTGATAGCCGCCACGGTCCCGGTCGGAGCGGAATCCCCCGCGGTCGTCACGACGGTAGCCGCCACCCGGGCGACGATCGTCACCACGGCCGGACTGGGATCCGCCCCGGTCGCCGTACCCGCCGCCGGCGCGGCCCTGGTAGCCGCCGCGGTCGCGGCTGTCCCGGTCCCGGTCGTCGCGCGGCCGGCGGTCCCGGTCGTCACGCGGACCGCGGAATCCCCGGTCGTCACCGCCGCGGAAGTCCCGGCGCCCACGGTCGTCACCGCCGCGGTAACCGCCCCGGCCGCCCCCGTCGCCGTATCCTCCGCCGCCCCGCTGGCCGCCGCGGTCGTCGCGACGGTAGCCGCCGCGGTCGTCACGCCGGAAGTCTCCTCGGCCGCGATCATCGCGGTCCCGGCGCGGACGGTCGTCGCGGTACGAACCTCCGCGGTCCCCGCCGTCGCGCTGGTATCCGCCGCGCTGCTCGCGCCGGTAGCCGCCCTGGTCGCCGCGGTATCCCCCGCGCCGCTGGTCACCACGGTCACGCTCACCACGGTCACGCTCACGGTCGCCGCGGAAGCCTCCCCGGTCGCCGCCCTGATGGCCGCTCGCGCCCCGACCGTTCTCGTCGTCGCGGTCGCGGAAGCCGCCCTCCTGCGATCCTGTCGTCACGGGTCAATCCTTCCGCTGCTGCGCCGTCGAGGCCTCGGGATGGGTCGGCGACCTCACCCACTAGTAAACCGGCATGCAAAAACAGTCGAAGGCCGACCCCCGGCGTGTCCACAGGGAGCGGCCTTCGACCGTCATGTTTGAGTCCGGCGGTGTCCTACTCTCCCACACCCTCCCGAGTGCAGTACCATCGGCGCTGGCAGGCTTAGCT
>NZ_BMMX01000077.1 GCF_014646155.1 Mangrovihabitans endophyticus
CGGGCGCGGCGGTGCCGGCGGGCGCGGCGGCGCGGGTGGGGCGGCGGCGGGGTGGGGCGGGGGACGGCGGGGCGGGGCGGGGCGCGCTCAGTCCGCCCCGGGTAGGCCGATCGCGAAGGCGTCTTCCAAGTCGTGTCGCGAGTACGCGCGGAACGCGATGTGTGACTCGGTGTTGACCACGCCCGGCGTTTTCGAGATGCGTCCCGCGATCACGTCGGCGATGTCCTCGAAGTTCTTCACCCTGACGATCGCGATCAGGTCGACGTTGCCCGCCACCGAATAGACCTCGCTGACGCCGGGCAGCGCGGCCAGCGCCTCGGCCACCTCGGGAATGGAGTCGGTGGCGCAGTCGATGTGCACAATCGCGGTGTTCATGCGCCGATCCTAATGCCGTGTGCCGTCCCTGCTCACCGCGCCGACCCGGACCGTCAAGCCCCCGGCGTCGCGTACCGCGTCGGTGAGCGTTTCCCCGGCGGTCACCTGGGCACCGGGCCAGACGACGCAGCGCTCGATCGTGCCCGCCACCGTGGCGTCAGCGCCCACCACCGACGCGGTGCACGTTCCGCTCACCGTGGCCGTCGGATCGATCAGGTTGCCACCAGACGCGGCGTGCAGGTTGGCGCGCAGATAGTCAGCCGGTGTGCCGGTGTCCAGGTAGGTGCCGTCGAACCCGACGAGTTCCAGGTCGCCGGCCGCCTCGGCGGGCCGCCACACCGTGCGTACCAGGTCGGCGAACTCCGAGCTCAGCCCCCGCACGTACCGCCAGGGCAGCAGCGAGAAGCCGGCGAAGCGCCGTCCGCTGAACCCGCTGGCGCCTCCGGACCCGGTCGGCGGGGTGAGCACCGGCAGGGTGAGCATCCGGACCGTGTCGCCGGTCCAGCCGTCCAGCAGTGCGGCGATGTCCTTGCCGGGTTCGCGGGCGGGGTCGGCCAGGTAGGCGTCTGCGTTGCCGACCAGCACGCCGCGTCCGTCGATCCATCCCTTGAGGTTGCCGACGCCGCCGGAGGTGCCGAGCGGCCCGTCCGGTTCGACGCTGAGGTGCGCACGGTCGCCGACGTGCGCGACGACCTGGTCGGCGAGGTAGGCGGCGTTGACCGCGACCCGCGCCGGCCCGGTCAGGCCGAGGCCCGCGACCCGGCGCAGGGCATGGTCGAGCAGCGCCCGGTTGCCCACCGGGCAGAGCGCCTTCGGAACCGTCTCGGTCAGCGGTCGCAGACGTCGCCCCTCACCGGCGGCGAGTACCACCGCGCAGACGCCGTCCCCGGCAGTCACCGGCTGGCTTCCGAGGCGAGCGGCCCGATGCCGTAGATGCCGAGCAGCAGCGCCGTGTTGGGCGTCAGCGTGGGCAGCCCGTCCAGCGGCCACCAGCGCGCCTCCAGCACTTCGCCGCCGTCCACGATCAGCGGCGTGGTCGAGGCCGGGACGGAACCGGTGAACACGGTGTCCACCCAGCCTTTGCTGTGCACGATCGCGTTCGGCACGGCCGCGGTGAGGTCGTCCGGGTCGATGGCGACGCCGGACTCCTCCTGCAGTTCACGGGCGGCGCCGACGGCCGGCTCCTCGCGGCGCTTGAGCAACCCGGCGGGCAGACCCCAGGAACGGCCGGGCGGCTGACGCAGCAGCAGGATGCGCCCCGGCTCCGCGGCTTCCGCGTCGCGGATGATGGTCACCGCCCCGACCAGGTATTTCGGCACGATGATCCGGACGATTCGGCGGCGTACGGAACTCGGCAGCCGATAGAACATTTGGTACGCATATCCGCGCACTCGCCCGGCAACAGTCACACGTGCAGGCTAGCGGGGGCTTTCGCGTTCAGTCCGGGTGGTCCACCAGGGCGATGAGTTGCTCTACCACCATGTCCGGTTCGAGGGTCCGCTCGGTGACCGCGACAAGCATGGTTTCCAGGTCGGGAAAGCCCAGTTCCTCGGCGAGCCGACGCAGCGGCACCTCGCTGGCCAGGCCGCGGTCGTGCTTGCGCAGGGTCAGCCCGATGGTGGCCCGGCCCAGCCGCACCTTGTCCGCGATGCTGATGCCGGGCGTGTTCTTCTCCGCGAAGTACCGGTTGATGTGGGTCTGGGCCTGATTGGACTTGACGAAGTCGAGCCACTCGCGCCGGGGACCCCGCGGGGCGCCCTGCTCGGCATGCGCGTGCCCGTCCGTCTCGGTGAAGATCTCCACCACGTCACCGTCGTCGAGTTGCGAACTCAGCGGTGCCAGCCGGCCGTTGATGGTCGCGGCGAGCGTCTGGTCGCCCTTGTCCGGACCCAGCTCGTACGCGAGGTCGACGGGTGTGGATCCGGAGGGCAGTTCGAACGTGCGCCCCTGGGCGAACACCGTGATCTGGGCCTCGGCCAGGTCGCAGCGCAGCGAGGCGAGGAACTGGCCGGCGTCCACGGTGTCCTGCTCCCAGTCGAGCACTCGCTTCAGCCAGGTGAGCTGGTCGGCGCCGGCCGCTTCGGCGTACTGGGACTTCGGATAGCGGTACCCGGTGGCCACGCCGTACTCCGCGCACCGGTGCATCGCCTCGGTGCGGATCAGCACCTCCACCAGACGTCCGTCCGGGCCGGTCACGGTGGTGTGCAGCGATCGGTAGAGGTTGTTCTTGGGGGAGGCGATGAAGTCCTTGAATCGGCCGGCCACCGGTCGCCACTGCCCGTGGATGGCACCCAGCGCGGCGTAGCAGTCGGTCGGCGGGCCGTCCACCACCACCGCGATCCGGGGGAGGTCCTGCGGCACGGCGTGGTCCCCGGCGACGGTGTCCTTCCAGATCGAGTAGTAGTGCCGTGGTCGCGGCGTCACCACCGCCGGGACGCGGCTGCGCCGCAGCGCCGAGCGGGCCTTGCCGGCCACCGCGGCCAGATATTCCGACCAGCCGGGACGGTTGCGCACATGCTCGTCGATGCGGGCGTATGCCTCCGGCCGCAAGTGGAAGAGCACCACGTCGTCGAGATCGCGCTTGAGGGCCTGAATGCCGAGCCGGTCGCACAGCGGCACCAGCACGTCCAGGGTGGCGGTCGCGATCCGGGCGCGGGAGGCGGGGGAGCGGGCGTCCAGGGTGCGCATGTTGTGCAGCCGGTCGGCCAGCTTGATGATCAGGACTCGGACGTCCTTACCGGCCGCGACGATCATCTTGCGGATGGTCTCGGCCTCGGCGGCCTTGCCGTAGAACGCCTTGTCGAACTTGGTCACCCCGTCGACCAGGTGGGCGACCTCGGCACCGAACTCCACCTGCAGCGTCTCCAGCGTGTAGCTGGTGTCCTCCACCGTGTCGTGCAGCAGCGCGGCGACCAGGGTGGTGGTGTCCATGCCCAGCTCGGCGCAGATCTGCGCGACGGCGAGCGGATGCGTGATGTAGGGGTCGCCGCTCTTGCGCTTCTGTCCACGGTGGCAGTTCTCCGCCACCCCGTAGCTGCGGCGCAGCATGCCGGCGTCGGCGGACGGGTGGATGTTGCGGTGGGTGCGAGCCAGGGTGGTGACCGGGTCGTCGTCGTTGCCCTGGAGACCGAGCAATGACCGCAGCCGCCGGGTCAACGGGATCTCCTGGCGTGAGGCAGGCATGGCACGCCCGAGTGCGGCGCCGTGGCCGGCGTCGACGTTCACTCGGACACCTCCTTACCGATCTCGGCGAGCGGGACCGTGGCGGACCGGAGCCAGGTGCCATCACCGAGCACAGGCGCAACCGTCCGATTTCGGCCGGAGTTGCCTGCGTGCCCTACAGCCTATGCGAGCGAGCGTCGTCCGAACGGTCAGTTAGTGCTGGGCGAACGGACCACTCTTTCCCCGGTGCTGCGGCTTCCGCCTTGGCGAGAAGGGTACTGAATCGCGCCGCGCCACGGATCGGTGACACCCAGTCGCCCGAAGTGTCCACCAATCGGGTGTCGGTCAGCTCCAGCCATGCCAAGATCCGCTCGGTCTCCTCGGCGGTGGCGGCCGGGACCGGGCCCGGTCCGGGTTGGACCGTTTCGGCGGTCGCCCGTGCCATGTCGAGCGTCGGGCGGGGATGCAGTCGCGGCGGCGACGTGGCGGCGGCGGCCAGCCGCCCGTGCCGGATCACCGCGATCTCCCAGCCCCCGACCTGATCGCGGCGGGCGGCGATCAGCTCCGGCAACCGGGTCAGCGCGTCCAGTCGTTGCATCCGCACGGTGGCGCGCAACAGGGCGACCAGCCGTGCGCGGACGACCGCCGCCTCCTCATAGCGTTGCCGGCCGGACAACGTGTCGATGCGGGCCAGCAGGGCGTCCACGACCGGCCCCGGATCGCCGTGCGTCGCGGTGCGGAACGGCGATGCGGCGCGGGAGGCGTACTCCTGCGGGGAGATCCGGTGCTCGCAGGGTGCCGGGCAGCGACCCAGCTCGGCCAGCGCACAGGCCGGTGTGGGGGTGCGCGGGGACAACTTGAGCGTGCACTGGCGCAGCGGCACCGCGTCGTACATCCCGGCGGCGGCCAGCTCGGCGGTGCGGCGCGAGGAGAACGGGCCCAGATAGGCGGCGTCGTCATCGGCGAGCTGGCGGACCACCGACAGGCGCGGGTAGGCCTCCGCGGTGAGCTTGAGCCAAACCACCCGGTCCGGATGTTTCGAGCGGCGATTGTAGGGCGGTGCGTGCGCCGCGATCAGCCGCAACTCTCGCACCTGCGCCTCCAGGGGGTGCGCGCACTCCACCGCCTCCACGCGGGTGGCGGCGGCCAGCATCTCGGAGATGCGGGCGCGCTTCTCCGCGGCGGTGAAATAGCTGCGTACCCGGGTGCCGATGTCCTTCGACGTGCCGACGTAGAGCGCCCGGTCGTCGGCGGCGCGGAAGACATAGACGCCCGGGACGTGCGGCAGCCCCTCGGCCAGATGCCGCTTGCGGCGCTGGGTGGGGGTGACCGCCTTGGCGAACTCGATGGCGTCGCCCAGGGTGTGCACGCGGAAGCTGCCCAGCCGCTCGATCAGCCCGTGGAGCACGTCCACGGTGGCCTTCGCGTCGTCCAGCGCCCGGTGGGTGGGCTCCACCGCGGAGCGGAAGAACCGGGCCAGCGTGGCCAGCTTGCGGTTGGGCACCTCGTCACGGGTCAGCGCCCGGCGCGCCAGGGCCGCGGTGTCCAGCACATGCGGGCGGGGCCAGGGATAGCCATGCCGGGCGCACGCGGCCTTGAGGAAGCCCACGTCGTAGGGGGCGTTGTGGGCCACCAGAACCGCGTCGCGCAAGAACTCCAGCAGGCTGGGCAGCACCGCCTCGATCCGTGGTGCCGGCGCCAGCATCGCATCGGTGATGCCGGTCAGCACGGTGATGAACGGCGGCAGGCGCTCGCCCGGGTTGACCAGGGTGCCGAAGGTGCCGAGCTGTCGGCCGCCGCGGACCTTGACGGCACCCACCTCGGTGATGCCGCCGCCATCCGGGGCGCCGCCCGTGGTCTCCAGGTCGAGGACCACGAAGACGGTGTCGCTCAGCGCCTGCGCCGCCGGCGCAGCCGAGCCGTCCGGGCCGAGCAGTGAGTCAAGTGTCTCCTGGCGGTAGCCGGGTGCGCCGTCGAGCCGAGGGGGTTGTGCCACGGCCCGGAGATTAGGACTCGGGTACGACAACTTCCGTGTCCGGCACAAAAGATCACTTGCGTCCGCAAGCGTTTCGGCCGGACGCGGTGGGACAATGAACTATGTCCGCTCCGCAGCCGCCCGCAGACCAGCCCGCCGAGGAGGCGGCCGTGGTCGACGGCGACTTTGCTCCGGAGCCGACGCTGCCGGAGTCCGTGCGGGGGCGGATCATGACTCTGGCCGCGTCGGCGTTGCCCGGCCTTTCGGCCGACGAGATTCCGCTCGTGCTCCGCAAAGTCGCCCGTTTCGCGCCTCATCGTCGTGCTCGTCACGGTGGCCCGGCCATTGCCGCTCAGCTCGCCGCCGACCCGGTGTTCCGGCAACGGATCGGCGGTCGCGTGGTGTCCGACGCAGGCGATCTGGGCGCGGCCGTCTTCGCCGGAGTGTCGCCGGGCGCGGCGGACCCCGTGGAGGTGGCCGCGCTGGCCTACCTGGCCCGGCCCGAGGGCTGGCGGGAGCTGATCGAGCGGGCCGGCGAGGTGGTACGCGCGGAGGCGGACAGCGCCGCGGTGGCCGACCAGGTGCGCGAGGCCGAGCAGCGTACCGCCCGGGCCGAGCACGACCGTGCGGTGGCCCGCGTGGAAGCCGACAAGCTGCGCGACGAGCTGGCCCGGGTGCGCGAGGAACTGGGCCAGCTACGCGAGGAGGCCCGTGCCACCGCCAAGGCGCTGCGTGAGACGCGGGCGGCGGAGAAGCGGGCCAACGACCTGGCGGCGACCGAGAAGGGGCGGATGGCCCGGGTGCGTCAGGAGCACGAGACCGAGGTACGCCGGCTGCGCGCCCGCCTGGCCGAGGCGGAGGCCGCGGCTGCCACCGGCAAGCAGACCGCCAAGGACGCCCGCGCGGCCGACGACGCGCGGCTCTGGCTGCTGATCGAGACCATCGGCCAAGCCGCCTCCGGCCTGCGCCGGGAACTGGCCCTCGGGCCGGCCGACAAGCTGCCGGCCGACTTCGTGGCGGACGCGGCGGCGCGGCGCCCCGGCGCGCCCGAGCGTGTCCGGGCGCGGGCGCAGGACACCGACGACCCCGCCCGTCTCGATCAACTACTCGCGTTGCCGCGGGCGCACCTGATCGTGGACGGTTACAACGTCACCAAGCGGGGCTTCCCGGAGATATCCCTGGAGCAACAGCGCAGACGCCTGATCAGCGGCCTGGGCGGGATCGCAGCGCAGACCGGCGACGAGGTCACCGTGGTCTTCGACGGTGCCGAGCGGGTGCATGGGCTGCCGCCCGCGCCGCGCGGCGTGCGGGTGCTGTTCTCGCACAAGGGCGACACCGCGGACGAGCTGATCCGCCAGCTTGTGCGCGGCGAGCCGGGCGGCCGGCCGATCGTGGTGGTCTCGTCGGATCGCGAGGTCGCCGACGGGGTGCGGCGGCACGGCGCCTACCCGATGGGTGCCGACTCGCTGCTGCGCCGGCTCGGCCGCGCCTGATTTTTGTCGTACCCCCTCCCTAGCGTGAGAGTCACCGATGGTGGTCGGTCCGCGACATGCGCTCTTCGCAGCTTCCCCGTCGCGATCCGGGCCACCGCAGGAGGAGGACTGATGATCGTCGATTGCGGTCGGTGCGCCGAGGGCGACGAGTGCCGCGGATGCCTGGTCTCCGCGCTGCTCGACACGCCCGCGGGCATCGCCGACTTGACACCCGGAGAGCTGCGGGCGATCGAGACCCTCGAACTGGCGGGGTTCGACGTCGAGCTGCTGTCCACCCCGGAGCCGCCGGTGGTGGTGCCGCTGCTACCCGGCCGCCGGCACGTGGCGTGACATTGCCGGCCGCCACCTGCCCGGCTGCGATGCGTCCCGCCGCCGGGCGTGGCGGTCACCGGCAGGGGGAGAGCGGCGGGGGAGAGCAGTGGCGTCTCCTAGGATGATCGCGTGACGCCGCGCGGATGGGCCCTGTGCACCCTGGGTGTGCTCGCGGTGGCGCTTGCGGTGCTCGCCCTGGTCACGGTGCCGTGGCACCGCCCGCCCGCCCCGCGCGCCGACCAGCTAGCCGCCCTGCGCGAGCTGCCCCAGCAGCAGGTCGCCCGGGCTCGCGCCTTCCACGCCGAGCTGCGGCCGACCGTCTACTCGGCGATGGCCGTGGGGCTGGCCGCGACCTTGCTGCTCGGGTTCACCTCGCTGGGCGCGAGACTGGTGACTCTCGCCGGCCGGCCGTTCGGCGACGCCTGGCTCGCCCGCGCCGTGCTCGGCGGCCTCGTCCTGATGCTGCTCGTCGAGGTGATCACGGTGCCGTTCGCGGCGTGGCGGCACGTGGTCACCGTCCGCTATGGCATTTCCACCCAGTCCTGGGGCGGGTGGGCGGTCGACCTCCTGAAGTCCTACGCGGTCGGGGCCGTGCTCGGCGCCGTGGCGCTGGCCGGCTTCTACGCCGTGGTGCGGGCGGCTCCGCGCTGGTGGTGGGCCTTCGGCGCGGCGGGCGCGGCGATGCTGGTCGTGCTGCTCTCGTTCATCCTGCCGGTGCTCGTCGAGCCGATCTTCAACAAGTTCACGCCGATGGCCGCATCGCCCCTGCGCACCGAGCTCATGGACCTGGCCGCCCAGGACGGCGTGCCGGTCAGTGACGTGCTGGTCGCCGACGCCTCACGCCGCACCCGCGCGGTGAACGCGTATGTCTCCGGTTTCGGGCCGACCCGCCGGATCGTCGTGTACGACACGATGCTCGACCAGGCCTCGCCCGCCGAGGTGGTCTCCGTGGCCGCGCACGAACTGGGGCACGCCAAGAGGAACGACGTGCTGACGTTCACCGTCATGGGCGCGCTCGGCGCCGCCGCCGGTGTCGTCGCCCTCTCTGTGCTCGGCGGCTGGTCCGCGCTGCTCCGCCGGGCCGGCGTGGACGCCATCGGCGATCCGCGGGCGCTCGGCCTGGTGCTCGCGATCGCCGCGGTGGCCGGTCTGCTGGCCGGCCCGGCGCAGGCCCTGGTGTCCCGCCGCGTGGAGGCTCGTGCCGACGCGCACGCCCTGGCGCTGACCGGCGACGCGGGCACCTTCGAGGCGATGCAGCGACGGCTCGGCACGGTGAACCTGTCCGACCCCGACCCGCCGACCTGGGAGTACCTGATGTCCGCCACGCATCCGTCCACAGTGGAACGGATGGCCGGCGCACGCGCGTACGCGCGGGGCGCCCGCTGATGTCACGGACCCTGCTGGTCACCAACGACTTCCCACCTCGCCCCGGCGGCATCCAGCAATTCATCCACAACCTCGCGGTGCGCCGTCCGGGCGGTTCGCTGGTGGTCTATGCGTCCACATGGGAGGGTGCCGGGAAGTTCGACGCGGAGCAGCCGTTCGAGGTGGTGCGCGCGGGCACCGGCATGCTGCTGCCCACTCCGGCCGTCGCCCGGCGTGCCGCCGACCTCGCCCGCGCACACGGGTGCGACAGCGTCTGGTTCGGGGCGGCGGCGCCGTTGGGGCTGCTGGCCGACGGGTTGCGCCGCAACGCCGGGATCGTCCGGGCGGTCGGTGTGACACACGGCCACGAGATCGGATGGGCCGCGCTGCCCGGTGCCCGGCACCTGCTGCGCCGCATCGCCCGCGGCAACGACGTGCTGACCTATCTGGGGGAATATCAGCGCACTCGGCTCGACCGGGCGTTGCACGGCCTGACCCGGCTGCGCCGGCTCGCCCCCGGTGTGGACATCGACACCTTCCATCCGGGAGTGGACGGCGGCGATGTGCGCCGGCGTTACCGGCTCGGTGACCGTCCGGTCGTGGTGTGCGTGTCGCGGCTGGTTCCCCGCAAGGGTCAGGACACGCTGATCCGTGCCCTTCCGGAGATCCGGCGCCGGGTGCCCGGCGCGGCGCTGCTGCTGGTCGGCGGAGGCCCGTACCGCGCGCGCCTGGCCCGGCTGGCCCGCGGCTGCGGGGTCGCGGACGACGTCGTATTCACCGGGTCGGTGCCCTGGGAGTCGCTGCCGTCGATGTACGCGGCGGGCGACGTCTACGCCATGCCGTGCCGCACCCGCGCCGCCGGGTTCGACGTGGAGGGCCTGGGCATCGTCTACCTGGAAGCCTCGGCGAGCGGCCTGCCGGTGGTGGCGGGGGACTCCGGCGGGGCGCCGGACGCGGTGCTGGAGGGCGAGACCGGGTACGTGGCCGGGGGACGTGACGTGCCCGCGGTGGCGTCCCGGGTGGCGGAGCTGCTGTCCGACCCGGACCGTGCCGCCGCGATCGGCGCCGCCGGCCGGGCGTGGGTGGAGCGCGAATGGCGCTGGGAAAAACAGGCCGCCCGGCTGGCGGCGATGCTCGACGGCGCCCACGACGACGGCACCCCCGAGGAGGGGGATCGGCGAAGCGCCGGCTGAACACGCCGGGCCGGAGGCGGGCGTGGTGGGGCCGACGAGGTGTGCCCGGCCGTCCGGCGACCTTACAGATCGCGCGAGAAGAGGTAGACCCGAAAGATCGCCGAGACGGGCACGAATGTCAGAACTTCGGCGCGTCCGGGGCCTCCAGCAACCCCAGTCGCAGGGCGGTCATCAGAGCTTGGGCGCGGTTCGCGGCGCCCAGCTTCTCGTACAGCTTCGAGATGTGGGTCTTGGCGGTGGACTCGGACACGAACAACTGCTTGGCGATGCCGGCCACGCTCATGCCGTCCGCAAGCAGGCGCAGCACCTGTCCCTCGCGGGGCGACAGTTGGGGCCCGGACGGCGCCAGCCGGCGCTTCATGGCCTCGGCCAGGTCGGCCGCGGTGAACGCGCTGGGCGCGGACGCGGCGTGCCGCGCCGCGGCGACCACCTCGTCGGCCGGGGCGGTCTTGGGCACGAAGGCGCTGGCACCGGCCTCCAGCGCGCCGAATAGCTGGTCATCGCCCGCATACATGGTCAGCACCACGATGCCCATGTTGGTGTTGTTCTTGCGCAGGGCGCGGGTCGCCTCCAGGCCGCTGCCGTCGGGCAGGCGTAGATCCATGATCACCACGTCGGGCTGCAGCGCACCGGCCTGCCGGACCGCCTCGGCGGCCGTGGCGGCCTCCCCGACGACCTCGAACTGCCGGTCCCGCTCGAACGCGTGTCGCAGCCCCTTACGGATCAGGTCGTGATCGTCGACGAGGAGGACCTTGGTGCGCGTGGCAGGCGCAGGACTGGTCGACATGCTCGGGTTACTCCCCTTCTGGAGCGGAAACACTATCCCGCACGCTATCGCGCCGGGCCGAAGATCCGAGCACTACGGCAACGGTTGTCCCGCTGGGGTGTCGCGGCGTGATCCGCAGCTTGCCCCGGATCCGTTCCGCGCGCTCGGCCATGATGCTGAGGCCGTACCGGCCATCCGGACGGTCGTCCGCGAAGCCCTTTCCGTCGTCGGAGACCTCGATTTCCGCGTACGGCGGATCGACGGTGCACGTGACCCACAGGTTGGAGGCGCCGGCGTGTTTGCGCGCATTGGTGATCGCCTCCTGGGCGATGCGCAGCAGCTCGGCCTCGGTCGCGGCGGGCAGTCGTGCGGTGGATTCGTCGAAGGTGAAGTGCACACGCAGACCGGCTGAGGTGCCGAGGGTCCGCGCGTACTCGGCGATGGCCGCCGCCAGGCCACCGTTGCGGTCGACCTCGGACCGCAGCTCGAACAGGCTCAGCCGCAGCTCGGTGATCACCCGGGTGACCTCGCCGCGCAGCGTGCGTAGCTCCTCGGCGGTCTCCTCGGCGCCCTCGGGCAGGGTGGCCTGGGCGTTGTCGATGCCGTACCCGACCATCACCAGCTCCTGTGCGACCCCGTCGTGGATCTCCCGGGCCAGGCGCTGCCGTTCCTCGTTGGTGGCCAGCGACCGCACCTCGTCGAACAGCAGGGCGGCTTCCAGGCGCAGCGCTGCCGGGCCGGTCACCTCGGTGACACGGCCGACGACCGCACCCGGGTACGCCTGCGGGACATCCGCTTCGAGGATCACCAGGCCGATCGTGCGTACGCCGGCCACCAGGGGGACGACCAGCGACGACGCGTCGCCGCCGCGGTGTGAGCGGGCCTGCGACCGGCTCGCGGTCTGCGGTTGCTGGGTCGCCCAGGCGTCGGCGATGGCGGAGTCGGCGTCGAGGGTGACTTCCCAGTCGACGCGTTCGGCACCGGTCTGCGCGAGCACCACGAGCCGTCCCCCGCCGCTGCCGGACAGCACCGCCGCGCGATGGCCGGGGGCCACCACCCGCAGTTCCTCAAGCAGATGCTCGGAGATGCCGCCCGGGTCCAGGGTGGCGCCGGGCAGCGATCGGGCGACGCTGCGTAGCTGGGTGAGCAGGCGGGTGGCTTCCGCGTACGGCTGAGGCGTCTGATCCGCGGGCTGCATCAACTGGCGCATGGTGTCCGCGGCGAACGTGACGATCGCGCCCAGCACCAGCCACTGCCCGCCGGCGGCCAGGTATCCGGGCTGGGTCAGCGCGCTGGGATCGCCGGCCGCGAAACCGCCGACGACCATGGTGACCGCGGCGACGCCGAGCAGCGCGGCGCCCTCGGTCGGACGGCGGCGCAGGGCCGCGGTGAGCAGCGGTACGGCCAGGTACGGCAGCACCGCTTCGGCGCCGAAACCGGCGTCCACGGTTCCGGTGACGTCGGCCGCCGCGGCGATCGAACCCGCCGCCAACCCGGTCACCGCCACCTCGGCGACGCGTCCCAGCGGCGTGTAGAACGGGTGGTCGGGAGCCACGAAGGCGGGCAGCGCGGCCACCAGCAGGAGCGCGATCCAGCGCAACTGCGCGACATCCCGGGTGGCGATCAGGGTCAGCGCCGCCACCAGGGCGAGCATGATGACCCTCGCCGCTACCGCGAGGGGCTGGACGCGGGCAGGAACGCTGGCTGAGCTTGGCACGTGACGGATGGTAGCGGCCCCGCTCGCTCGTGGCACCCGTCGATCCGCACCGGGCCGGTGACCGAAATCCCGATGGTCACCGGGTAGCCTCCCAGCATGGCGGACACCTCGACCCAGTCGATCCGGGTGCACGCACCGATGGCACAGGTGGCCGCGGTGATCTGTGATTTCCCGCGTTACCCCGAATGGGCTGACGCGATGAAACAGGTCGAGGTCGTCAGCGAGTACGACGACGGGTACGCCGAGCAGGTCCGCTTCGTCATCGACGCGGGCGTGATGGCCGACGACTACACGCTGGAGTACAGCTACGCCGACGACGTGTCCCGCATCGAGTGGCGGCTGGTCGCGCCGTCCCGCACCCAGCGTGCCCAGCAGGGTTCGTACGACCTGGTGGACAACGGCGACGCGACAACCACCGTGACATACACCCTTGAGGTGGAGCTTTCCGTCGGGATGCTGGGCATGTTCCGGCGCAAGGCGGAGAAAATGATCATGGATACGGCGCTCAAGCAGCTCAAGCGCCGGGTGGAGAGCCTGGCGACGGCCTGACGCCACGCACGCGGAGGGAGCATCACATGGCAGGGTCCACCGGGTCCGCGCGCGAGGAGGCCGAACGGCTCGTCGCCACCGTGCTCGCCATGGCCGGCTCCGGCACCGGCCGTGGTCACGGCTGGGCGACCGGCTCCGCGGAGTGCTGCGTCTGTCCGGTCTGCCGCGCCATCGCCGCGATGCGGGAGCCGTCGCCGGAGGCCGCCTCGCGGCTGGCCGGCGGCGCCGGGGACCTGGCCGCGGGCGTGGCCGGGGTGATGCGGGCGTTCTCCGACTGGTCGGCCGGCGCACGTTCGTCGAACCGTGCGCCGCAACCATCGCCGCAGCCGCATCGACAGCCACCGTCCGACCCGGCGGCGGCATGGTCGGCGGCGACCCGGTCGGCTCCGCCGCCGTCCGCCGCGCCGCCGTCCGCCGCGCCGCCGTCCGCCGCGCCGTCCGCCGC
>NZ_BMMX01000078.1 GCF_014646155.1 Mangrovihabitans endophyticus
CCCCACCAGCGAAGCTGATCGAACTGACCACCATGCGACAAACACCAATCATCGAACGACTCACCACCCGCCGAAAAGCCCCACACAGCCACACCTGAAGCCCGCCGCCACTCAGGCTCACGTCCGCCCGAGCGCCCGAGCGCCCGAAGTGGAGAATCCAGTAGTGCGTTAGAAGACCACGCGCGGGCGAGGACGACAATTGCCGACAGATCACCGGTCCACCAAAGCCGGAATGATTCGGCCCGCGACTAGTGACACCAGCGGCTCGTGGGTTTTGGCTCCATTGATCGGGTCGCCCGGTGATCAAATCGCCTTGAGTTTCGACCGCACTTGGATGCTCGGTTCTTGCCCGGAACGATCCTCTGGACCCTCATCTCTTCGGAGCCCTGGGCGTCATCCGTTCGGCCCATCAATGACAAAGTGCGTTCGCACAGCGGACACACCTCGATGGCAAAGGACAGGACGGGATCATCGTGATGACCACTCGCCATCCGAGGCAATGGTTTGGCCGATGATCCAGTCCGTTTCGTCGCTCAGCAACCAGGCGACCAGCCGAGCAGTATCGGTCGAGAGGACCATCCACGCGTACGCGGGGAGCACAATCCAGGACGGACGGGCTAGGCCCGAATCGTGGGACCATCCCCGCGTACGCGGGGAGCACGACACGATCACCCCGGCAATCCCCGCGTTCTCGGACCATCCCCGCGTACGCGGGGAGCACGCCGGCTACCGGCAGCGCCCCAGCGGCTTTCAGGGACCATCCCCGCGTACGCGGGGAGCACGACGACCACAACCACGGTGAGGGTTCGACGGTGGGACCATCCCCGCGTACGCGGGGAGCACTCGCAGGATGATCCGGATCTGCCGGGCCGGGTGGGACCATCCCCGCGTACGCGGGGAGCACGTCCTGATCGGGGACGTCCCCATTGGACACCAGGGACCATCCCCGCGTACGCGGGGAGCACTGTTCGGCGATCTGACGGCCCGCCTCGCGCAGGGGACCATCCCCGCGTACGCGGGGAGCACGGGTTCGACCACTCCGCGCCCGCGGAACGGCTGGGACCATCCCCGCGTACGCGGGGAGCACCTACGGCCCGACTACCGGCTGTGCGGCACCCAGGGACCATCCCCGCGTACGCGGGGAGCACGTCTTCGCGTGCATTCAAGCCCGCCAGCTCGTGGGACCATCCCCGCGTACGCGGGGAGCACTTCAGCAGGCCGCGCAGGCTCGGCGCCGTGCCGGGACCATCCCCGCGTACGCGGGGAGCACACCGGGGCCAACGTGCCCGCGTTGTTGATCCAGGGACCATCCCCGCGTACGCGGGGAGCACCCCGACACCATTCGCGGTGTCGGGCTTCTGCCGGGACCATCCCCGCGTACGCGGGGAGCACGCCGCGCGGGCGCTCGCCCGCGCGGCCGCCTCGGGACCATCCCCGCGTACGCGGGGAGCACGATCTGCGGCACGCCAGGCTCGACGGCGCGAGGGGACCATCCCCGCGTACGCGGGGAGCACGCATAGACCACAAGCCCTGAGCAATCGAAGCTGGGACCATCCCCGCGTACGCGGGGAGCACTCAAGAGTCATCGCTAATAGGTGATCCGTTCTGGGACCATCCCCGCGTACGCGGGGAGCACCGGGATCTGTCCCGCCCGGCGGTGGTGGAGGCGGGACCATCCCCGCGTACGCGGGGAGCACTTCGTCGCCACCGCGGGTGGGTCCACGATCCGGGGACCATCCCCGCGTACGCGGGGAGCACTTCTTCAGCGCGGCCGAGTCATCGACGCGTTGGGGACCATCCCCGCGTACGCGGGGAGCACCCGACTGCCGCGCCCAGCAAAAACGACTTCCAGGGACCATCCCCGCGTACGCGGGGAGCACGCCGCGCGTTCCACGATCCGGCGCCGGCGTCGGGGACCATCCCCGCGTACGCGGGGAGCACGTCGAGGTTTGCAGCCAGCGCATCCCCAACTTGGGACCATCCCCGCGTACGCGGGGAGCACATGCGCAACCCCGGCCGTGTCGACCTGGTGGAGGGACCATCCCCGCGTACGCGGGGAGCACCCGTGCCCGGATCTCGTCGTGCTGGACCCGCAGGGACCATCCCCGCGTACGCGGGGAGCACCGGGCAGACCGGCTCGCCGCCGTGGCGGTGGAGGGACCATCCCCGCGTACGCGGGGAGCACACTTCTTGACCTGCTGCTTTATAGATCAACAGTGCGGATTTTGTTCACTCGCCTTGGCCGCGATCTGTGGTTGGTGCCTCCGGTGCCCGCGGGACTCTGCGTGCGAACTTTCTGCGTCTGCTGGCGTTGCTCCAACCTGTGGGTGCGGCCGGGTTGTGCACTCGCTTCTCGCTGGGTCGTCTGATCAGGGTAAGTCCGTCGTAGTCGACGGGTTCCCAGGTGTGGTCGTGGACTTCGAAGCTGAGTCGTTGTTCTCCGGGTCGTTGGTAGACAAGGAGCGCTCGCCCGGGACCGGCGAGTTCGTTGACGCGGGCCCACAGTCGTAGTCGCATGCGGGGGTTGATGTGGCCGACGTAGACGCCGGCGGCGATTTCGAGAAGCCATTGGGTGAGGTGTCCGCGGAGTCCTTGCGGGCAGGCGGTCAGGATGATGACGGTCATCAGAAGTCGACCTCGTAGGCGTGGTTGAGGCCGGCGGGGACTTCGGTGCCGTCCTCGTTCCAGAGGTTGACCTCGTCCTCGGTTCCGTCGTCGTCTGGCCATTCGTCGTCGATGGTGCCGCTGGGTGTGGTGAGGAGCAGGTTGCGGATGTCGCGTACGCAGCGGTCGAGGATTGTTCCTTGGTGTATACGGTCGCGTACGGCACGTCGTGTGTCGGCGCCGATGTCGGCTGAGTCGCTGGCGGCGATGTCGAAGGCGACCGGGATGGTGATCTCGGCTTTGTAGAGGTCGGCGATGTCGTAGACGAAGGATCGCTCGTGTCCGGTGTGTACGAAGCCGAGGCCGGGTGCGGCGCCGACGGCGACGATGGCGGCGTGCACGATGCCGTACAGGCAGGCGTGTGCGGCCGACAGTGCTTGGTTGATGCGGTCTCCGCTGGCGAAGTCGTCCGGGTTGTAGTCCCGTTGTGCCCAGGTGATGCCGGTTCGCTGAGCATGTTCGCGATAGCAGCGTCGTACGCGTGCGCCTTCTTTCCCGCGGAGTTGTTGCATGGTGAGCCGGCCGGTGTCCTCGCCGGGGAAGCGCATGCGGTACATGGCGCGGGCGACGGCGAGTCTGCGGTTGCGGTCGCTGACGGCGGCGGCTTGGGCGAGCAGGATGCGGCTGGATTTGGCGAGAGTGCGGCCGTGGGCGTAGTAGCGGACGCCGCGTTCGCCGACCCAGATGGCGGTGGCGCCGTTGTCGGCGATGAGCATCATCGCCTGGTGGGTGATGGAGGTTCCGGGGCCGAGCAGCAGAACGCTGAGGGTGGCGGCGGGTAGGTGCACGACGCCGCGGTCGTCGGTGGCGGTGATGGCGTTGGCGTCGCGGTGGATGACGCAGCGTTCGAGGTAGACGAAGCTGATGCGGTCCTGGGCTCGGGTGAGGTCGGGGATTTCGGGTGGTGGTACGCCGGGGATGCTCACGACCGGAGGGGGGCGAGGGTGAGCATGCCGCATCCGTAGGCTCGGGCATGTCCGATGCCGTTGCTGATCATTTTGCGGAGCGCCTCGGCGTCGGTGACGGTGAGGGTGCCGTCGTAGGTGACGGCGGCCAGGGTGACCGGCCGGTTGCCGTTGCCGCGGCTGAAACTGTGGGTGCGGCGTTGGTGCACGACGGTGTCGGGTGAGCCGGTGGGGTTCGCGTTGAGGGCGAAGCCGTTCTTCTCGGATCGTCGATACAGCCAGTCGATTTGCTGTTGCACGGTGACCTGGCCGAAGCGTTGGGTGTCTTTGGCGTCGTCGGTCTTGCGGCCGTCTCGTACGGGGTTGGCGGTGAGCCGGAAAGCCCATTGCTGGCCGGCGTGCAGGCGGTCGAGGAAGGGCTGGTAGGGGCGGGTGGTCCAGGTTTCGGTGGTGGGCCAGCCGGCTTGTTCGACCAGGTGGGTGAGGTCGGGTGTGCCGGGGCTGGAGAGGTAGAGGGTGATGCGGCGGTCGCGGTTCTCGTCGAGGCGCCAGAGGGTACGCGCATGGGGCTGGGTGTGGCCGTGGGGTTGCGCGAACCCAGCGAGGACGGCGGCGTGCATGGCCTGCGGGGAGGTGAGGAGTTTCCGGGCGCCGCGGCGGGCGGGGTTGAGGCGTAGTCGGGTGAGGTGCATGTTCATCCTTCGAGGACTTCCATCGGGTCGTGGTCCTGGAGAGGCTTCGCGCGGGGGTTGGTGATGTCGGTGTGCAGGCGCACGACGCGGCGCCAGGCGTGCTGGCGGTGGGCGGGGTCGAAGCTCAGCGGTTCGTCGTGGCTGGGTTCGGTGATGGTTTCGTCAGGCCGGGCGTCGCGCAGGATTTCCAGACGAACGGTGGGCGCGTGGTGGCGGCGTTGGTGGTGTGGTGATGCTTGCCATGGCCAGGTTCGCAGGTGGGCGGTGAGGTCTCCGTCGTGGACGCCCAGGTTCAGGTGTCCTGCGGGCGGGCAGGAGCGGCGGCCGAGGTACACCGGGAAATGGGGTCGGTTCAGTGCGGCGGCCAGGCTGTCGAGCAGGTCGCGGGGTCCGCAGACGGCGGCCAGGAATGCGGCGTCGGCGAGGTAGTAGCGGAAGCTCAGGGGCATGCTGTCGCTGCCGTCGAGTGTCCGGGCGACTTGGAAGTCGCGTATCCGCTGGCCGGGCTGGTCGATGCGGACGCCGAAGTCGAGGCCGAGGAGTTCGGTGAGGGGGTCGGTGCGGCGCAGGCCGCGGGCTGCGGCGAGCATGCCGATGACGCCGCTCTTGGTGGGGGCGATCTCGGTGTGCCGGTACACGAACCGGCTGCGGGTTCCCCACGCTTGCAAGGGGGCGGCGAGGCGCATCAACAGGGTGCTCATGCCGGGGTGAGGCGCGCGGCGATCTGGTTGCCGAGCGCGGTGGTGAGTTCGGGCAGCGGCACCACGGTGCCCAGGGCGGCGAGGTCGGCGGTGCGTTCACCGACGTGGGTGATCCAGGCGGCGACGGGATTGTCGCCGTAGGCATGGTGGACGTCTCGGGTGTGGGCGGCGAGGGCTTGGGCGGCCAGCGCCACCCGGCCGGTGGTGTCGCCTGTGCGGCCGACGGGCTCTTCGAAGGCCCCGACGAGGTTGACCGCTGCGGTGTCGCGTAGCTGGACCATGATCGCGTCAGGGCGGGTGCCGTTGGCGAAGGTGTTGCGTTTGCCGCTGGGCATGCTGGTCGCGAACGCGGTGGTGAAGGCTTCAACGGCCTGCTGGGTGGCTTTCAGGTCGCCGAGGGTGTCGTGGAGCCGGTTGACGTCGATGGTGGCGTACCGGTACAGGGTCGAAGAGTTGAATTCGACGGTGCCGATCATACCGGCGCCCGTTTCTTGTTCTTCGTGTTTGCGGTCGTCGACGGCGGTGAAGTAGTCGAACTCGTTGTCGACGGCGTGAACGCTGATGGCATGGGCGACCTGGACGGCAGCGTCGACGTTGATGTCGCTGACGTCGGCGACCATGCGGCCGAACATGGCCACGTCGAGGGAATGGTCGGTGTTGGCGGCCTTCTTGGCCGCCTTGGCGTCGGGATCGTGGCCGGCGTGGGCGGCGTTGATCGCCAGCGCGGCCAGGTTCTGCTGTTGCCGACGGCTGAGGAAGAGCAGGTACTCGGATTCGGCGTGCGGGTTCTCCGCTCCGGCTTTGGCTTTCTTCTTGGGTTCCTTCTTGACCAGGCCGGCTGCGACGAGAACTCCGTTGGCGAGCGTGGCCGACTGTTCAGCCAGGTCCGGGGCGTCGCGTTCGATCAGTCGGGCCACCGCTTCGCCGACGCGCATGGTGCGCTCGCCCAGTTCTGACAGGTCGAGGTGTTGCTTGAAGGCGAGCCGGACGGCCCGTTTCCATGCCTGGCTGGAGACGCGGGCGCGGCGCACGCCGCCGTAGACGGCGGTCTTGGGGGATCCGGAGTCGTCGCGGTTGAGGTTGCTGGGCGGGACGCTGTGCAGGATGTGGATGTCGACGATCGTGCGGGGCATGGTCACTCCTTGCCGGTGGTCTCGGTGTCGTCGGAGGGGTGGTCGGTGGTTCGGGCGATGCGGTAGAACTCGCGCCCCCACAGGGCGCGGATGCGGTCGGGGCCGCCGGGCTGTTGGAAGGTCAGCAAATCGTCGGCGAGCAGGCCGTAGTCGATGCTGATGCGATGCTGGCGCAGGAGCCCGGCAATGCCTCGCAAGTGGTACGTGAGGGCGTCGTAGCTTGCTGCAGAGCCCAGGGCGGTGAATCTGCGCCGCACCGCCTCGGGGCTGTTGCCGGCCGCGGCGAGCCGGCTGACGGCGGCACCGATGCCGGCTCCGGGGCGGTGCATCGGTTCGTCGAGGGACTGCTGGTGCACTGCGTAGAGGGTGAGCGCGCTGTGTTTGGCCCATTCCTGCCAGGTCGGTTCGTCTCCGGGGCGGGTCAGTAAGGAGCCCGGTACGGCGGTGACGTCCAGGATCGTGTAATCGGCGCCGGGCGCCCGGCTCGCTGCGGCGCGCAGATGGGCCATCGTGGCGGTGGCTGTTGAGCCCTTCCCGTGCAGGAGCCGCCGTTGCAGTTCGTCGACGGTGCGTGCGACGTGTTCGCCGAACTCGCGGCGCCGGCGTGGCCGCAGCCGCGGGGTGTCGGAGGGCGGCTTGGATGTCGTAGCGCCGGGTGGGGTTTCGGTGCTGGTCACGGCACCACCTCCTGAGTCGGGGTGTGGTCGTTTTGTGGGCTGGTCATGGGCAGGGCGGTGTGCAGTTTGCGCCGGAACCACAGGTCGGCGAGCGGGGTGCAGATCAGTCTCGGCTTGTCGCCGCCGACCTCACGCCCGGTCCAGGCCGCCGGTCCGGCACGGCTGATCAGGTCGCCGCCCAGGTGCAGAGCGAGTCGGCGGGCGCGCTGGTGCCACTCGGCGCGGGCGGCTGCCGAGTCCGTGTCGGCGTGCAGGCCGGACAGCCATTGCCGGAACTCATGGTCGAAGGCAGCGAAGGCAGATTCGGCGGCCGTGGCCGCAATCTCGGCGGGGGCGTCACCACGGGCGCCGGCGGCACGCGCCAGGTTCGCGGCGAGGTCGCGCAACGCGGCGACGGTAGCCTCGGCGTCCGCGGCCCCGTCGATGATCAGGGTGCGTAGGTCGCTGTCGGATCCGAATGCCTGCACCGGCATGGTGACCATGTCGTCGATGACTTCGTCGACGACGGATTGTTGCGTGCCGTAGGCGATGCCCACGGCATGCAGGGTGACCCGGTGGTCGGCGGGCACGTGGCCGCTGCGGCGCAGCCGGGCGAGCCACTCGGTGACGGCCGGGGCGACGACGGCGGGCCCGTCCTTGGTGGCCGGGACGGGTTTGCCGGGTAGCAGCGCGGCCAGGCCCCGCCACAGGGCGCGGGCCGGGTCGTGGCGTGCCGGGCGGTAGGGAACCTTCTCGTTCTTCTTCGCGTTGCCGTGCCGCCACGCGCTCATGGGTTCGCAGCGCTGCTGGTTGACGGGGTCGAGTTTGTCGCCGTTGGCGATCAAGGCACCGGTGATCTTCTCGGCATCGCCGAACAGGCGGATGCGGCGGGACTGCCAGGTGTAGAGGCTGAGCGGGCCGTGGGGGCCTCGGGTGCGGGTGCTTTCCTCGGCCGGGCCGTGTGGGGCGCGTTCCCACGCGGGCAGGTCCCCGGGGTGACGGTCGAGCACCGGCACGTGCTCCGGGACCAGGTTCAGCAGCAGGGTTTCCCGTAGGGTGTCGCCTTCCAGGAACGTGCCGCCGAGATTGCCGCACCAGCCGACGCCGATCGGATAACCCCTTCCGCCTTTGACCCGTGGGTCGCCCACGGCGCCGGACTTGATGCCCGAGGGGTCGTAGGCTTGGCAATGGATCAGCCACCGGGCCGCCTCGGCCGCTGTGATCGAGTCCAGGGCGTGCCCGAGCCGGGCGGTGAGGTAGGGCGTGCCGTTGGGCACGTCGGCGATCAGCCGGGTCAGGCCTACCGGTTCGTCTTTGTCGGTGCGCAGGTCCGCCACCTGGAAGAACGGTGTGACGGGGTGGAGCAGGTCGAAGCGGTCGGCGAACGCGTCGAGGTAGTCCTCGATGTCTCTGACCGGCAGGCGTGGGCTGTTCCACAACGCGCGCCAGGTGCGGTCGTTGTCCGGTCCGGTGACGCGGTGGAGGACGGCGAGCAGGATCCGCAGGATCGCGAAGGACTGCGTCGGCAGGTCGCCCGCGAGGGTGGTGAAGCGGTCCGCGTCGTCGAGGACTTGGCGGATACCGCCGTGGTGTGGTCGCCCGTCGCGGCCGAGCACTGGTATCCAGTCCGCTGTCGTCAACGGAAAGCTGAGAGGTGCGCTGTTCACGTGCCTGGCCCTCCTTCCACAAAGGTCAGCTATTGCCGGAACCTGTTACTCCGAGGACGCTAATGGCTCCCGAGAGTTGCTCGGGGTGATCCTCTGTTGCTCCGGATCGCTTCCGTGTTCCCTGCGTAGGCAGGGATTCCGCAGGCTAGGCGCGCGTTGCCGACGGGGTCGGGGCTGGTCAGCGGCGCGCCGCCGATGTCGCGTTGCCGACAGCGGCTTTCACCCTTACGAGTCGGCTTTGCTGATCCGCAGGCCGTCGATAGCGTCGTATTCGATGTTGAATCCCGCCAGGCACGTGCGGCCGTCCGGATCGAGATCGAGGATCAGTTCGCCGGCCAGCCAGGGATTCTTCTGCCACGCCTCGATATAGGTGCGGGCTTCCAGTTCGGCCAAGACCCGGTCGATGACATGCTCGGCGGCCAGCTCGGCGGGCAGCGAGAGGGTGCATGACGCCAGTGCCCGGTCCAGGCCTCTTGGCGGTTGCGCGTCCACCGGCAGGATCTGTCCGCCGCGGTTGTCGATCCACGGTGGAATCTGCCAGCCATCCGGCGTCCGGACGACGACCAGAACTTCCAGGGTCGGCGGGCCGTCGTCGCGCACATGTGCCCGGCCCCGCGCGTCGTCGCCGGCCGACTCCGCGTCGCCGACACCGGCGTGCAACCAGGAGGTGAGGTCGTCGCCGGGGCTGCCGACCGGCCCGAGACGGAACGTGCCGGCGCGGCGGACGCGCTCCGAATCGCTCTCGGCCCGCTGCTGCTCAGCCTCCGCCAGCACTGGCCGCCACTCGACCGGGCCGGGCAGGTCTTCTCCGTAGGCGGCCTGGACCAGAGGAGAGATGTCGGCGGGGATGCCCACCGGCACACCCTCCACAAGATGCGGCCACAGCACCGCGGCGGCGCGCAGCAGCGCGCTGCGGCCGTAAACGCGCCGGGAGCCGCTCACCGGCTCCGGGGGTGTCGCCGCCCAGTCTGCTCCGGTGATCAGGCAACGCGGCGACGCCAATGAGGCGGGCCGCTCGGACCGCAGGTGGCGATGCAGCCGACCGATGCGTTGCAGCACCAGGTCCACCGGCGCCAGATCGGTCACCAGCACATCGAAGTCGATGTCCAGCGACTGCTCCGCGACCTGGCTGGACACCACAATGTGCCGCTGCGGTCGGCTCCCACCCGCTTCCCGCACCTGACGCGGCGACCCGAACGTGTTCAGCAGCCACCGGTCCTTCGCTGCCCGATCCGGCCCCATGAACCGCGAATGCGTCACCGAGACCGGAATGTCCGACCCCAGCAGTTCCCGCAGCCGGTCCGCGGTGGCCAGCACCCGCCGCACGGTGTTGCGCACCACCAGCGCGCAACCCCCCTCGGCAAGCGCCGCTCGCAAAGTCGCCGCCAACGCCTCCACATCGTCGTCGTGACGCTCCACCAGCACCTGCGCCCCGCGACCCGAAATAGCGCAGCCCACCGCGCGCCCGCCGCGTTCCTCGGCCGAGACGGTCACGAGCGGATACCGAGCCTCCGCACGCAGGTCCCGGTACGGATCCGCCGCCACAGCAGGAACAGCCCAGCGCCTCGGCTGGATCGCGCCGAGGTTCTGCCCCGCGAACCGGCCATCGTCGTACGCCTTGATCATGTCCGCGCGCCGACCCGCCGGAAGCGTCGCCGACAGCACAACGACCGTCACCCCATGAGCGGCCAGCCACTCCAAGGCCCGGTCGAGGTACTGACTCATGTAGACGTCGTAGGCGTGCGCTTCATCGATCACCACCACCTTGCTCGTCAGACCAAGGTGACGCAGCGCCACATGACGCGCCTTCAACGCCGCGAACAGCAACTGGTCGACGGTGCCGATGACAAAGTTCGACAGCATCGGCCGCTTGCGGCCCGCCATCCACCGGTGCGCCGACGTCTCCGCCCCGCCCTCATCGCAACCGATCTGGCTCGGCAACGATCGGCGGAACAGTTCAGAGAACTCGGTGTTCAGGCTCGCCTTGCCGTGCGCCAGCGCCACGCCGTACGCGCCACGGCCGACGTCCGCGTCCGGCAGCCTGCTCACCCACTCCAGCGCCCGGCTGAACATCGCGTCGCTGGTCGCCCGTGTCGGCAACGCCAGGAAACAACCGCCCGCGCCGTTCCGGGCGGCCAGCACCTCGACCGCCGCCAACGCCGCCTCCGTCTTACCCTCCCCCATCGGCGCCTCCGCGATCAACAGGCCAGGTACCGGCATCGCTCGGGCCACCTCAAGCACCGATGACTGAACCGGGTACGGGCTGGCACCCTCCGGCAACGAGAACCGCCGCGCGAACAACTCCTCAGCCGGCAAGTCCTGTCTCACCGCCCGCCACGGCGCAGGCAGGTCCAAGCTCTCCCAACCCGCCGCCAAACGTTCCTCATCGGACGCCATGAAGTGGTAGGGAAACAACTCCTCATTGCTCGCTATCCAGTCGGCCACGATCACCACACCGGTCAACAACACCTGGACCGGACGGGTCAGCACCACGTCACCCCACGCCGCCAGCCGCTCGGCCACCCCCGCCCGATGCGCCATCCACGCCAGCAACTCCGCGCGGACCCCAGGCCACAGCCCCTCCACGCCCAGCAGAAACTGCCGCTCCCGCACCACCTGGATCTCACCGTCGGTCGGCGGAATCCCGTGGTGCCCGCCGATCGCCGCCGCGAACATCGCCGCCGACGAAGGATCCCAGCCGTGCACGGCAATCAGCCAATCGCAAAGCACAATGAAGCCCGCCGTCGCATGCGGCGCAGCCCGCCGGTCCGCCGCCACCCGCTGATCGAAAACGAATCCGAAATCCTGCATCCGCCCCGCCAGATGAGGCACCTGCCCGGCGAACGCCGGGGTCGCCTTCCCGATGTCATGCACCCCCGCAACCCACCGGACCAGCCGCCGCCCGTCGTCCGACCCCAACGGCAACTCACAGGCGATCCGGTCACGCACCGACCTCGGCAACCACTCATCCCACAACCGCCCGGCCACATCGGCGCTGTCAGCCATGTGACGCCACAACGGCAACGGCGTCACAAGGTCGCCAGACTTGCCCCACACCACCCGGGCGGCGTCGCTGAGCCCCACCGCGCTGTTCACGCGGCGACCCAAGCAGACAGGTACGACAAGAACCACATGCGCTTCCACTTTCGAGTGACAAAGGCCAGCTCAAAACCATGCCGGGAGCGCCGCCACGTGCGAAATCCCGACCAGCCGGTACATTCGCGATGACACCCCAGAGACGCCAATGTCCAATTTGCGCAGCGCAAACGTCAGAACACGGTGCCTCAGAAGACATGGCAGGAACTAGCGAGTGAACAAAAACCAGACTGTTGATCTTTAGAAGCGCAGGTCAACAAGTGTGCTCCCCGCGTACGCGGGGGTGGTCCCCAGTGGATCTCGCCGGGGTGGTCGAGGCTCGCGTGCTCCCCGCGTACGCGGGGGTGGTCCCATGTAGGCGAACGCCTCGTCGATGATGTTGCAGTGCTCCCCGCGTACGCGGGGGTGGTCCCCGCACCCTCGAAGTTTGGCGACCGGCCACCACGTGCTCCCCGCGTACGCGGGGGTGGTCCGTCGAGCCACGGCATCCAGGGGGCCGTCTTGCCGTGCTCCCCGCGTACGCGGGGGTGGTCCCCAGCCGATGGTCAAGAAGACCGAAGACAAGAAGTGCTCCCCGCGTACGCGGGGGTGGTCCCACAACACCCTGCAAACGCGGCGTTGTCGTGTGGTGCTCCCCGCGTACGCGGGGGTGGTCCCCGACCGAGCAACGGGCGGAAGCATCATCTCCTGTGCTCCCCGCGTACGCGGGGGTGGTCCCATGAACGGCACCGCGGCCAACGCCGCTTTCTCGTGCTCCCCGCGTACGCGGGGGTGGTCCCTGTCGGCGGTGCAGTTCGCGATCCGGGTGGACGTGCTCCCCGCGTACGCGGGGGTGGTCCCACCATCGTCGCCGAGATGCGGCGGTGATCGACGTGCTCCCCGCGTACGCGGGGGTGGTCCCGCTTCGCCGATGCGCCGCCAATGCGTTTTGAAGTGCTCCCCGCGTACGCGGGGGTGGTCCCTTGTCCGCGAGGATGCGGGAGAACCTAATCGCGTGCTCCCCGCGTACGCGGGGGTGGTCCCGGCCCCGGCCAGGGCGCGTCGTGGGATGCCGAGTGCTCCCCGCGTACGCGGGGGTGGTCCCCACCACGGGAGACACCATCATGATCCAGAAGTGTGCTCCCCGCGTACGCGGGGGTGGTCCCAGGCGGTTCATGCGCCGGGACAGCCCGGAGGGGTGCTCCCCGCGTACGCGGGGGTGGTCCCTTCTGCCACTCGTCCAACGGCTGGGCGACGACGTGCTCCCCGCGTACGCGGGGGTGGTCCCCCGTAGCTGGTGGCGCGGGTGAGCGCACAGCCGTGCTCCCCGCGTACGCGGGGGTGGTCCCGACCTGCACGCGCCGTGGCCGAGCTGGCTCGCGTGCTCCCCGCGTACG
>NZ_BMMX01000079.1 GCF_014646155.1 Mangrovihabitans endophyticus
ACGACGAGGCGACCGCCTGGTCGTCTCACCTCATCGAGGCCGCTGCTTGACATTCAAGCTCCTGGGATGTCTCTCAGTCCAGAGCGCCGGCCGCGACCAGCCGGTCGATGACGATCCGGATGGCCGGGGCGCAGCGGCCCGCGTCCGCCGAGGTGAACCAGCCCAGCTCGGCGATCTCGGCGGCGGGCGCGGGTTCGGCGTCGCTGGCCGCCGCGTAGTAGATCAACCGGACCCGCACCCCGGGGCCGCGCCCGTGGGCCGGCGCGGTCACTTCCCCGGCCCAGGTCAGGTCCTGTTGCCGCAGCCGCACCCCGGTCTCCTCGAACACCTCCCGCACGGCGGTCGCCTCCGGCGTCTCACCCGGTTCCGGTTTGCCGCCGGGCAGATAGAACGCGTCCGACCCGCGGGTGCGGGTGACCAACAGGCGCCGGTCCCGCAGGCACGTCCACGCCACGGCGGTGATCGTCTCGGGCACGCGCACGTCCTCGGGGCAGGTGGGGAACAGCGGAACCCCAGGCTAGCGGCAACAGCCGCGGTCTCAACCGGCCACCACCCGCGTGGTGAACGCGGTCAGGTTGCGCATCGCCCGCTCGATGCGTTCCGGCAGGCTCAGCGTCTCCTCCCGGCGCACCAGCCGCATCCGCGGCTGGCGTTTGCCGCGCAGGTACAGCGAGCAGGCCAGGTCGGCGCACAGGTATTCGCCGACCGTGTTGCCCCGCCGCCCGGCGGGCCCGGCCAGCGGCGCCACGAACAACGCCACCCCGGACGACGCGTGGTCGGTCAGGCAGATCCGGCACATGCTGGACCGGCCGGCGGCGGCCTTGACCGCGTTCGGGCGGCGTAACACCAGCCCGGTCAGCCCCCGACCGCCGGGTGTGTCGTCGCCGGGCATCGCATCGCCGGGCACCACCAGCAGCGCCCGCTGCGGCGCGCCGGGATCGGTCCAGCCGAGGAAGTCCAGGTCGTCCCAGGGGACTGCCTGGCCGGACAGGCCGGGTGGCATCCGGATCCGGCCGGCCTCACCCTTGCTGCAGTTGACGAAGGACGACCGGATTTCCTTCTCTTCCAGTGGTCGCATGGCCGCGACGGTAACGCAGGCCCGAAACCCCGGTCACGGCGTTTTCCGCCGCACGGACCGCGGGCGTTCTGCTCGATCAGCGACGCCGACGCGCCCTTGACCGCACGCTCGGTCGCCGTGCCGACCGGGTCTTGCCGCCCCGCTACGGGTCCTGTCGCGTGCGCAGCACCTGATGGACTCCGTGCACCGGCCGATATCCCAGCGCCGCCGCCGCGGCGCCGGAGTCGTAGACCCGGTCGAGGGTGCGCGGCAGCGGCCAGTTCCGGTCGCGGAACGCCGCCGCGACCTCGGGAACCCGCGCCGTGATCACGGCGGCTGCGTCGTCGTGCAACGCCGGGCAGTCCGCACGGGTGAACGGGTACGGTCCGGCGATGTTGAAGGTCCCGGTCACCGTGTGCCGCGCAGCGGCAAGCACGGTGGCCGCCGCGACGTCGGCGATCCCGACGGCACGGTGCAGCAGATGCGTGGCCAGCACGGGCAGCGGCTCCGGGAAGCACCGCGCGATGCGCAAGGTGACCGATGCGGCGTCGGCCGTCGCGACCAGTCGTTCGGCGGCCAGTTTCGTCTCGTCGTAGATGTCGCGGGGGCGGGGCTCCAGCCCCTCGTCGACCCACACCGCCCGGTCGGCCGGCACCAGCGCGTGCCCGTAGACGCTGGTGCTGCTGATGTAGATCACGCGGGCCACGCCTGCCCGCTGCGCGTCGTCGAGCAGTCCCTCGGTCGCGCCCACGTTGACGGCACGGAACTCCCGCTCGTCGACTCGGCCGACGTGCGGTGCGTGCAGCGCGGCCGCATGCACGACGACGTCCGCCCCCGCCAGCGCCGACCGGCGTACCCGGGGTTCTCGCAGGTCGCCGACGACGGTGGTCCACCGGCCGGGGGCCCGGTCGGCTCCGCGAACCGCCCAGCCGGCGGCGTCCAGGGCGGCCGCAACGGCCGCGCCGACCAGGCCCGACGTCCCGGTCACTGTGGCTGCGGCAGCCACTCAGCGGAACCGATCGATGGTGACAGGGATCATCCCCTGCTGCCGCATCTGGGTCGTCAAGCCGCGCAACAGAACGCCGACCGCCTCATCACGATCCCCGCGAAGGTCACAGGTCACGTCCAGCCCCCAGGCAGCACCCGCAGCGACCCGGCGGAGATCCCAGCGAAAGGTATCGCCCGCGACCTGACGGCGCACCGCGCCCAGGATGCGCACCTCGGGATCCGCGAGGTCACCGGTGACCGGCATCTGCCACGCCTCGCTGAGTGCCGCGAGGCCGTCCGGGCTCAGTTCGTCGGCGAACAGGATCCGATAGACACGCGTCTCGCGGAACCCCGGCCTGGGCTCGCAACCGGTCAAGGGCAAGGCGGACGCCGGTTGCGCCGCAGGGGCGCCGAAGTACGCCCGCAACGCGGGCTCGTGCGGCAGATCGGCACCGCAAAGGTCCCGGTAGAGGGTCGCCGCCGTGGTCCGGTTGACGGGCGTCACTCGCTTCCGCAGGGCGGCGTCGAGGCGCAGGCGCCTGCTGGTGGCCGAGGCGTCGTGCCAGCGGCCCTCCGACCGGCTCCAGCCGCCACTGACCAGCCCGGCCGACGAGTGGTCCGCCGCGAGCAGGAACTCCTCGGCCAGCAGCCCTTCCGGCACGCCGGCATCGTCGTAGACGACGTAGTAGTGCAGAGCAGGCGAGGAGTCGGCCGTCTGGCGCGCAGGAGAAGTCGTCACACGTCGATTCTCGGGCAGGCGGCGTGCTGCAGGTACCCGGCTCGCCGACGGCTTCGGCAGCCCGTTGCCGACGTGGATGAGAACTCGTCACGAGTCCGCCACCCTCGCAGCGCGCCCGCCGATATCGCCGAGAACCGACATCAGCCGGCCCAGCGGAGACTCCCCCAGCACCCTCCCGTGGGATTATTGAATTACTGTTAATCGCAATCCATTAATCCGAAAACGGACATAATGCCGACACACCATAATGACAGTTATGGTGTGTCGGTTACGTGGTCTGGTAGCCGCCATAAGCGTTGGTCGACGCCCCCTGGGTGGGGCCCGCTCTCGGCCCGGGCTCCATCGAAAATCTGGGTGTTCGCGACGGGGTAGCCGATACTGTGCCGCCCATGTTGGATGCGCACGAGCGATTCGTGGCCGCCGGACCGATGCGGATCTGGATCGAGCGAGTCGGCGATCCGGAGCTGCCCGCTGTTCTGATGGTTATGGGTTCGGCTGCTCAAGGAGTCAGTTGCCCTGATGCGCTGGTCGGTCGGCTGGTCGAGCGCGGGGTTCAGGTGATCCGGTTCGATCATCGCGACACCGGCCGGTCCAGCGTCGTGGACTTCGATGCCCATCCGTACACGATCGGGGACATGGCTCGTGATTGCCTGGCCGTGCTGGACGGTTATGGATTGAATTCCGCTCATGTGGCCGGGGCTTCTCTGGGCGGGATGATCGCGCAGTGGTTGGGTGTACACGCGCCGGACCGGGTCCGGTCCTTGACGGTGATGTCCAGCTCACCGATGGGCCACGATCCAGGTCCGGCGCGGGCCCGGGCGCTGGCCGGGGAGCCGGCCGACCCGGGTGATCTGCCGCCGCCGTCACCGGCGTTCGTCGCGCATCTGAAAGCCGGGCTGCCGCCGGGTGTTGAGTCCGACGTGGCCTTGTTCCGGCTCGTCAACGGGCCGGTCCGGCCGTTCGACGAGCCGGCCGCCCGGGCGATGCTGGAGCTGGCGGTCTCCCGGGCCGTCGACCCGGCGGCCGCGGCCAACCACCACCGGGCCGTGTGGATGGATGACCCCAGCCTACTCGCCCCGCTGTCGTCGATCACCGCACCAACCTCGATCGTGCACGGCGACCAGGATCCGGTCTATCCGCTCGGGCACGGCGAGGCCCTGACCGCCCTGATCCCGGGAGCGGTCCTGCACGTCGTGCCCGGCATGGGTCACGTCATGACGTCACCCGGCCTGCCGGAGGAGGTCGCCGACCTGATCCGGCTGTGACCGGGTAGCGAGGTGGGGAATGCTGGACCGCCGGAACGATTCCAGACCCGAACTCGCGCCGCCTGGAACGTCAAGGAATACTCGATGCCTAGCCTCGCTGCAGCCACGCCGCGCTTCGCCGTTTGCCGGTGATCTGGCGGCGACAGGCTCCGGTGAGTCAGCGCCCGCGGCGGTAGTGCAGGGCCACCGCGCCGTTGCGCAGCGGCTGCGCGGAGAGCAGTTCGAGCCGGCGCGTGGCGGGCAGCCCGCCCTGGTGCAGCGTCGGGCCGTGGCCGGCGATCCGGGGATGGACCAGCAGCTTGTATTCGTCGATCAGGTCCAGCCGGTCGAGCTCGGTCGCGAGCTTGCCGCTGCCGAGCAGGACCCCGGCCGGGGTCGCGTCCTTGAGCTCCTGCACACCCTCACGCAGGTCGCCGTTGAGGTGGTGGCTGTTGGTCCACGGGAAGTCCGTGCGCGTCGACGACACCACGTACTTGGGTTTGGTCTCCAGCTTGACCGCCCACTCGCGGATGGCCGGCGGCGCCTGCTCGTCGCCGCGGGCAACGGCCGGCCAGTAGCTTTCCATCATCTCGTAGGTGACGCGACCCCACAGCATTGCCCCACCCTCGTCCATGAGGCGGGTGAAGTAGGCGTGCGTCTCGTCGTCGGCGATGCCCTCCTGGTGGTCGACGCAACCGTCCAGGGTGAGGTTGAGGCTGAAGATCAGCAGTCCCATGACCGGCGAGTCTAACGCCGCTATGGCGTCGGTCCAGGCGGGGCGGCGCGATGCGGAGACTCGCGATCCGTGGCACATTCACTGACGCTCGCGTGGCTGATCCACCATCAGCCCCCACTTCGACCGGCTACACCGGACGTCCCGGCTCCGGGGAGAGCCCCGATGACCGGCACCGTCGGCCGGGCTCCGAATTGCGGCTGCTGCTGCGCTGTTGCGGCTGCCGTGCCGGGAAACGCTGACCTACGATGCCCCGATGGAGGGGGCTCAGCGGGCAACGCAGGAAGCCATGACGTGCGCCGCATCGCTCGGCCTGACCGCCCGCGACGCCGCCGTCCTGCACAACTCGAACAAGCTCACCCTGCGCCTGCGGCCCTGCGACGTGCTGGCCCGGGTGGCGCCCGCCGCGTACCGGGGTGCCCGGTTTGAAGTGGATGTCGCTCGGCGGCTGGCCGAGCTCGGAAGCCCGGTGGCCGCGCTGATCTCGCCCGAGATCTTCGTCCGGGACGGCTACGTCGTCACGCTGTGGGCCTACTACGAACCGGTTTCGCCTCAAGCAGTCCCGACTGCGGACTACGCCGACGCGCTCGCACGGCTGCACGCCGGAATGCGCGAGGTCGACCTGCCGGCCCCGCATGTCACGGACCGGGTTGCTGAGGCCCACACGCTCGTTGCCGACCCGGCTCGGACGCCGGGACTGGCCGGCCCGGACCGGGCCTTCCTCGCCGGCGCGTTGGACCGCCTGCGAGGAGCGGTCGGCCGGAGCGGCCGTCCCGAGCAACTCCTGCACGGCGAGCCCCATCCGGGCAATCTGCTCCCGACACGGACCGGCCCGCTGTTCGTCGACTTCGAGACGTGCTGCCGGGGGCCGGTCGAGTTCGACCTGGCTCACGCGCCCGACGGGGTCGCCGACCACTACCCGGGCGTCGATCACCGGCTGCTCCGCGATTGCCGGGCCCTCGCACTGGCGCTGGTCACGGCGTGGCGCTGGGACCGCGACGACCAGTTGCCCGACGGCCACCGGCTGGGCATCGAGGGGCTGAGCGAACTTCGGAGTCGATGGTCGGGCCGGTCTGGGTGATCCAGTCGCGGTAGGTGGCCGCAACCGAGGTCCAGCACCCTCAGCGGTCCGGTCCGACGGCTGACACCAGGTTTCCGCGATCTTGGTGCCGGGCCGCACCGTCATCTGACAGATGTCTCGCGGCAGCGGCCGGCGAAGACTCGGGCGTACCGGCCGCCCGGTTGGGTGTCGGCGTGTCGTGCGTGCCAGCCGAAGGAGACCGACGTATGGGGATCGAGGCTGTCCCAATCGAGGACCATGACGCCCGTGCCGCTAGTTGCGGCGGCCGTGAGCCGCGGCGACGCTGCGCCGGCGGCCAGTCTTCCCCGTTCAGGCTGACCGCGGGATCGTACGCCGATGCTCCTGGCCGGTTCCGGGTGACCACGGTGCGGGACGTCACGATCGTCGATCTCCGCGGTGCCTCGTACGGTCGAACAGCGGCCGAGCCCACCCGTGACGAGGAACAGGTGTGGATGTGGATCGTGCATCGGGGCACCTGGACTCTGGGCGAGACGGACGCCGCCCCCGAGATCGACATAAGCCAGGGGCGCTTCCACATCCGGCAGCGGGCCGGGTTGACACGATTCGAGACGTCGCAGCCGACCGTAGCGCACAAGCTCATGCTCCCCGCGGCCTCGCTCGCCGCGTCGCTGAGGGGGCGGACGGTCTCCGGCGCCACCGCGATGGCCGAGGTACGGCTGCTGACCGCCCACGCCACCATGATCCACCGGACGCTGCCGGACCTCGGGCCCGCCGGCGTCCAGGCCGCCCGCGACACCATGCTCGAACTGGTCACCTCGGTGATCCGGCGCGGCCTCGACGGTACCGACTCGCCTCTGGCCGCACCGCTGACCGCGACGGCCAAGAACCTCGTGGAGCAACGCCTGGCCGAGGCCGATCTATCCCCCACGATGGTGGCGGGCGAGCTGCACGTCTCCCTCCGTACACTGCAGCGGGCCTTCGCCGACGAGAACGAGTCGGTGGCCACCTACATCCGTAACCGGCGACTGGACCAGGCCCGGCTGGAACTGACCGATCCCCGGGCGAGCATCACCGAACTCGCCGCTCGGTGGCACTTCGCCGACAGCAGCCACCTCAGCCGGGCGTTCAAGCGACGCTACGGACAGACACCGACCGCCTATCTCCGGCAAGCCAGAAAATCACGGCGCTTGGCGGGGCCACCCCCATCGGGCGGGAAAACTCGGTCGGCGACGTAGCGTGGCAGCCCGTCGCTGGTCGGGTGCCACGCTCGTCATCCGAGGTTTCAGCCGGAAACCGTCCAGTCCTGTACGTCGATCCGGCTGCCGCCGTATCGGGGCGCGAAGATGCTGAGCATGCCGAGCGAGGTGAGGCGCCGGTGGTCGATGAGCGGATCGGAGTAGTAGATCGCCGAGGAGGTGTAGCGGATGGTCCAGTCGGTCCAGCCGGAGGCCTTCGACGCGGTCTGGATGTGTAGCTTGCGGGTGCTTGAGTCACCGCTGACCACGTACAGGTTGTCGGCGGCGTCTACGGCGATGTCGCCGCGGGACGACCGTTCCAGGAACGGGGTGTAGTCCTGGTGCCAGACCTTGGTCGCCTTGTCGCGCCAGTAGTGGACGAGGACAGCGGTCTCGCGGGCGCTGGTGAAGTCGCTGTTGTCGGCGGATGAGGCGGGCATGTGCGAGGCGAGCACGTGCACGATGCCGGCGGCGTCGACGACCTGTGATTCCTGGTTCATCAGGCCGCGGTTCTGGCCGATGCTCCGCACCTTGAGGGTGTTGGCGTCCGCGACGAGCGGGTTGCTGCCGGTGGCGGCCACGACGGTGCCCGCGTTGTTGCGCCAGGTCCGGCCTTTGTCCTTGCTGTAGGCGTAGTAGAGGTCGTGGTTGGTGCTGGCGTTGGAGGTCTCGCGTACGGTCCAGGTCGCGTGCAGCAGCGGGGTGGCCGCGTCGTAGGTGTGGTATTCGATTCCGAACAGGTAGGCGTTGTTGCCGGCCGTGGTCCCGTCGATGAATGTGCCGAGGGAGGTCCAGGTGCTCGACCGGTATTCGTAGAGCACTTCGTCACCGGTTCCGCTGTAGCCGGTGCGGATGGCGAGTTGCAGGGTGCCGTCCGGGTGGGCGAAGAACTGTGGATAGGTGACGACGTCCATGCTGGTGCTGGTCAGCGCGCTCTGGACCGAGCCGAAGGAGCTGGTGCTCCAGGTGGCGGTCGTCGGCGAGGTCGCCAGGCCGGCCACCGACTTGCGGTAGCGGAACTGCGAGGAGTGTGTGTCGAAGGCGAGGTGGATGGTGCCGTCGGAGGGCGCGATGCCGATGCTGATGGTGTTGTGTGAGTCGGTCGATGTGGTCGCGTAATCGGTGAGCTTGAGACTCGACCAGGCACCGGACGGCAGGTGCCGGCGCGCGATGTTGACGTATCCACTTTGGTCCCAGTACGCGGAGTACTGCCAGCCGTTGTAGGTGACGATGCCGTCCTGCTGGAACGACTCGCCGTTCATGTATCCGGTGTAGGTCAGGGCGGTGCGGCCTTCGGTGGTCAGCACCGTGGTGGTGGAGGCGGTGACGGTGGGGGCTGCGGCGGCGGCCTGCTGGGCGGCCGGCGTGGCGGTGAGACACACCACCACGCCGGCCACAGCGCACAGAGAACGTCTCATTAGACCTCGCTACTCAGTCCACCAGATGTCCGCGCTGTTCGTGGTGAACTGCTCGTACATGCTGCATTCGGGATCCGGCTGCCAGACGAACCAGGACGGGGTGAGCTTGTTGAACGTCGGGCCCCAGATCTCGATGTTGCGGAATACGCCGTGGTGATTGGCGGGCAGCATGTTGCAGTGCTGCGCACCGTAGGACTCCAGCACTCCACCCTGCGCCGTGGTGTAGACGGAATAGCTGGTGATATCGATTCTGGACTCGCCTCCGGCCGTCTGGTTGACGGTCCTGATCGCCCAGTGGCAGTTTCTTCCGTCGCTGTTGCACGAGTTGCCCTCCATGGCGCCCCAGATGGTGTCTCCGGGTGAGACACGCACGTTGGAGCCGTAGACGGAGTTGCCTCCCCATACGTACCACGAGGTGATGTACCAGTAGTTCCCGCCGCCGGATGCGCTCGGGCCGTACGTGAGGACAGGTTGGATGATCGCGTTGCCACCGGAGGGTTCGAACGACGAGAAGAGGAACGTCGTCGACCCGTTGACGTGCGGAGCGGTCGGGACCGCGTAGTTGACGTAGAGCCGGCGCAGCCACGTCGGCGCGTTCCACCAGGTGCTGATCATCCAGCCGTTCGAGGTGGGAACGGCCTGGTCCGGAGCGGCGCGGACCGCCGGGGACGTGGGACCGGCCTTTCCGGGCCTCACCAGCCTCGGATGCTTGCAGGCATCAAGCTGTCGCTTGGCTCCCGATGCGAGGACGATGTCATCGCCGTCGACCGTGGCGCCTTCAGGTAGCTTGTGGACGCACTCCTTGTTCATGAGCCCGCTGGGTGTTTTGACCCAGTCCGGCGATGCGAGGGCCTCGGCGTAGGCCCTCGCATCGGTGCTGACCTTTGCCGGGCCGGGGGTGTCAGCAGCGTCGCCCGACGGGGACGGCGAGGTGCCGGCGGGGCTCACGGTGGAGTTGCCGGCGTCGAACGCGGCCGCGAATCCACCTGCCGGGGTGGCAGCGGAGGCCGGAGAGGCCGTCGTGGAGGCGAGCATCGCCACGGCAAGGAGGATGGCGCCGGGTAGCAGGTGAGTTCTTTTCCAGCCGGGTTTGGATGTCTCAGGACGAAGATGCACCATGACCGTCCGATCCGTACGGAGAAGAAGCAGGACGCTTCGACTCGGAGGTGGGTGGATGCTCGCGAGCGAGGTTGGTTAGGATGCCTTTCCGCGGTTAGGACAAATCTAGGATCGACTGCTCTCTCGGGCATGAAGCGAAGCGACGAACGGCCTGAATCCGTGCGACACAAACCTCGATTCCGGAATCCTGCGTCTCCACACGGGCCCGCCTGGCGGCCGGATCCGATCTCGCACGATCGACCGCGACTCTCCCCTCCGAGACTCTGTTCAGTCCTCAGGAGCCGAATCATGATGAGACGCCGTATTGCCGTGGTTGGCGGTGGCCCGGCGGGCTTGACCTTCGCCCGCGTCATGCACCGTCACGGCTACCCTGTTGCCGTCTTCGAACGCGACCCCGCCCGCGGTGCCCGCCCGCCAGGCGGCACGCTAGACCTGCACGAAGGGCTAGGTCAGCTCGCCCTGGACAAGGCGGGGCTGCTGACGCCCTTCCGGGCGATGTCTCGCCCGGAAGGCCAGACCATGCGCATCCTGGCCACCGACGGAACCGTGCTGCGCGATTGGCGGCCCCGTCCCGGCGAGCCGGCCAATCCCGAAATCGACCGGGGGGACCTGCGTGACCTGCTCCTCGGCCCGCTCGACGTCCAGTGGGGGCGAGGCGTGACGCGGGTGGTGCCGGGAGCCCGCGACGGTGCGGTGATTCATTTCGCCGACGGGCGGCATGAGACATTCGACCTCGTGGTCGGCGCGGACGGCGCCTGGTCCCGGGTCCGCCCGGCGGTCTCGACGGTGACACCGCACTACACCGGCGTCACCGTCGTCGAGACCTCCCTCGATGATGTCGACACCCGCCACCCCGATCTCGCCCGGCTGGTCGGCGACGGTTCGGTGGCCGCGTACGGGGTGAACCGGGGCCTCGTCGCGCAGCGCAACAGCGGTGGGGGTGTGAAGGTGTACGCCCAGTTCCGTGCGCCTCTGGACGGGCACACCAGCGGGGACCTGACGGATGCCGAGGCCGTGCTGTCGGGCCTGCTGGCACGTTACGACGGCTGGGCCGATGCCCTCCTGGACCTCCTGCGCCGCGGGACAGCTTTCATCCGCCGCCCCTTGTACGTGCTTCCCGTGTCCCACGCCTGGACGCACGTTCCCGGGGTGACGCTGCTGGGCGACGCGGCTCATCTGATGCCTCCGTTGGGGGCAGGCGCGAACCTCGCCATGCTGGACGGCGCCGAACTCGCCGAGGCACTCGCCACCGGCCCCGAGGGCACCGGCCCTCAGGACATGGCCGGGGCCGTCCGAGCCTTCGAGGAAGACATGTGGGCACGAGCCAGCCGATGGGCGAAGATCACCGCGGCCGGCCTGGAACGCCTCGTGAGCCCTGACCCCGCGCAAGCTCTGGCCCTGTTCGACCAGGTCCAGCCCGCCTGACCGCGGAGCGCGGAAACGGGGCCGACGTCGATACCCTGATGCGGTGATTGACCGCCGCGCCGGTGCCGTCTGGGCGCTGTTCGCCGTGATCGCAGTGGTCTCCTGCACGCTGGTGTTGCGGCGC
>NZ_BMMX01000080.1 GCF_014646155.1 Mangrovihabitans endophyticus
CGGCGGCCGGGCGCGGGCAGGGCGGCGGGGCGCGGGGCGGCGGGGTGGGCGGCGCCGGGGTGGGCGGCGGGTGGCGGGGTGGGTGGGTGTTGCTGTTCGTCTTGCTGGAGATCATCGACACGTAATGTGCATTCTCGATATCTGTGGGTACTGTCGCGGATGACCTTTCACCTCAAGAAGGGGCGCGACTACCTTGAGTGACGTAGGTGACGTCTCGGGTCGGACGCTCCGGCAGATCGCCGAAGCGTCCGAGCACCTCTACTGCATCTGCTTCAAGACCGGACCACCGCGGCGCCTCGGCGTCGAACTGGAATGGACCACCCACCTCGATGAGAATCCGGCCGCGCCACTGTCGACGGCCACCCTGGGCAGGGCCCTCGGCCCGCACGCGCCGGCCGCATTCGGCAATCCGGATCCCGTGTCACTGCCCGCCGGGGGAGTACTCACCGCCGAGCCCGGCGGCCAGATCGAAATCTCCTCCGCCCCCGCGACGTCGCTGACCGAACTGCACACCGCGGTCAGCCAGGATCGGGCCTATCTGGCCGATCTTCTCGCCCGCTCCCGCATCCATCTCGGAGACAGCGGCCTCGACCCGTACCGGCCTCCGGTGCGCCTGCTGAACACCCCGCGCTACGCCGCGATGCATCGTGCCTTCGGTCGTGACGTCGGAGCGCCCGGACACACCATGATGTGCAGCACCGCCGGACTGCAGGTCTGCCTCGACGCCGGGGACGCGCGCAGTATGCCGGCGCGATGGTCCGCCCTGCACGACGTGGGCCCGCCGCTGCTCGCCACGTTCGCGACCTCGCGCATGCACGCCGGCCGGGACACCGGCTGGGCCAGCGGGCGGATGGCTGCCTGGTATGGCCTGGACGCCCGGCGCAGCGGCCCGGTGCCGTCCGCCGCCGATCCGGCCGCGGCCTGGTCGGAGTATGCGTTGGCGGCGCCCCTGCTGTGCGTGCGGCGCAGCGGTGGCCGGTGGGAGACACCGGAGGGCGTCACCTTCGCCGACTGGATCGGCGGCGCACTGCCCCGGCCGCCCACCGTCGACGACCTGGACTATCACCTCAGCACCCTGTTCCCGCCGGTACGCCCGCGCGGCTATCTGGAAGTGCGTTACCTGGACACCCAGCCCGGCGACGAGTGGATCGCTCCGGCCGCCGTGCTGACCGCCCTGCTGGCCGGTGACGACATCGTCGACGCGGCCCGCAATCTCGCCCAGCCGGCGGCCGGCCGGTGGGTGCCCGCGGCCCGCGACGGTCTCACCGATCCGCTGGTGGCCACGTGCGCCGCCGATCTCATCGACCTCGCCTGTCGTCATCTCGACCGCACCGGCCTGCCCATGGCCGTGTGCGACCAGGTGACCGCGATCCTCGACCGGCGCCTGCACCGCGCCGTCTCTCTGCGGAAGGACCCGCTCCCGTGACCCAGGACTCCGAGCATCGACACGACATGCGGCTGACCACCGCGGCACAGTTGGAACGCGCCCGTGCGCGCACCACGGTGCTGACCGACGCGGTGGACGACGCCGATCTGATCCGCCAGCATTCCCCGCTCATGTCCCCGCTGGTGTGGGACTTGGCGCATGTCGGCAACCAGGAAGAGCTGTGGCTGGTGCGCGACGTCGGCGGTCGCGAGCCGTTGCGCCAGGACATCGACAAGCTCTACGACGCGTTCCGGCACCCCCGCCGGGACCGTCCGGCGCTGCCGCTGCTCGGGCCGGCGGAGGCCCGCGCGTACGTGCACGAGGTGCGTGACAAGGCGCTGGACGTGCTGGACCGGGTGCGCCTGGACGAGCGACGGCTGGTCGCCGACGGGTTCGCCTTCGGCATGATCGTGCAGCACGAACAGCAGCACGACGAGACCATGCTCGCCACCCATCAGCTCCGCAACGGTCCGGCGGTGCTGCACGCCCCGGCACCGCCGCAGACGCGCGTGCCGGTCACCGGCGAGGTGCTGGTGCCCGGTGGGCCGTTCACCATGGGCACCGACACCGAGGCGTGGGCGCTGGACAACGAACGCCCCGCGCACACCGTCGACGTCGCCGCGTTCGCCATCGACGCCGCGCCGGTCACCAATTCCCGGTACGCGGAATTCATCGCCGACGGCGGGTACGACGACCCGCGATGGTGGAGCGAGCGCGGCTGGACGCATCGCCAGAAGGCTGGACTTGATGCGCCGCTGCACTGGCACCGTGACGGCGACGGGTGGGCGTACACGCGGTTCGGGCGCACCGAACCGGTGATCGGTGACGAGCCGGTGGTGCATGTCTGCTTCTTCGAGGCGCAGGCGTACGCGGCGTGGGCCGGCAAGCGGCTACCCACCGAGGCCGAGTGGGAGAAGGCTGCTCGCTTCGACCCGGCCACCGGACGGTCCCGGCGATACCCGTGGGGCGATGACGATCCCACGCCCCGGCACGCCAACCTCGGCCAGCGGCATCTCGCGCCGGCGCCGGTGGGCGCGTACCCGGACGGCGCCTCGCCGCTGGGCGTGCATCAGCTCATCGGGGACGTGTGGGAATGGGTCGACTCCGGTTTCCACGGCTATCCCGGCTTCACCGTGTTCCCGTACGCGGAATACTCCCAGGTGTTCTTCGGCGGGGATTACCGGATGCTGCGCGGCGGCTCGTTCGGCACCGACGCGGCGGCGTGCCGGGGCACGTTCCGCAACTGGGATCATCCGATCCGACGGCAGATCTTCAGTGGGTTCCGCTGTGCCCGTGACGTCACCCCGGATGCGCTCTGATGTGCCGGCACCTGGCGTACCTCGGCCCCGCCGTGCCGCTGTCGGAGCTGCTGTTCGATCCGCCGCACGCCTTGGTGCGGCAGTCGTGGGCGCCCGCCGACATGCGCGGGGGCGGCACCGTCAACGCCGACGGTTTCGGGGTGGCGTGGTACCCGCCGGACGCACCTACGCCGGTGCGGTATCGCCGCACCGTTCCGATGTGGACGGACACGACACTGCCCGAGCTGGCGCGCGCCACCACGGCCGGCGCGGTGCTGGCCGCGGTGCGGTCCGGCACCGTCGGCATGCCGGTGGTGGAGACCGCCGCCGCACCGTTCGTGGACGGAAGCTGGTCGTTCAGCCACAACGGCGTGGTGCGCGGCTGGCCGGGTTCGCTGGCCAAGCTCGCCGGCCGGCTCCCGGTCACCGACCTGCTCACGCTGGACGCGCCGACCGATGCGGCGCTGCTGTGGGCGCTGACCCGGGACCGGCTGCGTGCCGGCGTGGATCCGGCGGAGGCCGTCGCCGACGTCGTCACCGAAGTCGAGCGGGCGGCTCCCGGCTCCCGGCTCAACCTGCTGCTGACCGACGGCACCCGGCTGGTCGCCACCACCGTGGGACACGCGCTGTCCGTACGCCGGGGGACCGATGCCGTGCTGGTCAGCTCCGAACCGCTCGATCCCGACCCGATGTGGCAAGCCGTGCCGGACCGCCGGCTTCTGGTGGCCACCCCGTCCGCCCTTGACCTCGTCCCGCTGGGGAGACCATGACCATCCTGGAAATCCATATCGACGAGCGCGACATCGCTCGGGAGCTGCGCTCGGACGTCGCCGACGGGCTGCGCGCCGAACCGAAGGTGCTGCCGCCCAAATGGTTCTACGACGCCCGCGGCAGCGAGCTGTTCGAACAGATCACCGCGTTGCCGGAGTACTACCCGACACGTACCGAACGGGCCATCCTCGACGCGCAGGCCGAGCGGTTCGCCCGCCTCACCGATGCCAAGACCCTCGTCGAACTCGGCTCGGGCAGCTCGGCGAAGACCCGGCTGCTGCTGGACGCGCTGGTGCGACACGGCACCCTCGGGTCTTTCGTGCCGATGGACGTGTCCGGCACCGCGCTGCTGGACGCGGTCACCCGTCTCGCCGCCGACTACCCCGGCCTGGAGGTCCGGGGTGTGGTCGGCGACCTGACCCGGCACCTGGCCGACCTGCCGGACGGTGACAACCGGGTGGTGGCGTTCCTCGGCGGTACGATCGGCAACCTCGTGCCGGACGAACGCGCCCGTTTCCTGGGTGGCCTGCGCGCGGTGCTGCATCCGGGGGAGTGGCTGCTGCTCGGCACCGACCTGGTGAAGGATCCCGCGGTCATCGTCCCCGCCTATGACGACGCGGCGGGCGTGACGGCCGCCTTCAACCGCAACGTGCTGCACGTGATCAATCGCCGGCTGCACGCGGACTTCAACGTGGACGCGTACGAGCATGTGGCGCTCTGGAACGCCGAGCGGGAGTGGGTCGAGATGCGGCTGCGGGCCCGCGACGCCCAGCGCGTACGGGTCGCGGATCTGGGGTTGACCGTGGACTTCGCCGCCGGCGAGGAGATGCGCACCGAGGTGTCGGCGAAGTTCCGCCGCGCCGGGCTGACCGGTGAGCTGGCGCGCGCGGGATTCGCGCTGCGTGAGTGGTGGACCGATCCGCAGTCGTTGTTCGCCGTGTCGCTGGCGCAGGCGGTCGCCATGCCGTGAGCGTTGCGTCAGGCGGTGGCCCGGCCCTCGGCGTCCGGATCGTGCAGCGCGGCGATCAGGTCCTCGCGGGCACGGGCCACCCGTGACCGGATCGTGCCGATCGGGCAGCCGCACACCTCGGCCGCGTCGGCGTAGGACAGCCCGGCGACCTGGGTGATCACAAACGCCTCGCGACGCTCCGGTGCCAGGTCGGTGAGCAGGGCGGTGAGCGCATGCTGTTCGTCGAACCGGGGCTGGGCGTGCGGGGCGGCGGCCTCCGCCGTCGCCTGCCAGTCCGGCAGGCCGGCGATCCGCGGCCGGCGGGTGGCCAGGCGAACATGGTCGGCGGCCACCCGGCGGGCGATGGCGAGCAGCCAGGTGCGCACCGAGGAACGGCCGGCGAAGCTGGGCAGGGCGCGCACCGCACGCAGGTACGTCTCCTGGGCGAGGTCCTCCACGTCGGCCGGGGACGTCAACGGTGCCAGGAACCGCAGGACGTCGCGCTGGGTGCGGCGAATCAGGTCCGTCACGGCATCACGGTCACCGCGCGCGGCGGCGTACGCCAGCGCGGTGAGGTCGTCGTCCGGCATTTCGGGTGCCCTTCCGCGTGGGGGTGCGCCCGGTGGTACGGCTCCCGGCGGCCAACGGTTCAACCCCGGAACCGATCGGGGTGGGGGCCGTCGACCGGCCGCGGTGGTGGTGAGCGGCGTCACTCCGTGCGTGACGGCGATGGGATAGTGTCGCCGCGTTCGCGGTCGTCGGGGAAGCCGGTGCAAGTCCGGCGCGGTCGCGCCACTGTGACCAGCGTGATGCTGGGAGCCAGACCTCCGACGATCACCGATTCGACTGGCCGGGACGCGTCATCCCGGTGGGAGGTCAGATGTCGTCGACTCCGGCGCCCCGCACGGGTTTCTTCCGCACCGTCTGTGCCACGTGGACACGCCAGGATTGGCGGGAATCGGCCGTCCTGCTCGGTTTCGTCGCCCTGCTGCATGTGGCCGCGTTCGGCGCCCTGTTCGCCGCCGTCAACGCCGCCGACGTGCACCTCGGTGCCGAGGTGTTCAGCGTCGGCCTGGGCATCACCGCATACACGTACGGCCTGCGTCACGCCTTCGACGCGGACCACATCGCGGCGATCGACAACACCACGCGCAAGCTGCGCGGCGACGGGCTGCGGCCGAAGGCCGTCGGCTTCTGGTTCGCGATGGGACACGCCACCGTGGTGGCCGTGCTGGCGGCCCTGGTCGCCGCCGGCGCGCACGTGGTCGGTGCGTTGACCGAGGACGGGACGGCCGTCAACCGTACCCTCGGGGTGATCGGCACCGGCGTGAACGGCGCCTTTCTTTACATCATCGCGGCGCTCAACCTGGTGGCGCTGATCGGCATCGTGCGGGTGTTCCGGGCGATGCGCGACGGGGTTTCCGACGAGCTCAAGCTGGAGGCGCACCTGCAGGCCCGCGGGCTGCTCAACCGGATCCTCGGGCGGCTCACCCGGGCGATCACCCGGCCGGGACAGATGTATGTGGTCGGCCTGCTGTTCGGCCTGGGCTTCGACACCGCCACCGAGATCGCACTGCTGGTGCTGGCCGGCACCGGTGCCGCCGCCGGGCTGCCGTGGTACGCGGTGATGACGTTGCCACTGCTGTTCGCGGCCGGCATGAGCCTGTTGGACTGCCTCGACGGGCTGTTCATGAGCGTCGCGTACGACTGGGCGTTTCTGCATCCGGTGCGCAAGGTCTACTACAACATCTCGATCACCGGGTTGTCCGTCGCGGTGGCCTTCCTGGTCGGCTCGATCGAGTTGATCGGGCTGCTGCACGACAATGCCGGCTGGGTGGACCCGTTCACCACCTGGGTCAGCGCGATCAACCTGAACAGCGTCGGCTTCCTCGTGGTGGGGCTGTTCGTGCTGACCTGGATCGTGGCGCTGAGTTACTGGCGGTTGGCGCGGGTGGAGGAACGGTGGGCGTTCCCGCCGGACGCGAACACCGGCCCCTAGGCGAGCGGCGCGGTCCCCTCGGCGAGCAGTGCGGTCACCGCGCGGGTCAGGGCTTCCCGGGCGGCGTCCGTGTCGAGGTCCATCACCGTGCGCATCGTCTCCCACGTGGAGAACATGCTCGCCGCGGTCAGCGCCGCGAGCCGTGGCTCGTCGTCGCCGATCTCCGCCGGGAACAATGCGCACAACTCGTCGCGCACCCGCCGCATGTGGGCCTTCCGATAGCGCTGCAAGGCGGGCGAGAACGGCTCCTTCAGCGCCGCCGCCCGCGCGGCCGGGGCGAGTTCTTCCAGCATGCGTGCCCGTTGCCGGCAGAACGCCTCGATGCGTTCGGGCAGCGGCAGGTCATCCGGCACCGGCTCGTGCGCCTCGTCGCGCATCGCCAGGATCCGCTCGCCACTGGCCGAGAACAGCGCCTCCATGTCGGCGAAGTGGCTCCATAATGCGCGCAGCGAAATCCCGGCCTGCTTGGCGATCCGGTCCGCGGTGGGCTTCAGGTCGCCCGAGGTGATCAGGTGGACGTGCGCGTCCACGATGGCGTTGCGGGTGCGTTCCGAGCGTGCGGTGCGCCCGTCCACCCGTGTCGACGGCTGGCTCATCGCGCGCTCCGGTAGCGGCCCAGCTCCCGCCGCGCGAGCGATCGTTTGTGCACCTCGTCCGGCCCGTCGGCGAGCCGCAGGGTGCGGGCGGCGGCCCACAGCCGAGCCAGCGGCGTGTCTTGCCCGACACCGGCCGCGCCGTGCGTCTGGATGGCCTTGTCGAGGATCCACTCGGTGGTGGACGGCACGGCGATCTTGATGGCCTGGATCTCGGTGTGCGCGCCCTTGTTGCCGACCGTGTCCATCAGCCAGGCGGCCTTGAGCACCAGCAGCCGGTTCTGCTCCACCCGCACGCGTGCCTCGGCGATCCAGTCGCGCACCACGCCCTGATCGGCCAGCGGCCGGCCGAACGGTTCCCGGGACAGCGCCCGGGTGCACATCAACTCGATGGCGCGTTCGGCCATGCCGATCAGCCGCATGCAGTGGTGGATGCGGCCGGGTCCGAGCCGCGCCTGCGAGATGGCGAAGCCGGACCCCTCCTCGCCGATCAGGTTCGCGGCCGGTACGCGTACGTCGTCGAAGAAGACCTCGGCGTGCCCGCCGTGGTCGCCGTCGTCGTAGCCGAACACGGTCATGCCGCGTTCGATGCGTACGCCCGGGGTGTCCCGCGGAACCAGCACCATGCTCTGCTGCACGTGCCGGGCGGCCTGCGGATCGGTCTTGCCCATCACGATGAAGATCTTGCAGCGGGGGTTCATCGCGCCGGAGATGTAGAACTTGTGCCCGTTGATCACGTAGTCGTCGCCGTCGCGGACGATGCGGGTGCCGATGTTGGTGGCGTCGGAGGAGGCCACCTGCGGCTCGGTCATCGCGAAGGCGGACCGGATGGCGCCGTCCAGCAGCGGGCGCAGCCACTGCTCCTGCTGCTGCGGGCTGCCGAACATGGCGAGCACTTCCATGTTGCCGGTGTCCGGCGCAGCGCAGTTCAGCGCGGCCGGGGCGATGGCCGGGCTGCGGCCGGTGATCTCGGCGAGCGGAGCGTACTGCAGGTTCGTCAGGCCGGCGCCGTGCTCGCCGGGCAGGAAGAGGTTCCACAATCCGCGCTCGCGGGCCGCGGACTGCAGCGCGGCGAGACCGGGCGGCGGCTCCCACCGGCCGGCCGCGGAGTCACCCGCGAACCAGCCGGGCTCGGCGGGGCGGACGTGCTCGTCCATGAAGGCGAGCAGCCGCTTGCGGTAGTCCTCGGTGCGTGCGTCGAAACCGAAGTCCATCAGTGCTCCTCCAGCGCCTGGTGTCCCTGCTCGACCAGGGGCGCGACGAGCGCCCCGACCGTGTCGAACCCCTCGCCCACGGTCTGTCCCTGGACGTATCGGTAGTGCACACCCTCCAGAATGACGGCCAGCTTGAACGCCGCGAAGGCCAGGTACCAGTGCAGGTCGCCGACGTCGCGCTTGCTCCGCTCCGCGTAGCGGGCCGCCATCTCGTCCACGCCGGGGTGGCCCGGAACCGTCAGCGGCGCGCGGTGTTCGCCGTCGCGGGTGAGCAACGGGCGCCCGGCGTATACCAGCATCAGCGCGAGGTCGCCGAGCGGATCGCCCACAGTGGACATCTCCCAGTCCAGTACGGCGTTGACCTGCAACTCGGTGCCGATCAGCACGTTGTCCAGCCGGAAGTCGCCGTGCACCACGGCCGCGTCGCCGGACGGCACCTGCCGGGCCAGCCGGGCATGCAGGTCGTCGATGCCGGGAACCTCGCGACTGCGCGACGCGTCGAGTTGCTTCTTCCAGCGTCGCACCTGGCGCTCGTTGAACCCTTCGGGACGGCCGAAGTCGCCCAGCCCGATCGCCGACGGATCCAACGCGTGCAGGTCGGCAAGCGTGTCCACGAGCGACAGGACGAGGCCGTGCATCGCCGGGGCGCCCAGCGCCGTCAGGTCCGCGATGTCCCGATAGATGCGGCCCTCGACGTGCTCCATCAGATAGAAGGGCGCGCCGATGACGTCCGGGTCGGTGCACAGCGCCTCCGGGCGCGGCACCGGGAAGCCGTGCCGGGACAGGGCGTCCAGCACCCGATGCTCACGGGCCATGTCGTGCGCGGTCGGCAGCACGTGTCCCAGCGGCGGACGGCGCAACACCCAGCGTTTGTCGCCGTCGCTCACCGCGTACGTCAGATTGGACCGGCCGCCGGCGAACATGGTCGCGGTCAGCGGGCCGGTGCGCAGGTATGCGCGGAGCCGGTCCAGGTCCAGCCCGCGCGGCCCGGTCACGAGAGGCCCTCCGACTCGAAGCCGCGCTGGATCTTGTTCATGCCGCCCAGCCAGCGATCCGGCTCGGTGGCCCGCATCCGGTAGTAGTCGCGCACCTCCGGGTGCGGCAAGACGAGGAAGTCGGTGCCGCGCAGCGCGGCGGCCACGGTCGCGGCGACCTCCGCGGGCTCCAGCGCGGTGGCGTCCAACTGGGCCCGGCTCGCGCTGTTGCCGCCGCTGCCGAGCATGTCGGTGCGCACGCCCTGCGGGCACAGCGCCTGCACGATCAGGCCGCGGTGGGCGTACGTGGCGCGCAGCCATTCCGCGTACGCGAGGGCGGCGTGCTTGGTGACCGCGTAGGGCGCGCTGCCGAGCAGGGTGAGCAGGCCCGCCGCGGAGACCGTCATGAGCAGCCGCTTGGGCTCACCGGAGTCCAGCCATCGGGGCAGCAGCGCGCGGGTGGCGTACACATGGGACATGACGTTGACCCGCCAGTCCCGCTGCCAGGCGTCATCCGGCGCGTGTTCGGTGCCGGCCGACAGCACGCCCGCGTTGGCGCAGAACAGGTCGCAGCCGCCGAGTTCCGCCCAGGCCGTGTCGACCAGTTGGCGCACCGCCTCCTCGTCGGACGCGTCCCCGGCCACGGCGAGCCCGCCGACCTCCGCCGCCACCGCGCTCGCGGCGGCCGGGTTGAGGTCGTTGACCACCACCTGCGCGCCGTCGGCTGCGAACCGCCGGGCCAGCGCGGCGCCGATGCCCCCGCCGGCGCCGGTGACGACGACTCTCATCGCACCGCCCCGGTCAGCGTCACGCCGCCGTCGATCACCAGCGTCTGCCCGGTGATCCAGGCCGCGTCCGGGCCGCACAGGAAGGCCACCGCGCCGGCCACGTCGTCCGGTTCGCCGAGCCGGCCCAGCGGGTACGTCGCCGCGACTTCGGCCTCCCGCCCCTCGTAAAGGGCGGTGGCGAAGCGTGTCTTGACCACCGCCGGTGCCACCGCGTTGACGCGCACCGCGGGCGCGAGTTCCACGGCGAGCTCCTGGGTAAGGTGGATGAGGGCGGCCTTGGTGACGCCGTAGAACGCGATGCCCGGGGCGGGGCGGACCCCGGACACCGAGGAGATGGTGACGATCGCCCCGCCGTCGGCCAGGCCGCCGCGCAACGCCTCCTGCACCCAGCCGATAGTGCCGAGCACGTTCACATCTACCATCTTGCGGGCGGCGCCGAGGTCCAGCGAGCTCAGTGGACCGTACGCCGGATTGATCCCGATGTTGTTGACAAGCGTGGTGACCGGCCCGAAACGCTCACGCACCGCGTCCACCACGGCGGCGCGGTGCTCCGCGTCGTCGCCCTTGCCCGGCACGCCCATCGCCACGTCGGCCCCGCCGAGGTCCTTGACCGCGGTCTCCAGGGCGGCGGCGTCCCGGCCGGTGATGCACACTTTGCCGCCCTGGGCGACGAGTCGTTGAGCGATGGCGAAGCCGATGCCCCGGCTCGCTCCGGTCACGATCGCCACGGCGCCTGCGGGCTGCGTCATTCGGCCGTTCCTCTCGGTTGATGTGCCCCCACTGTTACTGATCAGTACCACCCACCGCCACCCCCCGCCCGCACCCCACGCCCCCCGGCGCCGCCCCCGCCCCCGCGCCGCGCGCCAATCGCGCGCGCCCCGCACCGCCCCGCCCCGCCCCGCCCCCGCC
>NZ_BMMX01000081.1 GCF_014646155.1 Mangrovihabitans endophyticus
GCGCCCTTTCGGTGGTAATGGAGCGCATTGCTGTCCATGTTGGACAGAAATCAGGGGTCGCTGCTGATGATCTTGTTGTGTGGTATTCGGCCGGCTCCGCTGGTGATGGAGAAGGCCAAGGACGCCGGCGGCAGTATCGTGGTGCGAGCGTCTACACCGTTGGGGCGGCGGTGGCGTTGCGGGTGCCGATAATGCCATCCGTGCTGGTCAGGCGGCTTGTTCGTATTCGTGGAGGAGTCCGCCGAGTCGATCGTGTCGGCGGACATGTAGATGTGTGAGGGCTGCTGGCTTGGTGGTCGGGTCGGGTAGTGCTCGCAGGGGTCGGGCGTTGGCGATGCCTCGGTGTGGCCGGTGCTGATTGTGGTGGTGTTCGTACTCGCGTAGGGCGTGCAGCAGATGGGCCTGATTCCAGATCAGGGTCCGGTCGAGGAGTTCGTGGCGGCAGGCTTGGATCCACCGTTCCATGATCGAGTTCATGCGAGGCATGCGGACGCCGGTGAGCACGGCCTCGATACCGGCGTCCGTGAGGATCGTATCGAACAGGGCCGGGTACTTGCCGTCGCGATCACGGATCAGATACTTGACCTGGCAGCCGGTGTCTTCGAGGTCCATGACCAGGTTCCGGGCGGCCTGTACGACCCAGGCGGCGCTGGGATGGGGCGTGGCGCCGAGAATTCGGGCGCGGCGGGTGGCGTGTTCGACCACCGCGAGGACGTACAGTCGCGCGCCGGTCAGTGTCACGGTTTCGAAGAAGTCCGCGGCGATCAGGGCCTGGGCTTGGGAGCGCAGGAACGTCGCCCAGGTGCTGCTCGTGCGTTCCGGTGCCGGGTCGATGCCGGCGTCGTGGAGGATTTCCCAGACGGTGGAGGCGGCGACCTTGACTCCGAGGACGAGGAGTTCGCCGTGGATGCGCCGGTAGCCCCAGCCACTGTTCTCGCGGGCCAGACGTAGTACCAGGGTGCGGATCGACCGAACCGTTCGCGGTCGACAGGCCCGGCGAGGCCGGGGGCGGCGAGCGTGCCGGCGGGCGATCAGGTCACGGTGCCAGCGCAGTACCGTATCCGGGCGCACGAGCAGCCGCAGCTGCTGTAGTACGGCTCGGGGTAGCGGGTGCAGCAGAGCGGCCAGCCAGGCCCGGTCGGCCGGGTTGAACCGGACTCGTTCGCCGCCGCCGAGTTGCCGTTCGAGGACCATGATCTGGTGCCGGAGGGCGAGGATCTCGGCGTCCTTGTCGCGGTCGCTCATCGGCAGCAGCCGTAGCAGCGCGAGGGCGTTGGTCACACCGAGGTAGGCCAGTCGCAGCAACACAACCGATCATCCTCGCGGAGCAGGACGCATCGAGTGTCACCGAGGTCGCCGAAAGCAGTCCGGTTCCCCTCCTGCCCACGTCGGCGGCGGGATGGGCTGTGACCAGGGTGGATGAGGTTTTCGGCACCCGCACGTTGCTCTCCATTGCCACCCGTCTTGATGGCGCTTCGATGTGTAAGTATAGTTATTGTAACTATACTTATGTGAGGTGACGGTGGAGAAGCCGGCCGAGATCTTTGACCGCGACGCCGAGTGGGATGAGTTGGTTCGATTTGCCCGTATGCCTCGGACTGGGGCGGCCCTCGGTGTTGTTTCCGGCCGCCGGCGTCAGGGGAAGACGTTCCTGCTCGACGCCCTGGTGCGCTCGGGCGGCGGGTTCATGTTCACTGCCACGGAGTCGTCGGAGGCTGACGCGTTGCGTCAGTATGGTCAGGCGCTCGGCGATCATCTGGGTGAGCCGACGCCGTTGCGGTTCGTGGACTGGGACGAGGCGATCAGCCGGACGATGACGTTGGCCCCGCAGGGCCCGTTGCCGGTGGTGATCGATGAGTTCCCCTTCCTGGCCCGGGTCAGCCCGGCACTGCCGTCGATCATCCAGCGTGCGCTCGATCCGGCGGGTCAGCGCTCGAATACGCAGGTCCGGCTTCTGCTGTGCGGCTCCGCGCTGTCTTTCATGGGTGGCCTGTTGTCCGGCACCGCGCCGTTGCGCGGCCGGGCCGGCCTGGAGTTGGTGGTCCGGACGCTGGACTACCGTGCCGCGGCCCGGTTCTGGGACATCGGGGATCCGCGTACGGCGATGCTGGTCAACGCGATCGTCGGCGGTACCCCGGCGTACCGTCACGAGTTCACGCAGGACGACACACCGGCCGGGCCGGAGGACTTCGACGATTGGGTCGTGCGTGCCGTGCTGAATCCCGCCCGACCGCTCTTCCGGGAGGCTCGTTACCTGCTCGCGGAGGAACCCGACATCCGCGACCCCGCCCTGTATCACTCGGTGTTGGCCGCGATCGCGGACGGCCGCACCCGCCGTGGCGAGATCGCCAACTTCCTGGGACGTCAGCCGTCAGACCTGGCCCATCCGCTGGGCGTGCTGGAGGACGTCGGCTTGGTCATCCGCGAGGACGACGCTTTCAAGAACAACAAGGGCGTCTACCGGACCGCGGAGCCGCTGCTCACCTTCTACCACGCCGTGATGCGCCCGGCGTGGGGCGACCTCGAACGTGCGGGCCGTTCCCGGCAGGTTTGGCCCCGCTTGCAGCGCACCTTCCTGAGCAAGGTCGTCGGACCGCATTTCGAGACGATCTGCCGGAATTGGGCTCGCTGGGAAGCCGATTCGGACATCCTCGGCAGCTACCCCACCCGGGTCGCGGCCGGCGTGGTCAACGACCCGGCCGCACGTACCCAGCATGAGGTGGACGTGGCCGTGTTCGGCCGTGACGACCAGGGCCGCGAGGAACTCCTCGCCATCGGCGAGGCCAAGTGGAACGAGACCGTGGGGCTGAGTCACCTGAACCGGCTGGCGCACATTCGTACGCTGCTGCGCGGAAAGGACGGCATCCGTGCCGAACGGTGCCGGCTGCTGCTGTTCAGCGGCGCAGACTTCGCCGAAGACCTTTACTCCAGGGCTGCCGCAGAGCCAGGTCTCCGGCTGGTCAACCTTGATCGACTATACGCCGCGACCTAAGCCGGGCCCTGTTCTCGAACAGGCTGAGATGTTCTGGGTGGGCGGAACGGCGGTCCGGGCACGCGGGAAGCCGGCCGGGTGCGCCTCCCGATGCGATACGGTCTTGTCAATGCCGAGATCGCCGACGAGCAGCAGCACCTCGCCGCGGTCCGTGCGATGCGTGCGGCGGAACACTTACACCGCTACGGCGACGGCCTCTGACCGTCCCTGAAGCGGTAGGTCACGCACGGTCCGTGAGCTTGGTTGCGCGGCGGCAACGACGGCAGCCACGTGGTTGATCTCGCATCTTGATGCGCGTTCCGCAGACGGCCGAATCCGTCATCCAGCCGGCGAGCGGCGACAATGCGGCGGTCCGCAGGCTGGCCCGAGACGGCTCGGACCGTCCAATACTTGCCCGACCGGGGTGGCTGCCTCACTCTGGCCCGGACCTATAGTCGAGGTGCTGGAGCAAAAGAGTGCCTGAGAACCACCGATTCGGGATGAAGGACCTCGACCGGAATTGTTGGAAGGCACTCCAGCCGAACAGTAAATGGCGAGGGCCGTAGATGCAGTTAAAGGAGTAGCTCCGATGGCGGATAGCACGCCGCTCGTTGTCCCGAATGGACTCGTTGGGGCATCAACGGACCGAAGGTGAATCCTTCTGGAGAACTCGGGTTGAGGGAACCCAGGGTAGCAAAGCTGCTGGTAGGAGCAATACGATGGGTTCAGTTGGAGGTGGCTGGTAGCGACACCTTTACTCGGCCTGACATAGTTTTCGATGACCTGGGAAAACGTCATTGAGCACGTCGACGTCCACATCGGCCCAATGCAACCCCAGGACCTCGCCGTTACGCATCCCGGTGCGGATCATCAGCTCGAACAGCTCGGCCAGGGGATCCTCGACGGTGCGGCAGTGCTGCAGGAACCTGCTGGCCTGGGTGGTGCTCCAGCAGGTGAGCTCGGGCCGCGGCGGGCGGGGGATCTTGGCGAAGCGGGCGGCGTTGTGGGGGAGCCGGTGGTTGCGGCGGCCGTCGTTGAGCGCGTTCGACAAAGTCGTCACGTAGCGGCGCAACGTCACCGGACCACGGCCAGCGGCGAGCTCGCGCGCGATGAACTGGGCGACGTGCTCATGGGTGAGCCGTTCCAACGCGACGGCGCCGAACGCGGGGATCAGGTCGTTGTGGAGGTAGGCGGTGTAGCGGTTGACGGTGTTTGGCTTGAGGGTCGGCGCCTTGGTCGCGAGCCAGCGGGTGAGGTAGGCGGCCACCGTCTCGCTGTCGTCGAGGCTGACGCCGACGCGCTCGCATTCCAGTACGTGGGCGCGGGCTTCCGAAGCCGCGGCCTTCGTAGAAAAGCCGGTGCGACGCATGGTCCGGCGTTTGTCCAGGCTGGGCAGGTCGACGGCGAAACCCCAGCCGCCGTGGCGGGCCTTGACAAGCTGGGGGCAGTGGGGGTCAAACAGCTTGCCGGTGCTGTCGCGGCAGGCGCAGCAGCGGTAGACCCGGCCCCGGTTCGGATTCTGTCGCATGACGTCCTCCTCGGTAGAGGTGAGTTTCTGTCACCTCTACCGGTGCCCCGTTCGGCTGCGACAACATCGCGACAATCCCGTATGTCATCCCTGCGTGTGACGCTGATGCTTGTCGCATCATCAAGGGTGGAGTGCCGCGCTCTTGCTGACCGGCACAGAATCGTCGGACGGATAGTCGGTGCGATGGACTCGCTCGTTCTTCAGCGTCGCGAAGAACGACTCCGCCATCGCATTGTCGTAGCAGATACCAGTACGACCGACAGATTGCCGGATCCCGAGCGTCTTGAGTGTGCCGCCGAAATCGGCGGACGTGTAATTGCTGCCGCGGTCGGAATGGAAGATCGCATCATCGGTCAAGCGCTGGTTCGTGGTGGCCATCCGGACCGCTTTCTCGATCAGCGGTGTCCGGTAATTGTCGTCCATGGGTCGACAACCTCGCGGGTGTGGCAGTCGATGACGGTCGCCAGGAAAAGCCAGCCCTGCCACGTCGGCACGTAGGTGATGTCAGCTGCGCCAGCAGGCGGGCGAGCACCGCGGCCGTCGCATCATCCACCGCCGTGACCGCCTCGATCGTGAAGGCCAAGGTCTCACCTCCCGCGAGCACATCGACCACGATGAACGGCCGTGAGGGAAATGTACGAGAGAGTTCGGTCGCCCGTACAGCCGAACGGAGGGGAGTGCAGATGAACGCCGACCCTTGTCTCGCCGGCGGGACAACGTCCCTGCCGGCCTGCGACTGCAGTCTCACCTGCCGGCTGCGAGCCAGGTTTCCCCTTTTCATGCACCGTTATCGTGGCTCAGCGACCACGTCCCCCTATCGAACGGACGACGGTCGCACCACCGTTGGACGCCGGCTCGCCGCATACGCGGTGCTGTCCCACGACTCGGCCGTCCCGGCCGTGGCGGCCGACTACTGGACGCACAGTTCGCCGGTCTATCAGCGGGTGCTGCGCGCATGGGCGGAGGCGATCGGACGGGACCCGTCGCTGTCGCCGGCGTACCGGCGGCTCGCCGAGTTCCCCGATGACGTCGCAGCGGAGGAGTCACTCGCGAGCGAGACGGACAGGGTCCTCGATCGTCTTCCGGTCGAGCGCCGAACACTGTGGATGGTGCTCGACCGGGCCGACGACGAGGTGTTCATCCGCTATCACCGTGGTGGCGCCTTTCAGGCCGGCGCTGAGGCGTTCGAACTCAAGGGTCTGCTCGAGCGATCACGATGGGGCCTGCGCGAACCGGCCCCGGCACCCGACGTCCATGTCGTGGTCACGCTGCGGGACACCGGCCAGGGCGATCGGGTACGCAACCTGCTGGCCTGCGTGTCCGCACTGCGCGACCAGTCCCTGGCCCCGGGTCGCTACACCGTGACGGTGGTCGAATCGGACCGTCCCTGGTGGCGGCATATCGTCTCCCCGCGTGTCGACCAGTACATCCATCTGTCGGCCAAGGGGTTCTTCAACAAGTCGTGGGCGATGAACGCCGGTGTGCGCCACGGCCCGGTGGCGCCCGTGCTGTGTCTCCTGGACGCCGACATCCTCGCCGATCGCCGGTTTCTCGAACGGAACCTGGAGCGTTTCGCCGACCCCTCGCACGACGCGCACCTGCCGCACACCGAGATGCTTTCCCTCGACCCCTCGGCGAGCAACCGGGCGATCGAACGGCGATGTGTGGGTGGCGGCCCGTCCACCGGCCTGGACGAGATGCGCGGGCTGCTGTTGCGGGACGTGCCGGGTGCCTGTCTGTGGGTCCGCTCGCCGATCTTCCAACGGATCGGTGGTTTCGACGAGCGATTCGAGGGCTGGGGCGGTGAGGACGATGACATCCTGGTCCGGCTCACCTCGATGAGCTCGGTCGCTCAGTACGACGACGTCCTGGTGCATCTCGCTCACCGCCGCCCGGCGATGTCGCTCCCGGACGGCCGCCCGTTCAACGCCGGCATACCGATCGGCACATGGACCGGTACCGGCGGCTTCGGCGCGCTGACCGGGCCGGCCACCGAGCCCGAGAGGCGGTGAGGGGCTTGTCCGCTCGCCGCGACGTCACGCAGCGACGCGACGCCGGCCCCGCGCGCCGGGCTCGGCTGGCGAACCAGGTCGTCTTTCTCACCGTGGGCCTGCTGGTGGGTAGCTGGTTCTCCCGGATGCCGCGGTTCAAGGACGCGCTGAGCCTCACCTACGCCGAGCTGGGCTGGGTCCTGTTGGCCCAGGCGGTCGGCCTGCTGCTGGCCATGCAGGTGGCAGGCCTCGTCACCGCACGGTACGGCAGCAAGCCGGTGACACGGTTGTTCGCGCTCCTGGCGGCTTGGTCGTACGTGCTGCTGTCGACAGCGCCGAACCTGCACTCCGCGATCGCGGTGATGTTCGTGTCGGGCTTCGTCGCCGGGATCCTCGACGTCGCGATGAACGCACAGGGGCTGGAGATCGAGCGGGTGGTGGGCCGCCCGGTGCTGCACAGCATGCATGCCGCATGGGGGATCGGCGCGTTGGCCGGCGGTGCGCTGGGTGCGGCGGCGACCCGTGGCGCGTGGCCCCTGGACCAGCACTTCGGCGCGGTGGCGATCGGGGTCAGCCTCCTGTTGATCGCGTCCGGTCCGTGGTTGCTCGCACCGAACGCAGTCCCGTCCAGCCCCGACGCGTCCGAGCATCGGCGGCCGACGTGGCGCATGGGCTGGTCATGGGCAGTGGTGGCGCTCGGCGGGGTGGGCGCGGCGGCAGCGCTCACCGAGGCCGTCTCGTCCAGCTGGTCGACCATTTTCCTGCACGAGGCGCGTGGTGCCGCGGCCGACGTGGCGGCGGCCGGATTCACCGTGTTCATGGTGGCGCAAACCGGTACGCGCCTGGTCGGCGATCGGCTGCAGCACGCGTACGGGCCGGTGATTCTGCTACGGTGCAGCGCCGCCGTGGCCGCCGGGGGACTGCTGCTGATTCTTGCGGTGACGAACGTGTGGTCGGCGATGGCCGGATTCGCGCTGATGGGCAGTGGGGTCGCTCTGGCGAATCCCATCGTCTTCAGCACGATCGGCAGCGGCGCGGCCGGACTGACCGGGGCGCCGACCGGCGTGCTGCTCGCCCGGGTGGCGATGATGATCTACGGCGGTGCGTTGCTCGGACCCGCGCTGATCGGCTGGTTGGCGGACGCGGTGGGCCTCAGCGCAGCGCTGAGCGGGCTCGTGCTGCCGCTGGCGGTCGTCGTGCTCGGTGCGAGACATACCGCGCGGCGACGGGTCGGCGGCGTCAAGGCGCCATGACGGCGGCTGCGACGGCGTTCCGGTACCGATCGGCGTAACGATCCTGGCCGTAGACCAGCCAGTCGCCCAGGCACCAGGCCGATGAGTCGATGAGCCGGGAGATCTTGTGCCCGGCCTGCTCCCAGGTGTCAAACGCCAAATCGCTGGGAAAATGCAGCCCTACCCGGGTGGTCATGATCTGCGATGGGACTCGCCGAGTCAGATCCTGCGAACTCGGCCTGGCGGCTGACCGTTGCGTGCTCCCAACCGGTGAGTGTGGCACTCCTTACCCCGTTACCTAATGAGTCTTGAGCGGCCCGCCGTGGACCACGGGATGGCTGCCCGTTACCTGGCCTCTGAGGGTCTCCAAAAAGATCGGCAGCGTGGGCTCGGCGAGCCGTTCACGTGGTGGTCCGGCTCACCGAGGACACGCCTGCACACCTCTGGACCGTGCCAGGTCTCGTGCAAGACCGGCGGATCTCGGCAGTGCCGGGCCACCCCGTGACCTTGGGCAAGATGTTGATCGTGGTTGCAGCCCGTCCGCACGGCGAACACCTCGCATACCGGGAGCCGATGAGCTCTGACTGCGAAGACCGGGACCGTGCGGGTCGCTGGGATCGCGAACGGCTCATCGGAGGGTAGGCCACAGAGCCTCGTCATTAGGGCGCCGCGCGTTTCCGCCAGGGTTGCACACATGTACTGGCAGATGGGGAGGAGCTGGAGTTGACGGTGTACTGCGGCATCGACTGGGCGGAGCAGCATCACGACATCGCTTTGGTCGACGAGCACGGTCGCCTGGTCGCCAAGGGCCGTATCGGCGATGACCTGGACGGATTCACCAAGCTGGTGGAGATGCTGGCCGCCGCAGGGGACAGCGTCGACGAGCCGATCCCGGTGGCGATTGAGACGCCGCGTGGGCTGCTGGTCGCGGCGCTACGCACGAGCCGACGACGGGTGTATTCGATCAACCCGATGGCGGTGGCTCGCTATCGGGAGCGCTATTCGGTTTCACGGAAGAAGTCAGACCACGCCGATGCTGTGGTGCTGGCCAACATCCTGCGTACCGATGCCCACGCGCACCGGCCGCTGCCGCACGACAGCGAACTGGTCCAGGCCATCGCCGTGCTGGCCCGCGCCCATCAGGACGCCACTTGGCGGCGAACTCGGGCATCGAACGAGCTGCGGTCGCTGCTGCGCGAGTACTTCCCCACCTTCCTGGCCGCGTTCAGCGGCAGGAAGGGCAACCTGACCAGCGTGGACGCTCGGGCGGTGCTGGCCATCGCACCCACGCCTGCGGCCGCTGCGAAGCTGTCCACCACAAGGATCGCTGCCGCGCTGCGTCGCGGCGGACGCCAACGCGGCGTGGAAGCGCTGGCCGCGGAGCTACAGGAGGCGCTACGCCGTCCGCAGCTGCGCCAACCGCCTGTCGTGGAGGAGGCGATGGGCAGCCAGGCACTGGCGCTGCTGGCGACGCTGAACGTCGAGTGTGTCAGTGTCGAGAAGCTCGCCGAGGCCGCAAGCGAGGCATTCCGCCAGCACCCGGACCACGTGATTGTGACCAGCTTTCCCGGCCTGGCGGATGTGACTGGCGCCCGCGTCCTGGCCGAGATCGGCGACGACCGCGCCCGGTTCGCCGACGCCCGTGCCCTGAAGGCCTACGCCGGTGCGGCTCCGGTCACTCGCGCGTCCGGGCGCAGCATCTCCATCACCCACCGCAAGGTCAAGAACGACCGGCTCGCCGCGGCCGGCTACCTGTGGGCCTTCGTCGCCGCCACCCACGCCGAACCCGCCAAGCAGCACTATCAACGCCGCCGCGACCATGGCGACCGGCACCCCGCCGCGCTACGCAACCTGTTCAACCGGCTTCTCGGCTGTCTGCATCATTGCCTCGCCACCGGCCAGCTCTATGACGCTGGCAAGGCGTTCAATCAGTTGGTGCCTGCACCGGCCTGAACGGCCGCCGTGCCTTCCCCGGATTGGAGATGCTGTTCGATGCCGTCGGTCATCCGGGCGAACTCGGAGGCGAGGTCCACGCCGTAGCGGCCAGCCAGCACGAGCACCGACCACAGGCAGTCGGCCAGTTCATGGCCGAGGCCGGCTTCGGCATCCGGGATGACCCGGCGTCCGTCGACCGCCATGACCAGTTTCGCGAGGTCACCGACATCGCCGACGAAGCCCAGCATCAGATCACCAGTACTCCACGGCTCACGGCCAGCAGCAACGTGGTGCCGATCGTAAAGCGTGGCAATCTCCAACGCGCGAGCCTGCAGCTCACTCAAATCCATGATCAAAGACTAACCGTCCAAGAACCGGCATCCATCCGTCGTCGCTGCGAACTTGACTACTTCAGATATCGGAGGTCTTTTTGATCGTCCCCAGCCGGGGACTGCTCGGTCGCTCGGTCCGGTATGACTTACTGCCCCTGTCGTACGCATGATCCGGG
>NZ_BMMX01000082.1 GCF_014646155.1 Mangrovihabitans endophyticus
CCGCGCCCCGCGCCCCGCGCCCCGCCACCCCGCCCCGCACCGCACCGCCCCGCACCGCCCCGCCCCCCGCGCTCCCGCGCCGCGCCCCTCGGCGACGGTCTTGGAGTTTGTAGGCCCAGATCGCCACGTTATATCCGATTTATCCGACCGCAATCTCCAAGATCGACGGGCGGGGCGGTGCGGGGCGGGGCCGGTGCGGGGCGGTGCGGTGCGGGGTGGGGACGGGCGGTGCGGCGACGGGCGGGGTGGGGACGGGCGGGGCAGGGGAGGGGGTTGGGAGGGGGAGGGGGAGGGGCTACTGCGGCGGGATGCCGTTGGCTGGTGGTGCCGGCGGCGCCTCGGTGTACTCGGTCACCGGTCCGTCGCCGTCGTCCGTGCGGTACGGCTTGCCGAAGTACGCCGCGGTGCTGCCCTCGACCTTGGTGAGCTGCTCGCCGCTGTAACCGGAGTGGTCGTCCGCGGAGTAGCGCAGCGGCACCAGGCCCGGACCGCTGAACCCGCCCTTCTCCACCGCGTCGATCAGCCCTTGCCGAGTCAGGTCCTGGCCGGCCGCCTGCAGCGCCTGCACGAAGAGGTAACCCACCGACATCCCGTACACGATGTTGTTGTCGAATTCGGCGTTGCCGTTGTACTGGGTGTTGACCTTCTTGAAGAGCTGAATCCACGGGTTCGCGTCGTCGTTGTTCAACGGCAGGTAGTTCGCCGCCACCACGCCTTCCAGCAGCGGTGCCGCGTCGCCGAGCTGCTCCGCCAGGGTGTCGTAGTCGGCGCCGACGTTGGAGACCACGAACGACGGCTTGAATCCGATCTTGGCTGCCGTGCCGATGCTGAGCGCGGTGAAGCCGGGCACCGTGGCGAGCACCACCACCTGGCAGCCGGCCTGCTTGAACGCACCCATCTGGGGCGCCACGTTGGGGTTGCTGGTGACGTAGGTCTGTTCGGCCGCCACCGAGCCGAGGACCGCCTTGACGCCGGCCAGGCTGTCCCGGCCGAAGTCGTCGTCCTGCCCGAGGAAGCAGACCTTCTGACCGGCGTGGTTGTCCTTGACGTACGTGGCAAGGATCTTGCCTTCGATGGTGTAGTCCGGGTTGAAGCCGAAGGTGCCCGGATATTTGTCCGGCTGGTTCCAGTTGCGGCTGCCCGAGGCGACGAACAGGTCCGGCACCTGGTTGGTCTTGAGGAAGTCCAGCACGCCGGTGTGGGTCGGGGTGCCGAGCCCGTTGAGGATCGCGAAGACGCGGTCCTGCAGCACCAGCTCGCGGACCACCTGCTGGGTGGTCGCCGGGTTGTAGGTGTCGTCCATGATCTTGTATGAGATCTTGCGGCCGTGTACGCCACCGGCGGCGTTCACATAGTCGAAGTACGCCTTGGTGGCGGGCGCGATCTTCGAATAGCCGGCCGCGGCCGGTCCGGTGAGGGGCATGTGCGTCCCGACGGTGACTTCGGTGTCGGTGACGCCGGGAGTGTTGGCGCTGCTACCGCCGCCGCTACTGCTGCCGCTGTCGGAACAGCCGGCGGCTGCGGCGAGGGCGAGGACGGCGAGGACGGCCGTCCGCCGCCCGGCGAGACGTGGCATGTCAGGTACCGCCTTTCGGGTGTCGGATAAGCCGGGCGACCTCCCGGACCGGGCGGGTGTGCCCGAGCCGGCGCAGGGCGCCCTGAATGCCGCCGGGGGCGGCGAGCATGACGACGATGAGGACCACGCCGAAGACGGCGAGCGCGAGGTTGCCCTCCAGGCGGGCCGAGCCGGCCCGCTCCCCGGCCGACTGCGCCAGCGCCGGCAGCGCCACCAGCAGCAGCGCGCCCCACGCGGCGCCGGCCAGACTGCCCAGCCCGCCGATCACCACGGCCATCAGCAGGAACAGGCTCAGGGTGAGCGGGAACGCGCCGGGGCTGACGCTCTGCGCGAGCAGCGCGAACAGGGCGCCGCCCAGGCCGGCGCAGGCGGCGCTGACCACGAACGCCAGCACCTGGGTGCGTGCCACGTCGATACCGGCGAGTCGGGCCGCGGTCTCGTCGTCGCGGACGGCGGCCATGTCGCGCCCGAACCGGCTGCCGGTCAGCCCGGTCAGCAGCAGCATGGTGAGCAGCGCCCCGGCCCACGCCAGCCAGGCCTGCCAGCGTTCCATCGGCACCGTGCCGGGCGGCGGGTTGAGCACCACCGGTAGACCCTGGTCGCTGTTGAACACCGAGTCGAACGTGCTGGTGACCGACGGCACCACGACCGCGACGGCGAGGGTGAGTCCGGCCAGGTACGGCCCGCGCAGCCGCGCCGCCGCCAACCCCACCACGGCGCCGGCGACGGTGGTGACCGCGACCGCCGCGAGCACGCTGACGGCCAGGGCCCAGCCCGGCGCGGCGAAGTCGTCACCGGCCAGCGCGTTCTGGGTGAGCGCCAGGGTGTACGCGCCGGTGGCCATGAGCGCGCCGTGGCCCAGCGAGAGCTGCCCGTTGCGTCCGATCAGGACGGTCAGTCCGGCGGTGACGCAGAGATAGGCGCCCACGGTGGCCAACTGATAGGTGCGAAACGGCGGCAGCACGTACGTCAGGAGGACGATCAGCAGCGCGGCAGCGACCGTGACGGCCAGCCGGAACCACACCCGAGGCCGACCCGGCGACGCCTGCGTCGTCGCGGGGGTGGCGGCCGCGCGTTCTCGCAGCATGCTCATGCCGACCTCGCCTTCATGCCGATCTCGCCGAAGCTCGGGCGAACAGGCCGCCGGGCCGGGCCAGCAGCACCACCACCAGCAAGGCCAGCACCGCCATCGGGGCCACCGTGGCGCCCAGGTAGCCGCTGACATAGGACAGCAACAGGCCCACCAGCAGGCCACCCGCCACCGCCCCGAGGGCGCTGTCCAACCCGCCGACCACCGCCGCGGTGAACGACGACACGAACACCACATCCATCGCGGTGGGGTGCAGGCCCAGCTCGGTCGGGATGACAAGCATCGCGGCCAGCGAGCCGACCGCGGCGGCCAGCGCCCATCCGAGCGTCAACATGCCGGCCACCGGCACGCCCAGCAGCCGCGAGACGTCCGGGGCGAACGCTGCCGCGCGCATCCGCAGCCCGGTGCCGGTGCGGGTGAACAGCAGCGCGAGCAGGAGCAGCACCACGCCCACCGCGGCGAACACGAACAGGTCGAAGCGTGACAGCAACGCGACGCCGCCGATCTGGAACGCTCCCCGACTGAACGGTGGCGCCGCCGGCCGGAACTCGTTGCCGTAGATCATGCCCAGCACCGCCTGGATGAGCAGCACCAGCCCGAGGGCGACCACGACGCCGTTGAGCGGTGTGGAGTGGTCGACGAACCGCATCACCACTCGTTCCACCGCCGCGCCGAGCAGCAGGCCACCGACGAGCGCCACGGCCAGCCCCACCCAGTAGGAGCCGGTGGCCGCGCTCACCGAATAGGCCGCGTACGCGCACGCCACGGCCATCGCGCCCTGCGCGAAGTTGACCACCCGCGCGGCACGCCAGGTGAGCACCAGGGCCAGGGCGAAGGCCGCGTAGACGGCGCCTCGGCTGAGCCCGTCGAAGGTCAGGAAGACGAAGCGGTCCATGTCAGAACCCCAGGTAGGCGTGTCGGAGGCGTTCGTCGGTGCGCAATCGGGCGGCGCTGTCCCGGACGGCGATGCGGCCCAGCGACATGACCACCGCGTCGTTGGCGACCGACAGGGCGCCGTGCACGTTCTGCTCCACCAGCAGCACGGTCATGCCGGAGCGGTCGCGCAGCGTGCGGAGCAACTCCATGGTCTGCGCGATCACCCGCGGCGCGAGGCCCAGCGAGGGTTCGTCCAGCAGCAACAGCCGGGGACTGGCGATCAGGGCGCGGCCCAGGGCCAGCATCTGCCGCTCCCCGCCGGAAAGCTGGTGGCCGGGACTTCGCCGGCGCCGGGCCAGCGGCTCGAACAGGTCGTAGATCTCGTCGAGCTGGGCGCGTTCGGCGCCGCGTCGGCCCCGCCACAGGCCACCCAACCGCAGGTTCTCCTCCACGGTCAGCTCGACGATGACGCCGCGGCCCTCCGGCACGTGCGCGATGCCCCGCCGGATCATCTGTTCCACCCGTACGGTGCACAGGTCACGCCCGTCGAACAGAATCTGCCCGCGAGACGGGCGGATCAGGCCGGAGACGGCGCGCAGCAACGTGGTCTTGCCCGCGCCGTTGGCGCCCAGCACCGCGACGATGCGGCCGGCCGGCACGGCGAGGTCCACCTCATGCAGCACCGGGGCGGCGCCGTAGCCGGCGGTCAGGTTTCGGATCTCCAGCAGCGGCGTGTCGAGGGTTTCGGTACCGGTGCCGGCGGGCTGCTCGGCCGGTGTGCCGGTCACTGCGGCTGTCCCGCGTCGGCGCCCAAATAGGCTTCGGCCACCGCGGGGTCGGCGCTGACCTCGGTGGGCGTGCCGATCGCGACCTGTTTGCCGAAGTCCAGCACCAGGATCCGGTCGCAGATCGACATGACCAGGTCCATGTGGTGCTCCACCACGAGCACCGAGCAATGCAGCCCGGAGATCAGGGTGGCGAGCTCGTCGATCTCCTGCGCGCCGAGGCCGCCCGCGGGTTCATCCAGCAACAGGATGCGGGGACGGGCCACCAGGGCGCGTGCCAGGCCCACACGTTTGCGGACCGCGTACGGCAAGCCGTCCGGCCGTGCCGCGGCGTACTCCGCGACGCCGCAGGTGCGCAGGGCACTCATCGCGGCGTCCCGCAGCCGATGCTCGTCGCGGTCGGTGCGAGGCATGCTGAACAGCGCGGACAGAACGCCGGTGCGGGCATCCCGTCCCGCGCCGGCCATCACGTTCTCCAGCACGGTGAGCCCGGAGAATTGGCCGATGCCCTGCAGGGTGCGGGCGATGCCGAGCCGGGTGAGTTGCTGCGGTCGTGGTCGCAACGGCTGCCCGTCCAGGGTCATGGTGCCGGTCTCCGGCCGCACGAAGCCACAGACCACATTGAACAGTGTGGTCTTTCCGGCGCCGTTCGGGCCGATGACTCCGACGACCGCGCCCGGGGGCACGTCGAGGCTGATGTCGTCGAGGGCGGTAAGCCCTCCAAAGTGGACGCTGATATGACGTAATGCCAGGCCTTCGGTCATGCATCACCTCGGGCGAGGGGCGGGGATCACTGACTAATTACACCTGGAGTGTAACTTTCTGAAGCCGCACGTCAATGGCTAGATTTCAACATTGTTACGCGGTTGCTTGCGGCTGGTCGTCCAGCTTTCGACTGATCTGGTCGATATGCGGATGCCGCAATCGCACCAAAATGGCGTGCGCTTCCCGCCATGCTGCGCGGGCGGCCGTGCGGTCGCCGCTGCCGTGGTGGCAGTCTCCGAGATGCTCCAGCACCTCGGCCTGGCCGGAAAGGTCCCCGGACTGCCGGCACAGGACGAGCGACGAGCCCAGACACTCCCGTCCCTCCCCGCACTCGCCGAGCCGGCACAGTGTCACACCGAGGGTGTCCAGGGCGGCCGCCTGGCCTCGCGTGTACCCCAAGCTCCGGTGCAGGGCAAGTGCTTCCCGGGAGCGGTCGGCGGCTGCCCCGTACTCGCGCAACTCGGCGTGGCACCACGCCATGCCGTCCAAGGCGGTGGCTCGATCGGGCTCGCTGCCGACGGCGGTGGCGAGCCGATAGGCGGTACGGCTCTCCTTGAGCGCATCCTGGACCTGCCCTCGGTTGAGGCTGAGGTCGCCGAGGTCGCTGTGCACGCGCATCTGGCCGTCGAGGTCGTCGTCGGTGCGATAACCATGCAGGGCCGCGCGAAGGTGCTGCTCCGCAGCCTCAAGCCGGCCCAACTGCGTCAGCGCCCGGCCCAGGCTGCGCTCGGCACGTGCGGTGCCGTGCACGTCGCCGGCCGACCGCGCGGTCGCCGCGGCACTTTCGGCAGCTAGACGCCAGTCCTCCCAGTGTCCCTGCCAATCCAGGAAGTCGGCCATCGTTGCCAGGATCTTCCACGCGTCCGCGGGGTGGCCCAGTCCGGCGGCTCGTCGGATGAGGCGCAGCAACACATCGCGTTCGGCGGTGAACCACGCGATGGCCGCGGGCTCGTCCGCCACGACGGCCGGGCGGACACCCTCCGCGGGTGGTTCGAGCTGCAGGGCCTGCCGATGCGCCCGCAGATGTGAGGCGCAGTGATCAGCAGAATGCAGGTAGTAGTCGAGCATGCGCCGTACGGCTTCCCGCCGTTGCTCGGCTGCCGTATCGCCACGGTTCTGGTCGAGAATCGTGGCGGCGTAACCGGAAACCAGATTGTGCAGCGCGAATCGGTTGCCCTGCGCCTCCTCCACCAGCCGCACATCACCGAGCTGGTCGAGTGTCCGGTCGGCGAGCCGGGTGTCGATGCCGACGAGTGCCGACACCCCGCGGCTCTCGAGTTCCGGGCCGGGATGCAGGCTCAGCATGCGGAACACCCGCTGGGCCTGGGCAGGCAGTTGGCGGTACGACCATTCCAGGACGGCGTTGATGGTCGGGGTGGAATCGCCGGTGTCCAGTGCGCCGAGGTCCTTCGCCAACTCGTCGGCGATCTCGTGCAGGGGCCTGCGGGCTCGCGTCGCCGCGTACGCGCCCACGAGCGCGAGGGCCAACGGCCACCGGCCGCACAACCGCACCAGCCGCTGGACGGCTTCGGTGTCGCTCGCCCGCCCGGAAAGATGACGGACAAGGATCTCGGCCGCTTCGGCCGTGCCGGGCATGGCGAGGGGGATGAAGGTAGCGCCATGGCGCACGCCCAGCCCCGGAAGCCTGCGGCGACTCGTGACGATCACCAGCGACCGTGAGCTCGCCGGTATCAGTGTGCCGGTCTGCTCGGCATCCGCCGCGTTGTCGAGCACGATGAGCAGGCGTTGCCCGGACGCGGCGGTGCGCCACTGGTTGACGCGGCCTGGCAGGTCGGGAGAGATCTCGCGCGGGTCCACGCCCAGCCCGGCGAGCAGTCTCCCGAGCGCGGCCTCCCGGCTGAGCGGTGTTTCCGAGGGGTCGAAGCCCTGCAGGTCGAGGAAGAGTTGTCCGTCCGGGTACTTCTCGGCCACCAGATGCGCCCAGTGCGTAGCCAGCGCGGTCTTGCCGACGCCCGGCTGGCCGTCGATGACGAACAGGCGGCAGCCCAATGTCGCTGGGCTGGCGGCCACCGCACCGAACGTGGTTGTTTCCGCCTGCCGACCGACGAAGATGGTCAGCGGCGGCGGAAGCTCGTGCGGGATCGTCCGCACCGCCGAAATGTGGGGCGTCGGCTGCTCGGACGGCTGCGCCGGGGCCGCCTCGGACGGCTGCACCGCGGGTGGCTTCGGCGCGGGTGGCTTCGGCGCGGGGCGACTGCCCGCGCTCAGCCGTGCGGAGACGTCCAACTCGCGAGCGAGGATGAGCCGGTTGAGCTCGACCATGCCCGGTGTCGGCGGCACGTCAAGGTGGCGCCGGAGGTGCTCCGTCCACTTCTGGAAGACCTCCTGCGCCTGGCCGGGCTCGCCCAGCGCGTACAGGCCCATCAGATACAACTCCGCGGCGTCCTCCCGGTCGGGATGGTCCGCGTGCAGCCCGGCCAGCCCGGCCACCAGATCCTCGCTGACGCCGCGCGCCAGCTCGATGCGGTTCAGCCGCATCACTGCCCGGAGCCGGCCGCGTTGCAACTCGCCACGCCACGTCTCGATCCAGCCATCGCCGAGTCCGGCCAGCGGTTGGCCGGACCAGCGGCCTATCGCTTCCCGCAGTAACGTGGCCGCGCCACCGGGATCCCGGCCTGCCATTGCCTCCGCCCGGTCGACTTCGGCGCGGAACCGGAACGCGTCTATCGCCTCGCGCCTGATGCCGAGGCGATAGCTATGGTTCTCTTCCTGCAGCAGATGACCGCCCGGCGCCAGAGCGGCGCGAATGCTCGTCGCGTACTTCTGACGCAGGTGCGCATCCGCGGTGTGGCCCCAGACCCGGCGGTCCAGATCTTCGACGGGCACCTGCTCCGGTGCGTCGTGCAGCAGGGCCGCGAGCATCCGGGTCGGCATGCCGTTCGGCTTCAACGGCAGTCTCCGGCCGTCGCGATATATCTTGACCGGGCCGAGGATCCGGACATCCAGCGCGGCCGGTTGCTCTTCTTCCTGCATCGCCGACACCCCTTCGTGATCACTTCTGTGGAGCGCGTTTGCCGCCCCGTGCCCCGGCATTCGGCGTTTTCCAGCGACATTTCCATTGGTTTGGGAAGCGGCCTTTCCAGCGCGCTGAAGAGGCTGGAAACATGAAAAATGTCTGCGACGCGCATCGTGCCCTTGCCCGTTTATGGCGGGAGGCATTCGGTGGATCATTGAAGGCTGTTCGCCACACACAATTTTATCAACGGGCCTGCAAACCCGAGGCGGACGCGAAGTGTGCGCCGCCGAATTGGGGCGCTCCGCCCGGTTCGAGACGTCCGCTTTCGCGTCGAGTCGGAGAATTGATCGCCCTGGTGGCGCTCGCCTCGACCTTCGCGCTGGCACCCGGCGCGCCGGCGGCCGCGTACGGTCCCGGTGCCGATTCCTCGCCCGGCGTTGTCGCCCACCGGTCCGGCTTCGCCTCGTGGGACCTGATCATCGACCGTCCAACCACCCAACACCTGGCGGCGTTCGCCCGGAAATGGGACAAGTCAATCGGGCCGGCCGGGCAACTTGCCGCCGGGCTTGCCTGCTCACGGTGGCGCCATCCGGCCGTGATCGCCCTCTGCGTCGCGGTCATCACCCTGGCGGACACCTACCCTGCCGACCGGCTGCAACAAGCCGACCAGAAGCGCGGCTGCCTGCGGATCTCCCTCGGGTTGCGGCTGCCCGCGGTCGCGCCCTACGACGACGGCCGCTATTGCGGAGGCAGCCGCACCTGATCGGGGCGTGCCGGCGGCGCCCGGCGTGCCACGCCGCGATTGCGGACGCGCGTGTCGGTGTGGCGGGCCGTTGGCCCGGAGGGTCCCGTTCGGCGTGGACAGGACCCTCTCCGTGTCCACCGAGCGTCAGGCGACGTCGATCGGGCGGAACTGCACGCTGACTCGCGGGCCGACCGGCTTCGCGGTCTTCGGGATGGCGTGCTCCCAGGTGCGCTGGCAGGACCCGCCCATCACGATGAGGTCCCCGTGGCCCTGCGGAAAGCGCAGCGTCTCGCCGCCGCGTCGGGGACGCAGCATCAGAGTGCGCGGCGAACCGAACGACACGATCGCCACCATGGTGTCCTCGCGGGCCGAACGCCCGAGTGTGTCGCCGTGCCACGCGACGCTGTCCCGGCCGTCGCGGTAGAGGCACATCCCCGCGGTCACGAACTCCTCACCCAGCTCCGCGCGATAATGCCGGTTCAGCTCGTCCCGGGCGGCGGCCAGCGCCGGATGCGGCAGGGCCTCGCCCCGCCCGTACCATCGCAGCAGCCGGGGCACGGCGACCACGTCGTCATACATCCGGCGGCGCTCGGCCCGCCAGTCGACCGTGTCGAGCAGCGTCTCGAACACGGCGTCGGAGCCGTGCACCCACCCCGGAAGGACATCCACCCAGGCGCCGCCGCTCAACCGGTGCCGGGTCGGCGCGCCGCTCAGCGCAGGGACAGAGGCGACCGGCCCTGCTGCCATGTCCAGCATCGACGGTTGGTAGCTGCTAGTCACGCCGCCACCCTACGCCAGAGTCGTACGTGTGTGCCAATGCTGGCCTGATGTGCCACAGAAGTCTTCTTGACGCCCGGCGTCGTGCACGCCGCCCGGCCCTCGCCGTCCGGTGTACAGGCGGCTCCCCGCCCCCGCGCCCGTCGTCCCCGCGCCCGTCGTCCCCGCGCCGCGCTGGCACCCCGCCCCTCCCGGCGCCCCCGCTCGCTGCCCGCCCCGCGCGCCCCCGCGCCG
>NZ_BMMX01000083.1:0-2029 GCF_014646155.1 Mangrovihabitans endophyticus
GCCGGAGAGGCACTTCCGTCTATTTACACGCCGGTCGGACCCACCAGTTGATGATCACCGTGAATCACCCGGGTTAGTGCTCTGTGTTGCTGGGTGGGGTTGTGGTGATGAGTTTGAGGAGGTGTGGCATGAGGGTGGGGTTGGTGGCGATGGTGGTGGGAGCGTGGAGGGTGTGGGGTGTTCCGTGGTGGTCGGTGATGTGGGCGCCGGCTTCGCGGGCGATGATGACGCCTGCTGCGGTGTCCCAGGGTTTGTTGGTGAGCATGGCGATGGCGTCGATTTTGCCGGCGGCGAGCCAGGCGAGGTCGATGGCGGCGGAGCCGTGCATGCGGATGCGTTGCACGGTGGCGGCGAGTCGTTGCGTCATGGTGAATCGGTGGTGGTTTTTCTCGGCGGCGTTCTCGCCGACGGCGTAGTCCCCGATGGCGACGACGGCTTCGGCCAGGTCGCTGGTGGTGCTGACGTGCAGGGGCTGGCTGTCGAGGTGGGCGCCGTGGCCTTCGGCGGCGCTGTACCGGCCGCCGAGAAAAGGCAGTCCGATGACGCCCAGGACGGGGCGGTCGCTGGCGATCAGGCCGAGGGAGATGGCGCATAGGGGTGAGCCGTGGATGAAGTTGACGGTGCCGTCGACGGGGTCCAGTGCCCAGGTGAGTCTGCTGGTGTTGCCGCTGGTGCCGTTTTCTTCGCCGAGGAAGCCGATGTCGGGGGTTTTCTCGGCGAGGAACGCGCGGAGGTGTTCTTCGATGGCGTAGTCGACGTCGGAGGCCATGTCCCGGTCGCCTTTGGCGGTGAGGGCGCCGGGTTGCCGGGTGCGCATGATCTGTGTGGCCAGGTCGACGGCGTGGTGGGCGATGGGCAGCAGGTCGGCGGGGTTGGTCATCGGGGCTGTCCACCGTTCCCGAGGTGGCCGGCGGTGTGGCCTTCTTCGTCTTCGCGTTGCCGGATGGCGCGGCCGGCGGGGTCGAGGAACAGCAGCCGCAGCCGGGCGCCGTTCTCGACGAGGTGGGCGAGTTGGGTGTCGGCGTATTGCTGGCAGATGAGGTTGAGGGACAGCCCGGCGGCGCGGATGTCGGTGGCGCCGTCGAACAAGGCGTGTGGGGGCATGGTGGAGGTGAACGCGGACCGGCTGGGGTAGACGGCGTCGACGTCGGCGTACTGCGCGGTGCGGGCCTGCTCGGCCCGTTCACTGCGGCGTTGGCGAATGCTATCCGGCGACCGGATAGAAGTCATTCCTTGATGGACTACCACCGGTGATGGGTTACCCGCCGCCGGACGCCCAGGATCGCTGGTACGGCGATGTCATCGCGGGTTTGCCAGTCATCTCGGCCGCTGTCGTGGCGGTGCGGATTCGGTGCCCTCTTTGCGATGCCTGTCGTTCGCGGGGGTCCTATCCGAATTTCGTGAAGGGAGTTTGGTCATGACTGTTCAGGTCACGGTAGGTGAGAACACTGGTGCGCCCAGCAGCAGCGACACACGGGGCACGGTGACTGCTGTGGTCATGCACAATCCGGATGTTCCGGCGCAGCTTCCGATGGTGGAGCTGACCGCCACGGTTGGCGACCGGGTCTGCTCGGCACGACTCACGATCAACGAGGCGGAGATCCTGCACGGGGCTCTCGACTCGATCATCTTGGACGCCGCGATGCTGGCCGGCAAGGCGACCATCGCCCGCAACAGCGACGCCTGATCAACCGGACCGGCTAGAGCGAGGACGGTGCTGGCGCGCCCTCCTCGTTGCTGCTGCAGGACCGCGAGGTCGCGAGCGCCATGGACCGCCGCGCAGCCAAACGTAACGCAAAGTGACCGCCCTAGATGGCGGACGGTAAGAAAGGCACCAACAAGACGATCGAGAAGCCACCCAAGAAGAAACCATGCTGAGGCCGAGCCGAGCAGTCAAAAGATGAGTTCCGACTCGGCCGAGCAGCCCGCGAATGGCCATGAAGATCAACAGCCTCGCCTGGGCGTCCACCAAGCGTGGGGTGCTCCGAGAACGGGTGCGTGAGGTTCCGGGGTGGTCCCCCACCGGAAC
>NZ_BMMX01000083.1:2126-8701 GCF_014646155.1 Mangrovihabitans endophyticus
AACGTGGGGTGTTCCGGGGTCGGTACGGCGCGCAAGCTGCCGGGGCGGGGCGCCCCACCGGAACGTGGGGTGTTCCGGGGTCGGTACGGCGCGCAAGCTGCCGGGGCGGGGCGCCCCACCGGAACGTGGGGTGTTCCGGGGCTCGGCCCCGGGGCTGGAATGGCGATCCGCCCAGGTCAGCGCGTTCCGCTGACACACTCCACCCAAAGGAGAGCGGGCGACGAGAATCGAACTCGCGTAATCAGTTTGGAAGACTGAGGCTCTACCATTGAGCTACGCCCGCGTGCGCCCGGTCACCTTCTCCGGCCGCGCCAACATCGTACTGAATCAACCGGCGTCAGCGCGAACCGGATCGCCCAGGGGTGACTCCGCGGCGCGCCCTTCACCGCCGACCGCATACACTTGCCGTCGGCCGCCGTGTGCGGCCTGCGGGGTGTGGCGCAGTTTGGTAGCGCACTCGCTTTGGGAGCGAGGGGCCGTGGGTTCAAATCCCGCCACCCCGACTGCCACCTAATACGGAAGTTACGAGGAGTACGCCTGTGAAGAGCACCGTCGAGACCTTGAGCCCGACCCGGGTGCGGCTCGCCATCGAGGTGCCGTTCGACGAGCTGAAGCCGAGTCTGCAGAAGGCGTACCGGGAGATCGGCGCCCAGGTGCAGATCCCCGGCTTCCGTCGCGGCAAGGTCCCGTCCGCCGTGATCGACCAGCGCGTCGGCCGTGGCGCCGTGCTGAACGAGGCCGTCCAGGAGGCGATCCCGCAGCAGATTCTGGCCGCCGTGCAGGAGCACGAGGTGAAGACGCTGGGCCGTCCCGAGGTGGAGATCACCGATTTCACCGACGGTGAGCCGCTGAAGTTCACCGCCGAGGTCGACGTGCGGCCGGAGATCACCGTCCCGGACCTGTCCACGATCGCGGTCACCGTTCCGGCGGTGCAGATCGGCGACGAGGAGATCGACGAGCAGGTCAACGGCCTGCGGGAGCGTTTCGCCACGTTGAAGACGGTGGAGCGGGCCGCGGCCGAGGGTGACTACGTGCAGCTCGACCTGAACGCCACCGTCGACGGCGAGGAGGTGCCGGGCGGCTCGGCTACCAACATCTCCCACGAGGTCGGCAGCAAGCAGTTGCTGCCGGGCCTGGACGAGGCGCTGGTCGGCATGTCCGCCGGCGACGAGACGACCTTCACCACCCAGTTGGTCGGGGGCGACTTCGCCGGGCGTGACGCTGACGTGGCGGTGACCGTCCGGACCGTCAAGGACAAGCAGCTTCCGGAGGTGGATGACGAGTTCGCCCAGATGGCGAGCGAGTTCGACACCCTGGAGGAGCTGCGCGGCGACACCCGTCAGCGGCTGGAGCGGGCCAAGAAGGTCGAGCAGATCTACGCGGCCCGGGACGAAGCGCTCAAGCAGCTCGTCGAGGCGGCCGAGATCCCGGCGCCCGAGGGCATCGTGAAGGACGAGGTCGAGGGCCGTAAGCAGGCGATGACCGACCAGCTAGAGCGCATCGGCGCCAGCTTGGAGGACTACCTCAGCTCGGAGGAGAAGACCGAAGAGCAGATCGACCAGGAGCTGACCGACGCCGCCGAGGAGGGCGTACGGATCCAGCTCCTGCTCGACACCGTGGCGGACGCCGAGGACATTCAGGTCTCCGACGACGAGTTCGGCCACGAGATCGTGCACCGCGCGCAGCGCGCGCAGATGCCGCCGCAGCAGTACTACGACCAGCTCGTGCGCTCCGGCGCGGCGGCGGCGGTCTTCGGGGACGTCCGCCGCGGCAAGGCGCTCGCCTCGGTGATGGAGAAGGTCACCATGACCGACGACGCCGGCAACACCCTCACGCTGGACGATCTGCGTGAGGCGAACGCGGAGGAGCACGCCGGGCACGATCACTGAGCTTTTCGACGCGGCGGGGGCCGGCTCCGGGGCGTCTCGGAGCCGGCCCCTGCGCTGTCAGCGAACACCTCCCCAAGCGGGAGGCTGATGCGCATATGAGCGGTTAGGTTGGTCGTACGACGCACAACCTGCCGGGCGCATTCTCGAACGGCACGTCTCACGCTGCGAAGGGCTGCCATGACCGACCTGCACATCTCTGGAAGCCCCGCGCTGCGGGGCGATTCCCTCAGTGGCAACCTCGACGACTCGGTGTATAACCGGCTGCTGCGCGAACGGATCGTTTTCCTCGGCAGCGAGGTGACCGACCAGGTGGCCAACCGCATCTGCGCGCAGCTCCTGCTGCTGTCCGCGGAGGACCCGGAGCGCGACATCAACCTGTGGATCAACTCGCCCGGCGGTTCGGTCTACTCGGGCATGGCGATCTACGACACGATGCAGTTCATCGACAACGACGTTCAGACCGTGGCCATGGGCATGGCCGCGTCGATGGGGCAGTTGTTGCTCTGCGCGGGCACCGCGGGCAAGCGTTTCGCGTTGCCGCACGCGCGGATCATGATGCACCAGCCGTCGGGTGGCATGGGCGGCACCGCCGCCGACATCGCCATCCAGGCCGAGCAGATGCTGTACACCAAGCGCATGTTCCAGGAGCGTGTGGCTCACCACACCGGCCAGCCCCAGGCGCAGATCGAGGCCGACTCGGACCGCGACCGCTGGTTCACCGCGCAAGAGGCCAAGGACTACGGGTTTATCGACAAGGTGATCACGGGAGCCTCGCAGGTTTCCGAGGGCGCCGGGACGCTGAACTGAGGAGCTGAACCATGACCGATCTGACCACGCCTGCAGGGTTCGCTCCGGTGCACAACCGCTACGTGCTGCCCTCGTTCGTCGAGCGCACGTCGTACGGGGTCAAGGAGTCGAACCCGTACAACAAGATGTTCGAGGACCGCATCATCTTCCTCGGGGTCCAGGTTGATGACGCCTCCGCGAACGATGTGATGGCCCAGTTGCTGACGCTGGAGAGCGCCGACCCGGACCGCGACATCACCATGTACATCAATTCGCCGGGTGGGTCGTTCACCGCCATGACGGCGATCTACGACACCATGCAGTACGTCCGCCCGGACATCGTCACGGTGTGTCTGGGCCAGGCGGCCAGCGCGGCTGCCGTGTTGCTCGCCGCGGGCACCCCTGGCAAGCGGATGGCGCTGCCGCACTCGCGGATCATCATCCACCAGCCGGCCACCGAGGGTGGGTACGGCCAGGGCTCGGACATCGAGATCCAGGCTCGGGAGATCATGCGCATGCGGACGCAGTTGGAGGAGATGCTTGCCAAGCACTCCAATCAGCCGGTGGAGAAGGTCCGCAAGGACATCGACCGCGACAAGATCATGACGGCGGAGGAGACCAAGGAGTACGGCCTGGTCGACAACGTTCTGGTCAGTCGGAAGAAGAGCCTTCAGACGGTGGGCGCCGGTAGCTGATCGGGTCGGTGTCGGGGGTCGGTCGGCCAACGCTAGACTGACTGACCCCTGACACGCCCGTTTTGGGGGTCGGAGAACAGCCCTTCAGCGGGTAACGTCGTCCGTGCAATCTCAGTTACGCGAGTCAGTAGACGATGTGCTGTTCACTGCCATGGTTCGGCGGCGTGGCAGGTCATCCTCAGGTCGTGGCCGGATCGAACGGCCGATGAGCGCAGGGAGAACGTAGGTGGCACGGATCGGCGACGGTGGCGACCTACTGAAGTGCTCCTTCTGTGGGAAGTCTCAGAAGCAGGTCAAGAAGCTCATCGCTGGCCCCGGGGTCTACATCTGCGACGAGTGCATCGACCTCTGCAACGAGATCATTGAAGAGGAGCTGGCCGAGACCGGCGAGGTGAAGTGGGAAGAGCTTCCCAAGCCGATGGAGATCTGCCAGTTCCTGGACAACTACGTGGTGGGTCAGGAACAGGCGAAGAAGGCCCTGTCGGTCGCCGTCTACAACCACTACAAGCGCATCCAGGCCGAATCCACCGGCGCGCCCGGCGCGGGCAGCGAGGTGGAGGTGGCCAAGTCCAACATCATGCTCATCGGCCCCACCGGCTGCGGGAAGACACACCTGGCGCAGACGCTCGCGCGGATGCTCAACGTGCCCTTCGCGATCGCCGACGCCACCGCGCTGACCGAGGCCGGCTACGTGGGCGAGGACGTGGAGAACATCCTCCTCAAGCTCATTCAGGCCGCCGACTATGACGTGAAGCGGGCTGAGCAGGGCATCATCTACATCGACGAGGTCGACAAGATCGCTCGCAAGAGTGAGAACCCGTCGATCACTCGCGACGTGTCCGGCGAGGGCGTGCAGCAGGCGCTCCTCAAGATCCTGGAAGGCACGGTCGCGAACGTTCCGCCGCAGGGCGGTCGCAAGCACCCGCACCAGGAGTTCATCCAGATCGACACCACCAATGTGCTGTTCATCGTGGGTGGGGCGTTCGCCGGCTTGGACCGCATCATCGAGTCCCGGGTGGGGCAGAGCGGCGTCGGCTTCGGCGCGCACCTGCGCTCGATCTCGGAGCGCAACACCGACGACATCTTCAGCAAGGTCATGCCGGAGGACATGCTGAAATTCGGGCTCATCCCCGAGTTCATCGGTCGGCTGCCGGTCATCACCACGGTGCGCAACCTGGACCGCGAGGCACTCATCAAGATCCTCACCGAGCCGCGCAACGCCTATGTGAAGCAATACCAGCGCCTGTTCGAGCTGGATGGCGTGGAGCTGGAGTTCGATCTGGGCGCGCTGGAAGCGATCGCCGATCAAGCCATGCTGCGTGGGACGGGCGCTCGCGGCCTGCGGGCGATCATCGAAGAGGTGCTGCTCTCCACCATGTACGAGGTGCCGAGCAACCCCGACGCGGCCCGCGTGGTCATCACGCGCGAGGTCGTCAAGGAGAACGTGCTGCCCACCATCGTGCCCCGCGAATTCGTCGGCCGCCGGGCCCGGCGCGGGCGCGAGGAAAAGTCCGCCTGACCGGTCCCTCGCGGACGTTCCCGGGCCGCTCTTCGCGGCGTACGCCGTACGGGCTGATCCGGCCGTAGTCTGGTATCCATGCGCGTCTCCGTGTGCCAACTCAACGCCCGTGACGACCGGGACCACAACCTGGCCGTGGCGCGGGATCTGCTCGATCGTGCAGCGGCGGCCGGCGCCGAGTTCGCGATGTTGCCGGAATACGTCGACTATCTCGGACCGGCGGAGCGCGCGCCCAAGCCGGAGTCTCTGGACGGGGATTTCGCCGCGTTCTTCGCCACCGCCGCTCGCGAACTCGGCCTCTGGGTACACACCGGGTCGTTTCACGAGGCGGGTCCGGATGAGCGCCGGACATTCAACACGTCGTTGGTGTTCGACCCGTCCGGCCGGTTGGCGGCCGTCTACCGGAAGATTCATCTGTACGACGTGGAGATACCGGGCCGCGTGTCGTACCGGGAATCGCGGGGTGTGGCACCGGGGAGCGAGCCGGTGGCGACGGAGATCAACGGCGTACGCACCGGGCTGTCCATCTGTTACGACCTGCGTTTTCCCGAGCTCTACCGGCGTCTCACCGTCCAGGGTGAGGCACGCATACTGGTGGTGCCGGCGGCGTTCATGCTGCATACCGGGCGCGACCACTGGGAGATCCTGTTGCGCGCCCGCGCGATCGAAAATCAGTGTTACGTGCTTGCCGCGGCGCAGATCGGCGACCACGAGCCGGGACGTACGTGTTTTGGCCGCAGCATGATCGTTGATCCGTGGGGGACGGTGCTGGCGCAGGCGCCGGACGTGGAGACGGTGGTCACCGCCGATCTCGACCTGGCGCGGTTGGAGAGTGTCCGTGCCGAGCTGCCGAGCGTCGCGAATCGGCGCCTCTGACCGCCCGCCTGCGCCGCCGGCCCTGTCAGAACTGCTGGACGAGGTAGCTGACGACGGCGAGGCCCACCACGCAGCCCGCGATGAGCAGCATGGCTCCGCCCATCCGGGTGGGACCGCGCATGAGGATCCGCCGTATCGACACGGCGATGGCGGCGAGCACGAGCACACCGATGACGACCTGCCACAGGGGCAGGAGTACGCCGAAGACCGGATCGGTCGTCGACGAGTCGGGAGAACCCATGCGGTCACTGTTTCACGGACCGTCCCCGCGGACCCTCCCCCGAGACGTGGGCCACGCGGGGGACCCCGATTTGCATTGCGGCCGGGCGGTCGCGTAACTTCTTTTCTGCCCGAGGGGAACCCGGACGGAACGCCACGAAAGTGACGTTGCGGACGGTGGACCAGCGGGCAGCCACAGACAGGAGTTATTCTGTTTGAGGTGCCGGGCGATGCCGGGCGATTCGGGAGACCGGATTTGCGCCAGCGAAGTCGACCGGGTATGGTTTGCGGGCCAGCAGGAACCGGGCGATCTGATCGTTAAGCGAAAGCGGCCGGTCTGCGATGCCAACCACTGAGTGTCACCACCGGATTGCCGGGGATGTCCTCATGTGGACCACTTGGGCGATGCCATCAGGGTCGTTATCGACCTTGGCAAGACTTGTGTCTTGCGATGGCGAAGTCGACCAGGTTTGCGAGCAGTTGCCCCAGCGAGGGCCTCTCAGGAGGCTTCAGTTGGTGTGTGGTTGTTCTTTGAGAACTCAACAGGGTGTTTTGTTTAGCCAGTGCCAATTGTTTTGGTGTGTCGTCTGG
>NZ_BMMX01000084.1 GCF_014646155.1 Mangrovihabitans endophyticus
CGGGCGGGCGAGGCGGGCGGGGCGGGGCGGGCGGGGCGGGGCGGGCGGGGCGGGGCGGGCGGGGCGGGGCGGGGGTGCTTTATACGTTGCGTAGATGTGGGGCACAAGGCGTTCCGTATCACGCTGTAATCACGGAGCGGCCTGAAGTTGGTCACAGCATGGCTTGGGCCTTGACCAGAGGTCGGGATTAGGTGAGCGTTCCTCTCACAGCGGCGGCACTCCCGTCCGCGGTGCAGGGTGCCTGAGACGCGACCACCATCGCCGACCGGGGCCGCACCAGTCCACGTACGCGACAACCGATCGGTTGCCCGCGTCACGGGGCCGGTCCGATCCGGCGGGCGACCGCGCCTCCGGTCGCTCTCGGTGCCGCGACGGGTCGCCGGGGGAGAGGACCGGGCTTCTCATGGTCGTTGGACCCGGCACGGCGGTCACCGATCAGGGGCCGGAGTCACCCGAGCCCGGGACGCCCCAGGGTGGTAAGACGATCGAGGGGCGTTCCCTCGGCCGCATCGCCTGGACTCGGCTCAAACGCGACAAGGTCGCCATGGCCGGCGGTGGCGTGGTCGTCTTCCTCATCCTCGTCGCGATCTTCGCGCCGCTCATCACGAAGATCACCGGCAATTCGCCGAACGATTTTCACCAGGATCTGATCGACGTCAACACCCTGCTGCCCAAGGGCGGCACCGGCATGAGCGGCGACCATCTGTTCGGCGTCGAACCGCTGAACGGACGGGACATCTTCGCCCGGGTCGTCTACGGATCCCGGATCTCCCTGCTCATCGCCTTCCTGGCCACCATGCTGTCGGTGGTCATCGGCGCCACACTCGGCGTGGTCGCGGGCTTCTTCGGCGGTTGGGTGGATGCCCTGATCAGCCGGACGATGGACGTCTTCCTGGCGTTCCCGCTGCTGGTCTTCGCGATCGCGCTGGCCGGTGTGGTGCCAGACGCGGCGTTCGGCCTGTCCGGCAACGGCCTGCGGATCGCCCTGCTGGTGTTCATCATCGGCGTGGTCAGTTGGCCGTACATCGGTCGCATCGTCCGCGGGCAGACGTTGTCGCTGCGGGAACGCGAATTCGTGGACGCCGCGCGCAGCCTGGGCGCGCGCAGCCCGTACATCATCTTCAAGGAACTGCTGCCGAACCTGGTAGCGCCGATCCTGATCTACGCGACCCTGCTGATCCCGACGAACATCCTGTTCGAGGCGTCGCTGTCGTTCCTCGGCGTCGGCATCCGGCCGCCCACCGCGAGCTGGGGTGGGATGCTCTCGGAGGCGGCGCGCTTCTACACCGTGTGGCACTTCATGTTCTTCCCCGGCATGGCCATCTTCATCACGGTCCTGGCCTTCAACCTGTTCGGCGACGGGTTGCGTGACGCCCTCGACCCCAAGGGCCGTCGCTGACATGCGCCGCGAGACCTACGTTCCAGCCGCACGGTCCGCGCCGGACCGTGTCCACCAGGGAGGTTGCTGCAAGTGATCCGCAAGTCAAGGGTGCTGGTGGCCGGTACGGCCGTGCTGGCGCTCGCCCTCACCGCCGCGTGCGGCGGCAATGATGATTCCAATGGCAACGAGACGACCACCAAGGCCGAATTCAACGCCGCGCTGACCAAGGTGTTCAACCCTTCCGACAAGAAGGGCGGCACCATCCGGATGGCCAACGCCGGCGACTGGGACACGCTGGACCCGGGTGAGACGTACTACGGCTACTCGTGGGACTTCCTCCGCCTGTACGGCCGCAGCCTGGTCATGTTCAAGCCGGCCCCGGGCAAGGGCAGCAACGAGTTGGTGCCGGACCTGGCGGAGAGCCTGGGCACGCCCTCGGACGGCGGCAAGACCTGGACGTACAAGATCCGTAAGGGCGTGAAGTACGAGGACGGCACGGAGGTCAAGGCCGCCGACGTCAAGTACGCGGTGCTGCGCTCCACGGACAAGGAGACCTTCCCGAACGGGCCGGCGTACTTCGAGGCGTTCCTCAACCTGCCGGACGGCTACAAGGGCCCGTACAAGTCCAAGGGCATGAACACCGACCAGGCGATCAGCACGCCGGACGACTACACCATCGTGTTCCACCTGAAGCAGGCCTTCGGTGGTTTCGACTACATGGCGCAGTTGTCGCAGACGGTTCCGGTGCCGGAGGCCAAGGACACCGGCGCGAAGTACAAAGAGCACGTGATCAGCTCCGGCCCGTACATGTTCGACCAGAACAACCTGGGCAAGAACTTCTCGCTGAAGCGGAACCCGAACTGGGACGCCTCGACCGACCCGAACCGCAAGGCCCTCCCGGACCGGTACGAGGTGGCGCTGAACGTCAACGCGGACGACATCGACAACCGGCTGATCTCCGGTGACCTGGACGTGGACGTGGTGGGCACCGGCGTGCAGCCGGCCGCGCTCGGCCGCGTGGTGGGCGACCCGGCGCTGAAGGCGCAGACCGACAACCCGGTGCTGGCCCGGCTCTGGTACACCTCGATCAACCCGACGGTCGCACCGCTGGACAACATCGAGTGCCGCAAGGCCGTCCTGTACGCCGAGGACCGCACCGGTTACCAGACCGCGTACGGCGGCCCGCTTGCCGGTGGTGACATCGCCACCACGCTCCTGCCGCCGGCGATCCCCGGCTACCAGAAGTTCGACCTGTACCCGGCCGGTCCGGACAACAAGGGCGACCTGGCCAAGGCCAAGGAAGCGCTGACCAAGTGCGGCCAGCCGAACGGCTTCGCGACGAACATGGCGTACCGGGCCGAGCGGCCGAAGGAGAAGGCCACCGCCGAGGCGCTGCAGCAGTCGCTGGCTCGCGTGGGCATCAAGCTGACCCTCAAGCCGTACCCGCAGGGTGACTACTTCTCCGCGTACGCCGGCAACCCGCCGTTCGTGGTGAAGAACAAGTTGGGCCTGCTGACCAACGGCTGGGGCGCGGACTGGAACGACGGCTTCGGCTTCCTCTCGCAGATGGTGGACAGCCGGGTCATCCGGGAGACCGGTGGCTCGTCGAACACCAGCGTCCGGATCCCCGAGGTGGACACGATGCTGGACCAGGCGATCGTCGAGACGGACGCGGACAAGCGCAACGCGATGTGGGGCGCGATCGACAAGCGGGTCATGGAGGAGGCGGTGATCATGCCGGGCATCGACGCCAAGAGCCTGATGATCCGCCCGAAGAACCTGACGAACGTCTTCATCAGTGAGGCGTACGGCATGTACGACTACCTGTCCCTCGGCGTCGCGTAAGCAACCGCTCCCCCTCTCGACACCCCTTCGGTTAGGTAGGTGAAGGCAGCAGGCGGCCGGCCCGGCGACGGGTCGGCCGCCGGAGCCGGGCAGAAGTGATCACTTACATCATCAGGCGCCTGTTCGCGGCCGTCGTGCTGCTCTTCATCGTCAGCGCCGTCACCTTCGCGATCTTCTATCTGGTGCCGCGGCTCGCCGGCGCCACGCCGGAGACGCTCGCGACCCGTTACGTGGGCCGCGCCGCCACCCCGGAGACGGTCAGCCTGATCGCCCACAAGCTGGGCTTCTACGACCCCATCTGGGTGCAGTACGGCCGGTGGATCAAGGGAATCTTCGTGGGTGCCGACTACAACCTGGGCGCCTCCGTGGACCACTGCCCGGCACCGTGCTTCGGCTACTCCTTCATCACCCGGGAGCCGGTCTGGCCGGACCTGGTCGACCGGCTGCCGGTGACGCTGTCGCTGGCGGTCGGCGCGTCGATCCTGTGGGCGGTCTTCGGCGTCTCCATCGGCGCCGTCTCAGCGCTGCGCCGCGGTTCGCTGCTGGACCGTACGGCGATGGGCTTCTCGCTGGCTGGCGTGTCCCTGCCGATCTTCTTCACCGGGATGATCGGTCTGCTGGTGTTCAGCTACACCTTGAAATGGACGGCGGTCGGCGGCAGCTACACGCCGTTCACCCAGAACCCGGCGGACTGGTTCTACAGCCTGCTGCTGCCGTGGATCGTGCTGGCCTTGCAGTTCTCCGCCCAGTACGCCCGGCTCACCCGTGCCGGCATGCTGGAAACCATGGGTGAGGACTACATCCGTACCGCTCGGGCCAAGGGTCTGCCGGAGCGTGCCGTCACCACCCGGCACGGCCTGCGGGCCGCGCTCACCCCGATCCTGACCATCTTCGGCCTCGACGTGGGCCTGCTGCTCGGCGGCGCGGTGCTCACCGAGACCGTCTTCTCCCTGCCCGGCCTGGGCAAGTACGCCATCGACGCGATCACCAACAACGACCTGCCGAAGGTGCTCGGCGTGACCTTGATGGCCGCGTTCTTCGTGATCATCGCCAACCTGATCGTGGACCTCCTGTACGCCGTCGTCGACCCGAGAGTGAGGCTGGGCTGATGGCCTCCGACGCCTTCCTCGAGGTCCGTGACCTGCGGATCTCGTTCCCCACCGACGACGGCTTGGTGCGCAGCGTCGACGGCTTGACGTTCACCCTGGAACGCGGCAAGACGCTGGGCATCGTCGGTGAGTCCGGATCCGGCAAGTCGGTGACCAGCCTGGGCATCCTGGGCCTGCACAACCGGCGCAACGCCGAGGTGTCCGGCGAGATCTGGCTGGACGGCCAGGAACTGGTCGGCGCCTCGCCGGACACGGTGCGCGGGCTGCGCGGCAACAAGATGGCGATGATCTTCCAGGATCCGCTGTCCTCGATGCACCCGTACTACACGGTCGGCGCGCAGATCGTGGAGGCGTACCGGGTGCACAACCGGGTGTCCAAGCAGGTCGCCCGCAAGCACGCGATTGACATGCTGGGCCGGGTGGGCATCCCGCAGCCGGATCGCCGGGTGGACGACTACCCACACCAGTTCTCCGGCGGCATGCGACAGCGCGCGATGATCGCCATGGCGCTGGTGAACGACCCGGAGCTGCTGATCGCCGACGAGCCCACCACCGCGCTCGACGTCACCGTGCAGGCGCAGATCCTCGATCTCATGCACAGCCTGCAGGAGGAGTTCGACTCGGCGCTCATCATCATCACGCATGACCTGGGCGTGGTGGCCGAGCTGTCCGACGACGTGCTGGTCATGTACGGCGGGAAATGCGTCGAGTACGGTCCCGCGACCACCATCTTCGAGCAGCCGGAACACCCGTACACGTGGGGACTGCTCGGCTCGATGCCGCGCATGGACCGGCCGAACCTGGACCGGCTGTCCCCGATCCCCGGGCTGCCGCCGTCCATGATCAATCTGCCGTCGGGCTGCGCGTTCCACCCGCGTTGCGCCTATGAGCCGCGTACCGGCGGCTTGGCCACCACGCTGACCCCGGAGCTGGTGCCCGCGGCGGGTGGCCGCCACCTGGTCCGCTGCCACCTGCCGGCGCAGGAGCGCCGGCGGATCTGGACCGACGAAGTCAAGCCGGAGCTGGAGGCCTGATGGACGAGCACCACGGTTCCGCGCAGGCGGCCACCGAGACCAGGCCACGCGAGGCGCTGCTGTCCGTCCGCGACCTGCAAAAGCATTTCCCGATCGTGAAGGGCATCCTGCGGCGGCAGACCGGCGCGGTGCGCGCGGTCGACGGCATCAGCTTCGACGTCCACAAGGGCGAGACGCTGGGCCTGGTCGGCGAGTCGGGATGCGGTAAGACCACCACCGGCCGGCTGCTGACCCGGCTGGTCGAACCCACCGGCGGATCGATCACCTTCGACGGTCGGAACATCGCACACCTGCGCCAGGGCCGGCTGCGGCCGCTGCGCCGCGACATGCAGATGATCTTCCAGGACCCGTTCTCGTCGCTGAACCCCCGGCACACCGTGGGAACCATCGTCGGGGCGCCGCTGCGGATCCAGAACGTCAAGACCGAGCACGGTGTCAAACGGGCCGTGCAGGATCTGCTCAAGCTGGTCGGGCTCAGCCCGGAGCACTACAACCGCTACCCGCACGAGTTCTCCGGCGGTCAGCGCCAGCGCATCGGCATCGCGCGCACGCTCGCCCTGCGTCCCAAGCTCATCGTCGCGGACGAGCCGGTGTCCGCCCTGGACGTGTCGATCCAGGCCCAGGTGGTCAACCTTCTCGACGATCTCCAGCACGAGCTCGATCTGACGTACGTGTTCATCGCGCACGACCTGTCCGTGGTGCGGCACATCTCGGACCGGGTGGCGGTGATGTACCTCGGCAAGATCGTCGAGGTGGCGAACCGGGACACGCTGTATTCCGACCCGCGTCACCCGTACACGGTGGCCCTGATGTCCGCGGTGCCGGTGCCCGACCCGGCGCGTCGCGACCGCGCACAGCGTGAACGGGTGCTGCTGACCGGCGACGTGCCGAGCCCGATCAACCCACCGTCCGGCTGCCGGTTCCGCACCCGGTGCTGGAAGGCACAGGAGATCTGCGCGACGCAGGAGCCACCACTGGTGCCGCAGGACGGCGATCCGGACTCGCACCTGACGGCGTGCCACTTCCCGGTCGGCAGGGACGACGAGATCAAGGGCCGGCGTTCCGCGGACAAGCGCCTGGGCTAGGGTCGCCCTCCGGGCGGTCTCGCTGTGTGGCCGGGTCAGCCCTCCGGGCGGTCTCGCTGTGTGGCCGGGTCAGCCCTCCGGGCGGTCTCGCTGTGTGGCCGGGTCAGCCCTCCGGGCGGTTGAGTATGCCGACGGCGACGGCGTGCACGGCCGCGACGTCGGCCGGGTCGTGCAGCGTCGCCGTCGCGCCGGTCACCGTGTACCACTCGTCGGCGTCCTTGTATTGCACCCGGACGGTCGCCTTGTCGCCGGTCAGCTCGGTCCGCACGGTGAGGTCGCCGGTGATGACCCCCACGTCGTCGGTCATCACGCCGCCGGGACCGGCGGTGATGTCCGTGGTGGGAGCGGATTCGTCGGTCAACAGGTCTCCAGCATGTCGGTGAGGGCGGACTTCTCCGCCGTCGTCACCGACAGCTTCCAGTAATCCTTGACGGTAATCCAGTCCTGGGCATATTCACACCAGTTGTCCTTCTCGGTGGGCTTCCACTCCGACGGATCCTGGTCGCCCTTCGAGCGGTTGGAACTCGACGAGACGGCGACGAGCTGCGGACGGTCGAGATCGTTTGCGAAGTCGCTACGCTTGTCGGTGCTCCACGACGATGCGCCGGAACGCCAGGCGTCGGCGAGCGGCACCACGTGATCGATGTCCACGTCGTCGGGCGAGTGCAGGGTCTTGCCGTCGTAGACGCTCGTCCACGTGCCGGCCACGACATTGCAGCCGGAGACCTTCACCTTGCTGCCGTCCCGTTTGAGCACCGAGTCGCGTACGTCGCAGTTCTCGCCGGTGCTGCGCCAGTGCGGGAATTTGTCCCGGCTGTACCCCTTCATCGACCCTGGCTTGGCGATTTCCAGGTGATCAAGCGCGGTGGCGGCATCCGCGGCGTGGCCGCTGGGGATGCTTCCCGACGATCCGTAGGGCGACGGTTCGAGCGGTACGAGTTCGCACCCGGAGACGGACCCGACAACGGCGAGTGCGACGGCAGTGCTCACGGCGATTCGCCAGGCGGATCGTGGCCGCGGATGTGGCGCTGGTGGAACAAGACGGAACGGGAGCTGAGAAATCCGGGGGGTCACACGCTCCAGCCTAGAATCAGCGCGCCCGATTCGAGCGGATCACACCGATACGCGGTGATCGTCCGGCGCGGCGGCAAGATCACCCGACACCGCTCCCCCAGGCGGATCGAGCCCCGCGCCGCCCCGCCCCGCCCCGGCGCCCCGCCCCGCGCCCCGCCCCGAGCCTCGCGCCCCCGGGGCCCCGCCCCGAGTCGTCGATCTTGGAGTTTGCGGTCCGGCATGACGGATAAGTACGGGCGAACCAGGCACCCAAAGTTCAAGATCGGCGCGCGCCGCCCGTCCCGCCGCGTCGATCTTGGACTTTCCGGGCAGACATAACGGGTCACGGCCACTCATAGCCGGCACGCAAAGTCCAAGATCGACGCCCCGCCGGGGTGCCCCCCGGCGGGGG
>NZ_BMMX01000085.1 GCF_014646155.1 Mangrovihabitans endophyticus
GCGTCACCGCTGGCGCGGTCGGCGGCGAAGTTGTCTTTGCCGCCGAGCCAGTAGTCATACCGGCGGGCCGGGTGCGCCCGGCTGGCGTCGATGACAGGTGGCGGGTCGGGCTGCACGGGCCAGCCTCCCTTCCTGATCTATCAAGGGAAATGAGCGTGAGTGGGGGTGGGGCCGGTCCAGCGGGGTGGCATGGACCGGCCCCACGAGGGGGAGAGCAAAGACCAAAGGCCCGGGTACGGCCGGGAGCCGGGTGGAGCCGGGTACGGCCAGGCCGGTTAGGCCATGGCGGCGACGGCGAGGTCGCCGCGGACGGCGTCGACGGTGTGGATCATGGTGGTGATGGCGGGGTGGTGGTGGCGGTTGACGACCAGGCGCAGCCATCGGTCGAGGTCGCGGTTGGTTTGGTTGCGGTACAGGTATTCGGTCAGTCCGAGCGCGGTGATCAGCCCGCACAGGGCCACGGTGGTGTCGGTGGGTGGGGTGGGTGGCTGGTAGGGGCCGGGTTCCAGGCAGGCGACCGCGTCACGCACGTAGGTGCGGGCGCGGGTGGTGTAGGCGGTGTCCACGATCTGGTGGGTGTCGGTGGTGATCAGTCCGGCGTACCGGCGCCGCCGCACGGTGCGGACCAGCCCGGCCGTGATCATGGCCGCGCGTACGCGGGGGTAGCAGTCGGCGGCGGCGAAGCTCTGTACCCAGGTGCGTAGATGCCCACCGTCGGGGTCGGCGTGGATCACACGGTGGGTGGTGGCCAGGGCGGCGTCCAGCAGCGGGCTGCCCGCCGGGGCGGGCTGGAGGATGCCGAGGCAGCCGGGCCGCGGCTGCCACCGCTGGTGGAAGCCGTCCCACACCCAGCCGATCACCACATGGCGCGCGAAGACGAGTTCCAGCAGCAGCGCCCCGGCCAGACCGGCGGCGAGGCAGGGTTCGCGAAGATGCGCCCGGCCGGTGTCGTCGTCGTGGCCGATCAGGTACAACTGGGCGTGTAACGGCAGCCCGGCCTCGCGCCTGGGTGCAGGCCCGGCCGCGGGCCCGGTGCGGTAGGTCGCCATCGTCAGCCCACCACCGGGGCGGGTACGGGGACGTGGCGTAGCCGCTGGTGCACGCCGCCGTACACGGTGGTGGGGTCGGGTAGCAGGTGTTTGGGCAGGGCGGCGAGCATGGTGTAGTTCGGGTCGCACACGTTGCCCACCAGCGCGGTGCCCGCCTGGGCCACCAACTGGTAGGCGTCCAAGGTGTCGAGGCCGGTCAGGTCGGCGGTCCAGGTGACCAGGTCGTGTTGGCTGATCCGGAACGCGTCTTCCAGCGGACGGGCGCAGCCCACACTCATGACCGCGTCGTCGGATTCGATCCGTGGCCACCGTGTCGGCACGTTTTTGATCACTTCGAGGGCGATGGTGGTTGTCATGGCGACCTCGACCGCGACGCCGCTGACCTCTCCCGGGCCCTGGCGGGCGTGTCCGTCGCCGAGGCTGAGCATCGCGCCGTGCACGTTGACCCCGAGGTAGACGGTGGTGCCGGCGCGGAGTTCGGGGGTGTCCATGTTCCCGCCGTGGGTGTCGCTGGTGAGGCTGGAACGGGCCTGGAAGGCGGGCGGGGCGACTCCGACGGTGCCGTGCATCGCATCCAGCGGCAGGTCCGCCACAAAATCGCTGTTGCGGGCGCGGTAGCGGACCACTGCGGCGTCGGTGTCGATCTCGTAGAGCCAGACCCGTTCCTGCAGCGGCGGTTGCAGGGTCGCCGTGTGCGTCGTGGAGGTGAGCGCCCCGGCATGCGGGAACGTGCTGGAAACACCAATCGCGCGGGCCGGGACGATGGACCGGAAATGTATGGCGAGGGTGTCGCCGGGTTCGGCGCCCTCGACGAGGAACGGGCCGGTGAGCGGGTTCAGGTACGGGAAGGTGCAGACCCGGCTGGGAAGGTCATCGATGGTGGTGACGGCGCCGCCGAAGCAGTCCTCGGTGAACACAGTGAGTACGTCGCCGGAGTGCAGGCTCGCCACCGGCGCCACCCCGCCGAACGTGTACGCCAGATCCTTTACGGCCGGGGTGTACGTGTGGTGCTGTCTCACGGGTGGTCACACTCCTTCGCGTACGCGTGCTGTCGAGTGCTGCCCGGCAGTGAACCCGGACAGCTCCGGGCGACGCCCGGCCAGATACAGGCCGGCCAGGACCAGCAGGCCCACACCGATCCACACGAACCCCAGCCGCTGCGCGGCGACGTTGGCGTTCCAGACCACGAACCCCAGGATCGTCGCGCCGGCCAGAGGCATCAACAGATGCGCGACCAAGTTGCGGCTGCGCCGCCGGATCAGGTGGTAGACGATGACGGACAAGTGCAGCAGCAGGAACGCCGTCAACGCCCCGAAATTGATCAAACTCGACAGCAAGGCAATCCCATCACCCCGCGCACTCATCGACAGCCCCAACGTGAGCGACGCCACGGCCACCAGCAGAATCGCGTTGCGGGGCACGTTGCGCTCACGCGACACCTTCGCCAAAAACGCCGGCAACTGCCGGTCGCGGGCCATCGCGTACAGCAGCCGGGAAATCGCGACCTGCGCCACCATCGAGTCCGGCAAACCCCACGCGACCGCGGTCGCCACCGCGCAGACGGTGGCCAACCACGGCCCGGCCGCCACCTGCGCGGCGGTGTAGAACGCCGTCCCGTCCGGATCCCCGCCGACGATCAACGCCTGCGGGTCCGGAGTCAGGATCGCCGCCACCCACGTCTGCGCAATAAACAACAACCCCGCGACGAACAACGCCCCGGCCATCGCCCGGCCGACCGCCCGCGAGCCGCCCCTCGCTTCCTCGGCCAGCATCGCGATGCCGTCGAAGCCCAGGAAGGACAGCACCGCCACCGAGGTCGCCCCCAGCAGCAGCGACCAGCCGAACGTGTCCGGGTCATACAACGGCGCCCACGTCCACCGGCCCACCCCGGAAACGATCGCCCACACCCCGAAACCCAGAAACACGAGCAGGACGATCAATTCACCGGCCAGCATGATCCAGGTGAACCGGGCCGTCACCTTAATCCCCCACGAATTCACCACCGTGTTCACCGCGACGAACCCGGCCAGCCACACCCACACCGGCACCGCAGGCAGGGTCGCGTTCATCGCGACCGCGGCGACCAGGTACAGCAGCGAAGGCACCAGAATGTAGTCGAGCATGATCGCCCACCCGGCCACAAACCCCACCGGCGCCCCGATCCCCCGACCGACATAGTTGTACACCGACCCCGACAACGGAAACGCCTTCACCATCTGCGCATACGACAACGCCGTGAACACCAGCGCCACCACACCAACCACGTACGCGCCCACCACCATGCCACCAGAAGCGGAGAACACCGCCCCGAAGATCGCCATCGGCGCGATCGGCACCATAAAGATCAACCCGTACGCGAGCAAATCCCGAAACCGCAACGCACGCCGCAACTCCTGCCGATAACCGAACCGCTGCAACTCCTCAACCGGATACGACACCGGGAATCCCTTTCAACTAAGCCCCGCACTGCTATCCGCCACTCGGCCGAGGCCGAAGGCGCTCGCAGGGCTGGGTGCTTCGACTGGTCCTCGAAAATCCAGTTCGCTCTCTCGCTGGCGGATGGAACACCACCGCCGGCATGGAACGAAAGTGCCACATGTGTCGGGGGTCGGGAAGCCTGCAAAACGATCATCAACGCCGATTCGAATATCATCATCCGTCCTGATCGGCGCAAGTGATCGTCCTGGCCGATAGCCTGTTCCACTTGCGGCGTCCAGCAGCTACCGTTTCGGCAGTGTGTCCTGACGGTACGGAGGCCTTGTGAACACGAACCGATCCGACGGCGGCCCGCCATCGCCGACGGTGTGGGAGAGTCCGGAGATGCGCCGCGCTTTGCGCGAACACAACATCAGTTTCCTGTTCCGCAAGCTGAAGTGCTGCGGCTTCTCTCAACGTCGTATCGGTGAACTTACGCGGCAGTCTCAGTCAGAGATCTCCGAAATCATGGGTGGGCGAGAGGTCCTTGCCTATTCGGTCCTATTGCGCATCGCCGACGGCCTACAGATTCCGCGCGGTTACATGGGGCTAGGCAATTCTCACCGTGATGAGCAAACGTCCGTAGAGGACGCACTCACCGTGTGGACAGCCAAGACCGACGAAGCCGAGGAGATCCGCGCCGCGCTCCGGCATGCTGCTGAGGTGACGATGGGCACCGCGATGCCGGAGACCGAACGATGGTGGCAACCACTGGCTGAGCCCTGCACGCCGACCCCGGAGCGCATCGGTCCTGCGGATGTCGCGGGCATTGAGCATATGACGCGAATCCTCAGGGCAGTGGACTATCAACGCGGCGGGGGAGCATGCCGCGAGGCGGTCATCGCACAGACCACGCATGCCAGGAACATGATGCAGTGCGTCTGCACTGAACATGTCCGGCGTCAGCTGCACCTGGCCATTGCCGACCTACATAATCTCGCGGGATGGACGTCTTTCGACGTCGGCCTTCATCGCAACGCCCGACGACATTTCTCCCTTGCGCTCGAGCAGACCAAAGCGGCAAAGAATCGGTCCCTGGCGGCAAATATCCTTTACCGACAGGGCCGTGTCCACTTGCACCTTGGCTCCATGAATCAGGCGCTGCGGTTTTTTCAGCTTGGGCAGATTGCTGGTCAAGACGCCAATGATCCCCTGACGGTGGCGATGCTGCACGCCAACCTCGCATGGGCTCACGCCATCATGGGCAACGACGGACAAGCGTTGAGCGCGCTCGGCCGAGCCGAGGACGAATTCGTCCGCGGGGAAGACGGCCTTCCGGCCTGGGTTGCGTTCTTCGGGGCGGCTGACCTGTCTGCACTCACTGGGATGGTTCACAGTCTGCTACCCGGTGACGAGAACGCCGGCAAAGCAGTCGCCGGGCTGGCTGCCAGCGTTCAGGCCCGCAACGATGCGACCGTGCGTAGCACGATCTTCGAGCTCACGGCGCTTGCCACCACGAAGCTTCATATTGGCGACTTGCGCGGCGGGACCGCGGACGGCAACCGCGCCGTCACGCTTGCTGGACAAGTCAGGTCGGTGAGGACCCTCGACCGGCTCGGCCCCTTGCTGAAAGCAGCCCGAGAGCATCCGCATGACCAAGACACAACGGAGCTGGCCTGCCGCATTGTTACTCTTCGAGGAGGATGACGAGCGGGACCTCATCGCCGATCGGGCGGATCACCAACGAGCGGCTGCACGCCGTGCTGGCCGGCGTGCAGATGATGACCGGTATCGACGTTACCGGCGCTCGATTGATCAAGTTCACCAACAACGCCGTCTTCGCCTTACCCCACTCCCGCGTCGTCGCGCGCATCGCCGCCTCGGCGACGATGACCGCCCGAGTCGACAAGGTCATACAAGTCGCTCGTTGGCTCCAGCAGGGAGGCGTACCCGCAGTCCGGCTCCTCCCCGTCGAACAGCCCCTGATCGTCGACAACCTGCACGTGACCCTGTGGGACGAGGTCCGCGGCGAAAATCCTGCTCCGCCGACGGGTGTCGATCTGGCGAGGATCCTACTTCAGTGGCATCAGCTCAACCCACCCGAAGAGGGACTGCCGTCATGGTCTCCACTGGCGGAAATCCGGAGCCGACTGACCGAACCTAATGGGGTCGAGGCCGATGATGTCGCATACCTACGCGACGAGTGCGACCGTCTCGAAGAGCAGATTGCCAGCCTGGCATATGAGCTGCCAGCAGGGCCCATTCACGGTGACGCGTTCATGGGAAATCTGATCAACGCGATGACCGGGGTGGTCATATGCGACTTCGACTCTAGCTGCAACGGACCCCGGGAGTGGGACTTCGTTCCACTCGCCGTCGGCAAGCTTCGCTTCGACTACCCCGCAGATGACTACAGCGGCCTCACCAACGCCTATGGGTTCGACGTGACCAGATGGGCCGGATTCCCGGTCCTGCGACGGCTGCGCGAACTGAAACTGGTCACCAGCCTGGTACCTGTACTCGGCAGCCGCCCAGTGCTGCGTCCACAGTGGCAAATACGTATGGACACCTACCGCAGTGGCGATCAGACAACCCGATGGTCCACCTACGTCCGAGCTGCCTAACCGTTGACCGCATCCACCACGGTGCCGTCGCTGGCACCTCGTAGGTGATGCAGCCAACGCGACCGGAGTGGGTCTTGTGCAGGTCCATGACGGCTACGTCGTTCGAGGAACCGACCACGCAGCCACCGTCCTGCACCTGCCCGCGGCGCATCGGCCCGCGATCGTCTGGCGCCGAGCTCATGCCGTCGCGCACACCATTCCGGCCGCCCGCCGTGGCGCCCCGATGGTCCGGGCCTTGCATGACGTCCTTGCCATCAGCGCCGAACCTGCCGAATAAGCCAACACAACCATGATCGACGACCTCGTCATCCGGCAGTATCGCCACACCGACCACGCACAGGTCATCGCCTTGAACGCCTATGGGCTGGCCGCCGCCGGAGTTCCCCTCGACTTCGACGTCTACGCAGGCGACCTCGACGTCGATTCCACCTACCTGACAGCCCGATCCACCCTGCTCGTCGGTGAATTCGCCGATCAGATCGTTGCCATGAGCGCTTTCCATCTGGTTCGCGCTGGTAGGGATGCCTGCATAGGGGCCGGGTGCGGGGTGGGGTGAGGCTTCCGGTAGGACAAGCAATCGACCAAAAAGATGCCCTCACCGGGAGCCTCGCTTGCTGTCTTACCCGTCCTGCATCTCGCTGTCCACCCGCACCCTCAACCACCTCGCCGACCTGATCCGCGTCCGCCGCTTGCAGCAGCGTTCCCACTGGCGGCGCCTGACCCCGGCCCGGCAGGCCCTGCTCGCCCTGGCGCACCCGCGTAATGGAGACCGTTCACTCGGCTGGCCGCCGGGTTCGGCGTCGGCACCACCACCTGGCGCTACGTCCGCGAGGTCATCGACCTGCTCGCCGCGGGCGCTGACGACCTGAGCGCCGCCATGATGCGGATCAGCGAGCTGGCGTACGCGATCCTGAACGGCGCACTGGTGCCGATCGACCGCGTTGCTGATCAGAAGCCGTACTACTCCGGAAAACATCGTCGGCACGGCGTCAACGTCCAAGTCGTCGCCGACCCAGCCGGACGGCTGGTCTGGGCCTCACCCGCGCTGCCCGGCGCCACCCACGACCTGACGCCCGCCCGCACCCCCGAGCTGGTTGACACGCTCACCGGCGCGGACGTGTTGGTGTTCGCCGGCCGCGGCTACTAAGGCGCCGGCGGCACCGTGCGCACACCGTTCAAACGGCACTGCCGCAGGCCACGACTGTCGCGCCGGGAGAAGAGGGTCAACAAGGCTCACGCCCGGATCCGGGCCATCGGGAACGCGCCATCGCCGTCCTCAATGCCTGGCGACTGCTCACCAAGCTGCGCTGCTGCCCGCGACGGGCCACCGCGATCGTGCAGGCCATCGTGGTCCTGCACCACGTCGAGTACGCCACCTTCGGCAGATGAATAGTCCTCAATTTTGGCACGCAGTTTATTGACTCATGACAATCCCTGGCGCTGTTAACGTCCGGTTGGGGCGTACTTGTCGGGGAGGTACGTGTGGACGGGTTCGAGGTCGACGTCCCGGCGTTGCGGCACGTCGGGGTTGAGGCTGGCGAGGCTGGCGAGGCCCTGCGGCAGGCGATGAACGCGGCCCGAGGGGCACTAGGTGTGGTGGACTCTTCGGGATGGTCCGCGTCGCCCGTCTCGCAGCAAGCCAACGACACGTGGGCGGCGGACCTGGACCGGCTCTCCGCCGCAGTGACCACCCTGGGCGCTGACCTGACGTCGGCCGCCGACGGGTA
>NZ_BMMX01000086.1 GCF_014646155.1 Mangrovihabitans endophyticus
TCGACGGTGGCTGCCTTCGTCTTCTCACCACCCGACACTCGACCAGCCAAGGTCAACATCCCCGGCTGGAGTACTAGCCACGGCCGTACAGAAGAACTGTATCCACTCCTGGATATCACCTCGTTCGCGTACTCCTTGGAGGCGATCGGAGTTGGGTACTTATGGTACATTCCGGCCCCGTTCTCGATCCTGGCTGACAAGTCGGAGCCTCACGGTGACTTGCAGCGTTCGCTGACGCTGCCCGTCGCAGGAAGATGACTTCCGAACCGGCCTCAGGCCCTTCGCAACTGCGAAGGGCCTCCGTGTGTCCAGGCCTGCTGGATACCAGTACTTCCGGTGGCGGACCAGTGGCCGGTGGCGGACCAGTGGATTGATCTGGAGCCACAGCGCATCGCCGAGCGGATCAGGACCGGGCGGCGCACAATTTTCGTCGTGATCACGACGGTGTCGGCGGTGGTGCTGCTGGTCGCGGTGCTCGCCTTCGCCGTGGCCCGGCCGCTGGGGCTCAGCGAAGCGGTGGTGGCGGTGCCCGCCGCGGCGCTGGCCGTGGTGCTGGGGTTGGTCCCGTGGCCCGAGGCGCTCACCGAGCTGCGCGACCTCGCCCCGACCGTGGCCTTCCTCGCCGCCGCGCTGCTGCTGTCGCACCTCTGCGACCAAGCCGGCGTTTTCCGGTACGCGGGAGCGGTCGCCGGGCGTCTCAGCCGCGGCGCCCCGCGGCGGTTGCTGGTTCTCGTCTTCGCGATCGCCGCCCTGGTCACGGCGGTGCTGAGCCTGGATGCCACAGTCGTGCTCTTCACCCCGGTGGTCCTCGCGACGGCCGCCGCGCTGTCGCTGACGCCCCGCCCGTACGTCTATGCGTGTGGCCACCTGGCCAACTCGGCGTCCCTGCTGTTGCCGGTGTCGAACCTGACCAACCTGCTCGCGGTCGCCGCGAGCGGGATCGGCTTCCTTCGCTTCCTCGCGCTGATGGCGCTGCCCTGGGCCGGTGTCGTCGTGGTCGAGTTCGTGATCCTGCGGCGCTACTTCGCCGGTGACCTTGCCGGGAGTTCGCCCGCCAGGCCGCCCGCGCCCTCGCTGGCCCGGCCGCCGCGGTTTGCGCTTGCGACACTCGGCCTGACGCTTGTCGGCTTCGTGGTGACCGGGGCGTTCGGGCTGCATCCGGTGTGGGCCGCGGCTGCCGGTGCGGCGGTGCTCCTGCTGGCACAGCGCGGTGGCGGCCGTACTACGTGGGCGGCGCTGAGCCTGCCCTTCTGCCTGTTCGTCCTGAGCCTGGGCGTGGTGGTGCTCGCGGTGGGGCGCAGCGAGGCCGGCGTCCTCGTCGCCCGCCTCGTGCCCCGGCACGAGGGACTCGTCGCGCTTCTCCTGCTGGCCGGTCTGGCCGCGGTGCTCGCCAATCTGGTCAACAACGTGCCCGCCACGCTGATGCTGCTTCCGCTCGTGAGCCACCGGGTGGGGCCGATCATGGCGGTCCTGCTGGGGGTCAACATCGGACCCAATGTGACGTACGCCGGATCGCTCGCCACCCTGCTCTGGCGGCGGGTCCTGCGCGGTGCGGGACAGTCTCCGCGGGTCGGAGAGTTCACCCGGATCGGTGTCTTAACCGTGCCAGCATGCCTGACGGTCGGGGTTGCCGGGCTCTGGCTCAGCCTCCGCCTCTAGTCACGCAACGTAGCGACGCTCCGCCGCCACCGATGCCCGCCCCGCATGATCAAAAGTGCTGGCCAAGGCCCGGAACGTAACGGGCACGTTTCGACGCAAGATCAGCTCGGCCGCTACCAGCGGATATCACACAGGGTAACGAAGCGTGCGCCGCCCAAAGATGTGCCGGTTGGTGCAAGCTTCTGGGCCAAAAACCACCGGATCGGACAATGTGTCCCGACCGGCCGTCGAGCAACTTTCACGAAAAGGGTTCAAGCAAATTGGTCGATCCCTGGCCTAGGGTAAACCTGTGAGAGTTGAGCATCACTGGTGGAATGGCGACGTCCGGCTCGCGCGCCGGGACGTCTACGTCCGCACCGATGGAAACCTCTGGGAAGTCGAAGCTCAGATGGGCGGTCCCGGTGGCAAGTCCAAGGTGCAGCAGTGCCCGGGCAAGGCTTCGGCCCTGATCCTGGCAGATGCGTGGCGTGGGCCACGCTGGCAGTGGCGCAAGGTGTAAGCGCCCCCCGCAACCGGCTGTGCCGCATGCTGGAATTCTCACGGCCAGCCGAAACATCACGACAATCAGGCCGGATCTCCATGTCGGAGGTCTGGCCTGATTTTGTGTTACCTCGCGACTGCTCAGTGTGATGAAATCCGTCGCTCTCGCCTCGGCGTCGCACCGTTCTGCGATTTTCCGGCCGGCTCGCGTACGCCGGTGGGACCCACCTTCGTGCAGACGGACTGCATGTCCGACGGCTGCCGATCATGGTGGCCTAGTCTGAGTTTCCACTGAAATGGGACGAAAGTGAGCCGATGCAGGCAACCGTCACCGATCTTCGCTCCGATGTCGCCATCCTGCAGCTCAGGGGCGAGTTGGACAGCGACACCGCGGGGAGGCTGCGCTCGTTGCTCGCCGACCTGCTGGAGAGGCCGGTGCCTCGCATCGTGGTGGACCTCACCGACCTGAGGTTCTGCGACTCGGTCGGTCTCAGCGCCTTCGTCACCAGTAAACAGGTGATCACGGCGCGCGGCGGATGGCTCAGCTTCGCCGGGGCGAACCCGTTCCTCGTGCAGTTGCTGGAGACGGTCGGGCTGACCCGATATTTCGCGGTCTTCCCCGAGGTGGAAGACGCCATCGCGGCGTCCCGGCTCTGACCCGGGCGACACCTCCCGCACTGTCTGCCGTCGTAACACGGCTGAGCCGAACATCGAAGCGCCGCACCGTCCGTACGCGCGAAGAGCCGGTCCCGACTGCGGGACCGGCTCCTGTTTACGCAGCTCAGTGCGCGGAGGATACGAGATTCGAACTCGTGAGGGTGTGAACCCAACACGCTTTCCAAGCGTGCGCCCTAGGCCTCTAGGCGAATCCTCCGTGAGCCAGGATACAGACACGGCCGGGCGGCGTTTCGCGGGAGCCCTCCGCGGGCGCCGGGTGGTGCCGGGTACCCTGTTGTGCAGCCCCTCGTGCGGCGTGCAACTCGTGAACCTCCCCAGGGCCGGAAGGCAGCAAGGATAAGCGGGCTCTGGCGGGTGCACGAGGGGTCCTTCACGTTTGTTCTCGTCGTACCCCTGACGGACAATGGCGCGGTTGTCGAGAGGGGTCGCAGTGGCGCTCGCGCTCTACCGCAAGTACCGTCCGCGGACGTTCGCCGAGATCATCGGTCAGGAGCATGTCACCGAGCCGTTGTCGCAGGCGTTGCGCAGCGGTCGGCTGCATCATGCTTACCTGTTCTCCGGCCCGCGCGGCTGCGGCAAGACGTCCAGTGCGCGCATCCTCGCCCGCTCGCTGAACTGTGAGCAGGGTCCGACGCCGGAGCCCTGCGGGGTGTGTCAGTCGTGTCGTTCGCTGGCGAACGACGGTTCCGGCTCGATCGATGTGATCGAGATCGACGCGGCCAGCCATGGTGGCGTCGACGACGCGCGTGATCTGCGAGAGAAGGCGTTCTTCGCGCCGGCCAGCAGCCGCTACAAGATCTATGTCATCGACGAGGCGCACATGGTCTCGTCGGCGGGGTTCAACGCGCTTCTCAAGCTGGTGGAGGAGCCCCCGGACTACGTCAAGTTCATCTTCGCGACCACCGAGCCGGAAAAGGTTCTGGGCACGATCCGGTCGCGCACCCATCACTACCCATTCCGCCTGATCCCGCCGGCGGTGCTCCGCCCGTACCTGCAACAGCTCACCGAGGCCGAGGGCATCGCGGTCGAGCCGGCGGTCTTCCCGCTGGTGGTCCGTGCCGGTGGCGGCAGCGCCCGGGACTCGCTCTCGGTGCTGGACCAACTGATTGCCGGGGCGGGTCCGGAGGGGGTCTCGTACGCCCGGGCGGTGGCCCTGCTGGGCGTCACCGACGCGGCGCTGATCGACGAGATGTGTGATGCCCTGGCCGCGGCGGACGGCGCGGCGGCGTACGCGACCATCGACCGCGTGGCCGAGGCCGGTCACGATCCCCGGCGCTTCGCCTCCGACCTGCTGGAACGCCTCCGTGACCTGATCGTCCTGCAGCAGGTGCCGGACGCGGTGACCAAAGGCCTCATCGACGGCCCGCCTGACCAACTTGACGCGATGAGCGCGCAGGCCACCCGGCTCGGACCGGCCACATTGACGCGTTGTGCGGAGATCGTGCACAACGGCCTGGTCGAGATGCGGGGTGCCACGGCGCCGCGTCTGCTGCTGGAGCTGATCACCGCGCGGATGTTGTTGCCGGGCGCGGAGGACTCGACCGGGGCGCTGCTGCAACGTCTGGAGCGGATGGAACGCCGTCTGTCGCTGAGCGGCGGAGATGCCACGGCAGACACGGACGTCCGCGTGGAAACGCCCGCGGCTCCGCCCGCCGCCGTGCCGGATGGTGCCGCCGCGGGGTTGGCGTCCCCGGCGCGCGGTGACGGCCTGTCCGCGGCGCGCGCCGCCGCGGCGGCTGCGGCTCGACGCTCGGGAGGAGGCACGCCCGGCGGGACGGCCCCGATGGCCGCCGCGGAAACGGCCTCGACGGGCACCACGGCCTCGACGGGCACGGCCTCGACGGGCCCGGTAGCCCCGACTCCGGCCTCGACCCCGGCTCCGACCCCGGCCTCGAAGCCGGAGCCGGAGCCAGACCAGGGGGTGGCCCCGGAGCCGGATCCGGAGTTGGCCCCGGATCCGGAGTTGGCCCCGGATCCGGAGTTGGACCGGGACGCGGCGCCGGAGCCAGACGCGCGGCCACAGCCGGGGGAAGCAGCGGAGGCGGCGCCGGTGGCACCTGCGCAGCCCGCCGGGGTTTTGCCGGATGCGCCGGACGATGCGCCGGGGGAGGACCCGGCCACTGGCGCCGAGTCGCCGGATGGCGGCCCAGGGCAGCTCACGGCGGCGGCCGTCCGCGAGGTGTGGCCGGAAATCATGACGGCGGTGGGCCGGCAGAGCAAGAAGATGGCGGCGCTCGCCTCCGGCGCGACCGTGCGGGAGTTGGAGGGACAGACCGTCGTCCTCACGTTCCGCTTCCCGGCGCACGCCCGGATGGTGGCGGCCGATGCCGGGCTGCTGTCCAGCGCACTGTACGAAGCACTGGGTGGCCGCTGGGAGATCCGCTGCGATGTCGCGGGGGAGAACGCGGATGCCGGCCCCGCGCGAACGGCACCGAGGCAGGGAACGTCCCCGGGGGGCGGAGCGGACCCTACTAGGCCGGCCTCTCCCCGGCCGGCGACCGAGGCGGTGACCGGACGACCCGACACCAGTCGTGCGGCCGAGGCGGTGACCGGACGGCCCGACACCGGCACGACGTCCGTGGTGACCGAGACGGCGGCGGACGACGATGATGACGACGGCTGGCCGGAACCGGTCAAGCCCGGCGGGGCGGCACCCGCACCCTCCGATTCGGACGGAGGCGGCGCTCTCCCGGCCGCCGGTGAGCCGGTGGCCCGAGAGCGAGACGACGCAGCCGCCGCGCCGATCAAGCCCGCCGCGCTGATCAAGCCCGCCGCGCTGATCAAGCCCGCTCCGCCGGCCCAACCCGCTCCGCCGGCCCAACCCATCCCATCGGCCAACAAGGTCCCATCGGCCAACGACGTCCCGCCGGTCACGCAGGATGGTCCGGCCGTATCCGCCGATGCGGGCGGGCCCGCTGGTCCGGCCGGGCACGGGGGGACTGCCTCGCCACCGCGTCCGGCGCCGAGTCGTGGTCTCGCCGCCGCGCGCGCAGCGGCTGCCGGTGCGGCGGCGCGCAACGCCGCGGCGCGCAACGGTGGCGGCCGTGCCGGCGGGTCCGATCCGTCGGCCGCCCCGACCGATCGCGCGGGCGTCGGCACGGCGTCCCGGTCGTCCTGGTCGGACGGTACGCCGACGGAGGAGGCACCCTACGATCCCGAGTACGACGGACCACCCGGCGCCGGGAGGGCCGGAACGTCGGCGGCCGGAGTGTCGGCGGGCGGAGTGGCGGCGGGCGGGGCGTCGGCGGGCGGGACGTCGGCAGGTTTCGAGGGATTCGATCCGGGGGACGAACCGCTCGACGACGTGATCGACGAGAAGACCGCCCGACAGACCGGCGAACAGCAGGCGATGCGGTTGCTGCAGGAAGCGTTCGGCGCGGAGAAGATCAGCGAGATCTGACCCGGGGTGGCGTGCACAGGGCATCTTCCGCCGGGCGATTACGCTGGGCGGCGACACGTTCCGTCAGGTTACTTCCCCCGAAAAGTCAGAGGAGCTTGAACATGCGCCCCGGTGGACAGCCGAACATGCAGCAGATCATGAAGCAGGCGCAGAAGATGCAGCAGCAGGTTGCCCAGGCGCAGGCCGAACTGGCCGAGGCGGAACTGACCGGCACCGCCGGTGGCGGCCTGGTCACGGTGGTGCTCACGGGTCTGGGCGAGTTCAAGTCGGTGAAGATCGACCCGAAGGCAGTGGACGCCGACGACGTGGAGACCTTGGAGGACCTGGTGCTCGCCGCGATCCACAACGCCGCCGAGGCGCAGCGCGAGCTCACCGAGGAGAAGATGGGGCCGGCCACGGGCGGGCTCGGCGGTATGACGTTGCCGGGCTTCTGATCCCGTGTACGAAGGTGCCATCCAGGATCTGATCGACGAGCTGGGCCGGCTGCCGGGCGTCGGCCCGAAATCGGCCCAGCGCATCGCCTTTCACATCCTGTCGGCGGACCCGGCCGACGTGAACCGGCTCGCTACCGCGCTGCGCAGGGTCAAGGAGCTGGTCCGCTTCTGCACGACCTGCTTCAACGTGGCCGAGTCGGAACAGTGCCGGATCTGCCGAGACCCACGGCGTACGAACGAAGTCGTCTGCGTCGTGGAGGAACCCAAGGATGTGGCGGTGATCGAGCGCACCGGCGAGTTCCGCGGGCGCTACCACGTCTTGGGCGGCGCGATCAATCCGTTGGAAGGCATCGGCCCGGACAATTTGCGCATCCGCGAGCTGATGGCCCGGCTGGGCACCGGAGAGGTCCGGGAGCTGATCCTGGCGACCGATCCGAACACCGAGGGTGAGGCGACGGCGACCTATCTGGCGTTGATGGTCAAGCCGATGGGCATCGCGGTGACCCGGCTGGCGAGCGGGCTTCCGGTGGGCGGCGACTTGGAGTACGCCGATGAGATCACGCTGGGCCGGGCGTTCGAAGGCCGTCGCGCGGTCTGACGCCGGCAGACAGCCGTCGGTCGACACTCACGTCGCCGCAGGGCCAGCTATCCATCGTCGATCATGGAGTTGGTGTGCCCGATCGCGGCGTTTAAGTCGGACATGCCGGACCGGAAAGCGCAAGATCGACGGGCATGACGCGTCGACGGGCCGCGATCTTGGACTTTGTGTTGACGATACGGGGCGAATTGGCCGAATATGTCGACCTCGAAACCTCAAGATCGGCGCGGCGGGGGGAGGGACGGCGCGGGGGCGGGACGCGGGGGCGC
>NZ_BMMX01000087.1 GCF_014646155.1 Mangrovihabitans endophyticus
TCCATGATCGACGGTGGCTGCCTTCGTCTTCTCACCACCCGACACTCGACCAGCCAAGGTCAACATCCCCGGCTGGAATACTAGATGGTGGCGAGCGCAGCGCCGTAGTGGCACCGGCGGATCTCGCCGACCCGCGGCAAAATAGCAAGGCCATGCAGGGAGGCGATAGAAATCGATCTCCGTCCGCTTGTCAGCAATGTGACATGCCAAGATATGAACCCCCACACCCTCCGAACAACCGATAGATGATCGGCCTTTCGACTCTGCGCTTCCCCGTGTGAAGTCCTTTTGATCGATGAACCCGTCCCAGAGAACTGCCCAGTCATCCGTCACCGCCAGGCGGAAACCCCAAACCGGAACCCACTCAAGGAACGAACCCTGGATGCGCCGACCGCGCCGTCCCTCGAGTGAGTAGAGTTAGCTGCTGCGCTCCCGGCCGGGCGGGCGAGGAGCACAGGAGCGTCAGAAAGCGATCAGCTGCCCCGCTGGGAGTTTTCAAAATCCCTTCCGGTCCGCCGTGCACGGATCTGCCGCTACTTGTGCCCGCGGTGCGCGACGATCCGTACACTGCGTCACGATCCGCCGCTGTGGCGCGCCAGGTGCGAACCGGACGGGAGACTGGCGCCGCGGTCATCTCGTAGCTGGCCAACGGGCCACCTCGTCGGCGACCGCAGTTCGCCGAAGTCGATGCGTCAATTCGAACGTCGAAGAGATTCCGGTGCCGGACGACCCGCGGCAGGTCCGCTGGCCGGGTGGCCTTGCTGTCCGAAATCGGGCACTGGCTGGCGTGTCTGTGGCGGCGAGTAGTGCGATGGGCGCGTGGAGTACCGGCGCGAGATGGGTGGCTTGCTGGGCACCATGTTCGTTGGTATCGCGATCAACATTTTGACTGCGGAGACCGACACCTGGTGGGGGCCGCTGCGGCCGGTCGCCCGGTACCCGTACCTCTGGCTGCCGCTCTGCATTGTTGGTTGGTTCGTCTGGCGTTATGTCGCCGACCGTCGGTCCGCGGTCGTCTGGCGCGGCCCGGAGAGCCCGTACCCCGGCCTGTCCGCCTTCGACGAAGACCGCGCTGCTGTCTTCTTCGGGCGGGAGCGGGAGACAAGCGAGATCCTCGATCGGCTGCAACGGGCCGGAATAGCTCCCCCGCGGCGGGTGGTCGCGGTCGTCGGCCCGTCTGGGGTTGGGAAGTCCTCGCTGCTGCGTGCGGGCGTGCTGCCTCGGCTGCCGAAGCGCTGGCGGGTGGTCGGCCCGATCCGGCCGGCGACTGACCCGTTCCTGGCCATGGCCACGGCACTGGGGATGCCGGACAATGTGGGCCGCGCCGCACGGCTTCTGCGCGACGAAGGGGCCGATGCGGCTGAACTTCTCGCGCGGCTGTCCGGGCCCGCCGTGCTCGTGGTCGACCAGCTCGAAGACCTCTACACCATGACCGGCGCCGCCGACCGTGACGCCTGGTGGTGCCTGATCGGCCGGACCCTGGCGCGGCTGCCCGAGCTGCGGCTGCTGGTAGCTGTGCGCCCCGAGTTCAGGCGCCACCTGACCGACCAGCCCGACGCCCTCGTCACACGGCCGATCGCGGTCGGCCCCTTGGACACCGCCCGCATTCGGCAGGCGATCGTGCGGCCGGCCCGGGCCGCCGGGATCACCTTCGAGGACGACCTCGTGGATCGGATCGTCGCGGACGCTACGGTCGGCGACGCCCTGCCACTGCTCGGTCACCTCCTACAGCGTCTATCGACCGACCGGCACATCACTATCGCTCAGTACGAAAGCGTCGGCGAGGTCGGCGGTGCCATCGCGACCCACGCCCGCCAGTTGTACGAGTCGCTCGCCAAGGAGTTCCCGGCGGCCTCGATCGATCGGGCGCTGTTGCGGGGTATCAGCCTGGAGAACGATCGGGCGGTCCGGCGGCCGATCCCGCGCTCATCGCTAGACGAGGCCGAGGTGCGGATCCTGGAGGAGTTCCGCACGGCCCGGCTGGTTGTCGACGTGACCGACGGCGACTGCCTCGAGCTCACCCATGACGCCATCTTCCGGCACTGGGGACACCTCGCCACCCTGATCGCCGACAACGAGGGTCGCCTGCGGCGGATCGCCCGCCTCGAACACCGTGCCGTCGCGTGGCAGGCCCAGCCGCGCGACGACGACCTGCTCCGTGGCCAGACCCTGGCTGACGCCGCGGCCCTGGCCGAGGAGGCCGCGGTATCGGATGTCGCCCTCCGGCTGCTGGAGGCGTCGTGGGAGGCCGACCGGAAGGAGCGCGTCAGCCGCTCCGAGCGGGTCGCGGAGTCGGCTCAGCAGCTACGCGAGCAGGACCGGGAGCTGGCCGTGGCCCTGGTGCGTGCAGCGATCACGGAGCTGGCGCCGTCGGCGGCTGCGAACGCCACGCTCTGGGGCCTGACGGCGGTGCCGGACACGTGTTGCTTGGCCATCGGCCACACGTCCGGGATCACCTCGGTCGTCTGGCTTCCGGACGACCGCCGGCTGCGCACCGCGGACCAGGCCGGGCGGGTCTGCACCTGGGACCAGGACGGCCGGCTGGCGGCCGTGAGCTTCGCCGTCGAGGCAGGACTCGCCGGCAAGACCATTCTTAGTCCAGACGGCCGCTACGCGCTGACCGAACGCGACCGGGGCGCCGGTCTGTGGCGAGTGGACGACTGTCGACTGCTCTCGAGCCGCAAGGGCAGTCTCGGCGCTTCGTTCGACACGGTCTCTTGGGGCGCCGGCGGTCTCCTCGCCGGCCAGTTCGACCGGGGAACCGTTGACGTCTATCGTCTGGCCGGCGAGGCGCCGGAGCTGATCGCCAGCTTGGCGGTCGACCATGTCCGGGCGACCGCCTGGTCGCCGTGCGGGGACCGGCTCGCCGTCGCGACCGATGACCAGCTGCGGGTGTACGCGATGGGAGAGCAGCAGGAGCTGATCCTCCAGGCTGACGTGTCATGGTCGACGCCCACACTGTCCTGGTCGGCCGACGGCGTCCATCTCGCCGTCGGCGCGGCGCCCGCGCTCAAGCTGCGTAACCTCGACGTTCTCCGGCGGGATCAGCGAACGCTGCGCATCTACAACACCGACCGTGGCACACTCACGTCGTGCTCACTGGCCGGGTTGCACAAGGCTCTGGCGTTCGCACCCACCGGTGAGGTGATCGCCTTCGCCGTCGACCGCATCCGCCGTCACGAGCGGGTGGCGCTGTTCGACCTCGGTACCGGCAAAATCCTCGAACGGCGGGCCCGCCAGCACGAGGTGGCCCAGATCGCCTGGTCCGCGGACGGTGCGAGGATCGGTCTGGGCAGTTCCTCGCGCGACGTTGAGATTTGGGACGTGCCGGCTCGCAGCTTCCGTCGGCTGGCGACCGGCGACATCTCTAAGATCGCCTGGTCGCCCGATCGCCGGCGGGCCGCCATCGGCCGCCTAGGCATGCCGTTGGAGATCGTCGAGGCGTCGGGTGGGGCGCCGCAGCGCCTCGATGAACGCGGAACACACGCCCTGACCTGGTCGCCGCAAGGCGGACTGATCGCCGCCAGCTGCCAGGAGCAGGTCAGCGTGTGGGACGCCGACACGGGCGATCTGCGCGCGCGATGGGGCCGGCCACCCCGACGCACACCCAAGCGGATCCGGCCGCAGATGACCTTTCCGTGGGCCTACTCGCTGGCCTGGTCCGGCGACGGCTCCCGGCTGCTGGTCTGGAACCAGGACTTCTACGAGCGGACCGACCGGTCGCTGACCGTCTGGGACGTCGCGGAAGCACGCCAGATCGCCGCCCTGACCGGCGGAGAACGAAGCAACAGCATCCTCGCTTGGTCCCCAGACAGCCAGCTCATCGCGGCGACCATGACCGAGCACGACATCGTCTTCTGGCGGGGCGACGACTACTCACCGGCCGGCCAATGGCAAACCGGCAGATCTGAGCGGATCTCCGCGCTGGCGTGGTCGCCAGACTCGGAGCGACTGGCCGCGGCGCTCGGATCGCAGATCGAGATCTGGAACGCGGCTGAGCAGCGGCCCCACGTACGGTGGGTAGGCAACGACGACACGGTGCGACATCTGTGCTGGTCACCCGACGGGCTTTACCTGGCCGGTGTCGGCCTCCACGGAGTCCTGTCCATCTGGCGCGCCCTCGACGGCCGCCCGCTCGCCGTCGTCGACTGTCCACGCGGCGGCGTCCTCGACCTCCACTGGGCCGCCCGGCTCACTGCTACCACCAGCAACGGCACAATCTTCGCCTGGACGCCCTCCGCCGCTTTCGCGACGCCCCCAGCCGCCGACAACGCGACGCGGACGTTGACCGCCGAGGACCGCCAGCGCTATGGCCTCCCAGGATGACGAACCTGGGCCGGCATGGCGGAGGACATGCGGCCGCCGACGCGATCAACACTTCGGCTCAGTCGCTCACGTTACGGAACGTAGTGCAGAACAGACAAGGAACGAAACGATGCATTGTTCTGCCGAAAGTAGTGCACTGTCAGGACGTGCGGGGGAAACGCGAGTCGATCGCATCGGCGGGCACGCGGGACAGATCCATGACCCAATTTGTCCGCCAGGTCTGGCCCTGGTCGTACGAAAACTTCTGCTGCCACCGGGCCGAGTCGGGTGTCTGGCTGGTCCACTCGAAGCGCACCTTCACCGGCCGCTCGTTGATGACATCGTCGGCGTCGAAGGTGCCTGTGCCGACGTGCCATGCGCCCTCGACCGGCGGATCAAGGTGACCGGGTCGGCGGCTGGAGGCCCACCAGATCCGCCATACCCGGGCCTGCGGGTCGAACTGCCGCAACGTGAAACCCTCGAACGGTTCTTCGCCGGGTGCTCCCTCGGCCCACATCCGGTCAACGTGGCCCAGCCCGCCGAGTATGGGTTCGGCGTATGCGACGGCGTCGAACTCCACCCACTCGGCGCAGTTCGGGTCGGTGACCTCACGCAGCTTGCGGTTACGTATCCGCCAGCGGCCGAAGATGAAATCGAAATCAGCGCGGCCATCGCTCACGGCAGTCTCCTTTGGCTTGATCCGAACGCGGTTGCCGGGATGATGCCAGGCACCTCCGACAAAACTGCGCTTGGCGAAGCGGGCATCCGCGCCCCGTACGGATTGGGACCATCCAGATCTGGTAGCCGCGATCCGGGCGCCGCGGAGGGACGGCTCACCCACCACCCCGCCAGCACGGCTGTCGCCGCCCACGCCCATCCGGCATCCAGGATCAGACCGGCGAACTCCGCGGCCTGCGACCAGCCACCACGCTCAGCACTCGCGGTATCGCCCGCGCCCAGCATCACCGGCACACGGTGACAACCGCGTCGAGGACGCCCAACAGCATCCCCGCGACGGGGCCTACCGTCCACCAGAACCGCTCGCTGTACAGCATCACGCGATCATGGCGCCGGACCCGCCCCGGGCGCCGTCGCCCGTTCCAAGATCGACTGCACGGATCTGCCGCGATAAACGCGAAAGTCTGTGATGTGCTGTGGGTGAAGCTGGCGGGTCGGACTGGTTGAGGTCGCTGTCGTCTGCGTACTCGACGCCCTGCGGGTTGAGCAAGATCGGCTTCACCCGCGTCGCTGACACGCTCGTTCGCCGTCCCGGCGATCACTCACCGTGGCTGGCTTGCTGTGCTGAGGGTGGGGCCGGTGGGAGCAGGTTGGTGCCGTACGCGGAGGGTCCGAAACGCGCCCCCAAACGCGGCCGGAACCTGCCGCTGAGCTGGGCAAATGCGGTCGAGTTGCAGGTGGATCTCGGTGGCCGGATACATCCCAGACCTGCTCCCTGCGGGGACGTCTAGCCATAGCGGCTGACCTGCCCGTATAGGCGATAGGTCGGTCAGTGGGTTGGCGGCGGGGCAAGGGGTGAGCCCGGTTCGATCGGGGTGGATGGCCCAGCGTCAGGTCAGATGCGGGTCGCCGCCTCCGACTCCGTTGCGCCGTGATGATCTTCATCGGTCCAGGTGGGGACTCTGCGCGCGCTCGCTCGCTTGGTTTGTCCTCGGACCGCCCGGATCCGGGGCAGGCGCTGGCCCGGCTTGCCGCCGGCGCTGCTGTCCTGCAGGGGTTGCGGTAGCGACCGCGAGGGGGAAAGGATCGCTGGTCTGGAATTCGTCGAAGCTTCGGTGGTTCGACTGGCTTCGCTGTTCGGTTGCCGCGGGGGCGCGGGGGACCGGTTGAGCTGGAGGTGGGCGCGGTGCTGGGCGCGGACGAGTTGCGGCGGCCGATGATGGCTGGGTCATGCGCTGTTGTCGACCCGGAGGTGCCGGTTCGTGCGCGCCGACGGCTGGCACGGCTGGACACTTCGGCGCGGCCGGCGCAGTACGAGCCGTGGAATACGCCAGTCGCTGATGCCCGACGTTGGGCGCGAGCGGGAGTGGCGTGTCTGGGTTGGTGGTGTCTGAACTGCGCGTTGGTCGTCGGGGTCGTGCTCGGTGATGGCAGCCTGGGCTGGAAACATGCCCGGTTGGGCGAGCTGATCTGGTTGTTAGCGGGGCAGGGCGCGGTGCTCGTACTGGGCGCTGCCGGTTGCTGGCTGGTCGGGGCGGTGAGGGCGGTACGACGCAGAGCGCCGCTGCTGCGCCGTCGCTATAGGGGCCGCTATGTGCCCGGCGAAGTCCTGGCCGAACTGGCACGGGACGCGCCGCGGGTCGGGAGCCTGTTAGCCGATGCCCTGCGCCTGCGTGATCGGACTGCCGGCAGTCGGGCGTACCAGGAGCAGTGGCTGGCCAGCTGTGTCGACGACCGCGAGCTGGACGCGGCGGTGTGGCACCTGACGCAGACCGGACTTGCAACGGCGGCCATGATGGATGCTGTCTGCGAGGCTGCTGATCACCCAGAACTGCGGGAGCAGGCCGTCGCGGGGGAGCGTGACATAGCGGCTGCTATCCGCGGGCTCCGTGCGGACCTGGCCCGGATGGCCAGGCTGGCGGACGCCGCGGCCGCTATCGACGCGGCCTTGGCCGCCGCCGAGGAGAACGAACGCCGCCGCAGCCAGTCTGGCCGCGCTGCCGAGGATCTTGCCCGCCGGAGCGCCGCGTTGGCTGCGACGCATGCATCGCGTGCCCTCAACGCCGAAGCCGCGACGGCGGTCGCTGACTATGTCGATCATGAAGCGGGGTCCTGGCACCAGCGATAGCGTCTTTGTCTCAACGGCGGGACGTACAGCCGGGCATGCCGTTAGAAGCAGGGGAGCCCTTTCAAGATGGGCTCCCCTTGGAGGACTACCCGGTTGGCTGCGAAACCGCCGGCTCCGATGAGCAGAGTATCCCGAACGTGAAGGTCGGCCGACAGCGTTCGTCGATGAGGCCACCGTTCAATGCGTTTCGATGCGTTCGAGCCGCCCGTATCGGAGATAACGGGCGGCTCGAACCCGGTGGGCCGTGCGGGGCTCGAACCCGGTGGGCCGTGCGGGGCTCGAACCCGGTGGGCCGTGCGGGG
>NZ_BMMX01000088.1:0-378 GCF_014646155.1 Mangrovihabitans endophyticus
ACGATGATGGTGCGGCCGTCGAGCTGCCCGACCGCCACCGAACGCACCCAGTCGGTGTGGCCGGTGAACGGGTCACCGATCGGGGTGCCGGTGGCCGCGTCCCACACCCGCACCGTGTTGTCGTTGCTGCCGGAGACGATGATGGTGCGGCCGTCGAGCTGCCCGACCGCCACCGAACGCACCCAGTCGGTGTGGCCGGTGAACGGGTCACCGATCGGGGTGCCGGTGGCCGCGTCCCACACCCGCACCGTGTTGTCGTTGCTGCCGGAGACGATGATGGTGCGGCCGTCGAGCTGCCCGACCGCCACCGACCAGACCAGGCTGGTGTGGCCGGTGAACGGGTCACCGATCGGGGTGCCGGTGGCCGCGTCCCACACC
>NZ_BMMX01000088.1:473-7072 GCF_014646155.1 Mangrovihabitans endophyticus
ACACCCGCACCGTGTTGTCGCTGCTGCCGGAGACGATGATGGTGCGGCCGTCGAGCTGCCCGACCGCCACCGACAAGACCGGGCTGGTGTGGCCGGTGAACGGGTCACCGATCGGGGCGCCGGTGGCCGCGTCCCACACCCGCACCGTGTTGTCGCTGCTGCCGGAGACGATGATGGTGCGGCCGTCGAGCTGCCCGACCGCCACCGACAAGACCAGGCTGGTGTGGCCGGTGAACGGGTCACCCACCGGGGCGCCGGTGGCCGCGTCCCACACCCGCACCGTGCGGTCGCCGCTGCCGGAGACGATGATGGTGCGGCCGTCGAGCTGCCCGACCGCCACCGAACGCACCCAGTCGGTGTGGCCGGTGAACGGGTCACCGATCGGGGTGCCGGTGGCCGCGTCCCACACCCGCACCGTGCGGTCGCTGCTGCCGGAGACGATGATGGTGCGGCCGTCGAGCTGCCCGACCGCCACCGACAAGACCAGGCTGGTGTGGCCGGTGAACGGGTCACCCACCGGGGCGCCGGTGGCCGCGTCCCACACCCGCACCGTGCGGTCGCCGCTGCCGGAGACGATGATGGTGCGGCCGTCGAGCTGCCCGACCGCCACCGACAAGACCAGGCTGGTGTGGCCGGTGAACGGGTCACCGATCGGGGCGCCGGTGGCCGCGTCCCACACCCGCACCGTGTGGTCGTTGCTGCCGGAGACGATGATGGTGCGGCCGTCGAGCTGCCCGACCGCCACCGCGTTCACCCAGCCGGTGTGGCCGGTGAACGGGTCACCCACCGGGGTGCCGGTGGCCGCGTCCCACACCCGCACCGTGTTGTCGTCGCTGCCGGAGACGATGATGGTGCGGCCGTCGAGCTGCCCGACCGCCACCGCGTCTACCTCGCCGGTGTGGCCGGTGATGGTGTGGTGGGCTGTGGGTAGGCGGCAGGATGCCCAGTCGGTGACGAACGGGAGTGGTAGGCCGCTATCGGTGATTGCTTGGGCGAGGTGTGGTGCGCGGGCGCAGCGCGCGGCCAGTTGCAGGTATGCGGCGCGGTGCTGGTGGGGTGCGGCGCGTATGCGGTTCAGGGCGCGGCGGTAAGCGTCCGCAGTGGCGTGACCGTCGGGTGTACGGGTTTGCGGGAGTGCGACGGCCAGCGGCGCGGGTGGGGTGTCCAGCAGGAAGCGCGGTTGGCTCACCAGGTGGTCGAGGCGATCGGTGCCTGCGGCGTGGGTGGCGATGGTCGCCGCGGTGTACGGGTGGGCCTGCGCCCAGTCTGTGGTGCCGTCGGCCAGTCGGGGAACCCGGTCGGTGAGTACGTCGACAATGGCGGCCTGGTCGGCTTCAGTGTCCCGGCCGGCGCGCAGGTGCTCGGCGAGGGATTCGTGGTAGAGACGGTAGACCGAGCGGCGTTGCAGACTGGTCTCGATGATGTAGTAGCCGGCCTGCTCGATCAGCCATTCCAGGTCGGCATTGCCGCAGGATCGTCCGGTCAGGGTCTGTACCAGCCGGGGCCACAGATCTTCCCAGGGCAGCCCGGCGGCCTCGGCGTAGGCCAGCGGCAGCAGCAGGTCCCGAGCCCGGTCGGCCTGTCCACCCAGCCGTTGGTCGAGGTCTTGGCGCATGGCGTCGGCGGCGTGCCGGGGCAGCCTTGCCCGCCATGCCGCGTCGTACGGGTTCGTGACCGGCTGCGGGAGCAACGCAAGGCTACGGGCGGCGATCAACGCGACCAGGAACGAGTCGCCCGCGCTGTCGGTGACCGCGTCGGCGACCGCGTCCACGAACGCGGGCGGCTGGTGCCGGTACGGGGAGGTCTCGACCAGTTCGGTCAGGCATCGGCGGGCGTACTGGTGCACGCTGGCCCGGTCGGCGAACCCGGGCTGGTCGAGGTCGACCAGAGCGGCTGGTTGGCCGATCGCGTCGAGCAGGTGCGAGCGGGTACCGATCAGTAAACGAAGCGGGATCCGGCCGCTCGCGGCGACCAGCGGCGCGAGGACCTGCTCCACCACCGGTGAGGCCCGATGCTGATCCTGGCTGCTATCGACGGCCTCGTCGACCGCGTCCACGATCACCACCCTCGGGCCGCCGTCACGGGGAAGACGCCGTACCAGGTCCTTTACCGAGTCGATACCGCTGATGTCGTCGATCCCCGCGGCCTCGGCCAACGCCGCCAGCAGATCCTGCGGGGTCTGTCCCCGGGCGTGCACGAACCGGCTGATCGCATGATCGGCCGGGATTGTGTCGGCCGGCAGTAGGTGCAGGTCGGGTATCCAGCGGCGCCGTTTCGAATCGGCGAGCACATCGAGGCGGGCCAACAGTGCCGACTTGCCCGAGCCGGGTCGTCCGGTGACCACCATGGTGCCCGGCCCAGCACAGGCCAGCCACCGCACGGCCTCGCGCAGGGCGGCATGGCGGCCGGTGAACAGCCACAGGTCGTCGCGGCCACCCGCAGCGTCCAGGCCTTTCGCCCGGGGCATCACGTGATCTCTGCGCTCCTGCTCCCGGGCCGTCTGCTGGGCACGTAGGTCTCTGGTGCGGAGGTCGTAGTCGCTGAACCAGTCATCGAATCGCGGGTTCGGGAAGAACTGCGACGCGCTCTCGCCGATGTACACCAGCCGGGCGTTCTGCGCCGGTGGTAACCGCGTGTTGATCGCGGTGACCAAAGGTTCCAGCGGCAGGAACGGCACCTCGTAACCGGCCACCGACCGGTCCTGCTGCGCCACCTCTGTCAACGCCTGGGTGAACCGGCCGGCCTCGGCGCTCTCGTAGTCGCGGGCCGCGACGATCACCGCGACCGACGGGGCTTTCGCCGAGCCCCGCAGCCGGGCCAGGAACTCGGCGGCGCCTCGGCCCATCGATGCCGACGCGCTGCCTGCGTAGCAGGTGTCCAAGATGAACAGCAGCTGTTGCCCGGCCACCCGGCCCGGTTCGTAGCTGTCCAGTATCCGGCCGGTCAGATCGCCTGCGCGCACCGAGTCATAACTCAGGTCGCTCGTGTCGGCCATCGGCAGCAACAACTCGCCGTCGTGACTGACCCCGTGGCCGGTGTAGAACACCACGACCACATCCTGCGGCTGCCGATCCGCATCGAAAAGGAACGCCCGCAACCGGTCCTGGAAGGCCTTCGCGCCCATCCCCGGCCCGAACCCGTCCGCCACGGTGTAGCCGAGTCCGGTGAACGCCTCTCGCGCTCGCCACAGTTCGTCGGCCAGTTCCGGACGATCGCCCAGGCCCAGCTGCGGGCGGTAGGTCGTGGTGGCCGCACCGATGAAAAACTTTCGCATCGGACCGGGGCCGCGGCTCAGCGAAGCCCGGCGAGGATCGCCGCGCCGGTTTCCGCGGCCGACAGATAGCGGACGACCTGGTGGGCGCTGATCCCATTGCTGATCCCCACGTCGGTCACCCTGTCGCCGAAGAGCTGGCGCAACCGCGGCTGCAGCGCGACGAAATCACCGTCATCGGTGATGTTCACCCACCGGGCGACTGCCGGCTGGCCTGGACCCGCTGGCGGCTGAAGCCGGTCGGCCACGATGTGGGGCACACCCAACGGCGATCCCACTGTCACGAAATCCGTCACCAGCCACTGGGGATGCGCGCACAACGCCTCATAGGCCACCACCGAGCCCAGGGAATGCGCCACCACCACCCGAGTGTCGGCCCCGATCGCCGCCGCGAACCTGCCCTGAATCTGCTCCCGGACCTGCGGCTCAGTGAAATACGACGACACCTGCTTGAGCCAGAACACCAGCACCCGCTCCGACACCCGCGCCAAGAACCGCGACCCCGCCAACGCCAGAACCGCTGCCCGCGCCGACGACGCCGCGCCTAGACTCCGCCCGTCCGGCGCTGCCACCTGGGGATCTACCGCCGCTGCCGCCTCCCACCAGGCCCGCAACAACTCAGTTTCCAGACCTGGCTCCACGTCGCCTGCCGTCAGCGGGGGGATCCCGCCGTCCAGAAAACGGCCCGCTGGACGGAACACGTCCCCATACGCCACAAATTCAAGATCATTCGCGGTGATCGACCCCCGCGCCCCACCCGCCAACTCCACACCGCCGAGCAAGGCCGGCCCCCACGTCTCGACCATCTGTGGACGCGTCAGGAACGTATTCAAGATCCCATGAACCGCGACCACCTTCGCCATGAGGCAATACCCTACACCGCGCCACTCAACGAAACCCGAACGGCAACCGCGACACCGAACTGCCACCAAAAACGCAAACGCAAATACGACTCGCAGTCCCAAAATTCAGTACGACAAGATTTGCTGGGCTGTATTAACTGTGGCAGCTCTCGATCAAGATCAGGATTACTGTCATGCCGCCGATCGTGCGCGGCGGCCAGGTGCGGCCGTCACGCTCCGTACGGTTCGCACTGGTGCCGCCGCACTAATGAGCGGATGCGTGGAGGTACACGATCAAGGCTACCAACGCGGTCTTGGGCGGTTGCTGTCACACACGGCTGAGCGCGGCACGGGTTACCTCGGTCTGGGAGAAACCATCGGCGTAGTAGACGATTTCCAGGGTCTTGCCGGTGATCTTCCATACCGAGGTTTGGGGGCTGTAGCAATCGCCGGGTGCCGGGCCGGATCGGGTTTCCGTCACGTGGAAGGTATCGCTGGAATTCTGCGAGGCAAGGTAACCGTCTATTTCCTTCTGGCAGGATTTGTCGCTGTAGTAGGTCGACTTGCCTTTGAAGGTCGTGCGGTTGGATGCCCACGTGATCGACACCATGACGGGTATGTGTTCGGCACCGCCGTCGACGTCAGTGTATTCCCCGGCGAACCTTTCTTGACGGGCATTTGTCTTGCCCTTGGTGGGCGCTGCGGCAGGTCCTGTCGAGGTGGTGGGGCTCGGCGTCGATGTTGCCGGGGGTGAGGCGGCCGTGGCCGGAGTCGTAGGGATCGTTGTCGCGATGGAACGTGGCGCGGCGGTCGGCTCGGTAGGAAAGGCTTGGATCAGGGCGAGGGAGGCCAAGGCCAGCAGGCAACTCACTCCGGCCCCGACTTTCCTGGCTACAGGACGGCGGACGTGGCGGTAGATGAGAAAGGCGGCTAGGAACAGTGCGATGGTGAGGCTGGCCATGATTGCCCGGGCTAGCTGCAGCTGCGCGAACGCCAGGATCCCGCTGGACGCGCCGATGCACAAGGCGGTGACATCCGGCCACGCGGATGCGCTCTCCGGGTCAGGCCCGGCAGATGTAGACGCCGCGGCCGGTGGTGGGATCCGGGGGCTTACGTCCGCTGCCAGGCCACGTCGCTGAGGTCGTGGCGGGCCTTCGGATACAGCGGTGGCGGGCTGAGAACGGGTGCCGGTCGCAGCGGGAACGGCGAGGTCGTGGTGTGCTTCGGGCCCGATGCGGGCGAGGATGGGGTCACCGTCGCCGTCGAAACGGCGTTGCGGGATGAACGGGCCGTCCTCGGCCATCCGCTTGCGAAGGTAGTGGTACAGGTCGGAGACCGTTACGCACGCCGCGTCAGGCTGAGCCGCTGCGCCCTGAAGTCCTCGGAGCAGGTGGCCGGTGAAGCGGCTGTAGCCGGTGCCGTTTTCGGCGTCCGCGGCGCGGTCACCCGAGCGGGTGGCAGCTAGGACGTACCGGCCGCGTCCGCCGAGCTCGGCGGCCACGTCACCTGTCTTAAACGCGCCGGCGTAGCAACAGTCGAGGATGATGATCGTTACTGCCGCGGCGCTCTGGTCGATCATGCGCCTTATTGTCTCGGCGCTGACGGTCGTGGTCAGCCGGCGATCCGTTCGGGTGTTGCGGGCGCACAACAGCAGCGACCCGTTGTTAGCGGTGATGCCGTGGCCGCTGTAGTAGATCAGGAGTACGTCATCACGCGCTGCCGCGTTCAGGAAGTCTTCGAGTTTGCCGCTGATCTGGTCCGATTGCCGGTCGGTCAGAACATCGATGTCGGCTGGCGCGAACAGCGATGATCGTGCGTCGGACAGCAGGCGGCCCATGCCCGCGACATCGTTGATCGGTCCCTTCAGATCCGGAAGATTGTCGGGGTCGTCGGGGAAGTGCGAGTTGCCGAGCAAGAGTGCCCGGTATCGCCGGTCGGTCATGCTTCATTCCTTAACCGGGCGATGGCGATGTCGGTGAGCTGTTTGGCTACGGCGTCGTCGAGATGGGTGCCGCGCAGAACGATCTTCTCCTCGTGACCGGCGACGGTGTAGATGATTTCGACCATGCGGGTGCGGTCACGGGTCAGCCAGCTCTGCAGGCACTGCACGGCTGCGGTAATGGAGCCGGCGGAGGCGAGTGCCAGAACTATCGTCTCAACGGCGCCTTTCGTCCCGGCCTGCGCGGCTGCCTCGCGCCGCACGCCGCCCGCCTCGCGCCGCAGTTCGGCAAACAAATCTATCTGATGAGCGACCCACCGCTCGTCGTCGTCTGCGTACTTCTCACTGCCTGGCCGAACTGTCAACAGCAGCAGAGCGTCGTCGCCTGAAGTCACTGTCTCTCCGTTGTGCTGGCGACGCCGCGGCCCGCTGCCCGCGTCGCAACTCGGCTGTATTAATCAAGGAACCCGCTAGTACTCCAGCCGGGGATCGTGATCACGGTTCGATGAGGGCTTGTCGGGCGTAGTGGCTGTTCATGGCTCTGGCT
>NZ_BMMX01000089.1 GCF_014646155.1 Mangrovihabitans endophyticus
CGGCCTGGCCGCCGTGCCGGCGGTGCTGGCCGCGGCGGTGGCGGGCCTGCGCCGGGCGCGGGCGCGCACCGGTCGGCTTCGCTGGACCTGGGCCGGCCTCGGCGCGGGCGCCGCGGTGTACGCGCTGGGCGAAGCCGACCGGATCGTGTCCGCCGTGCTGCCCGGCACGGCGGTGCGCTTCCCCGGCCCGCCGGATATCGGTTACCTCGGCATGGTGGTGCTCGTCGCGACCGCCCTGCTGATCGTGCCGGTGGCGCCGCAGTCGACCGCCCATCGCGTACGCGGGCTGGTCGACCTGCTGATGATCGCCACGTCCGCGCTGCTGGTGAGCTGGATCTTCGTGCTGGGTCCGGTGCTGGACGGCGACACGACAGGCGCCGCGCTGTGGGTGACCGTGGGCTATCAGGCGGCCGACGTGGTGCTGGTGACCGTCGTGCTCTCGATGCCCACGCTGCGGCGGCGCGTCGGCCCGGACGGTCGCGCGCTCGCCGTCGCGGCGGGCGCGCTGCTGGCGGTGGGCTTCGCCGACGGCCTGGTCGCGCACCTGGCGCTGGCCGGCACCGGTCCCGGGCCGTGGGCGGACCTCAGCCGGTTCGCCGGATTCGCCGTGGTCTTCGGCGCCGCTGCGTCCGGCGGAGCGATCTCGGGCGCCGCCACCGCAGCGGTGTCTGCCGGGACCGGCGACGAGGCGGCGAACGGCGCGGGGCAGGCGCGGCTGCGGCCGGGACTGCTCACCCCGTACGCCGCGGTGCTGGCCGCCCTGCTGGCCGGCCTGGTCTGGCATGACGACGGGGGCCGCACCGATGCGTTCTTCGCCGCGTGCCGGTCGGCGCTCATCGCGTTGATCGTGGCCCGGCAACTACTCACCCTGCTGGAGAACCGGTACCTCACGGCGAACCTGGAGGACCGGGTGGCGCGGCGCACCGCCGAGCTGTACGCCAGCGAGCAGCGATTCCGGGCTCTGGTACTGCAGAGCTCGGAGTCGGTCGCGGTGCTGGAGGCCGACTCCACCGTGCGCTTCCAGAGCGACTCCATCGAGCGGATCTTCGGATGGCCGGCTCGGGCGCTGATCGGGCGGCGCCTGATCGACATGGTGGACGGCCCGGCGCGGGCCCGGATCGAGGCGGCGCTCGCGTCGGTGCGGGACCGGCCGCAGGCCAGCGCGGTGGTCGAGGTGACGCTGCCACATGCCGACGGGCGCCGCCGCCAGGCCGAGATGACCATGACGAACCTGCTGCACGACCCGTCGGTCGGCGGCATCGTCTTCAACACCCGCGACGTGCACGACGCCAAGGAGTTGCAGGAGCAGCTCGTGCACGAGGCCTACCACGACGGACTGACCGGGCTGGCCAGCCGCGCCCTGTTCGCCGAACGGCTGGAGGCCGCGATGGCCGCCGCCGGCCAGGGCGACGGTGTGGCGGTGCTGTTCCTGGATCTGGACGGGTTCAAGGAAGTCAACGACAGCCTGGGGCACGTGGCCGGCGATCAGTTGCTGGTCCGGGTCGCCGGGCGGCTGCTGGAGTCGGTGCGCGAGGACGACACGGTGGCGCGGTTCGGTGGCGACGAGTTCGGCGTGCTGGTGCAGTCGGTCACCGCGCACGCCGACGCCGAGGCGGTGGCCCGGCGCATCGTCGCCGCGCTGCGCGAACCGTTCACCGTCGGTGGCCGGGAGCTGCACGTCGGGACCAGCATCGGCATCGCGTCGGACGCCGACGCGGGCGACGCCGGGCAATTGCTGCGCAACGCGGACCTGGCGATGTACGAGGCCAAGTCCGGCGGCGGCAACCGCGTCGCCGGGTATCGCCCGCAGATGCACGATGCGCTTGTCGGACGGCTGGAGCTGGAGGCCGACCTGCGCGCCGCGCTGGGCCGGGGCGAACTGGTGCTGCACTATCAGCCGACGGTGAGCCTGAGCACCGGGGAGATCACCGGTTTCGAGGCGCTGGTGCGCTGGCGGCACCCGGTCCGCGGGATGGTGTCCCCGTTCGAGTTCATCGGCATCGCGGAGGCGACCGGCCTGATCGTCCCGCTCGGTCGATGGGTACTGGAGGAGGCGTGCCGGCAGGCGGTCGCGTGGGGCGCTGGGACCACCCGCCGGCTCAAGATGGCGGTCAACGTCTCGGTGCGCCAGTTCGACCACGGGGATCTCGCCGCCCAGGTCGCCGAGGTGCTGGCGGACACCGGCATGCCCGCCGGGCACCTGTGCCTGGAGATGACCGAGAGTGTGCTGCTCACCGACACCGAGGAGAACATCGCCCGGCTGCGCCGGCTCAAGGAACTCGGCGTGGTGCTGGCGATGGACGACTTCGGCACCGGATATTCGTCGCTGGCGTACCTGCGCCGCTTCCCGATGGACACCCTGAAGATCGACCGCTCGTTCGTGGACCGGCTGGGCGGCGACAGCGAGGACGTCGCCCTGGTGCGCACCATCGTGCGGCTGGGCCAGAGCCTGGGCATGTCCACGGTGGCCGAGGGGGTGGAGAACCAGACCCAACTGGAGCTGCTCTCCGAGATGGGCTGCGACGTGGCGCAGGGCTATCTGCTGTCCCGGCCGGTGCCGGCCTCCGAGGCGGCGCGCCTGCTGGAGACGGGCGTGCCGGGCCGCCCGTCGGGCGCGCCGGTCCTGCCGGTGTAGGCCACCCCCAGTCTGAGCACGGCCCACAGCACGCCGGTCACGGCGGAGGCGATGAGCACCAGGCCGACGTCCGGCTGGAACAGGCGTATCGTGCCCAGTGGTGAGCCGATCAGGCGCGGTGCCAGGCTGAGGATGACCCACGCCGCGACGAGCGTGGTGAGCACCGGGAACCACAGGCTGAACAGGCCGGAGGCGCCCGCCTTGGCGCGAAGCTCGGCGCGGTGCAGCCACGCCCAGATCATGCTGAGAAGATAGAGGAGCGGCAGCAGCACCAAACCGATGAACACGGCTTTCTGCTGCCATCGGGACCCCTCGCCCGGGTCGTCGAGGCCCAGCGTCATGGCGGTGATGCCGTTGCGCAGCCGGCTCGTCTCGCCGAAGCCCATGCCGCTGCCCCCGTTGACCAGCACGACAACGCCCTTTTTCGCGGCCGGAATCATCGTCGCGTCCGACTCGAAACCGGGGCTCGCGCCGGAATGCCAGACACGCCCGGCACCCGGATCCACAAACCAGCCAAAGCCATAGAACGGCGACGCCTCGTCCGACGGGCGCATCATCAGCGCCTTACCATCGGCGCTCAGCACGTCGTCCTCGCCATTCATCATGACGTTCATGTACAGCGCCAGATCGGTGGCGCTCGCGACGATTCCGCCTTGCGGAGCGGTGCCCCGGTGGGTCCTGTTGTCGGGCAGCGGTCGCTCGCTGCCGAACCATGGCCGGTGCCCGGTCGCCATGGATTCGTGAATCTCGCCGTCGGCGACGAAGCTGTGCGTCATGCCGATCGGCTCCAGGATGTCGGTGGCGACGTAGGACTGGTATTCCCGCCCGCTCACGACTTCGACCAGGCGGCCGAGGATCTCGTAGTTCGTGTTCGAATACTCCCACCGCTGTCCTGGCCGGTGGGCCGGAGTCACCTCCGCAAGCCGGTCAACCCGGCGCGCGAGCTCATCGGTGCCGTGGGTGATGTCGGCATGCGAGGCGTTCCCCTGGAAGGTGGAGAAGCCGCTCGTGTGGCTGAGGAGCTGCCGGACCGTGACGGCGCCGGCGGGCCGCCCGGCGAAGCCGTCAAGATAGCGGGACAACCGGGCATCCAGGTCGATCGTGCCCGCCTCGACCAGTTGCATCACGGCCAGCGCCGTGAAGCTCTTGGAGATCGAACCCGTCAGGAAAGGCGTGTCCGGCGTGACCTTCCGATCGTCTCCGAGCCGGACGACACCGTGGGCGCCCACCGACGTGACCCGGCCATCGGCCACGACGGCGTACGCCACGCCCGGCGCGCCGGAACCGGGCATCTCGCGAACGATGAAATCGTCAAGCGATTCCGCGGGCACACGTGCCGGCAGGGCGGCGATGAGGCCGAGCGTCAGGATGGCAAGAAATCGGTGCACCGTATCGCTTTCTGCACTATCCGGGCCAGCGGACTTCCAGCGGCCGTTCCAAGAATTCCGCGTACGGCCGCAGCGCCTGCTCCGCCGCGTGCCGGTCGGCCGCCGCGAACCTCACCAACGGGCGCGCCTCCACCGTGACCTTCGTCTTGCCCAGGGTGCGCTTCCAGGTGCCGACCACCCGGCCGTCGCGGACCAGGGTGGCCTGGAAGACGCCGTTGCCGCCGGGGATGATCGCCTGCTGGTGGGCGTCGTCGAGCATCATCGAGCGGTCCTTGTAGCCCAGCAGGTACTCGTCGAAGCCGGGCAACGCGAGCCATCCGGTGTCCGGCGCGTCCGCCGGGCGCACCGCCGGGTCGGCGAGCATCGCCTGCCCGTCCACGGTGACCTGTTCCAGCGCGTCCCCGGCCGCGGCGACCCCGGTGCGGCAGTCGCGCACCGTCAAAGCGGTCCAGCGGGCCAGGTCGGCCACCGTGGCCGGGCCGTGGGAGCGGAAGAACCGGTGCGCGATCAGGCCCAGCGCCTCCTCCCGGTCCGGCCGGTTCGGCGTCGGCGCCCAGTCGTCGAGCAGCACGAACGTCTGCTCGGTGCCGACGTTCGGGGCGATCGCCGCGACACCGTTCTGCGCGGCGTACCAGAGCATGTGATACCCCTGCGGACCGCTCACCGGCACCCCCGCCTCGGCGAGCGCGGCGAGGCACTCGGCCCGGGTCAGCCGCCGGCCGGCCAGCGCCGACCCGAGCACCTGCACGCCCCGGTCGGCGACGTCGGCGGCCAAGCCGATGGTCTCCCGCCGCTTCGCGGCGCCGGCCAGCGCCCGGACGCCCATCAGCTCCAGCATCCAATGGGCGTCCGCGGCGGGCACCAGATGCACGGTGCCCCGCATCGGCCAGGTCCGCAGCACGGCGCGGTCCTCGAGTTCCTTCTGCACGCCGGTGAGCGTGGCGCCGGGCAGCCGCACGCCGAGGGACCACAGGACGCTGGCGAGGTCCTGCGCCTGCATCGCCCCGAACCACTCGGCGATCTCCGCCACGGTGCCCGGACGGCGCCCGTCCGGATGCAGGAGAAGGCTGGTCAGACGTGCTGCGAGCGGGTTCATCGGCCCAGCCTAAGCCCCAGGTTTGCTACCGGCCGCGCTGCCGTCGGTAGTGCTCGATCAGCGCCGCGGTCGACGAATCGCCCGCCGGCTCGTCCGACTCGCCGGTCAGCAGCGGCGCGAGCTGGTTCGCCATCACCTTGCCCAGCTCCACGCCCCACTGGTCGAAGGAGTTGATCTGCCAGATGGTGCCCTGGGTGAAGGTCATGTGCTCGTACAGCGCGACGAGCTGCCCGAACGTCGCCGGGGTCAGCTTCGGCGCGATGATCGTGGTGGTCGGGTGGTTGCCCTGCATCACCTTGTGCGGCACGGTCGCCGCGGGCACCCCCTCCGCCTCCACCTGCTCGGCGGTGCGGCCGAAGGCCAGCGCCCGGGTTTGCGCGAAGAAGTTGGACATGAACAGGTCGTGCATCGTCGCGATGTCGTGGTTCGGCTCGCTGAATCCGATGAAGTCCGCCGGGATGAGCTTCGTGCCCTGGTGGATCAACTGGTAGAACGCGTGCTGGCCGTTGGTGCCCGGCTCGCCCCAGAAGACCTCGCCGGTCTGGTAGTCCACCGGCGTGCCGTCCAGGCGCACCGACTTGCCGTTGCTCTCCATGGTGAGCTGCTGCAGGTAGGCGGCGAACCGGTGCAGATATTGCGCGTACGGCAGGATGGCGTGCGACTGCGCGCCCAGGAACGTGTCGTACCAGACGTTGAGCAGGCCGAGCAGGGCCGGCACGTTCCGCTCCAGCGGTGCGGTGCGGAAGTGCTCGTCGACGGTGTGGTACCCGCCGAGCATCTGGCCGAACTGCTCCTTGCCGATGGCGATCATCACGGACAGGCCGACCGCCGAGGGCAGCGAGTACCGGCCGCCGACCCAGTCCCAGAAGCCGAACATGTTCTCGGTGTCGATGCCGAAGCTGGCGACCCGCTCCGCGTTGGTGCTGACCGCCACGAAGTGCTTGGCGACCGCGTCCGCCCCGGCGTCGCCGCCCAGCCCGGCCAGCAGCCAGTTGCGCGCCTCGGTGGCGTTGGTCAGCGTCTCCTGCGTGCCGAAGGTCTTGGACACCACCACGAACAGGGTGCTCGCCGGGTCCAGGTCGTGCGTCGTGGCATGCAGATCGGTCGGGTCGATGTTGGACACGAACCGGCACTCGATCCGCGGATCCGCGTACGCCTTGAGCGCTTCGTACGCCATCACCGGTCCCAGGTCGGAGCCGCCGATGCCGATGTTCACCACGGTGGTGATGCGCTTGCCGGTGGCGCCGGTCCACTCCCCGGAGCGGATCCGGTCGCTGAACGCGCCCATCCGGTCCAGCACCTCGTGCACGTCGGCCACCACGTCCTGGCCGTCCACCACCAGCGTGGCGTCGCGCGGCAGCCGCAGCGCGGTGTGCAGCACCGCGCGGTCCTCGGTGGCGTTGATGTGCGCGCCGGAGAACATGGCCCCGATCCGCTCGCCCAGCCCGGCCCGCTCGGCGAGCGCGTGCAGCGCGGTGAGAACCTCGTCGGTGACAAGATTCTTGCTGTAGTCCACGTAGAGATCGCCGACCTGCGCGTTGAGCCGGGCACCCCGCCGCGGATCGGCATCGAACAGCTCTCGCAGGTGCACCGCCGCGAACTTCTCGGCGTGGCCCTGCAGCGTCTGCCACTCGTGACTGTCGGACACGTGCTCGCTCATCGCTTCTGCGCTCCCGCTCCCTACCCGAACTTGCCGATGCCATCGTGGCACGAACCGCGGCACCGCGCCGTCATTCAGCCACGCGCGTGGCGGCGGCACGAGCCCGACCCCCACGGGCGACGGAAGAGCCCTGCCCCAGCCCGGCCCCCAGGGCCCGCCCTGCTCGCGCCTGCCGTGCCCGCGCCTGCCGTGCCCGCGCCTGCCGTGCCCGCGCCTGCCGTGCCCGCGCCTGCCGTGCCCG
>NZ_BMMX01000090.1 GCF_014646155.1 Mangrovihabitans endophyticus
GATCTCTGACGTCATTACTCACTGTGCCCATCCCGCCGGTTCTCAAGTCCGGCGAATCGGGCCAGAAACACCTTTTCGGGTACAGCCCCGCAAGCGTCGGTGGTGAGGTCGGTTACGCAGTGGCTGGCTGGCTAGTCTGATCCGATCAGCCGTAGGAACGGCCCGTACTGCGGTGCGGTTGCGCCAGGGATGAAGGCGGGTGCGGAGCCGGTGAAGCCCGCGCAGGGTCCGCACCATTCCAGTGTGGAACGCCTGCGATCCGGACGACACGGCGTCGTCCGTGCGGCTGGATGCCGCCAGCGTCTGAGGACACGGTCGACGCCGTGGGTCGTGCTCCGCGCTAGCGCGAGGGATTGCGGCCGCCGGCTCGTGCCGGCGGTGTGCGCCTGCGGGCGGGCTGCCATATTTCTCAGCGTCTCTTGCGGTGCGGCTGCCGCGCGCTGAGCGCGGGTATGGCGGTGATCAGGTCGGTGGTGAGGTGGTCGGTGAGGAGTCCGGTGGGGCGTGGGCGGCGGGGGCAGGTGAGGGTGTGGTCGGGGGTGACGATGAGGTCGATGGGGAAGTCGTGGGGGGTTTCGGGGATGGGGTCGTGGATGAGTTGCAGGGGGTGGATGGTGGTGGCGATGGTGGTGTGGTCGGTGATCAGGTGTGCTTCGGTGAGCAGGGCGATTTCGAGGTCGGTGTAGCCGGCTCCTTTGCCGAGGCGGGCGCCGGTGGGGGTGACGGCGACGCTGCCGCAGATGATCAGGTCGATGGGCTGCATCTGGTCGGTGGTGACGGTTGGGGCGTGGCGTCCGGCGGTTTGGTGCAGGGCTGCTTGTTCTGGTGGTTGGTGTAGTTGGGTGGGGTCGAGCAGGTAGAACGGGCGGGTGCCGGCGAGGCGGGGTACGGCCATGTAGACGGTTTTGCCGTGGGTGAGGGCGAGGGCGCGGGCGGCGAGTTGGGCACGGTCCGGGTTCGCCGCGATGGTGTGGGCGTGCTGCCAGGCGTCGGTGGCGGCGAGCCGGGCGGCGGCACGGTCGGCGCCGGTGAAGTCGGGGATGTATCCGGTCACGCCGTCCTCGACGACGTGGTGGCGTTCCAGGGTCTGCCAGATGCGGGATCGTAGTTGTTGTTTGGCCTGCTGGACAGGCAGGTTGCTGGGTGACACGATCCCCCCGAGGGGTTTAGGCGGTCATGAGGTCGTGCAGGCGGTCGTGGACGTGCTGCACGTCGGGGGTGGTGCGCCACGGGTTGAGTGTGCGCAGCGCGGTGAAGGCGGTGGTGAGCCCGCCACCGCCGCGGGTGGCCGCGATGATGTCGATGGCGTGGTGCAGGCTGGCGACGGCTCGGTCGGGCTGGCGCTGGTGGGCGTAGGCGATGGTGAGGTTCGCGGCGGCGATCGCGGTGGCTTTGGTGGTTCCTCCGCGGCGGGTGGCGACGTGGAGCAGGCGGGCGGCTTGCGTGGGGTGGCCGAGGCGCAGGTGGCAGGAGCCGGCCATCCGGTGGGTGTCTTCGGCGTTGACCAGCGAGGCGGCCGGGTCGCCGGGGCTGGTCGTGTCGATGAGCTGGCCGGCGGTGTGCAGGGAGGTTTCACAGTCGCGGGCCTGGCCCATGGTGGCGTGGGCTTCGGCGGCGTGCAGCAGGGCGAGGCCGGTGAAGGCGGTGCTGGTGGCGTGGCTGGTGGCGGCGGCCTGGCTGGCCAGGTGCAGTCCCATGACCGGGTTCTTCTGCCCGTACAGGGCGACCAGGCTCATGCGTAGCTGCGCGCGTGCGGTGCTCATGCTGTCGCCGCCGGCGTGGCCGGCGCGGACGGCCTGGTCGAAGTAGCCCAGGGCTGCCTTGTGATCGCGGCGCAGCGCCGCATCCCACACGAGTTGTCCCATCAGGACGGCGGATGCGGCCAATGTCTGCAGGAGCTGTTGCCGGACGGGTCCTGCGGGGGCGTGGCTGGTCAGGAAGGAGATCTCGGCGTGGCGCTGGCTGGCCGTACCGATCAGGCTGGCGGACGGGGTGCGGTGGTAGGCGCCGTCGAGGTGGTGGATCTGCTCGCCGAGGTGCGCTGCGGTGGCCAGATCGGCCCGGCCGGGATGCGCCAGCGCGTGTCGCAGCCGTTCGGCGCCGTCACCGGTGGCTGGCGGTGTTTGCCCGGCGGGCGGGTTGAGGAGTGCGGTGAACCGGTCGTGGGCCTCGGCCGGCGCGGCGGCCAGCACACGGTCGAGGATCTCCTGGGTTTCGGTCCGCAACCGGATCCGCGAGCCGCGTTTCTCCCAGTTCGCGACCGATGCGGTGGCCACGCCGAGGTGGGCGGCGAAGGCGCGGATGCTCATCCGGCGGGCTTCCCGCAACGCTTTCGCCTCGCGTCCGGTCCATTTCGCCACCGTTGTCACGCAACGTCTCCTCGACCGGGAACGGCCTTTTTCGTCACCGGATCCAGGGTAGCGGCCGCCGGTTGGTAGCCGTCAATACGAGACCGGAACAACACCGGAACGCGGCTGTGTTCCGTTGCGCCGGGCGCGCATTGCAGGATCTTGTCAACAAAACAAGCGGGATATCAAAGGCGATTCCATCGTAGATCCATAACCGCGGAGAAGATGTCCGGCCGGAATGGATAAGAACATTCACGTCCGGCGGGGCGTGCGGATCCGAATAGGGGTGGAGGTGGACGTGTGCTGGCGGATGAGGCTTTCTGGTTGACCCATCATGACTGGACCGGTGGGTTGCGCACGTCGGCGCGGGCGGCGGGGGTGATGGTCGCGGCGGCGTTGCTGGGTGAGCTGGCGACATCGGAGGCGGTGGGTGTCAGCGGCGGGATGGTGGTGGCGTGGGTGCCGGCGCCGGTGCTGGACGAGCTGGGTGGGCGGGTCGTCACGCAGATTGCGGGGGAGGGGCAGCGGCACCCGGCCGGCACGTGGCTGGAGGTGCTGTCAGCCGGCTGCTGTGAGCGGGTAGCGCAGCGGCTGGTCGCCTCCGGTGCTGCGGTGGCCCACCGGGCCGGGGTGCGGCGCCGGCTGGTGGTGACCGCCCGGCAGGGCGATACCGGCCCGGCGTGGGTGCATGCCGGTCTGGTGCACGCGGTGCGGGAAGGCTGGACGCTCACGGACACGCAGCGGTTCCTGCTCGCGTTGATCTGGAATTCCAGCATCACCGAGCATCCGTTGCAGGCGGTGGGCGAGGACCTGGTGGAGCACGCCTACGGGCAGGTGCAGCAGGTCGTCGGGGTGTGGCGGGAGCTGATCGAGGCGGCCACGACGGTGATCCGCACCGGCGCGGTAGCCCGCTGACCGTGCCGTAGCTGCGGCGTACCCGGGCCCGGCAGAGGGCCGGATGCCGTACGGGGAAGGGAGAGTTCCAGCGCCCTCCATCTTGAGTGTCCATTGTGGAGTATATGGGAGGTGTGTGTGATGGGGCGGGGGCGGATGCCGTCGGTGCGTGAGCAGATGCTGGCCGGGCGGATCGGCACGGCGGGCTTGTTCGCGTTGGGGATCGCGGCGGTGACGCCGTTGACGGTGGTCGCGGGGGCGGTGCCGTTGGGGTTCGGCCGGGTGGAACAGCTGGGCACCCCGGCCGGGTATGTGCTGGCCGCGCTGGTACTGGGGTTGTTCGCGGTCGGGGTGTCGGTGATGGCGGTGCACGTGCCGAACTCGGGGGCGTTCTACTCCTACGCGGCGGCGGGGCTGGGCCGCCCGGCGGGGGTCGCGGCGGCGGGGGTGGCGCTGCTGGCCTACAACGCGATCCAGATCGGCCTGTACGGGGCGTTCGGAGTGGCGGCCGCGGCGCTGTCCACGACGGTGGGCGGGCCGGGGTCCTGGGCCGGGTGGGCGCTGACCGGGTGGGCGGCGGTCACCGTGCTGGGGCAGCTGCGGGTGCGGATGAACGCCCGGCTGCTCGCCGCGCTGGTGGCTGCGGAGATCACGGTGGTGGTCGTCGCGGACGCGGTGATGCTGGCCCACCCGGCCGGGCAGGTGGTGCGGTTCACCGCGCTGAACCCGTGGCTGCTGGCCGATCAGCGGGGGGTGGCATCGCTGGTCGGGGCGATCACCGGGCTGGTCGGGTTCGAGATCCCGCTGGCGTTCGCGGTGCTGGCCCGCGACCCGCGCCGGCATCCGCGGCGGGCGATCACGCTGATCCTGGCCGTGGTCGGGGTGTTGTATGCGGGAACGGCGTGGGCGATGACGGTGGTCGTGGGCCCGCAGCACATCATCGCGACCGCGCGGGCGCATCTGACCGACCTGTTCTTCGTGCTGCCCGCCCCCTACCTGCCGCCCGCGGCGGTGCGGGTCGCGGCGGTGTTGTTCGTGACCAGCCTGTTCGCGGCGATGCTGGCGTTCCACTCCACGGTGGCCCGCTACACCCTCACCCTGGCCCGCGAAGGAGTACTGCCCGGCTGGCTGGCCCGCACCCGCGCCGACGAGGTTCCCGTCACCGCCGGCGCCGCCCAGTCCCTGCTGGCCGCCGCCGTCATCGCCGCGGCGATTGCTGGCGGGTGGGACCCGACGGTGGACCTGTTCTTCTACGGCACCGTCGGCGGCGGGCTGGGCGTGCTGATCCTGATCAGCCTCACCGCGGTCGCGGTGGCCCGGTTCCTGCACCACCGCCGGCTGGGCGGCTGGTGGCGGCGCCGGCTCGCCCCGGGGGCGGCGGCGTGGCTGCTGTGCGGGCTGACCACCGTCACCGTGCTGTTCTTCGACCAGCTACTGGGCACCCGCAGCCCGGCACGCACCTGGGCGTTCCCCGCCGGCTACCTGCTGGCCGCGGCCGCCGGGACCATCTGGGCCCGCTGGCTGCGCCGGCACCAGCCGCACGTATACGCGGTGATCGGCCACGGCGACCAGCACCACCAACCCCGCCCGCCCGGCCGGCACGCCCACCCGCCCAGCCGGCCCGGCACCGCGGCCGGGCGCGCCGCAGCCGTCGCGCGACACGGCCGTGACGGTACCGGCGCCGGCAGCACCCGGTCGGGCGGCCCGCCGGCGGACAGCCGGGTCCGCACATCGGATCACATCTTGCGGCACTCCGGAAAGGACGATTTCCTGTGACATCCACCCATGTGGCCAACCTGGTCATCCGCACCGCCGGCCCCGGCGACACCGCGGCCTGCGTTAGCGTGCTCACCGCTGCGTTCACCGACAACGGCGTCAGCCGGTGGGCCGAACCCGACCCGCACACCCGCCACACTCAGCTGCGGTTCTACTTCACCGCTCTGCTCGAACACGCCCACACCCACGGCACCATCCGGGTCGCGCACCCACCCACCGAACCGGTCACCGGCGTCGCCGTCTGGTACACCCACCCCCTGCCACCCGGCACCCCCGACGTGCACCACCTGCTCGACCCCCTCGACCTCCCCCTCTCGCCCGCCGCGCGGCGCCTGGCCCGCCTCGACGAGGCCCTAGCCGCCCGCCAACCGGCGGACCGGCCGCACCACTACCTGGCCTGGATCGGGGTCACCCCGGCACGGCAGAACCACGGCGTCGGCACCAGCCTCATCACCGGCCCACCCACCGGACCCGGCGAGCCGGGCCGCGGGGTGTTCCTGGAAGCCAACGACCCCCGCAACCACGACCTCTACCAGCGGCTCGGCTACACCGACCTCGGCCCCCCGGTCACCGTGGACGGCTGCCCCCCGGTCTGGCCCATGTGGCACCCCTAAACCTTCATTCCCTTCCCCATGCCGGGGCCGGCCTGCGCCGCCACCCGGGCCGGCCCCGGCCCCCAACCCTGCCGCCCACCACGATCAAGAGTGAGGATGGAGCAACCGTGCCCACCGGCGACCCGCCGCCCCCAGCGCAGTTGGACGTGTTCACCGCGCACCCGGCCCGCCGGTATGACTACTGGCTCGGCGGCAAAGACAACTTCGCCGCCGACCGCGCCAGCGGTGACGC
>NZ_BMMX01000091.1:1947-5202 GCF_014646155.1 Mangrovihabitans endophyticus
GTGGGGTTGTGGGTTGGTTGTTGGTTGAGAATTGCACAGTGGACGCGAGCATCTTTGTTTTCTGTGGTTAAGTGGTCAAGGGCGGACGGTGGATGCCTTGGCACTGGGAGCCGATGAAGGACGTGGGAGGCCGCGATAGTCCTGGGGGAGTTGTCAACCTAGCTGTGATCCCAGGGTGTCCGAATGGGGTAACCTGGCATCAGTCATGTGGTGTCACCATCATCTGAATTCATAGGGTGGTGGGGGGAACGCGGGGAAGTGAAACATCTCAGTACCCGTAGGAAGAGAAAACAATTGTGATTCCGTGAGTAGTGGCGAGCGAAAGCGGATGTAGCCTAAACCGTGTGCGTGTGATACTTGTCAGGGGTTGCGTGTGCGGGGTTGTGAGACCGGCTTGGGATTGCTGACACGGTCCCGGAGAGTGATAAAGTCGCATGTTAGTCGAATGGTGTGGGAAAGCCGACCGTAGACGGTGAGAGTCCGGTAGACGAAAATGTGTGGCCTCTTTGCTGTGTTCTCGAGTAGCAGTGGACTCCTGAAATCTGCTGTGAATCTGCCAGGACCACCTGGTAAGGCTGAATACTTCCTGGTGACCGATAGCGGATAGTACCGTGAGGGAATGGTGAAAAGTACCCCGGGAGGGGAGTGAAATAGTACCTGAAACCGTTCGCCTACAATCCGTCAGAGCCTGGCTCCTTTTTGGGGTGGGTGATGGCGTGCCTTTTGAAGAATGAGCCTGCGAGTTAGTGGCATGTGGCGAGGTTAACCCGGGTGGGGTAGCCGTAGCGAAAGCGAGTCTGAAGAGGGCGTTGAGTCGCGTGTTCTAGACCCGAAGCGGGGTGATCTAGCCATGGGCAGGTTGAAGCGTGGGTAAGACTGCGTGGAGGACCGAACCCACCAACGTTGAAAAGTTGGGGGATGACCTGTGGTTAGGGGTGAAAGGCCAATCAAACTCCGTGATAGCTGGTTCTCCCCGAAATGCATTTAGGTGCAGCGTCGTGTGTTTCTTGCCGGAGGTAGAGCACTGGATGGTCTAGGGGGCCTACAAGCTTACCGAAATCAGCTAAACTCCGAATGCCGGTAAGTGAAGCGCGGCAGTGAGACTGCGGGGGATAAGCTTCGTAGTCGAGAGGGAAACAGCCCAGATCACCAGCTAAGGCCCCTAAGCGTGTGCTAAGTGGAAAAGGATGTGGGGTCGCTGAGACAACCAGGAGGTTGGCTTAGAAGCAGCCACCCTTTAAAGAGTGCGTAATAGCTCACTGGTCAAGTGGTTCCGCGCCGACAATGTAGCGGGGCTCAAGCACACCGCCGAAGCTGTGGCACCTACACGTTAGCTTGATTGCTGGTTTCGGCCGGCGGTCCAGGTGTGTGGGTGGGTAGGGGAGCGTCGTGTAGCGGGGGAAGCCGCCGAGTGATCGAGTGGTGGACGCTGCGCGAGTGAGAATGCAGGCATGAGTAGCGAATGAAGGGTGGGAAACCCTTCCGCCGGATGACCAAGGGTTCCAGGGCCAGGTTGATCCGCCCTGGGTGAGTCGGGGCCTAAGGCGAGGCCGAGAGGCGTAGTCGATGGATAACGGGTTGATATTCCCGTACCCGCGTAGGAGCGCCCACGATGAGGCGCCAGGTACTAACCACCCGAGCTGCTGGTGACTTTCGGGTTGCTGGTGGGGAGCGTGGGATCTTCTGGTGTAGTAGTTGAGTGATGGGGTGACGCAGGAAGGTAGCTGAGCCCGGCCGGTGGTTGTGCCGGGGTAAGCGTGTAGCCCGCACTGCAGGTAAATCCGTGGTGTGTGATGGGTGAGACGTGATGCCGAGCCGTATCAGGTGAAGTCAGTGATCCTATGCTGCCGAGAAAAGCCTCTAGCGATGTTCCGAGCGGCCCGTACCCGAAACCGACACAGGTGGTCAGGTAGAGAATACCGAGGCGACGGGCGAACTGTGGTTAAGGAACTCGGCAAATTGCCCCCGTAACTTTGGGAGAAGGGGGGCCGGACGCGTGATGCCCCTTTGCGGGTGGAGCGTGGTATGGCCGCAGAGAGCAGGGGGAAGCGACTGTTTACTAAAAACACAGGTCCATGCCAAGTCGTAAGACGATGTATATGGACTGACGCCTGCCCGGTGCTGGAACGTTAAGGGGACCTGTCAGCCGGTAACGGTGAAGCGGAGAACTTAAGCGCCAGTAAACGGCGGTGGTAACTATAACCATCCTAAGGTAGCGAAATTCCTTGTCGGGTAAGTTCCGACCTGCACGAATGGCGTAACGACTTCCCTACTGTCTCAACCACAGGCCCGGCGAAATTGCAGTACGAGTAAAGATGCTCGTTACGCGCGGCAGGACGGAAAGACCCCGGGACCTTTACTATAGCTTGACATTGGTATTTGAATGCGATTGTGTAGGATAGGTGGGAGCCGGTGAAGCTTGGACGCCAGTTCAGGTGGAGGCGTTGTTGAAATACCACTCTGTCGGATTTGGGTATCTAACTTGCGGCCCTGATCGGGTCGAGGGACAGTGTCTGGTGGGTAGTTTAACTGGGGCGGTTGCCTCCTAAAGGGTAACGGAGGCGCCCAAAGGTTCCCTCAGCCTGGTTGGCAATCAGGTGTTGAGTGTAAGTGCACAAGGGAGCTTGACTGTGAGACTGACAGGTCGAGCAGGGACGAAAGTCGGGACTAGTGATCCGGCACTTGCGTGTGGAAGCGGTGTCGCTCAACGGATAAAAGGTACCCCGGGGATAACAGGCTGATCTTCCCCAAGAGTCCATATCGACGGGATGGTTTGGCACCTCGATGTCGGCTCGTCGCATCCTGGGGCTGTAGCAGGTCCCAAGGGTTGGGCTGTTCGCCCATTAAAGCGGTACGCGAGCTGGGTTTAGAACGTCGTGAGACAGTTCGGTCCCTATCCGCCGTGCGCGTTGGATACTTGAGAAGGGCTGTCCCTAGTACGAGAGGACCGGGACGGACGAACCTCTGGTGTGCCAGTTGTCCTGCCAGGGGCACGGCTGGTTGGCTACGTTCGGAAGGGATAACCGCTGAAGGCATCTAAGCGGGAAGCTCGCTTCGAGATGAGGTATCCCACCACCTTGCGTGGGTAAGGCTCCCAGATAGACGACTGGGTTGATAGGCCGGAGATGTAAGCCAGGTAACTGGTTCAGTTGACCGGTACTAATAGGCCGAGGGCTTAACCACTCTCAATGAGAACAAGCGTGTTTTAGCGTCCACTGTGTGATTCACAGCAAACAACCAACCACCCCGGCCCGG
>NZ_BMMX01000092.1 GCF_014646155.1 Mangrovihabitans endophyticus
GCTGATCGATGTCGGGACACCTCCAGCTACGCACGAATGATCAATCGTTGCCGCCAGATCACGAGTCCGCTCATCGGCAGATCCGCGCGTGCAATCAGGACCGTAGCTGTTGTATAAGCCGGGGTGTCGGCTTGCTCGCGATCAGGCGTGGCCGGTGTCAGGTCTTGATCAGCCAGCGTACGAGCGGGTTGTCGGGTAGGCCTTCGCGCAGGGTGTGGGCTGTTGTGGCCAGGTGCCATCCGGTGAGTGCGCGACCGCATTCACGAATACGCCGGCGCACTGAAACCGCACCGCAAGCATCCCGCGGCCGAGGCATGGTTTGCCGAAGCCCGGGAGCTGCTCGGCCCGGCTTAACCGTCGCGGGCGGAGAGACGGTCCCGCGCGACACCGGTGCTGGCCTGCTCGATCACCAGCCCGTTATGCAGGTACGCCACCCCACCCGAGGCCCGCGCCTGCAACCCGGCCTCAACCCGGTCAGCCGTGTTCGCCGTGAACCGTTCTCGCAGCTGAGAACGATCGACGAACTCGACCGCGTCCAGTTCCTCGGACTGCAAGGCGATCAGTGACAGGTCCGCCACGACACCACCGTCGAACAGGTAGCCGAACCATGCCTTGCGCACCGGGTTGGGCTCGACCCAGTCCAGCACCAGCAGTCGGCCGACAGTCACCTGAAGACCGAGTTCCTCGGCGATCTCCCTGGCGCAACACACGTGTGGTGGCTCGCCAGCCTCCATGATGCCGCCCGGCACGTTCCACCACGCCCGGTAGTTCGGCTTCACCGCCAGCACCGCCGACCCGGCCGGATTCGTGATCAGCGCACTCGCCGACGCCAGAAAGCTCGGCAAGCTCGCATACCATTGCGCCGGTTCCAACCGCTCACCCACCGGCCACACGCTACGCGGCTCCCGCACCGGACATCGGGCCGGTCGGTCGGCACGTGCCGGCTCCCAACTCGCGTATGAGCTCGCGCCCAGGCCGTACGAAGCGATGTCGGCAAGCTCCGACAAAACTCTCGGCACCCACCCCCAGGACTCCAGGGACGGGTTCGAGCGCGTACAGATCGGCATCGGGCTCCGCATGTTGGCCGAGATAGGCGAACACGGCGGCTGCATCCGATGACAGGTTTCGCAGCGACCAGGAGAAGACTGCCGTGATGGCGCTCTGCGGATCGTCGCCGGCGCTGAGCCTCTCAAGTCACTCACGGTGCCCATCTCGCCGGACCTCAGCCCGGCGGTCGGGCCGAAACACCGCTCCCAGCACAGTCCCGGTTTAGCCGCAGAGCTGGGCCACCGACCCCCATCGCTGGGCCTAGCTCTCGATTGCCTCTTCTCGTTCAATCCTCAGCTCTTGGGCAAGACCCGATGCTGCTCTGGCGAGGTCGTCCCAGGGAAAGAGGCTAGCGGCGGGTGCGCCCATGTTCGGGGTGGGCAGGGGCCACCGGCTGGGGTCAAGCATCAGATCCACGCCCCACGAGCGCAGGGACGCCACGCTGGCGATGAACGCCGGGTGTCTGGCGAGCGCGACGTTGGGCGTAGGCACAGCGATGATCGGAAGGCCAAGCCCAATCGCCTCGTTGAGCATGCCCAAAGCGAGGGTGTCGCTCGCGCCTGAGGCCAGCTTGTTGACGGTATTGAAGGTGGCCGGTGCGATGACGAAAGCGTCCGGCGTCGGAAGGGCGTCCGGCTCGTCCGGCTGCTTGTAGTCGTAGCGGACCTTGTGGCCGGTGAGGTCGGCGAGCGCGTCAAGATCCACGAATTTGAGTGCGGACGGCGTGGCGACAACGCACACGTGCCATCCGGCATCATGCATGTCCGTGACGAACGGCGGCAGGTCGGCAGCCGGACGCCCACCACACGCCACGATGTACAACACAGGCTGATCAGCGCTTGGCATTACGCTCCGTCACCCACCTGGGGGTAGTCCAAGTCTCATCGTCGCTCCATGGTTGCGGACGGACCGACGCTTTCTCGATAAAGTCCGCGTGGCAGGGCTAGATTTCCCCACCAATCCAGGTGACCATCTTTGCAAGCTGCTCATTACTACGGCGATGGGACCGCAAGATCATGCGAAGCACCTCTCTGGTAGTAGGCAAGTGGCGGGTCTGCTGGGGGGCGAGCCGCCGAGCCTGGTAGAGGCTATGAAGTGCACCCTCGCTATCACCCGACCAAAGTTGCGCTCGAGACAAGTCAACGAAATGGTGACCCGCCCTGATGGGTGGCAACGAATCGGGTATCTTGATCTGCCTGGCCAATGCTACGGCTCCAGGCCCGTCGCAGAGCTCTATCCGAGTGGCAACCTCGTGGATTTTGACATTCGTCGGCCCAAACGTGAGCTGGTGCCAACCTCCGTCATGATCATCGCCCAGATGTCTTGCAATCCTTTCGGCTTCGGCCAGATGCGCATCCGCCGACTCCGCATTGCCGGCGCGGGCAGCAAGCATGCTGGAGCGCAAATGCAGCGATCCGGAGACTGGCAGCATCACGGCTTCGCGCTCAGTTTTCGAGGGTTGAATGATTGATTGAAGTCGATCCAAGAGTTTGAGTCCAATTTCGTAAGCCCCAGTCTGCAGCATGGATGTGGTGCGCCCCCATGCAGCCAAGGCGCCCATTAGTGGATCCGATGACCGCGATGCCGCCCAGATCAAACGGTCCTCAACGACGCTGGACAAGTCTAGATAACCGGTTTTGTACGTGACTGAGTGTGCTGCGAAAAGACAAATTGTCAGGAGCTCGAAGTATCGTTCCCTCTGCGCTTCCGGAACCGCGTGACTGGCTGCCGTCAACTCCATCATTAAGCCGGGCAAAGTCTGCATGAGCTTTACATGCTGCGCGTTTCGCCTGAGCGTTGCCGCGTTCAAAGTCGCAGCTTTTAGCGTATGCCAGTCTCTAGGGGGTTGTGCGAGTTCCGGCGGGAGGTCCCAGTATGTGAGGGCGTGACGGAGGCCCGGCATGAGTAGATGGACTCGGTCCTGGCTCTGACCGTGCTGGTCGTAAGGCTGGCCAGTCAAGGTCGTTACATCTACCCCAAGGCATTTCGCTGCCGCCGCTACGAATGCAGGAGTCGCATCACGCTTGCCCTGCTCGACTTTACGAACAAGTGAGAGACTGAAGTCAATCCGTGTCGCAAATTGGTCCTGGCTCATACGGTGCAGCTTACGGGCGTCGGCGATGCGCTGACCGATACCTCTCTCGTCACTATAAACTATCACGGCCCCGACCAATCGAAATTAGCTGTTCGCGCTGGATATCTTGCGATTGAATGCCTCGACTTCATCTCCTAAACCTTCGTTCTTCCGCTCGTCTAGCAGACCTGCCGCTCTCGCTTTATCGGAGTTGATCTGATAATTCATGGGATCCTCCTTGCCGTCACTGACAACATGAGCGCCGAAGGGAGCAGCCGCTATCGACGCAACATCGGAGAAGCGGGCGTTAAAGCTCGCTACGTTTAAGATCCCTTGGTGCCTTCGTGCGGCGGCTCTAACGATTGCGCGCGCGGCTTGATCGCGGTGCAGCCAGCCCCGCCAGTGAGTCGGATCGGGTACGGTGACGGTGCCTCCTTCTACGGCTTCGCGTACCCACTTCTCAACTCGATCTCGGCGTAGCCCGCGGTCGTCAACGCCGTAGAGCGCGCCGAATCGGAGCGCAGTCCAGCTAAGCTGCGACGCCGCCGCTAGGGCCGCCTCGCATGATTCCTTGAGGCGCGCATTGGCTGTCACCGATTGAATCGCCGCGTCTTCGTCACACTCTCTGCCAGCTACGTCTCCGTAAAGAGTGCACGACGAGGCGGCAGCGATATGAACGCCGGTGCCGACCACATCGATGACTTCGGTCAGGCGTTCCCGCTCCTGGTGCTTCTCTCCGTCGAGAAGCCAGACAATAGAGCCTTCGCGATCCTTCGATGCGGCAATTTCAGAGAGGAATTCCCGCCAGCCGAAACTCGGAACACCCGGGAGACCCTCTCCATTCCGGCTCACAACGACCGGTCTACCGCCTTCGTTGATCACATGTTTCACCGCTCGCGAGCCGACATAGCCGCGTCCCCCGACGATGTAGATCGCTCCGTCTTCCACGGTTCTCCTCACTGCCGATCATCGACGCAACCGGCCGTTCGCGCCAGGCGCCCTTCGCGATGATCCACGTCGTGTGCCACCCCACCGTAGTCCCGATCGGATCGAAGAGCTTCCGCAGACAGTTGGTGACTATGCGGTGACACCGAACTGTGTCACTTGTCAATCTCACGCGCGTACAGACTCTCCGGTGTCCGACCCGGCAAGAGCGCGCATCGAAGATCAGCAATCTTGCTGGACGTCCATCCTGAGGAGCACCGACAAACGGGAGGCAGCGCGGTGTCAAAAAATTCAGTCCTGTCTCGCCGAGGTGATGCCTGTTCCAACACCCCGGCTCCGAGACAGCGGGAATCTCTCTCGGCGATCAGTCGTGAATGTCCATGCGAGTCAGGCACGGCAGTCCCCAAGAGTGGCCAGGACGCCCAGGAAGTCGGCGACGGCCGCGACTTCAGACTGGTGACGGAAAGCAAGTCGCACACGTGCGACGGTAGCCGCACCTCCAGCGAGGTAACGCCGACATGGCTCACCTAGACCCTCGACTCGGTGCCGCTGATCAGAGCATGGCCGCAAACATACCTACACCACCTTCGTCGGGCATGTCCCCGCGGTACCCGAAAATGGATGCTAGATCCCCCCTGAGCCCGCTCGCTAACGAGTTCTTCCGGTTGGCTCATCACGACGCAACGGGCCGGCTCTTGCTGAGCAGCCCGGTAACGGCCGTCGGACTCAGCGCTTCCCTCCTAGCTGAATTGGCGTTCACGAAGCACATCACGTTCGGCGACGGCAACGTTCTTGCACGGGACGCGGCTCCTCCGGCGGACGCCTTGACGCATCGCGTTCTTGACCTGATCTCTGGCGAATCCAACGGGCACACTATTCGTACCTGGCTCGCGTTCCTGCGTACCTTCGCCTATGAAGCCGTCGCGGAACGGATGACG
>NZ_BMMX01000093.1 GCF_014646155.1 Mangrovihabitans endophyticus
GGTCGGGTCGAGTCCGGGCTGTTCGCGGATGCCGAGTATTGGGTGCGGCATGTGCGGGCCACGGTGCGGTTCGCCGACGGTGTGGCGGCGTGTGATGCGGCCCGGTTCGTCGAGGTCGGACCTGATGCGGTGTTGTCGGCGATGGTCGACGGTGGCATCCCTACCTTGCGGCGGGATCGTGACGAGGTGGTCACGGTGTTGGCCGGGGTGGGTCGGGCGTGGACGTCGGGTGTGCCGGTGGACTGGTCGGTGGTGGTGGATCGGGGCAACCGGGTGGAGCTGCCCACCTACCCGTTCCAGCACCAACACTTCTGGCCCGCCACCATGACACCCGAGGCGCTCGGCTGGGGCGGATCCGCCACCGGCCTGGACACCGCGGACCACCCGCTGCTGACCGGCGCGATCACCCTGCCCGGCTCCGACGCGTGGCTGTTCACCGGCCGCCTGTCGGTCGCCGACCAGCCCTGGCTGGCCGACCACGAGATGCACGGCGCCGTCCTGGTGCCCGGCACCGCCCTGGTCGAACTCGCCCTGCACGCCGGGCATCAGGCGGGCACCCCGGCCCTGGACGAACTGACCCTGTCCGCGCCGCTGACCCTGCCCGGCCGCGCCGCCGCCGGCGTGCAGGTGTGGGTCGGCGCGCCAGACCCGGACGGCCGCCGCGCGGTCACCATCCATGCACGACCCGACGGTGACCCGGACGCGGTCTGGACCGAACACGCCGAAGGCCGCCTCGGCGCCGCCCGTCGCCCGGTGGCCTTCCCGGCCGCCTGGCCGCCGCCGGGCGCCGAACCGGTCGCCGTGGACGGTCTCTACGACCGGCTCGCCGACGGCGGATTCGGATACGGCCCAGCCTTCCAAGGACTGCGCGCCGCCTGGCGCGACGCCGACCACCTGTACGCCGAGGTGGCCCTGGCCGACGACGCCGACGCCGCCGCGTACGGGCTGCACCCGGCGCTGTTCGACGCTGCCCTGCACGCGCTGATGCTGGACGCGGGCGACCGCCCCGCCGGGATTCCGTTCGCCTGGCAGGGTGTGGCCCTGCACGCCACCGGCGCGGCGGCGGCCCGGGTGCGGCTGACCCGCGTCGGTGACGGCTTCGCGGTGGCCGTGGCCGACCCGGCCGGCGCCCCGATCGCCGCCGCCGACGCGCTGCTGGTGCGCGCGCCACGACAACTGACCACCACCGAACCGCTGTACCGGGTGGACCAGACGCCGGTGCGCCTGCCGGAGAGCGGCGCGGAACCCGCCGACCGGCACGTGGTGCAAGCAGGCGCGGACCCGCACGACGCCACCGCCGACGTGCTGCGCCTGTTGCAGGAACGGCTCGCCGCCGACCCGGAGGGCGAACGCCGGCTGGCGATCGTCACCCGGCCCGGTGACCTGGCCGGCGCGGCGGTGCGCGGCCTGGTGCGCTCCGCCCAGTCCGAGCACCCCGGCCGGTTCACGCTCATCGAAACCGACGGCGACGTGCCGGACACGGCCCTGACCACCGACGAACCGGTGCTCGCCCTGCGCGACGGCGCGGCCTTCGCGCCCCGGCTGGCCCGCGTCGCCGCCACCGCCGAACCGGCGCAGTGGCGCGGCACGGTGCTGGTCACCGGCGGCACCGGTGGGCTGGGCGCGCTTGTCGCCCGGCATCTGGCCGGGCGTGGCGTGACCGATCTGGTGCTGGTGAGCCGGCGTGGCCCGGACGCGCCGGGCGCGGCGGAGCTGGCGGCGGAGCTGGGTGCCCGGGTGGTGGCGTGCGATGTGGCCGACCGGGACGCGGTGCGGGACCTGGTGGCCTCTCTGCCGGACCTGCGCTCGGTGGTGCACGCCGCCGGCGTGCTGGACGACGGTGTGGTCGAATCGCTGACCCCGCAACGGCTCGCCGCCGTGCAGCGCCCCAAGATCGATGCGGCGTGGCACCTGCACGAGGCGGTGGCCGACCGCGACCTCGACGCGTTCGTGCTGTTCTCCTCGGTCGCCGGGCTGCTCGGCAACCCGGGGCAGGCCGGATACGCCTCGGCCAACGCCTACCTCGACGCGCTCGCCGAGCACCGGTGGCAGGCCGGCCTGCCGGCCACCTCCCTGGCCTGGGGGCCGTGGACGCGTACCGGCGGGATGACCGCGGACCTCACCGACGCCGACGTGGAACGGATGACTCGGGCCGGCCTGCCGCCGCTCACCGAACAGCAGGGCCTTGCCCTGTTCGACGCGGCCGTGGCCGCCGAGGCCGCCACGGTGGTGCCGGTCCGCTTGGACCTGACCGCGCTGCGCGCCCTGGGCGACATTCCGCCACTGCTGCGCGGCCTGGTACGCACCCCGGCCAAACGGGCCGCCGCGGCCGGCGACCTGGTGCGGCGCCTGACCGGCCAGGATCCCGCGGCGCAGACGCAAACCCTGCTGGAGATCGTCCGTACGCAGATCGCGCAGGTGCTCGGCCACGCCGGAACCGCGGCCGTGGAGCCGGGCAAGGCGTTCCAGGACCTGGGATTCGACTCGCTGACCGCGGTCGAGCTGCGCAACCGGCTCGGCACGGTCACCGGGCTGCGGCTGTCCGCCACGGTGGTGTTCGACTACCCGAACGCATCGGCGCTCGCCGGCCACCTGCGTGACGAGCTGCTGGGCGTGGCCGAGCAGGTGGTCACCCCGGCGGCGGTGCTGCCGCCGGTGGCCGACGACCCGGTGGTGATCGTCGGCATGGCGTGCCGGTACCCCGGCGGGGTCACCTCCCCGGAGGACCTGTGGGATCTGGTGCGCGGCGGCGTGGACGCGGTCGGGGAGTTCCCGTCCGACCGCGGCTGGGACGTGGACGCGCTGTACAGCACCGACCGCGACGCCCCGGGCACCTCGTACACCAAGTGGGGCGGCTTCCTGCGCGACGCGGCGCAGTTCGACCCGGAGTTCTTCGGGATGAGCCCGCGCGAGGCGCTGGCCACCGACGCCCAGCAGCGGCTGCTGCTGGAGACCACCTGGGAGGCGGTGGAACGGGCCGGCATCGACCCGCACACCCTGCGCGGGTCGCGGACCGGTGTCTTCGCGGGCGTGATGTACAGCGACTACGCCAACCTGTTGTCCGGCGGCCAGTTCGAGGGCTACCAGGGCAGCGGCAGCGCCGGCAGCATCGCCTCCGGCCGGGTGTCGTACACGTTCGGGTTCGAGGGCCCGGCGGTGACCGTGGACACCGCCTGTTCCTCGTCGCTGGTCGCGCTGCACCTCGGCGCGCAGGCGCTACGGTCCGGCGAATGCGACCTGGCGCTGGCCGGCGGTGTCACGGTGATGGCGACGCCGACCACGTTCGTCGAGTTCTCCCGGCAGGGCGGCCTGTCTCCGGACGGGCGATGCAAGCCGTTCGCCGACGCGGCCGACGGGGTCGGCTGGGGCGAAGGCGTGGGCCTGCTGGTGCTGGAACGCCTGTCCGACGCGCGCCGGCACGGGCATGAGGTGCTCGCGGTGGTGCGCGGGTCGGCGATCAATCAGGACGGGGCGTCGAACGGGCTGACCGCCCCGAACGGGCCCGCTCAGCAGCGGGTGATCCGGCAGGCGTTGTCGTCGGCGGGCCTGAACGCGTCCGAGGTGGACGTGGTGGAGGCGCACGGCACGGGTACGACGTTGGGTGATCCGATTGAGGCGCAGGCGTTGCTGGCGACGTACGGGCGGGATCGTGAGACTCCGTTGTTGTTGGGGTCGGTGAAGTCGAACATCGGGCATACGCAGGCGGCTGCGGGTGTGGCTGGTGTGATCAAGATGGTGTTGGCGATGCGGCATGGTGTGGTGCCGGCGTCGTTGCATGTGGATGCGCCGTCGTCGCATGTGGACTGGGAGGCGGGTGCGGTGGCTCTCGCCCGGGAGAGCACCGTGTGGCCGGAGTCGGTGCGGCGTCGGGCGGGGGTGTCGTCGTTCGGCATCAGCGGCACCAACGCCCACGTGATCCTGGAGCAGCCCGCCGGGGCGGCGACGCCGGACGCGGAGACCGCGCCGGAGACGGAAGCGGAGACGGCGGCAACCGTCGCGCCGTGGCCGGTCTCCGCGAAGACGACGCAGGCGCTGCACGCCCAACTCGCCCGCCTCGCCGCGCTGGACGCGGACCCGGCCGGCGTCGGACACGCCCTGGCCACCACGCGGTCCGAGTTCGGGCACCGCGCGGTCCGGCTCGGCGACACCCTCGTCGAAGGACAGACCCGGCAAGGACGTACGGCGTTCTTGTTCACGGGTCAGGGGTCGCAGCGTGTCGGGATGGGCCGGGAGTTGTACGCCCGGTTCCCGGTGTTCGCGGCGGCGTTCGACGAGGTGTGCGCGCATCTGGACGTCGATTGGGATGGTCTGGATGACACGGGTAATGCGCAGCCGGCGATTTTTGCGGTGGAGGTGGCGCTGTTCCGGCTGCTGGAGTCGTGGGGTGTCGTCCCGGATGTGCTGGCGGGTCATTCGGTCGGCGAGATCGCCGCGGCGCATGTGGCCGGGGTGTTCTCCCTGGAGGATGCGTGCAC
>NZ_BMMX01000094.1 GCF_014646155.1 Mangrovihabitans endophyticus
GCCGCCCTCGCCGCCCCCGCGCCGCCCTCGCCGCCCCCTCGCCGCCCCTCGCCGCCCCTCGCCGCCCCTCGCCGCCCCTCGCCGATCATGGAGTTTTCGGTGCCGAATGGTAGCGATAGATGCGACATGTCCGACCACTAACTCCATGATCGACGGGGTCGGCGCCCCCTCCCATATCGATCATGGACTTTGGGTGCCTCGTTCGCCTCACTAAGTCCGACATGTCTGACCGCAAAGTCCATGATCGACGAGCAGGCCGGGGGCGCCGACCGCGAGGTCCACGATCGACGAGGTTGGGGCGCTGGGGTTACGAGCGAGGCTCGCGCGATAGGGCGACGGCTGGTCGTGGTTCCGGAACTTGGATCGCTTGCCCTACCCATAGACGTCGATGAGACTCGATGCGAGAGCGCTCTCAGCCGCCGTTCCCCGCGTCGGCACCATCGGCGGGCGGATTGAGGCGCACCATCGCCGCTCATGGGAGAGACATGCGATACGCCATCCCCAGGCGTCGCCCCTTGCTGCTCAGCGCAGCGCTCGGCGCCGTACTCGTCCTGCTCACCGCCGCCTACACGGCCGTGACCACCGGTGCGGCACACGCCGCCGACACCCTGATCTCGCAAGGCAAACCGGCCACCGCGTCGAGCACCGAGAACACCAGTTTTCCGGCCGGCGCAGCGGTCGACGGCAACACCGGCACTCGCTGGTCCAGCGCGTTCAGCGACCCGCAATGGCTCCGCGTCGACCTGGGCGCCACGGCCACCATCGGTTCGGTCAAGCTGAACTGGGAGGCCGCGTACGCGCGTTCCTTCCAAATTCAGACCTCGACCGACGGCAACACCTGGACCACGGTCTACAGCACCACCAGCGGCACCGGCGGGAACCAGACGGTCACCCTCTCCGGCACCGGACGGTACGTGCGGATGTACGGCACCGTGCGCGCCACCCCGTACGGCTACTCGTTGTGGGAATTCCAGGTGTTCGGTTCGCTGAGCGGTGGGGGCGGCGGACCGACCACCCCGCCCGGCGGCTCCAGCATGCCGGACTCGTTCTGGGGTGACACCAGTGGCATCCCCGCCGCGCAGAACGTGGTCGAGGTGAAGGTTCTCAACCGCACCAACGGCCAGTACCCGGACAGCCAGGTCTACTGGAAGTTCAACAACCAGGTGCACTCCATCGCGGAGCAGCCGTACCTGGACATGCCGGCGAACTCCGCCGGCCGGATGTACTTCTATCTCGGTTCACCGACCAGTCAGTATTACGACTTCATCGAGTTCACCGTGGGCAGCGGCGTCTTCAACGGCAACACCACGCGGGTCGACGCGTTCGGGCTGAAGATTGCCATGCGCCTGCACTCCCACGACGGCTCGGATCAGCAGGTCGGTGAGGACTACCAGACGTTCACCGAGAGCCGCACGGCCACCTTCAACAAGTTCGCCAGCGAGGTTCCGGCGGAGTTCAAGCACCTGGCCACGGCGACCGCGCCGTACCGGATCATGGCGCCCGGCAGCGACGCGGCGTTCCGCGCCGGCGGGCAGTACCAGAACTACATGTCCAGCTATGCCGCCGCCAACGGCATCAACGCCAGCACGCAGGAGGTCTTCGGCTGTGCCGGGGTGCTGGCCGGGCAGCCGCAGCAGTGCGCCGCGTTGAACCGGCACACCATCGACCTGCCGCAGTCGCAATGGGAGACGGTGTCGAACTTCTACCGCGCCGCCCCGGCGAACTACTACGCGAAGTTCTGGCACGATCACGCGCTCAGCAATCTCGCGTACGGCTTCCCGTACGACGATGTGGCCGGCCGGAGCTCGTTCATCTCGCACGCGAACCCGCAGTATCTGCTGGTCGCGGTGGGCTGGTGAGCGCCGGAGCCCGGCCGGTACGCACCGGCCGGGCTCCCGGGATGTGACGACCAGCGCTCAGGCAGTCCGGCGCCGCCGCAGGAAGGGATCGCTCAGCGCGGGAGGCTGGTAGCCACGGTCCGCGTCGGCCAGGGTGACTCCGGGCGGAACGATCTCGTCGATCCGATCCAGGATGTCCGGTGTGAGGCGGACCTTGGCGGCGCCGATCTGGGACTCCAGGTGGTCCATCGTGCGCGATCTCGGCGCCCTTGCGGTACTTGCCGCTCAGCCATCCGCCCGCGAGCGGACTCCATGGGATCACACCCATCCCGTACCGTTCCGCGGTGGGCAGCACGTCCGCTTCGATCCCACGCACCAGCGGGGAGTACGGCGGCTGCTCGGTGACGAACCTGTGCAGCCCTCGCTGCTGCGCGGTCCACTGCGCCTCGACCGTCTCGTGCGCCGGAAAGGTGGACGAGCCGAACGCCCGGATCTTGCCTTGCCGCTGCAGGTCGGTGAGCGCGGACAGGGTCTCCTCCACATCGGTGTCCGCGCTGGGCCGGTGCACCTGGTAGAGGTCGATCCAGTCGGTGCCGAGCCGGCGCAGGCTCTGCTCCACCTCGTGGATGATCCAGCGTCGCGAGTTGCCCTGCTGGTTGGGGTCGCCCTTGGTGCCCATCGGCGCTGTCGATCCGCTCGGCGAACCAGGCATCGTCATGTTTCGAGTTTCGGAACTGAGATTGCTTGCTTGTTAATAAATACATCGATAGAACAGAGGTACAGCGTGAGCGCGCCTCGCCGCCCATCCCCAACGACGGGCACCGACGGCCATTCCCCGGGCTGGTCACCGTCGCGGTGGCAGAGGCGCGCTCCCCCGTCCCCCGTGAGTTCGTCCGGCCGGGTCCCGCAGCGGCCCGGCCGGACGGCGCGCCACCCGGTCACCCTCCGCACGACGGGCCGTCATGCGTCGATTCACGGCCGCGCGGGAACAGGAGTCGGCATGTATGTGATTCGGCAGAAGTTCTTCAGCATCGGCGACGACTTCGACGTGCTGGACGAGAACGGGACGAAGGTCCTGCACGTGGACGGGAAGGTCCTCAGCATCCGCAACAAGGTGGTGATCGAGGACCCGTCCGGCGCCGAGGTGGCGGCCGTGCACCGGCACCTGATCTCGCTGCGTCCGACGTACGAGATCACCATCGGCGGCGAGAAGGCGGCCGAGGTACGCAAGAAGCTGTTCACGCCGTTCCGCGAGAAGTTCACCATCGACGTGCCCGGACCGGACGACTTGCAGATGCAGGGCGACCTGCTCGACCACGAGTACACCATCGAGCGCGGCGGCGTGGAGGTGGGCGCGGTCTCCAAGCGTTGGCTCACCCTGCGCGACACGTACGCGGTACAGGTCGCCGAGGGCGTCGAGCCGTTGCTGATCATCGGCAGTGTGCTGGCGCTGGACCTGGCGATGGCCCGGGAGGAGAAGAAGGCCGAGGACGACTGAGCCGGGGGTCGGCGGGAACCCGGCCGGACCGGGCAGCGACCATTCTGGTGTGACCGGGTTCGCCGATCGACCGGTCGTGACCAGAGCCCCGGAAAAGGATCAACATGCGAATCGCCCGCATCGTCGCGGCGGCGGTGGCCGCCTCGGTCGCCGCCGCCGCGGTGGGAGCCACGCCCGCCTGGGCGCACAACTCTCTGACCTCGGCGAGCCCGAAGCCGGACGCGACGGTGACCTCGGTGCCGAGCACGGTGAAGCTGACGTTCCTGCAGTCACTGAACCCCGAGTTCACCACCATCGTGGTGAGCGACGCGGCGAAGCACCCGGTCACCTCGGAGAAGCCGGCCGTGGACTCGAATGTGGGCACCCTGGCCTTGCCCCCGGACATGGCGGACGGCGTCTACACCGTGGCGTACCGAGTGGTCTCCAAGGACGGGCATCCGGTGCAGGGCTCGTACTCCTTCACCCTGAGGAACGCCACCACGCCGACGTCCGCTCCCGCCGCGCCCTCCTCCGGTGCCACACCCTCGCCCAGCGCCTCGGCGTCCGCCGCCACGTTTGTCGCACCGGTCGCCGCGGCCGACTCCGGGTCCGGCACCGCCGGCTGGTGGGTCGCGCTCGTGGCCGTTCTCGTACTCCTTGTGGGGGGTATGGCGGTATGGGTCGTACGGCGAAAGCGGGCCCGCTGACCAGGGAATCTTCCACTGTGAATCATCAACTACAGAAAGTGACTCATACTTTCGGCTAGTCATGTTTAGGCCACTCGGATAAGGTCGTCATAACCGAACGGACGGCAACCGTGGGGACGAACAGCTAGTCACCACGAAGTCACATAGCGACATCTGCCCGCCGGGTTCGCAGCGCGGACCGGCTCTCCGGACAGGTGCCAGGGAAGGACCACCGCATGACCGTCACGACGACGCAAGCAGCCACCACGGCCAACCTCGAAACCCCGACGGAGAGCGCTGCGGAACTGCTCGACGCCATGGCTGCCATGCCAGTCGGATACCCCGCACGGGCGGCCATGCGGGACCGGGCCATTGAGGCGTGGTTGCCGTTGGCGCGGCATCTGGCGCATCGGTATTCGGGGCGTGGTGAGCCGAC
>NZ_BMMX01000095.1 GCF_014646155.1 Mangrovihabitans endophyticus
GTGAACACCGCACCCACCCGGCGCGGCGCCTCCGCCTCACCCCGCACCACCGAGTCGCCGAGCAGCACCGCCCGGTGCGCGAAGGTCGACCGGGTGGTGGTCAGCGAGTAGCCGATGTCGGCCGACGACAGCTCGGGTCGTTCCGCGATCCAGTGCCGCAGCCGGTCGATCTGCGCGTCCAGGGCCGGCCCGGACTTGGCCGACACCGGCAGCGGCGCCGGACCGGTGGCGGCCGGTGCCGCCGGAGCCCCGGGCGCCGTCGATGCGGGTGGTTGTTCGATGATGACGTGCGCGTTGGTGCCGCTGATGCCGAACGACGACACCCCGGCCCGCCACGGCCGGTCCACCTGAGGCCAGGGCGTCGGCGCGGTGAGCAGTTCGATGTCGCCCGCCGTCCAGTCCACGTGTGTCGACGGGCGGTCCACGTGCAGGGTCGCCGGCACCGTGCCGTGCCGCATCGCCTGCACCATCTTGATGATCCCGGCCACCCCGGACGCCGCCTGGGTGTGCCCGATGTTCGACTTCACCGACCCCAGCAACAACGGACGATCCTCGGAACGATCCCGCCCGTACGTCGCCAGCAACGCCTGCGCCTCGATCGGGTCGCCCAGCGTGGTGCCGGTGCCGTGGCCCTCGATCACGTCGACGTCGCCGGGGCGCAGTCCCGCGGCGCGCAGGGCTCGGCGGATGACACGCTGCTGGGACGGGCCGTTGGGGGCGGTCAGCCCGTTGGACGCGCCGTCGGAGTTCACCGCCGACCCGCGCACCACGGCGAGGATCGGGTGGTCGTGGCGTTCGGCGTCGCTGCGCCGCTCGACGACCAGCACGGCGACGCCTTCGGACCAGCCGGTGCCGTCGGCGGCGTCGGCGAACGCCTTGCACCGCCCGTCGCCGGCCAGGCCGCCCTGCTTGGTGAAGCCGGAGAAGCCCATCGGGGTGGACATCACCGTGACACCGCCGGCCAGCGCCAGGTCGCACTCGCCGGAGCGCAGCGCCTGCGCCGCCAGATGCAATGCCACCAGCGACGACGAGCACGCCGTGTCCACGGTGACCGCCGGGCCCTCCAGGCCCAGGGTGTAGGAGACGCGCCCGGACACCACGCTGGCCGCCAGGCCGGTGCTGGCGTGGCCCTCGATGTCCTCCTTGGAGTTCATCACGAGCTGGGTGTAGTCCTGGCCGCCGGATCCCACGAACACGCCGGTCTGGCTGCCGCGCAGCCCGGCCGGGGCGATGCCGGCCTGTTCGAACGCCTCCCAGGAGGTCTCCAGCATGAGCCGCTGCTGCGGGTCCATGGCCAGCGCCTCGCGCGGCGAGATGCCGAAGAACCCGGCGTCGAAGTCGGCCACCCGCTCGACGAAGCCGCCGTCCTCGGTGGCGCTGCGTCCCCGGCCGCCGTCCGCGCCGTACCGCAGTTGGCTGAGGTTCCACCCGCGGTCGGTGGGGAATCCGGTGATGCCGTCGCGGCCGTGCGCGACCAGATCCCACAGTTCGTCGGCGGAGGTGACGCCGCCGGGCAGCCGGCACGCCATGCCGACGATGACGATCTCGTCCGTGCCGGCGCCGGCATCGGTCGGGGCAAGGAGGGAGGTGTCGTCGTCTGGCTGCTCGTCGAGCAGTTCGGCGAGCAGGTGCTCGGCGAGGGCGCGTGGGGTGGGGTAGTCGAAGGCCAGGGTGGCGGACAGCCGCAGCCCGGTGGCGGCGGTCAGTTGGTTGCGCAGTTCCACCGCGGTCAGCGAGTCGAAGCCCAGGTCGCGGAATTCCCGGCCGGCGTCGATCGCGCCGGGCGAGGCGTGGCCGAGTACCGTGGCGGCCTGCGCGCGGACCAGGCCGAGCATGTGGTCGAGGCGTTCCGGTGCGGACCGGGACAGCAGGTCGCGGGTCAGACCGGCGACGGTGGCCGCTCCGGACACCCCGGCCGCGGTGCGACGGCCCGGACGCACCAGGCGCCGCAGCACGGCGGGCACGTCGCCGGGCATCCGCGTGCCGGTGGCGGACATGCCGACCGGCACCAGGTAGGCGTGGTCCACGGTGGTGGCGTCGTCGAACAGCGCCAGCCCGCGGTCCACGTCGATGGGTGGCATGCCGGCGGCGGCGCGTTGCATTTCGGCGTCGGACAGGGTGGCCGTCATGCCGGCGTCCTGCGCCCAGGCGGGCCAGGCGAGAGAGTGCGCGGGCAGCCCGGCCGCGCGGCGGTGCGCGGCGAGCGCGTCCAGGAACGTGTTGCCGGCCGCGTAGTTGGCCTGTCCGGGAGTGCCGAGCACGCCGGAGATCGAGGAGAACATGACGAAGGCGGTCAGGTCCCGGCCCGCTGCGGCCCGCTCCTTGGTTGCTTCGTGCAGGTGCCAGGCCGCGGCCACCTTGGGCGCCATGACGGCGTGCAGGCGGTCCGGGGTGAGGGCGGTGAGCACGCCGTCGTCCAGCACGCCGGCGGTGTGCACCACCGCGGTCAGGTCGTCGATGCCGCCGACCAGTGCCCGCACCGCGTCGCCGTCGGTGACATCGCAGGCCACGATGCGGACCCGGGCGTCCGGTCCGTCGGTGTCCGGTGCGCCGGCGTTGAGTTCCGCGGCGAGTTCGGCGGCGCCGGGTGCGTCCGGGCCGCGTCGGCTGGCCAGCACCAGCCGCGCGCCGCCGTGGTCCGGGTGCCGGGCGGCCAGGTGCCGGGCCAGGTGCGAGCCGAGGCCGCCGGTGCCGCCGGTGATGAGCACGGTGCCGCCGGCCGTCCACGGCGACGTGCCGGCGGGGGTGTTCGCCGGGATCTGGTTGAGACGGCCGACGAGTAGTTCGCCGTCGCGGACGGCGAACTGGCCTTCGCCCTCGGCGATCAGGCCGGGCAGGCCGGGCAGGCGGTCCAGCATCGCGTCGGCGTCGGTGGTCACGGCGGCGTCGAGCAGGGCGAAGCGGCCGGGATGTTCGGACTGGGCGGACCGGACCACGCCCCAGGCGGTGGCGGCGGCCGGGTCGGCGCCGGTGGTGGCGCCGGCGGTGACGAACAGCAGCACCGTGCCGGGGTGGTCGGCGGCGAGCCAGCGCTGCATGGTGTCCAGCACGGTGGCGGCGTACGCGTGTGCGGCGGCGACCGTGCCGCCGTCTTCTCCGCTCAGGCGGACCACGGCGAGGTCGGCGTTGTCCGGGACGTCGGTGATGCCCTCGGCCACGGTGAGGCCGGCGTGGGTGTGGGCGCCGCGCGGCGGCACCCACTGCAGGGTGAGCAGCGACCCGGCACGGGCCGGGCCGGCCGGGGCGAGATCCCGCAGGGTGACTTCGGCGATGGTGAGCACCGGCGCCCCGGCCGGGTCGACGGCCGCCACGGCGTACCGGTCGTCGCCGAGCGCGCGGATCCGGGCGTGCAGGCTGGTGGCTCCGGCGGCGTGCAGGGTGACCCCGGCGAACCCGGCCACCGGGGTCTGCGCCCCGCCCTGCGCCGCGGTCAGCACGGCGGTGAGCAGGTGCGGGTGCAGACCGAACCGGGCGGCGTCGGCGGCCTGGTCGGCGGGCAGGGTGACCTCGACGCCGTCACCGTCGGCGCCGTCGAAGTGTGGCTGCTCGTCGGTCAGCACGCCGGTGGCGTGTTCGGTCCACGGCTCGTCACCGGTGCGCGAGTGCAGGGTGACCGTGCGGGAGCCGTCGCCGGCCGGGGCGTGCACCCGGATCTGGAGGATGACCGGGGTGGCGGCCAGCGGCAGCGGGGTGGTCACGTCCAGGGTGCGCAGGTGGTCGCAGCCGACCTGGTCGCCGGCGCGGACGGCGAGGTCCAGCCAGACCGCGGCGGGCAGCACGATCTGCCCAGCGGAGGTGTGATCGGCCAGCCAGGGGTGCGCGGACGGGGTGAGCAGGCCGGTGAGGATCACCTCGTCGGCACCGGCGACCGAGACGGCCGCGCCGAGCAGCGGGTGCCCGGCGGCGGTCAGGCCGGCGGCGGTGACGTCGCCGGCGCCGGTGGCCGGGCGGGGCCAGTAGCGCCGGTGGTCGAAGGCGTAGGTGGGCAGCGGCACCCGGCCCGCGTCCGGGTACCAGCCGGTGAAGTCGACATCCACCCCGTGCACGTGCAGCGTCGCCGCAGCGGCGTCCACGGCCTCCTGCTCACCACGGCTACGGCGCTGCAACGGCACCGCGAGCACATCCGGATCGGTGATCATCGGGGTCAGCGCCGCGTCCGGGCCCACCTCGACCACGGTATCCACACCGGACTCCCGCACCATCAC
>NZ_BMMX01000096.1 GCF_014646155.1 Mangrovihabitans endophyticus
GCCGGGTGGGCCGCCACGGCGGATCCCGCTGGTGGAGATGTTCCCCGGACAGCGGGTGTTCTCCTTCCGGCTGGCCAGGCATCAACGAAGGTTCACGCGATTCACCCGCCCGGTCTGCCCCTCGCCCGTGACTCCCGGATGGGACGGGAGTCCTTCGGCTTTCCCCTCGGGCTTCGCACCCTGCCGTTACCAGCAGCGCACGCCAGGGGCAGGGCCGGGCATCGAGCACGCGCCCGGAACTACGCCACCGACATCATGTCGGCCCTCCTAACTGCGAGTCCACTCGCAAAGTGCGACCTCGTGTCGCAACGGCAGAAGAGGGCGTACGACGGAACCATCGAGAGCTGCTGGGGACCACGATGGAACCTTGACCGCGAGAGACGAGATTCTTGCTGCACTACCGACTATCGAGGCTCGGAGCGAGGACGGCTCGTTCATTCCCCAAGATGTCGTAGACGAACTACGCCGGCGCGGAAGCACTCACGCGGAGTCAACAATACGAACCCATGTGGTGAGCCGGATGTGCGGCAACGCCCCCGACAACCATGCCCGTACCTACGACGACCTACGACGCGTGTCGGACGGCCGCTATCGGCGCACGTAGTTGGCCGTGCGGTCGCAGATCGCGCGTTCTCCGCGGCATGAGCGTGAGTTCGGTCGCCTCGTGCCGTGCTAACTTGAACGGGCTAGAGACCCCTTCCGCGCGCCGGACGTGTCTGCATCGTTCTGCGGAAGGAATGGCGGCTCATGCCACGTCTCTATGGTCCCGGGCATTTCACCGAGGACCCTTACTCGCAGGCTATTTCGCCCCACGGCGTTCCGGTGGACGATCTCGTCGCTGTGCTCCAGAAGGAGATCAGGCGTAGTCGCATCGACAACGCCGTGCTCGCCGCCTACGAGATGTTCATAACCTCGCCGGATGTCGCTCAGCACCTGTGGCGGCGCCTGCAGCTCATCGCGGTGGAAGACGTGGGGATGGGTCTGCCCCTCGGGCCGGTGCTGATCGACGTGCTCCACCGCAATTTTGATGACGCCCCCGGTGGGGACTGGATGATGGCGTGTCATGCCGTGCGTCTGCTCGCTTCCGCGCCCAAGGACCGCACCAGTTCCGAACACGCCGACTGGGTCGCCACGAAGGTCGCTCTCGGCGAAGCGTTGGTCGAGGTCCCTGACTACGCCCACTGCGTGCACACCCGCGCCGGTCAGGAACTGGGGCGCGGCCTGACGCAGTGGTGGGACAACGGCGCTCAAGTGCGCGACGAACTGAGCACAGCGGATCATCGATATCGTGACGAGTTGATCGAGATCCACCGCCGCGACGAAGCAGAGAACGGGACTGAACCTCGCCCGTCCCGCTGGCAAGCGCCACCGCGACTCCAGACTACGACTGACATGTAGGCGTCGCCGGCCCGCACACCTCGGCTACCGCGAGCCGGCCAGGGCGCTGGCCGACCACCGAGCGTGACGGCGCGCGGCCCGGCCGAGGTGCCCGATCGGCGGCGTGAGAGTACGTCGCAGAACTAATTTTGGGCGCGACCGACTTCTCAAGTAGAGGCGTTGCTGACCGTGGTCTCGTGCGTACCGGAGAAGCATTGTTCACACCCGACGTAGGATGATCGGCGTCCGTCGAAGTACGGATGGTTGATTACCGGCGTTTCGGTCAGGTGGTTGCATCGAGCGCATCCGCCGCTTGAGACATTGGACCGCTGCCGCATGGCGAAGAACAACCTACGCGCCAGCGCTGCCGCCGGAGCGGTGGTGTTGTCCGCCACGACAGGACTGATCACCAATGTCCTGACCAACCGATGGTCCTGGGGACTAGGCGCCGCGCTCGTCGCACTAGTCATCATCGGCGCCGCGCTGGCGTTCGCGACGTCTATCTGGGAGCACCGCGGCAGCATGGCGCCCGCGCCGCTGCCCACGCCATCTGCTCCGCGGGACGGCGGGTCGTCCCAGAACGCGTATGCCACCGGCGGGTCGGCGACGGTGGCGGGAGGCAACGTGAGTACCGGCATGCCCGCCGGATATGTCGTAATATCCCTGCTGATCGTCGCCGCCGCGCCCGTCGCCGTCCCGCTGGTTGCTGCCCGGCTCACCCCCGCCTCCGCCGTGGACCCGGGCGGTGGCGCTGCGATGAGCAGTACATCGCCCTCGCCGGCGGAGGACCTGAGTTACCAGCTGAAAGCCTCGCAGGTCTCCCCGCGGACCGTCAGGGTAGCGGCCATAGCGTCCGGTGTGCCGGTGCCGGGGCTAGCGTACTGGTTCGTAGTGGAGGTGAACTACGGCGACGGGAACACCGACTACTACCCCCGCCGGAAGATGACCGGTAGGTCAGCGACTTTCGACCTCACCGTGCCGGATATTTCAGACCTGAAGTACGTCCGCACGGGCCGCGTATACGCGATGAGTAAGAACCAGAACGCCCAGGCCGAGGACCGGTTCACGCGGCAGGGTGCCAGCGGCGTCAACGACTTTTTCGCCGAGGCGACCGGCCAGCCAGCATCCAACGGCGTGACATTGCCGTTCTGACCTGGTGGCACTGGCAACAGCGACGCCTGTGGTAGAGCGAGCTGGCAGTGTTCATCGTCGCCGTAGCAGGGGTGTGCACATGCGGCACTGGTCTTCCGATTCGACGAATCGGGCATACAGCGCCTCAAATTCGGCCACGGCTGCGGCGTCGTTCGCCGGCCGATCGCCTTCCCAGACAGGCATGTCGTAGGACATGCCGAGATTCTCGCGTACGCCCCGAGCCACGCGGCACCCGTATCTCTGCCGAGCCTGCACCAGTCCACGACGTGGCAGTTCCTGCCCACACAACGCCCGACCTGCTTACATCGCGCTGGCCACGCCGGCCGCCGTAACGCTGAGTAGCGAACGGATCGCGGCATGTCAGGGCGCTGCGGAGCGGTCGGACCTCGTACCGTTGCCCTCGCCGGCGGGCGTTGTCCCGCAGCCGCCCGTCGGCTCCTCGTACGAGGCGCGACGGGAGTCGTGGGTGCGCTTTCTCGTCGGCAAATCCGATTGTCTGTGGCGGACGTGGAGCACCACGGGGCGCGACCGCTGCGACCGGTAGATTTCGTCCGCATGGAGTCGTGGGGTGCAGCACTGTACGGAGATCCGT
>NZ_BMMX01000097.1 GCF_014646155.1 Mangrovihabitans endophyticus
ACTCGCAGATCACCAACGACGAACCTACCGATACCAATCCCTCCCGGAACCGGCCCACCTATAGAAGCGTCGACGCGGCCACCACGACACGGCCACCCCGACACGGCCACCCCGACACGGCCACCCCGACACGGCCGGGGATAGCAAGATCCACGGGGCCGGCCTCGCGTGGCCACGCCGCGGCCGGGAAGGGCGGGAGAGGCCGGGAAGGGCGGGAGGGGCAGGTCGGGAGAGCGGGGGGTGCGGCACGGCCCGTCACGGCTCCACGATCACCTTGAGTCCCTCGCGCGCCACCGCCGTGCGGAACGCGTCGTCCGCCCCGGTCAGCGGGAATCGGTGCGACACCAGGCCACGCAGGTCCACCAGCCCCGCCGTCACCAGCGCCGCCGCCCGCGGGTACACCTCCTTCATGCGGCGCACCATGGCGATGGTCAGGCCCTTGCGGCGGGCCACGCTCGCCGGGAAGGCCGACGACTCGGTGCTCGGGATGCCGCCCAGCACGACCCGTCCGCCGGGGCGCACCACGGCCATCGCCGCCGTGATGGCCGGGTCGGTGCCCGCGATCTCGAACGCCACGTCGACGCCCCGGCCCGCGGTGAAGCCGGACAGCCGGTTCGGGTAGTCCCCGTCCGCCGGGTCCAGCACCGTGTCGGCGCCCCGCTCGGCCGCCGCGCGGCGGCGGTGCGCCAGCGGATCGGCGGCCAGCACCCGCACCGCTCCGGCGGCGCGAGCCGCCTGGATCAGCAGCAGCCCGATGGGTCCGCATCCGATCACCGCCACGGTTCCGCTCAGCGGGATGTGGCCCAGGTCCGCGGCGTGCACGGCGACGCCCAACGGCTCCAGCATCGCCCCGTCGGCGTCGCTGAACACCTCCGGCAACGGATGCAGCCGGGCGGTGGGCCACGCGAGGTAGCGCTGCAGGCCGCCGTCACGCCCGGCATGCCCGGCGAACACGATGTCGCGGCACAGGTTGGGGTGCCCTCGCGCGCACATGTCGCAGTGGTGGCAGGGGATTGCCGGGTCGACCGCCACGCGTACGCCGTCGAGCGGGCCGCCGCGCACCACGCCGGCCATTTCGTGGCCGCCGACGACCGGGGCGGTGATCCGCGTGTCGCCGATGCCGCCCTCGTCGTACCAGTGCAGATCGGACCCGCACAGGCCGACCGCGGTGATCCGCACGAGGCTTTCGTCCTCGGCCGGGACCGGCATCGCCTCCTGCGCCACGCGGATGTCGCGCGCGGCGTGGAACCTGGCGGCGAGGTTGCGGGTCGGCATGGTGATCTCCCGTCGGTAGCGTCCGCGAGACTCCAGTCTGCCAACGCCCCGGCCCGGATGACTTCATGCACAAAATCCGGCGCATTCGAAAAATCGAAATCGCACCCGGCGCGGTTGCCACGGTAAAGCGCGGAATTCTAGCATCGGCCACATCCGACATTGACGTTTGTGATACGCCCGATGCCACCGTCGAAGCGTTTCGACAACGCAGTGTACAGCCTTTCCAGAAAGGACGGACATGCGCAGACGCATTCTCGCGCTCGCCCTCACGGCCGCCGCGATCACCGCCGGGGCCGGCGTCCTCACCGCGCTCCCCGCGGCAGCCGCCGCCGGCTGCCGCGTCGACTACCAGGTGAGCAGTCTGGGCGACCCGCTCAGCTCGTGGACGCTCGGATGGTCGTTCCCGGCCGGCCAGACGGTGACGCAGGCATGGAACGCCACCGTCACCCAGAGCGGATCACAGGTCACCGCGCGCAACGCTGGATACAACGGCTCGGTGGCCACCAACGGCACCGTGTCGTTCGGCTTCAACGGCACCTGGACCGGCAGCGCCAACCCGGCACCGACCGCGTTCACCCTGAACGGGACCGCATGCACCGGCGCCACCACACCGACCACACCACCCACCACACCACCCACGACGTCACCCACGACGCCGCCGACCTCGGGCGTACCCTCCGACGCGGCCTGGGTCGCCTCCGGTCAGTGGGACTCCTGGACCAACAACGGGTACACCCTCTACAACAACATCTGGGGCTCCGGTGCCGGGTCGCAGACCATCTGGGCGCGTACCGGGACAAACTGGGGTGTGGTCGCGAACCATCCGCGTACCAGCGGGGTCAAGTCGTACCCGAACACCGGCAAGACCCTCAACCGGACCCTCAGCTCCCTCGGCTCGGTGACCAGCACGTTCAACGTCTCGGTGCCGGCCGACGGCGACTACGCGACCGCGTACGACATCTGGGCGAACAATCACGCGTACGAAGTGATGCTCTGGACCAACCAGCACGGCGCGGTCGGACCCATCGCGGAGTCCTACGACGCCAACGGCGCGGTGCCGAGCGTCGCCAACCTCTCCGTCGGAGGCCACACCTGGAACGTCTATCGCGGCTCGAACGGCGCCAACGCCGTCTATTCCTTCATCCGGACCAACACCAGTTCCGGTACGATCGACATCCTCGCGATCATGAACTGGTTGCGCACCAACGGCTGGTGGGGCGACGTGACAGTCGGCGAGCTCCAATTCGGTTTTGAAATCACCGGAACGGCCGGCCAGTCCAATTTCACGTGCAACAGCTTCGGCATCAACGCCAGTTGAGCCGCACCACGGATCGGCCCGGACACAACGCCGTGTCCGGGCCCCACCCCCACCGCGCCACCGCAACACCGCGCGTCGATCTTGAGCTCGTGACGTCGCACAACAGCGGTAACGGTCCTATTCCGGTCCACGAGACTCAAGATCAGCACCTTGAGAACAAGCGCCCTCCCGACAGCCCGCCGCCGGGCACCCCGGCCGCAGCGCACGGCCGTCCCCGCCGGCTGCCCGGCCGTCCCCGCCCGGTGCCCGGCCGTCACGCACGCCCGCCGGGCAAGGCAACGCGCCGATCATGAACTTTGCGTTGCGACATATCGGACTCAGCCCCGCAACCCAGGCACTCAAACTCCATGATCGACGCGTCGGGCGGGCGGCGGGCGGGCGGGGCCGGGCGGCGGGGCGCGGGCGGCCGGGCCCGGCCGGGT
>NZ_BMMX01000098.1 GCF_014646155.1 Mangrovihabitans endophyticus
CAGCCGGAACAGCGCCACCTCCACCGCAAAAATCGCCGGCTGCGCATTACCCGTGTCATCCAGACCATCCCAATCGATGTCCAGATGCGCGCACACCTCGTCGAACGCCGCCGCGTACACCGGGAACCGGGCGTACAACTCCCGGCCCATCCCGACACGCTGCGACCCCTGACCGGTGAACACCATTGCGACGTGGCGCGGCTTCGCCAGTCCGCGGGCGAGTTCGGCGCCGTCGGCGTCGAGCACCGCCCGCTGGGCGAACCCGGATCGTTCGGCGAGCGAGCGGCCCACCTCGGCGGGTGCCTGCTCGGGGTGTTCGATCAGCCAGTCGCGCAACCGGTCGATCTGGGCGTCCAGGGCGCGCCCGGACTTGGCCGACACCGGCAGCGGCACCGGACCCGTGGCGGCGGACGCCGACGATGCCGGGGCGGGTGCGGGCGCGGGTGCCTGTTCGATGATGACGTGCGTGTTAGTGCCGCTGATGCCGAACGACGACACCCCGGCTCGCCAGGGCCGGTCCACCCGCGGCCAGGCCGACGGCTCGGCCAGCAGCCGGATGTTGCCCATCGCCCAATCCACGTGCGTCGACGGCTGGTCCAGGTGCAGCGAGCGCGGAAGCATGCCGTGCCGCATGGCCTGCACCATCTTGATCACGCCGGCGACGCCGGAGGCCGCCTGGGTGTGGCCGATGTTCGACTTGATCGAGCCGAGCAGCAGCGGCGTTTCGCGGTCCCGGCCGTACGTGGCGAGCAGCGCCTGCGCCTCGATCGGGTCACCCAGCGGGGTGCCGGTGCCGTGGCCCTCGATCGCGTCCACGTCGGCGTAGCCCAGGCCGGCGGAGGCCAGCGCCTGCCGGATGACGCGCTGCTGCGACGGGCCGTTGGGGGCGGTGATGCCGTTGGACGCGCCGTCGGAGTTGACCGCGGTGCCGCGCACCACGGCCAGGATGTCGTGGCCCCGCTCGATCGCGTCGGACTGCCGCTCCACCACCAGCACGCCGACGCCCTCGGCCCAGCTCGTGCCGTCGGCGGCCTCGGAGTAGGACTTGCACCGCCCGTCCGGGGACAGCCCGCCGTCCACGCTGAATCCGGTGAAGCTGACCGGGGTGGCCATCACCGTGACACCGCCGGCCAGTGCCAGCGAGCATTCCCCGGCGCGCAGCGCGGCGACCGCCGAGTGCAGCGCCACCAGCGACGACGAGCACGCCGTGTCCACGGTGAACGAGGGTCCTTCCAGCCCGAAGGTGTAGGACAGCCGGCCGGAGATGACGCTGGAGGCCAGTCCGGTGCCGGACAGCGCGCCGACGTCCTCGCGGGACTGCGCGATGAGCGTCGAGTAGTCCAGGCCGTTGGTGCCCATGAACACACCGGTGGGGCTGCCGGCCAGGGTTTGCGGGTCGATGCCCGCCGATTCGAACGCCTCCCAGGAGGTTTCCAGCAGGTGCCGCTGCTGCGGGTCCATGGCCATCGCCTCGCGCGGCGAGATGCCGAAGAACGCGGCGTCGAAGTCGGCGATGCCGTTCAGGAAGCCGCCTTCCAGGCAGGCGCTGCGGCCCTGGCCGTCGGCGCCGCCGGCGGCGAGCGTGGCCAGGTCCCAGCCGCGGTCGGCGGGGAACGGGCTGATGCCGTCGTGTTCGCCGGCCACCAGCCGCCACAGGTCGTCCGGTGACTGCACCCCGCCGGGCAGCCGGCAGGCCATGCCGACGATGACGATCGGATCGTCGCCGGTAGCCGCGACGGCGGGCAGCGGGGCGATCGCATCGGGTTCCTCGCCGAGCAGCTCGGCCAGCAGGTGCGCGGCCATCACGGTCGGTGTCGGGTAGTCGAAGATCAGCGTGGCGGGCAGCCGCAGCCCGGTGACGGTGGACAGCCGGTTGCGCAGTTCCACCGCGGTCAGCGAGTCGAAGCCCAGGTCACGGAATTCGGCGCGGGGCCCGATGTCGGCCGCCGACTGGTGCGCGAGCACCGTGGCCGCTTCGGCGCGGACCAGGTCCAGCACCAGCGCGTCGCGGTCCTGCGACGCCAGGGGCAGCAGCCGTTCGCGCAGGTGCGCGGTTGCCGACCCGGTCGTCAGCCGGGCCGCCGTGGCGCGTTCCACGGCGTCCTTGGCGGCGGGCAGCTCGCGCAGCGCGGCGTTGCCGCGCACACCGACCAGGGTGTCCAGGATGTTTCCCTGGCTGAGGTCGAGCACCGTCATGGTGGCCGCCGAGGAGGTCACCGCTTGTTGCAGGGCGGCGATCGCCAGGTCGGGGTGCACCGCGGGCAGCGGGGTGCCGCCGCGCTTGTCGCCGGGCGCGCCGTCGGCTTCCCGCCATGCGCCCCAGGCGATGACCGTGGCGGGCAGTTCGCGGGCGCGGCGCCGGTGGGCGATGGCCTCCAGCACCGAGCCGGCGGCGGCGAGGGTGGCGCGGCCGGGATTGCCGACGCTGCCGGCCACCGAGGAGAACAGCACGAACGCGTCCAGGTCCCGGTCCGCGGTGAGGTCGTCCAGGTGCATGGCCGGCCGCACCAGGGTGTCCGCCACGTCGGCGAACCGTTCGCCGGTGAGATCGTCGATCACGCCGTCGTCGACGACCGAGGCGGCGTGCACCACCGCGGTCAGCGGCGTCCCGGCCGGCACGGCGGAGATCGCCGCGGCCAGGGCATCCCGGTCACGGGCATCGCCGGCCAGCACCGTGACGCCCGCGCCCTGGGCGCGCAGGTCGGCTTCCAGCTCGGCCGCGCCGGGGGCGGCCGGGCCGCGGCGGCTGAGCAGCAGCACGTGCCGGGCGCCGTGCGCGGCCAGCCAGCGGGCCACCCGGCTGCCCCGGCCGCC
>NZ_BMMX01000099.1 GCF_014646155.1 Mangrovihabitans endophyticus
GGCGATGGGGCCGGGCGCGGCGATGAGGCCGGGCGCGGCGGCGGTGGCCCGGAGGGCCCGGGTGCCGGCCAGCCCGGCGGGGTGCGGTCGTGAGGCGGTGGGGTGCGGTCGTGCGGCGGCGGGCCGTCGCGATGGTGGCCGTGGCCCTGGCCGGCGCGCTGGGCGGTGGCTGCGGCGTGCCGCTGGACGACGAACCGCGCGACATGCCCGGCGCCGGCCTGCGCCGCTCCGGCGCCCCCGCCCAGGACGAGGCGGGCCGGTCCGTGGAACGGCTCTGCTGGGTGCGCGACGGGCACCTGGTGCGGGTGCAGCGCCGGGTGCCCGTGCCGCCCACCCCCACCGGGCTGCTGAACGATCTGCTGGCCGGCCCCACCGCCGACGAGTCGGCCAACGGGCTGACCAGCGCGCTCACCACGATGGCCGGGGCGAGCCTGACGCTGACCGGCGGGCGCGCGGTGGTCGAGGTGGGCGACACGTCCAACCAGGGGGTACGCAGCGACGAGGTGTTCGCGTACGGCCAGATGGTCTGCACCCTCGGCGCCAGCCTGGACGTGGGCACCGTGTCGTTCACCAGCGAGGGCCAGCCGCTGAGCGTGCCGCGGGCCGACGGCTCGCTGAGCGACGCGCCGCTGACCATCGTGGACTACAGCGAGCTGCTGCGGGAATGATCGTGGCGGCGTCACCGGCCGGTGACGCCGCCACGCGGGCACGCCGTGCCCGGGGTGTGCGGGCGGGTCAGCTCAGGGTGCAGGAGACCGTGGGCGGGGTGGCCGCGGCGCCGGTACCGACGAACCCGACGGTGACCGACTGCCCGGCGCCGAGCGTGCCGTTGTAGTCGGCGTTGCGCACGCTCACCGACGGCCCTGCCGAGGCGATCACCCCGTTCCAGGCGGACTGCAGGGTGGTGCCCGCCGGGTAGGTCCAGCCGACCGACCAGGACCGCCCGGCCGACGTGCCGGTGTTGCGCACCGTGATCTCGCCCTGGAAGCCGCCGGGCCAGGAGCTGGTCTGCCGGTAGGTGGCCGAGCAGCCGGCCGACGGCGGTGTCGTGGGTGACGTGGTCGGCGGCGTCGTCGGAGTGGTCGTCGGGGGCGTGGTGGGCGGCGTCGTCGGAGGCGTCGTGGGCGTGCCGCCGCCGTACCGGTCGGCCAGGCTGATCCCGGTGGTGCTGCCCGCGCCGCCCAACGGCACCTGGTGGTCCAGCGAGACGAACTTGCCTCCGTACGCCCACAGGGCCGGCTTGAGCAACGCGTACTTCTGCTCGTCCCAGGTCTTCCAGTCGTCGCGCAGCAGACCGCCGGTGTCACCGGAGTTCGGGTTGAGCACCCAGAAGGTCTGGTTCAGCCGGTTCTCCACGATGGTGTCGCGCAGCGCGGTCATCCACCGGTCCTGGCGTTCGTCCTGGCCGAGCCGGCCGCCCCATTCCCCGATCAGCAGCGGGGCGATGTTCTGCTTGTGGATGTAGAGCCAGTTCGGGTCCCACACGTCGGTGGTCAGCGACTGCTTGTCGAACGGCTTGTCGAACCACGGCTGGTTGAACACCAGCGGGCCGTAGTCATGCGGCGAGTAGACGAGCTGGTCCTGGTTGGCGCCCAGATCGACCGGGTGGTCCTTGACGCCGCGCAGGTTGCCGCCCCACCAGTTGAAGTAGTAGTCGTCCTCATCGGCGGACGACCAGCTCGCACCGGCCCGTGGGTAGACCTCGATGCCCTCGCACAGGATCAGCACCTCGGGGTTGATGGCGAGGATCCGGCGACCGGCCGTCTGGCAGGCGTTCTTCCAGTTGTCCACATCGGTGGACGAGTCCCACTTGGCACGGGGGCTCTCGTTCTGCTTGCCGTGCGGCTCGTTCTCGATGTCCATCGCCACGAGCGTGTCGTTGTTCTTGTACCGCTGGGCGACCCACTCCCAGCTCTGATAGAACTGCTCGGGCGTGACGGTACCCTTGTACCACATCGGATAGACGTGGCCGGAGTTGTCGGCGTCGGCGCTGTGCGCGTCGAGCAGCACCTTCATGCCGTACTTCTCGCAGAGCGCGAGGAAGGCGTCGAACACCTGCAGGGTGGTCTTACCCTCCAGTTCGGGATTGGCGTACGTGTTCACGCCGGACGGGACGGCGGCCTGCCCGTTCTTCCACTCCAGCAGTAGCTGGGTGGAGATGGGCACCCGGACGATGTTGATGCCGCGGTCGGCCATGGCCTTGGTGAGGTCGGTCATGTTGGCCGACCAGAGGCCGTGGAAGACGCGTTCGGTGGCGTTGAATCCGAACCAGTTGGCGCCGGTGAGCCAGACCGGGTTGCCGGCCGCGTCGACGACCTGGTTGCCGCGCACGTGCAGCCAGTCGGCGGCGGGCGCGACGGCGGGCGCGGCGGCCGTGACGGCCGGCGTCTGCGCGGCGGCCGAGACGCCGGTGGCGGCGAACCACGCGACCGGCGCGGCGACAGCGGCAGCGGCGAACGCGGCCAGATGCCGTCTGTTCCGTGGGGAGAGCACGATGAGGTTCCTCCTGGGGGACGACGAGGATCACGATGGGAGCGCTCCCATCTTGTAATAGATGAGAAACAATGTCCAAGCGTTGCGCAACATCTGGACACCACCCACGCCAGACACCCACCCCGCCCCACCCCACCGCACCCCCACCCCGCCCCCGGTCCCGCCCCCGGTGGCACCTCCGCCCCGCCCCCGGTGGCGCCTCCGCCCCGCCCCCGGTGGCGTCGACGCTTCTATAGGTGGGCCGGTTCCGGGAGGGATTGGTATCGGTAGGTTCGTCGTCGGTGATCTGCGAGTGACTC
>NZ_BMMX01000100.1 GCF_014646155.1 Mangrovihabitans endophyticus
CCAACGGGCACACTATTCGTACCTGGCTCGCGTTCCTGCGTACCTTCGCCTATGAAGCCGTCGCGGAGCGGATGACGAGTTCGCAGCACGTCCGCCCGGAGGTCAGCCGGGGCCTGTTCCGCCGGACGACTACGTACGTGCCGACGGATGTCAACGCCGCTGCTTGGCCGGCCGCTCGGCTCTCAATCCGCCTTCGCCGGCTTGAGTATCTGAACGGTATCGACTTGGTATTGGCGGGCCTGGCCGAGGCAACGGACCTGCATCACCACATCCTCGACGGTGCTCCCCGGGCTGCGTACGAGCACCTCTCGATCTTGATTTCCGCATCCAGTAGCAGCATCCAGGAACTGCTGCTGCATACCAAAGCTGCGCTCGGCGACGCCGTCCTCAGCGCGCACTGAACTACACCTCTTACATCGTTAGGAGTGTCGGACGATGAGCGTCCCTCGTCCCCGGTCCCGCTTCAGCAACGTTGCCTTGGCGCTGCAACGTGGTCGTCTGGGCATGTGGCCGGTCGTGTGGATCGTGATGGCCGCCGCCGCGCCGCTGACCGTGGTCGCCGGTGGCGCAACGACCGGCTGGGCGGTCACCGGCATTCAAGGCATTCCGATCGCGTACGTAGCCGTCGCCGTAATTTTGGGCTTGTTCAGCGTCGGCTATGTGGCCATGTCCCGCCGGATCGTCAACGCGGGCGCGTTCTACTCCTACATCTCGCACGGACTCGGCCGGATACCTGGCGTCGGGGCGTCGTTCGCGGCGGTGTGGGGTTACAACGCGATGCAGATCGGCCTGTACGGCGGGTTCGGCTCGGTGCTGTCGGGGTTCCTGTCCGACCGGTTCGACGTGACAGCGCCGTGGTGGACGTGCGCCTACGCGGCCTGGGCGGTCATCGCGGTGATGGGCCTGCTGCGGGTGGACATCAACGGCAAGGTCCTGGCGTTGATGTTGCTGACGGAGATCGGCATCGCCGTCGTCTTCTCGTTCGTCGAACTCGCGCACCCGGCGACCGACACAGTCACCTTCACCACGCTGGCGCCGTCGCAGCTCGTGACCGCCGGCATCGGCGCAGCGCTGGTCACGGCGATCACCGGGTTCGTCGGGTTCGAGGCCACCGCTGTGTACTCGGAAGAGACGAAAGACCCGCAGCGCACGGTGCCCCGCGCCACCTACACGGCGCTGTTGATCATCGGTCTGCTGTACGCGTTCTGTTCCTGGGCGATGTCCGTTGCCAGCGGCCCCGACAACGTGGTCGAGGCGGCCCGCACCCATGGCACCGAGCTGATGTTCACCCTGGTCGGCCCGTACCTGAGCCCGATCTGGATCGATCTCGGCCACGCGTTGTTCGTGACCAGCCTGTTCGCTGCCCTGCTGGCCTTCCACAACACCGCTGCCCGCTACAAGTTCGCCCTCGGTCGTGAAGGAGTGCTGCCCGGCGGGCTGGGCACCACCAGCCGCCGTACGGGCGCACCGAAGTGGGGATCACTGGTCCAGACCGTCCTCGCAGCAGTGGTGCTGGCCGGGTACGCGCTCACTGGCCTGGACCCGGTGACCTATCTATTCTTTTGGATCACCGTCCTGGGCGGCCTGGGCGTGTTGATCCTGATGACCGCGACCTCCGTGGCGGTGGTGGTGTTCTTCGCTCGCCACCCGGCTCATCGGCGCGGCGTTAATTGGTGGCGCCGGGTCGCCGCGCCGGTACTGGCGTCCGGCTTGCTGCTCACTGTGCTGTACCTGACGCTAGATCAATTCGACGTGCTGCTCGGGGTCGAGTCGACCTCGTCGTGGCGGTGGATCCTGCCGTCGACCTTCGCCGCCGCGATCCTGCTCGGCATGGGCTGGGCGTTGATCCTGAAATCAACCCGTCCGCAGGTGTACGCGGGCATCGGGCGAGGCGCGAACAGCGCCACCACCGACCAGCCGCCCACTGCCGCGACCGTGGTTGTAGGCGGAGGTGTGCGATGACAGAGCCGGCCACCGTCACGGTCCGCTACGGCACCACTCGTGACGAGGACACCGTCACCCGGCTACTCGCCGACGGGTTCCTGCACGGTGACTTCGGGCCGTGGCTCATCCCGGATGTGCGTGACCGGGCGTCGGTCTACCCGGCCTACTTCCGGATCTTCGCCGCGCACGCGCTGAAGGCCGGCTGGGTGGAGCTGGCCAGCGACGAGAACGCCGTCGCCGTCTGGTACCCCCTCGGCGCCGACGCTGCCCTGAGCATCCCGGGCTACAACGAGCAACTCGCCGTCGCCGTCGGCACCTTCCTGCCCCGCTTCCAGGCCCTCGACACGGCCATGCACAACCACCATCCAACCGGCCGTGCCCACCACTACCTGGCGTTCCTCGCCGTGCGGCCCGACCAGCAGAACCGCGGGCTCGGGACCGCCCTGCTACGCAACCACCACCGCTACCTCGACGCCCGCGGCGTGCCGGCCTACCTGGAAGCCACCGGACTGAACAACCAGCGCCTCTACCAACGGCACGACTACCACCCTCGCGAGATCTACCACCCCTCGCCCGACAGTCCACCCCTGCATCCGATGTGGCGAGAGCCCCACCCCCGCCCCCGTAGATCACGAGAGTGAAGGCACCGAGGCGATGGCCACTCGCCAGCAACAGGGAGGCTGCATTGCCGCACCCCCGAGATGCCCGGCTGGCTCAGACTCATGTTGATCTTCCAGGAGTACCTCGGCCGCCGAGAACTCGCGATCCCCGGCGGCGATGCCACGAAGGCCCTGCACCGCGAGCTACGCACCGGCGCCG
>NZ_BMMX01000101.1 GCF_014646155.1 Mangrovihabitans endophyticus
TCGGTCAGGTCGTCGTGGTCGAGGTGGCAGAGGTAGACGCTGCGTTGGATGCGGTTGCCCCACATTTGGATGAGGGCGGCGGCGTGCGCGCGGGTGGTGTCGGTGGTGATGTCGTAGGTGATGAGCACGGTCGGCATGCCGGTCACCGCCAGCTCAGTGGGGTCCAGTCGGCGCCGTGGTCAAGGTGCGCGGCGAGGCGTTGGGCTTGGCGGTGCAGGTGGCGGCGCAGGCTGCCGGCGAAACCGGGTAGGGCGCCGCGGGTGACGTGCAGCATGCGGTGTTCGTAGGCGTCGATGAGTGCTTCGCGGCCTTTCTCCGTGAGCAGGACGCCGGGTCGGTCGGGGTCGGTGCGGCCGTGGCCGGTGGTGAGGGTGCGTTTGCGGGCGGCGGTGGCGACGACCTGGTCGACGATCAGGGGCCGGAATTCTTCGATCAGGTCGAGGGCGAGGCTGGGGCGGTTGTCGTCGTCGGTGTGTAGCAGGCCGATGGCGGGGTCGAGGCCGGCGGCGGCGAGCGCGGCGACGGCTTCGCCGACGAGCAGGGTGTAGCCGTAGGAGAGGGCGGCGTTGATCACGTCCAGGGGCGGGCGGCGGTTGCGGCCGGTGAAGGCCAGTTCGGCGGGCAGCAGGTGGCCGAGGGCGGTGAAGTAGGCGCGGGCGGCGGCGCCTTCGAGGCCGAGGATCTCGTCGCGGCTGCCGGCGGCGTCGAGCATCGTCTGCATGCGGCGCATGGTGGCGATGCTGTCGGCGGTCTGTTCGTGGGGTTCGCGGCGGGTGAGGCGTTGGATGAGGACGACCTGCTTGCGGATCTTCCCGGCGACAAGGGTGCGGGCGATGGGCAGTGCGCGGTCGGGGGTGTCGGCGGCGGCGAGTTGGCGGCGCAGCCGGGTGACGCGGCGGGTGGAGCGGGTGTGGAGTTGGCCGAGGTAGTGGCCGCGGCGGGAGCCGGGGATGACCTCGACGTCGTTGGTCAGTGCCCAGGTGCGGGCGCCGGCGGACAGTCCGACCGGGCCGAACAGGGCCAGGCTTTCGACGTGGCCGGTGGGCACGTTGAGCAGTTCGGTGTCGTCGGGGGTCTCGACGAGCAGGCGGCCGGCTTCGATGCGGACGGCGGCGCCGGGCCGGGCGACGTAGACGGTGCGGGTCGCGGGTTGCAGGACGCGATGGGTGTCGATGACCGGCGGGTACCGGGTGCCGAAGTCCTCGCCGAGGAAGCAGAACCCGTCGGTGAAGGACATGATCTGGGTGTCGTCACCCAGGCGCATGCCCAGCTCGGTGGCGGCGGTGTCGATGATGGCCCGTCCTTGGTCGGCGTCGTCGCGGGTGGCCGCGAGCAGGCAGATGTCGTCGCCGTAGCGCACGGCGGGGAATCCGGCCGTGCTGGCGGCCTCGTCGAGGTGGGTGAGGGCGAGGTTGGCGAGCGCCGGTGACAGGGGTGCGCCCTGGGGCAGGCCGCGGGCCGTGGCGGGCCGGCCGGCGACGGTGCGGGCCAGGAGCCGGTCGACGACGGTGAGTAGGTCGGCGTCGTCGATCAGTTCGGCCAGCAGGCGGCGTACGCGGCGGGTGTCGATGGTGGGAAAGCAGTCGTCGATGTCGGCGCGCACCGCCCAGCCGAGGCCGTCGTCGCGCAGCCGGGCGACGTGCTGCACAGCGTCGGTGACGCCCAGGCCGGGCCGGTAGGCGTAGCAGGCAGGGTGCAGGTGCGGATCGATGACCGGGGTGAGGACGGCGGCCAGGGCCTTCTCCACGACCCGGTCGGCCACCGGCGGGATGGCCAGAGTTCGGACACCGCCGTCGTCCTTGGGGATCTCCACCGGTGTCAGCGGACCGGGAGCCCAGGTGCGGGCGGCGAGCTGTTCGGCCAGCTCGGTGAGACGGTCGTCAGCGTCGGCGGCGAAGCGGGTGACGCCGACCGAAACCGTGCCGTCGGCGCGGGCGTCGGCGCGCAGCTCTTCCCACGCGTCGGCCAGGGCCTGCCGGGTGGTGGCCGTCGCGTAGAGGCTCATCTGCGGGCCGGTGCGGTGTCGTCGGCGGGGCGGCGCGGCGCGGGCCAGGTGGGCTCGGTGCGGGTGACGCCGAGCCCTCGGGTGGTGTAGGCGCCGACCCCGGCGAACGGCGCCCACGCGACCAGCCGGCTGATCAGCTCTGCGGTGCTGGCCGGGGTGTCGGGGATGGTGGTGAACCGGAGCCGGCCGGTGAACCCGGACACGGTCACCTGATTGACGTGCAGCAGGTGGCTGGTGACGTCGATGTCGGTGAGCTGAACCGCGGACGTGTCCGGTTGCGGCAACCGGCACCTGTCGGGGGCGTGGGTGTTCCAGGTGCGATGCAGCGAGGTCAAGATGCTGTGCAGCGACGGGGTCGGGGTGAACGTGTTGCCGCGGCGGAAGGTGGTCGGCGTGACGAACCGCAGCACCCATGCCCGCCGGCCGCCCGCCGGCGGAGCGGCCCAGTCAAGGCGGTCGACGCGGCGCGGCGGGCGGGTGAGCGTGGTGCGGGTGCGGCCCAGGCGTATCTGGTGTCCCGTCGTGGCCACCCGAATCAGGTGGGCGGCGCGGGTGTCGTCCAGCGTGGCGACCTGCACGGCGGCACCGGCCGGATCGGCGCTGGCCGGCGTCAGGGTGTACGGCTT
>NZ_BMMX01000102.1 GCF_014646155.1 Mangrovihabitans endophyticus
TACGCTGCGGCGAACGTGTTCCTGGACGCCCTGGCGCACCTGCGCCGCGCCCAGGGCCGCCCGGCCACCGCCATGGCCTTCGGCCTGTGGGACATGGACGCCGGGCTGGGACAGCACCTGGCCGACGTGGACCGCCGCCGGATGGCCGGCCAGGGCGTGCCCACGCTCACCCGCGACGAAGGGCTGGCACTGTTCGCCGCCGCGCTGCGGTCGTCCGCGCCGGACGCCGCCGCGCCCGCGGTGGCCGCCATCCGGCTGGACGCCGCCGCCGTGCGCGCCCGCACCGACGAGGTGCCGGCACTGCTGCGCGGCCACGTCGCCGCGCCGCGCCGCGCCGCGAGTCCCCAGCAGTCGGCCGCGGACAGCCTGCGCGCCCGCGCTGCGGACGCCGAGAGCCTGCGCGGCCGCGCTGCGGACGCCGAACACCGGGAGATCCTCGCGCTGGTCCGCGAGCAGGTCGCCGCGGTCCTCGGGCACGGCTCCGCGGACGCGATCGGCCCCGACCGGGCCTTCTCCGAGCTGGGCTTCGACTCGCTGGCCGCCACCGACCTGCGCAACCACCTGAACGCCGCGACCGGGCTGCGGTTGAGCGCCACCCTGGCCTTCGACCACCCCAACGCGCGGGCGGTCGCCGACCACATCCTGGAACGCCTGGGCGCCGCCCCGCAGGGACAGAGCCGGCCGGCGCGGACGGCCACCCGCGACCACGCCGACGACCCGATCGCCATCGTCGGCATGGCCTGCCGCTACCCGGGCGGCGTCACCGACCCGGAGTCGCTGTGGCGGCTGGTGCGCGACGGCGTCGACACCGTCGGCGACCTGCCCGCCGACCGCGGCTGGGACCTGGCCGGGCTCTACGACCCGGAACCCGGTAAGGAGGGCAAGAGCTACACCCGGCACGGCAGCTTCCTGTACGACGCGGCCCAGTTCGACCCCGCCTTCTTCGGCATCTCCCCGCGCGAGGCCACCTACATGGACCCGCAGCAGCGCCTGCTGCTGGAGGCATCCTGGGAGGCGCTGGAAACGGCCGGCATCGACCCGACCGGCCTCAAGGGCAGCGCCACCGGCGTGTTCGCCGGAGTCATGTACCACGACTACGCGCTGAACGTGTCCCCGTCGGGCACCAGCGGCGGCAGCGTCGTCTCCGGCCGGGTGTCGTACACGTTCGGGTTCGAGGGCCCCGCGGTCACCGTGGACACCGCCTGCTCCTCCTCGCTGGTGGCGCTGCACCTGGCGGTGCAGTCGCTGCGCTCCGGCGAATGCGACCTGGCGCTGGCCGGCGGCGCCACCGTGATGGCCACCCCGGGCATGTTCCTGGAGTTCTCCCGCCAGCGCGGGTTGTCCCCGGACGGCCGGTGCAAGGCGTTCGCCGCGGACGCGGACGGTGTCGGCTGGTCCGAAGGCGTCGGGGTGCTGCTGGTCGAGCGGCTGTCCGACGCCCGGCGGCTGGGCCACGACGTGCTCGCCGTGGTGCGCGGCACCGCGGTCAACCAGGACGGCGCCTCCAACGGCATGTCCGCCCCGAACGGTCCGTCGCAGCAGCGGGTCATCCGCGCCGCGCTGGCCGACGCCGGACTGTCCACCTCGGACGTCGACGTGGTCGAGGCGCACGGCACCGGCACCACCCTCGGCGACCCGATCGAAGCGCAGGCGCTGCTGGCCACGTACGGGCAGAACCGCACCGAACCGCTGCGCCTGGGCACCGTCAAGTCGAACATCGGCCACACCCAAGCCGCCGCCGGCGTCGCCGGGGTGATCAAGATGGTGCAGGCCATGCGGCACGCCGAGATGCCGCGCACGCTGCACGCGGACCTGCCCTCACCGCACGTGGACTGGACCGAGGGCGCGGTGGAACTGCTCACCCAGGCCCATCCGTGGCCGGACGGCGAGCACCCCCGCCGCGCCGCGGTGTCCGCATTCGGCATCAGCGGCACCAACGCCCACGTGGTGCTGGAACAGCCCGCCGCGACGCCGTCGCCGGAACCGGCGCGCACCGAGGGGCCGATGCCCTGGGTGCTGTCCGGCAGGTCCGCCGCCGGGCTGCACGACCTGGCCGCGCGGATTGGCGCCGTGGACGCCCACCCCGCCGACATCGGCCACACCCTGGCCGCGGGCCGGGCGGCCCTGTCGCACCGCGCCGTGGTGGTCGGCGCCACCCGCGACGAACTGCGCGCCGGGCTGACCGCGATCGAAGCGGTCGAGGCTGCCGAAGGCCCGCTGGCGATGATGTTCACCGGTCAGGGTTCGCAGCGGGCCGGGATGGGCCGGGAACTGTATGACCGGTTCCCGGTGTATGCGTATGCGTTCGACGAGGTGTGCGCGCATCTGAGCATCGACTGGGATGATCTGGATGCCACGGGTAACGCGCAGCCGGCCAT
>NZ_BMMX01000103.1 GCF_014646155.1 Mangrovihabitans endophyticus
CGGGCGTGGACGTCGGGTGTGCCGGTGGACTGGTCGGTGGTGGTGGATCGGGGCAACCGGGTGGAGCTGCCCACCTATCCGTTCCAGCACCAACACTTCTGGCCCACCGGGCAGGCCGGACGCCCCGCCGACATCGGTGCCGCCGGCCTCGACCTGGCCGGACACCCCCTGCTCGGCGCGCTCGTCGAACTCCCCGACGGCGACCTGCTACTCACCGGCCGCCTGTCCCGCCACGCCCAGCCGTGGCTCGCCGACCACACCGTGCAGGGCGCCGTGCTGCTGCCCGGCACCGCCTTCGTCGAACTCGCCCTGCGCGCCGGCGACGAAGCCGGATTCGACCACGTCGACGACCTCACCCTCGCCACCCCGCTGATGCTGCCCGCCCGCGGCGGCGTCCAACTCCAGGTGCTGCTCAGCGGCGCGGCCTTCACCATCCGCTCCCGGCCGGAAGGCGAACGCGCCTGGACCGAGCACGCCACCGGAACCCTCGCCACCGGCGCGCCTGCGACCGACACCGGCTTCGACGCGACCGTGTGGCCCCCGAGCGGCGCCCGCCCGCTCACCGTGGACGGCCTGCACGACACCCTGGCCGCCGCCGGGCTCGGCTACGGGCCGGCCTTCCGCGGCCTGCGCGCCGCCTGGCAAGACGACGAGCACCTGTACGCCGACGTGGAACTCCCCGTCGACCCGCAGGGCTACGGCCTGCACCCGGCCCTGCTCGACGCCGCGCTGCACACCCTCGGCCTGGACACCGCCGCCGGGAACGACCACGCCGCCGTCCCGTTCGCCTGGCAAGGCGTCACCCTGCACGCCACCGGCGCCACCGCGCTGCGCGTGCGGCTCACCCGGGACGGCGACACCGTCGCGCTGACCGCCGCCGACCCGCAGGGCGCCCCGGTGGTCGCCGTCGACACCCTGGCCGTACGCCCGGTGCGCGCCGCCGCCGAACCGCTGCACCTCCTCGACCTGACCGAGGTGCCGCTGCCCGGCCACACCCCCGAATCCGTGGCGGTGGTGGACACCCCCGGCGAACTCAGCGACGTGCCCGCCGTTGTGGTCGCCCACGTCGACGGCGAAGGCGACCTGCCGGCGTCCGCGCACGCCGCCACCACCCGCGCCCTCACCCTGCTGCAGGAATGGCTGGCCGACGACCGGTACGCCGCCAGCAAACTCGTCCTGGTCACCCGGCCGGGTGATCTGGCGGGTGCGGCGGTGCGGGGTCTGGTGCGCTCGGCCCGGTCGGAGAATCCGGGCCGGTTCGCGCTGATCGAGTGCGACGGTGAGGTGCCGGTGGCGGCGCTGGCCTCGGCGGAGCCGGAGTTGGTGCTGCGTGACGGCGCGGCCTATGCGCCGCGGCTGGTGCGTGCGGCCGGGGCCGGGGAGCCGTTTGCGTGGCCCGCGCAGGGCACGGTGCTGGTGACCGGTGGCACGAGCGGGCTGGGTGCGGTGGTGGCCCGGCACCTGGCCGGGCGGGGCGTGACCGATCTGGTGCTGGCCAGCCGCCGCGGACCGGACGCTCCGGGGGCGGCGGAATTCGCGGCGGACCTGGGTGCCCGGGTGGTGGCGTGTGACGTCACGGACCGGGATGCGGTGCGGGAACTGGTGGCCTCTCTGCCGGATCTGCGGGCGGTGGTGCACTCGGCGGGGGTGCTGGACGACGGGGTGATCGGTTCGCTCACCCCGGAGCGCCTCGCGGCTGTGCTGGCGCCGAAGGTGGATGCCGGGTGGCATCTGCACGAGGCGACCGCCGACCGTGACCTGGACGCCTTCGTGCTGTTCTCCTCGGTCGCCGGCATCCTCGGCGCCGCCGGGCAGGGCAACTACGCGGCGGGCAACACCTTCCTGGACGCACTGGCCGAGCACCGCCACGAACGTGGCCTGCCCGCCACCTCCCTGGCCTGGGGACCGTGGGCGCGCGGCATGGCCGGCGCGCTGTCCGACGCCGACGCGCAGCGCATCGCCCGATCCGGCCTGCCCGTGCTCACCGACGAGCAGGGGCTGTCGCTGTTCGACGCCGCACTCGCCGCCGGCGGCCCCGGCTACCTCACCGCCCGCCTCGACCTGGCCGCGATCCGCGCCCACGGCGACATCCCTGCCCTGCTCGACGGGCTGATCCGGCAGCGCACCCGACGCGCCCCGGCCGCCACCGGCGCCACCGCGACCGGGCTCGCCCAACGGATCGCCGCACGCGGCGACTCGGAAGCCCGGCAGATGCTGCTGGACCTCGTCCGCGCCCAGATCGCCCGAGTGCTCGGCCACGCCACCGCCGACGCCGTCGACCCCGGCAAATCCTTCTCCGACCTGGGGTTCGACTCGCTGACCGCGGTGGAGCTGCGCAATCGGCTGGGTGAGGTCACCGGGCTGAAG
>NZ_BMMX01000104.1 GCF_014646155.1 Mangrovihabitans endophyticus
AGGCGTGGCCATCCGGCGTAGGCGAGGTTGCCGTGTTCCCGGTCGCCGTACAGGTGGTGCCGTTTGCGGACACCGCCGCTGGTGGTACGCACCAGGCCGTGCGTGCCGCGCCCGTACGGCGGTGAGGTGAGCACGAGTGCGACCCGGCCGAGGGTGGAGGCGGGCACCAGGTCAAGCAGCCGGGTGGCGTCGCCGGTGAGGACCGTGGCAGCGGCTGCGGCGCCTTGGGATGCGGCGAGGGTGAGGTTGGCTGCGGCCAGGGCGGTGTAGCGGGGTTCGATGTCGATGCCGATCGCGGGCCGGCCCGCGTGGACGGCTTCGACGAGGGTGGTGCCGCTGCCGCACATCGGGTCGAACACCAACTCGCCCGGCGCGGTGTAGGAGGCGATCGCGTGGGCGGCCAGGCTCGGCAGCATCTTGCCGGGGTGGCTGGAGGTCTGCGGCACGTACCGGCCGCGCCGCTGGTCGCGGGCGGGCTGCTGGCACGTCAGCCACACCGAGGTGACCGGCATGGCGTCATCCGGCATGGCGTCATCCGGCATCGGCGGGGCCTGCCTGCGTGGTGGTGCTGCCCTGCGTGGTGGTGCTGCGGGTCAGGATGAGCACGTCGGTGTGGATGTCCAGGTGGAGGTGCCGGCCCGGCAGCGGCGGCCGGTCGGCGGCCACGATGTGCTGCAGGTAGGCCAGCCCGGCGGTGCGGGCGGCGACGATGACGTCGACCGGCAGGATCACCTCGCCGTGCGGCAGCAGCACCGCCACGCACCCGCCGGGCAGCAGACCGGCGCGGCACCGGTCGAGCAAGACGGCGGGCGTTGTGGGCGGGTCGGGCGGCCATCCGGTGACGATCAGCGTCGCGTCCCGCCAGGCGGGGCCGGACGGGCGTACTGGCAGGTGGCTGCGGCGGCGGGCGGCGATGACCGCGCGGGCCAGTTGCGGGCCTGCGGTGAGGTCGACGACCAGATCGGAGGGGTGGGTGAGATTGTGGACCAGCCGCACGCCCATCGCGTTGGACATGGTCTCGCCCCGGTTCGGGGCGGGCACCGGCCAGACGGTGATCGGCACGGGCGGGTCGCCGGACACCACGTCCCCGGTGGGGATCGGTGCCGGACGGTGATGGTTGTCGGCCATGGGCATGTGGCCCCCGGGACCGGCGGGCGTACTGACGCTGCCCAGATCGCCGTTGTCAGGCCGATCGAACCCGCCCCGGCCTGACAACACCCGTCACCGCACCACCCTGACCGGGGATGCCGGGCGGCGAATCTGTCCGCACCGGTCACGACCTGTCCCCGGCTGACAACCGCCGCCACTGTCAGGACGGGCTGTCCCAATCGATGCCTTCGAGCCTTCACACCAGGCGAAGCGCTCCATCGTCGACAAGGGATCCATGTCATGACGACTTCCTTCCGCACCGGTATGTCCAACACGGCGCTGACCGCCGCCGAGACGGCGTTCGACCTTTTGACCTGTGAACCGGCCCCGCTGGTCCTCGACGCCCGCCCGGTGCCGGGCCTGCCCGACACCATGCTGGCGCTGGACGAACTGCGGGCGCTGCTGATGCACGAGCGCTACGACAGCGACACCACCGACGCGCTCTGGCGTCAGCTCGCCGGCCACGCCCGCGACTGGGGACCGGCCTGGGTGATCGGCGCGATCGGCGTCGCGCTGCCCGCCCTGACCCATCTGGCGGCGAAGATCAGCCGCGGGCAGGCCCGGCTCGCCGACGACGTCGACTCCGAAGTCCTCGCCGGGTTCCTCCAGGCGCTGCGCACCGCGGACCTGGCCGTGCCGCGGCTGTGGCTGCGGTTGTGTTGGGCGGCGTGGCGCGCCGGGACAGCGGTGATCACCGACGACGGCGGAGACGAGCTGCCGGCCGAGTTGTCCACCGGTTCGCAGTCACCGCGGATGCCCTACGGGCACCCGGACCTGCTGCTGGGCCGGGCCGCCGCAGCGGGCCTGATCAGCGGCGAGGCCGCCGAGCTGATCAGCGCGACCCGGTTCGGTGAGGCGCTGATCGAGCAGATGGCCGCCGAACGAGGCGTAACCGCGCCGGTGCTGCGGATGCGGCGGCGCCGGGCGGAACGGATCGTGGCAGCCGCCATTGTCCGGGGAGACCTGTCCGGGCCGCTTCGCCGCACCGACCCGCAGGGCCGCACCACGACGGTGTGATGGGCCGCTGCGAACTAGTACTCCAGCCGGGGATGTTGACCTTGGCTGGTCGAGTGTCGGGTGGTGAGAAGACGAAGGCAGCCACCGTCG
>NZ_BMMX01000105.1 GCF_014646155.1 Mangrovihabitans endophyticus
TCGTCGAACGCCGCCGCGAACACCGGGAACCGGGCGTACAACTCCCGGCCCATCCCGACACGCTGCGACCCCTGACCGGTGAACAAGAACGCCGTACGCCCCTCACCGGCCACACCCTCGGCCACCACGTCACCCACGACCACCCGCCGGTGCTCCAGCGCCGCCCGGTCGGTGAGCGAGCGGGCCACGTCGGCCGGGTGGGCAGCCACCGCGGCCACCTGCTCGGTGAGCGCGTCCAAGGCCTGCGGCGAGCGGGCGGACAGCACCCGCGGGACGATCGCGTCGTCCGGGGTGACCGGCGGCGCGGGCGCGGCGACCGACTCGACGATCACGTGCGCGTTGGTGCCGCTGATGCCGAACGAGGACACCCCGGCCCGGCGCGGCTTCTCGCCGGCCGGCCAGGACTGCTGCCGGGTCAGCAGCCGCACCGCGCCGGTCGTCCAGTCCACTTCGGAGGACGGTTCGTCGATGTGCAGGCTGGCGGGCAGGGTCTCCTGCCGCATCGCCATCACCATCTTGATCACCCCGGCGACGCCGGCGGCGGCCTGGGTGTGGCCGATGTTCGACTTCACCGAGCCGAGCCACAGCGGTTCGGCGCGGTCCTGCCCGTACGTGGCCAGCAACGCCTGCGCCTCGATCGGGTCGCCGAGGGTGGTGCCGGTGCCGTGCGCCTCGACCACGTCCACGTCGGCGGTGGTGAGGCGGGCGTTGGCCAGCGCGTGCCGGATGACTCTCCGCTGGGCGGGGCCGTTCGGGGCGGTCAGCCCGTTCGAGGCACCGTCCTGGTTGATCGCCGAGCCGCGCACCACCGCGAGCACCGGGTGGCCGTGGCGCTGGGCGTCGGAGAGGCGTTCCAGCACCAGGAATCCGGCGCCCTCGGCGAAGCCGGTGCCGTCCGCGGCGGTGGCGAACGACTTGCACCGGCCGTCCGGGGACAGGCCGCCCTGGCGGCCGAACTCGGCGAACACGCCGGGCGTGGACAGCACGGTGACGCCGCCGGTGACCGCGAGGGTGCAGTCGCCGCCGCGCAGGGCCTGCACCGCCAGGTGCAACGCGACAAGCGAGGACGAGCAGGCGGTGTCCACGGCGACGGCCGGGCCTTCCAGGCCGAGCTTGTACGCCACCCGGCCGGGCACCACGCTGCCGTTGCCGTCCGCGCCCGGGTAGTCGTGGTACATCACACCGGCGAACACACCGGTCGGGGTGCCGCGCAGCGCGGTCGGGTCGATGCCCGCCCGTTCCAGCGCCTCCCAGGTGAGTTCCAGGGTCAGCCGCTGCTGCGGGTCCATGCCCAGCGCCTCGCGCGGCGAGATGCCGAAGAAGGCGGGGTCGAATCCGGCCGCGTCGTCGAGGAAACCGCCGGTGGTCGCGTACCGGCCGCCGTCCGGGGTGCGCAGCGGGGCGAGGTCCCAGCCGCGGTCGGTGGGGAACTCGCCGATCGCGTCGGCGCCGTCGAGTACCAGCCGCCACAGGTCCGCGGGTGAGGCGACGCCTCCGGGGTAGCGGCAGGCCATGCCGACGATGGCGATCGGCTCGTCCGGTTCGGCGGCGCGGACCGGGGTGAGCGCCGCCTCGGCTCGCGGCGCGGGGGCCAGTTCGGCGGCGAGGAACCGGGCCACCGCGGCGGCGTTGGGTTCGTCGAACACCAGCGTGGCGCTCAGCCGCAGGCCGGTGGCCGAGTTGAGCTGGTTGCGCAGTTCGGTGGCGGCCAGCGAGTCGAAGCCCAGCTCGGAGAAGGCCCGGTCGGGGGCGATCTCGTCGGCAGAGTCGTGGCCGAGCACCGCGGCGACCCGGCCGCGGACCAGCCGCAGCAGGGTGCGGTGCCGTTCCGCGTCGTCCAGGCCGGCCAGTTCGCCCGCCAGGCCGTCGCGGGGCGGACCCGCCGCGGCGGTGGTGGCTGCCCGGCGCACCGCCGGGACCATGCCGCGCAGCAGGGCGGGCACCTCATCGGTGCGCGCGCGCAGCGCGGCGGGGTCCAGGCGCAGCGGTGCCACCGCGGGCCGTCCGGCGCGCAGCCCGGCGGCGAACAGGGTCAGTCCCTGCTGGCGGCTCAGCGGCGGGACGCCCTGGCCGGTCATGCGTTTGCGGTTGGCGTCGCCGAGCAGCTCACCCAGGCCGGCGCCGACCTCCCACAGCGCGTACGCCATGGCGGTGGCCGGGCGGCCCTGGGCGCGGCGCAGGTGCGCCAGGGCGTCCAGGAACACGTTCGCCGCAGCGTA
>NZ_BMMX01000106.1 GCF_014646155.1 Mangrovihabitans endophyticus
ACGTGGTGCCGTTGCTGAGCGGGGAGGTGTCGGTCGCCGCGGTGAACGGCCCGCAGTCGGTGGTGCTGTCCGGCCCGAAGAAGGCGGTGGAGAAGATCCGCCGCCGTGTGCCCGGCCGCACCAAGACACTCAAGGTCAGCCACGCGTTCCACTCCGCGCTGATGGACCCGATGCTGGACGACTTCGCCGCCGTGGTCGGCGGACTCACCCTCAACCCGCCGGTGCTGCCGCTGGTCTCCAACGTCACCGGCCGCGCCGAGACCGACCTGTTCACCGACCCGCGCTACTGGGTGCGGCACGTGCGCGAAGCGGTACGGTTCCACGACGGCCTCGCCGCCACCGGCGCCGCCCGCTTCCTGGAAGTCGGCCCGGACGCGGTGCTCACCGCCATGACCGGCGACCGGACCGCGGCCGCCGCGCTGCGCAAGGGCCGGGACGAAGTCACCACCCTGCTGAGCTCGGTCGGCCGGATGTGGGCCGCCGGGCAGCACGTCGACTGGACCGCCGTGGTCCGCGGCGCCCGCACCGAGCTGCCCACCTACCCGTTCCAGCGCAAGCGCTTCTGGGTCGACGCCACCACCGGCGCCACCGACCCGGCCGCGCTCGGCGTCGGCCCGGCCGACCACCCGTTGCTGCGGACCGCCACCGACCTGCCCGGCGCGGGCGGCCGGCTGTTCACCGGCCGACTGTCCCTGGACGAGCAGCCGTGGCTGGCCGACCACGCGGTGCTCGGCGCCACCCTGGCGCCCGGTTCCGCGCTTGTCGACCTGGCCCTGCACGCGGGCGCCGCCAGCGGCGTGCCGCACCTGGAGGAGCTGACCCTCGGCGCTCCGCTGGTGCTGGCGCCCTCCGGGGCGCTCGCCCTGCAGGTCGCCGTCGGCCCCGACGAGGACGGTCGCCGCGCCGTCACCATCCACACCGGACACGAGGACGGCACCTGGGCGCGGCACGCCTCCGGCTTCCTCACCGCGACGCCCGCCCCGGCCGGCGCCGACCTGGCCGCATGGCCGCCGCCCGGCGCGCAGCCGGTCGACGTCTCCGGCGCCTACCCGGCCGTGGCCGAGCGCGGCTACCACTACGGCCCGGTCTTCCAGGGCCTGCGGGCCGCCTGGCGGGCGGGCGACGACATCTACGCCGAGGTGGCGCTGCCCGAGCAGGCACACGCGGACGCCGCCCGGTTCGGCCTGCACCCGGCGCTGCTCGACGCCACCATGCACGCCACGCTGCCCGGCCTGCTGGGCGGCGAGGACGCCGCCACCGCCATCCCGTTCGCCTGGAACCACGTCACCCTGCACGCGATCGGCGCGACCGCGCTGCGGGTGCGGGTGCGGCGCACCGGCGGCGACGCCATGGCGCTGGAGCTGGCGGACGTCGCCGGCCACCCGGTCATGTCGGTCGGCGGCATGGTGGGCCGCCCGGTCAGCCCCGACCAGCTCGCCGCCCCGGCCTCCCCGGTCGGCGGCGCCCTGTACGAGGTGCGCTGGCGTCCGGCCCCGGCGTCGGTGTCCGGTGGTGCGCTGCCGTCGGTGGTGCACGAGTGCGTGACGCCGGACGGCGACGTGCCGGCGGTGACGCGGGCGCTGACGCACGAGGTGCTCGCCGCGGTGCAGCATCACCTGGCCGCGGACACCGCCGAACGGCTGATCGTGGTCACCCGCAACGCCGTCGCGGAATCGCCCGACGTGGCGCAGGCGGCGGTGTGGGGTCTGGTGCGGGCCGCGCAGGCGGAGAACCCGGGCCGGATCGTGCTGGCCGACCTGGACACCGGCGCGGCGGTGGATGTCGCCGCGCTGTCGGCGGTGGACGAGGCGGAATTCGCCGTGCGCGACGGGGCGGTGCTGGTGCCGCGCCTGGAGAACGTCGCCGAGGCCGGGGCGGAGCCGCCGGACTTCGGGGACGGCACGGTGCTGGTCACCGGCGGCACCGGCGGTATCGGCGCGGTGGTCGCCCGGCATCTGGTGGCCGAGTGCGGTGTGCGGGATCTGTTGTTGACCGGTCGTCGTGGTCCGCAGGCGCCGGGTGCGGGCGAGTTGGTGGAGGAGTT
>NZ_BMMX01000107.1 GCF_014646155.1 Mangrovihabitans endophyticus
TGAACAACCCTTGCAGCAAACCATCACTCGTGCGCCGTGACGCTTCGCAACCGTGCGCCGACCGTCGGACATGCCGAGTTGAGTGCGTTGCCGAGAAATCGGTGGCTGACGGAGCCCGTCATGTTCCAGGCTGCTCGGATGACGAGCAGCGATCTCTGGGATTCTGCGACTGCCAAGCGTTACGACGAGACCTCCGCCTTCATGTTCGCTCCGGAAGTGCTCGATCCTGCGGTGAGTTTCCTCGCTGACTTGGCCGGCGACGGTCCCGCACTGGAGTTCGCGATCGGCACCGGACGGGTGGCTATACCCCTGCAGGAACGCGGCGTGCCGGTATCCGGCATCGAGCTTTCGCAGCCGATGGTCGACCAGCTGCACAACAAGCGAGCAGACATCCCCGTTGTGGTCGGCGACATGGCGACCAGCACGATGCCCGGGCAGTTCTCGCTCGTGTACCTGGTCTGGAACAGCATCAGCAACCTGCGCACTCAGGCTGAGCAGGTTACCTGCTTCCAGAATGCGGCCCGTCACCTCGCGCCGGGCGGACGGTTCGTCATCGAGTTGTGGGTTCCAGGCATCCGGCGTTTTCCGCCAGGGCAGGCGGCAGTGCCCTTTCACGTCGGCCAGCACCACGTCGGCTTCGACACCTACGACATGGCCACTCAACAGGGCACGTCGCATCACTACTGGCAACACTCCGACGGAACGGTAACCTACGGCGATAGCAATTTTCGCTACATCTGGCCGGCCGAATGCGACCTGATGGCACAGCTCGCCGGGATGTATCTCGAGCAACGTTCCGCCGATTGGAGCGGCATGCCGTTCACCGGCGACTCGGAGAGCCAGGTCTCGACCTGGCGCAAGCCGGTGTGACACCCCTCAACACACGGATCTGCCGCGATAAACGCGAAAGTCTGTGATCTGCTGTGGGTGAAGCTGGCGGGTCGGACTGGTTGAGGTCGCTGTCGTCTGCGTACTCGACGCCCTGCGGGTTGAGTAAGGTCGGCTTCACCCGCGTCGCTGACACGCTCGTTCGCCGTCCCGGCGATCACTCACCGTGGCTGGCTCGCTGCGCTGGGGATGGGGCCGGTGGGAGCAGGTTGGTGCCGTACGCGGAGGGTCCGAAACGCGCCCTCAAACGCGGCCGGACTCTGCCGCTGAGCTGGGCAAATGCGGTCGAGTTGCAGGTGGATCTCGGTGGCCGGATGCATCCCAAACCTGCTCCCTGCGGGGGCGGCTGGTCATGGCGGCTGACCTGCCGATTCAGCAGGATTGATCGTGTTTTGGTGGGGGTGGTTTTCGTGGTTTGGCGGGGGTGTGGTGGACAGGGGACCTGCTCCCCTCGGGATCGCGTTCGGCGACGCTGCAGATGCTCGCTGTCGCTGCGGCGGGTCGGCTTGTTTCCGGTTGGGTCCGGCCTTGTGTCGTGTTGGCGGTGGCCGGTGCCGGCGGGCGGCGACGCTCGCCGGGGCGGGGAGGTCGTGCGGGTCTTGGGTGCCGGTAGGAGGTCGGTGTCGGCGGCATTTTGCCCGACGCGGGTGTGGTCGTGTCCGGCTCGGCCTCGCGAAGCTTCGTAGCGGCAGGACGCCCGTGAGGCCGACGCCCGGTCGGCTGCCTCGCGCGCGGCTGGTGGTCCTGGTAGCGCAGCAGCAGTTTCGGGGATCGTGGATGTGGGCCGCCTCGCCGTCGGCCGCCGTGATCCGGCGAGTGTCACGTACGGTCACGGCGGTCCTGGCTGTCACCCGGGCAGAGTTTCCGGATTTGCCGATGATAATGCGCGACTGCACGGTTGACGTCCGAGGCGTACGACTATTACGCCGAGTTCGGTCGCCACCACCACAACATCGGGGTGGTTGATCGCGAGGTCATAAATTGTCGAGGCCGCATCGATCGCGATTCTGATTTCTATTCGGCTGGTTGGCGGGTCGGCTTGGTTCCATACCCGCACTGTGTTGTCGTTGCTGCCGGAGACGATGATGGTGCGGCCGTCGAGCTGCCCGACCGCCACCGAACGCACCCAGTCGGT
>NZ_BMMX01000108.1 GCF_014646155.1 Mangrovihabitans endophyticus
CCCTGCCGGAGAGGCACTTCCGTCTATTTACACGCCGGTCGGACCCACCAGTTGATGATCACCGTGAATCACCCGGGCTAGACCGCGTGTTTCCACCAGAGTGTGGTCGATGTCCCACAGGACCAGCCACCGTTCGTTAGCGCCCACGGTCATGTAGTCAGTCTGCCACGCTGGCGTAACCTAGCCCCTACAGCCGTCGTGCCTGCTGGGGGACTGGAGTCTACGGTGGAGATTGATGAGTGGGCGATAGGGCAGCGGATCGCTAGTCACCGCGTTCGTCGAGGAATTACCCAGGATGAACTGGCTGGTCTCGTCGGCATCTCGTTGTCGATGATGAAGAAGATCGAGTCAGGTGACCGGCTCGTGACTCGGTTTTCCCAGATGATCCTGTTCGCTCAGGCGCTGCGCATCAAAGATCTTCGAGAGCTGGCGGGCGTTCCTCTGCCTCTGATGCCTGACGGCCGGCGAGGGCATCCCCGCGCTGATGCGGTTCGGGCAGCCGTGCTCGGTCGTGGCCATGGGGTCGAACCCATGTCGTTGGAGGACGTCCGGAGAAGACTCGACCATGCCTGGAGCACATGGCAGGCGCCGTCAGCCTTTAGGTACGAGGCGGTAGGCCAAGCCCTGCCGGAACTTCTCGGGCAAACGGCAGCTATCGTGAATGCGTCTGCCGGTGCCCGGCGTCGGGCGGCTCTGAGCGTTGCCAGCTTATCGTACCAACTTGCGCGAACCTGGACTAAACGTGTCGGAGAGTACGAACTGTCATTGTTAGTTGCCGACCGTGCCGTGTCATGCGCGCTTGATGCTGACGACCCTCAACTCGCTGGTGCTGCAGCCTGGAACCTTGCCATGATCCTCTCGGCGCAAGGTGAGACCGGACAGGCGCGCGAGGTGGTCCGTCACGCAATAGATCAGTTGCGGCCTCGTACAAGCGACCCCACCCAGGCCGGCCTCGCAGTCTTCGGCGGCTTGCATCTCCTGGCTGCCACTGAGGCGGCACGAGAGGATGACGCAGACGAAGCGCACCGCCTACTCGATGAGGCATCCGCCATTGCCGCTAGGACCGGCGAGACGAATCACTATCGTATGGTCTTCGGACCTACAAACGTGGCGTTGCACAGAATATCAACCACGGCGGAATTGGGTCGAACCGCGCAAGCGCTCGACCTCGCCGAACGGACTGCCGTGGAATCCGCCGCATCGGTAGAGCGCCATCTCACCTATCACCTTGAAGCTGCACGTTGCTACTCCCGGCACAGTAACCAGGTCGCAGCTGTGTACATGTTGAGTCGTGTCCATCGTGACTCGCCAGAGGAACTTCGCTATAACTCCTCGGCTCGTGAGCTTCTTCGCCAGCTGAGCGGAAAAGCTCGGCCGGCCGTCCGGGTGGACCTGCAGCCCCTCATGGTGGCTGCCAACCTCCCAGACTAGAACGCCGCACCCTCGCTTAGGGACACTGGCAGTGTCCCCCACCTGACGTGCCTCGTACCGTCGGGTGATGCGCATACGGTCTAGTCGATCAAGCTTTCTGTGGATTTCGGGTCAACGGAATCCGCTATAAGCGGTAATCGACTAATGGGCTGGAAAGGTGGAGGTCTTGGCGAAGAATAAGGTCGACCCGCCTTCGTCGAGTGTGTCCGCATGGTACCGGGAACCGCAGGACAGGTTGTCGTTGGTTCCGTTCGCTGATGAGTTCTTCCGGTTGGCTCATCACGACGCAACGGGCCGGCTCTTGCTGAGCAGCCCGGTAACGGCCGTTGGACTCAGCGCTGCGCTTCTGGTTGAGCTGGCGTTCTCGAGACGTATCAAGATCAGCGATGGCAGTGTGCGTGTCGAGGATGCAGCTCCTCCGGCGGACGCCTTGTCACACCGGGTTCTTGACCTGATCTCTGGCGAGCCCAACGGGCACACTATTCGTACCTGGCTCGCGTTCCTGCGTACCTTCGCCTATGAAGCCGTCGCGGAGCGGATGACG
>NZ_BMMX01000109.1 GCF_014646155.1 Mangrovihabitans endophyticus
TCCGCGTTCACCCAGCTCGCCCACCGTGTCGAGTCCGGCAACCTCACCTGGGAGGACGTCTGGTCCGGAGCGGTTGAGGATGACGCCGGCCGCGTGGTGGCGGCCTGGCTGGATGCCCGGGTGCAGCAGTTCGAACACGCTGGCCGGCTCATCGCCGGTCACGGCGTCCCCGCCGACCAGGCCTACGTCCAAAGTCTCCACCAGGGCGACGCGCGGTGAGCATCCAGGTCGAGACGCCGTATCTGCGTGCCTACGCCGCCCGTATCGACGCCAACTGCGACACCGCCCTGGCCGACATGGCCCGCTACGCGCACACGCACTGCCGCAACGTCGACGGCCTGGACGGTGCATTGACCCCGGCCCGGCCAGTCCTGGAAAGCCTGGCCGACGACACACGAGACCTGATCGCCGCGGCTCAGAACGGTCTGCGCCGCACCGCCGACGACCTACGACGGTGCGCCACCGACTACGACCACGCCGACGGGACCGCCGCCGAGACACTGTGGTCGCTCACACCAGCCTGGACGACGCCGGACACCTGGCACGAACTCGACCGGACCGTCCCCGCGACCGCTTCGACCGGCGAAGCAGGAGCGGAACTCACCTTGATGCCACCCCCGTACACCCCGGACGCCGCCGAGGCCGAGAACAACCTCAAGTCCCTGTTCGGCACGGTCAACACCGTCATCGAGAAACTCACCGGCTACGACCTGCTCGGCGCTGCACTGCCGTTACTACTCGGCGACTGGGGCGCCCTCAAACGCATCGCCCGCGCCTACGGCGAACTCGAGACCGGCTGGAGCCTGGTAGCCGCGGACCTCAACGACGGCATGGACGCCCTGTCGCCGCACTGGAACTCCACCACCGGCGGAACCGGCGGGGCGTCGCAGGCATTCGACTACCACCTGCGTCACCGATGGACCGCCGCCCAGACCGCCGACACCATGCAGCAGATGTGCGAATCCATGGCCGCAGAATACGAACACACCATCAAGGGCATGCTCTACATCCTCAACCTATGGCTGTCGCGGCTGCAGAAAGGCATCGGCAAGATCATGGTCGCCGCGTCCTGGGCGAAGCTGGCCGCCGCCCTCTACAGTGTCGTGTCATCCGTCTACGACCTGATCTGCGACGGTGTCGCCCTCGCCGTGGAACAGGTCCAGATGTTCATCGAGGGCTCCCAGATGATCGCCGCGGCCACCGTCACGATGCGGCACCGCATGAACGGCGACTTCGACGCCCTCGCCACCGACTGACCTCCCCAGGGAAAGACACGCATGAAGGTGACAGCAGCCGACAGCCGCCCCTGGCGGGCATACCGGCGTCGGCTCGCCTGGCGACCCCGGCTACCACGCTGGATCGTGCAATGGTGGCCCGAGGGCTGGCCCGACGACAACATCATCGGCCTGATCGTCGGGATCTACGCCACACTCCTACTGCTGATCATGTCACCGTTCCTGCTCTGGTACCTCCTGTCCTGGCTCGCCGCCCTCATCGCCACCCCGCTCACCTGGCTCGCCCGCACACAACTCGGCAGACCCACACCCGTGATCGCCCACACCGAAGACAACCCCTGGGCAGAATGGACCGGACAAGCCGACGGCCCCGCTGCCGCCGACAGCCTCGTCGACCAAGTCGCCACCGAACTCCGCCAACACGGCACACCCAGCACGCTGACCACCCCACCAGCGAAGCTGATCGAACTGACCACCATGCGACAAACACCAATCATCGAACGACTCACCACCCGCCGAAAA
>NZ_BMMX01000110.1 GCF_014646155.1 Mangrovihabitans endophyticus
TCGGCCAGCACGATCCGGCCCGGGTTCTCCGCCTGCGCGGCCCGCACCAGACCCCACACCGCCGCCTGCGCCACGTCCACGGCCTGTGCCCGCTCGACCGCGACCGCACCGCGGGTGACCACCACCAGTCGCTCCGGCCCGTCCGCGGCCAGGTGCCGCTGCACCGCGGCGAGCACCTCGTGCGTCAGCGCCCGCGTCACCGCCGGCACGTCGCCGTCCGGCGTCACACACTCGTGCACCACCGACGGCAGCGCACCACCGGACACCGACGCCGCGGCCGGGCGCCAGCGCACCTCGTACAGCGGGGCGGTCTCGCCGGTGGCGAGCTGGCCGGAGGTGACCGGCCGACCGGCCATCGCGCCGACCGACAGCACCGGCCGGCCGGCGGTGTCCGCCACCTCGATGGTGGTCGCGTCGCCGCCCGGTTTGGTGAGCCGCACCCGCACGGTGGTGGCGCCGACGGCGTGCAGGACCACGTCGCTCCAGGCGAACGGGATCATCGTCTGCTGTTCGCCGCTGCCCAGGATGACCGCGTGCAGGCAGGCGTCGAGCAGGGCCGGGTGCATGCCGAACCGGGCGGCGTCCTCATGTGCCTGCTCGGGCAGCGCCACCTCGGCGTAGATGTCGTCGCCGATCCGCCAGGCCGCGCGCAGCCCCTGGAAGGCGGGACCGTAGGAGTAGCCGAGTTCACGGAACGTCGCGTACGCGTCGCCGGCCGGCATCGGTGTGGCGTCCGCCGGCGGCCAGGTGGTGAGGTCGGCGGGCGCGGCGGGCGCGGCGGCGGACAGGAAGCCCTGGGCGTGCCGGGTCCACATGTCGTCGCGCCGGGAGTGCACGGCGAGGCTGCGCCGACCGTCGTCCTGGTCGGGTCCCACGGTGACCTGAACAGCTACGGCACCCGCCGCGGGCAGCACCAGCGGCGCGCCCAGCGTCAGCTCCTCCAGACAGGGCAGGCCGGCTTCGGCGCCGGCGCGCAGCGCCAGCTCGACCAGCGCGGTGCCGGGCAGCAGCACCCGGCCGTGCACGGTGTGGTCGGCCAGCCAGGGCTGGGTGGGCGTGCCGATCCGGCCGGTGAGCACCAGGCCGCCGTCGTCGGGCAGGCGCACGGCGGCACCGAGCAGCGGGTGCGCCACCTCGCCGACGCCGGCCGCGTCCATGTCACCGGTCCGCGGTCCGCCCGGCGCGGGCCAGAACCGTTGCCGCTGGAACGGGTACGTGGGCAGATCGATGCGCCGGCCGCCGAGGCCGTCGAACAGGGCCGACCAGTCGACGGCCTGCCCGTCGGCGAACAGCCGGGCGACCGCGGTCAGCAGGGTGTGTTCCTCGTCGCGACCGCGGCGCAGCGCCGGCACCGCACCGGTGACGGCGGACAGCACGGCGTCCGGGCCGACCTCCAGGAACCGGTCGGCGCTTGCGGCGGTCACCCCGTCGGCGAACCGGACTGGTTCGCGGACGTGCCGCACCCAGTAGTGCGGGTCGGTGAACAGGTCGGTCTCGATGCGGCCGGTGACGTTGGACACCAGCGGCATGGACGGCACGGCGAGGCCGAGGTCGGCCACGACGCGGCCGAAGTCGTCCAGCATCGGGTCCATCAGCGCCGAGTGGAAGGCGTGGCTGACGGCGAGGCGTTTGGTGCGCGGGAACCGGGCCGCGACGGCGAGCACCGCCGGTTCCGGGCCGGACAGCACCACCGACTGCGGGCCGTTCACCGCGGCGACCGACACCTCCCCGCTCAGCAACGGCACCACGT
>NZ_BMMX01000111.1 GCF_014646155.1 Mangrovihabitans endophyticus
GCCACACCCATCAACATCGATCGATCAGAGCGGCCTGGCCGAACGAGCAGCCATCAACTGCGAATCATCGAGGCTAGGTAGTGAGCTTTATCGCCGTGCCTTTGAGGGCTCGACCGGATGCGAGATGCGCGAGCAAGCGGACGTGACTGGGCAGACGGAACCCTCGATCCTGAGGGCGACGCTTCGACTACATGATATCGCCGAGGATGAACCCTACCTGTCGAGATACCAGGTGGGGCTTGCGCAGGAATACGATGATCACCGGCAGGAACTGCTGAGGAGGGGTCGAGCCCTCCCCGGCGCACGGGAGACACTCTCGATGCTCTTCAGTGACCAGCACGTGGTGCAGAGTGTACTGTCCGGCAACCTGCGTGCCGTCTCGATGATCAAGCTTGAAACCTTCGATCTGGATAGGTATCTAGACGTTGAAGTAGGTGCGTATGGCGACGACGAAAGCGACCGGCCGAGGCTGGTAGCCATAGCTCAAAAGCGAGCTGAAACGAAGTACGGGGCACCATTCGGGCGCGAGAACACCATTATCATCGGCGATAGCACCCACGATATCGCTACGGGCAAGACCGGCGGGGCCAGCACGCTCGGCGTCGCGACAGGCTCCGACGGTATCGACGCCTTGCGCGCGGCGGGAGCGGATGCCGTGGTGCCAGACCTTACTGATGCCGCTGAGATCCACAAGCTGTTACGCAGTCTTATCAACTAGCGCGCCTCTGCCGGTTGCCTCACGACCCCGGACGCGACGTCACAGACCGTCATTCCGGCTTGCAAGGCTGCATTGATTCCTGCCTCGGAATCCTCGTAGACTAAGCAGCGGCCTCGATCTGCACCCATCATTTGGGCAGCCAGCAGAAAGATGTCCGGTGCGGGCTTTCCTCTTCCCGTAGCGACATCGCTCCACGTAGCTACCTTGTCCACGACGGCGTCGAGCCCAGTGGCCTGAAGTCCTGCGACCACAACATCGCTCGACGCGTTCGAGCCGATAGCTACCTCTTGTCCTCGTCCATTCGCTAAACGCGCGATTGATGCGATCGGTTCAATCACCTGGAGCAGCGGCGCTGCTTCAATGACGTACCTGCGGCATCGATGGATAATTTTGTCAATGGATTCGGGCAACGTGCCGAATTCTTGCTCCCATGATCGGAGCAGGTCAGGAGACGCAATGGCTTGACGTGGCCAGTACCAGTCCGGGTCAAGGAACACCCCGCTATCCGCCAAGGAATCCGACAAGGCACGGAAGCACACCTCGGTCGAGTCTACTAGCGTGCCGTCCCAATCGAAGATTAGAGCGTCGAAGCCGGTCCCGTCGGGCGGGACGATCGTGGCGTTCACTCCGTCAAGATACCGTCGGCTTCCGGCCGGCTGCTATGGCGAAATCGAAAGCTACTGGCTAGCGACGCATTTTCCGCGACCCCGACCCGCAACCTCGCCCGAGGTGCCCTACTGCCAGCATCGATGATTCGAGCGGCGACGGCCGGGCCATCCTGGCCGTGGGAAACCCGGACACCGCCGACAACGTCGTCACCTACGTGCCCGGCACCGGCGCCGACCTGTCCAAAGTCGGCGGCGACATCACCCGCACCGACCTGATGGCCGGCGACGCCGCCCTCTACGCCCCGGACGCGTCCACCTCAGCGGTGTTCTGGCTGGGCTACGACGCTCCGGACAGCATCCCCCAAGCC
>NZ_BMMX01000112.1 GCF_014646155.1 Mangrovihabitans endophyticus
CCCGGGTGATTCACGGTGATCATCAACTGGTGGGTCCGACCGGCGTGTAAATAGACGGAAGTGCCTCTCCGGCAGGGGAAACTTGTGATTGCGACATCTACAGGTTTCGCTGCGAGGGAGGCACTTCCGGCGTGCAGTCTACGGCGTGGTCGAAAGATCTGCGGGTCACCGCGGACGGAACACAGGTGGTGTCGCACGTCGGCACGGCGTTGCTGCGAATGCTCGCAGATCGGGCCGGTCTGACTGGTGCGCTGTCGGCCGCGCTCGCGCGGACCGGTGTCTTCCCGGTGCATGACCGAGGCCGGGTCCTCGCCGATCTGGCCGTGCTGATCGCTGACGGCGGCGAAGCGATCTGCGACATCGACGTGCTGCGCCATCAAGGCGAGGTGTTCGGGCCGGTCGCATCGGACACCACTGTGTGGCGAGCCCTGGACGAGATCGGCTCCGCCCAGCTGCGGCGTATCGCGGTCGCGCGGGCGAAAGTCCGCGCCCGGATGTGGAAGCTGTTTGGCGGCCCGCCGACAGCCCGCGCCGCCAGCCGTGACATCGGCGCCGGGGTGGTCGTGCTGGACGTCGACTCCACGATCCTGATCGCGCACTCCGACAAAGAACACGCCGCCGCGACCTACAAACACACCTACGGCTTCCATCCCATCCTCGTGACCTGCGACAACACCAGCGAACTGCTTGCCATCACGCTGCGACCCGGCAACGCGGGCGCCAACACCGCCGCCGACCACCTCACCGTGCTGACCGACGCGATCGCCCAGATCCCCGCGCAGCATCGCCGGCACCTGCTCATCCGCGGCGACAGCGCGGCCGGCACCCACGTCGTGCTCGACTGGCTCACCGCACAGAACACCCGCCGCCGCACCATCGAGTACTCCATCGGCTGGTCGATCAGCGAGGCCGAACGCACCGCCATCACCGCGCTGCCCGCCTCGGCGTGGACACCGGCACTGGCCGCCGACGGCGGCGTTCGCGAGAAAGCCGAGGTGGCCGAGCTGACGGGCCTGCTCACCCTGAGCGGCTGGCCGGAAAAGATGCGCGTCATCGTCCGCCGCGAACGGCCGCACCCCGGCGCACAACTGACGTTGTTCGAGGAACGCGACGGCTGGCGCTACACCGCGTTCGTCACCAACACCAACGTGGGCGCGTTGCAATGGCTCGAGGCCCGCCACCGCGCCCACGCCCGGGTTGAAGACCGGATCCGCTGCGCCAAGGACACCGGCCTGCGCCGGCTCCCGTCGCGCGAGTTCGCGATCAACCAGGCATGGTGTGTTGCCGCCGCGATCGCCGCCGACCTGATCGCCTGGCTGCAGATCCACGCCCTCGACGATGACCTGGCCACCGCCGAGCCGAAACGGCTGCGCTACCGGCTACTGCACACCGCCGCCCGGCTGACCCGAGGCCAACGCCACCGCTGGCTACGCATCCCCACCACCTGGCCCTGGGCCGAACAGCTATCCGCCGCGTTCACCCGGATCACGGCGATCCCCGCACCCGGCTGACCACCGTCAGCCCGACCCCCCACGACCGGAGAACCCAGGAGACCACGCCCACCGCCGCGACAGACGGCCCACCACCATGCCCGGACCCGCCACACCCATCAACATCGATCGATCAGAGCGGCCTGGCCGAACGAGCAGCCATCAACTGCGAATCATCGAGGCTA
>NZ_BMMX01000113.1 GCF_014646155.1 Mangrovihabitans endophyticus
TCGATCCGGAGTTCTTCGGGATGAGTCCGCGTGAGGCGCTGGCCACCGATGCCCAGCAGCGGCTGCTGCTGGAAACCACGTGGGAGGCGGTGGAGCGCACCGGCATCGACCCGACCAGCCTGCGCGGCTCCCGCACCGGCGTGTTCGCCGGCATCATGTACACCGACTACGGCAACCTGCTCACCGAGGACTCCTTCGAAGGGTTCCGCGGCAACGGCAGCGCGGCCAGCATCGCCTCCGGCCGGGTGTCCTACACGTTCGGCTTCGAGGGCCCGGCGGTGACCGTGGACACCGCCTGTTCCTCGTCGCTGGTGGCGATGCATCTGGCGGCGCAAGCCTTGCGGGCGGGGGAGTGCACCCTGGCCCTGGCCGGCGGCGTCACGGTGATGGCGACGCCGACTACCTTCGTGGAGTTCTCCCGCCAGGGCGGTCTTGCCGAGGACGGGCGCTGCAAGCCGTTCGCGGACGCGGCCGACGGGGTCGGCTGGGCCGAGGGGGTCGGCATGCTCGTGCTGGAAAGGCTTTCGGATGCGCGTCGGCATGGGCATGAGGTGCTCGCGGTGGTGCGCGGGTCGGCGATCAATCAGGACGGGGCGTCGAACGGGCTGACCGCCCCCAACGGGCCGTCACAGCAGCGCGTCATCCGGCAGGCCCTGGCCTCCGCCGGACTGTCCACCATGGATGTCGACGTGGTGGAGGCGCACGGCACGGGTACGACGTTGGGTGATCCGATTGAGGCGCAGGCGTTGCTGGCGACGTACGGGCGGGATCGTGAGACTCCGTTGTTGTTGGGGTCGGTGAAGTCGAACATCGGGCATACGCAGGCGGCTGCGGGTGTGGCTGGTGTGATCAAGATGGTGTTGGCGATGCGGCATGGTGTGGTGCCGGCGTCGTTGCATGTGGATGCGCCGTCGTCGCATGTGGACTGGACGGCCGGTGGGGTGCGGCTGGCGGCCGAGCCGGTGGCGTGGCCGGAGTCGGTGCGGCGTCGGGCGGGGGTGTCGTCGTTCGGCATCAGCGGCACCAACGCCCACATCATCGTGGAGGCCCCCGAGGAAACCCCGGCGCCGGGCGTCGAGCACACCGGCCACCCCGCTCCGCTCGCGCTGTCCGCCAAGTCCCCGCAGGCCCTGGACGCGCTCACCGAGCGGGTGACCGGGCTCGACGCGCACCCGGCCGACGTCGCCGCCGCGCTGACCACCCGCGCGCAGTTCCCGCACCGCCGGGTGGTCGTGGGTGACGTGGTGGCCGAGGGTGTGGCCGGTGAGGGGCGTACGGCGTTCTTGTTCACCGGTCAGGGTTCGCAGCGTGTCGGGATGGGCCGGGAGTTGTATGCCCGGTTCCCGGTGTACGCGGCGGCGTTCGACGAGGTGTGCGCCCTGTTGGACATCGACTGGGATGACCTGGATGACACGGGTAATGCGCAGCCGGCGATTTTTGCGGTGGAGGTGGCGCTGTTCCGGTTGCTCGAATCGTGGGGTGTCGTCCCGGAGGTGGTGGCGGGTCATTCGGTGGGGGAGATCGCGGCGGCGTGTGTGGCCGGGGTGTT
>NZ_BMMX01000114.1 GCF_014646155.1 Mangrovihabitans endophyticus
CTGAGAGACATCCCAGGAGCTTGAATGTCAAGCAGCGGCCTCGATGAGGTGAGACGACCAGGCGGTCGCCTCGTCGTAGGGCGTGCCGGTTTTGAGGCATCCGTGCAGGATGCCGACGAGTCGATTGGCGAGTTGGCGCAGCGCGGCGTTGTGACTGGCGCCGCGGTCGCGTTGCCGGTCGTAATACGCGCGGGCGCCGGGGGATTTCTGCAGGGCGGAGAACGCCTGGGTCATCAGTGCGTCGATGAGGCGATCGTTGTGCACGAACCGGGCCATGACGGTCCGTTTCTTCCCGGACGCGCGGGTGATCGGGCTGGTCGCGGCGTAGTTCTTACGGGCCTTCGCCGAGGCGTAACGGTCGTGGTCGTCGCCGAACTCGCCGAGCACCCGGGCGCCGAGCACGGCACCCAGTCCGGGCTGAGACAGGATGATCTCAGCGTCCGGGTGCCGGCCAAAATGGGCCTCCACCTCGCTCTGCAAGGCCTTGACCTGCTCGTTGAGAGTGACCAGCACCGCGGCCAAGGCCCGCACCGTCGCGGCGTACGCGGTGGTGACCACGGCCGGTTGGCCGAGATACTCGGCACGCAGGGCGGCCTGGATCGCCGCGGCTTTGACCGGGATGTCGCGGCGGCGGGCTCGTTTCAGGGCCGTGCTGATCTGGCTGATGCTCAACCGGGCCGCCGAGGCCGGGTCCGGGGCCTTCGCGAGCAGTTCCAGGGTGTCGCCGGCGTCCAGGTCCTCGAACGCGGCGAGCGCTGCCGGGAAGTACTCCCGCAGTGCGTGCCGCAACCGCTGCCCGGCGCGGGTGCGTTCCCAGATCAGGGTCTTGTGCATCCGGGTGACGACCTTGACCGCCGCCGCGTCGGCGCTGTCCCCGGCGATCGGGCGCAGCTGGTGCGAGTCGGTGCGCACCATGTCGGCCAGCATGTGTGCGTCCGCCGCGTCGCTCTTGGCCCCCGACAACGCGAGGCGTTCCCGGTAGCGGGCCGCCTGCAACGGGTTCACCGGGTACACCGTGTAGCCGGCGGCGACCAGCGCCTGTACCCACGGACCCCGATCGGTCTCGATCCCGATCTTCACCTGGACCACGTCGTCCTCGATGGTGTCACCGAGCGCCTGCCCGATCATCGCGTGCAGCCGGGTCATGCCCGCCATGCCTTCGGCCAGCCGGGCCTTGGCCAGCCGGCGGCCGGAGGAGTCCATCACCTCGACGTCGTGGTGGTCCTCCGCCCAGTCATCTCCCACGAACAGCAACGCGTCTCCCACCTGTCGAACCGATCACCTTCGGTAGCCAGGCAGAGAACTATCAGCGACCTAATGAAGCAGTGCTCACGCCGCAACCGGGCGGGCACGACATCCCATCAGCGATCAACTCTCCACACCGACCAGCAGCGGCACGATCTCTCAGTAGGACTCAAAGTCCAGGAAACGGGAGTGCTCGTCCGCCGGCGGCTACCTACCCACCAGGAGTCTGCCGGATGGCTTACTCCCAGAACCCATTAGGA
>NZ_BMMX01000115.1 GCF_014646155.1 Mangrovihabitans endophyticus
CCAATGCCGCGTAGTTAGCGGTGGTGGTGGAGCGTCAAGCGGGTGTGTCGATACATGCAGAACAGCGGAACTCCCGCTATAGAGGGGTTGTCCTCACAAGACACCCTTCGAGCTGGGAGTTCCGCTGCCCGAGCATTCTGTCATCCACCGTACGATCAAGGTAGCCGCGGGCCGGTTCGCGCCTGGCCATCTGGGCGAGTTGACGCAGATCGTGCCGTTCGAGATGGTCGACGACATCCTCGCGACGACCGGCACGGTCCAGGCCCGGATCCGGGACCTGCCCTCCCGGGTCGTGGTCTATCTGTTGCTGGCCGCCGGACTGTTCACCGAGTCCGGCTACCAGCAGGTCTGGGCGAGGCTGACCAGCAGCATTACCGTCCTGAACCCTGCCACCCCGACCTCATCAGCCCTCGCCCAGGCCCGCCGCCGGATCGGCGTCAAGCCCCTGGCCGCCCTGTTCGCTCTGCTCGCCGGGCCGGCCGCCGGGGCCCAGCGATGGCGGGGCCTGCTGCTCTGCGCGATCGACGGCACCACCCTGTCGGTCCCCGACAGCCCCGCGAACCTGACCACCTACGGCCGGCAGACCGGATCCCACGGCGGCTCCGGCTATCCGCTGCTACGCCTGGTCGCGATCGTGGCCTGCGGATCCCGCACCGTCCTCGACGCGGTCTTCGGCCCGATCGGCACCGCGGAGATCCGCTACGCACCCACCCTGTTCCGCTGCCTGCGATCGGGCATGCTGCTGTTGGCCGACCGCAACTTCGCCGTCTGCGACCTGGTCGAACAGATCCACAACACCGGCGCGGACCTGCTCATCCGCTGCAAAACCAACCGTAAGTTCCCGACCATCGGCCGCTACCGCGACGGATCACAGCTCGCCCTACTCGGCAGCGTCGTCGTGCGTGTCATCGACGCCGAGATCACCGTGCACACCGCCGGCAAACTCCACCACACCGGCCAATACCGGCTGATCACCACCCTGACCGGCCACCAGTTCACCGCCCTGGACCTGATCACCCTCTACCACCAGCGGTGGGAGATCGAGACCGCGTTCTTGGAGATGAAGTCCACCACCCTCGAAGGCCGAGTCCTACGCGCACGCACCCCCACCGGCATCGAACAGGAGGTCTACGCCCTGCTCACCACCTACCAAGCGCTACGGCTGGCCATGACGAGCGCCACCGACCACGACCCGGACATCGCCCCGGACCGCGCCAGCTTCACCATCGCCCTGGCCACCGCCCGCGACCAAGTCATCCAAGCCGCGGGCGTCATCGCCGACACCGTCATCGACCTCATCGGCGTCATCGGCCGGGCCATCCTGACCGACCCTCTGCCCGAACGCCGGATCAGGACCAGCCCCCGCGTGGTGAAACGCGCCATCTCCAAACACCGAGCCAAAGGCACCATCGACCGAACCAACCACAAAGCAACCATCACGATCACCCTAGGGTCGACCAGCAGCCCAGCACCCTAACTACGCGGCATTG
>NZ_BMMX01000116.1 GCF_014646155.1 Mangrovihabitans endophyticus
TACTCCAGCCGGGGATCGTGATCACGGTTCGATGAGGGCTTGTCGGGCGTAGTGGCTGTTCATGGCTCTGGCTTGGTGGCGGCGTCGGCGGATCGACCAGAGCAGCGGGTCGGTGTGGCGGCGGATGGGCTCGATGACCAGGACGTTGAACAGGTGACGTAGCTCGTTGACGGTCAGCGGGATCAGCCCGGCCGGGTCGGGCTGATCGCGGTGCGTGGTGGCGGCGGCGAGGAAAGCGTGGGCGAGGATCGCGAGGGTGGTCCAGCGATGCCAGGACGTCCAGCGGCGATGCTGGTGTTGATCGAGGCCGAGGCCGGTCTTCGCGGCCTGGAACGACTCCTCGATCTTCCAGCGACGCCCGGCCACCGTGACCAGGGTGCGCAGCGGGACGGGGCCGGGCGACCAGCAGCGGTAGAAGGCCAGTTCGCCGGTGGTGCGGTTGCGGCGGATCAGCAGCCAGTGGTGCCCGCCGTGCGCGTCGTGATGGGCGGGCAGGGCGGTGAAGGACCAGTCGTAGTAGCGGTGGCCCTTCGCGCCGGGGCCGGCGGACAGGCGCTGCCACGCGGAACGGGGCAGGCCCGCGGCCAGCACGTCGGCACGGTAGACGCCGAGCCCGGTGGTCACCTGATGCGAGCAGGCCACCGCGAGGACGTAGCCCAGCCGCAGTACGCGAAGCCGGGTGGCCAGGCGTGGGTCACCGCCGTAGGCTTCGTCGCCGGCGACCCACCGACACGGCAGTCCCGCGGTGACCGCGGCCTCGATCATCCGGGATGCCATCTGCGGCTTGGTCGCGAACCGTACCTGCTCGGGCACGCCGGCCTCAGCCCGGCGCCCGGGGTCGTCGCACCACGATTTCGGCAGGTAGAGGGACGCATCAAGCATCGCGTGGACATGCTCGGTGGCGTAGACCAGATGCACGGCGAGCTGGCAGTTCTCTATCTTCCCGGCGGTCCCGGAGTACTGCCGTTGCACACCGACGGTGTGCCGGCCTTTCTTCAGATCGCCGGTCTCGTCAATGACCAGCACCGCTTCGGGATCGCCGAGCTGCTCACCGACGAACTCGCGGACGTCGGCGCGGACTGCGGCATCGTCCCACTTCACCCGGGTCAACAGATCCTGCATCCCGTCCGGAGTCTCGTCGCCGGCGTGCTCGGCGATCGTCCAGCAGTTCTTGCGCGGCAGCGGCGCCAGCAGACCCCGAACGAAGTCACGCACCCGCCGCCGGGGCTCCGGCCTGCGGAAACGCTGCCCGATCGTGAGTATCAGGTCGTCGAACAACACCCGCCACCGCTGGGCGTCTACCCTGTATCCGGCAGCCACCGCTGCGTCATGGTCAGTCCACACAACCGTCCATGATCGACGGTGGCTGCCTTCGTCTTCTCACCACCCGACACTCGACCAGCCAAGGTCAACATCCCCGGCTGGA
>NZ_BMMX01000117.1 GCF_014646155.1 Mangrovihabitans endophyticus
GGGTCCGGCCTTGTGTCGTGTTGGCGGTGGCCGGTGCCGGCGGGCGGCGACGCTCGCCGGGGCGGGGAGGTCGTGCGAGTCTTGGGTGTCGGTAGGAGGTCGGTGTCGGCGGCGTTTACCCGACGCGGGTGTGGTCGTGTCCGGCTCGGCCTCGCGAAGCTTCGTAGCGCCAGGGCGCCCGTGAGGCCGACGCCCGGTCGGCTGCCTCGCGCGCGGTTGGTGGTCCTGGTAGCGCAGCAGCAGCGGCTTTGAGGGTCGTGGATGTGGGCCGCCTCGCCGTCGGCCGCCGTGATCCGGCGAGTGTCACGTTCGGTCACGGCGGTCCTGTCCGTCGCCCGGGCAGAGTTTCCGGATTTGCCGAGAACAGTGCACTCACCCACGCATCAGGAGCGAGCTCAAGAATGTCCACAAATCGCCGCCGGCAATGTATTCGACGATGTTCGGATCGGAGATCGTGTCGACGAATGCCACCTTGCCGAGGAGGTCGCCGCTATTGATGAGTAAGTAGTAATTGATGAGTACGTAGTAGTTGCCGCAGCCATCACCGGCTACCGGCAGCCACCCTAGTTCTCGCCAGCGTGGGTTCAATGCGCCAGTAGCAGCGATATCAAGATGCTCCTGATCGGGTAGCGCTTCGAACACACCGCCAGCGCAAATAGCCTCCCCTTTGCAGATTCGGAGCCACTCGGCAAGTTCCACGGGCAACGGCACTTCGAGCCGCCGCTCCAGATCGGCGAGCTCATCCTCGTTCGCGCCACCGGGCATAGGCTGCTCTGCCGCACGCTCGACCTGTGGAAGCAGGCGCAGAACGTCACTTCGAGCGTCTTGATCTTCCATCCGTACAGGGTGACACGTGCAGGCCGCACCTGCGCGCAAACCCATTCGTCGCGATATCCGCTCGGGCCGCAAGGCGCTCGCAGTCGTGGGGCCTGTCTTCTCGCTGAGTTCTGCGTAGGGTGGCCGGTATGAGCGCAAGCGGATCGGACGCCCTGGCCCCGCGAAGCTGTCGCGCTCCGGACGTGGCAGCGCTGATTGGGCTCCTTGCGCTGCTCGAAGGCGAACTCATGGCGGGCGGCGTTCCCGAGCACCTGTCGCGGCGTATCCGAGACAGACTGGAACGAGTAGGACTCCTTGGGGCCGCTGGGACCGAGCGGGACCTGCGTCAGTCCATCTCTGACCTCAACCACCGGTTGAGGTACGCCCTCGGCGAATACGACGAACCGCCGCGGCCTGTGGCAGTGCCGGAGTAGATCGGGCATCGTTCCTGACCAAAACCGCTGCAAATATCAGACGCCCTCTTCTGCCGCCGATCGTGCGCGGTGAACAGGACGGCCGTCACGTTCGGCACGGCCCGCACCTGCCCAGCGCACGGAGCC
>NZ_BMMX01000118.1 GCF_014646155.1 Mangrovihabitans endophyticus
CGGCCCATGCCGCGGTAGGTCCAGCCGGCCGCGGTCCACAGCGGCTCGTCCAGGCAGTTGCGGCCGTCGATCACCAGCTTGCCGGCCACCAGCGCGCCGAGCGCCTGCGGGTCGGCGTTGCGGAACTCGGCCCATTCGGTGAGCACGCACACCAGGTCGGCGCCAGCCAGGCAGCCATCCAGCGACAATGAATAAGTAAGTTGGGGTGCCACACGACGGGCGTTCTCGATGGCCTGGGGGTCATAGACGCGTACCTCCGCACCCGCCTTCGCCAGGGCCGCCGCGATCGCCAACGCCGGCGAGTCCCGCACATCATCGGAATTCGGCTTGAACGCCGCCCCCAGCACCGCGATCCGCGTCCCGGACAGATCCGGCCCCGCCGGACCCGACCGGCGACCCAGCAACCGCGCCGCCAAACCCAGCACCCGCGCCCGCCGCCGCGTATTCACCAAATCCACCTCATGCAGGAACCGCAACGCCTCACCCGCGCCCAACTCCTGCGCCCGCGCCTGAAACGCCCGGATGTCCTTCGGCAGACACCCACCACCGAACCCCACACCCGCCTGCAAGAACCGATTACCGATCCGCGGGTCATACCCGATCGACTTCGCCAGTTGCGTCACGTCCCCACCCGCGACCTCACACACCTCCGCCATCGCATTGATAAAACTGATCTTCGTCGCCAGGAACGCGTTCGCCGCCACCTTCACCAACTCCGCCGTCGCGAAATCAGTCACCACCAACGGCACCTCACGATCCTCGGCCGCCGCCAGATCGAACACACCCTTGTGCGCCGCGTACAACATCGCGTTCGCCCACTCCGTACGCACCCCGACCACGATCCGGTTCGGCCGCAACACGTCCTCGACCGCGAACCCCTCCTGCAGGAACTCCGGAGACCACGCCACCTCCACCCCCAGCCCCGCATCCGCATGACGCGCCACCAACTGCTCCACCCACTCCGCCGTACCCACCGGCACCGTGGACTTACCCACGATCAACGCCCGCCGCCGCAACCGCGCCGCCAACCGCGTCACCGACGTCTCCACAAACGTCAGATCCGCACCCATCCCCTCCGCACGCTGCGGCGTACCCACACAGATGAAATGCACATCCGCGAAATCCGCCACCTCCTCATACGAGGTGCAGAACCGCAACCGCCCCGACGCCAGATTCGCCCGCAACAACTCATCCAGACCCGGCTCATGAAACGGCACCTGCCCACCCGCCAACTTGGCGATCTTCGCCTCATCGACGTCGAACCCCACCACCTCATAACCCAGCTCCGCGAAACAGATCGCATAAGTCGCACCCAGATAACCCGTACCCAGAAACGACAACCG
>NZ_BMMX01000119.1 GCF_014646155.1 Mangrovihabitans endophyticus
ACCGGCGTCGATCGACCCGTCCCCGCTGTGCAAGATCAGCCGTACCTACCTGTGTACTCCAAGGGGTACCCCGACAGTCCACTGTGAACAGGCCGGGTAGGTCCGCCGCCGGGGAAGGGCTGCCAGGTTGTCCCGGGCCGGCGGCGCCGTACTGTGCGGCCGGCGCCGAGGTGAGCACCGGGCAGGCGAGCCTGGTGCCGTCGTAGCGGGCCGGTGGCGTGCTGGCGGACACGACCACGGACGGTGGCGTGGCGGGGTCGCCACTGTCGTCACATCCGCAGATCAGCATGCCGACCATCGACAGCACCAACACCGCAATGTGCCGCCCCTCGCCGCGTCCGTTGACGATAACCGGGTGTATCGGCTCCCGTTGATGCCGCACTGCGCAACCGGTTGCGGCGATAGCCGTCCGGAACGGGCGGCTGCTCCCTCGGATTCTGCTGGTCAGGTCGGGCGGTTGCGGGCGGCGCGGGGGTTCGGGTGGGCGGCGATCCAGGCTTCGACCTCGGGTGCCAGCCATACGCGTCCCATCTCCAGGGTGATCAGCGGTGGCGGGAATCCCGGCTTGGCGGCGAGTTGGTTGAGTCGTTGCCGGCACACCCCGCCGAGCATCAGGCAGACCTCGTGGGGGCCGGCGAGCCGGATGGCGTGGGATTTCATGAAGCACGTTTATACACGACAAGTTGTCCTGCGTACAGTGTTCGCTCATCAACGTCGATGGTGAGAGGACGGCGGGCGCTCGAATAATCCGGGGAGACACCTGGGCGTGTCACGGCGGGGGTTTTCCCGCGAGGTGTGGGCGATGCTGGGCGATCCACTGGTCGATGTCGTCGGTGAGCCATACCCAGCCGCTGGACAATCGTGCCACTGGTTCGGGGAATCTGGGTGAGTGGGTGATCTGGTAGACGCGTTGGGAGCTGACGCCGAGCATGATGCGGATCTCGTGGGTGCCGACCAGCCGCAGGTCCTCGCCGTCGGCGCCCGAGTCGGTGCTGGAGCCGACGTCGGTGCCGGTGCCGACGTCGGTGCCGGTGCCGGGCGGGTTCAGGCTGGTTGCTGTCACCAGTGGTGCGTTCCGGTCAGGGTCGTCCGGCGCGAGTGGCTCACCCCGGCTGGGCGCTCGGTGCCGGTTCGGGGCGGTGTGGGCGGTGCCGGGTTTGCAGGCGACGGCGGCGTAGGCCGCGACGTGTTCGGGTGGTGGTGGGGTGTCGGCGGGGTCGGGTCGCCAGTGGCTGATCGAGGTGATGCCGGGTGGCAGCAGGTCGAGGCCGGTGGTGAACGCGCTGATCTGGGTGTGGGTGCGTAGCACGATGTCGG
>NZ_BMMX01000120.1 GCF_014646155.1 Mangrovihabitans endophyticus
CCGACATCGTGCTACGCACCCACACCCAGATCAGCGCGTTCACCACCGGCCTCGACCTGCTGCCACCCGGCATCACCGTGATCAGCCACTGGCGACCCGACCCCACCGACACCCCACCCCCACCCGACCACGTCGCGGCCTACGCCGCCGTCGCCCGCAAACCCGGCACCACCCACACAGCCCCGAACCGGCACCGAGCGCCCAGCCCGGGTGAGCCACACGCGCCGCACGACCCTGACCGGAACGCACCACTGGTGACAGCGGCCCACCGCAATCCACACCACACCGGCACCGACGTCGGCTCCAGCACCGACTCGGGCGCCGACGGCGAGGACCTGCGACTGGTCGGCACCCACGAAATCCGCATCATGCTCGGCGTCAGCTCCCAACGCGTCTACCAGATCACCCACTCACCCAGATTCCCCGAACCGGTGGCACGATTGTCCAGCGGCTGGGTATGGCTCACCGACGACATCGACCAGTGGATCGCCCAGCATCGCCCGCACCTCGCGGGAAAACCCCCGCCGTGACACGCCCAGGTGTCTTCCCTGATCCGCCCGGACCATAGCCGCTCCCTTCGCCACCGACGTTGATCAGCGAACACTGTGCGCAGGACAACCTGTCGTGTATAAACGTGCGTCATGGAATCCCATGCCATCCGGCTGGTCGGTCCCCACGAGGTCTGCCTGATGCTCGGCGGGGTGTGCCGGCAACGCCTCAACCAACTCGCCGCCAAGCCGGGATTCCCGCCACCGCTGACCATCTTGGAGATGGGACGCGTATGGCTGGCACCCGAGGTCGAAGCCTGGATCGCCGCCCACTCGCACCCCCGCGCCGCCCGCAACCGCCCGACCTGACCAGCACAACCGCATGCCCCGGCTTTCCCAGCCGACAACTGCGCTGACACACCAACCAGGCCCGTAGGCGGTAGGTGAGCGGTCGACGGGCGGCGCCGTGAAACGTCGTCCCGGTCAGCGTGGAGAGATGATGGCACGTGGGCGGGGTCGCGGACGGTCCGCGGTGGCTGGGACACTTCGGACATGCGCGGCTGGGACGTGGAGCTCGCCGACCTGCGGCAGCGGGTCGAGAACCGCCTCTATGGCTCCCGCCTGGCGGTCGCGCAGTGGCAACACCGTGGCGAGCAGTTGGACAGCGCCGAGACGAACATCCTTGATGAACGCTTCGACGTCGCGGACCCGCCCGCCGACGCCCCATCCGCGTTCACCCAGCTCGCCCACCGTGTCGAGTCCGGCAACCTCACCTGGGAGGACGTCTGGTCCGGAGCGGTTGA
>NZ_BMMX01000121.1 GCF_014646155.1 Mangrovihabitans endophyticus
TGTCAATCCCCCAAGATCGTGGAGGGTTCCGTTATGCGGCTTCAGCCCTCCTGGCCTCGGCCATGAAGCGTTCGTAGTCGATGGGTGACATGCCGTCGCAGGCGCTGTGCCTGCGGCGCAGGTTGTAGAAGTCGACGATCCAGGTGGAGATCTTCAGCCGGGCCTCGTGGCGGGTGGCGAACCGGTGGCGGTGGATGTACTCGACCTTGATTGTGGAGTTGAAGGCCTCAGCGGCGGCGTTGTCCAGGGCGGAGCCGACCCGGCCCATCGACTGCAGCACGCCGAGACGCCGGCAGGCCTTGTCGAAGGCTTCGGACGTGTACTCGCTGCCCCTGTCGCTGTGAAAGATCACGCCGTCGACGGTGCCGCCCCGGGTCGCCGCGGCCATGTGCAGTGACGCTTCGACCAGTTCGGCGTCGTGGTGAGCGGACATGGCGTAGCCCAGCAGCCGGCGGCTGAACAGGTCGATGACCGTAGCCAGATACAGGTTCCCCTGGCCGGTGACGATCTCGGTCATGTCGCCGCACCAGAGCACGTCCGGTGCCGGTGCGGTGAACTGCCGCCGGACCCGGTCCGGTGCCGCCGGGCGCTTGCCCTGCCGGGTCAGGCTGCGGCGCCGTTTCGGTGGGCGACCGGCCAGGCCGAGGGCGGCCATCCTGCGGGCGACGGTGTTCTCGCCGACCCGCCAGCCCGCGGCCTGCAGGTCCTGGGTGACCCGCGGCGAGCCGTAGGTACCGCCGGAGGCGTCGAAGACCTGACGGATCTCGTCGTCGAGTCCGGCCCGGCGGGTCTGGGCGTCGGTGGGTTGCCGATCGCGCCACTTGTAGTACCAGGACTGCGACACCTGCAGGGCGCGGCAGGTCAGCGCGTGTGGCACGCCGTGCTCGGTCCTCTGGGAGCTGATGAAACCGGCCACGGCTACTTCATCGCCTCCTTCACCCACAGGACCACGGAGCGCTTGAGGACATCGCGTTCCATCGCGAGCTCGGCGTTCTCCTTACGCAGCCGGGCCAGCTCGGCCCGCTCGTCCTCCGACAGCCCGCCACCGGCGGCCTCACCACGGGCCTGCTTGTCCTGGTTCACCCAGTTACCGAGCGTGCCCGCGTTGACGCCCAGATCCCGGGCCACCACGGCGATCGGCTTGCTCGTCTCGCGCACGATCCGGACCGCGCCCTCACGGAACTCGCGGTCGAACCGTCGTCTCGTCTCAGCCATGAACCTCTATCCCTTAAGGTCTGGCCTCCACGCTAACGGGGGAAGATCA
>NZ_BMMX01000122.1 GCF_014646155.1 Mangrovihabitans endophyticus
GCGCCGGTGCCGTGGGTGAAGGTGATGATGTCGTCGAGGCCGTCACCGTTGAAATCCGCCGACGAACCCGTATAGACGCCGCCCCCTCCTCCTCCGCCGGCTACCAACTGCATGTAGTAGTCCCAGTCCCAGTACTGGCCCGGGTCGGTGTGGTCGTTGCCGGGGACCTCGTTGTGGCCGACGATGAACTGCCGCGTCTTCGGCAGGCCGTGCCGGTCGCACAGCCACCGCGTCAACGCGGCCGAGGAGCGGTACATCGAGTCGGTGAACCAGGTCGGGTCGTCGATGAAACCCTCGTGCTCGATACCCAGCGCCCGGGAGTTCGCCGACCTGACGTGGTAGGCGGTGTCCGCGTCGCGGACCATCTGCGTGACCTCGCCGTCCGAGGAGCGGACGACATAGTGCGCGCTCACCTTCGCCGCTGGATCCTGGAAATAGCTGATCGTGCCCGCGTACGACCCTTGGGTCACGTGGATGACGACGAGGTTGATCGCAGCCGACCGTCCGGCCGTGTAGTTGCTCGGGCTGGCGGGCACCCACCGGGAATCCGGGTAGTCCATGCCGAGCGCGGCGGCGTCCGGCGGCTGACCAGTCGGCGACACGCTCGCCAGCCGTCCGCGTTCGGGTGGGGCGGCGTGGGCAGTGACGTCGACGCGTTCTCCCTCGACGGTCCTGGTTTGCAGACCGCTCGCCAGTAGCCGGTACACCGTGTCCGCGTACAGCCTGGCCCCGTTGTCGCTGGTGGCGCCGCCATAGCGGGCAACCACGGGGTACCAGGCGGTGATCCGGTCCCGGTCGTCGCCGGAGAGCCCGGCCCGATCGGCCATCGATCGCAAGACGGCGGCGCCACCGCGGATGTTGGCCGCCGTCGACGTCTTCAGCGCGGGGACCGACTCGCCGGTGAGTTTCGCTGCGAGTTGCAGGGTCCTGCGGGACGGATTGCTCACCAGGTGCATGACACCGAAGCCGTTGTCCTGGCTCGGCGCGCCGTGGTGCCCGTCAAGGTGGGTTTCGCCGTACCCGACCGCGACGATCAGGTCACGGGGAACCCCGAACGTGGCCGCCGCCGCGGCGAACGCGCTGTTCATCGGGTCGGCGGGCGTCGCCGACGCGGCCGAGGCCGAGGACACGGTGCCCAGAAAGAGAAGCAGGGTGGTGGTGAGGGTGGTGTGTAGGTGTGTGCGGGTCATGCGTGGGGTCTCCTGGTCAGAGGGTGGTTTCGC
>NZ_BMMX01000123.1 GCF_014646155.1 Mangrovihabitans endophyticus
TGGGCGGCGGACCTGGACCGGCTCTCCGCCGCAGTGACCACCCTGGGCGCTGACCTGACGTCGGCCGCCGACGGGTACGCGTCCGCGGACCACGCCGCGGCCGATGACCTGCACCGAACCGGATCGCGGGCGCCGCGGTGAGCGCGCTGAGCCTGGCCCAGCTCCTGGCCAGCGAGGCCGCTCCGTGGCATGCCGCCGCGGACGCGTGGCACCGGCTCGCCACCGGAATCGACGACGCCGCCGAAATCCTCATCCGCGGCACCCGTGACCTGCCGCACGCGTGGCCGTCCGGGGACGCGTCCGCCGCCGCCCAGCAACGGGCCAGTGATCTGCGGGCCGAGGTCAGCAACACCTACCCGCCCGCCCGGCGCATCGGCGACGCCCTCGACCACCACGCGTACGCGGTGACCTCCCTGCGCGAACAGGCCACCCAGGTGGTGGCCACCGCCCGGCAGGCCGGATACACCGTCGATGTGCAGGCCGGCACCATCACCGCACCCGCCAGCGCCTATATGGGCGGGAACCTGGACCACACCGCCCGCGCCACCGCCGCGTACGCGAACGAACTACGCGAGATCGTGGAACGAGCCCGCGCCCTGGACGACCAGACCACCAACCTCATCGGCGTCAACCTGCCCGACCCCAGTATCGGGTTCGGCACCACCCAGCTCGCCGGCATCACCGCCGACGACCTCACCGCGCAACGCAGCCGCTCCCCCGAACAGATCCACGACTGGTGGACATCGCTGACACCGCAACAACAGGAACAAGCCATCGCCGACTTCCCCGCCCTGGTCGGCGGCCTCGACGGCGTACCGGCCGACGACCGCGACACCGCCAACCGCATCGTCCTCGCCCGCGATCAGGCCGCCACCGACCAGCAACTGACCACCGTCAACAACCGCATCGCCTACCTGCACGACATGTTCGAGCAAGGCCGCATCACCGAGGTCTACCCCGACGCCACCGACGCACGCACCGCCTACGACATCGAGCTGATGAATCTCGACGAGCAGCAAGAGCACCTGCAGGGCCAGGCACGCGGCCTGCACACCATCACCGACCGCCTGGCCAGCACGGACCAGCCGCGCGCGTACCTGCTCGGCCTGTCCACCGCGGACGACGGCCGGGCAATCCTGGCCGTGGGAAACCCGGACACCGCCGACAACGTCGTCACCTACGTGCCCGGCACCGGCG
>NZ_BMMX01000124.1 GCF_014646155.1 Mangrovihabitans endophyticus
GCAGCATCTGACTTAATCGCCCTCTTCAGACTCGCTTTCGCTACGGCTTCGCATCCGCTTAACCTTGCCAGATACCACAACTCGCAGGATCATTATGCAAAAGGCAGTCCATCACCCTGATAAATCATAGGGCTCTGAATGATTGTAAGCAGATGGTTTCAGGTTCTATTTCACTCCGCTCACTGCGGTTCTTTTCACCTTTCCCTCACGGTACTTGTTCGCTATCGCTCAAAGAGTAGTATTTAGGGTTGGAGAGTGGTCTCCCCGGCTTCAACCTGGATTTCTCGTGTCCTGGCTTACTCTGGATCCTGCTACCTGAGAACGCCTTGTCGCATACAAGGCTATCACTTTCTATGGCTTACCTTTCCAGGTAACTCTGCTAAAGCGTTCTCTTGGATATTGCAGTCCTCAACCCCGAATGCAAGCACTCGGTTTGCCCTTTTCCCCGGTCGCTCGCCACTACTTAGGGAATCTCGTTGATTTCTTTTCCTCTAGTTACTGAGATGTTACACTTCACTAGGTTCGCTCTCTAAATTAGAGTAACTAATATCTCTATTAGTTGGGTTGCCCCATTCGGACATCTACGCATCAAAGCTCCTTGACAGCTCCGCATAGCTTATCGCAGTCTAGTACGTCCTTCATCGCCTCTCTTTGGCAAGGCATCCGCCATCTGCTCTTAAAAGCTTGTTTTAAATTTTAAAATATCCTTTAAAACCCGCCCTTTTATAATGAATAACGACAATTGCACGAATATTCTTCAGCGCTACCACTGCCTTAATGAATATAAGACAGAGTTATTGTAGTTTTACTTTACTTTTACATAGGCTATTAACAATGTTAAATCAAATAACTTCGTTTTTCTTTAAAAACTTGCTATAATCGCTCTTAAATGTTAAACCCTTTAAAGAAGACTAAAAATGCTTGATCCCTAATCTTTTTTAATTGCCAAGTTTTACCAGCTAATGGGCTTTTTATTGTTGAAAGCTTTTAGCTTTTATGACTTGAACTTGTTTAAAAGCTTTTTAGCTTTTATA
>NZ_BMMX01000125.1 GCF_014646155.1 Mangrovihabitans endophyticus
CGCGCCTCGTGCGAGGAGCCGACGGGCGGCTGCGGGAACAACGCCCGCCGGCGAGGGCAACGGTACGAGGTCCGACCGCTCCGCGGCGCCCTGACATGCCGCCGATCGCTCGTTGCGCTGCGTGACGTGCCGCGTCCCGGCGCGGTCGTGAGGTGCTTCCGAGGCTCCGTGAGCTTCCGGCGGGGGCGGTGTCGCCGGGGCCCGGGCTGCAGACGATCCGTCGACGCGAGCGGGGGATGTCGCCCGTTTCCTTGATGGCCCGTGGTCGTGGCCGTCCGGCATCATGGCCGGCATGGACGTCGAGGAACTGTTCGCGCGCCACCCGCAGGTCTTCCACACGATGTCCGCGACCGCCTGGCCGTCGGTACAACGGCACGGCCTGCTGTCCACGCAGCGCCTGATCGACCTGTTCGGCCTCGACACCGCCGAACGCGACCGGCTTTTGAACGCACCACGCAAGCAGTCCACCGTCCTGCGCGCACCCGGCCTGCCGCCGGCCGTGATCCGGGATCAGAAGCCGATGAAGTTCATCGCGGAAAAGATCGATCCGCAGTCCTCGCTGGCCGCCTATCTCGCCGCGATCAACTCCCGGGTCTTCTTCTGGGCCAGTCCCGAGCGGCTGGACCGGCTGCGCCAGGCGAAGGAGTACCGCGCCGAGGACCAGGTGGTTCTGCACGTCGACACCCGCGCCCTCATCGAGCGGCACGGCTCACGTATCGAACTGTGCCGGCTCAACTCCGGGGCGGTGACGCAGAAGAACCACCCTCTGCGCGGGCACCGATCCTGGCTGCCGATTCCCGACTACCCGTACGACGAATACCGCCGCCGGTACGGCCGCGACGGCGCCCTGGTAGAGGTCACCGTGCTGGACGCCGTCCCGGACATCCTCGACCTGACCAACAAGATCGAAGGCGCCGTCGGCTGATCGAGCCGGTCCACCAGGCGCCAAGCTGAACAACCCTTGCAGCAAACCATCACTCGTGCGCCGTGACGCTTCGCAACCGTGCGCCGACCGTCGGACATGCCGA
>NZ_BMMX01000126.1 GCF_014646155.1 Mangrovihabitans endophyticus
CCGCGGCGGCTGAGCAGCACCAGGTGGCGGGCGCCGTGCGCGGCCAGCCAGCGGGCGACCGGCTGCCCCGCCCGCCGGTGCCGCCGGTGATCAGGACGGCGCCGCGCGGGGTCCACCCGCCGCCGTCCGCGCCGGCGCGGGCGGGTGCCAGGTGCCGGGCGTACACGCCCGCGGCGCGCAGCGCGATCTGGTCCTCGCCGCCCATGCCGCCGAGCGCGTCGGTGAGCCGGGCGAGCGCGGCCGGGTCGGTGGTGGCGGGCAGGTCGATCAGGCCGCCCCACTGCCGGGGGTATTCCAGCGCGGCGACGCGGCCGAAACCCCACGTGGCGGCCTGGGCGGGTGCGGTGACCGGTTCGGCGCCGTCGACGGTGACGGCGCCGCGGGTGAGGCACCACAGCGGCGCGTCCACGCCCGCATCCTGCAAGGCCTGCAGCAGGATCACGTTGCCGGCGACCGCGTCGGGTCCGTCCGCTGCGGAGCCGTCGCGGCAGGCCAGCAGGCTGACCACGCCGCCCAGGTCGGTGGGCAGGTCGCGGAGCTGTTCGGCGGCGTGCCGGCGGTCGGCGACGTCGAGGCGCAGGCAGTCGGCGCCGAGCGCGTCGGTGACGTCGGCGGCGTCGGCCTCGGGGTGCGCGACCACCACCCATGGTCCGGCCGGCGTCGTGGCCGTGGGGCCGGTGATCGGGCACCAGCGTTCGTGGAAGCGCAGCGCGTCCAGCAGGGACTGGTCGCGCTGGTGGCGGCGCCAGCCGGAGAGGGCGGGCAGCACGCGGCTGAGCGCGTCGGCGTCCACCGCCAGGTCACCGGCGAGGTCCGCCGGGTCGGCGTTCTCCACGGCGGCCCAGAAGCGGGCGTCGACGTCGTCGCTGTCTCCGGTGTTCTCCCGCGGTTGCGGCCAGTAGCGCCGGTGGTCGAAGGCGTAGGTGGGCAGCGGCACCCGGCCCGCGTCCGGGTACCAGCCGGTGAAGTC
>NZ_BMMX01000127.1 GCF_014646155.1 Mangrovihabitans endophyticus
AGCCAGAGCCATGAACAGCCACTACGCCCGACAAGCCCTCATCGAACCGTGATCACGATCCCCGGCTGGAGTACTAAACGCCTACTGGCGTGACCCGTTTCGGCACCAGGAGCGCAGTAGGCGGAAGCGCAACAAGCGGCTCGTTTCTAAACGCCTACTGGCGTGACCCGTTTCGGCACTTCGTCAAAAAATGACCTAGGAGGTTATAAGCTAGAAAGTTTCTAAACGCCTACTGGCGTGACCCGTTTCGGGACGAAAGTAAGTAAGTAAGGGGGAACCCCTCCGCAAGTGGGAGTTTCTAAACGCCTGCTGGCGTGACCCGTTTCGGGACACCTCGATTTCAAACAGAGGGAAGAAACCGCCGTTTCTAAACGCCTGCTGGCGTGACCCGTTTCGGGACCGCCGAGAGGGCTCGTGACAGGCCTTTTGCCAAGTTTCTAAACGCCTGCTGGCGTGACCCGTTTCGGGACAATCCGTCCGGCCACCATCACGTCTTCGGGTGCAGTTTCTAAACGCCTGCTGGCGTGACCCGTTTCGGGACCCTATCGGTTTTGCGTGGCCTCTGACCAGCGTAAACAGAGGCGGGTTGCACACCAGCTCTCGTTGATCTTGTCGGGTGCTGATGTTTATGGATGGGTGATGGGTGTTTTTGCTGGTCAGCAGCATTGCACACCTCAGCCCGGTTCGGGGCGTGCGGGCGGGTCACCCGGGAGGGTGATTGCGATGTGGTCATAGGACCGCCCAGTAAAGCTCCGTGGTGGGGGTGGTGGCCTGGCCGAGAGTGGTCGTTGACGCGGTACACGAGCCGCAGAGCGGAAGGATGTGGATGGCGTCGGTGCGGGTATCGATGAGGCCGGTGAGACGGTCGGTGAGATCGGTCAGGTCGTCGTGGTCGAGGTGGCAGAGGTAGACGCTGCGTTGGATGCGGTTGCCCCACATTTGGATGAGGGC
>NZ_BMMX01000128.1 GCF_014646155.1 Mangrovihabitans endophyticus
TCAACCGCTCCGGACCAGACGTCCTCCCAGGTGAGGTTGCCGGACTCGACACGGTGGGCGAGCTGGGTGAACGCGGACGGGGCGTCGGCGGGCGGGTCCGCGACGTCGAAGCGTTCATCAGGGATGTTCGTCTCGGCGCTGTCCAACTGCTCGCCACGGTGTTGCCACTGCGCGACCGCTAGGCGGGAGCCATAGAGGCGGTTCTCGACCCGCTGCCGCAGGTCGGCGAGCTCCACGTCCCAGCCGCGTATGTCCGAAGTGTCCCAGCCGCCGCGGACCGTCCGCGACCCCGCCCGCGTGCCATCATCTCGCCGCCCTGACCGGGACGAAGTTTCACGGCGCCGCCCGTCGACCGCTCACCTACCGCCTGTGGGCCTGGTTGGTGTGTCAGCGCAGTTGTCGGCTGGGAAAGCCGGCATGCGATTGTGCTGGTCAGGTCGGGCGGTTGCGGGCGGCGCGGGGGTTCGGGTGGGCGGCGATCCAGGCTTCGACCTCGGATGTCAGCCATATGCGTCCCATCTCCAGGGTGGTCAGCGGTGGCGGGAATCCCGGTTTGGCGGCGAGTTGGTTGAGGCGTTGCCGGCACACCCCGCCGAGCATGAGGCAGACCTCGTGGGGGCCGGCCAGCCGGATGGCGTGGGATTTCATGACGCACGTTTATACACGACAGGTTGTCCTGCGTACAGTGGTTGCTGATCAACGTCGGTGGCGAAGGGGGCGGCTATGGTCCGGGCGGATCAGGGGAGACATCCAGGCGTGTCACGGCGGGGGTTTCCTACGAGGTGCGGGCGATGCTGGGCGATCCACTGGTCGATGTCGTCGGTGAGCCATACCCAGCCGCTGGACAAACGTGCCACCGGTTCGGGGAATCTGGGTGAGTGGGTGATCTGGTAGACGCGTTGGGAGCTGACGCCGAGCATGATGCG
>NZ_BMMX01000129.1 GCF_014646155.1 Mangrovihabitans endophyticus
ACGTTGGCGTAGGCGTGGCCGTTGCCGGCGCGGCCGTAGACCTGCATCTGTGTCCCGTACTGCACCACCGGCGAACTCTGCAACGCGTTCTCCGGAGCCGGTTCACCGGCGCCACCGAGCGGATCGGTGTATCCGGAGATGCTGCTGTCGCTGCGGGACAGCGTCTCCTGGGCGACCGAGTCCGTGGTGCCGGTCTTCGCGCTGTAGGTGTTGCCCGAGATCATCGTGACCGATGAGCTGGACACCGCCACCACCAGGCCGACGTGGCTGGCGTATGTGCCGTCCGAGCTGAGGTTGAACACGATCGCGTCGCCGACCGACGGAGATCCCGCGTGCCACGTGCCGTGCCGGTGCCCGTACTGATAGAAGCTCGCCGCCGCCGCTGTGAGCTCGGAGGTGTTGTCGACCTTGGCCTGTGCCCAGACCCACCGGGCGAAGTCGGCGCACCACTCCTCACTGCGCCAGCCGTTCGAGCACGCCGCTCCCGCGCCCAGCGCGCCCGAATAGTAGTTGCAGTTGTATCCGCCGCTTTCGTGGTTGTGCGACCCGTTGTTCATCTCCTGATGGGCGATGGCGACGATCCGGTTCGCCACGCCCGGGGAGACCGCCGCCGATGCGGGCGCCGCCGCGGCGACGAGTGCTGCCGTGGCCGCGACGGCGGCTGTGGCAAGCCTCGCGCGCCTGCGCCGACGGCCCGGCCGGCTTCGGTGATCTGACGTGATGGTCATCTGGTGTCCTTCGTTCGAGGGGTCGATCGCTCGGAAACGGGTCAGGTGAGGTTGCCGCCGAGGTTGTTCCAGGAGCTCCAGCCGTTGCCGGGGGTGTAGACCTTGGCGTAGGTGT
>NZ_BMMX01000130.1 GCF_014646155.1 Mangrovihabitans endophyticus
CTTACTTTGCAAAATTTCTAATTCTTCATAAAGAACGGGGTAAGCCTCTTTGATTTTAATTTGTAAGGGCTTAAGGGTTTGAAGGGGGATTTTATCAAAATCTCTGATTTTTGATCTTAAAGCGATAGCGATACAGCTTGCTTGGAAAGTGTCTGTTCCTTCTAGCATGCTTTCTAAAGCTATTTGCTTGCAATAAATATCTTCAGGCAATTTAACATCAGGGCTTTTTTCTGGATTGTCTGAGCCTTTTTCTTGCATGGCCTTTTGTAAGGCGTTGTTTTTATTTTGAGTCAATTCATAGGCTTTTTTGGCGTTTTCTAAAGTGGTTTTTTTATCGCTAATATAACGCCATAAATAATAATCCCTAACGATCCCGGCGGGCTTTTTTTCTAAATCTTTTAAATTGAACTCGGTTTGAGAAAAACCAACGCCAAGCATGCCGATAAAAAATAAAATAAAAAAACGCATGATTTTCTTTAAAAACTTTTGGCGAGTGCAAAAAGCCATTGGATGAGGGTTAAATCTAAAAATTTCAAAACAATGACCACCACTAAAGGAGCGAAATCCAACCCGTTAAACACAAGCTTGAATTTAGAGCGTAAAAAATAAAATACCGGCTCGCACAAGCGAGCGAGGATTTGCATGATGGGGTTATTGGGGTTAGGCTGCACAAAGCTAATGAGTGAATAAATGATGACTACCCACATATAAATCGTAATGAGCGAGCTTAAAATCACCGCTACCGCATTAATAAGAGTGGAAAATATCATGCTTTGAGCCTTAAAACTTCTTGATGATGGCTTTGGATATAGGGGAAAATCAAAGGCAATTCAAT
>NZ_BMMX01000131.1 GCF_014646155.1 Mangrovihabitans endophyticus
GTGCTCCCCGCGTACGCGGGGGTGGTCCCGACCTGCACGCGCCGTGGCCGAGCTGGCTCGCGTGCTCCCCGCGTACGCGGGGGTGGTCCCAAGGCCAAGGGGGTTCTCGTGGGTAGCTCACCGTGCTCCCCGCGTACGCGGGGGTGGTCCCGTGCTGGGCCGCATGCACGACGCCGACCTGCCGTGCTCCCCGCGTACGCGGGGGTGGTCCCTCGTGGGCCTTGACCTCGCCCTCGCCGGTCTCGTGCTCCCCGCGTACGCGGGGATGGTCCCCAGCCGACCTACCAACCACCGACACCACCATCGTGCTCCCCGCGTACGCGGGGGTGGTCCCGTCCAGCCCTGCGCCGCGTACGTCCACGTGTCGTGCTCCCCGCGTACGCGGGGGTGGTCCCTCGTGGAGGACGACGACATGACCGAGGCCGAGGTGCTCCCCGCGTACGCGGGGGTGGTCCCTGCGTCAGGCGGCCATCGCCGCGGGCAAGGACGTGCTCCCCGCGTACGCGGGGGTGGTCCCGCCATGACCCGCCGGCCGGCGTCGGTGTGCCGGTGCTCCCCGCGTACGCGGGGGTGGTCCCGGTGGCTCGACGAACGCCTTACGGCCGGTGAGGTGCTCCCCGCGTACGCGGGGGTGGTCCCGACTGGACGGTGAGCCGCACGAGCGGCTCGTCGTGCTCCCCGCGTACGCGAGGGTGGTCCCATGTCGTCGACGCGGGAGAACACGTAGCTGTCGTGCTCCCCGCATACGCGGGGGTGGTCCCGGGCACGCTGACGTGGTCCATGCCGATGCTGGGTACTCCCCGCGTACGCGGGGGTGGTCCC
>NZ_BMMX01000132.1 GCF_014646155.1 Mangrovihabitans endophyticus
CGCAACCTGTGAATCTGCAAGGAGTTCTCATGAGGCGACGGCCTAACGCGCCGATATTCCTGGCGCTGTTGCTCAGCATCGTGGTGATCATGATTGCGGCCGGTCTCCTCAGTGGGATCGCGGACCTGCCGACCGGGGCCGCGCTCGGCGTTGCATCGGTCTTGGTCGTCATCCTGCTGCCCCTGCTTTTCATGTTCGCCCCGCGCGGGTTCTTCGGCCGCAGCGACAAATTTCGGTGATAGTGAGACGGCCGGTTGTCCCGGGACAACCGGCCGTCTGCCGCGCACTGAAGGGCGTCATCGTCTGCCACGCCAAAGGCATGGCAGTAGGCAGCACCCTGCTTCGCTTCGGTTCGAGAACACGACCATCGACAACATTGCTCATCCCGTTGAGGCAGGAAGCCGCTCGTACGATCAGCAGTGGCGCAGGACAAGGACATCTTCGTGGGCGATGAGGTGGGCGGGGATGCCGTCGCTGCGGCTGCGGCGTACGGCCATCAGGGCGAACATGGAAGCGCGGTGGACGATCTGTCCTTCGCGGACGGCGGCGAGCATCGCTGCGCATCGTTCGACGGGGATCAGGCCGGTGGCTTGCGCGGCGGTGAGCAGGTCGCCGGGCAAGTCGATCAGGTCGTCGCGGTGGCGGCGGACGGGTCGGCAGGTGATCACGACGGTGCCGCCGGGGCGCAGCAGCCGGGTGCTGGCGGCCAGGATGGCGGTGAAGCCGTGCAGCAGGCGTGGCCATCCGGCGTAGGCGAGGTTGCCGTGTTCCCGGTCGCCGTACAGGTGGTGCCGTTTGCGGACACCGCC
>NZ_BMMX01000133.1 GCF_014646155.1 Mangrovihabitans endophyticus
CCGGGCGCGCTCCGGGCCGTCCAGGTCACGCGAGATGCGCCGCTTGCCCGACTCGCACGGCCACGGCTCGCCGCACAGCCAGCACAGCCACGACGGCCGGACCGGCAGATGCTCAGCTACCGGCACCGGGCGACGCCCATCAGGTGAGCCGCCATCGCGACACACGCGCACGCTCCGCACGCTCCGCCGTGATGTGATCATCCAGCGCGGCCAGCAGCTCCAGCGGCGTCGCGCCGAACAGCCAGCGAGGATCACTGCGGCGCGCCAGCCGCGGCTGCGCATAGAACCCCCGCTCGACCCACTCCACGCCGCCGCCCGGTGCCCACGTGGACATCCAGCCCGGATGGCACCGGTCGATGCGCTCACACGCCTCCAGTGCCCCGTCGGGCCAGTGCAGACGCTCCGCGATCAACCTGCGGTTACGCCTGCCGAGTTCCGGGCCCGGCGCCGGGAGCGGCCCGCTCACCGCCCTGACCCCCGCGACTCACCCAGACGGGTGACCAGCGTCGACCGCACCACTGGCATCTGCCGGGTCCGTTCGCGCGACGCCGCCTCAAGGATGCGGCGCACCGCCTCACGATGCTCGGCCGCCTGCTGGCGCCGCGCCCGGCGCAGCGCCTCGGCCGCCGCCAGCCTGCGCCGGTCCCGTCGTCGTCCTGGCCACCACATGGTCGTCTCCCTCGTCCCTGCGAAAGGGGAGGTGACGGCCACGGCGTGGCGGCGCGCGCCGCCCTCACCTCCCCACTGAGGTGAGGGCCGGCCGCCTCGGGTCCGACGCGACCGGGGG
>NZ_BMMX01000134.1 GCF_014646155.1 Mangrovihabitans endophyticus
CTAGCACTTTATTTTCAAAACGACTGGATTTTAATCTAGCAGGAATGATAATCATCTTTAAACCTTTTTAAGCCTTATGAAAATAGGGGATTTTTATGGTATTATACTCAATTAAAAGCTTATTCCTTTTATTGTAAGGGTTTAGGCTATTGAACTTTAGGAGTTTTAATGATATTAAGAGCGAGTGTGTTGAGCGCGTTACTTCTTGTAGGCTTAGGGGCAGCCCCTAAACATTCAGTTTCAGCTAATGACAAACGGATGCAGGATAATTTAGTGAGCGTGATTGAAAAACAAACCAATAAAAAGGTGCGTATTTTAGAAATCAAACCTTTAAAATCTAGCCAAGATTTAAAAATGGTCGTTATTGAAGATCCGGACACTAAATACAATATTCCGCTTGTAGTGAGTAAGGATGGTAATTTAGTCATAGGGCTTAGCAATATCTTTTTTAGCAATAAAAGCGAAGATGTGCAATTAGTCGCAGAAACCAATCAAAAAGTCCAAGCCCTTAACGCTACCCAGCAAAATAGCGCAAAATTGAACGCTATTTTTAATGAAATACCGGTTGATTATGCGATAGAGTTGCCCTCTACTAACGCTAAAAATAAGGATAAAATCCTTTATATTGTTTCTGATCCCATGTGTCCGCATTGCCAAAAAGAGCTCACTAAACTCAGGGATCACTTGAAAGAAAACACCGTGAGAATGGTTGTGGTGGGGTGGCTTGGAGTCAATTCAGCTAAAAAAGCGGCTTTGATCCAAGAAGAAATGGCGAAAGCTAGGGCT
>NZ_BMMX01000135.1 GCF_014646155.1 Mangrovihabitans endophyticus
ATCAAAATTTAAAAGAGCAAGAGAAAATCAAAAAGCGTTTGTCAAGAAGCATTAAGGGCAATGATTTCTACACTTTCATGAAAGACAGATTGTCTTTAGATATTTTGTTGATAGATGAAATTTTGTATCGTTTTATAGATAAAATCAGGAGCAGTATTGATATTTTTAGCGAACAAAAAGATGTGGAAAGTATCAGTAATGCTTTCCTTTTGCGTTTAGGGCAATTCAAACTCTACACTTTCCCTAAAAATTTAGACAATGTCAAAATGCATGAATTAGAGCGGATGTTTAGCGATTATGAATTGCGTTTGAACACTTATACCGAAGTCTTGCGTTACATCAAAAACCACCCTAAAGAAGTGCTTCCTAAAAACCTGATCATGGAAGTGAATATGGATTTTGTGTTAAACAAAATCAGCAAAATCTTGCCTTTCACAGCCCATAGCTTGCAAGTGAGTAAGATTGCACTTGCTTTGATGATTTTAGCCTTATTGCTAGGTTTAAGGAAGCTGATCACTTGGCTTTTAGCTTTATTGCTGGATTGGATTTTTGAAATCATGCAACGCAATAAAAAAATGCATGTCAATGTGCAAAAAAGCATTGTTTCGCCGGTTTCTGTCTTTTTAGCCCTGTTTAGTTGCGATGTGGCTTTAGATATTTTCTACTACCCTAACGCATCGCCCCCCAAAGTTTCTATGTGGGTGGGCACGGTGTATATCATGCTTTTAGCATGGTTAGTGATAGCGCTTTTTAAAGGCTATGGGGAAGCATTAATTA
>NZ_BMMX01000136.1 GCF_014646155.1 Mangrovihabitans endophyticus
CTGTCGGGGTACCCCTTGGAGTACACAGGTAGGTACGGCTGATCTTGCACAGCGGGGACGGGTCGATCGACGCCGGTCGGTGACGTTGCGTAGTCTGTCACCCGCTTGCGTTGCCGACCTTGAGGACGCCTACTCATGGCCCGTACCTCGCTGACGATCCGCATCGAGCTCGTCTCCGGTCGCGGCGCCGACTTCTGGCCCCGGCCGGGCCGCGACTTCGCTGCGGCCCGGTCGCACACCTTCGACCAACTCGCCACCGCGATCGACCTGGCCTTCGCCCGGTGGGACCTGGCCCACATGCATTCGTTCACCTTGGCCGACGGGACCCCGGTCACGCCGCTCGACCTGTGGGACGGCGACGCACCCGAGGGCAGCATCGACAGCGAGGCCACCAGATTGAGCCGGCTCGCTGCCGGGGAACAGTTCGCCTACCTGTTCGACTTCGGTGACGACTGGACTCACCTGTGCACCGTGGCCGAGCACCGCATCGATCCCGAGGACACCCTGGGTGCAGTCCCGCCGGAGCCGACGCCTTTCTATGGCTTGGGCGACCTGCCCGATCAGTACCAACGCCGTTGGCCGGGCGACGACGGCGACTCTGCACCGCCGAAGCGGCCGCGGAACCCCATGGCCGGACTACCCCCGCTGCTGCCGTGGTGGGGACCCCGTGACCACGGTAAGTAGCTCAATTCGCTGAGTGCTGCGTTTGGAATTATGTACGCCCAGCCGTACCTGACTGTGTAGACACAGAAGTACGCCGACA
>NZ_BMMX01000137.1 GCF_014646155.1 Mangrovihabitans endophyticus
TGCTAAAGGAGGGTTGTATTTAGTGGGGGGGAGTCCTGGGGTGGGGAAATCCACTCTGCTTTTGAAAGTGGCTTCTGGCTTAGCCAAAAACCAGCAAAAGGTTTTGTATGTGAGCGGGGAAGAGAGCTTGAGCCAGATTAAAATGCGCGCCACTAGATTGGATTGCATAGAAAAAGAATTGTATCTGCTCAATGAAATCAATTGGCCTGTGATTAAGGCTAATATTGAAAGCGAAAATTATTTTGCTTGCGTGATTGATTCCATTCAAACGCTTTATTCGCCAGAGATTTCTTCAGCGCCCGGCTCTATTTCGCAAGTGCGAGAGATCACTTTTGAGCTCATGCGTTTAGCCAAAACAAGAAATATTGCTGTTTTTATCATCGGTCATATCACTAAAGAAGGGAGCATCGCAGGGCCTAGAGTGTTAGAGCATATGGTAGATAGCGTGCTGTATTTTGAAGGCGATCCCAGTAGGGAATTAAGGATTTTAAGGAGTTTTAAAAACCGCTTTGGCCCTACGAGTGAAATCGGTTTGTTTGAGATGAAAGAGCAGGGTTTGGTGAGCGCTAAAGAAGCTTCAAGCCTGTTTTTTTCTCAAGAAGAGCCTATGGAGGGGAGTGCGATTACCATCACTTTAGAAGGCTCAAGGGCGTTGATTTTAGAGATTCAGGCGTTGGTGAGCGAGTGCAGTTTCGGAGCGCCCAAACGATTAGCGAACGGGTTTGACACCAACCGCCTTAACATGCTCATCGCTTT
>NZ_BMMX01000138.1 GCF_014646155.1 Mangrovihabitans endophyticus
GGAAGGGCCGGGGCCGTCATGCCGGCCCGCATCAGCATGCCGTGAACCGACTGGTTGCCCAACGACGCCAGGTTCCCGATCCGGGACGTCTGCAGCATCGCCGAGGTCCAGTACGTCACACTGTCGCCCGGCAGGATCAGGAAACCGGCCAGGGCACACGCGGCGAACGCGCCGACGGCGCGGGCCGCGTCGCGGGGCCGGCGAGCGACCAGGAAATAGACGACGAACAGCAACGGGGTCAGCTTGATCGCCGCCGCCACACCGACCAGGACGCCCCGGTACCGGCCGGGTGTCAGCCCCAGGGCGTCGACCAGCGCCAGCACCACGATGAACACGCTGACCTGCCCGAAACGCAGGTTGCTCTGCGCCGGCGCGGACACCAGCAGCGCGCAGGCGATCGCCGCGACCAGCAGCGGCCGCCGGCCGGGCGCCGCGGTGAGCCCCCGGCCGGCGACGACCGCGATCGCGGCGACCGCGGCGACCGTCAAGACCAGCCACACCACCCGCACCACCGCTTCGGGGAGCAGGGCTATCGGTTGCAGCAGCAGCGCCGCGAACGGCGGGTAGGTGAACGGGCCACCGTTCTCGGCGACGTAGCTGTACAACGGATGCCCATCCGATACGGCGAGCACGGCGCCGTAGTAGATGTGCAGATCCGACAGGCGATCGTCCGGCGGGCGCCGCAACACCAGCGTGCAGGAGACCACTGCGATCACGGCGAACAGCGCCCAGACGGCACCGGCGCGGCGGTCAA
>NZ_BMMX01000139.1 GCF_014646155.1 Mangrovihabitans endophyticus
GTCTAAGGGCAATGTGGTGTCTTTGGACAAGCTGCTCAAAACGCATGGGAGCGATGTGGTGCACTTGTGGGTAGCGTTTAATGACTACCAAAACGATTTGAGGGTTTCTCAAACCTTTTTCACCCAAACAGAACAGCATTATAAAAAATTCCGCAACACTTTGAAATTCTTACTCGCTAATTTTAGCGATATGGATCTTAAGAATTTAGAACGCTCCCATAACTTCAGCCCTTTAGATCATTTTATATTAGAGGCTTTAGAAACCATAAGCGCTGGAGTCAATAGCGCGTTTGAAGAGCATGATTTTGTGAAAGGCTTGAATATTTTAATGGCGTTTGTTACCAATGAATTGAGCGGGATTTATTTAGACGCTTGTAAGGATAGCTTGTATTGCGATAGCAAAAATAATGAAAAACGCCAAGCCATTCAAATGGTCTTACTCGCTGCGGCTAGTAAATTGTGCTACTTTTTAGCCCCGATTTTAACGCACACGATTGAAGAAGTTTTAGCGCATAGCCAAGCGCTTCGCATTTTTTTACAAGCCAAAGATGTGTTTGATTTAAAAGACATTATCGTTTCAGAAAAACTCCACCTTAAAGAGTTTAAAAAACCAGAAAATTTTGAAGCCGTTTTAGCCTTGCGCTCTGCCTTTAATGAAGAGTTAGACCGATTGAAAAAAGAAGGTGTCATTAAAAATTCGTTGGAATGCGCTATTGAAGTGGGAGAAAAAGCGTTGTGT
>NZ_BMMX01000140.1 GCF_014646155.1 Mangrovihabitans endophyticus
CCGATGAGCGGACTCGTGATCTGGCGGCAACGATTGATCATTCGTGCGTAGCTGGAGGTGTCCCGACATCGATCAGCAGTTCCCAAACGCGGTCTATGGCGAGTTCGGGAGTTTCCGGGATTTCGCCGTCGTCGAGCTTCGCGGCGATGGCCCGCGCCAGACGCGCGCGGGTTGGTGAGACCCGCTGCATTGCCCGGACGAGAGTGCCGTTGGTGTTCAGGCAGGGGAGCACGGCCAGCCATTCGCCGATCGGTCCGGGCATTGGTCCTGCAAAGGTCGGCCAACGGTGCCGCACTTCGTCGTTGAGCTGCGGCAACCGCTCAATGCCGAGCCACGTCGGATCGTAGGCGCCGAAGGCGAGGTGTCCGACCCGAGCCACCACAGTAGCGCCCAGGCACATCGGGCACGGATGCAGTGTGGTGTACAGCCGAGTGTGCCGGGCGCCTTCCTTATCGTCCGGCACTGCGGCGAGTGCTTCCATCTCGGCGTGAGCCAGCAGTCCGCGCGGCGCCACCGTGTCGAACCGCTGGTTACGACCACTGCCGACTATCGTGCCCGCGTCGTCGGTGATGACGGCGCCTACCGCGACACCGCCGTCGCGGTAGGACTTCCAGGCCATGGTCATCGCGTGCTGCCACGGCGGTTCGAGCGCCGACCACGCACCACGAGCGGTGAGTTCTGACATGTCGCGATCTTCGCACGAAGACTTCGACGTGCGATCCCCCGAACTCTGAG
>NZ_BMMX01000141.1 GCF_014646155.1 Mangrovihabitans endophyticus
CTGCCGGGTGGTGGGCTGGCCGTGGAACTGTTCGCGTAGGTCGTCCTCGGCGGTCAGGGTCAGGGATTTGAACAGGTTGACGGTGGCGGTGCGGGTGTCGGTGTAGTGGCGGCGGCAGACGTGCAGGATCCGCAGGGTTTCCCGGTCGCCGTCGGCGCGGGGGGTGGCCTGGTGGTCGGTGGCCAGCACGGCGCGGGCGGCGTGGACGGCGTCCAGGGAATCGGATTTGCCGCCGCGGCGGCGGTTGCCGGTGGCGGGTTTCGGCGCTTCCAGGACGGTCTCGCCAGCGGCGAGCAGGGCACGGGTCAGGCCGGTCCCGTGGGCGCGGGTGCCGTCGATGGCCCAGACCCGCCGGTCACCGAGCTGGGCGGTGTGCCGGCCGGCCCAGGCCAGCAGCCCGGCCGTGCCGTGCGGGCCGGCGGGCACGGTGAGTTCGGCCAGCACCGCGCCCAGCGGGGTGACCACCGCCGCGGTGTGCGTGTCGGTGTGGGTGTCCACACCGATGACCGCGTCGACACGCTCGCTCAGCCGTTGGGCTGCGGGTTCTGAAAGGATGGGCGGCACGGACGGTTCTCCCTTGCACGGGGCGACGTTCGGACGGCGTCGGCCCGGGAGATGGTCACCGAGCGGCATATCTGTGATGAGTCACGCGAGCACGCGGACAGGCTTCTGATCAGGCCAGCACGGTGGGCCGGGCCGACGCCGGCAACCCACGAGGACAAGTCG
>NZ_BMMX01000142.1 GCF_014646155.1 Mangrovihabitans endophyticus
CATCGAATACAACACCACCGCCAACGGCGACCAACTCCAAATCTACGGCCGCGCCGGCAACGGCCACATCTACTCCAAGGTCTACTACCCCGGCGGCGGCTGGGGCGACTGGGTCAACCAAGGCGGCACCATCACCGGCACCGTCTCCCTCGTCCAATACGGAAGCCAACTCCAAATCTTCGGCCGCGGCACCGACGGCGGCACCTACCAAAAGGTCTACACCCCCGGCAACGGCTGGACCGGCTGGAACAACCTCGCCGGAAACATCGTCAGCGACCCCGTCGCCATCGAATACAACACCACCGCCAACGGCGACCAACTCCAAATCTACGGCCGCGCCGGCAACGGCCACATCTACTCCAAGGTCTACTACCCCGGCGGCGGCTGGGGCGACTGGGTCAACCAAGGCGGCACCATCACCGGCACCGTCTCCCTCCTGCAATACGGAAGCCAACTCCAAATCTTCGGCCGCGGCACCGACGGCGGCACCTACCAAAAGGTCTACACCCCCGGCAACGGCTGGACCGGCTGGAACAACCTCGCCGGAAACATCACCAGCGACCCCATCGCCGTCGAATACGACACCAACGCCTCCGGCCAGCAACTCGAAATCTACGGCCGCGCCGGCAACGGCCACACCTACGCCAAGGTCTACACCCCCGGCAACGGCTGGAGCTCCTGGAACAACCTCGGCGGCAACCTCACCTGACCC
>NZ_BMMX01000143.1 GCF_014646155.1 Mangrovihabitans endophyticus
ACGAAGCCCCAGAAAAAAATAGCAGTTGGAATCGTATCTAAGTTGGTGTGAATTTAGTGGGATTCGCACCAACTGCTACAAATAAATTTTCAATTCATTCTCTATTAGTTTGATTGTTTTAATGAGAATCTGTTCATCTAAAGGTTTGAAATTTTTGTGTGTGGGTTGGTTTATGTTTCTTTCGCCTTTGAGTAAGGTTACTATATTCAGATTCACGCTTTCAAAGTAACTCATTATAGAATGCGTGGGTTTTGATCCCAATGGGGTTTCTGGTAAAGCTGAATAATCCCCTCCTAATTGACTTTCTAGCTGAAATAAATAACAAGATATATTTGGATATAAAGTTTTAAGGAGATGAAAATCTACTAATATTCGCTTTAGCATAGCATTTTCCGTATAGTTTTTACACTCTATCCCCATAACCAATTGATTATCCACAAATATATGTTTATCAACACTCAATCCGTAATAATAATCTTCCTTACGCTCTAATATATATGCCCTTACTTGTTTGTTAGCTATATTTTCTATGTAGCTGTCTTTGATAGGAATCTTTATTTTTTTAGAATTTATTTCAAGCCTATTAGCGTTAGCGCCAATATTTTACCATGCTATTTTTACAATCTCTTCGCTGATATCTTCTAGTAATTTGCCTTTAGCGCTTCTTATAACTCCACCATACACCCTGCTATCTT
>NZ_BMMX01000144.1 GCF_014646155.1 Mangrovihabitans endophyticus
GGTCGGACCTCGTACCGTTGCCCTCGCCGGCGGGCGTTGTTCCCGCAGCCGCCCGTCGGCTCCTCGCACGAGGCGCGTACGCGGGGAGCACGAGTGGGGCCCGCGGTGGACCGAGCATGAGCGGGGACCACCCCTGCGTACGCGGGGAGCACGGACCCCGGGTGCCCGCCCGGGCCGCGGCCGAGGGACCACCCCCGCGTACGCGGGGAGCACTCCCTGTTCAGCACGGTGATGGTGATCTGCCCGGGACCACCCCCGCGTACGCGGGGAGCACGGGCTCGTTCGGCGTCGGTGATGGGTGGTGGGGGACCACCCCCGCGTACGCGGGGAGCACCCACCGGCCTGACCGCCAATGATCAAGTTTCGGGGACCACCCCCGCGTACGCGGGGAGCACGGCGAGCCCGGCACCGCGACCGTGTGCCGGCTGGGACCACCCCCGCGTACGCGGGGAGCACGTAGTTAAGACTGGCGACGGCCGCGGCCGTCCATGGACCACCCCCGCGTACGCGGGGAGCACTGGCGGTCAAGGGCGCGGCGGTGGGTCTGGCGGGGACCACCCCCGCGTACGCGGGGAGCACGAGCGCGCTGAGCAGTTCCTGGAAGAGACACTGGGACCACCCCCGCGTACGCGGGGAGTACCCAGCATCGGCATGGACCACGTCAGCGTGCCCGGGACCACCCCCGCGT
>NZ_BMMX01000145.1:0-239 GCF_014646155.1 Mangrovihabitans endophyticus
CGTACAACCACCTTCCCTGCTGTAACAGACGAGCGCAATAACGCACGGTTCACCCCACATTCCACAGGAAGTTTTTCCGACAAGATATAATTATCCGGGCCTTGCGCTATACCTCCTCGCCATTCTGCCGGACCTTCTACCGTAAAATGAATCAAATCGTTCGCCAGCGGACAACGATTCCCTTCCGCATCGACAACCTCCACTTGCAACAACACCAAATCGGATCCATCGGCTTTCCA
>NZ_BMMX01000145.1:249-677 GCF_014646155.1 Mangrovihabitans endophyticus
TCCATCCTTTCGGATGCTGAATGGCAGCTAATTTCAATTTAGCTGGTTTACCTGCGGTTCTTAACTGCATACGCGCAGCTTCTTTTCCGTCATTGTACCCCACAGCTTCCAATACTCCAGGAGTGAAGGCGATTTTATCAAAAGTAAACAAGAAATGATAGTCACACTGAGCCTGTCCCATTGGTTTTCCGTTTAAAAATAACGCCACACTATCCGTATTAGAAACCACATACACAGGCTTGACCACTCCCGGTTCATAATTCCAGTGTCCTACGATATGCAAACGAGGATTTTCCGTATCTACCCATCCGTCCCACATCACTTGATGAGCGAAATAAGAATCTTTCGGAATACACATCGGGTCTGTATCTCCACTACGCCTATAATTTTCTACTCCACGAAAATGAGTATTTGTATCTGAAAAAATA
>NZ_BMMX01000146.1 GCF_014646155.1 Mangrovihabitans endophyticus
TCACACCCTTGCCCTTGTATGGCTCTGGGGGTCTGAAGCTCCTAATTTCAGCGGCGACTTGCCCTACTTTTTGCTTATCGCTCCCTTTGATAGCGATCGTGTTTTTTTCCACCACCATTTCAATCCCCGCTGGAATGGGGTATTTCACCGGGTGGCTAAAACCCAAACTCAAATCCAAAGTTTTATTGCCCAAAGCCACCTTATAGCCCACGCCATTGACTTCTAAAGTCTTAGTGAAACCGGTGCTTAAGCCTATTACAATGTTGTTGGCTAACGCCCCATAAGTCCCCCAATAAGCCCTAGATTGCGCGTCTTCGCCCACAGGCTGGAAGCTCAATTGGTTGTTTTCAAGCGTGATTTTCACTCGGTTGTGAGTTTCTAATTCATGCTTTTCTTTGCTGTTTTTAAAAAGAAGCTTGCTCCCTTCAACGCTCGCTTGCACAGAGCTTGGAATTTCAATGATTCTTTTCCCAATTCTTGACATTTTCAATCCTTTACCAAATGCTGCAAAGCACTTCGCCACCGACATTTTGTCTGTAAGCTTCTTCGTTGGTGATCACCCCTTTAGAAGTGCTTACCACAATCACGCCATAGCCATTTTTAAAGCGCTTCAACTCGTTTTTTTGCTTATACACACGACGACCGGGCTTGCTTAAGCGCTTCACTTCGCTG
>NZ_BMMX01000147.1 GCF_014646155.1 Mangrovihabitans endophyticus
GGTGATGCCGGGTGGCAGCAGGTCGAGGCCGGTGGTGAACGCGCTGATCTGGGTGTGGGTGCGTAGCACGATGTCGGCGGCGGCGGGTTCTTCGTGCAGGGCGTGGGCGGTGCCGGCGGGTAGCAGGTCGGCGGTGGCGTGGGACAGGGCGAGGTAGCTGCCGGCGGGCAGGGCGTCGACCAGGGTGTGGACGGCGGTGTGCGCGGCGGGGTCGGGTAGGAAGTGGAGCACGGCGATCAGGAGCAGCCCGACGGGTTGGTTCAGGTCGAGGGTGGCGGCCAGGTCGGGGTCGGCGAGTAGCCGGTCGGGGTTGCGCAGGTCGGCGTGCACGTAGGCGGTGTGGCCGTGGGGGTGGCTGGTGAGCAGGGCGCGGGCGTGGACGAGGACGAGGGGGTCGTTGTCGGCGTAGACGATCCGGGCGGTCGGGTCGAGGGTTTGGGCGATCTGGTGGGTGTTGTCGGCGGTGGGCAGGCCGGTGCCGATGTCCAGGAACTGGCGGATCCCGGCCGCGGCCAGATGTTTGACGGCGCGGTGCAGGAACCGGCGGTTCTCACGGGCGGCGGTGCGGATGTGCGGGAAGACTTGCTCGATGGCGTCACCGCTGGCGCGGTCGGCGGCGAAGTTGTCTTTGCCGCCGAGCCAGTAGTCATACCGGCGGGCCGGGTGCGC
>NZ_BMMX01000148.1 GCF_014646155.1 Mangrovihabitans endophyticus
CGGGACCGGGCCATTGAGGCGTGGTTGCCGTTGGCGCGGCATCTGGCGCATCGGTATTCGGGGCGTGGTGAGCCGACTGATGATCTGGTGCAGACCGCCACGGTGGGTTTGATCAAGGCGGTGGACAAGTTCGATCCGCAGCGGGGTGTGGATTTCGCGGGGTATGCGATTCCGACGATCATCGGGGAGATCAAGCGGCATTTCCGGGACCGGACGTGGTCGGTGCGGGTGCCGCGGCGGTTGCAGGAGTTGCGGCTGGCGATCACGGAGGCGAACAGCTCGCTGACGCATTCGCTGGGTCGGTCGCCGACGGTGGCGGATATCGCGGGTCATCTGGGGGTGTCCGAGGAGGACGTGCTGGAGGGCCTGGAGGGGGCGCGGGCGTATAACGCGACGTCGTTGTCGACGCCGATCAGTGCGGAGGGGACCACGGAGCTGGGGGATACGCTCGGTGGTGAGGATGATGAGTTCGCGTTGGCGGAGACGCGGGTGGCGTTGGGGCCGGCGTTGGCCACGCTGGATGAGCGGGAGCAGCGGATTCTGACGTTGCGGTTTTATGGGAATCTGACGCAGTCGCAGATTGCCGAGCAGGTGGGGATTTCGCAGATGCATGTGTCGCGGTTGCTGACCAAGGCGCTGGGCAAGCTGCGGAGCCAGTTGA
>NZ_BMMX01000149.1 GCF_014646155.1 Mangrovihabitans endophyticus
TCTGCCGCCGATCGTGCGCGGTGAACAGGACGGCCGTCACGTTCGGCACGGCCCGCACCTGCCCAGCGCACGGAGCCGAGATCAATACACCCGGCTCGCCTGGCTATTCGTCTGCGCCAGGATCTGTTCGATGTCCCAGAGGTGGTGGTAGGCGTCGTGACAATTATTCCGAGCGACGTCCTCGGCTGTCTGGCGGCCCCGAGTCGCATGCTGGAGTGCGACCTTGTCGCTCAGCGCTTGACCTACAACCTCAACCCAGACAGCCGCGGCTAGCGCGCTCGACCACGCGGCGACGGAAAATGGCAGAGCAGCGTATCCGCGGGCCACCGCCAGCGCGTCGGGGTCGTAGCCGACGACCTCGTTCTGCTGGGAGAGAAGTGCGGCCTGCAGCCGCTCGGACCATTGGCGCAGGTTGTCCCCCACGTGGCAGACATACTCGGTGACTGACCATCCACCACCCAGACGGCGTTCAGTGCCGTCGGCCCCGGCGGATGCGGCAGCGAGATGCTGATTCCAACCGGAAACCCAGCTCAAGGCCTGCTGCGGTGTCACTGACCAGTCAAATCCGCACACTCGACACGGATCTCCGTACAGTGCTGCACCCCACGACTCCATGCGGACGAAATCTACCGGTCGCAGCGGTCGCGCCCCGTGG
>NZ_BMMX01000150.1 GCF_014646155.1 Mangrovihabitans endophyticus
CGCAAACACTTCCTCATTGTTAGGATTGATATAAATCCCCAAACGATCCACATTCATCAAGCTGTCAAAAATGGGCTGTGTCATTTGGATAAACATTTCATTAGTGATCTTTTGCTTGATGCGATTGGATTTGGAAAGGTAAGCCTCTTTGAGTTTATGCACGATATTTTGCGCCACTCTTATTGTCGCTCTTTTGGTAGCGATCTTTTCTATCTCTTCAGTTGTCTTACCATCTACAATGTGCGAGCTATCCACTCCTTGCGTGATATACCCACTGCGATTTTGCAACATCCAATAAGGCACATCTTGTAAAAAAGAATTTCTTTGTGAAGTGTTTGGGCAAGTGCAAGCTTGCAACATCAAAACACCCAATCCGCATAAAACCAATTGCTTGCTTTTTAAAAAAGATTTTTCTAACACGCTATCCCCTTTGATTTTAATTTTACAGAGTGTAACACAAATCTTTAAGATTTAAGCAATAATTAGGTAAAAAATAAAAAAAATAAAATGATTAAAACTTTATTTAAAAAATCAACACGCAGTTAAGCATTAGAATAAGCCGGGTTCTGTCAATGGATGGCCATTTATCTGGGAAATATTTTGCAATATTCCTCAAGCGAAGCGTGTATCAATTTAGACTTACCAT
>NZ_BMMX01000151.1 GCF_014646155.1 Mangrovihabitans endophyticus
TTAAAAAGGGATCGCCTAGGGATTTGAAAGATAAAGGGCTTTAAAGGGGGGGAATATAAAAAGATGAAAGGATCAAGTGAAAAGCTTGATCGCTTCCCTTGCGCCTCTTGTGGGCTGTGCTGTAAAAATATCACCGGGATTGTTGAGCTTGTTGAGTTTGATGCCGGTAATGGGGTGTGCAAGTTTTTGGATTTAGAAACCAAAAAATGCCAGATTTATAGCGTGCGCCCTAAACAATGCCAGACTTTTCCTTTCTGGGAGGGCGTGAAAACTTTCTCTAAAGAGCAAAAAGAAGCTTTTTGTCAAAGCTGTCCGGGCATCACACAAAAAACCAAAGAAACTAAAGTGTGCTAAAATTCACTTCAGTGATACAAAAAGGAAATAAAATAATGGATATTCAAATAAAGAAAAAATTTTTAGCAAGTTTATTGCTTTTTAGCTTGTTTTGCCTTAAGGCTGAAACCCTTTCAGAAGATCATCAAATCCTATTGAGTTCAGACGCTTTCCACAGAGGGGATTTTGCTAGCGCTCAGAAAGGCTATATGAATCTCTATAAGCAAACCAATAAGGTGGTGTATGCTAAAGAAGCGGCCATTTCAGCGGCGAGTTTAGGGGATATTAAAACCGCTATGCATTTAGCCATGCT
>NZ_BMMX01000152.1 GCF_014646155.1 Mangrovihabitans endophyticus
TGGTAATAAAGATTAGTAGCGTTAGGACCCGCACTCAAAAACTTGTTGATGAGTAGCGGCACTCTCACGCCAAACTCTACGCCATTATGCTTGTAAATATTGGCTCTCACCCCAAAATTCAACCATACCTGAAAAGCGACGGTTGAAGTTTGGGTGCTATAAGGAGCGTTAGGGTTGCAATAAGTAGGGGTGCAAACATCAGGACCTTTAGCTTGAATGATTTGCTCTTTCCAATAGTTTGCCGCTGAGCTTTTCCAAGTGTTACCGCCGATAGCGACCCCACCAAAAATACCAAAAGAAGCGTTGTCTTTATCAATAATATCAGCTAACAAATCGCTCCCCACACCCCAAGAAACCATATCCAACTGGATTTTATTAGGTGCATAAACTTGCTTACCTAAATCGGCATGCCCATAGTCAAAAAGCCCATACACTCTGAAACCAAACCACTTGCTTGTCATATCCAACGACTTGAACTGGAAGAACTTCTTATAACCCACATTCAACCCAAAACCATTCAAAGCCCCATTAGCGTATTTGGTATGCCAGTTGATATTGGTGCCTCCTGGATTATGCTTATTAGCACTAAGACCTGGGGGGCAACCTACAACACTCCCTGTGCAATCCCCTGTATTATAAATATT
>NZ_BMMX01000153.1 GCF_014646155.1 Mangrovihabitans endophyticus
CCACACCCATCAACATCGATCGATCAGAGCGGCCTGGCCGAACGAGCAGCCATCAACTGCGAATCATCGAGGCTAAACGCCTGGTGGCGTGACTGGCTTTGGCACCCTCATCATCACGGAGGAAGACTACCAAAAAGGTCTCTAAACGCCTGGTGGCGTGACTGGCTTTGGCACTCGTGGTGAAGAAGAGGGAGGCCATCATCCGTGCGTCTCTAAACGCCTGGTGGCGTGACTGGCTTTGGCACCAGGTTTTGGATCTGTGCGCCTCAATTTTAATGTCTCTAAACGCCTGGTGGCGTGACTGGCTTTGGCACTTCTGGGGTTAGTTTGCTATCGGGTGGGCTACAAGAGTCTCTAAACGCCTGGTGGCGTGACTGGCTTTGGCACCCCATCGGTTTTCTATGGGGTCTGAGCTGCGGGAATGGTGGCCTTGTGCACGCCTGGCCTCGCGGATCTTGCCGTGCGCTGATTCTCGTGGATGGCTGAGGCGTGTTTGTGCTGGTCAGCGACCTTGCACACCTGAGCCCAGTGCGGGGCGCCCGGATGGGTCACCTGCGGGAGTGATTGCGCGTGATGGTCAGGTGTGCTTATGACTCATTCTCGCCGTGGATATAGGTGGTTCCGGTGGCGTCGT
>NZ_BMMX01000154.1 GCF_014646155.1 Mangrovihabitans endophyticus
TCGTGTACAGGATTATCACCTTCTGTGATGTAACTTTCCAGATACTTCCACTCACCATTTCAGTACAATGTCGCGGTCCTACAACCCCAGCCACGCCTTGCGACGCCACTGGTTTGGGCTGTTCCCCGTTCGCTCGCCACTACTGGGGGAATCATTGTTATTTTCTTTTCCTGCAGGTACTAAGATGTTTCAGTTCCCTGCGTTAGCTCCTTACTATGTAAGGTGATATCCCTTCAGGATATCGGGTTGTCCCATTCGGAGATTCACGGATCAAAGGTTATTTGCACCTCCCCGTGACTTATCGCAGCTTATCACGTCCTTCATCGCCTCCGAGAGCCAAGGCATCCGCCATGCGCCCTTTCCTACTTTCCTTATCACGTGCACGCGCATCTTGCGATGCGTGCGGGATGATATATACTTTTAGCTTTCGTACTAAAATTACTTTTGCTTGTTACATCATGTCATAGACCGTTTTCTATTGTGGAGAATAACGGATTCGAACCGTTGACCCCCTGCGTGCAAAGCAGGTGCTCTAGCCAGCTGAGCTAATCCCCCGTTTTTTGCGGCTGCAAAGGTAAGCATTTTACTTTGTTCCTGCAAAATTTTAAGGAAGTTTTTTTCTTTCTTCCTT
>NZ_BMMX01000155.1 GCF_014646155.1 Mangrovihabitans endophyticus
TATAAGCAAGCACGGTCGCTGTGGTCGTGCCATCGCCGGCAGCATCAGCGGTTTTGCTCGCTACTTCTTTAACGAGTTGAGCGCCCATGTTAGCCACCGGGCAACTTAATTCAATCTCTTTAGCCACGCTCACGCCGTCTTTGGTGATACTTGGAGCGCCATAGCTTTTTTGGATCAACACATTCCTGCCTCTTGGCCCCATGGTTACTTTGACAGCGTCATGGAGTTGTCTCACGCCTTCAAATAAAAGGTTTCTTGCACCATCTGAAAATTTGAGTTCTTTTGCCATTTTGTATCCTTAATAATGATGTTTTTAGTGTTTTTTGTGATCATGGCAGCAAGATTCATGCTCTTTAGCATGTTTATGGTCATGACTATTTGTATGACAACAAGAGCCTGAGCCCACAATACCTAGAATGTCTTCTAGTTCTAGCACCATGTATTCAACGCCGTCTAAAACGATTTCTGCACCTTTGTATTTGCCAAAAGCGATCACATCGCCTTCTTTAACGCATTTGCAACCCTCGCTGATTTTATGGCTAACCGCTTTGACTACGCCCATTAAAGGCTTTTCTTTAGCGTTATCAGGGATGATGATGCCTGAACTGGTTTTGTTCTCTTC
>NZ_BMMX01000156.1 GCF_014646155.1 Mangrovihabitans endophyticus
GAATTTGAGTTTGGGGGATTTTATTGAAATTAAAAGAGGGAGCATGGACATGCCAAAGGGCGTGAATGAAGCGTTTTTTACGCAATTAAGCGAAGAAGTGGAGCGATTAAAAGAGCTTATTAACGCTTTAAATAAGATCAAAAAAGGGTTATTGGTGTTTTAAATGTGCGGGATTGTAGGTTATATAGGGGATAGCGAGAAAAAATCCATTCTTTTAGAGGGTTTAAAGGAATTAGAATACAGAGGCTATGACAGCGCTGGTTTAGCCGTATTGAGCAATGATCGTTTGGAAGTGTTTAAAACTCAAGGGAAATTAGAAAACCTTACACTAGAGCTTAAAAATAAAGAGTTTTTGGATTTTGGCGTGAGTATCGCTCACACCAGATGGGCCACGCATGGCAAGCCAAGCAGTGTAAACGCCCACCCGCATTTTACAGAAAATTTAGCCTTAGTGCATAATGGCATCATTGAAAATTACGCCGTTTTGAAAAAGGAATTAGAAGAAAAGGGGCATGCGTTTTTAAGCCAAACGGACACGGAAGTCATTGCGCATTTATTAGAAGAAACGCTTAAAAGCGAGAGCGATTTATTGAAAGCCTTTGAAAAAAGCATCAGCCTTTT
>NZ_BMMX01000157.1 GCF_014646155.1 Mangrovihabitans endophyticus
TTTGGCGCTCAATATTTCTTTGATTTGTTTCATTTCAAGAACACTCAAATCGTCCAATGTGTCTAAAATTTTTGGGGCAGGCACTAAATTTTTAAGCACAATATCGCCCAGTTGGTTTCTTTGCATGGTCGCAAAATAAGGCTGATTGATTTTTAATTCCTGTTCGCTTTTGGTGGGGATAATCCTATTACCCACTTGCAAAAGGAAAAGATCTTTATCTTGTTTTTCTAAAACCTTTAAAAGAATGGGTAAGGTAGCGTTAAAATGGTGTGCGGCGTTTTTGGAATGAAGAGCGTTAAGCTGGTTTATGGCGTTTAGGGCTTCTAGCATTAAAGGGCGTTGTCTTTGATAAAATCAAGGATTTTAAAGCTCGCTTCTAATTTGTTCATAGAAGGGATTTTTTGGGTTTTGTGATGGCTAAAAAGCCACAATTCATTCTCTAATGAGCCAAAAGGGCGTGAATCTTTAATGAGATTCAAAGCAACCATGGAGCAATCCTTGCCGTTATCTTTAAAAGGTTTTAAAAGATTTTGAGCGTTTTTGATGGCGTTTTGTTGATCGTCTTCGGCTTTAAAACCGATTTTAACGAATTGATTAGGATTGACAGAAGCCAG
>NZ_BMMX01000158.1 GCF_014646155.1 Mangrovihabitans endophyticus
AGAAGTCAATGCCCCCTTTTTAACCGATGCGTTTAAAAAGATCGCTCCTGTGATTGAGCAAACCAGCCATAAAAGGGAATTAGCCGGTATTTTAATGCAATTCAATCAAAAAGATCAAACCCTTTCAGTGGTAGGCACGGATACCAAACGGCTCTCTTACACGCAGTTAGAAAAAGTTTCTATCCATTCCACTGAAGAAGACATCTCTTGCATTTTACCTAAAAGAGCTTTATTAGAAATCCTTAAGCTTTTTTATGAAAATTTCAGTTTTAAAAGCGATGGCATGTTGGCGGTGGTTGAAAACGAAACGCACACTTTTTTCACCAAGCTCATTGATGGGAATTACCCTGATTATCAAAAAATCCTCCCTAAAGAATACATTTCTTCTTTCACTTTGGGCAAGGAAGAATTTAAAGAGAGCATTAAATTGTGCAGTTCTTTAAGCTCCACTATTAAACTCACTTTAGAAAAAAACAACGCTTTGTTTGAATCTTTGGATTCTGAGCATAGCGAAACGGCTAAAACCTCTGTTGAGATTGAAAAAGGTTTGGATATTGAAAAAGCCTTTCATTTGGGTGTGAACGCGAAATTTTTCCTTGAAGCCTTAAACGCT
>NZ_BMMX01000159.1 GCF_014646155.1 Mangrovihabitans endophyticus
TTTAGTGTCAATCTCTAATTTCCCATCGCTCACAATAGGGACTTCAAACTGCGAAATTTGATAAGCCTTAGGCAAATCAGGGTAAAAATAATTTTTCCTTGCAAAAATGGAATATTGGTTAATGTTGGCTTCGATGGCTGTGCCTAATTGGATGGCTTTTTTAACCACTTCTTTATTCAATACCGGCAAAGCTCCCGGTAAGCCCAAACACACAGGGCAAGTGTTAGAATTAGGGGATTCTCCAAAACTTGTAGAGCAAGAGCAAAAAATTTTGGTTTTGGTGTTGAGTTGGACATGGACTTCTAGCCCGATTACAGCTTCAAATGGCATCATTTGTCCTTCTTTTTGTTGCTCACAATGGCAAAAGTCAAATCATTAATTTCGGTATGCTCTTTAATGAAATCATTGATCTCTTTCAAACTCATTTTTTGGATTTGATCCAATAGCGTTTGGTTGAAATTTAAAGGCAAATCTAAATAAAAATAATTGTAAGTGGTGTTCAAGCGGCTAGAGATCGTTTCATTCCTCAAAGGCTCTGAGCCTAACAAAAACTTTTTAGCGTCGTCTAATTCTTGTTGCGTCATGCCTTTTTCTATAAATTCTTTGACTATT
>NZ_BMMX01000160.1 GCF_014646155.1 Mangrovihabitans endophyticus
GGAGCAAGGTTAAAATCGCATTAGGGCTAATATCGTTTTGCAAGGCTTGAAACCCTTGAGAAATAGCGCTCGTAATGGCTTGAAAAGCGCTTGTAAGACTAGTAGATACACTATTATCATTATTTTGGATAAACCCAGTGGTTTTAATGAATTCGGTGAGCAGATTAATTAAATTATTCGTATCGCTCACCCCATTTGTGGGGATTGCCCCTAAAAGGTTGATAAGCCCACCGGTGCAAGTAGAGCCACTACTACTACCGCTATTACCATTACACAAATTACTGAGACTGCTACTATTATTTTTTAGCGCTTCAAAGAATTGTTTTAAGCCGTTTTCAACGCCTTTATTATTCCCAGAGCTGGCGATAATGTTGGCTATTTTTTGGGCGTCATTATAGACTTTTTGCAAGTTGGTTTCGCTAGTGGTTGCGGTGGTGGCGTTTTGTTGTTTATTGGGTTCATAACAATTGTTCCCACTCGTTCCGTTGCTCCCGTTGGTGCTATTGCATGGTGTATAGCCGTTATTACTGCCACTATTGCTACTACTATAAGTCCCTAATTTCCCATCGCTGGCGTCTGTGAGCATTTGGTAGGCTGTGTTGATTTGACTG
>NZ_BMMX01000161.1 GCF_014646155.1 Mangrovihabitans endophyticus
GTTCAGGGTTTTTATTAGAAAGCCATGCGCTAAAATCTTCTTGTTTTAGAGCGTTGGTATAAAGAGAATAGAGGGCGTAGAGATGCTGCGAAGTGTAGGGCTTTTTATCGTCATCTGTTAGCGCGTTTTTGGTATCCACAATGCTTTCTAAAAGTTTTTTCAATTCTTTAGGTTGCTTTAGGCTTAAATTGGGGTAATGCTCTTTTAAATAGCGATACGCCACCGCATGGAAAGTGCCCGCTTCAATTTTGGAGCTTGATTGGGAATATTTAGCCACCCTAGCGATCATTTCATTACTCGCTTTATTGGTGAAAGTCAAAAGCAAGATTTCTTCAGGCTTGATGCCGTTATCAAGCAGGTATAAAATGCGCCCCACAATCGTAGAAGTCTTTCCTGTGCCAGCGCTTGCAATCACTAAATTATACCCTTTCAAAGCCTTGGCCGCTTTTAGTTGCTCAGGGTTTAATTGCAAAGTTTCTAACAAGTTTTATCCTTAATTGAAAAAGTCTTTAGGCAAAAGAGCGTTTTCTAAAGAGCGCTGCGAAAACAAAAAACGCCCATCGCACACAAAGCCTAATTCTTGCCAGTTGATAGCGTTGAGCTTATC
>NZ_BMMX01000162.1 GCF_014646155.1 Mangrovihabitans endophyticus
CGTTTAAAACCGCAATCCCAAAAAGAGCGATAAAGCCCACGCTCGCTGGCACGGAAATATACTCCCCAACTACAAACAACGCAATAAGGCCTCCGGTAACCGCAAAAGGGATATTCAAAAGAATGAGCAAGGCTAAAGGAATGCTTTTAAAAGTGAAAAAAAGAATGAAAAAAATCGCTAAGATGCTTAAAGGGATAACGGTGGAAAGCCTTTTATTGGCCCGTTGCTGGTTTTCAAACTGCCCCCCATAAGTGATATAGTAGCTAGAAGGGAGCTTGACATTTTGAGCGATCACTTTTTTAGCCTCTTCTACAAAAGAGTTCAAATCGCGCCCCACCACATTGCTGCGAACCACGCTCATGCGCATTGAATTTTCACGCACGATAGAAACAGGGCCATCCACTTCTTCAATTTTAGCGATAGAAGTGATAGGCACTAAAACGCCATATTTTGAAGTCAAGGCTAAACTTTTGATTTTAGTGATAGAGCTTGCAAAATCGCTCTCTTGGCGGATCATCACCGGCGTGCGTGAAATCCCTGTAGGGATCACATCTACAACCAAGCCCTCTAAAGCGGATTTTAAAAACTTGGAAAATTCATT
>NZ_BMMX01000163.1 GCF_014646155.1 Mangrovihabitans endophyticus
TTGCTCTTTTAAACAAGCTTTGAAGCGTTTCTTAAAGCTTAATCAACGCCCTGTCCAACGCTCTATTAAGACAAAGCCTAATCCCCCACATAGACTTGTCTTGGGCGTGTGATCCTAGCTTGCGGGTTTTTGACATGCTCTAAAAGCTGAGCGCACCAACCTACGGTTCGGCCAATGACAAACACCGGCGTGAAAAAACGCACCGGGATTTTTAAAGCCCTTAAAATCGTGCCGGAGTAGAAATCCACATTAGGGTAGAGATTCCTTTCAATGAAATACTCGTCTTTTAGTGCGATTTCTTCCACTTTCGCAACGATTTCGCTCAATCTCTCGTCCATTTTAACGCCTTTTTGGTGCAGTTCGTCTTTTAGACCTTTTAAGATTTTTGCACGCGGATCGTAGCTTTTATACACCCTATGCCCAAAGCCCATGAGTTTGAAACTGTCGTTTTTGTCTTTCACGCGCGCAATATATTTATCCACATTTTTCACATCGCCGATTTCTTCTAATTGCAAAAGCACTTTCTCATTCGCTCCGCCATGCAAATGCCCCCATAAAGCGCTAATGCCAGCGCTAATGGCTGCATAAGGATGCACGCCG
>NZ_BMMX01000164.1 GCF_014646155.1 Mangrovihabitans endophyticus
CCTTTTGATTTTGTGAGACTCTATGGGTGTTATTGGTATTACCACGAGACAAAATTCCATGTTTTACCCAAAGAATTTGTATTTCCTCCCTTTGATTATCCTTTTAAAAATAACCCTATTTTAGAAAAATTTAAAAAATTTTTTGGTGTTTCTAGATTTTTAAATCTTTCTACCCATAAAGTCATCCACTATATTCTCAAAAAAATACAAAAAAGCTATTACTCAACGCATGAAAAAGAAGCCTTTTTTTTAGAGCATTTTTACCTCACCAGCGTGTATGTGGCTTCTACAGCCGGTTATTACTTAACCCCTAATGGCGCTAAAACTTTTATAGAAGCCACGGAGCGTTTTAAAATCATAGAGCCGGTGGATATGTTTATGGATAATTCCGCTTATCATGATATTGCTAATTTTACCTATGTGCCTTACTCTGTTTCTTTAAGTGAACATTCTTTAGATAGCACGATTCAAAAGCCCCAAAAAAAGAGCTTGAAATCTTACCCGCCTCCGCCTAAAAAATCAACTTTTAAGAATCTTTTCTACTATAGCCTTAACGCTAAAAAGCGTTTAAAAGCCTTTCACAAATACAGCAAACAAT
>NZ_BMMX01000165.1 GCF_014646155.1 Mangrovihabitans endophyticus
ATACGCTTTCATCTGATCAATCCAAGCTTTTGGGCTTAAGAGTTGGCCAAAACTCCTGCGTTCCATCAAGCTTTCTTTAGTGAAAAAAAGATAGGTTCTAAAGATCAATGCACTAATGAGCAAAAACCCAAACATGACATGAAAAGAGCGCACATAAGCTTGTAAAAGATACACCCCTTTATAAAAGCTGGAATTAGGCTGCAAAAAAGGGTAAGCGATGTAAAACCCTGTAGCGATTAAAGCAAAAATACTCAAAGCCCTAACCCAATGGAAAAAGCGCACAAAACCTGAATATTCTTTGTGTAAAACGACCTTATTCATTTTATCCATGCGTAACCCTTTTTAGAATTTAGCGAAATTAGGCTCTACTTTAAACTCGTTTAAAGACTGCCCTTTAAAATCCATCACATGCACCGAACATGCGATGCATGGGTCAAAAGAATGGATAGTCCTAATGATTTCTAAAGGCTGGGTTAAATCAGCGATTTTAGTGCCAATCAAGCTCATTTCATAAGCCCCCCTTTGATTTTTAGAATCTCTAGGCCCTGCATTCCAAGTAGAAGGCACCACCGCTTGATAATTTTCCACCACGCCGTT
>NZ_BMMX01000166.1 GCF_014646155.1 Mangrovihabitans endophyticus
GTTACCATGCGAGTTTGGCGAGCGTGTATTTGTTTGAAAGATTAGCCAAAATAAGAGCGAGGGCCATTTTAGCGAGCGAATACCGCTACGCTCATTTTAAAAGCAACCCTAACGAGCTTTTTATAGCGATTTCTCAAAGCGGCGAAACCGCTGACACTTTAGAAGCGTTAAAATTAGCCAAAGCCCAAGGGCTTAAAACCATTAGCTTGTGTAACGCTCCTTTTAGCATGATGAGCCGCATTAGCGATCATGTGCTTTTGATTAGAGCGGGGGTGGAGCGCAGCGTAGCATCCACTAAGGCGTTTTCTTCGCAAGTGATGCTTTTATGGCTTTTGAGTGTGTATATAGGCAAACAGCTAGGGACAATCTCTAAAGAAGAAGAAAAAATCCAGGCTAAAAACATGCTAAATAGCGTGAATGCGATGAAAGTAGAGCCTAAATTGCATGAAAAGATCAAGCGCTTATCCAAACGCTACTTGCATGGGCATGGCTTTTTTTATATCGGGCGCGATGTGTTTTACCCGCTCGCTTTAGAAGGAGCGTTGAAACTCAAAGAGATCAGCTACTTGCACGCTGAGGGGTATGCGAGCGCGGAG
>NZ_BMMX01000167.1 GCF_014646155.1 Mangrovihabitans endophyticus
ATTCCTATTGAAAATAAGTTAAAGTGGTTTTTCCAAATTTTTTCTGTTTGATTATAGCTAAAGTTACAAGACTTTTAGGCATTTCATGCGCGCTTTCATGCTCAAAAACCACTAAAAGATTTTTTGGATTGAAGCGTTTCAATAGCATTTCTAAAGCTTGAAAACACTTTTCATAAATCCCTAAAAACCCGCTTGTTTCAAAAGGAGGATCAAAATAAAGGATATTCAAAACGCCATTTTTTAAACACAGTGTGGGCAAAAGCTTGAAAGCGTCATCTAAAAAGGTTTGAATTTCAATTTCCTTTTTCAGGCGGTTTTTAAAGAGGGAAATATTTTCTAAAAGCGTGGCATAAGCGCTTTTGTTTTGCTCAAAAAACACCGCGCTTTTAGCCCCCCTACTCAAAGCCTCTAAACCCATAGAAGCGCTGCCTGAAAACACTTCTATAAAATGCACTCCCCTAATTTCTGCTTGCAAGGTGTTAAAAAACGACTCTCTTACGATCGCTTTCGTGGGGCGCGTGCTAGAAATTTTGGGCAAATTCAAGCCCAATCCCTTACAAGCCCCCCCAATAATCTTAAATTTTTTTACTGGCT
>NZ_BMMX01000168.1 GCF_014646155.1 Mangrovihabitans endophyticus
TTACAAGCGTGTGGAAAAGAATGAAAAAGTTGAAAATAGCGAGGCTGCTCTTGATAGGGTGGCTGAAATCAAGCAAGCTATTGAAAATAACCAGTATAAAATCAACTTGCATGGGACTTCTCACAAAATGGCGCAGGATTTATTGGGGATAGGATAAGGGGTTTAAGGACTTCATTTCTAGGGGGGGTTATTCTTGCCATTGTCTTGTTTTTCATTAAATTTTAGCTTCTTTGTGTTTTGAGTTTTTTGCTCTCTTAAATAGGGCATGTTTTTGTTGCGTGTTAGGAATGATTGATTGGGAATTTTAACTTTTATGGATTTTTGTTCTGGTATTGGTGGAGGCCGTTTGGGCTTGGAGCAATGCCATCTAAAATGCGTAGGGCATGCAGAAATCAATCATGAAGCCCTTAGAACTTATGAATTATTTTTTAAAGATACCCATAATTTTGGGGATTTGATGCGAATCAACCCTAATGATTTACCCGATTTTGATGCGCTCATTAGCGGGTTTCCTTGTCAAGCTTTTTCTATCAATGGCAAAAGGAAGGGGCTTGAAGATGAGAGAGGGACTATTATTTATGGGCTTATTCGCA
>NZ_BMMX01000169.1 GCF_014646155.1 Mangrovihabitans endophyticus
GTGGCGAAAGATTTTAACCCTAAAAGTTTTGTGAATGTGCATGATTTCAAAAACTTTGATGAAGCGATTGATTATATCAGATACTTGCATGCGCACCAAAACGCTTATTTAGACATGCTCTATGAAAACCCTTTAAACACCCTTGATGGGAAAGCGGGTTTTTACCAAGATTTGAGTTTTGAAAAAATCCTGGATTTTTTCAAAAACATTCTTGAAAACGATACGATTTATCATTGCAATGATGCCCATTATTCTGCTCTTCATCGTGATTTGAATGAGCCGTTAGTGTCTGTTGATGATTTGAGAAGAGATCATGATGATTTGAGAAGAGATCATGATGATTTGAGAGTTAATTATGATGATTTGAGAAGAGATCATGAACGCCTCTTATCAAAGGCTACCCCTTTATTGGAGCTATCCCAAAACACCTCTTTTAAAATCTATCGCAAAGCTTATCAAAAATTCTTACCCTTGTTGCGCGCCATAAGGAGATGGGTTAAAAAATAAGGCGTATTTTAAGACTGATTAAGAAATTGAAGCACTATTTTAAAATGCGCTAACGCTTCTTTTTTGAGCGTGGGG
>NZ_BMMX01000170.1 GCF_014646155.1 Mangrovihabitans endophyticus
GTGGACACCGCCTGTTCCTCGTCGCTGGTGGCGATGCATCTGGCGGCGCAAGCCTTGCGGGCGGGGGAGTGCACCCTCGCCCTGGCCGGCGGTGTCACCGTGATGTCCACCCCGACCACGTTCATCGAGTTCTCCCGCCAGGGTGGCCTGTCCCCGGACGGGCGATGCAAGCCGTACGCCGACGCGGCCGACGGGGTCGGCTGGGCCGAAGGCGTCGGCATGCTGGTGCTGGAACGCCTGTCGGACGCGCGTCGGCATGGGCATGAGGTGCTCGCGGTGGTGCGCGGGTCGGCGATCAACCAGGACGGGGCGTCGAACGGGCTGACCGCCCCGAACGGGCCGTCACAGCAGCGGGTCATCCGCGCCGCGCTCGCCAGCGGTCGACTGTCCACGTCGGACGTCGATGTCGTCGAGGGCCACGGCACGGGTACGACGTTGGGTGATCCGATTGAGGCGCAGGCGTTGCTGGCGACGTACGGGCGGGATCGTTCCGGGGATCGTCCGTTGTTGTTGGGGTCGGTGAAGTCGAACATCGGGCATACGCAGGCGGCTGCGGGTGTGGCTGGTGTGATCAAGA
>NZ_BMMX01000171.1 GCF_014646155.1 Mangrovihabitans endophyticus
GCTACCGCACCCTATAAAAACGGGTTAGCAGGGCAGAATGACTTTTCTGTGGGGCTTGGGGTAGGCGTGGATGCGACGACTAAAATCTTTTCACAAGGCAATATCCAAAACACAGATGTCAAAACCGATCTAGCGATTCAAGGCGATGGCTTTTTTATCATTAGCCCTGATAGGGGGATCACGCGCAATTTCACCAGAGATGGGGAGTTCCTTTTTGACTCGCAAGGGAGTTTGGTTACCACCGGCGGTCTTGTGGTGCAAGGGTGGGTGCGAAATGGGAGCGATACCGGCAATAAAGGGAGCGATACGGACGCTTTAAAAGTGGATAACACCGGCCCTTTAGAAAACATTAGAATTGACCCTGGAATGGTGATGCCAGCCAGAGCGAGCAACCGCATTTCTATGAGAGCGAATTTAAACGCTGGAAGGCATGCCGATCAAACAGCGGCGATATTTGCTTTGGATTCTTCAGCTAAAACCCCTTCAGATGGCATTAATCCGGTGTATGATTCAAGCACGAATCTAACTCAAGTCGCCGAAGACATGGGATCTTTATACAATGAAGATGGCGACGCT
>NZ_BMMX01000172.1 GCF_014646155.1 Mangrovihabitans endophyticus
TCGTATGTGCGGAGTGTAATGCAAAAATCCAGAGCTGTGATAAGTAAAATGATGTTACAGATGGAGAGCCGTATACATGGAAACGTGTAAGTACGGTTCGGGGGCAGGTAAGCGAAAACCTACCGCTGTAAAGCGGAAAGGCGTTGCTTGCCGAGCCTACAAATCACCGCCCAGAAGATAAGCCAAGACATGGAAACCTTGTCGCACAAGTTGGAGGACATGGAGAAGAATATCTGCCGAGCCATCTAATTAAAAACAGAATACCGATGAAAGAAGAAAGAAACATTATCACGATGGACGGGCAGGGCAATATCTCCCTGCCGAGCGATATAGGTGCAACCGCCATGACCGAGCGGGAAATCTGCGAACTGTTCGGGGTTATCGCCCCGACGGTTCGGGCAGGGATAAAGGCACTCTGCAAAAGCGGAGTTTTGAGCGTATATGACATAAAGCGCATTATCCGCATATCGGACATATACAGCGTGGAGGTTTACAACCTCGAAACGATAGCCGCCCTCGCTTTCCGTATCGAGTCGTTCGGGGCGGCGAAAGTCCGCAGGGCATTATTAGAGAGG
>NZ_BMMX01000173.1 GCF_014646155.1 Mangrovihabitans endophyticus
ATGTTTATTTCTAATTTGGCTTTCACAAGCGAGCATAAGGACGCTATGGAAGTGGCAAAAATTGCGATTTTACTGGGATCTTTGATTTCTGGGATCATAGGGGCTTTGTATTTATTTTTATTAAACCAAAGAGTGGCTTTAAAGAAATAGTTAAAAATGCTATAATTTGAGATTAAAACATCTTTTAAGGGAATTAAATGGGACAAACTAAAGACATTCTAACGACGCTTTTACCCCTTGTGGTGTTGTTTCTTATTTTTTATTTTTTGATTGTTCGCCCACAACGCCAGCAGCAAAAAAAGCACAAAGAAATGATAGAGGGCTTGAGTAAGGGCGATAAAGTTGTTACTCAAGGCGGGTTGATCGTTGAGGTGCTTAAAGCGGAAGCGAATTTTTTTAGCGTGAAGCTCAATGATGACACCACCGCTAAACTTTCTAAAAACTATATAGCGTTCAAATTAGACGAAGAAGTGGTGCAAAATAACAACTAATGAAACTTTTTAACCCTCGCTTAATCGTTTTTATTTGCGCACTTCTTTTAGGGGTAGGGTTTTCTGTGCCTTCTTTGCTAG
>NZ_BMMX01000174.1 GCF_014646155.1 Mangrovihabitans endophyticus
TACCTCCTACGGAGATACTGTCAGAGACACCCTTCTTGAAGAGTTTTCTCACGGCTGTCCCGTCCTTTGCCGAAAGGGACAGTGTGGCGGAAAGCAGTAAAACCAATGCCCACGCCACCTTCTGTATATAATTCTTCATGCGTATCTTCCTTTAAGTTACTTTACTGAGATTTTCCTTGTATGTTCCCCATTCTCGGAGATAGCCTTCACGACATACACACCCGATGCGGGAACCTTGAAGTCGGCTTGCTTGACGCTTTCGCCTGTCATTTGGCGTGACACTACCAGTTTGCCTGATACGTCAAACACCATCAATGTGGCTGCAGCAGGCTTGTCCTGTGTGAGTTTAGCCTCGTAGATGCCTGTCGTAGAACCGTTGCCATTGACAGTGAAATCCTCGTCTTCTCCAGAAATGAAGGAGTTGTCAGCCTGTCTGTCCGAGCTGCCCACATGGTTCTCCCTTGCCTGTGTTCCGTTAGGCATACTTGCATCACACTCGCTGCCGACATAGACGGTCATCGTTGTCGTACACTTCTTGGGTGTTTCTATCTGCACGTTGCCCCTTGTG
>NZ_BMMX01000175.1 GCF_014646155.1 Mangrovihabitans endophyticus
CTAAACCGCCGGTATTGATGTATTGGTTAGACTGAAAAATCGCAAAAAATTCCTCTAAAACCGCCGCGCCGATTTGCTTGTCTGTGCCGTTTAATTGCACGATTTGTTTAGAAATCTCTGTAATGGAGTCAATGTCTAAATGCCTTAAAATCTCGCCTGTGGCGTCTTCGCCCACTTGAATGAGTAAAATAGCGATTTTTTCACTCATGGAGAGTTCGTCTAATTGGGCCTTTTGTTTGGGGGTAAGCTTGGTTGCCATTTTTAACCTTTTATCTTTTTAGCCTTTTGTGCTGTCTGAAGAGATTTCATCTTTGATTAGGAGCTTAAAGAGCATTGCGATTTCATCAGGGCGCTCTTTAAGGGTCCCTCTAATCTTTTCTAAGACAATTTCATATCTTACTTCTTCTTCGCTAAAGGTTGCATTAAGCCCTAATTGATCTTCTACTTTTTTTCTCAAATCGCCCAGTTTATTCAATTCATCTTCTTCTTCATCCATTTCTTCAAACATGGATTTCACTTCCTTATCTTCATCAGGCACCACTTCTAGCATGCGTTCGCTGAAAGGC
>NZ_BMMX01000176.1 GCF_014646155.1 Mangrovihabitans endophyticus
GGCCTAATCCTTTCTCAAATAGGGCTTTTAGAATACAAGCCCTTTAAAATCCTTTCCACACAAATCAACTTCAACCCCTCTTTACTCTTACTCACCCAACCTAAAGACAGAAAAAATTTATTCATTGTCAATGCCTTGCAAAATAGCGATGAAACGCTTATAGAATACGCCTCCTTATTGGAGAGCGAGTTAAGGCATGATTGGGTGAATTATTCCAGCGCGATAGGGCTAGAGGTGTTTTTAAACACGCTAGATCCGCATTTTAAAAAATCTTTTCAAGAGAGTTTAGAAGACAATCAAGTCCGTTACCACAATCAAATTTATCAGGCTTTAGGGTATTCTTTTGAGCCGATAAAAAATGGAAGCGAAACAAAAAAAGAATAATATTCAAATAATTATTTGAATACTTTCATTTTTAATAGGTTTTTTAATAAAATTGGAATACGATACGAGCGAAAATTAAACAAAGGTTATTTTGTGTTAAAATTTCAAAAATTACCTCTATTGTTTTTGTTTGTTTCTATTCTTTACAATCAAAGCCCTTTGTTGGCTTTTGATTATAAG
>NZ_BMMX01000177.1 GCF_014646155.1 Mangrovihabitans endophyticus
TTATATTGTAACCACGAACACGCTCAATATTTTAAGCTGTGAGAGTTTTGAAATTTTAGAAAAAAGAGAGCTGGATACAAGCGGTGTTACTAAAACTTCTACGCCGTTTTTTTCTAGGGTTGAAGGCATTGATGCAGGCACTCTAGGGAAACTTTTTTCAGGCAGTCAATCTAAAAATTACTTTGCTTACTATGACGCTTTAGTGAAAAAGGAAAAACGCAAAGAAGTAAGGATTAAAAAGCAAGAAGAAAAGGTTGATGCTAGAGAAATTAAACGAGAAATCAAGCAAGAATCCATTAAAGAGCCTAAAAAAGCCAATCAAGGCACAGAAAACGCTCCTACTTTAGAAGAGAAAAACTACCAAAAAGCAGAGCGAAAACTTGATGTTAAAGAAGAAAGGCGTCGTTTAAGAGATGAAAGGAAAAAAGCCAATGCCACCAAAAAGGCTATGGAATTTGAAGAAAGAGAAAAAACGCATGATGAAAGAGATGAGAGAGAGACTGAAGAGAGAAGGAAGGCTATAGGCATGGATCAAGGCAATGAAAAAGTCAATGCCAAAGAAA
>NZ_BMMX01000178.1 GCF_014646155.1 Mangrovihabitans endophyticus
CTTTTGATTTGGATACCGGTCTGTCTAAAAAATCCAAAAGCGCGATTTTATCGCCCACTGAAGCGTATTCTAACACCCTCTTAGAATTAGCCAAGAAAGATGAAAAAATCGTAGGCGTAACCGCTGCTATGCCTAGCGGCACAGGATTAGACAAACTCATTGACGCTTACCCTTTGCGCTTTTTTGATGTCGCTATCGCTGAACAACACGCTTTAACTTCTAGCAGCGCTATGGCTAAAGAGGGGTTTAAACCTTTTGTGAGTATCTATTCTACTTTTTTGCAAAGGGCTTATGATTCCATTGTGCATGACGCTTGCATTTCTAACTTGCCGATTAAATTAGCCATTGATAGGGCTGGGATTGTGGGCGAAGATGGCGAGACGCACCAAGGGCTTTTAGATGTGTCGTATTTGCGCTCTATCCCCAACATGGTCATTTTTGCCCCACGAGATAATGAGACTTTAAAAAACGCCGTGCATTTTGCCAATGAACATCATTCAAGCCCTTGCGCGTTCCGCTACCCTAGGGGGTCGTTTGCGTTAAAAGAGGGGGTTTTTGAGCC
>NZ_BMMX01000179.1 GCF_014646155.1 Mangrovihabitans endophyticus
ATGAATTTATCCATAAAAATTGCCAGTTCCTTTTTGTGTCCGCTACGCCCAATAAGTTAGAATTAGAGCTTTCTAAAAAGAATGTCGCTGAGCAAATCATTCGCCCTACAGGGCTTTTAGACCCTAAGTTTGAAGTGCGAGACAGCGATAAGCAAGTCCAGGATTTATTTGATGAAATCAAGTTGGTGGTGGCTAGAGATGAAAGGGTGCTTATCACCACGCTCACTAAAAAAATGGCAGAAGAATTGTGCAAATATTATGCTGAATGGGGCTTGAAGGTGCGTTACATGCATAGTGAAATTGATGCGATTGAAAGAAATCACATCATCCGCTCTTTAAGGCTTAAAGAATTTGACATTTTAATAGGGATCAATCTTTTAAGAGAAGGGCTGGATTTGCCTGAAGTCTCTTTAGTAGCGATCATGGATGCGGATAAAGAAGGGTTTTTAAGGAGTGAAACAAGCCTCATTCAAACCATGGGACGAGCCGCTAGAAACGCCAATGGCAAGGTTTTATTATACGCTAAAAAAATCACCCAAAGCATGCAAAAAGCCTTT
>NZ_BMMX01000180.1 GCF_014646155.1 Mangrovihabitans endophyticus
GAAAAAATCAAAAATTAAGCAAAATCAAGAAGTAAAAACAAAAAGAAAGATTAAGCCCAATCTTTCAAAACTAAACAACAAGAAGTTCTTTTGTCAGGTAATACTCTTGGCTTTCAATAAGCGAATATTAAAAGCTTTTCTCTAGAAAGGAGGTGATCCAACCGCAGGTTCACCTACGGTTACCTTGTTACGACTTCACCCCAGTCGCTGTGTGTGCCGTGGGCAGTAGCCAATTTAGCATCCTGACTTAAGGCAAACACAACTCCCATGGTGTGACGGGCGGTGTGTACAAGGCCCGGGAACGTATTCACCGCAGCGTTGCTGATTTGCGATTACTAGCGATTCCAGCTTCATGCAGGCGAGTTGCAGCCTACAATCCGAACTGAGAGGTGTTTTGAAGATTAGCTCCACTTCGCAGTATTGCTTCTCTTTGTGCACCCCATTGTAGCACGTGTGTAGCCCTAGGCGTAAGGGCCATGATGACTTGACGTCGTCCCCACCTTCCTCCTCCTTACGGAGGCAGTATCCTTAGAGTTCTCAGCATAACCTGTTAGC
>NZ_BMMX01000181.1 GCF_014646155.1 Mangrovihabitans endophyticus
TTAAGGCTTTAGCGCTATGGGGGTTATGCCCCACATCTATTAAGATATTAGGGCTTAAAAACTCGCAACGGCCGATTAAATTCAAGGGCTTTAGGTTTTTTAAAACTTCTTGTTCTTTGCATGGCATAAGCGTTTCAAACGCTTTTAGAGCCACTTCTAAATTCATCGCTAAAAAATGGGCTAAATGGTGGCGTTCAATATAATCCCTGACTCCTTTTGAAATTTTATTTGGGACTAAAATCAATTTTGCGTGTTTTTCTTTGGCGATTTTTTGAGCCACACTTAAAACCAGTTCTTGTTGGGGAGCAATGATATTAAGAGAGCCCATCGCTTTTAATTTAGTTTGTGCAATGCTTTCTAAACTATCCCCTAAAAATTCCTTATGATCATAATCAATGGGGGTGAAAATGCTTAGGGTTTTTTCTAAAGCGTTCGTGCTGTCAAACTCCCCCCCAAGCCCTGCTTCTAAAACCAAATAATCGCAATCTTTAGCGAGCATGACGGCCAATAAGGTAGCGTATTCAAAATACGAGCAAGCGCTGCTGAAAGCGTGTG
>NZ_BMMX01000182.1 GCF_014646155.1 Mangrovihabitans endophyticus
AGAAGATTTGATCTCATTGAGTTTTAAAACTTCTTGGTGCTTGATTCCTTTCTCAAATAAATCATCAAGGCGCTGGCTATCCGGGGTATTGTAGCTGTTTTTAAGCGTTTCTAGGGCGGTTTTGTCGTTATCGTTTTTCTTTTGCTCGTTTAGGGCTAAAAGGGTGGTTCTGGGGAATTTTTCATAAGAGGCGGTGGCAGAAACAAGGGTTTTTTCAGGTTTTCATCTTTGATTAAATCTAAACACTTGATCCTTTCTTCTTCAGTTTTGGCATTTTTGATGCAGTCATTATAAGCCTCTAAAGTCTTTTTCATTTGATCTTGAAGTTTTTTGTCTTTGATAAGCTTCAAACATTCTTCATAGTTGCCACCATTACTAATACATTCATAAAAGGCTCTCAATGGGTTTTTGTCCTCAATTTCTGCAATATTCAAATAGTTGTATAAGGTTCTATTGGGATCGTCATTGAAGAAAAGATTCTTATCGATCATATTGCCTTTTTCATTCCGTTCTTTCAGCAATCGGTTATACTCTTGCCTTATTTGGATTTCAT
>NZ_BMMX01000183.1 GCF_014646155.1 Mangrovihabitans endophyticus
GGGAAGCTTTTAAGGTAGCGAAATGGTTAAACTCTTTACTGAGTTGGTATTTCTTTTGCTGGCCTTCAATCGCCTTATTGTGTTTTTTATGCATCGCATAGGCCACTAAAGCTTTCCCATTTTCTAATTGGCACACTTTCGCTTGCAAGACTTTAAGCAAGGTTACAGGCGTGCTGTTAGCGTCAATGGTGCGGCTCATGCCTATCTTTTGAACTAAAAATTCCATATCTAACCCTTATTTTATTATCTCAATGCGTTAGGACTACTTTGTTTCCATAGAAGTTACTTCTACATCCACTTCAGGAGCTAAATCCAACTTCATCAAGCTATCCACGGTTTCTGGGGTGGCCGAGATAATATCAATCAATCGGCTATAAACCCTAATCTCAAACTGCTCTCTTGAATCCTTATTGACATGCGGGGAGCGTAAAACGGTGTAACGCTTATTCTTAGTCGGTAAAGGGATAGGCCCTCTAATTTCAGAACCTGAACGCTTTACGGCTTCCACGATAGCCACAACAGAGCGATCCAACACTCTATGGTCATAAGCT
>NZ_BMMX01000184.1 GCF_014646155.1 Mangrovihabitans endophyticus
TATTAATGAGGGCTATTATGCGATTTTTGGGGCTGCCGGGGCAAGGACTGAAGTCCCAGGCTGTAGCTTGTGCATGGGCAATCAAGCAAGGGTTAGGGATAATGCGGTCGTCTTTTCTACTTCCACACGGAATTTTGATAATCGTATGGGTAGAGGGGCTAAAGTGTATTTAGGCAGTGCAGAGCTTGGGGCGGCGTGCGCTTTACTAGGGAGAATCCCTACTAAAGAAGAATACATGAATTTAGTGAGCGAAAAGCTAGAGAGCCAAAAAGACAAGATCTATCGCTACATGAACTTTAACTTAATTGTTAATCTCAGTGTTTTGCGTGCTGATTATTTTTTTTAAATCCCTTATCTCTTTAATCAAATCCGCATTAGTGATTGCCTTATTAGCTTGTGCTGAATCCGCGCTTAAAAAAGCCAACGCCACACACCAACTCACAACGATTTTTTTCACCACTACTCTCCTTTTTATCCTCTTCCAACACTCAAGCCACAGCTAAATAAAAGGGATCGCCTCTTTTAATGAAAACAAAACTAGAGCCTGAAA
>NZ_BMMX01000185.1 GCF_014646155.1 Mangrovihabitans endophyticus
CTTTTTGTGCGGCTATCGGCCCTACTCACTACGATAAAAACCTGCTTGCCTTCTTCGTATAATTCTTGTAAATAGTCTAAATCACCGGTTTCAATACCCCCACGCTCGCAACTAATGAGCCATAAAATGTGTTCGGCGTGCTTTAGGGATTCTTTAGAGGCTTGTTCGTCCCCATCCGTATAGCCTTGCTTGGCGGAGTTAAAACCAGGCGTGTCTATGAAGCATAAAAATTCAAAAGGCACGCTAGGAGCGCTTAAAAGCATGAAAGGCATGATCTCTTTCAAATTAAAGCCAAGGGATTTTAAAAACTGATGGTTAAACTTAAGATGTGGCAATTCCACCATGCCCCCATTTTGAGAAAACCCCATTAAAACCTCTTTTTTACCCTTCAAGCAATAAGTGGGGATAGCTGTAGTATAATTTGTGTCTTCAGGGAGTTTTAATTTCAAACCCAACAAGTTGTTTAAAAAAGTGGATTTGCCCGTGCTAAACCCTCCCCCTACTGCGACCATGTTTTTTTGAAACAAACTAGGGTAGCTCGCTACTAAT
>NZ_BMMX01000186.1 GCF_014646155.1 Mangrovihabitans endophyticus
CCTGCTTCAAGCGCTTTTTGCACTCCGCCTCCTATTAAAAAGCTCAAGGAAAAAATGATAAACATAAACCCTAAAAAAATGAAAATCCCATAACGAGGGTGCATTAAAATCTTATCAATCTTATAAGTGTGTTCAAAGCTCGCATTTTGTTTGTTTTCACTGATCACTAATTGAGCGATTCTTTGAGCTCTCTGGCTGTATTTTAAAGACTCCTTAAAACTTTGAGACGGGACTTTTATGCTTTCATTGTTTGTGGTGTTTTGAGAATAAAGCCTGACAATTTCATCTAATAAAAGCTCTGTATTCAAGCGATCTTCTTTGGATCTTGCGCTTGTAGGCACGCACACAACCCCTAATTCTTTAGAAAGCTTTTCTGTATTGATTTTAATGCCTTCTTTTTGCGCCTCATCCCACATGTTGAGCGCAAGAAGCATCTTTTTATTCGTGTCTAATAACTGCACGCTTAAGGCTAAATTACGCTCTAAATTGGTGGAATCCACCACATTAAGAATGAGATCGTATTGCCCTTTTTCTAAAAAATCTTTAGT
>NZ_BMMX01000187.1 GCF_014646155.1 Mangrovihabitans endophyticus
GCAAAGAAGAGCATTTCAAGCCACTATATGATAGCGTTAAAAAGGATTTAGGCTCATTGGATTTTATCGTTCATAGCGTGGCCTTTGCCCCTAAAGAGGCTTTAGAGGGGAGCTTGTTGGAAACTTCTAAAAGCGCGTTTAACACCGCTATGGAAATTTCTGTTTATTCTTTAATAGAGCTGACAAACACCCTAAAACCTTTATTGAATAACGGAGCGTCTGTTTTGACTTTAAGCTATTTGGGTAGCACCAAATACATGGCGCATTACAATGTGATGGGGTTGGCTAAAGCGGCCCTAGAGAGTGCGGTGCGTTATTTAGCGGTGGATTTAGGCAAGCATAACATAAGAGTGAATGCCCTATCGGCCGGGCCTATTAGGACGCTCGCTTCTAGCGGGATCGCTGATTTTAGAATGATTTTAAAATGGAATGAAATCAACGCCCCTTTAAGAAAAAATGTGGGTTTAGAAGAAGTGGGCAATGCCGGGATGTATTTGCTCTCTAACTTGTCTAGTGGGGTGAGTGGGGAAGTGCATTTTGTGGATGC
>NZ_BMMX01000188.1 GCF_014646155.1 Mangrovihabitans endophyticus
TTTAAGCAAATTCGTAGAATGATGAGTTTGGCAATGTTAATGCCTAGTTTTTTATTGGCGGCGCCAGATTACAAATAAAAATCCACTCAAATATTGGATTTCATAAGCAATGACTTTATCAAAGCTATCGGTAGTCTAATCATTGTTGGGACTTGCATTTACGCCTATAAAAATTGGGACAGGCTTGGAGAAATTGGTTGGAAATGCGTTGGGATTATCATTATAACCGCTGCTATTTCTAATGCTAAAACTTTAAGTCAATGGTTATTTTAGATGGCATTGCATATTGTTTGTGTTGAAAGTATCAACATTAGAGAAATCAGCAAAAGAGAAACTTTTTTGGGATTAAACTTGGATAGTTGGATTGTTAGTTTCTTAATGTCGGCATGGTTACTTTCATTCCAACCACTCTATGCTATGGGTTTAATGGCTAGTTGTGTGTTTGTATTCTATATTTTAGAATTTTTTGATGAAGATATAACAGCCATTTTGCATGCGCTTTTCACATTAAGGACAGGAGCTAGAAATTATTATGCTTGAGAGAATT
>NZ_BMMX01000189.1 GCF_014646155.1 Mangrovihabitans endophyticus
AACCGCCCATGCCTCCGGCTTGGATAATCCAGCCCGCAACGGTGGGAATGGTAAAGTAGCCGATGATGCCGATGCAGAGGAATACGATATACACCCCGTCGCTCGAATCCAGCGAGAAGTTCGGGTCTGCCTGCATCCGCTCGATGTCGTTTTGCAGCATCAGAACCTGTATCTTCGCCAGTATGGTGCTGAACATGTCCGATACCGGTAGCCACAGATAGACCTGTATATAGCGGCATATCCACTGCGTGAGCGTGTTTTGGAAACCGTCCCATACCGACAGGGCGAAGGCTATCGGACCGAGAATCGCCAGCACCACGAGAAAGAAGGTGCGGACGGTGTCTATCACGAGGGCGGCGGCTTGGAACAGCAGTTCGAGTATCTCGCGGAAGAAGTCGCGGATGCTCTTCTTCATGTTGTACATTCCCCGGTCGATATACATTCCCGCCATCGTCACCATGTCGGAGGGCGACCAGCCGAGTTCCTCCAGTTGCTTGTCAAATTCCTCGTTGGACACGAGGTAGGCGGTTTCGGGGTTGCGTACCAT
>NZ_BMMX01000190.1 GCF_014646155.1 Mangrovihabitans endophyticus
GACAGATAGGTTGTGGATTGGATTCCCAATGACTTTCACCCGGTTACCGGCATCCACTAGAAAAGTCTGGAACATCATATTGCTGGGAAATCGGTTCAGTTTGTAAAGATCGTCTGCTGTATCGATGCATACTGGATTTGCAAAGTTGTCGCATCTAAGGATATGTCTAATTTCACTTACATTCTTTGTCTGGAAGAAGAACAGAAATGGAATGTCTGTTTCACTCAATGAATCCACCTCGTTGATCAGGTCCTTCCATTTGGGTAACTGGAGCTTGCAACTGATGCAGCCCACCGAATCCACAAATACGATTACCTTGTATCTGGCGGGTTGGATTGTATAAGAGACAGTATCAGTGGCGAAGCGGGTGAAGACAGGTCCTTCGGGCAGAAGGATTTCCCTGTCGGTCCATTCTTTTACCAGTTGCTCGATTTGTTTCCTTTCACTGTTCTGGCAGGACATTGTTACGAGCAAAAGAAAGATAAAGATTGTGCTTTTCATATTTAGCTTCTTTAATTGTGTAAAGTTAACCTAAATTTCAATGT
>NZ_BMMX01000191.1 GCF_014646155.1 Mangrovihabitans endophyticus
CCTTATAGAGGGTTTGGTCATTCTTAGCTTTGTGTGTGTTTTTGGGCTTTGTGTTAGGCTTTGTGTTAAATTAGGGTGGTGATTTAATCCCAATGCCATTAAATGGAGGGGGTATAAAAAATTAAAAAATTTTAAAACTCATTCTCATTAATAGAACAGATCCAACTTGAACTTTTCTTTTTCTTAAGTTTTTTATTGATACAATTCCAAATTTAAAAAACAAACGATTTAATTCAAAGGAAAAATTTTGATTACGGTGGTTAAACGAAACGGGCGCATTGAGCCTTTAGACATTACAAAAATCCAAAAATACACTAAGGACGCTACGGACAATTTAGAGGGCGTGAGCCAAAGTGAGCTAGAAGTGGATGCGAGGTTGCAATTCAGGGACAAGATCACTACTGAAGAAATCCAACAAACTTTGATTAAAACCGCTGTGGATAAAATAGATATTGACACGCCTAATTGGAGCTTTGTCGCCTCAAGGCTTTTTTTGTATGATTTATACCATAAAGTAAGTGGTTTTACAGGGTATAGGCATTT
>NZ_BMMX01000192.1 GCF_014646155.1 Mangrovihabitans endophyticus
TCAAAACGCACTTGCGTTTCAAGTCAAACGTCCTTGCGTTTCAAGTCAAACGTCCTTGCGTTTCAAGTCAAACTGTAGTGTACTAAATAAGTTGACACAATTTATTTAGTAACATGCGTAAAAATCGAAAGTATTCAAAGGCAGAATGTCTGTCTTATCTGGAAGAATACATGTGTTCTTCTCAGAATCACAGTGAATTTGAACGTGAAAAAGGTCTGAAACGTACCACAATTAGCCGCTGGCTTCGTATCTTTGGGATTGAAGATAAACCAAGTCCCATTATGAGCAAGAAACTAAGTCAGACGGAACAGGAGCTTCATGACCGTATTCATGAGCTCGAGCGGAAAATCAAGTCCCTGGAAGTAGAGTTGAAGCAGTCCAACATGGCCCGTGACGCCTACGACTGCATGATTGACCTTGCGGAAAAGACCTATAACATTCCGGTAAGAAAAAACTCCGGTGCCAAGTAATCCGGGGCCTGTCTCAAGGCGGACGCCGTTACCGCGTGCGTCCGCTTTGCAGATTGCTTGGCATATCAGC
>NZ_BMMX01000193.1 GCF_014646155.1 Mangrovihabitans endophyticus
AGGGCGTTTAAAAAAGACTCTGTTTGATGAGCGGGTAAGATGATTTCTAAAGCCGCTTGGGTGTTACGCACAAAGCCTACAAGCTCTAATTTTTGAGCTAGGGTATAAATAAAAGGGCGCATGCCCACGCCTTGAACCACGCCAAAAAGCGTGATTTTATTCAATAAAGTTGCATCGTTACACAATGCAAGCTTCCATGCTGTTTGATTAAAGTATTGCAATCAACCCCTATCACTTCTAAGGGCGTGTGTTGTTTTAAGGTTTCTAAAATGAGCGCGTCTTTAGGGTCGTTGTAGGTGGGCACAATAAGAGCGTCATTGCACAATAAAAAATTCACATAAGTCGCCGGCAAGCGTTGTTGGTTTTCATCAAAAATGGCTTTGGGGATTTCTAGGGGGATGAGTTTATAGGGCGTTTTGTCTGGTTTTTTAAAGGTTTTTAATTCTTCTTGCATGTTTTTTAAGGCTGTGTAATGCTCATCGTTTTTATCCTCGCATGCGCTATAAACAATGGTGTCTTTATCTAAAAAGCGAGCGAGCG
>NZ_BMMX01000194.1 GCF_014646155.1 Mangrovihabitans endophyticus
TGTCCAAGGCTTGCAGGGGTGAAAAAATCCGCTTTGATAGAGCGGATAACAAACACGCCTTCTTCATTTTCTGGCAAGACATTTTGTTTAAAAAAAAACTCGCTCCTAGCCCTTTCGCAATATTTCAAATAATTCGCATGATAGACCACGCCTTCAGAGTCGGTATCTTCGTAATATACCCTACAGCGCATTGATTCCCCTTACTTAAATAATGAAATTTTCTTAAAATTATACAATATGTAACTTAACTATAGTATAATCTAGGGGCGTTGCTTTATATTTTTTAGGTATTTTTAAAGTGGGTTTTTTCTTACATCTTAAGATCTTTAAAGATTTAAGATTTTAAAAAACTAATACAGCAATAGTTGGACGATTAAGGACATAGCTCTTTAATTTCAATCATTTACAAGGAGTTTGATAGTTAAGATATGGGTAATCATTTTTCCAAATTAGGATTTGTTTTAGCCGCATTAGGAAGTGCGATAGGTTTAGGGCATATCTGGCGTTTCCCCTATATGACTGGGGTGAGTGGTGGGGGTG
>NZ_BMMX01000195.1 GCF_014646155.1 Mangrovihabitans endophyticus
CAAGCATTAAGCGATGGGTTTAAAAACGCGCTCAATAAAATCCGCTTTCAAGATGATGAAAAAGCGCTAGATCGGGCGTTAGATGAATTGAAAAAAACGCTTTTAAAAAATGATGTGCATCATAAAGTGGCTAGGGAATTGCTCAAAAAAGTGGAAAGTCAAACCAAACTTAATGGCATTGGCAAGCAGCAATTTTTAGACGCTTTAGAAAAGAGTTTGTTAGAAATTTTAAGCACTAAAGGGAGCAGTGGTTTTACTTTCGCTCAAACGCCCCCAACCGTGGTTTTAATGGCAGGTTTGCAAGGGAGCGGTAAGACAACCACCACCGCTAAACTCGCTCATTATTTAAAAACCAAAAATAAAAAAGTGCTTTTATGCGCATGCGATTTGCAACGCCTAGCGGCAGTGGAGCAGTTAAAGGTTTTGGGCGAACAGGTGGGCGTGGAAGTTTTTTATGAAGAAAATAAAAGCGTGAAAGAAATCGCTAACAACGCTTTAAAAAGGGCTAAAGAAGCGCAATTTGATGTTTTGCTCGTGGAT
>NZ_BMMX01000196.1 GCF_014646155.1 Mangrovihabitans endophyticus
TAAGGTGCGCCCTCCAAAACCCACCACTTGAGCGCTAGGGCTATAAATAGGGAACATGATGCGATCCAAAAAGCGCAAATAGGTTTTATCCTTTTTATCGCTCTTGCCCAGCACGCCTAACTCAATGAGCTTGTCCTTATTCAAGCCTTTATTTTCAATGCCATAATCAATTCTATTCGTGCATAAGCCTAATTTAAACGCTCTTATACTCTCTAGACTAAGCCCTCTTTTTTGCAAATAATTCAAAAAAAACGGGGCGTTAAAAAGCTCTTCTTGATACAACGAGCTCACCATTTCTAAAAGGTGGTAGTCTTCTTTATGATCGTAATAAACGCCTTTGTCATACTCTAAAGCCACATTGAATCGGTGGGCTAATTTCTCTAATGCTTCCACAAACGAAAGCTTTTCAAACTCCATCACAAATTTAATGCTATCCCCGCTCGCTCCACACCCAAAGCAATGATAAAACCCTTTAATTTGATTGACGCTAAAACTCGCGCTCCTTTCTTCATGAAAAGGGCAACAAGCCATGTAAC
>NZ_BMMX01000197.1 GCF_014646155.1 Mangrovihabitans endophyticus
GATGTGCCATTACCCTTATGGGAAGTTTTTTGACGCTTTAGAATTAGAAAAAGAGAGCGAAAGGTTTTTGAAAAAAGAAGCTGTGCCTACGGGGTTACTAGACGGCAAAAAGGCTCTTTATGCAAAAAATTTGAGTTTAGAAATTGAAAAAGAATTCCAGCATAACCTTTTAAATAGCCATGCTAAAACGCTAGGCTCCAGGCGGTTTTTTTGGGTGTTTGTAGAAAATATAACTTCTCAATATGTGAAAGAAAAAGCGCAATTTGAATTGGGATTTTACTTGCCTAAAGGGAGTTATGCGAGCGCGTTGCTCAAAGAAATCAAGCATGAGAAAGGAGAAAATAATGACGAATTTTGAAAAAATTATCGCACAAAACAGACTCAAAACGAACGCGGTTTTAGCGACTTATTGCGTAATTTTTGCTTTTATTGGGTTGTTGGTGGATGTTATTAGAATTAATGCTAATGATTTAGGAACAGCTCTTTTTAAACTCATGACTTTTCAAATTTTTCCTACGATCACCATCATTATGTTT
>NZ_BMMX01000198.1 GCF_014646155.1 Mangrovihabitans endophyticus
AACGGTGTTAATAATATCTTCCACTAAAGCACCCCCTACTCAAATCATTAATGGGCTTGTTCAAACCTTGTAAGATGGGCCCTATCGCCACGACTTTAGCGCTTCGTTGCACCGCTTTATAAGCGATATTCCCAGCGTTTAAATCCGGGAAAATAAAAACGCTAGCTTGCCCGGCCACTTGGCTGTTAGGCATTTTTTTCTTCGCTACGCTTTTATCAATGGAAGCGTCAAATTGCAAAGGGCCATCAATTTCTAATTGCGGATCTAAACGCTGAGCGATCTCTCTAGCTTCGTTGATTTTGTCTATCATTTCGCCTTGCGCGGAATCGCCTGTCGCATAAGAGAGTAGGGCCACTTTAGGCGCGATATTGAATTGTTTAGCGCTTTGCGCGGAAGTGATAGCGATTTCAGCCAATTCTTTAGGGCTAGGGTTAGGGATAATCGCGCAATCCCCAAAGACTAACACTTGAGTGTCTAAACACATTAAAAACACGCTTGACACCAGGCTCACGCCAGGCTTTGTTTTAATGAT
>NZ_BMMX01000199.1 GCF_014646155.1 Mangrovihabitans endophyticus
AATCCAAAGTTTCTAAATTGACTATCCGTTCTTTCATTTAATGATAACTTTCTAGCTCGTTAGGGAAGTTTCCCTTTTTCACATCATCAGCGTATTGCTTGATAGCGTTTTGAACCAATTCTTTCCCCTTAAGGTATTCTCGCACGAATTTAGGCTTAAAACTATCAAAAAAGCCTAACATATCGCTCCACACTAAAATCTGCCCGTCGCAATCTTTACCGCTCCCTATGCCGATCGTGGGGATTTTGATTGTTTGAGTGATTTTTTGAGCGATAGGGGTGGTTATACCCTCTAAAACCAACAAACCCGCCCCGGCTTCTTCTAAACTCAAGGCGTCTTCTAAAAGCTTTTTTTGTTGCTCTTCGTTTTTGCCCTTAATCTTATAACCTCCATCAAGACGCACGAATTGGGGCATTAAGCCGATATGTCCTACCACAATAACACCCTCATCAGTGAGCGTTTTAACCAGTTTCGCTTTTTCTTTCCCTCCTTCTAGTTTGATCGCGCTCGCTTGGGTTTCTTTATAAACT
>NZ_BMMX01000200.1 GCF_014646155.1 Mangrovihabitans endophyticus
TGAACCAGGCAGCACGATTAAACCCATTGTTTATTCCTTGCTGTTAGACAAGAATTTAATCAACCCCAAAGAACGCATTGATTTAAACCATGGCTATTACCAATTAGGAAAATACACCATTAAAGACGACTTTATTCCTAGTAAAAAAGCCGTTATTGAAGACATTTTAATCCAATCTAGCAATGTGGGCATGATAAAAATCAGCAAAAATCTCAACCCGGAGGATTTCTATAACGGGCTTTTAGGCTATGGATTTTCTCAAAAAACGGGCATTGATTTATCCCTAGAAGCCACAGGAAAGATCCCTCCTTTGTCCGCTTTCAAGCGTGAAGTGTTAAAGGGCAGTGTCTCTTATGGCTATGGACTGAACGCGACTTTTTTGCAGCTTTTAAGGGCTTATGCGGTGTTTTCTAATGAAGGCAAATTGACTACCCCCTATTTAGTGCAACGAGAAACCGCCCCTAATGGCGATATTTACATCCCTAGCCCCAAACCCACTTTTCAAGTCATCAATCCAAAAAGCGCTAG
>NZ_BMMX01000201.1 GCF_014646155.1 Mangrovihabitans endophyticus
GCAACAACAAGCGGTGGTTTTTGGTTTCTAAAGAATAACTCTTTTTAAAAACCTTTTGAAAAGAATTTTTTTTCTCATCTAAATCAATCACTTCCACCCAAATCTCTCGTTTAGGGATAATATAAATGGTATTAGGATATTCTTTGATCGCTTCTTTTTCTTGCTTGTCTTGTTCTTTTGGTTTTTCTTCTAGTTTAGGCGTTGGCTCTGGCTTGTTTTCTTCTGCAAGATTAGCGTCATCGAAAGAACTCTTTTTAGTGCCGGATTTAATAGCGCTTTCTCGCTCTCTTTCTTCTTTTAAAGAAGAGCTGTTTTGAATGATAACGACCGTCAACACAATGACAATCACCCCTATAACCAAAACAAAGGGTTTCCATTTGGAAGATTTTTTGGATAAAACGGATCACTCTAAAACTTTAGAGGGGTATGACGCTCCTTTAAGGGGGTATTTTAAAATGCTTAAACCAAGCAAGCTTTAAATAGAAGGATTAAGATAGTGCAAGAATCAATCGTTCGTGTGGATTATGA
>NZ_BMMX01000202.1 GCF_014646155.1 Mangrovihabitans endophyticus
TCGTTGTCCTGCAACCTTCGGGGAGAGATTGTATGAAATTTCGTACAACAGGCGAATTGGCATTTTCACTGATGGTATCCGTAATGGACTCATCTGCGGCATATGGATAGACGTCCATAATGGCAGTTTCCGCTACCGATGCAATTTGGTAGTCGGCCATTGTGCCTTTCATACCCTCATCCAGTTTATTTACTGCATCACGCAAGTCGGCTGCTTGTACCAGTACGTTGGTAGCCGTCTTTTTTTCTGCTCCACTTTTTTCATCTGAGGTAATGAAATACAGCTTGCACTTGAACCAGCGGTCGGCACTGTCTTCCTCACAGGGAAAGAGCTCGCTATAGTTGGCACGTTTAATGTCGGAAACTGTAAACTCACCGGAAATAAAGGGTGTCATTTCTTCAATGATGCGTGCTTCCGCTTCCGTGAAGCTGAGCGCGTCAACCAGATAGGGTTCTGTTACTTTCTTGTTCATTCCGTTATCCATTGTCTTTTCATAACGGATTTTACATTCAAACCACGTGTGCATC
>NZ_BMMX01000203.1 GCF_014646155.1 Mangrovihabitans endophyticus
GCATCCTCTTTCTAAAGTGGCTAATTCTTTGCTTAAAAACGCGCTCTCTTTGTCTTGTATAAGGGCTTGATACATTTTAGGACTGAGTAAATTTTTCGCCAAGTCTAAATTTTCATAGATTTTTTCCAAACTCCCTAATCGCTGTAACAATTCCTTGGCGTTCTTGCTCCCAATGCCTTTAATCCCCTTGTAATTATCGCTGCTATCCCCCACAATGCCCTGATAATCCGTGAATTGACTCGGCAAAATCCCGTATTTTTCCACGCAATCTTTCGCCAAAAACTCCGTTTTGCCATCAAAAAGCGCGATTTTATCGCTCAAAAGCTGGTTAAAATCCTTATCTTTAGAATAAATGCGGGTTTTATAAGGGCTTAGCGTGGCCAGGCTTGCGATGACATCATCAGCTTCAAACCCGCTCACCTCCACGCAAGTAAAACCCATTTTTTGCAACCATTCTAAGGCGATAGGGATTTGTAAAAGCATCTCTTTAGGGGCGTCTTTACGATTTTGTTTGTATTCGCCTAAT
>NZ_BMMX01000204.1 GCF_014646155.1 Mangrovihabitans endophyticus
GAAAATAGTTGTCAGTTTGAAGATTAATTCCTGACAAAGTTGACAGGTTAAACATTATATTCCTAAAAAGGTTGTCAGTTCTGCAAAACTACAACAAAAACTCAATATCCGTATATTTTCTCCCTAAAAACTCATCGCTCGGGGAGCGCCGTGCGGCAAGGGGCGGGAGCACCCGTCCCGACGAGCACATCATTCAATTATACCGATATTCCATAAGAGGGTTTCCTCCTCTGCCTGAGAAAATCTCCATAGGGGTCTTCATTCCCAGTGCCTTGTGCGGTCTGGCATTGTTGTACATCGCAACGGATTTACTGACGGCTTCCTCTGCCTGTCTGAAGTCCATATCACCTTCATTGAAGAGCCATCCGTTCTTCAGGGTGTTGTTCATCCTCTCGGCCAGGGCATTGTGAAGCGGGTCTCCCGTCTGGGTCATGCTGATTCTGATGCCTTGTGAAAGCAGCAGGTCCGTGTACTGCTTCGAGGCATACTGCACGCCGCGGTCAGAGTGGTGTATCATGCCCTCCGT
>NZ_BMMX01000205.1 GCF_014646155.1 Mangrovihabitans endophyticus
GCTCCAAAGCGTAATAATCTGTCTTTATGCGTTAATACAAGGCGTTTGACTTGATTGTCTAAGATTAAGTTTAAAAGCTTGGTTAAGCCTTTTTTATAGTAGTTCATGCCACTCCCTAAATCTTGTATCACTTCATAGTTAAAGCCACATCTAGCGCAATAAAGCTCTAAAACTTGAACTTGTCTGATTAAATCCTCTTGTTGGTCATGCGAGCTTACTCTAGCATAAGCTATTGTTTTTAATTCATCTTGATTAAAGACTACGCTTCTATTGATACGCCTTAAACTTTCTAACTTGTAACGCCTTTCACCGCCTTTAGTGAGTTCATCAGGTTTTAACAAATCTTTTTTATCCCAATTGCGTAAGGTTTGGATAGTTACACCCAAAAGCTTACTCGCTTGACCGATTGATAGCATTCTTTTATTCATGCAAGCAGTATAACACAAAACTTAATAACCTATACAAAAATTATAGAATTTTATAGGTTATTATATGATTTTAGTTTCTGTTTGTAACCCTTTTCG
>NZ_BMMX01000206.1 GCF_014646155.1 Mangrovihabitans endophyticus
CTAAAGCGTCTAAAAACATCAATTTATCGTATTTATTACGCACTTGCAAGCGTTTGATGTCTTCTACAGAAACGCGCTTGTTATCAGGCACTCTAATAATCATGTCGTATTCTTTACCATCTTCTTTGAACACGCTCGCTTGAGAAGTCCCAGAGAAAGCAGAGCTCACCACTGATCCAATAGTTTGAGCGCTCACGCCGTATTTGTTGGCGTTTTGTCTTAAGATCTTTAGTTGCAGTTGCGGTTGCGATTCGCTCGTGCTTGTATGATAGCCTTCAATCTTGCCTTTTAATTCAGGGCTTTCCAATAAGAATTTTTTCAAATTCGCCACGCTTTTATCCACCGCTTCTTGAGAATGGGAAAACACAAAGGTTTGGAAGGGCGAACTATCCCCACCGCCCCCTATAAGAGAGACTTCAGAAAGATTAATGTTCTCTAAACCTTTAGCTTCAGGCATGCTTTTTAATTCTTTCCTTAAAGCGCTCATCAACTCAAATTGCCCCAATTCATGCTCTTTTTTGCG
>NZ_BMMX01000207.1 GCF_014646155.1 Mangrovihabitans endophyticus
ATCAAAGCCACCCCCAAAGAGCTTTTAAGATCCAAAAATTTATCGCCCAAATACAGCCCAAACAACAGCCCCCAAACAATGCGGGTGTATTCAATCGGGGCAATGATCCCAGCAGGCGCGTTCATGTAAGCATAAGTTAAGAAATACTGCCCCAAAGTCCCGCTAACCCCTATTAAAGAAATCCACAAAATGTCTTCTTTTCTAGGAATATGAACGCCTGTGGATAAAAAAGGAATATCAATGAACATGCCCACTAATCCAAGAAGGCTCATGCCAAAGGCGAACGCTAAAATCACGGCTTGCTTGTCGTAATATTCCCTCAAATCCCTTAAAGTGATATACGCTAAAGACACAAAGATCCCGCTCAATAGGCCCATAAAAATTTCAACCGGCCCCACATTTTCTACGCTAGGATCTGAAATCAACACCACCCCCACTATCCCGATGCATGCAGAAATTAACGCACTTCTTTTTAATTTTTCTTTCAAAAGAAAAGGGGAAAGAAGCACCGTATAAATTGGC
>NZ_BMMX01000208.1 GCF_014646155.1 Mangrovihabitans endophyticus
CAACGAGCGCATTAGAGAGGTTTTAAGAGAGAATGAGGGCATCGCTAAGGCGATCCATTTAGGCTATATCAATGCGAGCCGGGCGATTTTTGATTCTAATATTACTTCCTTGATCGCTTCAGTGTTATTATACGCTTATGGCACAGGAGCGATTAAAGGCTTTGCCCTAACCACAGGCATTGGGATTTTAGCCTCTATTATCACCGCTATTGTAGGCACGCAAGGGATTTATCAAGCCCTTTTACCTAAACTCACCCAAACAAAAAGCCTTTATTTTTGGTTTGGCGTGAATAAAAGAGCTTAGGAGAATTTTATGGAATTATTCAAACAAACTAGAATCTTAAGCTTCATGCGTTATTCCAATTATGGGGTGGTTGTTTCAGCGATCTTAGCACTTTTAGCGTTGGGGCTTTTGTTTTTCAAAGGGTTTTCTTTAGGGATTGATTTTGCGGGGGGGAGTTTGGCGCAAGTGCGTTACACTCAAAACGCCCCCATTAAAGAAGTGCGCGATCTTTTTGAA
>NZ_BMMX01000209.1 GCF_014646155.1 Mangrovihabitans endophyticus
ATACTCCAGAAAGAAACAGGTTCTGCCCTGGTGTACCTATCCTTTTTTTTAATGCTCTACAGAGAAGGGATGACCGGAACGGTTCTATTTTCCGGAATCTGCGCTGTGGTATTTTTTATTGTCGGCCTAAAATTCAGTGCAGAAATTATGCCTGATGAAATGACATCATGGGGAGAATTCTCCGTGTTGACGCTGGTCATTCTGCTTTCTTCCTTTCTGGTGGGAAAATATTGTCAGCGTCAGTCGCCCAAACTTGCAGCCTACATTTTCGGTATCGGAGGCGGAGGAACGTTATTAGGAGCCCTGTTTTCCAACTATGTAATTCCGTTTAATGTATGTCATCTCCAGTTAGCCCTTTGTGGAGGTATAGTACTGACACTGGCTTTCTTCTATCTGCGTGAACGACTGAGAGCTTATTTCTATGTAATTCTGTTCGTAGTTGGCTCGGGCATCTTTTTCTTCTCGACCGACTATGTATTCAATCAGGTACTTGAACCTCACCAGAAGATTCGAATT
>NZ_BMMX01000210.1 GCF_014646155.1 Mangrovihabitans endophyticus
TGGGCTAAAAACTCAATTTTGCCTTTTAAATAGTGCTTCTTGGCTTCTTTTTCAAACACTTCAATAAAGGTTTCGCCGATGATTTTTCGCTTCAATTCAGGCTCGCTCACGCCCTTTAATTTAGACAAAAAGATTTCTTTAGCGTCTATCGTGTTTAAAGGGATTTGCAAGTCTTTAAACATCGCTTGCACCCTTTCTTTTTCATTTTTACGCAACAAGCCATGATCCACAAAAACAGCGATCAAATTATCCTTAATAGCTCTGTGTAATAGCGTAGCGACCACCGTAGAATCCACGCCCCCACTCACCGCGCACAAAACCTTAGCGTTAGCAATTTTTTCTTTCAAGCGTGCCATTTCTCTTTGAGCGAAATGCTGCATCCCCCAAGTTTTTTCACAGCCGCAAACTAAAAGGGCAAAATTTTCTAAAATCTTACCCCCTTCTTCGCTTTGAATGACTTCTGGGTGGAATTGCAAGCCAAAAATCTTGCCGTTTTCAATCGCACAATGGGGGG
>NZ_BMMX01000211.1 GCF_014646155.1 Mangrovihabitans endophyticus
TAGCCGCTGCTTCTATTTCTTTACTAATATCAGCAAATATTTTTTGAACGAACAAAAGGCTTTGAGAGGTTGAAAGGTGGGCTTGTAGTTTTCTCATTTTAAGCATTTTAGCTTGAGCTTTAGAGCGTATTTTTAGATTTTCTTTTTGCCATTCTTCTGTAACCTTAAAATCTCTAGGGTCTAGTTCTAAATAAGCGATAGAACTTGGTTTATAAAAATTCACTTGTTTAGCGATAGCTTTTTGCGAATAGGGCAGAGATTCTAATTCTTTTTGCAAATAAGCTATAAGCTCTTGTGCTTTTGATCCTCTTTGAGAGTGGGGTTGCTTGGAGTTTGGAAGGTGTTTTGGCTGGATAGGGGTTTGATTGGTTTTTGCAGGTTTAGGGGTTTTGCATTCAGCTTCTACTTCTATAGTAATGCCATCAATGCCAGCCTTAACTCCTCCTTTTTCAACAAAGAATTGACCATGATTTTCTTTGCAATTTTGTTCTACATATTTAATGAAATCTTT
>NZ_BMMX01000212.1 GCF_014646155.1 Mangrovihabitans endophyticus
TACTATGGGAGCAATAGTTTTGCGAGCTTCATTAAAGGCGAAGGAGTCTTATACAAAGAGATCCTATGCGATGTGTGCGATAAATTAAAGGTCAATTACAACAAGAAAACCGAAACGACTTTAATTGAACAAAACATGCTTTCTAAAATCTTAGAAAGAAGTTTGGAAGAAATGGACGATGAAGAAGTGAAAGAAATGTGCGATGAATTGTCCATAAAAAACACGGACAATTTAAACAGACAAGCCTTAAGCGCGGCGACTTTAACGCTGTTTAAAATGGGGGGCTTTAAATCTTATCAATTGGCTGTCATTGTTGCGAATGCGGTCGCAAAAACCATTCTAGGGCGTGGTTTATCGCTTGCGGGCAATCAAGTGCTTACAAGGACTCTGAGCTTTTTAACAGGCCCTGTTGGCTGGATCATTACAGGCGTATGGACAGCGATTGATATTGCAGGGCCGGCTTATAGGGTAACCATACCGGCATGCATTGTGGTTGCCACTTTACGCCT
>NZ_BMMX01000213.1 GCF_014646155.1 Mangrovihabitans endophyticus
GATCGTTCATCTAGTGCAAATTGCCTGGTCGCGCTTAAAGGGCTATTGGCGATAATAGGCACAATCCCCACGCTAATAGCCTCTAAACACGCAATCGCTTCGCTTTCCACATTGGCCGTGTGCGCATAAAGGGTGCAAGTTTTTAAAATCTCTAACAATTCATTGGAATTGACAAACCCAAATTCCGTTTTTACGCCTAGTTTTTGGGCTAAAAGTTTGATTTTTTTCTCATCAGGCCCTTTGCCTTTGAGCAACAATACAATATCTTGTTTGTATTTGCTTAAAGCAACCGCTTGGATTAAAACGCTTTGATTTTTTTCATTAGAATAGCGCCCTACCATAGCGATTTTAAAGGGTGTGGTGTCAAAAAGGCTTTTTTGCGGGTGTTCAAATCTAAACATGGGATCAAAGCCGTTAGAAATAGCGTATTTTTTCCCTCCATAGTTGTATTTTTCTAATTCTTCTACAATGAATTTTGACGGGCAATGGATATGGTGGATATAGCGG
>NZ_BMMX01000214.1 GCF_014646155.1 Mangrovihabitans endophyticus
CAAAAAAGCATGCGCGACTAAAATAAGAATAATCCCTGCTGCAACCACGCTCACAATAGCCGGCTCGCCTGCTTTTAAAAACAAGCTCCCTTCAAAAAATTTCGCCACTTTATACATGGCTTCATCGCTAATCAAGATACTTGAGACCAAAAACATGTGCGCTATCATAAAGAGCGCTAAAATCAAGCCCGTAGCACTCTGTAAAAAATCCAGCTTAGCATAAATACCGCTCTTTTTAAGCCCTTTGCTAGCACCATAATAACCCTCTATAATCTCTTCTTGTTGCATAAAAACTGCTCCTAAAAACTCTAAAATCAACCTGAATCGCTTGACGCAAAAACACTGCCCTAATTTTACTACATTTGAAATAATTTTTCTTATAAACAAAACCTAAATTGAGAAAAAATGCAATTCAAGGGGGCTATTGTTTAAAATTTACATTTTTTAACGCTATTAGATATAATAAGGGATAGTTACCACCTATAAAATAAGGATCATTCAATGACA
>NZ_BMMX01000215.1 GCF_014646155.1 Mangrovihabitans endophyticus
ATTTTAATCGTAAGGAATCTGTTTTGATAGCTCAATCTTTAGATATTTCTAAAAAAGGTTCGGTAATTTTAGGTGCTCTTTTGAGTTCGTTATGGCTGACAAACCCCTTAAATGCCCATGAAAAGAATGGCGCGTTTGTGGGGATTAGCTTGGAAGTGGGTAGGGCTGATCAAAAGACAAACGCTTATAAAAACGGCGAGTTGTTTCAAGTGCCTTTTGGAGATGTTTCGGCTAATGATGATGGCAAAGTTCCTGACGGGCAGACCTGTGGCTGTCAGCCAGCTTCAGGGACGCCAGGAACGCCAGGCTATACTAAAGCTAACTGCGTGGTTAATTGGACTTCTCGCACCATGCTTAGCACCAATAAAAACATTCCTGGCCGTAACCAGCCGATGTATGGGCTAGGCGTGATGACAGGCTATAAGCATTTTATCGGTAAAAAAAGGTGGTTTGGGTTGCGCTATTATGGCTTTTTTGATTATGGGCATACCAATTTCTCTAACT
>NZ_BMMX01000216.1 GCF_014646155.1 Mangrovihabitans endophyticus
AAGCTTAAGTGTACTTTGAAATTGATCGCATTCTTTGATAAAGAAAGCGATCCGGTTTTGGAATGCTTTTTGCATGCTATAAATTGGTAAGGGTTTAAAAAAGGGGTTTTGATGGATTTTTCTAAAGCGTTTGGATTGGCTTATAAAGCGCTAGATTATAGGGCCTTAAGGCAAGATATGATCGCTTCTAACATCGCTAATGTGGATACTCCCTTTTACAGGCCAAAGGATTTGGATTTTGAAAGCGTTTTAGCGAAGAAAAAAGCAGAAATTTTTGAAAACCAATCTAGTAAAGTTTTGCCTTTAGCCCACACTAACCCTAGGCATTTAGACTTTGAAAATAGCGCTAAAGATGGGGCAAGCCTTTTTTTTTAGAGACGGGCATTTGGCTAAAAATGATGGCAACAGCGTGGATTTAGACATAGAAACGAGCGAAATGGGCAAGAACTCTACCATGTATTTAGCCTTGAGTTCAGCCTTAAAAAAGTATCGAGGCGTGATC
>NZ_BMMX01000217.1 GCF_014646155.1 Mangrovihabitans endophyticus
GGCTTGTGATTTTAATACGCCCTTGTTGCAAGTCCAGCACCACCATGCCCACTTTTTAGCGAGCGTTTTAGACGCATTACTACAAGACCCGCATTTAAACGACCCCTTTATAGGTATCATCTGGGATGGGAGTGGGGCTTATGAAAATAAGATTTATGGGGCGGAGTGTTTTGTGGGGGATTTTGAACGCATTGAAGAAATCGCTAGGTTTGAAGAATTTCTGCTTTTAGGGGGGGAAAAAGCGATCAAAGAGCCTAAACGCCTGGTTTTAGAAATCGCTTTAAAACACCAACTCAACATTCTTTTAAAGCGCGTTCAAAAACATTTTAAAGAAGACGAATTAGAAATTTTTCAGCAAATGCATGACAGAGAAATTCAAAGCGTTGCTACCAATTCCATAGGGCGTTTGTTTGATATAGTAGCGTTCAGTTTGGATTTAACAGGAACGATTAGTTTTGAAGCAGAGAGCGGGCAGGTTTTAGAAAATCTAGCCTTACAAAGC
>NZ_BMMX01000218.1 GCF_014646155.1 Mangrovihabitans endophyticus
AGGCGCAACGAATAAGGAATTAGACAAAAATCTCAAAACCCTAGCCCCCCTAGCCCTAGAGCATGGTTTTAATCTTAGCGACAGGCTCCATATCCGCTTGTGGGACAATCAAAAAGGGTTTTAAAAAGTTAATCATGACCATCAAAGTTTTTTCGCCCAAATACCCTACTGAATTGGAAGAATTTTATGCTGAGCGCATTACTGATAACCCTTTAGGGTTTATCCAACGCTTGGATCTTTTGCCTAGCATTAGCGGGTTCGTTCGAAAATTGCGCGAGCGTGGCGGGGAATTTTTTGGAATGAGAAAGGATAAAAAGCTCATTGGGATCTGCGGGCTTGATCCTATCAACAAAACAGAAGCAGAGCTGTGTAAATTCCACATAGATAGCGCTTATCAATCCCAAGGGCTGGGTCAAAAACTCTATGAGAGCGTGGAGCGATACGCTTTTATCAAAGGCTATATTAAAATCTCTTTGCATGTGAGCAAGAGTCAAATCAAGG
>NZ_BMMX01000219.1 GCF_014646155.1 Mangrovihabitans endophyticus
GTCTTTGCCTATTAGATGCTCTTGGCCTAAAAAATCTTCTAGGCTTTTTGGGTTTAAAAGCGAAGTCAGGCTCATTTTTTAAATAAAATCAATTCATAAAAATTGGTAGGGGTGTTTAAATTTTTCGTTGGGGTTTTGGTGTTTTTAGAGTGTTTGTGCAGAGCGTCTTGCAATTCTTTATTGAGATTGTCTAATTCATCAAGCTTTTCTTTTAAACGCAAAATAATATCCACGCCCGCTAAATTAACCCCCATATCCCTTGTAAGGCGTAAAATCGTTTTGATTTTATCCATATCTCGTTGGGAATACAAGCGCATTTTCCCATCAGTCCTGCTAGGCTCTATCAAACCCTCTTTTTCATATTGGCGCAAGGTTTGAGGGTGCACGCCTAAGATTTTAGCCACAACGCTTATCAAATAAAGCGGTTCATCATAATCGCACACGATTCCTCCTTACAATTCTTTTTCTAATAACGCTTTTAACTCATTAGAAAGCGTTTC
>NZ_BMMX01000220.1 GCF_014646155.1 Mangrovihabitans endophyticus
GGCACCCAGCAGCTCGTTCTTCAGCAGTGCGGAGTAGGCCAGGCCGTCTTTGCCATTGTCCGAGGTGGCGTCCTTGGCTTTGCGGTTCTGGCTGGGGGACTTCTCATTTTCATTGATCCTGTGGAAGTTCACGCTCCAGTTGGCCCCGGCCCGCGAGGGGATGAAGCGGTCACCATGCTTGCTGGGTGAAGACACTGGGGAGTTGGCTGGTGTCAGGGTTCTCCGCATCTCTGAAACACAGGGCACTGTGTTCTCATTCTGGATGATGATCTGCCGCAGGAGCCTTCGCTCATAGTCCTGGTCCATGGCAAAGAATTCCGGGA